>NZ_FNBL01000004.1 GCF_900102315.1 Celeribacter baekdonensis
CATTCAATCCGATAAGGATGAACTACCCTCGAGATCCGTCACTTCTTACTGGCCCAGGAATATTAACCTGGTTCCCATCGACTACGCCTTTCGGCCTCGCCTTAGGGGTCGGCTCACCCTGCTCAGATTAGCTTTAAGCAGGAACCCTTGGACTTTCGGCGACAGGGTCTCTCACCCTGTTTGTCGCTACTCATGTCATCATTCTCACTAGTGATCTCTCCACGGGATCGCTCACGCGCCCGCTTCACAGAAAGCCTCTTGTGTCCAATGATCCCGAAGGATCGAAAGACACATGAGACTATGTCACACTACGCTCTGCTACCATGCCTTACGGCATCCTCAGCTTCGGCTCATGGCTTGAGCCCCGTTACATCTTCGCCGCAGGACAACTTATCTAGACCAGTGAGCTGTTACGCTATCTTTAAAGGATGGCTGCTTCTAAGCCAACCTCCTGGTTGTTTTGGTCGTCCCACCTGCTTTCCCACTTAGCCATGAATTAGGGGCCTTAGCTGGAGGTCAGGGTTGTTTCCCTCTTCACAACGGACGTTAGCATCCGCTGTGTGTCTGCCATCTAGTACTCCCGGGTATTCGGAGTTTGGTTAGGATCAGTAAGCCTGTGGGGCCCCATTACCCATCCAGTGCTCTACCCCCCGGGGTATTCGGATGACGCTCTACCTAAATAGATTTCGCAGAGAACCAGCTATCTCCGAGTTTGATTGGCCTTTCACCCCTAGGCACAACTCATCCCGACCTTTTTCAACAGGTGTGGGTTCGGACCTCCAGTAAGTGTTACCTTACCTTCATCCTGGTCATGCCTAGATCACTCGGTTTCGGGTCTGATCCCACGAACTCATGCGCCCTATTAAGACTCGCTTTCGCTGCGCCTACACCTAACGGCTTAAGCTTGCTCGTGAGACCAAGTCGATGACCCATTATACAAAAGGTACGCCGTCAGGGCTCAAGGCCCCTCCGACTGCTTGTAGGCGTCCGGTTTCAGAAACTGTTTCACTCCCCTCGTCGGGGTGCTTTTCACCTTTCCCTCACGGTACTGGTTCACTATCGGTCAGTAAGGAGTACTTAGCCTTCGGGGGTGGTCCCCCGATCTTCAGACAGAATTTCACGTGTTCCGCCCTACTTAATACGTCCCTCAAAGCTTCCTATACGGGGCTGTCACCCGCTATGGCCATGGTTTCCAACATGTTCTAGTCACTTATCAGGCTCGGCTGGTTCCCGTTCGCTCGCCGCTACTAGGGAAGTCTCTATTGATGTCCTTTCCTCCGGGTACTTAGATGTTTCAGTTCCCCGGGTTTGCTCTTATAAACCTATGTATTCAGTCTATAAGTACCTGGTTCAGCCGGATATAAGCTGCCGTCTCACTCGAAAGTGGTCAGGCAATTATATCAAACTGTCAGGTGGGTTCCCCCATTCGGAAATTCATGGATCAAAGCCTATTCTCAGCTCCCCATGACTTATCGCAGAGTATCACGTCCTTCATCGCCTCTTACTGCCTAGGCATTCACCAAACGCCCTTTTCGCGCTTGATTTGATCCAGAAAGAGCAAAACTGTGATCCCGAAGGATCACGCCATCTTGCAGGCCGACACAAGCTGGTAAGATGTGACGGCGCGCTTTCCAAACCAAAAGCATACATTTTCCCGCCAGACCTCTGAGGTCTGACATAGATCACATCCACCGTATGAAGCGGATGCGTCTTGGTTCAAGACCGTGCGATCTTGAACCGGTTAGTGTATTTTGACTTGGACAACACTGCGATTTCAGAAGGGATACGTCATTAAAGATCGAGGAAACAATCTTTAAAACGCCTCTTGCACCCGAAGGTGCAAGTCCATCTGAGATCATCCACTTACGCGTGGTGATCAACAGTGTTGCATTTTAATCTCTCTATACGATGTCAATTGGCAACTTCTTGCGAAGTCACCGCTGTCCAAATGGACGAGCAAACACTCTAAAAGTGCTTGCTGATACATTCAGACTGCTAAGGTCGAACTATGGCCATTCTCGTGACTGACACTTTCTTTCAGAAAGTGCAGAGTGATGGTGGAGCCTATCGGGATCGAACCGATGACCCTCTGCTTGCAAAGCAGATGCTCTCCCAGCTGAGCTAAGGCCCCGTTATCACAAAGTGATGGTGGGTCGAGGAGGACTTGAACCTCCGACCTCACGCTTATCAGGCGTGCGCTCTAACCACCTGAGCTACCGACCCAAGACAGACCGGTAGTGGCCTGTAAATTCTAGTGTTACGAAGAGATATGAGGACGGCCTGGTCCGAGTTTGATCAACTATTACGTTGATCTTATGCTACATTTTACTGTCCCACCGCCTATTCGGCTAAGTAAGGACATGTAGCTGCTAAGTGTATCACGAGAAGAACAAGTTCTTCTAACTAGATACATCCTTAGAAAGGAGGTGATCCAGCCGCAGGTTCCCCTACGGCTACCTTGTTACGACTTCACCCCAGTCGCTGAGCCTACCGTGGTCCGCTGCCTCCTCGAAAGGTTGGCGCACGGCCGTCGGGTAGACCCAACTCCCATGGTGTGACGGGCGGTGTGTACAAGGCCCGGGAACGTATTCACCGCGTCATGCTGTTACGCGATTACTAGCGATTCCGACTTCATGGGGCCGAGTTGCAGACCCCAATCCGAACTGAGACAGCTTTTTGGGATTAACCCATTGTCACTGCCATTGTAGCACGTGTGTAGCCCAACCCGTAAGGGCCATGAGGACTTGACGTCATCCACACCTTCCTCCCGCTTATCACGGGCAGTTTCCCTAGAGTCCCCGGCCAAACCGCTGGTAACTAAGGATGTGGGTTGCGCTCGTTGCCGGACTTAACCGAACATCTCACGACACGAGCTGACGACAGCCATGCAGCACCTGTCACTGATCCAGCCGAACTGAAGGAAAGTATCTCTACGATCCGCGATCAGGATGTCAAGGGTTGGTAAGGTTCTGCGCGTTGCTTCGAATTAAACCACATGCTCCACCGCTTGTGCGGGCCCCCGTCAATTCCTTTGAGTTTTAATCTTGCGACCGTACTCCCCAGGCGGAATGCTTAATCCGTTAGGTGTGACACCGAATAGCATGCTACCCGACGTCTGGCATTCATCGTTTACGGTGTGGACTACCAGGGTATCTAATCCTGTTTGCTCCCCACACTTTCGCACCTCAGCGTCAGTATCGAGCCAGTAAGCCGCCTTCGCCACTGGTGTTCCTCCGAATATCTACGAATTTCACCTCTACACTCGGAATTCCACTTACCTCTCTCGAACTCAAGACTAGCAGTATCAAAGGCAGTTCCAGGGTTGAGCCCTGGGATTTCACCTCTGACTGACTAGTCCGCCTACGTGCGCTTTACGCCCAGTAATTCCGAACAACGCTAACCCCCTCCGTATTACCGCGGCTGCTGGCACGGAGTTAGCCGGGGTTTCTTTACCTGCTACCGTCATTATCTTCACAGGCGAAAGAGCTTTACGACCCTAAGGCCTTCATCACTCACGCGGCATCGCTAGATCAGGCTTGCGCCCATTGTCTAAGATTCCCCACTGCTGCCTCCCGTAGGAGTCTGGGCCGTGTCTCAGTCCCAGTGTTGCTGATCATCCTCTCAAACCAGCTAAAGATCGTAGACTTGGTAGGCCATTACCCCACCAACTATCTAATCTTACGCGGGCCGATCCAAATCCGATAAATCTTTCCCCCGAAGGGCGTATACGGTATTACTCTCAGTTTCCCGAGGCTATTCCGTAGATCTGGGTACGTTCCCACGCGTTACTAACCCGTCCGCCGCTAGATCCGAAGATCCCGCTCGACTTGCATGTGTTAGGCGTGCCGCCAGCGTTCGTTCTGAGCCAGGATCAAACTCTCAAGTTGAAATGCATTACTGCATAACCTTGACGTTCGAACCTCTGCACATCGCCCTACCTTTTGCAAAGTAGGGACTTCTGTTTGTGTGCTTCAGTTAACAAAGTTAACAAAAAGCCGACAAACAGTGAAGCTGACACTCTATAATCGGTAGCGAGTAAAACCCATTCCCTAAGAGCGCGATATGCTGAGCTTCGTCAGTCGATAAGACCAAACCGCCCACATATCTCTTCGTTCAACCAAATTTTCAAAGAGCCAGAGACAAAAACCAGACCAGTGCGCCAAACCTCTTCAGCGCGCCCGCCCAGATCAAACCTCAATGTTATCGTCAACCTTCCAAAACAAACTTCCCTAAGTCACTCTCACGACCCCGTTCCGTCCGCCCCGTCCAGCGCCCCGTCAGTGACTGCGTCGCTGCCGGTGAAGTGGGTTTTAGTGTTACTACCCGACACCCGCAACCCCTTTTTTCAGTTTTATGACAGATTTCCCAATAAACGTTATAAATCATTGTTAATAAACATATTTTTTCATCATATTTCTTGTCGTTACTCATTTAAGCCGGCATTGGAGGCGGTTCGCATCCGGCGCTGACGTAACAGAATAGGGTTATCCACAGAGCCGCGCGCAACATTTGGTATTCGAGGCGCAAATCATCACAAATCACCTCTGGAATCGGAGGTGAATCACACCAGAAAAGGACGAGTCTGACGACTCGCCCCCTCAAATCCTAGAATCAGGTGGATCGCGCGCGCGATGGGATCACCCGCGCTATCGGAACCCGGATCAAAAGCAAAACTCCGATCACGGTCAAATACAGCAGCGGCTCAAGCTGCCATCCCTTGCGCAGAATGACAAAATGGATGCCCCCCAAAGCCACCGCCGGATAGACCAGCCAATGCAGCCGTCGCCAGTTCGCGCCGAGCTTGCGGATGGAATAGCGGTTGGACGTGATCGCCAGCGGGATCAGCAACAGCAAACCGGCCATGCCGATGGTGATATAGGGGCGCTTATAGAGGTCAGCGATGATCTGGCTCGGGATGCGCACATCCAAAAGCAGCCACACCAAGAGATGCAGTACGATATAAAAGAAGGCGATCAGGCCGAGCGCGCGGCGGAATTTGAACAGGTTGATGCGCGCATATGTGCGCAGGGGCGTCACACAAAGAGAGGCGATCAGAACCTGAAGGCCCAAAATGCCAATCGCATGTTCCATCGCTTTGATCGGTTCAACGCCCATCCGACCCGTGACCCCGGCATAGAAATACCATGCAGGTGGGATCAGTGACCCTATATAAAGAGGCCAGGTCGGGATCTTGCGGGCAAGTCGATTGATCTGGTCTCTCACGCTTAATACTCTTTGTTCAGGTTCATGCCCTTATAGAGGCTGGCGACCTGATCTTCGTAACCGTTGAACTTGACTGTCGCGATGCGCGGGGCAAACACACCGCCACCGATGCGGCGTTCGCTGGCTTGGGACCAGCGCGGGTGATCCACCTCAGGATTCACGTTGGAAAAGAACCCGTACTCACGATGATTGATCGCTTTCCATGTGTTGACCGGCTGGGTCTCCATCAAGGTGATCTTCACCACGGACTTGATCGACTTGAACCCGTATTTCCATGGCACCACCAAACGCAGCGGTGCGCCATTTTGATTGGGAAGGGTTTTACCATATAGCCCGGTGGCCATAATGGTCAGAGGGTGCATCGCCTCATCAAGGCGCAGACCCTCGACATAAGGCCAATCCAAAATGGCGCGTTTTTGCCCCGGCATTTCTTCCGGGCGATAGAGCGTTTCAAAGCGGACATATTTGGCGGAGGGCTCGACACCCGCGAGTTCGAGAAGCTGCCGCAGCTCAAACCCGTTCCACGGGATCACCATCGACCAGGCCTCGACACAGCGGAACCGATAGACCCGTTCGTCGATGTCCATCTTTGCCATAATGTCACCAAGCCCATAAGAGCCCGGACGCGACACCAGCCCGTCGATCTCGACAGACCAGGGATCGGTGGTCAGCGCACCCGCATAGCGCGCAGGGTCTTCCTTGCCCGTGCCGAACTCATAGAAGTTGTTGTAGGTGGTGATCTCTTTAAAGCTGTTCGGCGTCTCTGTGGTGTCGAACCCTTTGATCTGAAACTCCGGCACCTCCTGCGCACGCACGCCCGTGGCGGCCAACAGCCCCGCCCCGGTGATCCCGCCCAAAAGGGCGCGACGGTTGAGGTAGGTCTGTTCCGGTGTAACAGTTGAATAAGGCAGGCTGTGCGTCTTGGACATGTGTCTCTCCCATAGGCTTAAGGAACATGTGTCTCTCCCATAGGCTTAAGGAAAGAGTAGCCCGGCCCGCATCAACCGCCAAACAAACTCATGTCACAACTGCGTTGGGGTATTGTAACGTTCGGCATCAAAACTTGGCACGATACGGTCCAGCGGAATGGACGTCCCATCGGCCTGAACAATCCGCACATGACGCCGCCGCATTTGACGTGGCTCCAACACCCCGACCGAATGGGCGATCATCTCAAGCTCATAGGTCGAGGCCTTTGCGTAGGCTGCGACCTTCTTATATTTGTCGTTGACCACAAGCCCGCCCTGAAGATGCGGATCATGGGTGGTGATCCCGGTGGGACAGGTGTTCTTGTTACATTTGAGCGCCTGAATGCAGCCCAGCGAGAACATAAAGCCGCGCGCCGAGGCGACAAAATCCGCGCCCGCACAAATCGCCCATGCAATATCCGCCGGATTCACAAGCTTGCCCGCCGCCACAATCCGAATGCGATCATGCAGCCCGTATTTGTCGCGCAGATCGACAATGCGGATCAGCGCTTCTTTAATTGGCATCCCCACAAGGTCGATCAGCGGCATCGGCGCCGCGCCTGTGCCGCCTTCGCCACCGTCAATGGTGATGAAATCCGGCGCGCTCTCTGGCCCGCGCTCGACGATCATCTCAAAGAACTCCGCCCAAGGCCGCGAGGAGCCGACGACGAATTTAAACCCAACCGGCTTGCCGGTGACCTCACGGATGTGGTCGATGAAATCAAGCAAATCGCCAAAATCATCCACTTCACGGTGGCGGTTCGGGGAAATGCCGTCTTCGCCCGGTTTCAACCCACGGATTTGCGCAATCTCGGGCGTGATCTTGGCGGCGGGCAAAATTCCGCCCTTGCCCGGCTTTGCCCCCTGCGACAGCTTGATCTCAAACATCCGCACGGTTTCATGCGCCGCCATCGCGCGCAGCTTGTCATCATCCAGATTGCCCGCATCATCACGGATGCCGTATTTCGCCGTACCGATTTGATAGACAAGATCCGCCCCGCCTTCGAGGTGAAACGGCGACAAGCCGCCCTCACCGGTGTTCAACCAAATGCCCGCTTCCTTTGCGCCTTTTGAAAGAGCCAGGACAGCCGGTTTGGAAATCGCGCCATAGGACATGCCGGAAATGTTAAAGATAGATTTGGCAGTGTAAGGCACGCGGCAATGCGGGCCGATCACCATCGGGTCGGTGGAGGTGAATTGATCATCAAGCGGCGGAAACGGCGCGTTCATGAAAATCGGTGTGCCCGGGATCGACAGGCTGCGCGTTGAGCCAAAGGCCACGGTGTTGCCCTTGCCATCGGAGGCGCGGTAAATCCAATCCCGCTGGGCGCGGTTGAACGGCATCTCTTCACGGTCCATGGCAAAGAAATATTGCCGAAAGAACTCGCCCAAAGAGGAAAACAAATGCCGGAAGTGGCCGATGACCGGATAGTTGCGCAGGATCGCGTCCCGTGTCTGGCGCTTGTCGAGGATATAAAGCGCCAGCGCCGCCAGCGCCATAAACCCAATTGCCAGAACAAAGATAAGCGCGAGCACCTGAAGCGCCCCCATTGTCCAATGCCAAACCGTCATAGAAAACCTCGTAAGCTGATGCTGTGCGTTGGCCGGACCCTGCCACAGTGGCGCGGAAACGCAACCGCCTTTCAGCGCATGTTAGCGTAAACTTTCCCGCGTCAGCACACAGACCAAACATCCTGCACTGCAGCGTGACAGGAGGCAACGGATGTGACTAGGATCGACAAAGAAAAGGGAGGCCTATATGTGGAAAGCACTCATCACCTGTCTGACCATCACGTTTTGCGCAGGGGGCGCCATGGCCGAAGGGATCACCCATAAAATCGCAATCCATGTTGACGACAGTGATATGCGCGTGATGAACATGGCGCTGAACAACGCCAGCAACGCCCGCGCCTATTTCAACTCCATCGGCGACACGGTCACTCTTGAAATCGTCGCCTATGGTCCGGGGTTACAGATGTTTCTCAAGGATCAAAGCCCGGTGGCGGACCGGATCGAAACCATGGCGCTTGAGTTTAACGACGTGCAATTTTCGGCCTGCGAAAACACCCTGCGCGCGATGAGCCAGAAAATGGACAAGCCGCTTGAGGTGCTAGAGGAGGCGGTCGTCGTGCCCTCCGGCGTCGCGCGTTTGGTCGAATTGCAAGAAGCGGGCTACAGCTACATCAAGCCATAACAGACGACATGAAAAAGGCGGCCCGCACAGGCCGCCTTTCTTGATTTCAATGAAGCGCCGGATCAGTGAATCACGGCATCATCCGGTTTGGGCTGATGGGATGCCCCGGTTTTTTCCCCGATCAAAAGCCCACCAGAGCCGGCAGAGACCGGAAGCGTATCACCATCCACGACATCGCCCGACAGCAACAGTTCCGCCAGCGGGTCCTGCAACGTGCGTTGGATCACCCGTTTCAAAGGCCGCGCACCAAACACCGGATCATAGCCTTCGTTGGCCAACCAAGCTTTCGCCCCAGCATCCACCGCCAGACCAATGTTGCGTTTCGCCAGACGCTTTTCGAGCAATGCAAGCTGGATCTCAACGATCCCACCCATGTCCTCGCGTCCCAGACGATCAAAGATGATCGTCTCATCCAGACGGTTGAGGAACTCTGGCCGGAAATGCGCCCGCACCGCGTCCATCACATCGCGCTTGGCCTGCGCATTGTCCGCCCCATCCGGCAATTGGCTCAGCGCCTGCGCCCCAAGGTTCGAGGTCAGGATGATCAGCGTCTGTTTGAAATCCACGGTCCGGCCCTGACCATCGGTCAGAATACCATCGTCCAAGACCTGCAACAGCACGTTGAACACATCCGGGTGGGCCTTTTCGACCTCATCGAACAACACAACCTGATAGGGTCTGCGCCGCACGGCCTCGGTCAAAACACCGCCCTCGTCGTAACCGACATAGCCCGGAGGCGCACCGATCAGGCGAGAGACGCTGTGTTTCTCCATGAACTCCGACATGTCGATACGCACCATCGCATTGTCATCGTCAAACAGGAACTCAGCCACCGCTTTCGTCAGTTCGGTTTTCCCGACCCCCGTTGGCCCGAGGAAGAGGAACGATCCCAACGGACGGTTTTCGTCATTCAGACCCGCCCGTGCGCGCCGCACCGCATTGGCAACGGCATGAACGGCGGTTTCCTGACCGATGACCCGTTTGTGCAGGCCATCTTCCATCCGCAACAGCTTATCGCGCTCGCCTTCCAACATCTTGGAGGTCGGGATCCCGGTCCAGCGTTCGACCACACCGGCGATCTGTTCTGGGCCCACAGCCTCTTCGACCATGAGATCCTGATCTTCTGCGGCTTCGGCCTCCACCAGCTTTTTCTCAAGCTGCGGGATTACGCCGTAGGACAGCTCACCGGCCTTGGCCAGATTGCCCTCGCGTTTGGCGATTTCCAAATCGGCTCGCGCCCGGTCGAGTTTCTCTTTCAGATCGCGTGCGCCTTCCAATTTCTGCCGCTCGGCTTCCCATTTCGCCGTCATCGAGTCGGATTTCTCCAACAGGTCCGACAGCTCTTCTTCGAGCTTCTCAAGCCGACGCTTGGAGGCCGCATCCTCTTCTTTCTTCAAAGCCTCGGCTTCGATCTGAAGCTGAAGGATAGAGCGGTCCAGCGCATCCAATTCTTCGGGTTTGCTGTCCACTTCCATCCGCAGACGCGACGCGGCCTCATCGACCAAGTCGATGGCTTTGTCCGGCAAAAACCGATCCGTGATATAACGGTGGCTGAGCGTCGCCGCCGCAACAAGGGCCGAATCTGAAATCCGCACCCCATGGTGAAGTTCGTATTTCTCTTTGATCCCACGCAGGATGGAGATCGTGTCCTCGACTGTCGGTTCTTCAACCACAACGGGTTGGAACCGCCGCGCCAAGGCCGCGTCTTTTTCCACATATTTACGGTACTCGTCCAAGGTCGTCGCACCGATACAATGCAACTCACCCCGCGCCAGCGCCGGTTTGATCAGGTTCGCGGCATCCATCGCCCCGTCCGATTTGCCCGCGCCCACAAGCGTGTGCATCTCGTCAATAAAGAGGATGACTTCGCCCGCAGCGGCCTCAATCTCTTTGAGGATGGATTTCAACCGCTCCTCAAATTCACCGCGATATTTCGCACCGGCAATGAGCGACCCCATATCGAGCGCCAAAAGCCGTTTGTTTTTCAAACTCTCCGGCACATCGCCATTGACGATGCGCAGCGCAAGCCCTTCGGCAATCGCGGTTTTACCCACGCCCGGCTCCCCGATCAAAACCGGGTTGTTTTTGGTCCGGCGTGACAACACCTGCATCGAGCGGCGAATTTCTTCGTCGCGGCCAATGATGGGGTCAATCTTGCCTTCGCGCGCCGCTTCGGTCAGATCGCGCGCATATTTGTTCAGGGCGTCATAGCCCTCTTCGGCCGAGGCACTGTCAGCCGTGCGGCCTTTGCGGATGTCATTGATCGCAGCGTTCAGTTTCTTGGCGTCGACACCGCCCGCTTCCAAAGCATCCTTGGCCTTGGATTTCACAATTGTGAGCGCGGTCAAAAGCCGCTCGACGGGCACAAAGCTGTCGCCTGCCTTTTTGGCAAGTTTCTCGGCCTCATCAAGGACTTCGGCGATGCTGCGGTCCAAATAAATCTGACCCGCGTCGCCGGTGACCTTGGCGTTTTTGGCCACGGCTGCGTCGACAGCAGACAGGACCAGTTTCGGGTCACCGCCGGCGTTTGAAATAAGATTGGTCGCAAAGCCCTCTTCGTCATCCATAAGGGCTTTCAAAAGATGCTCCGGCACCAAACGTTGGTGGTTTTCGCGCATCG
The DNA here is from genome assembly GCF_900102315.1 of Celeribacter baekdonensis. Taxonomy (GTDB): domain Bacteria; phylum Pseudomonadota; class Alphaproteobacteria; order Rhodobacterales; family Rhodobacteraceae; genus Celeribacter; species Celeribacter baekdonensis. The sequence continues at coordinate 11,006 of NZ_FNBL01000004.1, forward strand.
CAATGGTCTGTGCCGCTTGGATAAACCCGCGGGCACGTTCGGTGAATTTCTCCATATTCATACTGTCTCTCCTTCAGTAAGCGCCCCTCAATCGCGATGCCCGAATACGGCACATCTTGGGGTGGGACCTTGACCTTTAGATGGGGTCCGCGCACAGGCTCCGCAAGAGGGACTGTTGCCAAATTGAAACATTTTTGCGCCGCACTCCGCCCGCCCGAAACCGCATTTCACACATCCGCCTCTTGACCCACGCGGGCGTTCTGCGCAGGAAGGGGCAACCTGTGAAAGAGGATGTTCCCATGACCGCTGATGACCGCCTGATCGTTGCCCTTGATGTCCCCAATGTCGTGCAAGGCCTCGCCTTGGCAGACAAGATCGGGGATGCCGTATCGTTTTATAAAATCGGTCTTGGCATGCTGACGAGTGGCGGCTTTGCCTTGGCCAATGAGCTCAAACAAGAGCATGGCAAACGCATCTTTTTGGACATGAAATTCTTCGACATCAGTGCCACTGTGGAAAACGCGGTGCGCGGCGTGGCGCAGCATGACATGGATTTTCTCACCGTCCATGGCGATCCCTATGTGGTCAAAGCCGCCAAAGAGGGCGCGTCTGGGTCCGACATGAAAATCCTTGCCGTGACGGTGCTGACCTCTTTGGATCGGGCGGATTTGGACGGTGCGTTGATCAAAGCCGGTGACATTCGCGATCTTGTCCAAGAGCGCGCGGGCAACGCCTTTCTTGCCGGGGCCGATGGCGTGATTGCCTCACCGCAAGAGGCCGCAATGATCCGCGCCCTGCCCGAAGCCCGTGGCAAACTGATTGTCACCCCAGGCGTGCGCCCGATGGGAGCCGAACTTGGCGATCAAAAACGGGTGGCAACGCCTGCGGTCGCAATCAAGGACGGGGCGGATCACATCGTCGTTGGGCGTCCGGTCTGGCAACACCCCGATCCGCGCGACGCCGCGCTGCGCATTCAGGCGGAAATCAAAGACGCATGGAAAGCCAACAAGAGCTTCTCGTAACACGCCCGCACCATCGACGGCGCGCGGGCCTTTGCCAAATGTCCTGAGTCAGGAAAAATGCAAAAGGCTTTAACCTGTTGCCAAGACATCCAAAAACAGCCGTGTCCGCTCCTGAAGGAAGGGCACGGCATTTTCATGGGTCACAAACTGAGCGGCGGGCATAAATTGCCACCCCTGCCCCTCCTCGCCAAAGCGGATCATATCTGCGGTGAGATCGTCCCAAACCGCACCGAAATGCCATCCTCCGGTGCCCCCCGGATAGGGATAATAGCGCCGATAGGTCAAAAGCGCGGGCGGAACCACAAGGCCAAATTCTTCGCGGGTCTCGCGCAACACACAGTCCAGCGGCGTCTCGGCGCCTTCGCGCCCACCGCCCGGCAAATCCCACATGTTGGGATAGGAAATCGCGGGCGTGTCGTCGCGCAATAAGGTCAAAACATGGCCCCGCGACAGCACCGTGAGTTTCGCCCCCACAAATGCCGCGCCAAGACCCGATTTAGACCTCGTCATTGATGTCTTTGTCCCAGACTTTGACCTGACCTTTGCGAATGCCAAATATTTGGCGCATGGCAAACCAAGCCATTAGCGACACCACCGCAAAGATCAGGACCAAAACGGCAAGATTCGACCCGAACCAGCCCAGAAACAGCAAGAGCGCAACAATCGCCGCGCCCACGGCAAAGCCCAAAAACACAAAGCCTGCGACCATGACCTCAAGCGCAAAGAGAATGATCGCCGCAAGGCCCCAGACCCACCATTCCAAAAACAGGATGACTTGGTCCATCACGCTTTGCCTTTGAACAGTTTGAACGCGTCGCCAAAGGCTTCCAAAGCCGCCGCCGGAACCACGATGGTTTGTTTGCCCGAGCCTTCGCCCAAGGAAACCAGCGCTTCGACCTGTTTCAAAGCCACCTGATATTGCGCGGCCTCCAGACCGTTTTTGGCAATCGCCTCGGCAACAACACCCGTGGCATAGGCTTCGGCATCGGCCTGAACCCGGCGGGCTTTGGCGGTTTGCTCGGCTGAATAGAGCGCCGCATCGGCGGCCAGTTCGACAGAGCGTTTTTGACCTTCGGCTTCCATCACCGTCGCACGACGGGCGCGCTCGGCGTTGAGCTGTTGCATCATCGCGGCGCGGGTGGCCTCATCCAAGTTCACGTCAAGAATTTCGGCCCGCGTCACCTCGATGCCCCAGTCGTTCACCGCCTCTTCTACCGAAGCTTTGATCGTGGCAATCAATGAGGATCGGTTCGATTGAACCTCGTCCAATTCCATTTTCCCGATCTCGGAGCGCACGATCCCGGCCACAGTGGTGGCGATCGCCGCATCCACATCGCGAATCCGGTACACGGTCCGCTCAGGTTCGGTAATGCGGTAAAACACCGAGGTTTCGACCTTGACCAACACGTTGTCCGAGGTGATCGCATCCTGCATCGCATTGGGAAGTTGGCGTTCAAGAATGGAAATTTTATGGGCCACAATGTCAATCAACGGGATGACAAAGTTGATCCCCGGGCCAAGCACAGTGCGCAAACGACCGAACCGTTCGACCACAAACTTCTCAGACTGCGGGACAATCCGCACGCCTTTGAGAACAAGCAAAACAATGAAAAACGCCAAGGCCAAGGTGACAATATTGCCGCCGGTGAGAAACTGGTAAGGATCGAACTGGTTCATGAAAATTCCCCCGATGAACACGGATATACGAGGCCAAGCATAGCCCCTCACTGTCATTGGGTATAGACTGACAGGAGGTCAAGGAACACCCATATGCCCGCGCTTTGCCGTGATTGCCTTACAATGTTTGAAACTGGTACCCGCTGCCCCTCCTGTGGACGGCCGAGGGTGATTGCGCATCCTGAGCTGTATGATCTGGCCATCGCGCATATGGATTGCGATGCGTTTTATGCCTCTGTTGAAAAGCGCGACAATCCCGATCTGCGCGACAAACCGGTGATCATTGGCGGCGGAACCCGCGGCGTTGTGTCCACCGCCTGTTACATTGCCCGAATCAAAGGTGTGCGCTCGGCCATGCCGATGTTCAAAGCCCTCGCTCTTTGCCCCGAAGCGGTGGTGGTCAAACCCCGCATGGCCGCCTACGCCGAGGCGTCGCGCGCCATCCGCGATATGATGAACGAACTCACCCCCGATGTGGAACCGCTCTCGCTTGATGAGGCCTTCATGGACCTGCGCGGGACAGCGCGGTTACATGGTCGCCCGCCTGCGGCAATGTTGGCGCGGTTGGTCAAACGGATGCATACGGAATTGGGGCTGACCGGATCTATTGGTCTCAGCCACAATAAATTCCTCGCCAAAGTCGCCTCCGATCTGGACAAGCCGCGCGGGTTTTCGGTGATTGGCGCGGCGGAGACGATGGCGTTTCTCGCGCCAAAACCCGTGAGCTTGATTTGGGGCGTCGGCCAAGCCACCCGCACCTCTTTGGAAAAGGCTGGGATACGGACGTTCTCCGATCTCAGACGCTGGGAGAAAGACGATTTGCACCAGCGGTTTGGCTCCATGGGTGACCGGCTTTGGCATCTGGCGCGCGGCCAAGACAGCCGCAGCATTTCCGCCAAACGCCCGGTCAAATCCATCTCCAAAGAAACCACCTTCTCCGAAGACACCGCCTCGCTCGACATTTTAGACGGGCATATTTGGCGACTGGCCGAACAGGTCTCTGACCGCGCCAAGGCCAAAGACATTGCCGGACGGGTGGTGACGCTCAAACTCAAACGCGCCAATCACAGCTCTCTGACGCGACGTGTGACGTTGCATGAACCCAGCAATATGGCCGATAAAATGTATCGCACCGCGCGCGGGCTTTTGGATGGGGCGATCGACAAAGGCCCGTTTCGGTTGATCGGTGTTGGCCTGTCGGATTTGGTGCCCGCCGAGCAGGCCGATGTGTCGGCGGATTTACTGGACCCCGATGCGATCAAACGTGCCCGTGCCGAACGCGCCAGCGATGAGATTCGCCGCAAGTTTGGCAAAGATGCGATCCGCAAAGGCCGTGCGCTTCGGTAGCCGGAGATTATTCTGCCGCCAGAGGCACCCGCTCCGCCCCGATCTCGGCAATCACTTTCGCCGCAGCCCCAATACGCGCACGAATCTCGTTGAAATCGGAATGCGGCACTAGCGTCAGTTCATTCATATAAACAGAGCGATCAATCTCGATTTGAATCGCATGACAGCGCCGCGCCGGATGGCCGTAATGCTGTGTCACAAAGGCCCCCGCAAAGGGCACATTGCGCGCCACTTCAAACCCCTGCTGCCGAAACGCGCGCTCCACCTCGATCACAATGCTCGGATTGGCGGAGGCACCGTAGCGATCACCAATCACCACTTCGGGCCGCCGCCCTTTGCCACTGCGCACTGCGGACAGAGCCTCACGCGGCATCGAATGGCAATCAATCAAAATGGATTGGCCAAATAAGGCCAAAGATTCGTCGATCACCGCCTGAAGCAAGCGATGATATGGTTGCCACACGGTCCTGATCCGCTCTTGCGCCTCTTCTCGGCTTATTTTCCCGCGATAAATCGACCGGCCACCGGCCACCACACGCGGAATCACCCCAAGCCCGGAAGCGATGCGCGGGTTTAACCCTACGCAAGACGCCCCCGCGACCAAGGCCGGGTCCATTTCATCAGCACGTCGGTTGAGATCCACCCAAGCGCGCGGATAGGTGGCCGCGACCATCACGGCACCGAATCGTGGCACATCGGCGTAAAGCCGATCTACATGCGCATCTTCAGAAGAGCGGAGCTGAAGAGGGCTTAGAACCGACTGTTGCACCATTTCTGCGGGATAATCGCGCCCACTGTGCGGCGAAGCAAAGATCACGCAAGAGGTCCTGTTCTCTGGCCTTTGCAACACATATGGCACTTTGCTCATCGACACTCCCTTTCACCGCAAACTATAAAGGCTTTTGTGTTTTTTCTGAATCACGAAAGTGAAAAAGGCGTCCGCCGGGTCACTCCTGTGGGTGTTTTGCATCCAATCCGTAACCCGGATAAATTACAAAAGACTTTGGACATTGAAATTCAATGCCAAAAGGCCTTGAACAATCATTCGACTCCTTTTATACGCACCCGCACTGACGCGGGAATGCCCCGCGTCTTGTTCTTTGCGCTGCGAGGCGAAACGAGATCAAGACGCGAGTTTCCCATGGAGGAATGGGTGTATAGCTCAGTGGTAGAGCACTTCGTTGACATCGAAGGGGTCACAAGTTCGAACCTTGTTACGCCCACCATCCTCCGCCGTCATATTGGTTTTAACAGGCGCACGCAGGCGCCGCGAAAAGGAGAAAGACTATGAAAGTTCGTAACTCGCTCCGCTCGCTGAAAAACCGGCACCGCGACTGCCGCGTCGTGCGCCGTAAAGGCCGCGTGTACGTGATCAACAAGACGCAGCGCCGTTTCAAAGCCCGCCAGGGCTGAGATCAGCAGCGATCAAAAAAAGCCGCTCGTGTTTCACGGGCGGTTTTTTTGTGTTCTCTCTGAACCATCCCCCAAAACGCATCACATCTACGCGCCTTTTCAGACGCTCAGGCGAAGGATACGGCATTCTTGCGCCCATCTGTCGCGGCGTGGTATCCACACGGAACATGCGTAAAAAAGACGCGCTGCGCAGGGACAAAGCGCGGGTAGGATTTTAGGGGTGAAGATTTCAAGTATGTATTTTCTTAAGAAAATTCGCCCGCGCAGGGATGCCGAAAAGGGGATACAACACGGGTCTCGTTGTCCTCAGCACATGATGATTTAAATCGCAGCCCTGCCAAAAGCCAACCATTGTTGCATTTCAAATTGGCAAGACTTTCGCCAAACACAACCAAAACGCATCTGGGGGAACCAGAGGCATTCGTTTTAAAGAAAAGTGAGATCGGTCCATGAACGCTCAAGATACCATCGCAGACACCCCAAATGTCATTGACCTTCTCGTGGCAGAGGGATTTGACGCTGCTTGGTATGAGACAACCTATCGTGACGAAATTGCGCAACATAGCCTGGAAGGCGAAAGCCCTCTCGACTTTTATCGGCGTCTCGGTGGGTTTCTGGGCCATGATCCCCATGATGGGTTCTCCGAAATTCTCTATCGTAAGAAAAACACGGATGTCCGTAAGAACGTGACACAGGCCTCCGGCGCAACGGGCTTTCGTCACTGGCTCGAATTTGGAGTGAACGAAACCGGCCGGCACCCCTTTACCAAGTCCCAGATCGACCTGGCCCGTCAGACCTATCTCGCCCTGGATCGCCGCTTTCTCGAAAAAACCTACGGCGCGCGAATGGCTGGCTACCCGACCGTGGTTGATTACTATTTCAGCCAGGTCACACAAGAAGAGCTTTCCCCATCCGCAGAGTTTTCAGAGTCGGGATACCGCGATCTATATGAGGATGTCGCAATAGCCATCAAGGAAAACCTGATCGCCTCAGGCTTTCAACATTTCTTGTTGGTTCGGACCAAAGAGGTTCGACATGTCGTCTCGCATGACCAATATCTAAAGTCATTGGCAGAGAAAAAGAGTGCCCAACAAGAGGCCGAAACCCGTTTGGCGTTGGAAGATAACCTGCCCGGCGTGACCGCCCTCGCAGCACTCGACATGCTCAATGCCATGGAATTTTATGGTGGGAAAGTAAAGGTGCGCCGCACTGAGGCGCAGGGGCCAGGAGGGCTTTTGGTGCTGGTGCCCGATTTCCTGCCCGAAATCTTGTTTGGCGGCTATTTGGCGTTTTATGGCTTCCTGCGTAAACTGTCCGAACAGACCGGGATTGGCCTGCGCCTGATGGTCATCAACCACTCCAGCATGGAAAAGCACGAAGGCAATCTTTTGCGTATGCGCATCAAGATGCCCAAAATCTATAATATGTTTCATGGGTTTCAAAAGTTCGACGCCCAGACCCGCGCTGTCGACATTCCGGCCAATTATCATGTCATTTCCTACTGCGCGGAATTACACCGGATTGCCCAAAAGATCGCGACATCGGCCAACCAAAAACCGATCTTTTTCATTCAGGAATACGAACCAGACTTTCACGCCAATACCGACATGCGCAGTTTCAATGAATCCGCATTTTTCCTACCGCATGACGCAGTCTATAATTCACACAAACTGATCGAGTTCTTTCAGAAAAAGACCCCGGTGTTTGAGCGCGCCGGAAAAGACTATCGGTATACCGCTATCGAAAATCAGCTTGTCCGGCTGAATGTCGGCAAGGATCGCTTTTTGGAAATGAACAGCGGTCGCGAAACGCGCCGTTTCATCATGTATGGCCGCCCCGAAGGCCATGCTGCGCGCAACCATTTCGGCATGTTGGTCTATGCGCTGCGCGAGGCGATCAGACAGGGCGTTTTTGCCGGGGAGGATTGGGAATTTTATGCCCTCGGCACCTTGGGTAAAATCGACGACATTGATCTGGGCGGCTCTGAAAAGCTACGGATGGTGCCGAAAATGCCGAAAGAGGACTACGAGGAGTTTTTGCTGACCGGCGACATCGGCCTGTCGGTGATTACCACCCCACACCCAGGGATCGTGCATTTCCAGATGGCAGCCTATGGCCTGCCGACCGTGACCAATAAAACCGATCTGCGCGATGACGCTTGGCTGGCCAAACAAAACCGCAACCTCATCCCCGTTGAAATGTCGCCCGAAACGCTTGTCGAGGGGTTCCGCGTTGCAGTGGAACGCGCGAAAGATCTCAACACCCGGTATGACAATGCCGTCGCCTCGCCCGTCATGGATGAGGAAAGCTGTCTGCGCGACGCTTTGGCTGATCTGGCAGCCATTGTGACGAAATGATCAGGTGTCGGGCCGGGCAAGCCCGGTCCGATCCCGTCGGTTCAGCGGCTTTTGCCGCTTTCGGCCATGGTGCAAAGCTGCTTTAGAAACTTGTGTTGCACAGCAGCAAGATCGCGACCCACCTCCTGCTCCCAAAGCTCTGCATCGGGATACTCAGGTGTTTGAAACAGCGGCTCAGATGCGCCGTCACCAAAATTCTGTCGCAACCAGATATTGTCGCGTTCAAACCGCTCGACCACCGTGCGCATATAGTCGGGCGACATGGTATAGGTCTGTTTCGATAAACTCGGGCGCATCTTGTGCAGGTCTTGAAACACCTCAAAGAAATCGGTCTGCGACACCCCCACATCATTCAGCCAGCGCAAAAACAGCGTCGCAACCGCAGGCAAGGTTGGATGCTCAACGATATTGTCCTCGGGATCATAGCTTAGATCAATCCCCATCACCGTCAGAAAATCCTCGATCGGACTTTTGCGCACGGGAGACCCGCGCTCAAACACCCGCAATTTGACGTCCGTGTTGTGGGTGAACTGCGCAAAAACAGTCATAATCTCTGGGAATTTAAGCCCCAGCTTCATTGAATTGAAATAAGCCTCAGGCGGGTTTTTGATGCGATTATGGGTGACCTGCGTATAATAATTGGCGTTCATCACCTCATATTGCGGGCGCAAACTGACGTAAATCTGACAGGAGGCTGGTTGAAGATAATGTTTGAACACCTCCATGCGCTGGGCATGAAAAAACTCTTCTGACGACAGGATGACGGTCTTGTCGGGGGCCGCCGCTATTTCGGCGCGCAGCGCCTCAAGCATGGCACGCAAATGCTCAGACGGCTCACTTGCGTTGGGATCAATCGCAAGGGCGATGGCATGATGCCCCTTTGCCGTGCCACTCTCCACATCTATCCCACTCATCGGGTAAAGATACCCCAAGTCCCGCAACGCATCTCGCTTGCGAAACAGAAAGTTCTGCAGGCCAGAAGTGCCAGTTTTGGGCGATCCCGGATGCAGGATCAGGCGGTCAAACTGGATCGGTGTCATGCGCGTCTCGTTTCTTTTGGGCAATCGAAATAATCATGTGCAAGCATTCGCGGCGCTGCGTGAAATCCGTTTTAAAACAGTGGGAAAGACGGCGGACGTATCGCCCATTGCGCGCTCCCATATGTCGCGATCTGTCAATACCAGTGGTGCAAATTCGCGCGGACCGTTGGAGACGAACACCTCTGCCAAAGCCTTATTTTGCGGGGCATAATCAGCAAAGATTTGCTGCAAGACATCGGGCGCATAATGCTCTTTCACTGGGGCGAACCAGTCTGCGTTGCGATGGCACATCTTGAAAACATCGAAAAACGACATGTCATCCCATCCCGACGCCGCCAGTTGCCGCAAAAACAGCGTGGCCTGCGCGGGCAAAGACTTATGTTCGACATGGTTGTCTTCGGCATCGACAGGCCAGTTCAACCCGATCTGCGCCATCATATGAGCCGCAGGAAAATCGCGGGCGGGCGTCCCGCGCTCAAACAAGGACACAGAGAACTGTGCCTCTGGCCAAGCCCTGCGCCAAGGCACCAGACAGCTCGCATAATCCAGAAGATTGCCGTTAAACCCATCCAGATAGTCCATTGGCAGGTCGATCACCTTCCGATGGCACACCTCTGTATAATACATGGAAGAGATGAACTCGGCCTGATTTCGAAACACGGCCACAATCTGAACCTCATCGGCCTCAATGTAGCGACGCAGTGTTTCGGGACGACGAAAATCCATAAAGGTTTCGGACGACAACAACAGCGTCTCGCATTGGGCTTGCTTCAGTTCCACAGCCATACGTTCCAACACCCCCGCCATCTGTAGCGTCATCGCCCCATCTGCGCCATCCAACAGCATGCGAAGCCGGTGATGCGCCGTATCGACACCGCCATCTGCGCGCCGCCGACTGGTCATCGGGTAGAGAACTTTATCCGCTTTCAACTGCTGATATTTGCCGCTGAGATAGCTTTGAATGGATGTCGTGCCAGTCTTCCACGAGCCGATATGCAGGATTAGTTTCTTGGTGCGGATCAACTCTTTCTCCATTATCAAACCCGTCAACGATAGGCGCCAAGGGTCTCTGGCGACAATGGCATTAATTCGCACAGGACGACAATATGACGATTTCCGAAAAAGCTATGATGGGTCGCAATGGCTTTCTTTTTTTGAACGGCAAAGACTCAAACAACTTGCTCGGCCATTTGGCGGGCGAAGTCCCTTTGCTCACCTCAGCCCTCTCAGTCCACCGTCACAATCGTACGGTGATTGAGCGTTTGAACGTGCCGTTCCTCGGCATCATTGTCCCCGAAGCGCATTGTGTTTATCCTGAAAATCTACCCGACGGCATTGAGATCAGCGCAGCCCGCCCCGTGCGCGAGGTGTTGGACCAAATGGCCCCCGGCTATCACTACCCGCTTGAGGAATTGCTCGCTTATAAGGCACAGGGGGGCACGGTTTACACGGGGCGCGATTCACATTGGACCCAACCCGCTGCGCTTGAATGTTACAAAACGCTGCGTGGTCGGATCGGCCGCACTCGCGACTTGGAGCTGGCCTATCAACCGTCGCTCGACAGTGAAACCGGCGATCTGTCGATTGGCTCATACCACGATGTGGTCAACGCCGAACGGCAGCGCATGTTTGGACAGGAAACCTCGTATTTCAACGTGTTTGCCAGCCTGATTTTGAACCACGGTAACGTTTTGGTACTTTATAATCCCAAAGGAAAGGGGCGCTGTCTAGCCTTTGGCACCTCGTTTTCGGCGCGCCTAGTTCCGGCCTATGCCTCCGATTTCGAAGAAGTGGTGTTTTGCTATGGCACCACTGTCGATCCGGCGATGGTGCGGCTGGTCAAACCCGATTGCGTGATCAGTGAACTGCCCGAACGGTTTTTACATTTCCCCAGCTATGCCGTCGAAGGCGGCACATTGATTAACCTGCTTTTGGGTCTGCATGATCATAAAGACAAATCCACCGCCCAAATTAAGGCACAAACCTCGGTGCCCAATCATGTGGCTGAGCTTGGTGCGTTTTTTGCCGGTGTGAATGCCCGCGCGATGGGTCACCCTGCCCTTCAATTCATGCGCCAGCTTGAACAAGAGCTGCCCGATCTTGCCGAACGCGTGGCGCTTCTTGCGCCCTTCCTTGGCGAGCCAATGCAAAAGACTGCCCTGCGGCTCCTGCTTTCGGGACAGTTTTACAACCGGGGTCTTGTGGCCCAAGTGTCAAAATTTGTCGATGACGGGCTCTTGGATATTGGGAAACTTGCCCTTGTTCCCAACAGCGAGGCGGGGCTCTTGACCCAAATCCGCATTTTGATCCGTGCCGGACTCAACATCCGTGCAGCGGAACGTCTTGAACATCTGTTTGCGCAATTCGGCACGGGCGTCGAAGCCGACTATTACGCCACGCTCTTACGGCGCTTAGCCTAACCCGGATGTGTAAGGCGTTCATACGTCCCAAAGGACCATCGACGTGGCACGCTCACATCTTGCGATAAATTTCATCCTCAAACTCAGAAGGGTCGATCCCAAGCGTTTCAAGCCCGCTTTCAAGGTAATCCGACAAAAGCGGGATGCCCAAAAGGTAGCGATCCGTCGGGGCCGAGGCCTCCGTCTTCGCGGTTTCAAACGCCTCGTCATAATCATCAAAGGTCTCGCGCCCGATCCACATGATCGCCACCAAGGCGGCTTTCTCGTCATCGTTCAGGCCACGGATAAAGCTGGCCAATTCGCGCTCTGTGCCATCAGAGGACCGGGATTCAAGGATCGTATCCGCATCGGCATCATCGGACGGTGTATCCCAGCGCCCCACCTTCGCGCCAAGTTCGCGGGCGCGGACGATCACAAAGGCAACTTTGTTTGGGCTGATATCCATCTTTCGCGTCCTCCAACTGTGCGTAAATGTCTGGTTGTCTGTGGTAAATCACTGTGCAGCATCCGGCGTCACGCTGACATGACACAGGTCAACACATGGAAAGCCTACCCTGCTCAGAGCTTTGGCGCAATCGCTCCGACGCTCGGCACACGTACCACTTCGGCATCGGGTGCAAGCTCCTCAAAGTCGAAATTATCAAGCCGATTGGCCCGCTTTCCGGCTTTTTCCGCTGAGATTTTGATCTCTTCAAGGTCTTTCGAGGCCTGGCCAAAATGCCGATCCAGATTGCCAACCCGCTGCCCCAACCGCTCCACATCCCCAGACAAAAGCGACAATTCCTTGCGAATGGCCCCCGCCTGTTCGCGCATCCGGGCGTCTTTGAGAATCGCCCGCATCGTGTGAAGCGTCGCCATGCAGGTGGTGGGCGACACGATCCAGACCTTTTTATCAAACCCTTCACGTACAAGCTCCGGGAAATTCGCGTGAAGCTCGGCATAGACCGCCTCAGAGGGCAAAAACATCAACGCGCCATCGGCGGTTTCTCCCTCAAGGATGTATTTGTCAGAAATGTCCGAGATGTGCTTTTTCACCGAGGTCCGCATCATTTTCGCGGCCTCGTTCAGTTCCCATTGCGTGTCCGCGCGCCGCAGCGCCTCATAGGCCTCAAGCGGAAATTTGCTATCGACCACAATCGGTCCCGGCGGATTTGGCAGGTGGATCAAACAATCGGCGCGCCGCCCGTTTGAAAGGGTCGCCTGCAACGTATAACTGTCTTTCGGCAATGCCTTGCTGACGATGTCATTGAGCTGAATTTCCCCAAAGGCACCGCGGGTTTGCTTGTTCGACAAGATGTCTTGCAGCGACAAGACATTGCCCGACAGCTTTTCGATATTCGCCTGCGCCTTATCAATCGTCTCCAGCCGTTGCTGAAGCTCGCCCAAGGAATGCGCCGTGCGCCGGGCCGACCCCTGAAGGTTCTCGGACATCGCCAAAGACACATCCGACAACCGTTTTTCCATCATCTGGATCATATGGCTTTGCGCGGCAGCTTGCGCCTCAGAGACGTGTTGAAGCCCACCGGCGAGTTGGTGTTGGCCATCGGAGAGGTGTTGCACCGTTTGGCCCAATTGTCCCATTTGATGCATCATCGGTCCGCTCATCCGCATCGCAGCGCCGGAGCGGCGCACCGATACAAACAGCAAAATCACCATGATCAAAACCAGCGCCGCAATGCCGCCAAAAATCAAGATCATCATCTGATCCAACGCCAACCCGGCCTCCGTTATCTTATCCATCAGGTCCGTCCAAACAGGCGTTCAATGTCGGACAGCTTCAGTTCGACATAGGTTGGTCGGCCATGGTTGCACTGACCAGAATGCGGCGTGGCCTCCATCTCGCGCAGCAAGGCGTTCATTTCCTCGGCATGCATCCGACGACCAGAGCGGATCGACCCATGGCACGCCACGCGCGACAACACCGCCTCGATCCGTGCCTGAACGGTGTGGCTATCGCCCAGATCCGCCAATTCATCCAAAATGTCGTTGATCATCGCCTTGGCATCAACGCGGCCCAGCACCGCAGGCGTTTCACGCACGGCAATCGCGCCACCGCCAAAGGGTTCGATCACCAGCCCAAGCCGGGCCAGATCCTCGGCCAGATCCAAAAGCATTTGCGCATCATTGGCAGAAAGATCCACCACTTCGGGGATCAAAAGCGCCTGTGATCTGACGCCATGTTCCGCCATCTGGTGTTTCAGTTTCTCATAGACCAGCCGCTCATGCGCCGCATGTTGATCGACAATCACGATGCCGCGTTCGGTCTGAGCGATGATGTAGTTTTCATGCACCTGCGCGCGCGCCGCCCCCAAGGGCAGAGCCTCGGTTTCGGGCTGTTGCGCAACCCGTTCCATCCGCGCAGACGGCACAGACATTTCGGCAAACCCCGGCGTCTCATTGCGCACCGGGTGCTCGGGCGCTTGCCAGGCATAGCTTTGCGCCGTCGCCTCGGATGACGGGCGATAGGGCGCAGCGTATCCACCCATCGAAGGCCGATCCATTTGATAGACCCGCGGTTCGGTCACCTCCGGCCGCATCGCCCCCAATGTGGCATGCGCCACCGTGGTTGATGCCCGGTGTCCCGCCCCAGCCAAAGCATGGCGCAGGGCGGAAACGATCAAGCCGCGCGCAATCCCCGGATCGCGAAACCGCACCTCGGATTTCGCCGGATGCACGTTCACATCGACCAAATGCGGATCGCATTCGAGGAACAAACAAGCCGCCGGATGGCGATCGCGCGAGAGAAAATCAAAATAGGCCCCGCGCAGCGCCCCGACCAAAAGTTTGTCGCGCACCGGGCGGCCATTGACGAAGAGAAACTGCGACACCGCAGAGCCGCGTGAATAGGTCGGCAGCGCAGCATAGCCGGTCAGCGTCAAACCCTCGCGCTCGGCATCAATCGCCAAAGCATTTTCGGCAAACTCCTTGCCCAAAACCTTGGCCAGACGCCCGTGCAGCGCATCGAACATATCGCCGTTTTCGGGATCGACCCGGAACACCACCCGACCTTCGCCGCCACCCGACACATCGCGCAGCGTAAAACCCACATAGGGTTCGGCCATCGCCAGACGTTTGATCACATCCGCAATCGCCTGTGCCTCAGCCCGGTCCGTGCGCAGGAATTTCAACCGCGCCGGCGTGGCGTAAAACAAATCACTCAGCTCAACCACGGTGCCGCGCGTCAAAGCCGCGGGTTTCACCGGGTCCATATGCCCGCCAGAGACGGACAGGGTGACGCCCTCGCCGCCCTCCACCCGAGAGGTGATTTTCAACCGCCCCACCGCACCCAAAGAGGGCAAAGCCTCACCGCGAAAGCCAAAGGTGTGGATGTCCAAAAGATCCGAGCCGTCGATTTTTGACGTGGCATGGCGCGACAGGGCCAAGGGCAGGTCATCGCCGGTCATACCACAGCCGTCATCGCTCACCCGAATGAGGGTTTTGCCGCCATCGGCATAGTCGACCTCAACCCGACGTGCGCCCGCATCAATGGCGTTTTCCACCAGCTCTTTGACAGCGGAGGCAGGCCGTTCGACCACCTCGCCCGCCGCAATGCGGTTGATCGCGCCCTCGTCGAGTTGACGGATCACAGGACGCGACTGGGAGCGCGGCTCATCTTGGCTTATGTTGCGGTGAGGTAAATTCATGCCACTAGAGGTAGCATAATCCTCTCCGATTCGACCATGGCATTTTACGCCTCCATCGCTGCACACCTCAGTTGGTCTGAAGTCCTTCAGGCTGACCGACAACGACAAATGTCAGCGTCTCAGGGTTATAAATCCGTTTGATCACCCGGTTGATCTCGGCAAGTGTGACGGCATTCACCATGTCATTGCGCGTGGCGATGTAGTCCTTGGAAAGCCCATCCATTTGCATGCCCACAAGAATGCGCGCGATCGGCCCGTTGCCATCAAACCGCAGCGCATAAGCGCCGGTCAGATAGGTTTTGGCGATGTCGAGTTCGTCCTCGGTGATGCCGTCAGCGGCAATTTTGGCCCATTCCTGTTTGACCACATCCACCGCCTCGGAGACCGAGCCATTGCCCGATGAAAACTGGCCCATGATCAGCTCTGAATGATCAAAAGCGACAAGATAAGCCCCAATCCCATAGGTCAGCCCGCGTTTTTCACGCACCTCACGCATCAGCCGGGAATCGGCCCCGCCGCCCAAGATTTCATTGGCGATATAGGCCGGGATGAAATCGGGATCATCGCGCGAAAGGCCCTTTTGACCAAAGATCACAACGGATTGCGGCGTTTCAAACGGCACAACCGTGACGCCGCCGGTCAGAGCGGGATCGATGTGCTTTGGCAACTCCGGCCCAGTTGCGGGAAGATCGCCAAGCAGACCATCCAAAAGCGTGGACAGCTCCTGCGCCGAAATATCCCCCACGGCACCGACATAAATCCGATCGCGGGTCATCACCCGGGACTTGGCGGCAAACATGTCGTCGCGGGTCAGGCCTGCGACGCTGTCAAACGTGCCATTGTCGTCGCTGCCATAGGGGTGAGCGCCAAAACCCATCGCATTAAACGCTTTGGAGGCAATGTCGCCGGGATCGGTTTCAGCATTTCGCAGAATCGACATCACCTGCCCGCGCACCCGATCTACCGCATCTTGGTCAAAGCGTGGCTCCATCACGACCTGACGCAAAAGCTGCATCGCGTCGTCGCGGTTCTCCGTCAAGAAGCGGGCAGAAATGGTGACCGAATCGCTATAAGCGCCGAAATCAAAACTCGCGGCCAAGGCGTCGCGGGCTTTGGCAAAACCCTGCGCATCCATCTCGCCCGCGCCCTCTTCCAAGGTCGCCATCATCAAATTGACCTCCCCGCGTTTGCCGGGACGATCCAACACCGTGCCGCCGCGAAAGCTGATTTCAAGGGCGGTGAAGGGGATGGAATGCTCTTCGACCAACCAGGCCTTGATGCCGCCCGGCGTGGTGATGTCTTGAATCTCAACTGCGGCCTGCACCGGGAGTGCGAACCAAACGAGCGCCATCAGCGCGACTGCGAAACGTTTCATCCGTTTGCCCCTTGTTGTGTCTCAGGCTGTTGCTCCGGCATCAACCACCCTGTCACCGCATGACGGCGGTCAAACACCTCTGCGGCGGCGGCCATCACATCCTCTGGCGTCACCGCCTGAAGACTATCCGGCCAGGCCTCAATGTCCTCAATCGACAGGCCAATCGCCAGTTCTTCGCCATATTGACGCGCGAGCCCTTCGATATTGTCTTCGGCATAAATACGTCCGGCGCGCAGTTGGGTTTTGAGCCGCGCCAATTCGTCCAAGTCGATCCCCTCCGCCATGAATTTGGCAAGGGCGGCGTCCAACGCCTCCTCACCTTCTTGCAGAGACACCCCCGGCTTTGGCACCATCACAAGACTGAAAGTACCCTCATCAATGGAAGAGCCATCGTAATAAGCCCCGGCATAGATTGCCTTGGGATTTTCAAATGTGAGCGTACGCGCCAGAAAAGAGGTCGTTGAATTGCCGCCCAGAAGTTCGGCCAAAATGCTCAGGGCGGCGGCTGTTTTTTGATCTCCCGGATTGCGCTCCGGGGCCAGATATGTCCGCGACACCGAAGGCTGGGCCACGCGAGGGTCCGACATGGTCAAACGTCGTTCGGCCAATTGCGGCGGCTCAGAGGGGCGCACACGTGGGCCCAGATTCGGCGTCGGTTCAATCGGGCCGTAATAGGTTTTGGCCAGCTCATAGACCGCATCGGGATCAACATCCCCGGCCACAACCAAAATTGCATTATTGGGGGCATAATAGCGATGATAAAACGCAAAGGCGTCCTCACGATTGAGCTGTTCCATCTCATGCCGCCAGCCGATCACCGGGACGCCATATGGATGGTTCATATATTGAGCGGCGCGGGTTTGTTCGCGAAACAAGGCACCGGGATCATTGTCTGTGCGCTGGTTGCGCTCTTCCAAAACCACCTGACGTTCGGTCGCGACATCCTCTTCGGTCATCTGAAGATGACGCATCCGATCCGCTTCCATGTCCATCATCAGGCCCAGCCGATCGGCGGCAATACGTTGATAATAGGCGGTATAATCCCAAGAGGTGAAGGCATTGTCCGATCCGCCATTGCGCGTCACCGTCTCAGACAACTCGCCTGCGGCCATTTTGTCGGTGCCTTTGAACATCAAATGCTCAAGAAAATGCGCGATACCGCTTTTGCCCATGGGTTCATCTGCGGCTCCCACTTTGTACCACACGGTGTGGGCCACAACGGGGGCTCGGTGATCTTCGAGCACCACAACCTGCATACCATTGTCGAGCGCATATGTGCTGACATCAGCGGCAAAAGCGGGGGTAGAAAACGCAATCAAGGCTGCGATCAGGCCATGTTTCATCCGGTCACCTTCTTTGTCGGGTCCGTTAGCGGACGACTGGCCTATAGTTGCGCGCAACGCGCGTGAAGGGCAAGAGAGGGTGACGGGGATTTGATCAGCCCGGAGGGGGACTTAAAGCGTCACGCCCTAAACCTGAGACAGGGGAAAGGGGTGACGCCACCAGACATTTCAATGGTGTGGGCGTGACGCCCTAAACCCGTGAGTCAGGTTTATGGCGGAACGCTTTAGTCCTGTGGCGCGGAGGGCACCACGATGCCCAGGGCGCGCAAGCGTTCCCATTCGGCAAAAGCATCCAGAGCAAGACCGCGGTAGGCCCGTTCATAGGATTTACCACCAAGCCCAAGGAAGCCCGAACGGGCTTTGCTGCGGCGGGCGTCCGATTTCGCCAAATCCGCGCGAATCAAAGGGTCCACCCCGTAGCGCGAGGCATAGCTGACAATGCCGCCATCAACTCCGGTTGCGGGCGGCACACGCCCCCCAAGCGCCAGAATCGCATCGGCTTTCGGCGTTGCATCCGTCAGATTGGCCCCTCCCGGCGTTGGCGCGGGCAGAGAGGAAAAACTTGCGGGTTGCTGAAGCGGTTTGTTGGGGACAAGGCCAAACTCATCCGGTCCGGTTTTGACCGCATTCGGGGTCAATTCACGGCTCTGACCACAGGCCACAAGCACCGTCAAAGCCAAAAGGCACATGCCCATACGAACCGTTTTCGAAACCATAAGACTTTCCTCCGCACCATCGCGTCAGAGCCATGTTTAGACCAAGGCGCGGCCAAGGTCACGCGCGGTTTTTGCGCTCGCCGGTGAAAAGGATGAGACCAAAGGCCCCGGCGAAAATGGCAATATCGGCGACATTGAACGCATAGGGATTTCTAAAGCCACAGCAGGAGGTGTTCAAAAAATCAGCCACGGCACCGTAAAGCACACGGTCCAACGCATTGCCAAGCGCCCCGCCAATCAAAAGGCCAGCACTGACTTGACCAAGGCGCGTGAAGTTTTCGCGTTTGACCCAGCTCAGAACCCAAGCCGAAATCACCACCGCCAGGATCACCCAACCCCAGCGCAAAAAAGCGCCATGTTCCGCGAAAAGCCCAAAATTCGCCCCGCGATTCCATGCCATCCGAAACACAATATAGGGGGGGAAGACCTCGATCTCCCCCACCGATCTCAGATTAAGCGCATGAACCACGACCCATTTGCTGAGTTGGTCGATCACAAAGGTCATCAACGCTGCATAAGTCGTGATCCGCATTCTGTATCCTCAGTGGCGGAAGTGACGCATGCCGGTAAAGACCATGGCAAGCCCGGCCTCGTTTGCGGCATCAATCACTTCGTTGTCACGCATCGAGCCACCCGGTTGGATGACACAGGTCGCGCCCGCTGCCGCCGCTTCCAACAACCCGTCAGGGAAGGGGAAGAACGCATCAGAGGCCACGGCGGAGCCAATGGTCAACGGCTGCGGCAGGCCCATGGCCTCTGCCATGCGTTCGGCCTTTTTCGCCGCGATCAGCGCAGAGTCGAGACGCGACATTTGCCCCGCACCGACGCCCACGGTGGCTTGGTTTTTGACGTAAACGATGGCGTTGGATTTGACGTGTTTGGCAACTTTCCACGCGAACAACAGGTCTTTCATCTGCTCCGGTGTCGGCGCTTTCTCGGTGACGACTTTCAAATCATCCATGCCGATAAAACCCGCATCCTTGTCTTGGAACAGGTAACCGCCCGCGACCTGACGGATGGTGTTGAGCTTGGCCAACACCTGCGGCAGGCCTTCGGTAGTCAACAGGCGCAGGTTCTTTTTGGTGGCAAAAATCGCTTTCGCCTCATCGGACGCGCCGGGGGCAATCACCACCTCGGTGAAAATCTCGGTGATGGCTTTGGCGGTCTCCGCGTCCAAGGCTTGGTTCAGCGCCACAATGCCGCCAAACGCCGACGTGCGGTCGCAATCAAAGGCGTTCTGATAGGCTTGCAAAAGCGTCGCCCCCTTGGCCACGCCGCATGGGTTGGCGTGTTTGATCACCGCCACGGCGGGGCTTTCCGCCGGGTCAAATTCGGCCACCAATTCAAACGCCGCATCGGTGTCGTTGATGTTGTTGTAGGACAATTCTTTGCCCTGATGCTGAGTAAAGGTCGCAACACCGGGACGATCCGAGCCATCGGTGTAAAACGCTGCAGATTGGTGTGGGTTTTCGCCATAGCGCAGGGTTTGTTTGATCTGACCTGCGACCACACGGCGACGCGGCGCGGTCTCGCCAATCGCATCGGCCATCCAATTGGACACGGCGGCATCATAGGCGCCGGTACGGGCATAGGCGATTTGCGCCAGTTTTTGACGGAACGCATAGGTGGTCTGGCCGTCATTGGCCTCAAGCTCCGCAATCAACGCATCGTAATCTTCGACATCCACCACAGTGGCGACAAAACCGTGGTTTTTCGCCGAGGCGCGGATCATCGCAGGCCCGCCAATGTCGATGTTCTCGATCATCTCGTCATAGTCGGCACCGCGCGCCAAAGCGGCCTCAAACGGGTAGAGATTCACCACCAAAAGGTCGATGCCGCCAATCCCGTGCTCGTCCATCGCTTTGACATGCTCGGCATTGTCGCGCAGCGCCAAAAGACCACCATGCACTTTCGGGTGCAGCGTTTTGACCCGACCGTCCATCATTTCCGGGAATCCCGTCACTTCGGAGACGTCTTTCACGTCCAAACCCGCATCGCGCAGCGTTTTGGCGGAGCCGCCCGTGGACAAAAGCTCAACCCCCTTCCCGGCCAAGGCGCGGCCCAGCTCAATAAGGCCGGTTTTATCAGAAACGGAAAGAAGTGCGCGACGCACAGGGTAAAGGTCGGTCATGTGGCAGTCCCCAAGGTAGCTCGAATGCAGGTCAGATCAGGTCGCTGATCAACTCAAAGTCTCGTCGTCCATCTCAAGATCGCGGAGCGTCGTGGGCGTTTCCTGCGCTTTCGCGAGAGTCCAACGGACGCGCGTCGCATAATCCATTGCGCTCGCAGATAGAACCACTTGTTTCGCCGCACGCGGCTTTAATCGCGTTTTTTCGAGATAAACCGACCGTTCCAGGCTTAATTTCGCCCGCCCATCGTGGCGAAACACCCAAACTTCGCCGGATTTGAGCGCCATCGACACGGCCGAACCGCCCATATCCAACTCCGCATCCACATCGGGATGCAGATGAAAGCGAACCTGAAACGGGATACCCTGAAGCTTCAACCGATCCATCATCCGATCAAACTGCGCCTCATCCGTGGCTGTGATTGTGGCCAGCGTGTCTTCGCCCGCAATGCCGCGGCCATCGCGCGACAATTCGATCTGACGGATATGGGTCAATCCATGGGTGCGCATATAGCCATTGTGCCCGGCGACAAACCCGCCACCATCCTCGGAGACCCGGCGTTCAAGGCGCACATCGGTTGGCACATCGACCAGATATTCGCGCAAATGCCCGCCGATAATCTTTTTCGGTCCAAGACGAGAGGAGGAAAACCCTTCGATGCCAAGCGTCGAATGCGACGGCGTCGCCCGCCCGGCGCGCCGCCAATCCGGGCCGAAACTGGCCCCTGCCCCGCAATTGACAATCAACGGCCGCCGCCCGGATGTCAGCTCAAACGCAAGGGTCGAGGCATGGGCATTGAACGAGCTTTCAAGTGCTGGCGGTGAGGCCACATCAACGATGATCGAGGTGCGCCCCGCCGAGAGCCTGAGATAGCCCATATGCAACTCTTCGCCCGGCGCGACCTTATTGCCCGACGAGGCCAGTGCGTGATCCAATCGGCCCTCTGTGCCCCGCCCGCCACCATGAAACCGCGCCAATCCGCCGTCGGAATGGCGCAGCGCGCGTAGGGTCGGGGCAATGCGTTCAATCGCGGCCAAATGCGCCTCTTCGGCGATTTTCCCGGCCTCGGACAAAGCGCTGGCGGCCCAGGTCAAAAGCGTAAACACTTCCAACAACTCTTCGGGGTTGCGGGTCGGCAGACCGCCTTCTGCATCAATCTGGGTCTCGCATTCATGCGCCAGCGCAGTGACGGCGGGGGACACATGTTCCTCCATCCCCTCAAGCGAAAGCCCCGCGTAAATCAACCCGGTCAGGGCCTCAAACCGCGGCAGGCCCGGACTGGCCGTTTGCCAGCGGCGCGACAGAAAAATCGTTTGTTGTGCAAGGGTTTGATAAAAGGCGTTGGAGACCTCCGCCTCCCGACCCGACAGAAAAAACAGCGCGTGATTGATCCAACGGATCAGGCGACGTCCGGTCAGATCCGGCGTCCACCCCGGCCCCGTTCCGCGCGCATATCGGTCCATCCAGACCTCGATCCAGTCCTGAACCCGCATGCGCGCATTGATGTCACCGACAGCGGCCAGATCGTCCATCCAGGCAAAGCCATGCAACTCCTCGACAAACGCCGAACTCGGCGTGTCCAAATCCCAGATCAACGTGTTCGGCGCCTCGACCAGAAACCCCGCAAACAGGAAATTCCCGGCGATCAATTGCCGTCCACGCGCAAAAGAGCCGATGGATTTGGGTTCCGGCTGTGAAACAAATCCGGTCGCGGGCTTTGAACGCGCGGCACGCCACGCATGAAACTGGTTCATGCGGCGAACGGTCTTTGCGCGCCAATCCTCGCTGTCTGACATTCGGGCCTGCCTCACCCTGTTTTCGGGTCATTTTCGTTTAGCTACAAAGATAGCGGGCGGGGGCCGGGATGTCATTGGGAAATGGCCGCGATTTTAGCCCCGGCGCAGAACCGTGATAAAGAATCCGTCCAATCCGCCAAAATCCGCCCAATAGTCAGGCCGTGTTCGTAGCCCTTCTTCGCCGATCCAGTCGGGATCAACGCCCTCAATCTTGAGCGCATCGAGATCAACGACCAAATCAGGGTGGCGCAATTTCGCATCGCGCACCTGCTCTTCGCCCTCATCAATGAGCAAGCTACAGGTGCAATAGATCAGTCGTCCGCCGGGTTTCAGCAGGGCCAAAGCGCGGTCAATCAGGTGCTCTTGCAACTCGAACAGGCCGGGGAAATCGGAGCCATCTTTGACCTGCGGCAGGTCCGGGTGTCGCCGGATCGTGCCCGTCGCGGTACAGGGCGCGTCGAGCAGGATCGCATCAAACGGCCCACCCTCATATTCCAACGCATCACTGACCACGATCTCGGCACTCAGGCGACAACGCGTCAGGTTTTCTTGCACGCGCTTCATCCGGGAGTCGGAAATATCGAGCGCCGTCACAATGGCCCCAGCCGCAGAAAGCTGCATGGTTTTGCCACCCGGCGCAGCGCACATATCCAAGACATGCTCACCAGACTGCGGAGCAAGGATGCGCGCGGGCAGCGCGGCGGCGGCGTCTTGCACCCACCACGCGCCTTCGGCGAATCCTTCAAGTTTCGTGACCTGAACCGACGGATCGAGGCGCAGTGATCCCGTGGGCAGCACCGTGCCGCCCAGCGTCTCGGCCCATCCGGCCACCTCATCTTTGACGCTCAAATCCAGCGGCGCGCCCTTGGCATGGGCCACTTCCATCAAAGCCACCGTCTCTTTGCCGAAATCCGCGATCAACGGTTTGCGCAGCCATTTCGGCATCATCGGCGCGGGCAACGCATCCCATTTGTCTTTGCTGCCATCAATTTTGCGCAAAACCGCGTTCACCAGCCCTTTGAAATGGCTGGCTTTGGCGCGCTCTTGCATCAAAGCGACATAGGCGTTCACCACACCATGCGCGGCCTCATTCACGGCGCAGATCTCATACACCCCAAGGCGCAGCGCATTCATCACATGCGGCGCGGGGCGTTTGGTCAAATGCGGGCCAAGCATCCGGTCACAACGGTCCATCACCCGCAAACATTCGCTGACCAACCGCTGCGCGCGGGCGCGGTCTTCGGGCGACAGGTCTTTGGTGCGCAGCATGAGCACTTCGGACAAAAGCCGCTTTTCCACCAAAATGGCGTCAAGCAGGGCCAAAGCGGCGCGACGGGCCTCAAGCCCCGCAACAGGGGATGGTGTGTTGGTTGATCTTGTTTTCATGGCATTGGCGAGTATATCAGAAGGGCAAGCCGGACAAGGATTTCTCGATGAGCGACGACACACAAAAGCCCGCCTTAGAGTCAAAGACGGATTTGCCCGCCGCAGCCGCGCGCGCTTTGGCCGAAGCCGAAGAGCGTCGCAAAGCCCGCGAAGCCGCTTTGGCGCAGATGCCGATTGAGTTGGGTGGCCGTGAGGGCCCAGAACCCGTGCGCTATGGCGATTGGGAAAAAAAGGGCCTCGCGATTGATTTTTAATGCTGAGTTTTAAAATAAAAGCCCGCAGATTTCTGCGGGCTTTCTTTTGAGTATTGAGATCACGATAAAGACGGGATCAAAGCCCAAGCACGTCGAGCATGTCATATTCGCCCGGCTTTTGCCCCTGCCCCCAGATCGCGGCCTTGAGCGCACCTTTGGCAAAAAGCGACCGATCCGAGGCCACATGGCGCAGGATGATCCGCTCGCCCTCACCCGCGAACATCACGTCATGTTCGCCGATAATGTCGCCGCCACGAATGGCCGAAAACCCGATGTCGCCGCGTTTACGCGCCCCCGTAATGCCGTCCCGTCCAGACTCGCGCACATCGTTCAGCGACACCCCACGCCCTTCGGCGGCGGCCTCGCCCAGCATCAAAGCCGTGCCAGAGGGGGCATCGACTTTTTTGTTGTGATGGGCCTCGATGATTTCGATGTCGTAATCGGCATCCAAGGCGGCAGAGACCATTTTTGTGAGTTTTGTCAAAAGGTTGACCCCAAGAGACATGTTGCCCGCCCGAATGATCGTAGCGTGATGCGCCGCAAGCGACAGCTTGTTCAAGTCATCCTCACTCAGCCCTGTGGTGCCGATCACAAGGACGCACCGCGCCTGCGCGGCAAGGGCTGCAAATTCGACCGTGGCGGCGGGGGCGGTGAAATCAATCACCGCTTGCGCCTGAGAAAATGCCTCCAACGCATCATCAGTGACCGCAACGCCCAGTGCGCTGCCCCCCATGGCCTCGCCGACATCGCGCCCGACCCAATCATGCCCCGTGCGCTCAATCGCACCCACAAGTTTGCATTTATCAGAGGCCACAATGGTCTTGATCAACATCTGGCCCATACGGCCGGACGCGCCGGTGATCACGATACCGGGGAGGGTGCCGGGGATGTCACTCATGTCTTTGGTCTCCTGACGAATGTGTTGGCGTGGTTTAGCGTGCGGCGAAGAGTTTGGCAAAGCCCGCTTGCATGAAAGGTCAATCGGGATTATCTCGCGGCCATGGCAAAACGTTCTCATTCCGGCGGACCCAGCGGTTCGCATCGTACCCTGCGCATCGGCGAGGCCATTCGGCGTCGTCTGTCAGAGATGCTTGCGCGCGGTGAAATTCACGACCCCGATCTCACCATGATGTCGATCACGGTGGGCGAGGTGCGTGTGGGCTCAGACCTTCGGGTCGCAACCGCCTATATCTTGCCGCTTGGGGGCAAAGATGCCGAGGCTGCGCTTGAGGCGCTGCGCCGCAACAAGGGCGAAATTCGCCACCAGGTTGGCAAGGCTTTGGGCATCAAACACACGCCTGAAATGCGGTTTGCCCTGGACGATACGTTTGACCGGATGGACGAGACCCGCCGGATTTTTTCCGACGAACGGGTTCAGCGCGATATTCAAAAACAAGATACGCCTGATGACACCCCCGATGGGGATGAAGAAGAGTAATGGCGCGTCGTAAAAAGGGCCGCGAGGTTCACGGCTGGCTGGTCGTGGACAAGCCAGCCGGCATGACCTCGACCTCGGTTGTCAACAAGGTGCGTTGGGCGTTGAATGCGCAAAAGGCCGGACACGCAGGCACCCTTGATCCAGAGGCCACCGGCGTTTTGGCCGTGGCGCTGGGTGAGGCGACAAAAACCGTGCCCTACATCACAGATGCGTTGAAATCATACCGTTTTTCCGTGCGCTTGGGCCAATCAACCAACACCGATGACGCCGAAGGCGAAGTGATCTCCGAGAGCGATGCCCGCCCAACAGACGCAGAAATCGAAGCCGCCTTGCCGCAGTTCGTGGGTGACATCATGCAGGTGCCGCCAAAGTTTTCGGCGGTGAAAATTGACGGCGAGCGCGCCTATAAATTGGCCCGCGCCGATGAAGATTTTGAAATCGCCGCCCGGCCTTTGTATGTCGATGAATTGACCCTGATCGAACGACCGGACGCGGATCATGTGATTCTTGAGATGGTCTGCGGCAAGGGCGGCTATGTCCGCGCCATTGCGCGCGATTTGGGTGAGGTTTTGGGCTGTTTCGGTCATGTCCAATGGCTGCGCCGGAACTGGTCCGGGCCATGGGATGCAGACGACGGCATCACCGTGGAGACCATTGATAAACTGGCCAAAACCGAAGAGCTCGACGCCTATGTCCGGCCCGTTGAAGAGGGGCTGTCTGATCTCGAAGAGGTGCGTTGCACGCCCGAGGGCGCGGCGCGACTTAAGAACGGCAATCCCGGCATGGTCTATCCCGCAGATGGGGTGGAATATGGCGACGAGGTTTGGGCGTCTTTTGAGGGCAAACCCTTGGCCGTTGGGCGATATATGGGCGGTGAATTGCACCCCTCGCGGGTTTTCAACCTCTGAAGGCTTGATCTGATCCATAGAACACGCCATTCAACGCCGATGATCACCCGTACCCATATCAAAGGCGACGCGCCCTCGACCGCCGTCTATTCCGATTGCGAACGCTATCGTTACTCGTTGGTCCGCACATGGGAGCCAGAGGGGCGCAAAGCACTTTTTGTGATGCTCAACCCATCGACAGCCACAGAGGTTCAAAACGATCCGACAGTGGAACGCTGTGAACGGCGGGCACGGACTTTGGGGTTTGGGTCGTTTTGCGTCACCAATATTTTTGCCTGGCGCGACACGGACCCGAAAAAAATGCGCCAAGCGGCGGACCCGGTTGGCCCGGAAAATGACGCGACGATTGCGGAATTTGCGCTCTGGGCCGATCAGATTGTCTGTGCGTGGGGCACCCATGGCGCGCATTTGAATCGCGGGGCCAATATGGAGCGGCTTTTGCGCCATACGGGGCGGGATTTGTTTCACCTTGGCCTGTCAAAGGCCGGGCATCCCAAACACCCGCTCTATATTGCCTACACCCAGAAGCCGGAGCTTTGGCCGCAGACATAAGGCAAGGCGCGTTTAGGACAGGGCCGAAGGGCTGAGTTCGACCACGACATCAGCCGCCGTGACATTGGGGGAGCCGTACAGCACCGCGACCACATCGCCATTCACAATCACTTGGCTCGACAGGCCGTCTTCGGTCTGACTGATCTCGACATCGAGCGTGCCGGAATAGGTGTCATCGGGGTTGAGGGTCACGCGCAGCATGTCCTCACCCTGATCAAAATCGGTGATTTCTGCATGGCCGACGCCGGCGCTGGCGTCATAGTAGAGCCAAAAACTATCTGCCCCCGCACCCCCCTCAGCCACATCATTGGCATCCATCAAAATCGTATCGCCACCATCGCCGCCATAGAGATGGTCAGCGCCGTCATCCCCGGACAGCACATAAGCGGAGCCCGTGTCATTGCCCGCATAGATCGTGTCATCGCCCGCGCCACCCGACAGGATGGCCGTGCCATCCCCGCCATAGATCGTGTCATTGCCCGCGCCGCCATCAATGATGGCCGCATCATCGCCCGCTGCGATCGTGTCATCACCCGCCCCACCCGTGACGATGTTGAGCGTTCCCTCGGTGTCGATGGTCGGCATGTCATTGTCATCCAACGCGAGCGTGGCATCCGTGCCACCCTGCATCGCATCATCAGCCAGAATGAAAGTTTCGCCATCATCGCCCAAGGTATACTCGACCGTCTCGCCAGTCAGTGAGCCCGTTGGCGCACCACCGCTGGGGGTGTCATCCACGTTCGGGCTGAGCACGTCATCCTCGGCGGTTCCCACAGGCCCTGCGACATCGGGCGCATCGGGATCATTGGTTGTCAGCACGTCGTCCTCGGCGCTCCCCGACGGGCCAGCCACATCAGGGGCATCGGGATCATTTGGATCAATCGCCCCAAAGTCACCAAGCTCGCTGAGCGAAAAGAGGTGTGCGTCCAAAGTGTCCGGGTCGGTGATCAGCACGGAAATATCATCGACCGGCAGTTCCTCGAGACCAAGGAAGGACAAAGTGGTTTCGTCGTCGCCCTCCAGATAGGACAGGCTTGTGCCAATTTCGGCACCATTTTCATCAAGCATTGGTTCAATGACAAATTCACCCGTTCCACCATCGGTGAGATCAAGGGTCACTTGGTCTTCGCCACTGGTGAAATTTTCAAATTGGGTTTCGCCCGAACCAAGAGACACGGAGTAATCTTCGCCGGGATCATCGGCGGTGGTGTCCACGGACGCTGGATCAACCCCTTCCGAAAGATCGGCCTCATCCACAGGATCGACAAGATCAACCGTGTCCGTGGTGGTCTCTGTGCTATCTTCGACGGTCTCGTCAGTGGCATCGTCTGATGGATCAGCCTCATCAGACCCCATCGCCATGTCGCTGACCGCAAATGCCGCAGGAAGCAATCCTATTAACGCCAATGCCCAAAGCATGCACCTATCCCCACATATTCACCCTGTTCCAACTTACGCCATTCGCCTTAAAATAAAAGAGGGAAACTCCGAACAAGTTAATCTAAATGTTTGTTAATGCAGGTTAATTTTCATTTTGCAAAAAAGGCGCTAATAAGGGCGCGCGAATATACCCTAAGTGAGGCGGAGAGCATGACGGACGACACCGAAACCTTATCAAGCAATATCAAGGGGCTGCGCGAAGAGGTGGCGCGATTCAACCGGCATAAATTTGTACGTATTCATGATTCTTATTGGAAATTGATGTGGTTTCAACTCCTGCGCGGCTTGGCCTTTGGCTTTGGCTCAGTGGCAGGGGCAACCATTCTTGTGTCGATTGTGGGATATGTTCTCAATCAAATGGAAGTCGTGCCGATTGTCGGGGAATGGGCCAAGCAAATGGCAACAGAGATCATGAACGAAACAGCAAAGGTTGGAGCAGGCCAATAACAGGCCAACAGCAGAACTGTCTCACAAACCCCTTTCCTTTTTGACAGAATCCGACTAAGTGCGCCTATTCTCAGTCGATCGGATTGAGAAGATTCTCCAAGGGCCTTGCTGGACGACATCCCGGCCTGCGCCATAACCCTTTGATCTAAAAGGAGACCCCGATGTCGATCACTGCTGAAGAAAAAGCACGGCTGATGAAAGAATTCGCAACCAAAGAGGGCGACACCGGTTCGCCTGAAGTTCAGGTTGCCATTCTGTCCTCGCGCATTGCCACGCTCACCGAGCACTTCAAAATTCACAAAAAAGACAACCACGGCCGTCGTGGTCTTTTGATGATGGTCGCACAGCGCCGCAAGCTGCTCGACTACGTCAAAGGCAAAGACGAGTCCCGTTACCAGTCCCTCATCGAACGTCTGGGCCTGCGTCGTTAAGCTAAAATCAGACCGCCTCACGCCTCCCTCAAAAGGGGTATCGTTTCAAGTGTTGTGTGGGCGGTCACGCTTTTGATTTCAAAATCCTCCGAGCAATCGGGGGATTTTTTTATGGAATTAAGGGCGCACGAAACGACCCTTAACGGTTTTCATCTAACGGTTTTCATCGACCTTACGAATGAGATCGGCCACCAGACGCCCGATGGCTTGCGAACCCTTTTTCGACGGGTGGATCATATCCGCGCCGTGATAGGAACGGTCGCCCTCGGGGACGAGATCGGCGATAGAGAGAAAATAAACCCCATCCATCTGCTCCGCCATCTGTATCAGGCGCGCCTCAAGCGCATCTCCGGCTGGACGGCAAGCGTCGATGACGGAATCAACACCGGGACTGCGCAGATAGCCGACAAAGACCACACGCGCGCCGGTTTTGCGGATGCGGGAGATCAACTGCGGGATGTCGCCACTGGTGCCGCTTATCGTCACCATACGGTTGATCTTACGCTCACATTTGCCACAGCCACAGCCCAGCCAAAGATCATTGCCACCACCGTTGATCACCACCCAATCCCACGGTTTGCCATGGTATTGTTTGGCGATTTTAAGCCCAAGCGCACCAGTGATGGGCAGCCCATAGAGGATCCGCGCGCCCGCGACAGAGCGGTTGACCACGGGCTCATTGAGTGCATCAGACAGCGCATCCGCGATCGAATTGCCGGTGATCATGTGCCATGCCATCATGGAATCGCCAATGGCGAGGATGCGTGCGGCGTCACCCTCTGCCGCGGTCTCTTGCGTGGTTTGGGCCCACGCATCGCGAGGCGCGCCGATCAAGGATAGCGCACACAGAAGGACGGCCAGCAGGCCATAAAAACCGGATTTCAATTGCACTTAAGACCTCACGGGGGATTCTGCATTCATTTTGCACGTGTTTATGTCAATTTTGGGATGAGGCAGCCAGAACGAAGTCTTTTACAAAACCAAGGAATTGCTGTATGGGCGGATTCATCTGAGACGTGACGCAGTGACCCCAGCGTTGTGAGATTAGGATAGAGGGGGTCGGCGGCAATGGGGCCGCCAATCAATCGGGAGACCCGCAGGGGCGGGAGAGCTCCCAAGTAGGATACACTTGATGTTCAACGAAGTGAAAAAATCGATCCAGTGGGGCGAAGAGACGCTGACACTGGAAACGGGCAAGATTGCCCGTCAGGCCGATGGCACCGTGATCGCCACCCTTGGCGAAACCTCGGTCATGGCCAACGTGACCTTTGCAAAGGCACAAAAACCGGGGCAGGATTTCTTTCCGCTGACGGTTCACTACCAAGAGAAATACTATGCCGCCGGTAAAGTTCCGGGTGGCTTTTTCAAACGCGAAGCACGTCCGACGGAAAAAGAGACGCTGACGGCGCGTCTGATCGACCGCCCGATCCGCCCGCTGTTTGTGCCGGGCTTCAAAAACGAAGTTTTGGTGATGTGTACGGTTCTGTCGCACGATCTGGTCAATGACCCGGACGTTGTTGCGATGATTGCCGCCTCCGCCGCTCTGACCATTTCCGGCGCGCCGTTCCGTGGCCCGATTGCCGGGTGCCGCGTTGGTTTTGTCGATGGTGAATACATCCTCAACCCCGAAGTCGACGACATGCAGAACCTGCGCTCGAACCCTGAGCAGCGTTTGGACCTTGTTGTTGCGGGCACCAAAGATGCCGTGATGATGGTGGAATCGGAAGCGTATGAGCTGTCCGAGGATGAAATGCTCGGCGCTGTGACCTTTGCCCATGAGCAAATCCAGCCGGTCATCGACCTGATCATTGATCTGGCCGAAGATTGCGCGAAAGAGCCGTTTGAATTCGCTGTGCCGGATTACTCAGAGCTGTTCAACACGGTGAAAGCGGCAGGCGAAGACAAAATGCGCGCCGCCTATGCGATCACCGACAAGCAAGAACGCGTTGCTGCCGTCTCTGCCGCCAAGGACGAGATCAAAGCCACCCTCACTGAGGACCAGCTTGCCGACGAAAACCTCGGCTCCGCCCTCAAGAAACTCGAATCCTCCGTGCTTCGTGGCACTGTGGTGAAAGAGGGCAAGCGGATTGATGGTCGTGCTTTGGATCAGGTCCGCCCGATCGTCTGCGAAACCGGCCTTTTGCCGCGCACCCACGGCTCTGCCTTGTTCACCCGTGGTGAAACGCAGGGTCTGGTTGTGACCACGCTGGGCACCGGCGATGACGAACAGTTCATCGACGCACTGCATGGCAACTTCAAATCCAACTTCCTGCTGCACTACAACTTCCCCCCCTACTCCGTGGGTGAAGTGGGTCGTGTTGGCTCTCCGGGTCGCCGCGAAATCGGCCACGGCAAACTCGCGTGGCGCGCCCTTCAGGCCGTTCTGCCCGCTGCCACCGATTTCCCCTATACGATCCGCATCGTGTCTGAGATCACCGAATCCAACGGCTCGTCCTCCATGGCGTCCGTCTGTGGTGGTTCCTTGTCGATGATGGACGCCGGTGTGCCGCTCAAAGCCGCTGTTGCCGGTGTGGCCATGGGTCTTGTGTTGGAAGACGATGGCGAATTCGCCATCCTGACCGACATCTTGGGTGACGAAGATCACTTGGGTGACATGGACTTTAAAGTCGCAGGCACCGAAGCGGGCATCACCTCCTTGCAAATGGACATCAAGGTCGCGGGCATCACGCCTGAGATCATGAAACAAGCTCTTGCTCAGGCGAAAGCGGGTCGTTTGCATATCCTCGGCGAGATGAACAAATCGCTGTCCGGCGCTGGCGCATTCTCCGCCCACGCTCCGCGCATCGAAACCATGCAGATCCCGGTTGATAAAATCCGTGAAGTGATCGGCTCCGGCGGTAAAGTGATCCGCGAAATCGTTGAAATGTCCGGCGCAAAAGTCGACATCAACGATGACGGCATCATCAAAATCGCCTCCGCCAACGGCGAAGCCATCCAGAAAGCCTACGACATGATCTATTCGATCGTCGCAGAGCCGGAAGAAGGCAAGGTCTACAAAGGCAAGGTCGTGAAACTCGTCGATTTCGGCGCGTTCGTGAACTTCTTTGGCAAGCGTGACGGCCTTGTGCACGTCTCCCAGATCGAAAACCGCCGTCTGAATCACCCGTCCGACGTTCTCAAAGAAGGTCAGGACGTTTACGTGAAACTTCTGGGCTTTGATGACCGCGGCAAAGTGCGCCTCGGCATGAAAATGGTCGATCAAACGACTGGCGAAGAAGGCGTGACCGAGGAAGTCGCTGAGTAATCAGCTCTTTGGTTAGACATAAGAGAAGCCCCGCTTTTGGCGGGGCTTTTTGTTTGAGTATTTGGACTGCAATGAAGTTAGGGGCGCGCGCCAAACCACCGCTTCGCCGCCAAATCCTCGACACTCTCCGCTTCGATTTGATCGACCTTGCGCATCACGCGGCGGAGGTGATCGGAGGTGTCTTGGGTCATGTTGGAGCCGCGGTTGATTTTGGCCTGAAGTTCGCTGTTGGAGCGGGTGTAATAGTGGTTCAGTTGGATGTGATCAGCGGAATAAAATCCCGGTTTTTTACGATCCCCAGCCGCGGCACGCGTGCCTTTGTCGTTGACACTTGCGGTTGATCCGTCTGTCTCGATCGAATGCACCTTGATCGCGGTGACATGGCACGGATCGACGATCATTTTGAAATTGCACATGCCTTTCAAGGGGCTCATCGGGTCCGGGTGACGGCGGATATAATTGGCGATGATGCCGCCCTCGGGCGCGTCCTCAAAGCCGTTGCGCCCGAACATATGCCATGGCAGCGAGATGTTGGTTTCATCACTCAAATGCGCAAGGCAGTCGGGTAGCGTATCGGCGGATTTAGGCACCAAAAATTCATCCACGTCGATGAACGTCATCCAACGATAGCCGCCACCAAAATTGCGCACGGCATGGGCATAAGCCAACACTTGGTTGTGGATTTCCGCACCTGTCCCACCATCACGCAGCTTTTGGTCCCATGGGATCACGGTGACATGCTGTACCCCGATGGCAGCGACGAGTTCGACCAGTGTCGTGTCGCTTGAGCCATTGTCATAGACGTAGACATGCGAGATTCCGGCGCGCAGATGAAACCGCGCCCATTCGCCGATATGGGCCGCTTCGTTTTTGACGATCGCGACAAGGGCGAGACCTGAGCGATCCGGCAAAGGCATTGGCGGATCAAGCGCGATGCGGGAGATGGATTTGGTGCGTCTGAGAAACGAAAGCATAAAAAACCCCTATTCGCGAGCACCATAAGAAAGATTGGCACAGACGAACAGGGGCGAATTCAGGACGCGGATAACGTCTTATTTCGGGTCTTTGGCAAACCGCAAGTAGGGCAGCTTTTTGTCGAGCGTGCCGTATTTTTCGGCCGCAGACGCATCATCCAAAGAGGTCGCGACAATCACGTCCTGTCCGATGACCCAGTTCGCAGGTGTCGCCAAAGGCACGCCAAAGGTCTTTTGGAGACCGTCCAAAGCGCGCAGGATTTCGGCAAAGTTCCGGCCCACGGACATCGGATAGGTCATCATCAACTGAACTTTTTTGTCCGGCGAAATGATAAAGACGGAACGCACGGTGGCCGTGTCAGCGGGCGTGCGCCCATCCGGCAGATAGGCCTCAGCCGGGAGCATGTCGAAGGCTTTGGACAGGGCCAGGTCTGTGTCCGCCACGATCGGGAAACCCGCTTTGGCGCCAGCAAAGGATTCGATGTCGGTTTTCCAACCCTTGTGCTCTTCGACACCATCCACAGACACGCCAAGCACCTTGGTGTTACGCGCTGACCATTCATCGGCAAGCTGTGCCACAGCGCCAAATTCGGTGGTGCACACGGGTGTAAAATCTTTCGGGTGGGAGAAAATCACCGCCCAACTGTCGCCGATCCAGTCGTGCAGTGTGATCTCACCTTGATCGGTGGTCACGGTCAGATTGGGAACGATGTCATTGATGCGAAGGCCCATGGTTTTCTCCTTTGAGTGAATACGTGGTTCGTCATTTTAGATAGGTTCTAAAAATGGGTTTTACACCCTTCTGATCCACCCCGCGACAAAATTACTCGGGCTTTGTCAGAACGGGCATTTGGCGCTAAAGGACAGCCCCGCCCCACCGTCCGGATGGCGCAGGCGCAATTGTTCAGCGTGAAGCATCAAACGCGGGGCCTCGCGTGCGGCTCCGGTGGCGTAAAACGGATCGCCCATGATCGGATGCCCCAGCGCCAACATATGCACACGCAATTGATGCGAGCGCCCGGTTTTGGGCATAAGGCGGACGCGGGTTTGATCCTCAGTATAGCGGACCACACGCCAATCGGTGATGGCCTGTTTGCCGGTCTCATGATCCACCATCTGGCGCGGCCGATTGGGCCAATCGACGATCAGCGGCAAATCAACAGTGCCGGTTTTCTCCGCAATATGGCCATGAACCCAGGCGACATAGGTCTTTTTGGTCTGACGTTTCTCAAATTGCAAACCAATGTGACGTTGCGCATGGGGTGTGAGCGCAAAGATCATCACGCCAGAGGTGTCGCGGTCCAAACGATGGATCAGCAAAACCTCCGGGAACACCGCCTTGATCCGCGCGATCAGACAATCGGCAAGATGCTCGCCCTTGCCCGGCACCGACAAGAGCCCCGCAGGCTTATCGACCACAAGGATTTCATGATCCATGTGGATGATTTTAAGCGGGTCTTGCGGCGGGGCGTAGATGGTATCCATGGCGCGGCGATAGCATGGCTATGCGCAAGAGGCAAAGGTGTCATCGAGGATTTCACCGAGCGCCATCACATCCTCTTGCGTGAACGCAGCAGGCAGATTGCTGTCGATATCGAAGACACCAAGGAGCGTGCCTTTTGCATTTCGCACAGGCAGGACAATTTCAGAACGCGTTGTGGACGAACAGGCGATATGACCCTCAAAAGCCTCGACATCCTCAACCAATTGAGCCTCGCCAGTGCGCGCACAGGCCCCACAAACGCCACGAGAAAAGGGAATCACAAGGCATCCATGTCCGCCTTGATAAGGCCCGATCTTTAAAAGGTCTTTGGAAACAACGCGGTAAAATCCAGTCCAATCGAATCGATCATCAGACAGATGCACCTCGCACGCAAACGTTGCCATCAAAGCGACCACATCCTTCTCACCTTCGCAGAGGCTTTTGATCCGATCCGACAAAGCGGCATAATCCATGTGATTTTCTCCATTTTTCGCGTCTGTGCAAACCCATTGGTAACATTTGGATCGTAGTTTCATCTCATCGGAAGAGCAAAGGTATCGCGGATGAAACTGAACCATCAGGATTTTGAGGATGTGCGTGTCGTGTGCGTTGACGAAAACCGGATTGATGCCGCCTGCGCAATCCAGTTTAAGGATGAGATGCGTGGATTGAGTGAGGCTGGTCCCTCTCGCATCATTTTGGACCTCGGCAATGTCGAATTCCTCGACAGTTCCGGTCTTGGTGCTGTGGTTGCTGCGTTGAAGGCCGTGCGCCACGGACAACGTCTGGAACTCGCGGCTCTTCATCCAACCGTGCAACGGGTGTTCCACCTGACCCGCATGGACACCGTATTCACCATTCACGACAGCGTCTCCACGGCGGTGGAGGGCGTGGCGAATGCGTCCTGAGGGCAATCTACAAAGTAAAGTGGCCCGGCGTATCGCCCCGCAATCGAAAGAAAATGAGTTGAGGATCATTCTTCCCGCACGAGAAAACGCAGTTCGGCGCGGATTGAAAAGCATCAAAAATGGCCTTGGGCCAATTGGATTTTCCTACGACGAACTTGCCAGTCTTGAACTCGTTTTGGCAGAAATCCTCAATAATATCGTCGAACACGCCTATCGTGACAATGAGGCGGGCATCATTGAAATTCAAATGTCGCAAACCACTGACGGGCTATGGTGTACCATCATCGACACCGGGGCGATGATGCCAAATGGCGAACCGCCACTGGGGATGCAATGCGATCTCAATTGCGACGTTGCCGATCTTCCTGAGGGTGGGTTTGGTTGGTTTCTGATCCGGGAATTGGCGCATGATTTGGAATACACACATGAAGAGGGCCAAAATCGCCTCTCTTTTCGCATGTCCATCGGTCGTCTCAACTAATCCTTGTCACCTGGCCTGCATGCTTCAGTTCAGTTGAAAATGCAGCGGGTAGGACCCGTCCTCAAACGGACCAAACAGATCTGACAGATCGGGATGCTCGACCGGAACACCGGAATAATCTGCAACGAGGTTTTGCTCAGAGACATAAGCGACATAATAGCTTTGATCATTTTCAGCGAGCAGATGATAAAAAGGTTGGTCTTTATGGGGCCTGCTGTCTTCGGGAATGGCATCATACCATTCTTGGGTGTTTGAAAACATCGCATCCACGTCAAAGATCACCCCCCGAAAGCGACGTTGCTTGTGGCAGACAACTTGCCCAAGATGATATTTGGCTCGTGATGTCATCATGACGTTGCAACCCCTATAAACGGTTAGTAGACCGTAAAAATGGCGACTGTCCACGGGGGGCAGGCAAAGAAATAGGAAACAGTCTGTGAACCTCGTTTTAACAGTGCTTGAAATCGTGTCGCCGGTTTTCCTTTTGGCACTGGTTGGGTTCACCTGGGTGAAGACCGGTCATGAATACCGTTTGGAATTCGTGACCAAGCTGACAATGACACTCTCGGTCCCGGCGCTGATCTTTACCGCTTTGGTCAAAGCCGACATTGAACCCGCCGCTTTGACCGCTCTGTCTTTCGCTGCGGTCGCCGCTTATGCGGGGGTAACGTTGGCCGCCTATCTGGCGGTAAAACTGTTCAAACTCGACAGTCGTACATTCTTGGCCCCACTGATTTTCGGCAACACCGGCAACCTTGGCCTGCCGCTTGCCCTCTTCGCCTTTGGTGAGACGGGGTTGAGCTATGCTGTGGTGGTGTTCGCTGTGATGGCGTTGTGGTCCTTTACCTTTGGCGTCTATGTGACGGCGGGCGGCGGCTCCCCTGCGAAGGCGTTCAAGGAACCTTTGGTCTGGGCCACCGCCCTTGGCGCTCTGTTTTTGTGGCAAGGCTGGACCCTGCCCAAATTCGCGATGAACACGCTCGAACTCTTGGGCCAAGTTGCCATTCCGATCATGTTGATCACGCTTGGGGTCGCCGTGGCGCGGTTGCACCCACACGGGCTTGGTCGAGCGGGCATCATCGCCGTGGCCAAGGTCATCCTCTGCGCCGGAATCGCGGCGCTGGCGGGTCGCTATTTCCACCTCGACCCCATTGCATTTGCCGTGCTCGTGGTCCAAATCGCCACGCCCGTCGCAGTGACCTCCTATATGTTGGCGGAAAAATACGGTGCCGATTCTGACGCGGTGGCCGCGCTTGTTGTCGCCTCAACGCTTCTCTCGGTCCTGTATTTGCCCATTCTGTTGGCCATCGTCATTTAACTCGCGACACCATGCCCGCCGTTCGACGCAAAGATCACGGGAAAGACATTTCACACCACGCCCAAATCCGCTATTGTCTCACAAAACAAAAAAGCGAGAGGCAGACATGAGCAGACGTCTTCGCGCAGTGGCATTACTTTTATTGGTCTCGGCTTGCGGCAGCGGCAATTTCTCCGCCCCCCGGGAACTCGAAAACGCCTGCGCCATCGTATCCCAACGCCCCACCTATCTTCGGGCGATGAAAGCCACCGAACGCAAATGGGGCATTCCGGTGAACGTGCAAATGGCGACGTTCTACCAAGAAAGCAAATTTATCGGCAACGCCCGCACCCCGTATCGTTTCGTGCTTGGCGTGATCCCGATGGGGCGTCAAAGTTCGGCCTACGGATATGCGCAGGCGCTGGATGCCACTTGGGATGAGTACCGCCGCGAACAAAACCGTTGGGGTGCCAAACGGGATCGCATCCAGGACGCGACCGATTTCATGGGCTGGTACATGGATAAATCCACGTCGGTTTTGGGCATTTCAAAGCAGGATGCCACATCGCAATACCTCGCGTATCACGAGGGCCGAACGGGCTATGCCCGTGGCAGTTACCGCGCGAAATCATGGTTGATGCGTGTGTCCACCGAAGTCGGCGCACGATCCACCACCTATCGCCAACAGTTGATGTCCTGTCGTAAGCTCTAAACTTTTAGTCGATCGGCGTACCGCGCCGTTTGGCTTCGGACCGGATGTTGAACAGACTGTCAGAGACGGACCCTCCAAGCGTCATCTTGGTGAGCTGGACGGTTGTATCACCACCGTTCTGATCATGAATGACCCAGGCTTTCAGGATGGGCGTGGCACTGAAAATCAAATCAATCGAGCCATATTCCGGGTGATCCGGGTCCTGGGCGCGCACCACCGTGTCACCATTGACCTCGGTGTGCGATACCACCATGCGCGCCTTTGACAGGTCAACATTGCGCGCCAGGATCAACGACAGCGGCGTCTGCGCCATGGGAAAGCGCTGTGGCGGCTCGTTTGAACCCGGATCAAAAATGGCAACCTGGCCGCCCGCCCCCAAAACAAGCGGATCATTTTCCCCGCCATAGGACAGGCGCATCCGACCCGGACGTTTGAGCGTCAACGTCCCTGAAGACCGTGATCCGTCATCGTTGGTCTGGGTAAAATCCGCCTGAACCGTGGACAGGCCATTGAGGTAATTCGACAGGGTTCCAAGCGACAGCTTCTCCGCCATTGCCGGGGCAGCAACGGAAAAAGCAATCAGGGCGGCGGGCGCAAGAGCGGTGATAAAGCGTTTCATGCCCTCACATATACGCCTTTGCGCACGCCCTTTCACCTCTCTTTAGATCACATCACGCGGATTTTGGCGTGATGTGATATGTCATTGTTCAGGAACAAGAATTTCGCGTTTTCCAACATGGTTGGCCGAGGAAACGACACCCTCGTCCTCCATTTGCTCCACCAAACGCGCCGCTTTGTTATAGCCAATGGCCAGTTTGCGCTGGATATAGGAGGTCGAACATTTGCGGTCCTTGATCACGATGGCCACGGCCGTATCATATAGCGCATCTTCCGAGTCGGTGTTGCCGCCGGACAGGCCCAGCACCGCGTCAATGTCGCTTTCCTTATCCGCATCCGGCCCCTCAACCACGCCACCGACATAATCAGGCGGACCGTAGGCTTTGAGATAGGAAACGATTTTTTCGACCTCTTCGTCGGAGACAAACGGCGCGTGGCAGCGTTGGATTTTACCGCCCCCCGCCATGTACAACATGTCGCCCATGCCAAGGAGTTGCTCGGCACCCTGTTCACCCAAAATGGTGCGGCTGTCGATTTTCGATGTCACCTGGAACGAAATCCGGGTCGGGAAGTTGGCCTTGATCGTACCCGTGATGACGTCGACTGACGGGCGTTGCGTTGCCATGATCAAGTGAATACCAGAGGCCCGCGCCATCTGCGCAAGGCGTTGAATACAGGCTTCGATCTCTTTGCCCGCGACCATCATCAGGTCGGCCATCTCGTCCACAATGACGACGATATAGGGCAAGGTTTCGGGCTGAAACTCGTCGGTTTCAAAGATCGGATCACCGGTTTCGTCGTCAAACCCGGTTTGAACGGTGCGCGAAAACAGCTCGCCTTTGGCCAGCGCTTCTTTAACACGACCATTGTAGCCGTCGATGTTGCGCACGCCCATTTTGGACATTTTGCGGTAGCGATCTTCCATCTCCGCCACGGCCCATTTGAGCGCGACCACGGCCTTTTTCGGATCGGTCACAACCGGCGACAAAAGGTGTGGAATGCCGTCGTAAACGGAAAGTTCCAACATCTTCGGGTCGATCATGATCAAGCGGCATTCCTCCGGCGTCAGCCGATAGAGCAATGAAAGGATCATCGTGTTGATCGCCACGGATTTCCCGGAGCCGGTGGTCCCAGCGATCAAAAGGTGAGGCATTTTGGCGAGGTTGGTGACAACCGGATCACCGCCGATGTCTTTGCCCAACGCCAGAGGCAGGGACAATTTGCCATCGCCATAATCGCGGGTCGACAGGATTTCGCGGAAGCTGACCATTTCGCGGTGATCATTGGGCAATTCGATCCCGATCACCGACCGCCCCGGCACCGTGGACACACGCGCGGAGAGCGCCGACATCGACCGCGCAATATCGTCCGAGAGGCCGATCACCCGCGAGGCTTTGAGGCCCGGCGCGGGCTCAAGTTCATACATGGTGACAACCGGGCCGGGGCGGACCGAAACGATCTCACCCTTAACGCCGTAATCATCCAACACGCTTTCCAACATCCGCGCGTTTTCTTCCAAGGCTTCATCCGAGAGCGTGTGGCGCACGATATTGACCGGGTTGTCCAACAAGGACAGCGGCGGCACCTCGTATTGGGCCTCTTTCGGGTCGAATTTCAACGCAGGCTGCGCCTCGGCTTGCGCCTGTTTCGACTGGGCAACAGGTTTGCGTACCGGATGTTGCACCACGCGCTTGGCCTCGGGGGCCGCGGGTTTTGGCGGTTCATACCGCTGCGGCTGCGCGCTCAGATAGTCCGGAGTTTCGACCTCATCCGCCTCTGGATAGACCTCCTCAGCAAAGCTGTCGACGGCCTCATAGCTATACTCATCGTTATACTCATCGGCAGCAAAGGGATCAGCATAAGCGTCATCCTCCAAACTGCCCTCAGCATAGGTTTCCACATAGGGGGCAACCACCGGCTGCGGCCGCTCGGCCTGCGCCAAGATCATCGGCTTCGGACCCTTTTTGTATTTCGCAGCGGCCTTTTGTGCGGCGGTGAGCGGCGGTTCAACCCGCTCCGTAACCGCCGGAGCCTCGCGCGACCCAACGCGCGACCGGGCACTGATCACATTGGCGATTTTGGAGCGAATGCGATCGTCCTGACCCGGCGCAACATAAACATCCGGGGCCTCGTCGCGTTCAATCAATTCCGGTTCCAAATCGTCAGGTGCGGTGCGTTTCAACAGCCCCGGCATCTTGGCGAAAAGCGAGGGTTTGGGGTCGTATTCCACAGGGTAAGTCGCGGCCTGTGGCGCAGTTTCCGGCATCGGCGCACGCAACACGCGGCCCGGACGCGGCTGAGCTTGTGCGGTCTGAGCCGCTTCAAATTCGGCAAGTTCGGCGGCAGCTTGGCGGCGCTCATCGCGACGTTGCGCGGCATTTTGGGCCAAACGTTGCCCGACCGTCATCGACCCGCGTGCACTGCGACCCAAAAGGTGCAACACCAGCGCATAGAGCGACACAACACCGATCAGCAAAAAACGCCCACCCGCAAGCAATTCGCGGACAACAAAGCCAAAGGCAAAAAGCATCAGGGCAAGGGTGCCAAAAAACGACAGGACAGAGAGGGCCTTAAGGCTAAACCCCTGTCCTAAGGGCAGAATTTGGATCAATGCGGCCAAAACCGTATCCCCGAACAGGCCGCCAAAACTTTGTGGCGCGGTGGAGGCATGGGTCGAGGCATAGACCGCCGCCACGGCAATGGCGATGGGCACAAACACGGCCCGCGTCAGCGCACGTTCGGCCCCACGATGCAGGACAAACCGCAGCCCCCACGCCAGAAACGCCAGAGGGAATCCCCAGGAAGCGGCACCCACGATGATCATCAATGGCGAGGCAATCGAGGCGCCGAACCGACCCAAAACATTGCGCACAGGCGCATCGGTGGCGGACAGCCAACTTGGATCTTCGGGCACATAGGAGCCGAGCATCAGGGCAAATAAAACCCCCGCTACGATCAGGCCAAGCCCAATAAGTTCCTTCCCCCGCCGCTCCAAAACGGCTTGGGTGTTTCTGTCGAAAAGCGGATCGCGACCACGTGCCTGATAGGATGCCATGCCTGCCTCTTTATGTGTACAAACAGTCGCGGAGCTTGATGAGCCCGCGCCGTGTCTCGTTGATTGGGGCCACAAGGGCG
Source organism: Celeribacter baekdonensis (assembly GCF_900102315.1). Lineage (GTDB taxonomy): Bacteria > Pseudomonadota > Alphaproteobacteria > Rhodobacterales > Rhodobacteraceae > Celeribacter > Celeribacter baekdonensis. Next base: position 53,014 of record NZ_FNBL01000004.1, read on the forward strand.
ACCCTGATATATGACGCGCCGGGGTTTTCCCCATCCACGTCCCTCGAAAGATATGCGCCGGGCAAAACCCGAACGCCGGTCTGTGTCCAAAGCTTCATCGCCGCTTCTTCGCCATCCTTGACGGGCAGCCAGAGGAAAAATCCGGCCTCGGGGGCGGCGGCACCATCAATGCCGGCGAACACCTCATCGGCCATGTCGAATTTCTCGGCATAGAGCGCACGCGAGGCGATGACATGATCCTCGTCGGCCCAAACCCGCGCGGACACCGCCTGGATCGGATCGGGGAGCGGCGCGCCAGAGTAGGCGCGCAAACGGCGGATATGGTGGATGTTTTGCGCCCCTGAGGCAACAAACCCCGAACGCAGCCCCGGAAGGTTGGAACGTTTGGACAGGGAATGGAAAATCACCACGCGTTCGGGATCGGCCCCCAGTTCACGGGCCACATCAAGCGCACCTGTGGGCGGCGCGTCCCGGTAAATCTCGGAATAACACTCGTCGGCAAACACTTTGAAATCGTGCTTTTCCGCCAAAGCGATCAAGGCGCGCAGATAGTCGCGCGAGGCCACGGCCCCCTGCGGGTTGGACGGGCTACAGATATACGCGATGGCGGTGCGCTCAAGCACCTCGGCGGGCAAGCTGGCGTAATCGGGCAAGAACCCGGTGTCCCGAGTGGCGGGCACAAACACGGGTTCGGCGCCAATGGTCACGGCGGCGACGGCGTAAACTTGGTAAAACGGGTTCGGGATCAAAACGACCGGCTGTTTGCCATGCTTTTTCTCCGGGCAGAGCGCAAGACAGGCATTCATCAGGCCTTCGCGGGTCCCGTTCAGCGCCATGAGTTCGGCCTCGGGATCAACCGTCACGCCAAAGCGGCGCGCAATCCAGTTTGAGATCGCGCTCAACAACGCGTCAGAGCCGTTGTTGTTGGGGTATTTGGCAAAACCCGCGATATTTTCGGCCAAAACCTCGCCAATAAAATCGGGCATGGCATGACGCGGTTCGCCAATGGTCATATGCATCACCTCACCGCCCGGCGCATGAGCGTCGAGAAGGTTCCGCAAACGCGGAAACGCATAGTCTGGCAGGTTTGAAAACCGCTCAGGAAACGTCATGGAACTGCTACTGCCTCGTGTTTCCGGATCTTTTGCCCGGGTAATTGCGATCAGGATAGCGGGCGTGGGCCTCCGGGTCCAGCAAAAGACGCCGCACATCGGGGGGGCCGTGTCGCAGTTGTGGCTTTTAGGCCAGTGCCGTCTCCGCCGCTGCCCCAAGCCGCAACAGCTGCGCTTCGGTATTGGGCGGCGTTTGCAGGATGACCCCACAAGACGGCACGCCCGTGGGCAGGGTCAGCGCCGCCAGTCCCATCAAATTGCCCACCCGTGTGTTGCGCAAAGCCAAAAGGTTTTCAGTCACATAGTAGTTGGAGTCCGTCATCAACCGCTCCGCATTGGGCGGCAAGATCGGCGCGGTGGGTAGGATGACAGCATCATATCCCGCCGTGGCCTTAAGGTACTCCGCACGCAGATGGGCAAGCTTTTTCCAACCGGCCACGAAATCCGCGCCACTAAAGGTCTGGCCCGCCCGGAACCGCTCCAAGATACGCGAGAACATCACGTCGGGATTGGTCTCGATATCATCACGCCATTCGGCATAGGCTTCGACGGTGAAAAGGATGCCAGACAGGTCCATGGCCGCCTCCACGGCGGGCACGCGGGCGCGGTGAATCTCGGCACCGGCATCTTTGAATTTGGTCACAGCGGCATCAAACCCGGCAAGGGGCGCGTCACGGATGTCGTCAAACACCACGGAGTCGAGGATCAAGAGCCGTTTGCCTTTGAGCGTTGCGCCTTTGAGATCGGGGGCGGATGTGCCGTCCAGAATGGCGAACAGCGCGGCGGCATCTTCGACGGTTTTGACCAGCGGGCCGACTGTGTCAAACGTGGCGGCAAGGGGCACGACACCCTGCAAAGACAGCCGTCCGGCGGTGGTTTTCAGACCCACAAGATCGTTCCACGCAGAGGGAATACGCACCGAGCCCCCGGTATCCGACCCAATCGCACCGGGGGCGAGACCAAAGGCGACGGAGGTCGCAGCGCCAGAGGACGACCCGCCCGAAACCGCCTCCATATCGTTGATACAGGGCGGGGTGGCGGTGATCGGATTGAGGCCAAGGCCGGAAAAGGCGAGTTCCGACATGTGGGTTTTGCCCAAGGCCACCAGCCCGGCCAGCGCGCCCCGGCGGACCATTTCGGCGTCACGGCTGGGAATGCGGTCTTTCAACAGCGCGGTGCCGGCTTCGGTCGCCACGCCAGCGGTGTCAAAAAGATCCTTCCATGACACGGGCACACCGTCCAAAAGACCACGCCGCACGCCGTTTTGAGCACGCATGGCGGCGGCCTCAGCCTCGGCCAAAGCACGATCCGCCATCATGCGGGCATAGATACGGGGGCTGAGAGGGTGAGAGGCCGCACGATCCAGAAAATCGGCGGCCAGATCACGCGGATCAATGTCGCCCGCGCCAATGCCGCGCCCCAAATCGCACATGCTCATGTCTTTGAAATCGGCCATTTGGTTTTCCTTTCGTGCCCAAGGCACGTCCCGGATCGTGCCTTGGGCCAACCTAGCGACGGATGAACGCATGGACAATCCGGTCTTGTGCATCATATTTAGCCCAGTCCGCATAGACCCTCGGGAGATCGTCATGACCCAGAATTCTACCCCTTCAAGCGATGTGATCATCATCGGCGGCGGTCTCAATGGCCCGGCCTTGGCGCTGGCCTGTGCGAATGCTGGGTTGCGCGTGAGTTTGATTGACTCTTTGCCGCAAGCGGCACGCGCCAGTGATGCCTTTGATGGCCGCGGCTATGCTCTGTCCTTGTCCTCTCAAAGGCTTTTGAAGGCCATCGGGATTTGGCCCAAAGTGGCCGCTCATGCGCAAGAGATTTTGGACGTGAAGGTCACGGACGGCAAACCGGGCGAAGGCCCCGCGCCGTTTATGTTGGAATTTCGCGACGGCGAAATTGACGAAAGCCCGATGGGCTACATGGTCGAGGACCGCTATCTCCGGCAGGCGTTTTTGACCGCTTTGAATAGCCAGGCCAAGATCACCCAGATCGAAGGCACGGTCACCGCGCAGGAGATTGATGCCCATGGGGCAAAGGTGACGCTGAGCGATGGGACCGTGCTGTCCGGGCGGCTGATTGTTGGCTGTGACGGGCGAAAATCCGGCACGGCCGAGCGCGCCGGGATTGGCCGCACCGGATGGGGCTATGGCCAAACGGCGCTGGTCTGTGCGATCGCCCATGAATTGCCGCATCACGGCTGTGCGCATCAGTTTTTCTTGCCATCCGGGCCTTTGGCGATCCTGCCCTTGCCGGGCCATCAAAGTTCGATTGTCTGGACCGAAAAGGACAAGATGGCCGGGGATATTCAGGCCCTGTCTGATGCCGATTACATGGCTGTTTTGCGACCGCGGTTTGGCGATTTCCTCGGCGAGATTTCTTTGGTTGGTCATCGGTTCGCCTATCCGCTCAACATCACCTTGGCGAACAAATTTTACGCCCCGCGCGTGGCCTTGGTCGGCGATGCGGCGCATGGGATGCACCCGATTTCAGGCCAGGGTTTGAACGCGGGTCTCAAAGACGTTGGTGCATTGACCGAAGTGATTGTGGACGCGCATCGGCGTGGCGAAGACATTGGCCGCGAAGATGTTTTGGCCCGCTACAGTCAATGGCGGCGGTTTGATATTGCCACCATGGCTTTGATGACAGACAGCTTTAACAAGCTGTTCTCAAACGACAATCCAATCCTGCGCATCGCGCGCGACATGGGGATGGGTATGGTCAATTCGATCACCGGCCTGCGCCGCGCCGCGATCCGAGAGGCGGCCGGGGTGAATGGCGATTTGCCGAAATTGTTGCAGGGGCGTGCGCTTTAAACCGCCCCGTCAGCTGTCGATTTTACGCGCCTCTGAGACCAACATGATCGGGATGCCGTTGCGGATCGGATAGGCGAGGCCTGCAGTTTTGGAAATCAATTCCTGCGCTTCGGCATCATAGATCAGCGTCGCATGGGTCTGTGGACAGACAAGCGCCTCCAACATGCGGCGGTCAAACAGCGGCGTTTGCGGTTCGGATGGGGCACCCATTACATCATATCCTCGTTGTTGCCGCCTCTGAGAGCGAATTCGATCAATGTTATCAGAGTTTCGCGTCGGGTGGAAAGAGACGGCGCTTCCAAAAGCGCCTGTTTGTCCTCACAGCCAAAGGGGCACAGCATGGACAGGGAATTGATCAATAGCTCATCTTCAGCGCGCCCCAGATTTTCCCAATCGGTGCGCAAATCCTCTTCGTCAAAATACCGGCGCAGCAGGGAAATAAAATGCCGACGATCCAGACAAGGGTCATGTTCGGCAGGTCCAAGATCGGCGGCAAAATCCGTCCAATGGACATCGAATTTGCGGTAGGGCGAAAACCCGGTGCTCTCCTGTCCCAAACGAAAGCGCGAGATGCCGGACAGGGTGATCATGTAGCGACCATCTTCGGTTTCGGAAAACCCGGTGAGGCGGCCAGCGCAACCGATGGAATTGAGTTTGCCCTCCCCTGCCCCGCTGCGCGGCTGGATCATGCCGATCAACCGGGTCGGGGTTTTCATGCAATCTTCGATCATCTGCAAATACCGCGGCTCAAAGATATGCAGCGGCAACCGAGACCGGGGCAGCAAAAGCGCCCCGGTCAGCGGGAAAATCGCAATGGTTTTGGGAAGATCGGCGGCTGTTATCATGGCTCTAACTTAGAGCACCAAACCGATCAGGCAAATATGATCGAGGACAATTTACGACGCCCAGCCAAAACGATGGGATCGTTTGGTTTGAGGCTGTCGAAAACCTTGAACAATTGTTCCTTGATCGCGCCCTCATTCCAGTCACGATCCAATTTGAACGCGGCCAACAACGTATCGACAGATTCTTCAATTTGGCCATTGGCGTGCAAAGCAACAGCAAGGTCCAAACGCGCCTGCATATCCGTGGGATCGGCTTCGACTTTTGCGGTCAATTCGGCGACAGGTCCGGCATTTTCGGCCTCACGCGCCAGTGCGATTTGAGCATGGACACCCTCAATCACGGCGGTGTGGGCAAGCTCTGCGGGCATCCCGTTAAGCACCGCCTCGGCCTCATCAATCTCGCCTTTGGCGACATGGCATTTGGCGAGACCGGCGAAGGCGGCGGCGAGGTTTGGATCTTCTTCAAGGATGGCCGCGTAGGTTTGCGCCGCATCGTCGATCTCACCGAGATCAAACATCTCGTCAGCGGCAGCCACGGCATCGGCCAGCCCGCCATCTCCCGCAAGATCGGCGGTTTTCTTTACAAACTCAGCAACTTGCGACGGAGGCAGCGCGCCTTGAAAGCCATCAACCGGCTGACCTTTGAAAAAGGCATAGACGGTGGGAATGGATTGCACGCGCATCTGACCCGCGATCATTTGGTTTTCATCGACGTTGACTTTGGCCATTTTGACCTTGCCCCCGGCGGCATTCACAGCCGCTTCCAAAGCCGGACCAAGCGTTTTGCACGGACCGCACCAAGGCGCCCAAAAATCCACAATCACAGGAACCTCTTGCGAGGCGTCGATCACCTCGGCCATGAAATCGGCCTCTGTGACGTCTTTGACATAGGTGCCCGCATCCGGGGCGGTCGCGGTGGTGTTTGTTAGACCCAGGTCCATCAGTGGTCTCCCTTATCTGCTTGCTTGGCCCTATATGCGCTTTGTGTGCTGAAAATTAAAGGTCGAAGGTGGCGAATACGGGCGCATGATCCGATGGTTTGTCCCATCCCCGCGCGGCGCGCAGCACACGCGACCCATGCCCGGCGTTGGAAATATCCGACGTGGCCCAGACGTGATCCAAACGACGTCCCTTGTCGGCCTCGTCCCAATCTTTGGCGCGATAGGACCACCAGCTATACAAAAGGCCCTCGGGAATATCTTGGCGAGTGACGTCGACCCAATTACCAGACTCCTGCGTTTCGGCCAAATGTTCGACCTCGATCGGCGTGTGCGACACGATTTTCAACAGGTTCTTGTGGTTCCACACATCATCCTCACGCGGCGCGATGTTCAAATCGCCAACGAGAATGGATTTTTCCGGGCGACTGGCGTGAAACGCATCGCGCATCTCGGTCAGGTAATCGAGCTTTTGCCCAAATTTTTCGTTGATCTCACGGTCCGGCACATCGCCCCCGGCAGGCACATAGAAATTGTGGATCGTCACACCGGTTTCCAACCTGGCGGCAACATGACGAGCGTGACCCAAGCTGGCATAATCTTCGCCCCCCGCATCCACCAGCGGCAGCTTTGAGAGGATCGCAACACCGTTATAGCCTTTTTGTCCACGCGCGACCATGTGGGTGTAGCCAAGGGCGCGGAACTGATCCATCGGGATTTTATCGACCGGAGATTTGCATTCTTGAAGGCAAAGCACATCGGGCGCTTCCTCTTCGAGAAGCTTACAAACGATGGCTTCGCGCAGGCGGACGGAGTTGATGTTCCAAGTGGCAAGGGTAAAGGGCATATCGGGGTCCTCGTTAGGTTTGCCCAAAGCTAAAGCGCAGAACCGCCGGGCGCCACCCGAAAGACGTGCAAAAAGAGGCCCGACTGAGATCAGCCGGGCCTGAGGAAACGAGGGAGAGGGAACGCGCATCCGATCCCCGATGCGCAGGGGCTTAAGGTGGGGCTTTTGCTCCGCCGGGTCAGGACGCCAAGCGATAGCCACCGGATTCGGTCACCAACAGCCGCGCATTGGAAGGATCGGGTTCGATTTTCTGACGCAGCCGGTAAATATGGGTTTCCAACGTATGCGTGGTCACCCCGGCGTTATAACCCCAAACCTCATGCAACAGCACATCGCGGGCAACGACACCTTCGGTAGCCCGATAGAGGAATTTGAGAATATTGGTCTCTTTTTCCGTCAGGCGAATTTTCTTGTCATCTTCGGTAACAAGCATCTTTTGTGCCGGTTTGAACGTATATGGCCCAAGCTGGAACACAGCCGCCTCCGATTGTTCATGGGTGCGCAATTGGGCGCGGATGCGGGCCAAAAGCACCGGGAATTTGAACGGCTTGGTCACATAATCATTGGCCCCGGAATCAAGACCCAGAATGGTGTCGGCATCGGTGTCATGACCGGTGAGCATCAGGATCGGCGCTTTCACCCCGGATTTGCGCAGGCGTTTGCACAGCTCGCGCCCATCCGTGTCCGGCAGTCCAACATCCAACATGATAAGGTCATAATGCCCCTCCTTGGCGCGCTCCATGGCGGAGGCGCCACTGTCGGCTTCGAACACATCGAAATCTTCAGTCATGACAAGCTGTTCACTCAGCGCTTCGCGCAGATCGTCATCATCGTCAACAAGCAGAATCTTCTTGAGAGTGGCCATCACAGTGACCTCCTTTGTTTGTGTCTTGATTGTGATGTGCGCTCGCCGGTCCGCTTCGACAAGATTTGCAACACTGTGCTCACGCAAGCGTGTCAAATTCACCTGAAATGTTTCACTTTATGTCAAAGATCGCTACATGAAGGGTCTGAAATCACTCCGGATTGCCCCAATGAGCCTAGCGCCCTCCCTTGCCGAACGTGTCGCCCGCGCCCGCGCGGATTTGCGGATGGGCGTGCCTGTGGTCTTGCAAACCGCCACTGGTGCCGCGCTTGCCGTGGCCGCCGAAGGGGTCTCGGTTGCGCGGCTTGCGGATCTCGCCTCGCTGGGCACGGCGCATTTGGCGATCACCGCACGGCGGGCCGAAACATTAAATGCGCGCGCTTATGATGGTGATCTGGCGCGGCTGATCCTGCCAAAAGACGTGGATGTGACTTGGATCGAGGCGGTCGCAGACCCCGCCGATGACCTCACCCATCCGATGAAAGGTCCCTTTCAATCGGCGCGCGGCGGTGATGCAACGGCGGCGCGGGCCGCGATTGCTTTGGCCAAATCGGCGCGCCTCTTGCCCGCCGCGATCCTGGTCGAGGTCGAAAACGCCTTGGACCTCGCAGCACAAAATGGCCTGACGGTGATCCCGGTGGACCAAGCCATGCCGTTCATGGCCGACCTCGCGCCTTTGCATGACGTGGTTCATGCCCGCGTGCCACTGGTCGCCTCAGAGGCCGGTCGTGTGCATGTGTTTCGCCCCGATGATGGCGGCGAGGAACATTTTGCCGTCGAGATTGGCCGCCCGGATCGCGACCAACCCGTGTTGGCGCGGCTGCACTCGGCCTGTTTCACCGGCGATCTGTTTGGATCGCTCAAATGCGATTGCGGACCTCAGTTGAACACGGCCTTGGCGCAAATGGGCGAGGTCGGCGCGGGCGTGTTGCTTTATCTCAACCAAGAGGGCCGCGGCATTGGCCACGCCAACAAAATGCGTGCCTATTCGTTGCAGGATCAGGGGTTTGACACGGTACAGGCCAACCACCGGCTTGGTTTCGAGGATGATGAACGCGACTTCCGCATTGGTGCCGCGATCCTCAAAGAGATGGGATTTTCCACCGTTCGCCTTTTGACCAACAACCCTGCCAAGGTCGCGCGCATGGAAGAACAGGGGATCACAGTCTCCGAACGCGTACCGCTTATGGTGGGCAAAAACCGGTTCAACACCGCCTATCTGGCCACCAAGGCAAAAAAATCCGGGCATTTGCTATGACGATCACACCGCATGATCTTGTCGTCACCCGTTGGGGCGCGCGCTTCATGGGGCGGCGGTTTCCCTGCTCCATCGGCAAGGGCGGCATCGTTACGGACAAGCACGAAGGCGATGGCGGCACACCGATTGGCCCCCATGAGATCGCGGAACTCTATTATAGAGCGGACCGCGGACCTGCGCTGCGAGGCACCAAAATCCGCATCGGCGACCTGTGGTGCGACGCCTCGGATCACCCCCGCTACAATCATTTGGTGCGCGCACCGTTCAAAGCCAGCCACGAAAAAATGCGTCGGGGCGATCGTTTATATGATGTGGTTCTCACCACCAATTGGAATTGGCCAGAGGCAACCCCCGGCAAAGGTTCGGCGATTTTCATCCATCGCTGGCGCAAACCGCGCCATCCAACCGAGGGCTGCGTCGCCTTTCGCGCCGATCACCTCAGATGGATCGCAGAGCGGATCAGCCCCGCAACCCGGTTGATTGTCCGCTAAGCCTGCCTTCATTGCAGCCTAAATACTCAATAGTCAGACCTCATACGCCCGCTCGCCAAAGATCGCAGAGCCAACCCGCACATGCGTCGCCCCTTGGGCAATCGCGGTTTCGAAATCATTGGACATGCCCATGGACAGACCTTTGATCCCATTGCGCTTGGCGATTTTGGCCAGCAGAGCAAAGTTCAAAGACGGCTCCTCATCGGCGGGTGGAATGCACATCAGACCCTCGATCGACAGCCCCAGATCGCGACAGTCTTTGATAAACGCATCGGCCTCTTCGGGCAACACACCGGCCTTTTGCGGCTCGGCCCCTGTGTTGACCTGTATATAAAGGCGCGGACAAGCGCCGGTCTCATCCGCCAACCGCGCAATGGTTTTGGCCAATTTCGGGCGATCCAATGTGTGGATCACATCAAACAGCTCCATCGCTTGCCGCGCCTTGTTGGTTTGCAACGGACCGATCAGATGCAATTCCACACCGGCAAAACGTTCTTTAAAGCCGGGCCATTTGCCCGCCGCCTCCTGCACCTTGTTTTCACCAAAAACCCGATGCCCCTGTTCCAACACCGCGACGACTCGATCATCCGGCTGGACTTTCGACACAGCAATCAGACACACATCCTGCGGATTGCGGCCACAGCGCGTGGCTTCGTCGACGATCCGCTGTTTGATTTCGGCCAATCCCATATCTGTCCCCTTCGGCATAACCAACCACTCTCATTGGATTTCATAAGGCGGGTTTCACCCCCCATGCAACAGGTGTGTGGCGAAGTTGCATCATTTTTGGGAGAGCTTACCAACCAAGAGCGCGTTTGCTTGACCCAAAACCCATCTCGGCGCATTTCAATGCCCATGTGTCGGGTTAGCCGGCATGCCTGATACTCAAAAATTCCACGAGGGCAAAAAATGAAAAAGATTCTTCTCTCCTCCGCAGCGATCGCTCTGCTCGCAGGCGCCGCTTCCGCTGAAGTCACCTGGTCTGGCGACGCAGAACTCGGCTACAACGATGACTGGAACGACGGCGCATACTACGACGCTGGTCTCACTGTGAACCTCTCCCAAGAGCTGAACAACGGCTGGACCGCTTCTGCTTCGCTCGACATCGACCTTGAGAGCGACACCGACACCACCTACTCCATGGGCACTGTCGACTCCTCTGATTGGGTTTTGACCTTGTCCAACGACATGTTCGCCCTGTCCTTCGGCGACGTTGACACCGCATACGCGTCCTTCTCCGGCGTGTCCGCTCTGTACGACAACGACTTCTTCGCACCGTTCGACGAAGCTGCTGACTACGCAGGCACCACCGCTGGTATCCTTGTCACAGGTTCCTTCGGCATGGTTTCCGGCGCTCTGTCCTATGTCGTCGTTGACGATGGCGCAGGCGAAGGCACCAACGACGGTGATCTGGATGGCGCACAACTCTACCTCGGCGCAGAATTCGGCATGGTTGACGCTGGCCTGTTCTACGACGACGTTCTGGAAATGACCGTTGTGAACCTCGGCACCACCTTGGCTGGCGCAGAATTCAACTTCTCCGTCATGGATTACTTTAACGAAACCGGCTACGGCATTGACGTTTCCTACCCGGTTGGTCCGGTGACCCTCGGTGCATACTTCGCTTCCGTTGACTCTGAAGAAGCATACGGCGTGTCCGCTGAATACTCCGACGGCCCGATCACCGTTGCTGCATACTACAACGAAGAGTTCCTCGGCGAAGCTGAATACGCTCTCGAAGGCGCATATGACTTCGGTTCTGGTCTGGTTGTGACTGCTGGTTACATCGACGGTGACTCCGTGTCCGACAACGACTATGCATCTTACGTTGTTGCAGAATACGACCTCGGTGGCGGCGCATCCTTCCTCGCTTCTTATGCTGACGCAAACAACGCTGCTGCAGTTACCACTGACGACATCGACACCGGTCTCGGCGGCTACGAGCTGAAATCCGGCGCCACCTTGGCTCTGTCCTTCTCCTTCTAATTTCTTAGAAGTTTAGAAGATCAATTGAGGGCCGCCCTTCGGGGCGGCCCTTTCCTTTTGTCTCATCGCTTTTACACATTGAAGCCCTTGTTCCTTTTCCCGGCGAGCGATACGGTTGCCGCGATACCTAAGAGGGAGCCTTTGATGTTTCGCCGTACCTTTGTTTTGATCACCGCCTGTGCCGCAACTCTGACGCTTGCGGGCTGTGGCGGGTTTGACAGCTTTGGCTCTCTGGGTGGCAGCGCGGGCTCCATCGGGTCCGGTCCCTTTTCGGGCGGGCCGAAAGTGACCACCACGGATGAGGGCGACGTCATCGACACCAAATCCACAGGTCAGGCTGTCGAGATTCCCAACGGTGAGACCATTGTCATCGAACAATCCAAACGCCGCACCATCTTTGGCGGCGGGCGCGGGTCGGTTGAAGACAAAGTTCAGGTCAACAAATACATCTGGAACGCCGCTTTGGACGTCTTGTCCTTTTTGCCCGTGCAAGAGGCCGATCCGTTCACCGGCGTGATCATCACCGGCTATGGCACCCCTCCGGGTGGCGGACGCGCTTACCGTGCGGTGATCCATGTCACCGACCCGGCGCTTGACGCGCGCACGCTAAACATTTCGCTTTACACCAAAGGCGGCGCGGTTAGCCAAGAAACCATTCACGCCGTCGAAGACGCCATTCTGACCCGCGCGCGTCAGTTGCGCTCTGGCAAATGACAGACAATCCATGTTGCAGGTCCATGTGATTTGATCGCCTCTGGACCCCAAGCCACCAACGTTTTATGACGTTTGCGACCACGCCGGGCCTCTGAATGGCTCGGCGTTTGACTGACCATCCAAAGGACACCCGCATGAGCCGCTACGCGCCAAGTGAGATCGAACCGAAATGGCAACAGGCCTGGGATGAGGCCGAGGTGTTTCTCGCCACGCGCGATGAGACCCGGCCGAAATACTATGTGCTTGAGATGTTCCCCTACCCATCGGGGCGCATTCACATCGGTCATGTGCGCAATTACACGATGGGCGATGTTGTGGCGCGTTACAAATCCTCGACCGGGCACAATGTGTTGCACCCGATGGGGTTTGACGCTTTTGGGATGCCGGCGGAAAACGCCGCGATGGCGTCAGGCGGGCATCCGAAAACATGGACCTACGCCAATATCGACACGATGGTCGATCAGATGAAGCCGCTGGGCCTCTCAATCGACTGGACCCGGATGTTTGCCACCTGTGACCCGGAATATTACGGCCAACAACAGGCGATGTTCATCGACATGCTGGCCAAAGGCTTGGTCTATCGCAAGAACGCCGTGGTCAATTGGGACCCGGTGGATATGACGGTTTTGGCGAACGAGCAGGTCGAAGACGGGCGCGGTTGGCGGTCTGGTGCGCTGGTCGAGCGGCGCGAATTGACCCAATGGTTCTTTAAAATCTCCGATTATTCCGAAGACCTGTTGCAGGCGATTGATCATCTGGATCAGTGGCCGGACAAGGTCAAAACCATGCAGAAAAACTGGATCGGCAAATCGCGCGGGCTGCAATTTGCCTTTTCCTTGGTGGATGGCCCGGACAATCATGACCGGATCGAGGTTTACACCACTCGCCCCGACACGTTGCTGGGCGCGTCCTTCGTGGGCATCTCCGCCGATCATCCGCTGGCGAAACATCTCTCCGACAGCAATCCAGAGATCGCCGCGTTTTGCGAAGAATGCCGCAAAGGCGGCACCACCGAAGAGGCGATTGAAACGGCTGAGAAGCTTGGTTTTAACACCGGCCTCACTGTGCGCCATCCCTTTGATACCTCGGTGGAATTGCCGGTCTATATCGCCAACTTCATCTTGATGGATTACGGTACGGGCGCGATTTTTGGCTGTCCGGCGCATGACCAGCGCGACTTTGAATTCGCCACCAAATACAACCTGCCGATCCATTATGTGTTTGAACCGATCAAAGGCGCGTTGAACACCTCAGAGGCCTACACGCCGCTGAAAACCGACACCGTGCGCTACACGCGCGGCTTTGCGGGTGATGAGGTTCAAACCGGCGACGAGGGCGTGAACTCGGCCATCGCGTTTTGTGAATCCAATGGCGTGGGCCACGGCGTCACCAAATATCGCCTGCGTGATTGGGGCCTGTCGCGACAGCGCTATTGGGGCTGTCCGATCCCTGTGGTGCATTGCGAAACCTGCGGCGTTGTGCCGGAGAAAAAAGAGAACCTGCCGATTGAGCTGCCCGACGATGTCACCTTTGACAAACCGGGCAATCCGCTGGATCGTCATCCGACATGGCGCAACTGTGCCTGTCCGAAATGCGGTGCCGATGCGTTGCGCGAAACCGACACGATGGACACGTTTGTCGACAGTTCTTGGTATTACGCCCGCTTCACCGCGCCGCGCGCCACCACGCCAACCGTGACCGAGGATGCGGAGTATTGGATGAATGTCGATCAATATATCGGCGGCATTGAACATGCGATTTTGCACCTGCTCTATTCGCGCTTTTTCGCCCGCGCGATGAACGAAACCGGACATTTGCCGGACAAGTCCCGCGAACCGTTCAACGCGCTGTTCACCCAAGGTATGGTGACCCACGCGATCTACGAGAATGCCGAACGCAAAGGCGCGCATGATCGTACGATCTATCACTACCCCGAAGAGGTCGAAGAGCGCGACGGCGGCGTGTTTGTCAAAGAGACAGGCGAGCGGGTCAACGTGATCCCTTCCGCCAAAATGTCAAAATCGAAAAACAACGTGGTCGATCCGGTTGAGATCATCAAACAATACGGGGCCGACACGGCGCGTTGGTTTGTGTTGTCCGATTCACCTCCCGAACGCGATGTCGAATGGACCGCATCAGGGGCGGAAGCGTCGTCCAAACACCTCGCACGGGTCTATCGTTTGGTGGCGGAATTGGGTGAAACCCCGGAACAGGGCCAAGACGACGAGGACCTGATCCGGAGCGCGCATAAGGCCATGTTGGAGGTCACCCAAGGCATCGAGTCCTTTGGCTTTAACGCCTCGATCGCCAAACTCTATGGTTTCACCAACACCATCGCCAAATCCAAAGCCGGACGTGAGGCGAAACGCTTTGCGCTGAAAACCCTGGCCCAACTCATGTCTCCCATGACACCGCATGTGTCCGAGGAAATGTGGGCGCTTTTGGGTGGCGATGGCTTGGTGACCAAGGCCCCTTGGCCGATCCCCGATGAGGCGATGTTGGTCGAGGACAACGTGACCCTTCCGATCCAGATCAACGGCAAACGGCGTGACGAAATCACCGTTCCGAAGGAGATGCCGAAAGAAGAGGTTGAAAAGCTGGTCTTGGAAAACGATGCTGTGAAAAAGGCGCTCAATGGTGGGTCGCCGAAGAAACTCATCGTTGTTCCGGGCCGCATCGTCAATGTCGTTGTTTGATCGCCGCACTTTCCTGATCTTTGCCATCGCCTCTTTGGGGGCGGTGGCCGGATGTGGGTTTACCCCCGCCTATGCGCCGGGCGGGACCGCGGCTGCGCTGCGCGGTCATGTCGATGTGGACGCCCCATCGGATCGCGAAAGCTATGCTCTGGCCAATCGGCTCAGCACCGTATTTGGCCCGACAACCACGCCGCTTTATCGGTTGAGCTATGACATCTCGACCACCGAACATGCCATTGGCCTGACCCGCGATCAGGAAATCACCCGCTATCACATTGAAGGCAAAGTCAGCTTCACTCTGACCGAGATCCAAACCGAGCGCATCTTGACCAAAAGCGACGTTTCCAGCTTCACCGCCTATTCCGCTACCGGCTCGACCGTTGATGCGATCACCGCCCCCCGCGATGCTTATGAGCGGTTGATGGTGATCTTGGCGGATCAAATGGTCAGCAAACTCATCACCACCGTTGAGATGCAAAAATGAAACTCTCGCCCCGCGATGCGATTGGATATTTTGCCAAGCCCGACCCGAAAAAGGCCGGGCTTTTGCTCTATGGACCGGACGCGATGCGGATCGCGCTGCGTCGACAAGAGGTGATTGAAGCGCTGATTGGCCCACAAGGCGAAGAGGAAATGCGCCTGACCCGGATGTCCGGGGCGGAGATGCGCAAAGACAAAGCCATGCTCATGGACGCAATGAAGGCACAGGGGTTTTTCCCCGGTCCCCGTGTCGCCTTTGTCGAGGACGCAACCGACCAAGTGGCCGATGCGATGAAAGAGGCGCTGTTTGATTGGCGCGAAGGCGATGCGCAGGTGATTGTCACCGCCGGGAGCCTGAAAGCGACCTCGAAACTGCGCAAATTGTTTGAAAGCCATCCAAGCGCCTATTGCGTCGCAATTTACGCCGACCCTCCGTCGCGCGCAGAGATCGAAGCGACGTTGAAAAAGGCAGGCGTGCAAGACATTTCCCGCGAGGCGATGGTGGACATCGAGGCCTTGTCGCGTAGCATCGACCCCGGAGATTTCCGTCAAACGCTTGAGAAACTGTCGCTTTATAAACTTAGTGACCCCTCGCCCGTGTCCAGCGAAGATGTGCAAAATTGCGCCCCCGCAACCTCCGAGGCGGAGGTGGATGATGTTTTGAATATCGTCGCCGAAGGGCGTACTGCCGAGCTTGGCCCGTTGATGATCAAGATCGAGGGGCAGGGCATTGACCCGGTCGCGCTGTCCATTTTCACCATGCGCCATTTTCGCGCGCTTCATGCGGCGGCGTCTGACCCCGGCGGTGCGGCCTCCGGCATTGCCCGCGCCCGTCCGCCGATTTTTGGCCCACGTCGCGACCGTATGACCCGGCAGGCACAGGGCTGGGGTGTCTATAAACTTGAGACCGCCTTGGGTATTTTGACCGATACCGATCTGACCCTGCGCTCGTCTTCGCGCGCACCGACCATGGCGGTGATGGAGCGGGCCTTGATCCGTCTTGCCATGCTGGCGCAACGGCGGTGAGCGAAATCGGTCAGGCTGCGGCGCTTGGAACCAGCTCTGACATGCCCCACATGCTGAGGAAAGGAGCCGCACATGATCCCCTATTCCCTTCTCGACCTCGCCCCCGTGCCCGATGGCACACCCACCTCTGATGCGTTGAAAAACAGTGTCGATCTGGCACAACATGCCGAAGGCTGGGGCTACAATCGCTATTGGTTGGCCGAACACCACAACATGCCGGGGATCGCCTCTGCGGCGACGGCAGTGGTGATTGGCCATATCGCCAACGCCACCAAAACCATGCGAATCGGCTCTGGTGGGATCATGTTGCCGAACCACGCGCCCTTGCAGGTGGCGGAGGCCTTTGGCACGTTACAGGCACTTTATGGCGATCGGATTGATCTGGGCCTTGGGCGCGCGCCGGGCACGGATATGCCAACGGCACGGGCGCTACGGCGCAACCTGACGCCCGGACATGCCAATGGCGAAACCTTCCCGCAGGATGTTCAGGAGGTGATCGCCTATCTCGGAGATATGCCGGAGACCGCGGCGGTGCGCGCCTTTCCGGGCACGGGCACCCATGTGCCAGTTTGGATGCTGGGCTCGTCGACCTATGGCGCCGAATTGGCCGCCATTTTGGGCCTGCCCTATGCCTTTGCTTCGCATTTTGCCCCGGCGGCGCTGGAACAGGCGATTGAGATTTATCGCGGGATGTTTCAACCCTCCGAGCATCTCGAAAAACCGCATTTCATGTTGGCAACCAATGTGTTTGCCGCTGACACGGCAGAGGACGCGCTGTTTATCCGCTCGTCGATGATGCAGACTTTCGCCAATCTGCGCATGGGCAAACCGGGCAAATTGCCCCGCCCGGTCAAAGACGTGGCAAGCGTCGTGCCGCGTCAGTTTTTGCCACAGCTTGAGGCAATTTTTGCCGTTTCCGCCACCGGAACGAAACCGATGGTGCGGGATCAATTGGCCGCGATGATCGCGCGATACGAGCCAGATGAAATCATCATCGCGGGCAATATTCACGATCACTCGGCACGACTCAAATCCTTTGAGATCGCCGCCGAGGTTATGAAAGAGCTTTGATCGCGCCCTGTCCGGCCAGTCGTCCGGTGGCAAGACACGCAGTCAAAAGATAGCCGCCCGTCGGCGCATCCCAATCCAACATCTCGCCCGCGAAAAACAAGTCCGGGCGGGGCTTGGCGGCGAGGTCATCGGAAAGACTGTCAAAGCACACGCCGCCTGCAGTGGAAATCGCCTCGTCCATCGGGCGAAGACGAATATCCGTGATCTCAAGATGTTTGAGAGCCGCATAAAGATCGGTGGGTTTTGGCCCGGCGCATTCCAGCATCAAAGCGATCTTTTCCGGCGGGAGACGGAAGGCGCGTTTGAGGAATGTGGTGAGGGTTTCTTTTGATTTACGCTGGATCAGGGTCTGTTTTACCCGCTCTTCCGACCAGTCCGGTAAGAGATCAATCCGCAAAGGCGCGCCCGCGCGCAATCCGCGCGTGACCGCATAAACACCGCCACCCTCAATCCCACGCGCCGAAATCACACATTCACCGCGCGTCGAATACGCCCCCGAGGTCAGGCACACGCCTTTGAGTGGTGCGCCAAAATGGCGGGTCATATGCGGGCTCCAATCGCGCAATATCCCGACATTGGAAGCCATGAAAGGCGCCAGTGCGACATAGGGAGACACAAGGTCCAGCCACGCCCCATTCGACCCTAATCTGGCCCAACTCGCCCCACCAAGCGCCAAAACGACGGTTTTCGCATTGACCTGTACCGGGCCTTCCGGGGTGTCAAAGCACACCGCATCGCCGAGGGCGGTCATACGCCAGTTTCGACGCAGATCAACGCCCTGCGCGTCCAGCCGCGACAGCCATGCACGCAACAGAGGCGAAGCCTTCATCACCTTCGGGAACACCCGACCCGAGGAGCCGGTGAACATCTCTTGGCCAAGCCCCTCGGCCCATGTGATCACTTGCTTGGGGCCGAACTCCATCAACGCCTCGCGCAGCGTGTCGGGGATGGGATCATAGGCGGCGAGGAACGGCGCGCGTGGTTCGTTTTTGGTCAGGTTCAGACCCGATTTCCCCGCCATGAGAAATTTACGCGCCGGAGACGGTTTGGCCTCCGCCACGATCACGGAAAAACCCGCCGCAGAGATCACCTCTGCGGCCATCAGCCCCGCCGGGCCAGCGCCCACAATCAGCGCGTCGATTTGGGTGTGCGCCGTCACGCGGGGATCAAACCTTTGATACCTGCGATATGATCAGAACTGGCGGCCAGCGCCGCCTCAGAAAGGGCGACGATGGCCTCCACTTGATCGGCGGCGGGGATCAAACGATCCACAAGCCCCCAAGACAGCGCCTCCTCAGAGGTGATTTTTTGCCCGGCCATCAGGATCATTTTGGCCCGTGCAGGACCAATCAAATTGGCCAACCGTTTTGGATCGGACGGTTGCGGCAAAAAGCCCAGCTTCATCACCGGGTAAAAGAATTTCGCCGCCGGGTCCGCAATCCGCATGTCACAGGCCAAAGCCATCCCAAAAGCCCCGCCCGCCAGCGTACCGTTCAACGCGGCAATGGTGAGACAGGGCAGCGCGGCGATGCGGCCAGACAGCTCTTCCCACAACGGCGAGGTGGCGAGACCCGCACGCGCCTCGTCCAAATCGGCCCCGGCAGAAAACACTTTGCCCGCGCCGGTGAGGACCAAAACCTTGGCGCCCCCCTCAGCCTCATCGGCAATGTCAATCAGACGTGACAACATCTCAGAAGTGAGGGAATTGGCCTTTTCAGGCCGGTTTAGGGTCACAACCCAAAACGCGCCATCTTGTTTCAGGTCTATCATGTGATCAATCCCAATATGCGGCGAAACGCGTCATCGCGCAGGCTCAGTTCCTGTCCCAAATGAAGATCCGCCTCTGGTCCGCACATCCAAAGCAGAGCACGCGCAGGCCAATCAGCGGGGATATGGACCGACCAGTCAAGTTGGCTGACCGGGTTTACACCAGAGGCTTTAATGTCCCGCTGCATTTGGGTTGCAACGGTGCCGGGCGACAGACCCATGGCGCGAATACCATGGCCGCGTTCTTCGTGATCGAGCATGGATGTGAGCATGGCCGCCCCGGCTTTGGAGGTGCAATACGCGCTCCAGGCCTCGACCGGATTATGGGCCGCCCCCGACGAGATGGTCAGAACCGTCCCGCCACCACGCTCCACCATCAACGGGACAACACGGCGCATCATGTGAAACACGCCTTTGACATTGATGTCGATCACCTGTCCCCAGGCAATCGGATCGGCCTCACTCAGATGCGAGATCGGGTCAATCACACCCGCGTTGTTGATCAGAATATCGACGGGACCGAGAGTGGTTCCGACCTTGCTCAACGCAGCATCAACATCCTCATAGGA
Source organism: Celeribacter baekdonensis (assembly GCF_900102315.1). Classification (GTDB taxonomy): domain Bacteria; phylum Pseudomonadota; class Alphaproteobacteria; order Rhodobacterales; family Rhodobacteraceae; genus Celeribacter; species Celeribacter baekdonensis. The sequence goes on from NZ_FNBL01000004.1 coordinate 72,504, forward strand.
CGCGACATCGCAAGGCACGGCGAGAGCCGCCTCTCCGATCTCATCCGCGATGCGACAAATGTCGGTCTCTGAGCGTGCGAGCAGGGCAACTTTCGCGCCTGCATCGGCAAAAAGCCGCGCGGTGGCTTCGCCGATGCCACGGCTGGCGCCTGTCACAAGCGCGATTTTTCCGGTTAAATCCAACATGACCTGCTCTCCTATGTTCGCGGGTGACTTTAGGGGGCTGATGCGCAAGGTTCCAGTCTTGACCCAGCCGACAAATCACGAAACTGTGCGCGCATCTGTTAGGAGTCTTCTGATGCGTTTCACACTTTTTGCAACTTTTCTCAGCTCGACCTGTTTGATTGGGGTCCCAGCATTTGCCGATGTCACACCCGAAGAGGTGTGGGAGAATTATCAATCCATGATGGCCGCAATGGGCATGGACATCACCGCCGAAGAAAGCCGCGAGGGCGACACTTTGGTTGTGCGCAACATGGTGTATGGCATGGACATCCCCAACCCGGCAGGCCCCATAACATCGACCTCAACCGTTCCTGAAATTCGCTTTGAGGCCCTGTCGGGCGGCAAGGTTGGCATCGAATACGCTGCGCCGATCACCTCGATCAGCCGTGTCCCCGCCAACCCGGTGTTGGACACGCCCGGCTATGAGACCCGCGTCGACACGACCTTAGGCGGCGTCACCGAGGTGTCGGGCGTGAAAGACGACATGCGCTATACGATGGACGGCGGCTCCATGACGATGAAAGGCGCGCCTTCGATTGTAGAAGGCGTTACCATCCAACCCGGCGTTGACATGTCGATCGAAGGGATCGTTGGCAGCTACACCGTACTGCGCGATGGCGATGCTTTGTCTTCGGATATGGACTTTACCGCGACCCGGATGACCTATGGGTTTGAGCCGTTCGAAACCGATGGCACGACAGTCGAAATGGCCACCAGCGCAACCGATTTGCGCGGTTCTGGCACGATGTCCTTGTCCGGTGAAAAAGGTGCGGATGCGTTTGCAACTTTGATCGGCGGATCGTCCATGGACATTGATCTGTCCTCCGGCGCGAGCACGGCATTGATGCGGGTGTCCGGCGATGAGGCGGGTGGTGACATGGAGCTGACATCGACCAGTGGGCCGACCACATTGAACTTTACTTTAGTAGGCGGTGCGGCTGGCTATAAGATCAATGCAAAAGACATGTTGGTGTCCGTTGCCGGCGCACAAATCCCCGGTCAGCAGGTTCAATTTGGCCTTGCGTCCATGACAGCCGGGGTTTTATTTCCGTTCAAAGCCGCAGATGCGCCGCAGCCCTATGAGCTTGAAATTGGGCTTGAGGAGCTGGCATTGCCGGACCTTGCATGGATGATCGCGGACCCGACCAACCAATTGCCGCATGATCCGGCGACGCTGAAACTGCATTTTGCGGGCACTTTGACCAACAAAATGGATTTGTTTGACCTCAAGGCCCTCGAAAACATAGGGCCAGACAGCCCCCCGCGTATGGCGGTCAACACCGTTGAAATCCCTGAGATTTTCCTCTCGCTCGCGGGGGCCACGATTGCGGGCTCCGGGGCTGGAAAGTTTCTGGATAAAGAACCCGCCATGCCCGGTGGCATGCCGCCTTTTGCAGGTACGATGTCGCTGAACCTCAAAGGGGTGCCAGACCTGATCAATAAGCTCACAGCCTCGGGGATTTTGCCGCAAGAAGAATCCACGATGGCGCAGATGATGCTTGGCATGTTCACCCTTCCGGGCGACGAAGAGGGTGAATTGGTCTCTGATCTTGAGATGACGGAAGACGGTGCGATCTTGGCCAACGGTCAACCCTTGCCGTTCTGAGTTATCTTTGGCGACGCATTCTTTGGGCCGCTTGCGCTTTGGGTGCGGGCGGCCTAACTCATGACATAGACGACAGACCCGCGCGCCAAAACAAACGCAGGGACAGCAAAGGAACTCCCATGGCCCAAGACCTTTCCGATCTGACGCAGGCGCTTTTACAGGCGGCCAAAGCCGCGGGCGCAGACGCCGCTGATGCGATGGCGATTGATGGCACGTCGGTGTCGATCAATGTCCGGCAAGGTGCACTTGAACATGCGGAACGATCTGAGGGTGTGGACATTGGCCTCAGGGTGTTGATCGGGCGGCGTCAGGCCAGTGTGTCGGCCTCTGATACGCGCCCTGAGACGCTTGTGACCATGGCAGAACGGGCGGTCAAAATGGCCCGCCTCGCCCCCGAAGACCCCACCGCAGGCCTGGCCGATCCGTCGCAAATCACCGACCTTACCGATGCCTCCGCATTGGAGTTTTATGATCCGTCTGACGAGCCAAACCCCGAACAATTGAAAGACGATGCCCTGCGCGCCGAAGCCGCAGCGCTGGCGGTTAAAGGCATTTCACAGGTCGATGCAGCCGCCGCAGCCTACGGCAAGCGACGCATCCATATGGCCGCAACGAACGGGTTTAGCGGTGGATATAGCCGCACGGATCGGATGATTTCCTGTGTCGCCATTGCCGGGACAGGCACAGGAATGGAGCGCGATTATTGCGGCGAGGGGCGGATTTTTGGCGCGGATCTGCCCAGCCCCGAAGAGATCGGGCGGATTGCGGCAGAGCGCACTTTGGATCGGATGGGACCACGCAAACCGAAAACCGGTGCCTACCCCGTACTCTATGACGAACGCGTTGCCGCCTCCCTGATCGGGCATCTTTTGTCCGCAATCAATGGAAGCTCGGTGGCGCGTGGCTCAAGCTGGCTGCGTGATGCAATGGGCGAATGTGTCTTGCCGCCCTCGCTCTCGGTGATCGAAGACCCACACCGGGCGCGCACCTCGGCCTCGCGCCTGTTTGATGCCGAAGGCTTGGCCACACAAAAGCGCGCCTTGGTGGAAAACGGACGCTTGGCGTCTTGGATTTTGGACTTGGCGACTGCACGCAAACTGGGCTTGGAGAGCACCGGCAACGCGGCACGCGGCGTGTCCTCAGTCCCGTCACCATCGCCCTCCAACATCGCCCTGACCCAAGGCAGCCAAAGCCGCGAAGACCTGATCCGCGACATGGGCACCGGACTTTTGGTCACCAATATGATCGGCTCCTCGATCAATCCCACAACAGGCGATTATTCGCGCGGGGCCAGTGGGTTTTGGGTTGAGAATGGCGAGATCGCTTATCCGGTCAACGAATGCACCATCGCCGGAAACCTGCGCGAGATGTTGGGCACATTGATCCCGGCCAATGACGCGCGTCTGCATCTGAGCCGCGTCGTCCCCTCGCTTTTGGTGGAAGGGATGACACTTGCTGGCGATTGACGACCTTGAACTTTTGATCGAGGCGGCGCGCAATGCGGGAGAGATCGCCCGACCCTATTGGAAAGCCAACCCGGAGGTTTGGGACAAGGGCGACGGGCAAGGTCCGGTGACCGAGGCCGATTTGGCCGTGGACCGGATGTTGCACGAATATCTTTTGTCTGAGCGCCCCGACTACGGCTGGTTGTCCGAGGAAACGGTGGACACCACGTCAGAGCGCCTTGGCAAGGCCCGCGTCTTTATCGTCGATCCGATTGATGGCACCCGCAGTTTCATCCATGGCGACGACAATTGGGCACATTCTTTGGCGATTGCCGAAGAGGGAGAGGTGATCGCCGCAGCGGTCTATTTGCCGCTGCGCGACCGTCTTTTTACCGCGATCAAAGGCGATGGCGCTTGGCTTAATGACGAACCGCTGCGCACGGGCCAGCGTTGTGATCTGGACGGCGCGCGGGTTTTGGCCACGGGGCAACACCTCAGCGACGAACACTGGATCGGCGGCGCGCCGAAGTTTGTTCACAAATTCCGGCCCTCCTTGGCCTATCGCCTCTCCTTGGTGGCGCAGGGTCGGTATGATGCGATGTTTTCGCTCAGAGGCACATGGGAATGGGACGTGGCGGCGGGCAGTTTGATCGTGTCCGAGGCTGGTGGGCAGGTCACCGACCAGCGCGGCAAAACACCCCTGTTCAATCAGTCTACGCCGAAACTCGATGGGATTGTGGCGGGCTGTCCGGCCTTGGCCAATGGCATTCTTTCCCGGCTGAAATAGACCCAAACTTGGCTTAAAGCGGTTCGCGATAAACGTGACTCACGCGTTTGTCCCGAAACGCTTTATTTATACTCTTCCATATCTTCCGCCACGGCCCGCGTCATCGACGCGATGATGTCGGGATCGGCAGCATGCACACGCGACCAATTCGGGATGAACGGCGTTTCCATCGGATTGTCGAGGAACACATTGCCCGCATGAATGATGTTATTGGCAAAAAGCTCGACCGCCTTCTCTTCGATATGGCGATCCACATGCAGCCCGTTCATCCGCGCATCGTTGAAATAGGTCTCAATCAGATCAAGCGCGCCGCGATAATAGGTGGCTTTGATCGAGCGAAAGATTTCCTCTGAGAACACCGTGCCATCGGCGGCAAGTTTGCGGTAAAGCGCCTTGCAAATATCGACAGACATCCGCGACAAGCCGGCATTCGCATCCTCTTCGCTCAGATCCTGATGTTTGTGATCATAGCGATCCGAGATTTCGACCTGACAGACGGCGCGCGGGCTGAGATTGCGCCAAGCTTCGGACAACAGACCAATCTCAAGTCCCCAATCAGACGGGATACGCATATCCGGCAAAATAGACGTGCGCATGGCGAATTCGCCCGCCAAAGGGTAGCGGAAATCGGCGAGGAAATCGAGATACTCGCGGGGGCCGAGCACCTTGGCCAAAGCATGGATCATCGGCGTGACCAAAAGGCGGGTGACGCGGCCATTGAGTTTGCCGTCGGCGACTCGCGGATAAAAGCCTTTGGACATTTGATAGGGGAAGGTCGGGTTGACCACCGGATAGACCAGCCGCGCCAACATTTCGGCCGTGTAGGTCACAACATCGCAATCATGCACCGCGATCACGGCACTGTCGGCACGCGCGATGGTGTAACCAAGGCAAAACCACACATTGCGCCCCTTACCGGGTTCGGACGGAGAGAGATCGAGCGCCTGAAGCCGCTTATCGACAGTGGACAGGCGCGGGCCGTCATTCCATAGCACCACATGATCGGCTTTGAGTTTGGAAAAGAATTGGCAAGCGTAACGGTACTGCTCTGCGGTGGCGCGATCCAATCCGATCACGATGCGGTGGATGAAATCGACCTTGTTGAGCTCGTCGATGATGTTGGGAAGCGCGTCGCCTTCGAGTTCGGAAAACAACGAGGGCAGGATGAGGGTGATCTTGCGTGAGGTGGCAAATGCGTTGAGTTCGCGGTTGAGGTCCTCTGCGGTGTTCAGCCGGAGATTGTGAAGCGTTGCAACGCGCCCGCCCTGATGAAAATCAGCCATCTGTCATCCTCTCTCTGTGTAGAGCTGTGCGATGCGATCCAGCACCGCAGTGTTCCAACCTTTTGGACCCGGTTCTACCGTCCGCGTGATCCGACCCGCGACCTCAAGCGCTGGTAGACCCGGCCCGTGTGAATTCATCACGACAACGCCGTGATCCGCGGCACGGATCATTTCAACGTCATTGGGCGCATCCCCCAACGCCATGGTGACAGGTTTGGGATCGAAGCGTGCCACAATCTCGGTCATGCGGTCGGCTTTGGTCGCACCGAAGGAGAGGGTGAGATACCGCCCGCCTTGCCGGGCAAAAATGCCCTTTTGCGCCAGATTTGTCTCGAATATGGCCCGCTGCTCCGGCGTTCCCCGCCAGAGCCCCGGTTCAGAAAACTGTCGTCGCGCGGCGGATTTGGCCTGATCCAAAGGCAGGCCTGTCTGCTGTGCAAGTTCGTGTATCGTCCAGTCAGAAAAGCCCGTGAAACACCGACGCAGATCGGGGTCGAGATCGGAAAGTGCCGCGCGAATCGCACTATGCGCGCTTCGATCCACTGTCGCGTCACCGCCCGGTTCCAACACGCCCGCGCCGTTTTCGACAATGGCTGGCGCGTCCCCGAACCCAAGATCAGAACGCAAGTCAGCTATTTCAGCGGCTGTTTTGGAACTGGCCAAAACAAGCGGAATACCCAGCGCGCGCATCCGATCCAACGCGGGGCGGGCCGGGTCCCACGCATAGCTCTCATGATCCAGCAAAGTGCCATCAAGATCGGAAAACACGATCAGACGCGGGGCAATCTTGGGGTCTTTCAACATACTCCCATCATGGCACCCAGCCCACAGAAGGGGAACAGAAGCCCCGCCACAATGCCCAAATTGGCAGTCTCGCGCCTAAGATTTGGGCAATACTTCTGCACCGCTTGACCCTCCCCGCCATTGGGCTAGGGTGCGGCCAAGCAAAACGGAGAGAGACCATGGTTCAAAGACTTCATCTTGTGTTCGGCGGCGAGCTTGTCGATCCGTCCAAAACGGTCTTCCGCAATGTCGATGATATTCACATCGTCGGAATTTTTCCAAATTACGAAACCGCGCATAACGCCTGGAAATCCGAAGCACAGCGCACCGTGGACAACGCACATATGCGGTATTTCATTGCCCATCTGCATCGTCTGCGTGACGAAGACGTCGTGGCTTCGGCCACGGAAGAACTCGGAGAGTGAGGTTCAGGCCGCATGGCCAAAGCCCTTTCCTTTCTCCTTTACAGGACCCTAATGGGGCGATCCGAAAGCCGGATCACCGAACGTTTGTCGCGACTTCAAACAACAAACGTTCTGTCAGAAACTGAGTTTGATCAAAGACTTGCACATAAGCTACCGCCGCGCGCCAAGGGGGAACTGGTTTGGCTTCATGCAGGCACCCAAGCGGCTCTGCGTCCTGCCATGGAACTCTATGCCCGCTTGGCCGAAGACCGCCCGGACACCGCCAGCTTGATCACCTTGGGCGCTGACGTGACGCCGCCGACCGGGCCGCTCCCGGACGGGTGTACGATCACCGCGGCACCCGAAGAAGGCGCGGGCATCATTCGCCGGTTCATGACCCATTGGGACCCGGATTGTCTGATTTGGATCGGGGGCAAATTCAGGCCCGCCTTGATCCAAGCGGCACAAGAGAGAGGCGTCGAGTGCCTGTCCATCGACGCCGTCAAAAGCACACCCACTCTGGAAATTCACCAACACATCCCCGGTTTGCGCGGCGCTGTACTGTTCTGTTTTGACCATGTCATCACAGCCAACGCTGCGGCCACGCTTGCTTGGCGGCGAGCCGGGGTTGACCCCGATCAAATCGAAGCGCTGGGTCTGCTTGAAGAAGGCGGAATTGCACCCTCTTATGATGAGGCTGAATTGACCCGGCGTGTGGCCGAGATCGGCACCCGCTCTGTGTGGTTTGCCGCACATGTAGACACCGCAGAAATGGGCGAAGTGATCCGGGCGCACAAGCGGGCGTTGCGACGCGCGCACAGGCTTTTACTCATCCTGTCTTTGTCCGATTCCGCCACCGAAACACAGGTCATTGCGCAGTTGGAAAAGGCGGGCCTCACCGTCTGTCTCCTGACGACAGAGAAAGCGATCTCCGAAGTCGCGCAAGTCATCATCGTGCCCCACTCCAGTGGTGGAATTTGGTATCGCACCGCCCCGGTCAGCTTTCTTGGACAGTCTCTCACACAACTGGGCGGGATTGACCCCTATGGCGCGGCCGCTATGGGATCTGCCATTCTCCATGGACCCTATGTAAGTCACTTCAAAGCTGCCTATGACACCCTATCTACCGGCAAAGCCGCCCGTAAAGTTCGCGACGGCTACGCTCTGGGTGAAGAGGTCGAGCGGCTTTTGTCGCCTGATCAAGCCGCATTGATGGCGCAAGCGGCATGGGATGTGGCCTCTTCAGGCGCCGAAGTTACGGATCACGTGGCGGATTTGGTTCAGGATTTTCTCGATCTGCGCGAAAGGATCAGCGCATGAAGCCGCCATTGTTTTGGTCCAACCCGCAAAATGCACCCGGATGGCCAGCGCTGCTTTTGGCCCCCCTCTCCGCACTCTATGCGCGCGCAACAGCGCGGCGGGTGGCACAATCGGGCTATCGTGCGCGCATCCCTGTGATCTGCGTTGGCAATATCAATGCTGGTGGGACGGGCAAGACCCCGACCACAATCGCCCTCGTGCAACGGCTGATCGGGCGCGGGTATTCGCCCCATGTGGTGTCGCGCGGATATGGCGGGACACTACAGGGACCGGTGCGCGTGGACGAACGCACACACCGCGCCGATGATGTAGGTGACGAGCCGCTTTTGATAGCCGCTTTCACGCCGACTTGGGTCGCCAAAGACCGCGCCGCAGGCGTCAAAGCCGCCGAGGCTGCGGGGGCGGATGTGGTGATTTTGGATGACGGGATGCAAAACCCATCGGTGCAGAAAGATATGACCCTGATCGTGGTCGATGCCTGGCGCGGATTTGGCAATGGTCGCGTGATTCCAGGTGGTCCGTTGCGAGAACCCGTTGCTGCCGGGATGGCGCGGGGAGATGTATTGATTTCCATTGGCGACACCCGCGCGCAGGACCGGTTTTCGAGCGATTGGGCTGGATCGGTGTCGATTCCACGCGCCGTGGCGAGGCTCGCACCACTGCCGACAGGGATGGATTGGCAGGGCCTTCGCGCCTTGGCCTTTGCGGGCATTGGTCATCCCGAAAAGTTCTTTCAAACCCTGCGGGAGTTGGGGGCGGATCTGTTGCGGGCTGAGGCCCTGAAGGACCATCAACCGCTGTCATTGGCACTGATGAAACGGCTTGAGGTTGAGGCGCTGGCCTTGAATGCGCAACTTGTGACCACAGAAAAAGACGCGGTGCGTTTGCCCCGCGCCTTTCGCTTAAAAGTGGTCACTTTGCCCGTGCGCTTGGAGCTTGCGGATTGGACAGAGATTGACGGGCATTTGACCCGTCTTGGGCTGGATTAGACTATTATTCTTCTGGTTTTTCGGCGTCGGCAGGTGCGCCGACTTCGGACAGCTTTGCGTCCAGAATCTCCTTGAGATCGGCATAGCTCATGTTGCTGTGCTTCACACCGTCGATCACCAAGCTCGGCGTGGAATCGATGTCGTATTCGGCCATTTCTTTGGTGAATTTGGCAAAAAGCTTTTCGGCCATTTCGCCGTCATTGAGACAGGCATCAAGGTCCTCGTCGGTCAGCCCCGCACGCTTGCCGATCTTGCGCAGGTTCTCAACGATTTCCATCGTGTCTTTGCCGCCCGCAATCCAATCCTTTTGCTCATCGTAGAGGATTTTCTGAACACCAAAATACCGCATCTCTCCGCCACAGCGCGCCACCATGGACGCCCACAGGCCGAATTTGTCGAAATACACTTCGCGGTAGGTGAAACGCACCTTGCCGGTGTCGATGTAGTCTTTTTTCAAAGGCTCGAACACGGACTTATGAAAATTGGCGCAATGCGGGCAAGTGTAGGACGCGTATTCGATCATCTCAATCGGCGCATCAGCACTGCCAATCACCAGATCAGAGATGGCCGACGTATCGACCTCTGCCACGTCCTGAGCATTGGCGGGTGTCACAACGAAATTCGTCACCGAAGAGGATGGTTTCAACAAGAAAGCCCCTCCAACACCAAGGGCCGCCATGGCGGTCGTGATCATAAAAATGCGTCGGTTCATTTGTCTTCCTTCGTTTGCGTGCTTTGGCGGCTCAAGAATGTGCCTGCGAATTTCTCCAAGGCGCGACGCAGACCTTCGTCCTGCGCACCTTCTGACATGGATTTGGCCTCTTCAGCCGCATCCTCTGTGATCACCAGTCGATGATCATGTTTCGGCATCGAAAAGGCCACACGCCCTTCGGAAAATCCCGTAGGCGCGGTTTGCGTCACATGAATGCGGCTGATCGCGTTGTAGCCATAGACCGCATTCACCCGCTCGCGAATTTTCGGCACTTCGGCCTGAACCATCGGCGCAAAGGCCCCGGTGGTCAAAAGCGTGAGCGTCGCGCCAAATCCGCCTTTGGCGTAAGAGACCTTGATCGGGCGCGACATCCCGGCGGTTTGCGCCCCCACGATGTCTTCCCAATGGGTCAAAAGCCGGGTCTCAGAGAATCCACGCGCTTCTGTTGCCTCGCGAATCTTTGATTGCAACAGACCGGAGGTTCTCTCGAACCCCCGTTTGCGTCGTTTTGCGCGTGTCTGAACGTCTGCCATGGTTTCCCGACTGGTCTATCTGATTGTCTGCCCTATTGTAGAGCCACTGGCGAAACGCGCCACAACAAACCCGATGACACGAGCTAAAGATTGCGTGACGCAATGAAACAACTGGAAATGACCGACACGCTTTTGGACTGGTATGATCGCCATGCGCGCGACTTGCCATGGCGTGTCTCGCCGCAGGATCGCAAGGCTGGCATCAGACCCGATCCTTACCGGATCTGGATGTCAGAAATCATGTTGCAACAAACGACGGTTGCGGCGGTGAAATCCTATTTTGAACGGTTTACTGCGCTTTGGCCGACGGTCACAGCGCTTGCCAATGCCGAAGATGAACGGGTTTTGGGCGAATGGGCCGGGCTTGGGTATTATGCCCGTGCGCGCAACCTTTTAAAATGTGCGCGGGTGATCCGCGACGAGCATGGCGGGGTGTTCCCAAAAACCCGAGAGGGCCTTTTGTCGCTGCCCGGCGTGGGGCCTTATACGGCGGCGGCGATTGCGTCGATCGCTTTTGATCTGCCGGAAACGGTGGTGGACGGCAATGTGGAGCGGGTCACATCGCGGCTGTTTCGCCTCGAAACACCCCTGCCTGCGGCAAAACCGGAACTGACCGCCTTGGCACAAACGCTCACACCAAAAGAGCGTCCGGGAGATTACGCGCAGGCGATCATGGACCTTGGCGCGACGATCTGTTCGCCGAAATCTCCGGCCTGCGGGATTTGCCCATGGATGGCGTTTTGTGCGGCGTGCAAAGTCGGAGATCAGGCTCGATTCCCGCAGAAAACGCCCAAAAAGCCCAAACCCACGCGCCATGGACATGCCTATGTCGCGCGCACGACGCGTGGGGAATGGGTTTTGGAAACACGCCCTGACAAAGGCTTGTTGGGCGGAATGTTGGGATGGCCGGGCACAGATTGGCGAGAGGCGCATCCAAAGGTCGCGCCGTTTGAGGGCGCTTGGACAGAAGTCGGCGAGGTGCGTCACACGTTCACCCATTTCCACCTGATTCTAACCGTCCATCGCGCGGATCAGGTTGACGGCGCGCTGGAGACCTATGCGCTCAGAGGTCAAAACGCGTTTCGCGCCTCGGATTTACCGACCGTGATGCGAAAGGCATTTGACCTCGCTCATTCTACATTTACCACTGACCCTGTAGCCTCTGATGCAAATCAGGAAGCCTAAAAGATGAATTTGAGTGAAATCAGCACCCGCAACGCCCTGCCCTTTTGGCTTTCGCTTGGGGTTGTGCCGTTGCTTTGGCTGAGCGCTTTTGTCGGCGGATGGAGCCTGATCTTGGTACCGCTTTGCGCATGGTATTTGATCGGCGCTTTGGATGCGGTTTTGGGGCTCAACACCGCCAATCCAGACCCAAACACAGCCGAAAGTGAGCTGTTTTGGTATCGGTTGATCACGATGATCTGGTTTCCAATTCAGTTCGCGAACATCTTTGGCCTGATCTGGTTTGTCACCCACACCGATCACCTCTCAACCTTTGAAACCATCGTATTGTTCTTTGGCCTTGGTGTCTCTTCCGGCTCCATTGGCATCGTCTATGCCCATGAGTTGTTTCACCAAAGGAACACGCTGGAGCGTTGGCTCGGAGATTTACTACTGTCGAGTGTGCTCTATTCGCATTTTCGCACTGAGCATCTTTTGGTCCATCACAAACATGTCGGCACTCGCCGCGATGCGGTCACGGCACTCTATAATGAGGGGTTCCATCACTATTTCGCACGGGTGATTCATGAATGCCCGCGCTCGGCATGGGCGGCGGAAAAGGCATTGTTGGCGCGCAAAGGGTTGTCACCATGGCATCCGCGCAACCCGCATTTCCGCTATTGGACGCTTCAGATCATCATGCTGATCCTCGCGGTTTTAATTGGCGGCGTGCCGGGGCTTTTCCTGTTTATGTGGCAGGCGCTTGTGGCGATTTGGCAGTTGGAATTGACCAATTATGTCGAACATTACGGGCTGACCCGTCGACATCTTGGGGATGGCAAATACGAACATGTCATGCCTCACCACAGTTGGAACGCCGCGCATATGGCGACGAATTGGCTGCTGATCAATCTGCAACGCCATTCGGATCACCATTACAAACCGGATCGCCGATTTCCGCTTTTGCAAAACTACGACGAGAATGAAGCGCCGCAATTGCCCTATGGCTACACGCTGATGGGGGTTGCGGCCGTGATCCCGCCCGTGTGGCGACGCATGATGAATCCAAAGGTCAAAGCCTGGCGCAAACGTTATTATCCCGACCTTACGACCTTTGAGGATTGGGAACCTTATAAAGACGGCACCAATCCGCTTCCGCGTCTCTAAAACATAAAAAGGGCCCCGTCACGCAGACGGGGCCAAGGTGGTGCCGCGATGTCAGGCCGCAGGCACCAGGCGGTAACTTTTGAATTTTGGGATGAGAGGCTTACTGCATCTCCGCGCGGATTTGTTGGCGCAAAACGTCGATCGGAACGTTTTTGCCATCGCGCTTAAAGGTCCAGTAGGTCCAACCATTGCAGCTTGGCGCGCCTTCAAGATGTGCCCCCACTTGGTGGATCGAGCCTTTGACATCATTGGACACCAAGGTGCCGTCGGCGCGCACTTTCGCCTTTTTGCGCCCGTTCATGGAGTACAATTCCTCTCCCGGACGCAACATGCCGCGTTCGACCAACTGGCCAAACGGCACGCGCGGCTCGGCACGTTTTGAGGTGGAGACATGCAGCGCGTCTTTGTCAAATTTGCGCACGGCGGCGATGCGTTTTTCGGCAACAACTCGGTATTTTTCTTCGCGCTCAATGCCGATGAATTCACGGCCCAGCATTTTCGCCACGGCCCCGGTCGTCCCGGTGCCAAAGAAAGGATCAAGCACCACATCGCCCGGATTGGTCGTGCCAACCAAAATGCGATGCAACAGGCTTTCGGGTTTTTGCGTCGGATGGGCTTTGTCGCCATCCTCGTTCTTCAAGCGCTCCCCCCCGTTGCAAATCGGCAGCACCCAATCGGAGCGCATCTGAATGCCCTCGTTCAGGGATTTCAGCGCCTCATAATTGAACGTGTATTTGGCGGCCTCATTTTTCGACGCCCAGATCAGCGTCTCATGGGCGTTGGTAAAGCGTTTGCCACGGAAATTCGGCATCGGGTTCGACTTGCGCCACACCACATCGTTGAGAATCCAAAACCCAAGGTTCTGCAACTCAGCGCCCATACGGTACACATTGTGATACGAGCCAATCGCCCAGATCGCACCGTTCGGTTTCAACAACCGACGCGCGGCTTTGAGCCATTCGCGGGTAAAATCATCATAGACTTTGAAACTGTCGAATTGATCCCAGGCATCATCCACCGCATCCACTTTGGAATTGTCCGGGCGGTGCAGGTCGCCGCGAAGCTGTAGATTGTACGGCGGATCGGCAAAAATAAGATCGATGGAGCCTTCGGGTAGGCTGTTCATGACATCAATACTATCGCCAGCCAAAATTTGGTTAAGCGGGAGCGATGCCGCACTCGAGCGGGTTTTGGTTTTCATTTTCTGCCTCATATGCGCCCCTGAGGGACGTCAATTACGCACCATTTTTGGCGTCGTTTTATGAGGACAAAGATGAGTCATTGCTGATTCGCAGTCAATTTCTTTTTCGAATCAGATACTTAGGTTTTTCCTTGATACAAGATGTTGTGTATGGGTTTGAACGAACGTCTATGGTGAGGGGTCACACCAAGATTTTGGAGTCCCTCCAAATGCGCTTTGGTGCCATATCCGGCGTTTTTCTCCCATGCATAACCGGGATGCTGTTGCGCTAAATCCACCATCAATTTGTCACGCCATGTTTTCGCCACAATTGAAGCCGCAGAAATCGACACCGAACGCGCATCGCCTTTGATGATCGCCTCAGCATCAAGACCGAAAGCCGCGGGAATTTTATTGCCATCGACCAGCACATAATCAGCACGGATCTTAAGGCCAGCCACAGCCCGTTCCATCGCGCGCAAAGAGGCTTGGAGAATGTTGATCTCGTCAATCTCCTCCACCGAACAGGAGGCAATGGACACATCGGCCACAGAGAGGATTTCGTCATAAAGCGCCTCGCGGCGTTTGGCGCTTAGGACTTTGGAATCATTGAGACCCGTGGGAATGCGCGCGGGATCAAGCCAGACCGCAGCGGCCACAACAGGTCCGGCCAAAGGGCCACGCCCCACCTCATCCACACCGACAACGCGCATATATCCACGCAAACCGGCGGCCTCTTCAAACGTGTAATCAGGAACAGTTTTTACCATACCCTTGTGAAGCCGATGCCCGCCCGGCGCGCAAGGTAAAAAGACGGGTGGAACGCATGAACCACCCGCCAAGTGACGCGGCCCATCGGGACGAAAAACCGCGTATTCTGATGGATCGACTTACCAGTCGCCGTTGCCTTTGCCATGGCCGTGGTCCCCGCGAGAACTCGCCACCCGGAACCCAAAATTGCTCAGACACCCGACATCATAGGCATCAACCCGACCGCGTTTGGTGGAAACCCGCGTTTCACAGGCACGCGGCAGCGGCGCGCGGGCCTTGCGGTTTTGATCAACGCAACGCTCAAGGGCGACAAGACGTGTCCGGTTTTCGCGACCATATTTGTACTGATGACCCTCACGCGAGGAAGCAACGCTGAGAACACACTTGTTTGGGATGAGAAAAGCATCGCCCCGATTTCCATCGCGCCAGATGTCCGGTTTATTGCGCGAGGTTTCGACGACCACTTTGTTGTCACCTTTGTTGTCGATGGCTTTGCCGATCACAAACAACGTCAAAAGCCCCCCCAGAGCCATAGCTACATCTTGATCAGAGGCGCGTGCGGGAACGGCGGCGAGTCCGGCAGTGCCGATTGAGAGTGCCAAGAGCCCGGCAGTGAATTTCGTGAGTTTCATCGGTCGTCCTTTCAAATCCTGTGCCCGTTCATGGCCCAAGTGGCCGGGGCGGGAGAGGTGATGGGACAGAGATGCCGGGAAAGGCGAACATCGCTCAATATCAGTCAAATGTCATTGGATAGCGCGGGCGCTTTCGGGCTTTGATATTGAATAACATCGCCCTTTCACGCAGGGTCGCAGGCATGAAACCGACAGCCATGAAAACACATCTCCTTGCCTGCCTTGTCCTCGCGCTTGCCCTTCTGCCGGGGCTGGCACAGGCCGCCTGTTACGCCAGCTATAAGGCCAAACAGGACAATCCGCTTAAGCTGCATTTCGGCGTGGCCGAACTCAGCGATGCGCAATGTTCCAAAGACGCCGCCGCCAAGGCGCTCCAACCCCGTTTGGCAAAAGACGGCTGGATTCTTCTGACGATCGTCGCGATGATCCCGGAGGATAAACTTGGCGAGGTGAAAGACAGTGCTGGCAACTATTTCCTCCGATACTGACAGCCGCAAGGTCTCACGCGTTGTGATCTTTGGCATGGGGGCGATTGTCGCCATCCTGTTGATTGCCGCTGTGTTTTTGTTCCTGAACCTGCCGGACGCCAATGCGTTCAATGCGCGGGTCGAACAGATTTTCGTTGAAAACGACCTGACCTCAGCCGCCGAGATCAAACTGTTGGAAATTCTCGCCCAATCGGGCACATCCTTCTCCGACACATTGACCTCCTACAGGATGGTGATCTTTGTGCTGTTGATCTTTGCCACGGCCTTGCTCATCGCGGCTTTGGTGTTTTTGGTCACGATCATCGCGTTGAACCGCCGCATGTCAGAGATCGAAAAACGCGGGATCGAAGTGTCGTCTCTGATGATTTCGCGGGCCGAGCACACCGTCTACCTCAACAATATGGAATTCAAACTGACGCCTGCGGCGATTGAAACCTTGTCGGTCTTGGCCGAAGCGCGCCTTGATGATGAGGTGATGTCAGGGGCGGAAATCGAAGGCGTGATTTCGGGTCGTCCCTCTGTCGATTGCGACGAAGCGGCGGGAGCAACGCGGATCAAACGGCTGCGTGACACGTTGGGCAACCAAATGGTCAGTGAACTTTTGGTCAAAAACATCGCGCGCAAGGGCTACATGCTGAGCTGTCCGCCCGATGTGATCAAAATGGTTTAGCGCGCGGTTTTGACCGGGGTGAAACAGGCCTCCAAACGTTCAAAACTGGCCTGAACGCCATTGGGTTCCGACTGCGCCAAAAAGTGATCCAAACGTGGCCAGGTCTCGATTGCTTCATCAATCATCGGATCGGTGCCCGTGGTATAAAGCCCCGCCTGAATCATCATTTCAGATCGGTCAAACACCCCCAAAAGACGCCGCGCCCGCGAAATCAACTCGTTTTCCTTGTCTGAAGCGGCATGAGGCAGCGCGCGCGACACGGAGCGCAAAAGATCAATCGCCGGGAATCGCCCGCGTTCGGCAATCTGGCGATCCAAAACAATGTGACCATCCAAAACCCCGCGCAAAATATCCGCAATCGGCTCCTCCATATCAGATCCGGCCACAAGCACGGAAAACACCGCCGTAATATCGCCCGCGTCCCCGATTCCGGGTCCGGCACGTTCACAAAGTGAGGTGATCAGATGTGAGGTGGAAGGGGGGAACCCCCTGAGCGAGCTGGATTCGCCCGTGGCCAGCGCCACTTCGCGATGAGATTCCGCAAATCGGGTGACAGAATCGGCCAGAAACAGCACCTGTTTGCCTTTGTCGCGAAAATGTTCCGCCACCGACATGGCGGTCCAGGCACAGCGCCGCCGCACCATCGGCGATTGATCCGACGTGGCGGCAACAATCACCGAACGTTTCATGCCAGCAGGGCCAAGAACCCGGTCAATAAATTCACGCACCTCGCGCCCGCGCTCCCCGACCATGGCGATGACGACCACATCGGCCTCAAGTCCGGTGGCGAGCTTTGCCAAAAGCGTGGACTTCCCCACGCCCGAGCCGGCAAAAAGACCGATGCGTTGCCCACGCACAATCGGCAAGAGCGTGTTGAACACGGCCAAACCCGTTTCCAAACGTTTGCCCAAGGCCCGCCGTTCCGTTGGATTCATCGGTTTCCCACGCAGGGCGCGCGGTTTGTTGCCCTGTAAAATAAGTTTGCCATCAAGGGGTTGCCCAAAGGGATCTATCACCCGGCCAATCCACATATCATCCGGGGAAATATGGTTTTTACCGATATGGGCGACGGGATCACCAATCGACAAACCATCCGGTCCGCCATCCGGCAGGACCGTCACGCTCGTTTTGTCGAGTTGAAGAATTTCGCCGCGGCGAATCTGTGTCCCATGTCCAATCTCGACCAGATCGCCCAGCGCTGCGATCTCACTCAGTCCCGAAACGGTCAAAACCCCGCGCGACACTTCGATGACGCGACCAACCGAGTGGACCGGTTTCACCGATGCAATCTCCGAAAGAAGCATTTCAAACCCAATACTGTTCATGGCGCCCTCCGTGTTCTGAAACCCTTTCTAAAGGAATCAAGGTTAAGCCTTGGTTGAGATAACTCGGAGGAGAAGCCCCGATGTTCGAGAATTTGGATATTTTTAAAATGGCAAGCGGGCTGGCCCGTCACGCCGTCACACGTCAAGAAGCCGTCGCGAAAAATATCGCGAACGCCGATACCCCCGGCTATCGCGCCCAAGATGTTGCGTCTTTTGAAGAGGCCTATGAGAGCAACACCGCAAACACCGCCATGCGCACGACGCGTGAGGGCCATATGGTATCTGCGGCGTCCGAGAATACGAACGGGTTTCGGCTTTTTGATACGCCCGGTCCCAGTTCGCCCAATGGCAACACCGTTTCGCTAGAAACCGAAATGATGAAGTCCTCTCAGGTGCGGCACGAACATGACCTCGCGCTCTCTGTCTACAAAACCTCAATGAACATTCTGCGCACTTCGATCGGGCGCAGGTAAAGGAGGCCGAACATGTCAGATCTTCAAAATATTCTTAGTCTTTCCGCCTCCGGGATGAAGGCACAGGCCAATCGCCTGCGCCATGTGTCAGAGAACATCGCCAACGCGGATACCCCCGGATACCACAGAAAAACCGTTTCTTTCGAAGAGGTTGTGGAACAGGGGGCAAAAACCGGCGCGGTGAACACGGGGGATGTTCAGTTGGATCAAACCAAGCTGACCCGCGTCTACGACCCCGGACATCCGATGGCCGGTGAAGATGGATTTTATGACGGCTCCAATGTCGAGCTGATGATCGAAATTGCGGACGCCCGTGAGGCACAACGCAGCTATGAGGCGAACCTCAAGATGTTCGATCAGGCCCGACAAATGTCGTCGTCATTACTTGAACTGCTGCGCCGGTAGAACGCCGCGCACAACCTTAGGAGACCAGAATGGACATCCGCTCAGCATTTGCCGCCCAAGGCTACGCCTCGACGCGCCCAGCCACCGCGCCAAAACCGGGAGCCGAAGGGCAATCCACCCAAAGCGCCTTTGGTCAGGCCGCCGCCAGTTTTGCCGACACCTTACGCCAAGGCGACGAGGTGGCTCAGGCGGCGATGTCTGGCAAGGCCGACAGTCAATCTTTGGTTCAGGCGCTGGCCCAGACGGAATTGGCGGTCGAGGCCGCCGTGACCGTGCGCGATAAGGTCGTTGAGGCCTATCAAGAAATCCTGCGGATGCCGGTGTAAGCCATGGATGAGATGGTCTTTTATGACACGCTGCGACAGGCGCTTTGGATTGCGGTGATCATTTCAACGCCAATTCTTGTCGTCGCCCTGGTGGCGGGCCTGGTCGTTGGTCTGTTTCAGGCCTTGACCAGCATTCAGGAAATGACCCTCACCTTTGTGCCAAAATTGGTCGCCATGCTCGTCGTCTTTTGGATGTCGATGGGCTTCATGACCGAAGCCCTCACCAGTTTTTTCCACGACCGCATCATTCCCTTGATCGGAGGTCTATAATGGACAGCGCAGGATACACATCCCTCACCCGCATGGTTGGTTTGAACCGCGAAATGCAGGCGATCGCGAACAACATCGCCAACGTGTCCACCACCGGGTTTCGCAAAGAGGGGCTTATCTTTTCGGAACATATTTCGGCATTGGAGCGAAACGAGGACAGCCTGTCGATGGCCGAGGGCAATGTGCGCCTGACCAATGACAGTCAGGGGCCTTTGACGCCCACAAGTGGGGCCTATGATCTTGCCATCGAAGGTGACGGTTTTTTCATGATCGACACCCCCGATGGTCAGGCCCTCACGCGGGCCGGGGCATTTACCACCAATGATCAGGGCGAATTAACCACCCATGATGGCTATCGCTTGCTCGACAATGGCGGGGCGGCGATTTTCATTCCGCCGGACGCCCAGACAGTTGCCGTGTCCTCAGACGGCACTCTCTCCGCCGATGGCCTGCCACTGTCGCAAATCGGCCTCTACATGCCGGAAGATCCCAACACGCTGACGCGCACAAACGGCGTTCGGTTCATGACCACCGGCGCGATTATTCCGCAAGAAAATGCCGTCATTCTGCAGGGTTACGTCGAGAATTCGAACGTCAATGCGATCACAGAGGTCGCCCGGATGATCGAGGTCCAACACGCCTACACCATGGGTCAGAAATTTATGGAGCAAGAGCATGACCGGATCCAGTCCGTCATCTCGACGCTCGGTCGTTAAGGAAGGAGCCAGACATGCGTGCTCTCAAAATTGCAGCCACGGGGATGAGCGCCCAGCAGATGCGGGTGGAAACCATTTCGCAGAACCTCGCGAACATGAACACCACGGGCTACAACGCCCGGCGCGCCGAATTCGCCGATCTGCATTATCAACAAATGGCCCGTCCCGGCACAATCAACTCCGCCGACGGAACGATCCTGCCCACCGGGGTTCAACTTGGCCTTGGTGTGCGGCCCTCTTCGGTCACGGTGCAATTGGCCCAAGGGTCGTTGTCGCAAACCGGCGGCGATCTTGATCTGGCCATCGAAGGGCAAGGTTATATCGAAGTCACCCTGCCCTCTGGCCAATCCGCCTATACCCGCGACGGCGCGCTCAAACGCTCCGCCGATGGGCTGATCGTCAACTCAGACGGCTATGAGGTGGTGCCGGGCATCACCATCCCCGACGATGCGCGTTCCATTTCGATCAACGCCGAGGGCGAGGTCTACGCCTATTTCAACGACGTGATTGATCCGCAACTGCTGGGGCAATTCTCTCTTGCGGGCTTTACCAATGCCAAAGGGCTTGAGGCGATCGGCTCCAACCTCTTTCTCGAAACAACCGCATCGGGTCCGGCACTGGTTGCATCGCCGGGCGTGAACGGGCTTGGCACTTTGCGCCAAGGTTATCTTGAGGACAGTTCCGTCGATGCCGTGCGCGAAGTCACCGAGCTGATCGAAGCCCAGCGCGGCTATGAATTGAACGCCAAAGTCATCACCGCCGCCGACCAAATGCTCTCTGCGACGACGCAAATCCGATGATCAAACGCCTCCTCATACCCCTCATCTTGTCAATTTTGACAACGCCGGGTGTCGCCGACACAGTGGTCGCCGCACGCACCATCCGGGCACAAACTTTGCTTTTGCCCGACGATCTGACCGTGATCGAAGGTGATGTTCCGGGCACCATTACCGCCATCGAAGACGCCGTGGGTCTTGAAGCGCATGTGATGCTTTACACTGGGCGTCCGATTTCCGCCTCTGACATCGGCCCTGCGGCCATCATCGAACGCAATCAAATTGTCTCGCTCGTCTATAGCCGTGGCGGTCTCTCTATCTATGCGGATGCGCGCGCCCTGGGCCGTGCTGGCCCCGGCGACATGCTCCGCGTCATGAACCTTTCCTCCAAAACCACCGTCTCAGGCGTCGTTGCGCCGGATGGCACCGTCCGCGTCGGCGGTTCCATCTCTCAATAGTCAGGATTTTCCCATGCGTATGTCCCTTATCCTTCCCGCGGTTTTGACTCTCACCGCCTGCACCAGCCTCGAAGAGGTCGGGCGTCTTCCCTCATTTTCTCCCGTTGAAACCTCCGACGAAACATCTGCGATGCTCAATCCGCCCCTGCCGGAAAAAATCGAAATCCGAAGCCCGTCGGATGCCGCATCGCTTTGGAATGCCTCCCGCGGCTCGCTTTTGGGGGATCGGCGCGCGATTGAACGCGGCGACATTATGACCGTGGTGGTCGAGATCGACGACAGTGCCGAAATGTCGAACACCAGCAATCGGGGTCGCTCCGGCTCTGAATCCATGGGGGTTCCTTCTCTTTTCGGCATCCCCGAACGCATCAATTCGCAATTGCCCGATGGCGCGACAATGGGCTCCGCCGTCTCGACCAATTCCACCTCCGCCTCTTCGGGCAATGGCAGCGTCAAGCGCAATGAAAAGCTCAAACTTCTTGTCGCGGCAACGATTGTCGATGTGCTGCCCAATGGCGTTTTGCACATCAAAGGTTCGCAAGAAGTGCGTGTGAATTTTGAAATTCGTGAGCTTTTGGTCGAAGGCTATGTGCGCCCCGAAGACATCACGCGCCAAAACGAAATCACCTATGACAAAATCGCCTCTGCCCGCATTTCTTATGGCGGCCGGGGTCAGATATCTCAGGTGCAACAACCCCGCTATGGGCAACAAATTGCGGACATCGTTTTGCCGTTCTAAAGGAGAGTCCCGTGATCAAAAAACTACTCCCCATTCTGCTGGCTCTCGTTGGGCTTGGTGCGGGTGTTGGCGGCGGGCTGATGCTGCGCCCGGACCCGGAAATTGTTGCCATTGATCCTTGTGGCGACACTGAGGCCGCCACACTCCCTGACGCAGAGCATGGTGGTGACGAAGAGGCGCCCCCTGAAAACACTGCATTTGAGTATGTGAAACTGAACAACCAATTCGTGATCCCCGATCTTGACGGAGGGCGAGTGACTGCGATGGTTGTGCTCTCGCTGAGCCTTGAGGCCACAACGGGCAGTCGCGAAGCGATCTATGCCCGCGAACCAAAATTGCGCGATGCGTTCCTTCAGGTGCTGTTTGATCATGCCAATACGGGTGGATTTAAAGGCGCGTTTACCGACAGCAGCACGATGAACGCCCTGCGGCGTGCCTTGGTTGAGGTGGCTCAAAAAACCATTGGGTCACAGATCAACGATGTTTTGGTAATCGACATTGTACGCCAAGACATTGGCTAAACGCACGGACCGGCGTCACATCTTTCCGGTGTGGCGCTCGGTGAGGCGGTCCAAAGCATCCTTTTTACCGAAAGCCTTCCGGGTTTGCCCAAGCTGAGTCTCACGCCGTTCAGCGATCTGCGCCAAGTCCCTCAAAGCTTGGCGCTTTTCCTTTTCAACCCATCTGTGCCATGCGGTATCCGCGCCCATCAGGCTCGCCATGTCAAACCCATCAGACGCCCCAACATGTTGAACACGTTGCGCACGGGCCGCGTCGATCTCTCGCAATCTCGCCTTTGGCCCCTCTTCTTCACGCTTGATCGCGGCAAGTTTGGCCAGCTCTGCAGTCAAGGACAGCTCCGCAATCTCCTTAAGGCTTCTGAGTTTTTTGAGATCTTTGGACATCATTTACCGCCAAATTGGGTTTTCATCTTTTTGCGCATGGCTTCGGCAAAGCGGATTGAGGCCGCAACCGCGCGATAATGTTCGGGCAGAATCTGGTCGCCAATTTCCACCGTCGCATACAAAGCGCGCGCCGTTGGCGGATCGCTGTGAATTGGGATCGCGTTCTCGTTGGCCACTTCGCGAATGCGCGCAGCAATGTCATCCACGCCCTTGGCCACGCAAACAGGCGCACCGCCTGCCATGCGGTCCCATTTCAATGCCACAGCATAATGAGTTGGGTTCACAACGATCACATCCGCTTTGGGCACATCCGCCAGCATTTGGTTCATCACGATGTCATAGCCTTTTTGACGCCGCTTTTGTTTGAAATGCGGATCGCCCTCCTGATCCTTCGATTCATCCGTCATTTCCTTGCGGGACATACGGTGTTTGCGAATATGTTCGGTGTATTGAAACAGAAAATCCACACCGCCGATCAGGGCAGAAATCACCAAAACAATCGTCATGAAGCCAATCACCAGCTTAACCAATGTCGTCGTCACCATGCCGGGGCTGAGCGACACCGTCGCCAAGATTTCTGGAAGTTTTGAATAGAGATAAAACCCAAGCACGATCGAGTAGATCAACAATTTGAAAAAGCTTTTGGCGAATTCAAACAGGCCAGAACGTCCAAATTTGTTTTTGGCGTTCGAAATGGGTGAGATTTTTGAGAGTTTCGGCTCAAGCTTGCTGGGTGCAAAAATCATCGACCGGGTGGCAAAAACAGTCGTCAGAGCCAAAACCGCCGGAATGGCGAACCATGGCAGTAAGTTTCCCCCGATGGAGGTCATAAGGCCCAACGTCCAGGGGCGCCCCGACCCGTCAAACCACGCCTGCGCATTCAGATCGGCATTGGCCATAAGCGATTGTAGCGTGGTGCCCATGCCTTGCAGGCTGGTCGCGCCAAGCCCCATCGCGGCAATGATAAATCCGAAATAGGCTGCGGCTGTGGTCAGGTCGTTTGAGCGGGGAACCTCACCTTTTTTGCGCGCATCATCAAGTCGCTTTTGCGACGGTTCATATTGCTTATCACTGTCATCATCGCCCTGTGCCATCATGGCCCTCCGAACGGATCAATGAGCAGTTGCGCAAAGCCTGAGCGCCACGTTTCAAGCAGGATCGGTGCCGTGGCAAACAGCAACAAAAGACCGCCAAGTGTGATCGCTGGCGCACCGACAAAGGCGACCATCAATTGCGGCATCGCGCGGTTAATCACGCCCAGCGCTACGTTGTAGATCAGCGATCCAACGACAAACGGGGCGGCAAGAGTGAACGAGATCGAGAAGGCTTTCGAGACATGTCCCACCCCCCAGACCATTACATCCCGAGGCGCGACGAAGAGGCCGGGGGGGAAATAGTCGTAGGACAGGATCAACACTTCGGCCACGCGCACATGCAGGCCAAGCATTACCGCCAGTGCCAGACCGGAAACGGACAAAAGGTGCCCGATGGCGGGCTGGGCCTCGACGGAACCGCCTCCGAAAATCTGCGACAAGGATGTGGATTGTGCCACCATCGTTCCTGCGATCTGAAGCGCCATCACGAAGATCCTGAGCGCCAAGCCGAGCAAGAGCCCGGAAATCACTTCGGTCAAGACACCTTTTGCCAGGCCCGACGGCATCAAAGCCAAGGTTTGAAGTTGCGGCGCGACGGCCGGGAAAACGATCACCGTAAAACAAATGGCCAGAACCAATCGCACGCGCTCCGGGATGGACCGTTCGCCAAAGGCGGGAAGAACGGCCATGACCGCACCGACGCGTAGAAACACCAGAAATGCAATGGCGAACCCTGTCTGGCTCAATCCAATCAGATCGCCAAGCTCTACCGTCATGCGGGCACCAATCCGACGAGGGAGGGCTTGGCATCCGTTCCGATTTCCTCAAACGAATAAACCGGGTTGTGGATGCCTTGTGCGGACAAAACCGTGCGCAGGAACCGCCGACGGCGCGTCGAAGTTACGATACCCGGATAAATCCCAGTTTCACCCGCTTTGGCGATTTTATCCGCCATGGTTTTGGCAAGTTTATTAAACTCTGCGGGCGGCAATGCGACATCGGTACTCCCGCGCTCTCCCTCGATTTGGTAGGTCGTGAACCGATCTTCCCATTCCGGCGCAAGCTGCAAAAGCGGCAGGGTCCCATCTTCGCGCTTGATCTCAGAAATCAGTTGGAATCCAAGGCGTTGACGAACGTGCTCACAGATAGATTCCGCTGTGGAATGGGCCCCGCGAGCCTCGGAAATCGACTCGAGAATCAGCGCCATGTTTCGAATGGACACCCGTTCCTCAAGCAACAGCCTAAGCACGGAGAGTAACAAATCCATCGGGACCCGCTCCGGGATCATGTCATTGAGCAGCTTTTGGTTGGCCTCAGCCCGCCTTGTGTCTGACAGGTTACTCATTTCATCCAGCAACCTGCGCAGAGATTTCATCGTCAAGAGACGTGGGAAATTGCGCTTGATCACTTCGAGGAGATGCGTGGCCAAGACTTCGGTCGCACTCACAACCGTGCATCCCATCAATGCGGCGTCTTCTTTTTTGGACGGATCAATCCAACGGGCAGGCGCACCATATACAGGCTCAGACACGTCTTCACCGAGAGGCAATCCACGTGCGTCACCGTAGACAAGGGCCAAAGCCTGATCTTTGCGCAAGCGGTCACGGGCCTGTTCCACCCCCTGGATTCGAACAACATATGTGCCCGCTGGCAGGGTCGGATCATCGGTCAGACGAATTTCAGGCAGAATGAGACCAAACACGGTGGCAACGTGATTGCGCATGTTCACGATACGGGCATCAAGGCCTGTCTGTTGGTCAAGAACCATGGCGACAAGATCTGGGGCAAACTCAACATGGATGTCATCAAGATCCAGAATATCGCCCATGGACTCTGGTTTTTCTGCCTCTGCGCTTGCCTTGACCTCTTGTTTCGTTTGCTCTTTTGCCTCTTCGTCATTCTTGCGCGCCATATAATAAGCGCTTCCGCCCAAGATCGCAGCCCCGCCGATGAATGGGACAAAAGGCAGGCCGGGGACAAAAGCAAAGAGAGTCATCAACACTGCAACGGTATAGAGCGCGGGCGGATACCTACCCAGTTGGCGGAAGAGCGCAAGATCGGCAGCGCCGCTTGTCCCTCCCTTTGCGAGAAGAAGCGCGGCGGCGATAGAAATGATAACCGAAGGGATTTGACTGACCAAACCATCTCCGATTGTCAAAATCGCATAGGTTTCAAAGGCTTTCCCAATTGGCATGTCATGCACGACCACGCCAATGACCAATCCCATAATGATATTCATAAGGGTGATCAAAAGGCCCGCAACCGCATCACCTTTCACGAATTTCGAGGCCCCATCCAATGAACCAAAGAAGGTGGTTTCTGCCAGTTCCAGCTCGCGACGGAGTTTGGCTTGTTCGTGGGTGATCGCGCCGGCGGAAAGGTCGGCATCAATGGCAAGTTGACGTCCGGGCATGCCGTCCAATGCAAACCGAGCGCCAACCTCCGCCATCCGGCCAGCACCTTTGGTGATCACCATGAAGTTCACAATCAACAAGACCGTAAAGACAACCAGACCAAGCAAGACCGAGCCGCTCATCACAAAGCTTGCAAACCCTTCGATGACATTTCCGGCAGCATTTGTACCGGTATGCCCTTGGCCAATGATGAGTTTTGTAGAGGACACGTTGAGTGACAAGCGCAACATCAGACTCGCCAAAAGAACAGTGGGAAAGGCCGAAAAATCCAGCGGTCGTTCAATAAAAAGCGTGACGGTAAAAATAAGGATGGCAAGCGCGAAGCTTGTGGCGAGGCCAAGGTCGAGAATCCATGACGGCACTGGCAAGACCATCATGACAATGACCACCATGAGTGCCAGCGCCAATAAGATTGTGGGTTTGAATATTTCTTTGAGGCTAAAGGTCATCGCGCTACCTCAAAAAAGTAAAAATCCAATAGAGGGAATTGGGTGACACGATTTGGGAGGTGTGGTTTGAAGCATCGCGATTGAGTGCTGTCTGCAACACTCTGGTCTGAAAGAAAATCAGACACTTTGGAAATAAACCATATTCTCATTGTCTGCTGCAATTCTTGCTACTGTTTCAACGAGACTATGGTGAACGTGGTTTACAAAGAGTGTACGCGAGCCAAACGTTTCATATTTTCAGTCAAGAACAGCCTCAAGAGCACTGCGCTTGTTGCGACTGGACGAGAGGATGTCTTGGACAGACGACAGGCTCGGCGCTCCTGCGGCGTTGCTCTCAGAAATTTGTGGCGTTGCCAACACAGATTCCGCGAACCGGGCCATATCCGGATTTTGAGAACCTTCGAGGCTATTCCAGTCTTCTGCCACAATTGCAAATGTGTCTTTATCAGAACTATCCCCAAATCCTTCAAGTGTTTGAATCGATTTTTCGGGCGCATTCATATAAAAATGTGCCTTTGCCGCGACATGCCGCGCCTCTTCCCCCGAGAGTTGCGTGGCATATCGAAGAGCCGCGTCGAACTCTCCAACACCCAAAAAAGCCTTTGCCAAAATCAACTTTGCCTCGTCTTCACTCTCACCCGAGTAGAGAGTCATCATCTCCAAAGTAGAATCGAAAAAGCCCATACCTACGAGACGTTGTGCTGTTTTGAGGCGCGCCGAATCTGAGAGAGCCGCGCTGGAAATTTTGGTGAGATTTCCGATCACGACTTTGGAAAAAACCATATCATTTTTGCTTGAAGTCAATTGCTCCAAAGCCGCCGACATCAAGCTGTCAATGGCCTCCTCGTCAGTGCCGGTCTCCCTTTCTCTATCAAGGGCGCGCCGAAGCGCAATGTCCGCGTCACCAGAGTGAATTCGCGCCAGGATTGCCGCGTTTTGGAGTGCATGACCCTCTGCGCTGCCACGATACTCCACTGCCATGGCTTCGGCATTCTCCGCAAACTTTCGGTCAATGGTTTCACCAGACATCGCCTTAGTTTCAATCAAGCGCACCAAAGCTTCGGCCGCCATGGGGCCGTCTTGACCGACAATATCTTCAAATGATGAAATGGCCTGTACGGTCCCGCCATTTGCGAGTTGTAATTCAGCATCGAGCAGGGCGAATGCATCGCCATGTTCACCTTCGGCGCGAGCAATCGCATTTTGAATGTATTTCGCGCTCGTCTCATCGTTGATCTCAAGAAATCGTTCTGAGAGAACAGGCCCGAGGTGGCGACGAATATGCAGTGGCAAGGCGGAAAACGTCGCCAAAATACTGTCTTTGTTGTAATCGTCCCAAGCATTCAGGTGCTCTTTGGACATAACAGCCCAAAAGGCTACTTCCCCATCACATCGAAATTGTTGGTCCAGACGCCCTGCGTTGGATGCGTATCCATGATCCATAATGTCAGCTATAGCCCAAAGCACATCGTGCCCTTCAACCGTCACACCAAAATTGGTTAAAACCGACTTCGCCTCAACACCAAATGTCAGGAAAAGATAATATCTCGCCAGACGTTTGACCCCTTCGGGATCAGGATTGTCGAATTCTCCGATCGCGCCCGCACGAAATATTGGAAGTTGTAGCCCTTGATCCAATGGATCGCCCCAATCCTCAATGGCCACCAGAGTATTCTCAAGACAGGTGTTGCCATGTTCATCGCGACGCTCAGACTCGGCAAGCCGCAATTGCTCACGATCAATTGAAGACTGAATGCGAATGTGGCTACGATCCGCTTTAGGGAACTCAACTTCGACCTCTGGGGTCGTTTTCTGAGTCTTTTCTTCTTCATTCAAACTATGAGATTGGACCTCTTCGACAATGGTTTCGGTCGGGGTAACATCCGCGTCCAGCAACCCTTGGGACACTGCCCGCCCGACCTGTTCAAGCAACTGCAACTGAAGTTCGTCAACGCGTTGATTGCGCTTCGCTGAGTCCTTTTCGGAAGCTCCCATGGTTGACAAGGGTGGCGGCTCAAAATGATTGTCACCGGCTTGATCGTTGCCAAACACAATCGGGAACTCCAAACTGTCTTGACCAATTTCCTGACCCACCGCATCCTCTTGCACACCCCCGAGATCATCGCGGCCATCGCCAGAAATCAGCAAAGACTCAGCGACATTAACCTCCGCCAAACTGGGCATGAGTGTTTGCAATGTTTCATTGGTTTCGGCACCAGGTGGAGAAGGAAAATCACTGTCATTCTCTATGACTTGATTTGTCTCAACGGCTGAAATAGGTCGCTCAAATTTTGACTCGGAACTCGGCGCACCATCTTTAATGTCGATGACAATACGCCCCTCCCGAAGTTCAAAAGCATCGGCATGTACAGCACCAGAGACCCGAATGACAAAGCTGGATGGCTCAGTTGAAATAGCTGTTATTCTGGTTCTGGGTATCTTGTCGAAAACAGCTTTCGCATCGAATTCGATGCCTTGCTCAGAGACGCGAAACTCATAATCGTCGCCCTTTCGTCCAAATTCCCAATCCGCAACAGTCGGAAACTGAAGAACAATGCGCGAAAAGTCGGCGTGCTCTCCAGACAGGAGAGCAACCGACTCCGCCCGCAATGTCAGCGGGAAAAAGAAAATCGCAAGAATGACGGTAAAAACGCGGATCATGCGGCGTCCGATTTGACCTCTTTTAGGGCTTCTTCCAACTCGGAAAAACTTGGTCGGCAATGGCCAGGTGTATTTTGGCGTCCAACCTCGATACAGATATTCGTGGCATGGTTGTGAAGGTTCGCAACAAGCACTTCTCTGATGAGTTGATAAAAATGTCCGTCTTCCTCGATGACATCCTTCATTTTTGCCGAAAAGGGACCAACCAGACCGTAGGCTAAGAACACACCAAGGAATGTCCCGACAAGAGCGCCACCAATCATTTTGCCCAAGATTTCTGGCGGCTGATCAATGGATGCCATCGTTTTGATAACGCCAAGCACGGCGGCGACGATCCCAAGCGCGGGAAGCCCGTCACCGATCGCTGCCATCGCGTGGGATGAATGAAGGGCGTGATGCAAATTCGCCTCAAGACGCTTTTCAAGCACCTCCTCAACTTGATGCGGATCATCATAATTCATGGAGGCCGAGCGTAAAGTGTCGCAAATCAGAGCGACCGCTTCTTTGTCGCTTAGAATTTTGGGGTATTTCGTAAATATCGAAGAGTTTTCAGGCGCTTCGATATGTTCCTCAAGCCCGACCGGGTTCTGTCTTGCCAGCCGGATCAGTTCGAACAGGAGACAAAGCAGGTCTTTGTAATCTTCATGCTTCCACTTTGGACCTTTGAAAACTTTCCCCATATCCTTCAGCGTATGTTTGATGCCGGATATGTCATTGGAAATCACAAAAGCCCCCGCGGCGGCACCACCGATCATCATGAACTCAAAGGGCAATGACTTGAGAATAATCCCAAGCTTGCCGCCCGCGGCAATATAGCCCCCGAACACCATGATAAAGATCAGCAAAATTCCAACAATACCGATCATATTTTTATGTCCTTAGTCTAGAGTCCGGGTGAGATAACCCTGTCACAAACCTCTTAAAAAAGTCTGTCAAATGCATCTTATTCACTCGGGGCGTTGGCATTTCTGCCCGCCAAAATGACAGATATTGTGTAGGCTGTTTCCGGCTTAAGTCCCGCCATCACGGCACCGGCCGCGTCTGGACGCATACGCCCCAAGAAACCCGCAGCAAAATCGGGGGACATCGCTTCAAACAACGCTGCCGCTTCTTTGGGTTTCATCGATTCGTAGACGGTTGTGAGCTTTGCCAAGTCATCCTCAGCCGCAGATTGTGATCGGACCATGGTCGCTTCAAGACGCGCTTCCGCCTGTTCCAAGACGCCCATGCTCTCCAGAACTTCCGCCTTCGCGACTTCGATTTCTTTCATTTTTTGAGCGACCAACAGCTCTTTTTCCTCAACACTCTTTTCACGCTTTAGAAGTGCCCCAATCAGCGCCTGGGTTTCCTCATCGGTTTGACAAGCAACCGGATCAGCCACCCCCTGCGATTCTGCTCCCACCTCATGCGCAAGATCCGAAACCTCCCGTGCAATTGCAGCCCCCGTGCCCGACGCCAAACGCACCACAGCGGACGTCAAAAAGACCAAAGCGATGATCCAAAGAGCGCCCCGCCCTGAGCGAATTTTGCGTTTGGGCGTCTTGCTTTTTGCCTTTGTTTTGGGCGCTTTCATTCTGCGGCCTCCACGCGTGTTCTTTGACTCAAAAACAATGTCTCGCCTTCAATATTGCCATCGGCCGAACCTGGCCGCGGAGCAACGGACGAAACCACGGTTGGGCCAGCTTTCGGGGCTTCGGGCAAATCGTGCATGGAGGCAATCAATAATTCGAGACGGCGCGACACATCCTCAGCGCGCGATGTGAGGTCTTCGAGTTTCACCGCAGACCCCGCAGCTGTTTTTTGCGCTTTAATCAATGTCTTGGTCATATCATCCACCTGAGCGGACAAAACGGCAATCGCGCCACCAACACCTTTTTCAAGATCTGTAAACCGACTGAGCCGGCGGGCAAGAACCGCGCAATACACACCCACGGCGAAGGTCCCGGCGATCATCAAGATATCAGCAATCAGTTCCATATCGGGCTCCTCAATTAACCACGAATTCCATGATGAGAACGTCCTTGATCCGCCCTTCACCCGCAACAATCTGCAACCGCCGCAAAATCTGTGACCGCAGCCGCACCAAGGCAGAGGGATTTTCAAGTTCTGACACTTCAACGGCACGAAGATAGCCGTTCAAAATATCGACAACGCGGGGGAGAAGGGTGATCACCTCTTGCTCGTATTGCAAAGGCACTTCCAATTGCGCCTGAAAGCGCAGGTGGCGACCACGCCCGGAGGTATCAATGAGATTGACGATCAAAGGCTCAACCGACACGAAGGCGACGCTTGGCAAAAGCGCAAGCGGCTCCCCCTCCAATTCGCTCAATTGCTCCTCTTCATGCCCGCCTGCAGCGCCGAACAACATGCCTGAATAGACGGCGAAAAATCCCCCGCCACCCAAAACCAGCATCAAGACGACCCCCAAGATCAGGGGGAGTTTTGATTTTTTCTTCGGTTCTTCGTCGAGCTGTTCAGCGTCAGCCATGAGTCCATCCAAAAATTTCTTTCTCGAATCCGTTTTATCCTGAAGTTAGCTAACCGATTGTTAAGGCTCATCAGACATTCCTTAAAACAGACGGGGGCAGAAGCCCGCACATCTAAGGAGTGACGTCTTGCAACAGATCCTCTCTGTTTGGTCCAACCTCGACCCGAAACGCCGATTGATTGTCATTGGCGCAACTGCGCTGATGTTCGCCGCGATTCTCGGGCTGTCTCGGATGGCGACCAAGCCCTCCATGGCGCTTTTGTATTCCGGCCTCGAATCGAGTGCGGCAGGCGAGGTTGTGCAATCGCTTGAGGCGCAAGGCGTGGTCTATGAGATTCGCGGAGGTGCGATTTTTGTGCCCACGAATGTCCGCGATGAATTGCGCATGACGCTTGCCTCCGAAGGGCTGCCCGCAAATTCAACCAGCGGGTATGAGTTGCTTGATTCCCTGTCGGGCTTTGGCACCACGTCACAGATGTTCGACGCGGCGTATTGGCGTGCAAAAGAGGGCGAAATCGCGCGCACAATTGTCTCATCGCCGCAGATTCGCTCTGCTAGAGTGTTGATCGCAAACCCTTCCTCGCAACCTTTTAAACGCCAAATCGCCGCCTCCGCATCGGTCACAGTCATCACCACCAGCGGCGCGCTTTCGACAGACCAAGCCAAGGCGTTTCGGTATCTCGTGGCCTCTGCGGTCTCAGGCTTGGCGCCTGAGGACGTGTCGGTGATTGATGGTCGTTCTGGCGTGGTTATGTCAGGCGATGACACCGCCGCAGGCGCATCATCAAGCACCGATCGCGCCGACGAACTGCGCCAGAACGTTCAGCGCTTGCTTGAGGCGCGCGTGGGCGTGGGCAAAGCCGTGGTTGAAGTGTCTCTCGAAACGGTGACCGATCAAGAATCCATTTTCGAACATCGCTTCGACCCGGAGGGGCGCGTGGCGATCAGTTCGGAAACAGAAGAGCGTTCAAATTCTTCGCAAGATTCCGGCGATGGATCTGTAACAGTCGCCTCCAACCTGCCCAATGGGGCCGGTGCCGCAGGCGGTGATTCGAGTTCAAACAACAGCGAAACACGCGAGCGCGTGAACTATGAGGTCTCCGAAACCCGCCGCGAAGTCCAACGTGGCCCCGGTGCGATCAAACGATTGACGGTTGCTGTTCTGGTCGACGGAATAAGAACACTTGATCCAAACACCGAAGAAACCCTATGGACCCCGCGCAGCGAGGAGGAATTGGCCGCGTTGAGCGCCCTTGTGACCTCCGCCATCGGATTGGATGAGACTCGTGGCGATCAGATCACGATCAAAACGATGGAGTTCGAACCCCTCCTTGTGGCTGGCACCGAAGCACAAAGCTCACTGATTTCCGGAATCAACATTGATCTGATGTCGATCATTCAACTTGCCGTTTTGGCGGTTGTTTCGCTGGTTTTGGGTCTGTTTGTACTGCGTCCGATCTTGTCCAAACCCACTGTTTCTGCCCTTCCTGCCCCAACGGACTCCGCTGAGCGGAGCGGAATGGACAATATGCCGGCAACAATTCCCATGCCGGAGATGCCGCGCTCCAATGTGCCTGCCCTCAATGGAGAGATTGATGGCGGCTTTGAGTTGCCAACCCTTGGCGTGGTTTCGGATTTTGACTTTGGCGACGAAGAATTTGGCATCTCCAATGATCCGGTGAAGCGCCTGAAAAGATTGATCGAAGACCGCCAAGACGAAACGGTTGAAATCCTGCGTGGCTGGATGGAAGACACGGAGGAGAACGCCTGATGAAATCTCTTTTCCCACTGGAAGATTTTGGGGCAGCACATAAAAAAGCCGCAACGCGACACACGGGGCAAACGCCTGCACCCGCGGCGCCTCCTGTCGGACCCACTCCCGAGGAAATCGAAACCAACCGGATGGCGGCCTACGAGCAAGGCTATAAGGCGGGGTGGGATGACGCCGCAACGGCAGAAGCCGAGGATCAGAGTCGCATCGGCGCGGAATTTGCCCGTAATCTTCAAGACTTAGGCTTCACATTCCACGAAGCGCGATCACACATCATGAAAGCGCTCGAACCGCTTTTGTCCGAAATGGTTGCAAAGGTTTTGCCGCAATTGGTGGCGGAAACTTTGGGGCAAACAATTTTGGAACATCTTTTGCCGATGGCCGAAGATGCCTCGGATGCGCCGATTCAAATTGTGATCTCTCCGGCCTCACGTCCCGCAATTCAGCGTCTCATTGACGAGTCGTTAACCATTCCATTGGAAATCATTGAGGAACCCAGCCTCGCAGACGGGCAGGTCTATCTGCGCATGGGAGAGCTGGAAAAAAGGATCGATATGGATGCGGCGGTCGACAAGATCGGCCAAGCCATCAACGCGGTCTATGCATTGAACGAGGAGGCCATGAAACATGGTTGACGACAGCGACGACACCAATGCGCACCCGTTTTCACAGGTGCCGATTGAAATCATGATCTCCGTCGGAAAGGCGCGCCCTTTGGTGAAGGATTTGCTCAAACTTCAAAGTGACAGCATTCTGGCACTGGACCGCAATGTGGACGACCCCGTCGAACTTTATGTCGGTGACAAATTGATCGCGCGTGGTGAGTTGCAAGAACTCGATGGCGATCAAGCCGGGCAACTTGCGGTCCGCCTGACCGAAGTGGCCGATCTCAAGAACGGGTTGTAAGGCCCATGCGGCGTTTGCTACTGCCCGCGCTCCTTCTTGGCTTGGCGCTTTTCGCCGATATGGCGGTTGCACAGGACATCACCCTCAACCTTGGCGAGGATGGGTCCCTGGCCACGCGGTCCATCCAAATCATGCTCTTGGTCACAGTGCTGAGCATTGTGCCCGGCATTGCGGTGACGTTGACCTGTTTCCCGTTCATCGTCACCGTTTTGTCCATCCTGCGTCAGGCGATCGGCCTACAGCAGTCGCCCCCAAACATGTTGATGGTCAGTCTCGCGATGTTTTTGACCTATTTCGTGATGGAACCGGTGTTCATGGAAAGCTGGGCCAACGGGGTCGAACCTTTTGTGAATGGCCAAATCGAACTGGAACAGGCTTTCGCCCTTTCCGTCGATCCGTTTCGCGGCTTCATGTCAAACCGGATTGACCCTGGCACCTTCTCGCAACTTCAAGAATTGCGCGTGGATTTGGGGGAAATCGACGGCGTCTCCCGCGACGCGCCCTTGTCGCTTTTGGTCCCGTCTTTCCTTTTGTCAGAAATAGAACGCGCCTTTCAGATCGGGTTTTTGATCTTTCTGCCCTTCCTGATCATCGACCTCGTTGTCTCGGCAATTCTGATGTCGATGGGGATGATGATGGTGCCGCCTGCAATCGTCTCCTTGCCCTTCAAACTGGCGTTTTTCGTGGTCTCAGACGGATGGGCCCTGATTTCAAGCGCATTGGTGCGCAGCTATTTCTAGCAGATGGAATGCGAAACCTCGATTGCGCGCTCAGGCGGAACTCGACCACCGTTTCGGAAATGCCTGCCGTCATCCGCGACTTGCCATGCGCTCTCAAAGTAGTCGCTTTCATTGGTAAATGGTGTAAGTGTGCTTGGCATTGGCAAAACCCATGCAATACGTTTGATGAAATTGGGCGCGGCCAGCCCCATGACCTTTTGACGATTGCCCGTTTTGATACGGTAATCCTTCCAACAATAGGCCACGGTATCGGCAGGGCAACAAGCCCGGCGCATCAAACGCGATCTCGCTTCGCCAGTTCACATGGGTCTGCCTGTCCCTTTCTGCTCATGCCGCGTGTTCGGCGTCTTGCGCCATCCCCCCGGGGAGGATACCAATGCATATGACACAATCTCACACCCATACAAGCCACCCCAAGGTCGTATCCCGACTGAAGCGCGCCGAAGGGCATTTGCGCTCGGTCATTTCCATGATCGAGGACGGGCGGTCTTGTCTTGATGTGGCGCAGCAGTTGCAAGCCGTGGAAAGCGCAATCCGAAACGCCAAACAGGCATTGATTCATGATCACATGGATCAATGCCTCAACGCTGAAGACAGCCATGACCGGACTGAACTCAAAGCCATTTCCCGTTATCTTTAGGGGTCCAAATGTTCGATATCCTGTCTGACCGCACCTATCGTCACTTGTTCCTCGCACAGGTCGTGGCCCTTTTGGGTACGGGACTGGCCACGGTCGCGCTTGGGCTTTTGGCCTATGATCTGGCGGGCGACGGAGCCGCGATGGTGCTGGGCACCGTGTTCACCATCAAGATGGTGGCCTATGTCGGCATTGCGCCTATTGCCGGGGCCTTCGCGAACCGTGTGAACCGTCGTGCGCTGCTGGTCGCGCTTGATCTGGTGCGTGGAGCGACAGCGCTTTGCCTGCCGTTCGTGACCGAGGTTTGGCAGGTCTATGTCCTCATCTTCCTGCTCCAATCGGCCTCGGCGGCATTTACGCCCACGTTTCAGGCCACGATCCCCGATGTTCTGCCCGAGGACGCGCGCTACACCCGCGCGCTGTCTCTGTCGCGGCTGGCCTATGATCTCGAAAACATCGTCAGCCCGACCCTCGCCGCGCTTCTGCTCGCGGTGATGAGCTACAACAGCCTGTTTTTTGGCACCGTGGTCGGGTTTACGGCCTCTGCCCTGCTCGTGGTCTCGGTCCTGTTGCCCAGTCCCAAAGCGTCCGAGCCACGCGGCATCTATGACCGCACCACGCGCGGCATCCGTATCTACCTCGCCACCCCGCGCCTGCGTGGGCTTCTGGGGTTGAATCTCGCGGTGTCCAGTGCCGGGGCAATGGTGTTGGTGAACTCTGTGGTTCTTGTACGGGGGCAGTTGGGGTTAGGTGAAAGCGCGCTGGCCTGGACGATGTTTGCCTTCGGCATGGGAAGCATGATCGCAGCGCTGCTTTTGCCGCGCGTGTTGGATCGTACTGCGGACAGGCCCGTGATGGTTGCCGGAGCGTGGGCCATGGTCGGAGCGCTTGTTTTCCTCGCACTAGCGATCATGTCAGTTGGCCTTAGCTTGCCACTTTTGTTGGGTATCTGGCTGGTCATCGGCCTTGGCTATTCCACCGTCCAAACGCCCTCGGGCCGATTACTGCGCCGCTCGGCCCATGCCGAGGACCGTCCAGCAGTCTTCGCCGCGCAATTCGCACTGTCACACGCCTGCTGGTTAGTAACCTACCCGCTGTCCGGCTGGCTGATGACGGCTTTCGGGACAGTGCCTGCACTCGTGGTTTTGGCAGCGGTGGCGTCAGTTGGAATTGTGACGGCGCTTCGACTTTGGCAAGTCGAGGACCCGGAGATTATCGCACACACCCACGACAACCTGCCGCTCGATCACCCGCATCTTCAGGGGCATCGGCATCACAGCCACCCGCTTGTCATCGACGATGCGCATCCGCGTTGGGGGTCACAGTTCTGAGAGTGAACGAGACAGGGCAACGCACCGGCCAGATGGGCAATGCCTTTTTTGGAAATCTCAGTGATCGTGGGGGTTTTGGCCCGATGCCAGTGCCATGTGATGGGCCTGATGGTGCATACCCACGGTCATCAATCCGATGAAGCCAAGGCCCCGAATGCGGGCTGTGTCCGATCCGGTGACGGTCATGACCGCTCCACCTTCGACCTCTTCCGCCTGCATGGCCCATCCTTCCACACCGTTCATTGTGGCCACATGCGCGAGCACCATCGCGCGGATCGAAGCCACGGTGGCCGAATCGGTGGAGGTCACGACAAACCGCGCCCCACCGTCGATCTCTTCTGTCGCAACATCAGCACGCAACGTGACGTTGTCCATGTCGATCAGGTGACGGCGCAGAGCCTCGACATCCACCGTGCTCCAATCTGTCGCTGGATTGGCCATCAGCGCGGTCGTGATTTCTTGAATAGCAGCAAAGGCGGATTGTCCGCCTTCATTCAACTGTGGGGCGTCCTGTTGGATGAAATGGCGCGCATGGTTGGTGTCCATTTCGTCCTGCGCAAGGGCAAAGCAGGGCAAGGTTAAAGCAATGAATGTCAGTGGAATCCGTTTCATGGGTGTTCTCGCCTTTCCAGTTGCCTCCTTTATTGCAGGCCTGTCACATCCTTCATATGATCATAATCATGTTGATGAGTTTGGAAACCCTGTTCGCCGGATCACGATCCGTTTATCTCGCCGCTGGAAAGGTTCTATTTCGCAGCGCCGCACCTGTGTCCGAGATGTTTATGGTGAATGCGGGGCAAATTCATCTGTGCCGTCATACGGTGCATGGTACGAAAATGGTTCTGCAAAGAGCCACGCCGGGAATGGTCTTGGCTGAGGCATCGGCCTATTCAGACAGCTACCATTGTGATGCGATTGCGGCGACAGACAGCATCGTTCAGACGTTGCCCAAGTCTGTTTTTCTGTCTGCTTTGGCAGCGGACCCCGACCTCGCCGCGACCTGGGCCGCCACGCTGGCCCGAGGGGTTCAGGCTGCACGGTTCAGATCAGAAATCCGGTCGTTGCCGAAAGTGGCCGACCGGCTGGACGCCTGGCTTGGGGCCGGAAACCCTCTGCCCCAAAAAGGTCGATGGCAGGATGTCGCGCATGAATTGAGCGTGACCCGCGAAGCGCTCTACCGGGAACTGGCCCGACGCCGGAAAGGGACGAAAGAATGACCTATGTCTGGTTCATTGCGGCAGCCATTGCTGAGATCGCGGGATGTTTCGCTGTCTGGGCCTGGGTGCGACTCGACAAATCCGCGCTCTGGCTGATGCCAGGCCTCGCAAGCCTGGCTTTCTTTGCCTGGGCACTGACCCGCACCGAGAGTGACATCGCTGGGCGCACCTATGCGGCTTATGGTGGAATCTATATCGCTGCGTCTATGGTCTGGATGTGGCTGGTAGAAGGAAACCGGCCAGACCGCTGGGATCTGACCGGATTGGCATTCTGTCTGCTCGGGAGCGCGCTGATCCTGCTGCCTCACCGCGGATAAGCGGTTATGGTTTATAAGCCGCGTCCTGCTGCCAGCCCGTAAAGCCGGTCTGCATCACCACAACATTCGACCGCCCCGCCACCCGCAGCGCAAAGGCGGCCTGCGCCGACAGGCTACCGGTATTGCAGAAGAGGATGGTCATGCGGTCCTCGGGGATTTCCTCAATCCGGTCAAGCACTTCTCGCCACTCAATATTGACGGCACCGGGGATCGTGTCTTCCTCGAACTGGCCCGCATCGCGGGTGTCAACGAAAAGCGCGGTCTCAAAGACGGTTTGATCGAGCTGCTGGGGCAGGATGATGCCGGCTTCGTAATCCGAGAACATCAAGTATTCCTGCATGGCGTCTATGGCCGTATCCTGTGCTACGGCAGGCACCGCGTTAAGGCCAAATGCGACGGTCGTCGCCAAGAGTAGGTGTTTCAGTTTCATCCGAGGTCTCCTCCATTCCGGTTTCTTGGTGTTCAGGTGTTTTTCGCAAGCCAGCCATTCGTACCGCCTTCGAGCCAGAAGGCGTCCGGGTGACCCAGCTTGTTCAGCATGTCCGCGCCCTGCGCTGACCGTCCGGCGTCTTCTGCCCCGCCTTGGCGCAAAGCACCGCGCCGACCATCAGGAACACGGTGATCTCGGCCTCGGGGTCGTTCTTGGCCAACGCGTGAGCCATGCGCAGCCCGTTGAAGCTGCGCTCGGTGCCATAGGGCGGGTCGTTCAGCAAGATCAGGTGTTTCATGGTCGGTCCTCAGTTTTGGATGCGCGTTTCGAGATCTGACAAGAAGGCTACGATGCGCCGGGCGTTGGCCCCGCGGTCGATCTGGCCGAGGCGCGAACGCGAGCGCATGTCGATGCGGGCGCCGCTGTCCGTTTCGGTGACACGGATCGCCACCTCGTCTTCGAAGCCAAAGATTCGGCTGCGCGCGATGGCCTCGATCTGGCCCTCGGACGGATCGTCAGACAGCACCTCCCACCCACGGGCCTGGACCAGCGCAAGTGCAGCGGCGAAGGTATCGTCAGAAGAGAACGGCAGGTCCAGCGGGCGTACATCGGGATAGGCGGCACGTTGCGGCCCGGCGTTCTGCGCCGGGTAGTCGCTGGGCGTGGCGGTGAACCAAAAGACCGGCGGGTCCTCGGTGTCGGTTGAAATGTCGTTGATCGGCGGCGTGATACGCGCAGCGATCTCGAACGCGGTGCCAAGCCCCGTGACCGGCAACGACAGGATCAGCCCCAGCAAGACGATCCCACCGCCGCCGGGCCATCCGCACCCCCGAACCACCAGCCCAGCCAGCGCAATAATGACGCCGCCAATGGCCACCCATACGGCCCAACCGGCAAGGTCATAGGCTTGAGGCCAGGGCCAGCCGCCCGCACGGAACCCCCAGACCGCGACGGCCAGAAGCGCAAGTGACGTGGCCCCCAGAAGGATAGACATAAAGCCGAAACGGCGGGTCAGGGTATCAGGCACGCGTTGGCTCCTGGTCAGTTGAGGGATTGAGACGCGGATGGGTTTCCTCCATCCCGATGATCAGCCAAAGGCC
This sequence comes from Celeribacter baekdonensis, assembly GCF_900102315.1. Lineage (GTDB taxonomy): Bacteria > Pseudomonadota > Alphaproteobacteria > Rhodobacterales > Rhodobacteraceae > Celeribacter > Celeribacter baekdonensis. The sequence goes on from NZ_FNBL01000004.1 coordinate 112,608, forward strand.
GGACCCGGCCATGGCAAACCCGGTCAGCCAGAACCCGGCTTCGAGCATCCCCGACGCATCCGCGATCAGCCCCATGGAGAGCGCCCCGATGGCATAGCCAAGATCCCGCCAGAAACGATAGACGCCAAGCGCCGAGCCGCGCCAGGATGGGTGTGCGATGTCGCCCATCGCCGCAATGAGGGTGGGATAAAGCAGCGCCATTCCGACGCCCGTCACCGCCGCCGCCACGGCCCAGCCACCGACCGTGGCAAAAAACGGAAATGCCAAGACACCGCCAGAGCAAAGGAAAAACCCCGCAACTGTGGGCCACTTGCGCCCAAAGTGATCAGAAAGCGGCCCTGTCCAAAGCTGGCTACCCCCCCAGACAAACCCATAGATGCCCGTCACCCAACCGATCTCGATCAGGCTTGCGCCTTTGGCGACCATGAACACCGGCACCAGCGCCCACATCAGCGCATCAACAAATTTTTCCACGCTGCCCGCCTGCGCCAGCGCCATGAAGGTGCGGTTACGCCATGTAACGAGGGCAAAGATCTGGCGAGACGAAGGATTGTCCCGCCCTTCGACATAGCGAGGGCGCGGACCGATGGTTTCGCCAGATGTGTGCCGCGCGGCCTCGGCACGGGCATAGGGCAGCGTTTCGGTGAACGCGAATAGACTTGCCGCCAACGCAGTGAGGATCACGATAAGTCCGAAGATGAAGAGGCTGAGACGCGGGTCGAAAGAGCTGGCGAGATATCCGGTCACAAGGCCCGCGAACGCCACGCCGCCATAGCCCGCGAATTCGTTGAACCCGGTGGCCAGGCCACGTTCGGAGCCTTTCACGATGTCCATCTTGGCCGTGACCGTCATCGACCAGGCAAACCCTTGATTGACGCCCAGAAGCACGTTGGCTGCCACGATCCAGTTCCAAGTGGGCGCAAACAGGATCATGAACGGGATCGGCAGCGCCACCAGCCAGCCCCAGATCAGCACGCGGCGCCGCCCGACCCGTTCCGACAAGCGGCCGGAGACGAAGTTCATCGTGCCTTTCACGATCCCGAAGGACACGATGAAGGCAAAGATCGCGGTCATTGACCCCTGAACAACGCCGAATTCGGTTTCGGCAAGTGCCGGAATGACGGTGCGTTGGATGCCGATGGTCAGGCCGACGAAAAACACCTGCAAAAGCTGTTCCAGAAACGGGCGCAGGTTCTCGCGGATACCAAGGGTATATGTCATTCTGCGTCCTTCACGGCGATGAGTGGATCGAGCGCATGGCCCGAAGCCGGGCCGCGGACGGGCTGAACCAGCATCCGGTCGAGCCAGAGGTCGCGGCGCGTGCGGAACTGCTCGATGCCGATCTTCATCCCTTCATGCCCTTTCGCGGGTTGCGCGACATAGGTGCCCAGCAGACGGTCCCACCAAGGCAGGTTGAAGCCATAGTTCGAATTTGTCTCGCGCGGATCAACGGAATGGTGGACGCGGTGCATGTCGGGCGTCACCACGATGAGGCACAGCACCCTGTCCACCACGCGCGGCAGGTCGATATTGGCATGATTGAACAGCGCCGTTGCGTTCAGGATTACCTCGAACAGAAGCACCGCCACGGCAGGCGGGCCAAGGGCTGCGACCACCGCCAGTTTGATCCCCATGGAGATCAGGATTTCCACCGGGTGAAAGCGCAGACCCGTCGTCGCGTCAAAATCCAGGTCGGCATGGTGCATCCGGTGCAACCGCCAAAGCCCGGGGACGGCGTGGAACATGACATGTTGGAGGTAGATCGCCAAGTCGAGCAGAAGCATCGAGACACCGACCGAGACCCAGACAGGCACATCGACGTTGTTCAAAAGACCCCAACCGCGATCCTGCGCCATCACGGCAAGGCCGACCGCGAGGATCGGGAAACTGAGCCGCAAAAGGATCGTATCAACCACCACCAACGCAAGGTTGTTGGTCCAGCGGATAACGCGCGGGATGTCCCGCCGCCTGCGCGGTGCGGCGATTTCCCATAGTACCATCGCCACCAAAACGCCCAGAAAGGCCGCAAGACGGATGGTTGGTTCGGCACTGAGGATAGATTGGGGCATCAGCACGGGCCTCAAGGGTTGCACAGGGCGATGGATTCGCTATCATTCAATTGATTGCTTGATTGTTCTAACGTCAGGATGCGACTTGTGTCAACCAGCCCGAAAATTGCCCTTCTCGAAGAATACGCTCTCGTTGCGCGCGCCCTCTCAGCCCCAGCGCGGCTGATGCTGCTCGAACAACTGGCCCAAGGAGAGCGTGGGGTAGAGGCGCTTGCGGAAAAGACTGGCCTCACACTCGCTAACTGTTCACAGCATCTGCAACAGCTCCGGCGCGCGGCGCTGGTGACGAGTCGCCGCGAGGGCAAGGCCGTGATCTACCGGCTGACGGATGCGAAGACGCTGGACCTGATGGACCTTCTGCGCGTCGTCGCCGAGCGCAACCTCGCACAGGTTGATCAGATTTTGCGGGGACTATCGGATGGGCAGGACGCGCCCGAACCGATCACCAGAGAGGATTTGGCCAAGCGGCTTGCCGAGGGGTCTGTGACCGTACTGGACGTCCGGCCCGCCGACGAATTCGCTGCGGGCCATATTCCGGGTGCACGCAATACGACGCTTGCAGAGTTGGAGCGGCACCTATCGACGCTCGACCCAAGCACCGAAATCGTGGCCTATTGCCGCGGACCTTATTGTGTCTATGCCCATCAGGCGGTCACCGCCCTGCGCAAGCATGGCTTCAATGCCCGGCGCCTTGAAGGCGGGTTACCGGAATGGCGCGAAGATGGGAGAAAGGTGCTTGTCAACGGGGACTAAACTTGTCATCGGTGACCAACGCCGACAAGCGGCGCGGCCATGGACATTCGCCTGAGCAATGCCTATCTTTCTCGCATGTCAGCCCGTCTTGTGACCCTTTTTTCCATAGTTTTGATCGCCGTGGTCACGATGGTGGCCTCGGCACATGCAGCGCGCATGAATCTGACAACTGGTCCGGATCACGCATCGCATCTGAGTGAGATGATCCATTCGACTGACAGTGGGCATCCTGCCTATGGCGAAAAGCACGACTGTGGATCTACGGACAAGGCAATGTGCAATATGGTTTGCACGGGCCTGTCCGCCTTTCTGATTGCGAACGGGACGGTGGCCGGACACGCTTACGGCTCTGCCACCCATGCCTTCCCGCCCGATACGAACCACGTCGTGAATGTCCCAGGGTTGAACGAACGCCCTCCCAAGCTCCGTCTCTTCTAACGTCTAAGTGCGTCCAGGCCCAAAGCCTGCGGCGTCCTATCGATATTCAGAACGGGACGGCATGTCCCGAGGAGACGACCATGAACACCTTTTCACGACGCGGTTTTCTTGCCGCAAGTGCTTCGGCAATTGCCGCTGTACAGATGCCCCATTCTGCCATCGCGCAGTCTCTGGCCCCTTTCAAATTGTCCGCCACCACCCGCACACTTGACATTGACGGGCAAGCGGCGACCGTCTTGGGCCTTGCCGGTCCCGGAGGTCAAGGGCTGACACTCAACCCCGGACAAAGGTTCCGGGTCGATCTGACCAACACTCTTGACGTTGGCACGATCATCCACTGGCACGGCCAGATCCCGCCCAACGTACAGGACGGTGTGCCAGACATGCCCATGCCCCTGCTCGCACCGGGCGAGACCCGGTCTTATGACTTCGACGCGCGGCCGGGCACACACTGGATGCACAGCCATGTGCCCACACAAGAAATGCAACTGCTCGCCGCACCACTGATTGTCCGCTCGCCCGAGGATCTGACCACCGACCGGCAAGAGGTCGTGATGTTCCTCCATGATTTCTCGTTTAAGACACCTGAAGAGGTTCTTGCGGAAATCAGCCGCGGCCATGCGGGTGGGCACGGCGCAGAACATGGTGCCGACGCCAACGCGTCCCCCACGCATGTCATGCCGATGCAGGACATGGATCATGGTGCAATCGGCAACATGCCGGACATGGGCGGGATGATGGGCATGGACGGTATGGCCATGGACCTGAACGATTATGACTGGGACGCTTATCTTGCCAACGACCGGACGCTGTCGGACCCGGAAGTGGTGCAGGTCGAGCGGAGCGGTCGCATCCGGCTCCGGGTCATCAACGCGTCCGCGGCCACGGTGTTCTGGATCGAAACGGGTACTGCGCAGGCGCGGCTTGTCGCGGTGGACGGGCATGCTATCCAGCCAGTCTCGGGTACGCGGTTCGGGCTGGCCATGGGTCAGCGGCTGGACGTTGAGATTGACCTGCCCGCTGGCGGCGGCGTATGGCCGATCCTTGCCCGCCGCGAAGGCGCCCGCGAACGCACCGGCCTGATCCTCGCCACGCAGGGGGCGGAAATCCGGCAACTTGACTCTGTCGCAGAGTCCGATGCGCCCGCCTTCGACACCGATCTGGCACAGGAATCGCGCCTGATCCCGCTGGACGCCCTGCCGGACCGGGCCGTGGATCGCACTCATATGCTGATGCTCGGCGGTGCGATGCAGCCCTATATCTGGACGATCAACGGCGCCGTCTGGGGGCAACACAGGCCGGTCACTGCGCGCACCGGGGAGCGTGTCGTGCTGTCGTTCCATAATATGTCGATGATGGGCCACCCGATGCATTTGCATGGCCACGTGTTTCAAGTCATCGGCTTGAACGGACGCGCATATGCGGGTGCGTTACGGGATACTGTCTATGTACCACCGATGTCGATGATTGATGTCGCACTCGATGCTGGCGAGGCCGCGCGCTGGATGCTGCATTGCCATCATATGCCGCATCTGGCGACGGGTATGATGACCGAATTTACCGTTTCGGCGGTGATCTGAACTGCGGCGGGGCGTTCGGATCGAGCGCCCCGCAGTCTCGGTCAATGGCGATCAGGTCATCGCATGATCAACACAGGCACATGGCACAAGCGGATCATTTCCGTCGTGGTCGACCCAATAAGGAAAGACCGAATGCGGCTGTGGCCATAGGCCCCCATGACCAGAAGATCATACCCCTCATGCGCCGTCAGTTGCGACAGAACTTTTTCGGGCTCGCCGCTTTGAATGATCGTTTCGGCTTCAATGCCTCCTGCCTTGAGCGTTGAGACGGCACTGTCCAGCGCTTTCGTCATCTCCGGCGTGTCCTTTCCCGCGAACACAAGCGCAACCTTCAGCCCCACAAAAAGCGGGCTGCGTGCGATAAAATCCACCGCTTTGAGCGAGGAAGTTGCGCCATCAAAAGCCACCAGCACCTTTTCGATCTGCTTGAAGGCCCGATTGGCGATGAACACCGGTTTGTGGCTGGCGCGCACGATGCGTTCGAGATTGGAACCGAGGTGCTCCAGAGCAAGGCCTGCAGTCTCGCCGCGTTTGCCGACCACGATCATGTCGCCGGTTTCGTCCTTGGCTGTCACCGTCTCAGCCAGATCCCCCTGGCGCAGACGGGTTTCCACCTCGGTAGCACCATCGCCTACAATGAGTGCCTTGGCATCTTCAAGAATGGCACGGCCATGCGCATGAGAGAGCTTTGCCCGCGCCGCATCGAGTTCGGAGAGTTGCGCAAGAAGTTCGCTGCGTGCGCCCAGCCGGATTGCCCCGGACAGGTCCTGTTTTTCGACGTCATCGCGCCGATTCATCACGTGATAGAGTTTGACCTTCCACTTGGTCTTGTCCGCGATCCATGCCGCGTGACGACAAACGCTCTCTGAATAGGCAGAGCCGTCGACAAGGGCGATAAGTGTTTTCGTTGTCATGGTCTGGTTCTCCCTCAATGGCCCATCAATTGATCCATCGCGCCCGGCTTGTCATGGACGGCAAGCTTGTCGACGATGGTCTCGGATGCTTCATTGAGGCCAATGATTTCGACCTCTGCACCCTCCCGGCGGAATTTGAGCACGGCCATGTCCAGGGCCGCAACCGAGGAAATATCCCAGATATGGGCACGGCTCACGTCGATCGTCACCTTCTCCGGCGCTTCCTTGAAATCGAAGGCCTTCATGAAATCCTCAGAGGACGCAAAGAAAAGTTGGCCCTCGATGGTATAGGTGCGGTGGCTGCCGTCCGGTGTGACCTCGCTGCGGACGCGGAACAGTTGCGCAATTTTCCAGGCAAAGAAGATGCCCGAAAGCAGAACACCCACAAGAACGCCGATGGCGAGATTATGGGTGTAAACCACGAAAAACACCGTCGCCAGCATCACGATGGACGAGGATTTCGGATGCTCGCGCAGGTTCTTGATAGACGACCATGAGAACGTCCCGATTGAGACCATGATCATGATGGCAACAAGGGCTGCCATCGGGATCATCGCCACGATATCGCCAAGCGCCACAACCATGATCAAAAGGAAGACACCCGCGGCAAAGGCCGAAAGCCGCCCGCGACCGCCGGATTTCACGTTGATGACCGACTGGCCGATCATGGCACAGCCCGCCATGCCGCCGATAAAGCCGGTGGCGGTGTTGGCGATGCCCTGCCCGATGCACTCTTGATTGCGATCCGAGGGCGTGTCGGTCAGTTCATCGACGATCTGCTGTGTCATCAGACTTTCCAGAAGGCCAACAACGGCGACCGCGACGGAGTAGGGGAAGATGATCGACAGCGTCTCGAAAGTGAGCGGAATATCCGGGATCAGGAACACCGGCAGCGTGTCGGGCAGCGCGCCCATATCACCGACAGTGCGCACATCCCAGCCCATCACAAGGGTCAAAATCGTCAGCACCACGATGGTGACCAACGGCGAGGGAATGGCCTTGGTGATCCGCGGGAACAGATAGATAATGGCAAGGCCGCCAGCCACCAGCGCATAGGTCAACATCGGCACTTTCGCCGGATCAAGTTCCGGCAATTGCGCCATGAAGATCAGGATGGCCAAGGCATTCACAAAACCCGTCATGACGGATTTCGACACGAAACGCATGACATAGCCCAGCTTCAACAGCCCCGCGCCGATTTGCAAAAGCCCCGCCAGCACAGTGGCCGCGAGCAGATATTCCAGCCCGTGATCACGCACAAGCGTCACCATGAGAACGGCCGTCGCAGCGGTCGCTGCCGAAATCATACCCGGCCGGCCGCCAGTGATCGCAACGATCACCGCGATAGAGAATGAGGCGTATAAGCCTATTTTGGGGTCCACGCCCGCGATGATGGAAAAGGCGATCGCTTCGGGGATGAGGGCAAGAGCCACCACGAGTCCAGAGAGAAGATCACCGCGAATATTATGCGTCCACTGACGCTTGTATTGAGAAAGAGAGATCATGAACAGTTCTGTATCCATAGGCCGCCAGCCAATTCCAGCGGTCTTTGTTGATGTCATCTGTTGATGGGTTATCCGGCGGATAGGCGGCCGGAGGAGCCAGCCGGGAATTTCACCCGGCTCCATGTTCGTTGGAAGCCGATTATCAGAGTTCGCGCAAATGTCCAACGCCTCTATGACAATCGATAAGGCAAATCTCAGCAACGGATGCATTAATGCAAGACTTGCACAGTTTGAGGTCGGGTTGCGGAGCCAAAATATGACGATGGCAGCTCTGTAAATGGCAGCTCTGCAAAAAGAGGGGGCAACAACGCGCCGCATCTTTGGAAGCCGTGCGCGATCCAAGACCAGTCCTTGAAGCACGCTCAACGGTTATTGATCTGGCGCGGCTGTGTGTGGAGTTCAAGCCTGTCCGATACTTTGTTCATAACGGGCCGCATCAAGTTTCGAGCCGCCACACAGAATGTAATGGACCGTTGGTTGCCAATTTGGACCATCAACTTGCCATTTCCTCAAAAAAGCGCGTTACATGCGGGCAACATTAACAGCCGGAAGGCCGGACCTTTGAAAACCAGAAGCTTTGCCGTGATCGGCCTTGGAACCTTTGGCAGCACAGTTGCCAGTGAACTTGCCCGCTTTGGCAACCCTGTGCTCGGGATTGATACCGATGAACGGCATGTCACGCGGTTGGCCAATACACTGACCGAAGCGATCATTGCGGATGGCAAGGACGAAGCGGCCCTCAAGGAAGCTGGTGTGGGGAATTACGATGTTGCCATTGTGGCAATCGGTGAAGACCTCGAAGCGAACATCCTGTGCACCATGAATGTCAAACTGCTCGGCATAGAGACGATCTGGGTCAAAGCCCTGAACCGGACACATCACCGCATCTTGACCAAACTCGGCGCGGATCGGGTGATCCTGCCCGAACAAGAGGTTGGTCAGCATATCGCCCAGATGCTGCACAACCCGCTGGTGCGGGATTATGTCAGCCTTGGCAACGGATACCATGTTGTCGACTTCAAGGTTCCTGCGCGGCTTGACGGCAAGCCTGTGAACGATCCTGCCATATTCTCAAAATACGATCTGCGACCGCTTGGCGCCATGCGCGAGAATCAGTTCCTCTCTTGCGAAAGCGGTGATCTGAAACTCAAGGAAGGCGACAAACTCCTGCTGCTCGGCAAGCGCGTTGACCTTCGTCATTTCGGGGATGATCTCCGCTACGGGAGCTGATCTATGTCGCGCCCTGTTGCAAAACGGAAGGTCTCGCACCTTCCTCCGCCACTCGTTCTTGTTCTGATCTACGCAGCCTTCATCGTGCTCGGCGCGGTGACGCTGATGCTGCCGTTTTCTACCACCGCTCCAATCACCTGGTCCGATGCGGTGTTCACGGCAACTTCGGCTGTGACTGTCACAGGTCTTGCCGTTCTCGACACCGGAAGCAATTTCACCATCTTCGGCCAAGTCGCGATCGCTTTTCTAATCCAGCTTGGTGGACTTGGCTTGATGACATTCGCCGTGCTGATCCTGTCCATGCTCGGGATGCCGGTGGGGTTTACCCATCATCTGTATCTGCGTGAAGATCTGAACCAGACTTCTGCGACCGACCTTCTCGAACTGACCAAAATGATCCTCCGTGTCGTTCTGCTCTGTGAATTGATCGGCGCGGCTCTGCTCGCGTTGGTTTTCATTCCTGAGTTCGGCTGGGGTATGGGGATTTGGCACTCACTCTTTCACTCGATCTCTGCCTTCAACAATGCCGGCTTTGCTCTCTTTCCCGACAGTTTGAGCCAATGGGTGGGCAATCCAGTGATCAATATCGTGGTCCCCTTGCTCTTTATCTTGGGAGGTCTCGGTTTCACGGTTGCCACTGATATCTGGCGAACCCGGAAATGGCATCGTTTCGCACTGCATACCAAGCTGATGCTTGTGGGGACCGCATCACTCCTCATCTGGTCCACAACGGCCTTCGCGGTGATGGAATGGAGTAATCCTGCCACATTGGGGCAACTCGATTGGGCGTCCCGCCTTTGGGCCAGTTGGTTTCAAGCCGCCTCAACACGCACTGCAGGGTTTAATACGGTTGATATCGGTAGTCTGACCGATGGCACGACCCTCATGTTCATGACGCTGATGGTCATCGGCGCAGGCAGCACCTCGACGGGTGGCGGCATAAAGGTCACGACATTTATCGTCCTGCTTCTTGCTACCTATGCTTTCTTCAAACGACATCAGCATCTTGACGTTTTCCGGCGCAGGTTGGGCGCCGATCAGGTGATGAAGGTTCTTGCCCTCGCAATGGTGAGTGTCCTGCTGATCCTTTTTGCCCTTTTCGTCATGCTCGTCTTCCATGAGGGCGAATTTCTCGATGTTGCCTTTGAGACCATCTCGGCATTTGGGACCGTCGGGCTGTCACGTGGGGTGACCGGTGACCTCGACACAACCGGCCGCATTGTCATCATGTTCATCATGTTTGTTGGACGCGTAGGGCCTCTGACGCTGGGTTTCCTGCTTGCGACACGCAAACCAAAGCGGATTTCCTATCCGTCTGGTACGGTCTATCTGGGATGAGCGCCTTTGGAGACCGTACCAGAAATCATTTGCGCACAGCAGCCCTGATAATCAAAGATCACGAAATCATTGCCGTGTCCAAAATGGATGTCAGCGACACGTAGTTTGGCGCCTTAAGGTTATGTAAGCCATTGTTTTCGCGACTTACAGGATGGCGTTCGACATCAATCCGGCGCTTTTCAACACTTGGTTTGGCGGCTGTCAGAGAATTGAGGCAGAAGGGTACAGCTAAAGCGTTCCGCCATAAACCTGAATCACGGGTTTAGGGCGAAACGCCCACACCATTGATATGTCGGGCAGCGTCACGCCTTTTCCCTGTCTCAGGTTAAAGGCGTGACGCTTTAGAATGCGCCAGCCACATCCTTTGCCTTTACCAAGCTGCGGCCTTCACAGATGACAGTGCCATCGGGGCCGCTGCAGCAGGCCCAAAGGTCTACGAGGTGTTTTTCAGGCCGTAGGCGCATGATCTCGACCTTAGCCACAAGCGGACCGACAAGCGGTGCGTCAGTTTTGAAACTCAGTTCTTGCTTGAGGTAGTTGGTGCCCGCCCCCGGCAGCTCCACACCCAGCAGGTAGGAAAAGAGCGCCGCGATCAGCGGCTCGGGCACATGATCGGAGCTGCTGCCAGCGCCGCTCAGCGCGGCATAGGCCGCCAAGTCGTCCTTACTGTAGCTGCGTGTGATCTGCGCCGTCTGTCCAACCATCAGCATGTCACCACTGCCTCCCCCGTAAGGCATTCGGCCCCATCCTGCGCGCGGGTGACCTGCATCCGCAGGTGTCCCGAGGCATCCTCCTTGATGCTCAGGATCAACTCCTCACCGGTGAAGGCCGGGTTCGGGAACATCAGCGTCTGGCTGACCTGGGTCAGTCCCGCGTCATGCCGTTTCAACATCCCACTGAGCTTCGCGTAAAGAAGCATGCCGTGGCTGACCGTGCGCCCGAAGGTGGTTTCGGCGCAGAAGGCCGGGTCCACATGGATCGCGTTGTCATCCCCCGACACGGCGGCGAAGGCGTCGAAATCCGCTTGTGTCGGCGTCCACCGCTCTTGCAAATCAATCATTCTAGAGACCCTCATGCAGCTTGGGTTTGCATATCTTGCCCGCCGCCGTGCGCGGAAAATCCGCGACGATCCGCACATGCGCGGGCACTTTGTATCCGGCCAGCCGTTCCCGGCACCAGGGCCGCAACGTGGCCGGATCGAGGCTCTGGCCGGGCCTCAGCATGACGAAGGCCGCGCCGACCTCCCCCCATTTCTGGTCCGCCACGCCCACGATCGCCACTTCAAGGATGGCAGGGTGTTGGTTCAGCACGCGCTCGACCTCGGCGGGATAGATATTTTCGCCGCCAGAGATGAACATGTCCTTGATGCGATCGACGATGAAGTAGTAGCCATCCGCGTCCCGCCGCGCGACGTCCCCCGTCGCCAGCCAGCCGTCCGCGGTGAAGGTCTTGCGCGTGGCCTCGGGGTTGCCGAAGTAGCCCGGCGTGATGCCCGGCCCGCGCAGCTGCAACTCGCCCACGCCCTCGGCCCTGTCGGAGACACCGGCCAAGCGCACCTCCACCAGACTTTGCGGCTTCCCGACAGAGCCGATTTTCCGATCGGCCTGGACCGGGTCCATCAGGAAGACGGTCGGACCGGTCTCCGTCATGCCCATGCCGTTCAGGACCTTGGCACCCTTCTCCGCGAAGAAGCGGATCAGCGGCTCCGACAGTGGCGCCCCGCCACAGCCGCAACGGATCGACGCCCAGTCCATCGCACCAATATCCGCCATCAGCGATAGCTCCTGGTAGATCGCGGGCACGCCGAAGAACTGGTTGATCTGCCCCGATGCCAGCAGGTGCCGCACCACACCGACCTCGAACTTCGGTAGGATGGTGGAGCTGCCACCGCTCAGGAAGATCGGCAGCGTATAGAGATTGATGCCAGCGGTGTGGAAGAGCGGCAGGTAGCAGACCGCCCGGTCGGTGGAGGCGATGTTGATGGCCTGCCCGATATTGACCGTATTGACCCAGGCCATGCGGGCGGTCTGGATCACAGATTTCGGCAGCCCCGTGGTGCCGGAGGTGGAGAGCAGATACCAGGGCCGCTCTGCCGGGACAAGCGCCGTCAGCGCCGGACCGCCCACCTCGATCCATCTGGCGAGATCCTCTTCCAGCGTCAGAACCGGTACGCCGAGACCCTCGGCTGTGTCGCGGGCCGTGGCGGCGAAGGCCGCATCAGTCAGCATCAGCGATACGCCCACCGGCGCTAGGGTCTCCACCAGCTCTTTCACCGGCTGGCGCCAGTTCAGCGGGCAGAGGATGGCGCCGGTCTTCTGGCAGGCGAAGAGCGTGATGAAGAATTCCGCCCGGTTCTGGCAAAGGATGGCAACGCGATCGCCCTCGGCCAAGCCGCGTGCCAAGAACCCGTCGGCAACCGCATTGGCCGCTTCGTTGATCCGGGCAAAGCTCCAGTCACGGCCCGTCGTGGTGTCGTGAAAGGCAAGAGCCTCGGGTGTCAACTCCGCCCGTTTCGCAGCCATATCCGGAATCAGATCAAACATCGCAATCATCCACTCGGTTGAAGAAACTGTTTCATGCGCGACAGGGTCACCTGCCGCCCGATCAGGTCGAGAAAGGCCGAGGTTTCCGCATCCAGCCCGGCGCGCAGGGCTGCCCGTCGAGGGGCGTTCCAGAGGATCGCCTTGGTCGCCAGCGCAGAGCCCGTCTCGATCGCGCCCAGCAGGGCCAGCGCCCGGGTCTCGGGCGCATCATCCACGGCCTGCACCAGCCCCAGGCGCAGCAACTCCTCAACCTCGTGCCGGCGGTTGGCCATCAGCCAGCCCCGCGCCTGTGCTGTGCCGATCAGGTCCGGCAGGACAACAGTCCAGCCACCATCAGGCGCGAAACCCATGGTGCCGTAATAGGGTTGCACAAAGGCGCCGGGCGCCGCCACGGCGAGATCGGAGCCAAAGAGCAGGCCCGCCGAGCCGCCGGTCGCTGCGCCGCACAGGGCGGTCGCGATGACCACGGGCATGGCGATCATGCGGGCGATCAGGTCCTGCAGGGCCGGCACCACCGTCCGGGCGTAGTCTTCCGCGCGACCCTCTTGTGCCGCCTCGAAGAACCGGCCCACGTCGCCACCGGTGGAAAAATTTCGTCCGCCGCAGATCAGCGCCTTCTGCGCGCCGGAGCGTTCCAGTGCATCGAACGCAGCATGCAGCGCCGCCAGCAATCCCGGTTCCAGTGCATTGGCGCGCGGGGCCGTCATGGTGATCCGAAAGCAGGCCTCCCCACCGGGAAGGTCAAAGATTTCGCGGGAAATCAGGTCGGTCATGGTGCCAGCCCCTTGCAGATGAAGGCATGCGTCTCTCTCACCACGCGTTCGATATCGACCTCCTCTTCCCAGAGCACGAAACGCTCGCCCAGGGCCTTGGCGATGCCCATCAGCGCCCAGGCGCGCACCTCGGCGTCACCGGCCGAGATCTCGCCCCGGCGCTCGGCCTTCTCCAGTTGCTCGGCGTAGACCTTGCCGAAGGCCATGTAATAGTCGCGGTAGGCGTCGGGATCGACGAAACGGGCCTCCTCGACGATGCGGTATTGCATCGGACGGTCGCGCACGACGGTCAAATAGGCCTCCAGACCGGCGCGCTCCGCCTCGAGCCGGTTGGCCGCACCCGCAATGCGTTCCGCTGCCTGCGACCGGGTGGCGCGCCCCATGTCCTGCACCAGTTCGCGGAACAGCACGTCCTTGCCGGAGAAATAGATGTAGAAGGTCCCCAGCGCGGTCCCCGCCGCACGGGTGATGTCGGCGATGGAGGCAGCATTGAACCCCTTTTCCCCGATCACTTGCTCGGCGGCGGCGAGGATCTTGGCACGCCGCTCGATGCCGCGTTTTGTTTTGGGTCTGGCCCCTGTTGATCTGGTCATGGGGTGTCGCCTTCCTGCTCCGAGACCATTTGCGCCAGCCCTTCCCGCGCCACGAAACGCCGGAGGGCATCGCTGAAGGCCTCGGGCTCTTCTAGGTGCGGCGAATGGCCGGAGTGGTCAAAGCGTGCGACCCGCGCCTGCCCCGCCTGTGCCGCAATCCAATGCGCCACCTCCTGGCTGTAAAGGCGGCTCCGGGCGCCTGTGCAAACGAGATAGGGGATGTTGATCCCGGCCATCGTCCGGCGCTCGTCCATGGCGGTCAGATCGTCCCAAAGCGCGCGCAGGCGTTCGGGGTCCTGCGCCAACAGCAGGTCCCGGATCGTCTCGCGGCTGACTGTCGGCTCGCTGTCGCGCGCGTACATGTTGCAGGCAATGCGCTCGGCCATGACGGACCAGCGCGGCACGATCTTCTCGGAGGTCGTTAGGATCGCCGCGGGGCTCTGGCCAATCAGCCCCAGATCCCAGTTCGCGTCCGGCAGCATGCGTGGACTCATGTCGATGGTGACCAGCCCGCGCAACCCATCGGTGCCGTGCCGGAACAGGTGGCGCCAGGCGACCGCTGCCCCCATGGACCAGCCGACCAGAAGCGGCCGGTCGAGCCGCTCGATCCACTGCCGGGCAACCGCCGCGCAATTGTCGAGGCTGGGCTCTGCCGCGGCCCGGCTGCCATGGCCCGGCAGGTCGGGCGCATGGCAATCGAAGTCCGTGCCCAGCCGCCCGGCAATGTCGTCGAAGAGCGCGCCGTTCATGGCCCAGCCATGCAGGAAGAGAACCGGAACCGTCACGATGCACGGCGCTCGCGCAGCCGGCCCACGATGCCCGTAGGGAAGAAATAGACGCTGAGAATGAACAGCACTCCCAGCCACATCAACCAACGGTCCGGGTCCAGCAAATCAGGCACCAATGGCAGGGCCGAGGTGGCTTCAGAGGCACTCCCCATCAGATTCTGCAGGTAGGTCTGCGCTAGGATGAACAGCGTGGCCCCGATCACCGCACCGTACATGGTGCCCATACCGCCGATCACCACCATCAGCAGGATGTCCAGCATGATCTCGAAGCTCAGCGTGGTGTCCGGCCCGACGTAGCGCAGCCAGATCGCAAAGAGGCTCCCGGCCAGGGCAGCAACCGCTGCCGAGAGGCAGGTGGCCATGGTGCGATACCAGATCACCCGGTACCCGATGGCCTCGGCGCGGAAGTCGTTCTCGCGGATCGCCTGCAGCACCCGTCCGAAGGGCGAGTTCACGATGCGCAGCAGCAGCAGGAACAGGATCAGCGCAGCGGTGAACACCAGATAGTAGTTCAAAATCTTGCCGCTGACCTGCGTACCCATGAATTCGCCCATCCGGTTGGCCGAGGTCAGAACGCGCGGAATCTTGTAGGTCAGCCCGTCCTCGCCGCCGGTCAGACCGGAGAACTGCGAGACCAGCACCGCCAGTGCCGAAGCCACAGCCAAGGTGATCATCGCGAAAAAGATCGCCCGCACCCGCAGGCTGAAGAGCCCGATCAGCAGCGCCAGGATGATCGCAGCCACGGCGCCGGATACGGAGCCAACCAGCAGCGCATCAAAGCCGCGCCCCATATGCGACGACGTCAGCGCCACCCCGTAGGCGCCGAGGCCAAAGAACATGGTATGGGCAAAGCTGACGATGCCGCCATAGCCCAGCAACAGATCGTAGCTCGCCGCCAGAACGATGAAGATGCAGATCCGCGCCGCCGTGTCCAGCGCGCGCACACCGTCAAAAAGGAAGGGCGCGCCAGCCAGGCAGACCAGGGTCACTAGAAGCAGCAGGGTCAGGAGGACAGAGCGCGGCTGATCCCCGGAAAGAAGTTTGACGATCATTTCATTTTGCCTTCACGACAGGCAGCATGCCTTGCGGCCGCCACATCAGGATTGCAGTCATCAGCGCGATGTTCGACACCAGCGCCAGTTTCGGTTCCAGAAAGGCGATGTAGTTCTGGAGCAGCCCCACCAGCAGCGCGCCGATGAAGGCCCCCTCGACGGAGCCCAGCCCACCAATGATGACCACGATGAAGACCAGAACCATCATCTCCTCGCCCATCCCGGCGGTGATCACCTCCTGGTAAAGCCCCCACATCACGCCGCCCAGGCCCGCCAGGGCCGAGCCTGCGATGAACACGCCGACGAAGACGATGCGCAGGCGGTAACCCAGCGCCTCAACCATGGGGCCGTTCTCGACCCCGGCGCGGACAATCAGGCCGATCTTGGTGCGGCGGAGAACCATGCGCATAGCGATGAAGAGTACAAGGCCGATCCCCACCGCCAGCAGGCGGTATTTCTCCATCGCCGCTCCGGCGAAAGTCACCGCTCCTTTCAGCATTTCCGGGCGGTTGATGAAGATCTCATCCGGCCCCCAGATCACATAGATCAGCTGCTCAATGACGATCAGCCCGCCGACCGTCACCAGGATCTGCTTGAGATGGGCGCCGTAGACCGGCTTCACGATGACCCTCTCGAAGCCCCAGCCGAGGGCACCAGTCACGGCCATGGCCGCCACCACGGCCAGTAGGATCGCCGCCATGTTCAGCAGTAGAGAGGCGGCACCGGTCCAGTCGCCCAGAGCGATCAGTACAGACACGCCGACGAAAGCGCCGACAGAGATGAAGGCGCCATGGCCGAAGTTGATCACGTCCATGAGGCCGAAGACCAGCGTCAGGCCGGAGGCCATGATGAAGATCATCATGCCCATTGCCAGGCCGGACACCGTCAGTGTCAGCCAGGACGAGGGCGCACCGATGGCAACGAAGCCGAGCACGATCAGGATCGGAACAAGTATGACCGGCATGGCCTTGCCCAGCCGGTCGGTGAGGCTGAGATTGGCGAAGGTCGGCTTGTGGTCAGGGGCAAGGGTCATGTCAGTGCGTCTCCATGCTCAAACCCATCAGGCGCTCCTGCAGGTCCTTGTTCGCGGCCAGTTCGGCCATTTCGCCTGTCCAGGTCACCCGACCGTCGTCCATGACCGCCGCGCTGTCGCCCAAGGCACGGGCGACCGAGAAATTCTGTTCCACCAACAGGATGGAGGCACCCTGCGCCTTCAGCTCCCGCAGAGCCTGGGCCATGGTCGAGACGATGGCGGGAGCAAGCCCCTTGGTCGGCTCGTCGATCAGGTAGAGCTTGCGCTCTTCTACCATGGCGCGCGCGATGGACAGCATCTGCTTCTGGCCGCCGGAGAGGTTGCCCGCCTCGCTGTGCCAGAAGGTGCCTAGGGCCGGAAAGGCGCTCAACAGCCAGTCCTTGCGCGCGGGGTCGAGCGGCCCTGTGGTGCAGCCCAGCACCATGTTCTCCTCAACCGTCAGGTCGCGGAAAATGCCCATGTCCTCCGGCACGAAACCGATGCCAGCGCGGGCGCGCGTCGAGACGGGCAGCCGGGTTATGTCTTGACCGTCATAGAGGATCTGGCCGGACTTGGCGCTCCACTGCCCCATGATCGATTTCAGCGTCGTGGTCTTGCCCACGCCGTTGCGCCCCAGCAGCATGGTCACCTGGCCGCGCGGCACCTCGAGGTCAACGCCCTGGAGGATGTGATATTGCGCGATGTCGGTGTGCAACCCGCGCAGTGAAAGGATTGGCTCAGACATGGTCCAGCTCCTTGCCCAGATAGGCCTCCTGCACCACGGCGGAGGCCATGACCTCGGCAGGCGGTCCATCGGCGGCCAGCGCCCCGTTGTGCAGGACGATGATGCGGTCGGCGAGGCTGCGGATCACATCAAGCTTGTGCTCGACCAGCAATACCGTGCGCGCGCGGTCCGCCTTGATTTCCGCGATGAGGTCAAGGATCACCGGCGCCTCGTCCACGCTCATCCCGGCGGTCGGTTCGTCGAACATGTAGACCATCGGGTCGAGGCCGATCAGCAGGGCAACCTCCAGCTTGCGCTGGTCCCCATGTGACAGCTCCGAGACAAGCTGGCCCTTTTGGATGTCCAGCCGTACCCGCTCCAGGATCGCCATGGCGGCAACGGTCAGCTCCTGGTGGCTATCGGCCATAGAGAACAGACCGAACCCCTTGTGCTGCTTGGACTGGATGACCAGGCGCACGTTCTCCAGCACGCTCAGACTGGGAAACAGGTTGGTCAATTGGAAGGCACGGCCAAGCCCGCGGCGACAACGGTCCGCCACGCCAAGCCGGGTGATGTCCTCGCCCAGCAGTTTCACGCGCCCCGAACTGGCGGGGATCTGCCCCGAGATCAGGTTGAAATAGGTGGTCTTGCCCGCGCCGTTCGGGCCAACGATGGCGGTCAACTCGCCCGCGCGGAAGCTGGACGACACCGCGTCGACAGCCACATGGCCACCGAAACGCACGGTCAGTGCATCGGTCTCAAGAAGTGTCTGGGTCATGGGTCTCTTTTCCTTGTACCCCGAGCCGCCGCATCGGCCGCCCGGGGTGGCACAAGTGAAGGGCACGCGTCGCGTGTTACTGGTTGCGGACCGGGATATTCATTTCATCCATACCGATCTCACGCACGAGAACCGGCACACCGTAGTCCTTGCCGTCCTGGATCTCGGTCCGAAAGTGATACATGGACTGCATCGCCTGGTGGTCCTCGACGCGGAACTGCATCGGGCCCTTCGGCGTCTCCCAGGTCATCCCCTCCATGGCCTCGATCAGCGCATCGGTATCCTCGGCACCACCGGCCCGCTTGATCGCTTCAACGATCGCCAACCCCGCCGCCATACCACCGGCGGTGAAGAAGTCCGGCGGGCTGTCGAAGCGCTCGAAATGGGTCTTCACCAGCCATTCGTTGATCGGGTTCTGCGGAATCTCGTAGTAGTAGTAGGTTGCGCCCTCCATGCCTGGGATTTCCTTGTGGGCTTTCAGCGCCGCAAGGATGTTACCGCCGCTGGCGATCTCAATGCCAAATCGCTCGGGCTCCATGGCATTGATCTTGCCCATGGGATTGCCGCCCCCGGCCCAGATGATGAAAAGCTTCTTCTCCCCTTCCAAGTCGGCCATGTTGGTAAAGATACGCTCCGCCGCCGCAGTGAAATCCGTGGTATCGGTGGGCACGTATTCCTCGTGGGCGATGGTGGCGCCGGTCTCTTCCAGCGCCTCGCGGAAGGCCGCGACTCCGTCACGACCGAAGGCATAATCCTGCGCCAGCGTCGCCACGACCACCCCCTCGCCACCTAGAGCGACCGCGTTGGAAATCGCGTCCTGCGAGGAGTTGCGACCGGTACGGAAGATATAGGGATTCCAGTTCTCGCCGGTGATCGAATCCGCCACTGCGGGCTCGACGATCAGCACACGCTCATATTCCTCGGCCACCGGCAGCATGGCCAGGGCCACGCCCGAGCTGACCGGACCCACGGCGATATGTGCGTCGTCGTCGCCATAGGCTTCTTCGAGCAGCGCACGCCCGATATCCGGCTTCAGCTGGGTGTCCTTCTCGATCAAGATGATCTTCTCACCGTTGATCTCCATGGTGCCGTTGGTGGCATATTCCAGCCCCAACATCAGACCATTGTGCGACTGGGCGGCATAGGCCTCCAGCGAGCCGGTCTTGCCATAGACATGGGCAATCCGGATTTCGGCAAAGGCTGTCGATGACATCAACACACCAGCAGCCGTCAACGCAAACAAGCGCAGCATTAGGGTCTCCTCCCTGATTTCTCCTCTAATTAATATGAAACATGAATCATGATTCATGTCAATCTCGCACCTCCAGCAGGTAAAGACCGTATACTGCGTTGCTCATGTGACCGACCGTATTGAAGCATCGGCCTGTGAAACCGCACCGAAACTCTGCGATGTCGACGGGCCGAACACCGCGACCGTTGACGATCTCCAACCCAAAGAATGTTATGTTTTCCACCACTTGATCTCCCTCGCATTGTGCTCAACATCCTGCCAGAGCTTGTTCACGGACAGCGATTTGGCACGGCATGCGAAATCTTCAAACCGAACCGGCATGAAATCCCAAACATCAACCCGACATTCACGCCGTTTCGTGAGCCGCGCCAATTGTTATGGATAAGGCCAAATAATTGTAGGGATTGGGGGGTGTGCGTGGTTCCAAGTGATCATCGGGTATCCCGAAGCCGAGTCCCGCCTGAGCGATATCGCCCTCGCTTGGATGGTGGAAGAACTGAAAGAATGTGTGCCGTCAATCCAGATCAACAAAACATCCTGCACCGCGCATCTGACCCTCTGGGTTTGCAAGACTGCGAGGATGCGATAGAGGCATTGTCGTAAGCGACAAACCTACTATCGTCTTTCAAGGGAAGAAATGGTGAGCCGGTCGGGATCCGAACCCGAGACCTACTGATTAAAAGTCAGTTGCTCTACCAACTGAGCTACCGGCCCACTCTCTTTGCCTTTCGGCTGTGCCGGGGGAACTACAGTTGCAGCGCGGGGGCGTCAAGCAGAAATCAGAGATTTTCTTGGAAAAGGTTCGAACAAGGTTTATATGCCCGCACATGCAACATGAGCACACCCCTTCCCGCCTCCCCTTTCTGAAAATGCATGGGCTTGGCAATGACTTCGTGATCTTTGATTCTCGGGGCAGCACTGCTGTGGTCACACCGGAGCTTGCGCGCGCCATTGGCGATCGCAACCGGGGCGTGGGATTTGATCAACTGGCAGAGATCAGATCGTCAGACATGGCGGATATTGATCTCGACTTCTGGAATTCGGACGGCTCGCGCGCAGGCGCCTGTGGCAATGCCACGCGCTGTGTCGGGCGGTTGATTTTGGATGAGACCGGCAAAGACGAGGTCACGATTCGCACCGAACGCGGGATTTTGACTGCCCGGCGTGCGGGCGATGAGGTGTCGGTCAACATGGGCCACCCGCAACTGATGTGGGATGAGGTGCCTCTTTCGCGCCCGGTGGATGTGGAACATCTGCCGCTGGACGGCGATCCTGTTGCTGTTGGTATGGGCAACCCTCATGCGGTGTTCTTTGTAAAGAGTGCCGAGGAAACCGATGTCGCCGGATGGGGCCGCAAGGTCGAATTCGACCCGCTGTTTCCGCAACGGACCAATGTGGAATTTGCCGAAGTGCGCGCGCGCGATGAGATCAGAATGCGGGTCTGGGAGCGCGGCACGGGTATCACGCTGGCCTGCGGATCGGGTGCCTGTGCCACGGCCGTTGCCGCGAACCTGCGCGGCCTCACCGACAAAAAGGTGCGGATGGAGGTCGATGGCGGCTGGCTGACGCTCGAGTGGCGCGACGATGGCGTTTGGATGACCGGACCCACGCAATTGGTGTTCAAGGCGGAGTTTGATGCCTCCTTTCTGGAGCGTATTTGATGTCCACAAAAGCACCTGTCTTCGCGACACTTGGCTGTCGCCTCAACGCCTATGAAACCGAAGCGATGAAAGACCTCGCCGCGAAAGCCGGGGTTGAAAACGCTGTGGTGGTCAACACCTGTGCCGTGACCGCAGAAGCCGTGCGCAAAGCCCGACAAGAGATTCGCAAACTCAGACGCGACAATCCCGACGCCAAAATCATCGTTACGGGCTGTGCCGCCCAGACGGAGCCAGAGACCTTTACCAAAATGGCCGAGGTCGATTTGGTCATTGGCAATACGGAAAAGATGCAGCCGGAAACCTGGTCCCGCATGGGCCCCGATTTCATTGGCCAGACCGAGCGCGTTCAGGTCGATGACATCATGTCGGTGACGGAAACCGCCGGACATTTGATTGACGGTTTCGGAACCCGCTCGCGCGCCTATGTTCAGGTTCAAAATGGCTGTGATCACCGCTGCACCTTTTGCATCATCCCCTATGGTCGCGGCAATTCCCGCTCTGTGCCCGCCGGGGTCGTGGTCGATCAGATCAAACGACTCGTGGACAAAGGCTATAATGAGGTGGTGCTGACCGGGGTCGATCTGACCTCTTGGGGGGCAGATTTACCGGCAGAACCGCATCTCGGCGATCTGGTGATGCGGATTTTGAAACTGGTGCCGGACCTGCCGCGCCTGCGGATCAGTTCGATCGATTCCATCGAGGCCGACGAGATGCTGATGCAGGCGATTGCAACCGAGCCGCGCTTGATGCCGCATTTGCACCTGTCGCTTCAGCATGGCGATGACCTGATTCTCAAACGTATGGCGCGCCGCCACCTGCGCGACGATGCGATCCGGTTTTGCGAAGAGGCGCGCAAACTGCGCCCGGATATGACCTTTGGCGCCGATATCATCGCCGGGTTTCCGACCGAAACCGAGGCACATTTTGAGAATTCGCTGAAATTGGTAAGCGAATGCGACCTCACTTGGCTGCATGTCTTTCCCTATTCCAAACGCGAAGGCACCCCGGCGGCGAAGATTCCCAACCAAGTGAATGGGACTGTCATCAAAGCCCGCGCCGCACGGCTGCGTAAGGCCGGAGACGCGCAGGTACAACGCCACCTTGAGGCGCAGGTTGGGCGGGACCACATCATCCTCATGGAAAACCCGCATATGGGTCGGACTGAACAATTCACCGAAGTCACCTTCGCCACTCCACAAACCGAAGGCGCGATTATCAGGGCCACGATACGCGGCCTCAAAGGCACGCAACTCTTAGCCTAAGTGACGTCAAACATGAGGCCGATCCTCTATTCCTTCCGCCGCTGCCCTTATGCCATGCGCGCACGTCTTGCGATTTTGAGCGCGGGGATAGAGGTTGAACTGCGCGAAATCCTGTTGCGTGACAAGCCGCAAGAGATGTTGGACGCCTCGCCCAAAGGCACCGTGCCTGTGCTGATCCTCAAAGATCGCGTGATCGACGAAAGCCGCGACATTATGGAATGGGCCTTGGCACAACATGACCCTGAGGGGCTTTTGGATATGCCGCCGGACGCTCAGGATTGGATCGCCGCCATCGAAGGTCCGTTCAAATCCGCACTGGATCGGTACAAATACGCCCCGCGCTATAACGGCGCTGATCCAATGGCCGAACGTAACGTGGCGGCACAGATTTTGTACCGCGCCGAGGCGCAACTGCAAAAGGCCCTGTGGCTCTATGGCCCTCATCCGAGCTTTGCCGATCTGGCCACACTCACCTTCGTGCGGCAATACGCAAATGTGGATCGCGCATGGTTTGACGCGCAGGACTGGCCAGGGCTGCGCGGATGGCTTGACCGCTTTCTTGCATCAGATCGCTTTGCAGCCATCATGACGCGGTATCCCAAATGGGAAACCTTAGCGATTCCGGTGGTTTTTCCTTGAGTTATGGCATTTTCAGTTTCGTTAGCGGTCACAGATCGTGCGAAAACCAAAATGTCGTTCCTCTTGCGCCACACCGCGACAGATCGCGCGCCCCTGCGTCCCATTGTATGCTGGACGTGAGCGCATCGCCTCGCTAAAAGCGGCCCGGAAGGGCTGCATCCAATTGCGGCCTCTCATGCATTCGCCGGACGGACCCGGCTTGAGACAATGGAGATTTGCTCGTGTCCCATGTAGAAGAACACGAAGGCACCCGCCGCGATTTCCTGTACTACGCCACTGGTGGCGCAGGTGCAGTCGCAGCAGGCGCCGCCGTCTGGCCGCTGGTCAATCAAATGAACCCCTCTGCCGATGTTCAGGCGCTGTCGTCGATCCGTGTTGACATCAGCGGCGTCGAAGTTGGCACGCAGCTGACCGTCAAATGGCGCGGCAAGCCGGTGTTCATCCGCCGCCGCACCCAGGACGAGATCGACATGGGCCGCGCAGTTGAGCTGAGCGATCTTGCTGATCCAAAAGCTGAAAACGCCAACATCGCCGCTGACGCAACCGCCATCGACGAAAACCGCACGCTCGATGAAGCGGGTGAATGGTTGGTGATGATGGGTGTTTGCACCCACCTTGGCTGTGTGCCTCTGGGTGATGGTGCTGGTGATTTCGGTGGTTGGTTCTGCCCCTGTCACGGGTCGCATTACGACACCGCTGGCCGTATCCGCAAAGGTCCGGCTCCGCGCAACCTCGATATTCCTGTCGCTGCTTTTGATGGCGACACCGAAATCGTTCTGGGCTGAGGGAGGAACTTATGTCTGGTATTCCGCACGACCATTATGAGCCCAAAACGGGCTTCACCAAGGCGGTCGAGTCCCGCCTTCCGATCATCGGCCTGATCCACGGCACCTTGATGATCCCGACCCCCAAAAACCTGAACTGGATGTGGATCTGGGGCATCGTGCTCGCGTTCTGCCTTGGGCTTCAGATCGTCACCGGCATTGTGTTGGTGATGCATTACACGCCGCATGTCGATATGGCCTTTGCCTCTGTCGAACACATCATGCGTGACGTGAACGGCGGTCATATGCTGCGCTACTTGCACGCCAACGGCGCGTCGATGTTCTTCTTTGCCGTGTATCTGCACATTTTCCGTGGTCTCTACTACGGCTCTTACAAAGCCCCGCGCGAGATCACTTGGATCATCGGCATGATCATCTACCTCTTGATGATGGCAACCGGCTTTATGGGTTACGTTTTGCCTTGGGGTCAAATGTCCTTCTGGGGCGCCACCGTGATCACCGGCCTTTTTGGCGCGATCCCCTTTGTCGGCGAACCGATCCAAACCTGGCTCTTGGGTGGGCCGGCTGTGGACAACGCCACGCTGAACCGCTTCTTCTCGCTGCACTATTTGCTGCCTTTCGTGATTGCGGGCTTGGTGATTGTTCACATCTGGGCCTTCCACACCACCGGCAACAACAACCCGACTGGTGTTGAAGTGCGTCGCACCTCGAAAGCCGAAGCCAAGAAAGACACCCTGCCCTTCTGGCCGTATTTCGTGATCAAAGACCTCTTCGCCTTGGGCGTGGTTTTGGTCGTGTTCTTCGCGGTTGTTGGCTTTATGCCGAACTTCCTCGGTCACCCGGACAACTACCTCGAAGCAAACCCGCTTTCGACACCTGCACATATTGTGCCGGAATGGTACTTCCTGCCGTTCTACGCCATCCTGCGTGCCTTCACCGCCGATGTTTGGGCTGTACAAGCCGTCTCCTTCATCACCGGCGGCATCGTTGATGCGAAATTCTTCGGCGTCTTGGCCATGTTTGGTGCGATCATCGCCATGGCGCTCGTGCCTTGGCTCGACACATCGTCGGTTCGTTCGGGCAAATACCGTCCGATGTTCAAATGGTGGTTTGCGCTGTTGGCCGTCGATTTCGTTGTGCTGATGTGGGTGGGCGCCATGCCGACCGATGGGATTTACCCGTATATCTCGCTGATCGGTGCAACCTATTGGTTCGCCTACTTCTTCGTCATCCTCCCGCTTTTGGGTGTGATCGAGAAACCGCTGCCGACCCCGGCCACGATCGAAGAAGACTTTGCCGCCCATTACCCGGGCGCGGCCGAGTGAGAAAGGAAACAGGGACGATGATGAAAAAACTTACCCTCTCCGCCCTCACCGCGCTGGCTTTGTCCACCGGTGGGGCGATCGCCGCAGGCGAAGGTGGACATGTCCAGGATGTGGATTTCTCCTTCGAAGGACCGTTCGGTAAATTTGATCAGATGCAGCTTCAACGCGGTCTGCAAGTTTACACCGAGGTCTGTTCGGCGTGTCACGGCATGAAATTCGTGCCGATCCGCACGCTGGCCGACGAAGGTGGCCCGGCACTCCCCGAAGATCAGGTCCGCGCTTATGCGGCCCAGTTGTCGGTGAATGACGAAGCCTCCAACATGCAGCTTTTCGACTATAACGAAGGTGCTGCGCGCCCGTTGACCGCGAACGACCACTTCCCGGCCAACAATTCGCAAAACGCACCTGACCTGTCCTTGATGGCAAAAGCGCGTGCAGGGTTCCACGGCCCTTACGGCACTGGCATCAACCAGTTCCTCAAAGGCATCGGTGGCCCGGAGCACATCGTCTCCATCCTGACCGGCTACACCGGTGAGGAAAAGGTCGAAGCTGGCACCACTTATTACGAGAACACCGCGTTCTCGACGGGTTGGATCGCCATGGCTCCGCCCCTTTACGGGGAAGATGTCGAATATGCTGATGGTCACTCCAATGAGCTGCACCATGAAGCCGAAGACGTGGCTGCCTTTTTGATGTGGGCCGCTGAGCCAAAGATGATGGCACGCAAGCGGGCTGGCTTTATGGCCGTGACCTTCTTGGTGCTGCTGACCTCTTTGCTCTACCTGACCAACAAAAAACTCTGGGCGCCGCATAAAGGCAAAAAGACGTCGCTTTAAGCGACTGAAGAGTTTGAAATGAGAAAGCGCCCCAAATTGGGGCGCTTTTTTCATGTGCCGATGTAATCCAAAAGTCCCTGTGGCGGCTCAGACATCATCTCTGCCCAAGGTCGCGGAGGATGACAGAGACCCTCCTCAACCCAAATCACCAGATCGGCGAAACGGTCCACATCCGACACATCATGGGTGACCATCAACATCGTCGCCTGCAAGCGTCCGGCCACCTCTTTCGCCAGATCAATCATCTCATGGCGCATCGCCGGACCAAGCGCCGAAAACGGTTCATCCAGCAAGATCAGCGGCTTTTTCTGCACAAGGACACGCGCCAAGGCCACGCGGCTTTGTTGTCCGCCCGAAAGCGCGCCAGGGTGCCGGTTTTCTAAACCCTCAAGCCCTACGGCCCGCAGCGCTTCGGATACTGCGCTCTGCTCAGATTTCGACAGCCGTAAGTTTGGTTTAAGCCCAAGACCCACATTCTGCTCCGCTGTCATATGGGCAAAAAGCGTGTTGTCCTGAAACAGATGAGAAATCGGACGCTCAAAAGGCGCGGAAAGGCCAAAGGGCTTCTCCTGCCAAAAAATATCGCCATCATCTGGAGTCTCAAATCCCCCAATGAGCGACAGAAGCGTCGATTTTCCCGCCCCCGAAGGTCCAATCACCGCCACCCGCGCGCCTTTTGGCACTTGGAAATCGGCGGTGAGGGTAAAATCGCCCTGCGTTAAGTGCAAATTTCGGAACTCAAGCACGGCGTCTCCCCCAGAGATCGAAGATGTAAAACAGAGCCAAACTCAGCCCAAGAAGCAGTAAAGCCGCCCCCATCGCCTGATCCATCCGGTATGATCCCATCAAGCGGTAGATTTGAAGCGGGAGCGTTGCGGAATCTGGACGCGCAAAAAGGGCGATCACCCCAAGATCCCCCATCGACAGCGCCGCAGCCAACCCGGCCGAAAAGCCCACAGGCCCGCGCAACCGGGGCCACAGCACAAGCCGCACGCGGGTCCATCCCGTCAGCCCAAGACTGTCAGACAAGCGCCCATAGGTCCGCTCCGTTGCCGCCAAAGCGGGCCCAATCGCGCGCAAGATAAACGGCAAGGCCATCACCGCATTGACCAAAGCGGTGATGAACAAAGCCCAATCCGCCGGATCGGCCACAGCAAAAAGCACAATGTAAAGCCCTGTGCCCATGACCAGGGGCGAGGCTGCGATGGCCGTCATGCCGACACCTTCCAACCATCGCCACCGTAGCGCCGAAAGGCCAAGAGACAGGGACAAGATGATCGCCAAAGCCGCCGATCCGAGGGCCGTCACAAGGGAACGCAGGGCCGCGGACCAAACGGAGATGGGCAGATCAAACACCCCATGTGCGCCGCGCAGGACGATGGACAGAAGCGGCAGGAGCAAGAAGAGACTGACCATCACGATCCAAAACAAATCCAACCCCCGAGCACTCAACCTACGAACATCGAACCGCTGCACAGGGCGGTCCAATCCAGCCCCTCCCACCTGAGGCACGCGAAATTTCAGCGAGATAAACGCAGCAACCGCACAGATCACCACTTGGATCAGCGCCAAAAGTGAGGCTTTACCGAGGTTGAAGTCATAGCGAAACGCTTCGTAGATCGCGAGTTCAACGGTGGTGGCTTTGGGGCCGCCACCAAAGGTCAGGGCGACGGCGAAGGAGGTGGTGCAAATCAGAAAAATGACGGCAAACGCGCCGGGCACAATCTCTTTGAGCATCGGTCCTTCGATGTGGCGAAACATGTCGCGCGGAGCGAAATTAAGCGAGGCCGCAAGGCGGAACCTCTCGGACGGGATCGCGCCCCAACCCTGAAGCAACAACCGCGTTGCAAGCGGCAGATTAAAGAACACATGCGCAAGGATCACACCATGGAATCCGTAGATCGAAACAGGCTCTAATCCAGCCCAACTGAGCGCAATCGAGACAAATCCCGTTTTGCCAAACACCGCCGTTAATCCGAGAATGGCCACAATCGTTGGCAAGATAAATGGTGCGCCCAAGAGGGTGATCAAAAAACGACGCCCAGGGAAATCACGCCGCGCTAAGCCGCGTGCGACGGGAACCGCCAAGACCACCGACAGCGCCGCAGAGATCAGTGCCTGAACAACGGTGAAACGGACCGCCATCCAGTCAAATTTGGACAGTGTTGAAAAGCTTTCAGCCCGAAGCGCAACAACGCCCAGAGTGCCAAGGCTCAAGGCGGCGACCAAAGCCGCCGCGATGAGCCCCGGCCAAAGTCTTATTGCGAAAACGCGGTGCGCCATTCGGCAATCGCCTTGTCCCGCAACGCATCCGCTTCATTTTCATCAAGGAAAATGGCCTTTTCCGGGTAGTTCAATTCAGAGAATGCCTCGGGCCATTGATCACGCGGCAAAGCGGCGGGGTAGGACCAATTGGCCGTCGGAATGATGTTTTGAAACGTCGGTGAGAGGATGAAGGCCATGAACGCATCCGCAAGCTCCGGCTGATCGGTGCCTTTCAGTTTTGCGGCGAGTTCGACCATGAAATAGTGGCCTTCGTCGAACAGCGCGGCGGATTTCGTTTCATCTTCTTCAGCAATGATGTGATATGCGGGTGAGGTCGTGTAGGAGAGTACCATGTCCACCTCACCATCGGTAAACAGGCCGTAGGCTTCGGACCAGCCCTTAGTCACTGTCGTGACTTTCGGTGCCAATTTTGCCCATTCCGCTTCGGCGTCGTCCCCAAACACCTCTTTGCCCCACAGCACCAGAGCCAGCCCCGAGATCGACGTGCGCGGATCTTGGATTGCGATGGACCAATCCTCAGTCGAATTCACCAAGTCATGGAAGGACGCGGGCGGATTTTTAATCTTGGTGTTGTCATAAACAAAGGCCGTATAGCTCCAGTTGAACGGCAAGAACGTGTCGTCCGTCCACTCAAGCGGCAGGGTCAACGGCGACAGGTCCAACCCATGCGGCGCAAAAAGCCCGGTTTCACGTGCCTTCTTGGTCACATCTGAATTGAACCCGATAACCACATCCGCCTTGGTCCGTTCGCCTTCCAACAGAATACGCGGCAACACATCACCTGTGACATATTCAATCTCACAGTCACATTCGGCCTCAAATGCCGCCTTAATCGCAGGGCCCGGACCCCACTCTGAGGCAAAATAATCGGGGGCATAGATGGTCAGAGGGTCTGCGTGAGCCGCCGAGGCCGCAACCAGTGCCGCAAGTGTAAATCCATATTTCATGGCTCGCTCCATTCAAAAATGGGCGAAGAAAAAGGTGGCGAATGGTGATCGCTGATACCTTCCCTCCGCCGGTGTTAGCCGGTTCAGGTTCAACGGGTCCGCTTTCGCATCTCAGCCGTGTTGCACACGGGCACCCCGAGGTGTCCGTGACGCTATTGCCCCTTTGAAGGAAGTTCAAGCCCCTCCTACAGTGCGGGAGAGACCGGTTGGTTCAGGATGTGCTTTATGAGCGCCATAGAATGATTTCCCTTGATTGCTCAAACAAGTGACATCGGGTAAAGCAGGGGAAACCTGAGGAGCACCCGATGAGCATGAACACATTCGGACATCTTTTTCGTTTCACGACATGGGGTGAAAGCCACGGTCCGGCGCTTGGCGCGACGGTGGATGGTTGCCCTCCGGGTATCGAAATCAATGAGGCGATGCTTCAGGTCTGGCTTGATAAACGCAAGCCGGGAACATCGAAATACACCACTCAGCGGCGCGAACCGGACCAAGTGGAAATCCTGTCTGGGGTGTTTGAGGGTAAGACCACGGGTACGCCGATCCAATTGCTGATCCGCAACACCGATCAGCGCTCAAAGGATTATGGTGAGATCGCGCAAGCCTTTCGTCCGGGCCATGCCGATATCACCTATTTCCAAAAATATGGCATCCGCGATTATCGCGGGGGCGGCCGCTCCAGTGCGCGCGAAACCGCGGCGCGTGTGGCCGCTGGCGGTATTGCACGCGCGGTTTTGGCCGAATTGGTGCCGGGCCTTGAGATCAAGGGCTACATGACCCAGATCGGCCCGCATGGGATCGAAGGCGAACGCGATTTCTCTGAGATCGACAACAACCCGTTTTGGGTGCCCTCCGCCAAAACCGCCGAAAACTGGGCCGCTTATCTGACTGGCATTCGAAAAAGCGGGTCCTCTATTGGAGCCATTATCGAGGTGGTCGCGAAAGGCGCGCCAGCCGGGCTTGGAGCGCCGATTTATGCCAAGTTAGACACGGATTTGGCTGCGGCGATGATGTCGATCAACGCGGTGAAAGGTGTCGAAATTGGCGAAGGTATGAATGCCGCCTGTCTGTCTGGTGAAGAAAACGCCGATGAGATGCGGATGGGGCCAAATGGGCCTGAGTTTGGGTCTAATCATGCGGGCGGTATTCTCGGTGGGATTTCGACCGGGCAAGACCTTGTTGTGCGGTTTGCGGTGAAACCCACCTCTTCGATCCTCACGTCGCGCAAAACGATCAATCAGGCGGGCGAAAACACCGACCTGATCACAAAGGGGCGTCATGACCCCTGTGTCGGTATCCGCGCTGTGCCTGTGGGCGAGGCAATGATGGCTTGCGTCATCTTGGATCACCTGCTGCTGCATCGTGGTCAAGTTGGCGAAGGATTGCGAGGTAGATTTGGGGCCAAATAAGACCCCAATCCGACCCAATCATGCCTTAGACATCTGAACTGCCAAAATGCCCGCCATGATGGTCAAAACGCCATAAATGTCCCATTGGCTGACATGTTCGCCCAGCAAAAGCGCCGCAATTGCGACGCCAAAAAACGGGTTGAGAAAGTGGAAGGCTGCGGATTTGACGGTTCCAATGCGCTCAACCAGTTTGAACCAAATCCAAGTGGCCATGAGCCCCGGAACGAAGGTTGTATAGAGCATCGCCCAGACCAATTTGGCGGACATGGTGAGCTCATATGTGTCAATCGCCGGGGATAGCACAGCAAGCACAGCCGATCCGATCAGACTTTGCACACCAACCACCATCAAAACATTGCCTCCGGCATTCGTAGACCGCACAGCCAGCGTCGCAATCGCAAGCGCGACAGTGCCGACACTACACATGGCAATCCCCACAAGATCACTGCCACTCGACAGGCGTGTGCCCATGATGATCAACACACCCATGAACCCCAACACGAGGCCAAAGATCGCCATAGGTTTAGAGGTTTCGCGCAGGATTAGAGTTGATAGCAAAGCCACGACAAGCGGCATAGAGGAGGCAAGAACCGCAGCAAGAGAGGCTTCGACCGTCCGCATCGCCAAAAAATACAGACCCAGATAGGCCACGTTTTGGCACAAGCCAAAGAGGAGGATGCTTTTCCATTGTGTACGGGTAAAATTCCAAGATTGACCAAACACTTTGGCAAGCGCTACCCCCGCCAAACCAGAAAGGGCAAACCGCACGGACAAGGCCGCAAGCGCTGGCGCGTCCGCAACGATGATCCGCGCCGATGTGAAGGCCGAGGACCACATCAGCACGAAGGCCAAACCCATTACGATCGCTCTGATATCCATATTTACGTCCCCAAACGAAGAGGGGCCGCGACTGTGCGCGACCCCTCCCAGAAATAACTCAATCGACCGATTAGCCGTTTACGCTGTCTTTCAACGCTTTGGCGATGGTCATTTTCACAACCTTGTCGGCGTCTTTCGGCATCTGGTCACCCGTTTGCGGGTTGCGGACCATGCGTGCAGGACGTTCACGGCAATAAATTTTGCCAACACCCGGAAGAGTCACAGCGCCACCGGCGGAAACTTCTTTGGTGATGAGCGCAGTGATTGCATCAAGAGCAGCCCCTGCAGATTTTTTATCGGAGCCCATCTCTTCGGCGAGAGCAGCAACGAGTTGGGTCTTGGTCATCGGTTTCGACATGTCTGTATCTCCTCGTAGTCCCTCATGCAGTAGAGGGTTATTGCGCATTTCTAAGCGAATATTGAGGGGCCGCACAACGCCTAGTGTAACAGAGCGGTATGTTTTCGCGCATTTTGGGTGAAAAAACCTCCCTTAAAGGAAAGCAGTCTCCTCAAATGACCGCAATTTGCGGCTATGGATGCGCTCGATAGGCATTTCACGGAGGATTTCCATCGAACGAATGCCGATCAAAAGATGCCTCGCAACCTGTGATTTGTAGAAATCAGAGGCCATACCGGGTAACTTTAGCTCACCATGAAGCGGCTTATCAGACACGCAAAGCAACGTGCCATAGGGCACCCGAAACCGGAATCCGTTGGCGGCAATGGTGGCAGATTCCATATCAAGCGCGATGGCCCGCGACTGACTGAGACGCTGAACCGGCCCGGATTGATCGCGCAATTCCCAGTTTCGGTTGTCGATGGTCGCGACCGTGCCGGTGCGCATGATCCGCTTTAACTCATAGCCCTCCAATTTGGTCACCTGTTCGACAGCGGTTTCCAAAGAGGTCTGAATTTCCGCCAAGGCAGGGATCGGCACCCAGACCGGCAGGTCGGCATCCAGCACATGATCTTCACGCAGATAGGCGTGCGCCAAAACGAAATCACCCAGCCGCTGAGAGTTGCGAAGACCGGCGCAATGTCCAACCATGATCCAGGCATGAGGCCGCAAGACCGCAATATGATCGGTTGCGGTTTTTGCGTTCGACGGACCCACGCCGATATTGACCAAAGTGATCCCCGAGCCGTCGGCACGCTTTAAATGGTAGGTCGGCATTTGTGGCGTTTTGGTCGTGGGCGGGATCTCGGTCTCAGCATCAAAAATCTCAACATTCCCGGTTGAGACGAAACTTGTGTAACCGCTGTTCGGATCGGCCAGAACCTGACGAGCATAGGCTTCGAACTCCGAGACATAGAATTGATAGTTGGTGAACAGCACATGGTTCTGAAAATGACTCGCGTCCGTCGCAGTATAATGGGACAGACGGGCCAGTGAGTAATCAATCCGCTGCGCCGTAAAGGGCGCAAGCGCGGCAGACCCATCCTCATGCACAAAGCCAAACCCATTGACGATATCGTCATGGGTTGTGGTCAAATCCGGCACATCAAACACATCGCGCAGCGGATAGGACATGACTCCCTCTTGCGGGACGGTCACGGATTCGTCGTTGGCGACAGCAAAATGCACCGGCATCGGCGTGTCAGAGATGCCAATTTCGACGCTCACACCATGGTTACGCACGATCTGTTTGATCTGTTGGGTAAGGTAATTGCGAAACAAATCTGGGCGCGTGATCGTGGTGGAATACATCCCCGGCTTGGCGACATGTCCAAAAGACAGACGGCTGTCCATTGCGGCATAGGAGGTCGTCACAACGCGGATTTCGGGATAAAAGGCCCGGTAGCGCGCGGTTGGCGCCTGCCCGCTGGCCACTTGGGAAAACTTTTCCGCCAAAAACGATGTGGCCTCGAAATAGAGTTCTTCGAGGAAAGCGACCGCTGCCGCCGGATCGGTAAAATTGCGCGGCGCGCTCAAGGGCGGCGTCTCAAGGGCGAGGCTTTTGCTTGTCGTATTCACTCTTATATCCTCTTGCGGTAAGACGGTCCCTCATTCTCTTGGGGTCCGTTTTGTCGAATGCTGAGAAATCAGCCTTGCTGTCCAATTGAGACCAAGTGGGCGACGGGCGCAAGGCCCAGAGATGTGACCTGAGATCAGACACGAGAGGCCAACAATGATCCAACCGCACCTGTTTTCCTTCGGCCATGGCTATAGCGCCCAGGCTCTTGCGCGCCGCCTTTTGCCCCGCGGCTGGGCGATCACAGGTACAACCCGTAGCGCAGACAAAGCACAAGAATTTGACAGTGCAGGCGTGACCCCTTTGGTTCTCGGACAAGATCCGATTTTACCGCAACTGTCCCAAGCCACGCATCTTTTGATATCCGCCGCGCCCGGTCCTGACGGCGACCCGATGTTACAGCACTATCGGGACGAACTGGTGAAAGCAGCGCCCCATCTGACTTGGGTCGGGTATCTGTCGACCACTGGCGTTTATGGCGATCACGCCGGGGATTGGGTGACAGAGGAAACGGCCTTCGCCCCCGCCACAAAACGCGGGATCGCCCGGGTCGAAGCCGAGGCCGCTTGGCAGTCTTTTGCGCGGGATTTGGGTCTTAATCTGTCGATTTTCCGCCTTGCTGGCATCTATGGCCCCGGACGCGGTCCGTTTGCCAAAGTGCGCTCTGGCAAAGCGCGGCGGATCATCAAACCGGGTCAGATTTTTTCGCGTATCCATGTGGAAGACATCGCCCAAGTGGTTGAGGCCGCAATCCATCGACCCGAACTCAGCGGGATTTACAATGTCTGCGATGATCTGCCCGTGCCACCACAAGATGTGATTGGCTATGCAGCCGAACTTTTGGGTCTGCCTTTGCCACCAGAAGAGGATTTTGAAACTGCCGACATGACGCCGATGGCCCGCAGCTTTTATGCCGAGAGCAAAAAAGTCAGCAATGAAAAGATGAAGCGAGATTTGGACGTGAAACTGATCTATCCCGATTACAAAACGGGTCTAAAGGCGCTTTTGGCGCAGGATCAGTGACTGTTTTGCCAGTTTCGGCGATGGTCGAACACCGTGACTGCATAAAGGATGACGCCTGCAAATGTAAGCACGGCACCGACATAGCCTGACGAGGGAAATCCATAGCCTTTGGCAATAAAGATCGAAGCCGCAAAGGGCCCCAATGCGTTTGCGGCGTTAAAGGCGGCATGGTGCAACGAGGCGGCAAGCGATTGCGCGTCGCGTGCCACATCCATAAGCCGGGTTTGGAGCAAGATCGGATACCCGTTCGCAATGCCCATGGCGAGCACCAGAACCGCCATCGCATAGGCCTGATCGGCAATCAGCGGATAGATCAACAGCAGCGCGATGTTGATGAACAAGGTGGCGAAGACCGAGACATTGAGCGCCCGATCTGCCGCCCACCCGGCCAAAAGCGCACCAATCGTCATCCCTGCGCCCATCAGGGCGAGATAGAGCGGAATGCTGCCCTCGGTGACATGAGTGACGTCGATGAGCGTTGAGGTCAGATAGGTATAAAAGGCAAAAAAGCCGCCAAACCCAATGGCCCCGCTCAAAAGCGTCAAAAGCACCTGACGATTCTTAAGCGCATCCAGTTCACTCAGGGCGTTGGCGCCGGTGCCGATCTCGGTTTTTGGGGCAAAGATCAGGATCATCAGCGCCGTAATCGCAGCTAAAATCCCAACCAAAGCAAAGGCCCAACGCCAGCCCACCGTTTGCCCCAACACATTCGCGACAGGCACACCGACAACCGTCGCCACGGTCAGCCCAAGCATAAGCCGCGCCACCGCCTTGCCGCGATTTTTCGGCCCCGCCAAGGACGCCGCCATAAGAGCCGCAACACCGAAATAGGCCCCATGCGGCACACCGCTGAGAAACCGCGCGGCCAACATTATCGGATAATTGGCGGCAAGCGCAGACAAAACATGTGCCAAGCAAAAGGCGACCATAAGACCGATGAGCAAAAGCCGCCGCTCAATCCGCGCCGCGGCCACAGCGATCAAAGGCGCGCCGACGACCACGCCCAATGCATAGGCCGAAATCAACCGGCTCGCCGTGGCTTCCGTGATGTCCAACCCCTCTGCCATGAAAGGCAAAAGACTCATCGAAGCAAATTCGGTTGTTCCAATCGCAAACCCGCCCATCGCGAGCGCAAAAAGAACGATCCCCGGGCGCGTAGCAGAAGGGACGTAGGAGGCGGTTGCCATTGTGTTGAGTCCTGAAAAGGGTGCTCACCACACTTCCCCTATTCGGCAATGTGGTTCAACAACAAGGCCGCAATGCTTTGCTCATAGCCGCCTTGCAAAATCTGGCGAACCGCGCCTTAGGCGCGCTTGCTCGACAGATCGGTCACGCCAAGCACCGACAGTACCCTGGCCTCGATATCAGGTGTGTTGAGACCCGCCATCGCATACATTGCCTCAGGGCTTGCCTGATCAATGAACGTGTCCGGCAGGGTCATCGAGCGGAATTTGAGACCGCGATCAAACAGACCCTCATTGGCCAGAAAATCGGCCACATGTGACCCAAATCCACCCACTGCGCCCTCTTCAATCGTGATCAGAGCCTCATGATTTGCGACCAGATCTCGGATCAAATCATGATCGAGCGGTTTGGCAAAACGCGCGTCAGCCACGGTACAGGAAATGCCTTTGGCGGCGAGGTTTTCCGCAGCTTTTAGGCTGGATTCGAGACGGGTTCCAAAGGACAAAAGCGCCACGCGCGTGCCTTCACACACGACACGACCTTTGCCAATCTCAAGCGGCACACCACGTTCAGGCATCTGCACGCCCACGCCTTCCCCACGCGGATAGCGAAAGGCAATGGGACCGTCATCATGGGCGGCGGCTGTGGCAACCATATGGACCAACTCCGCCTCATCCGCGGCCGCCATCACCACAATGCCAGGCAGATTGGCGAGAAACGCCACATCAAAAGCCCCCGCATGGGTTGCCCCATCGGCACCGACAAGCCCCGCGCGGTCAATGGCAAAGCGCACAGGCAACCGCTGAATCGCAACATCATGAACGACCTGATCATAACCGCGCTGAAGGAAGGTCGAATACATCGTGCAAAACGGTTTCATCCCGCCAGCCGCCAAGCCGGCACAAAAGGTCACGCCATGCTGTTCGGCGATGCCAACGTCAAAACAACGGCTCGGAAACCGTTCGGCAAAGAGGTTCAAGCCCGTGCCATCCGGCATGGCCGCCGTGACGGCGACGATCTTATCGTCAAACCCGGCCTCTTGGATCAAAGCCTTGGCGAAGACAGAGGTATAAGACGGCGCATTGGATTTGGCTTTTTTCTGCTCGCCGGTGACCATATTGAATTTGCCAGTGGCATGACCTTTGTCAGCCCGACCTTCGGCGGGGGCATAGCCTTTGCCTTTCTGGGTGATCGCATGAATCAGGATCGGCCCGGTTGCACGCGCTTTCACAGTGCGCAACACCGACAGGAGTTGATCCAGATCGTGACCATCAATCGGGCCGACATAGGAAAATCCCAACTCTTCAAACAGGGTGCCGCCCACGGCCATGCCCTTAAGCATTTCCTTGGCGCGTTTTGCCCCTTCTTGGAACGGATGCGGCAAAAGCGAGACGGCCCCTTTGGCAGCCGCCTTCAACTCTTGGAACGGCGCCCCCGCATAAAGACGGGTGAGATAGGAGGACAACGCACCCGTGGGCGGCGCAATCGACATCTCATTGTCATTGAGGATCACAATCAACCGCTTGCCCAAATGGCCCGCGTTGTTCATCGCCTCAAAGGCCATGCCGGCGGACATCGATCCATCGCCAATCACCGCAATGGCATCACCGATACCGTGCTCAGGCGCACCGCCCAGATCACGCGCCACGGCAAAACCGAGAGCCGCAGAAATCGAAGTCGAACTGTGCGCCGCACCAAAGGGGTCATAGGGGCTTTCCGAGCGCTTGGTGAAGCCGGACAGGCCACCTTCGGTGCGCAAGGTGCGGATACGGTCACGACGTCCGGTGAGGATTTTATGCGGGTAGCATTGATGCGACACATCCCAGATCAGACGATCTTTTGGCGCATCAAACACCGCATGCAGTGCCACGGTCAATTCGACCACGCCCAGCCCAGCACCCAAATGCCCGCCCGTCACAGAGACGGCTGAAATGGTTTCCTGCCGCAACTCATGCGCCAGACGCTTTAGCTCCGTATCAGAGAGAGCCTTGAGATCGGCCGGAACATGAACACGGTCTAGGGTGGGTGTGGCTGGACGGTCAGACATAGCGTCTCGCTTTCTCAGGTTTCCCGCGAAATAACGAAGCGGGCAAGGTCTCGCAAGGGTTCGGCGCGGCTTCCATAGGGGCTCAATGCCGCACAGGCTTGTTCCACAAGGCGTTCGGCACGGGCTTTGGCCTCTTCAAGACCAAGCAGAGACACGAATGTCGCCTTCCCGGCATCGGCATCTTTGCCCACGGCTTTGCCGGTTTTGGCAACGTCGCCCTCAACATCTAAAATGTCATCGTGAATTTGAAAGGCAAGCCCAAGGGCTTTGGCATAGGCACGTAACGGGGCAGGATCGGCCCCGCCAAGAATGGCCCCGGCGCAAGCGGACCATTCAATCAACGCACCGGTTTTATGGCCCTGAAGCTCGGTGATCTGCGCCAGATCAAGCGGTGTCTCGGAGGTCTCCGCGGCGATGTCTTGGGCTTGCCCCAAAACCATACCCTGAACCCCGGATGATTTGGCCAAAGAGGCAATCAATTCGACCCTAATCTGGCTTGAAACCGCCATTTCTGGCCGGGTCAATAACGCGAACGCTAGGGTCTGAAGCGCATCGCCGACAAGGACAGCCGTCGCCTCGTCCCAACGTTTATGCACCGTCGGCTGGCCCCGACGCAGGTCGTCGTCGTCCATACAAGGCAAGTCATCATGCACCAGACTATAGGCGTGGAGCGCCTCAATCGCGGCGGCGGCCCAAACGGAGTGCTCAGCCGACACGCCATGAAGGGTCGCGCCCTCCATGACCAAAAATGCCCGCAATCGCTTGCCGCCAGTCAAGGCATAGCGCATCCCCTCCTCGACCGGCATGGACCCAAGCGGGGCCAAAGCCGTCTCAAGACAGGCCGCAACAGCCGCTTTGCAGCGTGCGAGATCGTCTTGCATCAGAGGCCTTCGACTTTCGTGGTGCCGGCGGCTGTACCATCAGGGCCAACCGTGATCTTTTCGACCTTTTCCTCGGCTTCTTTCAGCTTGGTCTCGCAATGCGCTTTCAAAGCAGCGCCGCGCTCATAGAGTTTGATGCTGTCTTCCAGCGCAACATCACCATGCTCCAGCTTGCCCACAACTTGATCAAGTTCGGCCATAGCGGATTCAAAGGACATCTCGGATACTGGCGTTTCGCTCATTTGATGTGCTCCCGATTGCTTTGTGACCTGCATATAGGGAAACCGCCCCGATTGACCAGTTCCCGTTTATCCAATGGCCCTATTCCGGGGTCAGCATATAACCCGATCCGCGCACGGTTTGAAGATAGCGCGGTTGGCGTGGGTCATCCTCGATCTTGCGCCTCAGCCGGGTGATTTGTACATCAACGGCGCGTTCCTGCGCCTGTCCACCATCACGTCCAAGCCGTTCGACCAAATCATTGCGTGTCACGGGCTCAGCAGGCGCTGCGGCAAAAATCCGCATCAGCTGGGATTCGGTCGCGGTCAAACGCACGATCTGATCCCCCTCCCAAAGCTCCGCGCGCTCCACATCGTAGCGGAATCGGCCCAGATGAATATATTTCGGAGCCGTTTCAATTTCTTCGAGCTGAGGCATCCGGCGCAAAACCGCATTGATCCGCAACAGCAGTTCCTTTGGCTCAAACGGTTTCGGCAGATAGTCATCCGCCCCCGCCTCAAGCCCGGCAATGCGATCTTCGGTTTCACCCTTTGCGGTCAAAAGCATGATCGGCGTGGCGATTTTACTGCGCAGATCGCGAGTCAGGCTGATGCCATCTTCGCCGGGCATCATCACGTCCAAAACAATCAAATCGAATTCAAGACCCGCAAGCAATCGCCGCGCATGGGCGGCATCGCGGGCGGCCGTCACGCAAAAGCCATGGCGGATCAGAAACTTTTGCAAAAGCCCCCGGATTCGTTCGTCGTCATCGACAATCAAAAGGTGAATTTCACCACTCACCCTTTGTCCTCCTTCGTTGCCATCGCATTAAAATATGCGGCCTGATCTGGGTCCATCATTGCCTCAAGAACCCGGCGAAAGCCAGCGACGGCTTCGTGCCCTGCCTCACGGTAGGCCACGCGCATCCGGGCGCGTTGTGCTTCTGACAGTTCCGCCTCCAAAGCCTTGCCGCTTTCAGACAGGTAGAGGTGGCGTTCGCGTTTGTCCTGAACCCCCACCCGGCTTTCGACCAAACCGTCCTCAATCAAAGCACGCAGGACACGGTTCAGAGATTGTTTGGTAACGCCAAGAATCCCAAGCAGGTTGTTCACATTGGTTCCGGGCGCGCGACTGATAAAATGGATTGCCCGGTGATGAGCCCGACCATAGCCGTATTTTTCCAAAATGCGGTCCGGGTCGGCGGTAAATCCACGGTAGGCAAAGAACATGGCTTCGATCCCCTTTCGAAGCTGCTCATCTGTGAGAAACAAAAGCGCTTGTCCGCCCTTTGTCCCGCCTGCCTTGCCATCCGCCATGTCATGCCCCGCTCACAAATTGCATATTTTGAGACCACTTTAAGTCAGTGTTGTTGACATTCCAAGTTTGAATTGATAGCGAAACTGGGATTTCGCGCAATAATAAGTCTTTTGAGCGACCTTATTGCGCAACTATCGTGAACTCAAGCGGCGGATAAAAGGGAGATACCTCATGGCGGGAAGCTACGAAGACCGGGACGGCAAAATCTGGATGGATGGCGGATTGGTCGATTGGCGAGACGCCAAGGTCCATATCCTGACCCATGCGATGCATTATGCCTCGTCCGTATTCGAGGGTGAGCGCTGCTATAATGGCAAGATCTTCAAATCCGTCGAACATTCCGAGCGTCTTCTGCGCTCCGGTGCGCTGCTTGATATGCCGATCCCCTACACCGTCGAAGAGATTGAGGCGGCGAAATATGCAGTGCTTGAGGCCAATGGCTGGGACAATGCCTATGTCCGCGTGATCGCATGGCGCGGTGCTGGCGAAGACATGGGCGTGGCGTCGAACAAGAACCCCGTGCGCATGGCGGTCGCAGCTTGGGAATGGGGTGCGTATTACGGCGACGCGAAAATGAAGGGCGCAAAACTCGACATCGCAAAATGGAAACGCCCCTCGCCAGAAACCATCCCGACCGCTGCAAAAGCCGCAGGTCTGTACATGATCTGCACCATGTCCAAACATGCCGCCGAAGCCAAAGGGTGCTCTGACGCACTGTTTATGGATTAT
Source organism: Celeribacter baekdonensis (assembly GCF_900102315.1). Taxonomy (GTDB): domain Bacteria; phylum Pseudomonadota; class Alphaproteobacteria; order Rhodobacterales; family Rhodobacteraceae; genus Celeribacter; species Celeribacter baekdonensis. The sequence goes on from NZ_FNBL01000004.1 coordinate 153,356, forward strand.
CGCGGCTATGTGGCCGAGGCGACTGGTGCGAACATCTTTTTCGTCAAAAACGGCGAAGTTCACACGCCGATCCCCGACGCAATCCTCAATGGCATCACCCGGCAGACCGTGATCGAGATGCTCAAACAAAAAGGCATCACTGTGCATGAGCGTCGCATCCAGCCCGAAGAGCTCGAAGGGTTTGAACAATGCTGGCTGACCGGGACGGCAGCGGAGGTCACGCCTGTCGGTCAGATTGGGGACTACACATTCGAAGTGGGCGCTTTGACCCGCGACATCGCGGAAAGCTACGAAACGCTGGTGCGCAGCTAAATTTAACCAAGAAATAAGGCCTTTCTGCCAATCTGTGTCTGAACGGATTGGCGGGAGGTTCTTGTGCTCAAAAAAGACACCATTGTTATTCTTTTGATCACGGTGTTCATCGTGACTCCGGCCATTCTTGCGCTTGGGGCCTATTTTGTGACGAAAAACCCGTCATTGCGCCCCCTCGGCATCACGGTCGAACGCCTGTCAGAAGCTGGTCAGCTTGAAAACAAAAGCCTGATCATCGCAGTGATCGACATCGGGACTGAGGCCAAAGGCACCGCCAGCAAACAGTCTTATAAGCAAGCGATCGAAACCACCTTTGATCGGCTTGAAACCAAAGCGAATGTCAAATTTCGCTCTGTCCCTGGAAGTACCCAAACAACGATCACCTATATTGTCGGTGAAAGTCGAATTGGGCCTTTTCCCGTTGAACGCGCAGCCGAGGGTGTTCTTGCTGCCGCGCAAGCGGAACGGATGATCGTCGCCCAGAGGCACTCTGTGGCAAAGGAGCAGGAGCGGCGTGCGTCCATGACAAAAAGTGCATTTTGGCAAAAGATATTTGATTAAAATGTATCCGTTTTGCGCCGCCGATCGGCGCTCAGCCCAAGGGCGCGCTCCCGCAAAATAATCGCAATCCCGGCAGAGATCACAATGCTGGCCCCAATTATCATCGGCACAGTCGGCACCTCGCCAAAAACCGTATAGCCAATGATCAAAGCAAAAAGCATTGACGCATAGTCAAATGGTGCCAGAAGAGATGCATCGGCGTAGCGGTAGCAGGAGGTCAAAAACACTTGCGCAACGCCACCAATCAAGCCGCCAAGAATAAGAAATATAAAGACGGTCGGGCTGGGCATCACCCACTCGGAAAAGGGAATGGTCAACAGGCCTGCTACGGTACAGGACATTGAGAACCAAAAGACAATCGACGTCGTTGACTCACTGCGCACCATGTTGCGCACATGCAGCTGCACAATTGCCGCAAGACAGGCCCCACCAAGAGCAACTATTGCCCCCAATTGTTCAAGCGGGTCGGGCATACCTTGCATAACGGTAATGCGCGGCAAAAGTACGACAATCACCCCAACAAGCCCGGCCAGCACAGCGGAAAACCGGAACAACCGGACGTTTTCCCCCGCAAACATTGCGGCAAAAATCACCAAAAGAAGCGGTGAAGCGTAACCAATGGCTGTTGCCTCGGGCAGCGGCAACAAGGCCAAAGCATAGAAATTCAAAAACATCGCGCTTGCGCCGATCATCCCGCGCCAGACATGCCCCATCGGAGATTTAACCCGAAGTCCCGCAGTGAATTCATGCCGCTGCGCAAGCCAGATAAAGATGATTGGCAACGCAAAAAACGACCTGAAAAACACCGCCTCACCCGGCGGCACCTCATCACTCGCGGCTTTGATCAGCGCGGCCATAATGACAAAGCAAAACACCGAAGCAAGTTTGAGGGCTATGCCTCGAAAGGGGGTCATATGAACGATTCCGCGCGCTGATCAGACAGGCCAAGGGTTTCACGCGGAGCCAAGCCGTGCAACGGCCCATTGCGCAGCATCGCGCACGGTGGCATCGGCATCTTCGCACAACGCTCGCGCGATGGGTTCAAGATCAGCCGCGCCCGAGTTGCCAATCGCGTAAAGCACATTGCGCACAAAGCGGTCACGACCAATCCGCTTGATCGGAGAGCCCGAAAACTTTGCCCGAAACGCCGCGTCGTCCAGCAGCGCCAGATCACGCAAAGGCGGCGCAATGAGATCATCCCGCGCCGCATAACGAAGCTCCTTCGCTGTGGCCGCGAACTTGTTCCACGGACAGGCCGCAAGGCAATCGTCACAGCCATAAATCCGGTTGCCCATCTTTTCGCGCAACTCAAGGTCAACCGGCCCGTGATGTTCAATCGTCAGATACGAAATGCACCGCCGCGCATCGAGTTGAAAGGGCGCAGGAAACGCTTGCGTCGGACAGGCATCCAAACAGGCGCGACAAGACCCGCAATGGTCTTTTTCTGCTGGATCAGGGTCGAAATCATGGGTTGTGAAAATCGCACCGAGAAAGAACCAACTGCCCAAATCCCGCGCCAAAAGATTGGTGTGTTTGCCTTGCCATCCAAGCCCCGCCTTGGCGGCAAGAGGCTTTTCCATCACCGGAGCGGTGTCGACAAACACCTTGATCTCCGTCCCCTCACCCGCCTGCTCTATCAGCCATCGCCCCAGCCGTTTAAGGCGCTTTTTGACCATGTCGTGATAATCACGGTTGCGAGCATAGACGGAAATTGCGCCGGATTCGGGTCTCTTCACAGCCTCCATCGGATCATCGTCAGGGGTGTAAACCTCGGCCAACATGATCACCGATTTTGCCTCAGGCCAAAGGGCGGTCGGGTCGCCACGCCACGCCATGCGCTCTTCCATCCAGCCCATTTGGCCATGATGTCCCGCATCGACAAAGGCTTTCAACCGATCCATGGCATCGGGCAAATCAGGTCGGGCAAAGCCCACCTTGGAAAACCCTTCCTCCAAAGCACGGGCGCGCACTGTTTCTTTGTCTAATCCAGCCAAATCGCGCCCCTTTTGGGTCAGTTTTCCTCAGATTGAGCCTCAGAAATCAAGGTCTGCGTAATGGGACGGCGGCGGGAAACCGGAAACTTGATCCGCCAAAAGCGATCGAAAGGCTGGACGCGATTTGATCTTTGCGTACCAATCCTTGACCACCTCATGCCGGTTCCAATCGACATCGGAAATGTAGTCCAAAGACGACAAATGCGCGGCGGCGGCAAAGTCGGCAAGCGTCATCGCGTCGCCTGCAAGCCAGCGCCGACGTTCCAACAACCACGCCATGTAATCCAGATGATATTTGACCGCCTTCGCCCCGGCTTTCACATTGGCGGACACCGGATAACCGCCCTTCATCAACTTGCGATTGACTCGTTCGTACAAAAGATTTGCGGTGACCTCTCTGTGAAACTTATCGTCGAACCATGCCACCAACCGCCGGACCTCGTAGCGGCCTTCGATGTCTTTGGGCATCAAGAGCGGCGTTGGATAGCGCTCTTCAAGGTATTCGCAAATCGGTGTGCTTTCAGCGAGGTGCATATCGTCAATCCGCAACACCGGAACCTTGCCAGCGGGATTGCGACGCATGAAATCGGGATCGCGTTCCCAATAGCGCTCCTCAACCAGCTCCACCTCAAGCCTTTTCTCCGCCAAGCAGAGACGCACCTTGCGGCAAAACGGGGAAAGGGGGACGTGAAAAAGTCGGATCATGTTCGCTACTCTTGTTTTTCTTCTACTTGCCGCGATTGTGCGATCAGTTCAATGGTCGAAACAAGATGCGCGGCCATCACGGGATATTGTCGCGGCTCCATCGACAATCTGGGCGGCTCTCCGCCGAACAAACGGACCGGGATTTCCGGCATCCCGGTCTTTGGGTGCGGGCAAAACCGCGGCAAGCTGGGCCGCCTGTTGCACTGTGAGGGCCTCTGGTCCGACGCCAAAATAATGGCGTGACGCAGCCTCAGCCCCAAAGACACCCGCATCAAATTCAGCGACATTGAGGTAGACCTCAAGGATGCGCCTCTTGCTCCACGTCAGCTCAACAATGGGAGTTATCAGGGCCTCAAGCGCTTTGCGAGACCAGTTTCGCCCGTGCCACAAAAAGCTATTTTTGACCACTTGCTGCGTGATCGTCGACGCCCCACGTTGCCCACCCGCGTCAATCGCCGCACGAATGGCAGTCAGGTCAAACCCCCAATGGGTACAAAAATTAGCATCCTCGGCGGCCACAACAGAACGCGCAAGCGCCGGGGATATGCGCTCGATGGGTGTCCATTGATAATCCACAGATCCACTCTGACGGCCAGCTTCGGCCATCATATAGGGTGTCGTCGGAACAGGAAGGATGGAATAGGCCAGAATCCACAGCAAACCCAACCCCGCGACCACCGCGACCAATCGCAACACCCGCCGACGAATGCGCCGAAACAGACCGGGGCCGGTGTTGGTCGTTTTTTTGGTCGATTTTTTCTGTGTCTTGCGTGCCATGCGGACGAGGAACCACGCGGGCCGTATTAAGGTCAAGTGGTCGGTTCGACAAAACGAAAAAAGCCCCCGAAATCGGGGGCTTTTCGCTAAGTTCGGGTCACATTCACTCGGCCGGCATCGCGCCTCTTTCAATGGCAAGCGGCACCGGCAAGTGGATCAACATCTCTTTCGGGCAAATCTGAAGGAAATACCCTTTTTGTTCATCCCAATGGAGCAAAATGTCCTTGGCTTTCACCGATCCGGTTTCCACGGCGTGGCGTTCAACCAAGCCTCTGAGCTGTGTTTCCCAATGATCGACAGTGACCGGACAGGTGACAAGTGTTTCCATATTGATCAGATTGAGCGCAAGCCCATCTGGGTCATAGAGATAAGCCATGCCGCCCGTCATACCGGCGCCAAAGTTTGCGCCAATGGAGCCGAGGATCACGGCCAAACCACCGGTCATATATTCACACCCGTTGGACCCGCAGCCTTCGATCACTGCCGTGGCGCCAGAGTTGCGCACAGCAAACCGTTCGCCCGCACGCCCCGCCGCAAAGAGATAACCGTCGGTTGCGCCGTAAAGAACGGTGTTGCCGATGATCGTGTTTTCAGAAGCGACAAGCGGCGAATGCATCGGCGGACGGACCACGACCGTGCCCCCCGACAAACCCTTACCGACATAGTCGTTGGCATCACCCGACACCTCGATCTTAAGACCAGGTGCCGCGAAAGCACCGAGAGACTGACCGGCAGACCCGGTGAGTTTCACCGTCAAATGGTCCGGCTGAAGCGCGTTGCGCATGCCGAATTTCGACACGATATGCGACGAGGTGCGTGTGCCGATGGTCCGGTGCGTGTTTTGCACCGCATAGGACAGCTGCATCTTTTCGCCATCATTCAAGAAACGCGCCGCATCCGAGACGATTTGTGCATCAAGCGTATCTGGCACGGCATTGCGCGGTTTGGAGCGATCATAGACGATTTTATCCGCGCCATCGACGGAGATCAAAAGCGGGTTCAGATCGAGATCGTCAAGATGCGCCGCCCCCCGCGAGACCTGCGTCAACAGATCCGCACGGCCGATCACCTCATCCAGAGAACGCGCGCCAAGAGAAGCCAGCAATTCACGCACCTCCTGGGCATAGAAGGTGATGAGGTTTACGACCTTGTCGGCATTGCCCGTGAACTTGGCGCGCAGCGCTTCGTCTTGGGTACAGACGCCCACCGGACAGGTGTTCGACTGACACTGACGGACCATGATACAGCCCATCGCGATCAATGCGGCGGTGCCGATCCCATATTCCTCGGCCCCCAACATCGCGGCCATGACAATGTCACGCCCCGTGCGCAAACCGCCATCGGTGCGCAGCGTCACACGTTCGCGCAGATTGTTCATCGCCAAGACCTGATGCGCCTCGGTGAGTCCCATCTCCCACGGCAGTCCCGCGAATTTGATCGACGTCGCAGGCGAGGCACCCGTACCACCATTGTGACCAGAGATCAGGATGATGTCGGCTTTCGCTTTGGCCACACCGGCAGCAATCGTGCCAACGCCGGAGGAAGCCACAAGTTTGACCGTCACCTTACAGCGCGGGTTGACCTGTTTGAGGTCATAGATGAGCTGTGCAAGGTCTTCGATCGAGTAGATGTCGTGGTGCGGCGGCGGAGAAATCAGCGTCACGCCTTTGGTCGAATGACGCAGCTTGGCGATCAGGTCGGTGACCTTCATACCGGGCAACTGCCCACCTTCACCGGGTTTCGCACCTTGGGCGACTTTGATCTCAAGCTCTTCACAGGCCAAAAGGTATTCGACCGTAACGCCAAAGCGCCCCGAAGCCACTTGTTTGATCTTTGCAGAGGCGTTGTCCCCATTGGGTTCCGGTGTGAAATCATCCGGGGATTCGCCACCCTCGCCCGAGTCGGATTTCGCGCCGATCCGGTTCATCGCGATGGAAAGTGTGCGGTGCGCCTCAGGAGACAAAGCGCCCAAAGACATGCCCGGCGTCACAAAGCGTTTGCGGATCGAGGTGATCGATTCGACCTCTTCGATCGGAACGGGTTTGCCCAGCGGTTTGAAATCCAACAGATCGCGCAGGTGAATCGGCGGGTTGGACTGCATCTTTGCGGAATATTGTTTCCACATTTCATAGGAGGCACGGTCACAGGCCGATTGCAGCATATGCATCGACTGCGCTTCCCACGCATGGGTTTCGCCCGATTTACGCGCTTTGTAAAAACCACCAATCGGAAGCGTGTTGCCACCAAGCCAGCCCTGTTTGTGAACCGCCAAAAGTTTCTTTTGGATACCGCCGATGCCGATGCCGGAAATCCGGCTGTGCATCCCTGGGAAAAACTCGGCGCACAAAGCCCGAGACAGCCCCACGGCCTCAAAATTCAGACCACCGCGATAGGAGGAAATCACCGAAATCCCCATCTTGGCCATGATTTTCAACAGACCCGCGTCCACAGCGGCACGGTAACGCAAAACCGCCTCGGAAAGGGTGCAATCCAACAAACCACGATCAATACGGTCGGACAGGCTGTCCTCCGCCAGATAGGCGTTGACGATGGTTGCGCCGCAACCGATCAACACCGCAAAATAATGCGGGTCGATACATTCGGCGGAGCGTACACCCAGCGAACAGAAAGTCCGCAGGCCCTTACGCGTCAACCAGCTATGCACCGCCGAGGTCGCAAGGATCATCGGCATGGCGACGTTTTTCTCGTCCTGTCCTTGATCGGACAGGATGATGTGACCACCACCGGAGCGCACGGCCTCTTCGGCCTCGGCGCGGATCCGATCCAACCCATCGCGCAGCGCGTTGGGGCCGCCATCCACCGGGAACGTACAGTCGATTTCCGTCATCGGCGCATTGAAATGATTTTTCAGCGCATCAAATTGCGCATTGCCAACGAACGGGCTGTCCAACACAAGAATCTCGGTCTGGGAGCTGTCTTCATCCAGCACGTTTTTCAAGTTTCCGAACCGGGTTTTAAGCGACATCACACGGAATTCACGCAAGCTGTCGATCGGCGGGTTGGTCACCTGAGAAAAGTTCTGTCGGAAGAAATGTGACAGCGGTCGGTATTTGGTCGACAGCACGGCAGAGGGCGTGTCGTCCCCCATCGACGCCAAAGCCTCTTTGCCATCTTCGGCCATCGGCGCGAGGATTTGTTCCAGTTCTTCAATCGTGTACCCGGCTGCAATCTGACGCTTTTTCAGCTCGGCACCGGTGTAGTAAGCGGTCTCGGTGATACCAGACAGCTCATCTTCGAGATCGTTGATCTTGCCAACCCAGTCGCCAAACGGACGGGCATTGGCCAAGCGATCCTTGATTTCGACATCGTGGTACAATTTGCCCTCGGCCATATCGATGGCCAACAATTGCCCCGGCCCAAGCGCGCCTTTTTCGACCACAGTGGCCTCATCGGTCGGCACCATGCCCACCTCAGAACCCGCAATCACCAGCCCATCCCCGGTCACGACATAGCGCATCGGACGCAGCCCGTTGCGGTCAAGACCGGCACAGACCCAGCGGCCATCGGTCATCGCCAAAGCGGCCGGACCATCCCACGGCTCCATCACGGAGTTCACATAGGAATACATGTCGCGCCATGCCTGCGGCAGTTCTTCGGCGTTTTTCGACCACGCTTCAGGCACCAACATGGTCTTCGCCATAGGTGCCGAACGACCTGCACGCACCAAGACTTCGAACACCGCATCGAGTGCGGCGGAATCGGAGGCGCCTTGCGGGATGATCGGCTTGATGTCCTCAGCCATGTCGCCAAATGTCGTCGAAGCCATGCGGATTTCGTGCGACTTCATCCAGTTGGTGTTGCCATTGATCGTGTTGATCTCGCCGTTATGCGCCAACATGCGGAACGGCTGGGCCAACCACCACTGCGGGAAGGTGTTGGTGGAATAGCGCTGGTGATAAATCGCAAAGGCCGATTCAAAACGTTCGTCCATCAGGTCCGGGTAAAACACCGCAACCTGTTCAGCCAACATCATGCCTTTGTAGATGATCGAGCGGCAGGACAGCGAACATATGTAAAGGCTGCTGACACCCGCGGCTTGGGCGGCTTTTTCAATCCGACGACGGATCACATAAAGCTCGCGCTCAAATGTTTCCTCATCCACACCCTTGGTGTTGGAAATGAGGATTTGTTCGATCTCGGGCCGTGTCGCATTGGCCTTTTCGCCCAAACATTCGGTGTTCACCGGAACGTGGCGCCAGCCGTAAATGTAATAGCCCATGCGGAGCACTTCGCTTTCCACGATGGTCCGGCAGGTTTCCTGAGCACCAAAATCCGTGCGCGGCAAAAACACTTGGCCGACAGCCAAAAGTTCGCCATCGCGCGCTTCGTGGCCAGTGCGACGGATTTGGTCGCCAAAGAAATGATGCGGGATTTGAACGTGAATGCCCGCGCCATCGCCGGTTTTCCCGTCGGCGTCCACGGCACCGCGGTGCCAGATCGCTTTGAGCGCGGTGATGCCGTTTTCCACAACCTTGCGGGATTTGGAGCCATCAATCGACACCACAAGACCCACACCACAAGAGGAGTGTTCATCCTCCTCGCGGAACAGGGAATGCTCTGTCATCCATTGGCGCTTGGCGTCTTCGCGGGCGGCCCAGTCTTGGTCAAACTTCGTCATATCGGATACCTTTCGGATAAAGGCGGGAGGGTGGACCCTCCTGAAAAACTAGGATTATTCGGCGGCCACAGAGACGGATTGGTCGATATACTCGATCATCGCATCCGCCGCTTCGCGCCCGTCACGGATCGCCCACACCACAAGGGAGGCACCGCGTTGAATGTCCCCACAGGCATAAACACCCGGAAGCGAGGTCACATGGGATTTGAAATCCGCCATGACGGTGCCCCAACGCGTGACATCAAGACCCTCAACTCCCCAAAGCGTGGGGAGGTCTTCAGGTTCGAAGCCAAGTGCTTTGATCACCAGATCGGCGTCTTCGACATAATCCGCCCCCTCAATCACCTCGGGTGATTGACGACCGGAGACGTCGGGTTGACCGAGGCGCATTTTCTGAACCATGACGCCCGAGACCGGATCGCCCGCAAAGCCTTTCGGCGCAGAGAGCCAGACGAATTCGACGCCTTCTTCTTCGGCGTTTTGGGTTTCACGCTGTGAACCGGGCATGTTGGCGCGGTCGCGGCGATAGAGACATTTCACCGAAGTCGCGCCTTGGCGGATCGCGGTACGGACACAGTCCATCGCGGTATCACCGCCCCCGATCACGACAACCTTTTTGCCCGCCGCGTTCAATTCGCCACTTAGATAATCCTCAACCTCATCACCAAAGGACACTTTGTTGGAGGCCGTGAGATAATCAAGCGCGCGCACGATGCCGGCGGAGCCAGAGCCCGGACCTTTCAGATCGCGGGATTTGTAGACGCCGGTTGCGATCAGCACAGCGTCATGTTTGCCACGGATCGCATCAAAGGAAATGTCTTCACCGACATTGCAGTTCAGTACGAATTCAACACCGCCGTCTTCGAGCTGTTTCACCCGACGCAGCACGATGTCTTTTTCAAGCTTAAAGCCCGGAATGCCGTACATCATCAAACCGCCAGCGCGATCAGAGCGTTCGTAGACCGTGACCTTAAATCCGGCACGACGCAGACGATCCGCGGCCGCAAGACCACCAGGGCCAGAGCCGATGATGCCCACGCTTTCCTCGCGCTCAACAGTGGGCGCAATCATTTCGACCCAACCGTTTTCCCATGCCGTATCGGTGATGTATTTTTCAACCGAACCGATGGTCACAGTGCCATGGCCGGATTGTTCGATCACACAATTGCCTTCGCACAACCGGTCCTGCGGACAAATGCGACCACAAATTTCCGGGAAGGTGTTGGTGGCCTGTGACAGCTCATAAGCCTCTTTCAACCGCCCTGTTGCGGTGAGGCGCAACCAATCCGGGATGTTGTTGTGCAACGGACAATGGCTTTGGCAATAGGGCACACCACATTGCGAACAGCGCGACGCCTGTTCTTCGGCCTTGGCCTCCACGTACTCGCCGTAGATTTCAAGGAAATCGTCTTTACGATCCTCCGCGTCCCGCTTGGATGGCATATCCCTGCCTACGGTCACGAATTTGAGCATCGGCTCTTTCGCCATGACACCACATCTCCGAATAGGTTGGTTGTGAGTTTGTGTCTAAATACGCGCAGTCGGGAAAAAAGAAAAGTCAGAAGTACTGTCTTATTTTCTTTTCTTTTGGGCCAGTCGGTCAAAATCAAGCGGGAAAATGGTGTATTTAGGTAATATATGCTGACTTATATTCATCCTTCTTATTGATAACAAATGGGTTTACGCTACCTTAAATCTGTCCAAAGGCGCACCTCCCATGTCTCTCTTTTACCTCCTCATTCTTGCGATTGTTCAAGGCATTACGGAATTCTTGCCGATTTCATCCTCCGGCCACCTGATTCTCCTACCCCACCTGCTCGGGGCGCAAGACCAAGGTCAGGCGATTGATGTCGCGGTTCACGTTGGCACACTTGGGGCGGTGATCGTCTATTTTTGGCGCGATGTACGCGAAGGCCTTTTGGGCATTCCCAGACTTGCAACCGGGCGGATCGACACCCCCGGATCGAAACTCGCCTTTCTCCTGCTCATCGCCACCATCCCTGTCGTCCTTCTTGGCCTTGTCCTGAAAGTTACCGGTCTGTCGGACCTGATGCGCTCCACCGCAGTGATCGGCTGGGCCATGCTGGTCTTTGGCATCGTGCTCTATTGGTTCGACCAAAAAGGCGCTGAAGAAAAAGTGGCGCGGGACTGGTCGATCAAGGACGCCGTGAAACTCGGCCTTTGGCAGGCGGTCGCCTTGATCCCCGGCACATCGCGCTCCGGCATCACCATCACAGGCGCACGCGCCATGGGGTACAAACGCGAAGATGCGGCAAGAATTTCGATGCTGATGTCGATCCCGACGATCATGGCCTCCGGCATTTTGTTGGGCGCAGAAGTTGTTGGCCAAGCAGATTGGGCGATGATGAAAGACGCGGCCATTGGTGCAGTCTTTGCCTTTGGCGCCGCCATCCTCGCCCTGTCTCTGATGATGAAGCTTTTGAAATCCGTGAGCTTTACACCCTATGTGATCTATCGCGTGATCCTGGGCGTGGTGCTTTTGGTGGTCTCTTACAGCTCATAAAAACGCGCGCCCGAATGAGCGCGCGTTTCAAGTCTTGCGGTTCTGATCGCTCAGATATTCATGTTCTTTGCGCTTTCGCGGATCGCGTCATACTGACCTGACGGGCGATAGACCCACATGTAATCCGGCAAAACAGCCTGAAGCGCGGTTGGCGTCATGCCGAGATCCGCAAAGGTTTTTGCCCCCTCTGACACCACATTATCAACCCGAAGGTTCGCCACCTGATCGCGGGTCAAAATGCCATTGTGGAACAGGCCGCCCGTCAGGGATTGCAGCAAGGACAGCGCACCGCCCATGATATTGCCGACCCAGAACGGCAGGTTCAGGACCAAACGGTTGCGATGAAGCACGACAAGCATTTCGCCCATCAGCCCTTTGAGTGTGTCCACATCCGGGCCACCGAGTTCGTAAACACCAGCATCCGCCTGACCCAAAACCGCTTTCACTGCGGCTTGTGCCACATCGTCCACATAGACCGGCTGAAATTTCGTGTTGCCGCCAACCAAGGGCAAAACAACGCTTTTCTCGGCCATTTTGCCGAAGCGGTTAAAGAACTCATCCTCGGTGCCAAAGATCACCGAAGGGCGCAGGATCACAGCATTCGGGAAGGCAGCAAGAACCTTGGCCTCGCCTTCCGCCTTGGTGCGGGAATAGGCGCTGTCCGATTGCATGTCGGCCCCAATGGCGGACACATGAACCAACTGTTCCACACCTTGCTCGGCGGCAATGCGCGCGATGCGTCCCGCGCCATCGGTCTGAATCGCCGCAAAAGAATTTTTGCCGCGCTCGGTCAAAACACCAACACAGTTCACAACCGCGTCCGCTCCGGTCATGGCCGCACGCACAGAAGCGTCATCGCGAATGTTGCAAAAGATCGGTTCGACCTGACCCACAGCGCCGTAAGGTTTTACATAAAGCGACTCGTTGGGGCGACGAACCGCGACACGCACACGCCAGCCCTCCTTTGCCATACGACGGGCGATATACCGCCCGACAAAGCCAGCGCCGCCATAGATGGTGACCAGTTTCGTCATCTGCATCTCCAATGCCAATTACCGCTTTTCTTTAGCTTTTAGAGCGGAAATGAACAAGACGCTATTGCTGTTCCACAAATCCTTTAAAATCGTCGTTGACAGTGCCCTTCAGGCCCATTACATCGCGGCTCTACGACACCTGCCCAGGTGGCGGAATTGGTAGACGCGCTAGCTTCAGGTGCTAGTATTGGCAACGATGTGGAGGTTCGAGTCCTCTCCTGGGCACCACCACTTTCCGATGGGAAAGTGCCGATCTAACTCAAAATCAACTCAGCACTGGCCGGATTAACCATATGTCTTTGGCCGGATCAAACCATTTTCCCGACATCAAAGAGTGCGATCCCTTGCCCCGGATGGGCAGAATGCGTATTGACAGGCGATAGCCAGATTTAGCGCAAAGGCCCCTCTCCATGGCGAATTTCCTTTATAAAAATGACCTCCCCGATGATCTTGATCTTGGTCCGATTGTCGCCATTGATTGTGAAACCATGGGGCTGAATCCGCATCGGGATCGTTTGTGCCTTGTGCAAATGTCCGGCGGGGACGGCAATGCGCATTTGGTTCAGGTTGCGCGCGGCCAGACCGAGGCCCCCAATCTGTGCAAAATGCTGGCCGATCCGAATGTGTTGAAGCTGTTTCATTTCGGCCGTTTCGATATTGCCGCGATGTATCACGCCTTTGGCACCGTGACCGAACCGGTCTATTGCACCAAAATCGCCTCCAAACTGGTCCGCACCTTCACCGATCGGCATGGATTGAAAAACCTGCTTGAACAGCTTTTGAAGGTCGATATTTCCAAATACCAACAGATGAGCGACTGGGGGGCCGAAGATCTCACCAATGCGCAGCTCGACTATGCCGCCTCAGACGTTTTGTACCTGCACCAACTGCGTGAAAAGCTCAACGTGATGCTGGAACGCGAAGGCCGGATGGAGATCGCTCAGGCTTGTTTCGACTTCTTGCCAACGCGGGCCAAATTGGATCTCGAAGGCTGGCCCGAGATCGACATTTTCACCCACTGATCTGCTCTTGCCCATTTTGCCACTGAGGAGGTCGCCATGACCCAATCGGACGCCTTTATCGCCACCGCCCAGCGCGTGATCCGCCTCGAAGCCGAGGCGCTGACCCAATTGGCCGAAGGCATCGGCGCAAATTTTGCCGAAGCTGTCGGGCTTATTCTTGCCGCCAAGGGACGCACGATTGTAACAGGCATGGGCAAATCCGGCCATGTCGCCCGCAAAATCGCCGCCACTTTGGCATCCACGGGCACGCCTTCGCATTTCGTCCATCCCGCCGAAGCCAGCCATGGCGACCTTGGCATGATCGGCAGCGACGATGTCTGTCTGGTTCTGTCCAACTCCGGCGAAACCCCCGAACTTGCCGATCTCATCGCCTACACCCGCCGGTTTAAAATCCCGATGATCGGCGTGGCCTCAAACCCGGACAGCTCGCTGATCCGCGCCTGTGATGTGGCTCTGATCCTGCCGAAAATGCCCGAAGCCTGTGGTCATGGCATCGTCCCGACCACCTCAACCACGATGACGCTGGCGCTTGGCGACGCCATCGCCGTGGCTTTGATGGAGCAACATGCCTTCACCGCCGATAATTTCCGTGTGCTGCATCCCGGTGGCAAACTGGGCGCACGCCTGACCAAGGTCCGCGCGTTGATGCATGAGGACATGCCCTTGGTGACCGCCGAGACGCCAATGCGGGATACGCTTGCAGAAATTTCCGCAAAGGGTTTTGGCGTTGTCGGCGTGGTTGACGCCCAGGGCCACCTGACAGGCATCATCACAGACGGCGATTTGCGCCGTAACATTGACGGATTGCTCGATAAATTCGCAGGCGACATCATGACCGCCGCCCCCATGACCATTTCCCCCGACGCTTTGGCCGAAAAAGCCGTGGCGCGGATGGATGAGCGGGCAATCACCTGTCTTTTTGTGCGGGATCCTGCCGAGGATGGCCGTCCTTGTGGGATTTTGAAAATACAGGACTGTCTTCGCGCCGGCGTCGTGTAAGACAGCCCTATGGCGCGGTTTGACAACAGCTATTCTCGTTTCGTGGCGCTCGCAAAGATCGTCCTCCCCCTGGCCAGCCTTGTGGTGTTGGCCACGCTGTTTTTGTTTGCGCGCGGGCGCGAGTTCGAAATGTCCATTCCCTACGCGCAAGTCGATTTAGAAACACTGGCGCGCGAACAACGTGTGGATGGTCCGGCCTTTGCGACAGTGACCAAAGATGGTGCGCAGTTGGAATTGTCTGCCGATCAAGTTCGCCCGGACCTGTCCACTCAGGACGTGGTAAATTCTTCCGCCATTCGTGGTGCCCTGCGCATTCCTGGTAATGGCTCTGTCACACTTCAGGCCAATGACGGCGTGATTGACGGATCTGGAAAAATTGCCGAACTGTCAGGTCAGGTGCAAATCAAAACATCAACGGGCTACACGATCCACTCTGATCGGATCGCGACGATGCTTGATGTCTCCAACATCGAAAGCCCCGGCACAGTCACAGCCGACGGACCAACCGGGCATCTGACCGCCGGGGCCATGCAAATCTCACATGATGAGGGGACGGATACCTACCTTCTGGTTTTCAAGGACGGTGTAAAGCTGGTATATCAACCGTGAATTTAAAGGAAAATCCCGTGCGCATCATTCAAACCCTGTCCCTGAGCGTGGCGCTGATCATTGCATTGGCATTTCAAAGCCTCCCCGTGATGGCTCAAAGCGCGCAGATTGCGTTCGGCGGCCTCAAACATGACAGCTCGCAACCCGTTGAAGTCACTTCAGATCAGTTGAGTGTTGACCAAGCAACCGGCAAAGCGCTGTTTTCCGGCAATGTGGTGATCGGCCAAGGCACACTTCGCCTCACGGCGCAAACCGTTGAGGTTGTCTATGCCAAAACCGGCGGCACAATCGCCCGGCTTTTGGCCTCTGGCGGCGTGACGATCACCAATGCGGGCGAAACGGCAGAAGCCGCACAGGCCGAATATGACCTCGAATCATCAACTGTACTGCTCACGGGTAACGTGCTTTTGACCCAAGCGGGCAGCGCACTTTCGGGTGAACGCATGCTGATTGATCTCAACACTGGCACCGGTCGCATGGACGGGCGCGTGAAAACCATACTCCAGCCTGGGAAAAAGTAATGTCCGACACAACCGGGCTAAAGGTCCGCAACCTGCGCAAAGGCTATCGCAAACGCACCGTGATCCGCGACGTATCGCTTGATCTTGGCCGTGGTGAGGTTGTGGCGCTGCTGGGTCCCAACGGGTCAGGCAAAACCACCTGTTTCTATTCTATCGCAGGTCTTGTGATGCCGGAAGCCGGAGAGATCACGGTCGACGGCCGCAACATCACGCTTTTGCCGATGTACCGTCGCGCTAAAATGGGCATTGGATATTTGCCGCAAGAGGCGTCGATCTTTCGCGGTCTTTGTGTTGAGGACAATATCCTTGCGATCCTCGAAGTGTCCGAATCCGATCCGTTGGTGCGGCGCGAGAAACTTGAAGAATTGCTGTCCGAATTCTCGATTTCCCACCTGCGACGTGCACCCGCCCTGTCGCTCTCCGGGGGCGAGCGGCGCCGCGTCGAAATCGCGCGCTGCTTGGCGTCTGACCCCTCTTATGTGCTTTTGGATGAACCCTTTGCCGGCGTTGATCCGATTGCGGTGGCGGAAATTCGCGGACTTGTTTCCGATCTCAAAAATCGCGGGATCGGCGTGTTGATTACCGATCATAACGTTCAGGAAACGTTAGGAATTATTGATCGGGCCTATATTTTGCATGATGGTCAAGTGTTGATGTCCGGCACCACCGAAGACATCGTTGCGGATGAAACTGTACGCCGTGTTTACCTTGGTGACAATTTCCGGATCTGAGCGCGGGTTTCGATTGACATTGACCTAGATTCTGCCACCAAATGTAACCGATGCATGACGCGCGTTTCACAGTCTGCGCCACGGCAAATCAAAGCCTCAGGGCGCCAAAGCACCACCCCGACACACCGTCAGGGTCCTATGGCGAACGCATGCATTCACTTCCCGCTTTATACAAGAACCCAAGGCCCTGTCAGACGCCAGAGGCGGCGTCTAGCATATAGGTCCCAAAGAAAGAAGGAGGTATCAATGCGGTACCAAATCAGCGGAAAACAAATTGACATCGGCACAGCCCTTCAAACGCATGTGAAGACGGAGCTGGGCACCGTGCTTGATAAATACGCACAGCGTCCGACTGACGCAAATGTCGTGTTTTCAAAAACTGGGGCAGAATTCAATTGCGAGGCCGTGGTTCACCTGTCCAGCGGGCTGACCGCACAGGCCAGTGCACATGCCCATGAAATCTACGCAGCCTTTGATGAATGCGCGGAAAAAATGGACAAACAACTGCGCCGCTACAAACGCCGCCTGAAAGATCACCACAAGGATCGTGCCGAGCCGGTTGAACTCTTCGGCGCTTCCCAGTATATCCTCGCCGCGTCTGACCATGATGAGGACCAGGAACCTGAAAGCCTTCAGCCGATGATCATCGCTGAAATGGAGGCAAAGATTCCGACCCTGACGGTTGGCGAAGCAGTGATGCAAATGGAATTGGCCGGCGCTCCTGTTCTTGTGTTCCACAAGGATGGGAAAACCGGAGTAAACGTGGTCTACCGCCGTGCCGATGGGAACATCGGTTGGGTTGACCCTAACAACGCGACATAACAAAACTGACCCGCCTCGACGGGTCGGGGCGGGTACATTTCATATGGATATATCTAAGATCTTGGATCCGCAGGCCATCAAATTGGTCGGAAAGATGACGAGCAAGAAACGTCTCTTTCAGGATCTCGGGGAGATCGCTGCAAGTGCCTATGGCCTGTCACTCAATGACACGGTTGACGCCTTGCAAGACCGCGAAAGCCTTGGCCCAACAGGTGTGGGTCATGGCGTTGCTTTGCCTCATGCGCGCATTGAGGGGTTGGACCGTGTGGTCGGGGCGTTTATGCGCCTTGAAAGTCCGATGGATTTCGATGCCGTGGACCGGCAGCCCGTCGACCTGATTTTCGCCCTTTTTGCCCCGGCAGAATCCGGTGTGGATCACCTCAAGGCACTGGCGCTTGTATCGCGCACAATGCGCGATGGAGACATCTGCGCCAAACTGCGCGCCAATGGCGAGGCCGCGACCCTTCATGCCATTCTGACTGAAGGACCAAAAACCAAAGCCGCTTAAAATCGGCCTGTGGCGTTTCTGACCTGCCACAGGTCATTTCGAAATGCGTTCAAGGGCCAAAACCATCCGCACGTCACCCAAGTTTTGCGTCCCCTGTGTCGCGAAACACTTTAGGTTTGTGACCAGGGTTTAAAGCCAAACATCATGTAATCGCGCTGGTAGGTCGCCCGAACGGCGTCCTCGACCTCTTCGTCGTAGATGTCTGCAAGCGTGTAGGGGCTATCATTCTGTTCCTCGAGAGCGGCAAGCGCAGACATTCCAATACTCGCCCCAAGGTGATCAAGATCCCCGGCAAGGCTTTCCTCTCGCAAGATGACGTCAGGCAGGGAGAAATCCGCAAAGCCTTTGATCACTTCCGATTGTGACGCCCAAGTCCCATCCACCCGTATGGAGGTTTGGCCGTTGAGATTGCCTTTGACGAAGTCCGCGAATTTCAGAAACGCTTCGCGGTGCTGGTCGCGACCATAAGACGCATCCGGCTGATCCACCGGGATTGGCAACTTATAAATGTCACGCAATACCTCGCGGATTTCTACGTAGGTCAGCGCACTGATATTCAAAATGTATCGGCAAAACGTCCGATGTAGCCGCAAGGCCGGATGTGTAATCACCGTAAAGCTGCGATGCCCTTTGTTTTGCCGCTTCCACTGACGGAGCGTCTTTTGGGTGAACTCTTTGGTCAAAGCCGCTGGGTCAGCCTTATCCAGACCAGCCAGCCACGCCTGCACGGCTTGCTCCGGGCCACTGCGCACAGGCATATAAAGCAAAGGTGCCGATTGACCGGCCAGATAGGTCGGAACCCCAGGGCCGCGACGCGGTTCGAAATTTGGCGTGTTGGACAGGTTAAAGTGGTCGACGCTGGACAGGTTGGCCACCATCTCCGCGTAGTTCACAACCTTATCCTCAAGACGCGACGGGTTTTGAACCTTGGTCTTTTGCGTGGTCTTGCCCCGCTCCTCAGTCACGCCAAGGAAACGTGCCAAACCATTGAGGACTTCAATGTCCTGAATATCGTCATAATTGATATAAAACGCAGTCTGGCCAGAGGTTTGCAGCGCGCGCTGAAGCGAAAGCTGAAACCCCTTGAGCTCGTCCAAAAGCCCTGCGAATTCACGTTTATCAAAAACAATCTTGGCCGATTTTGCATCCTTCAAATCGCCAAGCCGCCATTGCCCGGTCTTGTCCGCGATCTTGCGCGACACATAACTGTCCAGCGGGTTGCGGGTGAGGATAATCTTGGCGCATTTCGGGTCTTTCAGAACATGCGCCAGAATGCGCGGGTCGTGATCGTGGAAAAACCGAAATCCAGCCAACCCCTTGGTTGCATCCCGCATTTTATGCAGCAAAAGCGTCGGGTCCGCTTCGCGCATGATCAGGCTCACGCCCAACATTTCTTTCTGTTTCGACTTGCCGATAAAGGCTGGGTTGAACGCCTCGCCCCAACATGTCAGCCTAGGATAAGAATTGATGTTTTCTTCGAGAAAATTCGACCCGGTTCGCATTTCAGCGAAAATTACGAAATAGTCGTACTGATGAGACATGCGCTACTTTACCAGATAGGGCCGTTTGCCATCGCGGGGGCGGGCATCGGGCTCGTTGCCCATGGGAAAATCGCCCATGAGGTGGGGCTTCATCCCCTGATTTTTCAGATTTTGCAAGAACTGGCCAAAGCCTGTCAAATCCCGCATCTTTGGCGCTTCGGTCAACCGTCGGACATTGCGCGGACCGATCTCATCAATGATCGCCTGCAAAGGCTCCATACGGCTTTCGATAAAATCCGCCATGGTCCAAATCCGCGTGCGCGCTTTGACATGGTGGGACCGCAGAATGGCGATATGCTCCGCCTCGATCCGCTGTAGCCGCGCGGCCTCCCGACGAATATCAGAGAAATTGCGATTTGAACGGAACAGCGTCACAGCCCAAGCCCCGGTGATCACCGAAATCTGAGCGTTTGGATCCGTGGCGATGAGCCAGTTGATCTCTTGATTGTCGCGGGGGCCAAACATGAAACACTGCCGCTCGCCCCGAGTGTTCCAGATGAGGGACGTGAGAAAGCCGCAGGGGTTATAATCCCTCAAGGCCGCATGGTTTGAGAGCGCGCCAGAGAACACCTTTTGACCACCGGCGAACTCAACACCGTCAGGATCAAAAAGATGACCATGCACCCGCGCACCGACCGCACGCGCCAGCCATTCATCAAAATCCTCGAACAGATCAGAAAAGCCCTCAAACACGGAATAGGGCGCACTGGTTTTGTCGTGACCCTGACCATGCCCCGGCATCCGGCTTTGCATATATAGCCCCTCGCGCCCCATCGTCCGACGCTCCACAGCCTTTGAAAAGATGCGGTCAATTTTGCCCGGATTGGGCTCCGCGCCCTTCATCGGGTTGCTGTCAGAGTTCAAAAAGGTTGTGTACAGACGATCCGCCCGGGGCCAGATTTTGCGCGCCACAAAGCAATCCGAGCGCCGCAAAAGTTGCAGGTGATCATCATAGAAAATATGCGGCTTTCCCTGATAGTCGAACTTCGACAGAGTCAAAGACCGGCTCTCGATATTGTTGGAATAAAGCCGCACCAAGGTTTGGTAATAGCTTTCATCCGGGATCCAAACCTTTTTGAAATAGGCATCATAGGTCTTGCGATCCGGGTCTTCGAGAATGGCGGAAAGGGTTTGACGCGTCAGACACCACCATTGCGAGCCAAGATGCGGAACCAAACCGTCCGGGATTTTGCGTTTATACCGGATTTTGCGTTGCAGCGTGACGTAGCGGTCAAACAACCGCCGCTGTTTCTTCCACGAAAACGGAAACCGGAGCGTGAAGCGTTCGGCATCCAGCCCGCCGACAGTCCAAGGCACATCCTCGGTTGTGACGCTTTCGATAAAATTCGTCATCGGCCGCGCCGCAAGATATTGTTTCAAATCCTCTACGGGCCGCAGTGGCAAGCAAGAGCCGGACGACAGGTAGACATGGCGCACATTGCGAAACCGGTCGAGCATCAGCTCTGAGGCGGCTTGTGAGGCGGCAACGAGCGACCAAGTCCCCCAATCGCAGGCATGGCGTTTGCTAAAAATCACCGTGTCGAGATCAGAGAGACTGTCAACAAAGGGTTGATAGACATCCTTTTTCACCCGGCGATCCACATGGATCACAACCGGACAGCCATGGCTTGCCCAATGACGCGCAACCTGTTCGGCGCGCTCAAGGGCAGTATGAACAAGCATTACAAACCCGACCGTCATGCCCAATTGCCCTTGGACATGAGACCGAGAATCTCAAGTTGCCGCCAATTGATGTATTTTTCAGACCAGTTGCACCACAAATCAGGATCATCTTTGATCCGACTGCTGTAGGCAAGGTATTCGCGACTTCCGGCATAATGCTGGCGGCGCTTCAATTCCTCTTCGGTCTTTTGCACGAATGTATTGAGAAACTTGGCGTGTAACAGCACGCCAGAGGCCATTTCACCGCCATAGCTGTCGTAGACTTTATTCAGGCGTTTTGGCAAAAGCATATGGGTCGAATGCAGATACACATAGCTGCGATCCCATTTGACCAATGGGATTTTGTTCAAAGATGGTGCGTTGATCGGGTCGTTGTGAAAAAAGAGCCGCGCGCGCGGGCCGCCCTGAATCCACAGGTTTTCATACTCCCAGTTGGTTGAAAGCATGTAGTTTCCGCTGTCAAACCATTCGGCAATCTCAAACGGATTTTGACCCTCAATATAGGGCTGCGCATCAATCGGTCCTTTGGGGTACATGTCAATCAACATGGCCGAAAAACTGCGCAGGCCGGAATTATCGAGCCAATCTGTCAAGGCCGGGATCGGACGCGTGTCGCAAAACGGAAAGGCGAAAAACTCGTCCACATCAACGGTCAGCGTCCAATGTCCGTGGCAATATTTGCGCGCGAGCGCATTCATCCAATGCACGCCAAACAGCGATTTTCGATAACTTGCCGTGGTGTGCCAGATCGACACATCCTGTTGGCCGATTAGAAATTCCCGCGAGCCATCATCACTGTCATTGTCGACAAAAAGGAAATGGGACACGCCCATGTCCCTGTAATATTTCATAAAATACGGCAACCGGATGCGTTCATTGCGCAGCGTACAGACCAACAGGACGTCATTTTTTTTGATCCGGTCGGTGTGATTTTGCAGACAGGTCAACTCCCGGCTTTTCCGATATGCTCGGATAAGCCGATGCTTGCGCCGAAGTCTCAGGCGATATTGCCGTAGCCGACTCACTTCAGCCCTTTTCCAATTCGCTCAGGGTTTCTCTTTTGCCTCTGCTATCACACAAACTTTAAGACCCACCTCACGCGCCCACAAATTAAGGGTACTTTGGGTCGTGCTATAATGTTTCCGTAATGCCTCTTTTCCTATTTTAAATAGGGGTTTATTCAGTTTTCGTAAACAACACATTGTAAATTTTGAAACAATTTTCACGCAACCTCTGATCTAACGCCATGCTCCACGTGTCAAAATTCCATCCTCTTCAAGGCCCTGCCATCCATGATACCGGACACCATCCTCAGACCAAAGAGTGGGGTCATTTGCAACGGCCGCATAATAGTCATCATATTTATGGGGGTTTAAGTGATACTCACGGAGCAGGTTGTCTTGCCGCGCCTTTTCCATCATGTCCGGCAGAAACTTACTATGAAGCAAAGCCCCTGTCGGCAAATTCAGACGTGCGTCAAATCCACAGTTTAGTTCACGCGGCAGAACCACATGGGTCGAACTCACATAAGCAAATCGCCAATGCCATTTGACCAAGGGGGTCTTGTGCAGATGTGGAGCGATGTTCGGCTGATCTTTAAAAAAGACCCGCGCGCGTACCCCCCCACGTATGGAAATATCATTGTATTTCGATTGCATTTCCCAAACATAGTTATGAGCATCATAATAAGGCAAAACGTCCCAGACTGGCTGCCCCTCTTTATAATTGACCGCGCTGATGGGGCCGTCTCCATACAAATCCAGCATCATCGCGGAAAACACCCGACAGCGTCGAGTGTCGAGCCAGCCTGTCAAATCATGTAGGGTGCGCGTTTCATTGAAGGGGATGATCAACGCCTCATCAGCGTCCAAAGTAAGACACCAATGATCGTGCCCGTAGCGCATCAAAAGACTGTTGATCCAATCCATTCCGAACCGCGCGTCACGATAGCTTTGATCTGTTTTCCATAGTGAAACATCCGGTTGGCGGAGCAGATAGTCCGATGTTCCATCAGTGCTGCCATTATCAACGATCAGAAAATGCAAAATGCCCAAGGCACGGTGGTGATCGAGAAAATAGGGAAGCCGCTGCCTCTCATTGCGCACAGTCGCAAAGGCAAGGATATCACCCTTGCGGATCTTGGCCGTGCGCAATTGCACGGCTTCCAATTCGCGGCGTTTGATCCATGCCCGAGCAAGAAGATACCGGCGCTTGTGTCGCAGCCGGTATGTCCTCCAAAGATCGTAAACCGGCATTCAAACTCCCCACTGAAAAACCCACCTTATGGATCATTTTTCATAATGGCCAGTTTGATGCCATTTCCACGCATGATCAATCATCGTGGCAAGATTAGAGCGCTCTGGAGCCCATCCAAGCTCGGTGATCGCACGCTCGGAGCCAGAGACAAGTTTGGTACAATCGCCGGGACGACGATCCCCCTCTACGATGGGCACATCTTTGTTGGTCACAGCGCGGGAATGATCCACGACGTCACGCACGGAAAATCCCGCGCCTGTACCCAGATTGAACACCCGGCTGCCTTTGCCGTCCTCAAGCCATTTGAGACCCAAAACATGGGCATCGACCAGATCGCAGACATGGACATAATCGCGGATACAGGTGCCATCCGGCGTGTCATAATCCGTGCCGAAAATCGTCAAAGCGGCACGTTTGCCCGCAATCGCATCCAACATCAGCGGGATGAGATGGGTTTCCGGTTGATGGAATTCCCCAACCTCGCCGTCGGGATCACACCCGGCCACGTTGAAGTAGCGGAAAATCACATGGTTGAGGCCAAAGGCCGCGCCAAAGTTATCCAAGATGTCTTCGATCGCGCGCTTCGACGCCCCGTAGGAGTTGATCGGGAGCTGTACGGAGTCCTCATCCAACACCACATTGTCCTGATCGCCATAGGTGGCACAGGTGGAAGAAAACACAAAATGCGGACACCCCGCAGCCACCGCCGCTTCAACCAACGTCAAAGAGCCGATGACGTTGTTACGCCAGTATTTCCCCGGATCTGACATGCTTTCGCCAACCTGAGAAAAAGCGGCGAAATGCATCACGGCGACGGGTTTATATTTGGCAAAGACCTCGTCAAGACGGGCACGATCCAAAAGATCACCCTTCTCAAAAGGACCAAACTTGACCGCATCTTCCCAGCCCGTCGACAGGTTATCAAAAGTCACAGGCTGATAGCCCGCGGCCCGCAGCGCCTTACACGCATGCGAGCCAATATAGCCGGCCCCGCCGGTTACAATAACGGATTTGGTCATGGATGGCCCTTACTGTGCAGCAGTGCGAATGGAGGACAGGGTATCAAGATACTCCTGAAGCTCATCACGCAACTCAGGGCGCGACAGGCCGAAAGCAATCGTGGCCTGAAGGAAACCGGCCTTGGACCCGCAATCAAACCGCTGACCCGCAAAGCGATAACCGTACACACCGCGATCCGATTCGATTTCGTCCGCGATTGCATCGGTCAGTTGGATTTCACCACCGGCGCCCGCTTTCATCTGGTTGAGATTTTTCATCACATTGGGCGAAAGAATATAACGACCGATCACAGCAAGGTTGGACGGTTCTGTGCCGGGAGCAGGCTTTTCAACCATACCTTTGGCCGAAACATAGGCCCCCATGTCCTCTTTGATGTCGAGCACACCGTAGGAGGACACTTTATCATCGGGGACTTCCATGGCTGCAACCATAGAGCCGCCAATTTCTTCATAGGCTTCGACCATCTGTTGCAAACACGGCTTATCCGCCGCAATCACGTCATCCGGCAGGATCACAGCAAAGGGTTCTTTTGGGTCCAGAAGACGGCGCGCGCACCATACAGCGTGGCCAAGGCCCAGCGCTTTGTGCTGACGGATATAGGCAATCGCCCCACTGTCCATATTGGTCATTTTCAGGGTTTCCAGAAGCGCATCTTTGCCCTTTTTGCGCAGCTCTTGTTCAAGGACGGGAGAATGATCAAAGTAATCCTCAAGCGCGCCCTTTCCGCGCGAGGTGACAAAGATGAACTCCTTAATTCCCGCCGCCCGCGCTTCATCAATGGCGTATTGAATCAGGGGACGATCGACGAGCGTCATGATTTCCTTCGGGATGGATTTGGTCGCAGGCAAAAACCGCGTCCCCAAACCCGCCACAGGAAAGATCGCTTTCGTCACTTTACGTGTCATCTTTACTCCTCTGGGCTCGCACCATTGAGCCCTTAAATTGAACGTTGCCAAGGCGACCTTAAAGTTATCTGATCATAAGGTCAGCACTGGTCTTTAGCTTTCGCAGTTTATTGCCACAGTTTTACAACTGTGCCTTCTTAGCACACAGACGCAGATCAAAAAACGATCATATGGCGTATAAATTCCCCTAAGACGCCCCCATCTCAGACAGCATTGCCTCAAGACGTGGAACGTCTTCGGGGTTGTTCAACTCCCAAAATTGCCGCCCACGAGAATCGACCTCGACACAAAGAACAGGCCGCTCTTGTTCCAAAAAGCGGAGCTGCTCCAAGCCTTCGAGGCTTTCCAAGGGGCCAGTCGGCCATTTCGGATAAGCCGCCAATGCAGAGGGGCGATAGGCGTAGACGCCAACATGATGAAACACGGGCGTTTCGGCGTCATCCGCGTAGGTTTGAGAGGTATAGGGAATCACCTCTTTTGAGAAATAGAGGCCTTTGTGATCACTCCCAAACACCGCCGTCGTTCCGCCCACGCGTCCTGCCCGCCGATCCTCAAGAAACCCATTCAAAGCCCGCCCATCACAACGCAACACCGGAGTGGCAACCTCCGCTGTTGGATGCGCCCGCAAGCCCGCCACAAGATCTTCGACAAACCAAGCGGGGGTCAGCGGTGCATCGCCCTGAAGATTGACCACGATGTCATACCCGCCCCCCAGATTTTCCAAGGCCTCAGCACAGCGTTCAGTGCCATTGGCGCAGGTCTCTGAGGTCATCACAACCTCCGCCCCAAAGGCTTCGGCGGCAGTGCGAATGCGGTCGTCATCCGTTGCAACAACAACCCGGTCCACACCGGACACCGCAATTGCGGCATCCCAACTGCGCCGGATGAGGGATTTCGCTTCCCCCGTGGCCCCGGTCAACTCAACAAGCGGTTTGCCCGGATAGCGCGTTGACGCGTACCGGGCGGGAATCACAATCAGAACGGACATCAGGCGTCTTTCAGCTCCACACCGGGGGCATAGGCAATGAAGAATGGGTTGGCATACTCTTCTTTGCCATAGGTCAGAGGCGTATGATCATCAAAGCGCACAACGTCGCCACCGGCCCCAAGCAAAACCGCATGTCCGGCAGCCGTGTCCCATTCCATTGTGCGACCAACGCGCGGATAAAGATCGGCCTCTCCCGTTGCCACAAGACAGAATTTAAGCGACGAACCCGCAGATTTGCTGTCTTTCGCTTTGTATTTGGCAAGGTAATCTTCGGTCGCCTGATCGCGGTGCGATTTCGATGCAACGATCATCAAGGCGTCATTGTCTGGTGTCGACACGGAAATCTTTTTCATTTCACCCGGTGCCGAGGCCTCAAACGGGCCAATTTCCTCGTAAGACTGTCCGCTTGCATCGGTGATAAAAAGGCGATCCTTGGCGGGAGCATAAACCACACCGCGCAGCGGTACGCCCTTCTCGACATAAGCAATGTTCACCGTGAAATCGCCACGACGCTGTACAAATTCTTTAGTGCCATCAAGCGGGTCAACGATAAGGAACGTATCCGATTTCAACTGATGCGAGGCAGATTGTTCTTCGGTGATCAGGGTCACATCGGGGAAAGCGGCCCGCAACCCTGCGGAAATCAATGCATCCGCAGCTTCGTCGGCTTCGGTCACCGGGCTTTCGTCCGATTTCGTTTTCACTTCAAAATCATCGGCGTTGTAAATCTCAAGAATCTTCTCACCAGCTTCGATTGCCAGACTGCGCATGAGGGGGATAAGTTTTTCGAAATCCAAGGGTTTGCTCCTGATTTATGTCACATGTGTTTTCATTGAAAGAAAACCTCAACAACCTTATGCTATGTTGGCATGGGAACAACAAGAAATCCCGAAGAAACGGGCGCGATTAACCTACAGGATACATGAACGATGTTTCATTACGCAAAAAGCCAAAGCGGGTTCTCAGCCGCACTGACAATCCTGAGGCTTATTTTCGTGAACACCGTGCGTCATGTCCGAAAATCACACGGAAACCCGCTTCTGGGTCTGATTTCAAACATGACACAAGCGATGATTCTCGTGTTTGTTTTTACCTTTATGTACAGCATTCTCGGCATTCGTGGCGTGGCGATCAGAGGGGATTTTATCCTGTTCATCATGTCCGGGATTTTCCTGTTTCTGACGCATAACAAAGCCATTGGCGCGGTTGCCGGTGCGGAAAATTCCACCTCGCCGATGATGCAACACGCGCCGATGAACACCGCCATTTCCATCGCCTCTGCCGCTCTCAGTACCCTTTACATTCAGGTCCTATCTGTCGCGGTGATCCTCACCATCTATTCACTGGGCTGGGGAGAGCTGCATTTTCAGGATGCCGCTGGCGCTTTTGGGATGTTGCTTATGGCCTGGGCGTCGGGTTCCGCCATCGGCACCGTGGTCCTGGCCGCCAAACCGTGGGCTCCACGCATGGTCAGCATCATACAAACGGTCTACACCCGCGCCAATATGTTTACCTCCGGCAAGATGTTCGTCGCCAATCAAACGCCGGGCTATATGCTTGCCTTTTTTTCGTGGAACCCGCTGTTTCACACCATTGATCAGGCCCGCGGCTTTACCTTTGTCAACTACAACCCGCATTACAGTTCGGTCCTTTACCCGGCTGTCTTTTCGATGATCTTTGTCACCATCGGGCTGCTTGCCGAATTTTTCACCCGCAAACGCGTATCGCTGAGCTGGGGTGCGCGCTGATCGCGATCACGTCACAACGCGCAGTGTCAGATTGAGACGACCACCACCGCGCAAAAGCGTGCTGGTGCCAGTCTTTACGCGGTCGATACCGTGATACAGCAGGCGCGCTTCACCACTCATGACCACCACATCGCCGGACTGCAACCAAACGCTTTCCGTCTTGCCGCCACGGGTCGTTTGACCAACGCGAAAAAGCGCCTCATCCCCCAGAGAAATCGACACAACAGGTTGGCCAAAATCCACCTCATCGCGATCTTGATGCATCCCCATTTTCGCACCTTCGCCGTAAAAATTGATCAAACAGCATTCAGGGGGCCGTTCTGTGTCCGCCACTTGGCCCCAAATGGTGAGAACCCGTTGCGGAATGGGTGGCCAGTTTTGCCCACTCGGATGCCGATCCGCATAGCGATACCCCGTTTTATCAGAGACCCAGCCAAACGGCCCCGCCGAAGTCATGCGCACAGACATCGGCTTTCCATAAGGCGTCATCGGCGAAAAGAGCGGCGCGCGCCGCGTCACCTCGCGCAGATCTGCGACGATCGCCTTTTGATCCTCTGCCGCAATAAGCCCCTTATAAATGCGCATCCCACGCAGACTTAATGCCTTTGGTTGATCCATTTTCGCCTCCTTTGTCATTTTTCCTCTGAAATGACTCCATTTTTCCTGTGCCAGAGCGCCTCGCACAACTTGCAGGGGGCCAAACGCCTCCTTATATACGCCGAGAAGCAATGATCGGTTCGGATATTCTGAGCGGTCAAGATCACTGGGATCAACGGCGGGTGCCACAATGGGCCCCTCGTTTTAACATCGCCTAAGAGAGGATTTTGAGCATGGCCAAAGTCATCGGTATCGACCTCGGGACCACCAACTCCTGCGTTGCCATCATGGATGGTTCGCAACCCCGGGTTATTGAAAATGCTGAAGGTGCGCGTACCACACCTTCGATCGTCGGCTTTACCGACAATGAACGCCTCGTTGGCCAAGCGGCCAAACGTCAGGCTGTCACCAACCCTGAGAACACAGTGTTCGCCGTCAAACGTTTGATCGGTCGTCGCGTCGGTGACGCCGAAGTGGAAAAGGACAAGAGCCTCGTTCCCTACAGCATCGTCGATGGCGGCAACGGTGACGCTTGGGTTGAAGTGCGCGGCGACAAATATTCGCCTTCCCAAATCTCCGCCTTTATCCTTGGCAAGATGAAAGAAACCGCCGAGTCCTACCTCGGCGAAGAAGTGACCCAGGCCGTCATCACGGTTCCGGCCTACTTTAACGACGCCCAACGCCAAGCCACCAAAGACGCTGGTAAAATTGCTGGCCTCGAAGTGCTGCGGATCATCAACGAGCCGACAGCTGCCGCTTTGGCCTATGGCCTCGACAAATCCGAAACCAAAACCATCGCGGTCTATGACCTTGGCGGCGGGACATTCGACGTGACCATCCTCGAACTGGGCGATGGCGTGTTTGAAGTTCAGGCCACCAACGGCGACACGTTCTTGGGCGGTGAAGATTTCGACATGCGCATCGTGAACTACCTCGCGGGTGAGTTCAAAAAAGAGCATGGCGTCGATCTGACCAAAGACAAAATGGCCCTTCAGCGCCTCAAAGAAGCCGCTGAAAAAGCCAAGATCGAACTGTCGTCCTCCAGCCAGACCGAAATCAACCAGCCGTTCATTTCCATGAACCCGTCCTCCGGCACGCCGCTTCACCTCGTGGTCAAACTGACCCGTGCGAAGCTGGAAAGCCTTGTGAACGACCTGATCAAAAACTCGATCAAACCGTGCCAAGCCGCGCTCAAAGACGCAGGTCTGTCCACCTCTGACATCGACGAAGTCGTGTTGGTCGGCGGGATGACCCGTATGCCGAAAGTCATCGAAGAGGTGACCAAATTCTTCGGCAAAGAGCCGCACAAAGGTGTGAACCCGGACGAAGTGGTTGCCATGGGCGCCGCCATTCAGGCCGGCGTGTTGCAAGGCGACGTGAAAGACGTGTTGCTGCTTGATGTGACCCCGCTGTCCATCGGCATCGAAACGCTGGGTGGCGTGTTCACCCGTCTGATCGACCGCAACACCACGATCCCGACCAAAAAGTCGCAAATCTTCTCCACCGCCGAGGACAACCAGTCCGCCGTGACACTTCGTGTGTTCCAAGGTGAGCGCGAGATGGCCGCCGACAACAAAATGCTTGGCCAATTCAACCTCGAAGGCATCCCGCCCGCACCGCGCGGCATGCCCCAGATCGAAGTGACATTTGACATCAACGCCGACGGTATCGTCGAAGTGGGTGCCAAAGACAAAGGCACCGGCAAAGAGCAAAAGATCACGATCCAAGCCTCTGGTGGCCTCTCCGATGAGGACATCGAGAAAATGGTCAAAGACGCCGAGGCAAACGCCGACGCCGATAAGGCCCGCAAAGCATTGGTCGAAGCGAAAAACCAAGCCGAAAGCCTCATTCACTCGACTGAAAAGGCGATCGAAGAGCACAACGACAAGGTCGATCCGACCACCGTTGAGGCCATCGAACTTGCGATTGCTGCGCTCAAAGATCAGCTTGAAACCGAAGACCCGGATAAAATCCGTTCGGGCATTCAAAACGTGACTGACGCTGCCATGAAACTCGGTGAGGCCATCTATAAGGCCGAACAGAGCAAAGCGGGCGCTGGCGACGATGTCGATATGGATGACGGTCCGTCGTCGGTTGATGACGATATCGTTGATGCCGATTTCGAAGATCTCGGCGGCGACAAGCGCTCCTAACGCGTATCTGGGACCGATTGGCCGGTTCGACACCATCGAACCGGCCTCTCCCGTTTTAGGGCGTTCCCGAAAGGATCAAATCCATGGCAAAACGCGATTTCTATGAGGTGCTTGGCGTCAACAAAGGCGCGGATGCTGGGGAATTGAAAAAAGCCTATCGCAAGAAAGCGATGGAATTTCACCCCGACCGCAACAAAGACAATCCCGAAGCAGAGGCCAAGTTCAAAGAAGCGAACGAAGCCTACGACACGCTCAAAGACCCGGATAAAAAGGCCGCCTATGACCGATTTGGTCATGCCGCTTTTGAACAGGGTGGCATGGGCGGTGGCGGACGTCCTGGTGGCGGCTTTGGTGGCGGTCATGGCGATTTCTCGTCGGCCTTCTCTGACGTGTTCGATGACCTGTTTGGCGATTTCATGGGCGGTCAACGCGGCGGTCAGCGGTCGCGCGCACAACGCGGCGCAGACCTACGCTACGACATGCGTATCACCTTAGAGGAAGCCTATAAGGGCGCACAAAAGACCATCACTGTCCCGACCTCCGTTGCCTGCACGGGCTGCAGTGGCACAGGCGCTGCGAACGGTGCTGAACCGCAAACCTGTCCGTCCTGCTCAGGCATGGGCAAGGTCCGCGCGCAACAAGGCTTTTTCACCGTTGAACGCACCTGTCCGGCCTGTGGTGGCCTAGGCCAGACGATCAAAGACCCCTGCCCCGATTGTCGCGGTGCCGGGCGCGTTGAAAAAGAGCGCTCCCTGTCTGTGAACATTCCCGCAGGTGTCGAAACCGGCACGCGCATTCGCCTTGCTGGTGAAGGCGAGGCGGGGCTTCGTGGCGGTCCCACGGGTGATCTCTATATTTTCATCGAGGTCCGGCCGCACAATCTGTTTGAACGCGACGGCGTGCATTTGCATTGCTCCGTCCCCGTCTCTATGGCCACAGCCGCGCTTGGTGGTGACATCGAAGTGCCGACCATTGACGGTGGCCGCTCCCGCGTGAAAATCCCTGCGGGTAGCCAATCTGGCCGTCAAATGCGCCTGCGCGCCAAAGGCATGCCTGCGCTGCGTGGCGGTGGCCAGGGTGACATGTTCATCGAGCTTTCGGTAGAGACCCCCGTCAATTTGACCTCGAAACAAAAAGAGTTGCTTCAAGAGTTTGAAAAGCTCGGTGAAGACAACAACAACCCGGAAAGTTCTAGCTTTTTCAAAAAGGTAAAGACTTTTTGGGATGGAATGAAAAGCTAAACCTTTTGACTGGCGGCGTATAAATTTATGCCGCCGGTTAAAAGCCGTTAACTACTTTTTTAGCGAATCGTGGGATGGATTCACTCCATGACCACAACACCGCACCCCTCCGCGTTTCGCGAAATGCCCGACTGGCTCTTCGATCTCGACGAGGCCCGTCCCGTTGTCCTCCCGTCGCGTCCACCAAGCTACCTGCGCAATCATAAAAAGCATCTTCAGGATCGCTTTTTTGATGGCGGCGCGCAGGCGATGCCGGATTACGAACTTTTGGAACTCATCCTCTACCGCGCTCTTCCGCGTGCGGATGTGAAACCGATTGCGGCGGCTCTGATCGAGGGTTTTGGCGATTTCAACCGCGTTATATCCGCACCCATTTCTCGACTTTTGGAGGTCGAAGGTATGGATGTTAGCGTGGCGCAGGAACTGAAAATCGTCGAGGCCGCAGCGCATCGTCTTGCCCGCGCCCGCGTCATGCAACGCCCGGTGATTTCAAGCTGGGATGCGGTTTTGGACTATTGCCACACCACCATGGCGCATCGTGAAACCGAACAGTTTCGCGTGCTCTATCTGGACCGTAAGAATATCCTCATTGCCGATGAAGAACAGGCGCGCGGCACGGTGGATCATGTGCCGGTCTACCCGCGTGAGGTGGTTAAAAGAGCACTTGAACTCAATGCTTCTGCGCTCATTCTTGTGCACAACCATCCCTCTGGCGACCCGACGCCATCAGACGCAGACATCACCATGACCAATCAAATCCGCGATGCCGCCGAGACGCTCGACATTCAGCTCCACGATCACCTGATCATTGGAAAATCGACTGAGCTGAGTTTTCGTGGGTCAGGCTATCTCTGATTTAGTTTAATTCTCTGAGCCAAATTTCCACCCGACGATTTAGCGACCGACCCCAAGCAACGTCATCGCAGGCAAGCGGCATGACTTCGCCATAGCCTTGGACGCTCAATTGTAGCCGATCTGGTTCAAAGGCTTCCCCAAGCGCACGGCGCACGGCCAACAGCACAGCATTGGCCCGCCGCTCCGAGAGTGCGCGGTTGACTGGCGCGGCACCTTCGCCGTCGGAAAATCCCGCAAACATCAATTCTTTGCCGTCATAGACCCCCGCTTCAATCAGTTCCGCAAGCAAATGCACGTTGGACCGCGATTGCGCATCAAGACCGATGGCACCCCCTTCAAAGCGAAACCCCAAAGTCAGCCGCTTGGCCCCCTGCAGGGCCGCGGTCACATCTTGGAGATCATCAAGCGAGATTTCATCACCGGCATGGGTGATTGCATTGGCAAATCGGCGGCCCTGATCGCGGAACGACAGGTGGTCCACCCCTTGATCCACAAAAGCCGTGCGTGCAACGACAACCTGCGCTGCGGGCGACACAGAAAACTCAAGAAACTCTCGCGCCAATTTCGGCAAACGCCGCGCGGGTGTGTAGAGAAAGACGGGACGGGTCAGCGGATAGTCTTCGGTTTTGATGTCCGGCGCGATGGCTTGCGCTTCAAATCCACAAGCCCCCGTCAGCCCAAGCGGTTTGACCGACCCACCTGCCGACATTCGCCCCAATCCGATGGCATATGGGTCATGCTCAACCGCAGCACTCAACGCCGCGTAGCTGTCATGTATGGCCAACTCGTCTGTCGCAGACGTCCCTTTGGCAAGAATCATGCGGCGAAATTCGCTGCCCTCTCGCAAATCGTCGCGCATCACATGGCGCGACACGGGAGCATCAGCGCCGCCAACTTCGCTCCAATTTGTGACCGACCCAGTATAAATATTGGACAGATCGGTGAGCGACAGCCCCTCAAGCAAGTTTGAACGTGACACGACAGGCACCAAAGCATCCAAACCAATCACGCGCGCGCGCAGGGGATCGGACAGATCGCCAACACCCGCCTCCTGCGCCAACGATCGCTCCATGGGAGACACTTTGCGCAACGACACAACAACATCGGTATTCTCGGAAACGAGATCCGCGAAACCTTCACCGCTTGAGGTCGGTGCGATCAAAAATTCGCCAGCGACCAGTTTGCTCTCAGCGTCCAAAAGCAAAAGCGCCGTTTGACCATCGACCCCCGGCTCTTCCTCGACCACATAGCCATTGCGCAGGGCGAAAGCCGTAATCAAAGCAGGGACCAGGTCCGACATACCGGTGGGATCGCCAGACAGACGAATTTGGGCATAATACCCATCAAGTTCGGGACAGCCCGGCCCCTCACATTGCACGCCTGTACCGTCGACGGTCAGAACACCCAGATCCGTATCGACGCGGTAGAATTCCCCATCGAAACTCAGAAACGTGCCTGAGATTGAAATTGCCCCATCGCGTGACAGAAGGTTTACGTCTTGGGCTTGCACCATGAGAGGCAAGAACAAGGAAAGGGTCAATGCGACGATTTTCGCCGCACTTTGACTGGACATGAGCGCTTAGCCTCGCATGAAAACCGGGGGCAATCAGTTGCTGGCGATTTTCAACTCTGGGATGATATTTTTCAACTGGATAAAGTCGCCAATCGCATGACAATCCGGCATATCGACAAAAAAGCTCTGGCCTTTCGTTGGGGCGAAGGGCGCAATCTCAAATATCTTACCACCAATTTGGCGACCACAGGTGGCTTGTGTCACTTCAGCTTCGACAACCAATGCGACATGGGTCTCGGTTTTCGCCCAATCAACAGGAAAAGAATAGATCTGAGAATGGGCAGCCTGTGGCGCAATTTCTGAGCCTAATTCAATCATATAGCCGGAATGAGACGCTCTGGCGCGTGTGGGTTCTGAGGGCGCTTCGCTCCAAATATGACCCACAGTGCCAAACTCGGCTCCGTTTTCAAAAGCGTGCAACTGAAGATGAGCCTCACCAATCCATTGCAAAACGACACGGGAATAGGTGTCGATGGTGAAGACATCCAAACTGGTTTCAACCTGCGCACCGGACGCAAGCGTCGCCTCAAAGCGCGCAGATTTTTCTAAGGCGGGCACAGCAAGAAAGAGGTCGCCACTGGCATCCAGAAGAGCGGAAAACTGTAGACCCGCATGAGTGAAAGTGACGGTTTGATCCGCAGCGCAGGGGGCGGCGATAGTGAGCCCAACCATCGCATCAGCCATTGAAACGGCCTTTAAGCTGACGGGGCACATACTGTCGTCCGAGGCCTGCAAAGCATCAGAGATCGCAGCAGGGGACAGGTGATTTTGCTCCAGGGCAGCCACGCGCAGCAGAGGGGATTCTTTTATAAGGGCTGGAGCCTCGACGACGAGCGCCGCGGGAGGAAGCGGTACGCCCGATGCCAAAGACGGTGTTTGCCCAAGGTTCTCATCGGCGGGATCAATGCGCGCTGCAACGGCGCCACCTTGCATGGCATATCCAATCGCAAAAGCGGCGAGCAACGTGCCTACAGCGGTTAAAATTTTACCCTTAGGGAGCATTACATTCTCCACCAAACCCTTGACCATTTGTTAAGGATGTAGTGGAGAAATCTGATTTTTCTGAGGTCGCATTGCGGCAAGAAAAAGCCCGCCTCCGGCGATCGGAAGCGGGCTAAACTGTTGTATAAGTGAGGTATTCAAACAGCGCCGTGGCAGTGTTTGAATTTTTTGCCAGAGCCACAGGGGCAGAGATCATTGCGACCTGGATTGCCCCAGGTTGTCACATCCGCCTCATCAAAACCGGGAGCGGCATCAAGGCTCAAATCAGCGTCTTGATCCGGGGCAACCGGTTGAGCACCCGCCGCCGCAGCGGCTTGCTGTTCCATAAGTTGCTGCAACATCGCGTTGCGCTCTTCTTCGGTCATCGGGCGTACACGCGACAGTTTTTGGGTCACTTCCGTGCGCAAGCTGTCGAGCATGGTTTCAAAAAGCTGGAAGCTTTCGTTTTTATACTCGTTGAGCGGGTCACGCTGTGCATAGCCACGAAAGCCAACAACAGAGCGCAGATGTTCGAGCGTCATAAGATGCTCGCGCCATTTGGTGTCGATGGTGTTCAGCAGGAATTGCTTTTCGATCTGACGCATTTGGTCGTCGCCAAAGGCCGCCGCTTTTTCCGCCATCATCGCATCGGACTGTTCGGCAATGCGATCAATGATTGCCTCATCATCGACGCCCTCTTCGTCCGCCCAATCTTGCACCGGGAGGCCCATGTTGAGGGTCTCAACAATAGACTCTTGCAGTTTTGGAACATCCCATTGATCGGGATAGGATTTCGGCGGAATGGCCTCTGCGACCAGTTCTTCGATCACCTCATGGCGCATATCGGCCACGATCTCGTTCACGTCGGCGGCTTCCATGATGCCACGGCGCTGGGAAAACACCACCTTGCGCTGATCGTTCATCACGTCGTCGAATTTCAAAAGCTGTTTGCGAATGTCAAAGTTACGGCCTTCGACCTTCGCCTGTGCTTTGGCGAGGGATTTGTTGACCCAAGGGTGCACAATCGCCTCACCCTCTTTCATCCCCAAAGACGACAGCATTTTGTCGAGACGATCAGAGCCGAAAATCCGCATCAGGTCATCTTCGAGCGACAAGAAAAACAGCGAACGACCCGGATCGCCCTGACGGCCAGAACGGCCACGGAGCTGATTGTCGATACGGCGGCTTTCGTGACGCTCGGTGGCCAAAACATAAAGCCCGCCCGCCTCAAGCACGCGCTGCTCTTCGGCGGCATGTTCGGCCTCGATTTGCGCGCGGATGGTGTCGGGATGGGCGTCTGGATTGGCGGCAAGCGCCTCCATCACCTTCATCTCAACATTGCCGCCGAGTTTGATGTCGGTGCCGCGCCCGGCCATGTTGGTCGCGATGGTCACCGCGCCGTATTTGCCAGCGTCCCCCACGATCTGTGCTTCTTGCTCGTGATGACGGGCGTTCAACACATTGTGGACAATACCTTCTTTGGTCAAAAGTTTTGACAGATCCTCAGACTTATCAATCGAGGTGGTGCCAACAAGAACCGGCTGACCTTTTTCATGCGCTTCGCGGATGGAGTCGACCACGGCGGCCAGTTTTTCCGCCTCCGTGCGATAGACCCGATCATGCTCGTCGAGACGTTGAATCGGACGGTTGGTCGGCACTTCGACCACCCCAAGTTTGTAAATCTCCATGAACTCTTCGGCCTCGGTGACCGCTGTCCCGGTCATGCCGGAGAGTTTGTTATACAGACGGAAATAGTTTTGGAACGTCACCGATGCCATGGTGATGTTCTCGGGTTTGATCTCGACACCCTCTTTCGCTTCGATCGCCTGATGCAGACCCTCCGACAGACGACGGCCCGACATCATACGTCCGGTGAATTCGTCGATCAACGCGACCTCACCGTTGCGCACAATGTAGTGAACACCGTTCTGAAACAGCTTATGCGCCCGCAAACCTTGGTTCACATGGTGCACGATGGTGGTGCTTTCGGGATCGTAAAGCGTCTGACCCTCGGCCAAAAGACCCGCCT
This sequence comes from Celeribacter baekdonensis, assembly GCF_900102315.1. Lineage (GTDB taxonomy): Bacteria > Pseudomonadota > Alphaproteobacteria > Rhodobacterales > Rhodobacteraceae > Celeribacter > Celeribacter baekdonensis. The sequence goes on from NZ_FNBL01000004.1 coordinate 190,684, forward strand.
GATGCAGGCGCTGTTCAAGGAATTCGTTGCCCTCTTCGGTAAAGGTCACCTGACGGGTTTTCTCATCAAGCTCGAAATGCGCGTCGGTCAATTCCGGGATCAATGTGTCGATGGTCAGGTACAGCTCAGACCGGTCATCGGAAGGACCGGAAATGATCAAAGGCGTGCGCGCCTCGTCGATCAGGATCGAGTCGACCTCATCGACGATGGCAAAATGATGCCCGCGCTGAACCATTTCACCCAGTTCGGATTTCATATTGTCGCGCAGGTAATCAAACCCAAGCTCGTTGTTCGTGGCATAGGTCACGTCACAGGCATAAGCCGCGCGTTTCTCGTCTTCGGGCTGCTGACTATAGATCGAGGCACAGGTCATCCCCAGCGCTTCAAACACATTCGCCATCCATTCAGAATCGCGTTTGGCCAAGTATTCGTTGACGGTCACGACGTGAACGCCCTGACCGGACAGCGCATTGAGATAACAGGGGAAAGTCGCCACAAGGGTCTTGCCCTCACCGGTTTTCATCTCGGCAATGTTGCCTTCATGGAGGAAAATTCCGCCCATCAACTGCGTGTCAAAGGCGCGTAGGCCAAGCGCGCGGCGCGCCGCTTCGCGACAGTTGGCAAAGGCCTCCGGCAAAAGCGCATCAAGGCTTTCACCTTCCGCCACCCGCTTTCTAAATTCTTCGGTTTTTGCGATCAAACCAGCGTCATCAAGCTTTTCAAACTCTGGTTCCAGCGCGTTGATTTTAGCCACGAGAGGGCGGGTCGCCTTGATCTTGCGATCGTTAGGGGTCCCAAAAACCTTTTTCGCGAGTGTACCGATGCCCAGCATATTCTCTCCGCTCAATGCGTCCTGACAGGATCGTGTGAGAGGAGGGATTGCCCCAGTGCCATTCACCCCATAGAAACAGGCGGAAGGCTCCTCTTCAGTGACCTAAGGCGATGTAAGGGGCCACATCAACAGTGTCAACGTCGCGCCCCGATATGGGGACGACAGGAAGGATTTTCTCGATGAAATACCGCATTTCTGGGGCCGCAGCTCTCATTTCCGCCGCGTTTTTTGCCATGAGTCCGCTTCATGCCGAAGATGTGACCGCTCAAACTGTGGTCGCAACAATCAACGGCACACAGATCACCGTTGGTCATCTCATCGCTGCACGCCAAAGTCTTCCCCCGCAATATCAAAGCTTGACCGACGAACAGCTTTACGACGGAATCCTCAATCAGATCGTCCAGCAGGAGATTCTCAAACAATCCGCAGGCGAGATTGGTGAGGCCCTGAAATACCAGATCGAGAATGAAGAACGCGTCGTGATTGCCGGTTCCATGCTTGAAACCATCGCCAAAGAGGCGGTGAATGACGCCGCCCTCAAAGCCGCCTATGACGCCAAATTCGCCGAATTTGAGCCAGGCCGTGAATACCACGCCGCGCATATTTTGGTGGAAACCGAAGATGAGGCAAAAGCGCTTATTGCCGATCTGGAGGCTGGTGCAGATTTTGCCGATCTCGCACGCGAAAAATCGACGGGTCCGTCGGGTCCGAACGGCGGCGATCTTGGCTGGTTTGGCCTTGGCATGATGGTGCCCGAATTTGAACAGGTCGTCGTTGGCATGGAAGAAGGCACTGTCTCCGCGCCCGTCCAGACCCAATTTGGCTGGCATGTGATCAAACTGATGGAAACGCGCCTGTCCGAGGTGCCGCCTCTGGCCGACGTACAGGATGAATTGGCCGCAGAAATCCAAGACAAAGCCATTCAGGACAAAATCGCCTCCCTCGAATCGGATGGCGCAGTTGAGCGTGTTGACGGCATTGATCCCTCCGTGTTGCGGATGGATGATTTGCTCGCCAACTAAGATCGTTTGTAGCAAGGACGCCGACCATGGCCAAAATCGAACATGTTTCCCCGCTCGCGCCCAAATCGGGCTTTCCCGAGTTACCCGTCATCAACGGCGTGCGTTTTGCCGCCTTGGAGGCGGGCGTGCGCTACACCGGCCGCGTTGACGTGATGCTGGCGGAACTGTGCGACGGAACGGCCATGGCCGGCGTTTTCACCCGCTCCTCAACACGTTCCGCTGCCGTGCTGGACTGTCAGGACAAGATCGGCCTCGATGGTTCGGGCAAAGCCGCGATTTTGGTCAACTCTGGCAATTCCAATGCCTTCACCGGAAAAAACGGCATGGATGCGGTGCAAAAGATCACCAAAGCGGTGGCAGACACCATGGGCATTGATCAAACCCGCGTCTTCACCTCCTCCACCGGCGTCATCGGCGAGCCCCTGAAATGGGAGCGGATCACCGCCAAAATCGCCGATCTTGAGGCCGCGTTGGACGAGGCCGGGATCAGCACAGCCGCCCGCGCGATCATGACCACGGACACCTTTGCCAAAGGCGCCACACAGACGGTTCAGCTTGACGGCGCGACCGTCAAAATCGCCGGGATCGCCAAAGGCTCCGGCATGATTGCACCCGATATGGCGACGATGCTGTCCTATATCTTCACCGACGCAAACATCTCCCGCGATGTGCTGCAACAATGTATCTGGCTCGACAATGCCAAGACCTTTAACTGCGTCACGGTGGATGGCGACACGTCGACCTCCGACACAGTCCTTGTGGCCGCAACTGGCAAGGCGGATATGGCACCGATCACCGATTTCGCTGATCCGCGTGTTCATGCCTTCCGCGAAGGGCTTCATACGGTGATGAAAGACCTCGCCATTCAAATCGCCCGCGACGGCGAAGGCGCGACCAAACTGATCGAAGTTCAGGTCACTGGCGCAAATGCCAATGGTCCGGCGCATCGTGTCGCGATGTCGATTGCCAATTCTCCTTTGGTAAAAACCGCTGTGGCCGGCCAAGATCCGAACTGGGGTCGCATTGTCATGGCTGTCGGTAAATCCGGCGAACGGGCCGAGCGGGATCGTCTCAAGATTTGGTTTGGCGACATTCTTGTGGCCGAAGATGGCTGGGTCTCGCCCTCCTATTCCGAAGAGGCGGGCGCGGCCTATATGAAGAACGACGAGATTGTGATCCGTGTCGATCTTGGCCTCGACAATGGCACGGCCACCGTATGGTCTTGCGATTTGACCCACGGCTACATCACCATCAACGCAGATTATCGCTCGTGAAACTGGTTTTCGTTTCAGCAGTTGCCTTGATCGACGTCGAGGGGCGCGTGCTTTTGGCACAGCGCCCCGAAGGCAAATCCATGGCGGGTCTTTGGGAGTTTCCCGGTGGCAAAGTTGAGCCCGGCGAAACGCCCGAAGCCGCGCTTGTGCGTGAGTTGCATGAGGAACTTGGTATTGAGACGTGGAACTCCTGCCTCGCTCCATTGACCTTTGCGTCGCATAGCTACGACGACTTTCACCTGATGATGCCGCTGTTTGCCTGTCGCAAATGGAACGGCATTCCCCATCCGCGTGAGGGGCAGGTGCTGAAATGGGTCAAGGTCTCTGAATTGCGTGACTACCCAATGCCCCCGGCAGACATCCCACTGATTCCCATGCTTCGCGACCTTTTGTGAAATGCTGCAAAGCAGAAACGGAATATTCTGTGGTTTATGTCTTCATTTGCATAACATTTGTGCTCAAATGACAGATTTGTCTTAAATTTGTGAATGATTTTTAAATATTTGTAGGCTAGTTTGTTCCTAACGTCATTTCAGTTGGGGGCAAACAAGATGATGCGTTCTATCTCTGTCGGGAAATACATTTCCGTCCAAGGTCTGTTTGTTGGTGAAACCGCCGATGGCAACATCCAGGTTCGCGTTGGTGATAAAACCTTTGAGGGCAAACCCGTTTCCGTCAAAAAAGTCGCCTGATTTATAAATCAGCGTGCAGAATAAAGAAAAGGCGAGCCGTTTGGCTCGCCTTTTTGTTTTGATATGTTGGCCGAAGTTACTCGAGATTTCGCTGAATTTCTTCGCGTTCAAAAATCTCGATGACATCATTCGGACGGATGTCTTCGTAATTCTCAAAAGCCATACCACATTCTTGACCGGACTGGACCTCTTTGACCTCATCCTTGAAGCGCTTGAGCGTCTTGAGCGTCCCTTCGTGCATGACAACATCATCACGCAGCAAACGCACACCCGCAGAGCGACGCGCAACGCCTTCGGTGACAAGACACCCTGCAACTTTACCGACACCAGAGACCTTAAAGACCTCTTTGATCTGGGCGTAGCCAATAAAGTTCTCGCGAATCTCAGCAGAAAGAAGGCCAGAGGCCGCCGCTTTCACATCATCCACAAGATCGTAAATCACCGAATAATACCGGATTTCCACACCTTTTTGGTTGGCGGAATTGCGTGCCGGAGCATTCGCACGGACGTTAAAGCCAATGACCGGGGCACCAGATGCCTCAGCAAGGCCGATGTCGGATTCGGTGATCGCACCCACGCCGTAGTGTAGAACGCGCACACGCACCTCGTCGTTGCCGATTTTTTCCATCGCCTGAACGATTGCTTCGGCCGAACCCTGCACATCCGCTTTGACCAAGATTGGCAATTCGGACACGGTTTCATCGGCTTTCGCTTTCGCCAAAAGCTGATCCAACGTTGTCGCAGCACCCGCCGCAGCACGTTTGTTTTTGGCCGCATGTTCGCGATATTCTGCGATTTCACGCGCCTGTGCTTCGGTGTCGACCACGTTCAAGACGTCACCCGCCTCGGGCGTGCCGTTCAGACCAAGCACCTCAACTGGAACAGACGGACCAGCCTCATCCACACGCTCGCCTTTGTCGTTTACAAGCGCGCGGACTTTACCCCATTGCTCGCCCACAACAAAAATGTCGCCGCGTTTCAGAGTGCCTTTTTGCACAAGCACCGTCGCCACCGGACCACGGCCCACATCAAGCTGCGCCTCAATCACAGCACCTTCGGCGGCGCGATCAGGGTTGGCTTTCAGTTCAAGGATCTCAGCCTGAAGCGCGATGGCTTCGAGGAGTTGATCAAGCCCTTTGCCAGTTTTCGCGGAAACTTCCACATCCTGCACGTCGCCGGACATGGCTTCGACAACAACTTCGTGCTGCAAAAGCGCGGTCCGAACCCGGTTCGGATCGGCACCCGGTTTGTCGCATTTGTTGATCGCGATGATCATCGGCACACCCGCCGCCTTGGCGTGATTGATGGCTTCGATCGTTTGCGGCATGACCGAGTCGTCCGCAGCCACAACCAGAATGACGATATCCGTCACCTGCGCACCACGGGCACGCATCGAGGTAAAGGCCGCGTGACCTGGCGTGTCGAGGAAGCTGAGAACAGCGCCCGAATCGGTGGTCACCTGATAGGCACCGATGTGTTGGGTGATGCCACCCGCCTCACCAGAAGTCACATTCGCATGGCGGATCGCATCAAGCAGGGAGGTTTTCCCGTGGTCAACATGCCCCATGATGGTGACAACCGGCGGACGCGGTTTGAGATCTTCGGGTTTTTCTTCAACCTGTTGGATCACATCCTCAACGTCAGCATCGGACACGCGCAAAATACGGTGACCAAATTCTTCGACAATCAATTCGGCTGTATCAGCATCAATCGATTGGTTCTGTGTGACCATCATGCCCATGTTCATGAGCGATTTGACCACATCAGCCACACGTTCGGCCATACGGTTGGCAAGCTCGGACACCACAATGGCTTCCGGGACACGCACATCGCGCACAACCTTTTCACGCTGCTCGTTGCCCATAGCCTTCTGACGCATACGCTCTTGTTTGCGCTTCATCGACGCCATGGAGCGATGACGATTGCCTTCGCCGCCCGTCAACGCTTGGTTCACGGTCAGTTTGCCAGAGCGACGGTTGTCCGCCACTTTGTTGCGGTTGTTGCGATCTGTCTCTTCACGCTCACGCGCGCGCGGCGCTGGCGTGACCGGGCGTCCGCCACGGTCCATTTGCTTTTGCAAAGCAACCTGAGCCGCAGCCGGGTCATCATCAACCTTGGGCGCAGCCACAGCGGCCGGCTTTTTCGCCTGAACCTCGCGCTTCTTGGCGTCTTCCGCCTCTTTCTTGGCCCGAGCTTCTTCTTCTTCCTTGGCTTTGAGCGCGGCTTCGCGCTCCGCTTCTTCGCGTGCCTTTTCTTCAATCTCACGGCGGCGGCGCTCGCGCTCTTCTTCGCGCGCCTTCTCTTCTTCCGCACGGTTTTTAGCATCCTGAACTTCGGCAGATTTTGCCGCAGCCAGTGCCTTCATCCGGCGTTCCATTTCCGCATCGGAAATGCCCGCAGGACGTTTTGATGGGTCCCCATAGTGGGCTTTTCCGGCACCCGACGCAGACGGTTTCGCGGACCCGGCTTTGGGTACCACGACTCGTTTACGCTTGGTCTCGACCACAACACTCTTCGTGCGCCCGTGGGAAAAGCTCTGTTTCACCGATCCGGGGCCGCCCCGAAGGCCGAGGGGTTTCTTGCCGTCTGTATCGCTCATTTCGTCGTCTTACCCTTCCCGGCGGAGCCCTCTCCACCGATTGTCTCGCGCACGCCCATCAGGCGTGTGGCTTCCTCTACAACACGTTTGCTGAGTCCGCCACCTGCGAGCGCGCCATGTATCACACTTTCGCGTCCAAAAGCCAAACCCAATTCGGAACTCGTCAGATGACCGAACCAACGGCCTCCCTCCGGCGTCCAAAGTTTGCCTTTGCCACGTTCTGATCCGTCAGAGGCCTGAAGCAAAATTTTTGCCCGCCCATCTGCCAACCAGCCCTTAACTTTTTCAAACCCACACACGGCATCTCCGGCTTTACGGGCCAAGGAGATTAAATGCACAACGCGGTCCGTCAAACCCACCTCAAGCAGGTCGACAAACCCGTCCGGGATCGTCAAATCCATTCGCGCCGCCTTGGAAAAGAGACGCTTTTTGAGCGCCTCTTCCAAAACATCGCGCTCTGCCGAGACATAAATCCCGCGACCGGGAAGTTTCTCTGACAGATCCGGAACGAGAAGCCCGTCCGGGCTAACAACAAACCGGATGAGACCACGCTTCGGCTGCGCTTCGCGCGTCACAATGCAACTGCGCTCGCTCTCATCCCGGTTTTTCGTTTGCCCACCTCGGGTCATATAGCACCTCGTCGCAAAGCCTCAAATCAGGCTTCGCTTTCCTCTTCGACTTCACCGTCCTCATCGGACACAAGATCGGACGGATCCACCCAGCCAAGCTGAATACGCGCCGTCATCACCAGTTTTTGTGCTTCTTCCAGGGACATGTCGAACTTTTCAAGGACACCGTCGTCCTTGACGCGCTCGCCATTGACTGTGGTCCAGCCACCGGCCAATTCCCAATCGGCACAGGTCGCGAAATCTTCGACGGATTTCACACCGTCTTCGGCCAATGCTTCAATCATTTGGGGTGTCAGGCCTTCGAATTCAATAAGGCTGTCTTCGACACCCAATTCGCGGGCATGCTCAAGCGCCTTACGATTGGCAGCCTCCAACACGTCACGGGCACGGGCCTGAAGTTCAGACGCCGTATCTGTGTCCACACCGTCGATGACCAAAAGCTCATCCACATCAACATAGGCCACTTCTTCAAGGTTGGTGAACCCTTCGGAGACCAGAAGCTGGGCAAAGAACTCGTCAAGATCGAGGTTGTCCATGAACAGTTTGGTGCGTTCGGCAAACTCAGCCTGACGACGCTGAGATTCCTCAGCTTCGGTCAGAATGTCGATGTCCAAGCCGGTCAACTGCGACGCAAGACGCACGTTTTGACCGCGGCGACCGATAGCGAGCGACAACTGCTCATCCGGCACAACAACTTCGATTTTGCCAGCGTCTTCGTCGAGCACAACTTTCGTCACCTCGGCGGGCTGAAGCGCGTTGACCAAGAAGGTCGGCGCATCTTCGTTCCACGGGATGATGTCGATTTTCTCGCCCTGAAGCTCGTTCACCACGGCCTGAACACGCGAACCGCGCATACCGACACAGGCACCGACCGGGTCAATCGAGCTGTCATAGGAAATCACAGCAATCTTGGCGCGCGAACCCGGATCACGGGCCACAGCTTTGATCTCGATGATGCCGTCATAGATTTCCGGCACTTCCATTTTGAACAGTTCGGACATGAATTCCGGCGCGGTGCGGGACAGGAACACCTGCGGCCCGCGCGCTTCGCGGCGCACATCTTTGATGAAACACCGGATGCGGTCATTCGGGCGATAGGTTTCGCGGCCAATTTTCTCGTTGCGGCGCAGGATGGCTTCGCCACGACCGACATCGACAATCACATTGCCATATTCTTCGCGTTTCACAACACCGTTGATGATGGTGCCGACGCGGTCTTTGAATTCGTCAAACTGACGATCCCGCTCCGCTTCGCGCACCTTTTGCAAGATGACCTGCTTGGCAGATTGCGCCGCGATCCGGCCAAGCTCCACCGGGGGAACCTCTTCCTTGATCTCGTCGCCGATTTGCGGGTCGGCCATGTATTGTTTGGCCTGCGTGACGGTCATCTCGGATTGGTAATTCTCAAGCTCGTCTTCCTCAACCACAGTGCGCACACGGGTAAAGGTGGCACGGCCAGTCTTGCGGTCAATGGACACGCGAATGTCCATTTCGGAGCCATAACGCGACTTTGCAGCGCGTGCGAGGCTTTCCTCCATCGCTTCAACCACCAATTCGGGGTCGATCATTTTCTCGCGGGCCACGGCCTCGGCGGTTTGCAACAGCTCAAGCTGGTTTGCAGAGGTGATTGCCATATCTCAGTCCTCTCTCAATCCTCTGAAGACCCGTCGTCGGTCTGGATTTCGTCAAAATTTGTTTCGTCAATTGCGCCGGACGCTTTGCGTTGGCGCAACATTTCGCGGATCAGCTCATCGGTCAGCACGAGTTTTGCGTCTGACAGCCAATCAAAATTCAAACCGATGGTGAGCGTCTCACCATTTTCTTCGATCGTCAGGAGAACTTCATCACCCTCAACACCGGCGATCTCTCCTTTGAACCGACGGCGGCCGTCGATCATCTCAGTCGTCTCAATTTTGGCCTCATAGCCTTCAAAAGATGTAAAATCTTTCAGGCGGGTCAAAGGTCGGTCAATGCCGGGACTGGACACTTCAAGCGTGTATTCATCCTCAATTGGGTCTTCGACATCAAGAATAGCAGAAACCGCGGTCGAAATCTGCGCACATTCGTCAACTTCGATCCCACCATCGGGGCGTTCGGCCATAATTTGAAGCGTCTTCGATTTGGTTGACGACATCAAACGCACGCGCACAAGTTCAAATCCCATCCCCTCGATAACCGGGGTGATGATTTCCGCCAAACGGCGGTCAATGGCTGTCTTGGCAATAAGTTCGGACATGTCCGGGCTGCCTCTCAGATACGGGTTCACGGGCCACCCATCGACCAACTCGGTCTCAGGGCACAAAAAAACGGGCGCGCGGCCCGTCGATCTTTCCCGGTGGAGCTTTGGGACCTCCCAACGCGCCGCTGTTGGCAAGTCCTATACGCCGCCACAGGACGCTCTGCAAGCCTTATCGCATCTCCTGCCCGATCCGGTCCATTGTCGACACAAGCGCCTGCGTGATTCCGGGCTCAGACATCGCGTGACCTGCCTGCCCCACCATCATCAACCGCGCCTTGGGCCAAACCTTATGCAACGCATAGGCGGTATGTGGTGGGCAAATCATATCGAATCGCCCCTGAACAATGGTGCCGGGCACATCGGCCATCTTGCCAATCTCACCCAGCAACTGACCATCACGATCAAAAAACGCCTTATGGGTGAAATAGTGGTTCTCCAACCGCGCAAAGGTCCGGGCGTAATCCGGCGCAGGCTCGCCCGCCGCGCCATTCGATCCGATCGACGCCAACGCATTTTCCCAACGCGACCAGATCCGTCCAAAACGCAGCTCTTCTTGGTAATTACCACTGAACAAACGCCGATGATAGGCCGCGATCAAATCATCGTGTTCCTCATCAGGGATCGCATCGCGAAACTCGGCCCAAAGCTCCGGCCAAAACTGTCCCGCCCCGCCCGCATAGAACCAATCCAACTCACTTTGCCGCGCCAAAAACACGCCGCGCAAAACCAGGTGAATGACACGGTCGGGATGGCTTTGAGTATAGGCCACGCCCAATGTCGCCCCCCAACTTCCGCCAAACACAGCCCAACGCTCAATGCCCAATTCGACCCTGATCCGCTCAACATCAGCGACCAGATGCCATGTCGTATTGGCCTCGACGGAGGCAAAGGGCCGCGATTTGCCGCAACCGCGTTGATCAAACAAAATGATGCGAAAAATGGACGGATCGAAATAGCGCCGCATATAAGGGCTACACCCGCCACCCGGACCACCATGAAACACCACCACAGGAATACCCTTCGGATTGCCGCTTTGCTCGACGTAAATCCGATGCCCGTCCCCAACCTCCAACATCCGGTGGTCATAGACCGCGATTTGGGGGTAGAGATAACTATATGCGCTCTTTTGGCCTGAGACCTTATCCATGGGGTTCCTATATAGAGCGATCAATCGGCATAGAAACCGATTTCTAAGTTGAACACGAAGGAGAGGATCATGCAAATGCATCAGTCCACCATTGACCCGCAAGAGGTCGCCAAATTCGAGGCCATGGCCGCCGAATGGTGGGACCCGAATGGTAAGTTTAAACCATTGCATATGCTCAACCCGTGTCGGCTTGATTACATCACCTCGCAAATCGCCGCTGAGTTCGGGCGTGATCTGTCCAGCGAGCGCCCCTTTGAGGGGCTGCGGCTACTGGATATCGGTTGTGGTGGCGGGCTTTTGTCCGAACCTATGGCGCGATTGGGGGCGACGGTTGTGGGCGCCGATGCGGCAGCCGGGAACCTGCCCGTTGCGCGGCTTCATGCGGAAAAATCTGGACTGGTGATCGACTATCGCCACACCACCGCCGAATCATTGGCCAAAGCTGGGGAACAGTTTGACGTGGTTTTGAACATGGAAGTGGTCGAACATGTCTCCGATCCACAGGGCTACATGACCGCGTGTCAGATGTTGCTCAAACCCGGCGGGCTGATGATTGCCTCAACAATCAATCGCAACCCCAAAAGCTATATGATGGCGATTGTTGGCGCCGAAGTGATCATGCGCTGGTTGCCGAAGGGCACGCATGAGTGGAAAAAATTCATCACGCCAGACGAATTGTACGCGCTGATTGAAAAGGCCGGCCTGTCTCCGGTAGATCGCAAAGGCTTTGTCTTCAATCCGGTGCTTTGGACCTGGTCTCTGTCTGCCCGCGATCTGTCGGTGAACTATGTCACGGCATCAACCAAGCCAAGTTAGGGTCTAATTTTCTTCTTCAAGACGAATGCGCATTTCCCGCAAAACGGGAAGTGCGGCCCTGACCCGTTCAGTCCCAATCGCCTCGACAATATCAGACAGGATCGGCGCAATCGCCGCCAAAGCCGCATCCCGAGCCGAGCGACCCGATGGAGAAATCGATACAAATTTGCGGCGCGCGTCGTCCCAATCCGGGCGGATGTGAACATGCCCCGCCCATTCGAGTTTGTTCAATGTGTTGGTCATCGCACCGCGAGTGACGTGAAACGCGCGCGCAAGCTGCGCCGGAGACCTTTCGTCATTGGCACGGGCAAGATGATTAAGCACCGAAAAATGACTGATTTCCATACCTTTGGGCATCGCCTTGGTCAGGCGGTTTCGGGCCAACTGATCCGCCATGAAAATCTCGGAAAACAGCGCCACAGACAGCGAATCATTGTTGGGTGGGCCACTCATTGCGGAACCTCAAAATCACGATCATGGGACAGAGAAGGAATACGCGATCTGGCACGAGCGACGTCGCCCATATCAATGTCAATCACATCCCATCCCGGCTCAACACCGCCATCATAAAGCACCTCACCCCAGGGTGAAACGGCAAGAGAATGACCATAGGTGCGGCGCGTTGACCCCGTGGTTTCAACGTGTTGCCCAGTCTGCGCCGGAGCAAAAACAAAACACCCGGTCTCAATCGCCCGCGCCCTGAGCAAACTCTCCCAATGCGCGGCCCCGGTCACGGCGGAGAAGGCCGCAGGCACGGTGAGGATGTAGGCTCCTGCCTGCGCCAATGAGCGAAACAGATGCGGGAAGCGCAGATCATAACAAATCGCCATGCCGATCTGGCCCAACGCCGTTTTCGCCAAAACCGCCCGATTGCCGGGACGATACCCCGCGGATTCGCGATAGGTCTCCGTTTCGCTGACATCAACGTCAAACATGTGGATTTTATCGTAACGCGCAGCGATTTCGCCCTCTGGTGTGATCAGGAAAGACCGATTGGCAAATCGCCCATCTGGATCATCTGTCTTTAAGGCCAAAGAGCCAATCAAGAGCCAAATCCCATAGGATCTTGCCGTTTCCCGCAGCCCAGCCAATGTTGGGTCTTCAGACTCAGCGCGCAAAACCTCTCGCTGATGCCCGCGCGCACTTGAGACGCAATTGGTGACCTCCGGCGTCATCACAATCTGTGCCCCCGCCTCCGCGGCTTGGGTCACATAGCGTTGTGTGACCGCAAGATTGGCAAGCGGATCGTCAGAGGAATTGAGCGTGATAAGGCCAACGCGGATCATGGATCACTCCGCCAAAATCGGGTCGAGTTTCCCTGCGCGCTCAAGGGCATACAGCTCGTCACAGCCGCCGACATGGGTGTCGCCAATGAAAATCTGCGGCACGGTATGGCGACCATGGGCCTTTTGCATCATCTCAGCGCGACGATTGGGCTCGGCCATCACGTTGATGTCGGTGTAGGTGACCCCTTTGCTGTCAAGCAGGCGCTTGGCGGCGATGCAATAAGGACAAATCGGGGTGGTGTAGAGCGTGACAGGTTGCATGGGAAATCCTTTGGTCTTTCGGCGACTATAAGGATTTAGACCTCTCTGGCAACGCGGGCCAGTACCGCAATTGAAACATGGGACGCACCGGCCTCAAGACAGGTGCGCGCGCATTGCGCCAAAGTCGCACCAGTGGTCATCACATCGTCGATCAAAAGCACATGCCGACCGGCAATCACCTTGGCGCGCTTCGGTGTGACTTTGATCACCCCTGAAACCGTTTCATGGCGTTGATCTGCGGTCATCCCATCCAATTTTCGTGTCGCAACAGGTCGGCGTAATAGGTCAGGACAATAGTCTAACCCATGGAGTTTCGCCACCTGAGCGGCAAGCAACGCGGATTGATTGTACCGCCGCTGAACGATACGCAGCCAGTGGAGAGGCACCGGGGCCACAAGCGTATCCTCACACACCAAAGGCTCTGCCGCCCGCGCCAACCACGCCCCCGCGGAGCGCGCAAGATCGGTGCGGTCGCCATGTTTGAACTTCAAAACCATCGCTCGGCCATTACCCGCATATAGCATCACGGCCCGTCCCCGATCCCAAGGACGCGGATTGGCGCGGCAGTCGTCGCAAAGATCACCCTCTTGCGCCTCACCAATCAAAGGACGCCCGCAGGCATCACAGGGCGGATCGACGATAAAGGGCGTTTGCGACCAACATTTTGGGCACAATCCGCGCGCCACTTCGATCATTTCGTCGCAGGTGAGACATTGTGCCGGGTAGATCAGCTTGGCCAGTGTTTGCATTTCCCCGTCAACTTCCTACATTGCCCGCAGGTTTGAAACATGACCGTAAAGAAAGCACATCCATGTCCGACCCCGTTCCTTTGATCCATCGGGACCACCTGTCTCGATACCGCACCCGTGCTTTGCGCATGGGGGGCGATTTCTTTTTGCATGAAGAGGCCCGCGCTGAGATCGAAGATCGGTTAAGCATGGTTAATAAACCGTTTAAATCGCCGGCGATTGTCACAGGATTTCCCAATCTGTGGTCAAAATGGTTCCCCAATGCGCGCGTCGTTGCCGATGACGATGTGCTCGACTTGGAACAAGGCGCGCATGATTTGGTGATCCACGCCATGTCCCTGCACTGGGCCAATGATCCCGTCGGCCAGCTCATCCAATGCAATCGCGCGCTCAAACCGGATGGCTTGATGATCGCGGCTTTTTTCGGCGACCAAACGCTGCATGAATTGCGCGCCTGTTTGGGACAGGCGGAAACCGCGCTTTTGGGCGGTCTGTCGCCGCGAGTGCTGCCAATGGGAGAACTGCGTGATCTCGGCACGCTGTTGCAACGCGCCTCTTTTGCCCTGCCCGTGGCGGACAAAAGCCCACGCAGTGTGACCTATCCCAATTTGAAAAAACTCGTGACCGATCTGCGCGCCATGGGAGAAAGCAATGCGCTCGGCGCTCGGCGCATGACCGCAAGCCCAAAGACACTTTTTGACCTGACGGAACGTCTCTATCAGACTCATTTTGCGCAAGAGGAGCGCCTTGTGGCGACCTTTGATTTGGTGTTTCTGACGGGTTGGGCCCCGGATGAAAGCCAACCGAAACCATTGATGCCCGGCTCTGCCAAATATCGCCTCTCGGATGCGCTACAAGCACAGGAATTTAAACTTCCGACAGACCCGAGCCCTTGATCCACAGCCCGACCACCCTAAGCCTATATAAAATCAACAATCAGGACAGACACATGGGACTTATGAAGCCAAGCCGGATGAACACGAATGCGGCAGACGCCACATGTCCAATGCACGCGCAAAAAGACCACCCCAAGTTGCCGAAACAGAAAATCGGGGTTTTGCTGTCAAATTTGGGGACGCCCGACGCCACGGATTATTGGTCTATGCGCCGATATTTAAATGAATTTCTCTCGGATCAGCGGGTGATCGACTATCCAAAATGGAAATGGCAACCGATCCTGCAAGGCATCGTTTTGACCTTTAGACCCTCCAAATCCGGTGCGGCCTATCGGTCCATTTGGAACAAAGAGGCCAATGAAAGCCCATTGATGACCATCACCAAAGAGCAAACAGTCGCGATCAAAGCGGCGCTTTCTGAGGAGTTTGGTGACGAGGTGATGGTTGATTTCTGTATGCGTTACGGCAACCCATCCACCAAGTCAAAGGTGCAAAAACTCGTCTCTGAGGGCTGTAGCAAAATCCTGTTTTTCCCGCTCTACCCGCAATATGCCGGGGCAACAGTTGCCACCGCGAATGACGAATTTTTCCGCGCCTTGATGGAAGAAAACTGGCAACCCGCCGCGCGGACCGTACCGCCCTATTTCAACGATCCCGCCTATATTGATGCGCTTGCGCAGTCCGTTGAGCGCGCCTATGCGGCGGCGGCGAAAAAGCCCGACATCCTGATTTGTTCCTATCACGGCCTGCCAGAACGCTACCTGAAAGAGGGGGGCGATCCCTATCATTGTCAGTGCCGGAAAACGACTCGCCTGCTTAAGGAACGCCTCGGCTGGGATGACAAACAGATCATGACGACGTTTCAATCGAAATTCGGTCCCGAAGACTGGCTTCAACCCTATACTGTGGAAGAGGTCGCGCGTCAGGCCGAAGCCGGGAACAAAAGCATCGCCGTCTGTGCCCCTGCGTTTTCCGCCGATTGCATTGAGACGCTTGAGGAAATCAACGAAGAGATCAAAGAAAGCTTTGACCACGCGGGCGGCGAGGATTTCCTCTACATCCCCTGCCTCAACGCCGAGCCTTTGCACATCAAGGCCCTTGTCGATCAAATCCGTAAGAATCTGAGTGGGTGGGTATAGGCGGGCTCATAGAGTCTTGCCTCTGGCCCTATGATCAAAATGAAAAGGGCAGCTCAATGAGCTGCCCTTTAAAATGAGTGACTGTCGAGTGACGATTAGTCAGCAGCAACAGCAGCGGCAACGAGTGCCAAGATCAGCAACGGTACAACGTAACCGCCAGCGGACGAGGAAGAGGTTTCTTCCACGACAACGGGAGCTTCGATAACCGGAGCAGAGTAGCCACCAGCAAAAGCAGCAGAGCCAGCCAAAGCAAAAACGGCAGCAGCAGCGAATTTTTTCATTTTCATTCCTCCATGATCCCTGCATTTGGCAGGTCAGGTTTGTTTCACACTATGCGTAATGCAGATAAACCGAAGAGAAATCAATTTATCCTTTAACGTAGGTCTCATTTCGAACAGAGAATCGTCAAATTAGCAACACTTGCGTTCCCACTTTTGTCAAAGAATACAACTCAGCGATATGCTCATTGTACAAACCGATGCACCCATTGGAGGATCTCCGGCCGATTTTTCGCGTATCGTGGGTTCCGTGGATTCGGTAATATTGCCAAGACAGATAAAGCGCGTGCGTGCCGAGCGGATTGTTTGGACCCGGCTCAACAAACTCCGGCCACTCGGGATTGCGGACTTTCATTGCGGGCGTCGGAGACCAACTTGGCCCCTCGACTTTGCGAATGATTGATGTGCGCCCCCGACGTGTCAGGTCTTCGGTCAAGGGAACTGATGTCGGATAGAGCTTGTAGACCGACTGATCTTCGCTCCAAAAATGCAGCGCCCGCGATGTGGTATCAACAAGGATTGCCCCATTGCTGAGATTGCTGAAATAGGGTTCCCAGTTCAGCGAACGAAAACTTGAGATATTGCGACGCACAACGGTTGAAATGTCGCCCTCGACCTCTGTCGTGTTGTCGGTCTGTGCCAAAGCTGGCAATGCCAAAACCGCTGTAGAGCCCGCAACAAATGCGCGGCGTGAGACCTTGAGGGCCGGAAGTTTACTCATTGAACGAAGCCAGTCATGTATGTGAACGCGTGTACATTGTCTTTATATGGCGCGATTGCCTCAGTCGCAAATCAAACAATCCTTCATAGCGAAAAGTTGCGAACAGGATTTGATCCCGGCAATCAAAGGGTCTAGGTCATCAAGACAAAGTTTTTGGAGTGTCTGAATGTCTCGCATTATTGCTGTCCTTATGATGGCCCTTGTTGGTCTCTCCGCCTGCGACGCGCCGACCGAACGCCTTGGGCCCGATGGCAAACCCTTGCCCCGGCTTTATCGAATCCATGCTCGGGATGAAGCAAAGATTCAATATCACATCCTTGATTCGATCAACGCGCTGCGCGCCGCCGCCGGGACGTCCCCCGTTCAGCTCAACGCCAATTTGAACGCTGCCGCCGCGACCCATTCGCGTGACATGCATGTCCAAAACCGTCCCTGGCATTTCGGCTCTGACGGCTCCTCGCCGCTCGATCGGGTCAACCGCTCCGGCTACACGGGCTTGATGCTTGGTGAAAATATTTCAGAAACCTACGAAACCGAACTTGAAACCCTGTCCGCCTGGATGGAGCAATCCGACACCCGTGATATCATTCTTGATCCGCGCGCGACCGATATCGGCTTTGCTTGGTATCAAGAAGACAATGGAAAACTGTGGTGGACCCTCCTGATCGGAGCCAATCCATCACAATTTTCAGGCCTGTAATTATCTGAAGTTACGGAAAAATATCTACCTGGGTGCCATCTTGCACCATCATGTAGATTTTCTCGATATTGCGATCGGAAACCGAGATACAGCCTGCGGTCCAGTCGCGGCCCTTGCCCCGGTTTTCGCCTGCCCGTCCGTGAATAAAAATATCCCCTCCTGGACGCCGCCCCATCGACGCGGCGTATGCTTCATCTCTTTGGTTCGGGTAAGAAATCCCCAAAGACAGGTGGAAGGCTGAATTCGGGTTGCGCCGATCTATGATATAGCTGCCTTCCGGGGTCTTACTGTCGCCTTCGAATTGCTTGGGTCCAACCGGATTTCCGCCAATTCCAATCCGATATTTTTTAAGCACCTTTGCGCCATGCATGAGGTACATTTTGCGGCGTCCCTTGTAGATCACAATCCGGGTGACTTCAGGCCCGGAATAGGCCCTGAGTTCGCGCGCCAAAACGCCGAATGGCAGCACAATGGCTGCCACAGTTGATGCTAAGAAAGTCCGCCGGTCCATTGGGTCTACTCGTATAGTGTTTTGCGCTGGATACACCGATTTGGGTGATCAGGCCAATGATTTGATTGCTCTAAACCCGCAAGAATCGCGCCGCGATTTCGACATGAGTCGACCAACGAAACTGATCTATCACCTCAATCCAGTCCAAAACAAAGCCCGCCTCGGTCAGTGTTTTCGCATCTCGCGCGAATGTGATCGGGTTGCAAGACACGAAACCAACCGTTTTAAGCGTACTTTTCGCGATCTCATCACATTGCGCGGCTGCACCCGGTCGTGGCGGATCAATGATCGCCGCATCAAACCGATTGAGTTCATCCGCGCGGATCGGCTGACGAAACAAATCACGGGTTTCGACCGTCACGCGTTTGAGACCCTCGGCCTGTCGCCACCCTTTGCTCAACGCGTCAAGCATCTCACTCACGCCTTCCACAGCATGAACCTCAGCTGTCTCCGCACAAGGCAAGGAAAACGTCCCGCAGCCAGCAAAAAGGTCAATGACGCGGCGCGCATCTCCGACAGCGCGGCGCATCGCTTGCACAAGCGTAGCCTCACCCGCTGCGGTTGCCTGAAGAAAGGCGCCGGCGGGCGGCACGACCCGCGCTTTGCCAAAACGCAGATAGGCCGGCGCTTCGCCCGCTACATCTTCGCCATTCCAAGACAGTCGTGAAAATCTCTGATCGCGGACGATTTGGCCAAGATCAATCCTCAGATCCATATCGAGCGGCTTGCCGTTCTCCACGGACACATCAAGACCCGTTTCCGTTGCGATCACCGTCAGGTTCATTTCGCCACGACGCGAGGCACCGAGATGAACCAACTGTTCAAGAGCGCCATAGGCGGACATAATCTCAGGAGTCATCAGGATGCAGTCAGGCACAGGAACCAAACTGTCAGACGCACGGCCATAAAGGCCAACCATGACACTCTTTTTTGTCCGTCGCCCATGAAACACCGCACGCCTGCGGCTGCGGGAGGGCGACGTATGGATCGTCTCTAATCCAGCCAAAATGCCATGATTTTTGAGGGCGGTTGCCACGATTTCACGCTTCCAGTCGGCAACGAATTCGTCTGAGGCGTGTTGAAGCGCGCAACCACCGCACGCCTTGTAATGACGGCAGGCGGGTGTAACCCGTGCCGGAGATGAGGTGATAATCCGACCATGGATCACCCGGTCGTTTTCAACATCACCCTCCACAATCTCACCGGGTAGCGCATTTGGCACAAACACGCCGTCCCCGGTGATCCCGTCGCCTTTATGTCCAAGTCGGACAACCTCGAACTTCGTCATGTCACGTATCCTTTGCCCGCTCTATCAGGGCGCGCCGGTCCAAGGTAAATCCACTTTCAATCCATGCCTGCTCTGTTGCTTTCAAGGCGGCACCAAGTGCTGGACCCGTCAGTTCTGGTGTCAAATCTGATGCCGTCAGCGGAAAAATCGCAGTGGCCCCTTTGGCGATTTCAGCCTCCGCGTCCTGAGAAACCGGCTGTTCAAAAAATGCCGCCCTAAGGCATGACACGGCGCGCGCAATATCCGCATTTTCACGATAGGCGATCTCTGCAAGCCCGCTCGGTCCCACCGCACACTCTCGATAGGTCGCATATCGGCGGCATTGCGCCTTGGACAACCGCAAAAGACCAGCCACATCAAAATCACCCAACGCCGCAAGGCGCAGGATTGGGTCTGGATGTGTTTCAAAAGAGGTCAAAAGGAAGAACGCCTTGGTCGACGCCCCCGGCAGAAGGGTGTTCAAAACCCCAGATTGGTCCATCGCGCCAATGGCCTGATCTGGCGACGGGGCAGACAACAGCTTGATGATCTCCGCCCCAACACGCTCCCGCGACAGTGTTGCCAATCCATCAAGATGTGTTGCACAAGCCGCCAAGCCATCAGGGTCTAATCCCGCAGAATGATCGCCATACCACGCATAAAATCGAAAGAACCTGAGAATGCGTAGATAGTCCTCTTTGATCCGAAGATCAGGATCATCAATAAAGCGGACGCGCCCAGCGCGCAGATCAGGTAACCCGCCAAGCGGGTCAATGATCGTTCCTGTCGCATCGGCATATATCGCATTCATCGTAAAATCACGTCGCCGCGCGTCATCTTCCATATGAGTCGAAAATGCGACGACAGCGCGACGGCCATCCGTCTCCACATCTTTGCGAAAGGTAGTTATTTCAAACGGTTCGCCCTCCGCGATCACCGTGACCGTACCGTGATCAATCCCGGTTGGAATAACTTTCAATCCGGCGTCTTGTGCCAGAGTTAAGATGAGTTCGGGTCGCACGGGTGTCGAAATATCCAAATCACTGACAGGAACACCAAATAGGCTGTTCCTGACACACCCCCCAACAAAATATGCTGGCTCTCCAATCGCGGAGAACAGTGCCATCACTTGGCGCGCTCCCGTACTTTTGAGCCAAGAGGCTGTAAGATTCGTCACAATTGCACCCGATCCGCCAGTCCGCGTAAAATGCGCGCCGTGGCACCCCAGATGTAATATGGTCCGTAGGGGACAGTGAAAAACGACCGCTTTTGTCCGCACCATAGGCGCGACTGCACATTGAAATTGTCTGCATTGAGAACGTGGTTCATGGGAACAGTGAAAATTTCCGAGACTTCGCCCGGCTCGGCGATGGGCACAAAATCATCTCTAATCCAGCCTAAAACCGGGTATATCTGAAACCGCGTCACGGTTTCGTGGGTGGGCAGCGTCCCAATAACATCAACAATCTGACGCGGCAGACCGATCTCTTCTTCAGATTCGCGAAGGGCTGCGTCAATCGGATCCGTATCTGTTGGGTCCACCCGGCCACCTGGGAATGCAATCTGACCCGGATGATGTTTGAGTGCGGATGAACGTTTTGTCAGCACAAGCCTCGGCCCCTTGGGATGATCCATGATGGGGATCAACACACCGGCCGCCCGCAAATCACCCGTCACAGCGCCCGAAAAATCCGGATTCAGATCAAAATCTGACGACGGCGCGCCAGACATGTGGAGCGCCGCCTCAAGTGTGGTGCGATCAATCGGTGGTTCCATCCGGCTTAACCTCCGCATCGAAGCCAACTGTTTTTGGATCGAGAATGTAATGCTCGCCACAGAATTGGCAGTCGGCGGTCACCGTCCCCTCCTCCGTCGTCATATGCCGGATGTCCTTTGCGGAGTACATCGACAGACTGTTGCGCACGCGATCCTCGGAGCAGTTACAGCCAAAAGCGACGGGCTGCGGATCAAAAACCCGAGGCTGCTCTTCGTGAAACAGGCGGACAAGAAGATCAGTGGGCTGAACGCGCGGACCGATAAGCTCCATCTCCTCAACGGTACTCAAAAGAATATTGGCGCGGTTCCAGTCCTCCAAATCATCCTCGGCCAGAATGTCGGCGGGCTTCAAAAGGCTTTGCTCTTCTGCGCCCTCCAAAGGTGCGGCGAAGGGTGAGGCTTTCGGCATTTTTTGCAGCATGATGCCGCCCGCACGCCAAGATTCGGTTTCGCCAGACATGCGCGATTTGCCAAAAGAGGTCGAAAACTGCGTCGGCAGTTGCTCGGACTGGGCAAAATAAGTTTCCGCGCAAGACGACAAAGACCCACCGGCGATCGGCGTGATGCCTTGATAGGGTGTTGTGCCGCTGCCTTGGTCAATCAGGATGGCAAAATAGCCTTTGCCAATTTGCGAAAACGGATCAACGCCGGGCTGAAGGCGCTCGGCATCATAGGAGGCATAGGCCCGAATGCGCCCCGGCGCGCCATCCTTTTCTGGCGCGTAATAATCGGTGGCGATCAACCGAGCCGGACCATCCCCGCGCACTTGCAGCGAGAGTTTCCAACGCAATTTGATGGTCTGACCAATCATTGCGGTCAGCAATGCAATCTCAGCGACCAGCGCTTCTATTTCGGGTGGATAATTGTGTTGCGACAAAACGCGGTCCAAGACCCCGTCAAGGCGCGCGACACGACCCCGGATGTCGGATGCATCCAGTTGAAACGGGAGAACGGTGTCATCCCATGCGATTTTCGATCCGATCATTTGTGCTTTCCTTGAGGTTCGGCGCTGACATATCGTGTTCATATAGGTGGAACAACCGCCGAAGGAAGGTGGAACACGATGCGGCGCTACGGAGAATCGAAAGTTTTTGGGCAAACCTACCGTGCACGTCCTGGTGTTTACGCTCTATTGCCCCGCAATGAGCGCGTGTTGTTGACGTACCAAGGCGGGATTCACCACGAGTTTCAATTTCCCGGCGGTGGCATTGATCCGGGGGAAAGCCCAATCGCAGCGCTTCATCGCGAGGTTTTTGAAGAAACCGGCTGGCGCATCGCCTCCCCAACCTTCATCGGGTCTTTTCGACGTTTCGTATATATGCCCGAATATGACATGTGGGCAGAAAAAATTTGTCGGATTTACCGGGCTTTTCCGGTCAGACAGCTTTCTGAGCCGCCCGAACCAGATCATTCTGCGCACTGGGTTTCAACCAAAGAGGCCTCAATCCTGCTTGGGAATCCAGGTGAGCGGGATTTACTGAACACTATTCTTTAGCGACCCCTCCGGGATATTCGAGCAAAATGGCAGAGATGTCGTCAGGGAAATCCTGATCGTTGTTGAAATCGTTCAAATCCCAAAGGAACGTGTCAAAAAACGCGTTGCCCGTTTCAGTGGCAACTTTTTTGCACATTTCAACCAACCCCTCTTCACCGAGCATACCATCACCGCCATCGGGACATTCCGTAACCCCATCGGAAAACAGCAAAATCCTGTCGCCGGGAGACAGTTTCATGTGAACATCCTCATAGGCGGCGAAAGGGATCAGACCGACAGGCAATCCGCCATCGCCAAAAAAGGATATGTCCCCATTGGCACGCTGCACAATCGGGTGTGGGTGACCGCATTGGGTCATAACAAATTCGCCGCTGAACCGATCAAAATGGCCAAGGATCATTGTGAAATAGAGGTCCGTTTCCATTTCCTCCAACATCAAACGGTTCAGTGCCATAGCCGCCTCAGACGGGCTAGCCGCAATATATCCGCCATTGTCATCAGATCGAATCGCAAGATTTTGTTCTGACGTGGAGCCTGTAAGATAAGCGGCAAGCCGTGCTGTCATCAAAGCTGATGCAATCCCATGGCCCGAAACATCAATCGAAAAAACGCCAAATTGCCGCTCATTGATCGGGAAGAACCCGACAAGATCGCCACCAACATGGCCGCTCGGGCGTAAAAGCAGCGAAATTTGAGCCGTCTCAAAATCATGGAATCGTTCCCGTACGAGTGATTGCTGCAACTTTCGCGCTTCGACAAGGTCACGGTCGAGGGAATCATAAAGTTCAGATATTTCTTTCAATGTCGAACTGACCAGCCGGTTCTTTTCGGTCAGTTCTCGCTCCATCCGCAAAATGCGCTCCCCGGCACGAATACGCGCAAGCAATTCATCCCCCGCCACCGGTTTGGTCAGAAAATCGTCAGCTCCAACATCCAAACCCTGTGCAACCTCAGTCTTATCGGATTTCGAAGTCAATAGGATGAAATACCCATAGTTCGCCCGATCAAGTTGCCGAAATAATTGACAAAATTCTAGCCCGCTCATCCCCGGCATCATCCAGTCGGAGACAATCAAATCAATGCTTTCGCTTTGACAAAGGTTCATCGCCTCTTCGCCGGACCCCGCCTCAAACACCGTGTAGCCCCAGCGCCCGAGATAAGACGATAGAATCCGCCTCTGAGCGCGGGAATCATCAACAACCAACACATTGTTGACCACACCACGCTCTGGCACGGCTTGAAGATAGGCTTGTTTTTCTTGTGCGATGGCCAAAATCAAAATCCTTAAAAGGCGCGCTCTGATCGGACAATGCACCCCTCGGTTTAATGCGGCCTTAAATCTAAAATTTTCTGGAATAATTGAGGCGCGCTTACTGAAAGCTAAGATTCTTCATGTCTTATGCATCAGGAAAAGGAGAGCGTCATGATTGATTGGAGTCGAGTGGACGATCTGCGTGATGAAGTCGGTGACGAGGATTTTCGCGAAGTCGTCGATCTCTTTCTCGATGAGGTGGATGAGGTGATTGAGCGGATGAAACATCACCCGACCCACTCCAGCATTGAGAAAGATTTGCATTTTCTCAAAGGCAGTTCGCTTAATCTTGGGTTTGCGGCGTTTTCAAGCCTCTGTGCGGCTGGAGAACGCGCCGCGCGAAATGGAGAGGCCGAAACCGTCGATCTCGGCCAAATTTTTGATGCCTATACACAATCGCGCGCCACTTTTGTGGCAAAAGTCGTCTCGTAAATACGGGAGATCAAAGAACGAATTCAGCCAAAGCCTGATCGTTGGTGATGTCACGGTAGACAAGGCCAGCATCATCCATCTTTTGAAAGAGATGCGCAAAGCTATTTGAGTCCGTCGTCTCAATGCCGATCAAAACAGATCCAAAATTTCGAGCCGACTTTTTAAGATACTCAAATCGCGCGATATCGTCCTGTGGGCCAAGCATGTCCAAAAAATCGCGCAAAGCGCCGGGGCGCTGCGGCATACGCAGGATGAAATATTTTTTAAGGTTGCGGAACCGCTGAGCCCGCTCCTTGACCTCGGGTAGCCGTTCAAAATCGAAATTTCCGCCAGACGTAACACACAAAACGCGCTTGCCGCGAATGTGGTCACGGATGTCCCAAAGCGCATCAATCGAAAGTGCGCCCGCCGGTTCAAGCACGATCCCCTCAACGTTCAACATTTCGATCATCGTTGAACAAATCCGATCTTCTGGACAGGACAAAACGTGATCTTTCGGCACGTCTTTGAGCACCTCGAACGGGATTTCACCAATTCGTGCAACAGCGGCGCCATCGACGAAGCTGTCTACATTCTTCAGCGTCACCAATTCGCCCACCTCCAAAGCAGCGGCCAAAGATGTTCCACCGGAGGGCTCAACAAAATAGATCTCGGTCGTAGGTGAAACCTCTTTAAGATACGATAAAACACCGGAGGACAAACCACCGCCGCCGACCGGCAAAATCACCATATCAGGGACCATTTGCGACATGAACTCGACCGCAACCGTTGCTTGTCCTTCGATCACATCTGTGTCGTTGAAGGGTGCCAAAAAATGCCCGCCCTCATCCGCGCAATAGGCGCGTGCGGCGTCCAAAGTGTTGTCAAAATAGTCTCCAACCAAGCGGATTTCGACCATATCTGCACCAAACACGCGGGTTTTATCAATTTTCTGCTGCGGTGTCGTCACAGGCATAAAAATGACCCCACGCACACCGAATTCACGACAGGCAAAGGCGACCCCTTGGGCGTGATTTCCCGCAGACGCACAAACGAAAAGCTCTATGCTTGGGTCTTTTTCCCGCGCCTTGACCATCGCATTCCAAGCGCCACGCAGCTTATAAGACCGCACAGGGGTGAGGTCTTCGCGCTTAAGCCAAACGTCACAGCCATAAGCCACTGAAAGATGATCATTGCGCAAACATGGCGTCGGCTCAAACAAGCGCCGCACTCGGGCTTCGGCCTGACGTGCCTTGTCAGAAAAGTTGGTCCAATCAATCATCGAGCCGGCCCCGCACGGAAATCTCATAAATCGAAGACAAGAGGCTGACGTTCACCATCAAAACGATCCACCCCGTGACCAATTCGTAAATCAGCCCAGGCAATCCGTTGCCAAAGAGCATGCCTAAAATTTGCAGCGCGACCAAACTGACGATCGACAGGATGGCTGCCTGCAAAATTGTGGCGCTGTGCGGTTTGGTGGCGCTCCATGCCTCCGCAAATCGCATTTTCCCGCCCAAGGCGATTTCGGGCAGGACCGGGGACACCCGCAAAAATCCATAGATTGCCGGCAAGCCAATCACGACCATGAGGAACAGGCCGCCAAGCACCATAGCCCCCTGTGATCCCAAAATAGACACCAAAAAGGCGGCCAAAATACCAACAAACAATCCGATCAACAGGCCGATCAGTAAGGACACCCCAAAGTACCCCCAGACCCGCGAACCGCTCCAGGATGGAAACGCGGATGTCGGGCGCTTGCCCTCAAGCACATAGCGGTGCCATTCGACCGCGACCCAACAGGAGCCGACCGCCATCACAACATTGGACAGAAGAATGAGCAAAAGGGATGAGCCGCCCATCATGGGTGCGTCGCTTTCCGCCATGCCTTCCATATCTAACGATCCGAAAGCTAAGATCTGGCAAACCAAGATGGCAATCCAAATCAGGCCAGAAACGGCCAATGCTTCGTCGAGATTGCGGAACACACGCAAAATAGCGTGTTGGAACAATTGAAATCCGGTCATGATCGCCCTTTGAGACTGTGTTTGGGGATGGTTTAGGACTTTTCGAGCCGAAGCTAAAGCATTCTGACAGTGAACTGAGTGCGAAACCTTGCTCTTGGGCGAAAAACCCGATACTCGCCCGTGCGATATCCGAAAAAGGAAAGTCTCATGTCTGCGCCCAAAAAAGTCGTTCTTGCCTATTCCGGCGGCCTTGATACGTCGATCATTCTGAAATGGCTCCAGACCGAATATGGCTGTGAGGTTGTCACCTTTACCGCCGATCTCGGTCAGGGCGAGGAACTGGAACCCGCGCGTCAAAAGGCCGAGATGCTCGGCATCAAACCGGAAAACATCTATATCGAAGATGTTCGCGAAGAGTTCGTGCGCGATTTCGTGTTTCCGATGTTCCGCGCCAATGCGGTCTATGAGGGGCTCTACCTGCTCGGCACGTCCATCGCCCGCCCGCTGATCTCCAAACGTCTTGTCGAGATCGCTGAGATGACTGGCGCAGATGCGGTCGCCCACGGTGCCACCGGCAAGGGCAACGATCAGGTGCGGTTCGAGCTTTCGGCCTATGCGCTCAATCCCGACATCAAAGTGATTGCGCCTTGGCGGGAATGGGATTTGACCTCGCGCACCAAGCTTTTGGAATTTGCCGAACAGAACCAGATCCCGATCGCCAAAGACAAACGTGGCGAAGCGCCATTCTCGGTGGACGCGAACCTATTGCATACCTCGTCTGAGGGTCGCGTTTTGGAAGACCCGGCACAGGAAGCGCCCGATTACGTCTACTTGCGCACCGTGAAACCCGAAGATGCGCCCAATGAGCCAGAATTCATCGAAGTCTCCTTTGAAAAAGGTGATGCGGTTGCAATCAATGGCGTGACGATGAGCCCGGCAACGGTTTTGACCGAGCTGAATGAATACGGCCGCAAACACGGCATCGGTCGTTTGGATTTTGTCGAAAACCGTTTTGTTGGGATGAAATCGCGCGGCGTGTATGAAACCCCCGGCGGCGCGATCCTTTTGGAAGCGCACCGTGGGATCGAACAAATCACCCTCGATTCTGGCGCAGGTCACCTCAAAGACAGTCTGATGCCGCGCTATGCCGAACTGATTTACAACGGGTTCTGGTTTAGCCCTGAGCGTGAAATGCTTCAGGCCGCCATCGACAAATCTCAGGAACATGTGTCCGGGACCGTGCGTTTGAAACTCTACAAAGGTTCTGCGTTCACCGTGGGTCGTTGGTCCGAGGCTTCGCTTTACTCGGAAGCGCATGTGACCTTTGAAGATGACGCCGGTGCCTATGACCAAAAAGACGCTCAGGGCTTTATTCAGCTCAACGCCTTGCGTCTCAAACTTTTGGCCGCGCGGAACCGTCGCCTTAAAGGCTAAGTCGCATAAAACTTAAAGAAAAAGGGCGCTAGAAAGCGCCCTTTTTCTTTTATGGATCACGCCGCGCGAAATGACTTTACCTCATTCGCAGTCGGGATCGCATCAGCCGTTCCATGGCGCGTAACCTTTAATGCTGCCGCCTGAACTGCCCACTCCATAGCTGCCTTGATCGGCATCCCCAGATCAAGCCCGGCCGCCACATAGCCAATATAGGTATCGCCAGCGGCAGTGGTGTCCACGGGATGCACCACAGGTGATGAGACTTCGATCACCTCGCCGGTTTCATTGGACCGCCACATTGCGCCCTTGGCACCAAGAGTCACCATGACTTGTGGGGCAGGAATTTTATCGAGTGTCACGCCCATTTCAGAGCAC
This sequence comes from Celeribacter baekdonensis, assembly GCF_900102315.1. Lineage (GTDB taxonomy): Bacteria > Pseudomonadota > Alphaproteobacteria > Rhodobacterales > Rhodobacteraceae > Celeribacter > Celeribacter baekdonensis. The sequence goes on from NZ_FNBL01000004.1 coordinate 218,512, forward strand.
AGTTGCGCAGCCTCAACTGAATTCATCACCAACATCGACACATCAGGCACAAGATCCCTGACCGCTTTGATCGAAAAAGGCGCGGCAGAATAAATCACACGCATGCCTTTGACGATGGCAAAGGTCGCGGCAAAGGCTTGAAGATTGGTTTCGTTTTGGATGAGAAGCGTGTCGGAAGGGGCCGCCTGATCAATCGCATCGACAACGAATTCACTGTCCTGCTGCATGTTCGCGCCGGACTCGAGAACGATGGTGTTCTCACCCTCGGAATCGACATAGATCACAGCATGTCCCGTGTCCTGTTCGACCATGCGCAGAAATTTACAGTCCACGCCGTAGGATTGGATTTGATCGCGCACCCATGCGTCTCGTTTACCAATAGCACCAATATGAAACACAGACGCGCCGGCTTTGGCCGCGGCAACGGATTGATTCATTCCTTTGCCGCCAAGTCCAAGGCTGTGCGCCGTCGCACTAAGCGTTTCCCCCGGCGCAGGCAGGTGTGGCAGTGTGTAAAAATGGTCGATGTTCACCGACCCCAAATTAAAAATCGCCATACGCTTCCCCTTTTCAAAACTCGTTACCGCAACTGACCCACCTTGCACGCCGCAAGGATCGCCATGTTCAAGATATCATTTACTGTCGAAACAGTTGAACAAATCTGAATAGGTCTATCAACACCCGTCAAAATCGGACCAATTACGGTCGCTCCAGCCATTTCCTGCATCAGTTTCACCGAAATCGACGCGGAATGGCGCGCTGGCACGACTAAAATGTTGGCGGGTCCTGACAAACGACAAAACGGATAGGCCGCCATCGCATCAGGGTTCAGCGCCACATCGACCGTCATTTCGCCATCATATTCGAAATCCACGCCGCGCTTATCAAGCACTTGCGGGGCCATGTGCATTTTGTTGGCGCGCTCGGAGACCGGATAGCCAAAGGTCGAAAAGGATGCAAAAGCCACGCGCGGCTCAATTCCCATCGCGCGCGCCACACGAGCAGCCGCGACAGCAATGTCAGCAAGATCATTTTCGTCAGGCCACTCATGAACCAAAGTGTCGGCAATAAAGATAATCCGCCCTTTGAGCAGCACGGCGGTCACACCCACAGCCCCATCTTCGGCCTTGGCATCAAACACGGAATTGATCCGGTCCAATACATGCGCCGATTTGCGTGTCGCCCCGGTCACAAGACCATCCGCATGATCATGCGCCAACATCAGCGCCGAAAACGCATGGCGGTCACGGGCGGCAAGGCGGTGAATGTCTTTTTGGTCAAAGCCTGAGCGTTGAAGACGATTGTAGAGGAAGGTTTTATACTCTTCCAGATACGGCGTGTTGGCCGCGTTCACGATCTCAAGCTCGGTCATAGCCTCGCCAAGACCCTCTTCTTGAAGTCTGACGCGCACATCGTCGTCACGCCCCACCACAAGCGCACGGCCAAACCCACCACGCTGATAGGCAACAGCGGCGCGCAAAACGCGCGGATCATCGCCCTCGGCAAAAATCATCGTTGCTTGCGCCTGTTTCGCCCGCGCATAAAGCCCCTGAAGGATCTGCGCTGTCGGGTCCATGCGCGCTTTCAGCTCCTGCACATAGCCTTCCATATCCACAATCGGACGACGCGCCACGCCGGTGTCCATCCCGGCCTGCGCCACTGCGGGCGGGATAGTATAAATCAAACGTGGGTCAAACGGGGTTGGGATGATGTAATCGCGGCCGAAAGACAGCTTTTGCCCATAGGCCAGAGCCACCTCATCGGGCACATCCTCGCGCGCCAATTCAGCCAGCGCACGCGCACAGGCGATCTTCATCTCGTCATTGATCGCACGGGCATGAATGTCCAAAGCACCGCGAAACAGGTAGGGAAAGCCCAACACGTTGTTGACCTGATTGGGGTAATCCGAACGCCCGGTGGCCACAATCGCGTCTTCGCGCACCGCATGAGCCTCTTCGGGTGTGATCTCCGGGTCAGGGTTCGCCATGGCAAAAATCACCGGATTGGGGGCCATATCCACCACCATATCCTGAGTCACAGCGCCCTTAGCCGACACCCCAAGGAACACATCCGCGCCCTTCATCGCCTCTTTCAATGTGCGCGCGTCGGTCTTGGCGGCATGGGCGGATTTCCATTGGTTCATACCTTCGGTACGGCCTTGGTAAATCACACCTTTGGTGTCGCACATGATGCAATTGTCATGCTTTGCACCCATCGATTTGATGAGCTCCAAACACGCGATCCCCGCAGCACCCGCACCATTGAGCACGATTTTACAATCTTCGATCTTTTTGCCCGACAAATAGAGCGCATTGATCAGGCCCGCAGCACAGATCACCGCCGTCCCGTGTTGGTCATCGTGAAAAACCGGGATGTCCATCTCTTCCTTGAGCCGCTGCTCGATGATGAAACACTCGGGTGCCTTGATGTCCTCAAGGTTGATCCCGCCAAAGCTCGGCCCCATAAGGCGCACAGCTTGGATGATCTGTTCGGGGTCTTCGGTGTCAAGTTCAATGTCGATCGAGTTCACATCCGCAAAGCGTTTGAACAATACCGCCTTGCCCTCCATCACCGGCTTGGAAGCCAGCGCCCCGAGATTGCCAAGACCCAAAACCGCCGTCCCGTTGGAAATCACCGCCACAAGGTTGCCCTTGTTGGTGTAATCATAGGCCGTTTCGGGGTGGGCCGCGATGGCCTCACAGGGCACAGCCACGCCAGGCGAATAGGCCAGCGACAAATCACGCTGGGTGTTCATCGGAACGCTTGGCGTGATGTCGAATTTGCCAGGGCGCGGCTCCATATGAAATACGAGCGCTTCTTCGCGGGTTTGTTTGATCTTGGACATGCGGGTGGGCCTCCTCCTCGTCAGGCCTGCATCCTTATCCAGACTGAGCCCCGGCCTCAACAAAAAGAACGCGTTCTGGGCCTTTACGCCACATATAGTGCGAGTAAGTTGGGGCAACCCAAACCGGAGAGACAAGCCCGTGTCGCATGAAACGTCCGCCGCCACCCCGATGATGGCGCAATACCTCGAGATCAAATCGCGCCATCGCGATGCTTTGCTGTTTTACCGCATGGGTGATTTCTATGAGATGTTTTTTGATGATGCGATTGCCGCCTCACAGGCGCTCGACATCGCGCTCACCAAACGCGGCAAACATGCGGGTGACGACATCCCGATGTGCGGCGTGCCCTTTCATGCGGCTGAGACCTATCTTTTGAACCTGATCCGCAAGGGGTTCAAAGTTGCGGTCTGTGAACAGCTCGAAAATCCGGCCGACGCGAAAAAGCGTGGCGCGAAAGCTGTGGTCAAACGCGATGTGGTGCGTCTTGTCACGCCTGGCACATTGACCGAAGACAGCCTGCTTGATGCGCGGCGTCACAATTACCTCGCGGCTTTCGCGGAGGTCCGCAATGAGGGTGCTTTGGCCTGGATCGACATTTCCACCGGGGCTTTTCACGTCATGCCTTGCCCGTTGGTCGGCCTCGGCCCGGAACTGGCGCGGCTGAACCCATCCGAGATCGTGGTTTCTGAGGCAAATGACGCGAATTGGGCTGAATTGGTCTCTGATTTTCATCCCAACATGACTCCGCTTTCGCGCGCATCTTTTGACAGTACCTCGGCGCAAAAGCGTCTGACGGAACTGTTTCGGGTCTCATCTTTGGATGCATTCGGAGCATTTTCTTTGGCGGAAATGTCGGCGATGGGCGCGATCATCGACTATCTCGACATCACCCAAAAAGGCAAATTGCCGCTTGTGCGACCGCCCGTGCGAGAATCTCTGCGGGGCAACATGCAAATTGACGCCGCCACACGGCGGAACCTTGAGATCACGCATTCCCTGTCCGGCGCGCGCGATGGGTCGCTTTTGTCCGCCATGGATCGCACCGTGACCGCCGCCGGTGGTCGTCTTTTGGAGCGTCGCCTTTCAAGCCCGTCTCGCGATGTCGATATCATCACGGCGCGTCTTGATGCCATCAGCTTTGCCATTGAAAACCCGAAACTCTCCGAGCCATTGCGCGAGGCCCTGCGGCGGGTGCCCGACATGGAGCGCGCGCTGTCTCGGATCGGTCTGGAGCGCGGCAGTCCGCGCGATTTGGCTGCTATTCGCAATGGCCTCTCACAGGCGGAGATCATTGCCAACAGCCTTTCAGACGTAGAACTTCCGAGCCTAATTCAGCAGAAAACAGCTTTTCTTGTCGGTCATGTTGAACTGATCGACCTTCTCGATATGGCTCTTGTTGCCGAGCCGCCCCTACTCACCCGCGATGGTGGGTTTATCGCGCCCGGCTATGACGCGGAACTCGATGAATGCCGCACTTTGCGCGACCAAGGCAGAGGTGTGATTGCCTCGCTCCAATCCAAATATGCCGAGACGGCAGGCGTCTCGTCGCTGAAAATCAAGCACAACAATGTGCTGGGTTATTTCATTGAGACAACCTCGACCCATGCAGAAAAAATGCTGTCTGCACCGCTGAATGAAATCTTCATCCACCGTCAAACAACCGCCAACCAAGTGCGGTTCACCACGCTGGAACTCAGCGAGCTTGAGACCAAAATCCACAATGCCGGCGGGCGGGCGCTTGAGATTGAAAAACGACTGTTTGACACCCTGTGCATGGCCATTCTGGAGCGCGCGCCTGCCATCAACGACGCCTCATCTGCCCTCGCGGAAATGGACCTGATCAGCTCACTCGCAGATTTGGCCATTTCAGAGGATTGGACCCGTCCTAAGGTGGATCAGGGTCGAAGCTTTGAAGTGATCGGTGGGCGTCATCCCGTTGTGGAACGGGCTTTGCGCAAGCAAGGTGGCAATAAATTTGTCGCCAACGATTGTGACCTCTCAGACGGTCACGACGGCGCAGCGATCTGGCTTTTGACCGGGCCGAACATGGCGGGTAAATCGACGTTTCTGCGCCAAAATGCGCTCATCGCGTTGATCGCACAGGCCGGGTCCTTTGTTCCCGCCAAAGACGCGCATATTGGCATTGTCTCGCAATTGTTTTCGCGTGTTGGTGCTTCGGACGATCTTGCCCGTGGCCGTTCGACCTTTATGGTCGAAATGGTCGAAACAGCCGCCATTCTCAACCAAGCCGATGACCGTGCTCTGGTCATTCTTGATGAAATTGGACGTGGAACGGCGACCTATGACGGGCTGTCTATCGCCTGGGCCACGCTTGAACATCTCCACGACGTCAACGCCTGTCGCGCACTTTTCGCGACCCATTACCACGAGATGACCAGCCTCTCCGACAAACTCAAAGGTGCAGAAAATGCCACCGTTTCGGCAAAGGAATGGGAAGGTGAAGTGATTTTCCTTCATGAAGTGATCAAGGGCAAAGCGGACAGGTCTTATGGCGTTCAGGTCGCCCGGCTTGCGGGACTGCCTCCAGCTGTGGTTGAGCGCGCCAAGGCGGTGCTTGAAGCGCTTGAGAAAGGGCAATCCCAACACGCGGCCAATCCAAAGGCGATCATCGACGACCTGCCGCTGTTTTCCGCGATGCCTGCCCCGGCTCCTACGCCGAAGGCAAAAGAAAGCGCAGTCGAAAAGGCGCTTTTGGACATTCTTCCAGACGAACTCACGCCTCGCGAAGCGCTTCAGGTGCTTTATGATTTGAAGGCGAAACTCGACTGAGTTTCACAAAGAAAAGGCCCCCACAGTTGTGAGGGCTTTTTTGTCTTTCGGGTTGCCTTGGCTTAGGCGGGGTTGGACGACACGCCAACCTGAGCCGGGCGCAACAGGCGATCGTGGATCATAAAGCCCACATTCATCACCTGAATGATGTCACCCGCTTTGGTGCCCGGCACCGGAGCCTCGAACATCGCTTCATGTTCCTGCGGATCGAACGCTTCACCGACTTCAGGCGTGATGATGACGATCCCGTGCTTTTTGAACACGCTGACAAGTTCGCGCATGGTCAATTCGATGCCTTCGATCAAAGCCGCCTGAGCTTCACGCTGATCTTCGGCAATTGCATCAATCGCGCGTTTCATATTGTCGAAAATCGGCAACATATCCCGCGCCAGTTTCGATCCGCCGTAATTCTCCGCTTCGCGCCGATCCCGGTCCGCCCGTTTGCGCGAATTCTCTGCATCTGCCACGGCCCGGATAAACCGGTCTTTGAACTCATCCCGTTCCGCGCGCAGCTTTTCCAGCTCATCGACCTCCTCTTCGGCCGCAGCCTCAAGAAACTCTTCAAGCCCAGCATCCAGTTCGGTTTCGATCTCTTCAGCCATGTCTTTTTTTGGATCCGTCATGTTCCACCTTTTCACGCCTTGCCGGACAATATCCGACCGACAAGTTGCGCCGTGTAATCCACAATCGGAACAATCCGCCCATAATTGAGACGAGTCGGCCCGATCACTCCCACAGCACCAATTATCTTTCGTTCAGCGTTCATATAAGGAGAAACCACCAAAGAGGAACCCGAAAGAGAGAAAAGTTTGTTTTCTGAGCCAATGAAAATACGCACACCTTCGCCATCTTCAGTCAGTTCGAGAAATTCGGCAATGTCGCGTTTCTTTTCCAAGTCATCAAACAGACTGCGAATGCGATCCAATTCCTCGGCTTCCGCACTATCCCCCAATAGATTCGAACGCCCCCGCACTATGAGTCGCTCATACACGGCTCCCTCGCCCCCCCAAAAGGCGCTGCCGTTTTCGATCAGATCGGCGGCGAGGCTATCCAACTCTTGTCGGCGCAGTTTGATTTCCCGCTCTACCGTTGTACGCAACTCGCCAAGGGTTTTGCCCTCGATCAGAGAATTCAGAAAATTCGTCGCTTCACGTAACGAGGATGGCGTTTGTCCAATTGGCGGGGTGAAAATCCGGTTTTCTACATGTCCGTCGGCAAAAACCAAAACCACAAGTGCGCGATCTGGTGCCAAATTGACAAATTCTACATGTTTCACAGGGGCTTCATGCTTGGGCGCCAAAACAAGGCTTGCCCCCTGCGTCAGTCCCGATAGCGCGGAACCGACCCGATCCAACATCCCGCCAATATGCGATTGATCCTCGCGCACGGTTTCTTCCATCTTCGCGCGGACATCGTCGGTCACAGTGCCGAGTTCAAGCAACCCATCCACAAACAAACGCAGCCCGAGTTGCGTTGGCACACGTCCGGCCGACACATGCGGACTATCCAGCAACCCAAGATACTCAAGATCCTGCATCACATTGCGCACCGTCGCGGCCGAGACTTTTTCGCTCATCGTTCGCGTCAAGGTGCGCGACCCAACCGGATCGCCATTTTCAAGATAGCCCTCCACAACGCGGCGGAACACCTCGCGGGATCGGTCGTTCATTTCGGTGATTAAATTCGCACGGTCGTTCATATCGCAAAGGACTCCAACGGTATCGTCATTAAAAGACATGCGTTGCCGGGGTCAATGACACTTGCACCTTTCACACCCACTTCGTTATGTCTCAGCCAACAAAAATGGAAGGAATGACCATGCGACCCTCCGGACGGAAATTAAACGAGATGCGCCCGATCTCGATCGACATCAATGTGACAAAACATGCCGAGGGCTCCTGCCTGATCCGCTGTGGCGATACGCATGTTTTGTGCACCGCGACCATTGAGGAACGCGTGCCCCCGTTTATGCGCAATTCTGGCCAGGGCTGGGTCACAGCGGAATATGGTATGTTGCCTCGTTCGACGTCTTCGCGGATGCGTCGTGAAGCGACCCAAGGCAAACAAGGCGGTCGTACCGTAGAAATTCAACGTTTGATCGGTCGCGCCCTGCGCGCCGGTGTGGATCGCGTTGCCCTTGGCGAACGTCAGATCACCATCGACTGTGACGTCATTCAGGCCGATGGCGGCACGCGTTGCGCCTCGATCACCGGCGGCTGGGTCGCTCTGCGCATTGCCACCAACAAATTGTTGAAATCCGGCGCGCTGATCTCCGATCCACTGCTGTCCAACGTCGCCGCCGTGTCCTGTGGCATTTACGCGGGTCAGGCTGTGCTTGATCTCGACTATCCTGAGGATTCCGAAGCGGGCGTTGATGGGAACTTCATCATGCTCGCCAATGGTCAGATGATCGAAACCCAAATGAGCGCCGAGGGGGCTACTTATTCGCGCACTCAAATGAACGAACTCCTTGATCTTGCTGAAAAAGGTGTCGCTGAACTCGTTGCCGTACAAAACGCTGCGGTGGCCTGATGCGCATGTTTGATGGCAACACGCTGGTCCTCGCCTCCCACAACAAGGGCAAGCTTCGCGAAATCACTGAGCTTTTGACGCCTTTTGGGATCAAAGTCATTTCCGCCGGGGACCTTGGGTTCGAAGAACCGGACGAAACCGAAGACAGCTTTGCCGGAAACGCCCGGATCAAAGCTCATTTCGCCGCCAAAGAAAGTGGGCTGCCTGCGCTTTCCGATGACAGTGGCATCATGGTCGATGCATTGGGTGGTGCCCCCGGTGTCTACACCGCCGATTGGGCCGAAACGCCCAATGGTCGCGATTTTCCAATGGCAATGACAAAAGTTTGGGACAAGCTTGAGGCCGTAAATGCCCCCGAGCCCCGCACCGCACGCTTTTGCTGTACGCTTTGCCTCGCTTGGCCTGATGGCCATGATGAGATTTTCGAGGGCACAGTTGAAGGCCGCCTTGTTTGGCCTATGCGTGGTGATTTGGGCTTTGGGTTTGACCCGATTTTCTTGCCTGATGGCGAAACAGAAACATTTGGTGAAATGGACCCTGCCAAAAAGCAGGGCATGAGCCACCGCGCCGATGCCTTTCGTAAACTGGTCTCCGGACCCTTCAAGGACCTCTGTAAATGAGCACTCGTAAACTCATCTCTTCCGGCTCTGCTTTTGAATCCACCATGGGCTATTCCCGTGCCGTCGCTCAGGGCGATTGGTGTTTCGTGTCCGGCACAACCGGCTACGATTACGCCACAATGACCATGCCCGACAGTATCGCCGATCAGGCCCGCAATTGCTTTAAAACCATCTCGAATGCACTGGAACAGGCCGGATTTTCCCTCTCCGACACTGTGCGTGTGCAATACACAGTCAGTGACAAAGCCTTGGTCGACGATCTCATCCCGGCCCTGGGCGAAGCCCTCTCCGACATTCGCCCTGCGGCCACAATGGTGATTGCCGATCTCATCAAACCTGAGATGAAAATCGAAATCGAAATCACGGCTTTCAAGGGCTGATGATGGAAGACTGGCAAAACGGCGGATTTGGTCTTTATTTTCACTGGCCGTTTTGTCAGGCAAAATGCCCATACTGCGATTTCAACTCCCATGTCGCGGCCACAATTGACCAAAAGGCATGGGAGCGCGCATATCTTTCTGAAATCGACCGGATTGCAGCGCTCACACCGGGGCGCTTGGTCAATACCATCTTTTTTGGCGGCGGCACCCCATCTTTGATGGAACCTCAGCTTGTAGATGCCATTTTAAGCCGGGTTAGAGCCTCATGGGTGCTTGCGAATGATGTCGAAATCACGCTTGAAGCCAATCCAACCTCCGTGGAAGCGGGTCGTTTTCGTGGCTATCGCGAGGCAGGCGTTAATCGTCTGTCGATGGGCATTCAATCGCTTCGTGACGACGATCTACGTCGTCTTGGCCGGCTTCATTCCGTCTCGGAAGCCCAAAAGGCCTTTGATATTGCTCGATCCGCCTTTGATCGGGTCAGCTTCGACCTGATTTACGCGCGCCAGGGCCAAACTCAAGAGGACTGGCGTTTGGAACTGCGCGAAGCCCTCTCTATGGCCGTCGATCACCTGTCCCTCTATCAACTGACCATCGAGCAAGGCACCGCCTTTGGCGATCGCTACAATCGTGGCCAATTGCGTGATCTGCCCTCGGATGACGCCGCCGCTGATATGTATTTCCTCACCCAAGAGGAATGCGATTCCGCCGGAATGCCCAGCTATGAAGTCTCTAATCATGCTCGAAAGGGGTCTGAAAGTCGGCATAACCTGATTTACTGGCGCTATGGCGACTACGCTGGCATCGGCCCAGGTGCACACTCCCGCCTCACCCTTGGGGGACAAAAATACGCCATCGACACGCCTCTCTCACCGGCTCTTTGGCTCGCCTCCGTTGACGCTAAGGGCCATGGCGAACAAGAGCGCTACACTCTGCCCGGCTATGATCAGGCCCTCGAATACCTCATGATGGGACTTAGAATTTCAGAAGGGGTTGATTTAGCCCGGCTTTCCGCTCTCTTTGGATATGATTACTCCATTAAAAACAAATACTTAGTAGAAGACGGATTTCTAAAATCAGAAAACGGGCGCCTTTCCGTAACTGGAAAAGGCCGCCCGCTGTTAAATGCCATCATTCGGGATTTGATCCCGGACGCTTAAACGCCCTTAGATAAAATTCTGCAAATCGTATCCAGATCATCCAAAGTCGCGTAGGAGATCGAAAGCTTACCGCTCTCTGACCCGTCTTTGTGATCAATCTCCACCTTCATGCCCACCGTAGCTGACAAATCAGCCTCCAAAGCACGGGTATCGGCGTCCTTTTCAGAGGCACGGAAGGATTTTACCGCCTTCGGCTGAGTTGGGGTCTTTTCAGCCTTTACAAGCTTTTCGGCATCCCGCACCGAAAGCCCACCTTTCACAATTCGTTTCGCCAGTTCGGCCGGATTTTCCGCCGTCACCAGAGCGCGGGCGTGGCCAGCAGAAAGGTGACCATCGACAACCAAATCCTGAACATCCGACGGCAAATGAAGCAGTCGCATCAAGTTCGCGATATGGCTACGGCTTTTGCCCAATGCATCAGAGAGCTTTTCCTGTGTGTGGCCAAACCGCTCCATCAATTGCTTATAGCCTGCCGCCTCTTCAATCGCATTCAGGTCAGCGCGCTGAATGTTCTCGATAATCGCAACTTCAAGAACCTCAGTGTCTGTGTAAGCGCGTAAAATGACAGGAAGTTCATGTAATCTGGCCAATTGGGACGCACGCCAACGACGCTCCCCAGCCACAATCTCATAGTCACCAGCATTTCTTGGGCTTTCGCGTACGATCAAAGGTTGAATCACACCTTTTTCGCGAATGGAATTGGCCAAATCGTCCAATGCGCCCTGCTCAAAGGTCCGCCGTGGCTGATCTGGATTCGGCACGATTTTCTCAATCGGCACCATCATGTCAGGCCGGCGAGGTTCTTTTGTATCTGATGCGCCACCAATTTCTGGCGCGACGTCCGCCATCAATGCTGACAAACCACGCCCGAGACCGCGGGTTTTTGGCTTCGTCGGATTTTCCATCTCTTATTTACCCCTCTTTGCAGCGACTTCGGTCGCCAAAGCCCTGTAGGCCAAGCTACCCTTGGAATTCGAATCGTATTGAAGAACAGGTAAAGCAAAAGATGGTGCTTCACTGACACGTACATTGCGCGGAATCACCGTTTGAAACACCAATTCTCCCAAATTTTCGCGCGCATCCAACTCCACCTGACGAGACAGATTGTTTCGTTGATCATACATCGTCAACACAACCCCCTCGATTCTCAAATTTGGATTCGCTGTCTGGCGCACCTCTCGTACAGATAACATCAACTGAGACAAGCCTTCGAGTGCAAAAAACTCGCTTTGAAGCGGCACCAAAACGGAATCAGCGGCGACCATTGCATTCACCGTCAACAGGCTGAGCGATGGAGGGCAGTCAATTAAAATAAAATCAAACAGATAGCCATCAATTGCCGGCTGACGTAGCGCGTCATGCAAAAGAAAGCTTCGCTTTTCGCTTGAAACCATTTCAATGTCGGCAGAGCTCAAATCTACGGTCGCAGGCGAAATCCAGAGGCCTTCGATATCAGTTGTTTGAATAACATCGTGTAAATCCACATCCCCAAGAACAAGGTCATAGGTTGTGAATTTGCGACTCTCTATATCGATTCCCAAGCCAGTTGAGGCGTTCCCTTGCGGATCAAGATCTACAACAAGGACACGAAACCCGTTTTCAACCAGCGCAGCAGCCAAATTTATAGCTGTCGTTGTCTTCCCGACACCGCCCTTTTGGTTCGCGACTGCAATAATCTTGGGGCCTGGCGGGCGAGTGGGATCAGACACGTCTTATATCTCCAATAAGAAGGGTGACGGCATCTTGGCCCGTCGCGCTTGGATATTCTTCGTAGGTGAAGCGCCAAGTTTCAAGAGATTCTGCGATCTCATTTGACACATTGGCCCCTTTTTGGAATATGGCCAGCCCAGACTCAGAAAGATGGCGCTCGGCATAGTTTAAAAGCAGTGGCAAAGCTGCAAGCGCACGCGCGGAAATGATATCTGCATTGAGGGGCGGAATATCTTCGATGCGTTTTGCTATTACAGTGACGGGAACGTTCAAATCGCGCGCCACAGTTCGAAGGAATTCCGCCTTTCTTTGGTCGGATTCAACCAAAGTAAATGCCATTTCTGGTGCATGTTCAGCAGCCAAAACAGCGCAGACCAAACCAGGGAACCCTCCCCCACTTCCAATATCCACCCAAGATTTGCTTTCTTTTGGCGCCAAAGCAAACACCTGAGCCGAATCCAAAAAATGTCTATCCCAAGCATTTTCAACTGTGGACTTTGCCACAAGGTTTATGGCGGGGTTCCATTTCTTTAAAATTGAAAAATAGGCCTCAAGTCGCTCGAATGTTTCACGTGAAACATCCAAGCCCGCAAATGCAATTTTATTCATTAAGACGCCTTTGCTTTCTTTCCTTGACGCATACGTGCAAGAATAAGTGTGGTCGCAGCCGGGGTCATCCCCTCAACACGGCCGGCTTGAGCGATCGTCTGTGGGCGCACGTGCTCCAGTTTCATACGAAGCTCATTCGAAAGTCCGACGAGCGCAGAATAATCGAAATCATCGGGGATAATTTGTTTTTCATCCCGCTTCATCGCCAAAACATCCCGCTGTTGCCGTTCAATGTAAGTGGCATACAACGCATCCTTTGAAAGTTGCTCGCGAATATCGCCGTCGACTTCTGCAAACGTCTGATCAAGCTTGATTATTTCATCATAATCGACATCAGGGAATGACAGAATTTGGAACGCATTGCGGCGACTGCCATCAGAACTGGCGCGGATTCCAACTTCTGACATCTGTTTTGGCGTGAAAACAGCACTCTCTAAAAGAGTTCTACCGCTCGCGAGGGCTTCCATCTTTTGAGTGAATGCTTGTCTTCTTTTTTGACCAACAAGACCTAAGCCCAACCCAACAGGCGTTAATCTTTGGTCTGCATTATCCGCGCGCAGGGACAATCTGAACTCCGCACGCGAGGTGAACATGCGATAAGGTTCAGTCACACCACGCGTCACCAAATCGTCAATCATCACACCGATGTAGCTTTCCGAACGCGCGAAAACCGTCGTCTCCATTTCCAAGGATTTGCGTGCGGCGTTTAAGCCAGCCACAAGACCTTGTGCTGCAGCCTCTTCATATCCCGTGGTCCCATTGATCTGCCCTGCAAGGAAAAGTCCCGGCACATCGCGCAGTTCAAGCGTCATTCGAAGCGCACGGGGATCCACATAATCATACTCAATCGCATACCCTGGCTGAAGGATCTCAACAGTTTCAAGACCGCGAATGGAGCGCACATAAGCCTCTTGAACATCGACTGGAAGAGAGGTTGAAATGCCGTTTGGATAAACTGTGTCGTCATCTACGCCTTCAGGTTCCAAAAAAATCTGATGGGAGGTTTTGTCGGCAAAGCGGACAACTTTGTCCTCGATCGAAGGGCAATAACGCGGGCCGACGCCTTCGATATGGCCGCCATACATTGCAGATCGAGACAAATTTTCGCGAATGATGTCGTGAGTAGCCTCATTCGTATGCGTGATCCCGCAAGACACCTGACGCGCCGTTGGAGCCCGATTGAGGAAAGAGAACATCACAGGTTCATCATCACCCGGCTGTTCTTCGAGAATATCCCAATTGATGGTTTTGCCATTTAAGCGCGGAGGGGTTCCCGTTTTGAGCCGCCCCATTGGCAGGCCAAATCCATATAGCCGCTCAGCCAAAGCAACAGAGGGCTTATCCCCCATACGGCCGCCCGCATGGCTGACATCGCCAATATGTATCAAGCCATTCAAGAATGTCCCGGTCGTTAAAACAACTGCACCGCAAGAAATCTCAGAGCCATCAGCCAAAATGACGCCGGAAATCTGCGCGTCCTGCATCACAAGGTCGGCAACCTCAGCTTCAATGATGGTCAGGTTTTCCGTTGTGGAAAGCTCTTTCAACATCTCTTCGCGGTAAATCTTCCGATCTGCCTGGGCGCGCGGACCCTGTACTGCCGGACCTTTTCGACGGTTCAAAAGGCGAAATTGAATCCCGGCCTTATCCGCAATTCGCCCCATAACGCCGTCCAAAGCATCAATTTCCCGCACAAGGTGGCCCTTTCCAAGCCCCCCAATGGCAGGATTACAGGACATGACGCCAATATTGCTGCGCTTAAGTGTGATCAGAGCGGTCCGAGCCCCTGTCCGAGCTGCCGCAGCGGCAGCGTCAGATCCAGCGTGGCCGCCACCAACGACGACAACATCAAAGTCGGTATGTTTCACGTGAAACACTCCTTGCGCCATTTTCATTTCCCAATGCAAAAACTGGAGAAAATCTCTCCGAGGATAGTTTCAACGTCAACCCGCCCCACAAGGCAATTGAGCGCATGGATTGCAGTGCGCAACTCTTCTGCTGCCAACTCGGTCCGATCTGCCCCGAGCAATACTTCATTTTGCGCTGATTCTAAAGAGAGCAGTGCATCACGAATTGCAACTCTGTGGCGTTCGCGGATGGCGGACGACGCCGACGAAGCGCGTTCCGTCAAAGTCGTAGAAATCTGGGCGACCATGACGTCGATCCCCTGCCCGGTCTTTCCGGACACCGAAAGCCATTTACCACGAACCGACCCGTCATCATCCTTGCTGAGAACCAAAAGATCACCCTCTTCTGGTTCGATCTCAGGAGCAGCGTCTTTATCCGCCAATAAGATGACACGCAAATCAGCGTATTTTGCCCGTTCACGCGCACGCTCAATACCAATCGCTTCAACAACATCTTCGGTCTCACGCAGGCCCGCCGTGTCCAAAAGAGTCACAGGCAATCCGCCAAGCTCCATTCGAACTTCAATCACATCGCGCGTGGTCCCGGCGACCTCGGAGGTGATCGCTGCATCGCGTCCCGCCAGTGCATTTAACAGCGTGGACTTTCCGGCATTTGGTGGACCGACGATGGCCACTTCAAAGCCATCGCGAATGCGCTCGGCCATCTTTGCCCCACGCGCCTCGGTTTCGAGATCCAACATAACAGTCGTGATCAGTTCAAGAACTTCTGGCGAGACATCGACAGGAACCTCCTCATCTGCGAAATCAATCGTGGCCTCAATCAAGGCCGCAGCACGCACAAGAGCAGTACGCCAACGCTCAACCTTTTCACCAAGCACACCAGAGAAGACCTTTAGGGCTTGCCGTCTTTGCGCTTCGGTTTCTGCTTCGATCAGATCAGCAAGACCCTCAACCTGGGCCAGGTCGAGACGTTCGTTTTCAAGCGCCCGACGCGTAAATTCACCCGCCTCCGCAAGGCGCAACCCCTCCATCTCAGAAAGAATGCGCAACACAGCATTCACAATTGCGATAGAACCGTGGAGTTGCAGTTCCGCGCTTTCTTCTCCGGTGAATGACGCACCTTTTTCAAAGCAAATGACCAAAGCCTCATCAAGCACCTCGCCCGCCGCGTCACGCAGAATGCGTAGGGCTGTGCGCCGTGCAGATGGCACACCACCGGTAAGGTTTTTGACAGCCAAAAATGCAAGCGGCCCGGAAATCCGGACCACTGCGACGCCTGCTTTGCCGCGGGCCGATGCCAGGGCGTATATCGTATCCATAGGATAACCTATTGATATTAAATGTTAAGCGTTCATAGAATCGAAGAATTCGGCGTTGCTCTTGGTCTGTTTCAACTTCGAGATCAGGAATTCAATCGCATCGGTTGTCCCCATCGGGTTCAAGATACGGCGCAACACATAGGTTTTCTGAAGATCTTTCGAATCGACCAAAAGTTCTTCTTTGCGGGTGCCGGATTTGAGAATATCCATCGCCGGGAAGACACGTTTGTCCGCAACCTTACGATCCAAAACAATCTCGGCGTTGCCGGTCCCTTTGAATTCTTCAAAGATGACCTCATCCATGCGCGATCCAGTGTCGATCAAGGCGGTGGCGATGATCGTCAAAGACCCACCCTCCTCGATGTTACGTGCAGCCCCAAAGAAGCGCTTGGGACGCTGCAACGCATTCGCATCGACACCACCTGTCAGAACCTTGCCCGACGACGGCACAACCGTGTTAAAGGCGCGGCCAAGGCGGGTGATGGAGTCGAGCAGGATGACCACATCGCGTTTATGTTCGACCAGACGTTTGGCTTTCTCAATCACCATTTCAGAGACAGCGACGTGGCGCGTTGCCGGTTCGTCAAAGGTCGAAGAAATCACCTCGCCTTTCACAGACCGCTGCATGTCCGTCACCTCTTCGGGACGCTCGTCGATCAACAGAACGATCAGGTAGCATTCCGGGTGGTTGGTTTCGATCGAATGCGCGATATTTTGCAACAAAACGGTTTTACCCGTGCGCGGCGGCGCAACGATCAGCGCACGCTGACCTTTACCAATAGGCGCAACAAGGTCGATGATCCGAGCAGAACGATCTTTCAGCGTCGGATCTTCGATCTCCAATTTAAAGCGCTCATCCGGATAAAGCGGCGTCAGGTTGTCAAAGTTGATCTTGTGACGGGCTTTCTCAGGCTCTTCAAAGTTGATCTGTGTGACCTTGGTGATCGCAAAATAGCGTTCGTTTTCATCAGGTGCCAACATGACACCTTCCACGGTGTCGCCGGTGCGCAAACCATGCTGACGGATCACATCCGGGGAGACATAAATGTCATCAGGACCCGGAAGGTAGTTCGCTTCAGGTGCGCGCAGAAACCCGAACCCATCTTGCAACACTTCAAGCACGCCATCACCGGAGATTTCCCAATCATCCTCTGCCCGCTCTTTCAGGATCGAGAACATCATCTCGCCCTTACGCATGGTTGAGGCGTTTTCGATCTCAAGCTCCTCTGCCATTGAAAGGAGGTCTTTGGGGCTCTTGGCTTTGAGATCGGCCAGATTAAGGGTGGTGGTTGTCATGAAAAAATCCGTCTCGACCGACTCATTGAGCGGTCTCTTGGTCAAATTATACTGGAGAATCCCTTTGAAGCCGGACGGCTGGGATTTGAGAGTACATAGGAACAGAAAGAGGGTAAGTCAATCATTCTCGGAAAGAACTGGCAATGTTCACTAAGCGGACTTGGATCAAAATGGTTTGGCGATGATCATGATCACGATGATGATCATCAAAAGCGTCGGCAATTCGTTCATCATCCGATACTGACGCCCTGTGCGCGTGTTGGTCCCCGCGACAAATTCTTTGCGGCGCAATCCAAGCCAATAGTGAAACCAAGTCATTGCAATCACAGAGCCAGCTTTAATCCAGGACCAACCTGCAGACCAATCGACGATCCCTGGCGTCATCACAAGGCAAAGCCCAAAAATCCACGTCGAAATCATAGCAGGGTTCATGATCAATTTGAGCAGTTTCAGTTCCATATCCTGAAACAAAATATCCGCTTCACTGTCCTGTTTCACGCTTTCAGTGTGACGAACAAAAAGGCGAGGGAGATAAAAAATCCCAGCCATCCAAGCGATCACAGAAATTACATGCAGGGATTTTACCCATGGATATGCGCTTGCCAAAATATCGCCCATGATCGTCTCCCTTGGTTCACTCTCTTAATAAAATAAAAAGAAAGAAAAGAAAGATGATGTTGTTAGTAAGGCCTGTGGATAATGGGGATTATTGAGATACCCACACAGTTCTCCTCCGGTTCAAAACGCAGCTTCATTCTATCCACAAGACGGGATAAATCATTTTTATGCTTTGAATTCAGTATTTTGAGAAAGTAGACTTCCAAAAGTACGGGGATAAAACAGTTTCACGTGATGGATGAAAAAACCGCCCCGTCATCGATAGATTTCTTTTCCACACAGGAGAAAGAGTGCGTATTTTTCCTGAACCAGCCCTGATATCCCCAAGGCAGGTCAATCAGGTCGATTTCGGTCATTTGGTCAACGCAAACGCACAGGAGTTTTCCACAGAGTGATGAACAGTCCCAAACCCCTTATCCTTGCGTCCGGGTCCGAGATACGGCGCGCTCTTTTGCAAAATTCTGGCGTGACCTTTGAGGTGATCGTCGGACGAATTGATGAAGAAAGCGTAAAAGATGCGCTCTTATCTGAAGGCGCAACACCTCGCGAGATTGCCGATGCCTTGGCCGAGGGCAAAGCCCGCAAAGTGTCGATGAAACATCCCGAGGCCATGGTTATCGGGTGCGATCAGGTTTTGTCCTTTAAGGGGCGGTTGATCTCGAAAGCCAAAGACATCAAAGAAGCCCGCGCGCTCTTAGGTGAAATGCGTGGGGAACGGCATTCTTTGCTCTCCGCTGCTGTCATTTATGAGAACGGCGAACCAAAATGGCGTCACGTGGGCGAAGTGCGCCTCACGATGAATGCCCTGTCTGAGGCTTATCTGGATGCCTATCTGGAGCGAAACTGGGACAGCATTCGCCATGCTGTTGGTTGTTATAAGCTCGAAGAAGAAGGCGTGCGGCTTTTTTCTCGCATTGATGGTGACTACTTTACGGTCTTGGGTTTGCCCTTGTTGCCACTTCTGGCATACCTGTCCCAAAGGGGGATGATTGCATCATGAGTGATAAAATTCCATTGGCCGGCGTCATCGGCGCGCCGATCAGCCATAGCCAATCGCCAAAACTGCATGGGTATTGGTTGAACCGCTACGGGATTAAAGGCCATTATGTGCCACTTCATGTGGAGCAATCCGACCTCAAAGAGGCGCTCCAAACCCTGCCGAAAATGGGATTTGTCGGCGCAAATGTGACCATTCCACATAAAGAAACCGTGCTTGGCCTCGCCGATATTGTCACCGACCGTGCGGCTCTTATCGGCGCCGCCAACACGCTGATCTTTCGACCGGATGGCAAGCTTTACGCAGATAATACAGATGGTTACGGCTTTGTCGAAAACCTCCGTTCCAATGCCAATTGGGACCCTAAGTCCGGCCCTGCCGCTGTGCTTGGTGCGGGCGGTGCAGCGCGGGCGGTGATCGCCTCTTTGCTTGAGGTTGGTGTTCCAGAAATTCGCCTCTCCAACCGCACGCGCACGCGTTCGGATGTGTTGCGCTCTGAGTTTGGCACCAAGGTTGTGGTCTGCGAATGGGTCAATGCCGCTGATATGCTTGATGGTGTTACCACGCTGATCAATACCACCTCGCTTGGCATGGCGGGGCAGCCTGACCTAAAGCTTTCCTTGGATCATTTGAGCCCCAAAGCTGTGGTTACAGATATCGTCTACACCCCCCTGCGCACTGGATTGCTTGAGCGCGCGGCTCAGATGGGTTGCCAAACCGTCGATGGTCTCGGCATGTTGTTGCACCAAGCCGCGCCGGGATTTGAGCGTTGGTTCGGTCAACGTCCCGATGTTGACGAGGCCACCCGAAACTTCATCCTCTCCGCATGACCTCCCGGCCTTTTCTCATTGGCCTTACCGGCTCCATCGGAATGGGCAAAAGCACCACGGCTGCGATGTTTGCCGAGGAAGGCATCCCCGTTTGGGACGCCGATGTGGCCGTGGCGCGGCTTTATGGCAAAAATGGCGCGGCTGTCGACCCAATTTCCAAAGTGTTCCCGGAGGCTATCAGTGATGGGGTGGTGTCCAAAGATCGGCTTAAATCCATCATCGCGGCCAACCCGGACGCACTCAAACAGATTGAATCCATCGTTCATCCCTTGGTTGCCGCAGACCGGCATGCTTTCATTGCTGATTGTACCGCCCCCATCGCACTTGCCGATATTCCGCTTTTGTTTGAAACGGGTGCCGACAAAAGTGTCGATGTCGTTGTTGTCGTTTCAACCGATGCCAAAACCCAAGCGGCCCGTGTGCTTGCCCGACCGGGCATGACAGAGGCGCATTTTAAAGCCATCCTGTCAAAACAACTGCCAGATGCGGAAAAACGCGCGCGCGCGGATGTGGTTATCGAAACCGATACCCTTGAATCCACCCGCGCTCAGGTTCAAAATCTGCTCTCAACTCTCAGGACCAAAATAGCCCATGCGTGAGATCGTTCTCGATACCGAAACCACCGGATTTGATCCTCATAGCGGCGATCGTCTCGTTGAGATCGGGGCGATTGAGCTGTTCAATCACATGCCGACCGGGCGGACCTATCACCAATATATCAACCCTCAAAGGGACATGCCTGATGGCGCATTCGGCGTTCACGGCATTGGCCCTGATCTTTTGACGCCGCCGCGCGCGCCAAAAGAGGGCGAAGTGACGCTTAAAGATAAACCCTTGTTTAAAACCGTGGGTCAGGCCTTTCTTGATTTCATCGGGCCTGATTCCAAACTTGTGATCCACAACGCCAGCTTTGACATGAAATTTCTCAATGCGGAGCTGAAATGGATCGGCCTGCCGGAAATCCCCTTTGCCCGCGCGCTTGATACCCTCGCCATGGCGCGCAAAAAATTCCCCGGCTCTCCTGCCACTCTGGACGCTCTGTGCCGCCGTTTTGGGATCGATAATGCCGCGCGTACGCTGCACGGTGCCTTGCTTGACTCGGAAATTTTGGCCGAGGTCTATCTTGAACTCATCGGCGGGCGCCAACCCGATTTGATCCTTGCGCCCGAACCCGCCCGCAAAACGACGGTCTCCTCACTCGCCAAAGATGAGACGTGGCGACCGACGCGTCGCCCTGCCCCGCTTCCGCCGCGCATTACAGACGAAGAAGCCGCCGCCCATGCCGCCTTTGTTGACGGGTTGGGCGACGGCGCGATTTGGAAAAAATACAGCTAAGCGAAAGGCTTAGTTTGTCGTGGCTGCGGCCTTTTGAGCTTCTGCGCGGCGCATCATGTCTTGGCGATAGAGCTGAACAAAGTCGATATTATCCAGGTTCAGCGGCGGGAAGCCCCCATCGCGCGTCACATCATGAACAACCCGGCGCAGGAACGGGAACAGAATCCGCGGGCATTCGATCATCAGGAACGGGTGCATTTGCTCGTCCGGCACGTTTTCGATCAAGAATACGCCCGCATAATCAAGCTCAAGGATGAACAGGGTCGCATCATCTTCGGTCTTGGATTCGACCTTGATTTTGGTCGCCACATCAAACTGATTGTCTTCAGCGCGCTTTTTGGCATCAAGTGCCACTTGCACAGAAATGTTCGGACGGCCTTCGACCTTCAAACTCTTCTGCGCAAGAATATTCTCAAACGACATATCCCGGATATATTGGCCCAAAACCTGCATTTTCACAGGGGCAGCTTGTGCTGCCGCTTCGGGAGCAATCGCGGAGTCGCTGGTGTCGGTTCCATTTTCGGCCATGGGTTTCGTCCTTAGAAGTATGAAATTCGCGGTTTTGTATCAGGTTGCCACCCATGCCTCAATGGCGAGTCCACCCTGATGGGGCTTGCGGGTCATTTGAGGCACTGTCGTCCTCTTGATCAATCTCTTGCCATTCGCCGTCAATGGTCGTGGGATCACCCGGTTGATCGCGAAATCCATCTTGGCGTGGCGGCATTGTGTGTTGGCCCATGACAAAACCCTGAACCTTGATCCTCTTGCGCAGCTCGCGAAACGTAAAGGACCTAAACGCCGGAATCAAAAGCAAAAACCCGACCGTATCGGTGAAAAACCCCGGCGTCAGCAACAGCGCGCCAGACAAAAGGATCAGCGCACCATGCGCCAAAGGTTCGCTTGGATCATTGAGTTCGGAAAAGGATTGGCGCAATTGCGATAGGGCAAGCGCGCCTTGTTGACGCACCAACTGCGTGCCTAAAATTGCCGTCACAACGACGATTAAAAGCGTCGGCCAAAGGCCAATGAGGCCGCCAACTTGAATAAAAAGTGCGATCTCAATGATGGGCACAGCAACAAAAAGTGCGAAAAGCCACATAGGAACTCCTGTCTTCTCTCTGTGGCACCGGTGGACTTGGTGCCAGTCAGCACCTACATAAGGTGAGTAGACAGATTTTGCCACGTTGCAACGGAGAAGAACCGCCGATGGGTAACTCCCTTCTTTCCATTCTGGTACTTGCGGGTATCGCCATTTTTTTGATCCTGCGCTTGCGCAGCGTTTTGGGTACGCGCGAGGGGTTTGAAAAACCGCGCGCCGAATTCCCCGGTGCGCCTGATGCCACACGCGCCCGACAAAATTTCGAAGTCATTGATGGTGGTGTCGATCACGACATCATCGACAATGTCGAGGCTGGCACCCGCGTTGCCGAAAATCTCGCCGCGATCAAACGGGTTGATCCCTCTTTCAGCGTCAATGAATTCCTTTCCGGCGCGCGTGGCGCCTACGAGATGATCCTCATGGCGTTTGAACACGACGAGTTGGAAAGCATTCGCCCCTTCCTCTCCGAAGACGTGTATGAGGCGTTTTCTGGCGTGGTAGCGGAACGCCAATCCAAAGGTCTGACGATTGAAAGCCAATTCGTCGGTCTGCGTGAAATTCAAATCATCGACGCCGATTTGGACCGCGCCAGTGATGAGGCCGAGATCAAACTGCGTTTTGTTGGTGAAACCACCACTGTGGTGCGCGATGCCACCGGCCAGTTGGTTGAGGGCAATCCCAATGACATCAAACGCCAAAAAGACATCTGGACCTTTGCGCGTGTCGTCGGGTCGGATGATCCAAACTGGCAACTTGTAGCAACGGGTGCCTGATGTGGACGAGGTTGGCGAGCGCTGCATCTGCGGCCTTGCTGGCTTTGAGCGCGCCAGTTTTTTCTGCGGATGATCTTATGGCGCGCGTTCTCTCTTTTTCCGATCTCAACACCTGGGCCGAGGACGATCACGCCGCGGCCCTTGCCGTGTTTCGCGACACTTGTGATTTGATCGACGGCGACGAGTGGCCGCAGCTGTGTAAACTTGCCGCCACGCCCATCAATGCGCGTAGCTTTTTTGAACTGTTTTTCCGTCCCGTCCTGATCGAAGACGGCGCTGATCCAATGTTCACCGGCTATTTCGAACCCGAATTGCGCGGTGCGCGCTCTCCTGACGGCCCCTACCGTTACCCCATTTACCGCCTGCCCCCGGACCGGGTTTCTGGCGCGCCTTATCTGAGCCGCCGCGATATTGCTGATGGGGCTTTGGTCGGACGTGGGCTTGAGATTGCTTGGGTCGATGATCCGGTCGAACTGTTTTTCCTTCAGGTCCAGGGCTCTGGCCGTATTCGCCTCACGGATGGGTCCACCATTCGGATCGGTTATGCCGGGCACAACGGCTATAACTATCGCTCCATCGGTCAGGAATTGATCCGGCGCGGCGTCTATGAACCGCATCAGGTTTCGGCCAAGGTCATTCAAAATTGGGTGCGGCGCAATCCGGTCGAAGGACAGGATTTATTGAATTTCAACCCGTCCTACGTCTTCTTTCGCGAATTGCCGCGCTTGCCTGCGGACAAAGGTCCGATCGGGGCCATGCACCGTTCGATCACGCCGATGCGCTCCATCGCGGTGGACCCTGCCTTTGTGCCCTTGGGGGCGCCTGTTTGGGTGGAAAAGAACGGTGCCACCCCCTTGCGCCGCCTGATGATTGCCCAAGACACCGGCTCGGCCATCAAAGGCGCACAGCGCGCCGATATCTTTTTCGGATCTGGCGCGGCAGCGGGGGATCTGGCGGGGCAAATCCGCGATCCCGGACGTATGGTCGTCCTGATGCCAATCCAAATTGCCTTTGGCCTTGAGGAAAAGGCCAAGGGATGACTCGTAAACGCAAACCCGGCACATCTGCGCTTTCTGATGAGGATCAAACCCTTTGGGATTTGGTCAAGAAGACTGCGAAACCCATTCATGGCGCACGTCCACCCGCGCCGATTGCCCGTCCGGTCAAACCAAAAGCATCCGTGCCCATCACGCCGCGTGACGTTACTCGCGACATCCAGCTTTTCGAACTCGAAATTGGTCGTCACGCCAAGGTGGAAAAAGGCCATAACCTTGCGCCCACTCTGACCGAGCGGCTGGCGAAAGCGCCGCTGCGGATGGATCGCAAACATTTCACCAAAATGCGCAAAGGCAAGGTGTCGCCAGAGGCCCGCATCGACCTTCACGGCATGACCATGGCACAGGCGCATCCTGCGCTCACCCGGTTTATCCTCACGGCCTGCGCGATGGATCGGCGGCTTGTGTTGGTCATCACTGGCAAGGGCAAACATCGCGACGATGAGGGGCCAATTCCGGTGCGCAAAGGCGTTTTGAAACATCAGGTGCCGCATTGGCTCCAAACACCGCCCCTGCGTGAGGCGGTGTTACAGGTCGCTGAGGCGCATTTGAAACATGGTGGGTCCGGGGCCTATTACGTCTATCTCAGACGGCAAAAATAACCCCAAACCTCAGAGCATATAGCGGCTTACATCGACTTCTTTGGCCATTTCGCCGACATGGGCGCGGACATAGGCCTCGTCAATCACGACCTCCTCGCCACCCCGGTCCGGGGCACCAAAGGACAGTTCCTCAAACACCCGCTCAACGATGGTATAAAGGCGGCGCGCGCCGATGTTTTCGACGGCGGTGTTCACCTCAGCGGCCAATTTCGCAATCGCGGCAATGCCGTCTTCGGTAAAGGTCACCGTAACCTCTTCGGTCGCCATCAAGGCGCTGTATTGCAATGTCAGCGCATTTTCCGTTTCGGTCAAAATTCGGACGAAATCGCCCACTTCCAGGGCCCGCAATTCCACTCGGATTGGCAAACGCCCTTGCAATTCCGGCAACAAATCCGAAGGCTTAGCGATGTGAAACGCGCCTGATGCGATGAACAGGATGTGATCAGTTTTCACCGGCCCATGTTTGGTCGACACGGTGGTGCCCTCGATCAAAGGCAACAAATCCCGTTGAACCCCCTCGCGTGACACATCGCCGCCGCGGGCATCCGAGCGCGCACAGACCTTGTCGATTTCATCGATGAACACGATGCCGTTTTCCTGCACCGCCTCCAAGGCCACGCGCGTCACGGTCTCGTCGTCCAAAAGCTTGTCGGCCTCTTCCGAGATCAACAGGTCATAGCTTTCTGCCACCGTGACCTTCTTTTTCACCGTGCGTCCGCCAAAGGCTTTGCCAAAAATATCGCCGAGATTCATCATCCCGCCCATTTGCGGCTGACCGGGCACTTCAAACATTCCTGCGGGTGTGCCGCTGTCTTGCACCTCGATCTCGATCACGGTCGCATCCAACTCGCCCCCGCGCAGTTTTTTGCGAAACATCTCCCGCGTCTGCTCGCGTGCATCCGTCCCGGCAATCGCTTC
Source organism: Celeribacter baekdonensis (assembly GCF_900102315.1). Lineage (GTDB taxonomy): Bacteria > Pseudomonadota > Alphaproteobacteria > Rhodobacterales > Rhodobacteraceae > Celeribacter > Celeribacter baekdonensis. The sequence goes on from NZ_FNBL01000004.1 coordinate 243,869, forward strand.
AATGACGCGATCTTCGGCGGCGCTAAAGGCTTTCGCCTTCACATCATCGCGCATGTACTCGCGGGTCTGCGCAATCGCCGCATCGACCAGATCACGTACAATCTGTTCCACATCGCGGCCAACATAGCCGACTTCGGTGAATTTCGTCGCTTCCACTTTGACAAATGGTGCTTTCGCGAGCTTCGCCAAACGCCGCGAAATCTCGGTTTTGCCCACGCCGGTGGGCCCGATCATCAGGATGTTTTTCGGATAGACCTCATCACGGATGTCATCGGCCAAATGTTTGCGGCGCCACCGATTGCGCAACGCAACAGCAACCGCGCGTTTGGCGTCATTTTGACCGATGATGTAGCGGTCCAGCTCAGAAACAATTTCACGGGGGGTCAGGTCTGTCATTTTGAAATCTTCTCAACCGTCAGGTTGCCATTGGTATAAACACAGATGTCAGAGGCAATTTTCATCGCCTCGCGGGCAATCGTTTCGGTATCCTTGTCGGTGGACATCAAGCCGCGCGCAGCCGCCAATGCGAAATTCCCGCCCGATCCAATCGCTGCGATGTCATGTTCGGGCTCCAAAACGTCGCCTGCCCCGGTGACCACCAAAAGCGCATCACCATCGGTCACGATCAACATCGCCTCAAGTTTCGACAGATATTTATCCGTGCGCCAATCTTTCGCCAATTCAACGCAAGCCCGCGCCAATTGACCGGGGCTGGCCTCCAATTTGGTTTCTAGCCGCTCCAAAAGCGTAAACGCATCCGCCGTCGATCCGGCAAACCCCGCGACAACCTCATGCCCTCCGGGTTTCAAGCGTCGCACCTTGCGTGCAGTGCCTTTGATCACGGTCTGGCCCAGACTCACCTGTCCATCCCCCGCAATCACAACTTCACCCCCACGCCGCACGCCAATAATCGTCGTGCCGTGCCATCCGGGAAACTCTTCTCTCGACATCGGTTTTCCTTTCGCTTCGTGGTTTATATGAGCGCACGACCCGCTTGGCGCAACCCGGCCACGAAAAAGGGCGCCAAAGTGGCGCCCCTGATCCGTAATGTTTAGCCGAACTCAAACAGCTTCGGCGATCCAACCGGCCAATGCGGCTTTCGGCGCTGCGCCGATTTTGTTGGAGATCACTTCGCCATCTTTGAACATGAACAAGGCCGGGATCGAACGCACGCCAAATTGTGCCGGCGCGTTCGGATTTTCGTCCACGTTCACTTTGACGATTTTGACTTTGCCTTCGTACTCATTGGAAAGTTCTTCGAGGGACGGGCCGATTTGTTTGCACGGGCCGCACCATTCCGCCCAGAAATCCACAACAACGGGGATGTCTGAATTGAGAACTTCGGATGCGAAAGTGTCATCGCTTACTTTAACAGTCGCCATGGGGCTTCTCCTGAATGCTGAACTTGACCGAAAACCTATGACTTGTACGGCCAAAGATCAAGATGTGGCGGTTCGACGCAAGGCTGACATCACGATGTCGAGAGGCACCACAGCAAGTTCCGCCGTGCGCGTCCAAAGAATCGCGGTTTCAATCATCCGGTCCGGGTAAATCTGCGCCATTGCCTCGGCGTAGGCGCCCAATTGCCGCAATAATCCTTCCGGGATGTCTTCGGATTGCTCTGGGATCACCGCATTGGATTTGTAGTCGATGATTTGGATGTGATCGGGTGTGATAATGAGTCGATCAATAATTCCGTGGATCATCTGCCCGCCCTTCGTGGAAAGTTGCGAAGTATAGGGTACTTCGGCCAAAGAATCTGTGCCAAACACATCCCAGTCATAGGACGCGTTGAGGACACCAAGCGCTTCCTCCAACAGATCGCCGACCTCCTCATCCAGCGCAGGGTCTTCACCTGTGGTCAAAACGTGATGCGCCACCTGGGCCCGGCGATCTGGCGCGACCTCTGGTAGGATTTCAATCAAACGGTGAAGCTGACTTCCGCGCCGCATCGCGGCCTCTTGGTCCAAAACATTCGCTTCACCGGGCAGGGCTTTGGCACCGCCAAGATCAGACGGGGACAGAACCGCGGTGGCCAAGTCCGGTTCTGGCGCGGGAAAGTGACACCAATCCGGCAAAACAGGCCGCATTTGTTTGGCACGCGCTTCCCCGGTTTGCGGCTCTGGCCAGTCGCCATAGGCGTAGCGATCCACTTCAAAATCACCAAAATCGACCTTCTGTGTCGACAACTCGGCCAATCCGCGACGTACAAGGTTATACCAACTGTCCGCCGCCTCTTTTTCCTCGCCTGCCCCGCAGACCACAAGCCACTTTTCCGCGCGTGTCATTGCCACATATAAAAGCCGGCGATCTTCTTCCATATCTGCCATTTTCAGCCGGTTTAAGGTCTGTTTTACAACATCGGATCGCTGTTCTTTCGGCCCCTTCCAAACCACCTGACCACTGTCAGGTTCGACAAATTCATCCCGCGTTTCACGTAGGGATTTTAACGTGTCCGGCAGGATCACAATCGGGGCTTCCAACCCTTTGGAGCCATGTGCCGTCATGACCCGAACAAGGTTTGAGGTCTCATCCAAAACGCGTTTGAGTTGAATGTCCTGCGCTTCAAGCCAAGCGATAAACCCGGTGAGGCTTGGCGTTTCCGCCACCTCATACGCCCGCGCTTGATACAGCAGGGCGTCAATCCCGTCTTCGGCCTCTTTGCCCAGGCGTGCAATAAAATTTTGTCGTCCGTTGTGACGGATTAAAATCCGCTCAATCAGATCGTAAGGCCGTAAAAAATCAGAGGTTTGACGCAAATCCTCAAGAATTTCAAAGGTCTCCGGCCATTCTGCCCGTCTTTCATAGAGCGCACGCCAAAGCGTGATCGTGGTGCGCCCATGGGCCAACTGATACAGATCACGCTCGGACCAATTGAACAAAGGCGATTTCAACGCCTCGGCCAAGGCCAAATCATCGTCCTGCAAAGACAGAAATGCCAAAAGCGAACGGATATCTTTCACCGCCAATTCGTCGTTCAACGTTAGGCGATCCGCCCCCGCCACGGGAATGCGCGCCGGGTGGGATTTCAGCGTCCGTAAAATCCGGCCAAACAACTCAGACCGACTACGCACAAGGATCATGATGTCGCCCGGTGTCACGGGACGGCCTGTGCCATTTTTATCAGGAATTGAGCCGGATTCGAGAAGGTTTGCAACAAAATCCGCCACCCTCTGCGCCAGTCGTGCGGAGTGATGTTCGGGTGTGATGATGTCCACCGGATTTTCCCAATCCTCGGGATCATCGGGGCCCTTTTCCGGTTCGATCAAAGGCCAAAGATCCACCCGTCCCGGAATGTCGTCAAAGAATGCAATATGCTCCGTTGCGCCGCCGACACCCACACCCTCACTGGCGCGAAACACCTCATCCGTGGCCGACAGGATCGCGCGCGAAGAACGAAAGGAATACTGCAATGAAAGGTCTTGCAGTGGCTGGCCTACGGCGGTCAAACGTTCGCCAAAATGCGCTTTCATCTTGTCAAACGCTTCGGGCGCTGCGCCCTGAAACGAATAAATCGACTGTTTGTGATCCCCAACCACGAAAATCGTGCGCGTCACATCCGCGCGCGCACCCTCTCCCGCGGTAAATTCCCCCGCCAAAAGTTGCACAACCATCCATTGATCCGGGCTGGTGTCTTGCGCTTCGTCGACAAGGATGTGATCAATCCCGCCATCAAGGCGATAAAGCACCCATTGCGACACGTTTGAAATCGACAACAAATCCCGCGCGCGTCGGATCATGTCGTCAAAATCCAAAAGCCCAAGCTGCGCCTTGCGTTCCAGATAGGGTGGCAAAACCGCCCGCGCCAATTGATGAAGCGTCCAAGTTCGCCGCGCATCATAGAGGCCAAACACCCGCGATCGCGCCGCCTCAACCCGTTTCATGAACGCTTCTAATTGATGAAGCGCATCGGGATGCGCATCAATCAGTTTGCGTGTTGGAAAGCTCGAATGCTGTGCATAGAATTTTGAAACATGTGGGTTTTTGCTTGTCTCCCCGGATAAAAGCTTTTGGCAACAGGCCTCGATCATCGTCATAGAAGGCTCTGATCCAGCCCAAAACCGGAAAAGCGGGGCCAGTTTTTCATCCGCTTTTGTGGAGCCTTCTAAAAGTACTGCAACCGAACGAAACATCTCCTGCTCGCCGCCCATGAAGACATCGGCGATTAATGCCCTCTCATCATAGCCCTCTGGCAGGTCAAACCAGGACCAAATCTCTGCTTCACTGCGGGCGGGCAAAAAGCCCTCTCGTTTGGCAACAATTCGGAGTGCTAAATCCGTCAAATCCAGATCGTTGACATAAACCGCGGCTGCGTCGATCACGTCACGCGCCTGCCCCAATGCCAACTCATCCAAAATGTCAGCCACCATCCTGCGGGATTGTCGCTCATCCATTTCCTTGAACTGAGGTGACACCCCGGCTTCCAAAGGAAACCTGCGCAAAAGGGCGCTGCAAAACGAGTGGATGGTTTGAATTTTCAACCCACCCGGCGTTTCTACCGCGCGCGCAAACAAGGTGCGCGCGTGCCGTAGGGTTTCGGGATCCAAAACTTTGCCAGGCGCGAGCACTGTCAGCTCGTCGACCAATTGCGCATCCGGCAGCATCGCCCAACCACCCAGCCGCGCGAACAGCCGGTTCTGCATCTCTGCCGCGGCCGCCTTGGTGTAAGTCAAACACAAAATATGTTGAGGTGGCGTGCCATCCAACAACAGCCGCGCCACGCGGTCGGTCAGCACCTTGGTCTTACCCGAACCCGCATTCGCGGAAAGCCAAGTGGACATGTCCGGCTGCGCCGCCATGATTTGGCGTTGGGTGGCCTCATTGAACGCGCTCATTGCAAATCCTCTGGCACTGGCTCATCCGCTTCCGACCATTCACCAAAGCGTGCAAGATGTTCAAAATCGGTTTTGAACCGCACTTTGGCCATCATCCGCCGCGCGCTATAGCCCGTTTGCGGATCATCGTAGCTGCGGATCAGTTCGCGTAGCTTGGCTTGAACCTCTTCAATGTCGCTTTTTTCCAAAGCCAAAGATGTTTCCGTCAACTCGGAATTAAGCCCCAAATAGGTGACTTCGGAAACTCTTCCCATCGGTAGGTCGTCAAAGCGGCCAGCCTCCAACATTGCTGCCTCCAACAACAACTGAATGCTGAAAATCCGTGTTTGGTTTTCCGACGGAGGCCGCCCTGATTTGTAGTCATAGATCACGAATGTATCGTCGTTTTTGCGATCAATCCGATCCGCCTTGCAGGTCAAAGAAAAATCAATGTCAGCAAAATGCATCGCTCCTTTGACTTCAATTCCCGCAGGTTGCCCCGTGGTCAGGCGCATGCGTTCCTGACGCACCAAACCCTCGGCAATCTTGCGTATCCGACCCAACCACACGCGGCGCGCGGAGGGCCAAGCCACTTGATCCTCCAACACACGCTCGGCCGTCGCCATGAACCGTGCGAGCGATTGATCGAATGTTTCGTCTGAAATATCAGTTAGATAGCTTTCCATGATCGCGTGAAAGGCGGTGCCTCGCTCGCGCACATCGGGGTCGCGGCTCAGCGGATCAAGTTTATTCAACCGAAGGATACGGTTGGCGTAAATGTCATAAGGATCACGGATCAATGTTTCGATCCGTGTCACCGAAAGCTGCCTTGGGCGTGCCGCAACCGGGGGGCGCGGGCTTGGTCGTTTTGCAGGCGGCAAGGTGAAATTGGGTCGATCGAGGTCATCGGCCATCTTGATCCAATACGCCCCACGTTTGCGCATGGCGTCAAGAGCGCTCCGGCCCTCATCGGACATGCCAGACATCAGGTTTGTCAGTCTGATCAGCCAGCGGGACGCAACAGTTTCGGCCTCTGCATCTCGTTTTGCCCGCGTCAAAACCACCTCAGGCGCGCCAACAGCCTGTTGGAAATCATGCGCGGAAAGTCCCGTGGCTTGTTCGGGCGACAACAGCCCGGCCTGCTTGCGCATGTCTCGGCTGAACCACGGATCTTGTCCGGGTGCTTGTGGCCAGATGGTTTCGTTCAACCCAGCCAAAACAACCAACTCGGCCCCCAAGGCCCGCGCTTCCAATGTACCCCAGATCATAACTTGCGGATGTTTTGGCGACGGATCGCGTGCCAATCCCCGACCCAAAACCGCCCGAAAGAGATCGGCAAAGGCCAACGCATTCATTATGCCGCCAAATTCGGCTTCTCGACGTAAGTCAGAGACAAGGCGCAACGCTTCTCGTCCCGCATTTTGCCCCCAAAGTTCACGATCATCCGTGCCTTGTGCCCCTTTTACAAAGAGGGACGCGACCGACACGAGATGATCAATGTGATCCGTCAAGTCGCGCTCAGGCGCCACGGCAAGTACGTCCAAAAGATCGGCAATCCAAGCCGCCCAAATTTTGCGGCCCTCTTTGTCCGCCTTTTCTGCCCCAGACGAAATAGCCCACTGCAAAAGGCTTTCACGGGCGGGAAACACCACCCCTTTGCGGCGTAGATGCACCTCAAGTTCACGGGTCCACAAAAGGTGATATCCTCGCCCCTCATCGCCTGTATGCCCGCGCGATGTCAGTGGATGTTTCAAAAGAACCAGTAAGTCTTCAGAGGACAGTTTGCGTCCCAAAATCCCAACAATATGGCGTAAAAGTCGGCCTGGCGGGGTCTGATTGAGCGGTATCCCGGCGCTGTCATCTGGTGTGATGTTCCACCGGCCCAAAAGCGCCGTCACCCGCCGCGCAAGGTCGCGATCCGGTGTGATCAGGGCGGCTTTACGCCCGTTTTGTGCTGCCTCACGAAGGATCAAAGCGATGGCATTGGACTCGATCCGCATGTCAGGCGCTTCAATCAAAGTCATTGCAGAACAGGCAGCGTCTGTATTCTGAAATTCAGGGCCTTCTTTCATCCATTGATGAGTCACAGGCGCAGGCCGCAAAGAAAGAGAAATGAGCCGGTTTCGGGTCAAATTAGGAGGAGATACTTGCGCCCAGTTTTGAATGTCACCTGACGTTAAGCCAAGCTTTTCGGCCATACGCACTGTGCGCTCTTGCGGGTGTTCAACGGTGGGTGTGCTCCTGTTCCCCTGCCCTGCAATTTCTTGCCAGACTCCAAGAGGAATATCAAAATCAACACCGGGCAAAACCACAGCGCCCTTCGGTTGGCGCGCCACCAATGCCATGAATCGTGCCGTCATTCCACGCGATCCGGTTGAGCCGGCAACTATGATCGGATGATTTGGTGGAGTCTCGCCCCATCTTGTTTCGAGGCGATCCACAATCAACCTCAACCGATCTTCTTGACTGGGTTCATGGGTGGCAGTCGGACCAAAATAGTCAAAAATAATCGACAAAAACACCAAAGATTTTTCCCAATGCCCTGAAGCATCGGGGATTTTAAGCGACCTGAGCCGCTCTGGTGTCACGCCCTCATCCTGCATTTCGGACAGTAAGGCCGCGAGGCTATCAGAGAGATCAAACACAGAGGCGCGCGTGGCAAATTGCGGCTCTTGGCGGAGAAAATGCGACACAAGTTGTGACAATTCCAACCGCCGCCGGAGGCCGCTGATCGGCATTGGCAGGTCCATGAAATCAGGCGACGCCCCTAGCTCTGAAATCAATTTCACCTGCGGCAAAAGCCGGGTTGAGCCGTCATCAAACGCGGACAGGATGTCCTTTTTCATTCGCGATGTGTTCACGAAAACCTGCGTGTGCGCCAAAATTTCGGGCGGCGAGTCTCGAAACCGTTCCAAAATCCCCTGTTTTAACGCCGCCGGATAATTGACGCCGCAGGGCAAACCAAACAAATGTGGCTTCTCGATGGATCCGAACATAATCCGTCCTTTAATGGGCGTCCTTCAAGAGGCGCTCCGCAATCTCAATCCCTTCGGGATGACCGACATCACACCAATGTCCCGGATATTCCGCGCCGAAAATTCTATTCTTTTCAAACAGACGTTCCCACACGAGATTAAGCGAAAAACACGTCTCGTCGATGCCGTTGAGCGTATCGGTCTTTAAAATCTGAACCCCAGTGTAAACTGAGCCATGACCGCGCGCCAATCGCCCATCTGGTAAAATATCAAAATCACCCTGTCCAAGGTGTCCGTGCACGCGGTCAAATGGAACGGTTAAGAGCAGCGCATCCATCTTTTCAGGGTCCCAAGCCTCTGACAAAATGTCAGACGCCATTGGACCTTTCCAAACCGCATCCGTGTTGACGGTAAAGACGACATCTGCCCTGAGCTGTGGCAAAGCGTTGCGTAGACCGCCCCCTGTTTCAAGCAGGATTTCTTCAAAAACAGTCTCGATTCCGGCGGTATTCAAGTGTTTTTCAAGCGCCTCCGGCAAGTAATGAAGATTTGCGACCTTGTGCTCGATGCCCCCGATCTGATCCAGCGCATGATCGACAAGTGGCCGCCCTGCCACTTCAATCATCGGTTTTGGTCGATCCTCCGTCAGTGTTTTCATCCGGGTGCCGCGTCCCGCACAAAAAATCATTGCAGTGTTGGGATGGTTCCGCATTTTTCTTTCAGACACTGAAGGGTTTCTTTTGTGGGTTCCGGTAAATCTGCGCGAATGAGGCGTGCAAGATCCGCGAGATCAGGGTGATCCAGATCGCGCTGTAAATGCGCCCAGACCCGTGGGATCAGGTCAACGTAATGCGGGCGCGCAAAATGAAGCGACATGCGCGCGAAAATCATCAAAATCCGCAGGTTCCGCTGCACCGAACACATCGCTGCTTCACGATTGAAATCAACTGGATTGAGATTCAATCCGTCGCTAAATCGCGCCAGGCATCGTTTCTGAACCTCAACCGGGACATCGCGTCGCGCATCTGTTGTCAGCGAAATCACATCATAAGCGGGATGACCGAGCATCGCGTCCTGGAAATCCAAAAGCCCAACGCGAGATGGGCCCGTTCGATCCGGCAGCCACAATAGATTTTGCGCGTGATAATCGCGTAAAATCGTAACGCGGCCATGCCCAAGAGTCGCAATGAGTGGCGTTAAAACGGTGCGCGCGGCCTCACATTCTGAAGACATATCGTGACCCAAAACGGGTTCAGCGTACCAGCGGTAACAGGAAAGTGCGAGATCGGTCATCAAGGACCCGTAATCCGCAGCGCCTTCCAGTGGTGTTGAGGAGGCGATGTGAATCAGAACATCGACAGCCGCGTCATAAAGCTCAGTTTCCAAATGGGGTTTCTGGGCACAGACGACATCATACAAATCTATGCCAAAATCTTCGAGGATCAAAAACCCATTGGTCTCATCGGCGGCATATATTTCAGGGGCTGACAGTCCGAGATCGCGAAGATAGGCGGCGACCTTTAGAAAAGGGCGAACATCTTCACCAGCCTCCGGGGGCGCATCCATTGCGATGGCACATCGACCGGTCGAACGATCCTTCAGCCGGTGATACCGCCGCCGAGACGCATCTCCCGCCAAGGCGGCTACGCTAGAATTAGCCCAAGGGCCAGACCCAAGAAACTCTTGGAAAAGCTGTGCGCGCTCAGACATGAGGCCGCTGGAATTTAAGAGATATAGGGTCGAAAAGCATTGCCGGGAGCCTTTGATGTTCGGACAAAACATGTGCCCGACTTTAGGCTGCCCCGCAAGGGACACAAGGAAAGAAGGGCGTCACATTTCTACGAACTGGCTGTCCGCCTGCGGCCGAAGCGTGGGTCGCACCACAGAGCCGCGCGCCTCAGGCGCAAAGCCAACAAGGGTTTGGCCGGACGGCAATGGTGCAAATCGGCAAGTAAGACGGCGCCCATCCCAAAGCCGGGTGGTGCCAGTCCACTCTTCGCGCGCACCAACACGGCTGACAAATTCCCGAATATCATTCCAAAGTGGCGATGGCGCACATTTCGAATGCCATATGCGTGTCGCCTCAACGATGCTTGTCTCTGAAATGCCTTCCATTTGTTCAAGACCCCAAAGCGACGTGTAGGCCGAATTCGCCATCATCAACATGCCTTCGCTGTTAAACACGGCAATGGCTTCAGGCAGGCTGTCGAGCACAGCCTGACCCGTTTCGATCTCTGACCTAAACCGCCGTGTCAAGGACATCTCGGCAGAGATGTCTTCGAACAAAAAGGCGATGGCCCCATCGGGATGCGGGCGTCCAGAAATCCGATATGTCATACCGCCAGGCAGGGTCCAAACCTCTTGATATGTGCCATCTTCGGCGGCGGATTCCAACGCAGCCATCTCCTGGCGCCAAGATTTATAATCTTTCGGTTCTGGCATCATCTGACTGTCGCGCAGCCTATCGAGGAAGGTGGTTAAAACTGGGCGCGAGATCAAAAACTCAACCGAAAGGGCGGTCAGGTCCGTAAGCGCCGGGTTGAACAAAGCCAGCCTACGATTGCGATCAAACACTGCAAGCCCGATAGTGAGATGAGAAAAGGTTTTGGTCAGGGTTTGGGTGAACTCGCGAAGCGTTTCCTCCGCCTTGACCGTATGGTCCGCGGAATTGGCTGTGAATAGGAAATCACCCCCCATTTCAAATCGAAAGACCTCAAACCAATGTGTTCCGCCGTTTTGATCCTTGAGGGTGAGGCGGCGGGAGTCTTTTGCGCCAACGTTGGTAAGACGCGAGGTGTCGAACAAAGACATCGGTGGCCAGCTTGGAATATCACCGTTTTGCACCATACTGTCGGCAAGAGCGATATAGGCGGCATTGGCCCAACTGATCGTGCCATCCGCCAGTTCGCGCCACACCAGATAGGGCACGTTTTCCGTGGTGGCGCGCAGAGTTTCAAGCTCTTGCTCCATCGCCATCAAGGAATGACGGTCCAACTCGATATGGCTGTGTTCCGTTTCTCGATCCAACAATGTCAGGCGCGCAAGCCCGTTGCGCCATTCGCATTTCATCACGGAGCTGCCATCACGGGACTCAATGATCAATGTGCCACGATCGGCGAGTTCTATGATTTCTTTTTGAAGCGTCGGGAATTTTGAGATCGTTACCGACAAAAGCCGTGACCAATCCGAGCCGACATTGGCGGCTGCCGCAAGCACGCTTTGCGCGGAGACCGTCGCGTTTACCAGTTTTTCGTCATCGAACAGAAAGACGATGTCATTGTCCTGATCTCTCAGGGTGATCGCCTCTGATTTTTCTTTCCTGGCAGCCATCCAGGCAAACCCGTAGAGCGCCAAAAAGGCAATGCAAAGGCTTCCTATGATGAGGGATGCAAGAGTGGAGAGGAGTTCGACCGACATGTGATTCCCGACAAAATACGCTTCTGCGACGGGATGATTTTGGGTAAGGATAGTTAACGCACCGTTAAAACCCCAAGAAATCATGCATCAAATCGGGCATTTTCCCCCAAAGCCTTGTTTTGTTCTCCCTCCGGCACGCTGATCCGCTCTTTGGGCCAACTCAGTTCAACAATTGCACCAGACCGACGGCCCGCATGTAGATGGAGGTCGTGGCGGTCCGATCCGTTGGCAAAAGCAATCTCGGCCCCAGTTCGCTCCAAAAGCGTTTTGGCAATAAAAAGCCCAAGCCCCATACCCTCATAGCCCGGACGCCGATCAATCTCGCGTTCTGTGCGGCGGCGTCGCATGAAAGGGTCGCCAATCCGGCCAATCACAGATGTCGGAAATCCAGCCCCATCATCAATGATCCGAAGCGTGATGGTACGCGCGTTCCATGTGATATCAATCCACGCCGTCGTTTCAGAAAAATCCACCGCATTTTGAACCAGGTTGCGCAGCCCATGGATGATCTCGGGACGCCGATAGACATAGGGCTGTGGTGTCCCATCTTCGCTACCCAACACCTCAAGTTTGACTGTTTTGCCCCGCGCAACATGCGGCTGTGCGGCTTCTTCGACCACGGCCTGAAGCGGCGCAAACCGCATATGTAGATCGTCTTTGCCGGCCTGCCCCATGGAACGCAAAATATCGCGACACCGATCCGCCTGCTCATTGATCAACTGCGCGTCCTCGCGCAAAATCGGATGATCCGCCAAATCATCCACCAATTCACTGGACACCAGTTTGATCGTTGCCAAAGGCGTACCCAATTCATGCGCCGCCGCGGCAATCACACCCCCTAAATCCGTCAATTTCTGTTCGCGTGTGAGCGCCATTTGGGTCGCTAAAAGTGCCTCTGACATGGTGTGAATTTCAGAGGCGACTTTCCACGAAAATACCCCCAAAAACACCACGCCAATCACAATCCCGGCCCAGCTCCCGAACAGGAAAAGTCTCGGCATTCGCAGGATTTCACCGTCTAAAAGCTCAAGCGGGACATGATAAAGCGCGGTGATCGACACCAAGGCGATGGCCGCGCCCCCTGTCAACACCGATGATTTTGGCTGAAGGGCAGAGGCTGAAATTGACACAGGCGCCAAGATCAAGAGGGCGAATGGGTTGTTCAACCCGCCTGACAGATACAAAAGCGCTGACAATTGTACGATGTCGAACAACAACATCAATGTTGCTCCATGTTCGCTCAACCGGGTGTTTTCCGGGTAAATGAACGTGATCACGATATTCAAAATGATCGACGCGCCAATCACAACGGCAAAGCCGCCCAGATCAAATCTGAGGTGAAATACCGTCATCGCCAAAATGATCGTGGCAATTTGACCCGTGATCGCAATCCAGCGCAGCGCAGTGAGCGTTCTCAGGCGAACCCAATTGGATCTGCGCTCTTCGGTGATGAGATCGTCACTATTTTCAATCATTGACAGGTTTTTGATCCAACTGCGGCATTAAACCCCTTGTTAGTCCGTGCTGATGCGCCGATCAATGCGTCGCACACGTGAGGAGAGAAAACATGTCGACAAAATCTTTTGCCATTGTCGCTGGTGTTGCCGTTGTCGCCTTATTGGGCGCAAGCGTATGGTATGCCACACGCCCGGCCGGTGATGATCAATTTGCCCAATGTCGCGGCTCCGCTGTCAGCGGTGGTGCGGGGTCCATTGGTGGGCCTTTTGAGCTTGTGAGCGAAGATGGTGTGACGGTCACCGATCAGGATGTGTTCACCAAGCCAACGATCCTCTATTTCGGCTATACCTTCTGCCCCGATGTCTGTCCGCTCGACAATGCCCGCAACGCGGATGCGGAGCGTCTTTTGGACGAGCGCGGCTATGACACGCAAACCGCTTTTATCTCCATCGACCCGGACCGTGACACGCCTGAGGTGGTCAAAGAGTTCACCGATCTTTTCCACGAAAACATGATCGGTATGACCGGTTCTCCTGAACAGGTGAAAGCCGCCTCGATGGCCTACAAAACCTATTACAAGAAACAAGAAGAGGGTGATCCGGAATATTACCTCGTGGATCATTCGACCTTCACCTATCTGGTGTTCCCCGAAATCGGATTTGTCGATTTCTTTAAACGCGACGACACGCCAGAGCAGATGGCGGATCGTGTCGCCTGTTTCATTGATGCCGCCAAATAGAACGCAGGGTAGAAATTGACCCGCCGCCATCCGCGCTCTAGGTTGATACAAATTCAGATAATCACGCACATTGGCGCAAGGGGGTCCCATGACCGGGGATGAAATGATGGACTTGGGAGTGGACAAGTCGCTGTTGCTGGTCGATGACGACGAACCGTTTTTGCGCCGTTTGGCGCGGGCCATGGAAAAGCGCGGCTTTGAGGTCGAAATGGCGGGGTCTGTCGCTGCTGGTAAAGCCATTGCGACCGCCCGCCCGCCTGCCTATGCCGTGGTTGATCTTCGGCTTGAGGATGGCAACGGGCTTGATGTCGTTGAGGTTCTGCGGGAAAAACGCCCCGACAGCCGCATCGTTGTCTTGACCGGATATGGCGCGATTGCCACTGCTGTGGCGGCCGTCAAAATCGGTGCCACGGATTATCTGTCAAAGCCCGCCGACGCCAATGACATCGTCAATGCGCTTTTGGCCAATGGTGATGCCCTGCCCCCACCGCCCGAAAACCCGATGTCGGCGGATCGGGTGCGTTGGGAACATATCCAACGTGTCTATGAGCTTTGTGATCGCAACGTGTCCGAAACGGCGCGACGCCTCAATATGCACCGGCGCACTTTGCAGCGCATTTTGGCCAAACGCAGCCCGCGCTAACGCGAAAATACTGAGGCAATAAGACTTAGAAAGACCTGCTTGGGCGGGTCTTTTTTATGACTTAAATTGTGGCCCCAAGGTCTTGAGCCAGTCAATGAACAGCCGGGTCGAGGTCCGTTGCGGACCTTTGGGTGTGACGGCGAAATAGGAAAAATCGGCGTCAATTTCAAAAGGCACATGCAAAAGAGCCCCTGAGGTAAGGTCATCGCTCACCGCGATTTCAGAGACAAAGGTCACCCCCAATCCGCGCACGACGGCTTGCACCGCATCGGATTGCCCCTCGATAAAAATTGCCGGCGCTTTGTGGCCATCAACGCCACCCTTTTTCATGTAAACCAAATCTTGGCTATGCGCCTGCGATCTGATCCAAGGCATTGCCTCTAAAGGAAGATTGTTTACATCCCCACCATGTTTGGCGACCAAAATCGGACTGGCGACAAGGATAAATCTCGTCTCCCAAAGCAATTCAACATCTACGTCTGGCCAGTTGCCCGACCCAGAACGAATGCCAACATCAAATTGCCGCCGTTTAAGGTCGTCGACTGTGCCGGACGGGGTCAGGGACACGGGGATATTTGGGTGCGCATCCCAAAATTGACCAAGGCGCGGAATGATAAACGCATAGGACAAAGCGGGTGTACAGGTGACCCGTAGCCCACGCGAACGCGGCCCATTACGCAGGCGCTCGATGCCCTGCGCAATCGTCGAAAACCCCTCGCCCAAAGCCTCGGCCAATTGCGCGCCCGCTTCAGTCAACGCCATGCCTCGCCCCTCCCGCTGGACAAGGGCCACACCAAGTTCTTTTTCAAGCGCGCGCACCTGTTGCGTGACCGCCGCATGGGTCACGTTCAGCGCGCGTCCTGCGGCGGTAAAGCTACCCAACCGCGCTGTCGCCTCAAAGGCGCGTAGCGTGGAGAGAGAAGGGATTTGACGCCAATCAATGTCACTCATGTGTAACCAAAACTTACATGTTCAAAAAATCGTTGAGTCGCGATAGGTCGCTATAAGCGATAAATACAGATCATACCCAAAGATTTGGAGAGATCAAATGTTACAGATTATCGCGACCGACATGATGCGTCAGCCGGAGGTGACGCCAGAGGTTCAGCATCGGCGCGCCCTTATGGAGCGCAAGCATGTTCAGGCCCAAGCTGCGCGTGCGGTTTGGCTCTCGGAGCTACGGACCTGGGCTGGAAAACTCGGCTTTGTGTCTCGGCTTAAAGCGCCGCCATCAATTCGGCGTGTCGCGCCGTAAAGGCCGTGCGCGCATAGATCGGCGGGCGCAGGTGAATCCGCAGATCGCGCACCAAATCCGGGTTCATTTTACCAAAAATCTTATTGCCTTCTTCAACGGAAAACCCTGCGATTTGGGTGGCTTCCAGCCAAGCAGAGACTTTATCCGCCTGTTTGATCTTTTTCTTGATCGCCACAGGGATTTTCGCCGGCAAGCCAAATCGAATGTGAATGGCTGCGGTGAGGCGTTCATCCAACTCACCGTAATTCGGCCCCACGGCAGCCTTCACCGGCGAAATCATATCGCCAATGACATATTCCGGCGCGTCATGCAAAAGTGCTGCCAGTTGCCATTTGATCGGCTCGGATGGGTAGAGTTTGCGAAAAATCTCCTCGACCAAGACCGAATGTTCGGCCACGGAATAGGCAAAATCACCGCGTGTTTGCCCGTTCCAACGCGCCACAAAGGCCAGCCCATGGGCGATATCTTCGATTTCAATATCTATAGGAGTGGGGTCCAAAAGATCAAGTCTCCGACCCGATAACATCCGTTGCCACGCGCGTGTTTGAGCCATGGTTGCCTCATTTGTGTTTGGTCCTAGGTAGCGTCTGAACAGCGCAGTTTCTATGATTTTTCTCGACTTAACCGGAAATCAATGCCTCTGCGTTGTAAGGAGCGTGTCAAGCTGGTAACCAGCGATCAAGTTAACCATATTTATGCAGGAGCCAGAGATGGGCACCGATTACATCGTGAAAGATATCGCGCTCGCCGCTTTTGGGCGCAAAGAGTTGGATATCGCAGAGACCGAAATGCCAGGCCTGATGGCGCTGCGCGAGGAATTTGGCGAAAGCAAGCCGCTCAAAGGGTCCCGCATCGTCGGCTCGCTGCACATGACGATCCAGACCGCTGTGTTGATCGAAACGCTTGTGGCGTTGGGCGCGGATGTGCGCTGGGCCTCGTGCAATATTTTCTCAACACAGGACCACGCGGCGGCGGCCATTGCCGAAGCGGGCGTGCCGGTGTTTGCCATCAAAGGTCAGTCTTTGGTTGAGCATTGGGATTACCTCGACCGTTCGTTCCAATTCCCGGAAGGTCCGAACCTGATCTTGGATGATGGTGGGGACGCAACCCTTTACGTTCTCTTGGGCGCGCGTGTTGAGGCGGGTGAAACCGACTTGATCGAAGTGCCGACATCTGAAGAAGAAGTCGCGGTTTTCGCCCAGATCAAAAAACGTATGAAGGAGAGCCCGGGTTGGTTCACCAAAATGCGCAGTCAAATTGTTGGCGTCTCCGAGGAAACCACCACGGGTGTGCACCGTCTTTACGATTTGGTGAAAAAGGGTCAACTCCCCTTCCCGGCGATCAACGTCAATGACTCTGTGACCAAGTCGAAATTTGACAACAAATATGGGTGTAAAGAGAGTCTTGTGGATGGCATTCGCCGCGCGACCGATACGATGATGGCCGGCAAAGTGGCCGTCGTTTGCGGCTATGGCGATGTGGGCAAAGGTTCCGCCGCCTCGCTGCGCGGTGCTGGCGCACGGGTGAAAGTCACCGAGGTTGATCCGATCTGTGCGCTTCAGGCTGCGATGGACGGGTTTGAGGTTGTTGTGCTTGAGGATGTTGTTGGTGACGCCGACATTTTCATCACCACCACGGGCAACAGAGACGTGATCCGCATCGAACATATGCGGGCGATGAAAGACATGGCGATTGTCGGCAATATCGGCCATTTCGACAATGAAATCCAAGTTGCGGCGCTTAAAAACCACAAATGGACCAACATCAAAGATCAGGTCGACATGATCGAGATGCCCTCCGGCGCGCGCCTTATCTTATTGTCGGAAGGTCGTCTGTTGAACCTTGGCAACGCCACGGGTCACCCGTCCTTTGTGATGTCTGCCTCCTTCACCAACCAAGTGTTGGCGCAGATCGAGCTTTGGACCAATGGCGACAGCTATGAGAACCAAGTCTACATCTTGCCGAAACATCTCGACGAGAAAGTGGCGCGACTGCATCTTGCCCGCATTGGTGTGAAGCTCACCGAACTTTCGAAAGATCAGGCGGATTACATTGGCGTGACCGTCGAAGGTCCGTTTAAGCCGGAGCATTACCGCTACTGAGGCCAAGCATAGAACAAGACAGAAACCGCTCATGGGAACATGGGCGGTTTCATTATGAGTTCATTCGCCAAATTTTCCCTTTTTAAAGCGCTGTGATCCCACTAGGCTTTGCGCGAGCCTTGTTTGGGTTCCGACATGAATGACATAACACTTTGAATGGTGGGAGAATAAAATGGGAAAACGTGACGATCTGATCGCCAAATACGCAGAGGATCTGAAATCCAAATGCGGCGTCGAACCTGACATGGATTTGTTGACCAAAGTGACCATCGGTTGTGGGCCTGCGATCTACAAAGAAGATGCGTCCACAGTGGCGGCCTCGCAAGAAGGCGAACTCGAAACGGTCAAAGCCAATTTCCTCATGAAAAAACTAGGCCTCCCAGATGGTCCCGAACTCATGGATGCGATCAACGTTGTGATCGACACGTACGGTCGCTCTGAGCGCAACAAATATCGCGCCGTTTTCTACTACATGCTTGTCAAGCATTTCGGCAAAGAAGCCGTTTATAGCTGATTTCGTTTCGATCCATTGAGAGCCGCCTCGATTGTTCGGGGCGGTTTTGCGTTGGTTGCTGCTCATTCAAGTTAATCGGAGGTTTCAAAATCCGATCCAACCCTAGCTACTTCGGGTTTGCAGTGAATCACCAAAACCCCTAGGTTGAATACACGGGCCAGGACGGACCGGACCTTATATCGAACACGTGTGGTGCCTAAGGGAGCACGTGGGGTGGTGGAGGGTCCCGGGGGGTCGGGACCCTCCTTTTTATTGAAATTCTACTTTGAAACGGCGCAAGATCAGGTCGATCAAAGCGTTACGCCGGATCGGTGTCTCCCAACTCACATATAATCGCCCATTCCGCCTCCGACACGGGTTGAACGGAAAGCCGTGAGTTGTTCACCAAAACCATTTCCGACAGGCGTGGATCGGCTTTACACATGGCAAGGGTCACGGGCGTCTTTAATGGACGCACTGCTTTGATGTCGACGCATTCCCACCGTTCGTCGTCGGTTGTGCTGTCCGGATGCGCAAGAGCACAGACCTCAACAATTCCAAGGATCTCTTTTTCCGCCCGCGAGTGGTAGAAAAACCCGCGATCGCCAATCTGCATCGCGCGCATGTTGTTGCGAGCCTGATAATTGCGTACGCCGTTCCATTCCTCGCCAGCGTCACCTTTGGCAACCTGTTGATCCCAAGACCAAACTTCCGCTTCGGATTTAAAAAGCCAATATGCCATCAGCCAATCACCTTGTTCCATGCCTCAATCCGCACATCCGCAAACAGCCCGGCTTTGGCATAGGGGTCGTTCGCGGCCCATGCGTTCGCAGCTTCAAGATCATCCACTTCGATGATCACAAGTGAGCCGCACATCTTGCCCTCCGAGTCCAAAAATGGCCCAGCCTGTTCAACAACGCCACAGGATTTCAAATAGGCCACATGATCCGGGCGCGTGTCGGTGCGAATGTGAAGCGAACCGGATTTGTCAGTGCAAATGACGGCGTATTTCATGGGTTACTCCCTTTTGAGCGGGCGGGAAAGCAACAGCTCCACCGCCTCAGAAATCGAAATGTGACCATCCAAAATCTGCGTGATGGTCGTTGTGATAGGCATATCCAGGTCCAGGGTACGCGCCAGATGCATGACGGCTTTGGCGGTGGCCACGCCTTCGACCGTTATATTTGGGTCGACTTTTGCGCCGGTGCCAAGTTTGAAACCATGCGAAAAGTTGCGCGATTTATCAGAGGTGCAGGTCAGAACAAGATCCCCAAAGCCCGAAAGTCCTGAAAGAGTTGTGGGATCTGCCCCAACGCGGGCTGCCAACCGTTGCATTTCGGAAAATCCGCGCGTCATCAATGCGGCGCGCGCGCTTTCGCCAAGCCCAGCTCCCATCGCAAGGCCGCATGCTATCGCAATCACATTTTTCAAAGCCCCGCCAAACTCGACCCCCACCGGATCGAGGCTTGAATACAGCCGGATAGTGTCGGTGGTCAGCTTTGATTGCAGCATATCAACCACGTCTTTGTCTCTCGCAGCAAGAGTCAATGCGGTGGGCAGGCCGTCCGCGATGTCGATAGCAAAAGAGGGGCCGGACAGAATGGCCACCCGTGCGTCTGGCACCAAATCTTCAAGAACAGCCAAGGGACCGCGATCTGATTTAAGATCAATACCCTTACAGCAGGCAACAAGGCTTTTATGCTGGATTAGGCTCTTATTTAGGACTGCGAAATCCGCGAGCTGTTGCATGGGAACAGCCAAAAGAAGGATGGGTGCTTTGCAGGCATGGGTAAGATCGGAGGTGGCATTCAAGGATGCGGGAAAGGGCTTTCCCGGCAAGCGGCCAATGTTTTCGCGCGCGGATTGCATGGATCGCGCGGCATCATTCGAGCGCGCCCAAAGGGTGACCGCTTGGCCAGATCGCGCAAGAGAAATCGCCAAAGCCGTCCCAAATGCACCGGCGCCGAGGACAGAAATCTGATCCACGTGCTGTGTCTCCTCACCCAGTCTCATCGGTCGCCCTCCGTTGAGCGTTGTTCAGATGCACTTTGGGAGGTATCACCGAGTGAACCGTCAGACAATCCCGAGACCGATTTTGCCCAAAACCGTCCTGATCACACGCCCCAAAGAGGACGCCAAACGACTGGCGCAGGATTTGCGTGTACTGGTGCCGGGGGTGAGCGTGCTGATAGCGCCGGTTCTAGAGATCGTGCCTTGCGCCCCTAAACTTACGGCGGAGCAATATAACGCGGTTATTTTGACATCGCGCCACGCGGCCGCAGCGGCGGCTGAGATGTTCCCAAAATTGACGGCCTATTGTGTTGGGGATGCGACAGCGCAGGCGGTGCGGGCGCTTGGCATGACGGCTGTTTCCGTTGCGGGGTCGGCGGATGATTTGATCATGCACCTCAAGGGGAAACCCCTATCTCGGGTCATCCACCTCCATGGCAAGCATACGCGCGGGAATGTGGCGCGCCGGTTGGCGGCCAGCGGTATAGAGACCCACGAAGCTGTGGTCTATGATCAGAACGCTCGAACATGGACATCAGAGGAACGGGACAGCGTGGCGCAGGCGCAATCCCTTGTGGTTCCGCTCTATTCTCCGCGCTCGGCACAGCTCCTGTCGAAACGACTCGAAATCTATACTGGGCCCTTGACCCTTGTTGCCATGTCACAAGCCTGCCTTGATGCTTGGTCAGGGCCTGTTCCTATCTGCTCTGTTGTTGCGCAACGCCCCGATGGTGCGACGATGAAGCAGGCCATTGCATCGCAATTGACCTGATCATCGCTTGAGGCGCGGTGGCTCAGGGTCTAAGTTCCAGAGGTAGTTGTGAAATTGGTTCTGGATTCGAAAGGTTGATCTTTTGACACGAGACAAAAAAACTCCGCAAAATGATGTGAACACCGAGGCGGAAACGGTTCAGGATCAAGAGGATGCCTTGGTGGTAGAGGCGGCGTCTTTGGGAGCCGATACATCAACGGAGATGGCTTCTGAAGCGCCAATGACAGACGGTGATGTGGCCGATCCAGAGGCTGAGGTTTCTGAAGAGACGCATGTCGAAGATCAGGATGATGCGTCTGAGACGGATGAGCCGACACGGAGCGAAGACACAACCAAAACCGAGCGCGCTGACGCGCGGCCTGCGATCGAAAAGAATGTGGTCAAACGTGGCGGCATGGTCCCGACGCTTTTGGGGGGCGTGATTTGTGTGGCACTGGGTTACGCGGGTGCGCAATTTATCAAGCCAGAGGGCTGGCCGTTCCCCGGGGCCAATACGGATGAGTTGGCACAGCAGGTCACCGACCTATCGGCGCAATTGGCTGATCTCAAATCCAGCACACAAGATCGGATCGCGGCGACCCAGTCGGCGCAGGACGGGTTGAAATCCGAAATTGAAGCGCAAATTGCCGCCATTGATCCAGGCCAAGCGATCCAGCCGCTTCAGGATCAATTGTCCAACTTTGAATCGCGCCTGACCGAATTTGAGGCGCGTCCCGTGGCGGAGGCGGTGGTCTCACCGGAGGCGACAGCCGCCTATGAGCGTCAATTGGCCGAAATGCAGGACCTACTCACTGGCGAGATTGCACGGCTTGAAGCCGCCAAAGAACAGTCCATGGCTGAGGAAAAGGCTGCCACAGCCGCAACACAAAAGGCCCGGTTGCAAAGGCTTGTGGATGCTGGTGATCCTTTTGCCTCCGTTCTTGATGAGCTTGAAGGGGATGCGCCCGCAGCGATCAAAGAGGCGGCGCAGGATGGGATTTCCAGTGTGACGGAGTTGCAGGATGCCTATCCAGAGGCCGCAAGGCTGGCCCTCATGTCTGCATCGCGCGCGGCCTATGAAGCGGGCGAACAGGGCTGGTTTGATACGGCGCTTCAAACGCAACTTGGCCTCAGATCGACGAAGCCAAAAGAGGGCGATGACGCCGATGCGATCCTGTCACGGGCCGAAGATGCCGTGCGCAAAGGTCAGTTTGCATCAGCAATCACCACGCTTGAGGCTTTGCCTGAGGCAGGTCAGGCGAAGATGCAGCCCTGGATTGAACAGGCGCAAAAACGGGTGGATGTGATGACCGCTCTCAATGAAATGCTTGGTCAGTAAGGTAGGCGAAACATGCTTTGGTCCCTCGTTAAAATCGTTCTTTTCGTCGTCCTTGTGGCTGCCCTTGCGTATGGCGGTATGCTTCTCATGGAAACCGAAGGCGGCGCACAGCTGAGCTTTGGAAATTTCGAAATTACCCTGACACCGCTCAAAGCCGTGCTGGCGCTGATTGCCTTGATCGTCGCGTTTTATGTTGCGCTCAAACTCATCGGCCTGCTGATCGCTGTGGTGAAATTCCTTTTGGGCGATGAAACCGCAATCTCGCGCTATTTCGACCGCAATCGTCAGAAAAAAGGCATTGAAGCGCTGGCGGATGGGATGATGGCGCTGGCCTCAGGTGAGGGTCGCCTGGCACTGACCAAGGTTGCGCGCGCTGAGAAATATCTGCAAAAACCCGAACTGACCAACCTGCTCAAAGCACAGGCTGCGGTGATGAGTGGCGACAAAAAGACCGCAGAGCGTGCTTACAAACAATTGGTCACGGATGACCGCACCCGCTTTATTGGCGTTCAGGGCATCATGAAACAGAAGCTTGAGGACGGTGATACCGCGACGGCGCTGAAACTTGCGGAAAAAGCCTTTGCCCTCAAACCGAAACACGTTGAGACACAAGACATCTTGCTCCGGCTTCAGGCGGAAAAGGGTGATTGGTCGGCGGCGCGTTCGACCTTGTCGGCCAAATTGAAACATGGGGCGATCCCGCGCGATGTTCACAAACGTCGCGATGCGGTTTTGGCCCTGTCAGAGGCCAAGGGGGTGTTTGAAAAAGGCGCCACGATTGAGGCGCGCGAAGCAGCGATTGAAGCCAATAAAAAGTCGCCGGATCTCATCCCTGCCGCTGTGATGGCCTGTGAAGAATATGTTGCTGATGACAAGCCGCGCCCGGCTGCGCGCGTCATCAAAAAAGCATGGGAAGCGCAACCGCATCCCGATTTGGCCGCTGCCTTTGCGGCGATTGTCCCGGATGAAACCCCGGAGCAACGGATCAAACGCTTTGCGGTTCTGACCAAAATCCACCCGGAAGATCCAGAGACCAAAATGCTGCTCGCAGAGCTTAACATTGCCTCCGAAGATTTCCCGGCGGCTCGTCGCGCGCTGGGCGATCTGGCGGAGATCAACCCAACCGCGCGCAGCCTGACGATTTTGGCGGCGATCGAACGCGGTGAAGGCGCGGATGACGTGGTTGTGCGTGGCTGGCTGACCCGAGCGCTGACAGCGCCGCGTGGGCCACAATGGGTCTGTGACAATTGCCAAACAATCCATTCAGAATGGGCACCGGTCTGCGAGCACTGCGGTGGATTTGATACGCTGAGCTGGCGCAAACCGACGCGGTCTGAGGTCGCGATGCCACAAGGCACCGAAATGTTGCCGATGATTGTGGGCACATTGCCGGAGCCAAAAGTGGATTTTGTCGATCCAATTGAAGAGGAGTCACAGGACGCGCCGAAAGGTATGGTAGATGTGACCCCCGTTGAAGAAGGTGAAAACCCCAAGGTCGAAAATTAGGGCTACACACCTTTGAAAGAGGGTGATAAAGACCCGTTCACGTCAGGCACAATCGCGCCTGACAGAGAAGAGTGCCGCTGTAGCTCAGCTGGTAGAGCACGTCATTCGTAATGATGGGGTCGTAGGTTCGAGTCCTATCAGCGGCACCACTTTTCTATTCAGGTTTTGGGTGTCCCCAAAGAAAAGCCTCCCCGAAGGGAGGCTTTGTTGTTTTCGTTTGGCTAGAATTAGCTGCGCGGGCGTTCCTTTTTCGGATCGTAATGCGGGAAGGCGGTGATCTTGGCGCTGTAGCGTTTCAAATGACCGTCCAATTGGCCAACTTCGACCTCTGTTCCTGGCTCCGAATGCGCCACATCGATCCGTGCCAAAGCGATGACTTGCCCGGTGCGCGGGGATCGCATCGCGGAACAGACCTCGCCCACTTGCGCGCGACCGATGCGGATGCAATCGCCATGGGCGACGTGGTTCTGACCGTCGACTTCAAGCCCGACAAATTTGCGCGCAGGGTGTTCCTTGCGCCGCAAAAGCGCATCGCGACCGACGAAATCTACCGTTTTTGACTTGAGCGGAACGGTGAAGCCAATCCCGGCTTCAAACGGATCAGTCTGATCGGAAAAATCATAGCCTGCAAACACAAGCCCAGCTTCAATCCGCACAAGGTCAAGCCCGGCAAGCCCCATCGGACGCATGCCATAGGCCTGGCCTGCCTCCCAAACGGCCTTGAACACCGCGTCGCCGTCTTTGGGATGGCTAAAGATTTCATAACCCAACTCGCCAGTATAGCCCGTCCGGGACACCACAACAGGCACGCCTTGATCATCACCAATCCGACCCACGGTAAAGCGGAACCAGTCGAGATCAGAGATCGGCGTTTGATGCGGGGCGGTCCAGATGATCTCTTTCATCAGATCGCGGGATTGTGGGCCTTGGACGGCAAGGTTGTGCATCTGATCGGTCGAGGCGCGGATCATCACGTTGAGGCCCAGCTTTTCGGCCTGTTCGCGCATCCAAACGCCACCTTCGTCCGAGCCGCCAATCCACCGGAAATTCGTCGGACCAAGGCGGAAAAGCGTGCCATCGTCAATCATGCCACCATGCTCATAACACATGGCCGAATAGACCACCTGACCGACGCCGAGCTTTTCGACATTGCGGGTCAGAACCCAATTCATCAATGCTTCGGCATCCGGGCCGGTGACCTCAAATTTGCGCAGGGCGGAGAGGTCCATGACCACAACACCCTCGCGACAGGCCCAATATCCTTCGACCGCATCAGTTTGGGGGAACGAATTCGGCAACCAAAAGCCGCGGTATTCGACGAAATCAGTCGTCAGTTCGGCAAAGTTTTGATGAAAGGCGCTTTCACGGGTCATGACAGGGTCCTCGTCGGGAGTGGCGCGCCATGCCACGGAGCGGCTGAATCGTTCTTCGGCGGCATAGGTGCGCACATGAATGTCGGTCAAATTCCAGCCATTGGCCGGGGAGGTGTCATCGGGGCAGGCGGAGGACACGCAGATCAGATCGGTGAGCGCGCGCAACAACACGTAATCGCCCGGACGTGACCACGGTTCGTCGGCCAAGAGCACACCATGATCATCGACATGAGTGTTGAAGAAAAAATTCGCAGCCATCCATCCCTTACGGCCCGGAATGTTATAGGCTGAGAGCGCGTGGTTGAAGTTGTCGGAACAATTGGCGTGACCGGGATAGCCGATGTCATCATAATATTTGGATGAACAGGCCATGGCGAAAGCGTCGTGCCGACCACAGGTGTCTTGTACCACTTCGATGAGGGGCGTCATGTCCTGATCGAAATATTTCCCATGTAAGCCGGGCATTGGGTAGGCGTGATTGAGGATGGTGCGTGTGGTGGTGACATCGAGGGGGAGATAGTCACCCCGATCCACTTTGCGCGCATCGAAGCATTGGAAATCGGTGCATTGGCGACCATCGACATCAAGAATCTGAATGAACTCGCTCTTGCGCACGAAATAGGCCTGAGCTGTGGCGGATTTGACTCGCAGGTCTTGAACCGGATCGGCCAAAGGATCGGGGAGGGCGAATTGGCCAGACTTGCGCGATTTGGCACGGGTTAGGGTCACACGCAGCGGTGTTGTGGTGTTTTGCGCTTCGAAATTCATCACATCGCCGGGAGCGGCAATGATGGCCCAACCTGAACCCTGCGCCGTAAAGGTGGCACTGTCTTTCGCGGGGCTTTCTGCGCCAAAAAGGCCAATGGTGCGTGCGCCCGTTATGTCGATATTGCGCTGGATTAGACCCTTTTCAAGCCGGTCAAAGCCCGACAGCGGTGACAGGAGCATCGCGCGTAGGCCTGCGGCGGACGTGTCTGCGGTTGCGCCCAAAAGGCCGCAATCCAAGCGCCCATCGGGATGCGCGCTTAAGAGCTCACAACGCTGACCGCCTTCGATATTCTCAATCGTGATCTGATCGCCCTGAGCGAGTTCGACCATGACCGCGCCAGAACCGGGAACGGTCACGCGCTCTTCGTTGGATTGAAGCCCATAGGCCGCCGCGCGGCGCGCGCGGGAGGCGGAGGGCGGTCCGGGGCGCAACAGGGTTGCGGGAATGTGCGTTTGCATTTTTTGTCCTTGAAAAAGGAGAGAGACGGGCCCCGCGAAAGGCCCGCCCATTGCGTCACGTGGTAGATCAGTTTTGAAGATAGACTTCCATGGAATCGTCCAGCGCGTCTTTCCACGGGGTGTGGTGCGCAGGGGCCATGGTTCCGGTGATCACTGATTTATAGCTGTGATTGCGGAACCCCATGATGTCCTCGACCTTATGGTGTTTCCATTCAAAGAAAGCTTCACAAGCCCCATCCACATCGAAGGACGGATAGTCGGTGTCGGCGATCAGTTCTTTGACATAATCACCCTGATAGACGATCGCGTATTTCACATCATCCTGACGCTCTTCGCGTTCAACGCGTTCTGCAACATCGGCCAAAAGCACCTCTTTGTCAGAGGGCACTTCGATGCGGCCCATGATGATGTCCCGCACATACCAAGCCTGCGCATCGAACATGTTAAAGGTGAACCACTGATCCTGCATCCCCAGATAGAACATCTTTGGATTGTGGACATAGGCGACGCCTTTGTAGAGGTCGGCCGTGGCCAGGCGGTTGGCCGTTTTCAGGCGCAGATCGTCGGGCAGGAATGGGAAGTAGTGACGATAGCCAGTGCAAAGAATAATCGCATCGACATCCTTGGTGGAGCCGTCTTTGAAAAAGGCGGTTTTGCCGTCGACTTTCACCAGCGCAGGCTTTTCTTCCCAATTGCCCGGCCAGTCAAACCCCATGGGAGCGGACCGATAGGAAGTTGTGATCGACTTGGCGCCGTATTTCCAACATTGCGAGCCGATGTCTTCGGCGGAGTAAGAGGCGCCAACCAAAAGCACATCCTTGCCCGCAAATTCGCGCGCGTCGCGGAAATCATGAGCGTGGACGATGCGGCCATTAAACGTCTCGAACCCAGGGTATTCGGGCACATTTGGCGAAGAGAAATGACCTGAGGCGACGATCACATGGTCAAACACCTCTTTGTACATTCGATCCTCGATCATGTCGTGGGCAGTGACGGTAAATTTGCCTGTGTCCTCATCGTAGTCGACCCAGCGGATCACGGTAGAGAACCGAATCCAATCACGCACTCCGGCCTTTTTCACGCGACCTTCGATATAATCGACCATGACGGCGCGCGGCGGATAGGACGCGATCTGTTTGCCGAAATGTTCCTCAAAGGAATAGTCGGCAAATTCCAAACCTTCTTTTGGACCGTTGGTCCACAGATAGCGATACATTGAGCAATGCACGGGTTCGCCATTTTCATCGACGCCGGTGCGCCATGTGTAGTTCCACAACCCACCCCAATCGGATTGTTTTTCAAAACAGACAACCTCGGGGATCTCTGCGCCTTTTTGCACGGCGGATTGAAAGGCGCGGAGCTGTGCGAGACCGGAGGGACCCGCTCCGATAATTGCGACACGTTTGGTCATGAGTGTCTCCCTTGGACATTAGAATTCATTGGATTGAACCGAATTCATAAATTGGTTCAATCGGCATGAACCAAATGAGAACCAACTTTTTCCGTGGTCAATGAATTTTCTTTGTGGGAATATATTTGTATGGGCCATTTGGCCTTTATGATCACAAAATTAGGCCAATGATGAAAATATGAGCATTCCTTCCTTATCTCAGCGCCTGCTTGTGACCGGGTCTTTGCCGAAACTAAGGGGGCAGACCCGCGCGCCTCTTCGGATTGGCTTTTTGATTCCCATGTCCGGGGATGAACAGGCGTGGGGACTGCCCGGATATGAGGGCTGCAAGATCTGGGTGGACTGGATCAACACCCATGGCGGCCTGATGGTGGGCGGTCGCAGGCACAAGATTGAAATGCGTGTGCAGGATAGTGCAATTGGTCCAGACCAAACTTTGGCCGCGGCCCGCGATATGGTCGAAAAAGATCAGATCCCGCTGATCGTCACGCTGGGCGGAAATGATGTGGCGCAGGCGATTGATTACCTGATGTCGCGTAAAGTGCTTGTGGCGACCCTGTTGCCCAGTGATCTGTCGCCGGACCGACCTTATTTGATCGCTCCGGCGGAGGTGCATCCCCTGTTCAATGTCGCGGGTATTGAGTGGCTGGCGCGCACCCAACCTCAGGCCACGCGCGTCGCAGTATGTAGTCAAACCGATTTGATGGGATTGCCCTCACTGGCGGTCTATCGCGCCGGGTTCGAGGCGGCAAAGCGAGAAATCGTCAAAGACATTCAGTACAGCGCAGACACCAAAGACGCGCTTGGCATTGTCAAAGCCATGATGGCCGAAGCCCCCGATATTCTCTGTTGGTGTTCCTCGCCGCCGCCGATGGTCAAGGCTCTGACCGAAGCCGCCTACAAACTTGGCTTTGAGGGCCATATCCTGTCCTGTACCGGCGACAATTATAACAGGTTGATTGCGCGCACTTCGGCTGTGTTCATGGAGCGTTTCGTCTTTCAGTTCCCGGATTTTGATGACCCAAAACTGGCGGATAACGCGTTTTTCTTTCGTCAGCCCAAAGCATTCTTTGACACCTATTGCAGTCGTTTCCCTGGCGCATGGGGCGCGGTAAGTTGGGAATATGCTTCGATCTTGGATCTGTGGCACAATGCGGTTGAGCTTGCGGATTCGACCAATTCCGTGTCGGTTTTGGCGGCAATGAAGCGGGGGCGCCAGATGTCGCATGTCTTTGGTCCAGCCCGTTGGTGGGGCGATGAGATTTTTGGGATTGATAATGCCTTGGTCGGAGATTGGCCCGTGGTTACAATTCGCGATGGTAAAGCCCGGATCGAAGATTTCGTGTCCGTTTTGGACTGGCTGGAACACAATGGACCACGTTTAAAACGGCATATGGAAGAGCTTGGGCAATTGTGGGATCAACGACTTGCCCCAGATCGCAGTGCCAAAGCCACGTCGCAGTAAACAGAGCATAGATTGAAGACCAGTTTCGAGACAGGACGCCGAATGACAAAATCACAAACCACCCTCCAACAAAATCCTCATGCAGTTCGTGAGGCTCGTGAAAAGAACCTTGAAGTGGCGATTGGCCGTCAGGTGCGTGAGTTGCGCAAGCGTCAGCGCATGACGGGCGCGGATCTTGCGGGGCAGGCGGGTCTGTCGGTTGGGATGCTGTCCAAAATCGAAAACGGTGTGATTTCCCCTTCTTTGAACACGATCCAAACGCTCGCAAATGCATTGCGCGTGCCGCTGGTTCAACTGTTTTCCGGTTTTGAGGAAGAGCGCGGCTGTATGCATGTGAAAGCGGGCGAAGGCGTTGAAATCGAACGTGCGGGGACCCGCGCAGGGCACCAATACAATCTGTTGGGGCATATTGGGTCAAACAACTCCGGCGTTGTCGTTGAACCCTATCTCATCACCTTGGACAACGAGAGCGACCGTTTTCCGGCCTTCCAGCATGAGGGCATCGAGTTGCTCTATATTCTTGAAGGTGTGATCGACTATCGGCATGGCGACAAACGGTACATCTTGGAACCGGGTGACTCGCTTTTGTTTGATGCAGATTCGCCGCATGGGCCAGAGGCGCTGATTGAACTCCCCGCGCGCTATCTTTCGGTCATCACCTACCCTCAACAAAAATGATGCGTTCTAAGGAAGTCTGTTTTTTGTGCGACGGTGGCTGCCCACGCCCTATTTCGCGACATTTCCGGGCAATTATTTCCCAAACAGAAAAACTTGCTCCTGTAGAGAAAAACTTTCTTGATGAGAAATAAGATTTCCCTCTAATCAGATCATAACGGCGATTGGGCCGAAGACTCTGATGGAGGGATATATGTGTGGCATTGTAGGCCTGTTCCTTAAGAAGGACGAACTGCGCCCCAAGCTGGGCGACATGTTAACCGATATGCTGATCACCATGACCGACCGCGGCCCCGATAGTGCCGGGATCGCGATCTATGGCGATGAGACAGGCGGCATCAAAATCACCGTTCAGTCGGACACGCCGGAGACGGCATTTGTCGATCTCGACGCCGACCTCTGTGCGGTTATCGACGGGCCTGTGACGATCAAGTCAATCAGCACACATGCGGTTCTCACTGTACCCGCCGGATCGGAAAAAGCAGCGATTGCTTTTCTGGAAGACAAAGGATTGCGCATCATGGGCTCAGGCGAGTCCATGGAAATTTACAAAGAAATCGGCCTGCCCAAAGATGTGGCGGCTCGGTTTAACCTACGCGAGATGGGTGGCAGCCACGGTATCGGCCACACCCGCATGGCGACAGAATCCGCAGTCACAACCATGGGCGCGCATCCGTTCTCGACCGCAGATGATCAATGCCTTGTGCACAACGGCTCGCTGTCCAATCACAACCAAATGCGCCGGGTTTTGGCCAAAAAGGGCGTGTTCACCCGCTCCGAAAACGACACCGAAGTGGGCGCGGCCTATATCTCTTCGCGCATCGCTGAGGGCGCGACGCTTGGCGAAGCCTTGGAGGGCACACTGAAGGATCTTGATGGGTTCTTCACCTTTGTGACCGGAACGAAAAACGGCTTTGGCGTTGTACGCGACCCGATCGCTTGCAAGCCCGCCGTGATGGCCGAAACAGACGACTACGTCGCTTTCGCCTCTGAATACCGTGCGTTCGCCGACCTGCCGGGTATTGATGCCGCCCGCGTTTGGGAGCCGGAACCCGCAACTGTTTATTTCTGGGAGCGCTAATCCATGACCAACACGCTCGATATGACGCAGACAGAGCTGCGCGACATCAACACCACGCTCCAGGCCGCCGCAAAAGGTCAAGCCAACGAGAAATATATCATCACCAATCCGCGCGGCAGCCATGCGATGGCCTGTGGTCTAGACGGCCCGCTCGACGTGACGATCCAAGGTTCTACCGGCTATTATTGTGCAGGCATGAACAAAGAAGCGGCGATCACAGTCAAAGGGTCCGCGGGTCCCGGTGTCGCCGAAAACATGATGTCAGGCACGGTCACCATCGAAGGCGACGCTTCGCAATATGCCGGCGCAACCGGACATGGCGGTCTCTTGAACATCAAAGGCAATGCGTCTTCGCGTTGTGGTATTTCGATGAAGGGCATCGACATTGTCGTGCATGGCAACATCGGTCACATGTCCGCGTTCATGGCACAAAAGGGCAACCTTGTGGTGCTGGGTAACGCAGGGGATGCCCTTGGCGACAGCTTATATGAAGCACGTCTTTTCGTGCGCGGGGCGGTGAAATCCCTCGGCGCCGATTGCATCGAAAAAGAGATGCGCCCGGAACACATCGAAATCCTCAAAGAGCTTCTTGAAAAAGCGGGTGCCGATGCAAAGCCCGAAGAGTTCAAACGCTACGGCTCCGCCCGCAAACTCTACAATTTCAACATCGACCACGCAGACGAATACTGAGGAGCGCGACATGGAAAAAACACCACAAACCGAACCGCGTCAGTCGTGGACCTTTTCAAAAGATGTGAATGCTGAAATCCGTCGGGCGGCAGCCACCGGGATTTACGATATCCGGGGCGGTGGCGCAAAACGTCGTGTGCCGCATTTTGACGACCTGTTGTTCATGGGCGCGTCGATGTCGCGCTATCCGCTCGAAGGTTATCGCGAGAAATGTGACACCTCCGTCACCCTCGGTACGCGTTTTGCGAAAAAGCCGATTGAGCTGAAAATCCCGGTGACCATCGCGGGCATGTCCTTTGGCTCCCTGTCGGGTCCGGCAAAAGAGGCGTTGGGCCGCGGCGCAACCCTTGCGGGCACCTCGACCACCACGGGCGACGGCGGCATGACCGAAGAAGAGCGCGGTCATTCCGAGAAGCTCGTCTATCAATATCTGCCGTCGCGCTACGGCATGAACCCGGATGATTTGCGCCGCGCCGATGCGATTGAAATCGTGGTGGGTCAGGGCGCGAAACCCGGTGGTGGCGGGATGCTTTTGGGTCAAAAGATCACCGAGCGGGTCGCGGGTATGCGCGATTTGCCTGTCGGGATTGACCAACGCTCCGCCTGTCGTCACCCGGATTGGACCGGCCCGGATGATCTTGAGATCAAGATTCTCGAAATCCGCGAAATCACCAATTGGGAAAAGCCGATTTACATCAAAATTGGCGGCGCTCGACCCTATTACGACACGGCTTTGGCGGTCAAATCCGGTGCTGATGTGGTCGTTTTGGACGGGATGCAGGGCGGGACCGCCGCCACCCAAGACGTGTTCATCGAACATGTCGGTCAGCCCACTTTGGCCTGTATCCGCCCTGCCGTTCAGGCGCTGCAAGACCTCGGTATGCATCGCAAAGTTCAGCTTGTTGTCTCCGGCGGTATTCGCACCGGGGCCGATGTGGCCAAGGCTTTGGCGCTGGGCGCAGATGCGGTGTCTATCGGGACGGCGGCTCTCATCGCTTTGGGGGACAATGATCCGAAATGGGAATCTGAGTACCAAAAACTTGGCACGACAACGGGTGCCTACGATGATTGGCACGAGGGCCGCGATCCGGCTGGCATCACCACCCAAGACCCTGAGTTGATGAAGCGCCTCGATCCGGTCGCAGCCGGTCGTCGTTTGCAAAATTACCTCAATGTTTTGACCTTGGAATGCCAAACACTCGCCCGCGCCTGTGGTCACAACCATGTCCATAACCTTGAGCCAGAGGATCTTTGCGCTCTGACCATGGAAGCCGCTGCAATGGCCCAGGTGCCGCTTGCGGGGACCAATTGGTATCCGGGCAAACCGGGCTTTTGAGTCAGCGATAAAAGGGGAGGGGCCATGTGCCCCTCATCCTGCCAACAGGGACTAGAAAAAGGACAAGACGATGAGCGTTCTTGCAGATTTCGCCGCAAAGACCGGCGTAAAATATTTCATGATCTCCTACACTGACCTCTTCGGCGGGCAGCGGGCCAAACTCGTACCTGCTCAGGCGATTGTCGATATGGAGGAAGACGGCGCAGGTTTTGCGGGTTTCGCAACCTGGCTTGATTTGACCCCCGCGCACCCGGACATGTTGGCCGTGCCGGACGCCTCGGCCGTGATCCAATTGCCGTGGAAACCCGATGTCGCGTGGGTGCCCGCCGATTGCGTCATGGAAGGCGTGCCCGTTGAGCAAGCGCCGCGCAACGTGTTGAAAAAACTCGTTGCCGAAGCTGCTGAGGCGGGCCTTCGGGTTAAGACCGGGATCGAGGCGGAGTTCTTTCTTTTGACGCCTGAGGGCGATCAGATTTCTGACCCTTTCGATACCGCCGCAAAGCCCTGTTACGACCAACAAGCGGTGATGCGCCGCTATGATGTGATCGCGGAAATCTGCGATTATATGTTGGAAATGGGTTGGGGCCCGTATCAAAACGACCACGAAGACGCCAATGGCCAGTTCGAAATGAACTGGGATTTTGACGACGCGCTCGTGACCGCCGACCGCCACAGCTTTTTCAAATTCATGGTTAAATCCGTGGCCGAAAAACATGGTTTGCGGGCGACGTTTATGCCGAAGCCGATTGAAGGTCTGACCGGAAACGGCTGTCACGCGCATATTTCGGTTTGGGATTTAGACGGCAAAACCAACGCCTTTGCTTCAAAAGATGGTAAGGGGCAGGTCGGCGAAGTCGGCCTCTCTGAGCAGGGCGGTTATTTCCTTGGCGGCATTATGAAGCACGCCGAAGCCTTGGCGGCAATCACCAACCCGACGGTGAATTCTTATAAACGCATCAGTGCGCCGCGGACCATTTCTGGCGCAACATGGGCCCCGAATTCTGTGACATGGACCGGCAACAACCGCACTCATATGGTGCGCGTTCCGGGGCCGGGCCGTTTTGAATTGCGCCTGCCAGATGGGGCAGTGAACCCCTATTTGTTGCAAGCTGTGATCATCGCGGCGGGCCTGTCTGGCATCAACTCCAAAGCCGATCCCGGCAAGCGTTACGACATCGACATGTACGCCGAAGGCCACCTTGTCAAAGACGCCCCGCGCCTGCCTTTGAACCTGCTCGACGCGATCCGCGCGTATGACGAGGATGAAGGTTTGAAAGCCATGATGGGAACCGGTTTCTCGACCTCCTATTCCAAGATGAAGATGCAGGAATGGAATTCCTTCGTCTCCCACTTCTCGCGTTGGGAGCGCGAGAACACGCTTGATATCTAAGCGTTTTCCTCTTCCTAATTCCCCTTTAGCGGCCTCTTCGGGGGCCGCTTTTTTGTCAACGCCTGCGCAGGGCAGAGGGCGGTTGACCAAACTGGCGGCGGAAGCTTTCGGAAAAATGCGCCTGACTGACAAACCCGGTCATCATCGCAATCTCATGAATACGCAGCTGGGATTGACGCAGCAAATCCCGCGCGGTTTCCAGGCGAATGTCGCGATAGGTTTCCATAACCGAACTGCCGAGGCTTTCGGTGAATTGACGCTGCAACTGGCGCGAAGAAAGCCCGGATAATTCAGAGAGTTGAGAGATATCGAGCGGATCGGCGATATGGGATTCCATCAATTCAATCGCGGCCAAAATCGGCGCGGGCAAAGCCCCGTATCGCGCCGCGATGCTGGCCTGTTGCGGTGCTTCTGACCGGCGCACTTCGGTTTGAATAAACCAATCGCTGATCCGTTGCGCAAAGCCAACCCCGTGATCGCGCGAAATGATCGCGTGCATCATATCCAACGGCGCGGTTCCCCCGGCGCAGGTGTAGCGATCCCGGTCAATCACGAACAATCTGCGCTCAAGCAGGAGCTTTGGGAACAGCCTTTGGATATCCTCATAGTGATGCCAATGCAGAGTGAAACGACGGTTGTCCAAAAGCCCCGCCTTGGCCAAAATCGCCGCCCCGCCAGAAATGCCCCCAAGTGCTGCGCCCGCACGCGACACACGCCGCAACCATGTCTCTAATTCGGGATCGTTGACGGACAAAGGGTCACCGCCCGCAACCACAAACACCAGATCGAAATCGGTGCCTGCCGCGTGTAGTGGCGTTGCCGCAAACATGCTTCCGGCGGAGGAGTGCACCGCCGGATTTCGGGGTGACAAAACCTGAATATTGTAGAGCGGTTCAGAGCCAAAAAGATTGGCCGCGCGCAACGGTTCAAGCGCTGCCGCCGTGGACATAAGGGCATGGCCATCAAGCAAGACGAATCCGATTTTCCTCATGCGCTTACTGCCCAGTGTTTTGTCCTAAATAAGAAAATAAATGTCTTTTAATGAAAAGAATAGGGGAAAATTACAATGTAAAACTGTCTCAACCGAATGGAGCGATACGCATGAAATTCTCCGGATTTAAGGTCATCAAAGAGGCTCTGACAGGCCACAAAGGCTGGACGCCCTTATGGCGCGATCCCGAGCCGCAATCAGACTACGACATTGTCATCGTTGGCGGCGGTGGGCATGGACTTGCCACGGCATTTTATCTTGCCAAGAGCTTTGGACAGGCGCGGATTGCGGTGCTTGAAAAGGGTTGGCTTGGGTCGGGCAATATTGGCCGGAACACCACCATCATTCGCTCCAATTACCTGTTGCCGGGCAATGAGCCGTTCTACGAATTCTCGATGAAACTTTGGGAGAACCTTGAACAAGAAACCAATTTCAATTCCATGGTCAGCCAACGTGGTATCATCAACCTGATCCACACAGACGCCCAACGTGACGCCTACCGTCGGCGTGGCAATGCGATGCGGTTTGCGGGTGCGGATTCGGTGCTTTTGTCGCGAGAAGAACTGCGTGAGAAAGTGCCGTTTTTGAACTATGACAATGCGCGTTTCCCGATCAAAGGCGGTTTGATGCAGCCGCGTGCGGGCACGGCGCGCCACGATGGTGTTGCTTGGGGCTATGCCCGTGGCGCCGACATGCGCGGCGTCGATATCATCCAGAATTGCGAAGTCACCGGCTTTAAAATTGAACGTGGCAAAGTTTTGGGCGTCGAGACCTCGCGTGGATTTATTGGCGCGAAAAAGGTTGGTGTGGCGGTGGCAGGTTCGTCCAGTCGGGTCATGTCCATGGCTGGAATGCGCTTGCCGATTGAAAGCCATGTGCTTCAGGCGTTTGTGTCTGAGGGTCTCAAACCGACCATTCCCGGCGTGATCACATTCGGTGCCGGGCATTTTTACATCAGTCAATCTGACAAGGGCGGGCTTGTGTTTGGGGGCGACATCGATGGCTATAACTCTTACGCCCAACGCGGCAATCTTCCGGTGATCGAAGACGTGCTCGAAGGCGGCATGGCGCTTATGCCGATGATCGGGCGCGCGCGGCTTTTGCGCGGCTGGGGTGGGGTGATGGACATGTCCATGGACGGTTCCCCCATCATTGATCGCACCGATATCGAAGGCCTCTATTTCAATGGTGGGTGGTGTTATGGCGGGTTCAAAGCGACGCCTGCCTCGGGCTATGCCTTTGCGCATTTGCTCGCCACCGATCGCCCGCATGACACTGCCAAAGCCTACCGCCTTGATCGTTTTGCCAAGGGCTACGTCATTGACGAACGTGGCGCTGGCGCTCAGCCCAATTTGCATTGAGGTCCACAGATGTTGATCCCTCACCCCCTTCTCGGTCTGCGCGATGCTCAGGAGTTCACCTATCTGGGTGACGCAAACCTGATAAACCGACCGGACCCAAACGCCCCCAATGCCGAGGCAATGTTTTGCGACTATGTGTTCCTGCGCGACAACCCGGCGGGGGTTCACCGTGAACTTTGGTATCACGAACAAGGCGACCGCAGTTGGCTTGTCGTCACGCGCAACACGGTGACTCACGAAATTCTCGGCGCAGAACTGGCCTCTGATGTGGCCTTGGCACACAGAGAGGGATCGAAATGACGCGTTTGTCCGGCGGTCTGATTGACCGGAACTCCTCCTTTTCTTTTACCTTCGATGGCAAAACCTACACGGGCCACCAAGGCGACACTTTGGCCTCCGCTTTGCTGGCCAATGGGGTGCGCCTCATGGGCCGCAGCTTTAAATACCACCGCCCGCGCGGCGTTGTGGCGGCGGGGTCTGAGGAACCCAACGCTATGGTGGAACTGCGCAGCGGCGCACGCACAGAGCCAAATACACGCGCCACGGTGGCCGAATTGTATGATGGTCTGGTTGCCAAATCGCAAAACCGCACCGGTTCTTTGGCCTTTGATGCGCTTGGCGTGAATGACTATTTTGCGCCGTTCTTTGCCGCCGGGTTTTACTATAAAACCTTCATGTGGCCGCGCGCTTTTTGGGAAAAGCTCTATGAGCCGATGATCCGTCGCGCGGCGGGCCTTGGTCGCCTGTCGATGCAGGCCGATCCTGACAGTTATGACAAAGGCTTTTTGCATTGCGATGTCTTGGTCATTGGCGGTGGTGCGGCCGGTCTTGCGGCGGCTTTGACTGCGGCGCGGGCTGGCGCACAGGTCATTCTGTGTGACGAAGACTTCCGCCTTGGTGGCCGTCTTTTGGCGGAAAGTCATAGGCTTGATGGTGCGCCAGCAACGGATTGGATTTCGACCCTTGAGGCTGAGTTCGAGACTTTGCCAAACCTACGTGTCATGCGCCGGACCACGGTGTTTGGTGTCTATGATCACGGGATTTATGGTGCGGTTGAGCGCGTCTCTGATCATGTCGTCGAACCCGGCAATAAGGTGCGTCAGACCCTCTGGCGTATCACTGCGAAACGCGCGGTTTTGGCGGCGGGCGCGACTGAGCGGCACATCCCCTTTGCTGACAATGATCGCCCCGGCGTCATGTTGGGCGGTGCGATGCGCGCCTATGCCAACCGCTGGGCTGTGACGCCCACGCAGTCCGCCAAAGACCCCGTTGCGATCTTTACCAACAATGACGATGGCCACCGCACAGCGCTTGATCTGATGTCGAAAAACGTCCCTATTTTGGGCGTGATCGACAGCCGTGAAAATGCCCCGCGCTTTGGCGATTACGACCTCTTTTCCGGCGCCATGGTAA
Source organism: Celeribacter baekdonensis (assembly GCF_900102315.1). Taxonomy (GTDB): domain Bacteria; phylum Pseudomonadota; class Alphaproteobacteria; order Rhodobacterales; family Rhodobacteraceae; genus Celeribacter; species Celeribacter baekdonensis. Next base: position 281,784 of record NZ_FNBL01000004.1, read on the forward strand.
CTGGAACCAAAGGGCGTCTTGGTCTGAGGGACATCGAGATCACCAAAGGTGGCGTGGCCTCTTGGCATCGCTGTGCAGCACTTGGTGTGTCGGGCGGATGGAACCCGAACGTGCATCTTGCCTCGCACCACCGTGGGCGTCCGGTTTGGGATGACACGCTTTTGAGTTTTGTGCCCGGTGCCGACGGTCCGGCGGGGTTGATTCCGGCTGGCGCATGCGTCGGGCTGGGCAGCACGGCAAAGGCGCTGGCCGATGGTGCAAAAGCGGCGGGCATTGCCTTGGCTGAACTGGGTATCAAAACCCCCGAGGTTGCTTTGCCAGACGCCGAGGACATGCCCGTATCGCAAGCGGATTTCTGGCATGTGCCCGGCAAAAAACGCGCTTGGGTTGATTTCCAAAATGACGTGACCGTCAAAGACATCTCCTTGGCCCATAAAGAGAATATGAAGCCGGTTGAGCATTTGAAACGCTGGACCACCCTTGGCATGGCGACGGATCAGGGCAAAACGTCGAACGTGTCTGCGCTGGCCGTCATGGCGGAACTCACCGGGAAATCCATCCCTCAAACCGGCACAACGATTTTTCGCCCGCCTTACACAGGCGTGTCCCTATCTGTGTTGGGCGGTGGTGATACGGGTGTCAATTTCCGTCCGCGCCGCCTGACCCCGACCCACACATGGGCCAAATCGCAAGGCGCGGAATTTGTCGAAGTGGGGCAATGGATGCGGGCGCAGTATTTCCCGCAAGCGGGTGAGACCGATTGGCGCGAAAGCGTTGATCGCGAAACCAAAGCCGTGCGCGTGGGCGTGGGTCTGTGTGATGTGACCACGCTGGGCAAAGTGGACGTGCAGGGCGCGGATGCCGGTGAATTTCTCAACCGGATGTATTCGAACATGATGGGCACTGTCGCTGTTGGCAAAGTGCGTTATGGTCTGATGCTACGCGAAGACGGGTTTGCCTATGACGACGGCACCTGTGCGCGACTGGGTGAGGATCATTATGTTGTTACCACCACGACTGCGAACGCAGGTTTGGTCTATCGCAATATGGAATTCGCGCGGCAATGCCTCTGGCCGGAGCTTGATGTCCAACTGATTTCAACAACCGATGCCTGGGCGCAAATCGCCGTGGCAGGTCCGAAATCGCGGCTACTCTTGGAGCGTGTTGTTGACGAGTTTGATCTCTCAAATGACGCCTTCCCCTTTATGGGCTGTGCGGAACTCACGGTTTGCAAAGGTCTGCGGGCGCGGCTTTTTCGGATTTCGTTCTCTGGCGAGTTGGCCTATGAAATTGCGGTCCCGGCGCGCTATGGCAATGCCTTGATGGCGCGGCTGATGGAACTTGGGGCTGATCTGGGTGCCGCGCCTTATGGCACCGAAGCCTTGGGCGTGCTGCGGATTGAAAAGGGCCACGCCGCAGGGGCGGAACTCAACGGTCAAACCACAGCCGCTATGCTGGGTTTGGGTCGCATGGTTTCCGCGAAAAAGGACTCGATTGGCGCGGTGATGTCGCGTCGTGAGGGCCTTGCACGTGATGCGCGCCGCCTTGTCGGGCTGCAACCTGTTGGCTCAACAGAGCGTTTGATGGCCGGTTCGCACCTCTTCACCCAAGGGACAGCGCACAGCATGGAAACGGATCAGGGTTGGGTCACCTCCGCCTGCTATTCACCCCATGTCGGCGGCTATATCGGCCTTGGCTATCTTGAGAATGGGGACACGCGGATGGATGAGGAAATCATCGCCGCCAACCCGATTGAGGGCAGTGAAATGCGCCTGCGCGTTGTGCCCGCCCATTTCGTTGATCCAGAAGGGGAGCGGCTTCGTGACTGATCTTACACCCATCACCGCCTTGGGCGGAACCATAGCCCGCGTTGAAACTTTTGGCGCGCTGAGCTTGACCGAAAATCCGGCTATGGCGCTTGCGTCACTTGCTTTGCGTAAGGGGCAATCGGTCCCATCTCCTTTTGGGATGACATTGCCTGAACCCGGGAAATGGACCAAATCAGGCGCGATTGGGGTCTATTGGATGGCAAAAGATCAATGGATGGTCGAGGCCGAAGGCCGCGCCGAGGAAGACTTTGCGCGTGTTTTGAAAGCCGAAGTGCCTGAGGCCTCAGTGACCGAACAGACCGACGGTTGGGCCGCCATTGAAATCACCTCATCAAAAGGTGCTGCCCCGATCAAAGCACTGCTTGAGAAGCTCGTGAACATTGATGCGGGGGCCTTTACCCAAGGGTCGGCATTGCGCACCGGACTTGACCATATGAGCGTTTTCCTGATCCGTCGGGCCGAGGATCGGCTGGCGGTTTGGGGGATGCGCTCATCGACTGAAACGCTGTGGCACGCCCTTGCGGTGGCTGCGCGCCGATTGGAGGACATTTGATGTCTGCACAGCTTATCGACGGCAAAGCCTTTGCCGCCACCGTGCGTGAAAAAGTGGCGACACAGGTGGAAAAACTCAAAGAGGTTCATGGCATCACGCCGGGATTGGCCGTGGTCTTGGTTGGCGAAGACCCGGCCTCCGAAGTCTATGTGCGCAACAAGGGCAAACAGACCCTTGAATGCGGCATGACCTCTTATGAACACAAGCTTCCGGCGGAGACCTCCGAGGAAGATTTGTTAGTCTTGATCGAGGCTTTGAACGCCGATCCTGCGGTGCATGGGATTTTGGTGCAACTGCCATTGCCGGATCATCTTGATAGCGATCTGGTGATCAACGCGATTGATCCTGCCAAGGATGTGGACGGGTTCCATATTTCCAATGTCGGTCTTTTGGCCACCGGGCAAAAGGCGATGGTGCCCTGCACGCCGCTGGGCTGTTTGATGATGCTGCGTGACCATTACGGTAGCCTGTCTGGCCTGAACGCTGTCGTGGTTGGACGGTCCAACATCGTGGGTAAACCGATGGCGCAACTTTTGCTGCGCGATAGCTGTACCGTGACCATCGCGCACAGCCGCACGAAAGACATTGCCGAGGTCTGTCGCGGCGCGGACATCCTTGTTGCCGCAGTTGGGCGCCCTGAAATGATCCCGGGAGACTGGGTCAAACCGGGCGCGACCGTGATTGACGTGGGCATCAACCGGATTGAGCGCGACGGCAAACGCAAACTTGTCGGTGACGTAGATTTCGCCAGTGCTGTTGAGGTGGCAGGGGCCATCACGCCGGTGCCCGGTGGTGTTGGTCCGATGACCATCGCCTGCCTTCTTGCCAATACACTGACTGCATGTTGTCGCGCGCATGATCTGCCCGAACCCAGCGATCTGACCGTTTGATTATAAGAAAATAAGAGACGGACCAAAGGCCCGCACATTGCGGGGACGAGGTTCGCGATCCAACAGGAGACCCTGATGACCAAATATTGCCTCACCGTAACCTGCCCCACCTCACGCGGCATTGTCGCGGCCATTTCCACGTTTCTGTCCGATATGGGCTGTAACATCACCGACAGTTCGCAGTTTGACGACGTGGAAACCGGAAAGTTTTTCATGCGCATCAGTTTCGTCTCTGAGGACGGGTTTGATGATGTGGCGCTCGCAAAGGATTTTGATGACATCGCCAAATCTTTTGGCATGATTTACGCTTTCCATGATGAGAGCGAAAAGATGAAAGTCGTGATCATGGTGTCGCGGTTTGGTCATTGCCTCAACGATCTGCTTTATCGCTGGCGCATTGGTGCCTTGCCGATTGAGATCGTCGCAGTTATTTCAAATCATATGGAATATCAAAAGGTTGTCGTTAATCACGACATTCCGTTCCATTGCATTCCTGTGACCAAGGAAAACAAACCTGTGGCCGAAGCGGCGATCATGCAAGTGGTCGAAGACACCGACGCGGAACTGATCGTTTTGGCGCGGTATATGCAGATTCTTTCGGATGCGATGTGCCAGAAAATGTCAGGTCGGATCATCAATATCCACCACTCGTTCCTGCCGTCGTTTAAGGGGGCAAACCCGTATAAGCAGGCCTATGAGCGCGGTGTGAAACTGATTGGTGCGACCTCGCATTATGTCACCGCCGATCTGGACGAAGGTCCGATCATCGAACAGGACATCGTCCGTATCACTCATGCCCAATCGGCGGCGGATTATGTGTCGCTTGGCCGTGATGTGGAAAGCCAGGCGCTTGCCCGTGCGATCCATGCGCATGCCAATCACCGCGTGTTCCAAAATGGCAATAAAACCGTGGTCTTCCCGGCGAGCCCCGGCTCCTACTCTTCCGAACGGATGGGGTAACACCCTCACCACCCCGTGGTCTCTTAGGGCATCATGCGAGCCCAAAGAGGCCAAAACATGCCCTGCTTCTCGTCTGAGGGCGGGGCATGCGTTCTTGGTCTGGATTTCGCCTTAGCGAAGGCGTTATCTTGTACCGCGTCTCAAACGGCGCGGCCAAAGGACCAGAATGTGACAAACTCTCCCAAAGCATCGACCTTGACCGGACTGGCGCAATCTTTGCCTGGGGCCACTGTGCGCTATGTGATTGATACGTTGAGCACACGCATTGCGGCACAGGAATTTGCCCTTGATGAACGCTTGCCCTCCGAGCGGCAATTGTCGCAGGATTTGGGCGTGGCGCGCAACACCGTGCGCGAGGCGTTGGACCACCTTGAACTGCGTGGAATGATTCGTCGCCGGGCGGGATCAGGGTCCTTTGTGACCTTCAATCCGGGTGGATCGAGCCAAGCGCTCTCGTCTGTTGCGGCTGAAACCGGCCCCTTACATCTTCAGGCGGTGCGCGGGATTTTTGAACCTGAAATGGTGCGCCTCGCGATCATCTCCATGTCGCCGAAACAGATCGACGCCCTGTCTGAAATTTTGTCAAAAATGGAAGCGGTTCAAGCGGATGCGCTGGCCTTTGTTCGCCTTGAAGAAGAGTTCCACCGGATGATCGCCGAAGGCACGGGCAATCCGCTTTTGGTGGCTTGTTACAACCTGGTGATTGATGCGCGCCGTCAGGCCTTTCGCGCCGCGATGTACCGTCGCCATCTGACGCCCGCGCGCATTGCCACCTACCAGCGTGGCTATAACGGGTTGTTCAATGCCATCGCGGCGCGCGACATCGAAGAGGCCACAGAATTCATGAAACTCGCCTTGATCGAAGACCAAAAACTTTTGCTACAAGACGAATAATTGGTTCCCTGAGTGGCCTGGATGGAGTGGCCTGATTGCTTGCCGCAGAAGGGTCTTTTTGATCCGCCTATTGCCATTAAGACCGTGCCCATCGTGGCCTCTTTTGGCGAATTCCTTGCGCATTTTCGGATCGAAACTGCGCCAACATGGGATTCGCATGTTTTCCTTTATTTGTTGGCTCTCCTTGTTCTCAGCTCCCATGTTTTTGCGGGCTGCGTAATAATTGCCCATTTGGGGGCTATGAGTGTCCGATTTGTCCTAAAATTTGGGTTTCATGAAATTCCCATGGGGAAAAAATGTTGACCTATAGTGATTGTTTCGCGTGAACTTTGTCCATCCGAGATACCAATTTCGGAATTGGTTCAGGCCAAAACAGGGCTGACCCTTCAATAACGACCTCCACAGGACAGGGAGATCTCAAGTGGAACAGGACCTTGCATCTTTGGCCGCCGCAGTGGCGGAACTCAAAGGCAGCGTAGCCGCAACGAACGGCACGTTTTCCGAGACTTTTTACTTTTTGACGATCCCGCTCATGGTGCTCATCCATGCCGGGTTCCTCGCATATGAAATGGGCGCATCGCGTTCGAAAAACGCATTGGCATCCGGGATCAAAAACATCCTCGCCTTCGCGCTGATCGTGCCCTTTTTCTATTTTATCGGCTGGTGGATCTATTGGGCGTTCCCGACAGGTCTTTCGCTGTCTGAAGGTGCGATGGGCATCTCTGGGCTGGCCTACGCCAATGACGTGGCCTTGCCATGGAGCCAATACATGGGTCCGAACCTCGATGATCGCGCCTCCGGCGTGTTCTGGGGGGCTTTCGTGCTTTTCGCAGCCACCACTGCCTCCATCCTTTCGGGTGGCGTGATTGAGCGTATCAAGCTGACAGGATTTGTTGTTTTGGCGATTGTTTTGGGGTCCTTTGTTTGGATTCTGGCGGCCGCTTGGGGTTGGCATGCGGATGGCTGGCTCGTCACCAAATTCGGCTACCATGACTTTGGTGCCGCTGGTGTCGTTCACATGATCGCGGGGTTCTTCTCCCTCGGTGTGCTCATCAACCTTGGGCCACGGATCGGTAAATTCAACGCCGATGGCTCTGCCAACAACATTCCGGGTCACTCAATGCCAATGACCTTGATCGGCCTTATGTTGATCATCGCGGGCTTTTGGGGCTTTCTCATGGGCTGTGTCATCGTTCCGGGCGAAGCCTGGTCTTGGGGCACCGAAATCGAAGCCACGATCTATGGCACGCCGATGACCATCTCCGGCATGACCTTCAACACATTGATGGGCTTCTCCGGTGGTATCGTTGGTGCCTGGATGATCACACGCGATCCGTTCTGGATGATGTCCGGTGCGCTTGGCGGGATCATTTCCTGTGCAGCGGGTCTGGACCTTTGGTATCCGCCCATGGCCTTTGCCATCGGTTTCATCGGCGCAGTTGCCATGCCGTTTGTTGCTTCCTTCATTGAGAAACGCGGCATCGACGACGCCGTGGGTGCCTTTGCGGTGCACGGTTTCTTGGGCATGTGGGGTCTGCTTGCGGTCGGTATCGCGGCGCAGGGTTATCCGGCTTTGTTCGGCGAAGATGTCATCGAGACCTCCTTTATGGGTCAGCTCGTTGGTGTGGCTGTCATGGGCGCTTTGGGCTTTGTCCCGGGCTACGTGATCTCCTGGCTTTTGAAAGTGACCGGCCAACTCCGTGTCCCGAAAGAGGCAGAACTGCTTGGTCTCGACGCCGTCAAAGTTCCGGCGTCCGCTTATCCCGAAGCCATTCACCCCTCTGTCAGCCCTGCTGAATAACACACGGATCAGGAAAGGAAATATCAATGGAAGCTCCTTTTGAAGCCACAAGCTGGGACGGGATCACCGGCGCCATCTATGCCGGATACGGCAGCGTCGAAGGTCTTTGGCTCGCGCTCGTCCTCACCATGGTTGTGGTGGCTATCGTGCTTGGCTGGCGGCACGAAAAACACGCCTATAACGCGGTCAAGCCCAAGGACTGATCTTGCCGATATTGGCACAATCCGGGCGGCGGTTCTCCGTCGCCCGGTTTCAAAATCAAAAAGACAATGCAATCTAAAGGACACGTTTCATGACCGCATCATGGAGATTTTCGGCGCTGGCAGACCGGCATCGTGCGCTGGGCTCAACCCTCGAAGACTGGAGCGGAATGGGCACCGCTTGGACCTATGACAAGGACCAAACGGAAGAATACCTCGCCATTCGGACCAAGGCCGGCGTCATGGATGTTTCGGGCCTGAAAAAGGTTCACCTTATGGGGCCGCATGCGCAATACGTGATCGACAAAGCGACCACCCGTGACATCGAAAAACTCAAACCGGGCCGTTCAACCTATGCGACCATGCTCAATGACGCGGGCAAGTTTGTCGACGACTGTGTGATTTATCGCATGGGGCCACACAGCTTTATGGTGGTGCATGGCTCCGGCGCGGGTCACGAACAGTTGTCAAAATATGCCGCAGGCCGCAATGTCATGATGATGTTTGACGATGATCTGCACGACATTTCCCTACAGGGGCCGATGGCCGTCGATTATCTGGAAAAACACGTTCCGGGTATCCGCGATGTTGTCTATTTCAGCCACATCCAGACCACGCTGTTTGGCAAACCCGTGATGATTTCGCGCACGGGTTACACCGGCGAGCGCGGCTATGAAATCTTTTGCCGCCGTCAGGATGCTGTGGACATCTGGGACACGATTGTGGCCGAGGGCGCTGAGATGGGCATCATCCCGTCGCGCTTCACCACGCTCGATCTGTTGCGGGCCGAAAGCTATCTGTTGTTCTTCCCTTATGACAACTCGGAAATGTATCCGTTTGATGGCGAGGCCGCAGGCGACACGCTTTGGGAGCTTGGTCTCGATTTCACCGTGTCCAAGGGCAAAACCGGATTCCGGGGTGCCGAAGAACATTATCGTTTGCAAGGCAAAGAGCGGTTCAAAATCTACGGTGTCAAACTTGACGGCACCACGCCCGCCGTCGAAGGCGCGCCGCTTTTGCAAGACGGCAAACAGGTCGGCGTTGTCACCATCGGCATGTATTCCCCGCTTAACGAACACAACGTCGGTATCGCGCGGATGCCGGTCGACTGCGCTGTCGATGGTACCAAGCTGACGGTTCAGAATCCGGATGGCGAGATTGCGGCCATCGCTCATGCGATGCCCTTCTACGACGCTGACAAAAAGCGGCGCACCGCCAAGGGTTAATCGCCTGTCACACACCTGGGGCAGGGCGCGGTCAAGCGCCCGCACCGATCCGACAACAGGACCAAAACAATGCCGAACACTTCATTTTCACCCTCGATTGAAAGCCGTCCCACCTATGCGGGCCTTGTGCCTCAAGGCGCCGCCCCGTCGATCATGATCGCCGATGCCGAGGGCGCCGAAGCGATCCTGGATCTTGTGGATCGGGACGCTGCCGTGCTGGATCAGGCGCATCTGATTTACATCCCCAAAGGGGCACAATTTGGCTCTAAACTGGCTGAACTTGGTGCCAAGGGTTATCATGAAGAGGCGTCTTTGGATGCGGCGATGACCCTGATCAACCGGCTTTTAGGGGCCGCACATATGGGGACTCAGCTTTACCTTGCGGGTTCTGAAGGGATGATGGGCCGCATTTCGGCGCTGGCTTTGTCGCTTGGCCTGCCATTGGACGCGATCCAGATGGAACATCGCGGCTCCATCGGGCGACCGATGCAATGCGTCCATTGCAAAGGCGTGACCCAAGACGTCACCACCGATCCGTTTACCTGTTCGCATTGCGGGCTAACCCTGTTTGTGCGGGACCATTTCTCCCGCCGTCTTGGTGTATTTCAGGCCGTTTGTGTCGACGCAGAAACCCCCGGCGTTATTCCTGAAACACAGGAGATCACAGCATGAGCAAACAGATGACGCTTGAGGTCACCGAGGTCGAACCTCTCACCGCGCTTGTGACCCGCTTCCGCTTTGAACACCCTGAAAAAGCCCCCTTGCCGATCTTTTCCGGCGGCGCACATGTGGTCGTCGAAATGCCCGATGGCGAGATGCTTAGGTGCAATGCCTATTCGTTGATTTCTGACCCCAACGATGCGTCAGGCTATGAAATCGCCGTGCGTCGCGAAGACGCGGGTCGCGGTGGGTCGCGCTACATGCACAGCGAGGTCACGCCGGGCAGCAAGATGCGGATTTCCGTGCCGACCAACCTGTTTGCTCTCGATCCGCGTGCCCGCAAACATGTGTTGATCGCTGGCGGTATCGGTATCACGCCGTTCCTGTCGCACCTGCATCAGCTCGATTTGCTGCAACAGCCCTTTGAGCTGCACTATGCCGCGCGGTCGCGCGATGAGGCCGCTGGGCTGAAACTTCTGCCAAAATCCGCGCGCATTCATGCGCATATTTCGGAGGAGGGCAATCGCATGGATTTGGGTGAAATCCTGACGGGTCAGCCGATTGGCACCCATGTTTATGTCTGTGGTCCTGAGGGGCTGATTTCCGCGGTGTTGGACGCTGCCGCGCGCCACGGCTGGCCCAAAGGCGCGCTGCATTTTGAAGCCTTCGCCTCGCCGCCGCCGGGCAAGCCCTTTACCGTCACCCTCGCCAAATCCGGTCGCATGATTGAGGTCAGTGCCAGCCAAAGCCTGCTCGAAGCCCTTGAGGCCGCCGAGGTCGAGATTGATTGGAGTTGTCGGGGTGGGGCCTGTGGCCGCTGTGAGACCAAGGTGGCCGCCTGCGATGGCCAGATCGAACACAATGACCATTGGCTGTCGCGCGATGAACGTGCTGAACAAAAAAAGATCATGCCCTGCATGTCGCGCTTTACTGGCGACGCGTTGGTCCTCGATCTGTGACGGAGAGAGAGTATGACCCTTCAATTCAATGACGAAACCTTCCGTGGTGATTACAGCTATTTTAACACGGAACGCGCGATCAAACGTTTGCCCTTTCCGTTTGATCGCGATGAATACATGTACTCGGTCAACATCGAGGCCCATCCGGGGGGCCCAAAAGGTTCGCCGTTTGAGTTCCGGTTTGATGTTGATGAGCACTATATTTCTGAGATGAAAGACCGGGCGATCACCCTGGATGACGATCCTTTGCGCTGTCAGTCCCTGCCCCATATGGAACTGGCCGGTTGGGACCTTTTGGAGATCATCATGGTGTCCAAGGCCGAGGATTATCCCGACCTCTTTACGCTGCACCGCGATGGCAACCGCTGGCATTGGATCAACCGCCCTTTGGGGATCGAACAACGGTTTACGTTTCTTGACCCAACGACCCTGCCTTGTGGTCCGATGGAATACATCACGCGTCAAACCCAAGGCGACTTTGCCCTCTTGCATGAGCGCGATGGCAACCTGTGGATGGATGCCGGAATGGTGACATCTCAGGCGGATTGGTCTCTTGATTTCGACATTGGCATGAACTTTTTCGAATGGCACGCGCCAGTGCCCAAGGCCAAGCAAATGGGCGTGTTTGATAAGGCGTTGAAGTTCCTTTTGGCGATGCAACAGGGGCAAAGCTATCGTCGTCTCAATTGGACGATGACGGTCAATCCCCGCCTCGACACCAGCCCCGAGAACTATCACAAATGGGGCCCGGAAAAGCGCACCATCACGCCGGAGAATGTGGGTCGAAAACAGCATCTTCGGATCGAATTGCAGAGCTTTTGGCGCCTGCCGCGCTCTAATGCGATCGCCTTTCCGATCCGTTGTTACCTCGCCTGTCTCGAAGACATTTGTACGCAACCGAAATGGGGGCGTCGCCTTCATCGCGTCTTGCGCGATATTGATCCGACCTTGGCCGAGTACAAAGGCTTTGCGGTCAATCAGGAAACCATCGTCAATTACCTCTCGCAATTTGATGATGGCGCACCGACCTCTCCGGGGATTTTCCCGGACGCGTGAAGACGCGACTTTTTCAGCCAACGATGTAAGAGCCGCACCGATGAGTGGTGCGGCTCTTACGGTTTATGCACTTCAAAATTCATACAATTTTAGGAGTTAAGCAGCCTTTCATTCCTCTTTGTTAGACCTGTTCTCGGGTGAAGAATGAGGTGGTGTGATGAGCGCTAAAGGCAATGCGCCAATTATCATCAAGAGAAAAAAGGTTATCGCCGGTGGTGGTCATCATGGCGGTGCCTGGAAAGTGGCCTATGCTGACTTCGTGACCGCGATGATGGCATTTTTTCTCTTGATGTGGCTGTTGAATGCGACAACGGAAAAGCAACGCAAAGGGCTTGCGGATTATTTCAATCCGACCATTCCCGTGAACCGGATTTCCGGCGGTGGGGACGGGGCTTTTGGCGGAGACTCGGTGTTTACCGAAGAAACCCTGTCACAAAACGGAACAGGCGCCTCAAGCTCGCATGCCGCAAGTAAAAATGGCTCCTCCAAATCATCCACCTCAACTGAGGATGTAAATGCCGAAGCCATGGAAGCCAAAGCTTTTGCCGAAGTGCAAGAACTCCTCACGGCATTCAGTGGCGAAAGCATGGCCGCCGATGAGGCGATGCGCCATATCGTGACTCGCGTGACCGATGAGGGCTTGATCATTGAACTGCATGATCTGGATGATGAACCGCTGTTCAATGCCCGTTCGGCTGAACCGGAAGAGATCATGACGATTCTGGTCGAAATGCTGACAGATGTGTTCAAAATTGTCCGCAATGACATCGCTGTCACGGGATATGTTCAATCGCAGCCGCTGGTTGTCGCCGACAATCCGGTTTGGGATCTCTCCACCAAACGTGCGGATCAGGTACGCCTCTTGATTGAGAGGAATGGGACGCCGAGCAACCGCATTCAACGGGTCACCGGATATGCGGACCGCAAACCCGCAGTTGGAAATCCCATGGCTGCGCGCAACAACCGAGTGGAGATCATCCTTTTGCGCAATAATGGGAAAAAGAAATAGATTGGATTTTACGCGTTAGGGGGTCGTTAAGCCTGGATGTGCATTCTGTGACTCGATCTTCGGATCTTAGCAGCAGAAAGGCGCTACCTATATGTCTATTTCCTCCTCGCTCAACGCTGGCGTGGCGGGCCTTGCGGCCAATGCCACCCGCCTTGCGACCATTTCAGATAACATCGCGAACTCTGGCACCTATGGCTACAAGCGAGCCGAGGCTGATTTTCAGTCTTTCGTGATCACCAATAGCAACAGTTCCGGCACCTATTCTGCCGGGGGGGTGCGGGCCTCCACGAACCGTCTGATTGCCGAACAGGGTTCGCTCGTTTCAACGTCAAATGCCACCGATATCGCGATTTCGGGGAATGGTTTCATTCCCGTGACCACCGAAGTTTCTATTGACGGGACGATGGGGGATCAGCCCCTGATGATGACGACGACGGGTTCGTTTTACACGGATGCTGACGGGATTTTGAAAACCGACTCTGGCCTTGTTTTGCTGGGTTGGCCCGCCGAAGCGGACGGAACAATCGCGACATACGCGCGGGACACGATGACCGGGCTCGAACCTGTTGTGATCAATTCCAACCAAACCGCCGGTGACCCGACGACGAAAATCAATTTGGGTGTGAACCTTCCGGCGGAGGACGCCACGGAGGTTCTTCCGCTTTCTGTTGAGTATTTTGGCAACCTCGGGACGTCTGAGTCGCTCAACGTGACGTTTACGCCGGATGCTGTCGCTCCCAACACATGGGTGATGTCGATCACAGATTCGGCCTCTGCCGGGGCGATCATTGGCGAATACACAATCGTTTTTGATGACTCTCGCGGTTCCGGCGGCACGCTTTCAACGGTCACGCCAACCGTCAATAACCCGGCTGCTGCGACCTACAATGCAACGGGTGGAACCTTGGCGCTGATGGTTGACGGTGGCCCGATTGAAATGACCATCGGGAAGCCGGGCGATACAAATGGGTTGACCCAGTTGTCTGATACGTTCGCTCCAACGTCGATCACCAAAGACGGTTCGCCGGTTGGTAACCTCACCTCGGTAGAAATTGCGGACAACGGATATGTCACCGCCACCTATGACACCGGATTCACTCGGACGATCTACCAAATTCCCTTGGTGGATGTGCCAAATGCCAACGGCCTGACATCGCTGGGCAACCAGACCTATCAGGTCTCGCCTGACTCGGGCTCCTTCTTCCTTTGGGACGCGGGCGATGGTCCGACGGGTACGATCGAAGGCTTTGCGCGTGAAGGTTCGACCACGGATGTCGCGGCGGAATTGACCGATCTGATTCAGACACAAAGGGCCTATTCGTCGAATGCGAAGGTCATCCAAACGGTCGATGAAATGCTTCAGGAGACCACGAACATCAAACGGTAATAGTGAACGGGCCTGGGGCAAAGGAGGATAAGCGATGAGTATCTCTAACGCTATGGCGAATGCCTTGACGGGCCTGAACGCTGTCTCACGCGCGGCCGATGTTGTGTCGTCCAACGTCGCAAATGCCATGACCGAGGGCTATGGTCGGCGCGATATTGAACTTTCCTCGCACCAAGTCGGCAAAACCGGCTCGGGCGTTACCGTGGACGGGGTTTCGCGATTTTATGACCCGGTCACTACGGGCGAGCGGCGCATCGCAGATGGCGATGTCGCCCTCGAAGATGTGCGCGCAGAGTTCTATGACACATTCACCAAGGCCATGGGGCAGCCGGACGAAGCAGACTCGGTGGCTGGCCGCATCACCGGATTGGAAACCGCGCTGATCGAGGCTGCGAGCCGTCCCGATTCAGAGGCGCGATTGACCACGGTCTTGGATGCGGCGACGGAACTGACGAGCCAAATCAAAACTGCAGCCGATAGTATTAAAGACATCCGTATGGATACGGATAAGCAAATCGGCAAAGCTGTCGACTTTCTGCAATCTTCCCTTCAGCAAGTGGTTGATCTGAATGTTGCGATCCAAAAACAGGTTTCCCAAGGCTATGATCCCAACGCATTGATGGATCAAAGACAAACCCTTGTAGATCAAATTTCTGAAATCATTCCGGTCAAGGAAATCCAAAAAAACAATGGCATGATCTCGCTTTATACCTCGGGCGGCGCTGTTTTGGTCGATTCCAAAGCCGCAACGATTGAGTTTGCGGCCACGCCAACCATTTCGCCTGACATGACCGTCGAAAACGGCGCTCTGTCGGGTCTGACCATCAACGATCAATTGGTTTCGACGGATGCGGAAAAAGGGTCGATTGCCGGAGGAAAGTTGGCGGGCCTCTTTGAAGTGCGCGACAAACTCGCGCCGGATGCGCAGGTTCAATTGGATGCCCTTGCCCGTGATCTGGTTGAGCGTTTTGAAACCACGGATGCGGATCCCACGCTTGGCATAGGGGCCGCCGGACTTTTCACCGATGGCGGAAGTGCTCTTGACCCTCTTAACGAAGAGGGGCTGTCCAGTCGGATTTCGATCAATGCCCTCCTGAATCCCGATCAAGGCGGCGATCTTTGGAAAATCAGAGATGGTCTTGGGGCCATTTCTGAAGGGGATCAAGGCGATGCGACCATCCTGAATTCTCTGGCCGATGCTCTTCAAAAGACCCGCATAGCATCCTCGGGCAGCCTGACCTCTATCGAGCGTTCCGCTCTGGGTTTTGCATCTGACATCTACTCACTCGGGAAAACCAATCAGCTCAAAGCTGAGGCGGACCTCACGTTCGCAACCGCGCGACAAGAGTCCCTTCATTCGATCGAATTGGAGAATGGTGTGGATACAGACAATGAGATGCAAAAACTGCTCGTGATTGAACAAGCCTACGGGGCAAACGCAAAAGTTATTCAAACGATCCAAGCCCTTATGGATCAGCTGATGGGGATTTAAGATGACAGCAATTTCCTACGGCGATATGGGCGCATCCTTGCGCAACATGCGCTTGATCACCCAAGTGAAACAGGACCTCGACAAATACAGCTACGAGGTCTCAAGCGGCCAGAAACAGGACCTTGGCGCTGCGGTGTCGGGGGATTTTACGCCGCTTGCCTCAATCGAACGGTCTTTGCGCACACTCGAATCCTATGATGTCGCAATCCAGGAGGCGAACCTCTTTGCCACAAGTATGCAAACGACGTTTGGCGCGATTTCCTCCCATGTCGCGGACTTGTCCTCCTCGCTTTTGACCTCGTCGACGAACGGCGACGCGACCAGCATTTCGGTTGCAGCGCAGGATGCGCGGACGCGGTTTGACGCGGTGGTATCAGGACTCAACACGCGGATTGGGGATAGGTCTTTGTTCTCCGGCACAGCCACCAGCAAAACAGCGCTGATCCCGGCAGAAGACATGTTGGCGGAACTCCAAACCGCGGTGACCGGCGCGACAACTGCGGCAGATGTCGAAACCATTGTGGATGATTGGTTCATGTCTGCGGGAGGCGGCTATGAAACCTTGGCCTACCAGGGGTCTGACAACGCACTTTCTCCATTCTCGCTTGGAGAAAATGAATCCGTGCGGCTAGGCATCACCGCGAAAGATCATGCAATCCGTCAAACCCTTAAGGGGCTCGCTTTGGCGTCTTTGGTGGATGAGGGTGTGTTTTCCTCAGATTTGAACGAACAGGCCAGTTTGATGCGTTCTGCTGGCGAAACCCTTATGGGATCTCAGGCCGGTATGGCCGACCTTCAGGCCCGCGTGGGCACTGTCGAAGCCCGCATAGAGGATGCAAACCTATCCAATTCGAGCATGACCTATGCGTTTGAGACTGCAAAATCCGAGATCATCTCGTCAGATCCCTACAAGGCCGCATCGCTTCTAACGCAGACCGAGACACAACTTGAATTGGTTTACACCCTCACTGCGCATATGTCGCGCCTCAGCCTGTCGGACTATATCTAATGCTTAAAGCCTTACTCGCTGCCGTTTTTTCCGTAGTTTTGGCCTCAACGGCACAAGCGAATCCGATCCGAATAAAAGACCTCGTCGAATTTGACGGCGTACGCGGCAATGACCTTGTTGGTTACGGTCTTGTCGTTGGCCTCAATGGCACAGGCGACGGCATTCGAAATGCCCCGTTTACCGAAGAAATCATGTCGAACATTCTGGAGCGCTTGGGTGTCAACGTTACAGGCGAACAGTTCAGACCCAAAAACGTCGCGGCCGTCTTTGTGACCGCAACACTTCCGCCCTTTTCGCGGGCGGGTGGACAGATTGATGTGACTGTGTCGGCCATTGGCGATGCCAAAAGCCTTTTGGGGGGGACGCTGATCATGACGCCACTGAATGCGCCGGACGGTCAGATTTACGCCGTTGCGCAGGGGACCGTGATCGCGGGCGGTGTATCGGCGCAGGGCGACGGTGCATCCGTGACCCAAGGCGTGCCGACATCTGGGAGCATCCCCGCCGGCGCGCGGGTTGAGCGCGAGATTGATTTTGATTTTACCCAAATGAAGTCCGTCCGGCTGGCCCTGCGTGATCCCGATTTCACCACCGCAGAACGCATTGAAAATGCGATCAACAAAGATTTTGGTCGTGTGGTGTCGCGTATGCTGGATGCGGGCACTGTCCTTTTGGACATCAAAGCGACCCGTGAACTTTCGCCGGCACATGCGTTGGGGCGGGTGGAAAACATCTCGGTTCAGCCTGAGCGCAAGGCACGCGTGGTTGTGGATCAGCGCTCTGGGACCATTGTGATGGGGGAGGATGTGCGCCTCTCTCGTGTGGCTGTGAGCCAGGGAAATCTGACGCTTCGGATCGAAGAGGAACCGCTTGTCATCCAGCCCAATCCCTTTTCCGAAGGGGGCACTGTCATCGTGCCGCGCACACGTGCAACCCTTGAAGAGGAGCCAGGCATCGGACTTGCGGAGATCGACGAAGGCACGTCTCTGTCAGAAGTTATCGCGGGCCTCAATGCGCTGGGCGTCTCTCCGAGGGATATGATCGACATTCTTAAAAGCATCAAAGCGGCAGGGGCGCTTCATGCCGAATTCCTCGTGCGGTGATTTTTGAACCAATGCGTAAAAGGGTGCTTATGCGCGCTGAGACAGGCAAAGAAAAACGCGCCCAAAAGCGCGTTTTTTTAATCAATGTCGAACGGCTTAGCTGATGGCTTTGACGCGTGCCGCAAGGCGGGACATTTTGCGGGCTGCAGTGTTTTTGTGAATAACGCCTTTGGAGACGCCACGCATCATTTCCGGCTGAGCGGCGCGCAGAGCAGCCAAAGCGACGGCTTGATCACCGGTCAGGATGGCTTCTTCAACTTTACGGATAAAGGTACGGATGCGCGAACGACGTGCTTTGTTGACGTCTGTACGGGCAACGGCCTGACGGGCGCGTTTTTTGGACTGGGGCGAATTTGCCATGATCGTTTCCCTCTTTCGGGGTTGGTTGCATATATGTTGCACACGGCCCCCGACACCCCGTTAAGGGCAGGACAATCATAGCCTAAGCGGGCTCCACGCGCATGTGAGGCCTCCCTTAGAGCAGAATCGCCCATAAGGGAAGCCAGAAATAGCTTTATTTGTCGCGGAACTGTGGCGCACGTTTTTCCAAAAATGCGGCCATGCCTTCCTTTTGGTCCTCTGTCGCGAAGAGCGCATAGAAAGCCCGGCGCTCAAACAACACACCCTCAGCCAAGGTGGTTTCATAAGACCGATTGATCGCCTCTTTTGCCGAGGCGACAGAGATCGCACTTTTTTCCGCAATTTTGGCGGCGGTTGCCATCACATCCTCAAGCAGGTTTTTGGCCGGAACCACGCGCGACACAAGACCCGAGCGCTCCGCCTCTGTGGCATCCATGAAACGGCCCGTCAGATGCATTTCCATCGCCTTGGATTTGCCCACAAAGCGCGTCAGCCGTTGCGTGCCGCCAAGGCCTGCGATGATGCCAAGATTGATTTCGGGCTGGCCAAATTTCGCAGTGTCAGACGCAATGATGAAATCGCACATCATTGCCAATTCACACCCGCCGCCCAGCGCATAGCCAGATACCGCGGCGATGATCGGTTTGCGTGCGGCCAAAATGGCATTGGAATCGTCGGTAAAAAAATTCTCCGTCGCCATGTCGGCGTAAGTTTTCCCCGACATTTCCTTAATGTCAGCGCCCGCCGCAAAGGCCTTTTCCGATCCGGTGATGACAATCACGCGTACCTTTGGATCGTGGTCGGCTTTGGTAACGGCATCGGCCAAGTCGGACAAAAGCTGTGAATTCAAAGCGTTTAGAGCATCAGGGCGGTTCAGCCGGATCAGTTCCACGTCATCTTTGATTTCTGTAATAAGCGTTTTGTAGGCCATATCGCCCTCCATATGTGGATCGCAGTTTGGGGAGTCCTAACACTTGGCCCAGAGGGATCAAGTCATCTCTGGCAGATCGGGCAAAAGAAGGTCGAGCGCCCGGACTGAACGATCCTTTTGATCTCGGATGTGCACTCGGGCGCGACACAAGGCGCGTCTTCGCGACCATAGACGCGAAAGTTGTGTTGGAAATAGCCAAGCTCACCATCCGCCTGACGGAAATCTTTCAACGACGACCCGCCCGCTTCGATCGCCTCTAACAAAACGTCGCGTATGATTGGTACAAGCGAGGCGACGCGGGCCTTGGCAATCTGACCTGCTTTGCGCGCCGGATGAATCCCTGCGCGAAACAACACCTCACACACGTAAATATTGCCCAACCCGGCGACAATATGCTGATCCAAAAGCGCGGTTTTGACCGGGGTATTTTTGCCTGTAAACGCAGCGATCAAATGCGCCTCATCAAACTGATTGCCCAAAGGTTCGGGTCCTAGTTTGGCCAAAAGCGGATGCGCCGCCTCGGCGTCCGTCGCCATCAAATCCATCGCCCCAAACCGACGCGGGTCGTTAAAGGTCACGCGCGCGCCATTTTCCATGTGAAAGACCACATGATCGTGCTTTTCCAACTGCGGATGCTCATGGACGAACTGGCCCAATGGGTCGCCAGAGACAGTCATCCGTCCCGACATCCCCAGATGGATCAAAAGCGTCTCAGAGGTGTCGAGATCCGCAAGGATGTATTTCGACCGCCGTCTGAGCCGCTCGATGCGTGCGCCTGTCAGCCGCGCGGCCATGTTTTCGGGAAAGGGCCAGCGCAGATCGGGTCGATTGACATCGGCTCGCGCGATCACCGCCCCCGCCATGGAGGGTTCCAACCCGCGACGAACCGTCTCGACCTCTGGTAATTCCGGCATTTTGATCTCTCCGTTTTCCACATGCGATTGTCACGCCCGGTATGAGGCCTATAAGAAGGGTAAGTTTCGAGAAAGGTGCAAGCACGATGACCAACACGGGCGAGAAGACGACACATTTTGGCTTTAAAGATGTGGCCGAAGATCAAAAGGCCGGGATGGTCCATGGTGTCTTTACCTCCGTGGCCACGAAATACGACATTATGAATGACGTGATGTCGATGGGCATTCACCGGGTTTGGAAAGACGCGCTGATGGATTGGTTGGCGCCCCGCCCCGGTCAGCGGCTTTTGGATGTGGCGGGTGGAACGGGCGATGTATCGTTTAGGTTCCTCAAACGCGCGCCGGGCGCGCGTGCCGTGGTGCTCGACATGACGGAGTCGATGTTGGTTGCGGGCCGCAAACGCGCTGAGGCCGAACAGATGGCTGAGAGCCTGAATTGGGTCACGGGCGATGCAATGGCCCTGCCGTTTGAGGACAACCAATTCGACGTTTACACAATCTCTTTTGGCATTCGGAACGTGACGCGGATCGAGGATGCCCTTTCTGAGGCCTACCGGGTGTTGAAACCCGGCGGACGTTTGATGGTGTTGGAGTTCTCGCAACTGCCCAATCCCGCGATGCAAAAGGCCTATGACCTTTATTCCTTTAACGTCATCCCCCGCATGGGCCAGATGATCGCTGGCGACCGCGACAGCTATCAATATCTTGTTGAGAGCATTCGCAAATTCCCGGATCAGGACAGTTTTGCGCAGATGATCAAAACCGCAGGATTTCATAACGTGAAGTACCGTAATCTGAGCCTTGGCATTGCGGCGCTTCATTCGGGGTGGAAAATCTAATGCGGGGTCCCCACAATATTTGGCGGCTGATCCGCACGGGTGCTACGATGGAGCGCACGGGTGCGATGAAACAGGCGATGGATGCGATGGAGGCCCCGCGTGCCTTTCGCATTTTTGCCAGAACCGTGGTGTGGCCGTTTCGCTGGCTCGGCTATCGCGGAGACGAGACCTTGCCGCCATTGACCCGTGCGATCACGGCGCTCGGACCCGCCTATATCAAATTTGGCCAAATCCTGTCGACCCGACCCGATGTGGTTGGGGTTGATCTGGCCAAACAGCTTCAAGTGCTCCAGGATGACCTTCCGCCCTTCCCGCGCGATGTGGCGATCAAAACGGTCGAAGCCGAGCTACAACATCCCATCTCAGAGTTGTTTTCCGAGTTTTCCGAACCCGTGGCTGCGGCCTCCATCGCCCAAGTCCACAAGGCCGTGCGTGCCGATACCGGACAATCGGTTGCGGTGAAGGTGTTGCGTCCCGGTATTGAAAAAGCGTTTCGCAAGGACGTTGATGCGTTTTATTTCGCCGCATCCCTGATCGAAAAGTTTTCCCCTGCCTCCCGCCGCCTGCGTCCAACCGAAGTGATTGCGCATTTTGAAGGCGTGGTGAAAGGCGAGCTGGATCTGCGTCTTGAAAGCTCTTCGGCGTCTGAGTTTGCCGCCAATACCGCACAGGATGAGGGCTTCTCTGTGCCTGCCGTGGATTGGGCCCTATCGGCGCGCCGGGTGATGACGCTTGAATGGGTTGATGGGATCACGGCCTCCGATATCGACCAAATCATTGCCGCCGGGCATGATCGTGCCGCTCTTGGCAGCAAGGTGTTGCAGATGTTCCTGAGTCACGCACTACGCGATGGTTTTTTCCACGCGGACATGCACCAAGGCAATCTCAAGATCGCTGCAAATGGCGATGTCATTGCGCTCGATTTTGGCATCATGGGCGTGCTGGATGAGTATACCCGACGCGTTTACGCCGAAATTATCTACGGATTTATCAAAAAAGACTACAAACGCGTGGCGGAAGTTCATTTCGAAGCGGGCTATGTACCCGCCGACCGGGATGTGGATGAATTTGCCCGTGCGCTTCGTGCCGTGGGCGACCCGATTTTTGGCATGGATGCGAGCCGGATTTCGATGGCGCGGCTCTTGTCCTATCTGTTTGAGGTGACGGAACGGTTCGGCATGGAAACGCGCACCGAGCTGATTTTGTTGCAACGCACGATGGTGGTTGTCGAAGGCGTATCGCGTTCGCTTGATCCGCATATCAACATTTGGGAAGTCTCCCGTCCCGTGGTCGAGAGCTATATCAAATCCAACATCGGCCCACGCGCGCTGACACGGGATTTGTGGCGCACGGCAACTGTTTTGGCGCGATTTGGCCCGAAATTACCGCAGTTGGCGGAGGCATTGTTGATCGCACAAACGCAAAAGGCCCCTGTTGTGGAGCCGCGTTCGGACAGAAAGCAGGCGCTTTGGCTGGTGGCGGGCGGTGCGGTTGCGGCCGGGATCGGTGCGGTTATAGCGCTTGCTCTAAGCTGAGTTCTGCGTCCGCCGCGTCCGAATAAATCGTTTCACCCATACTTGCTTTCCAGGCGCAATAGGCCGCCATGCGCCACCTGAACACGGGGCGCAACGTGAGGTAGCGATCCACAATCTCCGGGTTGGGATAGCCATCAAGTGCGGACATTTCATCTGCGAGGCTCAGTTGGGTCTGACCGTAAACGTGATGCATAGCTGGCGAAAGTGCGATGGCCAAATCCGCCGTCGGGTCTCCGAATGCTGGGCATTGCCAGTCAACAAACCGGACCATGCCATCCTGAGACAGCGCATTTGCGGGCGTTGGATCGCCGTGAAGAAACGCGGGCGACATGGGCGACATGGGCGGCACATCGCGTAGAGCGGGCCTGTGGCTGTGCAGTCGCTTGGCGAGGTCTGTCGTTTGGCCATTAAGAAACCGATTTCCGTCTGCCAATAGCGTTGATGAGCTGACATTAACCTGCCGAATCCCAAGAGGTGCGGGCAGGGCATGTAATTGCCCTAGCGCCCTGAGAACCGAGTCATCGGTCTTGGCCACTGATGCGCCGGGCAGGTAGGTATAGATCAGGCAAGGTCCCATTGATGTCTCAAACTGGGCGACGAACTCAGGCGCAAGGCCATGCCCCCTTAGGGCACAAAGCGCGGTAATTTCGGCCTTGGGGTCATTGGGGAATAGAGGGTTAGCGCGCGATATATCAAAGAGCTTAAACACCCAATCACTGTCTGGGCTGATCACTCGCCATATTGCGTTGGTCCGCCCGCCAGACAAACACGACCAGTCCATCGGCTCCGTCATCATGCGGCCCGCCTGAACCAAAATCTCTTTTGGCGGCGTCACCTGTGCGTCTTGGGCGAGGGATGTCATCAATGCGGTCTCCGAACGCGGGATCGCCGGAGTTTAACGGGGGGCGGGCAGGCGTCGCAACCCGCGATTGCATCAACTTGGATCGCGCAGTGCGGTGACCGAATCGGAATCAATTTCATTGCCGCCTTCCAGCACCAAAATGGTCGATCCTGCGTCAAATCGTGCTTCGACAATGCGGGAATAGGTTTCGACAGATGTGGTGGAGAGGTAGGTTTCGCCGCTGTAATTTTCGAGCTCAAAACTATAAAGCCCGGTCTTGAATGGATCACCATCGTCATCGACGCCCGCCCATTCCACGACATCCGAGGTTGGGTCCATGGTGACCTGTTGGACAACATTTCCTTTCGAATCGCGCACGACCAAAACAGTTTTGTCGGCGGCCGTGGCTGGATCGGATTTGAGCGAGATTGGTGAGCCGTCAAAATAGGCGGCTTCTTCGCTGCGCGCCTCCATACCGACCCAGCCTGACAATTGCGAAAACCCCATAAGCCCAAGCTGAGCCGAGAGGTCTTCTAGAAGATCATTGGTTAAAACTGCTTGTTCGACCGATGAGAATGTCGCGAGCTGCGTCGCGTAATCGGTCGAATCAATCGGGTTAAGCGGATCTTGGTTTTGCATTTGTACGGTAAGCATTTTGAGGAACGTATCAAAATCGGACCCGACCGTGCTAGATGCCGAGTTGGTGCTTGTAGACTTCGAACTTGTCGAACTGGAGGATGTGGTCGCCGCCGGTGCAATTGTGTTGGTCATCTGATGCTCCTTTAGAGTCTAAGATCCATGCCGGACGTCGCATCAAGCGAAAGGCGCACAGGCTGAATTTGTGGGTTGGGGGCGGGAGGCATGGCGTTCAAACTCTCCGCAGATGTTCCTTCAGAACTGTCGAATTTTTGTTGGTCACCCCCTTGAGATCCTTGATCAAAGCTCTGAAAGGAGAACCCGCTGTTCTCATATCCAAGATCTCGGAATTCGGTCATCAGGCTGTCGATGTTGCGCCGCAAAAGATCAAGGGTTTCAGCCCGTTCAGCCGCAATCACCACATGCATCGCACCGTTTTCTGAAAGCTGAAAAGAGAGCCGGACTTTGCCTAATTCTTCAGGGGAGAGAGTGATTTCAACAGGGCGATCGGGAAGTTGCCGTGCCGCATCGGCAAGCTGCATCGCGACCCGAGTTGGCAGGTCCGCTTTTGTTGCCATACTGACCGGGGAATCGGCTTCATTCGCGCGATCGGCGGCAGACAGGACATGCGCCTGTTCGCCAAGCCTCTCGGAGATACCCTCTACTCCGGCCTTAAGCTCTTCTGCTTCCGCATGCGTCAACGGCGTGATTTGAGACATGACGAGAGCCGAAGAGGCCACTGTTGATGTGCCGGGTGTCGCCGTTGCGCGGGTTGTGATCTCGGTCCTATCGTCGTCCTGTTGCGCTTTTTCAGCCGCAGCCCCATCCGAATGACGCCCGATGTGCGCATCGCCGTCATTTTGCTGAGTGGCAACGTGAGCGGCAGCGGATTGTTCTGTGCCACCTTTCGCTTGCAGCGTGTTTTGTTGGGCGAACGTTGGCGTTTCCGTTGCGGCCTTTGGCGCCTCAATGTGACTCACAGTCTCGGGCACACCCTCTGACATGAGTGGCGTGAGCGTCGTTTTTTCTAGAACAGAGGGGTTTGGAAGTGTTCCGGTTTGACCAGCTGTGACTTTGAGGGGCTCGGTGCCAACTTTCGGTCCGATCAGATCAGAATCCAATCGGCCCTCGTCATCTTTCACCGTAAGGATACTGTTCGACTGAGATTCTGATGTCTGCTCTGTTGTGGTGTCTGCCTGCAAAAGAACGGACGAGATCGCAAGTTTGGCGTTTGCATGTGCCGTGGTCTCGGGAGGGGCGCTTGGCTTTTCAACCGCTTTTGAAATCGTGGATTGATCTGTATCCGACACCGTATCATCTGGCGCAAAATTCATGTCAAAAAGCGCTGTTTCATTACGGCTCATTGTAGCCGCACCGCCTGTGGACGGCTCCAGGCGCAAGATTTTGGAATTCGCGACAGTGGATTTTAGAGAATCATTTTTGTACGCAGCATCATCAAAAGAGCGACCCTGTCCAGCCATCGCTCCTGTGGAGACTTCACTGGTGTGGCTTGGTACAGCCGTGGCTTGAGGTGTGTTGCCTTGGTTTTCAGGACGGTTGAGGAAATCTAAACTCCCTGACCCATTTTGGGCTTTTTGCTCCGAATGCACCTCATTCCCAATCTGTTCTACAGAGAAATCAGCCTCTGCCTCACCAAGAGAGAGACCAGTGATTTCGTCAGTCGGATTTTGAGCAGCGCCTTCCTTTGCGTCCAACTCAACGCCTGCGATGAAAGGCTGGTTTTTATCGACCGTGGATGACGCTACGGAAAGCGGAGTATTGGGCCGATCATCTCCTTGCCACGCAAAGCGCACCTCAACTGAGGTCACAGCAAGAGGTTGAATTGACAGAGGTTTGTCGATCTGGGATTTGTCGATTTGTTGTCCATAAAATGGAATGGTCTCGGGCTCAAAACCGGCGTCCGGCGTGTCACTCAGTTCAATGCTTTCGTCGCTCGTTGTGGTGCTCTCACCCGCAACAACCGCCAGCCCATCAAAGACATCCTTGGCGGAG
This sequence comes from Celeribacter baekdonensis, assembly GCF_900102315.1. Taxonomy (GTDB): domain Bacteria; phylum Pseudomonadota; class Alphaproteobacteria; order Rhodobacterales; family Rhodobacteraceae; genus Celeribacter; species Celeribacter baekdonensis. Next base: position 306,881 of record NZ_FNBL01000004.1, read on the forward strand.
GTTTGCGTCATTTGGTCATTGCCTCCGACCATAGCCACGCCCGCCATGACCACATCAGTGTGCTCTACGTTGGGTTTTGATGTGCCGCTTTGCGCTCCGAAAACGGAGGCAAAGGTGCTTTCAGCATGTTCGGGTAAAATATCCCCTGGCACAGGTGTGTTTTGGGAACGGTTTTGACCGTCAGTGCGCGCAATCGCTGCGAAGTCTAAAGTTTGTAATTGCATTTCTTGCATCCGGGATTTCTTTCGCCGTGATGTCACTATCCTCCGCGAGTGGTTACCGCTTCTTTACCGAATGGGGGGTATGAGTCGAAAAATACTTCGAATTGGAGTGACCCGCCCATGACCCCCAACGCAATCAATGCGATCCAACACAGTCAGACTTTAAAGACGTCTCAAGAGGAAAAGTTGCAGGATGTTGCGAATAAACTCGAGGCAACGTTTCTTGCCGAAATGTTGAAAAGTGCTGGATTCGGTGAAACGCCGGACACATTCGGAGGTGGAACGGGCGAAGATCAATTTTCCTCCTTTTTGGTTCAGGCTCAGGCAGAAAAGATTGTTGAAGCTGGCGGTATTGGCCTCGCGGAATACATATTTGACGCTTTAAAGGAGACTATAGATGGCACTTCTTGATGCCTTTCGGCCGGCTGCGGCGCTGTCAGATCTTTTGGATAAAGAAAAGGCCGCGATTCTCAAAAGCGACTTTTCGACTCTCGAAAAACTCTCGAAGACCAAAGAATCGCTTCTTGTCATGGTGGCCAAAGCGCAGATCTCTCCATCTGATTTAAAGGCGTTGAAGCAGCGCTCAGAGCACAACAGCCGTCTTCTTATGGCGTCTGCGAAGGGGATCAAATCTGCACGGGAAAAATTGCTTTCGTTGCGCAGTACATCGCGCAGCTTCACGGCCTATGGCCCGGCTGGGAAAACCACCCCGATTGGTAACAAGTCATTAACCATGAAGAGAAAAGCATAACGGTTTGCCCGATTTTTGCCTCAAATTCGAAGCATCAATTCGGAACAGCTTAGGGAACTCTTAGCCTTTAAGCTTCATAGATCAGAGTGCATCCCGAGGGGGTGGCACGGTAGACCGGAAGCGGTCATCCGTAATCAGTCAGAATGACGGTCCTGAACCTGCCCGTGGGGGTGGATCTCGAAACTCATGCGGCGCAAAACGCGTCCCAAGATCAAAGGAAATTATGCTATGTCCAGCATTCTGACCAACAATGGCGCAATGGTTGCGCTGCAAACCTTGAACTCCATCAACTCTAATCTTTCCAAGACTCAGAGCATGATCTCGACCGGTAAAGATGTTGCATCCGCCAAGGACAACTCTTCGGTCTGGGCCATCTCGAAAGTCATGGAATCCGATGTTGCCGGTTTCAATGCAATCTCTGACAGCCTTGCTCTCGGTGAATCGACACTTTCCGTTGCCGCTCAAGCGTCTGAGACGGTCACCGACCTTTTGACCAACATCAAAGAAAAAGTCGTTGCGTCTCAAGAAGAAAACGTTGATCGCGCAAAAATCCAAACCGATATTGACGCTTTGGTCGGTCAGGTGAAATCGGTCATCGGCGCAGCCCAGTTCAATGGACTGAGTCTGGTTGAAGGCACCGACGACGTTAAAATCTTGTCCTCTTTGGACCGTGCTTCTGACGGGACTGTGACAGCCTCGGACATCACAGTAAATCGCATGGATCTCTCCACAAGTGCAGGGACCTATGGTTCGGGTACGTCTCTCGCATCCAACGCAACCGCGTCTGCCGCAGCTGTGTCCAATACCGCAAATACTGCAATTGTGACAGTCGGCAACACCTGGGCTGCGAATGATGTGGCAACGCTGAGCGTCGCCGGCATCGAGGTGAGCTTTACTGCCGCCGGCACAGCCGTTGCTGACGTCGGAGATGGCCTTGCTGGTCTCATCAATGGTCTCGGCATCGAAGGCGTGACAGCGACAGGCAATGGTGACGGTACGCTGACGGTCAGTTCCACCAAAGCCTTCGAAGGTGTTTCTGTGAGCGTGGGCGAGACGACAGCAGGTGATGGTGATGTCTTGATCACAACCCTAAATGGCACCGGCTCTCTGACGGCAACATCTGGTGACATCGACGAACGTGCAGAAAACATTGCTCTTTCGACCTCAGCCGCTGTGAAGGAAGGCGATGGCTACAAAGTCACTGTCGGCGGAAGTTCCTACAACTATGTCGCCGGTAAAGGCGAATCAATGGAGGATGTCGCCAAGGGGTTGAAAACGGCAATTGACTCGGCTGGCCTTGCAGACATCAGCACAACCGTAGCCAAGGACGCAACCACTGGGCAGTGGTCTTTGAAAGTCGATAACGCCGGGTCTTCTCTTGCTTTCTCCGTTACTGGTAACGAAGACGGTAAAGCCTCTGGTGGTCTTTTCGGGCTCGACAGCATTGATGTAACCAGCAATTCAGGCGCTGATGCGGCTCTTGGCAACATCGAGACTCTTATCAACAACTCGATCGACGCAGCCGCTTCGTTTGGTTCGGCCCAAGGTCGCATTGAAACCCAATCGACCTTTATCTCCAACCTGACTGATGCATTGACGTCCGGCATTGGCTCTATGGTTGATGCAGATATGGAAGAAGCTTCTGCCAAACTTCAGGCGCTTCAGGTTCAGCAACAGCTGGGCGTGCAGTCTCTTTCGATTGCAAACCAGGCACCGCAGTCGATCCTGTCGCTCTTTGGCTAAGAGCAACCTTCCGGGCGCCAGATCGGCGCCCGGTTTTCACCGCGGTAAAACCCGCGCTGTAGAATTCATTGTCACCGGAAGGATACGACGTGAACGCTCTCCAAATGGCCCGAACGGCCTATTCCAATACCACCGCCCCAATTCGTACACCTCGCGGAACTGAGTACGAGGCTTTCGCGCGCATTACGCACCGTCTGCGCCAAGCTTCAGAAGATAAGAAAACATCTTACCCTGATTATGTAAAAGCTCTTTACGACAACCGTCGCCTCTGGACCCTTCTCGCCTCCAGCGTTGCAGACAAAGACAATCAACTCCCAAAAGAGCTTAGAGCAAAAATCTTTTATCTTGCTCAATTCACAGCTCAACATACATCGGCAATTCTTTCTAAAAAAGCCAATGAGACAGCCCTCATTGACATCAACACAGCCATTATGCGCGGCTTGCATCGGGAGGGTCAGTAAATGAGTGGCCTCGTATTAAAACTCGGCCCAAAAGAACGGGTTCTGATCAACGGTGCTGTGATTGAAAATGGAGACAGGCGGTCTCGACTTTCAATTGTGACGCCAAATGCAAACATCCTCAGGCTACGCGATGCGATACACCCTGAAGAAGTAAACACTCCAGTTCGCAGAGTGTGCTATATTGCGCAACTCGTCCTCTCAGGCGACGCAGAGCCAAAAGATGCGAACATTCAGCTTATGCGTGGAATTGAGCAGCTTAGTCAGGTTCTAACAGACCCCGACAGCCGCAAAATTTTAAACACCGCGACGGCGGAAATCCAAAACGAGCAGTATTATCAAGCACTCAAAGCACTTCGCGCGCTCATTCCAAGAGAAGAACGGCTATTGTCGGCCGCTAAATACCAATGAGCTATCAGCCTGTTGTTCCATTTGGTGGTTACGCCGGATGGGTTGTCCTTCAACGCACGAAGGATAACCAGCAGGAGGCATTCAACGCCTCCTCTGAAATAAAGCGCGACATCGATTACTTCCGCGAAAATATCGCGGAAGTAAAGTCTGCCGAGGAACTGGTGTCAAATTTCCGCCTTCTCAAAGTCGCTCTGGGAGCATTCGGGTTGGATGATGACATCAACAACAAATATTTTATTGAGCGCGTTTTGGACGAGGGCACGCTCGATTCGGACTCACTCTCAAATAAGCTGTCCGACAAGCGCTACTTTAAATTTTCAGAAGCATTCGGGTTTGGAAATTTCGACATCCCGAACACTGTACTGAGTGATTTTCCGGACGAGATCATTTCTTCCTACCAAAATAAGCAATTTGAAATTGCCGTCGGCGAGCAAAATGATGACATGCGGCTTGCTCTAAATATTGAGACAGAGCTGACAGAAATTGCAAATAAAGATACGACGGGAAACGGTCGTTGGTACTCAGTTATGGGAAATGAAGCTGTGAGGTCTGTGATGCAAACAGCACTTGGACTTCCTAGTTCTGTCAGCACACTGGATTTAGACCAACAGCTGACAATTTTCAAAGACAAAGCTAAGCAGTATTTTGGAAACTCTGAGGTCGCTCAATTTTCAGACCCTGAAAAAAGAGAAGACCTCGTGAAGCTTTTTCTCATACGGTCCGAAATCAATGCAGGGTCAACAGGCACGTCTGCAGCATCTAATGCGCTTGCGCTTTTGACTGGATCTTTTTGAGTTAAAAAGTCTTATTGAACTGACGAGAATGGAGAAATTCAGTGTAAGTGGTGCATTACCCATGCAGTTGAGCTATGGTTGAATTTGGGTGACGCGCATCATCAGGCGGCGCGGTTTTCGGCATCGTTGGTCACGTCGAGACCGTCATTGAATTTGATTCCTTCGATGACTTTTGGCAACTGATTTCTGCCCTTGAGGCGCAGCCATTTTTTCGATGCAGCCTGAATGAGGGTAAAGACCATCAGCTTTTCGGTCTTTTGTGACAGCGCGCCTTTGGTGCGACCTGTTCTGTGCCGAACAGTCGCGAAGACGCTTTCAATGGGGTTCGATGTGCGCAGGTGGCCCCAATGGTTCCGCCGGGAAGTCGAAGAATGCGAGCATCGCGTTTTGGTCTTTGGTCAGGCAAGCAACACCCTTTGGGTATTTGACGCCATACTTTTCGGAGAACACTGTCA
>NZ_FNBL01000025.1 GCF_900102315.1 Celeribacter baekdonensis
ATCGCTGCCGTCAGCGTCGTTTTACCGTGGTCAACGTGGCCAATCGTGCCGATGTTGCAGTGCGGTTTGGAACGCTCAAACTTTTCCTTAGCCATTATGGCCTCCTTAGTTTTTCTAACCCTCTAAAGGGTTCTCATTCTCCGAAAATCGCGATCATTGCGTTTGCTGCAAGATCTGCAGAGATAACCGCGAGTTCTTCTTGTGGTTTCTTGATTGCGAGCGCGCCTAACATCGTTGGGCGTGCTTCTGTTGATCCATAGACTTTGAAAGGTTCGCCAACGCTTTCGCCGGTTTTCACATCCACGAGCGTCATAGTAGTGCCGATGTTCGAAGAGGATGAACCGAGCAGAGCACCTGCCGCGGCATTAGCAATATAGAATTGATGGATATTGACGTTAAGCCGAACGGGACGGATCCCGTTCGGGTTTTGACGCTTCAACACCCCTGACACATCGGAGCGAACCTGATCAACGATAACGCCTTTCGGCAGGGCTGTGTTCTCCCGCTCAACCGATGTCGCAACAGCGACCTCGGTGATACGAAGAGAGCTCGCAACAGTTTCGTTAAGCTGCTGCGTCTGAACGCACGCAGCCAACAAAAGAGGCATTGCCAAAAAGAAATTTCGCCGATTGATCATCATGCGAATTTCGCCTGAATTTCTTCCGAGATGTTCGACGGCACAGCTTCGTAGTGATCGAACTGCATCGAGAACTGTGCGCGGCCCGAAGACATGGAACGCAGCGTGTTGATGTAACCAAACATGTTGGCCAGCGGCACAAAGGAGTCGATGGCAATCGCGTTCCCGCGCGTGTCCTGACCCTGAACCTGACCGCGACGTGAGGTCAGATCGCCAATGATACCGCCGGTGTATTCTTCCGGGGTGATCACTTCGACTTTCATGATCGGTTCGAGCAATTTCGCACCGGCTTTGCGCATACCTTCGCGCATGCCCATGCGAGCCGCGATTTCGAACGCAAGCACCGAGGAGTCAACATCGTGGAACTTACCGTCGATCAACGTCACTTTGAAGTCGATCACCGGGAAGCCTGCCAATGGACCGGAGTCCATGACAGAACGGATGCCTTTTTCGACGCCGGGAATGTATTCCTTCGGCACCGCACCACCAACGATTTTGGATTCAAAAGAGAAGCCTTCGCCCGGTTCGGTCGGCGTGATGACAAGTTTGACCTCAGCGTACTGACCCGACCCACCAGACTGTTTCTTGTGGGTGTAGGTGTGTTCGACTTCGTGAGAAATCGTTTCACGATAGGCCACCTGCGGTGCACCGATGTTCGCTTCGACTTTGAACTCGCGGCGCAGACGATCCACGAGGATGTCGAGGTGAAGTTCGCCCATGCCTTTCATGATGGTTTGACCGGACTCGATGTCGGTCTCCACACGGAAGGAGGGGTCTTCGGCGGCAAGACGTGCCAGACCTGCGGACATTTTCTCTTGGTCGCCCTTGGTTTTGGGCTCAACTGCGATCTCGATCACCGGTTCCGGGAAGGTCATGGTTTCGAGAACGACCGGCTCAGAGGCAGAACACAGGGTATCCCCAGTGGTGGTGTCTTTGAGGCCAGCCAAAGCGATGATGTCGCCGGAGAAGGCTTCTTCGATCTCTTCGCGGTTGTTCGAGTGCATCATCATCATACGACCGACGCGCTCTTTTTTGCCTTTGGTCGAGTTCAGGATGCCGTCACCTTTGTTCATCTTACCGGAGTAGATGCGGGTAAAGGTGAGCGTGCCCACGAACGGGTCGTTCATGATTTTGAACGCAAGGCCAGAGAACGCCATGTTGTCATCGGCGCGACGCGGGATGTCACGGGTTTCCGTTTCATCGCCGGGTTTGAAGCCCATGTAATCCACAACGTCGAGCGGGCTCGGCAGATAGTCGATCACAGCGTTCAACAGCGGCTGAACGCCTTTGTTTTTAAACGCAGACCCGCAGAGAACCGGAATAAACTTGATCGCCAGCGTGCCTTTGCGGATCAGGCTGCGAAGCGTGTCCACGTCGGGCTCTGCGCCGTCCATCAAATAGTTTTCCATGGCTTCGTCGTCCATTTCGACCGCAACCTCGATGAGGTTTGCACGCCATTCGTCAGCCAGATCTTTCAGGCTGTCGCGGATCTCGCGCTGTTCCCAGCTCGCACCAAGGTCTTCACCGGCCCAGACCCATTCTTTCATGGTCACAAGGTCGATCATACCTTCCAGCTCGGTTTCAGCCCCAATCGGGATCTGAATCGGAGCCGGGGTTGCGCCGGTGCGGTCTTTGATCATCTTCACACAGTTGAAGAAGTCAGCACCGATCTTGTCCATTTTGTTAACGAACACGATGCGCGGAACTTTGTAGCGGTCAGCCTGACGCCACACTGTTTCAGTTTGCGGTTCAACGCCAGCGTTGGCGTCAAGCACAGCAACAGCACCGTCAAGCACAGCCAGCGAACGTTCAACTTCGATGGTGAAGTCAACGTGGCCGGGCGTGTCGATGATGTTCATCCGAAACTTGGTGTCGGAGGTCGCATCAGCTGTCGGCTCTTCCTGACGCTGCCAGAACGTGGTGGTCGCAGCAGAGGTGATCGTGATGCCGCGTTCCTGCTCCTGCTCCATCCAGTCCATGGTGGCTGCACCATCGTGCACCTCACCGATGTTGTGGGATTTGCCGGTGTAATAAAGGATACGCTCGGAACAGGTGGTTTTACCTGCGTCGATATGCGCCATGATACCAAAATTGCGGTACCGTTCGAGGGGATATTCGCGTGCCATGATGTCGGTCCTACGGGCCTGAGTGATTACCAGCGATAATGGCTGAACGCTTTGTTTGCGTCGGCCATCTTATGCGTGTCTTCGCGTTTTTTCACGGCGGAACCGCGACCGTTGACTGCATCAAGCAGTTCACCGGCAAGACGCTCTTCCATCGTGTTTTCGTTGCGGGCGCGGGATGCGTTGATCAACCAACGGATCGCCAGAGCTTCGCGGCGCTCAACGCGCACTTCGACGGGCACCTGATAGGTGGCACCACCCACACGACGCGACCGCACCTCAACAGAGGGTTTCACGTTGTCGAGGGCTTCATGGAACACTTCAACCGGAGCTTTTTTCAGCTTGTCTTCCACGCGGCTCAACGCGTTGTAAACAATTTTCTCGGCGGCGGATTTTTTGCCGTCGATCATCAGGTTGTTCATGAATTTGGTCAGCACGCGATCGCCATATTTGGCGTCGGGCAGTACTTCGCGCTTTTCAGCGGCGTGACGACGGGACATACCAGTCTCTCCTTACTTCGGACGCTTGGCGCCGTATTTCGAACGACGCTGCTTACGGTCTTTGACGCCTTGGGTATCCAACACACCGCGCAGGATGTGATAACGGACACCCGGAAGGTCTTTCACACGACCGCCACGGATCAGAACCACAGAGTGCTCCTGAAGGTTGTGGCTTTCACCGGGGATGTAGCTGATCACTTCGAAACCGTTGGTCAGGCGAACCTTGGCCACTTTCCGCATAGCGGAGTTCGGTTTTTTCGGTGTGGTGGTGTAGACGCGCGTACAAACGCCACGCTTCTGGGGACACTGCTCCAGGTGCATGGATTTGGAGCGCTTGACTTTGGGCTGACGCGGTTTGCGGATCAGCTGTTGAATCGTTGGCATAGGGCTCTTTCCCGTTTCCTAACTTATGTGCCGCGACGGTGACCTCAGGCGTAAACCTTGAGCCCGTGCCGGGGCGATTTCGAATTTCCAGCATCACGCAAACGCGTAACACAAAAACCCGCAATCGTTCCCATTCCGAGGTGAACGACGCGGTGAGTTCCCAGAGGATCAGAGCGCCTTAAATTGCTCAGATCTTGGCCACTACGATTTAGAACTCGGCACAAACGGGGAGACCCCCCTTAGCCGGATGTCGCGCGGTATATGGAGAGTCGTCCGCCTTGTCAACCGGTGGTCAACGTTTGACGAGGCCATCCGCCCTGCGACGCAGACGCGCCTCACGCAGAACGGTGTAAATGCCCGTGGTGGCAATGATCCCTGCCCCGATGAGCGCCCAGAGGTCCGGCCATTCGCCAAAGGCAAAAAACCCGATCAGCAAGGCCCATATCAGCGCAGTATAGCGAAACGGCGAGACAAAGGAAATCTCCCCCACGCGCATCACCGTGACGGAGAGAACATAGCCAATGATGACAAATCCCGAGGTGCCCAAAAGTTGGATATAGCCCAGTGTCGAGAGCGGTTGCCATTCCGAACCGAGGGATAGTCCCCCCGCCACAATGGTGACCGCAGCCACAGCGGCAAAAGTGACGGTTGCCGTTGGGGCATTTGGGGAAATGGCGCGCACCGAAAGATCGCGCACGGTGACAAATCCCATGCCCAGAACGGCCCAAAGCCCCTGTGCGCTAAAGCCCTCCCCGCCCGGCTTGACAATCAAAAGCACACCACAAAAGCCGATCAAGATGGCCGCAAGGCGGCGCCAGCCCAACTGATCTTTGAACAGCAGCGCGCCGACCACAGTGATGGAAAGCGGCAGGGTTTGCATGATCGCCGTGGCATTGGCCAAAGGGATATGGATGATGGCGGTGAGAAAAGAGAACGATGCTCCAACCTCGGCCCCGGCGCGCAGCAGCGTGAAGATCCAGTCCTTGCGGCTCAGATCAAAGCGCACCGGCCCGATGAACACAGGCAAGATCACCAAAATCATCGCGATATTGAGAAGCCCGCGCAGGGTCAGTGCCTGCAACAGCGGGATTTCTTCCAAAAGCCCCTTCATGAAGCTGTCGTTGGTGGTAAAGGCCGCCATCGACAGGGCCATGAGAATGGCGCCACGGGTGTTGTCGGAGAGTTTCGTCATGGTGCAGGATGTTCTTTGTCTTTGGCAAGGGCCGGATCAATCCGTTTGATCCTGCGCTATCATTGCTGACACGATGCAGAAAGGAAAACTTGTCCTCTCGTCACATTGGCAGCCTCGTCGTTGTGTGACAGGCTGTACTGTGCATTATGCGGAAAAGGCCACGGGGGGCGGAACATCAGTGGCAGATCAGTGGTAGATATGGGTGAAAAACGTGGGTGAAAAACTTGTCCTGACGACGATGCGCAATGAGGGTCCGTTCATTTTGGAATGGGTGGCTTGGTATCGTATGCTCGGCTTTGACCATCTGATCGTTCTCTACAATGATTGCACGGATCACTCCCCTGCCCTGCTCAAAGCGCTCGATCAGGCCGGGTTCATCACCGCAGTTCGTTACAAACCCACGCCCTCCGTGCCGATAAAACGCACCGCTTTGAACCTGATGAAAACCCTGCCTCGGGTGCAAGCGGCGGAATGGGTGTTCAATATTGATGTCGATGAGTTTTTGGTGATCCATGTCGGCGATGGCACGATCCATGATCTGATCGCTCAGTATGATATGGCTGAGACCCATGCCATCGCCGTGCATTGGAAATGTTTTGGTGACAGTGGTGGCAGTGAGTGGCACGATGAGTTTGCGCATCGCAGCTTTACCAAGGCCGCGTCCTCCCTGCATACCGTCAACATATTCTTCAAAACCTTGATCCGCTGGCCGCAGGATTTTCGTCATATCGGGGTTCATGCGCCAAGGGGATGGCTGGGCGAGTCGCCTTGGGGGGAGCCACCCAACCTGATGAAGCGCTGCGATGGGGTGACCATGCGCCGGTATGATCCCGAGGGCTCGGTCCAGTACACAAAACCGCAATGGATCACCCACGAGTTTGCGCAGCTCAATCATTACATCACCCGCACCTATGAAAGCTTCACCCTGAAGATGAACAAACCGTCCACGGCGGCCAATCGCGACCGCTACACCATGCGGTTTTTCCGCGACAAAAATCGCAATGATGAACCCGATGAGAGCGCGCTGAAATACGCACCGCAGTTTGAGAGCGCTTATGCCGAGGTCAGCGCTGTTCCGGGGGTGATGCGGCTGCATCATCGCTGTTGTATGGATTACCTTGAGGCCCTCGCAAAGCAAAATGACCGCGATCCAAAGGCGGATCTGCGCTGGCGTCATCATCAGCGTGAAAAGAACAAACTGAGCTGATCACCCCCATAGGCGCATGCCCTTACCGGCGCGCATTGAGCACATAAAGCATTGAGCACATAAAAAGGCCCCCCGCATCTCTGCGAGGGGCCTTTTTTTAAATCATATGAAGAAAGGCTTACTCTTGGCCTTCCGGGGTTTCAACCATCAGGCTTTCGGCCTCGTCGCCCATCACATCCATCACCGGAGCGGCAAGTTGTGCGGCGGCTTCCGCTTCTGCACGGGCCTCCTCGATCACAACATTGTCGCGCTCTTGAGCAATACGGCGGACACGTTTGGTTGCGCCACCCGTACCAGCCGGGATCAGGCGGCCGACGATGATGTTCTCTTTGAGACCAACCAACTTGTCACGTTTGCCCTGAACAGAGGCTTCGGTGAGCACGCGGGTGGTTTCCTGGAACGACGCGGCAGAGATGAACGACCGGGTTTGCAAGGACGCCTTGGTGATCCCCAAGAGGATCGGCTGACCTTTCGCCGGACGGCCGCCTTTGGACTCGGCTTTGGCGTTGGCTTCGTCAAACTCGGCCTTGTCCACAGCTTCGCCTTTGAGCAACGTGGTTTCCCCAGAGTCGAGGATTTCCCATTTCTGCAACATCTGACGCACGATGACTTCGATGTGCTTGTCGTTGATCTTCACGCCTTGCAGACGATAGACCTCCTGCACCTCGTCGATCATGTACACAGCCAGAGCCTCGACACCCATAATCGCCAGAATGTCATGCGGCGCCGGGTTGCCGTCCATGATGTAGTCACCCTTCTGAACGAAGTCACCTTCGGCCACAGGGATGTGCTTGCCTTTCGGCACCATGTACTCGACGGGTTCCTTGGTCTCATCCGACGGTTCGATCGAGATGCGGCGTTTGTTTTTGTAGTCCTTGCCAAAGCGCACGTAGCCGTCAATCTCCGCGATGATCGCGTGATCTTTCGGACGACGTGCTTCAAAGAGCTCGGCCACACGCGGCAGACCACCGGTGATGTCCTTGGTCTTTGCGCCTTCGCGCGGAATACGCGCCACAACGTCACCGGCCTGAATGTCCTGACCGTCTTCGATCGAGAGAACCGCATCCACGGACATCAGATAGGTCACCGGGTTGCCCACATCGTTGCGGACCGGTTCGCCGTCTTCGCCAAGGATCAAGATCTCAGGCTTCAGATCGCCGCCTTTCGGCACAGAGCGCCAATCGGTCACGATTTTCTGGGTCATGCCGGTGGCATCATCGGTGTCGTCACGGACCGAAAGGCCCGAGATGAGATCGACGAATTTCGCCTTACCGCCTTTTTCCGCGATGATCGGAAGGGTGTAAGGGTCCCATTCAAACAGCTTGTCGCCACGGGCAATCATTTTGCCCTCTTCGGCGAACACTTTCGTGCCATAGCCGAGTTTGTAGGACGCCCGTTCCACGCCTTGATCGTCCACGATCACCAACTGCATGTTACGGCCCATGACGATTTTCTCGCCATGTTTGTTTTCAAGCAGCATGGCATTGCGGAACAACGCTTTGCCTTCTTGGTTGGCTTCCTGGAACGACTGCTGGCCACCCTGTGCCACGCCGCCGATGTGGAAGGTCCGCATCGTCAGCTGTGTGCCCGGTTCACCGATGGACTGAGCCGCGATGATGCCGACGGCCTCACCTTGGTTCACCATGGTGCCGCGTGCAAGGTCGCGACCATAGCACATGGCGCAAACGCCTTCTTCGGCTTCACAGGTCAACGGGCTGCGCATCCGCATCGAGGCAATCCCGGCGGCTTCGATCAGATCGGCTTTGCGTTCGTCGATCAGTTCGTTTTTCGACACGAGGACTTCGTCGGTGCCCGGACGCAACACGTCTTCTGCGGCCACGCGGCCCAGAAGGCGCTCTGCGAGAGAGGCCACAACTTCACCATCGTTGACAGCCGCTTCGGCGGTGATCGCCAATTCGGTGCCACAGTCGACCTGACGCACGATACAGTCTTGAGCAACGTCCACGAGACGGCGGGTCAAATACCCGGAGTTCGCCGTTTTCAACGCCGTATCGGACAGACCCTTACGAGCGCCGTGTGTCGAGTTAAAGTACTCAAGCACGGTCAGGCCTTCTTTAAAGTTCGAGATAATCGGCGTTTCGATGATCTCGCCCGACGGTTTCGCCATAAGGCCGCGCATGCCGCCCAGCTGTTTCATCTGGGTAACAGAGCCACGCGCACCGGAGTGAGCCATCATGTACACCGAGTTCGGTTCCATTTCGGCCCCATTCTCGTCGCGCTTGTTGGCGGAGATGGTGGACATCATCGCTTCGGTGACTTTGTCGTTACACTTCGACCAGGCATCGACAACTTTGTTGTATTTCTCGCCCTGAGTGATCAGGCCGTCCATGTACTGTTGTTCAAAGTCGCGAACCTGATCGCGGGTCGCGTCAACCAACGTCCATTTGTTGTCCGGCACGACCATGTCGTCCTTGCCGAAAGAAATCCCGGCTTTGAACGCTTCTTTGAAGCCCAAAGACATGATCTGGTCACAGAAGATAACCGACTCTTTCTGACCGCAATAGCGGTAGACGGTGTCGATGACCTGCTGCACTTCTTTCTTACGCAACAGACGGTTGACCAAGTCAAACGGCGCTTTCGCGTTGAGCGGCAACAGACCGCCAAGGCGCAAACGGCCCGGCGTGGTTTCAAAGCGTTTCCACACTTCTTGACCATGCTCGTCGATCTGTTTGATCCGGGCGGTGACTTTGGCGTGCAAATGCACAGCGCCCGAGCTCAGAGCGTATTCCACCTCGTCGATGTTGGAGAAGATCATGCCTTCGCCTTGCATGCCTTCGCGTTCCATCGAGATGTAGTAAATGCCCAAGATCATATCCTGCGACGGCACGATGATCGGTGCGCCGTTCGCGGGCGACAGAACGTTGTTCGTGGACATCATCAAGACGCGCGCTTCAAGCTGTGCTTCGAGCGACAGCGGCACGTGAACGGCCATCTGATCGCCGTCAAAGTCGGCGTTAAAGGCCGAACAGACGAGCGGGTGAAGCTGAATCGCTTTGCCTTCGATCAATGTGGGTTCGAACGCTTGGATGCCCAAACGGTGCAAGGTCGGCGCACGGTTGAGGAACACCGGGTGTTCGCGGATCACCTCGTCCAGGATGTCCCACACTTCGGGACGCTCTTTTTCCACCAATTTCTTGGCTTGCTTCACAGTGGAAGACAGACCTTTGGCTTCAAGACGCGAGTAGATGAACGGCTTGAACAGTTCGAGCGCCATCTTCTTGGGCAAACCACATTGATGCAACTTCAGTTCCGGCCCGGTCACAATGACCGAACGACCGGAGAAGTCGACGCGTTTGCCCAAAAGGTTTTGACGGAAACGACCCTGTTTGCCCTTCAGCATGTCGGAGAGCGATTTCAACGGACGCTTGTTGGCACCGGTGATCACGCGGCCACGACGACCGTTGTCGAACAACGCATCGACCGATTCCTGCAACATGCGTTTTTCGTTACGCACGATGATGTCGGGCGCACGCAGTTCGATCAGGCGTTTGAGACGGTTGTTCCGGTTGATCACACGACGGTAAAGGTCGTTGAGATCGGAGGTCGCGAAACGACCACCATCAAGCGGCACCAACGGGCGGAGTTCTGGCGGGATCACGGGGATCACGGTCAGGATCATCCACTCCGGGCGGTTGCCGGATTCAAGGAAGCTTTCAACGATCTTCAGACGCTTGATGATCTTCTTCGGTTTCAGCTCGCCGGTCGCCTCTTTGAGGTCTTCGCGAAGCTGGTCCGCGGTGCTCTCAAGGTCGATGTTGCCAAGCATTTTACGGATCGCTTCGGCACCGATGTCGGCTTCAAAAGCGTCCATACCGTAGAGATCCTGGGCGTCCATGAACTCTTCTTCGGTCATCATCTGACCGTAGGTGAGATCGGTGAGACCCGGTTCGATCACAACATAGTTTTCAAAATACAGCACGCGTTCCAGATCGCGCAGCGTCATGTCAAGCATGAGGCCGATCCGGCTCGGAAGCGATTTCAAGAACCAAATATGGGCGACAGGAGCCGCCAATTCGATATGGCCCATACGCTCGCGGCGCACTTTTTGCAGCGTGACTTCCACACCACATTTTTCGCAGACAACGCCGCGATATTTCATGCGTTTATATTTGCCGCACAGACATTCGTAGTCTTTGATCGGGCCAAAAATACGCGCACAGAACAGACCGTCACGTTCCGGTTTGAACGTCCGGTAGTTGATGGTTTCCGGCTTTTTGATTTCGCCGTAGGACCACGACAGAATCCGCTCCGGGGAGGCCAAGGACACTTTGATCTCGTCAAAGGTCGTCGGCTGCGCCATCGGATTAAACGGGTTGGCTGTGATTTCCTGGTTCATCTTTTGAATTCCTCAAATTGTCGCGGAAGGGGGAAAAAAGCGTGGTGGGGGAAGCCCCCCACCGTCACTCTTCGTCCTCCGAATCCAGGAGTTCCATGTTGAGGCCGAGGCCGCGGACTTCTTTGACGAGCACGTTAAAGCTCTCCGGCACACCGGCTTCAAAGTTGTCTTCGCCCTTGACGATCGACTCATAGACCTTGGCACGGCCGGCCACGTCATCCGACTTGACCGTAAGCATTTCCTGCAGGGTGTAAGCGGCACCGTAGGCTTCGAGTGCCCAGACTTCCATCTCCCCGAAACGCTGACCCCCGAACTGCGCCTTACCACCAAGCGGCTGCTGGGTGACAAGCGAGTACGGACCCGTGGAACGGGCGTGGATTTTGTCGTCCACAAGGTGGTGCAGTTTCAGCAGGTATTTCATGCCCACCGTGACCTTACGCGCGAATTGCTCACCAGTGCGGCCATCAAACAGGATGGATTGCGCAGAGGTGTCAAAGCCCGCTTTGGCCAAGGCTTCGTTGATATCGGCCTCTTTCGCCCCGTCGAAAACCGGCGTTGCGATCGGAACACCGCGGGTCACGTTGCCCGCCGCTTCCAGAAGGTCGTCATCTTCCATCGGCTCAAAGCCTTCGTCATAGACATCCTGGCCATAAACGAATTTCAGAGCGTCCCGCACCGGGGTCATGTCGCCGGAGCGACGGTATTCCCGCAGGCCTTCTTCGACCTGTTGGCCCAGACCGCGCGCGGCCCAACCCATGTGTGTTTCAAGGATCTGACCAACGTTCATACGCGACGGCACGCCCAGCGGGTTCAAACAGAAATCGACCGGAGTCCCGTCTTCGAGGAACGGCATGTCCTCCATCGGAACCACGCGCGAAATCACACCTTTGTTGCCGTGACGACCGGCCATTTTATCACCCGGCTGAAGCTTGCGCTTCACGGCGATAAAGACTTTGACCATTTTCATCACGCCCGGCGGAAGATCGTCGCCACGACGGACTTTTTCGACCTTGTCTTCGAAACGGTGCTCAAGCGCCCGTTTCTGGGCTTCGTATTGTGCGTTCAAAGCCTCAACGATGGTGGCATCGTCTTCGTCTTCAAGCGCAAGCTGCCACCACTGACCTTTGGACAGTTGCGACAACAGATCTTCGTCGATGATCACGCCGGGCTTCACGCCCTTCGGACCTTTGACGGCAACCTTGCCCATGATCATGGTCTTGAGACGCGCATAAATGTTGCGGTCCAGGATCACCATCTCATCGTCACGGTCGCGTGCGAGGCGTTCGATTTCCTCACGCTCGATCTGTACGGAACGTTCGTCTTTTTCCACACCATGGCGGTTAAAGACACGCACTTCCACGATCGTACCGTAATCGCCCGGTTTCACCCGAAGCGAGGTGTCACGCACGTCGGAGGCTTTCTCACCAAAGATGGCGCGCAGGAGTTTTTCTTCCGGCGTCATCGGGCTTTCGCCCTTCGGTGTGATTTTACCAACGAGAATATCACCCGGCTCAACGTGAGCCCCGATATACACGATCCCGGCTTCATCGAGGTTGCGCAGAGCTTCCTCGCCGACGTTCGGGATGTCACGGGTGATCTCTTCCGGCCCAAGCTTGGTGTCACGGGCGGCGACTTCGAATTCCTCGATGTGAACCGAGGTGAAGACGTCGTCACGCGAGATGCGCTCGGAGATCAGGATGGAGTCTTCGTAGTTGTAGCCATTCCAAGGCATAAACGCGACCATCACGTTTTTACCCAAAGCCAACTCGCCCATATCCGTGGATGGACCATCGGCAATGACTTCGCCTTTGCCAACCGACTGACCCACATTCACCAACGGACGCTGGTTGATACAGGTGTTTTGGTTCGAGCGCTGGAACTTGCGCAGACGATAGATGTCCACACCCGGATCGCCCGGCTCCAGATCGGCGGTGGCGCGCACAACGATACGGGTTGCGTCGACTTGGTCGATCACGCCCGCGCGTTTCGCCTGGATGGCCGCGCCGGAGTCGATGGCGACTTTGCCTTCCATCCCTGTGCCGACCAGCGGTGCTTCTGCGCGCAAAAGCGGCACAGCCTGACGTTGCATGTTCGAGCCCATGAGGGCGCGGTTGGCGTCGTCGTTTTCAAGGAACGGGATCAAAGCGGCCGCCACAGAGACCAGCTGTTTCGGCGACACGTCGATGAGATCGACATTGGCCGGTGTGTTCAGCGCGTGTTCGCCCGACTGACGGGTGGACACCAGATCGTCGGTGAATTTGCCGTCCGCATCAAGCGATGCGTTGGCCTGTGCCACAGTGTGACGCATTTCTTCGGTCGCCGACATATACTGCACTTCGTCGGTCACCTGACCGTCGGTCACGCGACGGTACGGGGTTTCGATAAAGCCGTATTTGTTGACGCGGGCAAAGGTGGCCAAAGAGTTGATCAGACCAATGTTCGGACCCTCGGGGGTCTCAATCGGGCACATGCGACCATAGTGGGTGATGTGCACATCGCGCACCTCGAAGCCTGCACGTTCGCGGGTCAAACCGCCCGGCCCAAGCGCCGAAAGACGACGTTTGTGCGTCACTTCGGAGAGCGGGTTGGTTTGGTCCATGAACTGCGACAACTGCGAGGAGCCAAAGAATTCGCGCACCGCAGCAGCCGCCGGTTTGGCGTTGATCAAGTCTTGCGGCATGACCGTGTCAATCTCGACCGAGGACATGCGTTCTTTGATCGCGCGCTCCATGCGGAGCAGGCCAACGCGGTATTGGTTTTCCATCAGCTCGCCAACGGAACGCACACGACGGTTGCCCAGGTGGTCAATGTCGTCGATGTCGCCACGACCATCGCGCAGCTCAACCAGCGCCTTGATACAAGACACGATGTCTTCGCGACGCAGCGTGCGCTGTGTGTCTTCGGCATCAAGGTCGAGACGCATGTTCATTTTGACGCGGCCCACGGCCGAGAGGTCGTAGCGTTCGCTGTCAAAGAACAACGTGTCAAACAGGCCAGAGGCCGCATCCACGGTCGGCGGTTCACCCGGACGCATCACGCGGTAGATGTCCATGAGCGCGGTTTCGCGGTTCATGTTTTTATCTGCCGCCATGGTGTTGCGGATGTACGGACCGACGTTGATCCCGTCGATGTCGAGCACCGGAATCTCGGTGATGCCCGCGTCCAACAGATCTTTCAACGTGCCGCCAATGACAGACCCGTCTTTGTCGAATTCATAGGTGATCTCGTCACCCGCTTCGACATAAATCGCGCCGGTCTGTTCGTTGATGATGTCCTTGGCGGAATATTTGCCGAGGATGTTATCAAACGGCACCAAAAGATTGGTGATCGTGCCTTCGTCGAGGATTTTCTTGACCGCACGCGGGGTCATTTTATCGCCGGCTTTGCAGATGATTTCGCCAGTATCAGCATCCACCAAATCGTAAGTCGGACGAGTGCCACGCACCCGCTCGGGGAAGAACTTGGTCACCCAACCCTTGTTCTTCTCCAATTTGAAATCGACGGTGTTGTAATAGGCGTCACAAATCGCCTCCTGATCAAGACCCAGCGCGTAAAGCAGCGTGGTGACCGGGAGTTTGCGGCGGCGGTCGATACGCGCAAAGACGATGTCTTTGGCGTCGAACTCGAAGTCCAGCCAGGAACCGCGGTAGGGAATGATGCGGCAGGCGAACAAGAGTTTGCCGGAAGAGTGGGTTTTGCCCTTGTCATGGTCAAAGAACACGCCCGGCGAGCGGTGCATCTGGGACACGATCACGCGCTCGGTGCCGTTCACGACAAAGGTGCCGTTCGGGGTCATCAGGGGCATGTCGCCCATGAACACGTCTTGTTCTTTGATGTCTTTGACGGATTTCGCGCCGGTGTCTTCGTCCACATCAAACACGATGAGACGCAGCGTGACCTTCAGCGGGGCCGCGTAGGTCATGTCGCGCTGTTGACATTCTTCAACGTCATATTTCGGTTTTTCAAGCTCGTATTTGACGAATTCAAGCACGGCCGTCTCATTGAAATCCTTGATCGGGAACACCGATTGGAAAACACCTTTGATGCCTTCGCCGTCCAAGGGGACGGGGCTGTCGCCGGATTTGAGGAAAAGATCGTAAGAAGATTTCTGAACCTCGATGAGGTTCGGCATTTCAAGCACTTCACGAATTTTGCCGTAGTACTTGCGGAGCCGTTTCTGGCCTAGGAAGGTCGAAGCCATTGCGCGTCTTTACCTTTCGAATTTTCGCGAGCCACAGCCTCCGGTGGGCGCCGGTGGAAGTGCCCTGACGAAACAGAGATGTTCGGTCTATTCCTGCCCCCGTCCCAAAGGGGGCTCCCGACCGCTGAACCTCTCCTGAGAAAACGCCCTTTTCCCGCAAATCTGCGAAAGGCCCTTTCTAAGACAGGTTAAGCTGGACCCAAGAATCTCGGGTCCAGCCATTATTTTGTTCGGCCCATAAGGGCCAAAGGCGATTAGGCCAGCTCGACAGTCGCGCCAGCTGCTTCCAGCTTGGCTTTGACTTCGTCTGCTTCGGCTTTGGAAACGCCTTCTTTGATTTTGCCGCCAGCTTCGACGAGATCTTTTGCTTCTTTGAGGCCCAGGCCGGTGATGCCGCGGACTTCTTTGATCACGTTGATTTTGGATGCGCCGGCGTCTTTGAGGACGACGTCGAATTCGGTTTGCTCTTCAGCGGCTGCGGCACCAGCGTCTGCCGGGCCAGCCATCATCACAGCGCCGCCAGCGGCGGGCTCGATGCCATACTCGTCTTTGAGGATGGTTTTCAGTTCTTGTGCTTCGAGAAGGGTGAGACCCACGATCTCTTCTGCAAGTTTCTTCAGATCAGCCATTGTACTGTTTCCGTTCGTTTAAGATGTGTTCCAACGCGTGTGTTTACAACCACGTCGGTCTCTGATTGCTTATGCAGCAGCCTTGTCTTCAATTGTAGACAGGATGCTCGCGATGTTCGAAGCAGGTGCGCCAATCGCGCCAGCGATGTTGGAAGCAGGTGCGCCAATACAGCCAACGATAGAAGCAATAAGCTCCTCGCGGGACGGCATTTTCGCAACGGCCTTCACACCGTCAACGTCGAGAGCGGTCTCACCCATTGCACCACCAAGGATCACGAATTTTTCGTTATCTTTGGCATAGGCATCGGCAACCTTGGCCGCAGCCACAGGGTCTTCCGAATAGGTGAGAACGGTCATACCCGTCAGGAAATCAGCAAGGCTTGCGCAAGGCTTTCCTTCAAGGGCGATTTTGGCGAGCTTGTTCTTGGCAACGCGAACGGACCCACCAACATCACGCATACGCGCGCGCAGGTCCTGCATCTGAGCAACCGTGAGACCTTCGTAGTGGGCAACCACAACGACGCCAGAGCTGTCAAAGATTTGGCCGAGCTCGTCGACCATTTTTTCTTTTTGTGCTCTATCCACAGTTTTACTCCAAGTATGGGAGAGAAAGCGCCCTCCCGGCTCAATTCTACCGGCATAACCGGCACGAAGTCCGTTACGGGCTGCGCCAAAGTCGCCCGAGGTCAAGCCCTCGGAGAAACTTGTCGTCTTCCCGTCTCAGGCAGGAATTATAGAGAGAAACCCCTCGACCCACCGTCTTGGACGAAACGCAAAACAGCGCACGACGAATCGCACGCTGGGTTGCATGAAGCGGTTTAGATGGAATTAAGAGGGAGGGCAAGGGGGTGAAGTGCCTGAGATACAGATCCCGGACACGCCACCACATGAGAGAAGTTTAGCAGAAAACCCGCGCGCCCTCAACATGGCCAAAAGGACATAGGCAAAAGGCGCCCCCGAAGGAGCGCCTTTTGCTATATTTTCAATCATTGGCGGCCGCAGGTCTCGTTGAGACCCACCTTCCCGCCAGACGGGCATCGCTACGCGCTACCCTTAATTCCCAGTCGCGGAGTCCACGGCGATGGAAACGCCCGGGCCCATCGAAGAGGACACAGACACTTTACGCATGTAGGAACCTTTGGCGCCGGTCGGTTTGGCTTTTTGAACCGCATCCACGAAAGCGCGGATGTTTTCGGCCAGTTGCTCGGCGGAGAAGGAGGCTTTGCCAACGCCTGCGTGCACAACACCGGCTTTCTCTGCTTTGAACTGAACTTCGCCGCCTTTGGCTGCTTCCACGGCCGCTTTCACGTCCATGGTCACGGTGCCAATTTTCGGGTTCGGCATCAGGTTGCGCGGACCAAGGATTTTACCAAGGCGACCCACGATCGGCATCATGTCCGGCGTTGCGATGCAACGGTCGAACTCGATTTTGCCGGACTGAATGGTCTCCATCAGGTCCTCTGCGCCAACGATGTCAGCGCCTGCGGCGGTGGCTTCGTCTGCTTTCGGACCACGGGCAAACACGGCCACGCGGACGGTCTTACCCGTGCCGTTCGGCAGGGTGACAACGCCACGAACCATTTGGTCTGCGTGACGCGGATCAACACCAAGGTTCAGCGCGATTTCGACGGTTTCGTCAAATTTCGCGGTTGCGTTGGCTTTCACCAAGGCCACTGCGTCTTCGACGGTGATGTTTTCTTTGCCTGCGAATGCTGCACGGGCTGCAACGGTGCGTTTACCAAACTTAGCCATTACTTCACCTCGATGCCCATGGAACGTGCAGAGCCGAGGATGATTTTCATCGCCGCTTCGACGTCGTTTGCGTTCAGGTCTTTCATTTTCGCTTCAGCAATTTCACGCACCTGAGCCAAAGTCACGGTGCCGGCAGACGCGCGACCCGGAGTTTTCGAACCGGAGGTCAGTTTTGCCGCTTTTTTCAGGAAGTAGGACGCCGGGGACGTCTTGATGTCCATGGTGAAGGACTTGTCCTGATAATAGGTGATCACGGTCGGGCACGGCGCGCCGGGCTCCATGTCCTGTGTCTTGGCGTTGAACGCCTTACAGAATTCCATGATGTTGATGCCGCGCTGACCAAGCGCCGGACCCACGGGCGGGGACGGGTTTGCTTTGCCTGCGGGCACTTGCAGCTTGAGGCTGCCCACGAGTTTTTTAGCCATTGGCTTTTTCCTTTTCCAACCCCCATGAGACGCGTCTCACGAGGAACTTATGTTGTGTGGTCTGACTTGGAACGCGCGCGCCCCGCCTCTCCCACAAGAATGCCACACCTCAGGGGTGCGACGTCATTCAGGGCCGTTTATTGACCTGAGTGAATTCCAATTCGACCGGGGTGGCCCGGCCAAAGATCGATACCGACACTTTGAGGCGCTGGCTGGCTTCGTCGACTTCTTCGACCATGCCGTCAAAGCCTTCGAACGCGCCTTCGCCCACGGACACCTGTTCACCCACTTCGAAGGTGATGGTGTTGCGCGGTGCCTCAGCCCCTTCTTCGACGCGACCCAAAATGGCCTCGACCTCAGAATCGCGCATCGGCATCGGCTTGCCAAAAGAGCCCAAGAACCCGGTGACCCGGTTGATCGAGTTGATCAGGTGATAGCCCTGATCGGTCATTTCCATCCGCACGAGGACATAGCCCGGCATGAAACGCCGCTCAACGGTCACCTTTTTGCCCCGGCGCACTTCGATGACCTCTTCGGTCGGCACCAGCACTTCTTCGATCTGATCCTGAAGGCCCTTTTCTTCCACGGCAGTCCGGATCGCTTCGGCGATTTTTTTCTCGAAGTTCGAGAGAACGCTCACCGAGTACCAACGCTTCGCCATGGTGCTTTTGCCTTTTTTTGCTCCGACCCTACGGGCCAGATGTCGTTAAATGTCATGCACATATGTGCTCGCCCCGGAACAATAAAGCGGCGCGCAACTCGAATCGCTGCACGCCCGTCCGGAAGATTGCGCCCGCTCTATAGCGTCGAGCGCGTAAGTTCAACCCTTTAGGCACATTGTCGGCCCTTGCAAACACGTTCAAACCGTGGCGTGCAAGAGAGGGCGCAGGCTTTGAGGGGATTTAGCCGAAGAGACTCAAAAAGCCCTGAAGACCAAAGCGGATGCCGAGATCGACAAGGAAAAAGAACGTCCCCACAAGGGCGGCCATCACGAACACCATCATCGTGGTCAACAAGACCTCGCGACGGGTCGGCCAGACGATCTTGGTCACCTCAGCGCGAACTTGCTGAATGAACTGAAGCGGGTTTGTTTTCGTGGCCATTGTGATGTCCTGAACTCTCTTGGTCTTGGCGCATCTACGCCACAGCGGAACGGATTTCAACCCCGAAGGCACGAAAGACAAGGCCGGTCCTGCCCTGACGTCGTCTTTCAGGCATTCGTCGCGCTCACGTAAGGCGATGATCGTCATATATGGAAAGTGGCAGGGGCACACAGACTCGAACTGTGGGCCTACGGTTTTGGAGACCGTCGCTCTACCAACTGAGCTATACCCCTAAGGCCGAGCTGGGAAATACGAAAGGCGCGCTCGCTTTGCAAGTCGAAAAAGTCGATTGCGGTGAAAAGGCGGCGTCGTTCGTTCAATACACCCATCAAAAAGGCCGCGAAGCGCGCGTAAACCTGCGCTCATGCTGACCTCGATTTTATAAAAGATGCACGGGCGGACTTCTGATGATCTTTCAGAAAGCCCTTAGAGCTAGCTGACGATTCCTGAGCGTGACCGCTCTCCATCGGAGCCGCACGGGCTCGCATCCAAACAAAAAAGGCCCCGCTTTCGCGAGGCCTTTCTTTAATTTGAACCGTTATGGGTTCTCATTGCTTTTGCGAGCAAAAGCAACTGCCACCCACTCGGTGCATTTCGCAAAAGCGAAATACCCCGTTACTCAACGATCTTCGACACACCTTATTCGTGCGTCTCGTGATCGTCTCGCTTACTCAACGATCTTCGACACAACGCCGGAACCGACCGTGCGG
>NZ_FNBL01000016.1 GCF_900102315.1 Celeribacter baekdonensis
AGTCTCACATACCTTGAATCGGTTTCAGAAATGCGACACAGGCAAGCTATTGAAAACACATGGAACGCAGTCTCAAGAATTCCGGCAGACCGACAGATTTTCTGGAAAATGCCCACAGAGGACGAAAGGTCGACGTCATCAAACTCTGGTGCGTTTAGTATCGCTCAGAACGGCGACAGCGATCAAGAGAAAAGCGACAGCATCGCGCTGCCCTCCCATGTCGCGGGGTCCGGCAGCCTTGATCGCCTGGTCGACACCGCCCGCGACTATGCCCGCGCTGCAGCGTCCGACAACACGTTGACAGCCTACGCGAAGGATTGGGCGCATTTCACGCGCTGGTGCCGGATGAAAGGCATCGAGCCTCTACCGCCGTCTCCCGAGATGATCGGGCTTTACCTCGCGGATCTGGCCGCTGGGTCAGGCCCCTCCCCTTCGCAGTCGGCGTCCCGACCCCTATCAGTCAGCACCATCGACCGCCGCCTCTCAGGCCTTGCGTGGAACTATGCGCAACGCGGCTTCACCCTCGAGCGCAAGAACCGTCACATCGCGACAGTGCTGGCCGGGATCAAGCGCAAGCACGCGCGTCCACCGGTGCAGAAGGAAGCGATCCTGGCCGAGGACATTCTCGCCATGATCGCCACCCTGCCCTACGACCTGCGCGGGCTGCGGGATCGGGCGATTCTACTCATCGGCTATGCTGGCGGGCTGCGCCGGTCCGAGATCGTCAGCCTCGACGTTCACAAGGACGACACGCCGGACTCGGGCGGCTGGATCGAGACCTTCGACAAAGGCGCCCTGCTCACCCTCAATGCCAAGACTGGCTGGCGTGAGGTCGAGATTGGCCGCGGGTCAACAGATCAGACCTGCCCCGTACATGCACTGGAACAATGGCTGCACTTTGCGAAGATCGACTTCGGTCCAGTCTTTGTCGGCACCTCGCGCGATGGCAAACGGGCATCCGAAACGCGGCTGAACGACAAGCATGTGGCCCGGCTGATCAAACGCACCGTCCTAGATGCCGGCATCCGTTCCGAGCTGCCAGAAAAGGAACGCCAGGCGCTATTCTCCGGGCACAGTCTGCGCGCAGGCCTCGCCAGTTCGGCTGAAGTCGACGAGCGCTACGTCCAGAAGCATCTGGGGCACGCCTCGGCCGAGATGACTCGTCGCTACCAGCGCCACCGTGATCGGTTCCGAGTGAACCTGACCAAGGCCGCCGGTCTCTGATCGCGAGCGCCGTCACGCCGCTTGCCCACTGAGCCTGCCATAGAAGCTGCGCTCGAGGTGCAGCTCCCCTGCCCCGGCTTTTTCGACCATACCCCGCAGATAGCCGCCCGGTGAAGAAACCTCGCCCGCGCAATGCTTCTCGAAAACAAGCGCCAGCGCCGCTGTCGCCACCTGTTTGCCGAGCCGTTCCTGCGCTACGTTCCAGGCATGCTCGGACACTCCGATCATCGGCCTGAGCTGCCCGGCAACCCGATGCAGATCGCCCCAGTCCTTCAGGAATCCGCCCATATTGCGCGCCCAGGACGCAAATTCAGGACAGGCCTGCATCACAGTGGGCAGATCCAGCGCCGCACGCTTCTTGCGCACCTCGGCAACCCACTCTTCCAGCTGAGCATTGGGCACCACGGCCGCGACTTCCTCATGTTCTGAGGAATTACTAGTTACAGGATTAAGTTGGTTTGTAATTAGTATATGAGGGTCAGAAATGACCTCCCTGGGGTTCGTTTTTTGAGGCTTCTTGAGAACTTGCTCCTTGGTTTCCGACGTGTTTTCTACAGGTTGGGCGGCCTCGGTTGCCTTGAGATAGGCAGCCTCGACACGCTCCTGAAGCTCTTTGAACCACGTCAAGAGCCGAGCAAGCTGCTCAGAAGCTTCATGGCGGCGCGGCAGCCGGTCCAGAAGCTCCTTGAAAAGGCTTGTGAACTGCGTCCAGGGCCCACGCAGCGCGCTGCTGACGGCCGCGTCGATCCGCGCGCGGATCATCCGGCGTGCCACCGTGATCTGACGCTTCAGGCGCTGGCAGAGCTCGCGTTCGGCCTGCAACTCGGCATGGAGCTCCTCGAACTCCTCGACGCGTGCCGACAGCGGCGACAGATCGAAGCCGTAGGCCTCGATGATGCGTCCATCGGCGTCCCTGCGGCCCCAACGCTTGCCGTTGGGGCTGTCCTGGAAGGAGATCACGCCGATCTCTGCCAGGCGTCGGGCATGGCGTTTCAGCGCAGAAAGCGAGAAACCCGTCTGTTCCATCAAGTAGGCGTTCGACGCCCAAACGATCGGGCGTTGCCCCTCCTCCCAGTCCTGGGCCTGGGTGAAGGCCCCGAGCGTGTCGAGGAGCATCATGTCTCCGGCCTTGAGGCCAATATATGCACCGACCCGCTTCACGGCGACGAACGCCCGCGTTTTGGGTACAGCTACTCGTTCACCGGCTTGGGCAAGCTGCTCTGCAATGCCAAGACCCGGTGTCGGCTTGCGCCAACCTGTATGTTTCATGCCTGTTTCTCACCTCCAGTTATGTGGAGGCAAAAGAAAGCCGTTCGCCAAAGTGGCGTTCTTGTTGACAGTGATTCGCGGGAGAGATATCCTCTAAGCGACCAAACTTTTCAGATTAGCTCTCAGGCCACGCTGCTTGGGGGCTTTTCTTTTGCCTAGATCATTGTTCTGACTGCTCCTCTTTCGTCGCGAGGAATTCGCTGTACAGCTGATCAAGCCGACCCGAGAGAAAGTCCCCGAACTCGGTTGAATCTTGTGCCGTAAGCGAAATGCTGAATGCCTTTCCGGAACGACCGACGACTCCCTTGATGCGGCCTTTGCCGGCAGTCCAGGTTCGTTTCTTGGGCATGGCACGCGTTTTTCGGCGCTTCGGCGCCCTGCCCGCTTCTGCCAGCTTGCTGTGCAGGAACTCAAAGCGAGCATCACTGTCGAGGTTCTGAAACCCGTCGAACTCCAAAGCTTCCTTGAGGATCTTGTCATTCGATGGTTCCGAAGCCAACTTCTTGAAGTCTTCCCAGCGATCACGCCCAATCTGCTTGGCTGGCCCGATCTGTTCGATGACGTGCCGAGGGACGTTCTGCGCCACTGACAGCATCCGTGAAAGCAACGTCCCATCGATGGTAAGGGCGGACTGGATCACGTCCTTTGCTTGCCCCATATCCAAGAGGCTCTTCGCAAATAGGGCCTTCTCAATAAAAGAGAGATCTGCGCGCGCAGTGTTTTCCTGCCCTTGAGCAAGAATGTGAGCCACATCGTCCATTGGTTTTACAACTGCGCGAACCTTACGGCCTAGCGCCGAAGCAACTCGCACACGGCGATGCCCGAAGACGATCATATAGCGGCCATCCGCTTCCGGATGCGGTCTAAGCAATACCGGCGTGTCCTGGCGACCTGCAGCGATCGATGCTTTCAGTTCGTCGAAAGCAACATCGTCATCACTAAGCCGATCCGAAACGAATGACACATCGATCAATTGCGGATCGATCTCGACAATGGTTTCGCCTTCAAGGAGACGCTTCGAGTTCTCCGCAAGGCTATCAATCGAAACCTTCATCGATTTCGAAGCACCGCGCATTGCGTATCCAGAGCGACCGGAATCCTTGGGCTGCTCCGGCGAGCCGGCCATAACGCTCTTTAGGAGGTCTTTGCGAGCCATCAAGCCATCTCCCTTTCGCCCGAATCCAACCGACGCGCAGCGCGCATTTCGACAGTTGCACGGCTGTCAAAACTGGCTCTCTGCACGGCTGTCAAAACCTTAGTCATTCACGCCCCCAAGCCTTGTGGATCAGTTCGGCGATTTCGTCGTTCACGTCATTCAAAGATGTCACTGCGCGGTCGTAAGTAGTCCGCACGAACTGAGACCGTTCAACTTCGTAAAGCGTCTGCTTGGTGATCCCGGCGTCGGAGATCGCCGTAGACTTCAGCACAGGAGCCGACAGCATCTGATTTGGGAACATCGCCTGGAGGAACCCAACCATCTGCTTTTGGGGACCGTCCGTTGGTTCAAATCGCGTTACGAGGTATCGGAACCACTTCAGGCGCATGTTCGCTCCAGCGTCACGGATCGTCTTCATGATCCCGCCCAGCATCAGGAGAAACTGGCTCATCGACATGACGTCCAGCATCTGAGGATGGACCGTCACAATGACTGAGGAAGAAGCCGTGAGAGCAGTGAGCGTGAGGTAGCCCAGCTGAGGAGGGCAATCGATCACAACCACGTCATAACGGTCATCAACCTCGCTAAGCGCCTTCGATATACGAGTGAAGAAGGTGCGGCCCTCATGGGGATCGCTGCTCGTCAAAGCAACCGGGGTATCGTATTCGTATTCTTGAAGCTCGAGACTTGCCGGAACGATATCTAGGTTGGGAAAGTTTGTTGGCCGGATCACCTCTGAGATCGGCTTGCGCTCGTCATCATACCGAAGTGTTTCGTAGAGCGAAGGCACGTCGTCGAGTTCAGGCTGAATGCCATGCAAAGCTGTGAGCGAGGCTTGAGGGTCCAAGTCGATCGCAAGAACTCGATGCCCCTTCAGCGCCAAGTGCTGCGCGAGGTGGGCGGCGGTAGTGGTCTTTCCGGAACCCCCTTTGAAGTTCACGACAGACACGACGTGCAGTTCTTCGCCAGGCTGCCGATAGGGGACATAACGGCGTTTACCGGGGCGGCCATGCTTGTCGAGATAAGCTCTCAGTTCGAGCATTTGTTCAGCTGAATAGCTACGTCTCCCCGACGACGAAGTTTCCGGATCGGGGCCCTTACCTTCGAGGTGGAGCTTCTTGATTGTCGACTGCGTGACACCGAGGTAGTAGGCGACCTCTGCTAGGGAAAACTGACGTAGACCTTTTTGAGCGTCCGGAGGATACTGTTCTTGCCGCAACATGTTGAGGCGATCAGATATCAGCTCCCCCTGCTGGAGGATGATCTCGTCGAAGGGTTGATCCTTCGTATCAGCCTCAAAAGACCTTTCTCGCATCTGCCCGCCCTCTAAATATCGCTTTTTCAGCGAATTCGCTCTTTAAAGTGTCATCTACACGGAAAATCGAGTCTTAACAACGTTTATTGCTCGGCTGTTCGGCCTCACCTCAGTCGCCAGCGAGTCTAGAGGCCACAACAAACCATGGCGACAACCCTAGATCGCAGCCCAACATATAGATTCAACGGGGTTCTTAGCCACGCGAGATGAGACCGTGGTTCCGTGCCAACGTAGTCATATCTAACTGTTATATTTGTATTTTTTCGCTCTGCACGGCTGTCAAATGGCTGCCTACCCAGATCGTCAATGCCGGTCCCAGTTACGAAGGCACTCATGCTCCGCTTTTACTTTGCAAGGTTGAATACCACTCAGATCTAACTTCATTTACTTCGTTTAGTGAGCGGCGCGAAAGCTTTTCAACGCGTAAGTCGACCGTATCAGTGGCAAGCGAAAAAATGAGAATCGGCCGGGTTGCCCCGGCCGATTCTTTTCGTCACGCCGCGTCTTTTGGCCCCCAAGGGATGACGGCCTGCAGGGACAGATCGTCCTGGTTGGCGGCCTTGCCGAGGTTCGCGTTGAAGCCGTGGTCGCGGATGGTCAGCGTGTAGTAGTCGGCGCCGGTCTTTTTGATCCGCGAGGAATGGCCCGCAGGGTCAGGGGAAAAAGATCGGCGACAACCTTTGTGGACGGGACGACAGCTGCGACCAGCATGTCATGCAACTCAGACAAAGGGAGAAGTGCGGTGGCCACGAAGGAAGGTGGGTGAACAGCCGAACGAGATGCCGACGGTTGGCGATCTAGTGTGAAACCGACATATTAGCCCAGTGCAGTCGACAGGCCTTTCCTAAGAAAGTGGCGGTAGGCTACTGTCCGCAAAGCTATCGCGTGGGAGACATACTGTCGATTTTGCGACATTTCAGCTACACCAGCCGCGAGGAGATCGACCAGTGAACGATGAAGTAGAAGAAACTTGCTGTCGATTTTGTGGCTCGCCGATGCAGAAAGGCTATGTTTTCTGTAAGCAGTGCAATCACTTCAACGACTGGCGGCGGCACTTCTCTATTTCGACGCCAGTATTGGGACTACTTGTGGCGCTGGTATCCGTTTTAGGCATCAACGCAAACAATGTTCTGCAGGCACTCGACCCCAATCGGGCAAACTTTTTGATCGGCGGTCAGTTGATTGATGCAGATAGATTTCGAATGACCGTTACAAACACAGGTGGTGAACTTGGTTTCATCGGAGACAGGTTGGCATGCGAGCCGAAGTTGGAAGGCGGAAACTCTCTGTCATTCCGAGCTTCAACGGCGACAGGTGTAGCCGCAGGCGAGCAAGTCGAGCTAATCTTTGAGCCAAACAGCACCTACTACATCAAATTTCTCATTGCGCTTGAAGATGGAGATTTCCAACCAACACAGCCGGAGGATGGATATGGCTTCAGATCGATCAGTGAGGACCTCGGAGGGCCGTGGACTTGCAGCATTCACGCGTACGATCGACATGGGCCGGTCTCTGTTTCGCTTAGCGGCAACGAGCTCGGACTGACAATGCGAAACGGTCGCATTTCAGGAAGTCTATAAACTTCATTTGCAAAAACTACGCTTCTGTCAGTGGCGAAAACAACCGTTTGTGCCGCATGCAGAAACGTCGAAGCGGCCATTGGCGCATCCACAGCGAAATCTCACTTCGTACTGCATTGCTCCCCTTTCAAGAAAATAGCTCCAATGGCAGCCTCGTCGAACTAAGCCGAAAACGAACCGGGGCCTAAGCCCCGATCCTCTTGATGCGGATCCCGAGCTTGCGGGCCTTGTCGACGATGTTCTCGGTGATCCCGGAGCCCGGTGTTGCGATCAGGCCCTGCGGCATGGTCTCGAGCATCTTGTCGTTGCGCTTGAAGGGGGCCGCCTTGCCGTGGCTCTTCCAGTCGGGTTTGAAGACCACCTGGGTAACACCGCGCGTATCTGCCCAGCGGGCGGCGATCATCTCGGCACCTTTTGGAGTGCCACCATGCATGAGCACCATGTCGGGGTATTTCTGATGGGTGGCATCGAGGACGGACCAGATCAGATCGTAGGCGTGATAGTCCCCGCCCGAGAACGCGATCCGCGTGCCTTCGGGGCAGTGCACCTCGGTCTCCTTGCGGCGCTTGGCCGATAGATAGGCCCGGCTGTCCACCACGGCGGAGGTGAGGCCGCGATGAGAGACGCGTGATCCAGTGCGGGGCAGCCAGGGAGAACCGGTGGCGGCCGAGAAATGGTCCACGGCCAAATCGCGCATCTGTTCGAAAGCGTCGCGATGGTCCCAGAGTTTGAGCCCGATCATCTGGAGTCGTTCCAGCTCGACCGAGGCGACCTCGGAGCCGTCCTGGATGGCCAGACTTTCCCGGACCTCGGATTCATTGTCGTCGAGGAGCTTCTGGATATGGGCCAGCCGGCGATGGAAGATCGAGGTGAGGGACCAGAGCATCTCTTCGAGATTGTCTTCCAACTGGCTGCCAGTGAGAAGGCCGGTGGTGGTCTCAAAAAGTGTCGCCATGGCGAGATCAACCTCGTCAGGCTGGGGCAGGGGGCGGTGATCGGTCTCGCCAGGTCCCGGTGTTGCGCCATGAAGTGCGAGGTGGTCGAGGATGGCGGAGGTTACGCCGGTCTCCTCGGGGATGTCTGTCTGATGGGGCATTGTCTGGTTCCTCTGTTTGATCTGACCCGATTTGGATGGGGCGATAACAGGACCGGCGGCGACCGGGCCGCATCCGTCAGGATCGAAGCGCAGCGGAGAATGCGCCGCGGGCCGGAAAATTGTTCCCGCGAGGAATGAGCCGAAGGCTCAGGGGGATTTTTTGGTGCGGGGCGCATTGCTGCCCGGGCGAGGAGCACTCTGCTCCGACCCGCCGGTCCATCGCTCCCCTTATCCAAACGGGATCAGATCGAGCCCGCGGAACCTTTGCCCCTTCAGTTATCACGAGAGGAGGCTGGCGCTCACCCGTCCTCGATCTCCAGACCTTGCGCTTTCATGGCCTTCAACAAGGACCGGCGCAGCGGATCTTTGCCAAAAGCCCGCAAATCGTCGTTGAAATCGCCCATGTTTGGCACGAGATCACCAAAGGCAATTCCAATCAATTCCAGCTGGTTACGCAATCTTATGGATGCGTTACGTCCAGCCTCGTCATTGTCCCGCGCGATCCAGATGCGCTGGATGCCCGGCGGCGGGATGAAGAGGCCGAGATGGGTGGCGGTGAGACAGGAGGCGAGATCGAACTCCGGGAGAGCGGTGCCGATCGAGAGGGTGTTCTCGAGACCTTCGCCGACGATGAGATCGCTGCGAGGTGAGCCGGACCAGAAGCGGATGGCATGGCCATGAAGCTGCCCAAGGATCCGTTTTGGGCTCTCGATCGCGGCCAACCCGCCGGTAGACGGGTCGAGATAGGTGCGCGCACATCCGGTGACCTGACCACGATTGTCGGTGATCTTCGCCAGCAGGGCAGGGGCCCTTTGCGGCGGATCGGCGTCGTCCTCGCCCTGCCGCAGAAAGACCCGTGGGTGATAGCGGAGGGCAGGACCGAGCCGTGTGATCCCGCGACCTTGCAGATAGGTGGCGGCCAAGGTGCCAAGCACCGGCTTGCCGGCGGCAAAGAGTTTGCGCGCCCGCGCGATACGTTTGTTCGTGGAAGCATCCGGACGCTCAGCCTTTCGGGTGTCACGCAGAGCGGCAGGGCAGGGGGCCTCACCGAGGAAGGACCGGGCCTCCCTCAGCGTTTCCTTCAGCGTGACCGATCCAAGCCGTTCCTTCAGCAGGTCGATCAGATCGCCATATTCACCCGTCGCGAAATCTTGCCAGGACCCAGCTTTACGACCACCCTGCGCTTGCAGCCGGATCGCGAGACTCTGGCCCTTTGCGCCAGAGGTATCGCCGACCTGCCAATAGTTGCCCTGCTTACGCCCCTCGGGGAAATACTGTCGGCAGAAACTCTCGGCACGGTCTGCCAGATCGGCCGAGAGGTCTGCGATACTGCGCCGCGCGTTCATGCGGCGGCCTCCGATGCGCTTGCGCCAACCGGATGTGCGGCAAGAACCCGTGCAAGAACGTCAATGCCGTCCACCGGGATGAACATCCGCGTCTTCCATTGGATCACTTCGGTGAAGCAGCCCATGACCTTCAGACCGGGCAGGGCTGCACCCGACGCACCGATCAGCTCGAGCCTAGGCTGACCCATGACCAGCGACCGGCGCAGCTGGTAGCCGCCAAGGAGGCTCAGGGTCGTTCGCGCCTCCATCACCGCGCCGAACACCTCCTGCGGCGTCATCTCGATCTGACAATCGAGCCCGAGCCGCGCATAGACATTGAGAAGCTGCTCCTGGCTGACCAAGCGACCGATGGCGCGCTCCCCGTCCTCGGTCTGCAGGCGATAGATGCGCATGTTGTCGGCGGGCAGCCGGTCCCAGATTGGCAGGAGAAGGCCGCAGATCAGTGTGATCTTCGACGTGGTGAACTCCGGCACCGCGTCGACCTCGGCCCGCCAGAGCTGTTCGAACATCGCATCATTAATCTCTTCCCAGTGCGATTTCGAGAATTCGGAAAGTGCGAGGATCTCGGTCGCCAAGGGCCGCAGAAGCTTCACCCGCAGGATCGGCACGCCATCCTCATCCATGAAGGCCGGCGCCTTCACCATCAGGGCCGCGCGTTTGGAGGAGGTGTTCCAGCAGAGCGTCGCACCCTTCGTATCGGCGCAGATCGCTCTAACCCGGGGCAGGGTGAGCGGATCGTTGCGATCGGTGCGCTCCACGGTCAGCGCGGTTGCCGTTGCGCCCGTCGCCTCATGCTCGAAGATGACCTTGCGGTCGACGATCTCGAACTTCTCGGCGCGCAGGGTCTCAAGCCCGACGTCCAGCGTGCCTGCCTGGCGCGCATCTTCGATGATAGCCGAAAGAAACCCGCCGAAGGCCTCAAAGATTGCATCCTGCATGTCGATGCGGAGGGCCAGGCAGCGGTTCAGGAACTGCTGGATCGGCGGCAGGTTTTCTTTCATCGTACCATCCGCCTCATCGAGCGTCAGCCCGGTCATCTCCTGAAACTTCGCGTAGGAGCAGGCGTCGATCTTGCCCGCCCGCAGCTTGTAGAAGAACTGCCGCAGCGCCGCGCGCGCGTAGGGACTCTCGAGGTTGTCCTCTGCGCGGAACATGTTCTGCCCGCCGGTCTCGCGTTGCCCCTTGGTGATGGCCCCGAGCGTGTCGAGACGGCGGGCGATGGTGGAAAGAAACCGCTTCTCGCCTTTCACATTGGTCGCCACCGGCCGGAACAGCGGCGGCTGCGCCTGGTTGGTACGATTGGTGCGCCCGAGCCCCTGGATCGCATTGTCGGCCTTCCAGCCGGGCTCCAGAAGGTAATGCACCCGATGGCGCTGGTTCTTGGCCCCGAGATCGGCATGGTAGCTGCGCCCGGTGCCACCGGCATCGGAGAAGATCAGGATGCGCTTGGCATCATCCATGAAGGCCTGGGTTTCGCCCAGATTGGAGGAGGCGGGGCGGTTCTCGACCTTGAGCCGTCCTTGCCGCGTTTTCACGATGCGCCGCTTGCGCCCCGTGACCTCGGCGACCGCCTCCCCGCCGAAATGCCAGAGGATCTGGTCGAGCGCGCCCTGCACCGGAGCGAGGGCACCCAGATGTTCGACAAGAGCGTCCCGCCGCCGCTCCGCCTCACGGCAGATAATCGGATTGCCGTCGCCATCGAGGGCAGAACGCGAGCGCAGATCGCCATTCTCGTCCGTATAGGGCTCAAAAAGCTGCGTCGGGAAGCTGTGCAACAGGTAGTCCATGATGTTCTCGCGCGGCGTAAAATCGACCTGCAGATCATCCCACTCGGAGGGCGGGATGTCTTCGAGGCGGCGCTCCATCACTGCCTCGCTGGTCGACACCACCTGGATCACCGCCGAATGACCCGCAGCCAGATCCGCCTCGATCGAACGGATCAGGGAGGGGCACTTCATAGCGGTGATGAGATGGTTGAAGAAGCGCTGTTTGTTGCTCTCGAAGGCTGAACGCGCGGCGGATTTAGCCTGGGCGTTCAGCGTGCCGGTCTCGGAGGATATGCCCGAGGCCTGAAGCGCCGCCTCGAGGTTGTTGTGAATGATCTGATAGGCATCGGCGTAGCTGTCGTAGATCGCGACTTGGGCAGGCGTCAGCTCATGCACCAGCATCTCGTATTCGACCCCGGCGTAAGAGAGGGACCGCGCCAGATAAAGCCCGAGCGCCTTCAGGTCGCGCGAGATAATCTCCATGGCGGCGATACCCCCGGCTTCCATCGCGGCGACGAACTCTGCCCGCGTCACAAAGGGGAAATCCCCGGTGCCCCAGAGCCCGAGGCGGGAGGCATAGGCCAGATTGCCGACAACCGTCGCACCAGTGGCCGAGACGTAAAGGACGCGTGCATCCGGAACCGCGTTCTGCAATGCAAGACCAGCGAGGCCTTGCTGGGAGGCGCGTCTGTCGCCGCGGTCGGACTTTTCGCCGGCGGCGTTCGCCATGGCGTGGCTTTCATCAAAAGCGATGACCCCGTCGAACCCCTCGCCAAGCCAGGACGTCACCTGGTCGAGGCGAGAGGCTTTGCCCTCGCGTGTCGCAGAGCGCAGCGTGGCATAGGTGACGAAAAGGATGCCTTCGGGAAGCCTGATGTCGCTCCCTTGGCGGAATTTCGAGAGCGGCATGATATCGCTTTCGCGCCCGCCGAGCGCCACCCAGTCGCGGCGCGCATCCTCGATGAGCTTATCGCTTTTTGACACCCAGACTGCCCGGCGACACCCCTTCAGCCAATTGTCGAGGATGATACCCGCGACCTGCCGTCCCTTGCCACAACCCGTGCCATCGCCCAGGAACCAGCCTTTGCGCAGGCGAAAGGCACCTTCGTCGCCCTCGGCCGCGGCCATCAGCTGGCCTTCGATTTCGCCGCGCTTGAACCAGCCCTTCAAGTGCGTCTCATGGGCATTGCCTGCGTAGATGACACTTTCGAGCTGCGGCGCAGAGAGGAGACCGTCCTGGACGAGGCTCTTCGGCAGGAGCGGGCGGTAGCTCGGCACGGGCGGCGGCACCGAGGCCATGGCGGCGGATTGGACAAGTGCTGTCGGATGTTCCGCCGCGCCGTCGATCCGGATCGCCTGAAGGTCATAGGCCTCGTAAACCGTGTCTTGCAGCGCACCGTCTAGTTCGCTCCAGGCTTTCGCCAGGTAGTCGAGCGGGGCCGTCTCGATGTCGTCGAACGGATGCTTGGCCCGTTCCTCGGCGAGGGCACGGGTTTCCTTGAGGGCGGCATTGCGCAGGGCATGTAGGTTCTTTCGCGTCGGGCGGGACGGAATCGACAGGGCTGAACTGGTTGGGCAGGGCGGAGGGCTGCGGCGCTCCGGGCAGTGGGTCAGCACCGCGTTTAGAAGTTCACCCGTTGTCGCGCAGATCGGATGATAGGCGGTCTCGCTCTCGGTAGGTGCAGTTTCTCCGGCGCCAGTCGGGCGCTTGTCGATCACCGTCAGCCGCGTGTCGATGGTGGTGCCATGCCGAGCGAAGACCTTGCCGTCGATGGCAGCAGAAAACACCACATCGGCGCGCTGGCCGATCCGTTGAAACGTCGACTGGAAGGATTTCATGGAGGGGCGGAAGCTTTCGCCAGTGATGACAACAAGGCGCCCACCCGGCGCGAGGCGCGCCAAGGCGGACAGGACATGCTGGCTGGTGGCCTGCCGGAACCGACCCGCGACATGCTTCGCCGCGGAGAAGGGCGGGTTCATCACGATGACCGAGGGCGTGATGGACCGATCCAGCCGGTCGTCGATCGCCGCGGCGTCGTGATCCGAGACGACTGCACCGGGGAACAGAAGTCCCAGCAGGGCGCGGCGGGTCTCGGCAAGCTCATTCAGCGCCAGGCGAGCGTCCGCAATCCGGGCGAAAATCGCGAGCATGCCGGTGCCAGCTGACGGTTCAAGTACCAGGTCGCCGTCCTGAAACCCCGCCGCCTTCGCCACAGTGGCCGCGAGCGGCAAAGGCGTTGAGAATTGTTGCAGACGGACGCTGTCTTCGGAGCGCCGCGTGTGAGACGGGGCCAGAGCGGCGAGGCGCTCGATCATGGTGAGGAAAGCCTGTGGTGAGGCGGCCTGGCGCTGCATCAATGCGCCGTAGCGCGAAAGCATCAGGATCTGCGCAACCTCGGCGGCCTCATAGGCGTCCTTCCAGACCCAAGCACCGCTGGTGTCGCTGGCGCCGAAGGCACCTTCCATGGCGGCGCGAAGGGCGGCGGCGTCGATGGACCTGCCCGCCTCGAACACAGGGACGAGGGTTCTCGCAGTCTGGATCAGGTTGTGGGCGAAGCACGAGGCTTCCGGGCGGGCAGGGGCCTCAGGCTCAGGCACAAGCGGGACAGAATGGGGGTGAGCGTTCATCGGCAATCTCCGGGGTTGAGGGTTGGCCCCAAGCCCCGCGCGCACTCTCTCACCCGGGAGGGGTCACCCCTCCCGCCCTGTCTCTCGCTCTTTCATGGGATTGCTGATCTCCGTTCAGATAGCGGAAACTTATCCCCAAAAACTGGGGATGGGTCTGTGGGCGCTGTCGCAGAAGTCCTTGTCAGCTTGGCGCAGTACCAGCTCGCCTAAGTTTTGGGCGGTTGGCGGCCTGCGCATCCGAAACAGGTCCGTCGTCGACCGATTGGCGGCAGTAGGCACCCGGACAACCTTCAGGAAGAGCTTTGAAAAAGAGAAAGGCGGCATCCGGGAGGAGGTGGATGCCGCCGATTATTCCGGATCGGTTCAGGGAGGAGGAGAGAACCGATCACAACTTCAAGATAGTGGCTATGCTGCAGCCGCACAATAGGCAGGCCATGATATTTCTGCATTGCAGCAATGCGAGGCCGATTGGGATTGCCGCAAGAAAGGGAGCGTATGCCACCTGTGCCGGTTCCTAAGGGTGAGCCCGCGCTTGAGCGGCAGCGGACTCGCGTGTTTGACTCGGTAACGGTGCTGGCACCGCCCGGCGCGACTCGAGCAGACAGTCCAGCTCATAGTCGCCGACAAACCCCCAGCAGGCGTCGACCTCCTCGCCGTCCCACTCGATGACATAGCCATAGACTCGCCCGCCGAGATAGGCGTCGTAGCTGACAATTTCGCCGCGCAGGATGCCTTCAGCTTTTGCGCGCAGAGCCTTGGTTACGCGTTTTGCGCCGAACTCCGTCCGGACCGCCTCGAGCGTCACATAGACATAGCCGACCTGACCGGAATCCCACGGGCAGTGGAAGCCGATGGTGTTCATCGCGAGGCCGGAATGGTCATAGAGGAACACTGGCAGAATGACCGCCTTGCGCTCGGCGCGCTCAAGCAGCTGGTCCATTGAGAGGTCGCTCTGCTCCGAAACACCGGCGAGATCGCGCAGGAACGCCTCGGGGCTGTCGAAGGGGTGGCTGTCGCCAAGCCGGTATCTGCGGTGCCAGCAGATCAGTGTTCCGAGGTTGCACCACTCCCGTGGGCTTTCTGCGTCCGGGTCGTGGTAGATCTTGATGGTGTGGCCTTGGTAGGTCTCCTCGTAGACGGGGTTGTGCATATTGATGTCCTTTCTTGAAACGCATTCGACCCGCCCGGCCGGTAGTGGCTCAAGCGGGTCGATCAGGGGGTTTTCCGAGGGGCAATGGCTTCACTGCCCCCATGGCTCAGGCGGCGGCGCGGTTCTCCCGATGCTGGACGTGCTCGACCGAGACCTTCAGCAACCAATCTTCGAAACCGAGAATGGTCTGGTGATTGGAAACCGCCGCGACCCAAACTGCGCGCGGATCGCTGCCGATCTGCGTCGGATCGTTGTCGATCCGGCCATTGGCCATCCACGGTTCGGGTTGTATGCGTCCGAGCCAGTCAGCCAGCGACGGGATGCGCCCCTGGCAGTCTTCGCGCACATGCTGCTCGACGATCCAACGGATCGGGACGACCCGGCCCGCGCTGTTGGTCAGGAAGTGTCCAAACAATCGCTCAGCTTCGAAGATCCCGAGCGTGTGGTGCCGATGTGCACGATGCGTAAAGATCGCGAGGTGCTCTTTGGACGAGTCAAACCAGTCATGCACATGCTGGTAATCATCTGGAACGCCGCCGAACTTTCGGGCCGAGCTTTCGGCGTGATGGAGGGGATGTGCCATGTCAGAGCCCCTCGTGTTCGGTGGTCTCAGACTCGATATAGCGGTTCGAGTGGCTGACATCGATCTTGTCCGCCTCGAGCGACCAGGTCAGTTCGCCGTAGCCGCCCTCGTTGTTCTCGAAGCCTGGGCTCAGCGCATAGGCAAAATCCCAACCGAAGTCTTCGACCCGGCGCCGCAACTCGTCCGTCAGGGTGACCGTGTCAGGGGCCACGACGACATCCTCAACATTGCCGGAATCGCCGTAGCCTTCGTATTGCACCTCGATGTTCATTATGCCGAGGGCGCGCAGTTCGATAAGAAGTGCCGCGCGGGTCTCAACCCGATGTTCGGCAGCACGTCTCTGGGAGTCGAGCATCTGCGCGTAGAAATCACTCACTTGTGTCATGTCTTTGGTCCTTTGGAACTGAGGGAAGGGGAGGGCGACCGTTGCACAAGGCCGCCCCAAAGGTTTCCGAAGGGGGCCTCAGGCCGCAGCATCGCCGCGGTTTTCAGCGGTCCGGTCAACCAGGTTGAAATAGAGGTTCTCCGTCGCGCGCTTGAAACCCGGTGGTTTGCGCGGGGCGAGGCAGCGCACCGAAGCGCTGCAACTCTCGCCATGCTCCATCGCGAACTGCGTTACCTTTTCGATCAGGTCATCCATGCCAGCGGCCTGGATACGCTTTTCGGGGTAGCTCCCCAGCATCTGGAACTGGGTGACAACGAAGGCGCCGTCACGATGCGCCGGATAGAGGGTGATCTGGTAGTCGAGTGTCTTGGCCATCTCTGGTCTCCTGCAGCAGGCCGAACGCGATCATCGCGCCCCTTGGAACCCGCCAGCCCGAAAGGACCGCCCTTTGTGCAAGGGCGATCCGTGGCGATGTCGGTGAAACGGAGTCGTCAGTATTCCGACGGCAGAAGCAGGGTCAGGACCCGGCGCGTTTGCAAAGGGTCAGAAGGCTCGGGCGAGCCATATTGGTAGTCGACGTCGTACAAATCGACCTTGAACCAGACGGTTGTACCATCGAGGTCGATGACGCCCATCTCGTGCCAGCCCTGCGGATCAATGTCGGCATTGAACCCCTCGAAGACGGCGACACGGAGGGTCAATTCCAGTTGCGCGTCGAGCCCAAGCGCCGCGACGCCGCGTGTCATCACGAACTGGCCCTGCGGGGCATCGGCGACGGGAGGATTGCCGAGGATGGAGTGGCGAAACGCATCGTTTTGCGCGGCGATCAGTACGGCTTCCTGAACGGAATCGAGATCGAGTGTGGCGGTCATGGGGTGTCTCCGGGACAGGCCAGCCGATCCGATATCGGCTGTAGGCAACCCGTCAGGCGGAAAGGGCCGCCCTCAAGGTGAGGACGGCCCAAGGCTCATGTGGTAATCAGATCGTTGTTCGCTTCGTCAGGTCGCATCCCCGCTGAGGAAGGCGGGCAAGGACGATGGTTCATCGCTCTCTGCCTCGACCAGAGCGTCTGCGGCGGGCACGTCGCCCTTCTCGGCATCGGGCGCATCGCCAATCATTTTGGTGTCGGCCTCCAACGCACCGGCAAACACCATCCCGTCGGGCAGCCAACGCGTCGTCCTTGCGACCGTGGCGGCGTCGAACCCTTCCGTCTGACCGGCCGTTTCCGCAAAGGCCCGCTCCACGGCCGCGGCGAGATCACCCTTACGCTCGCGATTTCGATCTTCGGCGTAATCCTCGCCGATCAGCTTGCGCGCCGTGGCCACAGCATGCCCCTTGTTGACCCGACCCCAGTAGTTTTCCGCGGTCGGGCGCCAGCAGGCCGCCACATCGACGTCGAGCCGCGCGCCGATCTCCTCGATGATCGGGGAGGGGCGATTGTCGGAGGAGAGCTGCGGCTTGACCGCCAGACCCGCCGCCCAGGCGAATAGCGCCTGCTTGTCGGCAATGGGCAGCGCCGACATGGCCTGGAAGTCCTCGGGTTTCTCCAGCTTCATCCAGTCCGTGGCGAGGTCCTGCTCCAGCGCCTCAAGCATCTTCTGAGCGACCGTATCCTCATGCAACACCTCGCAGTT
The DNA here is from genome assembly GCF_900102315.1 of Celeribacter baekdonensis. Classification (GTDB taxonomy): domain Bacteria; phylum Pseudomonadota; class Alphaproteobacteria; order Rhodobacterales; family Rhodobacteraceae; genus Celeribacter; species Celeribacter baekdonensis. The sequence goes on from NZ_FNBL01000016.1 coordinate 17,133, forward strand.
CTGCGCCTGGAAGGCCCGGATCGAGATGTCGAGCGCCTCGTTGTTGTAAGACCGCCCCAAAGCCTGCTCGCAGAGCGCGTAGAGCATCGCATCGAACGCCACCTCGAAATCCGCCGCCAGATGCGCCCGAAGGATATGCTGACGCGTCGCGCGCAGATCGTCGGCGAGGCTTGCCGAAATCCCGTCCGCCTTGCGCAACGTCGCGGCCGGGTCGGAGGTCGGTGCCGGCGTCGAAGAGGTCGGCGGCGTCACGTGTGGCCGGGCAGGGGAGGGGGCGCCATCCACATCTGCGGTGGTCTCGTCAGGCTCGGGTGCCGCAGGAATATCCTCGGGCCGCACCAGGCCTTTCTCGACCCGCAGCGCTCCGTCATGGCCGATGGTCAGAACGACACCGGCGATGGCGCGATCTTCGTCTGCGTAAGGTTGCCGTTCGCGCTGCAGAGTCTCGATCTCGCGCAGACGCGGCTCGATGGCGTAATATTCTTCGGTTTCAGCGTCGGTCCAGTCCTCGCCGCCATTCTGCGCCGCCAGTTCTTCCTCGCGCACGATGAGGCGTTCCTCCTCGGCAAACAGGTCCGGATCGGGTTCAATGTCTTGCGGATAAACCCGCCCGAAACTGCGAAACGCGCCGTAGTCCACCGAGAGATGCACCTCGACCCATTTCCACACTGCCTCGAAGGGTTTGGCCGCAGCCTGCAGTTTCTCGATGGCGAGGCGCTCGAGGAGCTCGGGGTTTTCCATATGGGCGCTGGCACGGTCGTCGAAGAGGTCGCGCAGCAGAACACCGCCCGCTGCCTCATAGGCCTCGATGCCGACAAAACGCCCGAGGGCTGAGTTCGCCGAATGCGCGGTCTCGGTGAGCTGGCGTTTGATGCTTTGAGGATGGATGTGATAGCCGCCCTTCACCGCGTTCCAGACTGCCAGTTGGCGATCATGGTCATCCGTCAGCGTGAAGGCCATCACGCATTCGAGGGTCAGATCGCCATCACGAAACTGCTCGATGATTTCGGGTGCGACACGGGCGAGTTTGAGGCGGCGGCGCACGAGGTCGACGGAGACGCCGAATTTCAGCGCAATCTCGTCCTCGCTGCGGCCCTCACCGATCATCTTCTCGAAGGCCTCGAATTGGTCGGCCGGGTGCATCGCAGCACGCTGGAGATTTTCCGTGGCAGAGGTGAGAATGGCGTTGCGCTCATCCTCGATGAGGCAGGGCACGGGAAGATCGGCGGGGATCACACCGTCATCGGCGAGTTGCTTCAGCGCCTTGAGGCGGCGACCGCCGGCATCAACCGCAAAACGTGTCTCAGACAGCGCATGAACCACCAGGTTCTGCTTGATGCCGGTCTCGCGGATGCTGGCGAGGAGTTCTGCGTCATCGATGGCGCTTGCGGCCACCTTGCGGACGTTGAGCGGGCTAGGCTCCAGCTGGTCGAGCGGGATCATCCGGATTTCGGCGGTGCCGTCAGGCGCGGCCGATCCGACGGATTCGGTCTTCTTTGAGGTGGTGGGTTTCGGGCGAGTTGCGGTCTTGGCCATGATCAGAATCCTTGTCACGCCGGACCCGGAAGAGGCTCTCTCTATCCTTTCAAGCCCGGCACCCGGGCTTCCCTTCCTCTGGCTCTTGCTGGAACGAGCACAATGGTCGCTACCGCTCATTCGGCACAGAGTATGTGCCAGACAGGCCCGCAGGCAGACCGCGCTCGGGGGAAGCCCTCGTGCTTCTCGGCTGGGCAGAGCAGGGGACGGCGATAGCCCGTCCTTCGGCCGGACGGCGAAACGACACAGGGGGCCAGAGCGGTGAAATCGGGAAGGAGCCGCGCGCGGGAGGAACCGGATTTATACGCGGAGGCTGACGCGGCACGCGACACCAGAGCCCCTGTTCGGGGCGCCGGCCGGATGGCAGATGGTATTCAGGATTGGAAACCTGCCAGCCGGGTTAGGGCGGAGCGGAGACCCGGCTGACCGCTGCTTCAAGCGATCGCGGTTTCGCCCGCGGTCTCAGCTCTAACATGCACGAAGGATCGTCTCCAGAATGGGCGGAAATGCCTCTTAGCGGTTCCGAGCGCAGCCAAGAGCCTGGTCAGCACAGGGCGCTGACGTACAAACCAGTTCATTTGGCAAGTTCCACGAATCCTCAAAGAAGGCTCCACCGACCAAGCCGGTGGAGCCAAACCACGTTCAATCACTCAAGGTCATTGCCACGAACAATGACCCCATGTTCTGCGTATGCGTCCAAAAGATGCCCAAGATACTCGCTGGTGCTGGTAGTAACATGTCCCAAACCCGGCCAAGCGAACGGAAACGTCATACAGGTTATCTCAAGCTCGAGTTCGATGCCAAGTTTGTCGGCAACCGCAATGGCCGCATCCGGGTCCTTGTCATCAGGCCACAGGTCTTCGTCGAAGGTAATCCAAGCATCGTTATCATCATCGACATTGATCTCAGCCAACAAAGCACCGAGCCGCTCTCCCGGGTTGGTGGCATCTTCAAGAAGCGCGATCCGTAGAAGCAAGGAAATACTCTCCTCATCCAGCCTCAGAGTTGGCCTGGAATCCACCACTTGGATTTTGGGTTCTGGACGCTTCCGATCATTGGTACATTCAACAACTTTGGGTTCCCCATCGCCGCCTTCCAACCACCACGGCGATGTGAAGATATCCAAAGGAGAGGCACCGCAACTCGGACAATGCCAAAGGTTTTCAGCGATCTGGGTGCCCGATATTTTGCCATCGCAGTGAAGACAAAACCATTCCGCTGCCCGGTCACCGTGAAGCGGGTGGACGACTTCGCCTTTGGCGTTTGGCTTGGTCGAACGCCGAGGCCAATCGGACGCAATGGCTGCACGGGTTTTCACAGCTTGGGCTTCCGCAATAGCAAGCGCCTTCTCAACGAAGCCGCTATCATTGGCAGGACTCGTCTCTTTGTGTGTGGTTTCGATCTCGACCCTAGGCTGCGAGAAATCCGCCTCTCCAATGAGGATGCGCCACCCATTGCCTTCCATGCGAATGTCACCGAAGGATTCGAATAGTTGGTAGGCATGCCCGTCAATCGCACCTGCTTTGATTGGTTCGTCGACGGGATGCGACATGCTTTGCTCAATGAATTTTGGCTCGCCTCCGAGTGAAGGGAAGAATTCACGAACAAAGGTCTCGGCCTTGGCAAGCTCCTCCTCGCTCGGCATCCAACCTTGCTTGGCCTTGACCGTGAGCGCCTTCCAATGTGGAAAGCCCAGCTCAGAGGCAACCGCATCGAGCGCTTCATGTTGATTTGCGCGCGTGGCATGTGCGTAGCGCTTTGCCAAGAGTTTCAGGTGATCGATTTTCGTTTTTGTCGTCATTGTTCAGGTCCCAAAATAGGGATCCGACTAGGTGCCCGCTACTAACCAGATCCCGAAATTGGTCTGGGTTGTTCATTTAAGAATGAAGTGCTGCGTAGCTTTGCGTGACGGGCACACTGGCATGCACTAGAGGCCGAGTGAAATGTGCCGGATATCCCTAATATCGTCAAGGCGCCAATCCAATTGGACCGCACAAAAATTGTGACCGATAGGTCATCTATTGATTTCAACCTCGAAGGCTTTGATCGAGTCTAGGATGTCATCAAAACGCGGCCCATCCCCGATGATCATCTCCTGCATCCCGGAATAATCCCGGCGCAGAGCAGCGGTGAGAGCCTCATTGGGCATCAATCTCAGCGTTCCGGGGCGTGCCGCATCGTAGTTTGCCCAGGCGGCTTTAAAGAAGACAGACTTGTGATGAGCCACCTGCTCCAAAAGATCCAAGCGACCGAGTGCGCGGGCCTTGGCCTCATGACCGATGAGCTGGGCCATATCGTAGTAGTGGCGTGACATTCGGTCGGCGAGAGGTTTGGCAGGATCCTGATGGTAGAGCATATGCAGGATCGTGGCCTTTTCCCAGAAGGTCCGCTCGACGCCCAACACGTTCACATCCACCCCGGCTGATCCCAGAAGACCAGGAAAGGCTTGATGAACATATGGCGAAATCTCGCGAACCTCGGCCGGCAAGTGAACCCCACGCGCTCCGAACTCGAAACGCACGATCGGTTTGACATAGCCATCGGAGGTCTCCGTCAAAGACGGATAGGCAAAGAGAAGAGTTTGGGCGTCGTTCGGATCAACGGTCAAAGAGAAGTCTTGATCCAGGCTGGCACCGAAAGCTGCATCAATCGCAGCCAAGAGCGGCCCAGAGACTTCAGCCTCTGCCGTCTCCTGGAGTTCTTGGAGCAAGGACTTTCGCTTTCCTCCGGTCAGATCGGGGTTTTCCGGATCGCGATCCCCTTCGAACCCCAACTGAGCGCGATCAAGGGACAAGTCCACGTCTTCTGAGAAGCGGTGGATCATATTGTAGGCTTTGGAGAGGGATGTCCCTCCCTTGAAAATCATATGCTCGCCAAAGGCGGGCAGAGCGAAAAGATGCTTCAGGGACCAACAAACCCAGAAGTCTTTCTCAACGATCGCCTTGGACATTCCAAGCTGTGCCGCGGCTTCTTGAAAGGCCTCGTCTCGTTGTTCGGGGGTGTCGTTGGCAAACTGATCCATACTCAGGCGTGCGCCACGATTTGCTGCACAACCGGGTGCATCCAGGCAGGCACATGTTTGCTTTGTTTGGAAAGCAGCACCCGATCCTTGTCATTCAGCGCACGGGCCAGCTGCCCGATCACCTGATCATCAATCCGGTCCTTACCAATATAACGCAGCGCCTGAAACACGGCACCGGTCCTTTGGCCCGCGCCAACGAGCGTCTTTGAGGACGCCTTGCGAAACTGGATCACCTGCCGACCAACTGTTTTTGTCCGGGTCGGGCCATCGGTCATATAGATCGGCTTGGACGGCACCTGAGTAGACAGCCCCAACTGATTGGCCGCCATAGCAGGGGAGGGTTGCAGCACCTGGTTGTCCTTGCGCGCCACCGCCTTCGCGATGTCATCCGCAGACGGCGACAGATAGCCGAAGCGCGGGCTTTTCTTGGGATAATCGTAGAGCCCACGGGTCAAGCGCCGGATCATGCCCTGATCGGCAAGGCGCGACAACGCCTGATCCACACTCGCGCGCGTCCCGATATCCAGAAAGTCCGAGGGCGCAAAGATGGCGCCTCGACCCTTTCCGATGATGCGTTGTTTGATCTTCGACATAATCATGGCTCATCTCCTTGTCAGAAAATATGGTATGTTTTCCTGAAAGTCAATGTTGTGAATATCGACCAGTCTCCCAGGCTGAACACAGATAGCGCCATCCTCAAAGAAAATGACTTGGTCTGGGCTAAAAAGCCTTGAAACCTGTTCGAAATAGCGATCAAGAAGCATGCCTTCGATTTTGCTGACGTCGCCGCACCCGGCCAGATCATGCCAAGATCAGAGACCATGGGCACCACGCCCGTGTTTCAGCATGACCCCGCAAATCAGCGTGAACAGCTCCACCGGGGCCCAGACCGTCAGATAGGCCGAGACAACGAGGACGCTGATCCGCTTGCCAAGTGTGGATTCGGGGCGGAACCCGTTCATCGTCGGCACTTCAGCCGCTTTTGCCACCGCCAGCTAGGCCACCACAAGGGCCGTGACCAGACCGCCAACCAGCGTCAGGACATTCTTGTAGCCCGACTCGAAGGCCTTGGCCAAAGCCTCAGAACAGACATCGGCCCCAAGGGGAACAGCTGCGTTCCCCACCGGCACGCTATCTTGATTTCCAGAATCATCAGACCAGCGGCCAAGCGTAGAGGCCCAGCAACACAATGGCCAAGGCCGAGCCGAATATGGCAGAAAACGACATCTTCAAAAGACTATCCGCCAGTAATGCCATCGAAGATGGCACAACCCCGGGTGGCTTCAAGATTGAAATTAAACCAGTTTTCGCATACGATAAGTCCCTGATTTGTGTGGGCTGCTCCCCATCCCTGCGAATGGGGAGCAGGGAGTTGACCGCATGCCCACATGCGCTAGACTGCACGACAGATGACGCCCGGTTCACGGGTACTGAAGAGAGATGAAACGTCAGACGACAAAGACGCATTGTGTCGCGTGACTGGCAACGGCGTGTGCCCCTTCAAATGGACAAAGGCCGAAGATGTATTCTGGGTAAGGATGAAGCTGGAATGAGTGTACACGGAGCTTTTACCTTCGATACCGACAACGTTGACCCGGCGGCCCAGTTCCACATGCCCAGCCTGGTCGAAGAACCCGAACTGCAACGCATCGCCGTCCGGGTTGCGCACAATCACCCCGACGTCGTCACCGTGGCCGATTACCGGCGCTTGCCGTTTGAGAAACTGCGCATGATCCTGTCGAACTTGAAACTACCCCCCAGGAAGGTGCAGCGCTTTACCGCCGCCGTCTCGGTTTACACGGAAGCCGTCGACTAAGGCGTGGCGCCGTGACCTGCCCGTACGGCAAGAAACTCTCAAGACCCGCCAGGCCCAACCGAAACCCTTCATAGTCCCTATCCTGATCATCATGCTTGCCGCCAAACCGTTTCTGGCGCAGCTGGAAACCGCTAGGATGGCAGCCAAACGGACCGCCATTGACCAAGCGGTCGAGGAGTTGAGAGGCAAGGCCCGAGATTTAAAGCACTGCCACCTCTTCCCAGCTTTTTGAGCGGTTACCCCGTCCAAGGGCACTGTGCCTCCGTCAGGGGCCCAAGGTCGGGATCGTGCCGAAGACAGTCTCGCGGCCGCAATAGGGCACACTTTCCTTTTCCACGGCAGCACGCCGTGGCGATTGCTTGTGACAGTAACACCAGCTAACCGGCGGCTCGTCCGGTAGGGTATCTCGCAACCATTTGGTAATATGCCAAGCGGTCAACAGACTGACCAGTTTTCCCTTCTTCAACCCCTCGAACATCTTCGCCACTTGTGCCAGAGGTTGGTTCGTTGTCCGTTTATACGACAACAGAAGCGCAGGATCGTCGGCAATTCGGGTCCACAGCTCGGGCCGGGGCAGCGCGGTTTCGAAAACTGACAGGTGCAGGCTCAGCCCATGGGTCAGGGTCTGGTTGTGCTCGATATCCAGCTCGCGCAACTTTGCCTCGATCTGGTCCATCGACTGCTGATCGAGGCCTTCGACCTCATGTTCAGCGGACAGGGTCAGGCCCGAAACCTTGCCTGCCTTGATGAACACGGCAATCTGCAAACAGGTCAGCAACAGAAAGGCGTTGGAAAACAGTGTGCGTTCGTTGCGCCAGATGCGACGGATCTGCGGCTCGGGCAGCATGGTCCAATCCGCCGGGTTGTTCGGCGCGACCTGGCTCTTGACCTCATCCGGCACCAGACGCGCAGCCAGATCGACCAGCGGCTTGATCATGTCTATGAACAGCGCGCAGTTGATAGCGGTAAAGCACCCGGCAACCTCTTCACGCACCCCGGGCAGATAGCAATGCCGCCAGCGGCCATAGTCGTCCTGCCAATCGGGCGGGATAAAATGCGCGGGGGCCAGGTGCTGGGGATGCAGATAATCGTCAGGGTCATCCGAAAGCCATTTCGGTGACTGTTTCAAAATTTATACCCTCTTATCACCCCAGACACCCTTGTGCGTCCTATGAGGGCAAGTTCTCGCCCAAGTCGAGGTGTTCCGTCAAGAATTAACCTTAGCGCGGGGCGGTTTGGTGCAGTTCGGGACGGTTAGGGAAGAGCCACCGGGTGGCGCCTGTGCGCGACTTTGCCTGCCGGTCTGGCCCCTTATTTGCCGTCGCATACCCCTGTTCGCCGCCATTCATGTGCATGCGGCGGTGTGGGACGTGGTTCACACGCCCGTACAGGCATGGGTGGCGTTTTCTATGAACAGAGGGATCAACGCAAGCAGAAAAGAAGAGGCCCGATGAACAAACCCCTCAATCTTGGCGGAAATGCCACCCTTGCACGCCTGGCCAGGCTGCAGCCCAGCCTGCCCGCCGATGTGCCGTCCCGCTGGCCCGGCTTCCGTTTCCTGCGGATATTTCACCACGCCCCGGTCGTCACCTGCGACGATGCCGCGCGCGCGCGTGGCGTGCTCTTGGGTAACGAGCTGAAGACCATTGTACTCAGCACCCCGGACGGGCTGGTCGGGGTGCATCTGCCCGGCGACCGGCGGTTGCATTCGCGCAACGTCAAGGCCGCCCTGGGCACCCGGCGCCTGCGCTTTGCTGATGCGGATGAGCTGGGCGCAAACGGCTTGGCACCCGGCCTGGTCAACCCGCATAGCGCCGGGTTCGTGCGCCGTCACCTGATCTGCGCCAGCCTGATGGGCAAGGCTTTTGTCACCACCAATGCCGGAGTGTTCACCCACGGCGTGGCCTTCGCTCCCCTCGACCTCACCTCCCTGACCCCCAAATTGATCGGAGACTTCTCCCATGACAACTGACCCCAGCACCTCGCATGTTTGTCTGGTCGCCGACACGGTAACCCAGCACGACGCCAGCTTTGCCAATCGCACGCTTGAATTCACCGAAGCCACGTACCTGAAAGCGGTGGTCGGCGGCCTCACCGACGCAGGCTTTCGCGTCACCCACCTGGACAGCCCAGGGGCGCTGGCCGCTCAGGCACCCGCGCTGTTGCGCGAGGACGCGGTCGTTATCAGCCTGTGGTCAGGCACGCGCACGCGCACGCGGCGCACGCTGGTGCCATCGACCTGCGAGGGGCTGGGGCTGCGCTATGTCGGAGCGGACGCCTACAGCGCGATCGTCTGCCAGGACAAGGACCTGGCAAAAAGCTATGCTTGGCGCCATGGCATTGCCGGGCCGGCGGGGCAGGTTGTCGATCCCGGCAGACCGTTTGAACCCGACCCGCGCCTGACCTCGCCCTTCGTGGTCAAACCCCTGGCCGAGGGCGGTTCGATCGGCATTGACCAACGGGCCTTCTGCCCAGGGTGGGAGGAGGCTGCGCGCCAAGTCGCCACCCTGCAAGAGGCCCTGGCCTGCCCGGTGCTGATCGAAGAATTCTTGGAAGGCGACGAGGTCTCGATCTGCCTGATGGGCGCGGATGGCGACAGCGCGCAGTTGGCCGCCGTGCGGTTGGATGTCGAGGGGTTTGACCTGGCGCGCGGGATCTGGTCGATGGAGGTCAAAAAGACCTTGACCCGCCCGACGGAAAACACCCCGATCACCCATGCCCTTGACCCCGCGCTGCTCCGCGCCTGCCGGCGCTTGTTCGACAGTTTCGAAAAGGTCGACTACATGCGCATCGACGGTCGCATGACGCGCGACGGGTTCCGCTTGATCGAGCTGACCCCGGACGTGCACCTTGGCCCGACGGCCAGTTTCGCCCAATCCATGGCGTCGCTGGGGGTGGAGTATCCCGACATGTGGCGTACCCTGATATCCTTGGCGACTTGACGACCACGCACAGGGGCGACAGGTCACGGGTTCGCGGTAGAGCAAGAAGCCCGGTTCAGGTCCAGTGGGAAATGCCACTTCGACAGGAACGAATAATGAAAAGGCTGCCCAGCCAGAAAGGTGGAATCACCGTCTGGCAAGGTGGTGCCGAACAGCCGTGCCTGCCAAAGGTCCGTGTGGATCATGTCGATCCCGCGCGCCTTTTCCATGCGCGCCTCGGCCGTGGGCGCATCGCCCGCAGCCGAGGCCCACCGGGACCAGTTCCAGTGGAGACTGCGCCACAGCCCCTGGTTCGACAGGGCATGATGAGTCAGCAGACGCTCGGCCGCAGCGAACAGGGCCTCGGTGTCGGGATCACCGGTCAGCGCCCCGACCACCGCTAGGTTCTGCGCCAGCACGATCCGGTCGAACGGATCCTGCGCGCCGTCGCGGGCCAGCAGGAAGAGTATGCGCGTGCCCTCGCCATGCTGGCCCGCCGACAACTGGATCACCCCGCGATTGTTCAGCATCTGCGCATGGCCTGTGGCCTGGCCGGTCATCATCTGTTCGGCCTGGGCCAGTTCGGCAGAGGCCTCGTCCAGCCGCCCCAATCGGCCCAACTGCATGCCCAGGGCATTGCGCGAATGGGCTGCCTCACGCATCTGCCCACGCGCCGCGAACAGCTCGGCGCTCTGGCGTAAGGGCGCCAGGCTGTCGCCATAGGACAGGAAGATATCGGCATTGCGCAGCAGATAGGGGAAATAGGGGCTGCGCGGGGTTTCCGGTCGGGCGACGACCTGGCGATAGAGCGCCAGCGCCGCATCACGTTGGTGAATCGAAGCCAGCGCGGCTAGCCGCACCACCGCGAACCCGGTGTGATCGCGACAGCCCGCCAACTGTTCGGGTGCGGTCAGCGCAAGGGTTTCATCGACCTGATCCAGCCGCCCGGCGACCGCCGTCCGCGCCAGGCGATCCATCTCGCCCGACAGCTCCAACCGATCCAGCAGAAGTGCCACCGAAGCATAGGCTTCCAGTTCAAACAACAGGCCAGCGACCTTGCGCAGGCCCGACAGGCCTAGATCCCGCGCGCCCTCGGCAATCTGCTGGCCGAACAGGGTCGCGGCGGCCTCCAACACCGCCACGATGCGGTCACGGAAATGACTGTTGTCGCCGATCGCCTCAAGCCTCGACAGGGCGCGGTGCAGGGTATGTTCCTCGCAATGTTCGATCGCCAGGCGCAGTTGGAACAGCCACTGATCGTCGGTCTCGGCCTGATCGCCATAAACGTCGATCCAGGTCTTGCGCGCAATCTGGACCATCGCAGGGGGCGCCAGGTCTTCCATAGCGCGGGCCAACCCATCATGGGCAAAGGCCACCTGACCGCCACCCAGGGTGATCATCTCGTTCAACGCCAGCTCCATGCGCGCTACGCGCAACTGGTCGGGGTCCAGCCCCTGACCCGCCAGCCTGTCCATGAAATGGTCCAGGAGAGCCGCCGGTGCCGCCCCGTCATGCAGATGCAGGGTCACAGCCAGAAAGCGTTCATCGCGACTCATCGTCTTGAACAGTTGCGCATAACTGTCGCCGTCCGAAACCTGCGTGGCATTCAGCCCGGCACCGGAGCGCACCACCTTCGCTAGGTTGTGGATCCCGCGCAGATCGCCGCCATCCTGGTGATAGACCTGCGACAGGCGCTGGTCCTTGGTGACGCCCATGTTGCGCGCAACCTCGGCGTAATGAGTATAGGTCAGAGGCAACAACATCCGCGCCTTGCAGGTAAAGCCTGCGCGGTCGAACTCCTCGACCAGTTCACCCAGGCTCCAGGTCACGAAAGGGCTCTGCGCCTCGATCTGGGTGATCTCACACAACACCATGCTGTCCTTGCGCCAGGTCACATCTTCGACCAGAAACCCCAACGTCGCCTCGTCGATCAGATGGATGTTCTCCAGGATCAACCCGACTGGATGGTGTTCCACCACCGCGCGCACATAGCGTTTCAGATAGGTCACCGCGGCCTGTCCGTTCATGTCCAACAGCTCTTCGGGCTTGAACTCACCCAGGCTGAAGCGGCGTTCCAAGAAGCCCTTGATCTGGCGTACCAGAGGCACGTCCAGTTCCTTCAACAGCTCGTTGGCGACCTCAAGCCCCAGGTGTTCGTCGGTCAGATAGGCCTTTAGGTTCTTGTTGAACTCCTCGATGCTGAGGATCTTGGCCCCGGTTTCGGCGGCCTTTTGCAGGGCGGCGGCGATCTGGGTCAGGAACACCCCGTCCTCCAGGCGCGACCCGCGCGAGCGGCGAATGCGCACGCGTACTAGATCGCGGCCCTCGTGTCGCTGGGCGACCTCGTCCATGAAGCGGCTTTTGCCGATGCCCGATGCCGCCTCGAGGAACAAGCAAAAGGGTTTGTCCCAGTGCCCATGCAACAGGCTCAACACATCAGACAGGTCGTCGGTTCGATTGACGAAAGGTAAATCACTCATCGCGAAAACTCTTCAACGCTGCAAATCCGCGCCCAGCATAGGCAAAGCCGCCACCTCAGGGAATACCAGTCTCGAAATGTCATACAAATCGCCACATATAATATACATAATAAACCTTACAGGCCACTAAAATTTAGCTAGGGGCGCGCTACTTTGAACTGCGACTCCTATTATAAATCAATGGGTTATCTAATTAGGAGATTGTGCCATGTCTGGCTCCTACAAGCAATTGAACATCGAAGAACGGCGTAAAATCGAGCGCTGGCTGAGTGCTAAAGTTCCTGTCCGTGAGATGGCGCGTGTGTTGAAGCGCTCGAAAGCGACGCCCTACCGTGAATTAAAGCGGAACTATTTTGTCGACGAGAGCCTGCCGAAATACGCGGGTTACTATGGCGCTGCTGCTCAGTTGAAAGCCGATGACCGACGTTCGCGACAACGCAAGCTGATCAAGCATCCAGATCTCGCCAAATTCTGTCCAAGAGATGGGGAGTAGCTCATTGAAATCAAGCGAGTGGTTTTTCTCTTTGCCATCGTGGATCGTCTCTTTCATCATGCGACCCACCTTAAACGCTGGTCCGAATTCCCGCGACCTCCTCTTCCATAAGGCGCTCATCGATATGTGACGCTTGTAAGTTCTACCCAATTCGGATGACTGCACGGGACAAACGAGGCGTGTTCATCTATTCTGGTTTCGCGACAACACATGACTGAGCGTTAGAAGGGTTGATGCCGGGCGCAATGCCAATACATGACGTGAAATCCTCCAAGCCGTTTCGGACGATTACTCCCAAACAAAGAGGACGGGGGCCCGACATTGCCAGTTTCTCAACTTACTCCCAAACTCGTGATCTTCGACTGTGATGGTGTGCTCGTCGACTCTGAGCCGACCTTCAATCGCGTCCTGCATACTTACTTGCTTTCGACTGGCGCACGCCTGTCACTCGTCGAATGCTGCAATCTGTTCGTCGGTAAGAGCAGACATGATGTCGAACGTTACGTGAGTGACAGGGGATTGCGCCTTCCAGAGAAATGGCCGCAGGATTTCTACAACAGAGTTCTCGACGCTCTTAGGACAGACGTCACGCCGATCCCGGGTGCCCGTGAGGCGGTGGCGTTGATTTCGTCGGCTGGCATACCGCTCTGCGTTGCCTCCAATGGGCTCCTGGCAAAGATGCATGTCACGCTGGAACAGACAGGGCTGCTTTCCTGGTTTGAAGGAAAAATGTATTCAGCTTATGATGTCGGCGCCAGCAAACCCGCGCCTGATGTGTTTTTACATGCGGCCAAAATGAATGGCGTTGCGCCGGAAAACTGCGTGGTAGTCGAGGACAGCGTGAGCGGATTTGAAGCGGCTTTCAATGCTGCTATGACTTGTTTTGCCTATGTCCCAAAGACGGCATTGAAACCAGACGACCTCTTCGGTGCGCGACGGCTAACCGATATGGCTGACCTACCGAAACTGTTGGGGCTTTGAGAGCGATCAATCCAAGGTCAGCAACCAGCTTTGCAGAGACCGAAAAGTCTATGCCGGGCTGCACGATCTTTATCCGAGTAGACAAAGGTGTGACGTGCGAAGGAACAGACCCGTTAAGTATATTACATTTTCGGGTCTGCTTCACCAATTATTGTTATTGATCGACTGGGTGAGCTATAGGCCCAAGCGAGACATCACACGGATGCCAGACCATGAGCTGAAACAACTCAACAATACGCCCGGAAAATACCTTGGTTAGAAAACCCCTTTAGCAGTCTTCCAGAAAAGAATACTGGCCGAGATAGAACTCCCCCTACCTTCGGAGGCAATAGGGGTCGCGCTTCATCTAGCGCTCATAGATTGCGACCGGCACGAAACCGGTCGCATCGCCTGGTGTCAGCCTTTTTTGCGCGCTTCGAGTTTCCAGTCCGACATCGTCGGCTCGATATTGAAGAGCTTCAGAGCGTTACCGCCCAGAATATCCCGCTTGGCCTGTTCCTTCAGGAACGGGAGATCGTAGATCGTGCTCGGAAGATCCATGTCCCAATGCGGATAGTCCGACGAATAGAGCAACTGCGACTCGGCGTTCATCATCTTGAACGTCACTTCCAGCGCCTCCCGGTTGTCGACAAGCTCCATCGGCTGCGACGAATAGAACATCTCGCGCATGTAGTCGCTGGGCTTTTTCTTCAAAAGCGGCGCGTCAGAGGTGCGCATCATGTATTCGTTGTCCAGACGCTGCATCAGGAACGGCACCCAGGCCAACCCGCTTTCGATCCAGAGGGTTTTCAGTTTCGGGAAGCGTTCCGGCATCCCGTTCAGCACCCAGTTCGTCATGTGGATCATGTTGCAGAAGCTGAATCCGAGCGCGTGCACCGAGATGAATTTGTTCAACTGCGCCAGCGACGAATCCGCCCAGTGATAGGCTGCATGGAAGCCGAGAGGTTTGCCGTGCTCTTCCAGCTTAGCAAAGATGCGCATGTTGGCATTGTCATGCACAGGCCGTTTCAGATAGCCGGTAGATAGGAAGCCGACGACGCCCTTGCGTTCAGCGAATTCGTCGATCATCTTCTCGGCTTCATGCGGCTCGTTCATCGGAAGGTAGACCATCGAACAGATGCGTTTGTCCTCTTCCAGAATGCGCTCGCAGAGCCATCTGTTATAGGCGCGGGCCATGTTGACCTCGACCTCCGGCTGCGGATGGGTCGCCAGCAACAGCATCGGCGTCGGGAAAAGGCAAGCCACATCCACCCCCATGGCATCCATCCAGCGACGGGTCAGGGTGATGTCGCGATGCGGACTTTCGGGCACTTTTTCCTTGTTGCGCCCGGCATAGCGCGTCACGCGCCCGGCCATGTCCTGCGATCCGATGGCCTGAGGAATAAGGCTGGCACGCCCGACATTGCCCGCCGACAAACCGAGATGCCGCATGACCGGATCATCCATGTACTGGAGGATTTCGGGCAGGGCCTCGGTTTCGTAATGGTGGCTGTCCACATCACAAATGAAGAAGTCTTTGTAATTGCGCTCTTCCGCCTGTTTGCGAGCATTTTTCAACAGCTTCGTCGTGTTGAATTCCTTGATCGCAGGATCGTTGTCAGAGCTATAGTTCAGTGCGTTAGGTGTCAGTGACATTTGAGGTATCGCTCCCTGTCCTTAATTTTTCAGCGTTTGCCACATGCCCAGTTCGAACGCCGCCATATCGGCCGCTTCGAGCAGGCCGGTGGTGGCAATGGCCACTTCGGTCGCCGAGACATCGCTGTCGTTCGGGAAAGCTGCCAGATCCTTGTCGCTTTCGCGCAGACCGGCATAAACGCGGATCAACCCAGCCAGAAGGGATTGCATTTGTGTAAGGCTGAGCCCATCGCCATCAGGCGCACGCAAAGCACGAAGCACATCATCGACAGAGGCGTCCAGCGTATTGGTTTGCGGGGTCATTTTTTCAAACTTCGACATAGATGTTTTCATCCCGCTCAATCACCTTGTAGCGATTGAGACGAATTTTCGGGTCGCCCAGGGCCTCGCCGGTTTCGATCTTGAATTCCCAACCGTGCCAGGGGCACACGAAATGCATTTCGTCCGTATCGAAGCTTTGCTTGAGCGGGCGACGCTCTTCGTCGAATTCGACACAGACCTTGGGCATCTTGAGCCCTTCGCACACCGGCCCACCCTGGTGAGGGCAGACGTTGCGATAGGCCACGACCGTTCCTTTGTGACGGATCACACCGATCTCCACACCTTCGAGCTCACAGATTTTCGCAGTAGTCTCGCTGATATCCGATGAGGCACACAACAGTTTTTCAGGCATACACTCTCCTCCGTTATAGTAAGCAAATCTTACTGTTAACATAGTAAGATTGTCTTACTATATGGAATGCTTTAGGTTTCGTCAAGAATTTAAGGGCCTAAAATAATGATGAATAACAATGTCATAGGTGAATCCCCCTCGCAAAAACGCGGGCTGGGCGCGTCCCTTCGCCTCGCCAATCATCTCTATGGCAAGCTGTTGCAAAAGCGTTTGATCGATTCTGATCTGAGCATGGCGCAATACATCCATCTCAGGACACTGAAAGAAGAAGGACGCCTCAGCCAATCGGAACTCTCCGCACAGCTCGGCATCGAAAAAGCCTCATCGACGCGTGTCCTTGACGAGCTCGCACAGAGAAACCTCATCCGCCGCGAACGTCATAAACAGGACAGGCGCATGATCATCGTCAGCCTATCGGAAGAGGGGCATAAGAAAATCGACGAGGCCATGTCCTCGGCCAAAGTCGCCGCCAGACTCGCCTCCGAAAATTTCGACGAGGGCGAATTGCTCCAGCTTTTCGCTTCGCTGGACAAAATCATCAAAACTCTCTCGACCGCCACCTGAGCAGCGCTCGGGAAACCGAGATCATGACAGAACCGGAGCGAGGGCCAGCAGGATCACCCCTGTCCCGGCCATCGCAGAGGACAGGTAGAACCTGCGTCCGGGGCGGTTTTCGGTTTTGAAGACATAAGCCGCAAACCAGACGGCAAAGAACATTTCGACAGACGAGATAAGCGCGACCACGGTCACATCGGCCAACATCAAGGCAAAAAACAACGTGATCTGCCCCGTGCTCATCGCCACGGCAGCCAAAAGCTGCCAGCCGCTCGGTTTCTCCAGCAGGGCGCGAAGCTGTGTCTGAGGGCTGTAACGCAAAATCGCAGACGCACCAAACCAGAACAATCCAGTCAATGCGCCAACGAACACTCCGGCGAGCGGATCGGGCAAGTATTGCATGGCCATCTTGCGCGCGACCAGAGAACTGCCGTAGCCCCCAGCCGATCCAAGAGCCAGCAAACGCCCCTTTTGCCGCTCCGCAGCGGGACGCTCTGAAATGACGCCGGGAAGACCCGAACGGCGCGACGGGCTTGTCATCATCACGACCACGCCCGTGGTGACCAGAAGAAAGGCGACCATGATCGCCGGGGTCATCACCTCTCCAAGAAAGAAAAAGGCCAAAACGGCGGCGAAAACCGGAATGAGTCTGCGGATCAGCCCGGTTTCGATCGCTCCCGCTAGTTCCACCGACCGAAAAAGCGTCAGTCGCCCCAAAACATTTCCCAAAAGCCCGGCGAGGACAAAATAGCCCACGCCGAGAAAGACCGCCGACCCATATTCGGGCAGCGGCGGGCCGATCAAAAGCCAGAGCCCCCCGGAGACCGTGGCGGTCGTGACAATGGACAGGAACACATCGTTGCCGCGTCCCCGGGCGGATTGAGCACTCTTGACGATGGCAACAGAACTCAACGCATAACAAAAAGCTCCGAATACGGCCAGAAGCCCCCCGAAAACCGCTATCATGGGAATGCCTCCGACATGCCGCTGTTGATCAGCGGGCCCCTTCACATATTTTTTGCAGGAAACGATCCGAAGCCATCACCTCACGCAGCGGCATTTTCTTTTGCGCTTCATCAAGCTCGGAAGAATAACTCAGCCCCTGCCCGTCCCAGAACCACCAATAGATAATCTCGCCCTGCTTGCCGCGCACAGGCATGCGGAACATCGGGAATTTGCGTTCGCCATAAGGAATCTCGGCCTCTCCGATCTTGCTATGCGGCAGATTGAGCTTTTTCAGCACACCGGCAAGCGGCACCATTGCAATGGACTCTTCCTCTTTGCCGGAAAAAAGGCTAGCGACGTTATCGGGCCGCTTTTGATACGGCCCGTTCAGGAATTTCACGACAGGCGGATAGCTTGGGTGCGCATGGGTGACCTGCACATAGGCCAGCCCATCGTCCGTCTCGATTTCGACGATATCGCCGGGTTTATATTCTTCCATTTCGACTATCCCCTCAAAGGCTGTAGGCTTCCAACGTGGACGGATGGAACAGTTCCTCGATCTTGACGCGACGCGGCGACAGACCCTGGCTGGCATGATAGTCTAGGAAACGGTCGAGTACATGAGCGTTGTCAGCAACCCCATAGCTCCAGGGGTCTTTGCCCATCAGCGCATGCACCCGGTTCAGGTTGTCCTCGACAAAGGGCATGGTGACCTTGGTCGCCGAGGTGTCCGACAGGGCCTCTTCGGCCAATCGTTTCGATTGGGTAAAGGCCTTGAGCAAGGCCGCGGGCAGGAACGGATATTCTTCGGCGAGACTGCGACGCACACCCAACACATGCATGATCGGGAAAATCTTCGTTCGTTTAAAATAATCTTCGGCCGTCGTGATGCTGTCCGCGAACAGCCGCCCGACATGCGGATGACCTTCGGAGAAACAGCGCGGCCAGCGCGGACCGATAAACCCGTCGATCTCGCCCGCTTCCAGCATGCTGTTGAGCGTGGCCCCTTCGGGGGCATCGACCATGGTGATATCGTCGGGCAGTTGCACCTTGATCTTTTCAGGCCGTCCGGGCGTGTCCATGCCGCCGCGCACCCAAGTGATATCGGAGGGTTTGACGCCGTAATCCTCTTCCAGGATGCCACGCACCCAGACGTTGGCTGAGAGCTGATATTCAGCGATCCCGATGCGCTTGCCCTTCAGGTCCTCGGGCTTCTCGATGCCTTTGTCCGTGCGGATATAGACCGAAGTATGCCGGAACGCCCGGCTCAGAAAGACCGGGATCGCCACATAATGCGGGTTCCCCCGCGCGACCGAGATGGAATAGGACGACAGCGAAATTTCACTGATATCGAAGGCCTCGTGCCGGAAGGCGCGAAAGAACATTTCCTCCGGCGACAATAGCATCGGAATGGGATCGACGCCGTCGATCTGCACCCGGCCATCCACGATGGCCCGCGTCCTGTCGTAATTGCCCATGGCCAGAGATAGCTTGAGATTGGTCATTCTGTCGGTTCCTCGTGTTTCGTTCTGCACTGATACTGCAAGTCGACCGGTTGGCCGGCAGCGGCGGATGTCAGGATTGCGTGGCAAACCTCAAGGCTTGCGAGCCCCCATGCGCCGGTTTGATCCGGCGCCGTGCCCTTGCGCACCGCATCGACCACAGCGTCGAGCACGGTTCGGCGGGGGGCGGGCCCAAAGGGGGCTTCGATGAAGTGCCGCTCGGTGTCACCGAAAACTTCGATCCCGTCCGGCGTCAGTTTGAGATCGGCACGGTCACACAAAGCGATGACCGGACCAAAATGTTCGTTATGCGATGCCTCGATCGTCGTCCCGCTGCCGAAGGTCCGTGTAGCTTTGAGCCGGGCTTCGTCATCGGGGTTGAGGTTCATGAGCGCACGGCGGGCTCCGCCATAGGCCCCCGTCTTTTTCGGCTGGCCCAATTCTCCGACATCGTTCATCCAGATGTCGCTATCAAAATGCGCATAGCCGGAATAGGTCAGATTGGCGACACAGCCCGTCTCGAAACTCATAAGGGCGGTAAACGCACCCTCTGTCGGACGTTTTGGATCCCAAGCGCCGGTCATCGCGTAGATGTTTTTGGCCATGCCACCGGCCAGCCGCCGCACCACGTCGATCTGGTGAATGGCCTGGCTGAACAGGACCCCGCCCCCTTCTTCGGTGCGCAACTCTTCGGGGCGACGCGGGCGATAGAGAAAATCGGTATAATTCAGCGCCTGAATCATCCGCAATTGACCGAACTCCCCGCTTTCGATCAGGCGCGCGGCCAGATCCACGGGGGGATCAAAGCTATGGCTCGGACCGACGATCAGATGCACACCGGCCTCGTCGGCGGCGCGCACCATCCGCTCGGCATCCTCCATGGAGATGGCCAGAGGCTTTTCCACCAGAATATGTTTGCCCGCCTGCGCCGCAGCCAGCACATGATCTATATGCATCTGATGCGGTGTGGCGATGTAGATCGCCTCGACCGAAGGGTCGGCACATAATTCATCGACCGTTTCATATGCCGCGCCGCCATAGTCCCGGACGAAAGCCGCACGGCTTTCTTCGCGGGGGGCAGCAGCGGCCACGAGTTTGACACGCGGATCGGCATCGAAGGTCGGCACCATGAGCATGAAAGCACGCCCCAGCCCAGCAACGCCAAGACGGACGGGATCAGAGGTCAAGAACCAGCCTCCCCGACTTGGCGCGCGACACGCAGATCATCACATAATCGTCTTTTTCCTCATCCATCAGAACCATGTCCCGATGATCGGCATCACCACTCAGAAGACGGGTCTTGCAGGTGCCGCAGGTGCCGCTCTCACAGGAGCTGGAGGTTGCAAAGCCGGCATCCCGCAGCGCTTCGAGAATCGAGCGGTCCTCGGGAACCTTCACGACTTCACCGCTTTTCTTCAATTCGACTTCAAAAGGCACATCATCGTCGCGTACGACGTCGACGGGTTTGAAGTCCTCGAAATGGATACGTCCCTCGGGCCAGTGACCCGACACGGCCTTAATCTCTTCCATCAAGGGTTTGGGTCCGCAGCAGAAGACATGCGTGGCCCGGGGCGTCACCAGATCGTCCCAGAAATCATAGACCTGATCGAGATCGCCATTGTCATGGTGAACGATGATCCGGCCTTCGAAAACAGCGTTCAACTCGTCCAGATAGGCGGACTCTTCCGCGCTCCGACTGACATAAATGATCCTGAGCGCCTTGCCCTTTTTATCGAGGTAGCGCGCCATGGCATAGATCGGCGTAATGCCGATACCGCCCGCGATCAGCAGGTATTTCTGCACATCGGTCAGTGGGAAATCGTTCTCCGGCGCTTCGATATTGAGCTCGGTTCCCTCCTGTGCGTCCTCGTGCATGGACGCCGATCCGCCGCGCGACTGCGGCTCACGTTTGACTGCGATCACGTATTCCTTGGGTGTTTCCCCATCGTTTACTAGGGAATACCGGCGCATCGCTCCCGAAGGCGTTTCCAGAGTGATATGGGCCCCCGGTGCAAAATCCGGCAAATCAACGGCCTCGACCGGCACCAGAGTGAATTCAGAGATGCTTGGCGTTAAATCGCGTCGTTTGTCGACGCGCATTTTTATTTGCTCCATAAAATCCTCCCGATCTGTTCGCAGCACCCCATCAACTTAGATAGCTAAGTTGATGAAGTCAACATTCGAACCCCTTGTTCGTCCAGTGTTTTGGCTCAGATAAATCCGTCCCGGCCATTTCATCTGGCCACCAGTAGGCATCACCGCATCTCAGAGCCCACAAGCACCCGGCGATCCAAGTCCTGCGGCCTGCGACAGCCGGTAAAAATCATGGTTCGGCGTATTTCTTCCTCAAGAATCGACAGCGCCCGCGCAACCCCGACATGCCCGCCAGCCGCCAGACCGTAAAGCGGAGCACGTCCCAGAAGAACGCCCTGCGCTCCCAGCGCAAGCGCCTTCACGACATCGCTGCCCCGCCGTATCCCGCCATCGAGCAACACGGTCGCGCTATCGCCCAACCGATCCGCGATCTCTTCGAGAACCGACAGCGTCGCAGGCGCTCCGTCAAGCTGGCGTCCCCCGTGGTTTGAGACCACCACACCGTCCACCCCCTCATCGCGCGCCCGCAAGGCATCGGCGGCACACATCACTCCTTTGATCAGAAGCGGTCCGCTCCACTGTTTTCGGATACGTCGCACATCGTCCCATGAGAAATTCGGATTGCGCTGCGAGCGGGTGAAGTCCGCCAACTCCTTGTCGCTGGCCCCCTCCCCCAGAAACGCCGTCAGGTTTTCGAACCGGGGCCGGTGTTTACCCAGCCATACGGACGTCAGCCATCTCGGGTGCATCAAACCGTCGAGAAGGATCGGAGCACTCATTTTGATTTCATGTGAGAACCCATGTCTCAGGTCACGCTCACGCTTTCCGCCGACCAGCGAATCCACCGTGATCATCAGTGCGGAATATCCGGCGGCGGCGGCACGATCGATCAGTGCTTTTGAAAAATCGGGCTTACCCCATGGGTAAAGCTGAAACCACTGCGGTGCGGAGCCCTGTCTGGCGATCTCTTCCATGGAGGTGTTCGACGCCGTGGACAGCGCGAAACCAATCCCTGCCTCATCCGCCGCACGCGCCAGATGCACATCCCCTTGCGGCCAGTAAAGCCCGTTCAATCCGGTGGGGCCGATCAGTAAGGGGGTGGAATAGCGCTGGCCGAAAATCTTCGTCGTCAGATCAACATCCCCACCCGAAAGAATGCGGGGCTGCAGATGAATGCGCTCGAAAGCCTGCCGGTTGGCCCGAAGCGTGATCTCGTCTTCGGCAGCGCCATCCAGATAATCGAACACGACAGCGGGCAGTCGGGCCTGCGCGCGGCAGCGCAGATCGTCGATATTTATGGCCTTCATGGCCTGGTTTCCGGTGTATCTCATATCTCGGGATTACAACTCCGCCGCCGGGCGTACCGCGCGGTTCGGATATACATAAAAATCCGCCCGACAAGAAAGCCGGGCGAATTGGGGAGAAATATGATCAATGATTACTCGGCGGCCTCTGTGGCTCCGGACGTATCGACGAGTGTGCGCCAGTCGACCTCTTTCGGGTAAACCCCCTCATGAGAGGCGATCTTGGCTTGCGGGACCTCGGAACCAGTGCCGATAGCTTCTCCGCCCTCGGCAACCTTCTTGGCCGCATCCGCCATTAGACGGCGAAACTCGACGATCGCAAGATCCGAGGCGCCCAACACGTCGGTGTGGCGCTGCACGCGGCTGCCCATCGACACCCACATCACAATATCCTCGTTCGGGATACCGTCGACACCCGTGAAGTGACCCTCTTTCATCCGCTCGCGATCCTGCAGGAAGTCGTTCTCGAGCGTCCGAAGCGTCCGCCATTTGTGATCCACATCCACGCCGGGAACGGCATGGGCGAATTTGCGCCATTCCTCGGTCGATGGCACGTTCGGACCCCCGAAAGCGAGGAAGTGGAAGGCCGTTTCATCGTCGTTGATCGGCACGATCACGCTGGCCACCTTGTAGTTGTTGTTCGGCGGGATCAGCGAGTAATAGGGCGCGATGAATTCGGTGATGCGCAGGTAATGATGCGTCGCCGCATTCTTGATCGGCTTGCGGATCGCCGCATAGTGAAACCCGTAGCTGGTGGTTTCGGTCTGCATCCGCGGTGCCTTGTCGGTCGAGGGCCGGTACCAGGATTTGTCATCGGCCGCGGCGCCTTCGACCCGGGCAGGAACCATAGTGGACGAGTGCAGCGAAGACGAATGCGCACTGTCGATCTGACCTTCATGAATCTGTGCCCAGTTGGCCGGAACGCGAATTTTAAGGATTGCGACCGGGGTGTCCTCCGTCGGGGCAAAAGCCGGCGGTTGGAATTCGGGCATCTCATCCTTGTCGCCGAGCCAGGCCCAGACGAAGCCACCCCATTCACGCACCGGATAGGAGCGCTGTTTGACCTTGTCCATGAGCGGGCTGCCCTCGGGCTCGGAGGACATCGCCACTACGTTGCCGTCCACATCCATTTTCCAGCCGTGGTACAGGCACCGCAGACCGCATTCCTCGTTGCGGCCATAGACCAGCGAGGCTTTGCGGTGCGGGCAGAGCTCGTCAAGCATGCCAAGCCGACCATTGGTGTCACGAAAAGCGACATAGCTTTCACCCAGCACCTCGACCCGAAGCGGCTTTCCATCGGGCTCTGCCACCTCTTCGATCAGACAGACAGGTGTCCAGTGCTGACGCATGAGTTGCGCCATCGGTGCATCTCCCGTCACGCGGGTCAGCAGTTCATTCTCTTCGGGTGTTAGCATATGACCTCCTCCATACGACGATGAATCAATTTTCAGAACTCGCATCAATCTTAGTTATCTAAGTTTATTCTGTCAACAACCTGCGCAGTATAAAACATGTGCGCGGCGACAGCATTTTCGACGCCAGCGGTATCAGGTTTACCGCGAAAGCCAACCCCCCAGACGCCGGTTCAGGAACGGCAGGACGTAACCTGTGTTTAGCCCAGTCAACACCAGAGCAACCAGAAACAACGCCCCCGGCACCGGCAGCTGCGCCGTGATCGGTTGCAGCAAATAGAACAAAGCCACCAGCAAGGGATAAACGCCAATCATACTGAGCGCCCAACGCTTCCAGACCGGTGCCGGACGCGGCGGTTTGTCTTTGTCTGCGCTCAGATACGCGATCTCTATATCGAGCGGCGGAGTCTCCGGCATCGACGCCATCCGGCTCCTGATGGCCTGCGCCAGACGTTCAGGCAACTCCGGCATCTCGGCAACAAGACGGCATCCACGGGCACTGATGGAAAAACCATGCCGCTCGGCGCCCCGTTGCTCGGCAAATTGCAGAAAGGACACCAAGGGGTGGCGGGAAACATCCGCAGCGACAACATCACGGCAAATTTGTGCGACAGGAGCCGCGCGATCCGGCGCGACACCGAAAGACAGGGTGAACCCCGAGACACTCCCGGCCTCACGCTTGTTTGCGCTCTTGGTATTTGCGGACATTTTTCCCCCTGCAGACGGCGTATCATGCACGGAAAGTCTCATAATCATTGCATCATACGACTTTTACACAACGTTTCGTCATGGGCATGCGCCATGCCTGCATTCCGAAACGCCTTAAAATGTTGTGGCCACCCTGACAGGGTGGCCACTTTCTTCTGAGAATATGCCGGTCTCAGGTCTCTTCCTTCCCGCCGGCCGCGACCGGAGTGGAAAAGAAGAACTGTCGCCCGAGTACAGCAATGACCAAGGCAATGCTTGCCACAGCCAGAAGCGGGAAAGGGCTCACGGCGCCAACGGCTCCGATCGTCAGCAGCAAACGTTCCAGAGTGCTCAGGTCCGTTTTGACCATCCCCTCCAAAGAACAGGCGATTGCAAGCGTCGCAGAGACCGCACCGACGATGGCAAGCGTGTTGATCAAAGGATCGGACATCAACAGGATCGCCGGGTTCCACACGAAGGCGAACGGCAGAAGGAAACCGATTACAGCCAGCCGAACAGCGGAGAAGGCAATCTTGAACGGGTCTTCATCGGCAATCGCGGAAGCCGCAATCGCAGCCACGGCAATCGGCGGTGTCAGAGCCGACAGGATTGCGTAGTAGAGCAGGAACATCTGGCTGGGAAGCACGGGAAACCCGAGCTTGGCCAGAGCAGGCCCAACGAGAACCGCAGCAAGGATGTAGGCGCTCGGTGTCGGCATACCCAGACCGAGAACGATGGTCACGGCAGCTGCGATCACCAAAGTCAGGATCGGCTGACCGTTGCTGAGTTCCAGGATGACATTGGCGGATTTCATACCGAGCCCGGTCATCGAGAGACCGCCGATCACGAGACCGGCCGCCGCACAGGCCCCTGCCACGGGCAGGATCTGCAGCGTCGTCGTTCCGAGCCCTTCCAGAATTTGCCAGGGCGTCATACGGGTCTCTTTCAGGATCAGCGAGGCCAGAATGGTCGCCACCACACCGACGCCCGCCGTGAACGTCGGGGAATATCCCAACATCAGCGCGACCACGATGCCGATGATCGGCAAAAGGAAAACCCAGCCGGTTCTGAAAGTGTCCGCAACGGACGGGACCTCATCCTCGGAAGGACGCAGATCGAGCCGCACGGCCCGCAGGTGCACCTGAGAGAACACCCCACCATAGTAGATCAAAGCGGGCAACAGGGCCGCGAAAACGATCTCATTGTAGGAAATCCCGGAATACTCGGCCATGATGAAGGCTGCCGAGCCCATGATCGGAGGCATGGCGCTGCCGCCGGTTGACGCAGCAACTTCCACCGCACCGGCAAAACGCGCGCTGTAGCCCAGGCGTTTCATCACCGGGATGGTGATCGAGCCCGTCGCGACGACATCCGAGGTCGGGCTGCCCGACATGGTGCCGTAGAGACCCGAAGAAATGATAGCGATCTTGGCCGGGCCGCCCCGTGCACGCCCGGTGACCAGAGAAGCGAGGTTGAAAAAGAAATCACCCCCACCGGCCTTGGACAGAAAGGTTCCGAACATCACGAACAGGAACACATAGCTGGCCACAACCTGGATCGGCACACCGAACAGACCATCGGTCGTGAACACGAGAACGTCGAGGAGATAGCTGAACTCGCTGACCCGGTGCCCGAAGGGCGGCGGCAGCAGATATCCGAACAGGTTGTAGATCAGGAACAGCAAAACCACGCCGGTCAGACCGAGGCCTGTCGTGCGCCGGGTCGCCTCAAGCGTCAGGAACAACAGGGAAGAGCCAAAGAAGAGCTGATCGGGCGTAAACTGGTCGAGCAGGCTGATACGATCGGCGACGACCCCGGCATTGACGTAAAAATAGATGCCGCAGGCAAGACTCAATGCGGAGAATATCCAATCGTAAATCGGGACGTCATCCGGGGCTCTGGCCGTCGCTCCGATGGCCAGAAAGAGAATTGTGAAGATGCCCGAAATGAACAGGATGCCGAGGATCAGCGGGTCGGAAATAACGAAAAGGTTCGCATAGATAACCCATAGCGCGAAAGCGGCCGCGAGAACGATGACAACCGTTCGCATGGTGGAAGCAAGCTTCCGGCGACGGCCGGTTTCGGTAAGCGAGGGAATGTTCATAGTGCCACCGCCCCGCGTGTCATATGTGTATCGTGCATCTGTCGATCCGCGCCAAAGCCCATCACCGGGCATCGGGCGTCGAGCAGGGGTTGTGCGGCAGTGTTGTGAAAGAATCCGTCCTTTGCCAAGCCTCCCTGCCCCGACACTACGCGCTCGGACATGACCCTCTGGCCCGAGCAGCCAAATATATTCATGTCAGATTTGAAGGCCGTCCTAGATACTTCCATCTTTTCCTCCCTTTTCTTCATGATGATGCCCACAAAGCGGGATATGTGCATCTCCCGCATGGCACTTTTCGCAGCGTGAACACTACAATTATCTTAGATATCTATATTTAATGGCGCAATCATGCGTATTTACGTATAACGCCAAAACCATAACCCGATGGCCGACATGCGTTTCGCGTCGCCCTAGCAAGTCACAGATATCCTCGAACCTCATCGGAAAAGTCGGCGCACATGGCCCCGCGCGCCGACCTGGTTTATACGTTGATCTTATTCGATCAGCCCAAGTTCCTTGTAGGCGCGCTCCGCGCCCGGATGGAACGGAAGTGTCTCTTGCGAAACCAGCAGTTCCGGTGTCAGCATCTGCATCGCGCTGTGCACGGAGCGGATCTGGTCCATGTTATCGACAATGCTATGAGCAATCGCATAGCCCGTCTCTTCCTCCAAAGCGTCAGATGTGACCAGCAGGGCCCCGAGTGCGACGGTCTGTACCTCATCCGCCTGATGCGTATAGCTCCCGGCAGGGATCGTGTAGGGTCCCGTGCCGAATTTTTCATTTGTTTTTTCAATAACATCCTGAGGAACAGTCAACAGAACGACGTCGTTGTTCTTGTCGACACTGAGGAAAGACGAATGGCCAACGAAAATCCCGTTGATCACCATATCCGTGCGACCATCGGCTAGCAGGTCAACCTGTTGCGCGGACCCACCGCGCACGACTGTGCCGCCGTTTTCCTTGATCGTCTCTTCGTCAAAGCCAGCAGCGTCCAGCATGAAAGCGGTCATGTTGGCCGTCACATTGCCCGAGTTGTTCATGGCGACACGAATGCCCACATCGGCTTTCGCAAGATCGTCAAGGCTGTCGATATCGTATTCATCGGCGATGGATTTCTTCAGAAAGAAATGCATCGGCGCCCAGTTATACATGTAACCGATGGCCTGAAGATTGGTGATCGGTTCGCGGAACGGCTCTTCACCGGACAGCGCCAGCTTGATCTCAGCATCGTGCGCAAGACCAAGATCCGTTCTGTCGGCAGCAAGCAGACCGATATTGGCAAAACCGCCGCCGGTCGCCTGATAGGTCACGACACCATCAGGATCGCTAGCTTTGACGGCCCGGTCCACACCGGCCCCAAGCAAGGACCAAAGCCCGGACGGGTTACCCCCCGAAAGCGTCACGTTGACGCTGTCCGCAACCGCAGAGTTCCCGATCGCACAAATGCCGATCGCAGCGAAAAAAGTGGTCAATTTGTGTTTCATTTTTCCTCCCTTTAAATTTTTAGCAGTCGCGATATCCAAGCCTCCTCCATAGTCTTAGATATCTATCTTCTTACTTATAGATACACCCACATGGTCCGTCAATAGTTACACAAGCAAATAGGGAACTAGCTTCAGATCGTCAGAAAAATGCCTTTTTTCGCGCCCGAAAAGCATGAACCTATCATTTGAATCTATGTTAACTTAATGAAGTCAAAATGCTGAAAGATCATAAAGTTCCGGGCACCCAGGCAAACAGAAAGGGAAGCAATCCCAGAAGGTACAGCCCCCCCCCCCCGGTGCATGTATCCCGCCTAAGGTAACAAAAAAAATCGTGATTGCCGCAACACGCACTCGGCCTCGGGCCTTGTCGAAAATATCGCAAGATATCTGCGTCATAAATTCTGGAAAATCGGTAGCTTTCACGCAACACGGCAATGTTGCTTGTTTGAAATCAAACCGTGTCGCAGATTGATCTTTGAAAGTTTGTCAGGTCCTGGTCAGACGCCCATTCCCTTGGTCGGAGGGACCCGAATCCCCCGACGCACAGCGTCTTTCTCATCCTGTTCGAGGTTCCTGATCATTTTCGCGAGACTGCGCTTCAGGTTAATTTGTTCATCCTTGGTCAGCCCTTCTACCGCAACCTCGTTTGCCTCGATTGCAAGCGGTTCAAGCAGCCCCCGCAACTGCCAGCCCCGTTCCGTCAAAAACGCATGCTGTCGACGCCGGTTTCCCTCGATGTTGCGCCGAACGATATACCCCAACTCTTCCATTTTCGTCAGGGCACTATGCGCTGTCGGCTCCGTCAGATGTGCGCGATCGCTCAACTCACGCTGCGACAGACCGTCCTCCTGCCAGAGGATACGAAAGAAAATCCACTGCCCGAATGTTACATTCTGCGTCGCAAGTCGCATTTGCAGAGAACGGTTAAAGCCGCGGGCCGCCAGTCGCACCAATCGGGCGAGACGCTCATCCGCCTCCGGCAGGTCGTTCAGGTCTTCGGTGCATGTGGATTGATCTGTCATACGCTATACAAAGCAAAATTATCAGGCTTTGCCAAGTGTATCAAATGCCACAGCAGATCGGCACAGCTTCAGAACCCGTATCCCTGGGGAAACAGGTACAATCGCTTCTGCGCCATACGGATCAAGGCGTTAATCCGGGACTGATCTCACCCTGATTTTCGCCTCGATATTTCCGATGGTTTATTTGGCGGAGGCTGGCCCGGATACGAACCAGACCTCCCTTGCGACCGTCCGACCGCAAGCCAGTCTTGAGAACCGCTCACTCGCTCCGGGTCAGACCAGCGACCATATTCGGGTTGTAGCCCGGCTGCACATGGGCGTCGATCACGACGCTTTTGCCCGCCTTGACCATCTCGATGCCCTTGCGCACCGCCTCCACAAGCTCGCCCGCGGTCGACACCGGCCCGATCCCCTCACAGCCCTGCGCCCGCGCAACGGCCGCGATGTCGATATCGGGATCGCCGATCCGCTGGCCGATCCATTTGTTCTCGACCGGACGGTTGCGCTCCACGGCGACACGTTCCTGATGCACCTCGTCATTGTAGAACGACTGGTTGTTGGACACCACCGCCAGGAAGGGCGTGCCGTAATGCGCCGCCGTCCAGAAGGCCGAGGCCGCCATCATGAAATCGCCATCGCCCAGCACCGCAACCGGCAGGC
Source organism: Celeribacter baekdonensis (assembly GCF_900102315.1). GTDB lineage: Bacteria > Pseudomonadota > Alphaproteobacteria > Rhodobacterales > Rhodobacteraceae > Celeribacter > Celeribacter baekdonensis. The sequence continues at coordinate 46,459 of NZ_FNBL01000016.1, forward strand.
GGTCGCTGTCCTTGAGCGCCAGCGCCGCACCGATCAGCATCCCCGGCCCCGAACCGATACCGCCGCCGCCGTCATAGCCCAGAAAATCGAGCGGATGACGGAAATGCCAGCTTTCTCCGGCCCAGCCGAGCGGCAGGCGCACCATGCTGGCACAGATGCCGTCGAGCCCCTGACCGAGCGCGCCCGCCAGCGTCATGATGTCGAGCGGCGTTTCCTCCGCAGGTGCATCGAACGCAGGTTTGACCGGCAGGTCCGTCGGCGCGTCCCCGGCCCCGACACCCAGCGCATCGGCGAGGGCATGGGTGGCAACATCCGGCGTACAGGCGAGATGCAGGTCCAGTGCCGGAAGCGCCTGATGCTCCATGCCCCAGCCATTGTGCAGCTGGTGATCGAGCGATGCCTGAATCACCCTGGCCTCCAGCTTGCCAGCCAGTTTCAGCGTTCCGGCGAGATCGAGCCAATCGAGGCTCAGAATAACATCCGCCTGACGCAGAACCTCGCCCGAAACATCGTCGATGAAAAAGGACGGCTTGCCGCGATGCTGCGGATGATCGGTCGGGAAGGACGCACCGATGCGAATATCGGTCAGAACCTCAGCCCCCAACGCCTCGACCAGTGCCACGCGCCGCGCCCAGTCCGCAGGGTCGCGCGAGACGCGCCCAGCCAGAACAACCGGCCTTTTCGCCTGTTTCAAAAGCGTGGCCGCCTGCGCCACTCCTTCGGCGGAAGGCGCCGCCGGGAGTGGCGGACTAAAGCGGGAAAAATCAGGCAAGGCGGGGGCCTCGGCATGTTTCTTTTCCTGAATTGACACATCGAAACTGACATAGGTCGGTCCGGTCGGCTCCGTCCGTGCGATCACATCGGCGCGCAGCATAGATTCGAGCGCCGCCTCCATCGAGCCGGGCTGATCGTCCCATTTCACATAATTGCGGATCAGCGCGCCCTGATCGCGGCAGGTGTGCAACCAATCGATCCATGGCCGGCGCAGCGCTGCATCCACCGGCCCCGTCGCGCCATAGACCAGCATCGGAACGCGGTCGCACCAGGCGTTGAAAATCGACATGCTCCCGTGCATCAGGCCCACGTTGCTGTGCAGGATCACGGCCAGCGGCTCTCCCGTCACCTTGGCATAGCCATGCGCGATCGCCACCGCATGTTCTTCGTGCAGGCACAACAACATCTGCGGATCGCGATTGCCGAGCTTGTTCACCAGACTGTCGTGCAGCCCGCGAAAGCTCGATCCGGGGTTCAGTGCAACATATTTGACACCAAGTCCGCGCAGCATCTCGGCAAAGATATCACTGCCCCAGACCCCGGTGTCCTCAGAGGTCACAGGCATTTCGACATCTGTCGTGTTCCGGTCTTTCATTGTGCGTTCCGTTTCTTTCATTTCGTTTGCAAAGCTGGCGCGCAGTGCGGTTTTTGCGCCATTGCTCTTTCGATCCATCAGACATGACCCCGCGATGCGGCAGTTTGTCAGGCCCTCTTTCAGGCCTGCGCGGATGGAATGGCCTCAGACCCGGGCCGACAGGCGCGGGTCTTGTCGCATCTCATTTCACTGCCCTGATTCATTGCCCGGACAGGTTGATATGGACGTTCTTTTCATGGGTGAAGGAAATCAACTCCCCGATCCCCTCTTCCCGGCCAATCCCGGATTGCTTGACACCGCCGAAGGGCGCGCCGAGGAAATGGCGACCGACTTCATTGATCCAGACAAATCCCGCCTCGACCTGTGCTGCCGCACGGTGTGCCGTGACGAGATCGCGCGTCCAGATCGCGCAGGTCAGACCCAGTTCGAGCCCGTTGACCTCACGCAGCATCTCGTCCTCATCGCTCCATTTCCGAACCGCCAGAACCGGCCCGAAAATCTCTTCGCGGGCGATACGCATCTCCGGCGTCACATCCGCGAAAATCGTCGGCGCGACGAAACAACCCTTGGCCAGGGCGCCATCGGTGACGGCATATCCGCCTGTGACGGCCCGTGCCCCTTCGCTTTTGGCGCTTTCGATATAGCCCATCACCCGGTCGAACTGATCCCGACTGACGATGGCCCCCATCGTGGTGTCCGGGTCGGTCGGAATCCCCGGCTGATACCGCGCGATTTTCTCGGACAGGAAGGACAGCACCTCGTCGTGAATATCCTCATGCAGGAAGGCCCGGCTGGTCGAGCCGCAGGACTGTCCGCACCAGCCGAAATTCATCCCCGCCACAATCGCATCGGCGATCTTTTCGGGATGGCTGTCGGCATAGGCGATGAGCGCGTTCTTGCCCCCGAGTTCGAGAAGAACCGGTTTGACCGTGGCACTGGCGCTGCGCATCACCGCGCGGCCTGCGGGCACCGATCCGATCAGCGTCACCTTGGCGACATCGGGATGCTCGGCCAGCGCGGCCCCGGCCTCGGTGCCGCCGGGCAGCACGCTGAACACACCTTTCGGCATCAGCCCGTCGACGATCTCGGCCAGGCGCAGCGCCGACAAAGGAGCCTGAACCGGCGGTTTGATGATGACAGCATTGCCCGCCGCCAGCGGGGCCGCCATTTTGCCGCCGCAGAACATGAACGGATGGTTGAAAGCCAGGATGCGGGCCACGACCCCCAGGGGTTGGCGCAGGGTCATGTTCACACGATCCGGCCCCATCGGGATGGTATCGCCCTTCATCTCGGTCACGAGACCGGCAAAGAAGTCCATCTGCGCCGCCGCAATCGCCGCATCGCCACGCATTTCCGTATAGGGATTGCCGCAATTGGCCGCGTCGATCATCGCCAGCTCATCGCCGTGTTTGCGCAGAAGCGCGGCGATTTCCTTGAGAATGCGGCTGCGCTCCAGCGGCAGCACGTCGCGCCATTCGAGAAACCCCTGATGTGCGGCGGCGACAGCCGCATCGACATCGGCCTTGCCCGCCGTGGCCACAGCCCCGAGCGACTGTCCGTTGGCCGGATTCATCGTATCGTCATAAGTGCCGTTGCCAGGCGCGTGCCAGCCTCCGCCGAAATACAGATCGGTATGTTTCGGCAGCGCCTGTGCGATCTCCTGTGCGATCTCTGGGTTCAAACTGTGCGACAAGATTATTCCTCCCGTATTTTTCCGACAATTAGCTTAGATGTCTAATAATTGTCAAGCGACCGAGCCTGTCGAAAACACCCGGCCAAAGCTCTCTTTTGTGCGTTTTGCGAAGACGGCCAACGCTTTATGGCTTCGTCTTCGAAGGCCTGCGCGGGCCTCTCATCGGACCGATGTTATTGCATCACAAAGGGGTTTTTCGTCTCTGCCTCATAGGACAGCCAGACGGATTTGGTTTCGAGATACTGGTCGATGGCCTCGATCCCGTTTTCCCGCCCGAACCCCGACGCCTTCACACCGCCGAACGGCATGAGGAAACTGGCAGCCCGGTAGGTGTTGACCCAGACCGTGCCAGCCCGCAGCCGTTTCGGAGCCACAGTCGCGCGTTTGATACTGGAGGTCCAGACACCGGCCGCGAGCCCGTAGTCCGTGTCATTGGCGATCTCATAGGCCTCTTCGTCGTCCCTGAAGGAGATGAGAGAAACCACCGGCCCGAAGACTTCCTCCTGCGCGATCCGCATATCGTTGCGGACATCCGCAAAGACCGTCGGCTCGACGAACCAGCCGTTTCCGCATTCCGGCTTCTGGGCAAGCGCCCCGCCCAGAACGCAGCGCGCGCCCTCGGATTTCGCGATCTCGATATATGACACGATCCGGTCGAGCTGTGGCTGCGTGGTCACCGGACCGACCTGCGTCGTCATTTCCATGGGATCGCCCATTCGCGCCGTTTTTGCAGAGGCGACGAATTTGTCGAGATAGGCCTCGTAAATGCTCTCATGCACCAGAAGACGCGAACCCGCGATACAGGTCTGTCCCGTCGCGGCGAAAATCCCGGCGATCCCTCCGGAAACAGCAGCATCGAGATCGGCATCGGGGAACACGATCTGCGCGGATTTCCCCCCGAGTTCCAGCGTCAGCCGCTTGAAGGTGGCGGCGGCATTTTCCATGATCTTCTGCCCGGCGGTCTCCCCGCCGGTGAAAGCAACCTTGGCCACTTTCGGATGGGTCGTCAGCCGGTCGCCTACATCCTGACCGAATCCCGTCACCACATTGACCACGCCTTCGGGGAAGCCCGCCTCACGCACCAGAGCCGCGAATTCGAGGGCCGAGGCCGAGGTGTGTTCCGACGGTTTGATCACCAGAGTGCATCCGGCGGCCAGCGCCGGTGCCAGTTTCCAGACCATCAACATGAGCGGGGAATTCCACGGCACAATTGCCGCGACGACCCCCACGGGCTCGCGCAGGGTGTAGGTAAAGGTGTTCGGCTTGTTGATCGGAATGACAGCGCCGTTGATCTTGTCCGCAAGGCCGCCATAGAAATAGAGCCATTGCGAGATTCCCCGCACTTGCCCCTCAATCTCGGCCCGCAGCTTTCCGTTGTCGCGCACCTCGACAGCCGTGAGACTGTCGGCGTCCCGTGCCACGAGATCGCCGAGTTTGCGCAACAAGGCGCCCCGTTCCGTGGCCGAAAGTTTTCCCCATGCACCGTGATAGAGCACGTCATGTGCCGCCTCCACAGCCTCATCGACATCGCGCGCATCGCATTTCGGAATCTCGGCCCAGGGGTCTCCGGTAAAGGGATTATAGCTCTGAAAGCTCTCGCCCGAGGCGCTGTCCTTCCATGCGTTTCCGATGAACACCTGATATTTCTTCATGCTATTTTCCATTGTCATACTCCATCCCGTTTGTCTTTTCTGGCCCGTTTCACTTTGTCGGCCCGGTTGTGGTGGTTGGATGTCCGCCCCTCAAATTAGGGAGGGAACAAAGGTCGTCAGGCCCGGCATCAACGCGAGTAGGACCATGCCCAAGACGAACAGCGCAACAAACGGCCAGGCAGCGCGAAAGACTGTCGAGAGAGAGCCCTCTCCCCACGCGCTTTTCAGGGCGAACAGCGTATATCCGAAGGGCGGGGTCATACCGCCGACCGTGATGTTCACTAGGAACAGAAGCCAAAACCAGATCGGGTCGTAGTGGAAGGTCTCGATGATAGGCAGGTAGATCGGGATGACGATGAGCATCAGCGCGATCTGGTCGACGAACATACACAGAACAAAGGGCAGCACCATCAGCAGGATCAGCATGGTCCAGGACGACACTTCCAGAGCGACGATCCATTCCGTCAAAGCCGTCGCCCCGCCCGAGAAGGCCAGAAGCTGACTGAACAGCTTGGAACTTGCCATGACGATGAGGATCATCGCGGACACTTGCGCAGAGGCCCCCAGGGATTCCGCCACCATCCTTACACTCAGGTTCCGGTAAATCGCAGCCGTGATCAAAGCCCCCAGAACCCCCATGGCCCCCGCTTCGGTGGGCGTGGCAACACCCATAAGGATAAGCCCCATCACCAAAAGGATGATGATGCTGAACGGCAGCAGTTTGAGCAGCGCCAGCACAACCTCTCTGGCACTCGCCCGACGGGTCGCATCTTCCGTCATCGGCGCCAGTTCTGGATTGCGCCATATCCGAAAGAACACATAGGCGGCAAACAGCGAGGCAAACATCAGACCCGGAACGATCCCCGCAATCAGAAGACCCGCGATGGAGACCCCGGACAGGGTGCCGATGATGATCACAAGAACACTGGGCGGGATCAGCGGCGCAAGGCTGGCCCCGGCAAGGATGGTCCCGATCGACAGGCGCGCGTCGTAGCCCCGTGAAATCATGCCGGGCAACAGCGAACGTCCGAGCATCGCAGCAACCCCCATGGCCGCGCCTGACAGCGTGCTAAACACGGTGGCGAGCACAATCGACAGGATATATTGCCTCCCCCGAACACGCCCGACCAGCGTGTCGATGGACTGGAACAGAACCTCGACCGCTCGGCTGCGAAAGAGCAGTTCGCCCATCAGAATAAAGAGCGGAATGGTCACCAGAGAGGAGCTTGTTGCGGTTTCAAAGAAACTGCCCGAGAACATCCCGAACCCTGCGGGGCCCAGCAAAAGAACCGTCGCCCCGAGATTGACCACAAGAAAGGCCACGAACACCGGCATGCCACTGAACATGGCAAGCAACAACAGGCCGACGCCGGCGAGAACAGCAGGAATTCCCTCGATCATTTGCCCGCCCCTTTCACGCCATGAAAGCTGTCACCCAGCGCCTGTCGCAAAAAATACACCCCGGAATTGAGCATCCCGAACAGGATGAAGGCATAGAGCGTCCATTTCGGCACCGGAACCGTCGTCAGCGTGACCGTACCGCGCAGGAACAGGCGATGTGTTTCCTGCCAAAAGATATATCCGACCCAGAGGCAGACAGCCGCCCCGACCGCAAATCCCAGACGCCGCAGAACCTCGGAGCTGCGCTCCCCCAGAAGATCGAGCAGGATCGAAACCGAGACATTGCCTTCGAGGCGTGTCACATGCGGGATAATGAGGAAAACGGAAATTAGAAGCAGGAAAGACACGAAATCGCTCGCCCATTTCGTCGGAGCGTCGAAAAAATATCGCATCACAACCTCATAGGCGAAAATCACCACGATGGACATGAGCGCCAGAGAGCCCAGCCAGAACCCGGCACTGACCAGGGCATCGTGACCGGACAGAAGCGCCCTGAAAACGCGTCGTAAAAAATTCTTCATAGTGAGCTCCGAAACCACCCCTTGTTTCTGGTTTTGGATCGTCCCCGCAGGGGAACGATCCTTTCGTTTGTGCATTCAGCCACCGATATTCGCCTGCGCCGCCATGTCCCGAATTTCGGCGATGTCCTCTGGGTTGATGGTCGCCGACAAATCCAGAACGCCCTCGAACCAGGCGCTTTTGAGATTGGCGGCGATGTCCTCCTGAAAATACGTGGCCTCCATACCTTCGGCCACAAGCGTGGCCTCTTCCTTGGCTGCGAGATCGTCGAAAATCCCGGAGCTGACCGTTTCGTAATGCCGCGCGGCCGTCTCGATTTCGGATTGCGTTGTTTCATCGAGCCCGTTCCAGGTTTCGAGATTCATCAACAGCATATGGCTCACCTGCCCGAAGGTCGGGCGCACGAAATACCCGGCCACTTCGAACCAGCGGTAGTTCACGGCGCCGACGGCGGGCCACCCTGCACCGTCCACCACACCGCGTTCCAGCGCAGGGTAGATTTCCTGTGCAGGCAACACCGCCGGAGATCCGCCGAGTTCCTCGATCACCGGATGATAAAGCGGAGTGCCGCGAATGCGGCGTCCGGCCAGAGCGTCATCGCCGAGCGGTTCCTTGAGAACCATGTGAAACCCGTTTCTGTCATAGAAGACAGCGATCAGTTTCAGGCCCATTTCCTGATATTGACGATCCGCGAGATCCCAGATGCCGGAGGCGTGAAGCTCCTCTGCGGACCCGCTGAGCGCATCCAGCGACATGCCGACCGCGATATCGTTATAGTGATAGCCGCCATTGGTATACAGCAGGTCGAACAAACCTTGCGACACAGGGTTGAATTGTTCGAACGGCGGGATGGTTTCCGGCCCGAAGCGGCTAAGCTTCAAGTCAGCCGTGGTTTCCTCCTCAAGATATTCCATAAACGGCATCAGCACCTCACCGACAGCGGCATAGCTCTGATCCCAGCTCGACAGGACTTTCAAATCTTGCGCCATGGCCCCCATCGTCACCGGCATCAACGCAGCCGACATGCAAAGGCCTTTCAGAATGGTTTTCATGTTTTTCCTCCCTGTTTTAATGATGGACGACGCCGTATCCGGTCGTTTCGGACCTGGATAAGTGGCGTTACGCCCTTCTCGAAATTCAACGCCCATTGCGTTTGCGCGATCCCCCGTCAAAAGACGATCACACCTTTTCCCGAGGCCTGCCTGTCCAGCAGCTCATAGGCTTTTCCAGCCTGATCGAGTGTCCAACGATCCGAAAAGATTGCGTCCACCTCGACACCACGATCAACCGAGAATATCGCACATTCCTCCATGATATTCGTCGAAAAGGTGAACGACCCCTGCAAGGAAATCTGCCGAAAGATGACATCCGAAGCGAAATCGACCACGGGCGGCTTGCCAAGACCGACGAAAACCGCCGTGCCCCAAAGACGCAGACACTTGGTCGCCCCTTCGATGGCCTGCGGCGCGCCCGAGGTTTCAAGCGAGAAATGCGCACCCCGTCCATGGGTCAGTCCCCTGATCGCCTCGACCGCATCCACCTCCGCCGGGTTGATCGTCTCAGCGGCACCGAACTGTCGAGCCATTTCCAGACGCTCCTTGTTGACATCCAGCGCAATGACCCGCGCGCCCAGGGCGGCGGCGAATTGCGTGCCCGACAAGCCGACCGGTCCTTGACCGAAGATCGCAACCGTATGACTGGCATTGGGCTGAATTTTTCGCAGCGCCGCATAGGATGTGCCCGAACCGCAGGCAATCGCCGCCCCCGCCTCGAAGGACAGTTCGTCAGGCAGGGTGACCAGCGTATGTGCCGCACATTTCATGTATTGCGCATGCGCCCCATGAGCGGTCCAGCCGTAGATATCGGGCACCATGCCCTCGCACATCTGCGGCCATCCTGTCCGGCATTGATCGCAGACATGACAGCCGGAATAATGGTGGATCATGACCCTCTGGCCGATGCGGGCGACACGATCGCTGACACCTGGACCGATTGCGACGACGACGCCACAGGGTTCGTGCCCGGCGATTTTCGGCCCGGTGTCGCGCATGGTCTCATAGGGCTTTCCCTTCGCCAGCTCCCGAAAGGCCCGGTCGTCCGAAGGGGCCCGGTAGCCATGCAGATCGCTTCCGCACAGCCCCGATGCCTTGACTTCGATGACCACTTCTCCCGGCCCCGGCGTCGGATCGTCGAATTCCATGATCGCCACTTTGCGATCCCCCGGAAAGGTCACTCCACGCATAACATTCTCCCATATGCTCTATCCTGAACTCTCGGTTTCAGGACATGTTTTCCATCAAGCGGCGCGCCACTCCGAAATTTCAGATCACACGTTTCAACGCACATTCAGCCGCTCCACAGGACCGGCCTCGCGCAACCAGTCGAGGAGCGCGCGCAATTGCCGGTCCCGCTCTTCTGTGACTTGGTCCACATCGTCTTCGAACCTGTACCAGCCCTGCCCCGTCGCGGCACCCAGATGGCCCTGATCCACAAGATCGCGGAGCACCTTGCGTCCCGCGTAGTTTTCGTCTCCCGTCTGGTGAAACAGCGACTCCGTCACGGCCAGCGCGGTCTTTTTCGAGACGATCAGATCCTCGGTCAGAAGCGGCCCCCAAAGGGCGAGGCGCGGCCCCAGGCTCAAGCGCACCGCCGCGTCGATATCGTCTCGGCTGGCCAGGCCTTCGTCCATCAGGCGGTAAATTTCCGTCAGCATGGCAAACTGGATCTTGTTGATGAGAAAACCGGGCCGCTCCGGGCAGGCCACGCCGACATGGTCGATGCTCTGGACGAAAGCACGGCCCCATGCGACCAGTTCCGGCGGCGTGAACGCGCTGTGGATGATCTCGATCACCGGAATGATATGCGCTGGCGTGATGTAATGAATTCCCACCATCCGCTCCCGCCGCGACATCCCAGCCGCGATATCCGAGATCAGGAACGACGAGGTGTTTGTCGCCAAAACCACATCCGGCGGACACAGGCGATCCAGCTCTTCGAACACCGCCTGCTTGGTCTCCAACACCTCCTGAACGACCTCATGCACCATGAAGACACCGGCCACCGCCGTCTTGAGAGACGCCTCGGTGCTCACACGGCCCAGAATGGCCTCGACCGTCAAAGTGTCGTCGGCCAGTGTCGCGGCAATGGGCCGCGCGCGCTCGGCATAGCTGTCGAGCATGGCGGTTTGGCTGTCGCAGAGCACGACCTCATAGCCGTGTCGCGCATAAAGCGTCGCGATCACGCAGCCCATGAACCCGGCCCCGACAACACAGATGCGCCCGCCTGCGGGGGGATGTGTCCCGAACCCGAACGCCATCAGTGCACCGCCGCATACATGATGCGTTCCTCTGTGGCTTCTTCCGGGGTGAACTCCTCGACGATGCGCCCGCCCCGCGACACCAGAATACGGTCCGACAGGTTCAGGATTTCAGGCAGGTAAGACGAGATCACCACAATCGCGATGCCCTGTTCGGCCAGATCGTTGATCAGCTGGTGAATCTCCGAAATCGCCCCGACATCGACGCCCCGCGTCGGCTCATCGAAAAACACGACTTTCGGCTTTTGGACAAGCGCCCGTGCGATCACCACTTTCTGCTGATTGCCGCCGGACAGTTCGATGACGCTCGCATCGGAATCGATGGCCCTGATGTTGAGCTTGTCGCTCCAGTCCGCCGCCATAGCCTTCATCTCGGCATAGCTCACGAAGAGGCCCGGGCTTACATTGGCCGCCTGGGCCGCCCGATGGATATTCTCTGCTATCGACATGCTTTCATAAAATCCTTCTATCTTGCGGTCCTCGGTGACATAAACGATCCCGTCCATCACCGCGGGCCGGGGCGTGCGGTAGCGAACCGGCTTGTTCTCAAGCCTCACCTCGCCGCCGTGAAAGAAATCGCGTTTATAGATGCCGCAGACGACCTTTGCGGTTTCGCTGCGCCCCGATCCGATCAGGCCGAAGATGCCGGTGACCTGCCCGCCATAGACCGAGAACGAATTGTTCTTGACGATCTTCGACATCGACAGGTTCTGAACGGACAGAACCTTGTGGCCGGGGGGACGGATCTTGTCCTCGCCATGGCTGTGGTAAAGCTCGTCGGACAGGCTGCGCCCCACCATCGCCTGAACGATCATATCGCGGTCGAACCGGTCCGCATCGTCGCTGATCACCAGCTCACCATCACGCAAGACCGAGATCCGGTCGGCAATGCTCAGCGCCTCTTCGAGCGCATGGGTGATGAAGATCACCGCCACCCCGCGCGCCTTGAGATCGCGGACCAGCGCAAAGAAATGCCGTTTTTCCTCGGGCGTCAGCGTCGCGGTGGGTTCGTCGAAAATGATGACGCGGGCCTTTTGCCGGACGGCGCGGGCAATCTCCACCATCTGTTTCTTGGCTGCGCCCAGGGTCGCCACATCGGCCCAGGGATCGACCTGAAAGTTCAGCGACTGCATGAATTGCTGCGCCGCGATGTAAATCCCGCGCAGCCGGTTGAAGAGCTTTTCCTCCCCGAGAAAAAGATTTTGCGCAACCGTCATGCTGGGGACGAGGCTGGTTTCCTGAAACACCATCGCCACGCCTTCGGCCAGCGCCTCTCCGGGTGTCGCAAAGGACACCGCCTTGTCGTCGAGCCGCATTTCGCCCGCCGTCGCCTGGGTGACGCCCGCCATGATCTTGGTCAGCGTCGATTTACCGGCGCCATTCTCGCCCAGCAGCGCATGCACTTCTCCGGGAAGAAGCTTGAAATCCACGTTCCGGATCGCGGGAATACCTCGATATTCCTTGGTCACGGATCGCATTTCGATAAGTGGTGATATCTGCATGGTGGTCACCTATAGTTTCGCACGGACGACAACATCGCCGCCCTTGGACGTCATGAGCAGGCCGTCACGGGACGGCAGACAACTGGTCACGCCGTGGCGCACCCCGTTTGCGCGGGAATGCAGGCTCTCTTTTGCATGGCCCGCCGGGTCCAGACGCAGCACGATGCCGAGCGAGCGTGACGGCGCCCATGGTTTGAGTTCTCCGAGTTGCTTGAGACTGCCGCCTTGCAACGGTTCCAGATAAGAGGTCGGAGCATGCAGTGACGGCGCGATCCAGTATTCCGGCTCGATGGTCGCGATCATGCGCTGTCGGTATTCGTCCTCGCGCAGAACGAATTCGATCAACTGCGTCCGCGGTGCAAAGAGAGTGAGCCACAGGCCCTCTCCCTCCGCGTCCCGCACCAGACGCCCCGGATACCCGGGAAGCTCCGCGAGCATGACCTTGGTCCGCCCGTCCGCGCCGATCCGCAACACTTGATGGCGCCAGCTTTCCGACACGATGACACTGTTCTCCTCGGCCGCCACGATCCCGTAGGGGAACGCCAGATCCCGGCACAGGCAGGTTGCTGCGCCAGCCGCGAGATCGAGTTTCCAGACAGAGCCGCTAGCCCGTTTCGTCATCAGGTCGAGCTTCCAGTCGCCCATCCGGTTGTCCTGACTTGCCAGGCACAAAAGGAGTGTGTCCGGGTCGGTGAAAACGGCGGCGGACGGGGCGACGATCGGCATGCCGTTCAATTGCGTCCCCTCCCAGCCGTCATGACGACCACCGCGAATGAGCACCCGACCCTCGTCGAGCCCCACCGCCAAAGCTCCGCTGTCGTCGCTTGCAAGGCATGTGATGTCGCTGGACGCGCTCCAGATCACATCGGTTCCGCCCTCCGGCGTCAGACGCAGCAACCGCTCACGACTCGACAGCAAGATGCCATCAGGGGTGGACAGGATGTTGTCTGGGGCTTCCAGAGAAGCAAGCGCCTCTGCCTCGTCGATCCGCGTGTTCGGTCGCAGCGCCCCGTCCATCGGGGGCAATGTGGTGGCCGCGCTGCCGCTGCCCCGAAATCGGTCCAGTGTCCGGGAGAAAATGTTACTCATCGGTTTTGTCTCCCTTGTCTTGCTTGTCTCCCCAGTAATGTTTGATGCCCGTCCACTCGGGGTCCGCACCCGGAAGGTCGTAAACCCCGATCCGGTCGTTGAAGAGCCCCCCGAGATAGAGCCTGCCCTTGTGTTCGCGCATTGAGGTGATCGAGGGGTGCTTGACCCCGTCGCGATCCCACAGCACATCAAGGATTTCGCCCTCCAGGCTGAACTTGAACAGACAGCCCGCATTCATGTTTGGATACATCCATTCGTCCGCCGCCACGCGGTAGACCATGCGCCGCCGGAACTGTGGCATCCGCTGAGCGAGATCGAATGTCGGCGACCGCATGCCGATGACGGCACACCAGAAGGACCCGTCCGAGGCACGGTTGATATTGTCCGGGTAGCCCGGCAGATCCGGGATCACGACTTCGGTCTGCCCCTTGCGCGGGCCCGCGTACCAATAGCGACTGATCCGACAGCCCCAGGTTTCGGCAAAGAGGAAGGATTCATCGTCGCCAACCATCGTGATGCCATTCGGGAACTGAAGGTTCGACAGAACGGTCCGGGACGAGCCGTCGTGCGGGTCGTAGCAGATGATCCGACCATTGCCGCGCGATTCCAGCGCATCGAGAATCCAGTCGTGAATCTCGTAGCGGATGGTGGCTTCGGAAAAGAAAATCCGACCGTCCGGCGCGATGTCGAGATCGTCGGCGAGCCGCATACGGGAATCGTCGATCACCGAGAACAGCGAGCGGTTGGTTTCGTCCGAAAGTTTGACCGGCTTGCGGTCCTTGGTGACTTTGTAAAGCCCCATTCCCCCGACACAGACCACAAGCTCCTGATCCCGATTGAACGCCATGCCAAGCGGCTGCCCCCCGATATGGACATAGACCTCGTGCCGTTTGTAATCCGGGGCAAAGAACCGGATCACATCGCCATGACGGCTGCCGCAATAGAGGTTGTCGTCTTCATCGAGAATAATGTCTTCCGGCCCGTCGAGCTCGCCCAGACCGATTGCCTCCGCCGACGACAACCTGTCGTTGACCTCGTAAACCGACGACGAGCCTTCCACCGTTTCGGGACAGGGCGGAAGCGCGAAATAGGTCGGGGACACATAGGCCCGGTTCAGGATCTTGAGCCGGTTCTTGACCCATTTGACGTCGATCGCCACGGCGGCCAGAAGAATCAGCCCCAAAACGAGTTCGCTTGTCCCGGTGCGCAGCCCGAGCCGCACCAGCGCATTGGTCACCAGCACGACGATCACCGTGCCGATAATGGCCTTGGCCACAGACCCACGGCCACCGCCAAGGCTGTTGCCGCCGAGCACCGCCGCCGTCAGGATCACAATTTCGAGTCCGACACCGACAGAGCCGCCTATGCTGCCGAGGCGCGAGGCATAGAACAGCGCCCCCGCCGCCGTCAGAACGCCGGACATCACATAGGTCTGCGCCACGATCCGCTTGACCGGCAGACCCACATTATAGGCCGAGCGGCGCGAGCCACCGACCGCACTCAAATGCCAGCCGAAGCGCATGCGCGTCATCAGGATATGGATCATCACCGCGACAATGGTGGCAAATACAAGCGAGACCGGCACCCCCATGACACTGGCCAGCCCCAGATAATCCCATGCCGGCACCGCCGTGTCGGAATAGGAAGCCTGGACCCCGTAGTTCAGCGACAAAAGTTCCACGATGGCGCGCAGCAGGATGAGCGTCACCAATGTGGTCAAAAACGCGCGCAGACGCATGTAGCCGATAAGCAGCCCGTTCAACATCCCGACGAGCCCGCCGAGCAGCAGGACCGCAGGGATGACGACAATCAGCGGCATGCCGAGCGCATTCACCAGATAGAGCCCGGCGAAATTGCACAGGGCGAAATTAGACCCGACACTCAGGTCGATTCCCCCGGCCTTGAGCACCAGCGTCATGCCGATGCAGATGAACATGTATTCCCCCAGAACACGGGCAATCGTCGACAGGCTCCCGATGGTGAAGAACCCCGGTATGATCGTGGAAAACACGGCGATGGCGAGGACCAGGAAAAGCACCGGGATCGCGTTGTCGACCCAGTTCTTGGCCAGAATTTCGCCAAGCAGATGATCCGGGACATAGCGATACCGCCAGCGCTGATACGTTTCGTTTACGCTCATTCAACTTACTCCGAAGATATGCGCGGCCGCAGCACACAGGCATACGACCGCGTCCGGGGGCTCAGTCGCCCGCCTTGATCCCGTCCAGCGTCCAGCAGGATGCGGGGCCCACCGTGTCCGGTGTCAGGATCTTGTTTTCCGTATAAAGACCGAAGGGCTGCGATCCCGGTTCGGGCCGGGTCTGCAACAGGATCTGGATGGTTTCAGCCAGTTGATTCGCCTGATCGCGGGTGTCCACCTTGACATAGGACGCAAACGCGCCGCTCTCGAGGTTCGTACAGCCGAATTGCTGATTGCCGCCGCCTGTTGAAATCAGTTTGACCTGCTCCGTCAGCCCGGCTTCGCGAATGGCCGCCGCGATGCCGACATCCATATTGTCCCACAAGCCGATGAAGGCGCAGAGATCGCCATGTTGTTTGAGAATGGTCGAGGCGATCGAGCGCGCCTTGGACGCGTCCCAGTCGGCGGCCTGATTGGAAACGATCTCGATATCCGGGTACTCCGACAGGGCATCCTCGACGCCTGCAACGCCCAACTGGTTCGGCGGCGCCGTGACCGGCCCCTGCACCACGGCGACCTTGCCCGAGGTTCCCTTGCCGCACATCCGGGCGGCCTCCTGCGCCGTTTTCACCCCGACATCGTACCAGTCCCCGCCGACGAAGGCGTCGGAGTTGACCGGGGTCTTCAGGTTCATCTGGATCACATTGATGCCCGCATCCATCGCCCGGCGAATGAGCTTGGCATAGGCCTGCATATCGTTGTTGTGGACGATCAACACATCGGGCTTTTCGTTGATGAGCTGTTCGATGGCCTGGGCCCCGGCATCGACATTCCAGTTGGGATCGCGGATCGTCAGCTCATACCCGAGCCGCTCTGCATCCCGTTCAACGGCCGCCATCCAGCCCTGTGTCAGGTCGAACCCCATCGTGATCGGAACGAAAGCGACCTTTTTGCCTTCCAATGCCTTGTGATAGTCAAAGATCAGGCCGTCGTTCGGGCGCTCCGCCATCGCTGGCATGGAAACCCCTAGGGTCGCGCACAGAACGGCTGTGACACCGAGCGCCTTTGTCAATCTGGACAGTTTCATGTTTCTCCTCCCATGAGACTTGTTGTGCTTTTTTTCGATTATTGTTGGGTGTTGTTTTGGCCTGTAAGCGCCTCAGATATCCCCCTGTTGAGAGGTCTGTTCATCTCTGGGGTTGAGCACCGAGTCGACAATGATCGCCAACAACAGAATGAGGCTCTTGATGATGTTCTGCGCGGAATAGCTGATGTTCATGATCGTCATGCCGTTCAGCAGCAATCCGATCAAAAGCGTGCCTGAAAGAACATTGCGTACGCTGCCCTTGCCCCCGGCCAAACCGATCCCCCCGATCACGACCACCAGAATGATGTCGTAGATCATCGTCGAACTGGCCAGTTTGGTGTTCACGGAGGACACCGTCATCGCCATGATCAGACCAGCACAGAAGGCGATGAACGCCGAACTGCTGTACATCAGGACCTTGATGGGGCGGATCGGGATACCGCTGTTGCGCGACGCCATCGGGTTGTCGCCGATCGCATAGACGAACGCCCCGTAGCGCGTCAGGCGCAGCCCGACGAAAGCGGCACAGGCGACGACCAGGAACAGCACGACGGGCATCGGCAACGCCGCGACGCTCCCCGTCCCAAGCGAGGCCAGCCAGCCAACATCGCCGCTGATGAAAATATTGTCGCTCGGCACCAGCGCGAAACGCCCGAGCCCGGTAATGACGGTGGCCATGGCGAGCGTGGCGAAGATATCCGGGATTTCGACATAGGCCACGAGGATGCCGGTGACCGTCCCAATGGCCAGCGCCAGCAACAGCCCCAACAGCAACGCCAGTTCGATCTGCATCCCGCCGGTAAAAAGGACAAAGGACCATCCGGTGGAAAACACCATGACCGCAACCATCGTCAGGTCTATGCCCCGTCCGATGACGACCCCGGCCATGCCAATGGCCAGAATACCCAGCATCGAAACATTCTGTAAAAGCGACACGAGATTCGACACCTGAAAGAAGCTGTCGAGTGTCAGCGAGAAAATCACGAAAAGCGCCCCGGAAATGGCAAGCACCATTTGTTCCTGGTTCAACGAGAGCCTCGTTTTTTGATGTGCAGTCATGGCGGCTTCCTCCCCAAGCCATGCCCCTGCCCTCGTCGCATCTTCATGTGCGATCGTTTCAGAGCGGGACCCAAAATAATGTCATGCCTGACAATCCCGGGCGAATGTCTGCATTCATCCCGACAGGCGTCATGTGTCGTCCGTATCACCTGACAGAGGCGATGCCCTCCTTGCCATCCTCCCTGTCGCAAGCCTTTGGCAAGATCGTTGTGCGGCGCCAACCGGACGCGTCATTTTGTCGTCTTGTTTGTTTTGCTGCCCGTATCTTTGGGATCGGGCGATATTTTGTCTAATATCAACTTCACAAAAATACATATGAGATAGATTATGAATTAGAGTTCTCATAGTACGACATCCATGACACCCCCACCCATACGGGAGAACGGATATTCCCTTGGAAACATCGACCGCCCGCCAAGCCATCACCGACACCGCCCGCGAACACGCGCCCGACGCGTGTTCGCGAATAACCTTCGCAAAATCGTTCCCCTGCCGGGACATCTCGGCCTGCCAATACCGACTGAAACCTGAAACCGGACCGAAGCCATGACACAACAGCCGAAACATGTCCCTCTGCCACAGGAGTTTCTGCATTCCAGAAACCTGACGTTGCATAAACTCAATGTATTTTGCATCGTTGCCAAATATTCCAGCGTGACAAGGACCGCCGAACATCTAAACATTGCCCAGCCGGCTGTTACGGCGCACCTGCGCAGCCTCGAAGAAAGTCTCGGAACGCAACTTGTGCGCAAGGCCGGGCGCAATATCGAACTGACCCAAGCCGGCGAACGGGTCTATTCCTGGGCAACCGAGGTCATGCAACGCAGCACGGAGATGTTTCTTGATCTGGAGGATATCCGTCAGGGTATCCTTGGAGAAACCAAGATCGCAGCCACAATGGTCGTCGGAACATATAAACTTCCAGATATCATTATCCGGTTTCACAAGGAGTATCCGACCAGCAAGGTCTGCATGTCGATGTCCAGCCCCCGCCTCGCCACCGAGGCCGTTCTCTCCGGCGACTGCGATTTTGGCGTCGCCCTGATTGACCCTAACCAGGACACATCGCGGCTTGAAATCGAATTGCTCTGGAAAGAACCCCTCTTCCTTGTTGCGGCCCTGAACAGCAGCTTCGCCGGAAATGTCGCAAGCCTGTCGGACCTCGCCTCCCTGCCGTTCGTCACCCCCCGCAAGGGACAGATCGCCCGCGAACTCATTGACGAGGCCCTGCGCACCGCGGGCGTTGTCCGCACAAACAGCGTCCTGGAATTCGGGCATCCTGAACCGATCCTGAGCGCCATTCGCGCAGATATCGGTGTCGGCTTTGTGTTTCAGAGCGCCGTGCCCGCCAACCCGGAAAAAGACGGGCTTCGCATCGTGCAGACACCGGAAATCGACATCGCCATCCCTCTGTTCCTGATCCATGACAAGAAAATGGTCTTCTCCGCGCCGCAAACCGAACTGATCTCGGAAATCCGCAATACGTTTGCGAATTTCGGACGGGAAACCACAAAATCATAGACCTCTAAGATTATGTCGTCTAAGGTTTCGGAAATCATTTTCGGACTGTGAGGACATCGTGACCATTAAAAACATCCTTCTCGCCCACACTGGAAGCGCGGGATTTCCCCATAGCCTTCGTCACGCCGTGAAAGTTGCAAAACGCCATGAAGCATGGCTGACCGGCATTTATGGCGGACCGTCGTCCTATTTCGATCAGGTGCTGGGTCTGACCGAAGACCTCCACGACAAGCTCAAGACGGTGAGAGCCGCAAAAATCGAGGGCTCGCGGGAGTTGTTTCAGCAGGAAGTGGAAGCCGCCGGGATCGAAAATCGCGCCCGTTTTCTCATGCCCGAGGTCATCGGCAAACTTTCTCTGGCAGAGATCGCCCGGAATTTCGACTTCATCGTAACCGGCTATCCTCCGAAACTTCCCACGGATGAATACCGGGCCGTCAGCCCGGATGTGATGGCGCTGCAAAGCGGTCGCCCCGTACTTGTGGTGCCCGATGACTATATCTCAGAAGGGCTGGCCAATCATGTGCTGGTCGCATGGGACGGCAAACGGGCCTCCGCGCGTGCGCTGAGCGACGCCATGACCGTGCTCGAAGATGCACCGAAGAAGGTCTCGATCCTGACCGTCGGCGATGTGCTTCACGAGATGCCCACAGGCACCGATATCGTGACCCACCTCGAACGCCACGGCATACAGGCGGAACACATCCTGCGTCCCCGATCGGGACGAAAAATCGCGGAGATCATCGAAACTACGGCTTCTGAAATCGGCGCACAGCTGATCGTGATGGGCGCATACGAGCACAGCAAGTTTTCGCAGGATCTGTTCGGCGGTGTCACCCACCATGTAATCCGCACCGCCAAAGTGCCAGTGTTCATGTCGCACTAAAAGAATGCCCCCTACATGCATGTTTTATGCCAACAACAGGACAGTTAGACAAAGCGGAACGAGACGACATTTCGTTCATATTAACCACTAAGAAGTGGCTCTATGGATGCCCGCCAGCGCGGGTCTACCCCGTCTTGATAAGACGCGCGATGCTCGTGAATCACATCCGGACTCGTGCGCCTTAGCCGCGCGGACAGCACAGAGAATAATCTGCAATTGTAACATATATTTAGCGTGACTGCATGTCGCGCATAATGTCCATTCCACAGTCGTCAAATTGAGCAACTGTGTTTGTATTGAACATGCAGGAGCTGAGACGCGCGTTTTCTTAGTCATGACGAACTTACTAATCTGTCCAACATGAGTCGAATTCATATGGCAAGGAGGAGAACGCAAAGTTCGCTTCATCCATTAATTTATTGGAACGTATCACAAAATTCTTGGAGGGTGACCCGACCCTCTTGTTCACAGAGCGCTATATAGGCCTTTTATCATACCCCTGCGCGCTCATGCGCACATTTTATTTGTAAGCAGTATTTTTATGGGTAAAAAGAAGATCGGAAGGCCCTTTCAGGAAGGCTATTTCCTCTCAAAGCAAGTCGAAACCCACGTCTTCACGGACTACCGTTGGAACGATGGCACCACCAGCCGTCTCTGGCATTTTGACCCTGACCAATATGACCCGTCGGCCATTTACATCCGCCCTTTTTCCCTCAGCGATCCTGATGAGAGCGATCAATAAGCAAACCACTCCGAGTGGCCCATGTTGCCCTCATAGTCGCCGTATTCGACCATGATGCTGCGAAGAGAGAATTCACCTGAGCGTCGCCTCGTGGGCAACTCGATCACTTGGCCACTTTGAGAGACGAAACTGTCAGGCCATGACCGGCTTTCTCGTCGCGCGCGCTGGAGATAGGTGCAGGTTCGGTTCTCCCGATCGCACGATTTCACGGACCAGTTCCACACACGCCCATCCTCATTGGTGTCATATGAGCTTCCAGTGAACCAGATCACATGGGTCCGGTTCAGCCATTCGTATTCCGGCAGGTTGGTGTCGAGCTCACCCTCCCCGCCGGGCCCGCCCAGCTCGACCGGCACATGGGCAAAGGTGCAGACCCCGAAGGGCGGCAGGCTCGGCCAGGGCGTGATGCGGCGGATCATGGTGCGATAGGCCCGTGCGCAGACCGCGCTTGGCGGGAAACCACCCGCCATGCAAAGCATGATGGCGCAGTCGATATCATAGGCCCGCGCCTTCTCAGGGGTGCCGAACGCCGCCATCACACCCATCACCGCAGCCATCGCCTGTCGCTTCATGTCGCTCACCAGCCTTGTTTCGCGCGAAAGTTGCGCGAACTATCGCGCAATTTGTATTTATCTGCAATATGTCGTATTGACTCCATATGACTTTATGGCCTTAGTGTCGTGAAGTAGAAGGGCTCTCATGGGGAGAGTCCGAACATGCCGATAGCGCGCAACCAAATTTTGATCACCATCGATGGTGTAAAAGACCTTTTTGAGAAGGGCGTTGCATTCCGCTGCCGGTATGAACTCGTGGGGTTCACGGACGATGGCAAGCCGCGCTACCAGTGCATCTACCTGCGGATCGGCGAGCCGGAAGCCATTCTCGTCTCCACGAGAATTACCCCGCACGGGCCCGAGCCGCGGTATTTCAACATCTGGCCGGGGCTCTTTAAACATCATCTCGAGTTCGGTGACGGGCGCAATCTGTGCTTTGGCCCTGACTACAGCATCACCCTCGAGGAGTGCGGCTGACGTCATCGCTTTTGCGCGCGATGGCACTGTTCGGACGTCAGGTTGGACCTTCCACGGCGAAAAACCCGCCTGGGCAGGGCTGAACGACGGCGCTGAACCCGTGGTTTCATTTCCACCTCAGGAGGCTACACCGACTTCGGGGCGCACAGAGATCCTCAATTTGATCCTGGCCACCGCAGATCGCCACGAGGGCAATCGCGCCCTGCGGCAGGTTGGTCTGGGCCCGGATGATTGGCAGGTCCTGTTCCGCGCACTGGTCGAAGCTGAAAGCAGCTACAACCCGACCGCCGTAAGCCCCAAGGGCGCCTATGGTCTCGGCCAACTGATGCCGGATACCGCCCGTGCTCTCAGCGTCGATCCGCGCGATCCCTCCCAGAACCTCGACGGCGCGGCGCGCTATCTCCTCGCTCAACTCGCCACGTTCAAGGACATCGACCTTGCGCTCGCGGCCTACAATGCCGGTCCTCACCGCGTGATCCAATACGCGGGCGTCCCACCCTTCTCCGAGACGCGTGCCTACATTGCGCGCATTCACCGGATACAGTCTCGGCTGGCGGGGACGCCTACGAACAAGCCAAGCTTCCGCCTCGCGACCAGCCTGCCAGAGCGCGCACCGGTCCTCATTGATTTTCAGTAATTAAAGGAACTTCGCATGCTTCGACATCGCCTCAGCCGCCTTTTGCCCACCGCTACAACCTTGACGATTCTCTCGGCACCCGCTTTCGCGCAAGACTTGTCGCCGATCCAGACCATGCTGGAAACCGTCGAGGCCGCTCTCACCGGTCCGATCGGGATCGCGGTCGCGACGCTCGCGGTCATTGGCACCGGCTTCATGTGTATGATGGGAAGGCTCAACTGGGGCTGGTTCGCCTCGGTCATCATCGGGATCGTGCTGATCTTCTCGGCCGGCACCATTGTCGACGGCTTCTCCTGAGGTTGGAGAATAGAGTTGGCAGAACGATCCCCCCTATTTCTGGGCCTCGCCCGACCGCCCAAGTATCTGGGCCTCCCTGTCGGATACCTCGTGGTGCTGGCGACCGGGGTCGTTCTGCCGTTCATCTGGACCAAGTCCATGGCCTTCTTCCTGATCGGCCTCGTCGCCTATCCGATCCTCTGGTTCGTCGCCGACCGCGAGCCGCATTTCTTCGAGGTGCTGCGCGTCTCCTATGGATCGGTGCGCCCGACGAAGAACCGGGCCCTGCATGGAGGCGACAGCTTTGGCGCTTGATGCAGGCACACTTTCCACTCACGGAACGGCACTCCTTCAGGCTGGCGGCGGGGAGTTCGCGCGGGAGAGCTATCTCGCCGAACACCTGCCGTATTTTGCTCTCGCCGATGACGATGTCATGGTCCTGCGCGAGGGCGATCTGATGGCGACCCTGCGCCTCGACGGGCTTAACCCGATGACCACTGAGGACGCCCGGCTCGATGCGCTCAAACGCGCGGTCGCAGCCATCGTCGCCCAGACCGGTAATGCCTTTGGTTTCTACATCCACCGGATCTCAGTCCCGCAGGATCTCGGGATGCGCCCTATCGAGGGAGACAGCTTCGCCGCCGCGATCGACACGCGCTGGCAGGCCCATGTCAAAGACCTGCGCCCCGCCAAACGCCAACTTTATCTCAGCGTGATTCGGCGGCCTGACATCTCGGCCCGTATTCCGCTCCTGCGCGCGCTGGCCCGCAGGGCCTGGGTCAAGGACCGCGCGACACGCCTGCAGGAGCTGAACGAGGTCATGGGCTTTTTCGAGGTGGCGCTTGCGTCGGCCAACCCAGTCAGACTCACGAAGTCCGGTGGTGAATGGCTGGGCTATCTCAATACCCTGAACGCGGGCAGCTTCTCCCCCATCGCCTTCGGGCATAGCGCCCTGCCCCTCTCGCATACCTTGAGCAATTGCCGCGCGACCTTTGATGGCGAAGTTGTCACCCTGACCGATGCCGTGACCGGTCGGGTCAAATACGGCGCTCTCTTTTCGATGAAGTCCTACCCCGCACTCACCGACGTCACACTCCTCGACGCGCTCGACCTGCCGCTGGATATCGTGCTGACGAACTCCTTCAGTCCGATCCCGAACAACATCATGGCCGAACGCATCCAGCGCATCATCCGTCAGATGCATGCCTCCGACGATGCCGCCGTCTCTCTGCGCGAACAACTGGGCCAGGCCGCCGATGACCAGGAAGCGGGCCGCATCGCCTTTGGCGATCATCACCTCTCCATCGCCGTCTACGCC
This sequence comes from Celeribacter baekdonensis, assembly GCF_900102315.1. Lineage (GTDB taxonomy): Bacteria > Pseudomonadota > Alphaproteobacteria > Rhodobacterales > Rhodobacteraceae > Celeribacter > Celeribacter baekdonensis. The sequence goes on from NZ_FNBL01000016.1 coordinate 69,694, forward strand.
CCGGACCGCGACACGCTCGAACGCGCCGCCGCCCAGATCAAACGCGTTGGCCAAGAGATCATGTCGGTGATCGTGCGCGAGAACATGGCGCTTAAAGCCACCTACTTCGCACAATCTCCCGGCAACTTCGGCTACCGCGCCCGCAAGACGCCGATTTCCTCGATCAACTTCGCGGATTTCGCGGCACTTCACGGCAGCGTCGAAGGGCGCGGGCCGGATCAGTCGCCTTGGGGTCAGACCATTTCGGCCCTGCCCACGGTCGGCACCTCGGGCTATCGGTTCAATTTCCACGAGGCGGGCGGCCCCGGCAAGGAACCAACGGTCGGCCATACGCTTGTGCTCGGTCGCACCGGCACGGGCAAGACGCTGACCACCGCTTTCCTCGCAGCCCAAGCGCAGCGGGTCGGCGCGCGGCTCTTTTTCTTCGACAAGGATCGCGGCCTCGAAATGGCGGTTCGCGCCTTGGGCGGGCGCTACAACGAGATCCGCGCGGGCGTACCGACAGGGCTGAATCCGCTCGCCACCGAGACAGACGAGCGCGGCCGTGCCTGGCTTTCGGACTGGCTGGCGACACTCCTCACGCGCAATGGCACACTCACCGGCGAGCAATCCCGCCATATCCAGAGTGCGGTCGGCCAGAACGCCGATGCGGGCGCGGCGCTGCAGCGCTTTGTCAGTTTCGAGACGCTGTTTCAGTCGCTCGATGATGATGGCGAGCTGCAGTCCCGCGTCGCCGAATGGGCGCCGGGTGGACGTTACGGATGGGTTTTCGACGAGTCCGAGCGCGGCGCGGGCCTCAAGCTCACAGGCGACATCGTCGGGTTTGACATGACCGAGATCCTCGACATGACCACCGAGCGGATGGCGGTGCTCTCCTACATTTTCCGCCAGATCGAACGCGTGGTCGAAGACCGCCGCCCCACCATCATCGTGCTCGACGAGGCCTGGAAGCTCTTGGACGATCCCTACTTCGGGGCGCGGCTGGAAAACTGGCTGGTGACGCTGCGCAAGATGAACTGCGTCGTGATCATGATGACGCAATATCCGAGCCAGCTGCGGAACAGCCGCGTCGGCAAGACCATCGTCGAAACAGTCCCGACCCAGATCCTCTTCCCGAACGATCGCGCCACCGTCTCCGATTACGATTTTCTCCGCGTGAACGCCAAGGAGGCTGCCCTTCTCGTGCAGCCGACCATCGGCCAGCGCATCGCGCTTATCCGCTCGGCGGGCGACAGTGTCTTCGTCGATGCCGACCTCTCTGCACTTGGCGACCTCCTTCCCATCCTTGGCGGCGGTGCCACCGGCGAAGCCCGCGTGCCCGCCGATTGGCGCGCCAATCCCGATTTTTGGAGACATGTGATATGAGTTCGAAACCTCTCCTCGCGCTTTGCGCCGCCGCGAGCCTGCTGTCGGCTTGCGAGACATACACCGAGAAAACCTCGCCCTGCTTCGGACGCAATGGTGAGCCGCAAGTAACGCGATCCGCGTTTTCGGTCTCGACCATGGGCGCACCGGCTCACGCAACGGCCAAGCCGGACTGCACCTTCGAGTCCCTGCCCCGTCCGGAATGAGCCGCGTCGCGATCATATCCGCCGGGCTCAGCCTTGGCCTCAGCGCCCTGCCCGCGCATGCCCAGAGCGTACCGACGCAGGATAATTCCGCGATCGGGCGCGCCATTGCACGGGTGACAGCTCTCGCCGAAGATCTGGGCGTCCAGCAGGACAAGGACCACACCGAGTCCACGCTGGCCGATGTGCAGGCCGACCAGCTGCGCGTCCTCGAGAAGATGACCGCAGCCATCACCGGGCCCGGCTTCGATATCCGCGCGCTCGATGGCAACGCGGATTTCGGAGTGGCAGCGGTCTATCCCAATACCGATCCCAGCCCGATGAACAGCCGCTTTTTCGGCGAAGGCCGCGAGACGGTCGAGATGATGATCGTCGAGGTCGCGGGTGAGTTCGCTGGCACACCCGGTGTGGCCCGCGCGGGTCTTTCTGCCACCCAGTGGCGCTGCCTCTTCCAGGCCCTGATCAAGCAGGAGAGCCGCTTCAACGTCTCTGCCGAAAGCCCGGTCGGCGCCTATGGCTTGACCCAGCTCATGCCCGGCACCGCCTCCGATCTTGGAGTCGACCGCTATGACGTAAAAGACAACCTCCGCGGCGGCGCGCGCTATATCACGACCCAACTCAATCGCTTCGGCAACATCCCCCATGCGCTCGCGGCCTATAACGCGGGGCCGGGCCGGGTCATCGAATACGGCGGGGTGCCACCCTTTGCCGAGACCCAAGGCTACGTGCGCAACATCTCGAAATTCTACAACGAATACCTCGCCGTGGTTGGTGGCGCCGACGCGCTCGGCACGCTCTCGCCCTCGGACTTTGCGCTCGCCGAATATGCCAGCATCTCCGAGGCGGGCGTCTATTACGCCGCCGACAGCTCGGCCACCACCGAACAGGTGATCAACCGCTTGCGTGCCATCATCCTGCAGATCGACGCGCAACCCAATGCCAAAGCGGCCTGGGAGCTCAACACCTATGCCAAAGCCGAGATCGGTCGCATCCTCAACCTTCGCGTCCGGCTGATGGCGGCAAACCAGCAGCGCGAGGCGGCTTACGCGCAGCACCTCGTCGCCGACCGGCTGGCCGAGCGCGACTTCATGCAGATGGGAGTTCCCGAATGAGACATTTTCTCCTGACCGTGGCCGCAGTCACCACACTCGGGTTTGCCTCGCCCGCAGCGGCGCAGGGCGTGCCGACCTTTGATGGATCACAGCTTGGTCAGCTCGTGGCACAGCTCGAGCACATGGCCGAGGACCTGAACGTCCAGATGCAGCAGCTCGCCACCATGCGGCTGGAACTAGAAACCCAGTTGTCGCAACTGACGAACCTCGAGGCGCAATTGACTTCACTGATTGAGGGCAGCGGGCTCGGAGAACTCTTCGCCACTGTCGAAGAATTCCGCGCGCTGCGTGGCAAGCTGGTGGCCCCCCTCAATACCGCGCAGTCACTGGCCAGCGGCGATTTCCTGAGCGGGTTCAATCCAGGCGCAGAACTCTCGGCCTCGGTCGAACGGGTTCTGTCGGGCAGCGGCTTCACCTCGGGACGACTGAGCACGCTCTCGGGCTCCGATCAGCCTGCCGACAACCGCATCGCCACCTCGGCCGGGGCAAGCGCCATGCTCTCCGTCGCAGCCGAGGCGAGCCACGAAGAGGCAGGGCAAAGCCTCGAACGGCTCGAGACCATGGTCGGGCTCATCGACGATCAGGACGGGCTGAAGGCCGCCGTCGATCTCAACACCCGCGTCACCGCCGAGCTCGGCATCATTCTAACCCAGATCTGGCGCCTCGAAGCAGCCCAAGGCGTCAGTGCCGGCCAGCTTGGCGTCGTCGATGCCGCGACCCTCGCGGACGAGCGCAAATTCCGCTCAATGGCGGTGGATCCATGAGGACCTCCAAGCTTACCCCGAGCCGCTTCACCCTGAAGGAAGCCGGACTTCTGAGCCTTTCGCTTGCCCTGCCGCTCGGCCTCCTTGTCTTGCCTGACGCGGCATCAGGTCAGGATCGGCCCTTCACCTCGATGGAGATCGCACGGGATGAAGAGGATGCGTGCCGCGTCCCCAAACCCCCGGTGGATCTCGCCGAGACCGCTTACCTGCGGAACGGCTACCGCGCGATCCTGCGCATCCTTGTTGCTGAAGAAGCCCTCGCCTCGGAAACCTGCACCTGCCTGCTGGGCGACTTCACCTGGGATCAGGCGCTCACCGCCCTGCCCCGGTTCCAGACCTCGGACAACCCACGCCTGCCATTCAAGGTGCTCGATCTCTACGCGCAGGCCGACGCGCTCGAGGCGCAAGTTGTGGAGGCCTGTGCGGAGTAGATGGGGGTCATTCGCGACATCCTGAGCCAGGTCGACGCCGCGGTGGATACCGTGGCGCAGGACGGGTTTGTCTCTTCGGCAGGTGCTGTCGGCGATGTGATCTCCGCCGGGGCCGCGCTCCTTGTCGTGCTCCTCGGGATCAACGCGGTGATGCAACTCCGCCCCCTGTCCTTCGGCACCGGCTTTGCCTTCGGCATGAAGATCGCGCTCGTGGGGATCTTCGCGCAGAGCTGGGACAATTTCAGCGTCATCTATGACATCGTCACGCGCGTTCCTGACTCCGTCGGCGCCTCGATCCTGGCGCTCACCGGGTCGGGCGACGAGGCCGGGGTCTATGAGAGCCTCGACAACATGGTCGCTCGCATCACCGCCTATGGCGACACGATCGGCGACCGCGCGGGCTGGGTCTTCGGCGCGGTCCTGGGTGCCATCTTCTTCGTCCTTTCCGCCGTCTTCGCCGCCGTCACCGCCGGGATCATCGCCTTCGCCCGGATCGTCTTCGCGCTGATGATCGTCATCGCCCCCTTCATGATCGTGACCTCGCTCTTCAAGCCGACCCAGTCCCTCTTCGAGGCCTGGACCCGCGCCACCATCGGCTATGCGCTCATGCCGGTCGCGGCCGCCGGGGCCGCGGGCATCATCGTTGCGATCGCCGAAGTGATCGGGGACGCCTCGGCCGATCCGGGCGATGTCGAGACCGTCAGCCTCATCCTGCCCTTCCTCGTCATTCTGATCCTCAGCGCCGGGATCATGGCCTCAGTCCCCTACATCGCCTCCAACCTCACCGGTGTTGTCGGCATTGCCTCGAATGCCGTGGGCCTGACCGGGCTCGCGCGGCAGGGCTTCGTGAACACGCGCCAGTATGGCACCGGCGCGACCGCGCGCCTCGTCACCGGCAAGTCCCCGCATGAGCTGAACCAGATGGCCAATGCGGGCGTGGTGAAGACCGGCGAATTGATCCGGCAAAGCCCCGGCGCGCTTCTCTCCGCCGCCAAGGCCTTCCGCAAACCCTGATGTGAAAGACGACGACTTTGAAGAAGCTTGTGACCAGTTCCTCCGCGCCTGACCGCGACGCTTTCGAGGCGGATTTCATCTACGGGCCAAGACGGCGCGAGCGTTTCGCTTGGTTCGTCGCGGCTGCGGGCGTGTTGGTCGGCGTGGCAGGAATGGTCGCGGGTGCGAGCCTCTTTCCGCTCAAGACGACCGAGACTTTTGTGGTCGTGGTCGACAAGGAGACCGGCGAGATGGACCGGGTCGCCGCCGTCCAGGCCCTGACGCTCTCGGAAAGCGATGCGATCATCCAGGCTAATCTGGTGGCCTATGTCGATGACCGCGAAACCTATGACCTGACCGATGGCGAGCAACGCATCAACTCGGTCCTCGACCGCTCCGACGGTGATGCTTCCCGCACATTGCGCGATCTCTGGTCCTCTACCAATGAGGACTACCCGATCACCGTCTATGGGCGCGACGCCAAGATCGAGGTGGTCATCAAGTCCGTGAACCAGATCGAGCGCGGCGTGGCCCAGGTCCGCTTCACCCGCACGCTGCGCCGGCCGCGCGACACCCGCACCGTGACCCGGTCTTACGTCGCCACGCTCAGTTACGACTTCCAACCCGAAACCCGCCAGCGCCTTCAGGATGTCTGGGCCAACCCCTTGGGCTTCGTGGTGACCTCCTACCGCGTCGACGCCGAGACCCTGGAGAACTGACCCCCATGAAATCCCTGCCCGCGCTCCTCACCACGTTTCTCCTAGCGCTTACCATTCCTATTGCCGCCCTCGCCGAGGCCACGCCGCAAGGCGGGTCGCTCGACATCCGCATCCGCACCGCCGTCTATAACGAGAACCAGGTCTACCGGATCGAAACGGATCTTCGGCATTCGACGACGATCCATTTCGGGGCGGGGGAGCGGTTTGAAGCAGTGATCGTCGGCGACACCGAAAGCTTCCAGGTCGATCCGATCCCCGAGCTTGGCAATGTGCTGACGATCAAGCCGCATGTGGCCAATGCCTCGACCAACATGACGGTGATCACCAACCGCCGCACCTATTCCTTCCATCTGCGCGAAGGCTCGATCCCGAACCGCACCGGCATGTTCTTCGAGGTCCGCTTCCGTTACCCCGACGAGGAGCGCCGCGCGGCGAGTGCAACCCAGCCCAAGGGCGTTGAGGCCCCGCGCAACTACAATTACCGCGTCTCGGGCGAAGGGGATTTCCGCCCCAGCCATATCTACGACGACGGGCGCTATACGTATTTCGTCTTCCCGGAGAACGCCCGTCAGCCCGCCCTCTTCAAGGCCGATGACCAGGGCCGTGAGCGCACGGTCAACTGGACCCAGCAAGGCAACACCGTTCGCGTGCTCGGGGTAAACACCTACTGGACGCTGCGCATCGGCGATGAGGCGATCTGCGCCTGGCGCGACGAGAGCGCCATCTATGTGAGCAACTGACCATGGCCGATCAAACCCCTCCCGATCTTCAGGACCGTCTCGACCAGTTCAGCCAGCGCGGCAAATCCAAACGCCGCGGCAACAGCCTCGGGGTTGGCGCGATCGCCGCTGCCCTCGCCCTTGGCGCCGCCGGGGTCGCGTATTTCCTGGCCAACGGCCTGCAGGAGGGCGACAGCGCGCTGGGAACCTCCGATGTCGAGACCTTCCAGGACCGCCGCCCCGGCACCGGCGGGCGGCTTGAGTTTCCACCCGACGAAACAGAGCAACGGGTCAATGACGCGCTGATCGCTGTCGAGGAAGCGCTCGATGTGCCCGCAGCCCCTGTCCCGGAACCGAGCGCCGAAGTGCTGGCCGAGATCGCCAAGCTCCGCGAGGCCCTCGCCGCCAGCCAGGCCGCCCGCAACTCGGAAATCCAGTCCGCCGTCGCGGACCTGCGCGAAGCCTTCGACGAACAGAAGGCGGCGCTTGAAGCGACGCTGGCCGCAAAAGAAACCGAGCTTGCCAACCTGCAGCGCCAGACCGAGACCCGCATCGAAGGTCTGCAGGCCATGCTCGATGCCGAACGGGCGCAGCGCGAGGGTCTTGAGGCAGAGCTGGACCGCGAGGGGCTGATTGCGGATCAGCGCCTTCTCGAAGAACGCCGCCGGCAGGAAGAGGAACAGCGCCAGCGCGAGGCCGAACGGGTCGCCGAGGAGCTTCTGACCGCGCAGATCAAATCCCCCGCAGTGGTCTATGCCGACGGTCCGCGTGGTGGCCAAAGTGGCGCGGCGGTGGCCGATCCGGCGGCCGCTGGCACCGGGGGGCCGGTCCTCTCGGGCAATGAACAGTTTCTGCAGAGCGCGCGGCCACTTGAGGTGCAGGAGGCCGCCCGCCTCACCCATCCCGAGCGCACGCTGACCCAAGGCTCGGTCATTCAGGCCGCGCTCCAGACCGCCATCAACAGCGATCTGCCTGGCTCGGTCGTCGCGGTGGTCTCCGAACCGGTTCCGGCATTTTCCGGGGACCGGATCCTGATCCCCCGGGGTTCCCGCCTTTTTGGCCAATACCGCTCGGGCATCGAGATGCATCAGAAGCGTATCCTGATCCTCTGGACCCGCGTCCTGACGCCGGACGGCACCTCGATGGAAATCGCCGCCGTGGGCGGGGATCAGCTCGGCCGCTCTGGCCTCACCGGTCTCGTCGACACCAAGTTCGCCGAGCGCTTCGGCGGAGCGGCACTGATTTCCGTGATCGGGGCGGCGCCGGCCGTGGCGGCGGAGAGTACCAACAACGAAACCACCAGCATCGTTCTGGGCGATGTCGGCAGCGACCTTCAGGACGCCGTCGGCTCAGTCATCGCCGACCAGGTCTCGATCGCACCGACGATCTATGTCGATCAAGGGGCCTCGGTCACCGTGCTCGTGGACCGGGATGTGGTGATTTATTGAGCCATTCAGAAAGCCCAACCTCCTATCTCGAGCGTTATCTCGACCCGTTCCGTGACCTTCTAAGGCGTGACGACGTGGTCGAGATCGCGATCAATCCAGATGGCAAGGTCTGGCTCGAGGCCGCGGGCGACGCCACCATGCGCCACGAAGGCCAGACCGTGGACCGAACGACTGCGCTCAACATGGCCCAGACCATCGTCGGCGACGCCAAGGCCCGCGTCTCTGAAAAGAACCCGCTCGTCTCCGGCAAAGTAGAATACGCGGGCCGCCCGCTTCGGGTCCAGGTCGCCGTGCCGCCCGCCATCGACCGCGGGGCCTCGATCACCATCCGTCTCTTCGCCTCGGGCAGCGTCCGGGACTACGCTCCTGCCTATCTCTTCGGCAAGGCCGTCTCGCTCGACGCGCTCCGAGCCGAGAAGATGAAGAACATTTCCAGTCTCGCCGAAGAGAACCTCGAAGCTGCCCTACAGACCCTGGTCGAGGCACGGCTTAACGTCCTGATCAGTGGCGGCACCTCGACCGGCAAAACAACCTTCGCCCGCCATCTCCTGACCCATGTGAGCGAGCACGAGCGGTTGATCACCATCGAAGACGCCTTCGAGCTCTTCCCCGGCCAGCCGAACACCGTCGCCCTCCTGGCCGACCGCGGTGCCGGTTCGCAACGCAGCGCCAATGCTCTCCTTCAAGCCTCCCTCCGTATGCGACCCGATCGGATCATCGTCGGCGAGCTGCGCGGGGCCGAGGCCCTGACCTATCTCGAAGCCATCAACACCGGTCATGGTGGATCGGTTTCCACCATCCACGCCGAAACCGCGGAACTCGCCATCGACCGGCTGGCGATTATGGTGCTGCAGGCAGGGACGCCGCTAACATTCGCCGAGGTGCGGGAATATATCCGCAAGTCCATCGATGTGATCGTCCAGCTCGGGCGGGTTGAGGGGAAGCGCGGGATTACGGAGTTCTATCTGCCGGGTGAACGAAGCCATTGAACGTTGACGCATTGAAAGCAGATTAGCGACGTCTTGAGTGCAGTGATATCGGTGAAACGTTCGGACACACATGGCGTAACGATCACCCTATGACACAGCAAGTATCTGTTCCTGGCTTCGAAGGAGAAGTTGCTGTCGCCTAGACGCCGTGCTGAAAGATCGGGGGGCGCCCATTATCCCAATCCTCTCGGTTCAAGAAGATTCGGTACGAGTTGAGGTGGAAGGCGGCATTTCCGAGATCCTTCACCGGATCTAGGGTTTCGACATGGATGAAGTGGCGATAGGAGACCCGGAATCCGTCGCCAGGTGCCGCACGGAAGTGAATGCCCTGGGGCCCGATCGTCAGACATGCCTCTTGCTGCGGATCGTTCATCTCAGACAGCGAAGAAGCCGCGAAATCAGGCTGCAATATCCAGTCGGTTCCAAAGGAGATACACCACTCGTCCGCTTCCCACTGGAATATCCGATGCCAATTGGCTTCGCCTTCACGCCCAAAGTCAGGGTTCAATAGCAGAACCGTCGGTTTGTCGTTGGGCTGATTCAATGGTTCGGAAAGCTTAATGCCATAGATCGGCTGATGGCCGTACCTCTTGAGGAGAAACAGCGTACCTTTCGGCTCCTCGGCGAGAGCGGCTGATTTTGCGTTCAAAGTGCTTCGCATATGTGGTCTCCCTCACGAGCCTTCATTCCCAACCCCTCCGGATATCGGTTCGATAACATTCGGGACAATGCACCGCGCTAGTCGGCCGCTTTTCACGGCGGGCCTCGCGACGTTCGTACTCATCAAGCACTTCGACTTCGAAGCGGTGCCCACAATTGTTGCAGCGGAAATGAACACGCTCAGTCATAGCTGATACCTGCGTTACCAATGAACTCATTCCAGAGCACCTCAGCCGCTCGCTCTGGAGTCAGTCGTTCATCAGTTCTACCGAAGACGTTCATGGTTTGAATCAGGAATTGCTCGTAATCATCGGCCGAAATGTTGAAACCGCCGTTTGCTGTGTTGTCACCGGCGTTTTCGCTGAACGAGTAGTAAATATCGCCCAGGGCGACCTGCGAGCTACGGCAGTGCACCGAGATGTGGGCCGTACCATTTCGATGGCCGCTGTTGACAACCGTTGCCCCAAAAGAGGTCGCACTTCTGTCAACGAAACGTCCGCGCAATCCATCGATTGAGTCCATTTCGATGATCGCTCGTCGGAAGTAATCCTTGAAGGTGGCGAAGGCAGCATCGCGGAAATCACCCTTGTCGATTTGGTCGAACTGCCGCTTTGCTCGGTAGCGTGCCATCGAGGGGCGTGTGGCCGACGGCTCATGGGCTACCTCCGCCGCAGCTGCAGGTACAGCTTCAGCTTCGATGATGCGTCGAAGCTCCTGCACGACATTTAGGTAAGCGGTGTTTGGATTGGCCCATGCGCTGATCGCCTTGCCGTCAGTCGGCGCGGCCTTCAGTTGGCGCAACTCCCTCATCGCTTTCCAATCGCATTCCTCCACGATGATCGGCACTACACGGGCGGTCCCTGCGGCGTGGCGTTCAAGCGCGCGTCTCATTTCGCGCTCGACACAGTAGTCGGATGCGATGAAGTCGGGGCTCACCAGGAGCAGGAACAGGTCGGAAGCCTCCAGTTCCCGTTCAATCTCAGCGTCCAGTTCGCCACCAGCCAAGATGTTGCGATCATACCAGGTCTCAATACGCCCTTCCCTTGTAAGGTTCTTGAGGTGGACGTGCAGCCGATCAAGCGCGGCCTTGTCGTTATGGGAATAAGAAATGAATGCCCGCATCTGCTCAACTCAAATGTTTAATGTTTGTTCATGATTTACCCAAAGCGCTACCTACGTGAGACACGGCCTGTAGCGCTTGAGCCCGAAACCACTGTTATACTGTCTACAGTCAGCGCTTCTTGTTCGACTGGGACAACACCGAAGCGGCAAGTGTCTTTGTCTTTTCAGAATAGCGATCGCTGCGAAGTACCTTTGACGCGAGGTCCTCCATTTCCGCTCCGGTTTGCCGATTGGTCTTTGACTGAGACAACGCCGAACCAGCAAGCTTGCGGGCGATCTGTGAAGAGCCAGGTTTGAAAAGGGTGTCTGCTGCAAGCGAGGCAACCTTGGTCGAAGTTCCTTTACGATTTACCGCCATACTATCCTCCATATGGTGTTTGGTTTGCTTCTAGATACTAGATGTGGGATTGGAGCCAACTTTTCGCAAGCTTCATCAGTGACATTTCAAAATGGCAGCCTCGCCTCAAAAAGGTCTGGCGTGTCTTCGTCGCGCCGCCTGCTCAGGCCTTCACCAAGATGCAGGCACGGATGTTTAATACGTGTCAGGCCTTTGCCGCCCTCAAAATGGACCCACCCTCCTCTGGGCATGCCCACGCTTACGATCAGCGCCCCGCATATTGGACAAGTCCGCCTGAAGGATGCGCCCTTCTTGCTTTCACGATCGCCTCGAACTGCCCAACCTCCGCGAACGGATACCGTGCGCCCTGTCGACAGACGGCGGGTATGTGCCTTCCTGTAATACCAACGGTCCGTCATCCCAGCCCCCTCCTTTCCTCGACCCGGCTGCCGCTCGGGGTCGAACGCACGTAGAAGCCTTGTGGAATAGCCTCTTGCACCAGCCCTACATGGGATATCAGGCCCACGGCACGACTGCCCTCTGTCAGCGCGGCAAGAACTTGGATCACTTGATCCAGCGTGCCCGCCCCATTCTCGGTGTCGAGGCTCCCAAAGCCTTCGTCGATAAAGATTGTGTCCATCCGGATCTTGCCCGAAAGGCTCTCGACCACATCAGCTAGCCCAAGCGCGAGGGCCAGTGCCGCGATAAAGGTCTCGCCGCCTGACAGCGTGGCTGTCGGGCGCGCCTTGCCGGTGTTGATGTCGAAGACCTCGATTTCGAGCCCACGCTTGCCGCGACCGCCAGATGCCTCGAGCCCGCGCGTTAGCCGGTAGCGACCACGTGTCATTGGGTCGAGCCTCATATTCGCCGCCTCAAGAACCTGGTCGAACATTGCCCCGATCGCGAAGGTCTCGAGTGTCATCTTGAAATCGTTCTTGCCGTTAGCCAGATCAGCCAGCCCCCGGAGCGGACCGGTTTCGGTTTCTAGCCGCTCGGTTTCGGTCAGAGCCGCGGCAAGCGATTCCTTGAATTTGGTCAGTGACGATACATCCGTTCTCGCTGTGGCAAGTGCTGCGTTGGCCGCGTTCAAGGTCTGGGTGGCGTCTGCCAACGCCAGCTGAAGTGGGGCAAGATCCGGGCGTTCACGATCTGCGCAAGCGGCGATGGCGTTCTGCAATGTCGTGCGAGCAGCGATCAATCCATCGCGGTGATCGGTTACCTTCTTGCGGTCGGCGTCGAGAGTCGGGAAATGGCTCTTGCAAGCATCATATCCCGCTTTGTCCAGCCCAACCTCGGTAAGCCGAGCGACAAAATCACCTTGTGCCTTCTTCACGCGCTGCTGCTGCCCGTCGCGCGCCCGCTTCGCTGCTTCTAGCTGCTCTTGCGAACGGGTGAGCACTTCACTGGCGGCTCGGTCCTGTTGCGTCGCCACTTCCAGCGCCTCGGAGAGTTGCCTTTGCTCTCTCTGCAAAGCCTCCCGTCGAGCGACAACCGCCTCAGGCGTGCGCAGACCTTCCGGCAGGGCCTCAATCACTGTGTCCAGCTTGGCGCGCGCGCCGGCAAGAGCGTTCTCGGCTTTCCCCGCAGCGGTGCGCGCCGAAGCCTCGCCGGTTTCTGCCTCAGTCACCTTGCGCTTGAGCTCGGCCAACTGCTCCGCCATCGCGTCCAGATCAACCGCCTCTCCAAGCGTGGCGACGGTGCCTTCAATCCGCGCGATTTCGTCTTCGAGTTCCGCCAACGTGCGCTCAGGGCGCTCCTGTTCCTCCAGCGCCCGCTTCTTTTCGTCGAGCCGCATTCGGAAATTGCCGAGGTCGCTTTCGGCCCGAACTCTGGCTTCGGAGGCGATTCTCGCCTGAACCTGAGCGCTCCGAAACGCTTCTGTCAAACCAGATTGTTCAGGCGCACCATGGGCAGGCGCCGGATGATCATGGGAACCACAGACAGGGCAGGGCGCCCCTTCGGTCAACTTTTCCGCGAGAATGATCGCTTGCGTGCGCGAAAGCCGTGCCTCGGCTTCTAGCAAGCCCGCGTCAGCGGTTCGCGCCGCGTCGGTTCTTGTCGCCAATTCGTTCGATGCCGCTTCGACTTTTCGTTGAGCATCTGCGACAGCTTCTTGCGCCTTAGCATACGCCGCTGCCTTGACCCTTTCTCGGTTGAACTCGGCCAGCTCACCGGTCAGCTGGCCTCGCTCCGTTTCGGTCTTTCGCGCTTGATCAAGCGCCAGATCGGTCGCATCGCGCTGAGACTTGAGCTTCTCTCGGGCATCAATGGCCTCGGTCAGAGCCTTCTTCGCTGAAGCTTCGTCCTTTACAGCGTCGTCAAACGCGCTTCTAAGATCCGCTGCCTGCCCGACCTGCTTCTCGATCGCCTCCAACCTTGTCAGGTCAGCCTGAACTTGTTGCCGTCGGTCCTCGCCAGACTGTGCCTCAGCAAGTTTCTTTTCCGCCAACTCCTTCGCGCCAGTGGCGATGTTGAGTTCCGCCTCGGCCTTCGTGACAGCCTCCACCGCTTTCAGGCTATCCTGCTCCGCATTGCGCCAAGCCGTCTCAAGATCACGGGCCTGCAAGGCATTCCGGACAGCCTCAACGCGCTTGGCTAGCTCTTCGACCTCGATCGTTTTCTTTTCTAGATCATCGACAGCCTGCTGTGCCGTGTCGGCAGAAGAAAATGCCTTTTCGATTTGCTCGCCTTCGGTCAGAGCTTTACGCGCAGCTTCGTTTGCCATCTCCGCACCACGCTGAACGCCCTGCTTTTGTTCGACTTGGGCTTCGGCTGCGACAATCCCAAGTTCAAGCGCTTCGGCGCTCTCGAACCCGCGCTCCTCGAGTCGAGCCAGGTAGAGCGCACGCTGGTCGCGCAACGCTCGTTCTGCCGCTGAGGCTTCTTCCTTCAGCCTTGCGGCGAGATCGCGATAGACCTTCACGTCGAAGAGATCCCGCAATATCTCGACCCGCGCATCCGTTTTTGCGGCCAGGAACGTCTCGAACTTGCCTTGCGGTAAGAGCACGATCTGTCGAAACTGATCCGCCCCGTAGCCAAGCAGCGCCTCGACCTGCTGCCCTACTAGCGAGACCTTCTTTTCCGCAATGACACGGCCGGACTGACTCGGACCAAGAGTGTCCACCGGAATCCCGGTGACGTCGAATAAAGAGGCTTCCGCCGCGTCCTCAGTGGTCCCTTCACCGCGTGCCTTCGGACGTTCCTGCGCCGGACGACGACGGATTAGGTAGGCCTTGGTGCCCAGCTCAAAGACAAATTCGACTTCGGTAGGTAGATCCGAAGCGGCGTGATCCGAGCGTAGTGAACGTGGTTCCTGATCGGTCTTGGTTGGTGCCCCGAAAAGCGCGAAAGACATCGCCGAGAACAACGTCGACTTCCCAGCCCCTGTCTGGCCGTAGATTCCGAACAGCCCTGTCTCCAGCGCGGAGCGAAAATCTACTACCTCGGTTGTCGCAAATGGCCCGAAGGCTTGAAGCGATAGGCGAATGGGTCTCATGTCTGCTCCTCCCCGGAGGCTCCTGCGTGGAGCTTTTCCGCGACGATCGCGACTTCGGTGGCGTATGGTTCCCGGCCGAGCACAACTTTCACGAAGTTGCCAATCATCTCGATTGGCGTGACCGCGGCCCGCCCACTGCCGAGCACCTTGGTCTCCGCAGCGCGCTCCTGCCGGGCATAGGCCAGATGGCAAGCATTGGGATAGGTCGCGCGTAACCGCTTCATCGGATCGATCAGAGGGTTTTCATCCGTCAGGATCGCCTGGATGAAGTCATCAGACGGCGTTCCTTCCAGAAGATCCGAGAATGCCCCGGTAAGCGAGCGAACCTGCCGGATCGGTCGGAACGGTACGGTGCGGATCTCGGCCCCTTCAGCCTGCAGATCGACGACAGTCATGGATTTTTCGTTTCCTGCCTCGTCGAACCCGAAAGCGAGCGGTGCGCCGGAGTAACGAATATGGCTCGCGCCGACTTCCTGCGGCTTGTGCAAATGTCCTAGTGCAACATAGTCCGCCCCGTCGAAGACATTGGAGGGAACAGTTTCGATACCCCCGACTCGCGTCAGGGCGCGCTCGGTCTCGCCAACCGCACCCCCCGCGACGAAAGCATGGGCCACGACGACCCAACGCGCCCCATCAGGCACCTGCCTCCTCGCCGCAGCGATCTGAGCGGCAACGACTTCCGCTGGCGCATCAATGCTTTCATCCCCGAACACCTCGCGTGCGGCGTATTCATAGGAAAAGGGCAGTGCGGAAAAGGCGATCTCGCCTTGCGGGTCACGCAGCACCAGCGGCGCCTCTACCGCGTCGGCAATCCCGCGCACCAGCACACAAGACGCGGTGGAAAAGACAGACATTGCCTCGATCCGGTCGCCAGAATCGTGGTTTCCAGAGATCATCACCACAGCGGCTTCGGTCTCCTCCGCCACGCGCTTGAGGAAACGATTGAACTGCCGGATCGACGAATTGGGCGGCGAGGCACGGTCAAAAACGTCTCCGGCGATGACAAGAACATCGACCCGATCGGCCACAAGCGTTTCAAGGATCTGACCCAGGATAACCTCGTGATCCTCCTCAAGGCTCAACCCCATGAACTGCCGCCCCAAGTGCAGATCCGCTGTATGAAGTATTCGCATCAGATCAATCCACATTCTATACGTATAGTAAATGTATGGACTTTGTGAGCCGAGTCAAGTACTGCTTCGTGCATGACCCTAGAAGACCTCAAACACGCGCAACGCGAGCGAATTTTGTTCCTCGACCAATGCCTGACCTGGAGGGGTCAGGCGAACCGTCGTGACTTGATGGAACGATTCAATATCTCTATGGCACAGGCTGCCGTTGACTTTCGAACCTATCTCTCGCTGACGAATACGCCGCCAGTCTACGATGCTGGGGATAAGGCCTACTTCTCGACCGGCGACCACTGCGCATTGACTGATGCTGGCCCGAAACAAGTTTTCGAATTGCTCGATGGCAAGGCTGCATCGCTTGGCGCGAGCATCCCGCTTCCCACTCGCGTGATGGATTCCACCATCGTCGCACAGCTCTACCGCGCGATGAAGGGCGAACGAGACATCCAGATCACCTACACCTCGATGACAAGCGGCCTCTCCGACCCTCAGTGGATCAGTCCAGTTCAGTTTCATTTTGACGGAGAGGCAATTTATCTCCGCGCCTGGAGCTATAATCACGAAGCGTACCGCGATTATCTCCCAATACGAATAACGAAACAAACCCAGCTGGAAACGCGGGAGAGGCCTGCCTCTCTGCGATTTGACACGGACTGGAACAGCTTGGTGCGCTTGTGGATACGCCCGCGTTCAGATCTATCCGATGCACAAGCGCAGGCCGTCCGGCTGGAGTACGGCTTTGGCGACAAGACGCACCTACTGATCGAAACGCGTAAGGCGCTCGCATTTTATGTCGTAAGACGATGGCGCCTCGATGACGAAAAAGCTCGGCTAGAATTAGATAGGATGGAAGAATTGGGTGCTTAAAGTACGCCCTCAGCGAAAAGACTGCAAATTCAATGCCGAACAGGATGAGATAAAACAGTGGCCCTGTCTGCATCTGTACGCCAACATGAGCCTAATGAAACTGACATAGTAAGCTGGCATCTTAATTTCCGCATGACGGAGGCAAGGCATTTCGGCCTAGCGGGATACAGAACGCACGACAGACACGCCCCCTGCGCACACTATCCAAACTGCGCTGCTAACAAGCGCAACAAGCTTCAATGCGGTTGGAAAGCCGGAGCCTTTTCAGACGGCCGCCGTAGACGGGCGAGATCGAGCGTGAAATATTGAACCAAGTGCTAGATGCGAGGATGCAGAAGCAAGTGTTGAGGGAGCGCAAGTTGACTGTCAGTGTTCATAATCCCGATCAGTATATGGCGGCGCTTAGGACGATCGTCGCGCAGGGCCGGAAGCGGATCGGGCTGTTGGTTGGCGCTGGAGCTTCTGCCGGAATGGCAAAGCCCGATGGCACCTATCCGCTCATCCCGGCAGTTGCGGGGCTCACGGACCAAGTTCTCACGACACTTGCCCCAACCTATCAAAAACAGATTGATGGCCTGAAAGCCGAACTCGCGCAGCATGACATCGAGACGATCCTTTCGAGGATTCGCTCTCTGAGCCAAGTGATTGGTTCGTCGAAAGTCCACGATCTCGACGGCCCAGGCTTTGCGACCTTCGGAGAAGCGATCTGCTCCGAGATAGGCAAGATCGTGGACGTCCGATTGCCCGAGACTGAATCAGCATATGCAGATCTCGTGAATTGGATCACGGGCACAACGCGTGACTATCCCGTTGAAATCTTCACCACGAACTACGACTTGTTGTTCGAAGAAGCGTTCGAATCCGTACGAGCGCCGTACTTCGATGGCTTCACGGGTGGTCGCGAACCATTCTTCGACCCCGTCTCAGTGTCGCGCAGTGATCTTCCCGCGCGCTGGACGCGGCTATGGAAGCTCCATGGATCGCTCGGCTGGCGCGCTAGCTCTAAGGGCGAAGTAATTCGCACGGGCCAAAGCTCAGCAAGTCACCTCGTCTTCCCCGAACACCTGAAATACGATCAAACACAGAAAGCGCCCTACGCAGCGTTGCTCGATCGCCTTCGTACGTTCCTGCTCACCCCCGACACGCTACTCATTTCTATCGGATTTTCTTTTGCCGATGCACACATCGCGGCCCGAATAGATGAAGCGCTCGCAGCCAATCCATCCTCCAGCGTATTCGCATTCCAGTACAAGATTCTAGATGAAGAGGGTCCGGCGTGCGACCTCGCGCGCCGTCTGCCTAACTTTAGCGTCTATGCACGTGACCAGGCCAAGGTGAACGGCACGCGCGGCGCATGGAAAGCTCCGGCCGAACTTCCGAGCAAGGATTGGGGGCCGATAAGGTCAACCTACATGGACGACAAAGGAAACTTCACGCTCGGTGCAATAGAACCCTTTGCTCGCTTCTTCGCGGCATCACGATCGGTTCAAGCATTTCCGACACAACCGGACCTTGCAGCATTGGCAGCGGAGGCGCCACCACCGACAGCCGCCACCGCGTCGGAGGCCAAATGAACGCCCCTACTCTTCTCGGCCATGTCGGCTCTGTCGCCGGTTCGACCGTAAGTGTGCGTCAATTCGAGGGCGTTGCTTCGGGCATTGCGATCATCGGAGGACGAAGCTACCGGGTAGGTCAGGTCGGCAGCTTTGTGCGGATACCACAGGGGTATCATGATCTTTATGCTATCATATCAGAGGTCGGGGCAAGTGCGACACCGGTGACGCTAGTCGATGCGCTAGACCGCGGCGAACGATGGCTAACCGTTCAGCTCATTGGCGAGATTGTCGAGGCCTCGTTTGAGCGAGGCATCAGCCAGTATCCGAACGTGAACGATGAAGTGCATCTGGTCACAGAAGAGGATCTGGCCAAGATCTACGGTGCAGAGTTTTCCGGACAAGTGATAGTCGGGCGACTTGCTAACGCCGAGAGCATTCCGGTCCGCCTGGACCTCGACAAGCTAGTCACGCGCCATAGCGCAGTGCTTGGCTCTACCGGGTCGGGCAAGTCCACGACTGTCTCTAGCTTGTTGCGGTCAATCTCGGCGCCTGACGGAGCAGGCTTTCCGAACGCGCGCATCCTCTTACTCGATATCCACGGCGAATATGCCAGCGCGCTCGCCGACAACGCTGAGATTTTTCGGATCACACCCGGAGTCGGAGAGAAGCAGCTGGTCATTCCGTACTGGGCACTACGGCCGGCCGAAATACTCAACTTTCTGTGCGGGAAGTTGGATGATCGCGCAACGACCGCAATACTCGACAAGATCTTCGCAGCCAAAAGCGCGATTGCTCAAGCAGACAATTTGCCTGGTGTCGATCTGAATTCAATGACCTTCGACAGCCCTATTCCGTACAGCTTGCGAAACCTGTGGCTCGAGCTGATCGAACCAGAAGTTAAAACCTGGCTCGATCAGGCCAAGACACAACCGGCGATCATTCAGCCCGGCGACGCGACCACGCTTCGTCAACCAGCCTACCAGCCGCACACAACAACGAATTCAGCACCTTACCAGAACAACGTCGGTGTGCTCGGAATCCGCAAGCAGCTCGACCGAATGCGATCACGTATGCTCGATCGTCAGTTCGAGTTCCTGCTCAAGCCCGGTGAATGGGAGCCTGACCTGACGGGCCACGTAACGAATGACCTTCCATCCCTGCTCGAAAGCTGGATTGGCCACGAGAAAGCGATAACGGTGCTTGATCTGTCGGGTATTCCTAGCGCGGTTCTTCTAGATTTGATCGGGGCGATTCTGTCGATTATCTATGAAGCGCTCTTCTGGGGTCGCGAGCGCGATGAGGGCGGCCGAAAGCGGCCTCAACTCGTCGTTATGGAGGAAGCTCACCGGTATCTTGGTCGAGAATCCGACAACCCTGCGCGCGAAATGGTTCAGAGAATCGCGAAAGAGGGACGCAAGTTCGGTATTGGTGCAATGATCGTCAGCCAGCGTCCTTCGGAAATTGACGACACCATTCTCTCCCAGTGTGGGACTTTTGTCGCGTTGCGCCTCACCAATTCCACTGACCGCAGCAAGGTACAAGCCGCTTTGCCCGATAACCTGAGCGGTATCGCCGATAGCCTCTCGGTTCTAAGGACCGGCGAAGCAATAATAACCGGCGAGGCTGCACGGCTTCCAGTGCGCTGCCGCGTCACTCTCCCACCCAAAGACCGTCGTCCAAACAGCGAAGATCCGCTTGTAGCGGACAGCTGGAAGCGCCCCAGGGGCCCTGAAAACTATGATGAGCTTGTCGCGGTATGGCGTGCCCAGGACCCAAAGTGGAAGCCACCAGAAGTGGGCGAGAACGAAGACGAGAACGAGGGAGGAATTTGATGGAACGACAGCCAGTAACTTCCAGCAACTTGGCTGAGGTCGGGTATGACCCTGAATTAGAGACGCTCGAGGTCCAATTCAGGCATGGCGGCGTTTATCAGTATTTCAACGTGCCTGCCTTCATGTACGAGCGTCTCATGTCCGCCGACTCACTAGGTCGTTTTTTCAACGCGGAAATAAAGGGGCACTACCCCGAGGCGAAGATCTAGCGTGCTGCGTTGAAATGACTTTGAAGTTTTCAAGCCGCATTGAGATGCATCTCAAGCGCGCTTGTCTCCAATCAGTCCCAAGGGCAAAGCTGCCTACAAGATTGTCGCGCTCACCCACCCAACAACTCCTCAATGAAATCCTCCTGCCGGTCGAGCGCCGCCTCCCATTCCTTGGGCACGTTCGCTTCCCGCTCGAGCGTCTCTGGCTCTGGTTGCCCACGCCCGGCCTCCATCGTCCTCAAGCTCATCGCGCGCGCTTCGCGGCGGTGCGAGCGATCCCGGACTGGCGCGCGTTCGGTTGGCTTCAACGGCTCATCAGCACTTGCCTCGTCACTACCGTCGCTGTCCCACGGCCCCACGCCCTGCACACTCGGGGGATAGGGGAAGGGCTTTCCCTCCTGGCGCGCCAACATCTCCTTGAAGAACGGATCGTCGTAATATTTGATCCGGCTCGCCTTGATCGGATGCTGCGGCGAGGCGAGGATAATGACCTCGTCGGGGTCCATCAGGCGCGCTTCGGTCTCGGAAAGCAATGGCCGCTCTTCCAGACGCGCCGAGCTCGAGGTCGCCCCGAGGAAGCCCTTGTTCCGGCCATACATCCGGGTAACCGCCTCGCGGGTGGTGCTGCCGACCGCAGCGGAGACTTCCTTCACGGTGCGCTGATCGCGAGGCGTGATGTAAAGCTTCAGCCCCGCCCCGTTCTCAAGGCTTTCGCGGCCCTCGGGCCCGTAAATCCGGTCGAGCGAGGCCAGCGACTGCGCAATCATCGCGACACGACCGCCATAGCTTGCCAGCGAATGGATCGCGCGTTCGAGATAGGGCATCGCTCCCATTTGCTGGAACTCGTCGATCATCATCATGACGGGCCAGGGCTCGTCCGGACCCGGCTCATTCAGGCGGATCGAGGCAATGAGATCGGCGAACATCAGGCGTAGGAGCGGGGCGAGAGTCGCGATGTGATCCTCGGAGACGGCGATGTAGAGCGACTGCGGTTGCTTCCGAAAAGTCGAGAAATCAAAATCGCTCGCCTCGGTGGCCGAGCGTACCGCCGGGTTGTCCCACTGTTTGAGACCGGCGGTCATCAGCGCCTGGATGTTTGAGGTCAGCAGCCGCGACGAGGCGCTCGCGGCATTGGTCCAGAGCTCGCGCAGGATGTCCTCCTCGGCCTCGTCGGCATAGGTCTTGTATTGCGCGTTCTTGTATTCGCCCCCGGCGACGATCTTGTTGACCTCACCAAGATTCGGCGTGCCGCGCTGGATCGCCAGCAGACAAGCGGCAACAAAGATCGACTTGCCCGCCTCGGAGAAGGTGTCGAGTTGCTTGTTGTCCTTGTCGAGAAAGAGGTCGGCCAGGATCGAGACCTCAGTGAAGCGCTGTGCGAAGCTCGGGGCCTTGGCGATCCGCGCCAGCGGATTGTAGCGATGCGTGGCATTGGCCCAGTCGAAGGGGCTGAAGCGATAGACCTCGTCGCCGTTCAGCGCCCGGAGCCGTGCGGTCTTCTCGAAGTTCTCGCCCTTCACATCGAGCACCACGACCGAGCCCGCGAAACTCAGAAGGTTCGGGATCACGAAGCCAACGCCCTTACCGGCCCGCGTGGGCGCGACCATCATCACATGCGGGATGGTGGTCGAGGAGATGAACTCAGCTTTGGACGTCGGGGCTCCGAGCTTGCCGCAGACGAAACCTTTGCCCGGAGCCTGCAGCATGTCGTTCTTCTTTAGCTCCGCCTTTGTCTGCCAGTGCGCCGAGCCGTAATCGTCCCGCTCCTTCTTCCAGGTCCAGGCCAGCGCCAGGGCGCCGAGGCCGAAAGCCCCGAAGCCGACAGCGCCAAACCCCACTTTGAAGGCCTCGGGGTGCGCCGCGCGGGTGCCGGCGCTGGCCTTCCAGAGCGCCAACATGTCGAAGCTTTGAAACCCGGATTTCAGGGCCAGGGTCAGGTAGAAGGCGGCGATGATCGTGCCGATGACAGCACCGCAGATCACGCCGAAGAGGAGCGCAGCCCAGAGGGGAAGTGTCTTGGTCATGGTGGTCATCCCCCTCAGAATTCCATCTCGTCATCGAGACCGCGGTCGCGACCAAGATCGCGGCCCAGCTCCTCCTGCTGGCCACGCATCCGCGCCACTTCGGTCGCCTTGTCCTGCTGCAACCCGGCAGCGCGGTCGGTGAAGACCTGATCGCCGGTCTCCTCAAAGGTCATCTCGAGGAATTCCTGCGTGACGGTGATCTGGTCGAGCTTGCTCGGCAGGGCCGCATCCAGCACTTCGTAGTTGCCACGGCGTAGCTCGGCCAAGCCCTCTTCGCCCAGCTCCTTGAAAAGCTCGGATTGCAGGGTCCGCTCGACCACCTCTTCCTGTTCTTCGGTGAGCTTGCCATCCCGCAACATGTCGGCGAGGTCCTGCAGGTAGGGATTGGGCGTCCGGTCGTCCTCGTCGATGAGAGGCAAGGTCGCCTCCTCCTCGTCCGCGAGGGTCCGGCCGATCTCGACGCCCATCTCCTTCGCGCGTTCCATAAGCGCGTCCATCACCCCGTCGACCTTCTCGAGCGCGACATCCAGTTGGTCGTCATTGGCCGTCTCAACGCTGAGGCCATCCTTCGCCAGCACCGCGTTCATGTCCCGCTCGACCCAGTCCTGTGCCATGCCGTAGTTCCGCGTGCCACCCGCCGCGATCCGGGCCACCAGCTCTTCGCTGTCCATGCCTGCCTCTTCGGCGCGCTCGAGCAAGTCACGCAGCCCTTCATCATTGCCAGCCTGAAGTGCCGCGATCAGCACCTCGCTGCCCGCCCCCGGCGGATAGGGTTCTTCAAGCTGCTTGCCGAAGCGCGCGCGCAACTCCGGGTCGGGCACCATCTGCGAGAGATCCGCGATGATCGGCGCGGCCTTCGCCTCGAAGGCGGCCCGCTCGGCCGGGTCCAGTTCCTCGGCCTTGAGCCTCAACGCCTCGATCGTGCGCTCGGAATAGTCGATCGCGTCACCGACGGTCTTGATGTCCTTCATGTCTATCTCTCCTTCGGTGAAATTCCACGGCGTGCCCGAACCAAGCCCGTCCGCCATGCCGCGCACGGCACGCGCCATGTGGCGTTGGTCCATCCGGTCCAGCAGGTCGGCGAGGTTCTTGTAGTCCTTGGCGAAGCCCACCACCTGCGCCTGCGCAATGGCGGATTCCTGGGCCGTCATAACGATCTCGCGCGGCAGGCGGGCCTCTTCCTTGGCGCGGTAGATCTCCTCGATCCCGGCGGGTTTCTCGAAAATGCCGCGCTCGAGCCGGGTGGTGGCATCAAGCATCACGCCATAGCGTTCCGCGATCTCAGCCTGCTTCTCGCGCATCAGCTGCGGCGACATTACACCCTCAGCCCAGCAGGAAAACCAGGTGCCCTTCTCGACGCCGCGGTTGTTCAGGATGATATGGGCGTGCTTGTGCGCCCGGTCGTCATGAACCGCGAGCACATAGTCCCACTGATCGCCGTACTCGCCGCTCTCGAAGAAATGCTCCGTCCAGTCCATCGCGATGTCGCGCACCTGATCGACCGTCACGTCGGTCGGGAAGGACAGGAGCATGTGCGAGGTGAAACCGAGCTTGGTCGAGCCGCGCCAGGTCCCTGCCCAGTCCTCGATAATGTCCTCTTTCTGCTCCTCAGAAAGCACCGCGGCATCGGTCAGGGCATTGGTCATCGTCGAGTAGGTGTAGACAGCCTTGTCGTTGATGTAGGAAATCTGCGCCCCGAGCGAAGCACGCGTCTTGCAGCCTCCGGCCCGGATCCGTTTGAAGACCGCCGCCCGGCTCTGACCCGACGCTGCCTTCAGCGCGTTGCGCGCCGACATGGATCCGACATGCGCGAAGCTCCGCCCCTGCCGACGCCCCGCCAGCCGCGCGTCGATCCGCGCCGCGGCCTGACCCCGGATGCGCTCATCTTCCCAGAGCCGCCCCATGACCGAGGTATAGAGGGCGAGCGGATCAGCCATTTCTTACAAGCCTCAATCCGCGTTCGATCGCGCGCGGGTCCTCCTCCAGAACCGCGCTCTCCGCCCCCTGCCCTCCTTCCTTTTGCGGCCACTCCTGATGACGAAGCACCTGCGCCGCATCCTTCATCCGGCCCATCTCACGGCTCATCGACTGCGCCAGATCGAGCAACTCGATCAGCACCGCCCGGTCCGCCTCCGAGACCTCCAGCCGACCGCGATGGACCGCCTTGGCGAGCACCAGTCCGGTGTCGCTCACGTCCCTCGCCTGACGCCATGCGGCGCAGAATTCGGCGACCAGATCGCGGGGGACATCAAGGAATCCGCAGCGACCGCGCAGCACCGCATTGAGTGCCTGAGACCGGTTGGCATAGCCCCGCGCGCGCCACTCCGCATCGAAGGCGTCCAGCTCGGATCGGCTGGCCCTGAACGCCACTGTCTCGCTCGGATCGCGCACCGTGATCCCCTCGCCCGCCCCCTCTTTCGCGAGCCGGTTCACATGACGCGGAGAGATGCCAAATGCCGCCGCCAGGTCCCGCGCGCTTTCGCCCGCTGCAAAGCGCCGCGCGACTTCGATGCGCTCTTCAAGCTTCAGGTTTTTCGCTGGCCTCGGCACAGGTCAGACCCCTCGGACAAAATGTGCAAACATTGGCCATATCCTGCCAACGTCTTCTTTCTCTCCTTCGTTTATACTTCAATACATCACATTGCGCAATATTACGTTTTGCATTTTGTGTCTTTTTGCTGGCAATATGGTGCAGTCAAGACTGCTCCGCAGCGCAACATGGAACGGGTCCCGCCCTCATCGATGCAGGACAGCCAGGTCGAAAAAGCTTCCGAAACTTGTGTTCAAGACGCACGCGACGAAAGGCAACCCAACGCTCGAGCCGGTCACGGATAGGGCGCTCCGAACGCGAAAATGGCCCGCGCTGGATGGCGCGGGTCGCACCCTCTGCGAGCGTCACGATGCTTCTGAGTGTCGACGTCAGCCCCCTGCGGATCCGAAGACCCGCAGGGGTGTCTGGGTCAGTGACCCAGTCCCTGATTGCGCAGATCGTCGTAGCGGCTGCGGGCGATCAGCGCCTCGGTCTCGAGGCTGTCGAGGGTCTCGGGATGGGCGTCTTCATCGAAGGCGGCGAGGTAGGCATCGAAGGCCATGTCGGCTTGCAGTTCGGCGAGGTCGATGGATTGTTCGAGTGTCATGGTGTGATCCTTTCCGTTGATTGTCGTTGGACGGATCGTGGAAAAGGTCGGGGGCTTGAGAGCGGGCTGCACCCGGCACGGGGCGGAATGAAATGGAGCACGCCGGGGGCAGGTTTGTTGTGAGCGGTGCACTGCAGCGCTCAAGGCGCAAGCCGTCCAGAAACCTGCCCCCGGCGTTGCCAACCGCTCGACCCCGGGCTAGCGATCTCTAAGGCCAACAGGTCGACGGAAAGGCGCGCGGCGGTGATCCTAACGTGAGACGTTGCCCCGGGATGCATGACGATGATTTGCGATTTCCACCCTCGCGGCAAAGGGTGAGTTTGCCACCCCTGGGCGCATCGCCTAGACGACCGTGACGCAGGTTGCTCGACTGAGAGATGGGGGGCGCTTACCTCGCTCAGCGGGCTGCCAGCTCTCCCTGCGGACATTCGGTTCCGACTCGGGTTCGCGCGATGCACGTTGTCACTGAACAGAAAGATCGAAGCCGCGTCAGCGGCCTATCCAGACTGACTGTCCCCTTGTGCGTCCGCGTCCGAAATATGCCGTGTTCTTCGGACATCAGCTTTTTGGCCCGCCCATCAGGCGCACCCAAGAACGAGAAATAGCCAGACCGCCGAAGCGGTCTGGCCTTTGGCTTAGGCGGCGTCCTTGGGCCCCCAGGGGATGATGGCCTGAAGGGACAGGTCGTCCTGGTTCGCGGCCTTGCCGAGGTTGGCGTTGAAGCCGTGATCGCGGATGGTCAGCGTGTAGTAGTCGGCGCCGGTCTCCTTGTTCTGCTTCTTCCAGATACCGCCGCATTCGACCAGCTTGCCGCGCGGGGAGCGGCCGAGGACGCGGTGCGTGGGGGCCATCGGGTTGGTGCTCGCGACGGGTTCGACCGTGATGTCGAGATCGAAGGTCAGGGTCGAGATGGAGCCGACGCCCTTGGCGGTTTCGATGTCGGCGCTGGTGAATTTGATGCAGTTCGTGGTCATTGCTCTTCTCCTTGTTTGCGTTGCAATGATGGTCACCTTGCAGCTGGCCAAGGCCTGGCCACACCGAAGGCGAAGCGCAGCGGAGAGGGGCAGGCGCCGGTCTTTTTGGTGCGCGAGGAATGACCCGCAGGGTCAGGGGAAAAAAATCGGCGACAACCTTTGTGGACGGGACGACAGCTGCGACCAGCATGTCATGCAACTCAGACAAAAGGAGAAGTGCGGTGGCCACGAAGGAAACTGGGAGAACAGCCGAAAGAGAGAAATGCCTGTGGTGGCGATATTTCTGCCCTCTCGCTCCGAGCCGAATCCCGACCAGTCAGAGCTTTGCTGACCCTGCCTCACGTGCCACGACGGCTGGTTTCCGTGGCAACCCGATGTGTGTTGTCTGGAAGCGCAGCATGGAGAACGTCGAAGCTTCGACAACCTGTTCGGATCACCGGGATTTCGAACTGACCCTCTACGGCAACCCGATAGCTTGGGTTTGCACAGCACGACCATCACCGGCCTTCTGCCAGCTTCGGTCAATGCAATCCGGCGGTCGTCGGACATCGTTTGCGACCCATGATCGCGGCGCGGAGCTGCGTATCCGGCAAAGCGAGGACCAACAGCGGCCGAGACGCGAGGTACGTGATCACTGATGTCACACGCCCGCCCCAGCGACCGTTACCGAATGGCCGAGATGAAGCGTTACCACGACCATGCGACGGCTGGCCGGGCTGGCTCCGGAGGAGACGGCATGGCCAGCGGCACGTCGCAGGGAGAGGCGGCGGTTCAGCTCGGGGAGGGCGGCTGCGCGCAGCCGACCGAGTGGGGCGCGGTCCTGACCAAAGGGCAGGAGGGGCCAATAACACTAAAACCTAAGATTTGCGCATCACAAAACCCTAAAGATCGTTCGACACATACACCTAAATCATGTACGACGCTAAAACCTAAATCTCGAACGGAGCCGAATAATTATGCCGAGTGCCGCAGAGAAGCTTGCAAGCTCCTTGGAAGAGCTCGAGACACTACAGTCTGGTGGTTCGATTGCCATTCGCTCCAAAGACATGTCACGCACTCACCGCGAACGGCTGCTGAAGGCAGGCTTCCTGAAGGAAGTCATGAAGGGCTGGTACATCCCATCACGCCCCGATGAAAACGCCGGTGAGAGCACAGCATGGTACACATCGTTTTGGGGATTCTGCGCACAATACCTGTCAGATCGGTTTGGCACTGACTGGTCTCTGTCTCCTGAACAGTCCCTCATCATACATGCTGGAAACACGACAGTTCCTGCTCAGCTATTGGTAAGAGCGGTCAAGGGCGGAAACTCTAAGACCGATCTGCCCCACAACACGTCGCTTTTTGAGACGCGCGCAACGATCGCGTCAGATGGGGCGCTCGAAATCGTCGACAATTTACGCCTATTCTCCGTCGAGGATGCCCTAATCCTCGTTCCCGAGGTCTTCTTCCAAAACCATCCGACAGAAGCGCGCACTGTGCTTGCTATGATGCCGGATGCCTCACGGCTGCTTGGCAAGCTGTTGGACGGGGGGCACACGCGAGCGGCCGGCAGGCTTGCTGGTGCTTTTAGAAGCATCGGGTCCGAAAAGGTCGCAGACGAAATTCTTGCGGCGATGAAAGCCGCTTCGCATGACGTTCGCGAGATCAACCCCTTTGAGCAGTCGATTCTTGTGCCAAACGCCGGGCGGATCACCTCGCCCCACGTGCATCGCATCCGCTTGAAGTGGGAGAGCATGCGCGACGATGTTATTGATCTCTTTCCAAAGGCCCAACCCATCACCAATGACATCGACGCCTATCTCAAGCAGATCGACGAAATCTATGTCACGGATGCGTATCATTCGCTCTCCATTGAGGGCTATCGTGTCTCGCCGGAACTGATTGACAAAGTGCGTTCGGGGACCTGGACCCCAGAAACAGATGAGCAAGACCGAGCGCTGAAAGACGCCCTTGCAGCGCGTGGATATTGGGAAGCATTTCAGAGAGTGAAGGAAAGCATTCGGGCAGTTCTGGAAGGTGCTGACGCGGGTGAGGTTGTTGAGCGCGATCTGAGTGATTGGTATCGCAACCTATTCGCAACGTCTGTCACAGCGGGCATCCTGAAGGCCTCTCAACTTGCAGGCTACCGATCGTCCCCTGTGTACATTCGGCAATCCCAGCATGTCCCAATGAGTCCTGAGGCAGTTCGAGACTGCATGCCGGTCTTCTTCGACCTACTCAAGGCGGAAGATGACCCGACTGTTCGGATCGTCCTTGGACATTTCATCTTCGTATTTATCCATCCGTTCCTGGACGGGAACGGTCGAATAGCGCGCTTTCTGATGAACGTCATGATGGCCGCTGCCGGGCAACCATGGACAGTCATCAAGCTCGAACAGCGCGCGGCTTACATGGCCGCTTTAGAGACAGCGAGCGTGAGGGAAGATATTCGACCGTTTGCAGCTTTTCTGGCCGAGACAAGGGCAGCGCAATGACAAATAAATATGTTCTGGTCATGGGAAGCGCCAATGACGCCGAACGCCAGCCATTCAAGTTCTACATTTGAGCGAGTCCGACGATGAGAAACACTCATTCTGCAGCTACCGTTAAGACGCCAAGCCTGATCGACATCGCTGAGTTGCGCGTCTAGCTCATGCCAGTAACCCTAACCCCAATACGGCAGAAAGATTGTTGGTCGGGCTCCACTTGGACGATTGAGGACGAGGACCAGCTTGCTGAGCTCCTGGCCCGCGTCGCAATAGGTCAGTCGCGAACAGTGGAGCGCATATTGCGCGCCACAGGCGATTTGCCCGCGCGCTATCCCAAAGGCGGTTTCGAAGGTGCGCGAAAGCTTTTGACCGTCGGCACTGGCGACAAGACCTACCATCGGGATGGTTGGTTTTTTCAGGTCATTGCGTGGATCGCCGCTCACCGTTTCGACGATGAGGCTCTCATACGGGCTCCACAGATGATTAAAGCGGACAAAGGGTTGGATGGCCTCATTATTGAGTTCGACAGCGACGGCATTGCCCATGTTGTCATCTGCGAAGAGAAGGCGACCAAGAACCCTCGGAACCAAGTTAAATCAAAGGTCTGGCCGGAGTTTGAGCAGTTTGAAACAGGCGGACGAGACAACGAACTCATTGCGTCGGTAACTTCGCTACTTGAGGTATCCAGAGACCCAGACCCCGACGGGACTGTTGCCGATATTCTATGGAATGAAAAACGGGCATACCGCGTGGCGGTGACCGTTGGTGGCAAATATGCATCGGCAAAGGGACGCAAGGGCTTGTTCAAAGGGTATGAGAAGTCTGTACTGGGTGACGTAGCACGCCGGCGCGCCGAAACCTTAGTTTTGGAAGACGTTCGCGACTGGATAGATTGTGTAGCGGAGAAAGCGCTCGTCAAGATCGACAGTGCGGAGGCGGCAGCCAATGTATGATCCCGCAACGTCCGAACTCATCAGGTCCACCCCAGACTTGCCCGACCTGGACCGCGAAGGTTTGCCTGACCGACTTGCACGTGCTTTCGCCGAGATCGTATCGGCAAGGGTACTGCTTCGCGAGAGTGAAAATGGGGAAGAGCTTCTCGAGGACACAATTCGATTTGCACGCCGGTTGGCGCAGACCAATGAAGCATTGGTAGCCATTAATCCCGATAGAGAAAACCGGGCAGCGGCAGGCTTTGTTGCCGCAACGGCTTATCAGTTGGTTCATCAAGCGATCGCTCTACGGGACTCGGACCAGCCAGTTTCATTTGTATCGCCGAATGCGATCAGTCCGGATGTTTCGGCAATGCTTCTGTTCTTGGTAGCCGGGGCATCGGCGGATGCTGCTGAGGTGGCAGACTCTATCCGCATCCCGAGCGGCGATTGGCTGCAGTCGGAACTGATTCTTCACTTGATCATGCTCGCAAAAGGACAAGTTGGTCGTATTCGGAATCGAAAGCGACCGCCCCAAGACCGACTCGTCTCGGGTACCGGTGGCGAGCGAGCCAATGCAGCGCTCTACTATCGACTCTTGCGAGGTGTGCGAGCCTTGGCCTTCGTGCTGCAAGGGCGTCGAGTGAGCGGGATGGTCGATCCAATTGCAGTCTTCTCTGAAGTAAAGTCGCTCGCCGCCGGCGCATCAGATCTGGAGGATACATTCCCCGAAGGGGCAATCGCTGTCTTTCCCGGACCGTTCCATTTGGCCAGTCTCTTGATCGCTGCAGGCTCTGCCCTGATGGAAAGCGCCGTCGTCAACCTACCGCCTCCGGATGGCGTACCTGAGGATCGTTGGACCGAGGCCATGAAAACGGTTGCCGAGACGCGCCCGTATCTGTGGCGTAATCACAAGGACGCCGTCGCCCAAGGGTACCTCAAGATTGGCACATCTGCTGCGATAGGGTTCCCCACTGGGGCCGGGAAGTCGACGACCGCACAACTCAAAATTCATGCAACTTTGTTATCCGGGCGCAAGGCGGTATTCCTAGCTCCTACGCACGCTCTCGTTGATCAGACAGCACGGGACCTGCGCGGTGCATTTCCGCGGGCAACCGTTCGCGGTGAACGTATGGACGAATTCGGGTTTTCTGGGGATAGCGACGAGTTGCCGGACGTCATGGTGATGACTCCAGAAGCCTGTCTCCTTACCAGTCATATGGAACCAGAGCGGTTTGATGACGTCGGTCTTTTGATCTTCGATGAATGTCATCTGATGCATCCGAGCACTGACGGAGACCGGAGAGCAATCGACGCGATGCTATGCATCTTGGGGTTTACCCGCGTTGTACCGGACGCCGATATCGTCCTGATGTCGGCTATGATGAAGAACACATATGAACTGAGCGGTTGGCTGGCGGAGCTGACAGGTAGAAACTCACTTGCTCTCGACAATGCATGGAAACCAACCCGGCAACTAAGGGGATGCGTCGTTTACGATGAAAAGAGACTTGCTGACCTGCGAAAACTCTTGCGGAATGCTCGCGCAAAAAGCTCCACTGCGGGGGTTCCTGCTGCGGTAAAGCGCAAGCTGACGGCAAAACCAAACGCGTTCTTCAGCGTGAAGCAGACATGGGCGTCACAGGTTCGCCGCGACTATGCTCTTGTACCACTCTTGAACGAAGCACTTCAGCTTTCGACAAACAAGTTCTGGAAAGTGACGCCTAACTCCGGTGTCGTTGCATCTTCAGTCGCTGCTGCAGCCGCTGGAGCAGGGCTACGAACTCTCGTCTTTTCTCAATCCATACCGAATGCCTTTTCTATATCAGAAAAGGCTGGGGCAGCACTTGATGAGTGTAGTGTCGAACTGACTGAAACTGAGCAGCGTCTGTATGAGATTTCCGTCGATGAAATGGGTGGTGCTGATCAGCTGTACTTGACTCTAGTGGATGGAAAATTGGCATCCCAGGCTGCGACCCACCATGGACAATTGCTTCCTGAGGAGCGCCAATTGGTGGAGGCACTGTACAAGCGCCAGGGTACGTTGGCGGTGCTCGCAGCAACCCCGACGCTCGGCCAGGGTATGAACTTGCCTGCGGACCTGGTCATCATTGCGGAGGACAGCCAGTTCGACGCATCTTCCGGTCGGAAGGACCTTTTGAATCCAGAGGACCTGCTGAACGCAGCCGGCCGTGCCGGGCGGGCCGGTGAAAGCGCAACCGGTATCGTTCTAGTCATTCCAGGCCAGGTCGTTGGCCTGGACGATGCAGAGAACAGGATCGGTTCAAGATGGAGTAGGCTGCGAGACATATTTGGGCAAACCGATCAGTGTTTGGTATTGGACGATCCATTCACGGCCCTGATGGACCGCATCCACGACAGCGCAACAGACATCGGTGACCTGGAGCGCTACGTCGTCGCGCGCTTGGCTGAAACTGATCAAGGCGACGATGGAAAAGTGGACATACGACTTGGCCTCGCTAGGAGCTTCGCGGCTTATCGTAAACGTCAAGATGCGGATGAAGACTGGGTTGAGAGCAGAACCTCCGCAGCCCTTTCACTGCTGAAGAGTGATGACGGAGACTTGCCCGTCGAGCAGCTGTCTTTGCGCAACACTGCATCCATGTTGGGGTTGCCGGAGGATATCCTGGACGACATGTCAAAGGCGCTCGACATGCACGGTTTTCGAAACTTCGAAACAGTCGACAGCCTGTGCGATTGGGTCTTTGAGTGGCTGATGGTTAGACCGCAATACCTCGTTCGCTTGGTTAAGTTGGAAAACCTAGAGTATCTCTTCGGAACGGAAATCAAGAAGCTCAAAGATGATCGTTCCCGTGCATCCTTTTCTCTTCCGAAGCTTCGCGCAGCCTTGCAGGACTGGATGAACGGCGCACCTCTCATGCAAATTCAGAAGCGGCTTTCAGACAAAACACGCGACAAAAAACGTTCTACCAGTGCCCGAAAATTCGTGATTAGGCTTGTTCCTGATCTCGCCCATCTTATGGGGGCGCCGCTTCAAATCCTTCAGGGTCATGTCAACGTGCATTCCGAGGAAAAGACGGAACCGTGTACAGCGATGGCGTTCGCCAATCGTTGCGTGAGGCGGGGATTTTCAAATGCTGAGATGGCCTCGTTTGGATCATTTATGTGGTCAGCCAAATGGTCGCGGCGTGAAGTCCATCGACAATTCGCAGATATCGTACCCTATCTCAAACCGGCTGCGGTCGGTGAATCTCAAGAGGCATTGGAAGCACGCGTGGAGTCCGCTTCTGAAAGCGAACTAAATAATCGAGATCTGGACGACCTCATCTAACCAGCAAGATTGGACGGCTCGACAACTTCCAGCTCCGGCAGATCCCGCAGGCTCTGCAGATCGAAGGTCACCAGGAAGGTCTCCGTGGTTACGAAGGTATGCGGCGCGCCCGGCCGCGGCGAGCGCGGTCCGCTGGCGATCAGGTCCTTGTAGCGCAGCCGGGCCAACAGGTCGCGGCTGACCTCCTTGCCGAAGATGTCGGCCAGGCCCGCCCGGTCGATCGGCTGATGATAGGCGATGGCGCAAAGTACACCCATCTCCATCTCGGTGAAGGTCAACGACTGCTCGCCAAGATCGGCCGCCGCCTTGATCGCGTCCGCGAACTGCGTCCTCGTTCGGAACATCCAACCGCCGGCCACCTGCGCGAGTTCGTAGGGACGACCGGTCAGCTCGGCCTGGATGTCGTCGATCACCATCTCGACCGAGGCTCCCTGCCCCACCACGCGGGCCAGCTCGTCGCGGCCGACCGGCGACGCACTGGCGAAGAGCACCGCCTCGACCCGACCCATCCATTCGCGCCAGCGGAGCTCCTGCGGGAGGTCGTCGAGCTCCCGGTCAAAGACAGCGCCGCCCTCCTCCGCCGGTTTCCGTTTCCTGGTCGTGGTCGTCATGATGCGATCCCGTAGAGCCGGAAGGTCGGTCGTCCAGTCAGTTCCCGCGCAACTCCGAGCTCGACCAGCCGGTCGCAAAACCGCCGCGCGGCGCGGTCAGTCATGGGGATCGAGGTGCCGCGAATGCAAGGAGACAGCATCGACGCAGGCGCCACGGCATCCTCGGTCAGGAACAGCGCGACCGCCGCGTCCGACCCTTTGGCCCGTAGCTTCGGCGCAACGGCGCGAAGGGTCTCGGCGCGTCGGGCCAGATCCCGCGCCACCCGGATCGACTCTTCGATAGCCTCGAGGACCCGCACCTCGACTGCCAGATCGGCCCCCTGCCCTTCTGCAGTCAGGTCGCGCAGAACGGCCTTTGTCAAACGCTGCGCAGTCACGGGCAGCACCTGCTTCCAGTTCAGCGCCCGCGCAAGGACGACGTCCGAGAACAGGCAGGCGGTGCGCTCTGCCCGGTCGTCGGCCTCGAGCACGGCGCCCAGGGCTGCGACGCAACCCGACAACGGACCATGGGTCCGTGCGCGTTCCAATCCCACGTCAAGCCAGACACCCACCTCGCCCGCATACTCCGCTCCAACCAAGTCAGCGATCTCACCCGGGCGCGCCCGCAAACTCTCGCGCCAGAACACCAGAAGATCGCCGTCGGGCCCCCGCGCCTCGCCGGGTAGCGTCAGATGGTAGGCGTCGCGGATATCGGCCTCCCGCGCCAGGCGACCTTCCAGTTTCGAGGTGGCGGTTGCGGCTCTCAGCGCCAGTCGATTGGCGAGCAGCTTCACCGGCACGCCATACCGCGGATCGGAAACCAGCTGATCGAGCACCGTCAGCGCGGCTCCCGACCGAAAGGCCACAGTTTCAAGGGTTTCGACACGACCGGAGGTGACCCAGCCGGGTAGCTGCGGTAGGGTGCTCAGGTCGTCAGAGATGGTGGCGGGCTGATATGTCATGCTACTACACTAGTCTCGCGCGGCGCTTTCGTCCACAATATGATGTGCAAACCGCCCCACCTTATATCTCGTCTATATGTCCAATAAGTTTGCATTATCGGACACACGGAAATACGCTACGATACAGTCTCAATATGAACGGGTTCTTTGTCGGATGGCCGGAATTCATGAGATTCAAGCACTTCCCTGAAAAGCGAGTCGGGGTTCATGAGATTCTGTACCGGTATTTATGAGACTGGAT
>NZ_FNBL01000003.1 GCF_900102315.1 Celeribacter baekdonensis
CAAAACATAAACAGGCCGGACAGACGACGGTACTGACGAAAATAACCGCAGAAATTGCCAGAAAACGCTTGCAATGCGGGAGCCACCCACAGAGGTCATTTCAAACGCCTGTCCAGAGGCGATGAGGCAGCTCACGCCATTGGGTTGGGTCATCAAAAGCGTCCATGTGCCGGTCTCGGTGGAGGCAAAGAGTTCCACAACACCGTTGTTCGGTGCAAGGCCGATGGATTGGCGGCTTTCACCATATTGGGTGCCCAGCCGCTCAAGCACTTGATCGCGTTGACCGCAGGATTGTTGCGCGGTGGCCGGAGCGGGGAGGGTGAAACACCCAAACGCCCCGATCAAAGCGGCAAGAGAGAGCAGTTTCATCGTCTTATCCTTTTCTTACGTGGGGCGTCCTATGGTGATGATTGGACATCAAGAGAAAACCATGCGGAAATCCTGCCGCAAGAGCGTTGAAAATATGGTTAATACGCCGGGCTGAGAGGTGATGTATGGGGGGCTTGTCGGGTAAAGTTTCTGCACTGCGGAAATTTTGACCTTGCATAATGGTGCGCTTGTGTGGCCTCTTGCGCAACAATATTGCGGAGGAAAAGAATCAATGTCCCAAGTCACCAATCGCCCCTATCGGTCTGCTCTTTACATCCCTGGTTCGAAAGAACGGGCGCTGGAAAAGGCCAAAGGCCTGGCCTGTGACGCGATCTTGTTTGATCTAGAAGACGCCGTCGCCCCCGATGAAAAAGAAAACGCCCGTGCCTTGCTCAAAGCCACATTGGCGGCAGGCGGCTATGGCAACCGGGCGAAAATCGTTCGGGTCAACGGGTTTGACACCCAATGGGGCCGCGATGATGTGGCGGCTTTCGTTGGCATGGACATTGACGGCATTCTGTTGCCGAAAGTTGAAAGCGCGGCGATGGTCGAAGCTTTGGCGCAAGCGATCCCGGACGTACCGCTTTGGGCGATGATGGAAACGCCTTTGGGGATGCTCAACGCCGCAGAGATTGCCGCCCACCCGCGCATGGCCGGGTTTGTGATGGGCACCAATGATTTGGCGAAAGAATTGAACACCCGCTTTCGCGCCGATCGCCTGCCGATGATGGGCGGGCTGCATCTGTGCCTCATTGCGGCCAAGGCCTATGGGATTGTTGCGCTTGATGGCGTCTATAATGCGTTCAAGGACGAAGACGGCCTGAAATTTGAATGCGATCAGGGCCGCGACATGGGATTTGATGGCAAAACCTTGATCCATCCGGCGCAATTGGACGTGGCCAATGCCGCGTTTGCACCCTCGGAGGCGGAAATTGATTTGGCGAAACGCCAGATCGAAGCCTTTGAGGCCGCAGAGGCCGCGGGCGAAGGTGTTGCAGTTGTGGATGGTAAAATCGTGGAGAATCTCCATATCGTAACGGCACGGGCGACCCTCGCCAAAGCTGATGCGATCAAATCAATGGAGTGATCATGACCCTTCTCATTCTCGGGCTGCTGCTGTGGAGCGGTGCCCATCTTTTTAAACGCGTGGCACCCGATGCGCGCGCCAAACTCGGCGACAAGGGCAGGGGGGGCATCGCGATTGCGCTGTTTGCCGCGCTGATCCTGATGGTTCTGGGCTTTCGGAACTCTGAGACCGTCGATCTTTATGCGATGCCATCCTATCTGCGCCATGTAAACAACACGCTGATGATTGTTGCGGTGTTTTTGTTGGCGCTGGGCCATTCCAAAAGCCGTGTGCGTGCCAAAATGCGTCACCCGATGCTGACCTCCGTTGTGGTCTGGGGCGTGGCGCATCTTTTGGTCAATGCCGATGCGGCATCAATCGTGCTGTTTGGTGGCATGACCCTTTGGGCCTTGGCCGAGATGGCACTGATCAACCGCGCAGAGCCAAAGCCCGTCGCCTATGCGGGCGGGTCTCTGGCCGGTGACATTCGTTTGGTGATCATCAGCCTTGTGGTCTTTGCCGTGATCGCGGGCCTTCATATTGCGCTGGGCTATAACCCGTTTGTGGGGGGGATCGCATGAAAGCCTACCGCCTCCTGACCGAGGACGACACATCGGCCTTTTGTCACAAGGTGACAGAGGCATTGAACACAGGCTGGGCGCTCTACGGATCGCCCTGTTACGCCTATGACGAGAGCACCGGAAAAATGCGCTGTGCGCAGGCGGTGACGAAAGAGGCGGACG
Source organism: Celeribacter baekdonensis (assembly GCF_900102315.1). Taxonomy (GTDB): domain Bacteria; phylum Pseudomonadota; class Alphaproteobacteria; order Rhodobacterales; family Rhodobacteraceae; genus Celeribacter; species Celeribacter baekdonensis. The sequence continues at coordinate 2,179 of NZ_FNBL01000003.1, forward strand.
GGGACTATAGCCCGGACGTGAAACTGGGAGGACTTTAGGGTGAAAACCAATTCGGGACATTTTTTCGAGGATTATAAGATCGGGCAGGTGATCGAACATGCTGTACCGCGCACGATTTCGGGCGGTGAGCGGGCGATGTATCACGCGCTCTACCCGGCGCGTCATGCGCTTTATTCCTCGGATGAATTTGCGGAAAACTGCGGGTTGGACAAAAGCCCGCTGGATGATCTGATTGCCTTCCATGTGGTGTTTGGCAAATCCGTCCCGGATATTTCCCTGAATGCTGTCGCCAACCTTGGTTATGCCGAGGGGCGGTGGTTAAAGCCGGTCTATCCCGGTGACACGCTGCGCTCCGTATCTGAGGTGATCGGCCTCAAACAGAACTCCAACGGCACATCCGGCGTTGTCTATGTCCGCACCACCGGTCTCAATCAATTTGATGTGCCGGTGTTAGAATATGTGCGTTGGGTGATGGTGCGCAAACGCGATCTGGACGCGCCTGCGCCCGAAACCGTGATCCCGGAGTTGAAGGACGTTGTTGCGCCGGAGGATTTGAGTATCCCCGAGGGGCTTGATTTTCTGCGCTACAATTTCACGCTGGCGGGTGAGCAGCATCGCTTTGCCGATTATGAGATCGGCGAAAAGATTGATCACGTCGATGGCGTGACGATTGAAGAAGCCGAGCACATGTTGGCAACGCGCCTGTGGCAGAATACCGCCAAAGTGCATTTCGATGCGACCAATCGCGAGGATGGCAAACGCTTGATCTATGGCGGCCATGTGATTTCGATGGCGCGGGCCTTGTCGTTCAACGGGCTGGCCAATGCGCAGATGATCGTGGGTCTGAACGGCGGCGCTCACGCGAACCCTTGTTTCACCGGCGATACGGTGCGCGCCTATACCGAAGTGCTCGATAAGGCCGAAACCCCTGCGCCGGGCGTCGGTGCGTTGCGGTTACGCCTTGTGGCCTACAAACACGGCGCGCCGGAGTTTGCCTATAAGGACGCGGCGGGCAAATATCACCCGGATGTTTTGTTGGATCTGGATTATTGGGCGGTTGTGCCACAGTGATGAGGCTCAATCCTGGATTTGTGTCTTGATTTTGTGATCGCAAAAAGGGCCGCGCAGGGGATGTGCGGCCCTTTTTCTGTCCTCGGTGCTGTCGTGGCGTGGATTCGAGGAATGTTTATGTTGAGTAAAACCCTAAGAAAAATGATTTGCCCTCGTTTGTGATCACAGCATAAAATTAGTGATCACAAATGCAAAAATCTAAGGGTGAAATGACAAAATTTAGGCGATGTTAGCGCACTCAACTGATGACTTCGGTCCAGAAAGGTATAATACCAAAGCCAACCTATAACTGCACCCATCGTGAAAGGACGTCACCATGGCTGATGTGAACCGCGGCAATCGCCCGCTGTCCCCCTTCATGTTCGTCAAATATTATCGGCTTCAAATGACCGCGTTTTCCTCGGTCATGGTTCGGATCACAGGCAATGCGCTGATCGCGGCGTCTTTCCTGTGCGTCTGGTGGCTACTCGCCGCCGCAACTGGCCCTGAGTATTTCGAATTCGTCGATTGGCTGATCCGCTCTTGGGTCGGTGACATCGTGATGTTCCTGTCCGTTTGGGCGCTTTGGTATCACCTCGGTGGTGGCATCCGGCACCTGATCTGGGATGCGGGCTATTGCCTTGATGTCGACGTGTCCGAAAAAATGGGATGGGCCATGATCATCGGCGCGACCATCCTGACCGTTCTCACCGCTTTTGTGGTCTAAGGAGGCACCCATGTCATTTCTCACAGATCGCAAACTCGCAGTTGGCCTTGGCGCCGCAAAACACGGCGCAGATCACCACTGGTTCATGATCACCTCTTCGATCGGCCTGTTGATCCTGATCCCGCTGTTCATTTTCACCTTTGGCTGCGCGCTGGGTGGCACCTATGAAGAGGTGCTGGCCTATTACAGCCGCCCATTCCCCTCCATCGTGGCAGGGCTGACCATCATCGTGTCGATGCTACACATGATGCGCGGCTGGCAAATGATGGTCGAGGATTACACCTCCGGATTTTTCCGCAAGTTCCTCGTGATCGGGATGAACTTCTTCTGCTACGCCTTGATCGCAGCAGGCCTGTTCTCCCTCGTGAAACTCGCGCTGTAAGGAAGACCGATATGACCGCTGCATATGAATATGAAACCCACGACTATGACGTCGTTGTCGTTGGTGCGGGGGGCTCTGGCCTGCGCGCCACATTGGGCATGGCCGAACAAGGTCTGCGCACCGCCTGTGTGACCAAAGTGTTCCCGACCCGCTCCCACACGGTTGCGGCACAGGGCGGCATCGCCGCGTCCCTGTCCAACATGGGCCCGGACAACTGGCAATGGCACATGTACGACACCGTCAAAGGCTCTGACTGGTTGGGCGACACGGATGCGATGGAATACCTCGCTCGCGAAGCCCCCAAAGCGGTTTATGAGCTTGAACATTATGGCGTGCCGTTTTCGCGTACCGAAGAGGGCAAGATTTACCAACGCCCCTTCGGCGGTCACACCACCGAATTCGGCGAAGGCCCGCCCGTGCAGCGCACCTGCGCGGCGGCTGACCGCACCGGTCACGCGATCCTGCACACGCTTTACGGCCAGTCTCTGAAAGAGAAAGCCGAGTTTTACGTCGAATATTTCGCCATCGACCTGATCATGTCCGAAGACGGCCAATGTCAGGGTGTGCTGTGCTGGAAACTCGACGACGGCACCTTCCACGTCTTCAACGCCAAGATGGTGGTTCTGGCGACCGGCGGCTATGGCCGTGCGTTCTTTTCCGCCACCTCCGCACACACCTGTACCGGTGACGGCGGCGGTATGGTGGCGCGGGCGGGTCTGGCGCTTCAGGATATGGAATTCGTTCAGTTCCACCCGACCGGCATCTACGGTTCCGGCTGTTTGATCACCGAAGGCGCGCGCGGCGAGGGGGGGTATCTGACCAACTCCGAAGGCGAACGCTTTATGGAACGTTATGCGCCGACCTACAAAGACCTCGCGCCGCGTGACTATGTGTCCCGCTCCATGACCATGGAAATTCGCGAAGGCCGCGGTGTGGGCGAGCATAAAGACCACATCTTCCTCAACCTCAGCCACCTTCCGCCGGAAGCTTTGGCCGAACGTCTGCCGGGCATTTCCGAATCCGCGAAAATTTTCGCCGGTGTGGATGTGACCAAAGAACCGATCCCGGTTTTGCCGACGGTGCACTACAACATGGGCGGTATCCCCACCAACTATCACGGTGAGGTTCTCAACCCGACCAAAGACGATCCGACCGCGATCGTTCCGGGCCTGATGGCCGTGGGTGAGGCGGGCTGTGCCTCTGTGCATGGGGCGAACCGTCTTGGCTCCAACTCGCTCATCGACCTCGTGGTCTTTGGCCGTGCCGCCGCCATCCGCGCTGGCGGGATCGTTGATCCGAAAACGCCGAACCCGGAGCTGAACCAGGCCTCCATCGACAAGGCCTTTGCCCGCTTTGACGGTCTGCGTCACGCCAATGGCGCTGTCGCAACTGCCGAGCTGCGCCTTGAGATGCAGCGCACGATGCAATCTGACGCCGCCGTGTTCCGCACCGACAAAACCCTCAAAGAGGGCGTCGAGAAGATGACCGAAGTTGCCGCCAAAATGGATGATCTGAAAGTCACGGATCGCTCCTTGGTGTGGAACTCCGATCTAATGGAAACGCTGGAACTGGCCAACCTGATGCCCAACGCTTTGGCGACCATTCACGGCGCTGAGGCCCGCAAAGAATCCCGTGGTGCGCATGCCCACGAAGATTACCCGCAGCGGGATGATAAGAACTGGCGGATCCACACGATCAGCCGGGTCGAAGGCAACAAGGTTGATCTGAGCTACCGTCCGATCATCGAGACGCCTTTGACCACTGAGGCCGAAGGCGGCATCAGCCTTGCAAAAATCGCGCCCAAAGCGCGGACGTTCTAAGGGGATCAGAAATGGTACAGTTTAACCTGCCGAAGAACTCCAAAATCGTCACGGGCAAGACCTGGCCGAAGCCCGAGGGCGCGACCAATGTCCGCAAGTTTCAGATCTATCGCTGGAACCCTGATGATGAGAAAAACCCAAGCGTTGACACCTATTTCCTCGATATGGATCGGTGTGGCCCGATGGTTTTGGACGCGCTCATCAAGATCAAGAATGAGATCGACCCAACCCTGACCTTCCGCCGCTCTTGCCGTGAAGGGATTTGTGGCTCCTGTGCGATGAACATCGACGGGATCAACACGCTGGCCTGTATCTACGGTCTGGACGAGATCAAGGGCGATGTCCGCATCTTCCCATTGCCGCATATGTCGGTGGTCAAAGACCTCATCCCCGATCTGACCCATTTCTACGCGCAACACGCGTCGATCATGCCCTGGCTTGAGACCAAGACCAATCGCCCGGCGAAAGAATGGCGTCAGTCGATTGAAGACCGTAAGAAACTCGATGGCTTGTATGAATGCGTGATGTGTGCGTCTTGTTCCACATCCTGCCCGTCTTACTGGTGGAATGGCGACAAATACCTCGGCCCAGCCGCTTTGCTTCATGCCTACCGCTGGATCATCGACTCGCGCGATGAGGCGACGGGGGAACGTCTGGACGAATTGGAAGATCCGTTCAAACTCTACCGCTGCCACACCATCATGAACTGTGCCAAGACCTGTCCGAAAGGTCTGAACCCGGCCAAAGCCATTGCGCATATCAAAAAGCTGATGTTGGAGCGCGCGCACTAAACGCGTGTATCAGAGACGAAATATGGCGCGCTCATCAAGTGCGGCACTACAGTCTACAAAGGGCGCATCTTAGGATGCGCCTTTTTCGTTGAGGCGGGGAGAGCGCCTTTTGGGCCGAGACAGGTTGCCAATGTCAGCAAAACTTGCGATGGGCAATGTCACAGATGTATCAATGAGGTGGTGAGATGAGTGCCAGCCCCCCAGACCTGACCTTGTTGCCTGCAACGTCCGTGCCGGCAGAGGACACGACCGCGCCACTCCGGTTTTCTTTTGTCAGCCTTGTCACAAACCCAGAGCAATATACTGCGATGGTGAAAAGTTTTATCGCCAAAGGGTTTACCACCGACATTTGCGAATATCTTTATGGCGATAACAGGGGCGGGAACGCGTTTGACGGGTTTTCTGGGCTCAACCGACTGATCCGCGCGGCGCGCGGCACATATGTCATTTGCCTCCATCAAGATGTTGTGGCCAGTGATGATGGTATCGACGTTCTGGAAGAGCGCCTTGCCGATTTGCATCGCTGTGATCCCAACTGGGGCGTTGCTGCGAATGCCGGGCGGGTTGGCAAGCAGTACCATCTTCGGATCAGTGATAAACACGGGATGCAACGCAAGCGCGGTGATTTGCCATCACAGGTCGATGTTGTGGACGAGAATTTCTTTATTCTGCGACGTGATCGCCTTGTCTTTCTGTCCTATGATCTCAAAGGGTTTCACCTGTACGGCCTCGATATTGTACTCAAGGCGCAGGCCCTTGGTCTGACAGCTTATGCCATTGACTTCCTCGTGACTCATATGGGGGCTGCGACCGTGGATGAACGCTATTTGGCCTGTCAGGATCAATTCGAAGCCAAGATGGAAAAACTGATGCCCAACCGTGTTGTCCAAACGCTGGCGGAGCCGATCGAGCTGCGTGGCCATCGGTATCGGTTCTTCTATCGGTCATTGCGCCGCTATTTGCGCAGACAGAAAATACTTCGGCGGGCCGAGCGTCAAAAACGCTAAAGCGCTTCAGTCCCATACGCGTCTCGCCCAAACCTGTGTGTCAGGTTTTCTTCGAACCGCTCTTTAGATGTCGCTACTTTGCCTGGTAAGGTGGCGACAGGACCATCATCATGCTTCTCCTCGCCCCCATTCTCATCATTGGTCTCTATGTCGCCATGTACATCCTGCGCACGGAGAAAACGGGGGCGTGCAAATGGCGTCAGGTGAGCAAGGGGGCGGAGGGTGTGGATTGGGCCTGTCCGGTCTGTGGCGCCACGGCACAGACGGCTTCGGGGGAGCCAAAGCACTGTGGCGGACGGATGCCGAAGCTCTGATCTTGTCACCGGATTATGGTTTACACACCGTTGAACTTTCTGCATTGCAGCGACCGCATGGCGAGTATGCGTGTTTTAGGGGCTGTATTGCGCCGCAGCGCGGCATATTTCAAAGTTAAGGGAGGGCGAACCGGCATTTCTATGCACGGACCCTTATTGGAGTGACGACTATGACCTTGCACGATGTTGCACTGACCGCAAAAGACACTGCAGACTCGGCGATGAAAGTCACGGAGTGGCTTGAATATTACGCCCCGGCCACACCGGCTGCGCAATCGAGCGAACAAATCGTTCCAAGCAAACTTGCCGTTTTGGATCAGATGTACGCCTATTACTGCGCGGATTGATGTCTGCCCTCACGGAATTCAAAAAGCCCCGCAGAGGATGCGGGGCTTTTTCATGTCTGGCGTGGTGGAAAGGCTTAGCAATAGCGCTCGACACCAACCATTTGCGCGTCTGAGTAGCGATCCCCATGGGCCCAGCCCACGGGCAGAACCTCTTCGATGTCCCAAAGATCGTCCTCGGAGAGAGAAATCGACGTGGCATCAACCCATTCGGCCAAATGCGCCGCCGTGCGTGTGCCGGGAATGGGCATCATGTGATCGCCCTGATGCAGCACCCACGCCAGTGCCAAGGCCGATGTGGTCACGCCTTTCTTGGCGGCATGGGCACGGAAAGCACGGACATGATCCATATTGGCGGACCAATTTGGCTCCATAAAGCGCGGGTTCACTTTGCGGAAATCATGAGATTCAAAATTGGGTGGATCAAGATCGACATCACCCAATACCCCACGCCCCAAGGGAGAGAAGGGGATGAAGGCGATGCCCAAGTCTTCACAGGTCTGGATGACGCCCAATTCCGGCTGACGCGACCAAAGCGAATATTCGTTTTGCACCGCCCGGAGCGGCACCACCCGATGCGCGCGCTGGATGGTTGACGGCGCGACCTCGGAGAGGCCCCAGGCGTCGATCAACCCCTCTTCGATCAACCGCCCCATGGTTTCGGCCACCTCTTCGACAGGGCGTTCCTGTTCGCGGCGGTGAATGTAATAAAGTTCAACCTTGTCGCGGTTCAGTTTCTCAAGCGAACTTTCAAGTTCGGCACGGATGTAATCCGCCTCATTGGAAAAGCCGCGCGGCGGTCCGGGCACGATACCCACCTTGGTGGCCAGCGTCACTTTCGCTTGGGTTTCTTTCAAATACCGTCCGACGATGCGCTCAGAGCGCCCCATACCATAGATATTGGCGGTGTCCCAAAAGTCGATGCCCGCGGCCTCGACCGTGGCCAATGTTTCAAGGCTGGTGTCATCATCGGCGGGGCCAAAAAAGCCCGCAAAGCTCATGCAACCAAATCCGATGGCGCTGACCATTGGACCGTCTGTTCCCAGTTGGCGTTTGGGCATGGACATGAAAGGCCCTCCTTATCGTCTGATTTTATGGGAAAGGGCCACCCGTCTGGGCAGCCCTTGGATAGTTAGGTTGCAGGTGCAGAAAAACAAGCCGCAGAGCGCGATATTTTAGGCAAAAGCCGCCTCAAGCGCGATTTCGACCATGTCGCCAAAGCTGCGTTCGCGATCCGTCGAGGGCAGGGCCTCATGGGTCAGCAAATGATCCGAGACGGTCATGATGCCAAGCGCGCGCACGCCATGACGGGCGGCGAGATTATAAAGTTCAGCGGCTTCCATTTCGACGCCCAAGATGCCGTGACGCACCATGATCTCGGTCAGGTCGGGCCGTTCGTCATAAAACACATCAGAGGAATAAATCCCGCCGACATGCACGCCAGTGTCTTTGGTCCGCGCGGCCGCGACGGCGGCCTCAAGCAGGCCATAATCGGCACAAGGCGCAAAGTTCAGCTCTTTGAAAATGCCGCGCGAGGGGGTCGAGAGCGTGGTGGCGGTCATTGCGATCACCACGTCACGCACCTTGATGTGATGCTGCATCGCGCCACAAGACCCGATGCGGATCAGGGTTTTGGCACCATACTCGGTGATCAATTCATTGGCGTAGATCGACAGGGAGGGCATCCCCATGCCGGAGCCGTGAATGGTGACGCGATTGCCTTTGTAAGTGCCGGTAAAGCCCAACATGCCGCGCACTTCGTTGACCAAAACGGCGTCATCAAGAAAATTCTCAGCCGCCCATTTGGCGCGATAGGGATCGCCCGGCATCAAAACGGTTTCGGCAATCTCTCCGGCTTTAGCGGCAATATGGGGGGTCGGCATCAGGGCACCTCTTGGTTTGAGTTGCCCCGACTATAGCTTTGATTTTCGCGGGGACCAGCCTTACTCCGCAGCCTCTGACGCGGGATCGACCAAACCGACGATGTCAAACATGATGCGGTTGAGTTCGAAATCTTTCGGCGTGTAGACGCGGGCCACACCCATCGCCAAAAGCGCCTTTTCATCCGCTTCGGGAATGATGCCACCCACGACCACCGGGATATGGCCCAACCCGGCCTCTTTCATCCGCTCCATCAAGTCCGCCATGAGCGGCATATGCGACCCCGACAGGATCGACAGGCCCACCACATGGGCCGCGTCGCGCCCTGCGGCTTCGACAATCTCAGAGGGGGTCAGGCGGATGCCCTCATAGGTGATGTCCATCCCTGCGTCGCGGGCGCGGGCGGCGATTTGTTCGGCACCGTTCGAGTGGCCATCAAGGCCGGGTTTGCCGACGAGGAATTTGAGTTTACGGCCCAGCGAGGTCGAGACACGCGCCACCTCGTCACGGATTTCGTCCAAGCCTTCGGTGCGGTTCGACGGGTTCACGGACACCCCGGTCGGGCCACGGTACTGACCAAAGGCTGCGCGGACCATGTCGCCCCATTCGCCCGTCGTCGCCCCGGCTTTGGCGGCCTCAATCGAGGCGGGCATGATGTTGGTGCCGGATTTCGCCGCCTCGCGCAATTTGGTCAGCGCGGCTTGCACGGCGACCTCGTTGCGTGACTGCCGCCACTCTTGCAAACGCCCGATTTGATCGGCTTCGGCCTCTGGGTCGGATTTCATGATCGCGCCATCCCCGGTGGTCAGCGGCGACGGTTCGCCCACGGTCCAGCGGTTCACCCCGACGACAACGGTCTCGCCGCCTTCGATCTTGGAAATGCGCTCGGCGTTGCTTTCGACCAGCCGCGACTTCATATATTCAATCGCCTCAATCGCGCCGCCCATGCCGTCAAGCGTGTCAAGTTCGGCGCGCGCACCCGCTTTCAACTCGCTCACCTTGCGGTCCACGGCGGGGTTGTTGTCGAACAGGTCGTCATATTCCAACAGGTCGGTTTCATAGGCGAGGATTTGCTGCATCCGCAGCGACCATTGTTGATCAAACGGACGCGGCAGGCCGAGCGCCTCGTTCCATGCGGGCAATTGCACGGCGCGGGCGCGGGCGGTTTTGGACAGGGTGACGGCAAGCATTTCGATCAGGATGCGGTAGACGTTGTTTTCCGGCTGCTGCTCGGTGAGGCCCAGCGAGTTGACTTGGACACCGTAGCGGAAGCGGCGGAATTTCGGGTCCTCGACGCCGTATCGATCACGGGTGATTTCGTCCCACAGCTCGACAAAGGCGCGCATTTTGCACAGCTCGGTGACGAACCGGATGCCCGCGTTGACGAAAAACGAAATCCGCCCGACCATTTCCGGGAAGGCCTCGGCGGGCACTTTTTCTTTCAGGTCATCCAGCACGGCAATCGCGGTGGCCAAAGCAAAAGCCAGTTCTTGCTCTGGCGTCGCCCCGGCCTCTTGCAGGTGATAGGAACAGATGTTCATCGGATTCCATTTGGGCAGATGCTCACGCGTATAGGCGGCGACATCGGTGATCATTCGCAGCGACGGACGCGGCGGGCACACATATGTCCCGCGCGACAGGTATTCTTTGATGATGTCGTTTTGCACCGTGCCCTGAAGTTTCGACACATCTGCGCCTTGCTCTTCGGCGGCGGCGATATAAAGCGCCAACAACCACGGGGCGGTGGCGTTGATTGTCATCGACGTGTTCATTTGTTCGAGCGGAATGTCTTTGAACAACATCCGCATATCGCCCAAATGCGCCACCGGCACGCCGACTTTGCCGACCTCGCCTTTGGCCAGTTCATGATCGCTGTCATAGCCGGTCTGAGTGGGCAGATCGAAGGCCACGGACAGGCCGGTCTGACCCTTGGACAGGTTGGTGCGATAGAGCGCGTTGGAGGCTTTCGCTGTCGAATGGCCCGCATAGGTACGGAAGAGCCAGGGTTTATCCTTTTTCGTATCAGTCATGGCGGGCCTCGTTCGCTGTATCATCTTTCGATGGGCAATAATATTTCTCAGAAGCGTTTATGCGTGGAATAATGTGCCAATGTCAATTCGCCGCGATGCGGCAGGGCGCGAAAAGAGGCGATTTTCCAAGTGACGTAAGGATATTGTCTCGCCCTTTGGTCGTAGGCGGCCTTGTTTTTGCGGGGTTTTTGCGGGGATTTTCTCAAAATGCTGCGATTGCTCGGTTATAAAATTTCAAAAATTGCTGCATCAGCATTGCATAATTACTTTTCAAATCGTATCTAGAGGGCAGAGAGCCCGCGATTCTGCATCGCGGCGCAGGGCGGGGCCCTTTTGATGAAGCACAGTTGGTTGCGTCAAAAGGGTCCCAAACAAAACAGATAAAAGATGAGCCTTTGGGGCGACCCGGCCCCGAAGTTATGGAGGACTGAAGATGGCGCTTGATACGAAGCTGACGACCTACACAGCCGAAGAAAAAGATCTCTATGAGGTCGGTGAAATGCCGCCCATGGGCTATGTTCCAGCCAAAATGTACGCTTGGGCGATCCGCCGCGAACGTCACGGCGAACCTGAAACCTCCTTTAAACAAGAAGTCGTTGAAACGCCGACGCTTGAGCCGCATGAGGTGCTTGTGCTCGTGATGGCGGCTGGCGTGAACTACAATGGCGTTTGGGCCGGTCTCGGCGTGCCAATCTCGCCGTTCGACGGTCACGGCGCAGAATATCATATCGCGGGCTCCGACGCCTCCGGCATCGTTTGGGCGGTTGGCTCGGCGGTGAAAAATTGGAAAGTCGGCGACGAGGTTGTGATCCATTGCAACCAGGACGACGGCGATGACGAAGAGTGCAACGGCGGCGACCCGATGTATTCCCCGTCACAGCGGATTTGGGGCTATGAAACCCCGGATGGGTCTTTCGCGCAATTCACCCGCGTTCAAGCACAACAGCTTTTGCCGCGTCCGACCCACCTGACGTGGGAAGAGAGCGCCTGCTACACGCTGACGTTGGCCACCGCGTACCGGATGCTCTTTGGCCACCCGCCGCATGAGTTGAAACCGGGCATGAACGTTTTGGTCTGGGGCGCGTCTGGCGGTCTGGGCACCTATGCGATTCAGTTGATCAATGCCGCAGGCGCGAATGCGATTGGCGTGATCTCGGACGAAAGCAAACGTGATTTCGTCATGGGGCTGGGCGCAAAAGGCGTGATCAACCGCAAAGATTTCACCTGCTGGGGCCAACTCCCGACCGTGAACACGCCGGAATATACCGCGTGGTTCAATGAGGCGCGTAAATTCGGCAAAGCGATCTGGGACATCACCGGCAAAGGCAAGAACGTCGATATCGTGTTTGAACACCCCGGCGAGAGCACCTTTCCGGTCTCCAGCTTCGTCTGTAAAAAAGGTGGGATGGTTGTGATCTGTGCCGGGACCACCGGCTACAACCTGACCTTTGACGTGCGCTATATCTGGATGCATCAAAAGCGTTTGCAGGGCTCGCATTTCGCCCATCTCAAACAGGCGGCTGCCGCCAACCTGATGATGATCGAAAAGCGCATTCATCCGTTCCTGTCGGAAACCTTCACGTGGGATGAAATTCCCGCAGCCCACACGAAAATGCTGCGCAACGAGCATAAGCCGGGCAACATGTCCGTGCTGGTACAAGCGCCGACAACCGGGCTGCACACGCTGCAAGACGTAATCGACGCGGGCAAATAAGCCCTCTGCGCCAAGCCGAAATGGTTCAATGTCCCGCCCTTCCTCAGAGGGGCGGGATTTTTTTTGCCCGTGGGTTTTCTTCTGAAATGGAGATCAACTCAAGGTTGATAAATTCGGTTGCGCTGGCGAATCTCAGGTGAGTCGGTTTTGACCGGGAAATTTCATTGCGCAACTCTCAGAAAATAAACGAATTATTATAATTCATAGGGTTAGTGAAATTAGGCTCGCTATTTATGGGGAGGCCATATCCGCGAATTTCAAAATGCAAAAGCACCGTCTAGGGTTGTACGTGCAACCACTTTGATAACCGAAAGAGGGTTTACATGCGCAACGATTGGATACTTGATGTACTCACAGACCTGCGGACGTTTGCAGAGCAGAATGGCCTGACAGCGAGTGCTGAGCAGTTGGGCGATGTCTGCCTTGTCGTCGCGGCGGAGCTTTCTAACACGGGCCCGGAGTCGGAACAGGTGGGGGTGCATGACGGCGGATTTGCAAGACTTTCTGGAGGATATCCAGCGAGTTGAAACGTTCGAAGGCTTTCAAAGCGCAACGGAGGATTTGCGTGACCTCTTAGCGATTTCTCATGTGGTCTATCATTGGGTCAATAGCGTGGGGGAAAGGTTCGGCGCAGGCACATATTCCTCCGAATGGGTCGACCGCTACCTTGAAAAAGACTACCTACGCATGGACCCGGTGATTTTTGGATGTTTCCAACGCTTCACACCCGTCAACTGGAAGCAACTGGACTGGTCCTCTAAGGCCGCAAAAACATTCTTTCGCGATGCGTTGGATTATGGGGTTGGGAACCAAGGCTACACCATCCCCATCCGGGGACCAAACGGTCAGTTCGCCCTGTTTACGTTGAACCATACGGCTACGGATGAGGAATGGGATCGCCTGATTTCCCGCATCCAAAGAGATCTCGTCGTTGTTGCTCATGAGTTTAACAAAAAGGCTTTGGCTTTTGAGGCCGTCGACGAAAACCAAACGACTCCGACGCTTTCCCCCCGTGAATTGTCCGCGATCACCCATATTGCCAAAGGGTTGAGCCGGGCACAGGCGGCGGCAGAGCTTGGGATTTCCGAGCATACGCTGCGGGTCTATATCGAATCGGCACGCCACAAACTTGGGGCGTTGAACACGACTCACGCCGTTGCGCGGGCCCTGTCGATGGGGGTGATCATCGTTTAAGAGGCTCTATCAAGGGTGGTTTGTCCCGTGTTGCGCTTAAATAGTAAGCATAGAACGCAAGGTGAACATATGTCACCCCCTCGCGTACGCTTTGGATAGGTTATGGTTAACACTTGGATCGTAGCGTCCTCTCCAGTTGATGGAGACAGGAGCACTCACCCCATGCTGCGCTATATTTACGGCGATGACCTTTACCATTTTCCGCGTCTGCGCGATACCATGTTTCGTGACCGCGCCGATCAGTTCAAAAATCGTCTTGGATGGGACGTGCAGGTGAACGAGGCTGGTGAAGAACGCGACGAATATGATGACATCAATCCGCTCTATGTGATTTGGCAAAAAACCGACGGCACCCATGGCGGGTCGATGCGGTTTTTGCCGACAACTGGCGACACGATGGTCAATGACCATTTTTCCCATCTCACGGACGGCGTGCGCATTGAAAGCCCGTTCATTTGGGAATGCACCCGGTTTTGCCTTGCCCCCGGTGCGGATCGTCGGGTGACCGCCGCACTGACCTTGGCGGCAGGTGAGATCATGGAAGAATTCCAGCTCAAACATTTCGTTGGTGTTTTTGATCCGCGCATGGAGCGGATTTATTCCCTCATGGGCCTCGTCCCGGATGTGTTGGGCCGTGTCGGCGAAGGGCGCGACGTCATTGGCATTGGCCTATGGGAAATGCGCGAAGAGATTTTTACCCCCACATTGGCGCGTGCAGGGATTGATCGGGCGACCTCAAAACGCTGGTTCCGTGCCGCTTTTGATCATCCGCAATGGGATGATATGCGCGCGATTGCCTAAATCTTTCCCTCTGGTGTCCCTGACGGCGGGTCTTTAAAGCGTAACTCCTTAAGCCTGACATAAGGGAAGGGGACGCGCCCAGGATCATTTTGGTCTTTTGGGCGTTTCGACCAAAATCTCTGATACAGGTTTGCTTCGAAACGCTTTAGGGTCGCCGCCATGACTGGAACCGCGCTTACATTCTCTGACGATCAGGCCGACGCCTATGACGCCATCAGCGCCGTGCTGAAACAGGTGGGGGTTGATCTTGAGGATGGGCTGATTTTGCCCATGGCGTCAACGGACACGCAAATTCGCGCGGTGATCGGCAAGGCGGGATCGGGCAAAACCCTTTTGTTGGCAGAGCTGTACAAGGCTCTGGATGAGGCGGGCGTCGATATCGTTTCCGGCGATTGGGAAGGCCGCAAGAAAAAGGAACGCCGCACCTTGGCGATTCTTGCGCCAACCAACAAAGCCGCCTCGGTCTTGCGCACCCGCGGCGTGCCCGCAACCACCATCCATCGCATTCTCTACACCCCGGTCTATGACCCGGAATATGAAAAAATCGCCGAATGGCTGGCGGGCAATGGCGAGCGCCCGGATGTCGAAGCCCTTTCGGTTGAGGGTCTGACAGATGAGGCCTTGGATCGGGCCTATGCCTTTTATCAAACCCATAAATCCATCCCCGGCGCTTTGGCGGCGGCTGGCCTGCGTGGCTCTGATTTCATCACCGGGTGGAAGCGCCGCGAAGACCCGCTCGATATCGGATTCGTCGATGAAAGCTCAATGTTGGACAAACGCCAACTCGATGATCTCAAAGAGATTTTCCCGACGCTTGTGCTGTTCGGTGACCCGGCGCAATTGGCCCCGGTCAACCAAGCCGGCGAGATGGTGTTTGAAACTTTGGGCGCGGAAAACACCTATGTGCTGCACCGTATTCACCGCCAAACCCAAGACAACCCGATCCTCGATCTGGCCCATGCTCTGGCCGATCCGCAGTTGGGGTTTGATCAGTTTGACCGCATGATCCAAGAGGCCGCCGCGCGCGACGAGCGGGTGGTCTATGCCAGCCGGGTCGAAAGCGATTTGATGGCGCGCTCGCCGGTTTTGGTCTGGCGCAATGCGACCCGCATCCGGCTGATCCAAGCGTTTCGCAATGTCCACGGCGCGCCCGTGGATGCGCTGTTGCCCGGCGAACCTTTGATCTGTGATGGCATCGAATTGCCCGCGAAACACCGCAAGAAACGGTTGGACCTTGAGGCGCGGGGCTTGATCAAAGGCGCGCAGGTCGTCTACCTCGGCCCAGGGCGCAAACCCGGCTTTTCGCGGCTACATGTGATCGGCGCGGAGGACCCGAATATCTCGGCGGCCTCCATTGTTAAAATCGAAATTCCCGATGAAGAAGAACCGTTTATCCCCTATGCCGCGCGCATGGGGGCGGCATTTTTGCATGGAGCGGCGGTGACGATTCACAAGGCGCAAGGCTCGCAATGGGACAGTGTTCAGGTCTTTGCCCCCGACATTATGGCCGCCGCGCGCGCCGGTCGGATGGAGGCGGGCATTCCGCTTTGGAAACGGCTGACCTATGTCGCCATCACCCGCGCCGAAACGCGGCTGTTGTGGGTGACGCAGGCGCGGTTGGCCAAACCGACCGCACCGCTGTCTGTTGCGGATTTGACCGCCAAAGAGGCGGCACCTTTGACACTTGAGGCACAGGTCGACGCGCTGCTGTGATCAACGCCGAAGAATGCGAAACGCCTCTGAGGCCCCCCACCCAAACAGCCCGGCAATCGCCAGCGCCATCACGCCGTAGATCAACGCCTGTTGATAGGCCAAATTATAAAGCCAACGCTCAATGCCAACTTTTTGCACGTTGATCGTGGTGCCGTAACTGTCGATCACAGCGCCGTTTCGCAGTAAAAAAATCCGCGTGGTGTAGCCACCTTCGACGATATTGGAGGGCAGGGTGATCGAGGTTTGAAACAGCGTGTCCTCGCTCAGCGTGACGACCCCTTCGCGGGTGCGGTACAGATCATCCGCCTTGCGCAGCCGGATCAAAGCCTCGCGCGCAGGCAGCCCGCGCATCCCTGGCAAAATGCGTTTGTCGGGGGTGATTTTCCAAAGACTGTCGGTCAAGGGCGGCAGTATATCGGCCAATTCCCGCGTCGAGGTGACCGTGTAAAAGGTGGGCGTGTGGCCAATCACCTGTGCCTCGACGTTGATCCAAATGCCAAAACGGCGATCTTTACGGCGGATGGTTTCGACCTTTTCAGGCCCCGCGACGGTGATGATGACATCGAGCGGCTCTCCCTCCGGCGTCGGTTGGTCGCGCTTCACTGCCCCAAAAATCAAAATTTCAGAGCCGTCAAAATTGGCCGTAATGGAAATCCGGCTTTGGCTCAGCGCGGCGACGACTTCTTCGGCACGGCCCGCACCGGGCAGCATCAACAAAGCGAACAGCAGGGCAAAAACGCGTGTCATCATGCCCCCAGTGAGTAGAGTTCTTTGGGCGGCAACAACAGATCGAAGCCCAGTTTGAGACAGACGGCCAGCACCAAAACCGCAAGCCAAATCCGCAATTGCTCGGCCTTCATTTTTAGCCCGATTTGGGTGCCGATTTGCGCACCAATGACGCCGCCGATCAGCAACAGAAACGCCAAAAACACATCTACCGTATGGTTGGTATAGGCGTGCAGCAAGGTGGTGAACCCGGCGGTGAAAATGATCTGAAACAGCGAGGTGCCGATCACAACTTTGGTTGGCATTCCAAGCAGATAGATCATCGCAGGCACCATGATGAATCCACCCCCCACGCCCATAACGGCGCCCAACATGCCCACCATAACACCCACCGCAATCGGCGGAATGGCGGAGATATAGAGCCCCGAGGCGCGGAATTTCATTTTCAGCGGCAGGTTGTGAACCCAAAGGTGTTTTTTGCGCTCCGGGCGACCACCCGGGCGGCCTTTGGCCCGTTTGATGGCACGGATGGATTCGATCAGCATCAAAAACCCGATGATGCCCAAAAACACCACATAACAGAGGGTCACAAGCAAATCGACCTGACCCATGGCTTTGAGCATGTTGAAGATCTGAATGCCGATGGCAGAGCCGACAAGCCCGCCCCCCAACAGCACAAACCCCATCTTTAAATCCACCGTCTTGCGTTTGAAATGGGCAAGCACACCGGAGACCGACGAGGCGACAATTTGGTTGGCAGAGGTGGCCACCGCCACAGCGGGCGGGATGCCGACAAAGAACAAGAGCGGCGTGATCAAAAATCCGCCGCCGACGCCAAACATGCCCGATAATACGCCCACAATCCCGCCAAGTCCGAGCAGGGTGAAGGCATTCACCGAAACTTCTGCGATTGGGAGAAATATTTGCATAGGGGACTTTCGCGACGTCTTTCTTCAGCAATGCAGTGATTTGGCGCGCGCGTCAAATGATCCGCGGCGTTTGAGACACAAAAGCGGACCCGAAGGCCCGCTCTGTGTCATTTTACGGAGGTTTATCGTTCTTTCACATAGGGCGTGCCGCCCGCGCGCGGTGGGATGGCCTTGCCGACAAAGCCCGCCAAAATGATCACGGTCAGGATGTAGGGCAGGGCCTGCATGAACTGCACGGGGATGGTGAAATCGCCCATGGTGATGGATTGGTAACGGTTGCCAATGGCCTCCAAAAGCCCGAACAACATCGTGGCGGAGAGCGCATACCAAGGCCGCCATTTGGCGAAAATCAACGCTGCCAAGGCGATGTAACCGCGCCCTGCCGACATGTCTTTGACGAAACCCGCCGCGAGAGAGGCAAGGTAAGTGCCGGCCATGCCGCACAACACGCCAGCGATGACCAGCGCGGCGAACCGCAGTCTCACCACCGACACGCCCGCCGTATCGACCGCTGAGGGGTTTTCCCCCACAGCGCGCAGGCGCAGACCAAAGCGGGTGCGATACAGCACCCACCACGACAGTGGCACGGCAAGCAGTGCCATATAGGTCAGCGCGGTGTGACCAGAAATCAATTCATGGTAGAGCGGTCCGATAAAGGGCACATCGGCCAATGCATCAGAAAACGGCAGGTTCCATTCGCCAAACCGTGCTTCCGTTGGGAGCGAGGGCGTGCGCCCGCCGAGCTTAAACCAACTTTGGCCAACAACAACGGTCAGTCCGGCGGCGAGAAAGTTCAGAGCCACGCCTGAAATAAGCTGATCGCCTTTGAAGGTGATCGAGGCCAGCCCGTGGATCATGGAAAACGCCAAAGATCCGGCCACGCCCGCCAAAAGCCCGATCCAAATCGACCCGGTGACAGAGGCCGCAGCCCCGGCCAAGAACGCCGCCGCTAACAATTTGCCCTCAAGTCCGATGTCAACGACGCCTGCGCGTTCGGAAAACAGCCCGGCAAGACAGGTCAAAAGCAAAGGCGTGGCAAGGCGCACCGTGCTGTCGAGGATTTGGATGATCGTGAGATAGTCCATGCTCACGCCTCCTTTTTCTTGTTGAGGGCGATGAACAGTTTTTCAAGCGGCGCGCGCACCATATTATCGAGCGCGCCGGTGAACATGATCACAAGGGCCTGAATGACCACGACCAATTCGCGCGGGATCGATTCCCAGAATGATAATTCGCCGCCGCCTTGGTACAAAAAGCCAAAAAGAAGCGCGGCCAAGACGATCCCGATCGGGTGATTGCGGCCCATCAAAGCCACTGCGATGCCGATAAAGCCCGCGCCCTCGACGGCATTGTCGATCAACCGTTCGGCCTCGCCCATCACGTTGTTGATCGCCATCAGGCCGGACAAGGCGCCGGAGATCAGCATGGCGATCACGACGATGCGCACCGGGTTGATGCCGGCGTATTTCGCCGCCGTTTCCGATTGGCCATAGGCGCGGATTTCATAGCCAAGCCGGGTGCGCCAGATCAGGAAATAGAACCCAACAGCCGCCAAAAGCGCGATCAGGAAGGACACGTTGACGGGGGCGTTTTTGTTGAACTCAATGCCCAAGGGCGCCAACATTTCATGGAAAGTCGGCAGGTGTGCCCCGGCGCCAAACCGCGTGCTTTCAGTTGACATAGACCCCGGAACTTTGAGGTAATTCAACAGGATGTAGCCAATCAGCGCAGAGCCGATAAAGTTGAACATGATGGTGGTGATGACGATATGGCTGCCGCGTTTGGCCTGAAGATAGGCGGGGATAAACGCCCAGGCCGCCCCAAAAAGCGCACCGCCGATCATCGCCGCAGGCAGGGCAATGGCCCAATGCGGCCAAGGCACATAAAGGCACACAAGCGCCACCCCCAAACCGCCCAACGCCGCCTGACCTTCAGAGCCGATGTTGAACAATCGGGCGTGATAGGCGACAGCGACCGAAAGGCCGGTGAAGATGAAATTGGTGGTGTAATAGAGCGTGTAACCAATGCCGTTTGAACTGCCAAACGCGCCTTGCACCATGGTTTTGATCGCCACCACCGGGTCTTTGCCGATGGCCATGATCACGAGGCCCGACAGCAAAAAGGCCAAGAAGATCGAGATCAACGGAATGAGGACGGCATCCGCCCATTTTGGCATTTTTGTCATTGACCAGCCTCCCTCGATTTTTCTTCGGCAATCCCAGCCATCATCAGGCCAAGCTCGCCTTCATTGGTCTCAGAGGGCAGGCGTTCGCCCATGATTTTACCGTCAAACATCACCGCAATCCGGTCACTCAGCGACAGGATTTCATCAAGTTCCACCGACACCAATAGGATGGCTTTGCCCGCATCGCGCAGATGTACGATCTGTTGGTGAATGAACTCGATGGCACCAATATCGACGCCGCGCGTCGGCTGACCGATCAACAGCAGGTCGGGGTTGCGCTCGATCTCGCGCGCCAACACGATTTTTTGCTGGTTGCCGCCGGAAAAACTTTTGGCCTCCAGCTTGGGGTTTGGCGGGCGCACGTCGAATTTGGTCATGCTTTCTTGGGTCATTGCCTTGATCGCGGCGTTGTCCATCAAAAAGCGGTTTTTTTGATATTCAGGTGCGTGGTGATAACCAAACACCATGTTTTCCCAGGCTTGGAAATTCAGGATCAGACCCTCATCATGCCGGTCCTCCGGCACATGCGAAATCCCGCGGGCGCGGCGCGATTGGCCGTCGGAGTTCTTGCCTGTCAGGTCGATCTCTTGGCCATTCAGGCGGATCGTGCCCGTGCCGGTTTGATAGCCGCCCAAAACCTCTAAAAGTTCGGTTTGACCATTGCCCGCCACGCCACAAATCCCAAGAATTTCACCGGCGCGCACATGCAAATCAATGCCTTTGACCCGTTCCACACCCTGCTCATCCACGACGCGCAGGTTTTCAATTTCCAAAATCTGCGCTCCCGGTGTGGCGGGCTTTTTCTCAACATGAAGCAAGACTTTGCGCCCGACCATCAGTTCGGCCAGATCTTCGGGGGTGGTGTCGGCGGTCTGCACTGTCGCGGTCATCTCGCCGCGGCGCATCACGGACACCGTGTCGGTGATCTCCATGATTTCGCGCAGCTTATGGGTGATGAGAATGATGGTTTTGCCCTGTTCTTTGAGCCCTTCGAGAATGCGAAACAAATGGTCCGCCTCGGCCGGGGTCAAAACCCCCGTGGGTTCGTCCAAAATCAGGATGTCGGCCTGACGATAGAGCGCTTTGAGGATCTCAACCCGTTGCTGGTGGCCGACGGAGAGATCTTCGATCAAAGCATCTGGATCGACAGAAAGTTGATATTCATCAGAGAGTTGCTTTAAAAGCGTGCGGGCTTTCGCCAGCGAGGGTTTGAGCAATCCGCCATCTTCTGCGCCTAAAATGACATTTTCGAGCACGGTGAAGTTTTCGACCAGTTTAAAGTGCTGGAACACCATGCCGATGCCGGCGGAAATCGCGGCTTGGCTGTCGGCAATCTGGACCTCTTGGCCCTTGATGTGGATCGTCCCCGCATCGGCTTTGTAAAAGCCATAGAGGATCGACATCAGCGTGGATTTCCCCGCGCCGTTTTCGCCGATGATGCCGTGGACCGTGCCTTTTTTGACCGTGATCGAGATGTCCTTATTGGCCTGAACCGGGCCAAAGGCTTTGGAAATCCCGCGCAGTTCAATCGCTGGCGCGTCAATGGGGGCGGAGGAAGCGGTGGGGGCGGCAGTTGCCTGCCGCCCCGCTTCAGACTGGACGCTCATGCGACAGCTGCCCTTAAAACGCCGGGCAGGATTCGTCGGACATGTAGTCGTGCACTACAATTTCGCCGGCGATGATTTTTGCGGTGGCGTCGTCGATGGCCGCTTTCATCTCAGGTGTGATCAGGGCGGCGTTATATTCATCCATCGCAACGCCAACACCGTCGTTGGACAGGCCCATCACATTGATGCCGGTCTCAAGGGTCTCACCTTGGGTGAAGGCATCATACACAGCATTGTCGACGCGTTTGACCATGGAGGTCAGAACCGAGCCGGGCTGGAGGTAGTTTTGGTTGCTATCGACGCCGATGGACAACATGCCCTCATCGGCTGCAGTTTGCAGAACACCAAGACCGGTGCCGCCCGCCGCCGCAAACACAACTTCAGAACCCGCAGATTTTTGCGCGCGGGTCAATTCGCCGCCCTTCACCGGATCGTTCCATGCCGCAGGTGTGGTGCCGGTCATGTTGACGATGACCTTGCCTTCGGGTTTCACGGATTTGAAGCCTTCGGCATAGCCACAGGCGAATTTGGAGATCAGCGGGATGTCCATGCCGCCCACAAAGGACACGGTGTCGCCTTTGGCGGCATAAGCTGCGGCGATCCCGGCCAGGTAGGAGCCCTCTTGTTCGTTGAACACCACGGAGCGCACGTTCGGCGCGTCCACGACCATGTCGATGATGGCGAATTTGGTGTCCGGGAAATCGGCGGCAACGGTTTCAAGCGCGGTGGCGAAGGAGAAGCCTGCCATCACGATCGGGTTAAAGCCCTTTTCAGCGAAGTTGCGCAGATATTGTTCGCGCTGCGCGTCCGATTGCAGCTCGACATCGCGGTAGGTCCCGCCCGTTTCCTTGGCCCAACGCTCGGCACCATTAAACGCAGCTTCGTTGAAGGATTTGTCAAATTTGCCGCCAAGATCAAAAATGATCGCCGGATCGGCCAAAGCTGCGCCAGAGGTCAGGGCCAGAGCAGCAACTGCGCCGAGGAGTGTTTTGGTCAGGGTCATGGGTATCTCCCGTTGGGTATTTAAACTATTGGGGCAGTCCCTTGTCTGAAAACAAGTCACATGCCCATGGAGCGAGCAAATCGTCTCGCAGTATAGCGAGATTAGGGCGCGTCACAGAGGGAGGGTCAATACACATTTTACCATTTTTGACCGTTTGGTCGCGCAATGGAGGGAGATTGGGCATTCCGGTGCACTGTGACGCAAGGTCACGTATGTTTTAATGGCTTGGAAAGGACCAAAGCGTCGATTTTCGTATTCTCAGGCGTTGTGTAGTAGCGCGGACGCCGACCAGATTCGCTGTAGCCTTCGGAAAGATAGAGCGAAATGGCGACGCTGTTATTCTCGGCCACTTCCAAAATGGACATCAACGCGAGGCGCGATTCCGCCTCTTTCTCATAGGCGCGCAGCATCACCCGGCCCAAGCCCAGACCGCGCGCTTCGGGATGGACGGCGAGGGTCAAAACTTCGGCTTCATTGGCGGCATACCGGCCCATGATGAAGGACGGCCCATCGCCCGTGATGATAAAATTCTCGCGCATAGACAAAAGCCCCGCGAAGTCTTTGACAGACCATGGGCGGGGCGTTTGGAAACTTACAGCATGGAGCGTGGCAAGCTCCTCAGGCGACATCTTGGACTCTTAAGCCGCGACGGGGCGCACTTCGAGCACCTCGGGGATGTAATGGCGCAACAGGTTTTCGATGCCCATTTTCAACGTCAGAGTCGAGGAGGGACACCCGGCGCAAGCGCCCTGCATATGCAGGTAAACGATGCCGCGATCAAAGCCATGGAACGTGATGTCGCCGCCGTCCTGGGCCACGGCGGGGCGCACACGGGTGTCGAGCAATTCTTTGATCTGTTTGACGATTTCGCCGTCAGGTCCGTCATGGTCGGCGTGGCCGCCTGCGGCGCTGGCATGTGTGTCCATGACCTGTGCGCCGGATTGGAAATGTTCCATGATCGCGCCAAGGATGGCGGGTTTGATATGGTCCCAATCGGTGGCGTCCTCTTTGGTCACGGTGACGAAATCGGAGCCCAAAAACACGCCGGTGACATTGCCGACCGCAAACACACGCTGCGCCAATGGCGATGCAGCGGCAGAGTCTGCTGTGGGAAAGTCTGCAGTTCCGGCCTCAAGCACGGTCTGACCGGGCAAGAATTTCAAGGTTGCGGGGTTTGGTGTGGATTCGGTCTGAATGAACATTTCGGATATTCCTTAGGATCATAGTCGGATATGCGCGTTCGGACCGCAAAAGTCAAGTTTTAGAATGATTCTAACAATGCACTTGGTCAGCACGCCTAAATGATCTGTTGCTGCAACTCGTTCTCCGCAACCCCCGGCACATGCCAAAACGCCACAGCCTCGGGACCGATCTGGGCCAAAACCCGCGCCAAATCGCGGTGGTCTACATGTCGCCATAGGGCGTACCCCGTGGCTTCGATCACATTAAGCGGCATGATATTGAGCGGCATGATATTGCGGGTCTGGCGCAACTCCTGCGCCTCGCGGATCATCTCTGAACGAGAGCCAAAGGGCAAAGGCACTGCGTCGACATTCCAGCCACGGACCAACATCGCGCGCAAGCTGGAGGGCAAAACATCGCCAAAGGCAATCACCTGCGGCGGGGTCAGGCGGCGGCGAAACACATGCAGCACGCCGTCGACCACCGTATAGGCCATCTTGTCACTCTCAAGAACCGATCCCATGCGGTCCTTTGCATCCTTGAGAAAGGATTTAAACTCTTTTTCGGAATGTCGGTACGTCCATGGCATCGACATCTCAGGTCACCGCCTCCAACCGCTCTTTCGACATCTCGCCGGGCACAAGCGTCATCGGGATCGGCAAAAAACCCGCCTGTTTCATCATCGCCGAAATGAGCGGGCCGGGGCCGGATTTCTCCGTGCCCGCGCCCAAAACCAAAACCCCAATTTTCGGGTCTTCTTTGATTTGCGAGAGGATTTCATGCACCGCCTCACCTTCGCGGATCACCAATTCTGGATCAATGCCCTGTCGGTCGCGCATCCATTTGGCGAAGACTTCGTAATGGGCGATGATGCGGTCGCGGGTCTCTTCGCGCATCAAATCCGCGACACCGATCCAATGGTTGAATTCCTCGGGCGGAATGATTGAGAGGATTGTCACACCACCGTTTGATTTCGCGGCGCGCATCGCCGCAAACCGCATGGCATTGAGACATTCGCGACTGTCATCAAGGATGACGAGAAACTTGCGCATACTGGCCTCTTTGAGTGGCACCCGATCTTTGGGCTTTGCCGGATGATGACCGAGCTACGCGCGCGACGCAACCGCCAGTGCGCGATACAATGGTGGGATGACCCCCAAAAACCCCCGGCTCCTAAGAACCGAGGGTCAACGGGTGCTGATCTGTCGGGGAAACGGATCAAGCCGCGCACATCACGCGCAAGGGCATGCGCTTTGGCGGGGACGGGCCATGATTCTGATGCGCTGCAGGCCAAGCTTAGGACAGGTTTGAATCCCTTCTGTGACATCAGAGTCGCGTTTGTGCTGTGTGTCGGCCAGTTAACCCCATCGTGATTTGAGGTTTGCCGCAGGGATATGTTTGGTGCGCTTAACGCATAAAGCACGAGGACATTCACATGATCGAGTTGAAAAGACGTAGGTTTTTGGCGCTGAGTTTAGCGGCACCCTTTGTTGGCAAAGCCGCCTTTGCCCAAGAGATCGGGTTGACCTTGCCAGATGAATTGCAAGCACCACAAAATGCCCGCCGCAATATCTCAAGTTTTCGCCGGATTGATTGGCACGAGCATTTCGACAGCTTGGGAAAGGGCGCGATTGTCGCCGATACGGTGAGCCGTGCTCTGCATTTTTGGGCGGCCGATGGGGCTTATAAACTTTATCCGACCTCGGTGCCGATCTCTGAGGAACTGACCAAACGCGGCTACACAGAGGTGATCAAAAAGGTGGAGGGGCCGACCTGGACCCCGACGCCGTCCATGCGCGAACGCGACCCGAGCCTGCCAAAAGTCGTGCCCGCCGGACCACAAAACCCGTTGGGCACCCATGCGCTGTACCTGTCGTGGCAATATTACCGCATTCACGGCACCCATGACACCCGCAAGATCGGGCGGCGCTCGTCAGATGGCTGTATCGGGCTTTATAATGAGATGATTGCCGATCTCTACCCCCGCGTGGCAGTGGGCACACAGGTGAAGCTGGTCTGAGTATTTGGACTGCCATGAAAACGAAAAAGGGCGCCTCACCGGGCGCCCTTTTGTTTTGAGTGGGAGGCACTGTTCAGCGCACGAAACCCATGATCTCAAAGGTCTTGTTGAGGATCGGCTGGGCGATCTCATTGGCCTTGTCGGCACCTTTTGCCATGATCCGGTCGATCTCCGCCGGGTCATTCATCAGGCGTTTCATCTCGCTTGAAATCGGCGCGAGTTTTTCGACCGCAAGCTCGGCCAGATCGGGTTTGAACTTGCCCCAACCTTGGCCGCCATAGACCGCCAAAACCTCTTCGCCGGTCATATTGGCCAGACCCGCGTAGATGTTCACAAGGTTGCGCGCGTCCGGGCGGTTTGCGAGCCCTTCCATCTCTTCGGGCAACACATCCGCATCCGATTTGGCCTTTTTGAACTTTTTCGCGATCGTGTCGGCGTCGTCGGTCATATTGACGCGTTCCATGTCCGACTCACCCGATTTGGACATTTTCTTGGTCCCATCGCGCAGGTTCATCACACGCATCGCCGGGCCTTCGATCACCGGGATCGTTTCCGGGAAAAAGTCGACCTTGTAATCGTGGTTGAATTTATGGGCGATGTCGCGGGTCAATTCGACGTGTTGCTTTTGATCCTCGCCCACCGGCACATGGGTCGCGTGATACAGCAAAATATCGGCAGCCATCAGCGAGGGATAGGCGTAAAGCCCAAGCGACACGTTTTCGGCGTTTTTCCCCGCCTTGTCTTTGAACTGAGTCATCCGGTTCATCCACCCAACACGGGCAACACAGTTGAGCAGCCAACCGAGCTCCGCATGGGCCGACACGCGCGACTGATTGAACAAGACCGATTTCTCCGGGTCGATGCCCGCCGCAAGGTAGCCTGCGGCCACTTCACGGGTCGCATGGCGCAGATCCTCGGGGTCTTGCCAAACAGTGATCGCGTGCATGTCCACCACGCAATAGATGGTTTCGAACTCACCGCCCTGCATATCTACGAAACGCTTGATCGCGCCCAAGTAGTTGCCGAGTGTGAGCCCGCCCGAAGGCTTGATCCCCGAAAAAACACGGGGGGTGAAGGCGAGCTTCTCCATCTGGAACTCCGTCACTGGATTGTTAGGTGATCATCGCTTACCTATGCAGGACGAACCCGTCAAGGAAAGCCCCGGAAAATGAATGACATCCCCAATGAGCATCGTCCCGAATTGCCGTTTAACACTCTGCCGCCTGCGGTGGTGGCGCTGGCTTTGGTGCTGGGGGGCATCGAGGCGCTGTTTCAAATCGGCTCTTATGGCATCATCGGGGGGCCCGATGCGGTGGGCTGGCGGCTTGTCGCGATGGAGGATTACGGGTTCTTTGACACCGTTTTTGAGGCGATGCGCACACAGGGCACTTGGCCGTTTGAACATGTGATCCGGTTTCTGAGCTACGGGTTTGTGCATTATTCTTTGACCCATGCGCTGATGGCGATCGTCTTTATTTTGGCTCTGGGCAAAATGGTCGGTGAGACGTTTGGCAATGTCGCGGTGTTCGTGATCTTTTTCGCCTCGACCCTGTTTGGCGCGCTGATCTATGGGCTGGTTTTAAACACCGCTCAGCCGCTTTTGGGCGCTTATCCTGCGGCTTACGGATTCATCGGTGCCTACACGTTTATCCTCTGGCTTGGCCTTGGTCGGATGCAAGAAAACCGGATGCGGGCCTTTACCCTGATCGGATTGTTGATGGGGCTGCAATTGGTCTTTGGCCTGTTGTTCGGCGGCTCTTCCGATTGGGTTGCAAAACTCGCGGGCTTTGTCGCGGGCTTTGGAACGGCGGCGCTTTTGGTGCCGGGGGCAATGGGGCGGATCATGGCGCGGCTGCGGCGGCGTTAACCGCCGCATTCGCATCACTTTTGCCGTTTGACCGCGCCTTTAAGTTCGACAAATCGCACCGCTCCAATCGCTTGGGCCAAGGCGAAATAGCCGGCGATACCAAGGCTGACCAAGATCATCGTGCCAAGCCCGCGCGACAGCTCGAACACGGGTGAGAGCGCGATATTGGCACCATAAAGCAGCGCGCCCATCATCAAAGAGGCAATCAAAATACGCGGCGCGCGCCGGACCAGGCGCGGGTCTGCGTGAACCTCGACGCCCATATCGGACTTGCCAAACCACAATAGTGCGACCATGCCCCAAGCGGCAACTGTGGTCGCGACCGCCGCCGCAAGATAGCCGATGAAAAAAGACAGACCGATGGCCACAGCCGCATTGATCACCATCGAATAAAGCGCATAGCGGAACGGGGTTTTGGTGTCTTCGCGGGCGAAATACAGCGGTTGTAACACTTTTTGCATCACAAAGGCCGGAAGCCCGAGGCCATAAATTGCCACCGCATAGGCGGTCTTATGGGCGTCTTCCGGTGTGAAGGCACCGCGTTGAAACAGGAAGGAAATCAACGGCTCAGGAATGACGATCAGAGCAATCGCGGCCGGGACGGTCAGCAAAAGCGCAAATTCAAAGGCCCGGTTATAGGCATCGCGCGCGCCCTGTCCGTCGCCCGCCTGAAGCCGTCGCGACAGGTCCGGCAAAAGCACAACACCAATGGCAATGGCGACAACGCCCAAGGGCAATTGATACAGCCGATCCGCCAGATTGAGATATTGCAACGCACCGGTTTCAGAGAATGACGCGACTTGCCGACCGATCAACAGGTTGATCTGAACCACCCCGCCCGCCAAGGCGGCAGGGCCGGCCAAAAGAAACAAACGTTTGAGTTCGGGCGTCAGACGTGGCAGGCGTGGACGCAGGCCAAACCCCACCTTGGCCGCCGCACGCCAGACCATCAAAAGCTGCGCCAAACCCGCCACAGGCACGGCCCAGATCAGCGCGCGATCCACCGGCCAGCCCAGTTTGGCCGCTGTGATCATCGCGACCGAGAGCACAACATTGAGCAACACCGGGGCTGCGGCCGCGGCCGCGAAGCGTCCGGTGGCGTTTAAAATCCCCGAAAACAGCGCGCCGAGTGAGATGAAGACCACATAAGGAAAGGCGATCCGTCCGAAATCCACCGCCAAATCAAACCGCGCATCGCCAATGAACCCGGCGGCCATGGCTGCAACCAAAGCGGGCATGAACAGCGTCGCCAAAAGCGTCAAGACGATCAGCACCGTGGCGAGGACCGACAGGGTGTCCTCGGCAAAGCGTTTGGCGTCCCCTTCGGTGTCCCCGGTGGTTTCAAGTTTCTTTGAGAACAGCGGCACAAAGGCCACGTTCAACGTGCCTTCGGCGAAAAAGCGGCGGAACATATTGGGCAGGGAGAAGGCCACGACAAAGGCCTCTGCCGCCGGTCCCGCGCCCAAATAGGCCGCGATCAACGCGTCGCGCACAAACCCAAGCACCCGGCTCATCAAGGTCCAGCCGCCCACGGTCACAAAGCCGCGTACAAGACGGATGGGTTTCATGCGCTGCGCGCCCGTTCCGCGCCTTGATCAATCGCTTCACGCAGCTTTTTTTCTAAGGTGCGGCGTTTGGATTCGCTGTGGAATTTCATTCCGAACATGTCCTTGACGTAGAAGACGTCCACAACCTGTGCGCCATATGTGGCGATCTGAGCGGTGGCGATGGAGACGTTGTTGGCGGCCAAAACGCGGGTCAAATCGTACAAAAGACCGGGCCGATCGCGGGTGTCCACCTCAATGATGGTGAAAATCTCCGAGCCCTCATTGTCAAAACTGATGGAGGTCGGCACCCGGAATTTGCTTTCGCGTTTCTTGATTTTGTCGCGGGAATCGAGCGCTTGGCGTGCGCCCATTTCACCGCGCAAAATCTTGTCGATCATCTGCCGCAGACGCGGCAGGCGAGCCTGTTCAAACGGGTTGCCATCGTTGTCCTGAATCCAAAACACGGCGGTCGCATAGCCATCTTTCGAGGTATAGGTGCGCGCGTCCACGACATTGGCCCCGACCAACGCCAAAGCGCCTGCAAGCCGTGAGAAAATGCCATGATGGTCCGTCAGCGCGAAACAGGCGCGGGTGGCGTCGCGGTCCTCATCGGGGTGAAGATCGGCGCGGATTTCATCGGCTTTGATGCCCTTTAACAGCTCGGCAAAGACCAGATGCGCGGACAGGGGCAGGCCTTGCCAATAGGGGCCATAATGGCGCTGAATTTCTTTGCGCCGCTCGCTCGTGTCCCAATTTGACAATTTGTCGCGCAGGACCTTTTTCGCCTCGCCCTCGCGCGCATCGCGGTTGACCTCTTCCAGCCCGTGTTCCAGCGCATAGGCCGTCTGCGCGTGCAAGTTGCGCAACAACACCGCTTTCCAATTGTTCCACACATTCGGGCCAACGCCGCGAATGTCACAGACGGTCAGCACCGTCAAAAGATCAAGCCGCTCGCGGGTTTTGACCGCCTTGGCAAAATCGCGCACCGTGCGGGGGTCAGAAATGTCGCGTTTTTGCGCCATGTCCGACATCAAAAGGTGATAGCGCACCAGCCATTCCACCGTCTCGCATTCCGCCGGTTTCAGGCCAAGCCGCGGTGCCACTTTGCGCGCAATCTGTGCGCCGATGATCGAATGATCCTCGGGGCGGCCTTTGCCGATGTCATGCAACAACATGGCGACATACAGCACTTTGCGATTGACGCCGGCCTCCAGAATGCTCGTCGCCAAAGGCAGCGGGTCGGTCAACTCGCCGCGCTCGATTTGCGCCAGGTTGGAAATCACCTGAATCGTGTGCTCATCCACCGTGTAGCTGTGATACATGTTGAATTGCATCATCGCGACAATGTACTGAAACTCCGGGATAAAAGCCCCCAGAACGCCCAGTTCATTCATCCGGCGCAGCGCGCGTTCCGGATTGCCGTGTTTGAGCAAGAGATCCATGAAAATCCGCTGTGCCTCGGGCGTGTTGCGCATCTCATTGTCGATTTTATCGAGATTGGCCGAAATCAGCCGCATCACATCCGGGTGCAACAGATAGCCGGTGCGCAGCGCCTCTTCAAAGACGCGCAGGAGGTTGAGTTTGTCCGCCAAAAACGCCTTGCGATCGAGGACATTGAGCCGGTTGTGGACCAGTTCATATTGGTTGTCGATCTTACGCCGACGTTTGAACAGGCGTTGCAGTGCCGGTTCTTGTTTGACGTGTTGCGCCTCAAGTGAGGTCAGGAAAATCCGGGTCAGTTCGCCGACGCGGGTCGCATGGCGAAAGAAATCCTGCATGAAATGTTCGACTGCGCGGCGACCGGAATGGTCGATATAGCCCAACCGATCCGCCACCTCGACCTGCAAATCAAAGGTGAGTTGGTCCATAGGGCGTCCGGCGATCAGGTGAAGCGCATTGCGGGCGGCGTAGAGAAAGGTTTCGGCCTCCTCGAACTGGCGATATTCTTCGGCGGTGAACACGCCCGCTTTGACCAGATCGGCGGTGTTGCGCACGCCGTGGACGTATTTGGCAATCCAAAACAACGTATGCAGATCGCGCAGCCCGCCTTTGCCCTCTTTGATATTGGGTTCCACCACATAACGTTGCCCGCCCTGTTTGCGATGCCGCTCGGCGCGTTCTTGCAATTTGGCTTCGATGAATTCGCGTGCCGTGGTGCGAAACAATTCGTCGCGCAATTTGACATGCAACTCGGTCGCCAAATCCCGGTTTCCGGCCAAATAGCGCAGCTCCAACATCGCGGTGCGAATGGTGAAATCTTCGCGTCCCAGACGGATACAATCGCGGATCGTGCGGGTCGAATGGCCGACTTTCAGGTGCAGGTCCCAGAACATGTAGAGCATGCTCTCGACCAGACTTTCGATCCAGCCGCTGATTTTATGGGGCGCCAAAAACAACAGATCTACATCGGAGTGCGGTGACATTTCGGCCCGCCCATACCCGCCCACGGCCAAAATCGCGATGCGTTCGCCTTCGGTCGGGTTGGGGTTTGGGTGCAGTTTGGTTTGCGCCGTGAACAACACCGAGGTGACGAGGCAATCGGTGAGCCAAGCATAGGAACGTACTGCCGGGCGGGCATTGCGCGGGGCCTCGGCTATGGCGGCGGCAATGGTGGCACGGCCTTTGTCTTGTGCCGCATTGAGGACGCTCACGGTGGCTTTGCGCAGGGCCGCCGCATCTTTCGCCCCCACCCAAGCGGCATCCAACGCCTCCGCCACGGCGGAGACGTCGAAAATTGCCGTTTCAGAGCAAATCAGGCTGCCGGCTGGGGCCGGAACAAAGTCAGCAAGGGCGGGGTCGTTAGAAGCCAGCGCCCGCGAAGGATCTTGGTGCAGGGTCAATCTCGATTACCTGATTGTTTTGGATGGTCGCCACGGAGAGGCCACGTTCGTTGGTGCCATCGGACAAAAGCCGGAAAATTCCGTTCACACCGACAAAGCCGGAGCTGCGGGTCAGGCCTTGAGTGGTGAGGGCGTTTTGGTTGCCGGACTGCACCAAGGCTCCAATTGCCGCGATCCCGTCATAGGCAAGGCCCGCCAAAGCATGCGGTGCTGCGCCATATTGGGCGGAGTAGCGGTTGGAAAAGCTGTTGACGAGGCGTTGGTCGGGGATGGCAAACCAGCTGTCTTGCAGACCTGGCAGGCTCAGCGCGGAGGCAGGGAAATTCCAGCGTTGCAGGCCGATGAATTGCGGCTGCGGCGATTTGATGCCGTTCTCGGGCAACATCTGCGCCAAAAGCGGCATGGCGCCGTCATTGCCTGAGGTAAAGAAAATCGCATCCGCACCAGAGCTGCGCGCGGCTGAGGCGATGGGGCGGATGGACTGAACCACCCCCTGTTGGCTCAACTCAAAGCTCTGTTCTCCGGCGAATGTCGCACCTTCGCGGGCGATGGCGGTTTTGATCGCACTCGCGCCAGAATTTTCCGCCGAGCTTTGGCCGTTCACAACCATGATCCGGTTTTTGCCATTGGCTTTGGCATAGGACACAAGCCGGTTGGCCGTGTTGCTAAAGGTATCGCCAAGGATAAACACATTGCCGCCTGCAATGTCCGGGTTGTTGGAGAAGGACAAGACATTGATGCCCGCGTTGGCGGCCGGAATGCCCGCCAATTTGGCCGAGCCGCCGTACACCGGACCAAGGATGATCTTGGCACCGTCTTTGACTGCTTGCGAAGCGACCGCCGAGGCACGTTCAGCCTGACCCCCGGTGGCATAGACCCGCAAATCAATCGTCACGCCCTGAAGATCCGCCATCGCCAAACGGGCCGCGTTTTCCAGGGACTGTGCAAGGGCAACGTCGCCGCCCTGTTGCGATTCGTACGGCACCAAAAGTGCGACCGGCACAGGTTTGCTTGTGTTGATGGTCGGACCGCCACCAACCTGAAGCGCGCCCGGATCACAGGCAGCAAGGGCGGTAAAAGACAAAGCCAGCACAAGTTTTTTGATGGACTTGCGGGCGGCGCTTAGAACAGCGAACATAGGGGAACCTCACTCCTGACGGCGAACTCTTGGCAACTTGGGTCTGTTAGACACCTGCGCAGACTATGCGACACGCCCCAAAGAGTAAACGCCGCAAAGACCCGGAACTCATGTGATTTACCAAGTCAAGCATCTTCCCGCTGGCCTTCATTTTCTCGCCACTCCCATCGGGAATGCGCGCGATATCACCCTGCGTGCGCTCGATATTCTCGCCTCTGCGGATGTTTTGGCCGCCGAAGACACGCGCACTTTGCGCAAATTGATGGAAATCCACGGTGTTCCCCTCAATGGTCGTCATATCTACGCCTATCACGATCACAACGGCGCTCAGGCCCGACCTCGGCTGATCTCTTTGATGCAGGAGGGCAAATCCGTGGCCTATGCATCTGAGGCCGGCACACCTTTGGTGGCCGATCCTGGCTTTGTACTGTGCCGTGAAGCGCTTTCTCACGGCATCCCAGTGACCTCCGCGCCTGGTCCCTCCGCGATGATTGCGGCTCTGACCATTTCGGGATTGCCCTCTGATCGGTTCCTTTTTGCCGGATTTCCCCCGTCGTCTCGGGGGGCTCGGTTGAAATTCTTTACCTCCTTCGCTCCGGTCCAAGCCACGCTTGGGTTTTATGAAAGCCCAAAGCGGATTCATAAAACGTTAGGAGAATTGTGTGAGACTTTGGGGGGAAACCGACCGGCGGCCCTGTGTCGCGAGTTGACCAAGCGGTTTGAAGAAGTGCGAAAGGGCAGTTTGGCGGAGCTTGAGGAAAGCCTGCGCGACAGTCCGGTGAAAGGCGAAATTGTCCTTTTGGTCGGGCGCGCGGAGCATGAAGAGATATCCGAGGCCGATCTCGAAGCGGATTTGAGGCGGGCCTTGGAAACAATGTCGGTCAAAGACGCCGCAGCGGAGGTGGCCGAGAAACACGGATTGAAAAAACGCGATGCCTATCAAATGGCGCTCGCGATCACGGATCAAAATTCGCCGCAGTAGGAGAAAAGCGTGCCCCTTGATTTTGTCGGATATGACCCGATTTCTGCCCGCCAAACGCGCGGGCGCATGGCTTATGAATTTGGTCACTCCGCCGAAGCTTGTGTTGCACGCCACTATGAGGCCCAAGGCCATGACTTGGCACATGCGCGGTGGCGCGGCGCGGGCGGGGAAATTGATTTGATCTTCCGCGACGGCGACGGTTTCATTTTTGTCGAAGTCAAAGCCTCTAAAACCCTCAGCGCCGCCGCGGCACACCTGCGTCCAAAACAAATCAGTCGCATCTGTGCCAGCGCCGAAGACTACATCGGCCAACAGCCCAAGGGCTTGCTCACCGATATGCGCATTGATGTGGCTCTGGTCGATGCGTCGGGCCATGTCGAAATTCTCGAAAATGCTTTGATGTAAAAGGCTCATGTGAATTCCCGCACAGGACATTCCCATTGAATGCGCGGCAGGGCTGGTCCATCTAAGAGAAAACCATTCTCGGGAGACAAGCCTTGCCCACACCGAAATCGTTAAAAGTCGCCATTCAGATGGACCCGATCGGTCCGGTCAATATCAACGCCGACAGCACGTTCCGCATCATGGAAGAGGCGCAAAAGCGCGGGCATACGTTGTTTTACTACACGCCGGACCATCTTGCCTTCCAAGAAGGCCGGATCACCGCGCGGGGCTGGCCGATTGAGGTGCGCCGGGTTGAGGGCGATCACTACACATTGGGCGAGATGATGGAGGTCGATCTCTCTGACTATGACGTGGTCTGGCTGCGCCAAGATCCGCCGTTTGATATGGGCTACATCACCACCACCCATTTGCTCGACATGATCACGCCGGGCACATTGGTGGTCAACGACCCGTTTTGGGTGCGCAATTACCCGGAAAAACTGCTTGTGCTGAATTTTCCGGACCTGACGCCCCCCACCGCCATCGCGCGCGATCTCGGCACCATTCGGGCGTTTAAAGAAAAGCACGGCGATATTATTTTGAAGCCGCTTTATGGCAATGGCGGCGCGGGCGTGTTCCGTCTGGACCCGAATGACCGCAATCTGTCGTCCCTGCATGAACTCTTCACGGGCATGTCTCGCGAGCCGATGATTGTTCAGAAATTCTTGCCCGATGTATCTAACGGCGACAAACGGATCATCCTTGTCGATGGCGCACCTGTGGGCGCGATCAACCGCGTGCCGCAAAAGGGCGAAACCCGCTCCAACATGCATGTGGGCGGGCGCCCCGAAAAGGTCGGACTGACTGAACGTGATCGAGAAATTTGCGCCAAGATTGGCCCACTTTTGAAAGAAAAGGGTCAGGTTTTTGTCGGGATTGACGTGATAGGTGATTACCTTACCGAGATCAACGTGACCTCGCCCACCGGCATTCAGGAGCTTGAACGGTTTGATGGCACCAACGCGGCAGAGTTGATTTGGCAGGCGATTGAGGCCAAGCGCGCATGAGCTACCGGATGCGGTTCCTTGCCAATGCATTGAGCCCCATCGTGCGCGCCGCCTTTACCCATGCGCAAAACCCGGTGCCCCTGCGCGAGGGCGTGGATTGGGCGGCGCGGCTCTCCGTGCCTGTGACGCTCTCAACGCAGGTGCGCCATGATGCGCTGGGATTTCCGGGTCTGTGGATACGCCCGCCTGACGTCGAGGAGGGTCGTGTGATCCTGTTTTTCCACGGCGGCGGCTATGTTGCCGGAAGCCCG
Source organism: Celeribacter baekdonensis (assembly GCF_900102315.1). Classification (GTDB taxonomy): domain Bacteria; phylum Pseudomonadota; class Alphaproteobacteria; order Rhodobacterales; family Rhodobacteraceae; genus Celeribacter; species Celeribacter baekdonensis. The sequence goes on from NZ_FNBL01000003.1 coordinate 37,675, forward strand.
CAGACCCATAAACGCTTGGCGTCGCGCCTGGCACAATTGGCGCGCCGGTCCGTGTTTCTTCCGGCCTATCGTTTGGCCCCGGAACACCCTCTGCCAGCGGCGTTTGAGGATGCCTGTCTGGTCTGGGACGCGCTTTTGGCGTCGGGCTATGCCCCCCAAGACATCAGCCTCGGCGGTGACAGCGCGGGGGGCGGTTTGGCGCTCTCGCTCTTGTCCGAGCTGTGCAAACGCGGCACCCCGCCGGCTTGCGCTTTCGCATGGTCGCCCTTCACCGACCTGACTCTTTCAAGCCCGTCTTTTGTCTCAAATGCCAAACGCGACTATTTTTTTCCGGTCGAACGCGCCCGTGATCTCACCAAAATGATCTTGGGCGGCACGGACCCAAATCAGCCGCAGGTTTCGCCCCTGTTTGCCACGTTCCCGGATGGTCCGCCGGTGTTGCTTCAGGCGTCTGAATGCGAAATCCTGCGCGATGATGCGGTGCGCATGGCGGATCATTTGTGCCGACAAGGCGTGGAGGCGACCCTTAGCCTGACCCGTGGTGCGCCGCATGTCTGGCACATGTTTGACGGGTTTTTCCCGGAGGCGCGACAGGCGATTTCGGAGACCGCAGAATTCATCATCGCCCATGATCCGCAGCTTACATGATCCGCCGCTAATTGAGCGTGTTTGACACCACCCGATAGCTCAGCGCCTCGGCCACATGTGGGCGGCGCACGTTTGTTTCGCCGGCAAGATCGGCAATGGTACGCGCGACCCGCATCACCCGGTGATAGCCGCGCGCGGTCAGGCCCAGTTTTTCAGCTGCCATGGTCAACAGCGCCCGACCTTCTGCATCGGGCGTGGCCGCCTCCTCCAACATTTGCCCTTCGATTTCTGCGTTGGTGCGCAGGCCCGTGCCCTCAAGTCGCACAGTTTGCAGTCTGCGCGCTTCGGCTACGCGCGCCGCAATCACGACGGAGCTGTCGCCCGACGGCGGCAGGTCGAGGTCCATGAATTGCACCGGAGGCACTTCGAGGCGCAGATCAAACCGATCCATCAAGGGCCCGGAGATGCGCCCCAAATAATCTTCGCCACATAAAGGCACCTTGGCGCAGGCGCGGGCCGGGTCGGGCAGATAGCCGCATTTGCACGGGTTCGCCGCCGCCACCAACATGAACCTTGCCGGATAGCGCATATGGGCATTGGCGCGTGCCACCATGACCTCGCCGCTTTCGACCGGCTGGCGCAGGGTTTCCAAGACGGGGCGCGGAAACTCGGGCAATTCGTCCAAAAACAAAACCCCGTTATGCGCCAGGGAAATCTCGCCCGGCTGCGCGCCGCGGCCACCGCCGACGATGGCCGCCATGGAGGCGGTATGATGTGGTTCGCGAAACGGTCTGGCGCGGGAAATTCCGCCTTCGGACAAGAGACCCGCGAGCGAATGAATGATTGAGGTTTCAAGCGCTTCTTGCGCCGACAAGGGCGGTAAAATTGACGGCAAGCGCGCCGCCAACATGGATTTTCCCGACCCTGGTGTGCCGACCAAGAACAGATGATGCGCGCCTGCGGCGGCGATTTCCATCGCGCGTTTGGCCTTTTCCTGCCCTTTCACGTCGCGCATGTCTTTGCGATGCTCGGGCAGGGACACTTCGCCCGGCTCGGCGGCATGAAGCGGGCGATCCCCGGTGAAATGGCGCAGCAATTGCGCCAGCGTTTTGGCACCATAAACCGGCGTTGCGCCAACCCAAGCGGCCTCGGCGCTGCACCCTTCGGGACAGGCCAAAACACAGTCCAACTCGGCGGCTTTCAACGCGGCGGGCAGCGCGCCATTGACCGCCACAAGCGACCCATCAAGGGCCAATTCGCCCAGCGAGAGGGTTTTCTCGGCCTGCTCTTCAGGGATCAATCCGGTGGCGGCGAGGATGGCCAAGGCGATGGGCAGATCGAAATGTGAACCTGCTTTCGGCAGATCAGCAGGGGACAGGTTGATGACCAGTTTTTTTGAGGGCAGCGCGATTTGCATTGACGCCAAAGCCGCCCGCACCCGCTCGCGGGCCTCTGAGACGGCTTTGTCCGGCAGGCCGACGATGGTGAAACTGGGCAGACCGGGTGCTATGGCGCATTGAACCTCGACCCGACGGGCCTCGACGCCTTCGAATGCGACGCTAAAGGTCCGTGCGACCATGATGTCTTCTCCCGCGCGAAACGCATTAACCAATCTTAACCAGTGCTACGATGCACATGGTTAGCAAAGGGTTAATGCGTGCCGGGTTTTTGCGGGAATTATGGCGCAACCGGCCAGTCGGTTTTGGGCAGATCGAGCGCATAGGGCATCGGATCATAGCTGAGTTTGATCCCCTCTGCGCGCCAGGCTTTGAACGCCGGATCGTTCAGATGCGCCGCAACATAGGCTGTGAGGCGTTCAGACACCGGGAGATCATAGCCAGCGATCCGTGCCGCAACCGGGGCGTAAAACGCATCGGCGGCAGAGTAGGCACCAAACAACCAAGGGCCTGCGTCGGAGAAATGCGCAAAGGCATGACCCAGCATGGTTTCAAGGCGGTCCAGGTCGGTCTGAACCGCATCCGAGACAACAAATCCTTGATATTGATGGAAAAGCTGCATCGAACAGGCGGAGCGCAGGGCGGTAAACCCGGCATGCATTTCAGCCACAAGCCAGCGGGCGAATACGCGAGCCTCAGGATCGGCGGGCCAAATTCCCGCCTCGGGATGACGCTCTGCCAAGGTTTCGGCCAAAGCGATGCTTTCGCCGATCACCCAACCTTCGGGTGTGCGCGCAGTGGGCACAAAGCGGGCAGGGGCGAGGGGGGCAAGGTCCTGTTGCATCGTGCCAGTGTAAAGGCCGATCATGTGTTCGCGAAACGGGATGTCGAATTTCTCAAACAAAAGCCAGCCGCGCAGCGACCAGCTTGAAAACCCTTTATCACCAATGAACAGATCGTAAGACATATGAAACTCCTTGTGTGTCAGCACCTATCTTAGATAGGCTTTATGCATCACGAAAAGAGATATTTTTTCATAGTTTGTATTAGTATTTGTGATTTATGAGCGTGCAGTTCCACGCCTTCTCCAGACCCTCAGGACAGTCGATCACCGTACAAGACAGCGGATCAATTTGATGTCCCAGCGCCTCATAGGCCGTACATCCGAGCGCCTTTTGCAACAGCGCCAAAATGACTCCCATATGCGCGACCACAATGGTTTCGCCTTGCAAGGCCGCGACACCCGCATGAACACGGGCGGAAAACCTGTTCCAACTTTCACCACCGGGCGGGGCGATGTCGCCGGGGGTTTCAAACACCCGGCGGGCGAGATCCGTGTCGCGCTGTTGAATCTCGGCCCAAGACAGATTTTCCCAATCGCCAAAATGGGTTTCACGCAGGCGCGGATCATGGGGCAGGCGCGGGCGCGGACCCTGAATGGCGCTTCCTGTGTGAACCGCGCGGCTGAGATCGGAGGAGATCAAGGGCACACGAGGCAGCGCCGATTCAAGCCGTGCAATCGCCGCCCTGTCCGATAGGTCCGCCGGAAGATCGGTCCAGCCGACAAAGCTTTTGGCATGGGTTGGGCCATGGCGGATCAACCATAATGTGCTCATGTCAACGCCTCCGGCCTCTCACCTTTGAGCATAAAGGGCAGCCCGGCCATCACGCCCACAACCGTCCCGGCCTCTGCGGCCAACCGCCGATTGAGCCGCCCTTGTTCCACCCGAAACCGACGCGCGAGAGCGTTTTCGGGGACGATGCCCTGACCGACCTCGTTGCTGACAATGACCACCTGTGCCGGACAGGTTTTGAGCGCGGTCAAGAGCGTGGCCGTCTCCCGATCTATGTCGTGATCGGCCAGAATATGGTTGGTGAGCCAAAGCGTGGCGCAATCAAACAAGAGTATTTGATGTGCCTTTGCCGCTAAAATCACCTGATCCGCACGAAAAGGTTCCTCGATTGTGCGCCAATTTGGCCCTCTGTTTGTGCGGTGTTGCTCAACCTTTGTGCGCATTTCATCGTCATAGACCTGCGAAGAGGCCAGGTAAACGCGATCTAACCCACTGTGAAAACACAATTTTTCAGCAATGTCAGACTTGCCGGACGAAGCGCCGCCGAGAACGAGCGTAAAGGGACTGCACATGTTCGTGAAACTCAAAGTCATCCAATTGGGGTACTGTGTTCGTAACAGGAGAAACCACCGCTCGCAAATGCCCAACGCATATAACGCACATGGAGGCAGAGCGGCCAAACCTCGGGAGGGTCTTATGGCACTCGATATGACTGTATCAGACAACGCATTGCCACGTCGGGCAATGAAAGCGGAAATGCTTGATCTTGAAACAGAACAGGCATTGGCACGCGCGTGGCGCGATCATGGCGATGAGGCGGCTTTGCACCGTTTGATCACCGCCTATATGCGTTTGGCGATTTCGATGGCGGCCAAGTTCAAACGTTACGGTGCGCCGATGAACGATCTTATCCAAGAGGCCGGATTGGGCCTGATGAAAGCGGCGGAGAAATTCGACCCGGACCGCGGCGTGCGGTTTTCGACCTATGCGGCGTGGTGGATCAAGGCCTCGGTGCAAGACTATGTGATGCGCAATTGGTCCTTGGTGCGCACTGGGTCAACCTCTGCACAAAAGTCGTTGTTTTTCAACATGCGCCGGGTTCAGGCGCGGTTGGAACGCGAGGCCTCGACACAGGGCGAGCGGCTTGATCATGCGCAATTGTTACAGATGATCGCAATGGATTTGGGCGTGCCCCTGCGCGATGTGGAGATGATGGACGGGCGGCTGTCCGGCTCTGACTTTTCGCTCAACGCGCAACAATCGGGTGATGAGGATGGTCGCGAATGGATCGACCTTTTGGCCGATGAGGGCGACACCGCCGCCGAAATGGTGGGGGAAGAGCATGATCAAAAGCAACTGAAAACATGGCTCAAAGAGTCCATGAGCGAACTCAGCGACCGCGAGCAATTCATTTTGCGCGCGCGTAAGCTTTCGGATGAGCCGCGCACGCTTGAAAGCCTTGGGGACGAGTTGTCTTTGTCAAAAGAACGCGTCCGGCAATTGGAGGCCGGGGCTTTGGTCAAAATGCGCAAATCCTTGGAACGTCACGGTGAAGCACTTTCGCTGTTGCTGAACTGAGGGTTTGAGTTAGGCTTGAGTTTGTCAAACACGCGCCCTACACCTTTGCCCACCGGAGCACCTTGGGACAGCGCCTTAAACACAGGGCGGTCTCATGGCAAATCGGGGCAAAGGGGCGTGAGATGTTGAACGGAAAGACCATTCTTTTGATCATCGGCGGCGGGATTGCGGCGTTCAAGTCGCTCGATCTGATCCGCCGCCTGCGCGAAGAGGGCGTGCGTGTCGTGCCGGTTCTGACCAAAGCGGCGGAAGAATTCGTGACACCTCTCTCGGTCTCTGCCCTTGCCGCCGAAAAAGTATATCGCGACCTGTTTGACCTGACCGATGAGGCCGAAATGGGTCATATCGAACTGTCCCGCGCCGCCGATTTGGTTGTCGTGTCTCCTGCCACGGCTGACCTTTTGGGCAAGATGGCCAATGGGTTGGCCAATGATCTGGCCTCGACGCTGTTGATGGCGACGGACAAACGCGTGCTCGTCGCCCCGGCGATGAATGTCCGCATGTGGGAGCACCCCGCGACCCAGCGCAATGTGACAACGCTCCAATCCGATGGTGTGCTGTTTGTTGGTCCTGAAGAGGGCACAATGGCCTGTGGCGAATTTGGCCCCGGACGGCTTTCTGAGACCCCTGACATCATCGGCGCGATCCGCGCGGCGCTCACCGAAGGGCCTTTGCTTGGCAAACATGTCCTTGTCACCTCTGGCCCGACCCATGAACCGATCGACCCGGTGCGTTACATCGCCAACCGCTCCTCTGGCGCGCAGGGCACGGCCATCGCCGTCGCGCTGCGCGATCTTGGCGCACGGGTGAGTTTCGTCACCGGCCCCGCCGATGTGCCGCCGCCGCAGGGCGTACACGTGATCCGGGTTGAAACCGCGCGCGAGATGAAAGCCGCTGTCGAGGCGGCTTTGCCCGCCGATGCCGCCGTCTTTGCCGCCGCAGTGGCGGATTGGCGCGTAAGCTCGGAGAGCGGGTCCAAGATTAAAAAGGAAAAAGGCACATTGCCCAGTCTGAGTTTTACGGAGAATCCTGACATCCTTGCGACGGTCAGCCAGATGAGCACGGGGCGTCCCCGCCTTGTCATCGGCTTTGCCGCCGAAACCGACGACGTTGTCGCCCATGCCACGGCCAAACGTTTGCGCAAAGGCTGCGACTGGATTGTGGCCAATGACGTCTCCCCCGCCACGGGCATCATGGGTGGCACAGAGAACGCGGTTGTGTTGATTTCGGATGCGGGCGCGGATGCGTGGCCCCGGATGAGCAAGGCGGAGGTTGCCCGGCAGTTGGCCCATAGAATAGCCGACCGTTTGAGCACGGCCTTTGCCGTGGAATGAGTATTTGGACAACGATGAAAACATGACAGTTGATATTAAAATTCAATGGCTTGAAGGCGCTGATCCGGCGATCAAACTGCCGTCTTACGAAACCGAACATGCCGCCGGAGCCGATGTGCGGGCGAATTTTCCGCCGGAGGCACGAGAGGCTGGATTGGTTTTGGACCCCGGCGCGCGCGCCCTGATCCCGACCGGATTTGCGATGGAAATCCCGCCCGGATTTGAGGTTCAGGTCCGGCCCCGTTCGGGGCTTGCGCTCAAACATGGGATTTCCATGGTCAACACGCCGGGCACCATCGATGCCGATTATCGCGGTCCCATTGGCATTTTGTTGATCAATCACGGCACGGAACCGTTCCACGTCCAACATGGCGAGCGCATCGGCCAGATGGTCGTCGCGCCTGTGGTGCAGGGGGGCTATTTGGTCGTTGACGCCTTGGGCGACACAGTGCGTGGCGCGGGCGGATTTGGCTCGACGGGTCGTAAATAATGATCCCGTTTCTGATCATGGCCTTGGTGCTTTGGGGTGTGGGAGCCGTGACGCAGGCCCCCACACGCGCGCGCTGGGTAATGATCGGCATTTTGTATGTGGCGGTGATCTTGGCGCTGGCTGTGCTGCCAGAGGCGCATCCGATGCGGACCACTCTGGGCGGAAGCCTTGGCGAATGGCTGCTTTTGGGCGGTTTTGCCGCTGTGATTGCGGCCTATCGGTTTGGTTTGCGCGCCTTGCGCGCGCGGGTTGCGCCCGTGGCCGAAAACGCCTCAGACGGCGCGTTTCGCCCCGCCGAATTGGATCGCTATATGCGCCATATCCTGTTGCGCGAAATTGGTGGGCCGGGTCAGAAAAAACTGAAAGAGGCCAAGGTCTTGGTCATTGGCGCCGGGGGGCTTGGTGCGCCGGTTTTGCAATATCTCGCGGCCTCGGGCGTGGGCACCATTGGCGTGATTGACGATGATGTGGTTGAGGCGTCCAACCTGCAACGGCAAGTGATTCACACCGATGCGCGCCTTGGTGTACCGAAAGTGTTTTCCGCCGCCGAGGCGATGCGCGCGCAAAACCCGTTTGTCGAGGTGCGCCCCTATCATCGCCGTTTTGACGCAAGCTGCGCGGTGCTGATCCGCGATTATGATTTGGTGCTGGATGGCTCTGACAATTTCGACACGCGATACCTTGTGAATGCGCTCTGTGTCGCTGAAAAAACACCGCTGATCGCGGCGGCGATCACCCAATGGGAAGGTCAAATCAGCACATATAATCCGGCTGAAAATGGCCCCTGTTATCAATGTGTGTTCCCTGAACGCCCGGCAGAGGGCATGGTTCCAACCTGTGCCGAGGCGGGCGTGGCCGCGCCTTTGCCGGGCATTTTGGGCACAATGATGGCGATGGAAGCGCTCAAGGCCATCACGGGCGCTGGACAGGGCTTGGTCGGGCGGCTTTTGATCCATGACGCGCTTTACACTGAGACGCGGGTGATTACGGTCAAAAAACGGGAAGACTGTCCGATTTGTGGGAGAAATAGTCACGGATAGCCCTTTTCCTTTGCGGGGGTGCGGCATAGCTTCACTCTCAAAGGAGATCTTCATGACCAATCCGCTTTTGTCCGACTGGAACACCCCGTTCAACCTGCCGCCGTTCGAGGCGATTGAGGACACCCATGTCAAACCTGCGGTTGAGGCCGCATTGGCCGAAGGGCGTGCGGCGGTTCAGGCGATCGCAAGCGACCCCGAGGCCCCGACATTCGCCAATACGATTGAGGCCTTGGAGCGTTCGGACAGCACTTTGTCCAAGGTTCTGGGCGTGTTTTATGGCTCGGCGGGGGCGGATGCCAATGATGCGCGCGACGCGTTGATGCGGGAATTTTCCCCGATGCTGTCGGCTTACTCCTCTGAAATTACGTCAAATTCGGCGCTGTTTGCGCGAATTGAGGCGCTTTGGGAGGCCCGCGATACGCTTGATCTGACGCCAGAGCAGGCGCGGGTTTTGATGTTGACCCATCGCTCCTTTGTGCGCTCCGGCGCGAAACTTGCGGGGCCGCAAAAGGCGCGGATGGCAGAGATCAAATCTCGACTTGCCACGTTGGGCACCGCTTTTGGGCAAAATCTTTTGGCGGATGAGCGTGACTGGTTCATGCCACTCGCCGAGGTCGATCTTGAGGGCTTGCCACAATTCGTGATTGATGCGGCGCGTGCGGCGGGTGAGGAAAAGGGCCAAGATGGTCCCGTCGTCACCCTGTCGCGCTCGTTGATTGTACCGTTCATGCAGTTTTCGCCACGCCGTGACCTACGCGAAGCGGCGTTCAAAGCCTGGGCCGCACGGGGCGAAAACGGCAATGCCAATGACAATCGCGACACTGCCGCCGAGATTTTGCGCCTGCGCGAAGAGCGCGCCAAATTGCTCGGTTACCCGAGTTTTGCGGCCTATAAATTAGAGACCGAAATGGCCAAAACGCCGGAGACCGTGCGTGATCTGTTGATGCGGGTTTGGGGTCCGGCCAAAGAAGCCGCCGAACGCGATGGCGCGATCTTGGCCGCGATGATGGCCGAGGACGGGGTCAATGGGCCGTTGGAGCCGTGGGATTGGCGCTATTATTCGTCGATCCGGCGCAAGGCGGAGCATGATCTCGATGAGGCGGAGTTGAAGCCCTATTTGCAGTTGGACCGGATGATCGAAGCGGCCTTTGCCTGTGCGCATCGGCTGTTCGGCCTCGAGTTTGAGCCGCTTGATGTTGCCACCTATCACCCCGATGCGCGGGCGTGGAATGTGACGCGCGATGGCAAACATATCGCCGTCTTTATCGGTGATTATTTCGCCCGTGGATCAAAGCGCTCGGGCGCTTGGTGTACTGCGATGCGCAGCCAACAAAAGCTCGAAGGGGACATCCGTCCTATCGTTCTCAACGTGTGCAATTTTGCCAAACCTTCGAAGGGAGAGGCGGCTTTACTGTCCTATGATGATGCGCGCACCTTGTTTCATGAATTCGGCCACGCCCTGCATCAGATGCTGTCAAATGTGACCTATGGCTCGATTTCGGGCACCTCTGTGGCGCGCGATTTCGTTGAATTGCCAAGTCAGCTTTTTGAACATTGGCTGGAAGTGCCTGAGGTGCTTGAAGAGTTCGCGACCCATGCCAAAACCGGCGCGCCGATGCCGCGTGACATGTTGGATCGGCTGTTGGCGGCGCAGACCTATGACCAAGGGTTTGCCACGGTGGAATACATTGCCTCGGCCTTGGTTGATCTTGATTTCCATGATGGCGATGCGCCAGCGGACCCGATGGTCGCACAGGCCGAAACCCTGGAGCGAATTGGCTTGCCCCATGCGGTGACCATGCGCCACGCCACGCCGCATTTCGCCCATATCTTTTCCGGTGACGGCTATAGCGCCGGCTATTACAGCTACATGTGGTCCGAGGTCATGGACGCCGATGCATTCGAAGCCTTTGAGGAAAAGGGCGCATTTGACCCAGGAGCGGCGCGACTTTTGGAGGAACACATCCTGTCCAAAGGTGGCGCGCAAGATGCTGAGGCGCTTTATACCGCGTTCCGGGGGCGGATGCCGGGCGTCGAGGCGTTGTTGAAAGGGCGGGGGTTGTTCACCACCTGAGTGGGTTAATCCGCCTCGCCCCACACGTCCTTGTGGATGATCACATCGGCGTTGGGGTAGGCGGTGACGATGTGGTGTTTGAGGCTTGCGGAAATCGCGTGGGCCTCACGCAACGTCTGGTCGCCATTCAATTCGATATGGATGTTCACAAACGGTTTCGACCCCGCCATGCGGGTTTTCAGATCATGGAATGCGTGGATTTCTGGGTAGGATTTGGCCATGTTTTCGATGTTGTCGATCATATCCTGAGGCGCCGAGCGATCCATCAACGCATCCCAAGCCGATTTGCCAATGCGCAGAGCGCCGACCACCAAAATCCCAGCGGCGGCCAAGGCGACGACAGAGTCGATCTGATGCATGCCAAAGGCCTTGGCGGCAAAAAGCGCCACAATCGCCCCGATGTTTGGCACCAGATCTCCGACGTAATGCAGGCTGTCTGCGCTGACGACTTTCGATTTGGTCAGCCGCGCCACGCGTCTTTGCCAGAGCACAAGCGCGATGGTCAAAACGATCGACAAGACCATGACCGCGATGCCCGCGCCTTCGGCCTGAACTTCGACCGGGACGGTGGAGAGCAGACGCCGGGTTGAGGTCACGGCGATGATCGCGGCAGAGACCAAAATGAACGCGGATTGGGCCAGCGCTGCGAGGTCTTCGGCGGAGGTGTGACCAAAGGCATGATCGTCGTCAGGCGGGCGCGAGGCATAATAAATCGCCATCAACCCGCCCAAGGCGATCATCAAATCCATGCCGCTGTCGGCCAAAGACGCCGCAATCGAGAGCGAGCCGGTTTGCCCCAAGGCCCAGAGCTTTGCGATGATTAAAATCGTCGCGACAGAGACAGAGGCCAGCCCCGCCGAAATATTCAAACGCGTGTCGCGCATAGGATCGTCCTTTCGCCCGAAGGCTTAGAAGGCGTTATTCGAAGGCTTTAGTCGAGGATCAGCTTGTCACGCACACGCGCCCAAGCGCGGGGGGCGAAATTGTCTTTGGCGGGTTCAAGGCACTGCTTTTCCAAAAACCAGTTAAAATACCCTGCATAGTCAAAAGAGGACATTGTTTCAGGGCCAAACTCAATCGCATCCCGTAATTCGGATATGTTCCTTGGGGTAAGTGTGGCGTGCCAGTAATCGCTCTTGCCACAGGTCACCACCGGCTTTCGCTGCATCAAGGCTTCAAACCCGGCAGAGGAGTTTTGTGTGATCACGACTCGCGCCGCTTCGATCAGATCGTGGATCGAGGCGTCGCTCACTTTGACATTCGGATGATCGGCACAGATTTCAAGGATGTGCCTGCGTCCCAATTTACCCTGATGCGGATGCGGTTTCACATAGACCACCGCATCGCGATCAAATTCGGCGGCGGTCACAATCATCTCTTTCGTCGTGAGATAATGCGTGCGCGGGGTCTCATTTTCGATGGGCTGACACAGGATCGTCGCTGTCGCGGGCCGCAAAGGCGCATCCATGCGCGGCTCCTGACCCAGTTTGGAGACATTTTCGCGCAACATAAACCCTGTCACGCCATTGAAAAAATAATCCGCCTGTTCCCGATCCACCTCATGTTCGGGAAAACGGGAAAAGCGCAGCGAACTGTTGGCGCCATGGCCCAGCTCGTCGAAATACCAAAAGCCCCACAGATAGGAGGGACAGGCATGAAGAATCGTCGGGCCAAACATCGCCGGGCCACCGACGATGATATGGAGATGATTTTCCAGCAAAAGCGCACGAGAGGTGCGGCTGTCGCCCTCAACCAAATAGGGGGTAATGCCCTCACGGGTCAGCTTTGGCATCAGTTTGGTGAAAAAATCATGACGCTCATGGCCAATCGCGTCAAACCAACTGCCAAAACCATGCACAACACAGGATTTAACGCCCTTTGGAATGTTACGGGCGGCGAGGGGGGATTTGAGCTGTTCCATACCGGCTCACTCCAAAATTTCGTTTGAACGCACGCCCCAGAGGCCCGATTTCAACACCCAGCCCTTGTAGCCCGAGGATGAGACTTTGCACCATGAGATGTTGCATTCCAACAGTCGCAAAATCACGCCTTTCTCCGCCTGTGCCGCCAAACGCGATCCGGTGTCGGGCCGCGAAAACAGGTCCACCGTGCCATCCGTCACAAGTGCTGTCCTTACCCCGGAAATCAGGGAGTAATGCAACCATCCGGTTGCGCCTTCCATGTCACGCACACGCCGCCAATGACCATATTCGGCAATGACTTCAAGCGGATAGTTGCGTTTGGTGAAAACCCAGTCAATCCGGTGTGACAGCGATGGCCCACGACGCACATTGGCCTCATTGGCCTTGAGCGAGACAAAGCGCGGCAACGGCAGGTTGGTGGCCGATCCACGGGCCGGGTCGGTTTGTGGCATCTGTTCGACAGCCGGGGCACCTGGATTTTGGGCTGTATCTTCGGTGGCAAAAACTGGCGTCAAACCGAGAAAACAGGCACATGCCACAACACAGGCCCCGCGCAGAAGCGGGGTGAGGCGATGAAACCCATATGATGGACCACTGGATACCATGTGAAATCTGACCTGCTCATAAAAAGGAGGCGCGTCTTGCACGCCAGCGTGTCACGGAACTTATCCTTTACGCCTTGCCGGGATGCAATCCAGTTTGCCAGTATGGGGGTGAAAAAGAAAGGAAGAGGTGCGGTTATGGTGCAGGGTCGGCTAAAGGTCGTGGTCACACGCGCGTTGCCTGAAGTGGTCGAGACGCGGATGATGGAACTCTTCGACGTGGAACTCAATCACGACGACATAAAACTGTCGCGCGACGCGTTGATTGCGGCGATGCAGCGTGCCGATGTTTTGGTGCCCTGTGTCACGGATCGGCTGGATGCGGAGATGTTGGGGCAGGCGGGGGAGCGGTTGAAACTGATCGCCAATTACGGCGCGGGTGTCGATCATATCGACACGATCACCGCCCATAATCGCGGCATCCTTGTCACCAACACGCCCGGCGTGGTGACGGAGGACACCGCCGATATGGTCATGGCGCTGATCCTCGCCGTCACGCGGCGCATCCCCGAAGGGCAGGCGGTGATGCAGGCGGGCAATTGGGGCGGTTGGGCTCCGACCGCCTTTATGGGGCAACGCTTGTCTGGCAAGCGGCTTGGGATTTTGGGGATGGGTCGCATTGGACAAGCGGTCGCACGCCGGGCCCATGCCTTTGGCCTCTCGGTGCAGTATCACAACCGGCGCAGACTTCACCCCGATGTTGAAGCGCGTTTTGCGGCCACCTATTGGGACAGCCTTGATCAGATGTTGAGCCGCGTCGATATCCTCTCGATCAACTGCCCTCACACGCCCTCAACCTTTCACCAAATCAATGCAAGGCGGTTAAAATTGATGAAGCCGACGGCGGTGATTGTGAACACCTCGCGGGGCGAAGTGATTGACGAAAACGCCCTGACGCGGGGCTTGCGCTCTGGCGATATTGGCGGCGCGGGCTTGGATGTGTTTGAGCATGGCCACCAGATCAATCCGCGCCTGCGGGAGCTGCCCAATGTGGTTTTGCTACCCCATATGGGCTCGGCCACGGTCGAAGGGCGGATCGAAATGGGGGAAAAGGTGCTGCTGAACATTCACACCTTTGCCGATGGTCATCGCCCGCCGGATATGGTGTTGCCGTCCATGCTCTGAATGGCTTTACCGCGCCCCTCGGTGAAGGGCGCGGTGTCTCGGATAGCAGATCAATGATCGCGCTGATCCTTGATAAACGTGCCGTTGTTGAGTTCCTGCATCGCCAGCATCAACTCTTCGCGTGTGTTCATCACGATCGGTCCGTGCCAGGCCACAGGCTCCTCAATCGGCTGACCTGAAATCAACAGAAACCGCACGCCTTCAGGCCCGGCGTTTACCACGATTTCACTGCCGGTGTCGAAATTCACCAAGGTGCGGTTACCCGACATGTCGCGGATGTTGATCTCCTCGCCATTCACCTCTTTCTCCACCCGCACGCCGTAGGGATTGGACGCATCACGAAAGGAGCCAGCGCCGGCAAACACATAGGCAAAGGTGTTGGCATAGGTGTCGACCGGCAACACTTTGCGGGTGTTCGGCGGCACGGAAATATCGAGGTATAGCGGGTCCGCCGCCACCCCATCCACGGGTCCGCGTTTGCCCCAAAACGAGCCTGTGACGATCTTCACCTTGGTGCCGTCATCGTCAATAATCTCGGGAATGTCGTGGGCCTGAATGTCCTGATAGCGCGGTGCAGTCATTTTCAAACTGGAGGGCAGGTTGGCCCAAAGTTGAAACCCATGCATCTGACCACGGACATTCCCGCGCGGCATTTCCTGGTGCATGATACCGGAACCTGCCGTCATCCATTGCACCGATCCCGCGCCCAAAACGCCTTTGTTTCCAAGGCTGTCGCCATGTTCGACTTCGCCATCCAAAACATAGGTGATGGTTTCAATGCCGCGGTGCGGGTGCCACGGAAAGCCCTTTTCAAACTGTTTCGGATCATCGTTGCGAAAGTCGTCGAACAACAAAAACGGGTCAAACTCGCGTGGCTTGTGAAAGCCAAAGGCGCGGTAGAGATGAACGCCTGCGCCCTCTAGGGTCGGCTGGCCAACGGATGTCGATTTTACGGGACGAAACGTCATGATGAGTCTCCTTGTTCTGTTGCTTCATCATGTGGTGATTTTCCTCTGTGCGTAAATATCTGCGCGCGAACGGGGTCTGTGCATGAGCGCGCATACAGGACGGCAGATCGGCCAGATTGAGTATTTTCACTGCAATGAAAACGGCAGCAAAAATGTGAATTGCGTCCCGGCCGCTGATTCATGGCGCTGTGGCGTCACCAGAAGGGTTTGGGCCGCACGGGCCGGGACGTCTTCATCGCAGGCGGTCATCGGCTCTCCAGCCTGTACCGCGCCTTCAGCCTGACACATTAACCTTAACGCACGCCTAACCCCGGCTTCATTGCAGCCCAAATACTCAAACAAAGCGCCCTGAAGGGCGCTCTGTCTTTTTCTGGGTTTATTTCTTGTTGGAGCCGTAGACGTTGGCCGTCCCCGGAAAGGCCCGCGATCTGACCTCGGCGGCATATTCCGCCACGGCCTCGTTGATCGCATCGCCCATGGCGCCGTATTTTTTGACAAACTTCGGCACCCATTCGTTGAGGCCCAACATGTCTTCCATAACAAGGATCTGACCGTCACAGGTCTTTGACGCCCCGATCCCAATGGTCGGCACCGCAACGGCTTTGGTGATTTTGTCCGCGAGCGGTTCCACAACCCCCTCGACCACGATGGCAAAGGCCCCCGCTTCGGCCACGGCGATCGCGTCATCAATGTGGATTTGCCAGGTGTCTTCGTCGCGGCCTTGGGTTTTAAACCCGCCCATGATGTTGGTCGATTGCGGGGTCAGGCCGATGTGACCCATCACCGGAATGCCGCGTTCGGTCAGGAATTTGACCGTCTCCGCCATGCGCGCGCCGCCTTCGAGTTTGACGGCCTGACATTGAGTTTCTTTCATGATCGTCGCGGCATTGCGGAAGGCTTGCGAGGGGCTTTCCTCATAAGAGCCAAAGGGCATATCGACCACGATCAGCGCACGTTTTGTGCCGCGCACCACGGCTTTGCCATGCATGATCATCAATTCCAAAGACACGCCAACCGTGCTTTCCATCCCGTGCATCACCATGCCGAGGCTGTCACCGACCAGCAGGAAATCACAATGTTTTTCGGCAATTGCGGCGGTGTGCGCGTGATATGAGGTGAGCGACACGATGGGCTCGCCGCCTTTGCGGTCTCGGATTTGCGGCACGGTCACGCGGCGGATGGTTTCGGTCTGTGTGGACATGGTTTCCTCCTGAGTTCGGGGATCTGGGCCGAACTTACGTCGGGTCTGCGACCCGTTGGTCGATCAATAGCACATCGCCAAAGCGCGCGGCGAGCAAGATCACGGCGGGGCGTTCAATCAGCCCCTTGATCTGTTCCAGTGTGGCGGCGTCGCGCACATCGACGCTCTCAATGGTGGCGCGCGGTTCGCGAGAGATAAAGCTACGGATGTCCGCCTCAAGCTGATCCGCCGTGCGCCCGTCCGACGCCTCATAGGCGCCATACGCCAGCGCTTTGTTGAGGATCAGTGCGGCTTGGCGATCCTCAACCGTCAGGCGCACATTGCGCGACGACATCGCCAACCCATCGACTTCGCGCACCGTTGGCACGCCATGAATCTCAATCGGCATATCGAGATCACGCACCATGGTTTTGATCACCAAAAGCTGTTGGTAATCCTTTTCGCCAAAAAACGCGCGATCTGCGCCGGTGATGTTAAAGAGCTTCGTCACCACCGTGCAGACACCTTTGTAATGGCCGGGCCGAAGCGCGCCCATCAACAGATGCTCCAACTGCTCGGTGACCACGGTGGTCTGTTTCTCGGGGTGATACATTTCTTCGGCGGAAGGGCAGAACACCGCATCCACGCCCGCCGCTTTCAAAAGCGCAAAATCGCGGGCCTCGTCGCGCGGGTAGGCCTCAAGATCGGAGGGGTCGCCAAATTGGGTGGGATTGACGAAAATCGACACAATCACCCGGTCAGATGCGGCCTGCGCCGCGTGCACCAAGCTCAGATGCCCGTCATGCAAATAGCCCATGGTTGGCACCAATCCGACCGTCTCGCCCGCGCCGTGAAACATTGCGACGGCTTCGCGGATGTCGCGTTTGCTTCGACAAATTTTCAATGAATGTCCTCCCAGCCCGCAGCTTGCTTGGTGCAGACCTTACAAAGCTTGCGGCACTGCGGCAAGCGGCTGCCCGCCTTCCCTGTGCCCGTCTGGTTCTCACTGTGTTTCATCAAATGTCCCTAAGCCTTCCCAATTCTCGCCATGTTTTGTTGCGATATTGATGACGATAGCGGTTAAAACGGTAGAATTGTCCAATGGGAACCTTTGGTAAAACACTCAGCCTGATCAGTTTTGTGATCGGAATCACGATCTCGATCCTGGTCTATTTTCAGTATTCTGAGGCGCAAAGCGGGATGATGAAGGCCGTCTCGAGCAATATGTCGGTGACGGGCTCGTATTGGCAGGGCGATGATGAGGATGAGGCACCGACCCTGTCCACAATGCGCGTGGCAGCGCCGAAAGGCGGATCTGCGGCGAAAACCTTTGAGATTGAGCATGTCGATGCGTCTGCTGAGACCGGGACGATTGTCTATGATGACGACACCGGGATATTTGGCGAAGATGTTGCCGCCGCTGAACCCGAAGGGTTTGGTCCGCCCGAAGATGCCACCTTTGGCGAATTGGCAAAATATTATTTTGAAGCGGCCAGCATCTGGTTGTTTGGCGAGCGCGAAGAAACGTTGAAAATGGACTGCAAAGCCAAAGAAGGCGGTGGCAAGGTCTGTAATGTATCGCGCGGCTAAAGCCGGTGATGCGAGAGAAACGAAAATGGCGCGAGGCGGGCCTCCCGCGCCATTTTTGTTTTTAAGCGTTAGATAATTCGTCCCAACATTCCAAAGCCTTGGCCGCATACATCAACACCGGACCGCCGCCCATTTGGACGCCCATCGCCAACATTTCGGCCAGCTCTTCGCGGGTGCCGCCATGTTTCATCAGCGCCTCGACGTGAAAGCCGACACAGGGTTCGCAACGCACACCAATGGCAATCGCCAGCGCCACCAATTCCTTGGTTTTGGTATCAAGCGCATCGCCTTCCATTGCCGCTTTTGACATCGCGCCAAATCCGACCGGGATGTTGCGGTTGGCTTTGTTGAGGGCGCGCAATGCTTCACGCATGGATTCGTTTTTTTCAGCCCAAGACATGGGACTCTCCTTTGTTCGCGGGTCTTATGTTGGCGCCATTTGTGGCATGAGAGTCGTGGCGCGACCTTGATCCGCATCAATCAAATTCGGGGAATTGCATGAGATTTGCGCAGCTTGCACGCTCCCTGCCGCAGATCTTACCATAAAAAGGCCCGCGCCGATCCCTCGGCGCGGGCCATAATCCGTCAATCGCGCAAGGCTTATTGCGGGATGTCGCCGCTCAGGCCTTCGACGTAAAAGTTCATGCCTGCGAGCGTACCATCATCGGCCACTTCGCCATCGGCCAGCCAGACAGAGCCGTCTTGTTTGTTGAGTGGCCCGGTGAACGGGTGATACTCGCCCGCTGCAATGCTGTCGCGCAACGCTTCGGCTTCGGCTTTGATGTCGGCGGGAACGGCAGAGGAAATCTCGCCAATGCCGACCATGCCCGCGCCGATGCCGTCCCATGTTGTGTCCGTTTCCCAAGTGCCATCCATCACCGCCTGAACGCGCTCGATGTAATAGGGGGCCCAGACGTCAATGATCGACGAAATGCGCGGCATCGGGCCATATTCGGCCATGTCGGCGGCTTGGCCAAAGGTGTAAACATTGCCGGCCTTTTGGGCGGCGGCTTGCGGGGCGGTCGAATCCGTGTGCTGCAAAATCACGTCCGCGCCTTGGTCGATCAGCGCCTGTGCCGCATCGGATTCTTTCGCCGGATCGAACCATGTGTAGGCCCAGACCACGTTAAACTCGACATCCGGGTTCACTTTTTTTGCGTGGATATAGGCGGAGTTGATGCCGCGAATAACCTCAGGGATCGGGAAGGAGGCGATATAGCCGACCTTGTTCGACTTGGTCATTTTTCCGGCCAAATAACCCTGAACTGCGCGGCCTTCATAGAAACGTGCGGAGTAGACGCCGAGGTTCGGCGCGGTTTTATATCCGGTTGCGTGTTCGAATTTCACGTTCGGGAATTTCGCCGCCACGTTGACGGTCGGGTCCATGTAGCCAAAAGAGGTGGTGAAAATCAGATCGGCACCGGACAGCGCCATTTGCGTCAAAACCCGCTCGGAATCGGCCCCTTCTGGCACGGATTCTTGTACTACGATTTCAACCGCATCGCCAAAATGCGCGGCCATTTCCTCTGCCGCTTCGTGGTGGTGTTGTGACCAGCCACCATCATTTTTGGGACCAACATAGATAAAGCCAACTTTGACTTTATCTGCGGCAAAAGACGGTGCGGCAAGGCCGAGCGCCAGCACGGAGGCAGTGGCGGCGGTCAGCAAGGTTCTACGTTTCATCTTTGAACTCCCTGTTCGTTTAAAATCACCTCACGCGGAGGCTAAACCTGTGCCTCAGTGCGAGGCGTGAAAAATCCGGCCCAACATGGCGGGCGCGTTGCTCGCACCATGCCTGCGCGCGGAAATAACAACAAGAACCACAATCGTCGCAAGGAAGGGCGACATCGACAAAAGCTCCACCGGAACCTTCGCCCCTGCCGCTTGCAGGTTCAATTGCAACACGGTGATCCCACCAAAAAGATAAGCACCAATTAAAATCCGCCATGCTTTCCAACTGGCAAACACCACAATCGCCAAGGCAAT
Source organism: Celeribacter baekdonensis (assembly GCF_900102315.1). Taxonomy (GTDB): domain Bacteria; phylum Pseudomonadota; class Alphaproteobacteria; order Rhodobacterales; family Rhodobacteraceae; genus Celeribacter; species Celeribacter baekdonensis. The sequence goes on from NZ_FNBL01000003.1 coordinate 57,123, forward strand.
CCAACCATAGCCTGCGGTGATCCCATCGGTCCATTGCGGCACCCGCACGAGGCTGATGTATGCACCGCCAAGCCCGGCCATCGCGCCCCCAAATCCAATCGCCATCACCCGCACCATCCGCACCGGATAGCCAAGCGCATGGGCCGCCGAATGGTTTTCGCCCACCGCGCGCAGGATCAGCCCAGCCCGGCTATATTTCAAAAACGCCCAGACACCGGCAATCGACAAAAGGCTCACATAAACCATCATGTCATGTTGAAACAGGATCGGGCCAATGACCGGGAGGTGATCCAGGCCGGGAATGTTCAGGTCGGACACCGGAGGCGGTTTAAGGCCTTGATAATTCTGCCCCAAAAGTGAGGCCAAGCCCACGCCCATCAACGTCAGGGCAAGCCCCGCGGGCACCTGTGTGGTCAAAAACACCTGGGTCAAAAGCGCAAACACCATGGAAAGGGCCATGCCGCCAATAGCCGCGGCGATAAAGCCCAAAGTGGGTGATCCGGTCTCGACCGCCACAATAAATCCGCAGACCGCGCCGGTGATCATCATGCCCTCGACCCCAAGGTTCAACACCCCGGATTTTTCCACCACCATTTCGCCCAAAGCCGCCATGAGGATCGGGGTTGAGGCGACCATGAGAGAGGCCAAAAGGACGACGGGGTTGATTGAGCCGAAATCCATCACACGGCCTCCTTTTTGACGATCATCAAGCGGTAGTTGACGAAAATATCCATGCCCAAAAGCGTCATCAACAACATGCCTTGGAACACTTGGATCGAGGCAGAGGGCAGGCCCAACATGAATTGCGCCAATTCGCCGCCGATAAAGGTCAGCGCCAATAACAGCCCTGCCAACAGGATGCCGACCGGGTGCAACCGGCCTAAAAAGGCGACGATGATGGCGGTGAAGCCGTAGCCTGCGCCAAAGTCGATGGAGATTTGCCCGGCGGGACCAGTGACCTCAAACAACCCGGCCAACCCGGAAAGCGCACCCGCCACGCCAAGGCAAAACAGCACCAACAGTTTGTCTTTGACGCCTGCAAACCGCGCCGCGCGTGGGCTTTCTCCGGTCAGGCGAATTTGAAAGCCCAACATATGTTTGTTGATCAAAACATAGGCCGCAACCACGGCGGCAAAGGCCGCGACAACGCCCCAATGCGTGCCCGTGCCCGCGATCAATTCCGGGTTCGACATCGCCGGGATCTGGCTTAGGTTGCGCGATCCGGGAAAGCCGTTGCCCTCCGGGTTGCGTAGCCAACTCAGCGCCGCCGAGGCCAAAAGCTGTTCGGCGATATAGACCAACATCAAGGACACAAGGATTTCGTTGGTGTTGAACCGGGTCTTCAAAATCGCCGGGATCATCGCCCATAAGAAACCGCCAATTCCCCCCGCGATCACCATCAGAGGGAAAATCCACCACGCGTCCGTTGGGTAAAACGCCAATCCCACAGCCGCGCCCGCAAGCGCACCCATGATATATTGCCCCTCGGCGCCGATGTTCCAAATCCCGGCCTTGAACCCAAGGCTCAGACCGATTGCAATCAGGATCAGCGGGGCGGCTTTGACCAAAAGTTGCGGTCGCGAATAGGCGGCGAATTGGTCGTTGAACAACGGGTCCCAAAATATGGTGCGAATGGCGGCAAACGGGTCTTTGCCCATCAGCGCAAACAAAATCCCGCCCAAGATCATGGTCAGGATCACCGCCAAAATCGGTGTTGCGATGGTCCAGGCTTTCGAGGGTTCGGGGCGTTTGACGAATTTGATCATGGTGCGACCTCTTCCAGATCATGTGCGCCACCCATCATCATCCCGATCTCATCGACGGTCAGACCTTTGGCAACACGGGGTGCGGTCAATTTGCCTTCGTTGAGGGCGGCGAAATGGTCCGAAATTTCCATCAATTCATCGAGGTCCTGTGAGATCACGATCACCCCCGCGCCCTTGGCCGCGAGGTCCAAAAGCGATTGTCGGATCGCGGCGGCGGCCGAAGCATCGACGCCCCATGTCGGTTGGTTCACCACCAACACGGTCGGGTCTTGGAGGACTTCGCGACCGATTACGAATTTCTGCAAATTACCGCCCGAAAGAGAACGCGCGGCTGAAGCCGGACCGGGGGTGCGCACGTCAAATTTCTGGATAATGTCGCGGGCAAACGCTTCGGTTTTCTTCCAGTTGACAAAGTTGTTTTTGCTCAGTTTTTTACGGATATTCCCGGTCAGAACCGCATTTTCCGTCAGGCTCATATTGGGCGCTGCGGCATGGCCAAGGCGCTCTTCTGGTGCGGCCAAAAGGCCGATTTTGCGCCGCGCATTTGGGCCAAGGCCACTGATGTCTTGGCCGCAATAGGTGATCGCGCCTTTGCCGGTTTTCGCCTCGCCCGAGAGCACCGACAAAAGCTCGTCCTGGCCATTGCCCGCCACGCCGCCGATGCCAAGCACCTCACCCGCGCGCAGGCGCAGAGACACGTTTTTCAACCGGGTGCCAAACGGGTTGGCCGGAGCAAAATCAAGCCCTTGAACATCAAGCAACACATCACCCGTTTCCCCACCCTCGCGGGACGGCACATGCAATATCTGCCCCACCATCATCTCCGCCATGTCTCGTGCGGTCGTGACCTTGGGGTCGCACTCTCCCACCACCTTGCCCAACCGCAGGATCGTTGCCCCATCACACAGCGCCCGAATTTCTTCGAGCTTGTGCGAGATATAGAGGATCGATGTGCCTTCAGATTGCAATTTGCGCAGGGTTTTGAACAGGATTTCAACCTCTTGCGGGGTCAAAACCGATGTCGGTTCATCCATGATCAACAGTTTCGGGTCTTGCAAAAGACAGCGGATGATCTCCACCCTTTGCCGTTCCCCCGCCGACAAATCACCGACAATCCGGTCCGGGTCGAGCGGCAAGCCGTAGGCGTCGGACACCTCGCGAATGGACTGTGCCAAAGCGTGCATTTTCGGCGGATTTTCCATCCCAAGTGCGACGTTTTCGGCCACATTGAGTGCCTCAAACAGCGAGAAATGTTGAAACACCATCGCCACGCCTGAGGCCCGCGCCGCTTGTGGATTGTTGGGCGCATAGGGCGCGCCGCGCAGTTGCATCGTGCCCGCATCGGGTTTTTCCAGCCCGTAAATCATTTTCACCAGCGTGGATTTGCCCGCGCCGTTCTCGCCCAAAAGCGCGTGAACCTGACCGGCTCCGATGGAAAAGGACACGTCATCATTGGCACGCACGCCGGGATATTGGCGCGTCAGCCCCGAGAGTTTCAATAGCTCTGTCACCCTGTCTGTTCCCCGTAAGAGTCTGCGATCTCTGTGGATGAGATTAGGCTTGCGGCCACCCCAATCGCAATGGCTTGTGGATGTTTCCCTAAGGACGGTTGCCCAATTGGACAGCAAATGCGGTCAATTTGGACGTCTAAATGCCCTAAATCGTGCAAACGCCCGCGAAACCGGGCCCATTTCGTGCGCGAGCCGATCAACCCGGCAAAGCCAAACCCATGGTGCAAAAGCCGATGACACAGCTCCAGATCCAGCGCATGGGAGTAGGTCAAAATCAGATGTTCGGCCTCTGCGGGCGCATAGGGCACCACGTCTTCGGGATGGGCAGCGATCAGAGGATCGACGGTTTCGGGGATATGGTCAGGGAACCGATCAGCCCCGGTATCAACCCATGTGACGGCAAAATCGGGCAGGGGGGCGAGGGTGTTGACGATGGCACGCCCGACATGCCCGGCCCCCCAAACCCAAAGCGGGCGGGTGGCGCGGCGGATCGGTTCGATCATCCAGTCACCATGACGCGCGGGTTTCAAAACCCCCTGCGCGCGCGCCAGGGTGAGGGCCTTTTTGACCGCAAACGGCATCTCTCCGGGACCGCGCGCATAAATGTCCTGTGGAATATCCTCAACGGTATCAAAGACTTCGGTCAAAAGCGTCACAGCCCCACCGCAACATTGCCCCATTGCGGGACCAAGCGGCAGGCGGTTCAGCCGCGGGGCCTCAAAGGCGGCTTTTGCGGCTTCAAATTCCAATGTTCCGCCGCCAATCGTGCCCGATTGCCCAAAACCCTCTGGCGTGGCCCAGACCAACATCGCCGCGCCAACCTCGCGCGGGGCGGAGCCTTGGACCTCGGCCACAACCACCCGCGCCACCCGCCCATGGTGGGCGATGGCTTGGGCCAAAGCGTCGCGATCAAAGCTCATCCGCGGGCTCGCGCGATGGCGTTGAGCAATTCTTCGGGTGTGGCGGGGGCGTTGAGCGCCGGATAGTTTGGCCCACAGGCGGCGCAGGCATCCGAGAGCGCCAAAAACGCCGAAATGCCCAACATAAACGGCGGCTCGCCCACCGCTTTGGAGCGATAAATCGTATCTTCTCGGTTGCGCCCCTCCCAAAGGGCGACGTTGAACATATCCGGCGCGTCAGAGCAGGCCGGAATTTTATAGGTTGAGGGCGCGTGGGTCTTCAGCAACCCCTTGGCATCCCACCACAATTCCTCTGTGGTCAACCAGCCCGCACCCTGTACATAGCCGCCCTCGATCTGGCCCTTGTCAATTGCGGGATTGAGCGATGCGCCCGCGTCATGCAGGATGTCGGCGCGTAAAATACGGTTTTCGCCGGTGAGCGTGTCGAGCGCCACTTCGGTGATCGCAATGCCATGGGCAAAGTAGAAAAACGGTCGCCCCTTGCCCGCAATCCGGTCCCATTCGATCTTTGGCGTTTTGTAAAATCCGGTCGAAGACAGGCTGACACGGTTCATATAGGCGAGGCTGATGATCTCGGCGAATGCCATGTCATGAGCGCCAAAGCGCACACGTCCCCCGGCCCATGTGACCTCGCTTTCGCCAAACCGTTCAAGGATAAACACCTCAATCCGGGTGCGGATCGCATCACAGGCGTTTTTGACCGCCATACCGTTCAAATCCGTGCCCGACGAGGCGGCGGTGGCGGAGGTGTTGGGAACTTTGCCGGTGTCTGTGGCGGTGATTTTGACGGTCTCGACCGAGACGCCAAAGACCTGGGCTGCGACCTGCGCGACTTTCAGGAACAGGCCCTGACCCATTTCCGTGCCGCCATGGTTCATGTGGATGGAACCGTCATTATAGACATGGACCAGCGCGCCCGCCTGATTGAGGTGGGTGAGGGTGAAAGAGATGCCGAATTTCACCGGCGAAATCCCAAGGCCCTTTTTGACGATCGGGTTTTCGGCGTTCCATTTCGCCACCGCCTTTTTGCGCGCGGCATAATCGGCATCCTTCAAAAGTCGTTCGGTCATGGCATGAAGGATGAAATCCTCGACCTCCTGACCATAGGGCGTCAGCTTGCCTCGCGGCGTGAGTTGCCCGCCCGCATGGGCACCATGCCCGGTGTCCGTCTCCGCACCGCCACGCGACAAAGGATCGCCCACAAGGCTCAGAACATGATCCTCAGGCAGGCCTTCGCCCGCCGTCGGCACCACCATTTCGTCGTAATAATTCAGCCGCCGCACCTCGGCCGGATCACGGCCCAGCGTGTGGGCGATATGATCCACCACGCGCTCAATCCCCAACACGCCCTGCGGGCCACCAAAACCGCGATAGGCGGTGTTGGATTGCGAATTGGTTTTCAACCGATGGCTTTCAATCCGCGCATTGGGCAGGAAATAGGCATTGTCTGCGTGCAACATGGCACGATCAGCCACGGGCAGGGTCAGGTCCATCGACCATCCGGCCCGCGTGACCTGGACAAACTCGATGCCCTCAATGCGGCCATGTTCATCAAATCCGCAGGTATAGGAGATGCGGAAATCATGGCGTTTGCCGGTGATGATCATGTCGTCATCGCGGTCATAGCGCATTTTACAGGGCTTGCCCGTGTCGCGCGCGGCGATGGCGCAGGCGATGGCAAGCCAGTTGCCCTGTGATTCCTTGCCGCCAAACCCGCCGCCCATCCGCCGGGTCTCAACCCGCACCGCATGCATCGGGACATGCAGGGCATGCGCGACCTTATGTTGGATCTCTGACGGGTGTTGGGTCGAGGAATAGACCACCATATCCCCGCCCTCTTGTGGCAGGGCGGCGGCGGCTTGGCTTTCGAGGTAGAAATGTTCTTGGCCACCCATATGCAGCGTGCCTTCGATCACATGGGCGGCGGATTTGATCGCCTCGGCTGCGTCGCCACAGCTGTAAATGCGTGGGCCATCTTCGAACCGGCTTTCGGCCGCCAGGGCCTCGTTATAGCCAAACAGCGCGGGTTTCTCATCATAGGTGATCTTGCTCAGCGTGGCGGCTTTGCGGGCCGCATGATGTGAGGTCGCGACCACCAAGAACACCGGCTGTCCGATATATTGGACTGTGGTGGAGGTGAGCAGCGGTTCATCCCCCAGAGAGGGCGAACAATCGGGGATGTGATCGCCAAAATCCTCCGCCGTATACACCCGGACCACGCCGGGCGCTGTGCGCACGCGCGACAGGTCCATCGCCGTGATTTCCCCGTGGGCCACTGAGGAGAGGCCAAAGGCCAGATGCAGCGTGCCCGCGGGCAGCGGGATGTCATCAATATAGCGGGCCTGACCTGTGACATGCAGGCGGGCGGCGTCATGGGGATGCGAAGACCCAACAGACATCACACGCCCTCCTTGATCGAGAGGACCGAGGTCGCGAGGCCAGACCGTTCGGCATAAAGCCGACGCAGCATGTTTTGCGCCGCTGTCAGGCGATAGCCTGCGGAGGCGCGCATGTCGCTCATCGGGGTGTAATCCTTGGCAAAGGCGGGCAGGGCGGCGGCAATGGTAGCTTCGCTCCAGGGCTGACCGATCAAAGCCGCCTCAACGGTTTTGGCCCGCGCAGGGGTTCCGGCCATGCCGCCAAAGGCGATCACCGCGCTGCTGATGATCCCGTTCTCAACTGCGATATTGAACGCGCCGCAGACGGCGGAAATATCCTGATCGAACCGTTTGGAGAGCTTGTAAACGGCAAGATTGGTCAGCCCGGTTTTGGGCACGGTGATGCTCTCGACAAATTCAGACGGCTGACGGTCCTGTTTGCCATAGGCGATAAAGAATGCTTCCAGCGGGATCCTGCGCTGATCCTCACCTTTGCGTAGGGTCACGCTGGCCCCTGCGGCAATCAGCGGTGGCGGGCTGTCGCCAATCGGCGAGCCGTTGGCGATATTGCCGCCCAACGTGGCGGCGGCACGCACTTGGGTCGAGGCAAAGCGGCGGAACATCTCGGACAGCGAGGGCGCATAGGGTTTGAACAGGGCGATCAGATCGGCGATGGGGGTCATGGCTTTGATCTCAAACGCGTCCTCCGTCTCGGTGATGCCCGTAAGATCGGTGACGCCATTCAGGAAAATCACCTCGTCCAAATCGCGCATCTGTTTGGTCACCCAAAGCCCGACATCGGTGGCCCCGGCGATCAAGGTCGCATTGGGGCGCAGGCCGTAAAGTGCTGCCAATTCGTCCACCGTTTCGGGGCGCTGCACCACGGCGGGGGCGGCAAAGGGAATATGTTCAAAGCCTTCGGGCACAGGTGCGGTTTCGGCTTTTTGTGCGGCGCGCAGGATCGGCGCATAGCCGGTACAGCGACACAGATTGCCCGCGAGAATGTCTTCGTGGTTGGTCTCGCCGCGCGCATGGGCCGTGGCCATCGACATGATAAAGCCGGGGGTGCAAAAGCCGCATTGGCTGCCGTGTTCTTCGATCATCGCGCTTTGCACCGGGTGCAGCGTGTCGCCTTTGGACAGGCCCTCGACCGTGGTGACGGATTTTCCATGAAGCTGTGGCAGGAACAGGATACAGGCATTGAGGGGCTTTTTGCCGCTCTCATCCTCGACCATGACGGTGCAGGCTCCGCAATCGCCCTCGTTGCAGCCCTCTTTGGTGCCACACAGGCCGCGCCCTTCGCGCAGGTAATCCAGTAAGGTGCGGGTTGCGGGTTCGTGCGTGTGAACGATCTCGCCGTTGAGCCGAAAAGTGATCTCCATCGTGTCAGACCTACCGCTTTCTCTTTATGACAGACGCGTCCGATGCGGTGGAAAACGCGTGCCCTTCCGGGTCAGAAAACCGGGATGGGCGGCAATTTGCAAGGGTTTCCGACGCTACCCCTGCACAGAGTTTGAACGTTTGGTGAAAAACTGAGCGCTTTGGGGTGGATCAAAGAGCTGTGGACAAGAGGCGTTTTGCACTTGGCGGCGGTTGTCGCCATGCGTTAGCTTATGCCTCAAATGAGCAGTCCCTCCTTCATCCATCTTCGGGTTCATACCGAATACTCGCTTCTCGAAGGCGCGATGCGGCTTAAGAAATTAAGTGGCATGGTCACCGATATGGGCATGCCCGCCGTGGCGGTCACTGACACCAACAACCTGTTTTGCGCGCTGGAGTTTTCCGAATACGCCAAAGGTGCCGGGGTTCAGCCGATCATTGGCTGTCAGGTGGATGTGGCTTTTGCCGAAGCAGAGCCGGGTGAGCGGGCCAAGCCGCCCGCGCCTGTCGTTTTGTTGGCGCAAAACGAACAGGGCTACGCGCATCTGATGAAGCTCAATTCCTGCCTCTACATCGACAAACACGGCGCTCTGCCGCAGGTCACGGTGGAGGAGTTGGAACGCTATTCCGCGGGGTTGATTTGCCTCACCGGCGGCGCGTTGGGCCCGATTGGGCGGATGATCACCGAGCATCATAAACCGCAGGCCCGCGCGCTGTTGCAGCGCTTCAAGGAGATCTATCCAAACCGGCTTTACGTCGAATTGCAACGCCATCCGGGCGAAGACGGCCAGCACACCGAAGCCGAGCGGGCGACCGAGCGTTCCTTTGTCGAATGGGCCTATGATCTGGGCCTGCCCTTGGTGGCGACCAATGATGTCTATTTCCCGAAAGCGGAGATGTATGAGGCCCATGATGCCCTGATTTGCATCGCGGAAGGGGCCTATGTCGATCAATCCGAGCCGCGCCGCCGCCTGACGGATCAGCATTATTTCAAAACGCCTGCGGAAATGGTGGCGCTCTTTGCCGATCTGCCAGAAGCGACCTTAAACACGGTTGAAATTGCCAAGCGTTGTGCGTTCAAGGCCTATAAACGCGACCCGATCTTGCCGAAATTCGCCGATGATGAGGTCGAGGAGCTGCGCAAACAGGCGTGGGAGGGGCTTGAGGCCCGATTGGCGGTGATCGAACCCGCCGCCCCGCGCGAGGAATATGATGCGCGGCTCAAATTCGAGCTTGGCATCATCGAGCAGATGGGCTTCCCCGGCTACTTTCTGATCGTGGCCGATTTTATCAAATGGGGCAAAGAACAAGGCATCCCGGTGGGGCCGGGCCGGGGCTCCGGGGCGGGCTCTCTGGTCGCCTATGTGCTGACCGTCACGGATCTTGACCCGCTGCGCTATTCCTTGCTGTTCGAACGGTTTTTGAATCCCGAACGTGTGTCGATGCCTGACTTTGACATCGACTTTTGCATGGATCGCCGCGAAGAGGTGATCCGCTACGTTCAGCAAAAATACGGTCGCGACAAGGTTGGCCAGATCATCACCTTTGGTGCGCTTTTGTCCAAAGCCGCCGTGCGTGACATCGGTCGGGTGTTGCAAATGCCCTATGGTCAGGTGGATCGCCTGTCAAAATTGATCCCGGTGGAGGGGGTCAAACCCGTCTCCATTCACCAAGCGTTGATTGACGAGCCGCGCCTGCGCGAAGAGGCCAAAAACGAAGAGGTCGTGGACCGGCTTTTGACCTATGGCCAACAGGTCGAGGGGCTGTTGCGCAACGCCTCCACCCACGCGGCCGGTGTGGTGATTGGCGATCGTCCGATTGACGAATTGGTGCCGCTTTACCAAGATCCGCGCTCTGACATGCCCGCGACCCAGTTCAATATGAAATGGGTCGAACAGGCTGGTTTGGTGAAATTTGACTTTTTGGGTCTTAAAACCCTGACCGTGATCCAATCGGCGATGAACCTGATTTTCAAATCGGGTCGGCCTTTGCATGTCGCGGCCGACGGCACCACGCTTTATGAGCCACCCGAGGGCGCGGAAAACGAGATCAACCTCATCCCGCTCGATGATGAAAAGACCTATAAGCTCTATTCAGACGCCAAAACGGTTGCGGTGTTTCAGGTGGAAAGTTCGGGCATGATGACCGCTCTGCGCCAGATGAAGCCGACCTGCATTGAGGACATCGTCGCCCTTGTGGCGCTCTATCGTCCCGGTCCGATGGAGAACATTCCGACCTATTGCGACGTGAAACATGGTCGCAAGAAATTGGAATCGGTGCACCCGACGATTGACCACATTCTGGCCGAGACCCAAGGCATCATCGTGTATCAGGAACAGGTGATGCAGATCGCTCAGGTCATGGCGGGCTATTCGCTTGGCGGTGCGGATTTGCTGCGCCGTGCCATGGGGAAAAAGATCAAAGAGGCGATGGACGCCGAACGCCCGAAATTCGAGGCGGGGGCGGCGCAAAACGGCGTTGATAAGAAAAAGGCCTCTGAAGTCTTCGACCTGTTGGAAAAATTTGCCAACTACGGGTTCAACAAATCCCACGCGGCGGCCTATGCGGTGGTGTCCTATCAAACCGGCTGGCTCAAGGCGAACCACCCGGTTGAATTCATGGCCGGCGTCATGAATTGCGATATTCACCTCACCGACAAATTGGCGATCTATGCCGAAGAGGTGCGTCGCGGTCTTGAGATCGAGATCATTCCACCCTGTGTGAATCGCTCTTTGGCGACGTTCGATGTGGTCGATCAGAAACTGGTCTATGCGCTGGGCGCGCTCAAAAACGTTGGTGGCGAGGCGATGCAATTGATCGTGCGGGCGCGGGACGCGGGCAAGCCGTTCGTCACCCTGTTTGATTTTGCCCGCCGGGTCGATTTGAAACGGGTCGGCAAACGGCCTTTGGAAATGTTGGCGCGCGCCGGGGCGTTTGATCTTTTGGACCCGAACCGCCGCCGGGTGTTCGAAAGCCTTGATCCCTTGGTGCAATATTCCGCCGCGATCCATGACCAAAAGGCCTCGAACCAAGTGTCGCTGTTTGGCGATGCGGGGGACGACCTGCCAGAGCCGCGGCTGTCTCCGGTGGGGGATTGGGTCGCCTCTGAGCGCCTGATGGAAGAGCAAAAGGCCATTGGGTTTTTCCTCTCCGGTCACCCGCTTGATGACTACGCAAGTGCTTTGCGACGCAAGAAGATCGGTACCATCGCGGACGCTCAGGCCAAGGCCGAGGCCGAAGGCTCCGCCATCGTCAAGGTCGGTGTCATGGTGTCGGGCTTTCGCGAGATGAAATCCGGCAAAGGCACCCGCTATTTCCGCATGAACATTTCCGACAGCACCGGCCAATTGTCCGGCATCGCCATGTTCCCGCGCAAAGATGATTTCGACAGCTCAAGGCAGGTGTTTGAAACCACGGATAAGGTTGTCGTCACGCTGGAAGGGCGGTTCAACGACGGTCAATTTGATCCCACCATTCGCTCGGTTGGCCCGATGGAAGCCGTCGTGGCCGATGCGGGGGGCGTGGGCTTGCGGATTTTCTGCGACGATGTGGTGGCGATTGCGCAGGTCGGTGATCTGTTGACCCGCACCACCCGCGAGGCCAAGCAACCGGCACGCGGGGCTGTGGCCTTTTGCATCATGGCACCGGATTATCCCAACGAAGTCGACATCGACATTCCACAATCCTTTGTTATAACACCCGAAATCAAAGGAGCGATCAAATCGCTCGACGGGGTTGTGATGGTGGAGGATCTGTGATGACGGCGAGGCTTTCGGTTTATGTGCTGGCGGCCAGCGTGGCCTTGTCTGGCTGTCAGCTTCAGAGCCCAACAGACCCGCCGATTTCCAACACTGATGTGCCTGCCGCAGGCTACTCTCAGGCGCAATTGTCCCGCGCCTTTGCCGCCGCCGCAGAGGTCGCCGCAGAGGTCGCCGCAGAGGCCGCCGAAGCCGAGGACACCGCTGAGACGGGTGAAAAGCCGGGTCAGCCAAAGGGACTTTTCGCCTTTTTGAAACCCAGGGATGAGGCCTCGCCGCTGACCGGCACCGAGATCGAGGTGGTGGCGGGCACATCCCCTGAGGAGAACGCAACCTTGATTGCGATGCCTGAGACGGTAGATCAGGCCGTGGATGAGGCACAGGACGTTCCGGTGAAAAAGGCCAATACCGGCGGGCTCTTTGCGTTCTTGAAACCGAAACACCCGGCTGCGCCCTCTGCTCTCGCTGAAACGGAACCCTTTGCGGCGCGGCCAGAGACACATGGCGTCCCCGCTGTGCTTCCGGTGCCAGATGAGACCTCCGATGTCGCTGTGGCCCCTGAGACCCCTCAGACCCCTGCGCCCACAACCTCTGCGGTGCCGAAAAAGCCTCTGTTTGGGTTCTTGACCCCCAAGGCCACGCACGCCGCCCCGAAGTCCACGGTTCAGCCCGGCGAGATTCTGCCCTTTGGCGAGGTTGGCATCGCTTGCGAAGTCAACAAACGCAGCATGGGGTATGAGGTCGATCAGTTCCCGCGCGAGGGCACGACCGTTTGGCGGCTTTTTGATACCGACCCGGCCAACACCGGGCCACGCACACAGTTTATAACCGGCTTTGCCGATGGCTGCCCGCGTCAGGTGACGGCGGCTTTGGTGATGTTCGGCGCGGCGGACCTGCATGAGGTGTTGCGCTATTCCGAAGGCGATGACCGCGAATGGACCAAGGCCGACAAAAGCTATGAGGCGATCAAATCCGCAACCTGTGGCGTGAAGCGCAAACAACGCTGTCCGGCGGATAAGATCGGGCTTTTGGAGAAACAATTGGCCTTTGTGTCAGTCTATCCGACCTTTGGCGCGCCGAAAGGGTGGTTGGAATTGTTGCTCCACAATGGCGATGTCATGTCCGAAGAGATCCGCTGAAGCGTATAAGCTTTGGCCATATTTTCCGACGGAAAATAGACTTTCACCAATGCCTTTACCAATGCGGCGGACGTTGATCGGCCAAGGCCACGGTGCCCTCGCCATCGGACTGACGCACCGCTTCCGCCTGCATCAACATCCCAAGACGCCGACCGATCACTTCGATTTCGCGTTCTTGCCGGGCGACAATATCGGACAGCTCATCCACCGTTTTGCTCAGATGCGCGACCTGTTCCTCAAGCGCGAGGGTGCGATTTTCGGTACTCATTCTGGCTCTCCCTGTGAGGTATCTGTGACGTGATGTGACCTGTGGTCCAATGATACGGCGGTTTGTCCCGGTTTTCACCCGTCGGATGCGGTCCCCGGCTTGCCCCTTTGGCCCCCGTGGGCTATGCCGCATCCCGTGACAGACGTAAAGGACAGGCCATGGCCAAGCCCAAGAAAACCCCACGCCCCAAGGCGATCACGCCCAAAGGCTTTCGCGATTATTTTGGCACCGAGGTGACCGAACGCAAAGCCATGCTCGATCAGATTGCGGCAGTCTATCATCTATACGGCTTTGAGGCGCTCGAAACCTCGGCGGTGGAGACGGTGGAGGCACTTGGCAAATTCCTACCCGATGTGGATCGCCCGAATGTGGGGGTCTTTGCCTGGCAAGAGGAACCTGAGGCGGAAAAGCCCGGTGATTGGTTGGCGCTGCGCTATGACATGACCGCGCCTTTGGCCCGCGTGGCCGCGCAGTATCGCAATGAGTTGCCTTTCCCCTATCGCCGTTACGCGATGGGGCCGGTCTGGCGCAATGAAAAGCCCGGACCCGGACGGTTCCGTCAGTTTTATCAATGCGATGCGGACACTGTGGGCGCACCTTCCGTGGCCGCAGACGCCGAGATTTGCGCCATGCTGTCGGACACGCTTGAGGCCGTTGGCATCCCGCGCGGCGATTACATCATCCGCGTCAACAACCGCAAGGTTTTGGACGGCGTGTTGGAGGCGGCGGGTCTGCCCGACACAGAGGAATTCGCCGATGTGCGCGGCATCGTGTTGCGCACGATTGATAAGCACGACAAATTTGGCGATGACGGTGTTATGGCTTTGTTGACCGAAGGCCGCAAAGATGAGAGCGGCGATTTCACCAAAGGTGCGGGTCTTGCGACCACGCAGGTCGACTTGATCTTGGGCTTTGTCAACGGTCGCCAAGCGGACAACGATGCAACGATTGCGCGCCTTGGCGCGTTGGTCGAAGGGTCGCAAACCGGGGTGGATGGCGTCGATGAACTGCGCCAGATCGCCGATCTTCTGGCCGGGCAGGGCTATGGCCCCGATCGCATCGTGATTGATCCGGCGGTTGTGCGGGGCTTGGGCTATTACACCGGGCCGGTCTATGAGGCCGAACTGACCTTTCAGATCGAAGATGAAAAAGGCCGGGTGCGCGATTTTGGCTCGGTTGCGGGCGGCGGTCGCTACGACGATCTGGTCAAACGCTTTACCGGCCAAGAGGTGCCCGCCACGGGCATGTCCATCGGTGTTGACCGGCTTTTGGCCGCGCTGACCGCCAAGGGCCGGATGGGTGCCCCCGCGCAGGGTCCGGTTGTGGTCACGGTGATGGATCGCGACCGGATGAATGATTACATGGCGATGGTCACGGAACTGCGCCAAGCGGGCATTCGCGCCGAAGTGTACCTTGGCAATCCAAAGAATTTTGGCAACCAGCTCAAATACGCCGACAAACGGATGAGCCCGGTGGCGATCATTCAGGGCGGCGATGAAGAGGCCAAGGGCGTGGTGCAGATCAAGGACCTGATCCTTGGCACCAAACTGGCGCAAAACGCCTCGCTTGAGGAATGGAAAGACCGCCCGAACCAATTCGAAGTGCCCCGTGGCGAGATGGTCGCCAAGGTGCGCGAGATCATTGAAAGCTATTCCTGATGCCCCGCACTGACATTCCAAAAGCCGCCGTGCGCGCCGAGGCCGCACGCCTGAAATCGGGTTTCGAGGCCAAGGGCGCGCATCCGGTTGAGATGGATATTCTGTTGCCGGCAGAGGTGCTTTTGGACCTCTACGGCGAAGACATCCGCGCCCGCGCTTATATGACCACGGACCCGGATCGCGGCGAAATGATGCTGCGCCCGGATTTTACCGTGCCCGTGGTTCAGACCCATATGTCGGACGGTGCCGAACCGGCGCGCTACACCTACGCGGGCGAAGTGTTCCGCAAACAAGAGGTGATGCCCGAGCGCGCCAATGAATATGTTCAGGTCGGCTATGAGGTGTTTGACGGCGCAAATCCCGCCGACGCCGACGCCGAAGTCTTTGCCGCCTTTTCCGATGCGCTTGCGGGCTATGATCTGCGCGCCGCGACGGGCGATATTGGCATTCTGGTGGCCGCCGTGCACGGGTTGAAAACCACTGAACGCCGCCGGAGCGCCCTGTTGCGCCATATCTGGCGGCCCCGTCGGTTTCGCGCGCTGATGACCCGGTTTTCCGAGGGCGGAACAGACCTGCGTCAACACAGTCTTGAACGCGTGACGGCGAATTTGGCGGAGGCGGAGGCACCTTTTATCGGTTTACGCACCCAATCCGAAATTGACGCGCGTATTTTGGCTTTGCGCGAAGATGCCAATGAGCCGCCGATTTCAGAGGCGGAAATCGAGCTGCTCGACGATATTCTCTCGTTGAAAGAAACCGTGCCACATGTGCTCTCTGCGCTGCGCGACATCGTGGTGGATATGCCTGCGATCTCTGACGCTGTGACCCGGTTGAGCCGCCGCGCGGATGCGATGGCGGCGCGTGGTGTCGATGTCGAAACTCTCGAATTCGAGGCCTCCTATGGCCGTACTTCGATGGAATATTACGATGGGTTTGTCTTTGGCTTCTACGCCGAAGGCCGCCCGGATTTGCCACCTGTGGCCACCGGCGGGCGCTATGATGCGCTCACCGCGGTTTTGGGGCAGGGGCGGTCCATCCCGGCCGTTGGCGGCGTGATGCGCCCGGGGTTGATGTTGGCTCTGAAAGGAGACGCGTGATGGTTGTCAAACTGGGCGTGCCCTCCAAGGGCCGGTTGATGGAAAAGACTTTTGAATGGTTTGCGCAGGCGGGGGTGACCCTGTCGCGTGCGGGCGCTGAACGTGAGTATTCCGGCGTGGTCGAGGGCATTGACGGACTTGAATTGGTCCTGTTGTCCGCCTCCGAAATTCCGCGTGAATTGGCGGCCGGGCGCATTCATTTGGGCGTCACGGGCTCCGATCTGGTGCGTGACAAATTGGCGGCTTGGGACAGCAAGGTGATGGAAATCGCGCCGATGGGATTTGGCCATGCCGACCTGATCATCGCCGTGCCGAAAGCCTGGGTCGATGTCGATACGCTCGACGATCTCGACGCCGCCGCCGCCGCCTTTCGCGCGCGTCACGGTTTTCGCCTGCGCATCGCCACCAAATACCACCACCTCGTGCGGGAGTTTTTGAAAACCAACGGAGTGGCCGATTATCAACTGGTTGATTCTCAGGGTGCGACCGAAGGCACGGTGAAAAACCTGACCGCAGAAGCCATCGCTGATATCACGTCAACGGGCGAAACCCTGCGCGCCAATCACCTCAAAATTCTCAATTGCGAGCCGGTGCATAAATCCCAAGCGACCCTGTTCAAAAGCCGCACAGCCGCCTGGTCTGATGACACCCGCGCGACCATGGTGGCGCTCAAAGAGATGTTGGGGATGGGGGATTGAGGCGCGGTCTGCGTTTGAGAGACCCTTAAATCAATCCAATCTCGGCCAAGGTTTGTGCCAGTTCTGGCGGCAATTCTTGCTCGCTTTCGCGGCCCTTGGGCAGGTCTGCGGGGGCGTCTTCGGGTTTGAGGTAGCGCCAGCCCTGGAACGGGCGGCGGGTGGCATTTTGGGTTCGGATCAAAGGTTTGGCCAAGACAATGCGACAGCGCCGCACGCCATCCGCGCCGATGACTTCTTCGAGGCCGGTGATGAGCTGACGCGCCTGAATCACGCCCTTGATCACCCAGTAAAGCGACCCGCCATTCAAAAGCGCGTCCGCTTGTTTGGGCCACATCCGCGTGACATGGCCGCGCGCCTCGCCGGGGGTCGCGTCAATATAGGCCTGAAGCTGATCAAAACTATCGACACCCACGCAAAGTTTTACTAGATTTATGTAGTCGGACATCATCTACCCCTACCTGTGGTGTTCAAATTAGATCTGCACACAAAATGTTCAAGCCACATTTGCTCGTCTTGCGCGTTGATCTTGGACCTATAGCACGATACATCCCACCCTCTAAACCGCTGACTCGAACAAAATCGGACCCTTGCACATGACACGTTTTGCCGCCCCCATCGCCGAACAAATTTGGGATATGAAATATCGCCTGAAAGAGGCGGGCGGAAAAGCGGTGGATCAAACCGTCGAAGACAGTTGGCGTCGCGTTGCGCGCTCGCTGGCCTCTGTCGAAAAAGACAGCGCGGCGTGGGAAGAAAAGTTCTACGGCGCGTTGGAGGATTTCAAATTCCTGCCCGCAGGCCGGATTTTGGCGGGCGCGGGCACGGGCCGTTCGGTGACCCTGTTCAACTGTTTCGTCATGGGCACGATCCCCGACAGCATGGGCGGCATTTTTGACATGCTCAAAGAAGCCGCTTTGACCATGCAGCAAGGCGGCGGTATCGGTTATGATTTCTCCACCATTCGCCCTAAAGGCGCGGATGTGATGGGGGTGGCGGCGGATGCCTCTGGACCGTTGTCCTTCATGGATGTCTGGGACGCGATGTGCCGCACGATCATGTCGGCGGGCTCGCGTCGCGGCGCGATGATGGCGACGATGCGCTGCGATCACCCCGACATCGAGCATTTCATCGAGGCCAAACAGGACGCCGCCCGGTTGCGTATGTTCAACCTCTCGGTGCTGATCACCGATGATTTTATGGAAGCGGTCAAGGCCGATGGCTCTTGGGATCTGAAATTCGGCGGTAAGGTTTATCACACGGTTGAGGCGCGCGATCTTTGGAACAAGATCATGAAGGGCACCTATGATTACGCCGAGCCGGGCGTGATTTTCATCGACCGGATCAACAAACTCAACAACCTCAATTACGTCGAGACCATTGCGGCGACCAACCCCTGTGGCGAGCAACCTTTGCCGCCCTATGGTGCCTGTCTTTTGGGCTCGATCAACTTGGCCACTTTGGTCGCAAACCCGTTTGCGCCGGGGGCCGAGATGGATGAGGCAAAGCTGTCTGATCTGGTCGCCACCGCGGTGCGGATGATGGACAACGTGGTTGATGCGTCGCGTTTCCCGTTGGAGCAACAAGCCCAGGAAGCTGCCGCCAAACGCCGGATCGGCCTTGGCGTCACCGGGCTTGCCGACGCGTTGTTGATGATCGGCCAGCGCTATGGCTCTGAAGAGGCTGCCGCGACCTGTGAAAAATGGCTCAAAATGATTGCGCGTGCCGCCTATTTGGCCTCTGCCGGGCTGGCCAAGGAAAAAGGGGCTTTCCCGCTGTTCGATGCGGATAAATATCTGGCCTCCGGGTCACTCAAAGACATGGATCAGGACGTCAAAGACGCGATCCGCGAGAACGGCATTCGCAATGCGTTGTTGACCTCCATCGCACCGACCGGGACGATTTCGCTCTATGCGGGCAACGTGTCGTCGGGGATCGAACCGGTGTTCGCCTATGCTTACACCCGCAAAGTCCTGCAAAAGGACGGCTCGCGCACCGAAGAAGAGGTCGTCGATTACGCCGTCAAAATGTACCGCGACACATTCGGCGCGGATGCGGAATTGCCGGAGTATTTTGTCAACGCCCAAACCCTCGCGCCGCTGGATCACGTGCGGATGCAGGCGGCGGCGCAGAAATGGGTCGACAGCTCAATCTCCAAAACCATCAACTGCCCCGAAGACATCTCTTTTGACGATTTCAAAGAGGTCTATATGGCGGCGTGGGACAGCGGCTGTAAGGGCTGCACCACCTATCGTCCGAACGATGTGACCGGCTCGGTTTTGTCCGTCTCCGAGACCTCGGAAGCGACGCCGGAATCGGATGAGGGCGCCGAAGTCGTCTATCTGTCTGAGCCGCTCGATCGTCCGCAACAGCTTGAAGGTAATACATATAAACTGAAATGGCCGGATTCTGAGCACGCGATCTATGTCACCATCAATGACATCGTCCATGGCGGTCATCGTCGTCCGTTTGAGATTTTCATCAACTCCAAAAACATGGAACATTTCGCCTGGACCGTGGCGCTGACACGGATGATTTCGGCGGTGTTCCGGCGCGGTGGCGATGTGTCTTTTGTGGTCGAAGAGCTGAAAGCTGTGTTCGATCCGCGCGGCGGCGCATGGATGAAGGGCAAATACATCCCTTCGATCTTGGCGGCGATTGGCGGCGTGATCGAAACGCATCTGGTCGAGACCGGGTTTATTGAAGGCGAAGGCATGGGCCTGAAAACCGACCCGCAAGCCGAGGTCGCCGTATTGGGCCAAAAACCGCGCGGCAAGGCCTGTTCGTCCTGCGGCCAATACGACATGCGCATGATCGAAGGCTGCATGACCTGCGCCTCCTGCGGCTATTCCAAATGCGGCTGAGGTGAATTTGGGGCTGTTTGTTGTGAGACCCGGCATAAAATGACCATTCGTGGAGTTTTTTGACCATTCAGACACAGATCAAATGACCATCGGCAATCCAGATTGTCGGTGGTTTCCTTTTATTTCAATGACTTAATGCCGTTTTGGCTGTTTGCTCCTACTGACTTTGCCGTGGGTCAGCGGAGTGCCCTGGTGCCGTTGACCTAGGAAGCGCTATGTTCTCATAACGTTCCTGTGGATCCGGATCCTCTTGTTGAAACATGGCAGCCCCACGCTGCCAAATACTGGCCGCCCAAAAAAATGGGCGGGCCGGTTCAGAGAGGACACCATATGCCACGCATTCAATTTGCCCAGGTCAGTTTCCCGGATCACAACATCCCTTCAGCCTACGACATCGAAGTCCGTTTAAAGAAGTTCCTGGACAGCTTCCGAGAACGGATCGGTAGCCCAAAATTTGACTACGCGCTGTCCGAAGCCGACCGGCTAAAAATCAGACGGAGATCGGCTGCGTATCTCAGCGCCATTTCACGCCGATCAGGCATGGACCATCTCGACGACAAAGATCGCAGAAAGTTGCAAGTTTTCCGAGGGGGTGCAGAGCTAAAGTGCGTAGAGACCGAGCACCGCGCGGACGAAATCGCCAGTTGTCTGCACACGGAGATGCCGTGGATGGCTCCTGCAACAGAGCGTCTTTGGCACGACATGCGGGCCTCGGTCCGCAATGGTGATCTTGGCCCCCGCCTGAGGCCATTGCTCCTCGTTGGTCCGCCCGGGATCGGTAAAAGCTACTGGTCTCGCCTATTGGGCGCGCAGCTCTCCGTGCCGACGACAATCATAGAGGCCACGAGTGAACCCGCTGCATTTGCGGTTACGGGGTCTCAAAAGGGATGGGGATCTGCGGGCCCGGGAAAGGTTCTGGAAGGTATCATGGCCTCTCAGATTGCGAATCCTGTGATTGTGGTCGACGAGATCGAGAAGGCAGGGGATGTCCAGTCAGCAGGCGGTCAGCGGTATTCTCTGACTGAGGGTTTGCTGCCCTTCCTTGAGAGGTCCACCGCGCGTCGGTGGTCATGCCCTTACTTCCGTATTGGTTTCGACATGTCTTGGATCACATGGGTCCTGACAGCCAATAGCCTGCGTGGTCTCGCAGAGCCGTTCCTGAGCCGATGCCCTCCCACCGAACTGCGCGCCCTGACGCAAGAACACCTGTTCGGATTTGCTGAGCGCGAAGGGTTGCGACGTGACCTTCCCCCAGATGCCGTTGATGCCGTCAAGGACGTCATCATGGCAATCAAGACGCCGCACAACGTCAGCCTGAGATCAGTCATTCGGATGCTGGATGCTGTCGACCAGGCGATGAACCGTCCAGTGTTGCACTGAACAAGGTCGACGGGGCCGAGGTGTGTCTCGTCCGAATGACCTTAATGCCCGTCCCTCAATCACACTATCAGAATCTAATGGAGTTCCCCATGACCAATAAAGCCTTTTGGGCCCAGAAACTGCGTTCCGCCATCAAAGCTGCCGACAGTGGCCCTTCCGAAAACGACCTCGCCGGCGCACCAATCCTGACATATTGGCGTCCACATGTATCTCGCCATGGCGCCCCCATACTCTGGGGGATCGCGTCTGGTCACCCAAGACTTAGAGGCGGCTGGATCACGACATCCCAGCTTGTCGCGATTGACGCCAACCAGGGTTGGGCACGCACGGCATCCCGGTGGTATGCGCTGGGTCGTCCATTCTCCGACTATGAGAGGACCATAGCCAAGGGTCTCGGGATGGAAGAGGCACCTTCCGGATTCGTGCAGATCGAAGTACCTGGGTATCGGCCGCTGGATGACCTGTCGCTGCTCGACCAACTTTTGATGGCTTGGCGGGACCGTATCCGGCAGGACGACACGGGAGGGGACTGAAATGTTCAATGAAAAGACCGCAGTTTGGGTTCGAGAAGGAGACCGGATTCCGCCTACGGTTGACATCGCCCGGGGTCGCTACGAAGCTTCAACCAGAACGGACAATCAACATGCCCGATGGACTGACAGCCTTCAATTCCTTCTACTTGCCATGGCGAGACCTTCCTGGTTCTCTTCCAGAAGACATCGATATCTTTGCTGTCGGTGATGTCCATGGGCAGGCTGAGCGACTTGAGCAGGTACTCGGCGAAATCAGGAATACCCCACGCGAAGCGCACAAACGGCATCTCGTCTTTTTGGGCGACCTCATTGATCGGGGACCTGCATCCATCCGCGCTGTTGACCTGGCGATGAGAGCCGGGCAGCTTGCGGATGTTGACGTTTTGCATGTCCTGCCCGGCAACCATGATCTTGTTCTGATGCTGACGCTCGAAGGTCCAAAATATCTCGACTTCTGGGGAATGCTGGGCGGTGACAGGGTCATGGCCGAGCTTGGTCTGTCGGCAGAAACGCACAGCTGGGACGAGATAGCGGCAAGGCTGAAAGATAATCTGCACCCTGAATATCTGAACTCAATGGCTTCGGGGGCGACACATCTCTATGTTGGCGACCTCCTGTTTGTGCATGCAGGTATCTGCGAAGTCCCAAAACGGTCAATATCAAGATGATCGTGAGGTGCCATGCGGGGAACGGAGCATTCGCACCCGCGCAGACAAAATGCGATATAATTTTTGCGTATATTTTGTGCGCGTATAGAGCCGTTTGATTAAACTTTGATCCCTCCCGCCCATTTGCGCCCTTACCATGTGTTCGCATTTTCATTGAGTTGACTCACAATCTTGCGGGCGCCGAAAATTTCTTGAAACAAACGTTTGATTGCCTTCGTGGCGTGAGGAGAACCATTGTGAATGGCGGAAAGCCTCTGACCACGCGTGATTTGCATGTGCTGTTGCACCTGCTCGAAGAACGTAGCGTGACACGGACCGCCGAGGCACTTGATCTGAACCAGCCTTACGTCAGCCTGGTGCTTAAACGTCTGCGGGAGGCGACAGGCGATCCTATTCTTGTACGGAGCGGCGCGAAACTGGTGCTGACCGTTCGTGGCGAGCGAATGATCGCTCCATTGCGGAATGTGCTCAATGGGATTGATGCGGTCGTCGGCCCTCCTGCGGACTTTGATCCGCTGACCGCGACAGGCGAGTTTCGGATTGCTTCCGCTGATTGCATGGAGGCGATCATTCTGCCCTCACTCATTGCCCGACTTCAAACCACTGCGCCGGGGATGCGTGTGGTGGTCCGGGCCATTGATCAGGCCTTCTACTACGCGGACGCTTTGGAGCGTGACGAGCTTGATGTGGTGATCAGCAATTGGCCCGGAGCACCGCAGCATCTCAAGACGATGCGATTGCTCAGCGAAGAGGTCGTCTGTCTTTTTGGCCCGGAACATCCGTTTGCCGGGCAGGATCAGATCACCCTTGAAGACTATCTTGCAGCTGACCATTTAGCACCGGTTGCGCGCTCAAAATCTGATCCCGGTCCGATCGATAGCCACCTGGCCGACGCAGGGCTGAAGCGCGATATCCGAGTGATGTTGCCCGAGTTCAACCTCATCCCACATATGTTGTTGAAGGGACAGCTGGTTTTCACCAGCAGTGCCAATTTCGCCCAGTATCAATGTGCGATCCTACCGCTTTCGAACCTGCCAGCGCCCGAGCAATGCGGCACTCTGGATTTCTACCTGCTCTGGCACGAGCGCGCCCAAGAGGATGCGCGCAACACTTGGCTGCGGCAACAGGTGATGGCCGTCGCGCGTGGATTGAAATCCGCATGATCCTCGCTCACATTATATCGAATTAGATATAGACTATTTATAGCTCGGGCGGCTTTCGGCATACGGAGGGCGCGGCTAGGCTTTCTGCAAGTGCGAAGTAAACAGGTTCTCCGGGTGGAGACTGGCCGGACAGGAAGCGACATGACACATTCGACGATGCAATCAACATTGGTGGCGACCGAGGCTGAGAAATCCGGTCGTTGGGCCGGGCGCAATGCCGACAAAGATCAATTGCGCAAAGAAATTTGGCAGGCGCTTGAAGAGAGTGGCATGAATGTCGGCCCGGTCTGGAGCCGGATCTCGAATTGGGTCGGTGCCGATGTTGCGGCAAAGCGGCTGTCCGAACTGGAGATTTGGAGAAAGGCGGACGTGATCAAATGCAACCCCGACCCGCCGCAAATTCCGGTGCGACTGCGCGGGCTCTACGACGGCAAAATTATTTTAATGCCAGTCCCCGAATTCGGCACTGGAGATCTGCCTTGGGTGCTTTTGGACCCAAAAGAGTTGGAACGACAAGGTGTGCAGTTTGAATTGGCGGCCACCTCCGTCGGGGCCGTGCAAGTCGGGCAAAAAATGTCCTTTGAGAATCTGCCCAAGATTGATCTTGCCATCTGTGGCTGTGTTGCGGTGACCCAGGCCGGGGGGCGCACGGGCAAGGGGGGTGGTTTTGCTGATCTCGAGCTTGGGCTGTTCCGCGATCTGGGGAAAATCGACGACACGACTCCGATTGTAACCACGGTGCATTCCTCGATGGTGGTCGAGGATGGTCGTCTGCCCGTGATGGAACACGACTCATTGCTCAACTGGATCGTCACAGAATGCGATGTGATCGAAACCCAGCCATCGCACCCACAGCCCGGCGGTGTGCATTGGGATTTGGTCTTGCCGGACCAGTTTGAAAGCATCTGGTTTCTGAAAGAGCTGAAGGAAAAGATTCTCGCCGCAAAGGCAGATTAGACCGGGGTTCCGGTCTTTATGGGAGGAGAAAAATGGCGGTCGCGCCCCTGTCGCGACAGCCAGTCGATCTGGGACAGCTCAAAGAGCGACCAGTTAAAACAAACCTATAAATTGCCGAAATCCGGCACCCAACAGACGGAGACTGCCATGATGAAGACACTCATTTCCCGCCGTAGACTTTTAAAAAACGGCGCCGCCGCGCTTGCGGCCTCTACGATGCCGTTCGGTGCCGCCCATGCCGCAGACAAGATCACCATCGGCGCGATCTATGTCGGAACGCGCGACGACTTTGGCTGGAACCAGTCGCATGCTGCTGCAATGGATATCCTGCGCCAGGTTCCGGGGGTAAGCGTGGTTGAGGAAGAGAATGTGGCGGAAACTGATGCGGTCGCCAAGTCTATGGAGTCGATGATCAATTTTGACGGGGCGAACCTGATCCTTGCGACTTCGTTCGGATATTACAATCCGTTCGTGCTCGACATCGCAACACAATATCCGGGGGTACAGTTACGTCATTGCGCACCGCTGTGGAACCCGGACACCGATCCGCAAAACGCTGGCAGCTATTTTAGCTATCTCAATCAGGCGCATTACGTGAACGGCGTCGCCGCAGGGCTGTCGAGTATCTCTGGCAAGCTCGGTTTCGTTGCCGCGAAACCGGTTCAGACCGTGCTCTCCAACTGCAATTCCTTCCTTCTGGGTGCACGCAGCGTCAATCCAAATGCCACGGTACAAGTGATATTTACGGGGTCTTGGTCCATGCCAGTGCGCGAGGCCGAGGCAACGAACGCGTTGATCGACGCGGGCTGCGATGTGATCTCTTGCCATGTGGACAGTCCTAAAGTGGTGATCGAGACTGCAGAGGCGCGCGGTGTCAAAACCTGCGGCCACAATGCCGACCAACGGGATTTGGCCCCCAACGGGTTCATCACCGGTGCCGAGAGCAATTGGTCCACAACTTATAAGATCTATGCTGATGCGCTGATGAAGGGGGAAACTGTACCGAATTTGATCGCAGGCGGGTATCACAATGACATGGTGATGAACACGCCCTTCGGGGCGGGGGCCACGCCAGACGCGCGCGCGGCAGCGACTGCGGCGATCAAGGGACTAAAGGGCGGTAAGCCGATTTATGTCGGCCCCTTGAAGGACAATACGGGCAAGATCGTCATCGAAGGCGAGGTGGACAATTACGCGCCTGAGCTAGAGACAATGAATTATCTTCTCGAAGGGATCATCGGTTCGACGACTTGATCGTTTGGCTGGTGCGGTCAACCGAGCCGCACCTCCGCCAAACGTCGGCCGGAGCCTTCGGGCTCTGGCGGATTTGACTTTTGTATAGGAGTGTCCCAGCTTACATGTCCCTCCCTTCCGCTTCTTCTGTCGCACGCCCGCATCGCAAACCACGCCTTGATCCACGAAGCCTGGCCCTGATCGAGGCCTCGGTTATCCCAATGGGCGCATTGCTCGCCTCGGCTTTGATTTTTTCCCTGTTCCTTCTGATGCTGGGCAAGGACCCGATCCGGTTTTTCAGCCTCGTCTGGACCGGCGGCGTGGCTTCGTCCTTTTCAATCCAGAACACGTTACAGCGCGCGGCGCCGCTGATCCTTACTGGCTTGGCGTTTGCTGTGCCTGCGCGGATCGGGATGACCCTTCTGGGGGCTGAAGGGGCGCTGGTGCTGGGTGGCCTTGCCTCGGCGCTCATTGCCATTCCGATGATGCTTGGCGGCTGGCCGGTTTGGCTTGGTCTGCCGATCATGGCTCTGACCGCCATGGCGGTCGGCGGCGCGTGGGTCGGGCTTGCGGGCTGGTTACGGCACTATCGTGGGGTCAATGAAACCATTTCCTCGCTGCTGCTGACTTATATTGCCGTGGCGATCATGAATTTTCTAGTCGAGGGCGTGTTCCGCGATCCGGGCTCGACCAACAAGGCTTCGACCATGCCACTGGGTCCCGATTGGCGCGTTGGCGACATTCCGGGCACTTCGGTGCATTGGGGTCTCGCCACCGGGTTGATCATTGCTGCGCTCCTTTGGGTCTTGATGGAGCGTACGACTTTCGGATTTTCGGCACGGATCGCAGGTGGCAATCTGCGCGCGGCACAGGCACAAGGGCTGCCGGTCGGACGCTTGGCAGTTGCAAGCTGTGCCATCGCCGGGGCCTGTGCCGGGCTGGCCGGCTTTTTTGAAGTGGCCGCCGTGCATGGACAGGCCAACGCATCGCTCGCTGCGCAATACGGCTTCACCGGAATTCTTGTCGCCTTTCTGGCGCGGCAAAACCCGCTCGCTGTCGTGCCCGTGGCGTTTTTATTCGGAGCTTTGGCAGCTTCTGGGGGGTTGATACAGCGGCGCATGGAGATGCCCGATGCCACGATGCTGGTGTTACAGGGAATTATATTCGTCACGCTTCTCACCAGTGAGTCCCTTTATGGCCGCCTGCCGTTTCTATCAGTCTCGCAAGCTGGGGATCGCACATGAGTGATGCAGTCTTTATGGTTATGATGGCAATGTTCGGCGGCGCGATCCGGGTGTCCACACCGTTTCTATTGGTCGCCTTGGGGGAAACCCTGACCGAGAAAACAGGGCGGATCAACCTTGGGCTAGAGGGCAACCTGGTGCTGGGCGCGATGGTCGCCTATGCGACGTCCTATTCCACAGGTAGTCCATGGTTGGGCGTGTTGGCCGCCGCAGGCACCGGCACAGTTTTGAGCGCGGGCCATGGCTGGATTTGCAAATTGCCAAAGGTAAACGACATTGCTGTTGGTATTGCTTTTATGACCCTCGGCACGGGGTTGGCGTTCTTTTTCGGCAAGCCATTCATTCAACCTACTGCACCGCGACTGGATGCGATCGAACTGGGCAACTGGTCATCGAACCCGCAGGTTCAGCAGGCGCTGAAGATCAATCCACTGTTTTTTGTCGGTCTGGCGCTGGCCGTCGTTCTCTGGTGGATGCTGAAAAATACCCGTTGGGGATTGATCATCCGTATGACCGGTGACAACGCCGCTGCGGCGCGCGCCATGGGGATATCAGTCGATCGTGTGCGTTTGGTGGCGACGGCAGCGGGCGGATCTCTGGCCGGGATCGCTGGTGCTTTCCTTTCGCTTTATTATCCGGGGAGCTGGAACGAAAGCTTGTCCTCCGGGCAGGGCCTGATGGCTGTGGCCTTGGTGATCTTTGCTCGCTGGAGCCCGATCCGCTGTGTTTGGGCGGCGCTTCTTTTTGGGGCGAGCGGTGCCTTGGGCCCTGCGCTGCAATCCATTGGGATCAGCAAGGGGTATTATTTCTTCAATGCTGCGCCTTACATTCTCACGCTGATCATCATGGTCCTTTCGGCCCGCTCTCAGAAAGCTGCGCATGAGGTGCCCGGCGAATTGTCGATAGTGAAATGACGAGGATCGATGATGACTAAAATTTTCAAGACGTTCCGCGCCCCTTCGCTCGAAACCCTGCATATGAGTAAGAGTTTCGGGAGGAACAAGGCGCTCGACGATGTTTCGCTTAAGGTGGCAGCAGGGTCCTTTCATGCGCTCTTGGGGGAAAACGGTGCCGGCAAATCCACCCTCGTAAAATGCATGATGGGCTTTTATGAAGCCGATGCAGGTCAGATGATGATCGACGGCCAAGAGATCCGTATTCACAGTCCACGCGACGCGCAGGCGCTTGGCATCGGCATGGTCTATCAGCATTTTACGCTCGTGCCTTGTCTGACCGCCGCAGAAAATCTGGTGATTTCACGTCGTGACATCCCAATGGTGATCAATTGGAAATCCGAACGGCAGCGACTTGACGCGTTCATGGAGACCATGCCCTTTCGTGTGCGGCTTGATGCACAAGTTTCGACCCTTTCGGCTGGTGAAAAGCAAAAGCTGGAAATCATCAAGCTGCTCTATCTTGATCAGCGTTTCTTGATCCTTGATGAGCCGACCTCCGTTCTTACGCCAGCAGAAGCCGACGAGATTTTGGGCGTGCTCGGCGAGATGGCGCTTCGACGCGAGGTTACGGTATTGATGATTTCCCACAAGTTTCGCGAAGTGAAAGCCTTTTGCGACAGTTTCACCGTGCTGCGCCGCGGTCGGTTTGTTGGGGCCGGAGATGCCCGTCGCGTCAATGCGGCTGAGATGAGTTCGATGATGATCGGGGATGTGGGGATGCGCCCACCTGCAACCCGTCTGAAGACAATACAGGACGGGCCAAAGTTGGAATTGCGCGGCGTTTCTACGCTGGGCGATGAGGGGCGGCGTGTGGTTTCGGATCTGTCTCTCAAACTGTGTTCCGGCGAAATCCTCGGGATCGCCGGTGTCTCCGGCAATGGGCAAAGCGCCCTGATCGAAGTGTTGTCGGGGCAACGGCCACTCTCGGGCGGAGAGATCAAAATCAACGGCGCGCCTTTTGAGCCGACACGACGCAATTTTGATCGGTTCAAGGTGTTCGGCCTGCCCGAGGAACCGATGCGAAACGCGGTGGTGCCGCGTATGTCGGTGGCAGAGAACATCGCCTTTCGCAGTTTTGATAAACCGCCCGTCCTTAAGCGTTTTGGCCTAATGTCGTCTGCGCGCATGCGGCAAAGAGGGATGGAGTTGATCCAGCAATTCAACATTCATACCAGCTCGCCGGACGCGCCGATCGAGACGCTGTCAGGGGGCAATGTCCAACGCACAGTGCTGGCCCGCGAACTGTCCGGTGAGGTTGATATTCTGATCGTTGCGAACCCGTGTTTCGGGTTGGACTTCGCCTCGGTCGCCGATATCCGTGGCAAGATCATGGAGTGCAGGAACCGAGGTGCGGCTGTGCTGCTGGTCAGTGAGGATCTCGACGAGATTTTCGAGATGTCTGATAAAATTTCGGTCATGTCGGCGGGCAAAATATCTGATCCGGTATCAACATTGGCAACAGACGCAATGCGCATTGGAAAACAGATTGCAGGGCAAACAGACGAGATTGTCGCTGGGCCACAGGCTGAGTAGTATTTTGCTTGAGGGATAGTTTTCTAAGATTGCACTGTTGCGTCTTGCGGCAGTTCACACCCTGTGCCGCGAATGACGTCTCTAATTGGCTGTCTGGGTCACGCTTCCCTTTGCAGTCTGGTGTGGCGCTCAAAGGATGCCACTGGATGCATGTGCCGTCATGGAAATGAAAGAGAAATGAAAGAGCCCCGCTTTTCGCGATGCGTTAAGTTGCGCAGCATACATTTTCGGCTTCGTCCACGACCCTTTCCGGGTTTGGACGATCGCGTCAGGATAAGTGGTAGGCGACTTGATCATGCTGCGCGACCAACGCGTTTCTGACAGAATTCTGTGCCGTCAAATCACATAGGATGCATGAGCAAGGTCACTTTGGGGCGACCGTCGCTATGCTGGGGCGACAGAGCGTATTTTTACTGCGACAGCAGATTTAAGTTACAATCAACAGTGTAACTTTGAAAATTTCATGTTTTCGCGGCCTGAAAAAACAGTGTCAAAACATGTAGATAATTAGAATTTCCATAAGAGTGAAAACTTTAGATTGTGAAATGACCTCAAAGTTAAACAAAAACTTAATTCGGACAGAGATGATAATCTAACGCGCTATTTTGAATCTTAAGAACATCCCTTTACGCGAATGTGTTCCGGTCTCTTCCTGCGTGATGTCGTAGCCTGACGGAAACGCGTGGAGAATATTATGAACATCCGACTTAGTGCCATAATTTTGGCGATTCCGACGCTTTCTGCGTGTGGACAGAGCTTGAGCCTGACCATGCAGGATCCGTACTGCATAGCCGATAAAGCAGGGAAATCAGTCGAAGACTCCTTCTTTGTCGTCGATGGCGAGTACTATGTTTTGAGCGACACTTATGTTGCGACGAATGGCAAAATGACACAATACCCGGACGAATGCCCGGTAACGAATTTCTACGTCGTGCCAGCGGTGCGTCTTTCCGATGGCAGCGTGCGGTCTACGCAAAGTGTTCCAAACAATATTCCATCACCGGCTGGCACTCCAGAGATTGTAGCTGAGAGCGCAGAAGCAGGAACCGCGCAGGCGTCCGAAGTGGTTTCTGGTGGGACGGTGGCTGAGAGTGCGAGTACCGGAAACGTGTCTGTGTCTGAAGTGAGTATGACAGATGCGCCCAATGACACTGGAAAGGATGGAGACGACGCAGCTGTGACGGCGGGCAACATCACGATCCACCGTGATGGTAGCGTTACAACGCCCAATCTTGGGCGCGTAAAATGAAACAACTCGTTCTCGGCCTTTCTCTGCTTCCATGTCTCGCATGGGGCCAAACCTATAGTACGTCTGGACAGAATTGGTCGGGAAGCTATGCGTTTCCGAGCGCATCTGACCGTAGCCTCGTGTTGCAGCAAGCGCAGGTGATCAACGACGCCGAAAACCCGACGGCTGCGGCACAGACGAACTACTACATTACAAACGATAACCGCACTGGCTACGTTGAGGTGACAACGGATGGTGATGTCACGACTGATTTGCAGATTGGTGACGAAATCGGTCAACAGACCTATGCTGTTGGATCTCTAAACACAGGCACGACGGATGTGTCGGTGGAGGGCGATGGCAACATCATTACCGCAGACAACACGGCCGACAACAGTGGCTGTATTGATGCATCTATCTTGTCATCCTTGCAGACCCCTGAAGGCGACGCCGCAACGGATGTGTCGTCTCTCTCAGTTCTTGATCTTGCCGATGCGCTCGCTGCTTTTGCGGCGGGAAACTGCAATTGATCTTGTGTTTGGGGGCAACGTGAAACCGTTTCCAGTGATCGCAAGTGTTGTTGCTCTCCTTTCAGGATGTGCCAGCCTTGGACAGGCTGTGGCGCCAATGGATCAGGATGTATTCATGGTTGATGGGCCGCCCGTCCGCCGTGTCGAGACTGCATATGACGAAGCGCTCGCTTGCATTGGCAACCGCGCACCGAGATCGCTGACCTTCGCCGTCGGTGCCATCAATGATGCGACCGGCAAAGAAAGTTATGCCGACGCAGGCAGCGGGAAAATGGTCACGCAGGGTGCAGGGGATATGATCCAGACCGCCCTGTTCAATGCTGGTGTGAAGGTCGTAAACCGGCGCGACCCGGCCATTGCGGCGACTGAGCACAACTGGGGTATCCGCGATATTACGTCGATGAAGCCGGCGGATCTTTTCATCACGGGAAGTATCAACAGTCTCGATTTTATTCCAGGAGCCGGGGCGTCTGTGACCGTCTCGGGGGTTGGGCCGAAAGCGCGGCAGAACCGTTTGTTGGTTGGAATGGATCTGGCCATGACCAATGCGCTGACCGGGGAAATTGTCGCAAATATCGCGATTCAAAAACAACTCGTAGGCAAAGAAATTGGATTTGCGATTGGTCGGTTCTTTGACACCAGCCTCGTTGATATTTCGGCAGGCGCAATGGAACGCGAAGCCACCAATGCTGTGTTCCGGCAGATGCTTTACTACGGTGTATATCAGCTCCTTTTACAAGCAAGTGACGCAGCAGAAAGTGCTGGCGAATGCAATGCAAACCTGACTGCGACAATTGCAGAAGACTTGGTCTGGGAAGATCCTGCTGGGCGCGCATCCTTGCGGGCAATTGCCTCAGAGGTAGAGGCGGCTCGTCCGCCTTCCGAACAAGAAGTCGCTGAGATGCGTGCAGAAATGACGACAGCCGCTCCGGTTGAGCTGTCCGCCGAGGCACGCAAGCTTGCCAACAACGTTACGACACAGGCGGCACGCGCCATATCGATGTTTGATACTGTCGTGTCGGCGAAAAATGCCCAGGCCGCGCAAACAGCCTTTGAGAAGGGCAAAATCTACCTGTCCATTGCCATTCGCGATCTGCGCGCTGGGGCCAGTGTGGGTTTGACTGGTCCCGTAGGCGATGCCGCCGCGACGCTTGTCGAACAGGCGATCCGCGCAGGCTCAGCCGCCGAAATTGCGCTCGCTGTAAAAATTGCTCCGAAGGATGAGGAAGAGGCTGTGATCGCGCCCGAAACGGCGACGGATCCGGCGTCACCGTCCAGCCCGGCTAAACCGTCAAACGTGGAGGGAAAGCCATGATGCATCCTTCTACATCCAGTTTTCTTTGCGAGACCCGCAAAGAAAGGTTTGTGGTCATACACCACAACTCAAACGGGGCCCTCGAATATGCCCTATTTAAGGACGGCCTGTTCTCGAGGGAAGAACAGGCACAAACGAGGACATCACTATGAAAAAGCTTCTTGCTACTACCGCCGTCGCACTGATCGCAATGTCGGGCGCAGCGTCCGCACAATCCGTTCTGGAGCGTGTGCTGACTTCTTTGGATGCAGCGACATCCACAGAACTGAACGGCACTTTTGCGAACATCGCTGAAAACCTCGGCGGTGGAACGACAACTGCATATATGGATGCAAACGGCGATATCATTTCTGAAGGTCAGTATGATATCCTTTTGAATGCTGCACTGGATTCGATCGATGCAGTTGCTGGGACAGGAACCATCATCGGCTACCAATATGGCAGTGACACCTATTCAACTATGGCTGAAGCTGTAACTGCTGCTGAGAACGATATTGCTGACAATTACACCTCGTTCCAAACGCAAGGTGGCGGCATCGACGGTTCGATCACAAACACCATCGAAGGCGTGACCAGCGCTATTGCTGATGCGACCCAGTCTTCGACAGCTGGCACTACGATTGCATATGAATTCAACTTGCCGACTTACGATCTGGGTGCTCTGTCCACAACCGCACTTGGCGCTGTGAACACCGGCGACATCACTCTCGGTGTGAACTCCACCGTGGATGACGCAAAAACCACGTCGACACAGGCCGTGTCCTCTGTGATGCAACAACTGGGTGGTACTGTCGATAACGGCGCTCTGGTGCTGAACATTGCATCGAACATGACCGCTGTTGATGGTTCGATCACCAACTCGATGAACAACGTGAACGGTGTACTTGCATCCGCGTCGACAACTGCACTTGGTGCGGTCAACACCGGTACAATCACATCCGGTGTGAATGCTGCTGTTCAGGGCATCGTCGGCACTTCGGGTTCAACCACCAACTAATCTACGCTTCGTAGGTTGATAAAGCTAAGGGAGGGGGCAGTCATTGCCCCTTCCACATATAATAAGATTGAAAGGTGGTAGGTTATCATGACTGACACATCTGTTCCATGCGCTCTTCAAAAATGACATGAAAATTACAAATAAACAGTTCAAGACGATCATAAAAGACTGTGTGGCGAGGAATGACATCTTCGGTGCGGAATTAGTGTGCGCAGAGGTAATTAAAAATGGGAGATTATGCCAAACCGCGCGCATAATGAAGTCAAAGTTAGAAAAGAAGAGAGATGCTGCGAATGCAGGGTTTGCAGAACTATTTCGATCTTATCGCTCCTTTCTAAAGGATGAACGTAATTCAGAAGCACTTAAGTGCTGCACTGAAATGAAAAAAAAATATCCTCATATGTGGAGTGCTTGGGCCTGTCTAGGTGAAGCATTATTAATAGTACATAGTTACAAACTTGCAGAGTTTGCGCTTGTTCGTGCTATTGAATTGAATCCTTATAATAAGAGTGCGTCGCTTAATTTATTAACTTGCTTGGTCGAAACGCAAAACGTAGTTGCTTCTGCTACTTATGCGCAAAAAATATTGGATATTTGGGGTGACTCCGTCGAAATAAGAAGGACTTTGCAGAAACTTCATTCCGGCACTGGCGACAAGTCTGCTGAAAAAAAAGACCTTGAGTTTCTACTGTCCAAAATGCCTAATGATGTTCCATCTCTCGTAAGACTCGCGGAAATCGAAAAACTAGATAAGCAAAGCGATATCTATAAAGTATCAGTCGAACTGCTTAATGCCGAAAAAAGTGTAAAAACGTCGGTTTCTTTGTGTTGGTTGATAGCAAAACTAAGTGAAAGAAGTGGTGACTATGCTGAGAGTGCTGCTTACCTAAAGAAAGGCGCGGCATTACAGTTTGATCCAGAAAAAGACAATCTTTCTCACTATAGAAAGCGTTTTGAGGATTCTCTTGAGCTGGCATCCTTTCGTGGCGTGGTAGACTCTGAAATCCCCTTTACACCTATTTTTGTTGTCGGACTGCCCAGGTCCGGAACTTCATTGATGGAACAACTCTTATCTGAGGCAAAAGATGTCACTGGCGCTGGAGAGTTGCCTTATTTTACGAGAAATCAGCACGCTTCTGATGACAAAGGAGTATTGTCTGAGCGACTATCAATGATCAGGGCAAACTATTCCCGTGATGTTCATATGCTGGCAAAAGATAGATTTGTTGTTGATAAAATGCCTCATAACTTCTTATCGATTGGCGCTATAAAACGTGCCTTTCCAGAAGGTAAGATCATCTACATGAAGCGTGACCTTCGTGCGATTGCCTGGTCGCAATTTAAAAGTAAATTCAGTTCGGATGGACTGGCATACACTTACAATGAAGGTTCTATAGTAGAGCACTTTGAGTTCTATATGTCTGTTATGGATAGGTGGGCAGAGTTGCATCCACAGGACTTTTTGGAGGTTGATTATGATAAAATGGTTCAAGATCCTGCTTCATATTTACCCCAAGTGTTTCAATACTGCGGTTTAGAGTTTAATGAAAATTATTTAGATTTTCATAAGAAAGGCAAGGTCACGTTCACCGCCTCTGTGGATCAGGTCCGCAAGGGAATTTATGGCGGTAGTTCTAATAGTTGGAAGAATTATGAACCATACTTTTCCGAATTTTTTGAAAAACTTACCAAACTTGAGATGGATCGCAAGCACTAGAGGATCAATTTTACAGGAATTGTGAGCGGAAGGGGGAACCAATGAAAAGTCTATCCAGAGTTCCTACAGTTGTGGCGAAAATTCTTTTGGCGTCTGTTCCGTATAGCGTATCAGCATCTATCCTAGAACGCGTGCTTCCGTTATTGGATGTAGCATATCCCCATATCGAAGCGTCCAATATATCTGCAAACATTGCTGAAAACATAAGCAATCCAAACACTCAGAACAGAACGTTGGCAACTGGTGACCGTGCGACCATCGGACATGGCACGTCCGGCACTGCGGTCTTGGGAACCGCTGACGCCTTTGGTGTTTGCGTTGATCGAGAAAGCCCTCATGAGATGCAGAGCGAAGGAGTTGAAATCTTGCATAGTTTTCGCAGTTTTGTCTCTCGTTGCTTGCACAGGATGTGTCGCGGACTGTCGCGCCGTCTGAGCCACAGCCTACCCAGAGTTGCTTTGAAACGAAGCAGATACCCCTTTGAGAGGTTCCCAAACCTGCGCGGCATTGTGATCTGCGTCCTTTCAGGACTGTCGCTTGCGGCCCCTGCGTCCGCAGAGACTCGTCTTGAACGTATTTTTGCCGCTTTGGCAGAAACAGGGTTTGGTGCTGACGTCTTGTTTATGGTCAATGTTGCCGAAAACACGTCAAGTTTTATGAGCCAACCGGCACGTCTCAAATCCGGACAAACTGTCGTCATCGGATATGATACCGTTGGTGCGCCCGTCATCGCGCAATCCGACGATTTTGGCGTGACTGTGACCGCGGCGCAGGCTTTGGAGCTTGAGCGTGGTCTTCCGCCTGGTTTCTATCCGACCGGCAGCGGGCTTTTTTCCATTCCGACAGGTGCTCAGCTGTCCCTGTACGAAGCGGACCGGGATGGGCAGGCGATTGCAACAGCGCGCGAACTTGTTTCGACGCGGATTGATGGCCAGATCCTGACGGTTATCGGACTTTCCCCAAGATTTGCCGAATTTGGGGACCTGGCGTTGGTTGCAGGACAAAACAGTGCCTTGCGTGCCATCACTCAAATTGATGCGCTTCAAACGACGGTACTTGGCGCAGTGAACAACGGGATCGCTGTCACAAACGTCGTTGCCAATTATGGCACGGATGTCTTGGTCCCAACGGATCTTATCGCCTCAAAAGTCTCGCGTGGTGCCAACATGAGTTATATGCAGGCGGCTACGGATCAGGTCGAGGCGGTGCATCTGGTGCAGGTTGTCACTTCGGGTCCCAGTGTTTTGATGAATTTGGCGTCGAATGATATGGATATAATTGGTAGCATCCGTCTGCGCGTGTCTGATCAATCGGGGTCAGCCCTCAAGGTTGTCACGACGGCAATCGGTGCTGTGAACAGCGGAATTATCTCGAATACGAATTAGAGATTTGAGCACGTTTTCAGGTCAATTGGTTATAAACACTGGTTATAAACACTGTGACGATAGCAATTGTGTAAGCCCTTGTAGGCGTACAATTTCTGCTTTGCGGCAGCATTTTTCGATCTCACCCAAAAGACGCCCGAGTTTCGGGTAGCCAAGAAACAGCAAACTCCCCGCAACAAAGTGCGAAAATTGCGCAATCTCATCAAGGTCTTTAGCCCCCGGGTCATTTTGCAGCATGCCTCGTAGCATGCCTCCAAGTGTTTCCACCTCTGTTTTGGCGCGACGGGTCAGTTCGACCAAATTGGGATTTTCCTCAAAACTCATGAGCGGGTTGGAAAGTCGTTCGAACTCGAACGCCTCTTGCTGCTCGACATCGTCCATCGAGTCGCGTTCTAAAATGGCTTTTTCAATGTGCGACCGAAGCTGATGCATGGTGAATGGTTTGTGGAGAATAGAGTCGATGCCGCTTTCAAAGAGCTCAAGTGTCTCTTCCATTTTCATGCTCGCTTGCGCCGTCACGGCAATGATGCAGGCTTTCGAGGATCTTGACCCCAGTCGGATGATGGATGAGGCTTCTAAACCTGACATGTTCGGCATATTCAGATCGGTCAAGATAAGATCGTAGGCTGTCGCACAGGCCTTTTGAACCGCTTCAAACCCGTCAATGGCGGTGTCCACATCATAGCCGATTTGTTCGGCCATTGCCTTGAGCAATGTTCTATTGGTGGGGTGATCTTCGACCAACAAGACATGTCCTTTTGGTGCGCCGGTATGTTTCACATCCTCGCGTGTGGGTGTGTCTGGGGCTGGCGTGCTATTTGGCGTCCGATCGGAGCGCCCAGACATTTTCCCCCATGGGATATTCGCGGGCATGTCGTCTTCGGATTGTTCCTGTTTCGCGGAAGATGGCACCCGGATCGCGTCATTCTGCTCATCGTGTACAAAAGAGGGGATCGTGAAACAAAACCTACTGCCACTTCCCAGAGTACTTTCCAATGTGATTGTCCCGCCCATGAATTCCACGGATCTCTGGACAATTCCGAGGCCTAGACCGGTGCCGGGCAAAACCGGTGCAACTTCGTCGGATAGAGAATAGAAATCTTCGAAGATGCGCGCTTGATCTGCCTGGCTTATGCCAATGCCCGTATCAATCACCTCGATACGTGTTTCCCATGCACTATTTACCAACGAGTTTGTGCCGAGCACAGTGATCGAGCCAGCATTTGTAAACTTGATGGCATTGGAAATGAGGTTGTAGATCGCATTTGAAAACGCGCGCCGGTATCCGATGTTTTCATCCGGACCCCGCCAGTTGAGTGTCAGGGCGTTGCCCTTTGATTTGGCCAATGCCTCGAGCTGCTCACATATCTGCTGTACTGTGTTGCGAGGGTTATAAGGCTGCGGGGTGAGCTGAGATGACATGGCATCATGCCGCGCAATGTCGAGAACATCGTCAATTTGCTCAAGAGCTGTTGCCGCGGCATCGCGTGATATCTGAATATATTCGCGACGTTTTATTGCTTCCGTCTCGGTTTCTGCGAGATCAAGAGCCGCGACAACGCCATGCAGAGGCGTCCGCATTTCGTGACTCATCGTCGCGAGAAAACGGCTCTTTGCAGACGCATCACTGCGTGCGCGGGCCAACGCTGTGCGTGCTTTTAGGCGTGCATTCCATTCTTGAGAAGTGTCACGCACGAAGCCGATTAAGACCGGTTGCCCGTCCATTCCCGTCTCTCTTACGATGCTAAGAGATGCGGGAAATGTTTCTCCATTGAAGCGACGGGCCCTTACATTTGAACGATGTAAGGCGTTGTTGCCGCTTTCTTTGCGGGCAAACATGATGCGGAGTTGTTTTTCGAAAGGTGCCCAGCTTTTTTTGGGTGTCAGGTGCTTTAAAACGGATTGTCCATAGGCCTCTTTGCGTTGACATCCAAACATGGCCTCGGCAGCAGCATTGAACTCTATGACTTTAAAATCACAGTCCATTACGATGATTGCATCGTGAGAGACCTCAAGTAGTTTTGCGAGATAGGATGACAATTTTTTTTGAGTGAGATTGGTGGTTGCGATCCGCCTCAAAAGAAACACCACGGATATGAAGCTCAGGAGAAGTAGACCGATTAGAACAAGAGAATAAAAGAGGTAGTTGTTCAAAGATGAATGCAGGACGCTGCGTCTCTCTTCTTGAGAGTCGATTGCCGACTGCAGAGCCGACAACGCAAAGATTCGGCTAAGCGTTGCGGCATATTCGATTAAATCGAAGATTGCTCGCACATCATCGACCGTTTTCAAATGCCCTGCATCTATTTCAATTGCAGCCTTGTCACGCAGTGTGGTCAATTCCGATAGGGCGTCACGGGCATCTTGTTCGACGGGAAATGTTCGCAACCTTTGTGCAACTGTGTCCACGCGCGCATAAAAGATGTCGAAACGCGTCTCAATTTCGAGATGGGTCTCGTCGGATATCGGAGACCCGTCTTGCGTTTCCATTAAGGCTTGAGCAAGGGCTAGCTGAAGGCGATGCAGTTCCACTTCGACCTGAACGAAGTTCCAGGTTTCGCTGTCAGAGCGTGCAAAAGAAAAGGAATTAACTTTGCGAGACAAGTCAACGGAAATGGTCAAGAGGATCAGCAGGACAAAGCTGAAAATCGTTACTGAAACGTACATTTTCCGTCGTGTCAGGCGCCAATGCGGAGACACGTTCAGAAATTTCGGAATGTGGCGTTTCATTCTGACGTTAAAACCCTAATTTCAACGAGTTGCCAGACGGCGGCTCCATACACAGGTTCTGTTTGGTATTCTTTGCGTTTGTCGAAGGGATACATGATCCACAGAGGGCCTTTCTCCCGGAGAGAAAACGGCATCCCATCGATCCTGTTGGCAATGATTGGATAGGTGTCATCAATCAAAGCCGGGCTAATATCAACCTTGTAGTCATTGGCTCCAACAAACGTCATTGAATTTTGTTCGTGGATTCCCACCATGGAAAGGACGCTGGTAAGAGAAGGGCCACTATAACTTGGACTCCCTTCTGTCCAAAGCGAAGATGTTTGGAAGGATTGCTGTTCCAACTGCAGAAGCATGTCGTCCGTAATCTCGAAACGTTCATCTGTCCCTTCTATAGAAATTGTCAGAAGCACATCCTGAGCACAGACCATTTGCGGCGATAGCGCGAAACAACCCGCGAAAGCAATCATTTGGGCAGCTTTAAGAGTAAAACCGTGTGGGAACATAGTCATTTCCTTGAGATAAAACGCTTTTAGGGAGATTTTCACCAAAAAAGTTTTTTATACAATGCGCAAAAGTAAAATAGCATCATCTTTAGTTTCCACGTTATTCCACCAAGGATTTATTTGCTCTTAATAGTTTCTGCATATGGCGGCGGCGCTAAAATTCATACAAATAGTAAAAAATTGTATATCATATAGAGAAAATCCTATGCACAAACCTCAAAGGCAGTCGAACACAGAGATGCAACAGCGCATGGTTTCCGTCCTTATTGCTGATGATCATAAACTGATCTCAGAGGCTTTGAAGATTATACTCGTTGAAGAGGGAGATTTCTCCGTCGAAACGAGCGTCTCCTTGCAAAGCACCCTCGACGTTCTGCGCGCGCACCCCAAGTCTT
Source organism: Celeribacter baekdonensis (assembly GCF_900102315.1). Classification (GTDB taxonomy): domain Bacteria; phylum Pseudomonadota; class Alphaproteobacteria; order Rhodobacterales; family Rhodobacteraceae; genus Celeribacter; species Celeribacter baekdonensis. Next base: position 97,024 of record NZ_FNBL01000003.1, read on the forward strand.
TTGACGTTGTGATGCTTGATATCTCTATGCCGGGAATGGAAGGTCTGCGATCCGTGAAGCAGGTCGTAGATGCAACCCATGAGGGATCAGTTGTCATTTTTTCTGGAACTGCTGACGATGACTTCGTCTGGCAGGCCATTGAGATCGGGGCAAAAGGCTTTATCTCCAAAGGGCAACCTTTCCGCAGTTTTGCCGCGACACTCAGATTGATCGCCGATGGCAACGAATTTGTCCCGCTGTCACTGTCGAGAAGTGTTAAAAACGCAACCAAAGGCGCAGACGGACCCGATGAGCAAGAGCGGCGCATTCTCAAGCTGGTTGCTGAAGGAAAGACAAACAAGGAAATCGCGTTCGAGCTGAATTCGAGCGAGGTCGCAATTAAAATGAAAATGCGGTCGATATGTACGAAACTAGATGCCAAGAACCGCGCACATGCAGCTATCCTTGCGCAAAGACATGGGCTCATAACAATTGACACCTGAGCAGCGCTAAGAACAACCAATTGTTTTGGCTATTTAGATCCGCTCATACGATCAATGCACATCACGGAGTTCACCCGGAGGTCGCGTTTATCAGAGATCTGCAGCATGTCTTTCACCTTGATGTGTAACAGGTGAGCGACTGCCCTAAACATATTACGACAAGTCGTAAAATTTCTTATTTATATCTGTCACATGCCTCGAAACAAGCCGCAACGATAATCACGGCCAAATTTGCGATAAGCAGGCCCAATGAAAGCGAAAATAGAACATTGAGGCCGATGAATATCATCACGAGGGATGTAAAGATGAATGCTACGAGAGCCAAAACCCCAAAAAATATCATATTTCACGTCTTCTATTTCGGTACTCATTAATCTTATGGGTGATTTCCGAAATCGCGTTGTCCAAGCTTCAAGGATTGCGCAACCGATCGCGTGGGCGCGTGTGTAAATGCAGAGTTGAGGCGTTGAACCCAGACGCGATTGTTCACCGGCGCTTGCAGCAGTGCGAGTTCAAGGCATGAGTAGGTAACAGGCAGTCGGAGAGAGACATCGGCGAGAAATAATCTGTGCGTTCCGAATTCATCTGTGCTGAAATCTGAAGATACCAGAATTGTCGCCACGTCCGGGAACCGCTCTCGCATTTCCCGAATCCGATCATACTGAGCGGCAATGCCGCCGAAACTGTCGACGTCGATGAATGCAAAATTGATCCCAGGAATGGCGTCGAGATACCGCATGAACTCGCTGTAATCTTCGCAACAGGTCACGGTTGCATCGTTTTCGACCAGCATGATTGGCAAGGTGTGCGCCAGAATTTTCGATTGGCTCAGGAACAGACATTTTGCATCCATCCCGTCGAAGATACTGAACATGATTTGCCACCTGCGTTTGAATTTAAATCTTTCTTCCTTCATACTTACAGCGGATTGATCACTGTCGCGTGCGCCCGAAAGGTGAATGAGATTCTCTTTAGTTGTTTGGCCACTCCAATGATCGCCTTCACTGAAGGGATCTGAGGAAATCGGACATTGGCCTAAGCTGCATCTTAAATCTTTGAAGGCATCGCAGGCCGCAAAGCGCGAAAATTTTGCAAATCGGTTTAAGACAAGGTTGCTTTGGCGGCATTGCGAACCTGTCCCAAAAGAGGGGACCACTTCATACCTCAGCGCAAACAAAACTGTCAGCCCATAAGGTTTTGCCCGACCAGTATGTATCCAGGCATTGGGACATTTACCGGTGATGCATTCTGATCGGGCAGGCAACACGAGATATGTATTTGCTGCGCGGTCTCGGGGGGGTGATAAGCGCAGCGCCTACCTGAAGTCTCGTGTGTGATACGGGCGGTATCTCAACCAATATGAGGTGGTTTACGCGCGATGCCAAAGTGTCTTTCGTTTGGCGCGTGATCGAAAGTTGCATTCGGGATGCACGACCTCGGAACGCTGGTTCAGCCGAAGCAGGTATGCGGTTGGCCTGATCGAAGTCTGTAAAGAGATCGTCTGACCCGCTGAACGGTCATCGCGCGAAACCCTGAGCGTCTTCGGGTGTCTGCGCAAGTTTCTGAAGAGGCGAAATAGTTCAGGGCCAAGTCAGGTTGGACGTGCTGCATGGTCACATTAAAAAGACCGGCTTAAATGCGATGATGAGTGCCGGGGTGGGCAATCATAGCGTTAAAATCACCATTCAAGTTTGGCCATGTGATGCGCCTTTGAGTTTATGCATGCGCAAAAGTTTCCGCTTTCCTATAGCGCCTCTCTAAAGGGAATAGGCATGTACTAAAGAGAATTTGATTTGAAGGGCACCAAGTGATTTGAATGCAAGCGTGTTCAGCCAGTTTTGAATTTGCTGTGCTCGACCTCACCGCTCAACACCTTCTCCACGCCAATTTGGCGTGGTTTTTTTTAATAAGGGGACGAAAATATTGAGTATTCGCTGTGGTCCCAAGTCGACCTTCTTGGGGTGCGTTTTATGCGCAGAAATTGCAGGCGTTTTGACCCGCAAGCACACCTAACGCTACGGCTCAAAGGCATGTCCATGCAAGATCAGGGGCCTTTGAAACCGTGATGCAAGCCGAGCGGCCCTGAAAATTGCGCCCGGGAAATCAACAAGAGGTTCCAAGAGTTTCACTATGTCCGTAAAGATCAAAAAAGGAAAAGGTATCCTGTTCGATGCGATACCTGACAGTGGCCAAGTTATGGTGAAGGTCGCGCAACATGGGCGCCCACTTTACATCTGGCCCAACCGCCTTGGATTTCCAGAAAGTCTCCTGCCGAAGATTAAAAAACAGTCTGTTCCCTTCCTTTACCCACCGCAGACCCCGGTTGAATACAAAGGTGGGAGCTGGATTGTAAACATGTGCGCGGACGCAGACGAATATCGCAATGCACTCATTGGTCTTGACCGGGCCTTTGGCGACAAAATTCCTATATTTAATCATCCTCGGGCTGTGGCGATGACTCGTCGCGATCTCAGCGCAAAACGTTTGGCAGGGATACCCAACCTGGTCGTTCCTAAATGTGTGCGTTTCTTGGCTGATGAGAACAACAGTTTTCAGAGAGCTTTTGAAGCAAACGGTTTCAATTACCCGGTGCTCGTGCGCCCGGCTAAATCTCAAACTGGTCGCGATCTTGTCAAAATCGACAATCCGTTCGACTGGCCAAAAATTTACAAGACGCATTGGCAAGGTAAGCCCCATTTCATGACCCAATACGTCGATTATTCAAACACATCTGGGGACTTCATTAAGTCTCGGATTGTTTATGTCGGCGAGCGCATGTTCGTGCGGCATGTAAAGCGTGCAGAAAACTGGCGCATCCACAACCAGACCGCATCCAGCAAAACAACGGATGAAGCGTGGGAGGCCTACCAGAGATAGGCCCGCTTCTGGTCCGTGGGCGCATCTCGGCGCGTGATGTTGGCTTTCGGAAATCCTTGAGAAAAACTTCATGCTGGCAACGCAGTTGAACGGCTTTCACTGGCTTCTACGTCCCAGCATCATCTGCGCTGTGGTCGTCTTGATCGCTGTTCTCTTTATGCGAAGGAAATACGCGCACAATCGCCTTCGAGAGGCTTCGCGACCCGAAGGGGGGTCCTTACAGTGGGCTCTTATTGCCCTATCTTTTGGTCTGGTTGCTCTTGTCGCGATCGGCTCCTACAGTTTCAAAATGCAGGCTGCGGTCTTTCCTATAATGACCGCCGGCGGTCTGTTTGTTGTTACTCTGACCCTGGCTAAGTCCGCCATTTACTCCGGGATCGCACCGGGATCGCAATTGCCGAAGGCACTTCAAGCTGACGCAAAGATTCTTCTTCTTTTGTTGGCGTTCGTTACCATGAGCGTTTTTATTGGTGCCACGGCTGCCGTCTTTCTGTCTGTGACCATCTTCAGCAGCCCTGGCCAAAAAACTTGGTGGCACAGTTCTGCAATTGGTGCGATTTGCGCACTTTTTGTGGGCGGTTTGGAGTTCTCCTTGTATGGTTTGTAAACAACCTTAACTGACGCGAAAGACAAATCATCGTTAGGTTGCGTATCTTTTTCAATGGCTTGTCTGCTGCGCGGCTAAGGATCGCCCGACTGGACGCCATACATCTTAATCGGTGACAGCAAGCACAGCGAAATGCGCACACGAATGTAGAACGTTTGACAGAACACATCGAAGAATGTCTGGCAGAATGCGACCTCGTCCCTGCGGTGAAGTCGCTGTATGCTCTAAAGGCCGAGGTTTCTCGGACGAAACATCACCCCGGTGAGAGTGAATGATCACCAATCTGTTCTCGTGAAATATATGTAAGTGCTTATTATCGCGAGCGTGCCATATCCAGCTGCAAGATAGCTTGCGAACATCCAGAATAGTGAAACTCCAAGATATGCCGAAACACAAAGCGTGACCAAGGCAATGACACCCGCGAGCATTACAGTGATACTACTCATGACCTTACATCCCATTCGAAAATAGTCTTGAGAACTATGTTACCAGTGGGTCATGCGTGAGTGAGCTGTGCATTCAGCGAGCCGAGTGTGCGAAAGGTTTTCTGAGTGCAAAAGTTTCTCCGGGAACCTTCATCTTTCGCGTCGCAACAGGTCGCCAAGTTTTCCAAAGAGTTCATGCCGTGCCGATCCGGGTCGCCATGCGAGGACCACATGGCGCGGGCAGGCGTCAGGGAGTGGTGTCAGTTGAACCTTTTGCGAACCGACCACCCCGGCCTCAATCGCGAGATTCGGCAAGAGCGTGATCCCCAACCCTTCTGACACCATTGCGATCAATGTCGTGAGACTGGTCGCTGCAAAACTGTCCTGCGCCGCGAAGATGCGGCCCGGATAGGCGGCAAGCGCATGACGTTGCAGGCAATGACCTTTTTCAAGCAGCATGAGGTGCCCGCTTTGGGTGAGGGCCTCGGCCCCGTTTGGCACCGGCCAATCTGCGGGAGAGGCCAGTTGATACCCGTCGACAAACAGCGGCAAGGTTTCCAATGCCCCCGTTTCAAACGGCAGTGCAATCAGGATCAGATCAAGACGCCCGGTAGTGAGGCCCTCAATCAGGCTCTCGGTCATCTCCTCACGCAGGTAAACCCGTAAATCAGGGTAGGCTTTGCGGATTGCTGGCAATGCAGGCGGCAACAGGTAGGGACCAATCGTCGGGATCGACCCGAGTTTGAGATCGCCTTTGAATGGATTTTGATGTGCCCGCGCCAGCGTTTCGATCTCGGCCGCATCCAAAAGCAGACGCCGTGCTCTTTCGGCGATCTCTTCGCCCAGTGGGGTCAACATCACGCTGCGCCGGGTGCGTTCAATCAACGGCACACCCAAACGATCTTCGAGTTCTTTGATGCCCGCGCTCAGCGTGGGCTGTGTGACAAAACACAGATCGGCCGCACGCGAGAAATTCAGCGTATCGGCGACGGCGGTTAGAAAGCGCAATTGGCGAAGGGTTGGCATTGATAGAAAATTCCTATGACAGATGTAGATATATTCAATTTCTCCTATAACTGTCCATCCTCTATCACTGTGTCATCAAGACGATACAGAGAAGGACTGCAAAAATGACCGACCAAACACAACACCCCGGCGCACGTTTGAACGAACCCGCGCCGGCCTTTGATGCTCCCACGACCCATGGCCGCAAAGCGCTTGAGGACTATCGCGGCAAGTGGCTGGTGCTGTTCTCGCACCCTGCCGATTTCACGCCGGTCTGCACCACCGAATTCATCGCGTTTGCCAAGAAACATGATGATTTTGCAGCGCGCAATACCGAGCTTTTGGGCCTGTCCATCGACAGCCATTACAGCCACATCGCTTGGATGCTGAACATCAAGGAAAAATTTGGTGTTGAGATCAAATTCCCCATCATCGCGGATTTGAACATGGCGGTGGCGCAAGCCTATGGCATGATCCAACCTGGGGCGTCCGACACAGCCGCCGTGCGTGCGACCTTTCTGATTGACCCAGAAGGCGTGTTGCGGGCGATGGTCTATTATCCGATGAATGCCGGGCGCTCGGTGGATGAAATCTATCGCTTGCTGGTGGCGATGCAGACCGCAGACGAACACAAATGCGCGATGCCCGAGAACTGGACCCCCGGCAAGCCGGTGATCGTGCCGACCCCGGCAACACCCGAGGCAGCCATGGCCCGCGCAAGTGAAGGCTATGAAACGGTCGACTGGTATTTCTCGACCCGCACACTTTAATGTAAACAGGCGGGCCGTTGCGGCCCGCCGCTCTCGCTTGTTCATTCGTTTTGGGAGCAAACATCATGACTACCATATTCCAAATCAACATCGAGGCTTTGAACACAGTGCTGTGACAAGCGTTTCGTTTGTATGCGCAGATCCACGGCTATCACTGGAATGTGGAGGGGCCGAATTTTCGCCAACTGCACGCAACCTTTGAAGAGCAATATCAGAACCTCTGGGCTGCGCTCGACGAGATCGCTGAACGCATTCGCAGCCAAGGAGCCTATGCGCCGGGCTCTGTCGCCGATCTGATGGCGCTGGCCGCACCGGAGGATACGCCCGCACAATTGGCCCATGAGATATCACCAAACTGATCGCGAGGCACGAAGCCCTTGTGGCATCGAACAATGCGCTGCGTTCCGCGGCGGGAAGGTCAACGATTGTCTTCAGGTCAATCACTTGATTCATCAGACATATGGTTCATCAGGTTGACGAATTCCTGCTCGGTGAAGTTTTTGGGGAGTTGCTTGGCGAAGCCTGCACGTTTCATGGGGGTGCCTTTTGTGACATGGATGGTGTCGGTGGGTTTCCTCAAAATGGGGAGCTGCTCCGCGACGGGAGGCAGATTGCGTGCCATTTTTTTCTCAAAACCACCTTATGGATTTCTCGGGAAGGGTAAGGGCAGGGACCGTCGTAGAGCTTCGGCAACATGACATGCATCATGTTGAGGGTCAGATGGCCTGATTCCTCCGTAATCAACTGGCCCAGGATGGAAAACCCGAACTTCGCATCAAGATGCGGTGACGGTCTCGCAGGAGCACACCTGCCGGACGCTGCGCGGTGCGCCGATGGTGGCAGTGCGCAGGGAGGCGGCTTTGCAAAGTCAAAGCTCGCAATTCAAACTCAGGGGTACTCGCTGCAATGCAGCACGTGAAGGCGGGCGTAGATCACGAACAGTTCAGCTCAAGGAAATTGAGACGCGCAGGATACATTATTTGCATAGGTGTTTGGCCAAATTTGACACGATCTGACATCGGCGAGGTGCCGATGACGTGGAGGGATGTGGCCGTTAGGAGGAAACCACCATGTCAGTTCAAAACCTTCCCACCCTCCGCATACAGCACAGAGCCTGGAACAAAGGACGTATTGTAGGGCAAAACGCCCGCTTCCCCCCAGCATGTCTGGGCTATTGGAATTCGTTGGGAGTTCGCAAATCAGCTTTGCGATCTGGTGCTTTATAACATGGCCATCGACACCAAAACTATCCACCCCGATCGACTGGGCCGGGAAGTCCAGCCGGGATTGTCAGAGCGACATGCAAACGCCAGGCAACAGGCCAAGATCATACGGACAGGTCGGCTGAAACAGACTGTCTGGTCGTTTTTCCAAACCGCAGTGCCAGTTCGCGCGTCGCTTTTTCTGCGGCAACAACGGAACGGTCGTGACGCGCATCCTTGAACTCCTGATATTCGATGGCGACGGTCTGGATGTCCGCTGCGTCGACGCCGAAGTAATGTGCGCAGGCGGCAATTGCGGGGTCCAGCGCGTTCATGTGCGCCCGTGGCCCGCCGGGTTCAAATCCGAACTCGCCGCGCGATGACAGCACGATCAGCTGTTTGCCCTGCAGGATCGGTTCGATCGGGACATCGCCCCGCGCCAGATCGAAGGAAAAGGTGCGACCGATCCGGGCGATGTGGTCAATCCAGCCTTTCAATGCGGCAGGCATCCCGTAATTATACATCGGCGCGCCCAGAACGATAACATCTGCGGCCTCGACCTCGTCGATCAGCGCATCTGACAGTGCCAGCCGGTCGGACATCCAGCCTTCGCGTGCCTCAGGTGGGGTAAATGCCGCGTGGATAAAGCGGTGATCAATCGCCGGAACGGGGTCTTGCCCGATGTCGCGGGTCATCACATTGGCATCCGGGTTGGCCGCCAGAAATTCGGTCGGAACAGCGTTGTCAGCATGCGCGTCAGGGAGCGGTCTTTCAGCTGTGCGCTGGCGTCGATGCGAAGCAGTGTCGTCATGGGTTTCTCCTGTGTGTGGGGTGGTTGATCCCGTCGCAGCAGGAGCTAACAGCCGTAAAACCCTTTGGCCAAAGCGAATACTTCCCCCCTGCATGCCCTGCGTGCGTTCGAGGCTGCCGCGCGGCATCTGCATTTCGCCCGCGCCGCAGACGAACTTGGCCTGACGCCAACCGCAATCAGCCATCAGGTGCGGCAGTTGGAGGCGATCTTGGGGGTAGAATTGTTCTGCCGCTTTCCACGTCCGGTGCGTTTGTCTGCGGCGGGGGAAAAGCTGTTTCCGGTTCTGCGCACCACGCTGGACCAGATTGCAGGCACAATTGACCAACTGACCGTCACCACGCCCGAAACACCGCTGCGCCTGTCGGTCACCATGGCCTTTGCCAGCCGCTGGCTGATGTCGCGCCTGCCACGTTTGCGCGCTGAAACGGGGATGAATATCACGGTCGAAGCCGCCGACCTGCCCGCTGACCTGCATGCCTCAGACATCGACATGGCAATCCGCTATGCCGGGCAACCCGATGATCGGGCTCAATGGCACCGGCTGTTTGCGGACACAATCATTGCGGTCTGCGCGCCGCAGGTGGCCAAGGATGCGCCGCTGACGCCGGATGGCATCCTGTCGCTGCCCTTGCTGCAATACCGTTGGAAATCCGCCTCAAGCAACGCGCCCAGTTGGAGCCGCTGGCACGCCCATGCCGGCGTCACAGCGCCGCTGCCCGCCGTGACGCAAAGCTTTTCCGAAGAAGTCCACGCGATTGACGCGGCCGTGTCGGGGCAGGGGGTGGTGCTGGCCTCACAACATCTGGTGGCGGACCGGCTTGCGGCGGGGACCCATCAGAGGCTGGGAGAATTGCATGTCGACGGGTTTCAATATTACACCGTCGCCAATCATCCTTCGCGTTCCAAGCCAGCCACAAAGGTTTTTATAAACTGGCTGCAAAGGCTCGCTCGTGAGGCGACCTAACATGTTGAAAACTCCGAAATCCAACTCTGAACGGGCTTGAATGGCACCCCTGCTTTTGGGCCAGAAACAAATCTTTAATGATCCCATCATCACTGACCTGACACGCGGTTTCGGATTGCTTTTACGTTATTCTCAGGGGCTGCTCTGCCCTCCCGACAGCAGGGCTGGAGGAGCCTTGCAACCCGGATCAATTCCCTTTGACCGACAGCTCTGTCCGCATCTTACCAGTTCGCGGAACGCTTTAGGTGATGGCAGCTATCGCAGTTTCGAGCCAAGACCGCTAGGTCCGCTTCGGGGCTGGCTGCGGTCAACCGAAGCGGCGCGGAAATCCAATCTGCCGCTGTCCAAGTCGAAAATCGGGCTGACATCTGTCTTGAGGTGCCAAGGTAGGGCGTTTTCGCAGCGTGCGCTCACCAGACCGTCGTGCGCCCCGCGTCGAAAAGCTGTTTGGGTCGGCAATGCTTGATGGCAGGACGGGTTCCTGCGATTTGGAAGTGGGCGTATTTGTGTCGGTGACTGCTTTCTCGATGATCAAGGCGTCGCGGCAGTTGCCGTGAGACAGCAGCGTATTGAACAGTTCCTATCGCATTGGCGGTGATCCGCCTTGGTGTCGAGCGCACGGGTGTCGCGCGCACGTCAGAAGGGTGTCGTCTCAGAATTACAGACAATATTTCATTTGTTCTAAAACGCCCCGTCGCAGCCAAGGTGGTAGCAAACGACGTATGACGGTGGTCCCATGATCGAATTTCGCAAGCTCACTGATGACAATCCCGCCTTGCAATATTCCCCACTGCTCCGGGCGGCGCAGTACACCATGGCGTATGCCGCCGAGAACAATGGCATCGGCCTGACCGCCACGAAAACTTTCCAACGCAAGTTCGTTCACTGGACCGTCGAACATGTCAATTGGCCGGGGTTCGGCCTTGAGGAGGCCTTCAGCGTCAGCAAGGTCGTCAACGAATACGAATTTCCACCGATCCAGTTCGTGCATTTCCTGTTGCTCCGACGAAAACTCGGGCGTCCCTACAAGGGAAAGTTCCTCCTGACCAAGAAAGGGAAGGACCTGCTGAAATCCCCCGCGCAACTGTTCCATGTGCTGATGCCGTTCTTCATCCTCGAAGTGGACCATGCCTCATATGCGCGCCTTGATGAGTGGCCCTTTGGGAAATGGCAAAAGCTGAATGGAGTAAACCGAATGCCGGAGATTATTCAGGGCATTGCTTGCATCGACGGCATCAAGCAAATTCAAACCGCCGCCTGATCAGGCCGCCACCAACTTTCGGGCATAGCTCCTGCACCTCCCTCAGCGGTTCAGTCTGAGCAGAAAGGATGTCTTTCTGTCATGGGCACTTTCGGCGCCCTTCTGAACTGGGACGTCTGTGGGTCAGTGAGAACTGCGGATCATCCACTCCCGCCGCAGGAGGGCGTATTGCATGGTATTTTCGTAGACCGGATTGCCTGCGGGGTCATTGGTGAATGAGATATATTCGACAAAGAGGCCCTCCTGCCGCATTCCCAGCCGTTCGCAAAGGCGCTGCGAGGGGAGATTGTGATCTTCAACATAGGCGTAGACGCGGCGTGCCCCCACAGTGTCGAACACATGCGCAAAGAGTGCGCGCGCGGCCTCCGTCGCATAGCCTTTCCCTGAGAACGCCGGGTTGAAGTTCCACCCGACCGAGACCGTATCCTCTTCGACATGCGCGAAAAGATCGCCAATAAGCGTACCGGTATCCTTGAGGCAGACGGCGATTTGTTCATTATCTTGGCTGCGCTTTCCCGCCTCGGCCAAAGCAGCGTCCATATCCGACAGTTTGAGAGACAGAAAACAGTTGGAAACGGGTGAGCGCAGATAAGCGTAGAGGGCCTCCGCGTCGCTCTCTCTGAAATTCCTGAGAATAAGGCGTTCTGTTTCGATGGGTTGCATAGCTTGTTACCTTTCCAAGATTTATGGATTTTTGACGATCAATGTTGCGATGTCACCGGTGATCTGTGGTCCCGTGCAATGATGATGAAGACCATGACAGCCAGCGTCGCGATCACGATGGCCGAGGTGGTCAGCAGCACGGAATGGGTCTGGCTAAAGGCGGTCTTGCCGGCCTCGATCAGTGCCGCGGCTTGTTCGGGGCCCAGTTGGTTTGCCACGATGTAGACATCGCCGATTGTCTGGGCGGCCTGTGCAGCCAAGGCAGATGGCAGGGTGTCGGGCAGGTCTATCGCGCGGCTGAATACGCCCGACATGAACATCCCGAAAAAGGCAATCCCCAGACCGGTCCCCAGTTCATATCCGGTTGCCTCCAACGCACCTGCCGCGCCGCCTTTGCTGGCCTCGATTGCACCCATGATCGCGATGGACGAGGCGGTCAGCCCAATGCTGAGCGTCAGCCCCAAGACGGCAAGTGCCAGCGGCACCAGAGCGCCTGGCTGGTGGAAATCGCTTCGCGCCAGAAACAGCAGCGCCGCCCCCGAGATCAACAGTGACAGGCTGGCAACGCGGCGCAGGCCGAAGCGATTGGACAGGTAACCCGCGACTGGCCCGCCCAGAGCCGCCGCTGCCATGATCGGGATCATGAACAGGCCCGCCTGCAACGGGGTCTTTGCCAGCACATATTGCAGTTCTTGTGCCAGTGTCAGTTCGACCCCGGCTAATGCGCCCGAGGCAACAATCGCCATCATTAGACCAGCAACAATGGTGGGATGGGACAGTAGAGAAAGGTCCAACATCGGCGCAGTTGCGCGCAATTGCTTGCGTGCAAACAGCGTCAGAATTGCAATGCCGAAAGTGAGGATAAGGGCGACAACCGACAGGGGGTGCTTGGCACCGAAACCGGCCTTAATCGCGTAGACGACCGATATCATGCCGACAATCAGCAGCAGCGCCTGACCGATGGGCCATTTGCCCGGCGTGGTCTGTTCGATGCGGGGCAGCAACAGCCAGCACGTCGGGGCCACGATCAGCATGACCGGCACGTTGATCAAGAAGACAGATCCCCACCAGAACTGCTCCAGCAGGGCCCCGCCGATCAGCGGCCCGACAGCGGCTCCTGCCGCGCCGACTGTGCCCCAGAGCCCAAGCGCCATGGCGCGCTCGCCTTCCTCTTCGAAGGTCTTGCGGATCAGGCCCAAGACGCAAGGCATGATCATTGATCCCCCCAGCGCAAGGCACACCCGTGCGGCAATCAGGGCGGTTGCACTTTGGGCAAAGGCTGCCCAGGTCGAGGCGGCGGCAAAGAGCGTCAGCCCGGTCAGCAGGATCCGGCGATTGCCGACCCGGTCGGACAGCGTGCCCATCGGCACGAGTAATCCGGCCATCAGCAGGGGGTAGATGTCGATGATCCACAAGACCTCGGTCCCCGAAGCGTTCAGTGCCTGAGTCAGGCTGGGCACCGCGACATGCAGGATTGTCATGTCCAGCACCACGGGCAGAAAGGCCAGCATGACCGCCAGCAACACAAGCCAGCGTTTTGGATCGGGGGCATGGGCGGACATGATTCACCTCAGGATTCGGTTGCATGCGTCGATATAAATACATACGTATGGATTTCAATGGGGATGTGAACGGATCAGGGGACAGATGGGTAGGACACCGACAATCAGCCGCGACAGGTTGCTAGATCTGGCAGACGAGATCGTGCGCAGTGGGGGCGGCGCGGCGCTGACCATTGGCGCATTGGCGCAGGCGGCCGGTATCTCGAAAGGCGGCGTGCAATATTCTTTCGCCAGCAAGGACGCGCTTGTGCGTGGCCTGATCGACCGCTGGACCATACAGTTCGAATCCCTGCTGGGGGACGTGGAAGCGGCTGATCCGATCGGTTTCGTCCAGCGCTACATTGCGGCGACACGGGCGTCGCAGCAGGCGATGAATGCGAAGATGGCGGCGCTTTTGGTCAGCTATCTGGAGGACCCGGCCAATTTGCAGGAAACACGTGACTGGTATCGGGGCATCTTCGCGCGCCTTGCTGAAACGACGCCTGACGCGCAGGCTGCGCGCGTGGCCTTTCTCGCCGTCGAGGGCCTTTTCCTAATGCGGATCAATGGGATTGACGAAGATGGAGACTGGACGGGCCTTCTGGACGATGTCGAGGCAATCCTGCTGCGCCTGACGAAATGACAGCCACAGAATTCGGCAAATCAGCCGCCACAGCCCCGCCGCTGTCTGTAGGGTCGCGCCAATCCGGCCAGCGGCGCAGGCGGCCCTGAAGGAAAACTCCGAAGCCATGAGCGCAAGATACCGTGGCCGGTTCACCCGGACGATCCAAGAGTGTGATAAGAGCGGCTTTTGTCGGCTCGGATAAGGCAATCGTTCTGAACGCGTTCAAGCGCTTTCAGCCCCCGGCAAAGTTACCCTTCGTGCCCTGCGTAACAAACGACCGGAATCCGGCTCTGTGTCAAATTCTGTGTTGAGGTTTGCTGCGCGCTTTATGCTCTGGCGTTTCCCATGCCTGTTGGGAAGGGGTGGCACAGATCACATGTCTGAAGAGGTCGCCCACAACGCTTCAAACAATTGCCGCTGCATTGCCGCGAATTCTACGCTTTCAATGATCATGCCATAGTTTTCGCGCATGGATGAGATGAGGCAGACTTTGTCATCATAGATAAATGTGGTCATCGACAAGAGAACGTTCTCGGGCGCGAAACGGAGGTGGCGCAGGTCGCTTGGGTCGGACGGCCAAATGGAGGCCACATCTTTTGTGCGGGATCTGATCACCCGTAGCCAAATCCCTTTCTCTATCCGAGAGGCGATAAATTGCTCCATTTCCTCAAGCCCCGGAACATCACGCAGCTCATCCATGGACAAAATCCCCATCAACGTCGGATTTGCCCCTTTGATGGTCAATGTGTCTTTCAGCGCGATTAAAATACCGTCGCGCCCCTCGTAATACCGGATGCGAGGTTTGCCTTTCGCGCGATTGTAGAGCGAGCGCAACTCCGGCATCACGTCGTTGAGCATCTGTTTGCGGGCTTCTATCCGCTCCAGCAACACAGATGGGTCTTCGGCGACGACGATGCGCTTGTTGCCGCTTTTCACGATGGCAACGAGGCCCTCCTCTTCCAAACGGGAAAGCGCGTCATATGCCGTGGTGCGCACCAATCCTGCGCGTGTCGCGACATCGGAGATCGGCGCCTCACCCAACTCAATGGCGGCCACATATAACCTGTAGAGCGTGCCACTAATGCCCAGCTTCGACAGTTTGCTTTGAAAATCATACATCAGGCACTCCTCAATCCCCTAAGCCTATAAAATAATGTGGCTTCATATCGCATACAAGGGAATCTTTCCTGTCGAAACTGCTCGACATGTTGCGGTTAATTTGTGTCGAAAATGATCGACACTATTGTGCATGCCTGAAGATACTGCACAATAAATAGGCAAAAACATCAAGACTTGGCGATATATACGCCAATTACACTGGAAATTTCCGAATTTTTTGTGTGGAATTGACATAAAGCTTCAAAATTAGCACAGAATAAGAGTGTCTATAATGATCGACTAATGTGAGGTGACCGATGACTTTCAAAGCGGCAGTGATTCAGGCAGGGGCTGTGCCATTCGATATCGAGGCAAGCCTGTCCAAAGCGGAGGCGTTGATTGCCGAAGCTGGCGCGCAGGGCTGTCACCTTGCCGTTTTCCCCGAAGCTTATATTTCGGCCTATCCCAAAGAGCAGACGTACGACATCTCTGTCGGTGTCCGAACCCATGCAGGCCGCGAAGAGTTCCGCCGCTATGCGGACAGCGCCATTGAAATCCCCAGCGCCGAGACGGATCGGTTGGGGCAGGCCGCAGCCGCAGCCGGGCTTCACCTCGTCATGGGGGTCATCGAACGCGATGTGGGCACGCTCTATTGTACGGTCGTCTTTTTTGGTCCCGATGGGCAGCTTTTGGGCAAGCATCGCAAATTGATGCCGACGGGCGCAGAGCGTCTTGTTTGGGGCTTTGGCGATGGCTCGACCCTGCCTACGTTTGATACGGAAATCGGCAAACTCGGCGCTGTGATCTGCTGGGAAAATTATATGCCGATGATGCGCATGGCCATGTATGGGCAGGGCATCAACCTGTATTGCGCGCCCACCGCCGATGATCGAGACAGTTGGCAAGCGACAATGAAACACATTGCCCTCGAAGGGCGTACCTTTGTGTTTTCAAGCTGCCAAGTGCTTTGGGAAAAAGATTTCCCTGAGGATTATGCGTTCAACCGCACCGACCCCGAGCGCATCATGATGCGGGGCGGTAGCGTGATCCTTGATCCGTTGGGCAATGTCCTTGCCGGGCCGTTGTTTGACGAAGAGGGCATCCTTGTCGCGGAGATTGATCTTGACGCTGTGACGCGGGCCAAACTCGATTTTGACGCCGCAGGACACTACGCGCGCCCGGACGTTTTCGAACTGCGGGTGAATACGACAGCCCGCGCGCCTGTCACCTATTCCAAAGCGGATGGGTGAGGGGTCGATGATGCAGCGCCTGTCCACCTTTATAATCCAAATGCTCGACCTGCTCTCGGGGGGCGCATTCGCCGCGGCCCTGCTGATCAACGCCGCCAATGTTGCGGGGCGTTACCTGTTTCACAGTCCGATCTTCTGGGCCGAAGAGGTCACAACCCTGCTCATCATCTGGTCGGTCTGCCTGATGTCATACCGGCTGACCTTGCGGGGTGAAAACCTGTCCGCTGAAATTCTCAAACCGCTGCTGTCGCGCTCAGCACAGCGATGGGTCGCGTTTGGCCTTGCCGCCACCGGCACGGCCCTGTGCGGATATTTCGCCTATAATGCTTACCTTGTTGTCGAACTGGTCGCCCGTTTTTCACAAGTGACCAATGTGGCCGAAATCCCCAAGCAATATGTCAATGGCTCTATCCTCGCCGCTTTCGTGTTGGCCTGCCTTGGCGGCATGGCGCGCAGCCTCTCGCTTCTCGTCTCAGATAAACGCCTTAACACCTCCGACCCCGTCGAGGTTCAAGATGCACTGGCAGGTTCCAAATGACACTTATTGCTATCCTCGGCGGCGTGCCGTTGCTTTTGTTGATCATAGGTCTGCCAATCTATTTGGTCCTGCTCACCACCGCGAGCGTCGCGATCATGACACAGATGAGCGTACCCGCCACGATGGTGCCGCAAATCATGTTCGGCGGCCTTGATAAATTCGCCTTGCTCTCGGTGCCGTTCTTTATCTTCGCAGGCGAAATCATGTCGCGCGGCGGCGTTTCGCGGCGCATTGTCAATTGCATCTTGATGCTCTGCGGTGGATTGAAATCTGCCCGACCGATGACGGCCATCGGCGCGAGCGAGTTTTTCGGTGCGGTCTCCGGGTCAAGCCCCGCGACTGTCGCAGCCATCGGCCGACTGATGTATCCAAGCCTGCGCGAAGGGGGATATAGCGAGAAGTTTTCGCTTGGCCTCATCACCTCTGCGGGCGGTATCGCCAGTGTCATGCCACCAAGCATCTTGATGATCCTCTATGCGGCATCGTCTGAGCAATCCGTCACCGCGCTCTTTGCCGCGGGGATCGTGCCCGCTTTGTTGCTCGGTCTTGTGATTGCCGGATACATCCTTTGGGTGTCGCGCAAAATGACCCCGTCTCCCGCCAACAAACCGCAAAAGGGCGAGGCGCTTTCGCTCTTTCTTGCTGCTCTGCCTGCGCTTGGCACACCTGTGGTCATCCTGGGGGGCATCTATTCGGGTATATTCTCACCGACGGAGTCGGCGGGCATGGCGGGCGTCTACGGGGTCTTGGTCGCACGGTTCTTTTATCGTGAAATCACCTGGCGCGAAATTTGGGCCGTTGTGCTCAGCTCTGCCCATCTGACCGCGCAAATCTTGCTCGTCGTCGCGGCCTCTGGCGTGTTTTCATGGGTTCTCACGACCAGCGGCGTTCCGCAAACGCTCGTCAATTTTGTCGAAGCCGCGTCAAGCGAGCCTTGGGTGGTGTTGCTGACCATCAACGTGTTCTTGTTGATCGTCGGCTGTCTGATGGACCCGGTCTCCGCGATCGTTCTTTTGACGCCGATGCTGGTGCCTGTGGTCACGCATCTTGACGTGAACCTTGTCCACTTTGGCGTCATCATGGCCGTGAACCTGAGTATCGGCATGTTCACACCGCCCTTCGGCCTGAACATTTTTACCTCCCACGCCCTGTTCGGCGTTCCGATTTCGCGCATCAGCGCAGGGTTGGTGCCCTTTATCATCCTGCAAACGCTGGCGCTGCTTTTGATCACCTATGTGCCAGCGATCTCCCTCCCCCAACTCTTGTTTTGAACTGACACTCTCACCTCAACCTCAACATGAATGGAGCTCCCCTATGTCAATTTTCCGCCCCAACCGACGCAGTGTGGTCAACGCCGCAGGTGCATGTCTCTTGTTCGCCACCCTCGGGGCCGCACCCGCGCTTGCACAAGAGTTCACAATGAAACTCGCAACCGCCACCGTGAATGACGTGCAAACCGAAGCCATCAAACGCTTTGCCACACGGGTCGAAGCGCGCTCCGAGGGGCGGATCAAAACCGAACTCTACCCCGCAGCACAGCTTGGGTCGAACGCCCGCATGATCGAGGGTCTGCAATTTGGGACGGTCGAGTTCTACACGGGGCCCGCCGCCTACCTCGTTGGCGTCGACTCGCGCTATCAGGTCACCGACCTTCCCGCGATTTTTGAAGACGCCCGCCACGCCCAACGGGTGTTCAGCGACCCGACATTTCGCGAGACATTTCTCAATCTCGGCACCGACAAGGGCCTCGTGGGTCTCGGCACATATATCTACGGCAACACGGCCTTTGCGACCGCCTTTGAGGGCGACACGGTTGCGGCATTTAACGGCAAAAAGCTCCGCGTTCTCGCCTCAAAGGTTGAGCGCAAAGGTGTGGAACTCATGGGTGCCACGGCTGTCCCGATTGACTTCAGCGAGGTTGCCACAGCGTTGCAACAAGGGACCGTGGATGGGATGAAAAGCTCCCCGCCTGCATTCACGTCCCTCAAACTTTACGACATCGTGAAACACATCACCGCCACCGAAGATGGCGTGATGGGCGAAGTCATGATGGTCAGCAAAATCTGGTGGGACACTTTGCCAGAAGACCTGCAAGCGATGCTGCGCGAAGAAGCCACAGCTCTGGAGCCAGAGCTTTACGACTATGTTTTGGAAGATCAGGCCAATGCTTACAAAACCTGGGAAGAAATGGGCGGCACCGTCCACTACCTCCCCAAAGAAGAGCGCGACGCCCTTCTCTCTGAGATGCGGGTGGCCGTTCTTGAGCTTTTGAACGACGACCCAAAAACCGCCGAAATGCTCGCGGTCCTGCTTGACGCTGCAGACCGTACAGCAACACAATAATGCCGCGCTGCCCTGTCATTCATATGGCGGGGCAGCCATGTTTATAAAGGGGTTTCAATGCAATACGATATGCTGTCCTTAGAGGCACGGAAGCGATATAAACTCCTGTCTTCCCTCGTGGTGCCGCGTCCGATTGCGTGGGTCTCAACCCTCTCTCCCAATGGCGTCGTCAACCTTGCTCCCTATAGTTTTTTCAATGTGATGGGCCATGACCCTGCGGTGGTTGCGCTTGGGATTTTGGAACATCCCGAAAAATCGCTCAAAGACACGGTGCGCAACATCACACAAACCGGGCGCTTTACGGTGAATTTGGTGACCGAAGAGCTTGCTTTGTTGATGAACCAAACCGCAACGGATTTGCCCTGTACCGAGAGCGAAGCAGACATGGCCGCCGTTGCGCTTTGCCCTGCCGTCGCCAATGGCGTTCCTGGGGTTGCGCATTCTCCCGTCCGGCTGGAATGTCAGTTGATGCAAGTCATATCGACGCGCACGCAACAGAAAATCGTCCTGGGAGAGATACTGTCTCTTTACATTCAAGATGAACTGATGATCGACCCAAGCGCGGCCACAATTGATCTTGACGCTTATACCCCCATTGCGCGCATGGGAGGCGCGGGCCTCTATTGCAGAACATCAGATCGTTTCAATCTCGCGCGTCCCGACAGTCAAACTCAGCCGCTTGATTGACTTTGAACAACTTGTCGCTCGAAGGCGACCGGGCTTTTGCATCCGAGTAGTGCTGTGCCTTACTGTGAGATTTCGCCGTGTCGTCTCAAAGGCCACACTTTGGCGGGTGGTTTCGGGCCATGCGGATCTATGCGTTTGCGCTTGGTCTTGGACGCGCCGTCTTTAAGCGTTTCGGATGGTCCACTTTGTCAAAGTCACTGACAAAGGCAGGGGACAGGCGAACGCCTGCCACCCCACCCGTGGTTTCGGTTTCGGTTTCGATTACGCTTTGGCAAAGGCCAGCAGATCGGCGTTGACCAGATCGGGATGCGTTGCAAAGGCGGCGTGCGACAGACCCGGGTAGGTTTTCAGCGTGCCGTTCTTCAGCATCTTCACAGCTCGGCGCGCCGTGTTGTCGATGGGCACAAGCTGGTCATCCTCGCCGTGCAGGACCAGGACCGGCACATCCAGAGATTTCAGATCTTCAGTGAAATCAGTCTCCGAAAAAGCCTTGATGCAATCGTAGTGCGCTTTCGCGCTGCCCGTCATACCTTGCTGATACCAATGGCGGATCTGTCCTTCGCTGATCTCGGCACCCTCGCGGTTGAAGCCAAAAAACGGGCCTGACGCGATGTCGAGATAGAATTGCGCCCGGTTCTTGATCAGCGAAGCGCGGAACCCGTCGAACACCTCAAGCGGAATGCCTTCAGGGTTCGATGCGGTCTGGGCCATGACTGGCGTCACCGCGCCGATCAGCACGACCTTGGCAACCCGTCCAGGTTCGGCGATGGCGGCATAGCGCGTGGCCTCGCCACCGCCAGTGGAGTGGCCGATATGGATGGCGTTCTTCAGGTCCAAGGCGCGGGCCAGTTCGACGACGTCCTGCGCATAGGTGTCCATGTCATGCCCGTGTTCGGGCTGGTCCGAGCGGCCGTGGCCGCGACGGTCATGGGCGATGACGCGAAAGCCCTGCTCAAGGAAGGCGAGCAACTGGCCGTCCCAGTCGTCGCTCGACAGGGGCCAGCCGTGGTGGAAGACGACCGGTTGCGCGTCGCGCGGGCCCCAGTCTTTGTAAAAGATGTTTGTTCCGTCGGTGGTGGTGAATGTCGACATGATGATGTCTCCTTGTGTTTGTGTTTGTGCGTTGGCGCTGTTGCGTTGCAAGATGAGTAGGGCGGCTGCGGCTGCCGCAGAGGTGATCAGTGTCCGTCTTGTGATCGTTGTGTTCATCGCGGTGCCTTTCGTTTCGGTATGGACAAACTATGCGGTGGAGACGAAGGATGGACGTGGCGTAAATGACAATGAGCGGGGCAAAAGTGACAAACGATGTGATCGTCGCAGATATTGGCCTGCTGCTTTATCCAGGCTGCCAACTGGCCGCTATCTATGGGTTGACGGATCTGTTCCGTATCGCGGGGGAATGGACAGGAGAGGTCGCACGCGAGGTGCGCGTGTCGCACTGGCAGTCAGATGACGACGGCGTCACCTGTATCTGGGACAGCCACCCTGGCAGCCCGCACCAGCTGACGCATGTGATCGCCCCGCCCAGCATCATCATGCCCGACCGCATGGCGCCCGCGCCCGTCGCCGCCGCCTGGATGTCTGATCAGCATTCAAAGGGGGCCACGCTGTGTTCGGTCTGTGCCGGGGCCTTCGTGTTGGCCGAAACCGGGCTGATCGATGGTCGAAGTGCGACGACGCACTGGGCTTTTGCCCGTCAACTGGCGGAACGGTTTCCCAAAATTCATCTGGCGGACGAACATATGGTGGTGGATGACGGCGACATCATCACTGCAGGCGGAATTCTTGCATGGGCCGATCTTGGCCTGACTCTTGTCGATCGCCTGCTTGGTCCGGCCACGATGCTGGCAACGGCACGGTTCCTCTTGATCGAACCGCCGCGGCAAAGCCAGCGGCCCTTTGCGCAGTTTGTTCCGCGGTTTGATCATGGCGATGATGCCGTGCGCGCCAGCCAGCACTATATTCATGCCCATGCCTCGACGATGCAGGGTGTGGCCGACCTGGCTGACAGGGCGGGGATGACGGGGCGAACATTCCTGCGCCGGTTCCGTGCGGCGACGGGCTTTACGCCCGTTGAGTATTTGCAACAGGTGCGGATCGCAAAAGCACGCGAGGCGCTGGAGCGTTCGCTGACTCCCGTTGAAAACATCGCTTGGGATGTCGGATATTCCGACGCGGCGGCATTTCGCAAACTTTTCCAAAAGCTGACCGGGCTGGGCCCGGCGGCCTACCGCCAACAATTCGGCATCGCCGGATGACACGAGGGCCAAGGCGATGTCAGTTGTCGTCGCACAGCGACTGAAACGGACACCGCCTTGGCGCTGCGGACTCTGTGTCAGAGAGAGCAGGGCTTATACAAGTTCGGCCAATGCGATTTGAAACGCGTCAATGATCTTGTCCTTTGCCAGGCCCATCGACGCTTTGCGTTCCTCAGGCCCCAAGGCGAGCTTCTCTGCCAGCACGAACTTCTGATCCGTGATCCCGACGAAGCCGAGAAGCGCGCGCAGATGCGGTGCCTGGGCATCCATCGCGCTGGCCGGCCCATCGCTGTAAGACCCGCCACGGGTCAATACGACGACGGCGGATTTTCCGGTCAACAGACCCTCTGGGCCGGTTTCGGAATACCGAAACGTGACGCCCGCGCGCAGTACATAGTCGAACCAGCTTTTCAGTGCCGACGGGATTCCAAAATTGTACATAGGCGCGCCAATCAAGAGGATGTCCGCCGCCTGAACCTCCTGAATCAACGCGTCAGACAAGGCACGCGCCTTGCGCTGTTCGGCGTTGAGCGGATCCTGCCGAAGGCCGTTTGCTGCGTCGCCGTCAAAATGGGGGATGGGGTTGGTCACCAGATCCCGCTCGATGATCCGTATTGTGGGCTCCTGAGTGCGCAGGCTGGCGATGGCTTCGTTGATGAGCTGGTTTGAGGCAGAAGCGTCACCGAGGATACTGCTTCGCAGGGCTAGAACATTGGTCATGGCCGGGAACTCCGTAAGGGGTGATTGTCTCGAAGGGGTGATTGTCTCGTAGCTCCTATCTAGTGTTACGAAATTTGTGTCGCTAGATTGGAATATTGCGCTATGGTGTTGCTAAATTAGGAACAGTAAAATGAGCGGATTCGAGGATATGCGGTGCTTTGTCGAAGTCGCCAACTCCGGCGGCGTCAATCGTGCGGCATCCCGGTTGGGCCTGTCCAAGTCCATTGTCAGCCGTCGAATCTCTGCGATGGAGGAGGATCTTGGGGTGCAACTCTTTACGCGATCCACGCGGGGTGTTGTGCCGACCGAGGCCGGGCAGGAATTTCGGATGCGCTGCGAACGGATACTGTCGGAAGTGGCCGAGGCACGAGAAGCGGTGATCGGCAAGGGGGGCGATCTGACCGGACAGCTTCGGTTGACGGCCCCGCAGTCAATGGACAAGGTTGTCGCCCCTTTGCTTGGCGTGATCGCAAAGCAATATCCACGCTTGCAGATTGACGCAGTCTTCACCGACCGTATTGTCGATCTGGTGGGCGAGGGGTTCGATCTTGCCATACGGATTGGCGAGCCACGCGAAGCCAGCCTGATTGGTCGCAAAATCGCACCGATCCGTGCGGTGCTGTTTGCCAGTCCCGCATATCTGGAGCGCAAAGGTGTCCCGCAGGTCCCGGCCGATCTGGAAAATCACCAATGTATCTCCTACACGGGAGGCGGCGATTGGCGGTTTCGCGTCGGGCGCCGGTGGGTTTCGATCCGTCCGCAGGGCCGGTTGCGGACAGACAGCGGCGAAACCATTTTGCAATGGGCGTCAGCCGGCCTTGGGATCGGGAACGTTCCTGCCTTTCTGGCTGCGCGCCACTTGGAACGGGGCGACCTCGTGCCGCTTCTTACGGAGTTTCCGTCGCCTGAATACGGCATCTACACGCTGCGCCCGCCAAACCCGCGCGCACCCGCCAAGGTCACGCTGCTGATCGAGGCTTTGATCGAAGAGTTGAAAAACGGTAAGGGCTTGGTTGGGCAGGTTGATACATGATCCGTCCCGTTGCGGCGCAAAACGCGCGCCGTGCAACCGAAAGCCTTTGACCTGACGGCCTCTGCACATCAAAAACCCGGCGTCTACCGGGGCTTTGCGGCAAGCCGGAGCGTTCAGCACTTTTGGGACGAGCGGGCGAGTTCGCGCGCAAGGTCGACAAAGACCTTGAAGGCCGCAGGCGGGTTGCGACGACTGGGATAGTAAAGACACAGCGGTGCGATTTTTGGCGTCCAGTCTTCAAGAAGTCGCACCACTCTTCCGGTCTCGATGTCATTGAGCACATCGGATTCCATGAAAAAGCCAATGCCCACCGAATTCAACACAGCCGTGCGCGCCAGACTGGCTTCGTCCAAAGTGACAGGGCCGCGCACATCTACCTGTAAAAGGTGATCGTGGTCTTTGAACTGCCAGCGAAACATCGCTCCATTTGGCAAACGTGTGCAGACGCAAGCGTGTGCCAGAAGATCGGACGGCACGCGGGGCTGATTGCGATTTGCAAGATACGATGGTGTTGCGACCACCGCGTATCGCCGCGCAGGACCAAGAGGGATCGCAATCATATCCGTGGGGACGCGATGTTCGCTACGCACCCCGAAGTCAAAGCCTTCGGCCACGATGTCGACGAAATTGCCTTCGGTCACCAGATCAATGTGAACTTCGGGAAACCGTCGCAGGAATTCGATGATCAAGGGTTCGATGATCTCGCGCGCGGCCGTCGCGAATGCATTGATGCGCAATGTGCCCGACGGCGTCTCTTGTTCGGAGCGCACAGCGTCGAGGGCTTGATAGATGTCCTTCAGGGCAGGTGTCATCTGATCAACAAATCTGCGCCCCGCATCGGTGAGCGAGACACTGCGCGTCGTCCGATTGAAAAGTCGCACGCCCAGCTGCCCCTCCAGCTTGGCAATCGCATTGCTCAGAGCCGTGGTCGACAGTCCGAGATCAAGCGCAGCGGCACGGAACGAGCCTCTGCGACTTATCGCAATCACTGCATCGAAATCTGTGAGATTGTAGCTGCCCATTGTCCTGAAAATCGAAATTCCTCATCCATATTTGTCCCTATTATCAGGATTCAATCAAGACCCTAAGGTGTAAGCACACAGAAACGGAGCAAGAAATGCAGTATTACCAAGCCTTCATCAGCGCCGAGCAAACGGCTCAGGCATACCGAATTCTCGATGCACTCATCGCCAAGCAACTTGTGTTTGGCGGTCCGGTGGTTGGCGGTCCCGCAAAGTTCTTGTGGAACTTCAGGGACAGCGATGTGCCGGCAAGCCTGCGAGAGTCCAAGCTCTATACCCTTGATCAGGATTACAAATACATCATCACCTACACACGTGAAGATCTTAAGGATGAGCTCATCGAGGTGGCTGAAGCAGCTTCGCTCGAAGAGGTCTGCATGATCTCCTTCCTGCCGATGGAGACCAACAGATCATTGCGTTTGTTGCTTGATGCATCCTTTGAGGGCCGCGACGCACATGCCCAGCCCGAAACCGTCGACGCGGTTGCTGCTCTGACCTTCGTGCCCAAGGCGCAAATCCCGACCCGAACCAAAAGCTCGGACGGCCCCGTTGGCGGCCGCCGCTGATCCCCCCAATTCAAAGGAGACACATCATGTCCATCGACCTCCCAACCCCGATCGCCGCATATTTCGCCACGGACAAAAAAGGCACTGCACAGGCGATTTCCGAATGCTTCACGCAGGACGCCGTCGTCATGGATGAGGGCAATACATATACGGGCCGCGATGCCATCCGGCAATGGATGGCGAATGCGTCCACGCAATACACCTATACGGTCGAGCCCTTTTCCATCCATGAGGAGGGCGGGAAAACTGTCGTCAGCAGCCATCTCGTGGGAAACTTCCCCGGCAGCCCAGTGGATTTGCGTTACTTCTTTGTCCTTGAAGGGGACAGGATCGCCGAGCTGAAGATCATCGTATAACATCCTCCCTGAATCTGGAGGGGAAATGCGCCTCCCAGCGCGTGCCGACCTCATGGGCCTTATGGGATATGAGGGTGGCCACGCTGCCGGGAGGCCGTATTTTGGCTGTGTTGCCTTAGCCCAAAACGGATGTCACCGCTTTTGTCGTGGCATCGACCACCTTGTCGGCCTCTTCTTTCGTCAGGCAGAAAGGCGGGGCAAAGCCAAGGATGTCGCCTTGCGGCATTGCACGTCCGATCACGCCTTCGGACAACAAGGCCGCGGCCAGCGCATACCCAACCTTATCCGCCGCATCAAAGAAGGTGCGCGTGTCGCGGTCTTTGACAAACTCCACCGCACAGAGCATTCCCTCGCCGCGAATGTCACCAACATGCGGGTGGTCGGCCAAAGCCGCCTTCATCGTGTCGTTGAGATATTTGCCAATGGTTCCGGCATTCTCAATCAGGTTCAAATCGTCAATCAGCTTGAGGTTGGCCACCCCTGCCGCCGCGCCAATCGGATGCGCCGAATAGGTCCAACCATGACCGATCGGGCCGTTTTCATCGGTGCCTTGCTCCAGCACCTGCCATATTTTGTCTGAGACGATGGAACCCGAGAGCGGCGCGTATGCGGAGGTCAACCCCTTGGCGATGGTGATCAGATCGGGTTTCATCCCGTAGTGGTCTGAGCCAAACATGGAACCCAAACGGCCAAAGCCCGTGACCACCTCATCCGCGACCAAAAGGATGTCGTGTTTGTTCAGAACCGCTTGGATCGCGTCCCAATAGCCCGCAGGCGGTGGAACAATCCCGCCCGTGCCCAACACCGGCTCGCCGATAAAGGCCGCAATCGTGTCCGCGCCTTCGCGGGCGATCAGTTCTTCGAGCTTGGCAACGCAATCGGCGACAAACGCCGCCTCGCTCATGGCAAGATCGGCCCGGCGGAAATAATAGGGCGCTTCTGTGTGCACGACACGGTCGAGCGGCAGGTCGAATTTCTTTTGAAACGCTTCAAGCCCGGTGAGAGAACCGGTCATCAACCCAGAGCCGTGATACCCGCGCCACCGCGAGATGATTTTCTTTTTCTCAGGGCGACCAAGGATGTTGTTGTAATACCAAATCAGCTTGATGTTGGTCTCATTGGCGTCTGAGCCGGATTGGCCGAAATAGACTTTCGACATGTGATCCGGCGCCCGGTCCAGCACCATTTTCGCCAGCGTGATAGAGGCTTCGGTGCCGTGGCCGACATAGGCGTGGTAATAGGCCAATTCGCGGGCCTGATCGGCAATCGCTTCGGCAATTTCCTGACGTCCGTAACCGACATTGACGCAGTAAAGCCCGGCAAAGGCATCCAATGTTTCCTTGCCGTCGCGGTCCACAATATGCACGCCCTTGGCGGTTTTGATCACCCGCGTCGGGGTTTCACCGCGCGCGTGTTGTGCCAAATGTGTGGAGGGGTGAAAGAAGTTTTCGCGGTCCCATTGGCCAAGTTGATCATTTGTCAGCATGTTCTTTCCTTTTCCGTTCAAGTCTTTGCATCCGTGCGCGCGGGGTCAGCCCCAATCGCGACAGACGTATTTCAGCTCCATAAACTCCTGCATCCCCATCCGCGCACCTTCGCGGCCCAGCCCAGATTGCTTGACGCCGCCAAAGGGGATCGGCGCGCCGGTGACCTTGGTGCGATTGACCGCGACCATGCCGTATTGCAGCGCCCGTGAGAGGCGATAGATGCGTTTCGGGTCTTGCGAATGGACATAGGCGACAAGGCCATATTCGCTATCATTGGCCCGTGTGATGACCTCGTCTTCGGTGTCAAACGGCGTGATCGGCGCGACGGGGCCAAAGCTTTCCTCATGCATGATTTTGGCATTGTCGGGCACGTCGGTCAGCACAGTGGCCGGATAGAACAACGGGCCAAGATCGGAAACCGCGCCACCACAGGCCAGTCGCGCGCCCTTGGCCAGCGCGTCGTCGACATGTGCCTGTTGTTTGGCCACAGCGCGGGCGTTCATCAACGGGCCGAGATCGGCGTCCTCCATGCCCGGCGCAAGGGTGAGCGCCTTGGCCGCCGCCACGAATTTCGCGCAAAACGTGGCATAGATCGGACGCTCGACATAAATCCGGTTTGCACCCAGGCAATCCTGCCCAGAGGTGGCGAATTTGGCTTTGATCACCTCCGCCACAGCCCGGTCCAAATCGGCACCTTTGAACACGATCACCGGCGCATGGCCGCCGAGTTCAAGCACCAATTTTTTCACGGTCTGCGCCGATTGGCGATACAAAAGCCGCCCCACTTCGGTAGACCCCGTGAACGACAGCGCCCGCACGCGGGGGTCTTTCGTCCATGGTTCCACCACGGTGGGCGCATCCCCGGTCACGACGTTGAACACGCCCGCGGGCATGCCCGCGCGTTCGGCCAATTCCGCCAGTGCCAGCGCCGAATAGGGTGTCTCAGCCGAAGGGTGCGCCACGATGGTACAGCCCGCCGCCAAAGCCGCCGCCGCTTTGCGTGTGAGCATGGCGGAGGGGAAATTCCACGGCGTGATCAGGGCGACAACGCCCACGGGTTCCAGCCAAAGCTCGACTTCTGCATCGGGCAAATGCGAGGTCACGCCTTCAACATTCGGACGCTTCGCCTCTTCGGCGTAATAGTCAATGAACGCCGCAGCATAGTCGATCTCGCCGCGCGCTTCCGACAGCGGCTTGCCCTGTTCGAGCACCATGATCCGCGCGAGATCCCCTTTGGCCGCGATCATCAGATCATGCCAGCGGCGCAGCACGGCGGCGCGGTCCTGTGGCAAACGTTGCGACCAGGCGGGAAAACTCGCCTGCGCCGCCTCCACGGCGGCGGTGGATTGCGCGGCGCTCAGTGCGGCGACATCGCCCAAATGCGCCCCTGTGGCCGGGTCGGTCACGGCAAAACAGGCGCCCGTCTCGCCGGAGGTCCATTTGCCATTCACATAGGAAAAGCCCCGCAAAAGACGTTTGTCGCCAATATCTGGGCGGGCAGAAATCGCAGTGTCACGCATGTTGGCCTCCTATCCCCTGTCACTGTGACGGATCACGGCAGAGGGGGAGACCAAAGTGAGGGCCAATGCGCGATATTCGGACTGCCGGGGTGGGGTGCGCTAGTCCAAATGGTCTGTGAACAGCCCAAGCGGCGGAGCGCCACCGCCTTTGACCTGTTTGGTGACGATATAGGTAAAATAGCGCGCGATGCCGATGCGCGCGTCCAACAACGTGTCAATCAGCCGTTGATAGGCGTCGATGTCGCGGGTGACGATCTGTAACAGATAGTCAAACCCGCCGCCCAAGGCCCAACAGCCCAGGATTTCCTCATGCGATTGCACCGAGGCTTCAAAGGTCTGAAACGAGGCTTGGGTGTGATCGGCAAGTTCGGCGGCGACGAACACCGTCACAGTCGAACCCAATTTGCGCAGGTTGATTTCGGCGTGATAGCCCTCGATCAGCCCGGCTTTTTCGAGCTTTTTCAACCGCTCCCATGCGGGCGTCGGCGACAGGCCAATCGCTTCGGCCAGACGTGCCTTTGACATCCGCCCCTCCCGAGACAGGGCGCGCAGAATGTCGAAATCACGGGCGTCCAGTTTGATCATGGGGCAAGGTTACGCGGAAATCACCGTGCCCGCATCCCCCAAACGGGTCGCGACATGGCTGGCGATGGCGGTGTCTTGCACGCCGGTTCCGGTCAGATCGCAGATCGTGATCTGACGTGGATCGGCGCGGCCTTGGGCGACTCCCGTGATGATCTGGCCCAACTCTGGCGGGGTTTGCCGCATCAGCCCTTGCGCGCGTGCCGCCCGCAATTCGCCCAGCACCTCGCATTGGCTGACCCGATCACAGACATAGAGACCGGCGGCGGCCAAGGCCTCTGGCGCGATCTCGTTTTTGCCCGCCTGATCCGACCCTATAGCGGTGATGTGCAACCCGTCATGGAGCATATCGGCGGTGATCAAGGGCGTGGTCGCAGGGGTCGTGGTGACCACAAGCTGGCTTTGCGCCACAAGCGGTGCGATCTCGGTCATCACCGCCACCTCGGCACCGGTCATCGCGGCAATATCGGTGGCGCAGGCTTTGGCCTTTTCCACGTCACGCCCCCAAACCAAACAGCGTTTGAACGGGCGCACCAGATGAGCCGCCTGCATTTGCAATCGCGCTTGCACGCCAGTGCCGATCACCCCCGCCGTCTCGATCTTTGGTGCCAAATGCCGTGCTGCGACCGCGCCCGCCGCCGCCGTGCGGATGTCGGTGAGGTAGCCGTTGTCCAAAAACACCGCCTGAACCAGCCCGGTTTTGGCCGAAAACAGGATCATCAAACCGTTGAGAGAGGGCAGGCCCAATTTGGGATTGTCGAAAAACCCCGGCGAGACTTTCAAGGCAAAGCCGTCCACGCCCGGCACATAGGCGGTTTTGACATCGACCTCACCGTGATGGGCCGCAATCGCCATGGACAGCACCGGCGGCATCACAACCCCACCTTCGGCCAAGGCGCGAAAGCCGTTTTCGATCACATCAATGGTTTCAAGGTCAAGCGAGACAACCCCGCGCAATTGCGCCTCTGTCACGATGCGGATGTCGGGGCGGATGTCGGGGCGGGGTGCGCTGGCCTGTGTCTCAGTCGTCATAGGGCGTTCCTTTTACAATCACATCCCCAAGCCGCACGTCTTGGCCCGTCACAACACGGGTGAATTGCGCCATATCGACATTGCGCCCGGTGATCACGGTGCCCATCTGTGGGCTTGGCACGATTTTGCCCGCCATAAGGGCGGCGATGCCGACCACACAGGCCCCTTCCGCAACCAAACGGTCCTCGTAATAAAGCGCCTGCATGGCGGTATAAATCTCGTCCTCCGTAACCAAAACCACCTCATCCAAAAGAGTGCGGCAGAGCGGGAAGGTAAACCGGTTTGACAGCCCGATCCCGCCGCCCAGACTGTCGGCCAAAGAGGCGACCTCTTCGACCTCAACCGGGTGGCCCGCTGTGATCGAGGCGGCCATCGCCGCGCCGCGATCCATGCTGACGCCGATCAGGCGGATGTCCGGTTTGATCGCGCGGGCCGCAACTGCCATGCCTGCCGCCAAACCGCCGCCGGAGAGCGGGATCATCAACGTGTCGAGATCGGGGCGGGCGCGCAGCATTTCCAGCGCAATGGTGCCTTGTCCGGCGATCACATGCGGATCGTCAAAGGGCGGAATATCGACCAACCCATCGTCACGCGCCAACCGCGTGGCATGGGTTTGGGCCTCGTCTTGCGAGCGGCCGTGGATGTGGACCTCTGCACCAAGCGCGCGGATGCCGTCGATTTTGGCCTGCGGCACAAGGTCGGACATACAGATCACGGCGCGCAGGCCCTTTTGCGCCGCCGCATAGGCCACGGCGCGACCGTGGTTGCCGGTGGAACAACAGGTCACGCCTTTGGCCCCATCCGGCACATGCGCCATCGCATTCACCGCCCCGCGCAGTTTGAACGCCCCCATCGGTTGGCAAATCTCAAGCTTGAGCCAGAGATTGCCCCCAAGTTTTTGCGACAGGTGCGAGGGCACAAGCGGCGTGCCGTCGGCCACGCCTTTGATCACCTCTTGCGCGGCCAAAACATCCGTTAAGGCCAGCATCAGCCCGCCTCTTTGACCGCGCTGAGGAATTGCTGCGTCCGCTCCCTTTGCGGATTGCCAAACAGCGCGTCAGGCGCGCCTTGTTCCTCGATTGAGCCGTCAAAAAAGAAACAAATACGGTCGGAGATGTCTTTGGCAAAGCCCATTTGGTGGGTGACCATCAACATGGTGAGGTTGTGTTTGTCCACCAGATCGCGGATCACATTGGTCACTTCACCGATCACCTCAGGGTCAAGCGCGGAAGTGACTTCGTCAAACAGCATCACCTTGGGCCGCATCGCCAAAGCGCGGGCAATGGCAACACGTTGTTGTTGCCCACCCGAAAGACGCGACGGGTGCTGATCCTTCTTTTCGATCATGCCGACAAGGTCCAACAGGTCCTCAGAGCGTTTGCGCGCCTCCTGTTTGGACATGCCCAAAACCTGAACCGGCCCCTCCATGCAATTTTCCAAGGCGGTCATATGCGGGAACAGATTGAAGTGCTGAAAACACATGCCAATCTGGCTGCGCATCATCCGCAGGTGCTTGGGGGAGGCGGGCACGAGTGCGCCGTTTTTCTCCATATGGGTCAGCGGTTTGCCATCGACATAGATCACACCTTCATTGATGGTCTCAAGCGTCATCAGCATCCGCAAAACGGTGGTCTTGCCCGAGCCAGACGGACCGATCACGGTCACCATTTCGCCCGTCGCCACGTCCAGATCAAGCCGGTCCAAAACGGTCAGTTTGCCGTAGCGTTTGGTGACGTTCATGAACCGCACCATCGGGATATTATCGCCGGTCAGTTCCAGCGGGTATTGCGACATATCTTCCATTATTTCAGTCCAAGTTTGCGGCGCACATAGGTTTCAAACACACGGATGAAACCGGCGGCAGGAAGGGAAATGGCGAGGAAAATCACGCCGACGAGGGTGTAGGGTTCGAGGAAGCGATAGCTTTCGGAGCCGATCGCATTGGCGGTGTGCATCAGTTCCGCGACACCGATCACCGAGAGCATCGGCGTGTCCTTGAAAATCCCCACAAGATAGTTGCCCATACCCGCCAAAGCGGGAGGCACAGCCTGCGGAATGATGATCCGGGTATAGGCTTGGCGCGGGCTCATGTTGAGCGCTGTACAGGCCTCCCATTGGCCTTTGCCAACGCTGTTCAACCCGCCGCGATAGACCTCCGACAGATAGGCCGAATAATGCAACCCGATGGCGATCATGCCCGATGTCCACGGGCTCATGCGCACCCCGAATTGCGGGCCAACGTAGAACACAAAAAAGATCTGAAGGATCAGCGGTGTCGAGCGGATGAACTCCACAAATTCGCGCACCACAAAAGTCAGTGCCCGGTACGGCGTGCGCTGCGCCAGCGCCAGGACCAGCCCCAACACGATGGCGATGGCATAGCCCGCCCCCGCTGCGATCAGAGTGTTGAGCGTCGCCTCAAGCAGACGCGGCAGGATTTCCCAAGTGAAATCCCATTTCCAATGAAATCCCATGGCTCAGGCCCTCCCCAACTTGCGGCGCATGACTCCTTCGAGCCACCGCATAAAGGGTGTGACGATGAAGCGCGCAAAGACGTAATAGACGATCAGCGCAAGACCAAAGGCCTGAGCCGAGAGGAAGGTCGATCCGTTGATCTGTTTGGCCACGAACATCAGGTCGGTGACGGAAATCAGCGAGACAAGTGCTGTGTTTTTCAGAAGCTCGATCAAAAGATTGCCCCAAGGTGGCAACATATTGACCAGAGCCTGCGGCAAGATGATCCGCCACATCCGTTTGGCCGGACTCATTGAGAGCGCATAGGCGGCTTCCCATTGCCCTTTTGGCACGGATTGAATGCCGCCGCGCACAAGCTCGGCGCCGTAAGCGCCTAAATTCATCCCAACGGCAACAAAACCCGCCGTGAACTTATCCAGCGTCACGCCGAACAGCGGCAGCACAAAGAAAATCCAGTAAAGCTGCACCAAAAGCGAGGTGCCGCGAAAAATTTCGATATAGGTCACCGATACGCCGCGCACGACGGCATTGCGGGACAGTTTCATCAATCCGGCCACCAGTGCGATCCCGATCGCGAGCATCGTGGCAAGGATGAATTGGGCGGCGGTGACCCCGGTTCCTTTGAGGAAGTCGGGCCAATACGTCGCGATAAATTCCCAGAGGCTCAAGGGCATCTCCCGAGGCTGAAAATGACATGCGGGCCGGAACCGTTGCCCCGGCCCGCTTCAATCACTTCGATGGATCAAAGAGAGCGTCGATCACTTCATGGCGCAGGCGTCTGCGGTTTTCATCTCACCCGGCAGGTTGCCTTTGGAGTAGCCATAGGCGGACACGGCTTCCATCATCGCATCAGAGCCAAGGTATTCGGCTTGGGCGGCGTTGAATTTTTCGACGAAATCCGCGTCCTCATCGCGAAAGCCGATGCCAACCCAGTTTTGGGTCCAGTCGGGGAGTTGGCTGACGTCGGAGACTTCGACATCGCCGCCGGATTGTTCGGCCAAATTGAGCGCGGTGAAATAGGTCACCCCACCGGCATCGGCACGGCCCGCGCGCACAGCGGCGAGAATTTCGGTTGGACCGGGTACGGTCATGACCTTGTCGTCATCGACGCCACCGCGTTCCGCCGCTTCGATTTGGTTGTAGCCCGCGCCGGTCACAAACAACGCCTCTTTTTCGGCAAGCTGTTCGTAGTTGTTGAGGTCTTTGGGATTGCCTGCGGGCACGATGAAGGCATCGCCCACTTTGGCCATCGGCTCGGAGAACATCATGTTTTCGCAGCGCGAGCCAAGGATATACATCCCGCCGGTCACAATGTCGAAACGGCCCGCGTTGAGGCCGGGGATGAGGCCGCCCCATTCGGTGACGACCGGCTCAATGTTGTCATAGCCCATCGTTTCGAGCACGCCGATGACATAGGCGTTCACAAACCCTTCGGCGGCGCCGTCTTCGCCCGGATAGGCCCAAGGCACTTCGTTGGCAAAGCCGATACGGATCGGATCACCGTTTGCGATCCGGTCACTCAACGTTCCGGCCATAAGGGCGGTCGCGCTTACGCCCAGCGTGAGACCCGCAGCGGCGACGGTTTTAAGGATAGGTTTCATAAGTCACTCCCAATTATTTTCATTGACGAGGAAACAGGGCTTCCCTCAACTGATGTATACAACATTAGGCGAATCGCCTGAGTGTCAAGGAAAACGGCCCAAAAACATCCTTATTTTTCGGCTTTACACGTGAAAACGTCCTATAGAATCGCACAAGATGTGCACAATATGCGAGAAATACATGCCTATTGAGAATGCCCCTTTCTCCCGTTTTGAATATGAACGGCGCATCCGTTTGACACGCGAGGCGATGAATGCGTCTGGAATCGACATCCTTTTCGTCACGAATCCGTCGAACCAAAACTGGCTCACCGGATATGACGGCTGGTCATTTTATGTGCATCAAGGCGTGATTTTGAGTCTCGACAGCGATCCGATCTGGTGGGGACGGATGCAAGACGCCAATGGCGCCAAGCGCACCGTCTGGATGGAAGACGAGAACATCCTCCACTACGCGGATCGCTATATTCAGGCCACCGACATCCATCCGATGGAAGACCTCGCCTCGCATCTGCGGATCATGGGATATGGCGACAAACGCATCGGGATCGAGATGGAGACCTATTACTTCACTGCCCGCGCCTTTGCCGTTTTGGCGCAGGGGTTGCCGGAGGCCGAACTGGTAGATGCCTCCAGTTTGGTGAACTGGAACCGGCTGATCAAATCCTCTGAGGAATTGGATTTCATGCGCCGGGCCGCGCGCATTTCCGAACTGGTGATTGAGCGCGCGATTGAATTGGCCGAACCGGGCATGCGTAAACACGATCTTGTTGGCGAGATGTTCAAAACGTCGGTGCAGGGCGAAGACGACAGTTGGGGCGACTACCCGGCCATCGTGCCGCTTTTGCCCTCGGGCGCGGATGCTTCTGCGCCGCATTTGACATGGAACGGCGAGGCGCTGAAAAAGGGCGAGGCGACGTTTATCGAACAATCCGGCTGTTATCGCCGCTACCATGCGCCGCTGTGTCGGACGATCTTTTTCGGCAAGCCGCCCGGCTATATGAGTGACGCGGCTCAGGCGCTGACCGAGGGGTTGAACGCCGGGATCGAGGTGGCGCGCCCGGGCAACCGGGCCTGCGACATCGCCCGCGCTTTGGATGCGGAACTGATCAAAGTGGGGATCGAGCGTCCGAACCGCTGCGGCTATGCTGTCGGTCTGTCCTATCCGCCGGATTGGGGCGAACACACGGTCTCCTTGCGCGCCTTTGATGAAACAGTTTTGGAGCCGGGCATGACCTTTCACTTCATGCCGGGACTGTGGATGGACGGTTGGGGGATGGAGACGACGGAGACAATCCTGATCCGCGAAGACGGGCCAGCGGAGCCTTTGTGCAATGTGCCGCGCAAGCTGTTTGTGAAGGACTGATCATGTCCGATCTCGACCGCTGCCAAAGCATTCTGGCCGATCTCATCGCCTTTCCCTCGGTGTCGTCCGAGAGCAACCTGTCCGTGATCCACTATATCGCGGACAGGTTGGAGCGTGCGGGCGCGCGGGTGGAGGTGCTCAAAGACCCGGGCGGTACAAAGGCCAATCTGTTTGCCACGCTCGGGCCGGAGCGTGCGGGTGGGCTGGTCCTGTCCGGGCACACCGATGTGGTGCCGGTGGCAGATCAACCGTGGAGCAGCGATCCGTTTGATATGGTGGAGCGGGACGGCCGGCTCTATGGCCGCGGCACCTGTGACATGAAAGGGTTCATCGCCACCTGTCTGACCAAACTCGACACGCTCAAAGCGGCGACACGCGAACACCCGATCCATTTCGCCTTTACCCATGACGAAGAGGTCGGCTGTCTCGGCGCGCGCGATCTTGTGCAGGTGCTCAAGGCGCGCGACATCCGGCCCGCGATGGCGCTGATTGGTGAGCCGACGCAGATGCGGGTGATCGAAGGGCACAAGGGCTGTTGCGAATATACCGTAACCTTTACCGGCGTGGAGGGGCATGGATCGGCACCGGAGAAAGGCGTCAACGCAATCGAATATGCGGTGCGCTACATCAACCGGCTGCTTGTTTTACGACAGGTCTTGATCGACCGCTGCCCGCCCCATTCACGGTTTGACCCGCCGCACACCACGATCAACATCGGCGGCCTCCACGGCGGTCATGCCCATAATGTCATCGCGGGCAAAGCCACGTTAGAATGGGAAATGCGCCCGACCTCTTTGGCGGATTATGATTTGGTGCTGCGCGATCTGGCGCAGTATGTCGGCGACGTGTTGTTGCCGGATATGCGAGCGGTCGCACCGCAGGCGGAGATCACCACCGAAGTGATTGGCGAGGTCGCGGGCCTCACACCCATGGACGAGAACGCCGCGCGCGATCTTTTGTATCGCCTCACCGGGGCCAACACCGCCGATGTTGTGCCGTTTGGAACCGAAGCCGGGCTTTTTCAAGAGATCGGTATGAGTGCGGTGATTTGTGGTCCCGGATCCATTGACCAAGCTCATAAGCCCGACGAATATGTTGAACGCGATCAGCTTTGCCAAGCCATGGCAGTGCTGGATCGACTTGGGGAGACCTATGGCAGACACGACAGAGACTGAACCGATGGACATGATGCCCGAACCGTTGCGGGCGCGTGAACGTGCAGAGCGCATCCATGCGGATATTCGCAGCCGCATCTGCATGTTGGACTACCCGCCGGGCATGAAACTTTCGGAAACGGCGCTGGCCGCCGAGCTTGGCATTTCGCGCACCCCCATTCGCCGCGTTTTGGCGCGGCTTGAGGACGAAGGGCTTGTGACCTCGGTTCATGGGGTCGGCACCATGGTCACCAATGTCGATTATAGCGAGATGTCACAGGTTTATCGGCTGCGCAAAGAATTGGTGCTGTTGCAAACCGTGCTTGATCCGGTTCACCCCGACGCCACGTTTTTGCAACGGTTCCGGGCCTTGTATGCCCGCTCCGAGGCCCTCAAAGCCGCCCCATCGGCGCGCGACTTTTCCCTTTTGGACCAAGACACGTTTCTGACCTTGTTGGACCTCACCGCCAATGCCCCGCTGCGGACAATGGCGGAACGGCTGTATTTTCGCACCGCGCGCATTTGGCTACAACAGGTGACCGGATCACAGATTGATTTGATGCAGGAAATCGACATTTACGCCCGCGAACTCCAAGACCTGTTGGGGGCGCTGGAACTCGGCGATCTGGATGCTGTCGGCCATATCCGCCGTGGCCATATTTCCATGAGCTTTGCCCGCATGCGCGTCTAAAGCCCCCGCCAACTGGGGCGCAGTGCCCAGAGGCTGGCACACACCGGAGGGGTTACCGCCCAAAGACTGCATCCGGCAGACGCAGGATCAGATTGGGGTCTGGGCTGATGTCTGACCAAACGGACCAAAGGCTATCATGGCCGACGCCAAAGAAATTGCCGCCGGTTTGGGTCAAGAGGCTGGTGATGATCTGAACATGCAAATGCGGTGCCCAACCGCCGTTTTCATGCCAATCCCCCAGCGGCGCAAGGTCTTGGCCGATGGCAATCTCTGCCCCTTCGGCGAGACCGGGGAGGGGGGCACCAAGGTGGCCATAAAGGGTCCAAAACGACAGACCCTCCGCCGTCCTATGTTCCAAAATCACAGTATGGCCGTAATCCAGAGGATCGGCGTTATAGGCCACGCGATGCATCCGTCCGGGCAAAGGCGCGCAGACCATCGTGCCAGCGGGTGCGAAAATGTCGATGCCCAAATGGCGGCTGCGCGGCTCTGGCCCGGAGGCATCGCGGTATTGATCGGCCATATAAATGCTGCGCTGTTCGCCATAAAGGCCATAGCCGTAAAGCGGCTGGTTGGCGGGCAGATCGGGGGCGCGTTGCCCGGTGAACCACGCATCAAAGGCCCGATCGGAAAAGGCGGGCATTCCGGCGCGATCCGAGGGCAGCGGCAGGGACGCCGTGCCATTGGGATCGGGGCGCATCACCGGGGCCACCGCCACGCGCGCAAGATCGGCACGAATGGCCGCCGCATGGGGGATTGGCGCATGGCCCAACCCATAGCGGATCACAGCGGTCAAAAACGCCGGGTCCAGCGCCTCAAGCCTTTGGATCAGCGCGGCATCCTGGGCCGGATCAAGAGCGGTGCGGACATGATCATAAAGCCCATCCGCCTGATCCTCTGGCACAGACACTCCTGATACGGTCACCCCGTCGAGACAGGCAACAATCGCCCGGTGCAGATCCGGCGCATCGCGCAGAGCCTCACCCAGCTTTTGCGCCAATTGGGCGGGCATTTCAATATGGCGCATCAGGGGCCTCCTTGGCAGAGCGACAAGCGGAACGGCAGAGGATTACAGCATTGAGCCAGTGTCAATGAACCTTTGATGCCAACTCAACGCCTCGCGCAGATCATGCGGCGTATGGCCGCCAAAGGAGCTCTTTTTCGCCCGCTCGAAATACTCTCGCAACGCATCGCGATACATTGGATGGGCGCATTTTTCGATGATCAAAGCGGCCTTCTTTTTCGGGTCCAAGCCGCGCACATCGGCCAGGCCGTGTTCGGTGACAATCACCTGCACGTCTTGGTTGATGTGATCGACATGGCTCGCCATCGGCACAATCGCGGAAATGGCACCGTTTTTGGCGGTAGACGGCGTCATGAAAATCGACAGATAGGCGTTGCGGGCAAAGTCGCCCGAGCCGCCGATGCCGTTTTGAATGCGCGACCCCATGACGTGGGTCGAGTTCACATTGCCGTAAATATCCGCCTCGATCAGCCCGTTCATCGCGATACAGCCAAGGCGGCGCACCAGTTCGGGGTGGTTCGAAATCTCTTGCGGTCGCAGGATCAATTTGTCGCGAAAGAGCCGGGCATGGGTGTTGAAATACTCGGCCTTTTCCGGGCTAAGCGAAAAGGCGGTGGCGGAGGCGACGCGCAAGGTGCCCGCCTCGATCATGTCGAGCATCCCGTCCTGGATCACCTCGGTGAAGGCGGTCATTTGCTCAAACGGTGCTTTGATCAACCCGGCCATCACCGCATTGGGCACGTTGCCGACGCCTGATTGCAGCGGCAACAGGCTGGGCGGCAGGCCTGCGCGTTTGGCCTCCCACATCAAAAACTCAAGGATGTGATCGGCAATCGCCTCCGCCGTGTCGCCGGGGGCGGAAAACGGTGCGTTGCGGTCGGGGGCGTCGGTTTTGACAATGGCGACGATTTTGGAGGGATCGACCTTGAAATGCGGCTGACCGATGCGATCATCGGGTTTGATCAACGGGATCGGCACGCGGTTCGGCGGCAAGGCCGTGCCGTAGTAAATATCATGCATCCCGTCGAGCATCTCGCTTTGCCAACTGTTGACCTCAAGGATGATTTTATCGGCGCGTTCCAACCATGTTTTGTTGTTGCCGATGGAGGAGGAGGGGATCAAATCGCCCTCGGCCGTGATGCCGGACACCTCGATGATCGCAGTGTCGAGCGGGCCCAAAAAGCCCTGCCATGCCATCGGCGCGACCTGTGACAGATGCATGTCGACATAGTTCATTTCGCCGGCGTTGATCTTTTGCCGCGCGATGGGGTCGGAGTTGTAGGGCAGGCGAAAATCAATGCCATCGGCCTTGGCCAAGGCACCGTCAAGCTCCGGTCCCGTCGATGCGCCAGACCAGATTTTGATCCGAAACGGATGGCCTGCGCTATGCTCGGCCTCAATGCGCGCCGCCAGAGCGAGCGGCACAGCTTTGGGATACCCCGAGCCGGTAAAGCCACTCATGCCCACCGCCGCGCCATTGTGAACAAGGCTTGCCGCGTCTTCGGCATTCATGATTTTGGAGTGAAGCGATTGTGGGGCGATGCGCGAGGGTTGGGTCACGAAGGGTCTCCATTTTAACACGGATTCCGGGCGTGAAGTGGGAGTATCACGGCAAATGGGGTCCCCTCCCGCCATCAGCGCCCGATGTTCCTCGCATCTACGCCTTCGATGGAAGGAGGGTCCAGCACATTCTCAAGGCGCAACCCCGCTATGCGGATTCGCACAGATATGTGATAATTTATTTGCAAAACCGATCAATCTGACCGGTTTTGCAAAGCCGTTTCGCAGGCCATTCCGCTGTGGGTTTGAGTGCCCTCAAACTTGGCTTTAGGCCCGGTGCCCACGCGCCACGCGCAGGAATTGAACCACACGCGACGCAGGTCGCGCGCCCTGCGTGTCTGGCCGGTCTGTGCGGCTGAGTTGGTCCCAAATCGGATGTCTGCGCGCCGTGCGATCCAGTTTTGCAAACTGCACAAGGCGGTGGTTTTTATGCGGATCGTGGTGGCGATGATGGGCGTCAAAAACAGTATGATGGGTCATCAAAATTCCTCCTCTGAGAGGGAAAGCCTAGCAGAAAATCGGCATTTTGTCAGGTGGCGCTTGCGAAGGATATTGATCAGGCGGGCTTTGGCTCAGATCCTGCCCGCCGCACCCGCCAGCGCCACAGCACGATCCCGGCCAGAATGACGATTGCCATCGACAATAAAAATGGCGCGCCGGGCAGGTAATGCGCCGTGCCGGGGCGCGAAAAGATTGCGAAGGTTTCGGTCATGATCAAGGGGCTGAGGATGGTCGCCATGGCGGCGATGGAGCCGATCACGCCCTGCAATTCGCCC
This sequence comes from Celeribacter baekdonensis, assembly GCF_900102315.1. Classification (GTDB taxonomy): domain Bacteria; phylum Pseudomonadota; class Alphaproteobacteria; order Rhodobacterales; family Rhodobacteraceae; genus Celeribacter; species Celeribacter baekdonensis. Next base: position 137,396 of record NZ_FNBL01000003.1, read on the forward strand.
TGTTGGGTGTCGGGCGTGGCGCGGCTCATCGTGCCTTGCAATGCCGGGAGGGTGACCGACGAAATCCCCGACAGCACGGTGACGATCCACACCAGCGGCACGCTACTGGTCACGCCCAAAGTGGCAAACACAACGATATCGGCCAAAATTCCGCCCATGGTGACGCGATACGCACCAAAGCGGCTCACGAGTGGTCCGATCAACACCGATTGCGCCAGGCCCATGGAAAGGCCAAAGGCAAACAGCGTCAGCCCAATCATCCGCGCGTCAAATCCAAATTTTTCAACGCCATAAAACGACCAGATCGCCGGGTAGACGAAATAGGCCATTTCATAGAGGCCAAAGACCAGCAAAAGCGGCTTAACCCCGGACAGTGATCCAATGGCGCGAAAGGCGGCAAAGGGATTGGCGCGGGTCCAGTGAAACGGCCGACGTTTGTCGCGGGTCAGGCTTTCGGGCATGACCAAAAGGCCAAAGACCATGTTCAACCCAGCGATGCCCGCCGCCGCATAAAACGGGGCGCGCGTATCAATTCCGGCCAAAAGCCCACCAATCATCGGCCCCACCGCAAAGCCAACGCCCATCGCCGCATGGACAAGACCAAAGCGTTTTTCGCGATCTTCAGGCGCGGAAATATCGGCCATATAGGCGGCGGCGGTGGCATGGGTCGCCGCAGTCAATCCGGCGATCAACCGCCCGATCAGCAACAGCCAAATCGTGTGTGCCACCGCCATCACCAGATAATCGAGCATCATCACGAACAGCGCTGAGATCAGAACAGGTTTACGGCCAAAGCGATCCGACAGATTGCCCACAATCGGCCCAAACAGAAACTGCATCACCGCATAACCGGTGGCCAAAACCCCGCCCCAAAGCGCCGCATCGGCCAAGGTCCGCCCGGTCACGTCACGGATCAGATCGGGCATGACCGGAAAGATCAGGCCAATGCCGATGCCGTCGATCAAGACGGTGAACACGATGAACAAGATCGGAAGATGACGCAACATGACGGGCCCCTGACACAGACTGCGCCTTTTTGACCGTCAAAGCCGCCGCTGTCTATCCGTCTTTGCGCACAGCCTTGATGAGCAGATCCGCCAGGCTGTCCGGGTGAGAGAAATAGGGGGAATGGCCCGCAGCGAGGCGATGCACATGGTCCTCAGGCCAGTCTTTGACCATTTTTTCCTGCTCTTCCGGCGGGATGGTGCGGTCATCCGTGCAAAGCACATAATCGCGCGGCAGGGTGGTGGAGCGCGCGGTGATCGTCAGGGGCGTTTCTTGCGGGCGGATCGCCTGCGCCCCCAGATGCGGCAGGGCATAGGCCACGGCCTGAGCCGGGCAATCATGAAACAGCGTCGCCTCGACGGTGTCAGCGCGAAAGGTGAAAGCCTTGCCGTCCGGGGTTTTTGCAATCGCGGCCAAAACCGGATGCGCGCTGGCACTGCGGCGCATGTCGCCAAGGCTTTTGCCATCCTCGGGCACATAGGCGCACACGTAGATCAACTGCGCGACATGTTCGGGCGCGGCCTCGGCGGCGGCAGTGATCGCATAGCCACCGGCGGAATGGCCGACCAAGATCACCGGCGTGCCAATCTTACCGATCTTTTGGAGGATCGCATCCCGATAGAGATCAAGCGTCACCTCGGTATAGGGCGTGGGATCATCGCCATGCGAGGGCAGATCCATCGCGTGAACCGTGGCCCCGCGCGCCGCAAGTGCCGGGATCAGATCGCGCCAACACCATGCGCCATGGGCGGAACCATGGATCAAAAGAAAGACCGGATCAGACGTGCCAAACTCAGACGTGCCCAATTCAGACATGGCCGATCTCCTGTAAGAATGTCGTCAAAAGTGCCGCAAACGCCTCTGGCGCATCCACGGGCGGCAAATGCCCGGAACGCTGAAGCAATTCGAACCGCGCACCGGGGATGATATCCAAAGTTTCGCGCATCAAATCGGCGGGGGTCGATCCGTCATAGCCGCCGCCAATGCCCAAACACGCCAGACGTAAGCCCGAGGTGGGCGTGTAAAAATCCGTGCCCGCAATTGCGGCACAGCACCCCAAATAGCCCTCAACAGAGGTGTCCAAAATCGACTGACCCCAGCGTTTGGCCGTCTCAGACTTGCGAAATCCGGGGGCGAACCACCGTTCAAGCGTCGGCGCGACGATGCTTTCAAGCCCATGTGCCTCGATCTCGGCGATGCGTTTGTTCCAGACCGAGCGGGTGCCGATTTTGGCCGCCGTGTTGGACAGGACCAGCGCGCGGATGTGATCCAGCCGCTTGACCGCCAGGCCCTGCGCGATCAACCCGCCGATGGAAATCCCAACAAACACCGCATCGCGCACCGCCAAATGATCCAACATCCGTTCTGCATCGCGCACCAAAGCGCCCATAGAATAGGGGCCTTTCGGCACGTCAGACGCCCCATGCCCGCGCAGGTCATAACGGATGATCCGAAGGCCATTGGGCAAAAGCGGCAGGACATCATCCCACAGGTGCAAATTGGTGCCCAAGGCATGACAAAACACGATGGGCGGACTCGTGCGCGGACCGTCATCTTCAACGTTGAGGGTAATGTCGCCGAGATCGACCCGCATCTGATCGCTCCTTTTAGAATGCGTGCAAATCATAGGGGGCGGAGCGGCGGGTCTCAATGGGGGAGACGCGCCACAAACCGCGCGATCACATCAAGGCTTTCAGGCTCGTCCAAAAACGGCACATGGCCGCGATCCTTTACCTCGGCGCAGATCATATCCGGGCGGCGCTTGCACATCTCGTCCATGCAGGCGCGCGGCAAAAGGGTGGAGTTTTCGCCCCGCAACAGCGCCAAAGGCAGCCCCGCAAGCGCCTCGAACAAAGGCCAAAGATCGGGCACGGCCCCGGTCACGCTTTGTGCCTCAATCGCGTCTCTGAGCTTCGGATCATAGCGCAGTTCCAGCCGCGCCTTGCCTTCGGTCCAAATCCGCCGCGCATAGGTCAGCCATTGCGCCCGGCTGAGGTTGGGGAATTGATCGCCCAAAGCGCGGGGCAATTTGTCGGCGGCGTCCTCAAACGAACGATAGGCCGAGGGGCGACCGAGATAATCCATGATATGGCTCAGACCGCGCGGGTCCATCTCTGGCCCGATGTCATTGAGCAACACGCCAGACAGCCGATGTTTGGCGCTGATCGCCAAGACCATGGCAATCAACCCGCCGCGCGAGGTGCCCAAAATGGCGGCGCGGTCCAGCCCCAGATGATCCAAAAGTGCCAGCGCATCCGCGCCCTCTTGCGGTAGGGTGTAATTGAGGAAATTCGGATCATAATCAGACGCCCCGCGCCCGCGACTATCAACGCGAATAACTGTGGCCCGGTCCGCGAAATGCGCCACCACAGGTTCGAAATCATCCATGTTGCGGGTCAGTCCAGCGAGGCACAAAAGCGCGGGGCCTTTGCCCTGAACGTCATAGGCCAACGAGAGACCATCGGCGGTTTTGAAAGTCTCAGGCATAGGCGGCGATCTCCGGGATTTGGGTCAGATCAGAGAGGATATGAGCGGGCTGTCCGGGCATACGGTCCACGGGGAGGGACGCGCGGTTCACCCAAGCGGTGACAAAGCCAAACCGTGCCGCCCCGGCGATGTCCCAGCCATTGGAGGACACAAACAACACCTCTTCGCGGGCGCATTGGAACCGGTCCGGGACCATTTGATACACCCGATCCGAGGGCTTGAAAATGCCGACCGTGTCAACCGAGAGCACATCGTCCAACAGGCGGTCTAGCCCCGCCGAAGACACCGCAGCATCGAGCATGTCATGCGAGCCGTTCGACAGGATCGCGGTGGAAAACCCTTTGTCTTTCAGGGTTTGCAACATGGCGGGCACCTCAGAGTAGGCGCTCAGCTCCTGATAAAGCTGTAACAATCGCGCCCGCAATGGTGGATCATCCTCAAGGCCCGCACGCGCCAGTGCCCAATCGAGCGCATCCATGGTGACGGTCCAAAACGGCGCGTGATCCCCCATGATTGCGCGCAGCCAACTGTATTCCAACTGTTTGGCGCGCCAATCCTGCGCCAGTTGGGGCCACAGTGGCGCAAGGCGCGAAAACTCGGGTTCATGTGCGGCGCGCTGGGCGGCAGAGGTGACATCGAACAACGTGCCATAGGCGTCGAAAATACAGGTGGTGATGGTCACATGAGCCTCCCTTGCCGTCGGCTCAGACTGTCATGGAGCGCGCCCTGAGGAAAGAGGAGATGGTGTGGGTTTCAGAGCAACCCGGACAAAAGCCAGAACCCGCCGGTGAAATGTACGGTCAGGGTAAAGGCATAGCTCGCCATCACCAAAAGCGCCTGATTTGGCGTCAGGCGGCTTTGGTCGGGACGGCGGATGTGGAACAGGCTTTGCACGCCCGCGGCGGCGAGGATCATCATCGCCACCGAGTGATCGCGCAGAGCCGCCGAGGCAAAGGCGGCGGTCATGAACAGCGTGATGACACGCCCGAGACGCGGCCAAAACGCATCCGAAACTGCCCGCACAACCCGACCGCCACCAAAGGGCAGGAAGGGCAAAAGCATGATGAAATTGAACGTGCCCAACATGATTGCGGTGCTGCGCATGACATCGGCAAAGAGAGGTGCGGCCAAGGCAAAGCAGTGAAACAGGCCAAAGGCGAGGATCATCGGCACAATCGCCAAGGCGGGCGCATAGAGCGCGGCAAAGCTTTCCTCAAGCGCGTGATCAAAGGGGCGATCCGAGCGAGGTGTTGCCACATAGGGCAGGGGGATCAGACGCACCCGCGCCACCTCATGACCCATGATCCGACAGGCCAGAGCAGAGCCAAATTCATGCAACAAAGCGGCACACACAAAGCCAATGCCAAGCAAAGGCGAGGTCAGCGCGGCGACCGCGACAGTGAGTGCAAATCCCATCACAACGCCCGTGCCATCAAACCCGCTTGTGGTCATCCGGCCCTGATGGGTTGACACCCCTTTGAGCAGAGGCAGGGAAAATATCCCCAAAAGGATGGCGAAGAAAAGGAATGTCATAGCGATTTGAGACGGGCCCTTTGGCGTTGGTCTTTGGGTTTTTGATGGGACGCAAACATGGCGACACTGTGGCAGATGGCGGATTGAGCGGCAAAACATGTGCAGTCAACACAGTGTTTCTGAAATGAAAACGTTTAAAAAGGCTTTCAAATTTGTCAAAAAATCCATGAAAATGCAAAATTTCAGAACAGGGGATGATTTGTCCGTCCCGCCTGCTACACCTATAGCTCGGACGCCCCCGTTTGGAGACAATGATGAACAGCACGGTTGAGAGACTCCGCGAAGCCCTGCGGCAAATACAAGATCAATTGGAACGGGATGCCTTGGCGGCGCGTGAAAAGTTTCAATATCGTCTGACCAACGGTCGGGTGGTGTTTGAGGAAGAGGCCCGCAAACGCGGACGGCTTTTGCGGGTGCGTTTGTCGGTGTTTATCCGCCGCGCCCGCCCCTGGGAGGTGATCACAGCGCCGATCATCTACAGTTTGATCGTGCCCTTCGTGATCCTGGATCTCTTCGTCACCGTCTATCAGGCGATCTGTTTCCCGATCTACGGCTTGCCAAAAGTTGAACGCAAAAAATACATCGCCGTGGATCGGCACAAACTGACCTATCTGAACTTTATGCAAAAGCTCAATTGCGTCTATTGCGGCTATGGCAACGGGCTTTTGGCCTATGTCCGCGAAGTCGCCGGGCGCACCGAATATTATTGGTGTCCGATCAAACACGCCAGCCATCTGTCCGGTCGTCACGAGCAATATCAGAACTTTTTGGAGTTCGGTGATGGTGAAGCGTGGGATGAAAAATTCATTGAAATGAAAGGCAAAGCCCGCGCCTGTGAGGACTGTAGCGGGGGGTGCCACTAAAGCGTCAGGGGCGAAGCATCATATCCGCCACATTCTGCGCGATCATCATGGTGGGCGCATTGGTGTTGCCCGCGATGATCTGCGGCATGATAGAGGCATCCACCACGCGCAGACCCGACACGCCGCGCACCCGTGCTTGCGCATCCACCACAGAACCCGCGTCCCTCCCCATCCGGCAGGTGCCGACCGGGTGATAAATCGTCTCTGAGCGGGCGCGAATATCCTTTATGAGCGCCTCGTCACTTTGCAAGGCCGCACCGGGCAGGACCTCGGATGCGACATGGCGTGCGAGGGCGGGCGCGGCCATCACCGAGCGGGCAATTTTAAGGCCGGATAAAAGCGTTTCCATATCCTCGGGGTGGCTCAAATAGCCCGCTTCAATCACCGGCGCGGCCCTTGGATCACTTGAGGCCAAAGTGATCCGTCCACGCGATTTTGGCAAAAGGTCACAGACATGCAACGTCATGCCGTAGCCAAAGGAGGTCTTGCGCCCATGGTCGCGCAGATAGGCCGGGATGAAATGGAATTGCAGATTGGGGCGCGGCTGATCGGGATCCGAGCGCACGAAACCACCTGCTTCAGCCACGTTGGAGGTCAGTTCCCCACGTCGTTTGCGGCCAAAGTCCCAAGCGGCGCGCAGGGCGCGGGGCAGGTAGGTGGGCGCAATGCCAATCGGCAGGCGATTGCGGGCGGCAGACATCACCGTGATGTCGAGATGATCGGCCAGATTTTCGCCCACCTCAGGCGCGTCATGCCGCACCTCGATCCCCTGCGCGCGCAACATCTCGCCCGGACCGATGCCCGAGAGCATCAACAGATGTGGCGACTTAATCGCCCCGGCACTGAGGATCACCTCGCCACCGGGATTGAGCACAATCTCACGATCCCGCAGCGCAACGCCATGGGTCTCGGTGCCCTTGAACATCACCCGCGTGACTTGTTCTCCGGTCAAAATCGTCAAATTGGCCCGACCGCGCACCGGGTCCAAAAACGCCCGCGCCGCTGAGAACCGTTTGCCGTCTTTCTGAGTGACTTGGAACAGGCCCACCCCCTCCTGATCCGCGCCATTAAAGTCGCGCCGCTCTGTCAATCCCGCCTCGACACCGGCCCGCACAAAGGCATGCGACAGCGGGTTTGGACTGCGCAGATCGGAGACGGACAGAGGGCCGTCCACGCCATGATACGCATCCGAAATCTGCGCATTGCCTTCCAATCGTTTGAACAGCTCAAAGGCGCGCGGCCAATCCCACGCCGCACCCGCTGCCCGCGCCCAGCCCCGGTAATCCTCCGGGTGCCCGCGCATATAGATCATCGCGTTGATCGAAGACGACCCACCCAAAACCCGTCCACGCGGCCAAAACAGGCGGCGGTGGGTCAGGTTTGGGTCGGGGGCGGTGTGATCATTCCAATTATAGCCTTTGAGGTGCGCCAAAACCGCCAACCCCAAAGGAATGTGAATGAAGGGCGAGCGATCCTTGCCCCCGGCTTCGATCAAACAAACCCGCTTGCTTGGATCGTCCGACAGGCGATTGGCCAAAACGCATCCCGCAGACCCCGCACCAACAATGATATAATCAAACATGCTGCTCTCCCCCTTGAGGAGAGGCTACATAAGTTGAACGACCTGTCAGGTGAGACGTCGCGTCACATCCTTGGCTTTACCGTGATACAAATACTCAAAGAAAATCCCCGCACGGGAGGCGGGGATTCGGAGATGTGTTCACGCAGATCGGATCAGAGGTTTTCAATCCGGGGCATGCCCATGATATGATAGCCGCCATCGACGCGGATGATTTCGCCCGTCGTATAGGCCCCCACATCGGAGGCGAGGTACACGGCCGTCCCCCCCACCGCCTCAAGCGTCGCATTCGACAACAGCGGCGCGTTTTGTTCGGCGTGTTTATAGGTCCGGCGCGCGCCGCCGATGGCAGAGCCTGCCAGCGTTTTCATCGGACCCGGCGAGATGCCGTTGACGCGGATGCCTTCGGGGCCGAGGTCATTGGCAAGGTAGCGGATTGAGCTTTCGAGCGCCGCTTTCGCCACACCCATCACGTTGTAATTGGGCACAACCTTGTTGGAGCCTTCAAAGGTCAGCGTCATCAATGTGCCACCATTTGGCATGATTTCAGAGGCGCGTTTGGCAACATCGATAAAGCTGTAACACGAGATATGCAGCGAGTTTTTGAAATTCTCCACAGATGTGTCGCGGAACCGGCCCGTGAGTTCGGATTTGTCCGAATAGGCGATGGCGTGCACGACAAAATCAAGGCTGCCCCATTTGGATTTGAGTGCCGTGAAAGCCTCGTCCATCTGCTCCGGGTTGGTGACATCGACGTCGACCATCGTGTCCGACCCCACGCTTTCGGCCAGCGGTTGCAACCGTTTGCCAAAGGCCTCGCCTTGGTAGGTAAACGCAAGCTCCGCGCCCTCAGCCGCACAGGCTTTGGCGATACCCCATGCGATGGAGCGCTCGTTGGCGACGCCCATGATAAGCCCGCGTTTGCCTTTAAGAAGATCTGCCATGGATGAAATGCCCTTTTTGCTTTGCGGGTATTTGACCGTTTTGCGACGCTAGGTCAAGTTTTTGAGGGTGTTTGTGGGATGTGGGCGTCTCTGCAATGAGACCCATGTGCGGTTGTGCGCACGAAGCTGTCGTTGCGATTACCCCCAACCTGATCGGATGTGCTACACTGAAGCCAAAGGCATGACCGACATGAGAGATTGATATATGATTGAACCCGGCAAGAACATCGCAATCAAAGTGCCACTCCATAAGTGGGAAGAAACGGTCGCTTACTACCGCGACCGTGTTGGTCTGAAGGTTGCTAAAGAACTCAAGAACAGCATCGGCTTTTCTTTTGGCAATATGACTTTATGGATAGATAGAGTCGAACGGCAGAGCCAGGTGGACATCTGGCTAGAGCTCTTCACGGACGATCCCGACAAGGCTATCGAAACATTAGGAAGTCCAGTCCGCGACGAGTTGGAACCGTTGGATGATGTGAAGGGTCATTGGACGTCTGACCCAGCAGGCGTGATCCTTTTGGTTCGCAACGAATAGTCCCAGTTCGGCAGGTTGGACTCAGTACCGACCTTGCCAACTCTCAGTCCAGCCTCGCCCAACACAAAACGGCCACGCTCGTATAACGTGGCCGTTCAAATCTGTAGCCTAAAACCAGATCAGTCGCGGTATTTCGACAGCAACATCGACCCGTTGGTGCCACCAAAGCCAAAGGAGTTGGTCATGACGGTATCAAGCCCTGCGTTTTCCACCAGAGTGGTGGCGATTTCACCCGCTTGGATCGCGGGATCAAGCGTTTCGACGTTGATCGACGGGATGATGAAATCGTGTTGCAGCGCCAAGAGGCAATAGACCGCTTCCTGTGCGCCGGTGGCGCCTTGGGAGTGGCCGGTCATGGATTTGGTCGAGGAAATCACCGGCGTGTTGCCTTCGCCGAACACCCGGCGCACGGCCTCGACCTCGCCAACGTCTCCGACCGGGGTCGATGTGCCGTGGGCGTTGATATAGCCGACTTTGCGATCCTCAGGCAGGGTTGAGAGGGCAAGCCGCATCGCGCGTTCGCCGCCCTCACCAGAGGGGGCCACCATGTCCGCGCCATCAGAAGTCGCGGCAAAGCCGGTCACTTCGGCATAGATTTTCGCACCGCGCGCTTTGGCGTGTTCCAACTCTTCGAGCACCAAAATTGCACCGCCGCCGGAGATCACGAACCCATCGCGGTTGGCGTCAAAGGCGCGCGAAGCTTTGGTTGGCGTGTCGTTGAACTTTGAGGACATCGCTCCCATCGCATCAAACAGACAGGACAGGGTCCAATCCAACTCTTCGCCCCCACCGGCAAACATCACGTCCTGTTTGCCCATCATGATCTGCTCAGAGGCCGCACCGATACAGTGCAGCGAGGTCGAACAGGCCGAGGTGATCGAGTAGTTGATGCCCTTGATCTGATAGGCCGTCGCCAAGTTGGCGGAAATCGTCGACCCCATGCATTTCGGCACCGCAAAAGGCCCAACGCGTTTGGTGGCTTTGGTCGCCAAAACCGATTGATGCGCGGTGAAGAGGGCGGAGGTGGACGGACCACCCGAGCCCGCAATCAATCCCGTACGCTCGTTGATCACGTCTTTTTCTTCAAGGCCGGAGTCCTTGATCGCTTGGTCCATGGCGATGGCGGCATAGGCCGCCCCTGGTCCCATAAACCGCAAAGCGCGTTTTTCAACGTGGTCTTTGATGTCGAGCTTGATGTTCCCGGCGATCTGGCTGCGGAATCCATACTCTTTCATGTCTTCATTGGCAGTGATGCCGGAGGTGCCCGCCTTGAGAGAGGCAAGCACTTCCTCAGAAGTGTTGCCGATCGAGGAGACAACCCCGAGACCTGTGACGACGACGCGACGCATGGCGTGTTCCTTCCCTGTGGTGTTCGTTTCGATCCCCTGTGGGGTCAGCTTTCGGAGAGCGCGACTTTCATGTCGGTGACTTGGTAAATCACCTCACCATCTGCCTCAACGATGCCATCGGCAACCCCCATGGTCAGGCGGCGGCTCTGAATGGCCTTTTTGAAATCAATTTTATAGGTCAGCATTTTGCGATCCGGTCGCACCATGCCGGTGAGTTTCACCTCACCCACGCCAAGCGCATATCCGCGTCCAAGCCAGCCGCGCCAGCCAAGGTTAAACCCGGTGAGCTGCCACAGACCATCAAGGCCCAAACAGCCGGGCATGATCGGGTTGCCGGGGAAATGGCATTCAAAGAACCAAAGGTCCGGCGTGATGTCGAATTCCGCCACAACATGGCCTTTGCCATGTGCGCCCCCGTCACCGGAAATCTCGGTGATCCGGTCCATCATCAACATGGGCGGGGCGGGAAGCTGCGCGTTGCCGGGGCCAAACAATTCGCCCGCCGCACATTTAAGCAGATCTTCCTTGGTGAAACTCGTGGGATACTCGGCCATATAGAACCCTTGCCTTCCTGCAATCTTTCAAAGTCGCATCCCCTCTATCACCCCGCCCCCCAACCACGCAAGGCGCAAGAGGAGCCAAAGTCGGATGAGCGGGAACGGGCGAAAGTTGCCGGACTTGAGCCCAAATATGGTCTGATCCGGGCAGGTCGCGCCCTATTGCGATCTATTTTCATTTGAATTTAACCCAACCCTCGCCTTATATTGGCACTCATACCAAAGAAGCGGACCCAAATGACCCAGTCCCCCCCCTCCGAGCCAACGGGCCAGGCATGGCAAGATCAGGCATGGCAAGACAAGACAAAGCGCGACCCGCGTCGTGGTGAGGCGTGGCTGTGTGAGGCGGGTGTGCGGCCGACCCGGCAACGGGTGGCTTTGGCGACGCTTTTGATCGGTGACGGGCATGATCGTCATGTCACCGCCGAAAGCCTGTTTGCCGCCGTGCGCGATGCCGGGGAAAAAGTGTCTTTGGCGACGGTCTACAACACGCTGCGGGCCTTTTGCCAGGCCGGGTTGATGCAGGAGGTGACGGTCGACGGATCGCGCTCCTATTTCGATACCAATATGAAAGAGCACCCGCATTTCTTTTGGGAAGATCAGGGCGCATTGACCGATGCGCCCAGCGATGAATTGAAAATCGCACGCCTGCCCAAGGCCCCCGAAGGCATGGAAATCGCCTCTGTCGATGTGGTGATCCGCCTGCGCCCCAAACCCCAGAGTTCGCACTGACCTCTGTGTCGAGATATCGGTCGATCCTATGGAATAGGCTTGGTTTTATGCGCTCCTTTGCGATCTGCGCAGGCATTTTGACGCTCTGTATGCCGGTGGTGCCCGTGGCGCTATGGGCGCAAGGTGCGGTTCCGATCCAGTTTGAAACCCTCACCACACCCGGCGAATTTACGATCTATTTCACCGATCTCCAATATTCCGCCGATCAGGTCTGGTTCGTTTCCGGCAGTTGCGAAAGCGCCGATGAAGTGGCGGTGATTTCGGTGCAAGATTACGCCTATTCCGCCGATTTGACGGTGTTTTTGGCGCGCTATGCCTTTGAAGCGGATCAGGTGGTCTGTGTCGCCAATCCGGGGCAAGCGCCACAGGCGTTTTGGGACGCCTATCCGCAAAAATAAAGCGTCTTGGCGGGCAGTTGGGACTTGAGTTTGCCCCAAAACGCGGACAGGTTTCGGCCATGCACGGCATTTCACGGTCCCCTTTATGTCTGGGGCCAACTCGTTTTAGGAGACCGATGTGGCACAGCTTTTTACCGGACCTGACGGCCAATCGCGCTGCGCATGGTGCGCCAGTGATCCCGAATATATTCGCTATCATGACGAAGAATGGGGCTATCCGGTTTCCGATGACATCCGTTTGTTTGAGAAAATTTGCCTCGAAGGGTTTCAATCCGGCCTGTCTTGGTGGACGATTTTGCGCAAACGCGAGGGGTTTCGTGCCGCTTTCGCCGGGTTTGATTTTCACAAAGTCGCGCAGTTTGGCGAGGCGGATGTGACCCGGCTTTTGGCCGATGCGGGCATCGTGCGCCATCGCGGAAAAATCAATGCTACAATCAACAACGCCGCCCGCGCCGTTGAGATGGTGGCGGACGAAGGCTCGCTTGCCGCCTATTTTTGGTCCTTTGAACCCAAGCCCGACGAGCACGGCGCGCCGCAAACGGCGTCGATCTCGGAAACGTCAAAACGGCTCTCAAAAGATCTCAAAAAACGCGGCTGGAAATTTGTCGGCCCGACCACATGTTTTGCCTTCATGCAGGCGATGGGGATGATCAACGATCACGCGACGGGCTGTGTGCATCGTGAGATTGCGGATCAAAAACGTGCGGCGTTTACACCTCCGTCACAGGGGTGATCACCTCCGCCAATCCGCGCAGCCAGCCCCGGATGGCGCGCGGGTCCACCTCTTTGAGCCGGGTCAAATCCCCGGCTGCATTGGCAAGCAGGTCCAAAAGATCAAGCCGCGCGTCATCTACCGCGTCTGAGAGGGGCAGGGTGGCTGCCGCCACCAAAAGCTGACGCAACTCCTGGACCTCGCGCATCATCCGAAACGCCTCGATCATCGGCCCGGTCAGGGACGGGTCACTGCGCCAATCGCGTTCAAACAGCTCCGTGACTCTCTGCCCGGCACCCAAGCAATCAAAGGCGATACAGCCGGAATAGCCGCGCTCCGCCAGATCGCCGTGAATGCCACAGGTAAACCCCGCAAGGTTGTGACAGCCGACGCCCGCCGCTTTGTCATGGTCAAAATGATCGCCGCGATCAAAGGCCAAGGCCATACAGCACAGTGCGGCGCAGCGGCTACAATCCGCAGAAAAGAGATCCGGTTTTTCCATGCCGCCATTTGACGCTAAACCCGGGCCAGTTCAACGACAAAGGCGGCACCCGGGTGCCGCCTTGTCCATTCTTTGATCTTCATTGCTGCGAAAATACTCAGCCGGCTTTAGACGATTTCGACCAATTCAATATCAAAGGTCAGGTCTTCGCCGGCCAAACGGTGGTTGGCGTCCAGGATGACGTCTTCATCGGTGACAGCAACCACGGTGACCGGGATGACCTGACCTTGCGGGCTTTGCATCTGAAGTTGCAGACCGACTTCGAGCGGGATGTCCGCCGGGATTTGGGCGCGCGGCACCGGTTGTTGCGCGTCGTCATGGCGTGGGCCATAGGCCTCGTCCGCCACGGCGACGATGGTCTTTTTCTCGCCCACGGTCATGCCCGGAAGGTGCTTGTCCATGCCGGGGATGATTTGACCGGACCCAACCTCGAACTCAAGCGGATCACGACCCGCCGAGCTGTCGAATACGGTGCCGTCTTTGAGGGTGCCAGTGTAGTGAATGCGAACTTTGTCGCCGGATTTGACTTCGGACATCAGAAAACTCTTTCGATTTCGGGTGGATTTTGAGGCCGCTTTGGTCCTGTTGGGCGCGGGTGCTCGTCGATTGCGGCTCAAGATAAGGGCTTTGAAGCAGATGTAAAGGGTGGGTTCTGTCGCAAAAGTGGCTAAGAAGCCGTTAAAACCCTATTAAAACCCCATTAAAACCACTGTCCCGGCTCCATCAGGCCCAGATCGAGCAACTGTTGGCTGTGCCATTCGAATTCGGTCGAATTGTGCCACCGGAAACTGTCGATGTCATAGGTGGATCCGGCGTTCGACTTGAGCGCCTTGGCGGTGCGAAAGGACACGATGGTCGCGGTGAGGTTGTGGTGCCATGGGCAGGCGTAGGTGTTGTATTCTTCCTCGTTGAACAGGTGGTTTTCCGACAGGGTGAGGCCCTTTTTCGCCTTGAAAAGTGCGATTCTGTCGATGTGGCGGCGGTTGGCGGGAATATGTTCCTCAAACCGCCAGCGCAGCCCGCCGAAAAAGTCGAGTTGGCGTTCTTTTTGGTGACCTGCGGCGTCCATGCGGCCCAAAGCGTAATAGCCGGACTTGTCGAGACAGGCATCTTCAAGCGAGACCGCATTGGGCGCGTCGTGTAAATCGCCAGCATAAAGATCCACCACATAGGTCAACATCCCGCCGCGCCGTTCCTCGGTGTGAAAGGTCAGCATGTCGGTGATGGTGCGGGTCTCGCAAAACGGGAAAAACAGGTATTCGGCGTTGTAGCAATAATACATCCAAAGGCCCGGCGCGGCGGCGATGAGGCGATTAACCGCATGGCTCAGCATATTGGGCGCGCGGGTGGCGTAGCGGATGCGATGGATTTGCAGCTCTAACCCCTCGGGCAGCGTCAGCTCATCGGGCGCGAACAGCAGCACGGCTTTAAACCCAAGCGAAATATGATGGCGCAGGGTCGTGTCCACCTCGACCAGATCTTCGGCAAAAATCATCGCAACCGGCCCTTTGATCAGGGCCTCTTTGCCGTCGGAAAGAAAAGTGTCGAGGCTATCGTAACGCATAAACTGTCCCTATTCGGGGTGGCGATATGTGTAACTGTCCCCGATGGCAGTAAAAAAGCCATGAAGAAGAGGGGATTGCAAGGATTGAGGAAACAGTTTGGGCAGTTGTCGCGGCGGGGCGGCAGATCGGTCGCACCTGTGATGCGCGTGAGCCTGCGCCCACAACACACAAACCCGTTTGCTCCCGCACCCCTCTTGGGCTAGACAGACGTCTTAATTTCCCCAATGCTCACGGACCCAAGGTCATGTCTGACACAAAATCCAACACCAAAAAGCTCTATATCAAGACCTATGGTTGTCAGATGAACGTCTATGACAGCGAACGCATGGCCGAAAGCCTTGGCGGCTCGGGTTATGTCGAAGTGTCGAGCCCAGAAGAGGCCGATATGATCCTGTTGAACACCTGCCACATTCGCGAGAAGGCGGCGGAAAAGGTCTATTCCGAATTGGGGCGTTACAAAGACCTCAAAATCGCCAATCCCGATTTGAAAATCGGCGTGGCCGGGTGTGTGGCACAGGCCGAGGGCGCGGAAATCATGCGCCGTCAGCCGATGGTCGATCTGGTGGTGGGGCCGCAGTCCTATCACCGTCTGCCAGAGATGGAGGCAAAGGCCGGGAACGGCCAAACCGCGCTCGACACCGATTTCCCCGAAGAGGACAAGTTTGAACATCTCAAAGCCCGGCCCAAAGCCAAGCGCGCGCCTGCGGCGTTTTTGACGGTGCAAGAGGGCTGTGACAAATTCTGTGCCTTCTGCGTTGTGCCCTATACGCGCGGGGCCGAAGTGTCGCGCCCGGCGGAGCGGGTGATGAGCGAGGCCCGCGATCTGGTCGAACGGGGCGTGCGCGAGATCACACTTTTGGGTCAGAATGTGAACGCCTATCATGGCGCCTTCGAGGGCGGGACATGGGGGCTGGCCAAGCTCATCCGCGAGCTGGCCAAGGTCGATGGGCTGGAGCGCATCCGCTTTACCACGAGCCACCCCAATGACATGGAAGACGACCTGATCGCCGCCCATGGCGAGTGTGAAAAACTGATGCCTTACCTGCATTTGCCGGTGCAATCGGGGTCTGACAAAATCCTCAAGGCGATGAATCGCAAGCACACGTCGGAGTCTTATTTGCGCCTGATCGAACGCATCCGTGGGGCGCGACCGGACATCGCGCTGTCGGGCGATTTTATCGTTGGGTTCCCCGGCGAGACGGACGCGGATTTTGAGGCGACGATGGATTTGGTGCGCGAGGTCAATTACGCCTCCGCCTATTCGTTCAAATACTCGCCGCGTCCCGGCACGCCCGCGGCCGAAAAGGGCGATAAGATGGTCGATTTCGATGTCGCCTCAGAGCGGCTTCAGCGCCTGCAAGAGCTGATCACACAGCAGCAACGCGCGTTCCAAGACGCGATGATTGGCCGCGATGTGTCGGTTTTGTTTGAGAAAACCGGGCGGCTGGCCGATCAGATGGGTGGCAAATCGGAGTATCTTCACGCGGTTCATGTCACCGATCCAACGGTGCAAATCGGTGAAATGCGTCGGGTGAGAATCATCGAGAGCCGGACCAATTCTTTGTCCGGTGTTGTTCTTGGTTAAGCCAAGCCGTTGACGTTACGATAGTTTTTTTGGCAGGTGGCGCGCCGTGCGCGCAACAATCGCCGAAAAATGCCCGCTTCGTTGCGGGTGAGGATACAATATGTGGTATTTTTCCTTCACAAACCAACGAAGTTTGCTATCATTTAGACATATTTATGGTGAATAACGCGCGGCAGCCAAAGTGCCGCTCGGGTGGGGTAAATTGGCCCGAAAACGGGACCATTGGGGGACGAAAGACGTGATCAACGCATTTCTTGAAAAAGGGCGGGCGGTGATGGCCTGTGCTGCCATCGCCGGGCTCTCGCTCAGCACTGCCGCTCAGGCGCAAATGATTTCAGGCGTGGTCAATGGCGAACGCTATGCGCCGACAATCTGGATTGACCCGGATGGCTGTGAGCATTGGGTCATGGATGATGGCGTTGAGGGCTATATGGACCTTAAAGTCGATCGTCAGGGCATCCCCACCTGTCACCCGGTTCAGGCCTGTGCGGTGATGAATTCGGATCAGTTGTTCGCCACCGACCGTTACACTATTTCAGCATCGGGCCGCAAACGCCTGGCTGATTTCTTCGCTCAGGCGGGGGCCACCGCCTATATCATCATCGGTCACACCGACAGCCGCGCCTCGGATGAGTATAATATGAAACTCTCCTACAACCGCGCCAATGCTGTGGCAAAAATCGCCCAAAGCACCGGCGCGCGTATCGCGGATGTGCGTGGCTACGGCGAGCGTATGCCTGCGGCTTCGAATACGACGGCTGCCGGGATGCAGAAAAACCGCCGCGTCGAAATCATCTGTATCAAGTGAGGAGTGGACCGATGAAAGCACTGAAAGCAATCGCCCTTCTCGGCCTGTTGGGCGCGACGTCCGCCTGTACGGAATCTACCCTTGGCAACATGGGGTACGAATCCCATAAGAAAGACAAAACCGTCGACCGCGGCTTTGACAGCAAACATCTGTCGCAGCTTCAGGCCGGGATTTGGATCGACCCGCAGGGCTGTGATCACTGGATCATCGACGATGGTGTCGAAGGGTATTTGAGCGCACGCGTCGACAAATACGGTAAACCCGTCTGTTCCGGCATTGCGTCGCCTAACACAGCCGTTGGCCCGTATAAAGATGGCTCCAAGTTTGGCGACCCGATCTAAAGCCTCCCAAAAATTTAAAATCTATCGCGGCCATCCTATACGGGGTGGCCGCTTTTCTTTTGCATGTTTTTTGGGCGCAGGCATGTTTTTTGGGCGCGGTTCCGCCGGGCCTTATGCGAAGATTTTGTGTCCCCGCTTGCCAGAACCGCAATCGCTTGGCACCATGAGGGTATAGAGACCTCTAGAGTCGGAGATATTATTTGGGCCTAAGCGCGCTGACACCCCCGAAATCGCAGGACGCAGTCCACGAAACGCTTCTCGAATTTCACGACAACAGGTTGTTGATTGACCTGTGTGGGGAGTTCGACCGAAACCTCGCTCAGATCGAGCATAAGTT
Source organism: Celeribacter baekdonensis (assembly GCF_900102315.1). Lineage (GTDB taxonomy): Bacteria > Pseudomonadota > Alphaproteobacteria > Rhodobacterales > Rhodobacteraceae > Celeribacter > Celeribacter baekdonensis. The sequence goes on from NZ_FNBL01000003.1 coordinate 155,231, forward strand.
GGAAGTGCAGATCGTGCGACGCGGCAACATGTTGTCGGTGATGGGAACGGGGTCTGCGCGCGGTCGCGCGGCGGCGGTGCTTCAGGAACTTTATAGCAAATTGGAAGCCGGACGGGACGTGGAGCCGGGCGACATCGACGGTATGATCACCTTGGGCAATGCCGAGGTTGAAAAGGGCCTTCCCGGTGATCAGATCGAAATGTTCCGGGGCAGCGACGTTGAGATCAAGACCCGTAAAAAACTGGTCGAGCCGCGCACACCGGGTCAGAAAGCCTATGTGCAAAACCTGTTCAACCATGAGTTGGCCTTTGGCATCGGGCCTGCGGGCACGGGCAAAACCTATTTGGCAGTCGCGGTCGGCGTGAACATGTTGATCAACGGTCATGTCGACAAAATGATCCTGTCGCGACCTGCCGTTGAGGCAGGAGAACGGCTTGGATTTTTGCCGGGCACGCAGGACGAAAAGGTCGATCCCTACATGCAACCGCTGTTCGATGCGCTCAACGATTTCCTGCCCGCCAAGCAAGTGGCGAAAATGCGCGAAGAAAAGACCATCGAGATTGCGCCTTTGGCGTTTATGCGTGGGCGCACGCTGAGCCGTGCCTTTGTGGTCTTGGATGAGGCGCAAAACGCCACCACGATGCAGATGAAAATGTTCCTCACCCGTCTGGGCGAAGGCTCGCGCATGGTGATCACCGGCGACCGTTCGCAAGTCGACCTGCCGCGCGGCGTGCCCTCGGGGCTGCGGGATGCCGAGCGGATTTTGGCGGGCATTCAAAAAGTGTCGTTCAATTATTTCACCTCCAAGGATGTGGTGCGACATCCGCTTGTCGCCGCGATCATTGAGGCCTATGAGGCAGATGAAGCGCAGTAATGCGCACCTCGTTTGGGCAAGATGACCGCAAAAGATGACCATAGACGTCGTATATGAAGACCCGCGCTGGCAAGAGGCGGGGCTGGATGATTTGGCCGAGGCCGCTGAGCATGCGACCTTGGCCTTTCTCGGGTTGGACCCGGATCTCTGCGAGGTTGCGGTTTTGGCCTGTGATGACGCGCGCATTGCCGAATTGAACGCCGAATTTCGCGAAAAACCGACGCCCACCAATGTTTTGTCATGGCCCTCTGAGGAACGCGCCACCCCCGGCGCGCGTCCCGATGTGCCCGAACCTGACATGCCGGGCATGGAAATCGAACTGGGAGATATTGCCATCGCCTATGAGACCTGCGCAGGTGAGGCCAAGGCGGGTGGCACGCCTTTTAACGATCATGTGACCCATTTGCTTGTTCATGGACTGTTACATCTGTTGGGTTATGATCACATAACGGACGAAGATGCCGCGATTATGGAAGGCATTGAGACCGAGATACTTGCAACCATGGGTATCAAAGACCCATATTAGGCGAACGGTCGATTTGGACCGCAAACCGATAGATTTGATTTCTGGAAAGGACGCATGGGCGACACCGAGCCTGGGTCTTCTACGGCAGCGCAGAGCGCGCCGACGGACCCCATAAGTAGAACGCAGACCACCCCCCGAGCCACGGCGCGCAAACGCTCAAAATGGCTGGGCCGGATGGCAAAGGCGTTTTCTTCCAAACCCACCACACAAACGGATGCGACCGGGGCAAAATCTGTGCCCCAAACGGCATTGATCCCGCGCCCCGGCATGATGAACCTGCGCCGGATGCGCGTCGATGACGTGGCCATTCCAAAGGCCGAAATCGTTGCTGTGCCATCCGACATCAAAAAAGACGATCTGGTCGAGGTGTTCCGTGAAAGCGGAATGACGCGTTTGCCGGTCTATAAGGGCACGTTGGACACGCCGGTGGGCTTGGTTCATCTCAAAGATTTTGCCCTCAATCACGGCTTCAATGGCAAGGGCGAGCGTTTCAACCTTAAAAAGATGCTGCGCCCGCTGCTTTACGCGCCGCCCTCCATGCCGATCGGGGTGCTGTTGCAGAAAATGCAAAGCGACCGGATGCATATGGCCTTGGTGATTGACGAATATGGCGGGGTGGACGGGTTGGTCACGCTCGAAGATCTGGTCGAACAGGTCATCGGTGAGATCGAGGACGAACATGACATCGACGAGGATGTGTTTTGGACCCAATCCGCGCCGGGCGTGTTTGTCGTCCAAGCCAAAGCACCGCTTGATGAATTCGAAGCCGCGATTGACATGCGCCTGACGACGGAAGAGGACGAAGAAGAGATCGACACTTTGGGCGGTTTGGTCTTTTTGCTCTGCGGACGTGTGCCCGCGCGTGGCGAGGTGATCCCGCATCCGTCTGGTGCGGAGTTTGAAATCATTGACGCCGATCCGCGACGGATCAAACGCATTCGCGTGCGCTTGCCCTCGGCGGTCAAACCGAAAGCAGAGGCTTAATCCATGCGTGTGATCCCTGTGCTGCGGCGCGGGTTCGCTCCGCCGCGGCTGTTTGCCTTGGCGGCGGGGCTCTTGGTGGCTTTGGGTCAGGCACCGTTAAGCGCCTGGCCGCTCGCGTTGATCGGTTTGGTCATGGCGGTGCTGTCATGGTCCAAGGCGCGCACTGCGGGGGAGGCGGCGTGGCGCGGCTGGATGGTCGGCTTTGGCGCCTTTTTGGTGTCGCTGACATGGTTGGTGAATCCCTTTCTCGTCGATCCCGCGCGCGATGCATGGATGATCCCCTTCGCGCTGTTTTTCATGTGCGGCGGCTTGGCGCTGTTTTGGGCGCTGGCCTTTTATGGTGCCAAACGGCTGAGGGTGGGCTTGCCCGGCTTGGTGGCGCTTTGGGGGCTGGCCGAATTGGCACGCGGACATGTGTTCACCGGATTTCCATGGGCGATGCCCGGCTATATCTGGCTTGACCAAGCCCCGGCGCAGCTCGCAAGCCTCATCGGTCCATATGCTCTGACCACATTGACCTTTGCTTGGGCGGCACTGGTGGCGCGGGCCGTGCTGAACCGCTCATTCTTCACAGCCGGGGCGGCGCTGATCCTGATGATCTCGGCCTATGGATACGGGTGGGCACGTCTGTCGCAGCCGTTGCCACAGGATCGGCCACAGTCGATCCGCGTCGTGCAACCGAATGCGCCACAACGGGAGAAATGGGACCCCGAGCTGGTCTGGACCTTTTATGAACGCGCCCTGAAATTAAGTGCACCAGAGGGGGCCGATCTGGTGATTTGGCCGGAAACCTCCGTTTCTGTGCCGCTTTGGGCCGCCGATCCGTATCTTACTGAAATCGCTCAGAATGTTTCCCCCGCACGCGCCATTGTGGGGCTGAACCGGGTCGAGGGCTATCAGGGCTATAATTCTGCCGTTCTGGTCGGCCATGATGGCCAGCCGCAAGAGATTTACGACAAACATCACCTTGTGCCCTTCGGGGAATATATGCCCATGCCTGCGCTGTTGGAGCGGATCGGCCTGCGCGCCTTTACCGCGCAGGAGGGCTATGGCTATTCAGCGGGGCCGGGGCCGCGACTGATTGACACGGGCGGCACGGGGCTGGCGCTGCCTTTGATCTGTTACGAGGCGATTTTTCCGCGCGATCTGCGTACGGATATGCGCCCGGATTGGCTTTTGCAAATGACCAATGACGCGTGGTTCGGAACGTTTTCCGGCCCGCAACAGGCCTTGGCCCAGGCCCGGTTTCGCGCGATTGAGACCGGCCTGCCGATGGTGCGTGCCGCCAACACAGGGATTTCTGCGGTGATTGATGCGCGCGGCGACATCCGTGTTGCGATTCCATTGGGCACATCCGGGGCGGTGACCTCCACATTGCCGGGTGCTTTGCCCAAAACGCTCTATATGCGCTATGGTGAGACGGCCCTTTGGGGTTTGTTAACTCTTTTGATGGTATCAGGTCTGAGCGTCTCAAGACTGGGCACAAGACAGGGGCAACGTGATCGCAGGACCCGAAAAACCGATTGACCCTTGCGTAGGGCAACTATATCGCATTTTAAGTATCGACCCGCACAACGGCTTCCTGGCGTGCGGGACACATGAACCAATGGAGCACCACCCTCATGTCCCGTAAAGACTTCGTTTTCACTTCGGAATCTGTGTCCGAAGGTCACCCTGATAAGGTCTGTGACCGTATTTCCGACGCTGTGCTTGATGCGTTTATCGCCGAGGAACCCGAAGCACGGGTCGCCTGTGAAACCTTTGCCACCACCAACCGTGTGATCATTGGCGGCGAAGTGGGCCTGTCCGATCAGGACAAACTTCACGATTATATGGAAAAGGTCGATGGCATCGTGCGCGAATGCGTGCGCGACATCGGCTATGAACAGGATAAATTCCATTGGCAAACGCTGGAGGTGCAAAATTACCTCCACGAACAATCCGCGCATATCGCGCAGGGCGTCAATGCCTCTGGCAACAAGGATGAGGGCGCGGGCGATCAGGGCATCATGTTTGGTTTCGCGACCAATGAAACAGAGGCGCTCATGCCCGCGCCGATCCAATATTCCCACGCGATGCTGCGCCGTTTGGCCGAAGTGCGCAAAAACGGCACCGAACCCGCGCTTGGCCCCGACGCCAAAGCCCAGCTTTCGGTGCGGTATCGCGATGGTCTCCCGGTGGAAATCGTCTCCCTCGTGCTCTCGACCCAGCATCTGGACGAGACCATGACCTCGGAGGATGTGCGCGCGCTTGTGGCCCCTTATATCGAAGAGGTGCTGCCCGACGGCTGGCTCACCGCCAACACGATCTGGCACGTCAACCCGACCGGGAAATTCGTCATCGGCGGCCCCGATGGCGATGCGGGCCTGACTGGACGTAAGATCATTGTCGACACGTATGGCGGCGCGGCACCGCATGGTGGCGGCGCGTTTTCGGGCAAAGATCCAACCAAAGTGGACCGCTCCGCCGCCTATGCCGCGCGCTATCTGGCGAAAAACGTGGTGGCCGCGGGCTTTGCCGACAAATGCACCATTCAGCTCTCCTACGCGATTGGCGTGGCCGCGCCCTTGTCAATCTACGCCGATTTGCATGGCACGGGTAAGGTCGAACCATCTCAGATCGAAGCGGCAATCCCAAAGGTGATGGACCTCACCCCGCGTGGCATCCGCACCCATCTCGATCTGAACAAGCCGATCTATCAACGCACGGCGGCCTATGGCCATTTCGGCCGTGCGCCGGACGCGGATGGGGGTTTTTCATGGGAACGCACCGATTTGGCAGAGGCCTTGGCCGGGGCCGTTTGAGCGCAAACCTGTTTTGACATATAAGATCAACGGGGCGGGATTTTCCGCCCCTTTGGCATTTCTGCCCCTTTGTCATTGGAGACACCCCATGGTCACAACCGATACATCGCATTTGACTCAACTTGGCGGCGCCACCGCATTGCCCGCCTCCCCGGAAGAGGCGGTGTTGGAACGTGTGCCGCACACCCACGCGGGTGAGCGTTATGTGGTGCGCTTCACCGCGCCGGAATTCACCTCGCTCTGCCCGATGACGGGACAGCCGGATTTCGGCCATCTGATGATCGACTACATCCCCGGCAACTGGTTGGTTGAGAGCAAATCCTTGAAACTTTTCCTTGGTTCATTCCGCAATCACGGCGCGTTTCATGAGGATTGTTCGGTCTATATCGGCAAACGTTTGGCCGATCTTTTAGACCCGGAATGGTTGCGCATCGGCGCCTATTGGTATCCGCGTGGCGGCATCCCGATTGATGTGTTTTGGGCCACCGGGCCGGAGCCAAAAGACGTCTGGATTCCTGAACAGGGTGTCCCACCTTATCGTGGACGCGGCTAATCCCCGTGTCCCGGCTTGCTCTCAGGGCGAAAACTTGGCAAAAGCCCGGCTGAAAGAGACGGGGTTTTCATGTCTGACACAAGCAAGCACACATCCGAGACGCAGTCTGACGGCCAGTTTGAGGACACACATGCCTCCGGTGCCCAGGATAGTTGTCACACCTCCGGTGCTCCGTGGCGCAATTTCTATGGCCGTATTCATGGCAAGACGCTCAATCAGGCGCAAAAGGATTATCTTGTCGAGGACCTCGATGGCCTGTCGCCCGGTCCGGTGACATGGGAAGACAACCCCGACCGTACCCCGCTTGATCTGGTCGCGCGCTATGGCGGCAAACCGATCTGGCTTGAAATCGGTTTTGGCGGCGGCGAGCATTTGGTGCATATGGCCAAGACCTATCCCGAGGTCGAAATCATTGGTTGCGAGCCCTATGTGAACGGGGTGGCGGCGCTTTTGGGACGGCTGCGGCGCGCGCCCGAAGTCAAAAATGCCTCGGTCCATGCCGGAGATGTCCGCGATCTGTTTGATGTGCTGCCCGAGGGCTGTATTGAAAAAGCTTTTTTGAATTACCCTGACCCTTGGCCGAAAAAACGCCACCATCGTCGCCGTTTCGTCACCGGCGAACATCTTGAACCGTTGCACCGGGTTCTCAAACCCGGCGCCGAATTCCGGGTCGCGACCGACATCCCGGACTATGTACGTCAAACCATGGAAGAGGTGCCGCAAGCCGGGTTTGAATGGCTGGCCGAGGGGCCGGAGGAGTGGCGTAAACCATGGGCTGATTGGCCCTCAACGCGCTATGAACAAAAGGCCATTCGCGAAGGCCGTACGCCACACTACATGACATTTCGCAAGGTCTGAGGCGCAGTCATTTCGCGCCGGTTTCGCTTGGGTGTGCGCAAGCGGCCTGTCCTGACGAAGACGCGGTAGACCGGGCCGCAGGGTTGCGCTATCAGGTCTGCGAAGAATGTGAGGAGAGACACATGTCGAGCCATGGCACCCCGATCCCGATGACCGCGCGCAAATCCGGCCCCCTCAAGGGCACGGCGGCGGTGCCGGGGGATAAATCCATTTCCCACCGGGCGCTGATTTTTGGCGCGATGGCCGTGGGCGAGACCAAGATCACCGGGCTTTTGGAAGGTGAGGATGTGTTGGACACCGCCAAGGCGATGCAGGCGCTGGGTGCGGATGTGGTCCGCGAGGGTGCAGGCGAATGGACCGTGCATGGGGTCGGCGTTGGCGGCTTTACCGAGCCAGCCGATGTGATTGATTGCGGCAATTCCGGCACCGGCGTGCGGCTGATCATGGGGGCGGTCGCGACCCATGATTTTTGCACCACCTTCACCGGCGATGGTTCATTGCGCAAACGTCCGATGGGGCGGGTGACCGATCCTTTGGCGCTGTTTGGCGCGCGCTCCGTTGGCCGTTCGCAGGGGCGGTTGCCGTTGACGTTGATCGGTGCGGCGGAGCCTGTGCCGGTCGAATATGAGACCCCGGTGCCAAGCGCGCAGGTGAAATCGGCGGTGTTGCTGGCCGGGTTGAACGCGCCGGGACAGACCGTGGTGATCGAAAAGGAAATGACCCGCGATCACACCGAACGGATGTTGGTGGGATTTGGCGCAGAACTCAGCACCGAGACCACGCCGGAGGGTTATCACAAGATCACTCTGACGGGTCGGCCGGAATTGACCCCGCAAGAGGTCGCGGTGCCGCGTGATCCAAGCTCCGCCGCCTTCCCGGTCTGTGCGGCGCTGATCGTCGAGGGGTCCGAAGTGTTTGTGCCGGGTGTCAGCCAGAACACGACACGCAACGGGCTTTACACGACACTGGTCGAAATGGGCGCGGATATCACCTTTGAAAACCCACGGACTGAGGGCGGCGAACCCGTCGCCGATCTGCGGGTGAAATATTCCAAACTCAAAGGCGTCGAAGTCCCGCCCGACCGCGCCGCCTCGATGATTGACGAATTCCCGGTCCTCTCCGTCGTCGCGGCCTTTGCCGAGGGCACGACCGTGATGCGCGGCGTCAAGGAGTTGCGGGTGAAGGAAAGCGACCGGATTGATGCCATGGCGCGCGGGCTTGAGGCCTGCGGTGTGGAAATCGAAGAGGATCACGACACGCTGATCGTGCATGGGCGCGGGGCCAGGGGTGTCAAAGGCGGCGCGACCTGTGCCACCCATATTGACCACCGGATCGCGATGTCGTTTCTGGTCATGGGGCTGGCCTCTGCGCAGGCTGTCACCGTGGATGACGGCAGCCCGATTGCCACCTCTTTCCCGGTGTTTGAAAAACTGATGGCGGGACTAGGTGCTGCGATCACACGGAACAACTGAGGCCCTTGACCTTGCCCGCGTGAGCGGGCAGCGTGAACCTCCCTTAGAAGGAAAACGCCATGAGTTTTTGCGTCGCAATTGATGGACCCGCCGCCGCTGGAAAAGGCACGATCGCCAGGGCGGTCGCAGATCATTTTGGCTTTGCTCATATGGACACCGGCTTGCTCTATCGCGCGACAGGGGTGAAGACCTTTCAAGGCCTCTCACCGCTTGAGGCGGCGCAAAACCTGCGCGCCGAGGATCTCAAACGCGATGATTTGCGCACAGGCGACGCGGGGCAGGCGGCAAGCCGCGTGGCGGCGGAACCCGAGGTGCGCGCGGCATTGGTTGATTTTCAACAGGCGTTTGCGCGGCGTGAAGGGGGGGCGGTTTTGGACGGGCGCGACATTGGCACGGTGATTTGCCCGGACGCGGAAGTGAAACTGTTCGTCACGGCCACCGATGAGGTGCGTGCGCAAAGACGCCATGCGGAATTGCGGGGGAAGGGCGAAGGGGTCACTCTGGAACAGGTGCTTGAGGACCTGCGCGAACGTGATGCGCGTGACAGCGCGCGGGCCACGGCCCCACTGACAGCGGCCAAAGATGCGGTGCTGATCGACACTTCTGAGATGAGCATTGACGAGGCGGTGGCACAGGTCGTGGCGCTGATTGAGGCCCGCCGTAGGGGATAAGGTGGGGAGAGGGGTGTTTGCGGCCTGCGCATTGGCGCGCAGCGATTGAGCGCGCTTGCACCATTACAATTTTTTCTTTTGGTATCAATTCATTAAGGGATGTCCGCATGCGGCGCTCTGTGAGGGATGTGCGCTTGTATGATGGGACGTTTGGCCCATATTTGAGCGTAAGACATGCAGAGCACGCGTGCCATCCACCCACCCAAAGGACTGAATTGATGTTTCTTGATAAGCTCGACTGGCGCTACGCCACCAAAAAAATGGACCCGTCCAAACCCGTCTCTGAGGACAAGGTTGCCCAGATCGTCGAAGCGATCCGCAAAGCGCCGACCTCTTCCGGGCTTCAGCCGTTCCACCTCTTTGTGATCCGCAATCCGGAGCTGCGCGCAAAACTCAAAGCCGCAGCCTATGGCCAGGAACAGCTGACCGATGGTTCGCATCTTTTGGTCTTTGCGGCGTTTGATGGCTATAACGACGCACGCATCGACGCCATTGTGGACCAACATGCGGATGAGCGCCCCGGCACCCGCGAGATGTTGGAAGGTTATTACAACAACCTCAAATCCATGTATTTGCCGCGTGAAGATCATGTGAACTTCGAACATGCCGCGCGTCAGACCTATATCGCATTTGGCTTTGCCTTGGCCGCTGCCGCCGAACTGGGCGTCGATAGCACACCGATGGAAGGCTTTGATCCGGCGCAATTCGACGAGATCCTCGGGCTGAAAGACAAGGGTCTGAAAACCGTTGTGATCCTGCCGCTGGGCACCCGTGCTGAGGAGGGCGACTGGTTGGCCCCGATGAAAAAAGTACGCAAACTGACGGAAGATTTGATCACCGAGATCAATTGAGTCCAAAATGCGAAAAGGTCGGGGCTGACTGTATCAGTCCCGGCCTTTTTATGCGCGGCCCCTCTTATGCGGTTCTCTTATTAAGAGGGGTTATCTTGGTTTTGCGCGATGCAGCACGAAATTCAAGACTGGGGGCAGAAGCACCAGAACGGTAATAAGCCCAAGCATGTCACCCAACGCGAACTTGATGGCATTGATCCGAATGTCGACTGACTGCGTGTTGGGATAGACGTAGAAAATATGGATGAGGAGGCTGATCATTATGGAGGACAAAAAACCCACAGCGATCAGTTTGCGCCAGCTCAGTTCCGGGCTTGGGGCGGGATGATGCGCGCAGTGTGAGGCCCAGTTTACGGCCGAAAAGATGAGGGGGGCGGTTCCATAGCTGATGCATAAGGAAATATAAGTGCGGCTTGAAGTCCACGATAAATCCATGAACAAGACCGATGCGAGAACGGCACCGGGGAGCAAGTATAAAACCGAACGCCACCCCTCAAAAAAGGCTGAGATGATTTTGATGCCGAAGGGGAGGTAGATCAAGGTGGCGCTGATGCCTTGCACCTTTGTTTGCGGCAGGATCAGTTTTTGGAGCGGCGAGATCACAAGCCAAGTGAGAACCATGGCCAAAAATAACGCGCCGCTATGAACCGCGACCGGTCGCAAGATGGACAGAATGGCAAAGTAGGTGACGCGGGTCGAACTCAACATACGCATCCCCTGAAGATTGGATTTTTTACAAAAGCCGTTACGTGTTTTGCACGTTTTGACCTTTGATCCGATAAGAGCCATGTGGGAGATCGTCGGGCTTTTCGATGAAGCCTTTTTCGATCAGCCGTTTGAGAGCGCGGTGAAATGTGGGCTGAGACACATCGCGTAGGGTGGGTTGAGCCCGCACGCGTTCGGTCGTACATGTTCCGGCATCTGACACCGCACAGAACGCAAGAAAAATATCTTTTTCGTTCCGTGACAGGGTGCTGAGACCCAAATCGGTTTCCATATTGTGCAGCAGAATTCGCAATTGTGCGATTTGTGCAAAAATAGTTTGATCCATTCCCATCAAGCCTTAATAACCATCTGACATATACTGGCCTCGAATTTAGGCCTACAAAAACATAGTCAAGATGCGTATCACGACTTTGATTTGGATCAAAATACATTTGATCACTTTTCCTAGCTGGGCAGATCTCTCTGTGCGAATTTGATATAGCTGTACTATAATATTCTACAGCTAATAAACCTATAGTTGTTTTTTGCTCGACTGGGTAGAGTAAAGCTTGAAATTTGCTATAGGCTGGCGACGTATCGGCGACATCTTGCGAGCGTGGGCAAGATGCCGCTTGTTTCTAAATGACTGTACAGCTGAGCAAACGGGCTTCGCGATTCGTTGCGAGAGCGTAGGCTGGGAGCACATATTTGGCTTCAAGGCCTCTGATTTCCGGGAAGATGGCAATGATTTCTGCAATGTCTTCGGCGGTGAGGCTACGAAGGCCAACTTGACCCAAGAGAAGGGTCTCGGTCGCGAGGCCGTTTGAGTGGATCACGCTGTGGGTGTCGCAGAGGATGTGGTAATACGTCACTTCCTTGGCGTCGAGATGTTGCGATGCCTGATGCCCGATAAAGGACTTCGCCGGGCACAGGGTTTCCTCCATCCCAAGAAGCAATTCGACCGCGTGGCCCTCGACCAAGACACGGTGTTGGGGCGAGACGTAGAGGTCCGTGTGGGGCCGGCCCGGTCCAAACGCATTTGCGTGGATGCAAATGGGAGCCAGACGCTTGCGCGTTTCATGGCATGTGATCTCACGCAGGGGGATCGTTTTCTTGCCGATCCATTTGATTTCTTGTGGAGACCCCTCAATATCGAGCACGAAATCGCCGGGTTGAAGGGTCTCCACAGCCCGCTCTCCACTGGGGGTGAGGATGAGCGTGCCAGCGCCAAAGCATACCGGGGTGAAGTCCGAGTATGGCGCAGGAGAAAGGTCAATGACGACTGCCACTGCAGAAAGCAGGTTGGGAGGGCCATCCGGGTAGCTGAAATAGATTTGACCGCCAGCTTCAAAAACGACAACGTCCACGGATGTTCCAAGCGGGATGACCACGCCCAGCACTTCAACGCCTGGGGTGGCTGTACCAGACCCGATATATGTCACGGTCTCACCGTCGAACGTGGCCACGCCATCATCATTGGAATCGAAGGTCGCGTCGTCGTTTGTGAAGGTTCCGGTTGAGGAGCTACCAAAGCTAGAAAGCACGAGAGTTTGAGATCCCGAGAGCAAATCCAAGGAGAGGAGGGAGCCGTTATATGCGACTGCGTCGATCGTGGAACTGGGCATGGGCACTCCATGGTAAATTCATTGTGAATATAATCACTGTGACTACACGTATTTGGCGAGTCAAATGTATTTGAGCATCGGCTTCTGGGTTTAGATGTGATTTTTTGTTAAATAATATTATAAAACAATGGGTTAAAATGTAGTTATTGGGTTGTTTCCATTTGGGAAATTATAGTGTGCGACTGTTGATTGGCCGTAAATCTAAGCAATTTGTTGTTTTTGAGATAAATTTTCAACATTATTATAGTCATTTTGGTAGGTGTGAGCCCGCACAGTGAATCCCCAATGTGTTTATCTGAGCGTTCATCTGACATTGATTCTCAGCACTTGGATCATGAGGATTGAATGTGCTATCAGGCTGCAGATCGTGAGGCGGGGCATCATTTCTTGCAAAACCGCAGAAACTCTCCTATACGCGCGACTGCTAACGAGGCAATCAGGTGGCATAAAGCGAATGAAGCGGGGTTGGGGCGACACCCACCCTGATCGTTTTGTGTTCGAAGAATGAGCAGCAAATCGAAATTGAAGACCGGCGGAGACAACCGCATGGCCCGTATAAACGTTTGAAAAGGAAATTGAGACCACATGGCTCAGAACGTATCTATGGAGGACTTCGAAGCCCTCTTGAATGAAAGCTTCGAAATTGACACCCCGGCAGAAGGCTCGGTTGTCCGCGGCAAGGTTCTTGCGATTGAAGCAGGCCAAGCCATCATCGACGTCGGCTACAAAATGGAAGGCCGCATCGATCTTAAAGAATTCGCAAATCCTGGTGAAGCTCCCTCCGTTGCCGTTGGTGACGAGGTCGAAGTGTTCCTCGACCGTGTCGAGAACGCCCGTGGCGAAGCTGTCATTTCGCGTGACAAGGCCCGCCGCGAAGAGGCCTGGGATCGTTTGGAAAAAGCCTATGCATCCGAAGAGCGCGTCGATGGCGTTATCTTTGGTCGCGTCAAAGGCGGCTTTACGGTTGATCTCGGCGGCGCTGTTGCGTTCCTTCCGGGTTCACAAGTTGACGTGCGCCCCGTGCGCGACGCTGGCCCGCTCATGGGTCTCAAGCAGCCGTTCCAGGTTCTCAAAATGGACCGTCGTCGTGGCAACATCGTTGTGTCGCGTCGCGCCATCCTTGAAGAATCCCGTGCAGAACAGCGTGCAGAAGTCATCGGCGGTCTGACCGAAGGTCAGGAAGTGGACGGCGTGGTCAAAAACATCACTGAATACGGTGCGTTTGTGGACCTCGGCGGCGTTGACGGCCTGTTGCACGTCACCGACATGGCATGGCGTCGCGTGAACCACCCGTCCGAGATCCTCGCCATCGGCGAAACGATCAAGGTTCAGGTGATCAAGATCAACAAAGAAACCCACCGTATCTCCCTCGGCATGAAACAGCTGCAGGACGATCCGTGGGATGCTGTTGAGACCAAATATGCGCTCGAAACCGTTCACATGGGTCGCGTGACCAACATCACCGATTACGGCGCATTTGTGGAACTTGAGCCGGGCGTCGAAGGCCTTGTTCACGTCTCCGAAATGTCCTGGACCAAGAAAAACGTCCATCCGGGCAAAATCGTGTCCACAAGCCAAGAAGTGGAAGTCATGGTTCTTGAAATCGACACCGCGAAACGTCGCGTGTCCCTCGGTCTCAAACAAACCATGCGCAACCCGTGGGAACTCTTTGCTGAGACCCACCCGGAAGGCACCGTTGTCGAAGGCGAAGTCAAGAACATCACCGAATTCGGTCTGTTCGTGGGTCTGCCGGGCGACATCGACGGCATGGTTCACCTGTCCGATCTCTCGTGGGACGAGCGTGGCGAAGACGCCATCCAGAACTACCACAAGAACGACATGGTCAAAGCCGTTGTCACCGAGGTCGATGTTGAGAAAGAGCGCATCTCTCTTTCTATCAAAGGTCTCGACGACAGCTTCTCCGGTGCGGTTGAGGGCGTGAAACGCGGCTCGATCATCACCGTGGCTGTGACCGCGATCGAAGAAGGCGGGATCGAAGTGGAATATGAAGGCGCGAAATCCTTCATCCGTCGCTCTGACCTGTCCCGTGATCGTGCCGATCAGCGTCCTGAGCGCTTCCAGATCGGGGATCACCTCGATGTGCGCGTGACCAACGTGGATCAGAAAACCCGTCGTTTGGGTCTGTCGATCAAAGCCCGCGAAATCGCCGAAGAAAAAGAAGCCGTCGAACAGTATGGCTCCTCCGCTTCTGGCGCGTCCTTGGGCGATATCCTTGGCGCGGCTCTGAAGTCCGGCGACGAATAATCATATCGCCTAAGTGCGACCAAGACTTTGAAAAGGCCCTGCTTTATCGCGGGGCCTTTTTGCATGAGCGCGATGGGCACCTTCCCCTGCGGCAGCTCTCCCGAATCGCTTAGGTCACGCCGCAGCGCAGCGTTCCGCCGGATGTGCCCTTGGCGGACAAAATTCAGAGATTTTTGGATTTTTGGGCTAAATCTCAGCACATTAGAGCCAAAAAAAACTCATTCCGTGCCTCGGAGCCTATTCCCCGCAAAACGATCCCATCCTATAGTCGTCGAACAAATGAGAACGTCAAAGCGTTCCGCCAAAAATCGAAAACTGGGCTTTGGTGCAATGCCGTACGACAATGACTGTTGTCAGCGCTTCACCCGATCCTATATCTCAGATGAAGGGCGTCACGCTTGAAAGAAACGCGCCCAAACCAAGGGGGGACTTCATGATCCGGTCTGAACTGATCCAGAAGATCGCTGATGAGAATCCGCATCTTTATCAACGCGACGTTGAGCGGATCGTGAACACGATCTTTGAAGAGATCATCGAAGCGATGGCGCGTGGCGACCGTGTCGAGCTGCGCGGATTTGGCGCCTTTTCCGTCAAGAAACGGGATGCAAGACTGGGGCGCAATCCGCGCACTGGCGAAAGCGTTCCGGTTGATGAAAAGCATGTGCCGTTTTTCAAAACTGGTAAGCTGTTGCGCGATCGTCTAAACGGCGAGTGAGTTTTGACATAAAGGAAGGGGGCGCTGATGCGCTACATCCGTTACGCGTTTCTCGCGGCGCTTGCCGTTGTGCTGGTGACTGTGGCCTTGGCCAATCGCGATGTCGTTGTGCTCCACCTTTTGCCCGCAGATCTGGCCAGCCTTACAGGCCTGTCCCTGACACTGAGCTTGCCGATGTTTGTGATGATCTTTGGCGCGATCGTGGCCGGGCTTTTGATCGGCTTTGTCTGGGAATATATGCGCGAGTATAAACACCGCTCCGCCGCGTCCGGCCACAAGCGAGAAAAAGAAAAACTGGCCCGTGAAGTCGACAAGCTGAAAACAGCCAAAGCCAAGAGTGAGGGCGACGAAGTCCTGGCACTTTTGGAACACTGATTGCGCTAGAACAGGTCCATGGACACACGCGTCAAAATTTGCGGACTGAGCACGCTGGAGACGGTCGACGTGGCTGTTGAGGCCGGGGCGCAATATCTGGGCTTTGTGTTTTTCCCGAAATCCCCCCGCTATGTCGATATCCCCAAAGCGCGCGCTCTGGCGGTTGAGGTGCCTATGGGCGTGGCCAAGGTCGCTTTGGTGGTGAATGCCACCGATGCGGAACTGGACCGGATCACCGATCAGGTGCCGCTTGATATGCTGCAACTTCATGGCACGGAAAGCCTTGAGCGGGTGTCGGACATCCGTGCGCGCTATGGCTTGCCGGTGATGAAAGCGGTGGGGGTCTCCGGCCCAGAAGATTTGGCCGCTTTGGACGCCTATGGCATGGTCGCGGATCAGATTTTGGTCGACACCAAAGCCCCGAAAGGTGCGGCTATTCCCGGCGGAAATGGTCTTTCCTTTGATTGGCGGCTGATTTCCAAACGCGCCTGGAATGCGCCATGGATGTTGGCCGGTGGCCTGACGGCGGAGAACGTGGTTTCTGCGATCCAAATGACGGGCGCGAAACAGGTTGATCTCTCGTCCGGCGTTGAAAGCGCGCCGGGCGTGAAAGACCCCGCCAAAATCCGCGCCTTTATGGCCGCCATTCGGGGCGCCTGACCGGCTTTTTCGAGTATTTTCCCTGCAATGAAGACGGGCGCGCTTTACCGACCCGCGCCCGTGAGCTACATCCATGTGGATCCGCAAAGGAGCATCGCGATGAACGATCTTTTCAACAGCTTCATGAACGGCCCTGACGAAAAGGGCCGCTTTGGCAATTACGGCGGGCGATTCGTGTCTGAGACACTGATGCCGCTGATCCTCTCGCTCGAAGAGGAATATGAGAAAGCCAAGGTCGATCCCGAATTTTGGGCCGAAATGGAAGATTTGTGGAAACACTATGTCGGTCGCCCGAGCCCGCTCTATTACGCGCAAAAGATGACCGAAGAGTTGGGCGGCGCGAAGATTTATCTCAAGCGTGACGAGCTCAACCACACTGGCGCGCATAAGATCAACAACGTTTTGGGCCAGATCATTTTGGCGCGGCGCATGGGCAAAACCCGGATTATTGCTGAAACCGGCGCGGGCCAACACGGGGTTGCGACGGCGACGGTTTGTGCCAAATTCGGTCTGAAATGCGTGGTCTATATGGGTGCGCATGATGTGGAACGGCAGATGCCGAACGTGTTTCGGATGCAGCTTTTGGGTGCTGAAGTGGTGCCGGTGAAATCCGGTCGTGGCACGTTGAAAGATGCGATGAACGATGCGCTGCGCGATTGGGTGACCAATGTGCGCGACACGTTTTATTGCATCGGCACGGTGGCGGGACCGCACCCGTACCCGGCGATGGTGCGCGATTTCCAATCCATCATCGGCAAAGAGGTCCGGTGGCAGTTGCCCGAGCAAGAGGGGGAGGGCCGTTTGCCCGACACTGTGATCGCGGCGATTGGTGGCGGTTCCAACGCGATGGGGCTGTTCTACCCGTTCCTTGACGACGAGAGTGTCAATATCATTGGCGTCGAAGCGGGTGGCAAGGGCGTGAATGAGAAGATGGAACATTGCGCCTCGCTGACGGGGGGGCGTCCCGGTGTGTTGCACGGCAACCGCACTTATTTGTTGCAAGATGACGATGGGCAGATTCTCGAAGGCTTCTCGATTTCTGCGGGCTTGGATTATCCGGGCATCGGGCCAGAGCACGCGTGGCTCAATGATATTGGCCGCGCCAAATATGTCTCGATCACCGACACAGAGGCTTTGGAAGCGTTTCAGTTTTCCTGCCGGACCGAGGGTATCATTCCGGCGCTTGAGCCGTCGCATGCGCTGGCGCATGTGATGAAACTGGCTCCGACCCTGCCCAAGGACCATATCATCGTGATGAATATGTGTGGGCGCGGCGACAAAGACATCTTTACCGTGGCGCGCCATCTGGGCGTGAATATCGCAGGCTCTGAAGGTCGCGACCTTAAATAATATAAAGAGATCAATGGGCTATGAGGGTCGTTCCAGTGGGAGCGGCCCTTTTTTATACCCTAAACTCAGGTTTAGGGTCGTGGGCCGGGGGTTTATGGTGCCGGGTTTAGGCCCGTGGTTGGTAGAACTCGGTAAGGTTTGTCGGTGAGAGTGCAGTTGTTCCGGGGTGCTCTCGTGCCCCGTTCATTGAAACCTGATCCCTCCGAAAGGAACGACCATGCATAAAGTACTTTTGACTTCCATCGCTTTCCTCGCCGCAGGCGTACCCGTTACGGCATTTGCAGAGATGACCACCGAAGAAATCATCGATATGTTCCCCGGCGCGCAAAAAATCGAAATCAAACGCCGCGCCAACACCACCAAAGTGGAGGTGCTTGTGGATGGTGAAAAAATCGAAGTGACATTTGACAATGCCACCAACCAAATCCGCAAACGTGAGACTGAGCGGCTTTCTGACAATGATTTGGCCGATGAGCTTGATGACATTGAGCAGCATAACGGCGATACTTACGCTGACGAAGATCATGAAGATCATGATGAAGCCGATGATGAAGCCGATGATGACAGCGATGATGATCGTGGCAGCTCTCACGACAGTGACGATGATGACAGTGACGACAGTGACAGCGACGATGACAGCGATAACGACGACAGTGACGATGACAGCGATGATGATGGTGACGATGATGGTGACGACAGCGATGATGACGACGGGGATGATCGCTAAGCCGCGCAGAGAATCCGCCTGTCATACGGCGCATTCCCGCGCCACATGATAACCAACATGACGCCCCCCGCGAAACCGCGCGGGAGGCGTTTAAAGCCGAGGGTAACGATGAATCGAAGACGCTTTTTCATAGGACTGTCTGCGGCGCTCACCATGGGCGGGGCCGCAATGGCGCAGCCTGCCGAAGATATGATCCTCGCGCAATTGCGTCAGCAGGGGTTCAAAAAAATTACAGTCGGTCGCACCCTGTTGGGGCGAACGCGCTTTGTCGCGACGGGCAACGGTCAAAGACGTGAGATCATTCTCAATCCGGTCACGGGAGAAATTTTGCGTGATTTCTGGCAGGATGAGGTGGGGAACAAAGCCCCGCGGATTGTTGACAGTTCGACCGGGCATGATGCCGCAGAGCGGGAAGACACGACGTCTGGGCCGGACAACGAAGACGATGAGGACGATGAGGACAAGGGCTCATCAGACCGCGATGACGACAAAGACGAGTCCGACGACAGCGATGATGACAGCGACGATGACGATGACGGTGACGACGACAGCGACGATGACGATGACGGTGACGACGACAACGAGGACTGAGCAGGGGCCGCACAGCCATTTTATGCGGCAAAGGGAGGGATGCGTTTGCAAGAACGCTATATAATTTTGGCGATTTTCATCGTGCAGGCCATCTGCGCGTTTTTCTTTGTGTCGGACATTCTTGGATCTGTGATCGGTCTTCGTGCCAACCCGATCGCATGGCAAACCCGTGAGCTTATTGAAATTTTGGCCGCTGTTGGGCTGCTCCTTGGCCTTGGGCTGGGGGGCATTGCTCTGAATCGTTCACTGCGTCACCGACAAAGGGCTGAGGACAAATTGCGCCGTGCCTCTTCTGCCTTTGTCGATGTGTTGGAGGAACGGTTTGCGACCTGGTCGCTGACGCCCGCCGAACGCGATGTGGCGTTGTTTTTGATCAAGGGCCTGTCCATTTCCGATATCGCGGCAGTGCGTGCCACGTCGGAAGGCACGGTCAAGGCACAGATGGGCGCAGTCTACCGCAAAGCGGGCGTGAGTGGTGCTGCGCAACTGTTGAGCTTGTTCATTGACGATCTGATGGATGGCGTCACG
This sequence comes from Celeribacter baekdonensis, assembly GCF_900102315.1. Lineage (GTDB taxonomy): Bacteria > Pseudomonadota > Alphaproteobacteria > Rhodobacterales > Rhodobacteraceae > Celeribacter > Celeribacter baekdonensis. The sequence goes on from NZ_FNBL01000003.1 coordinate 174,365, forward strand.
GTTGAGACAGTGCGCGGTGATGTGGCCGCTTAGAATGTTTCGACAGCGTGGGTTTTGAGCACCTCAAGAGGCACGATTTCAAGCGCGCGGACATGGGTCGAGGCCAAAGAGACTTTGGGCGCACATCCCTCATCATGGGCCTGAAAAAAACGCGCCGCACAGAGGCACCATGCATCCCCCGGTTTGAGGCCGACAAAGCCAAACTCCGGGCGCGGCGTTGAGAGGTCATTGCCAACATATTTCGAATAGGCAAGAAATTCCCCGGTCATCACCGCGCAGACCGTGTGAGACCCGCTGTCCTGCGGGCACGTGTTGCAGGTGCCATCGCGAAAATAGCCCGTCACCGGATCGGTGGAGCAGGGCGCCAAAGCGCCGCCCAGAACATTGATCGAAGGGGAGGGGGTGACCATTACGCGTCTCCTTTTGACCCAAGGTAGAGGGTGTGGCACCGTGGTCAAGGGGAGAGGATCAGCGGAATTTGTCGCGCAGCTTGTCGAAGGGTGATTTGGGTGCTTCAGGCGTGTCTGATTTTGGGGCAGGCGCATCGGTTTTCGGATCGCGGGCTTTGGTCCCGGTCGAAGGCCGGGGCGGGCTTGTGCGCAAGGCGACGGCATTGGAAAACTTTGCAGCCTCGCCAGCCGCCAGAGAGGCCGCCCCATCGGAACAGCCCCGGATCACATCGTCGAGCCAGTCCTGATCGGCTTTGGCAAAGTCTGACAAGACATAGGGGGCAACGCGGTCCTTGTGGCCCGGATGCCCAATGCCCAAACGCACCCGGTCATACTCCGCCCCGATATGTTGATGAATGGAGCGCAACCCGTTGTGCCCGGCATGCCCACCACCGGTTTTGACCCGAACCTTGCCGGGCGCAAGGTCCAGCTCGTCATGAAACACCACCACATCGGCCGGGGTGAGTTTGTAAAATCGCATCGCTTCGCCAACGGATTGGCCGGAGAGATTCATAAAGGTTTCGGGCTTGATCAGGATCACCTTCTCAGACCCAAGTTTGCCCTCAGACACTTGGCCCTGAAATTTGGACCGCCACGGTGCAAACCCGTGATCTTCCTGGACCCGGTCCACAACCATAAAGCCGATATTGTGGCGGTTTCCCGCATATTTCGCGCCCGGATTTCCGAGGCCGACAAACAAACGCATGGCAGTCTCCTTTGGCGAAGACCTAGCGTGTCATGGCGCTTTTGGCGAGTCCTGAGAAGTGCGAAAGGTATGAAAGGCCGAGACGTGATCGGTGTTGAGGCATCCGACGCCCCAATCCCGGATCTGGGCAAAAAGCGCGGGCGAGACTGTGTCGGAATAGACCTGCGTGGCCAACCCTGCCGCCTGTGCCGCCCGGACGTTTTCAAGGGTGAAATCATTCTTGGCGTCATTGCAGGCATAGAATTCGACGATGCTGGCGTCAAATTTTTCAATCAGCGTTTCAGGCGTTGCGCGTCGCCAATGCACCATCTGGGCGACATCGGGGGCTGCGCGCAGCATGTCGAGATGCATCTGTTCCGAAAAGGAGCAGGTGTAACACTGTGCGGCGATGTCGAGGCGATGGATGATTTGGGCGATGGCGTCGCAATCGGCCCATTTGACTTCGATGTAGAAGGCTGCGCGGGATTTGAAGGCGTCCAAAAACGCATCGAGACGCGGAACGGGCGTTGTCGCAAATCGAGCATCGAACCAAGCGCCCGCATCCAGGGCATCGACCTCTTTCGATGTCATGTCGGCGATCGGGCCGGTGCCGTTGGTGGTGCGGTCCACGGTCTCGTCATGCATCACATAAAGCACGCCATCTCGGGTTTGGCGCACGTCGAATTCAAGAACATCCCCGCCCTGCGCCAAAGCCGCCTCGAAGGCGGGAAATGTGTTCTCAGGCGCGCTGAGGCGTGCGCCGCGGTGGCAGGCAATCTGTGTCATCATGCGCTCGTGCTAAATGGGCGAGATCACAGGAGCATGACGTTTGGCGTGGAAATGGGGGTCAAAACGAAAACGCGAGCCCCGAAGGACCCGCGTTTCAATGCCTGAACAGGGCTGCCAAGGATTATTCCTCTGCAGCGGCCTCTTCGGTTTCTTCATCATCAGAGCTGCCAAGGCCAGCCGGTGCGGTGATGTTGGCGATGACGAAATCGCGGTCGATCACGGCTTTGGAGCCTTTGGGGAGTTCGATGTCGGAAATGTGGTACACATCGCCGATTGTGCCTTTCGAGATGTCGAGCGTGATGTGATCGGGGATATCCGCCGCAGTCACGATCAGCTCAACTTCGGTGCGCACATGGGTGACAACACCACCTTTTTTGATGCCCGGGGACACTTCCTCGCCCACAATTTCAACCGGAATGAACAGGTTGATGCGGGAGTTGCGGTGCAGACGCATGAAATCGACGTGAGTCGGAAGGTCTTTCACCACGTCGCGCTGAACGCCGCGGCAGATCACGCGCACATCCTCTTGGCCTTCAACTTTGAGGTTGAACAGCGTGGACAAGAAACGGCCCGCTTTCAGGCGTTTCAACAGCACGTTGAACGGAAGGTTGATCGGCATCGGCTCTTTGTCATCGCCGTAAACGATACCCGGTACGAACCCGTCACGACGAGCTTGGCGAGCGGCGCCCTTGCCTGTCCCCGCGCGTACCGTGGCAATAAGATCAGGAATCTCACCAGCCATTTTAATTCTCCAAATGTTAGGGCGGGACTCCTCCAAGGCTGTAGTCCCGCATGAAGTCGCGCGTATAGGCGAGATTCTCCCAAATTGAAAGCCCCATCTTGCCTGCCCCGGCACGCGATGGTGCAAATGCGACTTGTGGCCCCGGCAGCTTGCGATATACCTTATCCAAAGCGCTTTGAATGAGGCGCGTCTAATCCGATTCAGTACAGCTTTGGAGCCTGATATGGCAAAGACCTTTTTACGCGCGCTTACGGTTTCGCGCGGTCCTATTTTGGCTTTGGGCGCGGTCGGCGTGGTCTGGGGCACGTTCGCCGCGATGGTTCCCGTCATTAAAATTCAGGCGCAGTCCAGTGATGCGGCCTTTGGCGCTGCCCTTTTGGGGTCTGCGGCAGGGGGGATGGTGGCCATGTATATCGCCCCCAAACTCTCCGAGACCCTTGGGCGCTTTGTCTTGCCCCTTTTGGCTGGTCTGTCGATGGTGGTGTTGCAATTGCCGATTTTTGCCGCATCAACCGCCCTGCTTTTCCCCGTGATGGTTGCGCTTGGCATGGCCGTGGCCAGCCTCGACATCAACGCCAACCTGCGGATTTCGCAACTTGAAGAGCGCCATGGCTTGCATCTCATGAACCTCAATCACGCGATGTTTTCCCTGTGTTTCGGGACTGCAGCGCTGTTTGTGGCGGCGTTGCGACAGTCCGGTTGGAGCATCGCGCAGGTCTTGCCTCTCATGGGTGGGGTCGTCTTGGTGTTGGGTCTTCTCACATTTGAAGCGCGCGATCCGGTTGTCCCGGACACCGACGAAGACGGTGCACATGAGACGCCCGGTTTGCCGTGGCGTCCGATCCTGTTGGTTGCTTTGATGTTGTTTGTGTCCTTTGTGGGCGAAAACGCCATCGAATCCTGGTCGGCGCTGTTTCTTGAACGCGAGCTTGGCGGCGCGGCGGGGCAGGGCGGTTTCGGTCCCTCCACCCTTGGCTTTACCATGGCCACGTTTCGTCTTTTGGGGCATTTGGGCACGCAGCGGCTCGGCGAGGCACGTGTGGTGCTGTGGTCAGGCGTTTTGGGGGTGATCGGGGCGCTGATCCTGTCTCAGGCCCAAACCCAACCGATCGCGCTATTTGGGATTGCCGTCACCGCAATCGGCATGGCGGTGATCGTGCCAACCGCGACCTCTCTTTTGGGCAAACGCGTGTCGCGCCGCCATCGCAGTCTCGCCATCTCCCGCGCGTGGATGTTGGGCTTTGTCGGCTTTTTTGTCGGACCCTCGACCATCGGTTTCGTGTCTGACCATTTCGGGTTGCGCGTGGCGTTTTTATGCGTCGCAGGGATGCTTTCTGTGATCATCCCTGCGGTGCTTTCATTGACCCGCACACGGGGCTGAGGTGTTTGTCTGGGATTACGCCCAGCGACCGGCGAAATCTTCAGGCACCAAAACCATATCCCGGTCGACCTGATCCACGGTTCTGCGGCCGCAGAGCGCCATGGTGGTGTCCATTTCCTTTTGGATCACCTCAAGCGCCTTGGTCACGCCAGCTTCGCCCATGGCACCAAGCCCATGGACAAAAGCGCGACCAATATAGGTGCCTTTTGCCCCCAGAGCCAAGGCTTTGAGCACGTCTTGACCCGAGCGAATGCCGCTGTCGAGATGCACCTCGATCTTGTCGCCGACCGCGTCCATGATTTCGGGCAGCATCCGAATGGAGGAGAGCGCGCCATCAAGTTGGCGTCCGCCGTGGTTAGAGACCACAATGGCGTCCGCGCCGATATTGGCCGCCTGTTTGGCATCTTCCGCGTCCAAAATGCCTTTAAGGATGACGGGACCGTCCCACATCCGGCGCAGTTCGGCGATCCGGTTCCAGTCAAGCGATTGATCAAAGGCTTCTGCGGTCCATGCGCTCAGAGAAGACGGGTTGGTGACGCCCTTGGCATGGCCGACGATGTTGCCGAAAAAGCGCCGTTTGGTGCCGAGCATTTCAAGGCCCCATTGCGCCTTGGTCATCATATTGGCGATGGATTTGGGTGTAAGTTTGGGCGGGGCGGAAAGGCCGTTTTTCAAGTCTTTGTGACGCTGGCCCATGATTTGCAAATCGACGGTGATCACCAGAGCGGAACATTTGGCCTCTGTGGCACGGGCAATCAGGCGACGCATGAAATCGTCGTCTTTGAGGGTGTACACCTGAAACCAAAAGGGTTTGTCCGTGTGTTCGGCGACATCTTCGATGGAACAGATCGACATTGTCGACAGGGTGAAAGGCACGCCAAATTTTGCCGCCGCCTTGGCCGCTTTGATCTCGCCATCGGCGCGCTGCATCCCGGTCAGCCCCACAGGGGCAAGGGCCACGGGCATGGCCACATCTTGCCCAATCATTTTAGAGGCGGTCGAGCGGCCCGTCATGTCCACTGCAATGCGTTGGCGCAGGCGGATCTTGTCAAAATCGGTGACATTTTCGCGAAAGGTCTGCTCGGTCCAAGACCCGCTTTCGCAATAGTCATAAAACATCTTTGGCGTGCGTATTTTATGCAGCCGTTTGAGATCATAAATATTGGTGATGACAGGCATTGTTGATCCTATTGGTCGGATTGGTTTTCTTATTTAACCAATTTGCACATATTGTGGCTGAGGCCAAGACCAATTGCTGCGGCGTTTTACGCGGGCATCGCACAGGGGCGGCTTTATGGGGGCATGGGAGGTCTGGGCACTGCATGGGCACAGTCGCCATTTGGTCAACGCAACTCCGCTATGGGTTTGTTGTCTGGAGCCTGGCTTGGACGTAACGGCGCGGTCGATTACAGGCTCATAAAAATGGCAATGTTCTCGTGCAGCTTCGTGTCCAGAAACTCAATGCCAAAGGACATGTCCGGCAACAGGTTGATCATGTCTTGGCTATTTGGGTCTTCAATGATCCCTTGAAACAGAGTTTCAAGGCCGACCCAGTCCTGCCATGTGTTGAAAGCCGCCTGTTCAAGCACATCTGGTTGCGCAATGGGGGATTGTGCCGGGCGCACGAAAGTCAGATCAAAGATATTCTGGTCGAAGGTCGCAAGGATGCCTTTGAGGCTTTCCACTTGGGCGGTCTCTGTTTGCCCAGTTTGCGACGCATGCGCAAGGTGGATGAGGCAGGCCTCTTTGCCCGCCTCTTGCAACAGTTGGCTTTGATTCGTGGCTGTGGTGATAATCCGGGTTCGGGCCAGTTTTTCGGGCGCTTGGTTGACCGAGGTTTGAAGTTCCAAAGATTGGGAAACATTGCGCCAAAGTTTTTCCAGAGATTGAGACTTAAACGTAAGTTTGAGGACCTCTTCATCCGTAAGCCCCGTGCCCGAGAGAAAGGCCACCGCTTTTTTGTCGAGTCCTTTCCAAACCATTGCAACAGAGCCAATTTGGGTGCGGATATTGCCGTTGGTGATCGGGGAGATGGTGTCAGTGCCCTCGGTGAGTGCCAAAAGAGCCGTAGAAATCTTTGTGCGTGTCTGTTCGATCACCCGACGATTGCGTGCGACATCAATTCCGGCCTGCGCGAAACAGATACTGCGGACAAGGCGATGCCCAAGCGCGCTTTGCTCCCCGATCAAGAGCACATGTTGGTCATATGATGTCTCTGCCTGCGCGGCGCGCAGGGGGCCGAGACTGGAGACCACAGTTAAACAAATCACAAAGAGGAGGCGGATGAAGGGCATGGACGTCTCGCTGGTTTCACTGCGCTGACCTTGTGCGATTCGTCTTTCCATTCTCTTAAATTGCGGCCAGATGACATAAAAAAAGCCCGCCAAACAGCGGGCTTTTCAGCGCGGTGAGGCGGGGTTACGCGTCCCAGGCTTTGTCTTCGCCGCCAAGGCCGCCGATCTGAACACGGGTTGGGAGCCCCATCTTGTCGAGCAGCGTAAAGAACGGTTTCGGGTCCATTTCCTCAACGTTTTTCATGGTCTTCGCATCCCATTCGCCAGAGGCCACCAACATCGCAGCCGCCACAGGAGGCACACCCGCCGTGTAGGAAATGCCTTGGCTGCCGACCTCATCAAAGGCCTCTTTGTGATCGGCAACATTGTAGACGAACATCTCGATATCCTTGCCGTCTTTCACGCCTTTCACCAGATCGCCGATACAGGTTTTCCCGGTGTAATCCGGGGCCAAGGACGACGGGTCGGGCAACACGGCTTTGACGACTTTGAGCGGCACGACCTCCTGGCCTTCAGCGGTTGTCACCGGCTGTTCGGACAAAAGGCCGAGGTTTTTCAAAACGGTAAAGACGTTGATGTAATGATCGCCAAAGCCCATCCAGAACCGCACATCGGCTTTGGGGTAATTGGCGGCGAGGCTGTGCACCTCGTCATGGCCGGATTGATAGGCCTTTTGCATCCCCACAACGGGCAGGTCCCATTCGCGGCCAGAGGCGAACATCGACGTCTCTTTCCATTGCTGGTCTTCCCAGTAATAGACCGTGCCGGTGAATTCGCGAAAGTTGATTTCGGGGTCGAAATTGGTGGCGAAATATTTGCCATGCGAGCCGGCGTTGATGTCGACGATGTCGATGGATTTGACCTCGTCCATCTGATCGGCGGCAAAGCGGGCAAAGGCGTTGACCACACCCGGATCAAAGCCCGCGCCAAGGATCGCGGTGACACCTTTCTCGGCGCAGAGGTCGCGCTTTTTCCATTCATAATTGCCATACCACGGCGGGATCTCGCAAATTTTGGCCGGGTCTTCGTGGATCGCCGTGTCGATATAGGCCGCGCCCGTTTCGATACAGGCGTCCATCACTGTCATGTTCACAAAGGCGGAGCCGACGTTGATCACGATCTGGGCACCGGTCTTGCGGATCAGGCTTGCTACCGCCGCGCTGTCCATCGCATCGACCTGATGGGCCGCAAGAACGCCCTCTTGTTTCATCGCGCGTTTTGACTGCACGGACTCAAGGATCGCTTCGCATTTTGCGAGCGTCCGGCTGGCGATATGAATATCCCCCAGCACATCGTTGTTTTGAGCGCATTTATGCGCCACGACCTGAGCGACGCCGCCTGCGCCAATGATGAGTACGTTCCGTTTCAACGGTCGAGACCCCCTATCGTTTGGGTGGTGAGTGAAAGCGGGCTCAGCCGAGCGCCGCGACGAAATCCTGATACCCGAATGTGCGGGCTATGGTGATGGACCCATCCAATTCGCGCAGGGCGATGGAGGGCATTTGCACACCGTTAAACCAGTTCTTTTTAACCATTGTGTAACCGGCTGCGTCCTGAATCGAGATTTTATCGCCAATTTCGAGCGGTTTGTCGAACAAGGCGTCGCCAAATATGTCCCCGGCCAAACAGGTTTTGCCCGCGATTTGATAGGCATGCGTGCCGTTTTGCGGCAATTTTGCCGTCTCACGGTAGATCAACAGATCAAGCATATGCGCCTCGATCGAACTGTCGACGATGGCAACTTTTTTGCCCCGATCTTCACTCTTGGTGTCGATGATGTCGAGGACGGACACTTCCAACGTGGTCGAGCCGGTGATCGACGCCTCGCCGGGTTCAAGATAGACCTGAACGCCCATGGCATCCGAGAAGGCTTTGAGCCGATCCGCGAGCTTGTCCAAAGGATAGTCATCGCCGGTGAAATGAATGCCACCGCCCAAAGAGACCCAGTCCAAACGTTTCAAAAACGTGCCAAACTCGGCCTCGATCCGGGTCAATTGGTCGGAAAACAGATCAAAATCGCGGTTTTCACAATTATAGTGGATCATCACGCCGGTGATGCGATCCAACGCACTTTCCAGACGGTCCATGTCCCATTCGCCCAGCCGTGAAAACGGTCGTGCCGGGTCCGCCAGATCAAATCCCGAGGTTGAAAACCGCGGGTTCAGGCGCAGGCCGGTGGCAATGCCTGTCGCCTTGGCACCGAAACGATCCAACTGCCCGAGAGAGTTGAAAATCAGCTTGTCGGCATGGGTGACAGCCTCGTCAATCTCGTGATCAGCCCAGCCAACGGAATAGCCATGGGTTTCCTTGCCGAATTTCTCCGCGCCAAGTTTCAGCTCATAGAGCGACGACGAGGTCGTCCCGTCCATATAGTCGCGCATGAAATCGAACGCTGGCCATGTGGAAAAACACTTGAGCGCCAAAAGCGCTTTGGCGCCGGAGCGCTCACGCAGCCGGGCGATTTTTTCCATGTTGGGTAACAGGCGGGCCTTGTCGATGAGGTAGTAAGGCGTCTGGATCATCGTGGGTCCCCTCACAGTTTCAAAAGGGATGAACGGTGTGAGGGGCACTTAGGGCGATTCATCCCATGAGGCAAGCAAAACATGGGAGATGAAGTGCGACAGTTTTCTAAGAGAACAGGCGACGAAAACGTGATGGCAAGGTGAGCGGCCTGCGCTTGACCGTCTTGGGCGAGATATGCTCCATAGGTGCTCCGACTTTGGTGTTCCGACGTTACAAGACAGGCCTGCATGACCGATCTTCATTTTGTCCGTTTGACGGAGGTCCCTGCCGCCGACATCTTGGGCCACATGCGCGATCCGCGTGTGGCGGAGCATATGCCGCTGTTGTCTATGCCCTGGACCGAGGAAACCGTCGCCGCGTTTGTGGCCGCCAAGGACGCCTGCTGGACGCGGGACGGGTTGGGGCATTGGGCGTTTCTTGCGGACGGGACCTATGTCGGCTGGGGCGGGTTTCAAAAGGAAGGCGATGAGTGGGATTTCGGTCTCGTTCTGCGCCCGGACCACTTTGGTCTCGGGGTCAAAATCGCGAAAAAGGCGTTGGACTTCGCCCGCAAGGACGCGCGCATCCCCTATGTCACCTTCCTCTTGCCGCCCTCGCGGCGCCGCCTTGGGGCGCTGCGACGGATGGGTGCGCAGCAAGTCGGCGACATCCTCTATGAGGGCAACCGCTTTCTCAAATTCCGGCTGGAAACGAGATGAGAGCGCTCAGAGTTCCACCTCACGCCCGGTGCGCACCATCGGCCAAGGCGGCGACATAGGCGATGATCTCGTCCACCGACTTGCCCTGTGCGATCTCATTGACAATCGCTGACCCGACCACGGTGCCATCCGCGACGGCGGCGATCTCTTGGGCTTTCTCGGGTGTGCGCACGCCGAAGCCCACGATCACGGGCAGGTCGGTTTTGGCCTTGATCCGCGCCACTTCCGGGGCAACATCGGCACCAGAGGCGGCGGCGGCACCGGTGATCCCGGTGATCGAGACGTAATAGACAAAGCCTGAGGTGTTGGTCAGCACTTTCGGCAGGCGTTTGTCATCGGTCGTCGGCGTGGCTAGGCGGATGAAATTCATCCCGGCCTTTTGCGCCGGAATGCACAGCTCGTCATCCTCTTCGGGCGGCAAATCGACGATGATCAACCCGTCAATTCCGGCCGCAACCGCGTCGACCAAAAACTTATCGACACCGCGCGAATAGATCGGGTTGTAATAGCCCATCAAAACGATCGGGGTGGTGTCATCAAGCTTGCGAAATTCTGCTGCCATATCAAGGGTCTTTTGCAAGGTCATGCCATGATCCAGCGCGCGTTGGCCGGCCAGTTGAATGGTTGGACCATCGGCCATCGGATCGGTAAAGGGCAGCCCTAACTCGATGATGTCGACACCCGCACCGGGCAGGGCTTTGACAATCTCAAGCGACTTTTCAACATCGGGATCACCCGCCATCACATAGGCGACAAAGGCTTTTTTGCCCTGAGCTTTCAGTTCGGCGAATTTGGCGTCGATGCGGGTCATAGGGGCCTCCGGCTTGAACTTGTTCACCGGGTTTGGCCGATCTTTGCGCCAAGTGCAATGGGGAAGGCTTGCGCGAGGCCTCTTTGGGCCTTAGACACGCGTGGAATCTGAACAAAGGGACGCGATATGGGCTTTAAAATGGGAATTGTCGGGCTGCCGAACGTGGGCAAATCGACGCTGTTTAATGCTCTGACCAAAACGGCAGCAGCACAGGCGGCGAATTTTCCGTTCTGTACGATTGAACCCAACGTGGGCGAGGTCGCGGTGCCGGATGCGCGTCTGGACAGTTTGGCGGAGATCGCCGGGTCGAAACAGATCATCCCGACACGAATGACATTTGTGGACATCGCGGGACTGGTCAAAGGCGCCTCAAAGGGCGAGGGGCTTGGCAACCAATTCTTGGCCAACATCCGCGAATGCGACGCCATCGCCCATGTGGTCCGCTGTTTTGAAGATGGCGATGTGACCCATGTCGAGGGCCGTGTGGACCCGGTCGATGATGCGCAGGTGATCGAGATGGAATTGATGCTGGCCGATCTGGAAAGCATCGAGAAACGCCGGGCCAATTTGGCGCGCAAACTCAAAGGCAATGACAAAGAGGCGCTTCAACAAGACCGCCTTTTGGCCGCCGCCCAAGCAGCACTTGAGGCTGACAAACCGGCCCGGTCCGTCGAGATCGACCCGGATGACATGAAGCAATGGCGGATGCTGCAACTTTTGACGCAAAAGCCGATCCTCTATGTTTGTAACGTTGAGGAAGAAAACGCCGCCAAGGGCAATGCGCATTCAGAAGCGGTCGCCAAAATGGCCGCGGAGCAGGGCGCGGGCGCGGTGGTGATTTCCGCCAAGATCGAGGAAGAGATTTCTCAGCTTGAAGCGGAAGAAGCGGAAATGTTCTTGGGCGAAATGGGCCTCGAAGAAGCCGGTCTCGACCGTCTGATCCGCGCTGGCTACGAATTGCTGCATCTGGAAACCTATTTCACCGTCGGCCCGAAAGAGGCCCGCGCTTGGACCATTCAAAAAGGCACCGCCGCACCGCAAGCGGCGGGTGTGATCCACGGCGATTTTGAAAAAGGCTTCATCCGCGCGGAAACCATCGCTTTTGCAGACTTTGTGACATTTAAAGGCGAAACTGGCGCGAAAGAAGCCGGTAAAATGCGCGCTGAGGGCAAGAGCTACATCGTCCAAGATGGCGATGTGATGCACTTTTTGTTCAGCCGCTGAGGCGGTTTGCACCAGATCTAAAATCTTTGAGGGCCGTCCGTTTGGGCGGTCCTTTATGTTACATAAAGCGGCGCAGGCGTTTGAGAAGACGGGCTTTGAGGCCTTTGAAAGGCGGCTCCACCAAAGCCATCCCGTTCCATTTCACTTGCCGGACCACAGGTTTGAGATGGGAAAACGTCTCGAACCCGGCGCGGCCATGATAGGCGCCCATGCCAGAGGCGCCAACGCCCCCAAAGGGCAGCGTATCAAAGCCCACATGGATCACAGTGTCATTGACCGTCACACCGCCTGAAATGGAGTGATCGAGCCACAGGGTCTGTTCGGCGCGGTCCTCTGCAAAGACATAAAGCGCCAGCGGATGATCGCGCCCGGCGACGAAATCAAGCGCTTGTTGCGGCGTGTCATAGGGCAGGATCGGCAGGATCGGCCCAAAGATTTCCTCCTGCATCAAGGCGATGTCCAAAGGTGGGTCGAGCACGAGGGCGGGGGCGAATTTGCGGGCATTCCCGGTGCCGCCGTCAAGCCGGATCACCTCGGCCCCGCGCGTTTTTGCCTCCGACAACAGCGCATCAAGCCGGGTCAGGTGACGCTCCGTGATGATCCCGGCAAAATCCGGGCTTTGCGCGCCTTGCGGATAAAACTGCATCATCGCGCCCATCACTGCGTCGGCCATGGGGCCAATCTTATGACGCGGCACCAAAACATAATCGGGCGCGACACAGACCTGACCGGCATTGGCGGTTTTGCCCCAGGCGATGCGCCGCGCGGCGCGGTCCAGATCGGCGGAGGGCATCAGAATGGCGGGGGATTTGCCGCCCAGTTCCAAGGTCACGGGCGTCAAATTGCGCGCTGCCGCTTCGGCCACTTTGCGGCCCACAGCGGTGGAGCCGGTGAAAAAAAGGTGATCAAAGGGCAGGGCGGAAAACGCCGCTGACACATCGGGGCCGCCGGTGATCACGTTGATTTCGTCGGGGGCGAAGGCCTCGGTGATCATATCGCGTAAGACGGCGGAGGTGCGCGGCGTCAATTCCGAAGGTTTCAGCATCACCCGATTGCCCGCAGCCAGAGCCGCCGCGATGGGCGCAAGCGACAGCATCACCGGAAAATTCCATGGTGCGATCACACCGACCACGCCCAAGGGCTGTGGTCGAATTTCGGCGCGAGCAGGTTTGTAAATCAACGGCGTGCGCACGCGCCGGATTTTCATCCAAGCTTTGAGATGGCGCTTGGCGGTGCGAATCTCGCCAAAACTCACGTCGATGTCAAAGGTCCGGCTTTCCTGCGCACTGCGATGGGAAAAATCGTCGGACATGGCGGTGAGCAGCGCGGGCTCTGCTTTGGTCAGGGCGTTCTCCAGCCGTGTGAGGCGGTCGAGGCGCACCTCATAGGATACCACTGGCTCCGCGCGATGGGCACGGCGCATGGCCTCAAAAACGGATGGCATCTCGGTACTCATATGTCGTCTCCCCCGGTCTGTTTGGCATTGAGCCAGAAAACAGGAGCCATAGGAAGGCGGCAGATGCGTTGTGTCGTGACGTCAGAGGCCCAAAAGGCGGCGCATTGTGGCGCGAATGCCGTTTTGCGACGGTTCCAACAGGCATGCCAAAACGAATGCGAAAGGTCTGATCTCGGTCATGTTGCAGGTTCCTACGCCTGGTGGTCTCTCATATGCCCCTGTTATCTCTAAATTGTCTCGATTGCGTGACAGATGGGGCAGGGAGGGGCCAAAAAATCGCCTGTTTCAACGTTTCATTAGGGGCTTTGTGGTTTTGTGGCGGCATGAATTGGCGGGGGCCGATTTTGCGCCTGTGGGCGCAGTTTTGTCACGTGGGGGAATGAAATGTCAAAGATCGAAACAGGCCTGTTTTCACGCCCTCTGTGTCCCGGCTTTGGGATGCTGGTGCTTTTGGGCGTGATGGCGGTGGGCGCGCCGCAGGTGGCACAGGCGGCGTTTCCAAATCTGAAAAACCGCGCGGTTGTGCCGATGGGCGAGGCTGTGGATCAACCGCCCGTGAGTGTCGGACTTGGGGAAGGCGAAATCTCTCCCTTGCCCAAGTGAGGCGCTTGGGGGTTTTATGCCGCCTCGGCCCTCTTGCAGGCGCATACAGGCGCAATATTCTGGGCGTGATCGGCAGGTGACGTGCCGGATTTGCCTCACATATGAGGGTATTGACGATCTGGGCTAGATAGGCGCGTGCGCTTCCTCTATCACTTTCGTGTCTGAGGTTTGTCCTCTCATACGAAAGGGTCCCCATGAAGATCGCAGTCGCTGGTATTGGGTATGTTGGGTTGTCGAACGCGGTTTTATTGGCGCAGAACCATGATGTTGTGGCCGTGGATATTTCTCCCTCTCGTGTCGATATGCTCAACGCGCACAAATCCCCCATCGTCGATGCCGAACTTGAAGAGTTTCTGGCGCATAAGTCGCTTAAATTGAGGGCGACGACGGATGGAAAGGCGGCCTACGCGGACGCAGATTTTGTGATTGTGGCGACGCCGACGAACTATGACGCCAAGTCCAATTATTTCGACACGTCGAGCGTGGAGAAAGTCATTTTACAGGTGCTCGCCGTCAATGAAACGGCGACGATCGTGGTGAAATCGACCATTCCCGTAGGCTTTGTCAGCCGGATCAGAGAGGAATTCGATACCGATCAGGTGATATTCAGCCCTGAGTTTTTGCGCGAAGGCCGCGCGCTTTATGACAACCTGTATCCCTCGCGGATCATCGTTGGCGAACGCTCGGATCGGGCGCGGGTGTTTGCGGATTTGCTGCTTGAAGGGGCGATCAAAAAGGACGTTGAGGTCCTGTTCACCGATGCGGATGAGGCCGAGGCGATCAAGCTTTTTGCCAACACCTATCTCGCGATGCGGGTGGCGTTTTTTAACGAATTGGACAGCTATGCGATGGCCGGCGGGATGGACAGTCGCCAGATCATCGAGGGCATCGGTTTGGACCCGCGCATCGGGTCGCATTACAACAACCCAAGCTTTGGCTATGGCGGTTATTGCCTGCCGAAAGACACAAAGCAACTCTTGGCGAACTATTCGGAAGTGCCACAAAACCTCATCCGCGCCATTGTGGATGCCAATCGTACCCGCAAAGATTTCCTCTCCGATCAGATCATCGCGAAGCGCCCAAAAGTGGTTGGCGTGTACCGTTTGGTGATGAAGGCGGGGTCCGACAATTTCCGCCAATCCTCGATCCAAGGCATCATGAAACGCATCAAAGCCAAGGGAATCGAGGTCATCGTCTATGAACCGGTGATGACGGAAAGCGCGTTTTTTGGCTCGCGTGTGGTCAATGATCTGGCCGCGTTCAAAGCAGAGGCGGACGTGATCGTCGCCAACCGCGTCACCGATGACATCTCTGATGTTTCTGAGAAAATTTTCACCCGCGACCTGTTTGGCGCGGATTGAGGACAGACCCTATGCCCACAGCTCTCGTCACCGGCGCGGCCGGATTTATCGGCTCTTTTGTCTGCCGCACTCTTTTGGAGGACGGCTTTCGTGTCATCGGTCTGGATTGCCTGTCCGATTATTATGATGTGGCCCTCAAAGAGCGCCGTGAAGACACGTTGTTGGCCTATGATGGCTACCGTGCGGTGCATGATAAGGTCGAAACGCCGGGCCTTTTGATGGCGCTGTTCGAAGACGAAAAGCCCGATGTGGTGATCCATCTCGCGGC
The DNA here is from genome assembly GCF_900102315.1 of Celeribacter baekdonensis. Classification (GTDB taxonomy): domain Bacteria; phylum Pseudomonadota; class Alphaproteobacteria; order Rhodobacterales; family Rhodobacteraceae; genus Celeribacter; species Celeribacter baekdonensis. The sequence goes on from NZ_FNBL01000003.1 coordinate 189,649, forward strand.
TCAGGCGGGGGTGCGTTATTCGATCGAGAATCCGCGCTCCTATCTTGAAAGCAACCTCATCGGCACGTTTGAATTGCTGGAAGCGGCGCGCGCCTTTTCCCCAAAACACATGCTTTTGGCCTCGACCTCATCGGCCTACGGGGCCAATACCGAAATGCCGTACCGTGAGACCGACAAGGCCGACCATCAGATGTCGTTCTATGCCGCCACCAAGAAATCCACGGAAAATATGGCGCATTCCTATGCGCATTTGTTTGACCTGCCGATCACCATGTTCCGGTTTTTTACCGTTTATGGTCCCTGGGGGCGCCCCGATATGGCGCTGTTCAAATTCACCAAAGCGATCTTGGAAGACATGCCGATCGACGTCTATAATTTCGGCGATATGAAGCGTGATTTCACCTATGTCGAAGATCTCGTGCATGCCATCCGGCTGTTGATCGACGCGGTGCCAGTACGGCCCGAGGATGGCGTGGTGGAAGAGGGCGACAGCCTGTCGCCTGTTGCGCCTTTCCGGGTGGTGAACATTGGCAACTCCGACGCCGTGCAATTGGTGGAGTTCATCGAAGCCATCGAGGCCGCCACCGGCAAAAAAGCCACGCGCAACCTCATGCCGATGCAAGCGGGCGACGTGCCTGCCACTTGGGCCAATGCCGATCTGTTGCAAAAACTCACCGGATACGCGCCGAAAACCGCGGTTAAAGATGGCGTTGCCAAATTCGTGGGGTGGTATCGGCAGTATTACGACACGTGATCGCCGCCCGCGCACGCAGATCGCACACAGAAAAACATGCGCTCATAGGGTGTCATTTTATCTTGTGTCTCTGAAACGCCTCCATTACACGGGTCGGCGGAGACGTGGCCGAGTGGTCGAAGGCGCTCCCCTGCTAAGGGAGTAGGCCCGGAAGGGTCTCGTGGGTTCGAATCCCATCGTCTCCGCCACCTACGCCCCGGCTAAGGCCCTGCGTGACAAAGAAAAATCCTCACCACCATCGGAAAAACTATTTCCCAGACATCGCACGTCGTGGGGAGAGATTTTGTACATTTGTACAAAGCGAGCTGAATACCGCGAGGTTCGCGGTCTCCGGGGAAAACTCGCTCTGCATCTTTGACTGGGGGCCTTTCAGCTACCCGCTCTGCGAATCAAGCGCCAGTCTGCTCTTCGGGAGGGACAAGTTGGGTCCAGACCCGATCACACGCTGGAGCCACTACGGCGGCACGGGCCCGCCTGAGTTAAGGAACGGCGGGTTCATCAGGCGCAAGTTGCTTGCTCGGCTCACATGCATGCCGAGTCCAACTACCCTCTTCACGGTCCGGTGATAACTGTCTTGCCAACTCCGCATGGCGGATTTCAGGGCCCTGTTCCCAGCCGCGACCTCCTCGCGGGGATCCACCCCTCCAGATTTCAGGCGCGCCTGGACCTCCCGTTTCGCCCGCTTCCTTGGGTGGAGGAGGCTCGCGTCAGCACTAGGGTTATCCGGGAGAAACCAGCAATGAAGATGTGGGTATTGTTCATCAATGTGCGCGAAGGCGACTTTGAGTTGATCACCATACCGCGCCCGGACCCACGCTATCGCCAAATCGACCCACCTCTTGAACCTGTCCAGTTCCTCGGGCGACGCCTCCAGAGCCGCGGTCGGCACAGGGTATGAGGCGACGACCGTAAACAAGCTGTGTCTGTCGGCCCTTATCGCCCTCTTGCTAGTCTTCCCATTTTTCACCGCGAGAGTCCTGCGCTGCGCGACGTGGTCATCGTGTATTTTCTGGAAGCCAGCCGGATCGCCAAAAATCCTGGCCAGAGGTTTCGGGTCCTCGACATGCGGGTGGTAGCCTCCGGAGCGCAGACCTTCCTGAACGACCAGCTGGACGCACTGGCCGGCCCGGTTGGCCTTTCTGGAAAAGGTCTGGCAGTGAATAAATACGATCTCGTCGGGCATCGTGGTTACCTCCTCGGTCTACCCCGACGGTATCGCGACTCCCTGAAAAACCGAAACACTCAGACAGAGAAAGTTATCGAGGTTAACACAATAAAGACCGACTATTATGTTCCTGTCCCGGAGCGCCCGTGGGCCAGAACGCGTGTGGGCGCTCCTGGAAAGCCCCATCACCGATACGATATCACTCCTTGTGAAAGACGCCATCGTTGACATAGTCATCAAAGTCGTGACCCGCGCCGCTCAGCTCGTGCTGCAAGACAGAATTGAGGTCACGGATTTTCACCATCATCTGCTCTTGCAGGCCTGCGTCGGTTTCGCTGTCGAATGCGACGAGCAGTGATTTAACCTCCAGCAGGGTTTCACGGACATTTTCGTCAGTCGTCTGCGTGAGCATATTATCGACATCATCATGTGTGAGATCGGTCATCGTTTTGCCTTTCATGTGTTTCGTTTTTTTCGAAATTTAAGATGCTCCGGCGGATCCGGTAAGCGCGGGTTCGGTTATGGACACCGGACGGGAGCCGTTTTTGATAGCTGTTTCTTTCACCTCCACTTTCCAAATACCCACCTCCTACCAAGGCGCTCAGCGTTTTGTTTTCGTGTCAGTCATCCTGGAATAGGTCTGGGGCAGGACATAGAAAAACTGGTCATCTTGATATCCAAGGGTGTCCTCATTAGAGGCCGTCGTATCGCCGAATAGGTTTATGAAACGTGCTTCATTTTCGATAAGATAATCGTGCACCTTTTCCAGCTCTTCAGACTGATGATTCGGCATGTTCCAGTATTCTTCAAGCCAGCGGTGTGCGATCGTCTTCACAGCAGCGGAGGCAGTACCGGGCTCCCAGCCTGTAAGCCCCCACCTTGTCGCCCATTCTCCGGCGGTGCTGATCAGGGCGAAGGATTTGATTACCCTGCGGATCTCAGATGTCTTGTCGTCACCAGAAACAATACCCAGATTTTCATTGAGATCCTGAGCATGAGCCGTGTGGTCGTTATCGAGCGCTTTTTTGAGATCGTCTTTTGTCATCGCCAGAAGCCGCTCGATGAACTCAATGCTAGGCGGACCTGATGCCTCGTCGAGGGCGTTCTCTAGCTGAGACACGAACGCATCGCTCGTATCAAATCCGTGTAAAACGTCAAAAACGCCATATTCCCCTCTCGCGGGAATATCCAGCATTCGCACCCGTTGACCCCCAGTAGGCGTTGCCCCAAGCTGCCTAAGTGTGTCAACGAATGAGTATTCGCCTGTTGAGATCACATTTGTTTTCCACGTTTCTCGGTCATGAGCCCCCCCTTCTTTTTTCCGCGGGCCTTGCTTGGTTTGTTCGCGAATTTATAGACAACTTCAGGAAGGTCAGGTGTTGCATCGGCGCGAAGCTCATCAAGTCCAAGTAGAATGTTATTTGATTTGACGATTTCCCCTTCCAGGCCGTTACCCGTGCCTTCCCATGTTTTTTCCTCATCGCCTATTTTAGGCCACACAGATAGGGCTGTACGTAAAACAAGTGTCTTTCCTTGGGAGGTGTTTCCGAATAAATGAAAAACAAGTGTGTTTAGTTTGGTGAAGGATATAAGTGCTGTAGAAAAACCGAGTGAAATACCGAACATCATGTTGATATTTCCTTTAGCGAGAGCTGCTACACCCGCTCGCCACTGCGTTAGGGAACCGAGTTCTTCGCCGACTATGTCTCCTCCAGATTGAATTTTTTTCGGTGCCCCCTTGCAGGTGATCACGCGCCCACTCGTCAATATGAACGCGGCCTGATCATCGGTCCATCCCACCTTCTCGATCAAGGTCAAACGTGACTCTGACGGTACTGGCCAGTTTCGTATCAGCTGAGCGATTGCGCGGATCTGGTTGTCGTTGTAGATCTGCAGACCATGGTCCGACAGCTTCGCGACCGCATCTCGCGGTTTCCCAGTAAGGGTACCTGCGGAGAGAATGCATTCGACAAGTTCCCCGTCCGGATCCATCAGTTCGACCACTCGTGACCACAACTTCGACTTCGGGGTCCGGACCATTGCTTTCACCCGAAACAGGGTGCAGAACGTGATAGATCGACCGACTCCTGACCTTTGCTGGATCCCAGCCGTAGAAATCCTGAACTCGGGTGGCAACTCGTCGATTAGCGCGGCATAGAAATCGCGAAGGTGCTCTGGTCGTCTTTCAATAAACTCAGCTCGGGTGACGGCGGTCGCCGCGGATTTCGTCATGGGACAGGCTCGCCTGTTGTGAAGGTGATGTGCATAATTAGGGCGTACCCCAGCGACATAGCGAGCTGAAAAACCCAGCAATCCACAACAATCGACACGGACTGGAAGGATACGAGGTCTCCGATCCCGAAGCCTGTCCAAGTACTGTATCCTTGCGGCCAGCGCGGCACCGCTTCGCGGTATCCATAGAAGGGCGTGCTTGCAGTCTTCGCTGATGACCAGCGCCTCACTTGGCCCGAGCGCGAGTTGGTGCGCCAGATCGGTGAGAAGCTCTACGGGCCGCGCCCTTCCGACAGGGGGGCGCGCCATGGGTGATCGTATCTGGACTGCCGAATGCGTGGCCGATCATTTCGAGGAGGCGTTCCGCACGCTGCGCAAGCTGCCCCCTGTCAAGGCGCAGGGGTTCTTCAACGCTTGGCCGCAGATCGTCCGAACCAGCCGCGAGATTGCGGCGATGGAACCGCAGCCGATGCGGGTATGGCCGTCTGCTGCCGCCATCACACGGCTGGAGCAGACCTCGGACTGGGTGCTGTGGATCGATGAAGCGGAACGCAGACTGGTCTGGTCGCGGGCTGCACATGTGCCTTGGAAGCAGATCAGTGGCGAGTTGGGGGTTGATCGTAGCACTGCGTGGAGGAGATGGCAGTTGCACTCACCAAGATTGCCTCTCGGCTGAATGCATAGCAATTCCAATGTGTTGCAACACTTTTATGTTCGACACATGCAACATATGCGTGCTACCTGTAAGGCATGATGGGGAGAGTGCGTCGGAAGACGGCTCTCCCCGTCCTTGTTGATGGATACCGGCACGGCTTTCTGGCTTCAGCCGGGCATCCAGTCGGCCAATCCACTGATTTTTGGTTCCTTCCTAGCAACATTCGTATGCTGGCGGGCGAAGCGCGGGACATCGCCAGCGACAGGGCCGGATTTTTGGGAAGCCACCCGGAAGCCAGACCCATTCGCGCTCCGCGCAAACACCAATGAACGCTGGTCTTCCGACCGGACACCGCTGGTAGCCGCTGGACCCCGTGTGGAGTCCGGCCGGGCATCCGGAGTCCGGAAGCCACCGACATCCACCCGACTGAGGAACCTTGCCCACCATGACGCTCAGCTTCGCTCCGGACACGATCGAGATGTGGCCGCTGTCGCGCCTCCAGCCCTACGCGAAGAACGTGAAGGCGCATGGTGCGGACCAGGTGGCGAAGATCGCCGCGAGCATGGCTGAGTTCGGCTGGACCGTGCCGTGCCTCGTCGGCGAAGACGGCGAACTGATCGCGGGCCAACGGCTGGGGCTTGATGTGGTGCCCGCCATGGCCCCGCTGATGTCTTCGTGAAATTCACCGACGACGACGGCAAGGTCTGGAACTTGGAAGCCACCAGCGGGGCGGGTGCTGCGCGGGATCAGCATTACCGCGACCTTCTGCCAATCACCGACGAGGCCGTCGCCAATGGCGTGTTCCTGGCACCGCTGACCAACGAGCAATCAGTTGCTGTCATCGCCGCTGTGGTGGTGGAGGAGTTGATCGCCGAGGTGCGCTATCACGACGCCATGGCCGTTGCCGACACTCTGATCGAGCACTACCCAATGTTTGCTTACATCATGGTCAAAAAAACAACGGCATCCTACCATCTGCTGCGCACGGAGTTTCACGAGAAATACCCCACGGCGCAGGACGTTCCAGAGGATCAGCGCCCCTATCTGGCCTACCTTGAACGGGTCAATCAGGGCATGTTTGACAAGGCGGAATCTTTGGGTTGGCGACCGCTGCAAAGATTGGGTAACGTCCTCCTGTAATTACACGTTTTAGGGGAACAGGTATGCTCCGAAATTTGAAACAGCTCGTTTTGACCACGCTTTTTGCGCTTTTTGCTTCGCAAGCGTCAGCGATGTTTATTCAGCCCGATTGGTTTGATCCAACACAGCCGGGTGTGGGAACGAATAGATACGCTTATTCACACAACGATCCAGTAAACATCACTGATCCGAATGGGAACTGCACCAACGACGCAACCTGTGAAGGGGAATGGGATGATCCCACGAAGACCGCCGACGATAGACAATCCGAAGACGGGGTGGCCGACGCTTCAACTTATGACGGAAGAGATACTTATATGCTCGACCCAAAAGAGCTTGGCCTTGATAGAATCCTAGATGTCGGAACTGCTATTCAAAAATACATTTCTAGCGGCAATCCAGCGTATCAAAAAAGCGACCTGAAAAGAGCTATCGACCAAGCCATAGCGTCAGGAAAACCTGTTGAGTTTTCAGTGACAGGTTTGCCAATTTCAGTTTCTCCTCCTGAAAAATCCTTCACGGAAGCTGGGCGAATATACGGAGATTTTCAAGTTGATGTAATTGGTAACATCTCTGTTGACGGAAGCCGCAATTATTCAATCGATGGCGCGACAGCCACAGTAAATCAGAGCGAACAGTACAACTTTGATCGAGACGGTCGAAACCCAATCGTCAATTTTGCCATTGGTGTAGCTGCTGGTCGACCGAATATGAACGGCCAAAATGTACCAAGCCGTGCCCAATCTCGCACTGGAATTGACCCTCGCTACAACTCAACATATGGCGATGCCAACATAAACACTCAAACTAACCGCACCTATAATTTTAGAGCGTGGGGGCGATACTAATGAGGCTTCGTCGCTCTGTCATACTATTTTTTACACTGGTAATTATTGGAGTTTTTGCCGCACCTTCACTCTGGAACTTGTATCTGTGGGCAGGATTTCCAGATTCATCTGTTGAGCGTGTTCAGTTTTTGCAGACAAAGTACGGCACAGGAAGAGAATGTAGCAGTTCGCATATTGGTGCAGTACCACCTAGCGCCAACGACGTGAAAGCCTGCTTTGCAAGCGCATCACAAGAACGTGTTTTTTTGGACGACGAGCGTGCAGGACGGGAATCCATTACGATAACCTACAGATGTGACGGAAACGGCTTCTCAGGCGAAATAGTGTACATGTTTTATTCAACCAATGAACGATACATGTGCTCATATAAAACAGCAGAAAACTGGGAAGATATTCCACAGTATCAGACTGGTGACATCGCAGGTTTCTCACCTGAACCGAGTCATCTAACAAAACTACTTATCCGCATATTTCGATAAAGCATCGTCTTGAAACGGAACGATTTTGCAACGTTTTCTGTAGGGGCAGGAAAGCCACATCTCTGCGCCGCCCAACATTCACCTACCTCCCAACACGCGGCCCCAAAAGCCCCGCCGCGCTGACGTTTCCGCTTTATCACGTTGATCTGTCAAAAGCGCGTTCAGGCGCACCCGCTCAGCCTCCGCTCCGTTCAGACGGGAGCGCAAATCCTCGATCTGATCAACGAGCTGACCGCGCTCCCGGTCACGCTCGACGGTCATGGCGTCGATCTGCTCTCTGAGCATCTTAACTTCGACGCCCAAGGAGCTGTTTTCATGCGTTTCCTCCGGGGTTTCCGATTGGTTTTCATGACTGTTCGGAAACGGGTTCGCAGACATCCACCTAGAAAGCTCTGACGGATCAATCTGCCAGCGCCCCTTGTCGTCCTTCTCCGCAGAGATACCCCCTGAATTAAGGGCTTTTGACAGCGTTCCCTTTGAACGCTTCGCGGTTTTCGCCGCCTGTCCGAATGTCAGTTTCATGGTGTTTCCGCCTGTATTTCACGGGGGTTCCCGCCCACCCCAGCGCCCAGGACGATGTCTGAGGGCTCTTCAGGTATCCTGTTTCCCTCATCGCCGACGAGGCCAAGCGTTATCCCTGACGTCAGAGCGTCGGTGGCAAGGCTGTGTCAGGATTTTTTCTTCATCGCGTCCAACAAGGCGGCTCCAAGGGCGCTGTTGCCGCTTGGGTTTGGAGCGCGGTTCTGTGGCGCGGGGCCTTTTTTGTGATCCTTGGAGCCGCCCGGTTTTCCACCCGCTTTGCCTGATGGTGCGCCCTGCGGTTTGGCGGCAAATTTCCCGCGCGCGGTGGGCGCATCGCTTCGGCGGCCATCGGCGGGGTCAGTCCCGTCTTTGCGCATCGTCAGCCCGATCCGTTTGCGCGCGATGTCGACCTCAGTCACCCGCACCCGCACCACATCCCCGGCTTTCACCACCTCATGTGGGTCTTTCACGAACCGATCCGCCAGTTGACTGACATGCACCAACCCGTCTTGGTGTACGCCGATGTCAACGAAGGCGCCAAAAGCCGCCACATTGGTCACCGTACCCTCAAGGCTCATCCCCGGTTTCAGGTCCTTGATGTCCTCAACCCCGTCGGTGAAGCTCGCGGTTTTGAACTCTGGCCGCGGATCACGGCCCGGTTTTTCCAGCTCGGTGAAAATGTCGCGCACGGTCGGCAGGCCGAAATCGCCGGTGACAAACTCCTCGGCGCGCAGGCCTTTGAGGGCGGCGGTCTGACCCATAATGTCGCGAATGTCACGACCACAGGCTGACACGATTTTGCGCGCCACATCATAGGCTTCGGGGTGCACAGAGGAGGCGTCCAAAGGCTCCGCCCCATCCCGAATGCGCAAGAATCCGGCGCATTGTTCAAAGGCTTTTGGCCCCAAACCGGCAACTTTCAAAAGCGCCTTGCGTGACGGAAACGCCCCATGTTGGTCGCGATGCACGACGATGGCATGAGCCAAAGACGGACCAAGCCCCGCGACCTGCGCCAACAGCGGTGCCGAGGCCATGTTGAGGTCCACGCCCACCGCGTTCACCGCGTCTTCGACCACCGCATCGAGCGCCTGCGACAACCGCCGTTGGTCAACGTCATGTTGATACTGGCCGACGCCGATGGATTGCGGCGTGATCTTGACCAATTCGGCCAATGGGTCCTGAAGACGCCGCGCAATCGAGACCGCGCCGCGCAGGCTCACGTCCAGATCGGGGAATTCCTGTGCGGCCAATTCGGAGGCCGAATAGACCGACGCGCCCGCTTCGGACACGATGACTTTGGTCGGCGCTTTGACGCCCTGCGGCAGGCGTTTGAGCGTGTCTGCCACAAGCCGCTCGGTCTCCCGGCTGGCAGTGCCATTGCCGATGGCGATCAGGGCGATGTTGTGCCGTCCGATCAGCTCGATGAGCTTGGCCTCTGCGCCGCGCACATCCATTTTGGGCTGAAACGGATAGATCGTTGCTGTGTCCAAAACCTTGCCCGTGGCGTCCACAACGGCGGCTTTCACGCCGGTGCGAATGCCCGGATCAAGGCCCAGCGTGGCCTTGGCTCCCGCCGGAGCGGCCAAGAGCAAATCTTTGAGATTGCGGGAAAAGACGTTGATCGCCTCGTCATGGGCGCGCTGACGCAACTCGCCCAACAGGTCGATATAAAGCGAGATCGAAAACTTCACCCGCCACGCCCAACGCGCCACGCCGCGCAGCCACTCATCGCCGGGCAACTGCCCCTCTGTGGCCAAAGCCGCACCGATCATGGCGATGGCGCGCGGTTCACCCTCGTCAGAATCGGGGGCGATTTCCATCGTCACGATGTCTTCTTTCGCGGCGCGCAGGATCGCCAAAGCGCGGTGGGACGGAATATCCGACCAGCGTTCGCGGTGATCAAAATAATCGGAAAACTTCGCGCCCTCCTGGTCCTTGCCAGCAATGAGTTTGGCGGTGACAAAGGCTTCGCGCCGCATGAAATCACGCAGCTTGCCCAAAAGATCGGCGCGTTCCGACAGTTCCTCGGTCAGGATGTCGCGCGCGCCGTTGAGTGCGTCTTTGACGGTGGGCACGGCCTCTGAAACGTAGGCTTCGGCCAAGGTTTCGGGTTGGGCCGCCCGGTTGGCATCAATCGCGCGCAGCAATGGCTCCAAGCCGTTTTCACGCGCGATCATCGCCTTGGTTCGGCGTTTGGGTTTGTAGGGCAGGTAAATGTCCTCAAGCGTCGATTTGCTTTCGGCCCCGGCAATGGATTTTGCCAGATCGGCGGTCAATTTTCCCTGTTCGGAAATGGATTTGAGAATGGTCGCACGGCGTGATTCCAGATCGCGCAAATAGGTCAGCCGATCGGACAACATCCGCAATTGCGTGTCATCCAAGCCGCCCGTGGCCTCTTTGCGGTAGCGCGCGACAAAGGGCACGGTCGCGCCGCCGTCCAAAAGATCGACCGCCGCGCTGACTTGTGACGGGGCGGCGGAAATTTCGGTGGCGATGGTGCGCGCGATGCGGGCGGCGATTGCGGCAGGTGAGGCGGCTGGTGCGGCGGTGGCGTGATCCAAAACAGGCTCCATGTCTAACAGAACCGCAGTCATACCTGCCCTGTCCGGCGAGGCCAAGTCACAAGCCGCGTGGGCCAAGTGAAAACACCTGTTGGGGCGGTCCAACCGAGGCCTGCCCGATTGGACCCGTAGGCGTGTCGCTCAAAGACCTCAGGCCGGTTGATCCGCGTCCAGCAATTCATTGGCGCGGGCCAAAATTGCCGTGCCATCAAGGCCGCGATCATTGAGCTTGTCGATCCAGGCTTGGTGCACCGGCTGCGCGATTTCGCGCCACGCCGAGATTTCTTCGGCCGCGATCTCACCGATGGTGTTGCCCTCTTTGATCACCACCTCTTTGCCCATCTGTTCAAACGTATCAAACTGGCGGCCAATGCGTTGTGACAGGCCAATGCCAGAGTGATCGTCGATCACTTTGCGCAGATCGTCCGAGAGGCCCTCATAGGCGCGTTGGTTCATCAGCATCGAGAAGGTGTTGGCGTAAAGCCCACGCGACGCGGGGGCAGGGGCGGAGGAGAATTTGGTCAGCTCTTGCAGTTTGAACGCGGGCACCACCTCATAGGGCAGGCAACAGCCGTCGATCACCCCATTTGAGAGCCCAACAACCATTTCGGTCACCGGGAAAAACACCGTCTCAGCCCCCATCAGTTCAAGCAGCTTGCCCGTCGCCTGATTGGGCGCGCGCAATTTGAGGCCTCTGAGGTCCTCGGCGGTGTGAATAAGCCCCTCGCGGGTGTGGAATTTGCCGCCGTCATGGGTGTGAAACCCAAGCGTTTTGGTGCCCGGATATTCATCTTGGCCAAACTCATCCATCAGCTTGTGCATGACAACAGAGGTTTTTTCGGCATTGGTGACCATGAAGGGCAGCGCCAGCGTTTCGGCCACCGGGAAGCGATCCGGCGAATACACCGGAAGGGTCCAACTGATGTCGCAAATGCCCTGACGGACCTGATCGGGCAACTGGCCGGGCTTGCCGCCAAGTTGCATCGACGGGAACAGTTGAATGTCAATCGCGCCCTCGGACGCGGTGCGGATTTCCTCGATCCATGGCTCAAAAAACTGCGTGTTCATCGTCGCCGGCGCGGGCAACATCGAATGCAGTTTCAACGTGACTTCGGCGGCATTGGCGCGTTTTAAAAACGCCGGGGTGGCCAGAGCCGCCCCCATGCTCGCCAAAACCGTGCGGCGGGTGAATGATGTGGTCATGTGGGTCTCCTCCCTTGGGGTCCGACGGCGTTGCGCCGGTCATGCGTTGGTGCGCTTAAATCTGGGCCTGTGTTTTGCCACCTCCTCCTGCGGCAAAGGGGCCGTTTCGGTCAGTCTACGGCCACGGGCAAATGCACCACCAGCCCGTCCAAATCCTCCGTCACTTTGATCTGACAGCTCAACCGCGAGCTGGGCCGCACCTCGTCTTCGGCACAGTCCAACAAATCCTCTTCGCCTTGGCTCGCCTGCCCAGTACGCGCGTCTTCAACGTAACAATGGCACGTCGCACACATCATCGCGCCGCCGCATTCGGCGAAAATGCCGTCGATGCTATGGGCCAGCGCCGTTTGCATCACGCTGTCTCCGACACGTGCGCTGACGGTCTGGCTGCGGCCATCGGGTTGGACGAATGTGATTTTCGTCATGGTTTAGTCCTTATTCTATGCGTCATTTTGATTCAGGCCAATTGGTTCAGGCCAATTGATTCAGGCCAAGGTGATCGGCAGGTTCAGCGGGCCACGAAAGCCAAAGCCACTCCAAATCACCTCATGGGGATCGGTCAGGGCCATGTTGGGAAAGCGCTCAAACAAAAGCGGCAACATGATCTGCCCAAGCGTGCGCCGCGCGACCTGCGCCCCGGCGCAATGATGCGGGCCGCTGCCAAAGGCCTGATGCGGATGTTTGTCGCGAAACACGTTGAACGCCTCGCCATCGGCATAGACCGCCTCATCGCGGTTGGCGGAGGCTTGAATGGTCATCACCGTCTCGTTTGGACCGATCACATGATCGCCGATCTGCACCTCTTGCGTGGTGCGCCGCCCCGACACCTGAATGGGGGCCACCCAGCGCACGCCTTCCTCGAATGCGTCAAGCCAGGCGTCTTGGCGTTTGACCTCGTCGAGTTGCTCAGGGTTGGTCAACAGCCCGTAGAGAATGGTTGCCAAAGCATCACGCGGTTCGTTGATGCCGCCGCCAATGGCGATTTTGATATTGGCATACATCTGACGGATCGGGATCGGCGTTTTCGCATTCAACATGACGGAAAAGGCCGAATTGTTTGGCTCCGCGATGTGACGGGGCATGACCTGTTCAAACAGCGCGTTCATTTCGGCATTGGCCGCGTCGGAGAGTGCAAAAAGTTCAGGGTCATTGCCAAAATTACCCGCCCCGTCGATCAGGCGCTGGGACCAGCGTTGCATCTGTTCGTCAGTGGCCTCTTCCAACCCCAACATATGCGCCAGAATGCGCGCGGCGATCGGGCCGCAGAGGTCGGAAAACAGGTCCACCGTCTCACCTTTGGGCAGGCGCGACACATAATCTTCGGCCAGTTTTGTATAGAGATCGGCCCAGTCCGTACGGATCACTTTCGGCGAAAAGGCGGGCTGCATCGCCATGCGTTCGGCCCGGTGTTCGTCGCCGTCTTTGCGCATCAATGTATGCGCCTGAAACGCTGGTTTCATCGGCGTCATCGGATCATCAGAGCTAAAAATCTCCGGGTTTTCCTTGATCCATTTGGTATGCTCAAACCGGGTGACGAAAATCCGATTGGTCTGCGCCACGCGCACCACCGGCGTCTGGGCGCGCATCTGGCGATAGATCGGGTATGGATCTCTGGTGAGATCGGCCAATGTGACCGTCTCATTCACGGGAATGTCCAACATCAACAGATCTCCTCCCAAAGCTGTGATCCTGTCAGGTAAACAGGGCAGAGTTCATCAATCAATGCGATCCATTTGATTTCACATATCTATCAAATAGATTTATAAGGCGACCAACCGAAGCCAAAAGGAGCGGGACATGATCAAACCAGTAAGCAAACCCGCCGACATTCTGGCCACGGATTTTCGCGCGCTTGATATGTTGATCCGGGTCTACCGGTTTGGCTCATTCACGCGCGCCGCCGAAGATCTTGAAATGAATCAATCGGTTGTCAGCTATACCATCGACAAGCTTAGGGCCGTGTTCGACGACCCGCTGTTCGTCCGCGAGGCGCGTCGGTTGATCGCGACCCAGCGCTGCGAAGAGGTGGTGGCGGAAGCGGGTCAGTTGTTGGAACGCTTTTCTCAACTGACCACCAGCCGCGATTTTGATCCGAAAGAAAGCACACAGACGGTGACCATCGCCTGCAACTACTATGAGCGCGAGTTGATCATCCCGCTTCTGGCCCATCTGATCCGGGCCGAAGCGCCGAACCTCAAAATCGAAATCGTCGATTCCTCTTATCTCGGCCATGATAAACTGTTGCGGATGGAGGCGGATTTGCTGATCGGTCCCTTCGTCCAACTCGGGGCTGCGTTTTATACGCGCACGCTCTATGAGGACCATTATGTCTGCATGATGGACCCGGCCCATGCCAAAGCCAAAACGGCGCTGACGATGGAGGATTATCTGGCCCTCGATCATGTCTACATCACCTACGGCGGCAAATGGAAATCGGGCTATATGCAGACCTTGGAACAAGAGGGCCATGAGATTTCCATCGCAATGCGCACGCCCAGCCCGGCGGGCATCCAAAGCCTGATCAAAGGCACCGGACTTGTCGCCACGGTGCCCGAACGCCTGTCACGCAAACTTGGGGCGGGGCTTTTTATAACGGACTGTCCAGTGCCAACGGCTGTGCAGATTCAAATGGTTTGGACCGCGCGCACCCACGCCTCGCGGATGCACAAATGGCTGCGCGATCTGGTGGTGCAAAGCGCGCGCGGGATGTAGCCGCGCACCGTGTCATGCCGTGTCATGCCGTGTCATGCCGTGTCAGGCGGGGTTTTTGAGCCGATAATCCAATTTCGGACGGCTCAGGCCCAACAGGCGGGCGGCGGCGGAGACATTGCCATCGGCGTCCGTCACCGCGCGTTGTTCGATCCGCGACACCAATGTGTCTAGGCCGATCCCCGCTTCAAAGATCGGCACAAGCTGATCCCAAAGCTCAGCAAAATCATCCTCGCCCTGCGACAGCGATGGTGCCGAAGGCTGCGGATCAAGCCGTGCGGAGTCGAGATCGTTGCGGTCAATCATGGGCGGCGCGTCGGCACAGAGCGCAGCGCGCATCAATGTTGCACGCAATTCTGGCAGGTTTCCCGGCCAGGCGGCGGTGCGGATGAGGGCTTTTGCCTCTTCGGTGAGCGCAGGCGCCTCGGCGCCCGGTTTTGGGCGCATCTGGGTCAGATAACACCCTGCCAGATCGGCAATGTCATCCGGGCGCGCGGACAGCGGTGGCATCGTGACCGGCAGGACAGAGAGGGCGTATATCAACTCGGATCGCAGCGCCGTGTCGCGCCGCAACAGTCGCAGCGGCAGATGTGATAACCCGATGACAAGAAGGTTTTCAGGGGGGATACCATCGGTTTTGATCATGTCGATCAAAGCCACCTGAAGATCATCGGTCAATGCGTCGATCCCCTCGATGATCAGCGTCTGCCCGCGCGCGCCGGGGGCGGATATGGTTTGGCGCAAACTGTCCAAAAGCGCGGGCAACCGGGGCGATGTGGCGTGACAACGGTGGGGCTTGCCGTGGCCGAACCGTGCGACGTGAAGCCAATCCGCGGCCATGCGACAGCCCGCCCCCTCAGGCCCGGTGATCAGCGCATTCAATCCGGCATGGGCAATTTTTTCAAGTTCGTGACGTATAGGGGCGACAACCCTGTCTTCCAACCGCGTGCCGCCCATCGGCTCGGCCTTGCCCGCAGCCTTTCGGAGGCGAGAAGGCATTTCGGCCCGATTGACCAAGACCTCATCCAGGAACATCCGCACAAACGGTTCGTCCTTGCCCCACCCGTCCACGGTCTTGCCCACCACACGACAGGATTTGTCACCCATCGCTGCACAGCTCACCTCTTTATAGAGCACGAGTTTGCGGAAAAAGACGCTGGCGTAGCCTGCGGCATAGCCGGTTTGGGCCCAACACACCGGGGCAAGCGCGCGCCCGTGGCGACGTTGGTATTCGACGGCTTCGACGGATTGATGCCACAGAAAATCACCGGAAAACCGATCTGTTTTGAAATCAAAATCGTTGTGCAGTGTCTCCACCCGCACCGTGCCCGTCACCATATGCAGTCGCGTCCCGGCGGTGAACGCGTCGCCAATGTCCAGATTGGGCCAGCCTTGGCGAATGAATTCCGCGTCCTCACGCCCGTTGCGATAGCCCAGGCGCATCATCAAAACCTTGGCCTCGTGTTCGCCGAACCGGCGGACCAATTCGTCCTGAAGATCGGCGCCAAAGGTCGCGCGAGACAGCACCATCCGCGCGCCATGCAGTTCAATCGCGCCTTTCGAGGGGCTGAACTCAAGCGTGTCGATCAGGTCCGCCAGAGTTGGGCGGCCGCCACGGTGCAGGAGTGTTTCTTCGTCATTTGGTGTTTTCATGATGAGATATTACGTAAATGATAAAGTTATTTCACTATATAATTAATCTGCAGCGCAGAAAGGCTGCGACATTCTGGCACAAACCCAAGTTTTTATCGCAGGTAACCCCATGACATAAATCGCAATTCCTGCTCATTTTGCCCGTGCTGCAAAGCGGCGTAAATTATTTGCTTTGACGCATATCCTCCCGACCGATCTGTTGAGTGCTGCCCTTGAAAACGGGCGAAAGGGAGGACCTATGATACAGCAAAACCTTATCACGAAACTGCCCCCGGAGCCGCATGAGGCGATGATCAATCGCTTTGGCAAAGAGGGGGCTTTCATCCCCGGAGATGACAAAAATAACCCTTGGGTGCCGTTTGGCGACAGTGCCGCGATCAAACATCTGGCCTTTGATGTGCGCAGCAATTCGGTGGCCAATATTCTTTGGGTCAAAGGCGGCGGACGGATCGGCACGCACAAACACCGCGGCGTTGTCTCGGCGGTCACATTGGAGGGCTCTTGGGGTTACTACGAATACGACTGGATTTCTCGTCCGGGCGATTTTGTTTATGAATTGCCGGGCACGGCGCATACGCTCTATTCCGACGATCCCAATGGCATGAAAGCGCTGTTTTGGATCAACGGGGCGATCGAATTTTTTGACGATGAGGCCAAGTATGATTTCACGGCGGATGTGTTTTGGTTCATCGACCATTACGTCAAGCATTGTGAGGCCAATGGCCTAGAGATCAACAAAGATATGTTCATCTGATCCTGCGGGACCGAAGGGAGGAGACCGCATGTCTTTGGAGAGCATGTTCGATGTGGCGGGCAAATCCGTCCTTGTGACGGGGGCCGCTTATGGCTTGGGTCGGGCCTATGCCGAGATCATGGCCGCGCAGGGCGCGCATGTGAGTTTGCTTGATCTGAACGCGGATCAGCTTGCGCGCACCATGGCGGAGATCGCCGCCACAGACCCGCGCGGCACGATCCACGCAGAGGTGGTTGACGTGACCGACCGCGCGGCGATGGATGCGGTGTTTGACACCGTCTCAGTGCGTCAGGGCGGCATCGACGTGGTGTTTGCCAATGCGGGTGTAGATGCCGGACCGGGGTTTTTGACCCCCGAAGGCCACCGCAACCCGGACGGCGAGATCGACAATCTCGATGACGCCCATTGGGATAAGGTGATCGGGATCAATCTGACCTCGATCTACTACACGATGAAACTCGCCGCCCGGCACATGAAACGGCAAGGGCGCGGCGGGGCGATCATCGCCACCTCGTCAATCGCGGCCTTTTATGTCGATGGCATCGTCGGCACGCCCTACATGCCCGCAAAGGCCGGGGTCAGCCATCTGGTCAAACAGTTGGCGATGGAGCTTGGGCGCTACGGCATCCGCGTCAATGCGATCTGTCCGGGGCCGTTCATCACCAATATTGCCGGGGGGCGGATGGCGAATGTGGAGGATCGTCAGGCCTTTGTGCGCTGGTCCTGTCTGGGCCGCGTGGCCGAGACCGATGAGATCAAACCACTGGCGCTTTATCTGGCCTCGAACGCCTCCGGCTATGTCACCGGATCGCAAATGGTGATCGACGGCGGGCTGATCCTGCGCCCCGCGCCGGAAATCGACTGACCAAGGCGTGCGGCCCGCAGAGGCCGCTCACACAGCACGACACAGCACAGGCGTCACGACCAAGGGCTTGGAGGAGCCCTGTGATGCGCAAGAAACCCAAGGGAGGACCTAACATGACACTGAACATCCATCCGCACAGCCATCTTGACCGGCGCAGCCTGCTTAAGGGATTGGGGGCGGTCACCGCCGCCACCATCGCACTGCCCCATGCAGCACGGGCCAAGGGCGCAAAGACCATCAAGATCGGTGTGATCAGCCCAATGACCGGACCGCTGTCGCTGTTTGGCGACACCGATGACTACACCGTCACCAAGATCATGGATCTGGTCAAAGACGGGATCGAGATCGGCGGCGAGACCTATAATGTCGAAATCCTGCTGCGCGATGCGCAATCAAACCCAAACAAAGCCGCCGAGCTTGCCGGTGATTTGATCCTCAATGACGAGGTGCATTTCATGTTGCCCGCCTCGGCCACGGACATCAACAACCCGACCGCAGATCAGTGTGAACTCTACGGCGTGCCTTGTATCTCGTCGAATTCGCCATGGCAGGCCTTTGTCATGCCGCGTGGTGGCGCCGAACAGCCGTTTGATTGGACCTATCATTTCTTTTGGGGCCTTGAGGATGTGTTGGGCACCTTCACCGGCATGTGGAAATCCATCGACACCAACGGCAAGGTCGGGATGCTGTTCCCGCGCAACGCCGATGGTGAAACCTGGGGCAGCGACGAATACGGTCTGCCGCCTGCCGTGCGTGCCGCGGGCTTTGACGCCTTCGCGCCCTCGATGTTTGAACCGCGCACAAATGATTTCTCCGCACAGATCGCAGAGTTCAAAAAGAACGAATGCGAGATTGTGGGGGGCATCACCTATGTCGCCGATCTCAAAACCTTTATCACCCAGTGCAACCAACAAAACT
Organism: Celeribacter baekdonensis; assembly: GCF_900102315.1. Classification (GTDB taxonomy): domain Bacteria; phylum Pseudomonadota; class Alphaproteobacteria; order Rhodobacterales; family Rhodobacteraceae; genus Celeribacter; species Celeribacter baekdonensis. The sequence goes on from NZ_FNBL01000003.1 coordinate 208,107, forward strand.
ATCACCCCAAAGTGGTGACCGTGGCGGCCGCGCTTTTGTTCCCCTCCGGGATCGAAGCGATGGGCGATTTGGGCGTTGGGATGTCCTCGGAAGTCTGGTGGACGCCTGCCTTCCCCTATGTGTCTTCGCTGACCGGCCAAACCAGCCGCGATATTGCGGACGCCTGGGAGGCGGAAACCGGCAATCAATGGACCCAGCCTCTGGGCTATGCGCATGCGCTGTGGGAGGTTGTGCTCGACACCCTCAAACGCTCCGTGGACCCGCTGGACCGCGCGGCCAACCGCGATGCGCTCAAATCCACCGACCTCGCCACGCTTGTCGGCACCATCCGCTTTGGCGATGGCCCGCATCCGAACATTTGCAAAACGCCGATCTTTGGTGGCCAATGGGTCAAGGGTGAAACATGGCCGTTTGATCTTAAGATTGTGGACACGTCGCTTCATCCCGATGTGCTTCAACCCGAAGCGGCGATGCTCCCGCTGGACTGGTCATAAGGCGCAGCCATGACAGATCAGGCGATTTTGTCAGCGAAAGGGCTGACCAAGCGCTTCGGCGCACTCACCGTGGTGGAAGACGTCAGTTTTGACGTTGGCCGCGGTGAGGTGCTGGGCATTCTCGGGCCGAATGGCGCGGGAAAAACCACGTTGTTCAACCTGATCAGTGGCGATTTGGCCGCGAATGGCGGGGAGCTGTCTTTGGATGGCTCTCCGCTGCGGGCCGAGCCGCCGTTCAAACGCTGCAAACGTGGGATTGGGCGCACCTATCAGGTGCCCCAACCCTTTGGCGCGATGACAGCCTTTGAAAACCTGTTGGTGCCGGCAATGATGAGTGCGCGGATGAGCGAGGCGGAGGCCAATGACCATTGCGCCGAGGTGCTGCGTGACTGCGGCCTGTTGCCCTATGCCAACACGGCGGCGGGCAGCCTGACGTTGTTGAACCGCAAACGGCTTGAACTGGCGCGCGCGCTTGCGGGGCGGCCCAAACTTTTGCTGCTCGACGAGATCGCGGGCGGTTTGACCGAAGCGGAAGGCGCCGAACTGGTCGACTTGGTGCGCCGGGTGCGCGACCAAGGGGTGACCATCATTTGGATTGAACATGTGCTGCACGCGCTGATGGCGGTGGCGAACCGGGTCATAGTGCTCAACTTTGGCGTCAAAATCGCCGAAGGCACCCCCGACGCCGTCATGAAAGACGCCGAGGTGCAGCGCGTATACATGGGGATCGAAGCATGAGTGACACACCCATTTTATCGACGCATGGCCTCACAGGAGGCTACGGCGATTTTCAGGCGCTGTTTGGCATCGACATGCACATTGATGCGGGCGAGGTCGTTGCCCTGATTGGTGCGAACGGAGCCGGGAAATCGACGCTCTTGAAATCCATTTTCGGCCTCTTGCCGGTGGGTCGGGATATGGTGAAATTCGAGGGCAACTCTGTTGGCGGCACACCCGCCCATATGATGGTTCGGCGCGGCATCGCCATGGTGCCCGAAGGACGCAGGCTTTTTGTTGGCATGACGGTCGAGGAAAACCTGCGCATCGCGATTGACAATGCGCGCCTGCCGGAAGGCGAGGGGCCATGGACCCGCGAGCACCTGTTCGATCTGTTCCCGATCCTGCGCGAAAAGCGGCGTCAACCGATTGAGGATCTGTCCGGCGGACAACAGCAAATGGTCGCCATTTCGCGCGCGCTTTTGTGCCAGCCCAAGGTGCTGTTGTGCGACGAGATCAGCCTTGGTCTTGCGCCCAAAGTGATCCGTGAGATTTACGAAATCCTCCCGGAAATCAGCGCATTCGGCACCGCTATTGTATTGGTTGAACAAGATGTCGGCCTCGCGCGGGAGGCCTCAAATCGCCTGTATTGTATGCTCGAAGGACGCATCACATTGACCGGTATCTCGAATGACATCCCCCGCGATGCCATCGCGGCGGCTTATTTTGGAGCGTCTCATGCAGTGGCTTGATGCAGTGATCCAAGGCGTCCTTTTGGGCGGAATGTATGCGCAATATGCGCTGGGCATGGCGTTGATGTTTGGCGTGATGCGGATCGTCAATATCGCCCATGGCGATGTGATGATCCTGTTGTCTCTGATCGCCGTCTCATTGGCCGGGGTGCTGCCGTTTGGCAATCTTGGGCTGATCGTCGTGATCGTGCCGATTGCGGTGGTGATCGGGTGGATCTTGCAAAAATTCATCCTCAACAAAGTGGTCGGGGCCGATCCTTTGCCCTCGCTTATTGCCACCTTCGGCCTGTCCATCGCTTTGCAAAATTTCATGTTGGAGATTTGGTCGGCGGACACGCGCAGCCTGCCCAATTCCGACATCGCCAGCGCGAGTTTTCAGATCGGTTCGATCTATGTCGGCCTCTTGCCGGTGATCGTTTTGATCACGGCCCTCGTGCTGACTGGCGGTTTGGACGCAGTGCTGCGGTTTTCGCGCTTTGGCCGGGGCCTGCGCGCCGCCGCCGCCGACACAGAAGCCGCCGCGATGACCGGGGTCGATCCCAAACGCATCTATGCGATCGCCACAGCCATTGCCGTTGGCATTCTGGGGCTGGCCGCCGTGTTTGCCGCATTGCGGGCCACGGTGTCGCCCTCTGATGGCTCGGCTCAGCTGATCTACGCGTTTGAAGCGGTGATCATCGGCGGCATGGGGTCGGTCTGGGGGGCGTTTCTGGGTGCGATGGTGCTTGGCGTGGCTCAGGCCATTGGCCTTCGGATTGATCCGGGCTTGGGCATTCTTTTCGGACATCTCGTCTTTCTCGCGGTGCTGGCCACACGGCCCGAAGGCATCATGGCGCGCAAAAAATGAGGCAGGGACCTATGACATCAAAAACACATCACACCGAGGTCGTCCGCGCAACCCGATCCAGCCGGATCGCCATGACGCTGTGCCTCGCTCTTCTCTTGGCCCTCATCGCCATGCCGTGGTGGGCCAGTTCGGGCAATATCCGCTGGGCCATCGAACTGTCGTGCTACATCGCCATCGCGCAGATGTGGAACTTGCTTGCGGGCTATGCCGGGCTGGTCTCCGTCGGCCAACAGGCCTTTATCGGCGTCTCGGGCTATCTGCTTTTCGTTCTGGCGCAGAATTTTGGCGTGAACCCTTTTGTTGCCGTCCTTCTGTCGCTGATTGCGCCTGCGATTTTGGCGGTGCCGACCTACCTGTTGCTGCGGCGACTGGACGGGCCGTATTTCGCCATCGGCACATGGGTCGTGGCCGAAGCGGTGCGGTTGGCGACCTCGAACATTGATTATGTCAATGCGGGGGCTGGTCTGACCTTGCGGGTGATGACCCAGTACAGCCAGCATGAGCGCGAGGTTGGCTTTGTCCTCCTCTGTGCGCTCTTGCTGCTCACCACCATCGGCGGCAGCTATTGGTTGTTGCGCTCACGCATCGGGCTTGCACTGACGGCGATGCGTGACAATCCGGTGGCCGCCGCCAGCCAGGGCGTGAATGTCGGTCGGCTGCGGTTCTATATCTTTATCGCGGCGGCGGTCGGCACGGGCTTTGCCGGGGCGATTTATTATATGGCGCAGCTCAGGATCACACCCTCGGCGGGCTTTGATCCTTTTTGGGGCTCGATGTCGATTTTCATCGTCATGGTGGGCGGCATTGGCGCAATTGAGGGCGTGTTGATTGGTGCGTTGATCTATTTCCTCGCCGACCGCCTGTTTGGCGAATTTGGCTCGGCCTATTTGATCGTGCTGGGTCTGCTCACCTTGGTGATTGCGCTCTACGCGCGGGGCGGGGTCTGGGGCCTGATGCAAAAATGGGGAGACCACGCGTGGTTCCCCGTCCGGCGCAAATTGATCGTGGAGGACACCCCATGAAGGCCGCCGTTTTCAAGGCTTTGGGCCAACCGCTTTGCGTCAATGAGGTGCCACAGCCCGAAGCGGGGTGGGGGCAGGTGCTGCTTAAAATTTGCCGGTGCGGCATCTGTGGTTCGGATTTGCACATGACCGAAGACGCCACCTTTGGCCTTCAGGGCGGCGAGGTGATTGGTCATGAGTTTTCAGGCGAAGTGATCGACGTGGGCGCAGGTGTGACCCACCTCAAACCCGGCGATCACGTCTCTGCCGCCCCGCTCAAAGGCTGCGGCACCTGTCCCGCGTGTCAGCGCGGCGAACCGGCGTGGTGTGCAAAGTTTGCCCTCATCGGCGGCGGCTTTGCCGAATATGCGGCGTTGGATGAGTTCCAGTGTCGCAAGCTGCCGTGGGGCATTTCCGCCACTGACGGCGCTTTGGCCGAACCTCTGGGCGTGGCGTTACATGGGATCATGCGGGCACGGATGCAGCCGGGGGCGCGGGTGGCAATCGTTGGGGCCGGGGCCATCGGCCTTGCCGTGGCGTTTTGGGCGCGGCGCATGGGCGCGGCGCGCGTCGTCGTGGTCGACATGCATGATCACCAACGCGAGCGGGCCATGCAACTTGGCGCGACGGATTTCATCGTCTCAGATCCCGATCTTGCTCACAGACTGACCCAAACCTGTGGCGGGCCGCCAGAGATGGTGTTTGAATGCGTCGGTAAACCGGGGTTGATTGATCATTGTGTCGACCTTGTCGCGCCTCGGGGCAAGGTTGTTGTGCTGGGGCTTTGCACCGCCCCCGATCACATGAACAGCTTTCGCGCCATCTCCAAAGAGGTCGAGATCGTGATGTCGGTGTTTTTCAACATGTCAGAGTTTGAAATGGCGATCCGCGCGCTTGATGCCGGAACCTATGCGCCGCAACATTTGATTTCGGATACGGTGACGCTAGCGGAGATGCCCAAAGCCTTTGAGGCGCTGCGTCAGCGCACGACCCAATGCAAAGTGATGGTCGATCCAAGCGCCAGTCTCGGCTGACTTAGGAGCGGCGAACCCGGCTGATGCCTCGATGTTGAGTGCGTTAAACCGTTGCGCCTTTAACCTGAACCACGGGTTTATGGCGTGGCGCTTTAAAGAGGGGAAATGCCCGTATTTGGGCGTTTCATGTCGCGTTTGAGCCATGTGACGCAGGCGGTCAGGTGCGGGTGGTGCGCGCGCTCTTCAGGTCGCAAAATCCAATAGCTCTCGGGGGACGTCACCGCTGGCCCAAACGGCTCCCAAAGCCGCCCTTGGCGAAGGTCGTCTTCGACATAAAATCGTGGCACCACGGCCAGACCAAGCCCGGCACAGGCCGCTGGAATGAGAAGGCCGCTGTGCCCCAGTCGCACGCCCCGGATCGCGCCGTTGTGCGGGAGGCCCGAGAGACGCAGCCATGTCATCCAAAGACTCGGGCGCGTCGCATTTTGCAGCGTGGGGAGGCGCGTGAAATCGAGATGGTCCAAAGTCGCGCCGGGGGGGATCAGCTTGGGTGCGGCGACGACGGTGAGTGTTTCGGCGCAGAGCCGATCACTTCGCACATCCGACACCGCACCAGTGCCACGCACAATGGCCAAATCGGCGGGTGAGGTGGAAAAATCACAGGTCCCCTCAGCCTCGATCACCTCCAAAATAACCTCTGGATGGGCGGCGAGAAACCCGCCGAGCCGTGGCAAAAGCCAACATGCGGCAAACCCCGGACTGGTCTGAAGGATCAAAGCCTCCTCAAGCCTTTGCCCGCGCACGGCATCCAACGCCGCCTTTTCCAGCCCGGCCATAAGCGGGCCGATTTCGCGCCAATACTGCGCCCCGATCTCGGTCAGCTCCAGCCGTGATCCAATCCGTTGAAACAGGCGCACCCCGAGAAACTGCTCCAGCGTGCCGATCTGTCGGCTCACCCCGCTTTGGGTGAGGCCAAGGTCTTCGGCGGCGCGGGTAAAGCTGCGATGGCGCGCGGCCAGATCAAAGCACTCAAGTGCGGAGAGAGAGGGAATGAAACGGCGCAAAGGCGCGATCCTTCTGCAAAACACACATGAGTAAAAGTCATGACAGAATGCATATTTCAACCATTTTATTTTCAACGCCATGTGCGATTGTCATGAAAGATTTCAGGTCTTGCCACAGGCAGACGGACCAGATCGCAACATTTCTGATTTCAAACGGACCCGTCATGACACAATCGCAGGGCAAACATATCGCCGTCATTGGCGCGGGAATTGTTGGCGTCAGCACCGCCGCAGCACTTCTTCAAGAGGGCCACCGTGTGACGGTGATTGATCCGGCCTCGCCCGGAGGCCCCCATGCGGCCAGCTACGGCAACGGCGCGTTCATCAGTCCGGCGTCGATCCTGCCGATGTCTCAGCCCGGCCTGTGGCGCAAAGTGCCGAGGATGCTGGCCGATCCGCGCGGGGCGCTGACCATCCGCTGGCGTGATCTGCCTGCGCTGATGCCGTGGCTTGTGCGGTTTCTCTGGGCCGGGGCGACGCAGGACAAGGTGTCGCGAACAGCACGCGCACTTTCTGACCTGCTCGCGGATGCGCCGCAGCGCCATGTCGATCTTGCTGCCCGTGCCGGGCTGTCGTGTATGATCGTCCGAAACGGGTTGCTCTACGCGTTTCGCGAGCGGGCGGAGTATGAAGCGGATGCGTTTGGTTGGAGGCTGCGTCGCGACAATGGTGTGGCGATGGCAGAGATTGCGGGGGAGGCTTTGCGCCGCGCCGCCCCCGCGCTTGATCCTGCGTATCGGTTTGGCATCCTGATCAAAGACGGGGCGCATTGCACCGACCCCGGTGGCTATGTGGACGGGCTTGCCACATGGCAGATCGCTCAGGGCGTTGTGCTTCGGCGGGACCGGGTGATCGGGTTTGACCTGTCCGAGGGGCGGTTGCGTGGGCTGCGCTGTGCCGATGGTGATGTGGCCTGTGAAATGGCGGTGATTGCCGCAGGTATGGCCTCCGCCCCGCTTGCCGCGTCCTTGGGAGACCCGGTGCCTTTGGCCGCCGAGCGCGGCTATCATGTGGAGCTTTCCAATGCTCCGATCACGCTCGACATCCCGATCATGCCGCAGGATGGAAAAATGGCCAATGTCAGCACGCGCGGTGGCCTGCGCGCCGCAGGGCAGGTGGAAATCGCCGCGCCTGATGCGCCGCCAAATTGGACGCGGGTCGAGATCCTTTTTGAGCATCTGAAACAGAGCTATCCGGCTCTTGCTGGGGCGACATTTTCACAGGCGGCGCGCTGGCAAGGCAATCGGCCCTCGACACCAGATGGTAAGCCCGTGATCGGTCGGTCCACCCGGTCCGGTGATGTGGTTTACGCCTTTGGCCATGGCCACATCGGCCTCGCATCGGCGCCGATGACTGCGGCATTGGTTGCGGATTTGGTCGCTGGACGTCAACCCGTCCGCGACCTAACGTCTTTTGCACCGACCCGCTTTTCCTTGAGACAAAGAGAGACCCGATGACATCCTCCAAACCTCTGACCGCTTTTGGCCCTGATTTCACCTTTGCCTACGATGATTGGCTGGCCCATCCGGCGGGATTGGGGACCGTGCCGCGCGACAGCCATGGTGCCCAAGTGGCGATCATTGGCGCCGGTGCGGCGGGCGTGATTGCGGCCTATGAGCTGATGAAACTGGGGCTGCGCCCGGTGATTTATGAGGCCTCCCGCTTTGGCGGGCGGTTGCGCTCTGAGGTGTTTGATGGCACCCAGGATGTGATTGCGGAGATGGGGGGGATGCGGTTTCCGATCTCTTCTGCGAGCTTTTATCATTACCTGAATCTCATGGGGTTGCAGACAAAGCCCTTTCCAAATCCGCTCACCAAGGCGGCGGGGTCCACCGTGATCGACCTTGAGGGAGAAACACTTTTCGCGCGCGATCTCAATGATTTGCCCGATATGTATCGCGAAATTGCCACGGCTTATAACGATGCTTTGGAGCAAGGGGTTGGTTTTAGCGCGTTGCAAGCGGCCATTCGGGACAAGGACGCGGCGCGGGTCAAATCCCTCTGGGCCCCCATCGTCGAGGCCTGGGATGAGCGCACGTTTTATGACTTTGTCACAAGCTCGCAGGCCTTTCAAAATCTGAGCTTTCGCCATCGCGAGGTCTTTGGCCAAGTGGGATTTGGCACCGGCGGTTGGGATTCGGATTTTCCCAATTCCATGCTCGAAATCCTGCGGGTCAATCTTTTGGGCTTTGACGACGATCAACGCTATGTGGTCGGCGGGGTCGAGAGTGTTTTGCGCCGCCTTTGGACCGCCACGCCGCCCTGTGCGCATTGGCCGGAAGGCACCTCTCTGGCCTCTCTGCATGGCGGGGCAACCCGGTCTCGGGTGACGCATATTTCCCGCGCAGCATCTGAAACATCGTTTACGGTGCGCGACCAATGGGACAACGAAGTCGCCTATGAGGCGGTGCTCGCAACCTGCCAGAGCCACCTTTTGACCACAGCGATTGATGTGGAGGAGGACCTGTTTGCTCAACCGCTCTGGATGGCGCTCGATCGCACGCGCTACATGCAGGCGGCGAAGACATTTGTGATGGTGGATCGACCGTTTTGGACTGACATTGACCCGGCGACAGGGCGGCCTTTGTTGTCGATGACATTGACCGACCGGATCACGCGGGGCACCTATTTCTTTGACAACGGGCCGGACGCCCCGGGGGTGATCTGTCTGTCTTATTCATGGATGACGGATGCGCTGAAACTTCTGCCGTTGTCGGATGAAAAACGGGTTGATTTGGCCTTGAACGCTTTGGAGAAAATCTATCCCGGCGTGGATATTGCCTCTCATATCCGGGGTGTGCCGAAATGCATCAGTTGGGAGGCGGACGAGAATTTCCTTGGGGCGTTCAAGGGCGCTTTGCCGGGGCATTATCGCTATAATCGCCGGGTCTATGGTCATTTCATGCAGGCGGATCAGCCCGCGACGCATCGCGGTATGTTCCTTGCGGGCGACAGTGTGAGCTGGACCCCGGCATGGGTCGAAGGCGCGGTTCAGACCGCTTTGAACGCGGTGTGGGGGATCATGACCCATTTTGGCGGCGCCTCAAATGCGGCCAATCCGGGGCCGGGAGACGTCTATGAGGATCAGGGTCCAGTGGCCCTGTCTCAGTAGCGAAACAGGACGTTTTTGCCAGCCGTCTTACCCCTAAGCCCGTGATGGATTTAGGGGTGTTAAATGTGATTTAAGGCATTGTTTTTTATTTACAAAAAATCAGTTTGATGATTGTTTTGGTGAGCTTTTCTCCTGACCAAAAGGCCCGCTTTCATGACCGAACATCACAGTGCTCCGCAGCGTAAAATTGGCATCATTGGGGCCGGTAAAATCGGCTGTGCCATCTACGAGGCCTTGGCCGACATGGCGGGGGTTGAGGTCTCCTATATGTTGGCCGGGCGGCGTCGCCCCGAAGGGGTTCCAGAGGCGCTGATCCTGACGGATATGGCGCAGGCGCTGGCCCGAGAGGTGGATTTGGTGATCGAAGCCGCCGTGCCGGAGGTGATCCATGATCACGGCGCGGCGATCTTGGCCAAAAGCGATCTGTGCGGGTTTAGCTGTACCGCGCTGTCCGTGCTTCAGACCGATGAGGCCCTGCGCGCGGCCTGTGCTACACATGGCACACGGTTTTTTGTCCCCCATGGCGCGGTTCTGGCGCTGGATGGCTTGGCCGATGGGCGCGATGTGATTGAGCGGGTGAGCATCACGACGATCAAAAGCGGGCCGAGCCTTGGTCTGACTGAGACCGCTGAGGGCGCGGTTTTTGAAGGCACCGCGCGTGAGGCCTGTCTCACGTTCCCGCGCAATGTGAACGTGCATGCCGCTGTCGCGCTGGCCGGGATTGGGTTTGACCGCACAGTCAGCCGGGTGGTGGCCGAGCCGGGTAAAAAGACGATGGAGCATCATATTCACGTTGAGGGGCAGGGGCTTGAATGGGACATCCGCGTGGCGTCACAGTCCTTGGGCGGGGTGAGCGGGGCCTATACGCCGCGGTCTGCCGTGGGCACGGTGCGGCGTATTTTGGATGGGACGGGCGTGACCATCGCGTAACGCGCGCCGCGCGCCAAGGGGTCACATCGAAAAGGCTTTTATCAACATCCGCGCCGCAGTGATCAACAGGAACACGGCGAAAATCCGTTTGAGCTTTTTCGCCGGAAGCCGATGTGCCAAAGCCACGCCCATCGGAGCGGAGATCAACGTCATCGAGATGGTGGCGGCAAAGGCCGGAAGATTGATGAGGCCCAGCGAGAAGGGCGGCTTGCCCGCAAGCGCCCAACCGTGCAGCGCGAAACTCACCGAAGACGGCAGCGCGATCAAGAGGCCAAAGCCCGCCGCGGTGCCGACTGCGCGGTGCATCGTAAGGCCCGATAGCGTCAGAACCGGCACCCCAAAAGAGCCGCCACCAATCCCCATGAGTACCGACAAAAAACCAATGCCGGAACTCAATGCCGAGCGAAACGGTTCGCGCGGCAGGCGTTCGGTTGCGATCTCTTTGAGGCCGCCAAAGGCCATTTGGGCCGAAACGATCATGCCCAAGACACCGAAAATGCCCAACAGGATTTGCGAGGATAGCCGGGTGGCGACGAAAGCGCCAATCACCGCACCGATCACGATGCCGGGGGCCCAAGTTTTCAGGATGTCCATATCAACGGTGCCGCGTTTGCGATGCGATTGAACCGAGCGCAGGGAGGTGACGACAATGGTGGCCAAAGAGGTGGCAACGCAGACTTGCATCAGATGCGCGCTCTCATACCCCATTGAGGAAAAAAGAAAATAAAAGGCGGGGACAAGGACGATGCCGCCACCGAGGCCCAAAAGCCCGGCGATAATGCCCGCGATGAAACCGGTGGCGATGAGCACGGCGGCCAATTCGAGATAGAGCGTGATGTCGGTCATGGTCTGGATCAGCCTAGGGTTAAGCCGCCATCGACATGCACGGTCGCGCCGGTGATCTGGCGGGCCTCTGGGGACAGCAAGAAAGCGACGGTAGCAGCGATGTCGGCGGGTTCGGTGAGCCGTCCGGTGGGGGTGGCGGACATGGCGGCGGAAAGCGTGTCTGTTGACACCGCGAGATGCCCGCCGCCTTGTTTGCGGGTGAAGCCCGGCACCACCGCATTCACCGTTGTGCCCGTGGGGGCAAGTTGCAGCGCAAGGGCGGCCACCAAGGCTTCGATGGCGGCCTTGGCGGCGGAGGTGGTGGGGAAACTTGTGCCGGCTTTGCCGTGAACATGGGCGACGAAAGAGCTGATGGCGATCACGCGACCGCAGGGCGAGCGTTCAAGATCGCTTAGAGCCTCTGACACCAAAAGCGCAAATGCACCGGGCATCATCGCAAAGTCGCGCATCAAATCATCATGGGTGAAGCTGCCAAACGGGGCTTTTGAGGCCTTGCCCGCGTTGCTCACAATCTGGTCAATCTGTCCGAACGCGGATTTGGCGGCGGTGATCAGGCGGGTGCATGTGGCGGGATCGGCGAGATCGCCGAGTTCCAAAACGACGTCCGAGCCTGCCGCGCGGCAATCTTGGGCGACCGTCTCAAGGGCGTCGGCGTTTTTGCCCGTGTGCAGCAGGAGGGCGGTGTCAGGACCGGCAGAGCGCCGGGCGATGGCTGCGCCGATGCCACTCGCCGCGCCGGTGATAAGAAGGGTGCGTTTCATTGGGTCAATCATGTCTTCCATTGCGCGTGACCGCCGCAATCTTTCGGTCAGCCACCTTGAAAGCGCCGCGCCGAACGCGTCGGGCGGGGCAGTCATGTGGGATCTGTCAGTCGCAGTGCGGCGCTTTTGGCGGCGTATTTTGGAGCTTGAGGGGTGGGAATGCCTAAACTCAACTTTTTGTATATGGTATACTAAATTGGCTGACAAGTGATTTCGAGACTTTTCAGGCTGCGGGCCTGTTTGATCGAAATATGCACGCTGCCAAACGCTACGTCATGCGGCATGCCTTTATTTTTAACGCACTGAGCACCTCAATGTGCCTGAAACTGTGCGGGACGTCGTTTGGTGAAACACTGCATTCCGATTCTGCCGCGCTGCAATATTGGATACAGATTTTGGGATTTTCTACGATCACGCCCTACGTTTCGTATTCTGTTTCGCGTGTTTGATGCCTGAGGCGTGGTGATTTTGCACAATATTTGTGCGAAAGTTGAAAGCTACCGTCCCCTGACCTTTTTGTTGTCACGAAGTCGTTGACAGTTTTTTCGACTGCTTCCTAGGCTGGATCAGGGAATGTCGGGACTCGTCAAAAAAACACCTGAGCCAATCAGGCCATGACCTCCTTAGCCAACGGGAAAAAAGATGAACGCACTTACACGCACCGCTTTCCGGGCCACGCTTTCGCGTGCGCTCTTATCCTCGCTCTTTCTAAGCGCCGCCGTCCCGCTTTATGCCGCCGGACTGACCATCGCCATCGGGTCTGAGCCGACCACCCTCGATCCGCAACAACGCGACGACGGGGCAGAGCGCGCCATCACCGACAATATTTTTGAAACCCTGCTGGAGCGTACCCCTGACGGCGCGCTCATCCCTGGCCTTGCCGCAGAGATGCCGACACAGGTTGATGCGCTGACCTGGGAATTCAAATTGAAGCCCGATGTCAGTTTTACCAACGGCGAGCCGTTCAATGCCGACGCGGTTGTCACCTCTGTTCTTCGGATCATCCACCCGGATTATAATTCGGAACAAATGGCCTATCTGGGCACGATTGAAAGCGCCACAAAAGTGGACGATCTGACGGTGCATATCATCACCAAATCTCCCGATCCGGTGCTGCCGGCGCGGATGTATTGGATGAAAATGGTTCCGGCAAGCTATTCCGCAGATCCCGAATTTGGCATGAAACCGGTCGGTACAGGTCCTTATGAGATCTCGGATTGGGAGCGCGGCGAAAGCATCACGCTTGTGCGCAATGACGCCTATTGGGGCGATACGCCGGAGATTGACGATGTCACCTATCGCTTTGTCAGCGAGCCGGGCACGCGCCTGTCGGGATTGATGGCGGGGGAGTTGGACGTGATCCGCAACCTCTACCCGGAATTTGCCGCAGCCGTGCCAAAAGCGATCACCGCGCAGGGGCTTGAGACCTCTACGCTTGTGCTGTCCACCGCCAATCCGGTGATGCAAGACCCGAACGTGCGCAAGGCAATGAACCTCGCCATCGACCGCGCGGCCCTGGCCGAGGCGCTGTTTGTCGGCAATGCACAGCCGGTCAAAGGCCAGCTTGTGAACCCGAAAAGCTTTGGCTTCAACACCAGCCTGCCCGCCTACACCTATGATCCGGAGCAAGCCAAGGCGTTGATCGAAGAGGCGGGAGCCACGGGCAAAAAGATCACCCTCGTGGGGGAATCTGGTCGGTGGTTGAAAGACCGCGAATTGATCGAGGCTGTGGGGGCTTATTGGTCAGAAATCGGTCTGGATGTGGACATTCGCATTGAGGAATTCGGCGAATATCTCAATCAGCTCTTTGACAAGAACAGCCGTCCTGACGCGATTTTTGTGACCAATTCCGACGAGTTGCTTGATGCGGACCGTCCGCTGACGGCGGCTTTGGAGTTTGGCGCAAGCTATGCCTCCAACGTCGACGAAGAGATGGCCGCCGCCATTCAGGCCGCCCGTTCCGAGACCGATGTCGAGGCCCGCACAGCGCTGTATGCCGAGATCACCCAGAAAGCCTATGATCTTGATTACTTGGCACCGCTGCTCAATCAAGAAGACGTTTATGGTCTCAGTGAACGGTTGAATTGGACCCCACGCATCGACGCCAAACTTTTGGTCAAAGAGATGTCCGTGACCGAGTGATCGGTCGGCATTTTCCAACCTCACAGGCAGAGCGGACCATAGGTTGGCTCTGCCCCTCGCAATTTTCAGGAATGGAGCGGACTCATGGGGACGTTCATATTAAGGCGATCTCTTCAGGGATTCCTTGTGGTGCTTGGCGTAACGATTGTGGTGTTTGTCGCAACCCGAATGATCGGCGATCCGGCGCAAGTGATGTTGCCGTTGTCGGCCACGGATGCACAACGCGCCGCCTTTGAGCAGCAATTCGGGCTGGATCGTCCGCTGGATGCGCAATTCATCAGTTTTGTTGGCGATCTGATGCGGTTTGATTTCGGTGAAAGCCTGTGGCAGCGCCGTTCGGCGCTTGACGTGGTGCTTGAAAAACTGCCCAAAACCCTTGAGCTGATCGGGGTGGGGCTGTTGCTGGCGACGGTGATTGGTATTCCGCTTGGCGCTTTGGCGGCCGTGCGCCCCGATGGCCTGTTTGATCGCATCGTTGTCGGGCTGAGCCTGACGGGGCTGTCCGTGCCGCAATTCTGGCTTGGGCTTTTGCTGATCATGGTGTTCGCGGTGGGGCTTGGCTGGGTGCCGACCTTTGGCTCCGGTTCGCTCGCCCATATGATCCTTCCGGCGATCACGTTGGCAGTGCCGTCCATGGCGCGGATCATGATGCTGGTGCGCTCCTCAGTGATCAACGAACTAAACCAGCAATATGTGCGCACTGCAAAAGCGCGCGGAATGCCGTTTGGCCGGGTGCTGTTTCAACACGCCATGCGCAACGCGCTTGTGCCGGTTTTGACGCTCGTCGGCTGGGAAGTGATCAGCGCATGGGCGGGTTACACGGTGGTGGTCGAGACGGTTTTTGCCTGGCCCGGCCTTGGATTCACCGCGATGAAGGCGATCAACCACAGCGATCTGTTCTTGTTGCAAGCCATCGTCTTTGTCGTCGCGGTCGGCATCGTCTTGGTCAACATTGGGCTTGATGTGCTGTTTAAGCTGATCGACCCGCGGATCAAGGAGGCCTGACCCATGACGATCACCTCATCCTCGATGTCTGACAGTTCCACGACACACCGTTCCACGACACCCTCCATGACACAAGGGCCCCTCATGTCATTCGCACCCATCGGGCGCTTTCTCAAAGAGCTGTGGCGGGACAAGGCGGGCTTTGCCGGCTTTGCCTTTCTCGTCCTTTTGGGGCTTGCCGCCCTGTTCGCCCCTCTGCTTGCGCCCCATGATCCGGCGGCACAATCGGTGTTGGCGCGGCTCAAACCGCCGATTTGGATGGAGGGCAGCGTCAGCGGTCATCTGCTTGGCACCGACATGCTGGGCCGCGACATTCTATCTCGGCTCTTGTTTGGTGCGCGCTCGTCCTTGTTGGTCTCTGTGTCTGTTGTGGCGCTGGCCGGGTCTTTCGGCGTGATGGCCGGGCTTGTGGCGGGCTACAAAGGCGGGCTGACCGATGCGCTGATCATGCGGGTCGTCGATGTTCAGGTCGCCTTTCCGGGCCTGCTTTTGACCCTGCTTTTGGTCGCTGTGATCGGGCCATCAACCGCGACGATCATCATCGTTTTGGCCTTTTCCAACTGGATGATCTACACCCGCGTCGTGCGCGGGATCGTGATGTCGCTGCGTCAAACGCCCTTTGTCGAAGCGGCCGAGGTCGTCGGCTGCAAAAGCGCGCGGATCATCCTCAAACACATCCTGCCAAACTTGATTTCGCCGCTCCTCACGCTGGCGATCCTTGAGTTCACCAACATTATTTTGGCCGAAGCGGCGCTGTCATTTCTGGGTCTTGGGGTGCAACCCCCGGCGACAAGTTGGGGTCTCGATGTGGCAGGTGGCAAAAACTACATGATGATCGCGTGGTGGCCGATCACCTTCCCGGGGCTTTGCATCGCGATGACGGTGCTTTCAATCAACCTTTTCGCCAATTGGCTGCGCGTCACGACGGAACCTGCCGAACGTGAAAAACGCTACGCCCGTGGCCGTGCCGCCAAAATGCGGCGCGCAAAAAAGACCTGACATCAGATCAGATCGGAAAGTGAAAAAATGGCATACGCACAACCCACTCCCATCCTGGAAGTCCGCGATCTTCATGTGGAATTCGATACAATGTCGGGTCTCGTTCAGGGCCTGCGCGGGGTTTCTTTTTCGGTCATGCCGGGGGAAACTTTGGCACTGGTCGGTGAAAGTGGCTCCGGCAAAAGCGTGACGGCGCAGGCTGTCATGGGGCTTATTGGTCTGCCGGGATCTATTGTCTCGGGGGATATTCTTTGGAAAGGTCAGTCGCTTTTGACGCCGGAAGGGCAAAAAAAGGCGGCCAGTTTGCGCGGCAAGTCCCTGTCGATGGTGTTCCAAGACCCGATGACCTCGCTCAACCCGCTGATGACCATCGGCGCGCATCTGGTTGAGGTGTTGCGGCGGCATATGAAGCTCTCAAAACCCCAAGCCTTTGCGCGCGGGGCTGAGTTGCTTGAGGCCGTTGGCATCACCGAACCGCGTCGCCGTATGGCGCAATACCCGCATGAGTTTTCCGGCGGAATGCGTCAGCGCGTGATGATTGCTCTGGCCATCGCCTGTGAGCCCGACCTTTTGATTGCGGACGAACCCACCACCGCGCTTGATGTGACCATTCAGGCGCAAGTGCTTGATCTTTTGGCCGATTTTCAAAAATCCATGGGCCTGTCCATTGTTTTGATCACCCATGATCTTGGCATTGTGGCCGGGCTATGTGAACGGGTGGCGGTGATGTACGCGGGCTCGATTGTCGAGGCGGGCAGTGCGGCCACTGTGTTTGAGCAGGCCGAACATCCCTACACCCAAGGTCTCATTCGCTCGACCCCGCGTCTGGATGATCGTCGTGATCGGCTTGTGTCCATCGAGGGCGCGCCGCCGAGCCTGTTGCACCCGCCAAAAGGCTGCGCGTTTCAATCGCGTTGCCCGGTCGCCTCGCGTCAATGCGACACCAAACCCGCCCGGCAAGTGACGCCAGCGGGCGGGTCGGTGTCCTGTTGGACGCCGTCGCTTCCGGCATGGGCGGATGTGGCGAAAACCACGGAGGTCCATGCCCGATGACCGATCTGTCCAACCGGTTTGAACCCGCCCAACCTGTGCCATCCGCGCCGCCGATCTTGTCGGTGCGCGGGCTGTGCGTGACCTTCGATGGCCCGGGTGAAGGGCTTTGGGGGCCGCCGAAAAAGGTCCAGGCGCTCGACAATATCACCTTTGATCTGGCGCGCGGAAAGACGCTTGGCCTTGTGGGCGAGTCCGGTTCCGGCAAATCCACGCTGGGCCGTGCGATTTTGCGCCGCTTGCCTCTGTCGAACGGGCGGGTGTTTTTTGAGGGTAAGGATATCACGGCAGTCAAAGGCGAGGCGCTGCGGCGTCTGACCCGCAACATTCAACTGATTTTCCAAGACCCATACACCAGTCTCAATCCCCGGATGAAGGTGCTCGAACTCATTGCCGAGCCTTTGCTGGTGCATGGCCTTGTGTCCTCTATTGATGAGGCGCGCGATCAGGTGGTCGAACTGTTGCGCTTGGTGAACCTGCCCGTGGAGACCATCGACCGGTTTCCGCACAGCTTTTCCGGTGGTCAACGGCAACGTATCGGCATCGCGCGGGCACTGGCGCTCAAGCCACAACTCATCATCGCCGACGAACCTGTCTCGGCGCTTGATGTGTCGGTGCGCGCGCAGGTGGTGAACCTGATGCAGGATTTGCAACAGGAATTGGGACTGACCTATGTCTTCATCGCCCATGACCTGTCCGTGGTGCGCCATATTTCCCATGATATCGCGATCCTGCATCGCGGGCATATGGTGGAAATGGCTGGCCGAGACGCGATCTATGAGACGCCGGAACATCCCTATACCAAGGTGTTGTTGTCCGCTGTGCCGGAGCCTGACCCAAGCCATCGTCGCAACGGCGGGGTGAATGCACCCAAGACCGTGCCGACGCAGACTTTGTCCTTTGATGGGGTGGGGTGCCGGTATCGGACATGCTGTGACAAGGCCGGTGGGCATTGCCAACGCGAAGCGCCGCCTTTTGCCAAACATGAGGGGGGACATTGGGCCGCTTGTTGGCATGTCGGGATGACGTAAGATTGGTCTGATGGATCGTAAAAGGGGCGCCCATTGGAGCGCCCCTTTTGGTTTCTTGTGGTTTATCGCCCCAATTTGGTGCCGTCCTTACGTGGGTCCGACCCAGCGATCAGCCCGCCATCTGGCGCGCGCATGACGCATTGTGCCCCGCCAAAGTCACTGCGCCCGCCCAATTCGCCCGCGCCCGTCGCATCCTCAAACCCGGCCGCTTTGAGCGCTGCGGCAAAGGCTGGATCACTGCCCGGCTCAAGCGCGATGCGCGTGTCGCTTTCAAGTCGCCAGCGCGGCGCATTGATCGCCTCTTGCACGTCTTGCCCCCATGCCGCCAACCGCAGCATCAGCTGGATATGGCCCTGCGGCTGCATCAACCCGCCGACCACGCCAAAGACCGCATGAAACGCGCCATCCTTGAGCGCCGCCGCCGGGATGACGGTATGGTAGGGCCGCTTGCCGCCCGCCACGCCATTGACATGCCCCGGCGCGGAAAACCCATGGCCGCGGTTTTGCAGGCAAATGCCCAATTCCGGCACGCCGATACCCGAGCCAAACCGTTTGAACACGCTGCTCATCAAAGTGACGGCAAAGCCCTCGCGATCGACAATGGCGGTACACACGGTATTGCCGGACGGATCGGCGACGGTGTTTCGGGCGTATTTCATGCCGTCGCGGGCGGCTTTGACCACCTCGATCATGCTCATCGGGTCGTCCATCGGCAGGTCCAATGCGTCGAGCGCCTCAAGCGCCTTGAGCACGCCGATGCCATGGGTGTTGGGCGGGCATTCGAGCACGTCGATGCCTTTGAACATGCGCCGCACCGGAACATCAAAAAAGCCCTCATGCGTGGCGAGATCTTCGGCGGTCAAAAGCGCGCCGCGCGCCCGTGCGGCCCGTTCGATCGCCTTGGCAGCCGCACCTTTGTAAAACGCATCCGGGCCGTGGGTGGCGATGGCGTCTAAAATATCCGCAAGTGCCGTGTTGGCAAAACGGTCTCCGGCCTTTGGGATGTTCGCGCCGCGATATATCTGGTTCGACGCCGGGTCGTTTTGAATGACATGCGCGAAAATCGCCCATTCACGCGCGCAAATCGGTGCCACGTCAAAACCATCGCGCGCAAGCTCAATCGCGGGGGCGAGCAGATCGGCAAAGGGCAGGCGGCCAAAACGGGCGTGCAAATCGGCCCAGCCGCGCGCCAGACCGGGCGTGGTGACCGAATAGGGGTGGCGTTCGGGGATTTTTTGATTGGGAAATGCGGCGACGTGATCGGGTGTGAGCGCCATAGGGGCGCGCCCGGTGCCATTATAAGTCAGCGGTGCCTCATTGGGGGGCAACAGCATGGCAAGGCTGTCACCGCCCAGCCCGGTCGCCATCGGTTCCACCACACCAAGCACCGCATCCGCCGCAATCGCGGCATCTACGGCGGTGCCGCCGCGTGCGAGCATCTCCATGGCGGCAGCGGCAGCACGCGGATGTCCGGTGGCGACGGCTTCGGTCGCGCTTTTGAGGGCGGTCGGGGCGATGGCAATGGTCATGGTTGGGCGATGTCCTTGGTTTGGAGATTCTCTCTGACGCAATCTGACATATAAATTCAAAAAAGTATGTAATTTGTATTTTTAACGGTGAGTGTTATTTTTGCATAAAATTAAAAAACATATTAAAAACATGGTGATGATTGAATTTCAACTTTTTGGATCACCGTGAAATAAGCTGTAGACCTTAATTTTGGTATACAGTATGGTGACTGCAGGAGCCCAAAGACTCTTGCAATCTGCTGGTGTCGGCAGGGTCCCGCACAGATAAAAACCAACACGGAGAGACGGAAATGGGCCAGGTCCTGAATCCCGATGAACTACGCACAGCCCTCGAAACAGCCATCAAGGGCAACACCGCCAACGCATCCCCGTTCAGCCTTGCATGGGCGAGCGGAAAACTGTCGCGCGACCATCTCGCGCGCTGGTGTGAAAACCATTATCACTATGTCGGCCCCTTCGCCGAATACCTCGCTTATGTCTACGCGCGCCTGCCCGCAGAGTTCGAAGAAGCCAAAGATTTCATGCTTCAGAACATGTATGAGGAAGAGCTGGCGGCGGATCGTCACACCGATCTTTTGATCCGTTTTGGCGAAGCCTGTGGCACAAACCGCGCGCGCATTCTCAACCCTGACAACATGACCGCAACCACCCGCGCGCTTCAGGCGTGGTGCTACACCGTGGCGATGCGCGAGGATCCGATCGTTGCCATCGCGGGCCTTGTGGTGGGTCTCGAAAGCCAGGTGCCGTCGATCTACCGCAAGCAAACCCCGACATTGCGCGACACATACGGCTTCACTGACGAAGAGGTCGAATTCTTTGACCTGCACATCGTCTCTGACGAAATCCACGGCGAGCGCGGCTATCAGATCGTTCTGGAACATGCCCGCACCTATGAGCTTCAGCAGAAATGCCTAAAAATCTGTGAAATCGGGGCGCAGATGCGTCTGCTCTACACCACAGCGCTCTACAATGAGTATGTGGGCGCAGAAATCCCGCTCTCCGACCTGGGCCTCGCCGCCTGATCTGACCCTAGAGGGGTGGGTTTCAGCCCGCCTTTCCCAGCCGGAAAATCTCATGCCAAAAGTTATCTTGCACAAAGGCGGCGAGGTGTTTGAGGGCGACGTTGCCGCCAACACCAATCTCGTGGTCAGCGCCGGGATCCGTAAGTTTCCGTTTCCCAATCTGGCCTATAAATGCGGCATGGGCAAATGCTCGACCTGTACCTGTCGCATTCTGGCCGGGGCGGACCATTTGGAGCCGCCAAACTGGAAAGAGAAACGCCAACTTGGCGAGCGATTGGACGAGGGCTACCGCCTCGCATGTCAGCTCTGGGTCACCGAAGATATCGAACTCGCACAAGACGTCTAAGTCTTTGTATCGCCCCAAGGGGCGGTGCTTCCTTCATCCTTGCCGAGGGCTGTCTCATGTATGTCATTCTGACCACCAAACCCGATGAATTCCGCACTGTCATGGGCGATGGCGTCGTCTCCATCGAATCCTATGATTACATTTTTTATGGCCGCAAACGCGCCAATTTCACCATTGCCGAGATCGTCGATGCCGACCGCATCACCATCGTCGAAGACGAGCCGCCGCACATCGTCAACAAGGTGCCGTGCAAAATGTTCGAGTCCTTTGACACGATTGAAGAGGCGCGGGCGGAGCTGAATGTTCTGACCCATTTCGGCAGCATGGACATCGAGTTGCGCGCTGTGTGAGACCCGCCAAATCGTCTCCCCCGGTCGCCTGACCACATCATAAAATGCACAAAGACAGGCCATGGATAAGATCAACATCACCTTTATTCCCAACGACAACAAAACCATTTCTGTCGATGCGGGGAGCAATCTTTTGCGCGCCTCGCTGCGCGAAAAGGGCGGTATTCCGTTCAAATGCGGCGGCGGATTTTGCGGCACCTGTCGCTGCAAAGTGGTCGAGGGGTTGGAGCATACCGACGACGTGAAAGCCAAAGAGCGCAAACATCTCACCGACGAAGATGTGGCCAATGGGTTTCGCATGGCCTGCCAGACCTTCGTGCGTGGCGATGTGAAAGTGTCTTGGGGTGAAACCGCTTCAAAAGAAACGCAAAAGCGCGTCTGAACGGGTCGCGCGACAAAAGGGGCAAACATGTCTTATCTCAATTTTATTGGCGGGGACTGGGTTCCGGCCCTCTCTGGCGAGACGTTTGAAAACCGCAATCCCGCCGACCAAACCGACCTCATCGGCCTGTTCCCGAATGGCGGGATGGAGGATGTGGCCGCCGCCGTCGAAACCGTGTCTGCCGTGTGGCCGGCATGGGCCGCCAAAGGCCCGGAGGCGCGGGCGGATGTGCTGTATAAAGCCGCCGATATTATCTCATCGCGCATTGACGCCATCGCCGCGGAACTGACCCGCGAGGAGGGCAAGACCCTCACCGAGGCGCGCAATGAAACCAGCCGGATCGCCGCCAATTTTCGGTTTTATGCGGGGGAGGCGTTGCGTCTGAAGGGCGAAAGTTTCCCGATGCCTGAGGGGCAAATCGCATTGACGCTGCGCCAGCCTGTGGGGGTTGTCGCGGTGATCACGCCCTGGAATTTCCCGCTGTCGATGGCGGCGCGTAAAATCGCGCCTGCGCTCGCGGCGGGCAATGGGGTGATTTTCAAGCCCTCCGAAATGACCCCCTTGATGGGCCAGCGCCTTGTTGAGGTGTTGCTGGATGCGGGGCTGCCGAAAGGCCTGATTGCCCTCATTCATGGCCGTGGGGCCACCGTGGGCCAAGCGATCACATCGACGCCGGGGATCGACGCGCTGACCTTCACCGGGTCCTACGGGGTGGGGATGCAAATCGCCTCGGCTTTGACCACAGACACCCGCTGTCAGTTGGAGATGGGCGGCAAAAACGCCACTGTGGTGTTGGAAGATGCCGATCTTGATCGCGCGGTGGACATCATTCGGCGCGGCGCATTTGGCCTGACGGGTCAGGCCTGTACCGGCACGAGCCGCGTGCTTGTGGCGCGCAACCATTATGACGCGCTGGTCGAAAAACTGTCGGCGGCCGCCGCCGGGATCACCATCGGTGCGGGCACTCGCGAAGGCGTAAATATGGGGCCGCTGGCCACCAGTGCGCAGCTTGATAAGGTCAAAACCTATCTTGGCATTGCCACGCAAGAAGGCGGACGGATCACCACCGGCGGCTTGCCCGAGGCCTCTGCCGATCTGGCCAATGGCTTCTTTATCCGTCCAACCGTGATTGCCGACGTGCCTGCGGACAGCCGCCTGTTGCGCGACGAAATTTTCGCGCCTGTTGTGGCTGTGCATGCCGTGGATGGTGTTGATGAGGCGATCGAAATCGCTGATGATACCGAATATGGTCTGGCGATTTCCCTTGTCTCCAATGACATGGCGGCCATTCTCAAAATCGCCCAGAAAACTCAGCACGGTGTCGTCAAGGTCAACAGCCCGACCACGGGTGTGGCGCTCAACGCCCCTTTCGGCGGGTTCAAACATTCCTCCAACCAAAGCGCGAAAGAGCAAGGCGGGGCCAATGTGATGGATTTCTACAGCCGGATCAAAAGCGTCTATCTGGGGGGCTGAATGGAATTTGTCCACGATCTGATCGGCGGAAATCTTTTGACTCTGCATGTCTTGGGCATGGTGGCGATGGTCTTTGTCGCCGCCATTCTCCAAGGCGTGGGGGGCTTGGGCTTTGCCATGTTCTCGGCCCCGCTGTCGGCGCTGTTTTTCCCGGAATTGGCCCCCGGCCCGCTGCTGGTTTTGGGCGGATGCCTGTCGGTCATGGTGGTCCTGCGCGAACGCTCCGCGATTGATTACAAATCCGCCGGCATGATGATCACGGGCCGGGTGATTGGCAATTTCATCGCCGTGGCCGTGATGACACTATTGAGTGCGACAAGCTTTTACATTCTCTTCGCGGTGCTGATCTTATTGGGGGTGGCGTTGAGTTATAGTGGCCTGAGGATCGTTGCCAACTGGCGCACGTTGGGGGCGGCTGGGGTCATGTCGGGCATTATGGGCACGATCACCTCCTCGGGCGCGCCGCCCTATGCGATCGTCATGCAAAACGCGGCCCCCGCCACTTTGCGGGCGACGCTGAATTTCACCTTCTTTTTTGGGGCAACAACTTCGCTGTTGTTGCTGGCGTCCGTTGGACGCTTTGGCCTGCATCAACTGCTGTTGGGCCTGTTTTTGCTGCCTGCGCTGCTTTTGGGCTTCACTGTCTCAACACGCCTTGCGCGGCATGTGCCAAAAGGCGCGATCCGCCATGTGCTTTTGGGGCTGTCCGCCCTCAGCGCGGTCGGGCTTTTGCTGCGGGCGGCCTTTTGAGGTGGATCAGAGAGGGTTTAGGCCTCGTCTGTCGCCTCCGGCGTGTCGACCGAATTATACACATGGCGCGCCGCCAAAAGGGCTGCAAGTTCTTCGTCCCCGGCAATCACAGCGCGCAGAATGTCGGCATGTTCCTGCCAGCTCTTTGACACTTTCACCGGGTCATCTTGCTTAAACAGCATCGCGGTTTGGTCGCGCAGAGTGCGGATCAGGTCCTGAAGGGTCGCATTGCCCGACACCTGACCAAGTGCGGTGTGAAACGCGTCGTTATGGGCGCTGATCTGGCTAAAATCACCCTCTTCGATGGCGCTTTCACCCGCTGCAAGGACGCGTTGCAATTCGGCGATCCGCTCCGGGTCTTTGCGCTTGGCCGCGAGTTTGGCATTGAGCGATTCAAGCGTCGCGCGCACTTCGATCAATTCCATTTTTTGATCGGGTGCGGGCATCGAGACGGTCGCCCCGCGCCGGGGGATGATCTTGACCAGACCTTCGGCGGCCAGTTCCCGCAATGCCTCGCGCACGGGCATGCGCGACACGCCCATTTCCTCGGAAATCCGACCTTCCACAAGGCGGGCGCCGGTTTCGAATTCGGCGTTCAAAATCCGTTGGCGTAGCGCATCCTTGACCATTTTCGTCAATGGTGTGTGCGCGTCTCCCAAAGCCACTGTCATCTGTTGTCCTGCCGTTTCTTTTGTGGCGCGCGGTCGGGGTGGGCCGCGCGCGTTTCATAAAGTTGTATACCAGATAGCAAAGCGGCTTGCCAAGTCGTGAGGCGGCATGATCGGATCTTGGGTCTGTGCTTGGGATGATCGGCGAGAATCGCGATTTTCATCCGCAGGACAGAGGGGGTCCTGTCAGATCGCGCACTTGGTTTTGAAATTTATATTGTTTGGTATACTAAAATTGAAACGTGAGGGGCCATTTGAGGAATTTTTGGCTTATTGCGCTAGAAATAAGTTGCATAGAGGGGATATTTTTGAAAACAGTATACAAAATAAAAGTTACAATCGCACAACTCAAGAGATGATCCATTGAAAACTGTCCTCAGACTTCAGTCCGAAGAGGCGCGCGTGATGATCGCGGCTGCTGTTGAAAAATCCAAAGAAATCGGGGTGCTCGAAACAATTTGCATCGCGGATGACGGAGGATTCCCGATCCTGATCGAACGTATGGACGGCGCGCGCGTCACAGGCCCGCAAATCAGTTGGAATAAGGCCTTTACGGCGGCCACGCACAAACGCTCGACCCATCTGTTCAACAAGGCTCCCAACGGTCCGGCGCTGCCGGGGAATGAGGCCTTTGGTATCCAATTGTCTTTTGAGGGCAAGTTCGCGGTTTTCGTCGGCGGCTTTCCGATTGTTGTCGATGATGAGGTCGTTGGCGGTGTTGGCCTGTCGGGCGGCAATGGCGAACAGGACACAGCCGCTGGCGTTGCCGCGCTACAGGCCTTGTCTGATCTGCTGACCCCACAGGGCCATAAGGTGCTTGTCGCCGCCGACATCAAAAAGTGAGGCCACCATGACCATCATTCGCGCAGTTCACAAAGTCGAAGGGGGCACATCGGAAACCGAGGCCTTGCATGTGACCTTGGCCGAAACCGGCAAAACCTTTCCGGTCCAGCCGCATGAATCCGTTCTGGCGGCGGCATTGAACGCCGGGATTGAGTTGGCACATGAGTGCAAGACAGGGTTTTGTGGCTCTTGTCGGGTACGGGTTTTGGAAGGCGGTGTCGCCTATGCGGATGATCCCATTGGATTGAGCGATCAAGAGCGCGGCTGTGGTTTTGCGCTGGCCTGTCAGGCGCGGGCGCAAACCAACCTTGTGATCGAAGCGCCGTTGATGCCAACAGATCGCCCGGAACCGTCCCCCTTCATGGCTCAGGTTTTGGCCGTCGATCAGGTCTGCGGTGACATCACCCGGCTGCGCCTGTCCCCGGTTGGCGGCATGCCGGCGTTTCTTCCGGGTCAATATGTTGATGTGGTCACACAGAGCGGTGCGACACGGTCGTTTTCGATCGCTTCGGCTCCAGATGAAACCATGATCGAGTTGCATATCCGTACCATCCCCGGCGGGATGTTCACCGCTGGCATCGTCCCGGCGCTCAAATGCGGGGAGACGGTGGCTCTGCATGGACCGCACGGGCTGTTCCGCCTGCGTCTCGATGATTTTCGTCCCCTCGTTTTGGTTGCGACCGGCACGGGCATCGCGCCGCTGCGCGCCATGCTTGCGGCGATTAAGGACGATCCAGACTGTCCACCCGTCGCGCTCTATTGGGGGATGCGCGAGGAAAGCGAGCTGTATCTCGCCGATGAGATCGCCACGTTGGGCGCGGCGTTGGAGGATTTCACCTTTGTTCCGGTCCTGTCGCGGGCCACAGAAGGCTGGTCAGGGCGGCGGGGCTATGTTCAGGATGCGGTGATCGAAGATCTCCCCGATCTGTCAGAGCATGCGCTCTATCTGTGCGGCTCCCCGGCAATGATCGCCGCGGCGCGTGTGCGCGCTCTTGAAGCTGAGGCGAGCGTCAACCATATCTATGTGGACAGCTTTCACTTCGCACATAATCTGTAACCAGAGCCGCCTTTGCGCGCGCTCGCAAGACAGAGGGGGATCGAGGCACCATGTCCTCGTCCATATTCAAGTATTTTCGCTGGAGTTTTGCGGTCACCTTGATCGGTCTTGGGCTCTGTATCTGGCTCGGTTGGGCCTACACCGGGCAGCTCTCTGGCATGATCGCCTTTGTCACGATTGGGATTATCCTTTCGGTGCTCGAAATCTCGTTGAGCTTCGATAATGCCATCGTGAATGCCAATAAACTCAGAGATATGAGCGATGTCTGGCGGCGGCGCTTTCTCACATGGGGCATCCTGATTGCCGTCTTTGGCATGCGGATCATCTTTCCGCTGGCTGTTGTCTCTATCGCCGCCAAAATAGGCCCGATCGAGGCCATTCGCTTGGCCGCCACCGAGCCTTCCGAATATGCGCGTCTCATTGGGGCCGCGCATCTGTCGATCTCGGCCTTTGGCGGGACGTTTTTGATGATGGTGGCGTTGAACTATTTTATCGACCCTGACAAGGAGGTCGATTGGCTGCGCCCGCTCGAAAATCTTTTGCGGACATGGGCCTCCGTGCGCGGAGTGGCGATTGGTTTGGTGTTGCTCATTGTGTTGCTGATCTCAGGGTTTCTTGATCAGGCGGAACGCGGCTCATTTCTGGTCGCTGCGATTGCGGGACTGGTGGCCTTTATCGCGGTCGAAACGCTCGGGCATATTCTTGACCGCGGAGCGATGGCGGCGGCAGGCGGGTTTGGCGCGTTCATGTATCTCGAAGTGCTGGATGCCTCCTTTAGCTTTGACGGGGTGATCGGGGCCTTTGCCCTGACACAAAACCTGTTTCTCATTGCCATCGGTCTGGGCATCGGCGCGATGTATGTGCGCTCGATGACGATCATGTTGGTGGAAAAGGAAACGCTGACCGCGTTTCGCTATCTCGAACACGGGGCGTTTTACTCGGTGTTTGTGTTGTCTTGCGTGATGTTCGTGCAAAGCCTCGTGCATATCCCTGAGGTGATCACCGGGTTGGTCGGCGCGGGCTTTATCCTGCTCTCGCTTGTCTCTTCGCTGCGCTACAACAAGCGCCGTTCTCATCCGGCGGCGGCGGAATAGGTCGTATCTTTGGCGGTCTCTGTAAGGCGCTTATCGGCTTTCCCTGGCCCAAAGAAGTGCCTTACTTTATCGGGGCGGGGCGAAACTCAGTCCCCTGTATCGACAGGGCTTCTGGCGGATAGTCTGTGAGTTTCGGCAGATCAACGATCAAAAGCGTCTCGTCCATGCCCGCCCGCGCCAGCGCGCGCCCATCGGGTCCGGCAATCACCGATCCGCCGCCAAATTGTATCCCGTTTTCGGCACCGCAAGAGTTGGCATAGGCGACAAAGGCGCGGTTTTCATGGGCGCGGGTCGGGACCAGCACCTCCTGAACATGCTCATAGCCTGCGGGATTGGCGGTGGGGACAAAAAGGACCTCCGCCCCGGCGCGCGCGAGTGTTGCGGCATGGCCGGGGAATTCGATGTCATAACAGATCAATATCCCGCAGGTACGTCCCGCAAGTTGGAAGGTCGGGGACAGGTGATCTCCCGCCGTAAAACTCGCGCGCTCCATGTCCCCGAAAAGCTGAACTTTGCGGTAATGCGATAAAATCGCGCCATCTGCACCGATGCAGCTTGCGGCGTTATAGACTGTTGATCCTGACCGTTCGGCCCACCCAAACACCAACGCACATCCCGTGTCCGCCACCCGTGTCCGCAGATCATCCATCCAAGCGCCCGCGATCGGCTGGGCCTCGGCGTGATGTAAATCGGGCCGATTGTATCCGGGGAAAAACAATTCGGGCAGCACAAGCACATCCGCACCTTGGCGTGCCGCCGTGTGCAAAAGCGCCTCTGTCCGCTCAAATGAGTGGTCGGCTGGCGCGGATTGAAACAGCGCCAGTTTCATGTTGGACCATTTGTGCAAGGTGTCGTGGTCAAAATGCCCCTCTCTTTCGTTCAGCTATAGCGTTCAATCAATGTAGTCGTATCCGTCACATCGCCAAAGAACAGCGCGAAATTGATCAAGGCAAAGGCGTGTTCGTCATCGCGCAGGGACGCACAGGCATCATGCACCATGGTGGTCCGAAAGTTGAGCATCATTGCGTCCCGCGCGGTGGAATCACAACAGGCATTGGTCATGGTTCCTCCCACCAAAATGGCCTCAATACCCGCCGCGCGCAGCCTATGTTCCAAATCTCCGGCACCTTGGATCACCCCACTATAGCGGGTCTTTTCGACGATCATATCCTCGTCGCGCACATCGAGATTGGGCCAGATCTGCGAGCCTTTGGCCTCGCGATCCAACGCGGCACAGCGGGTTTCGAACCGCGCGGGAGTCAGCAAGGTTTGATGAAAATGCGGGATCTCGGCCAGCGCTTGTTCGGTGTAAAGCGTTCTGATCCAGATCACTGTCCCACCCGCTTGGCGTAGTGCCTTGGCCAGCCGGTTGATGTTGTCGACGATGGCGCGTGCATTGGGCACGCTGGCACCACTTTGCGGATCAAGAAAGTAGTTTTGCATGTCAACCACGACCAGAGCGGTCCGATCCGCGGGGAGGGAATCGTGTACATGCAAACGACCTTGGCGGGCCAGGATGCGCTCAGTCGCCCATCCAGGCATCTCAAATGGGTGAATTTTGCTCATATTGTGATCTCCATGGTCAGGGTGTGCGCAAATTTTATGCTCTTGTGGAGGTATTTTAGTGATCTTCTTTCAGTATATTGTATACTGCAATTCAAGTCGATAGGCCCAGATCACAACACTTTCGGCAAAAAATACAACACTCTCGTCAACAGGAGGTACTATGAAAATCGCACGCACTCTTTCCTTTATCGCTGGCATCACGGCGGCGACGCTGACGACCATGCCCACACCGGCTGCCGCCGAGGATGTGACAAAAATCTCCTTCATGGAGGTCATTCACTCGCTGTTTTATTCACCGCTCTATGTCGCGATCGGCAATGGCTATTTTGAGGAAGAGGGCATCGCCTTTGATCTGATCGCAGGTCAGGGCAGCGACAAGGTGACGGCCGCCTTACTGTCAAAATCCGTGGATATCGCGCTCGCCGGGCCGGAGACCACACTCTATGTCGAGACCGGAAAGTCACCTGAGAAAATTCGCATCATTGCCGGGCTGACGGCAACGGATGGCTCCTTTCTGATCGGGCATGATCCTGCGACAGGCGACTTTGATTGGGCCACATTGAAGGGCAAAAAAATCCTTGGTTGGCGCGAAGGGTCGTCTCCGGCGATGTTCCTGCGCGCGGCGCTTGAAAAGGCCGGTTTGAACCCGGACGAAGATGTTGAAATCATCACCAATGTTGCCATTCCTGCCCGGATGGGGGCCTTCATGTCGGGCGTTGCCGATTATGGCACCTTCTTTGAACCGGACGTGACCACGCTTGAGGCCAACGGTTTTTATGCCCAAACCAATGTCGGCCAGGCGGTTGGCAATATCGACTATACGGTCTTCATTGCCCGCCAAGCCTATATCGCCGAGCATCCAGAGGTGGTGGGCGGCTTTGTCAAAGCGATCGCCAAGGCCGAAGCCTGGATTGCCGAGGCCCCGGAGGCCGATGTGGCGCAGGTCTTGCAGCCCTATTTTCCCGGCGTGGGTTTGGACGAGCTGTCCCAAAGCGTACTGCGTCACCGTACGGCGGGCGTTTGGAAAACGTCACCCGCGGTTGCGCCTGAGGCGATTGACGCGCTTCAAGACATGCTGATGCATAATGGACTTCTCGCCGTTGAGACAAAAGTGGCTTTTGAAAACGTCGTAGATCCCAGCTTCTTTGCGCAGAGTGCGCAATAATGACGGGCGATACCACAGGGCGGCACCTCGCGGTGCCGCCCAAAATTGAATTTCGCAACGTCGACCTGCATTACTTTTCGACCAAGGGTGAAACCCACGCCGTGAGTGACATGAATTTCACCGTCAACAAAGGTGAATTCATCTCCATTGTTGGGCAATCCGGCTGTGGCAAATCGACGTTGCTGTCACTGCTGTGCGGATTGATGCAATCGACTTCGGGACAGGTGCTGATCGACGGAAAACCCGTCAAAGGCCCCTCGCCACAGGTGGGGTTTATGTTGCAACACGACAGCTTGTTTGAATGGCGCACCATTTTAGAGAACGCGCTGCTTGGACCGGAAATTCGTGGCATGGACATGCCCGCCGCACGGGCGCGGGCCGAGCGGATTTTGACGAATTACGGTCTTGGGCAGTTCTTGCATCACCGTCCAACGCAATTGTCGGGCGGGATGCGTCAACGCGCGGCGCTTGGGCGGACCATGTGTATGGAGCCGGATATCCTTTTGCTTGATGAGCCGTTTTCGGCGCTGGATTTTCAGACCCGCATGTCGATTTCCGAGGAGATCGGCGAGATCATCCGGCGCGAAGGCAAGACCGCGATCCTTGTCACCCATGACATCCCCGAAGCCATCGCCATGGCCGACCGGGTGATCGTTCTCAGTCCACGCCCCGGACGGCTCAAAAACATTCACGACATCACCTTCCCAAGTTTGGGCGAGGTGCGTCCCGGCTGCATGGCAGTGCGCGATGCGGAGGAGTTCAAAGACTATTTCCACACAATCTGGACGGAGATGGAATCCGATGGCTGACACGACCCCGAACGCGACCCCCAGCGTCGCCTATCAAAACTGGGCCGCACGTCAGGGCCGCGCCCGTCGCAAAGTGATCGTCGGGCGCCTGCTTTTGCTGTTGGGCTTTTTGGCCCTGTGGGAATATGCGCCGCGCAACGGCATGGTGAATCCGATGCTCACCAGTTACCCAAGCGCCGTTTGGGACGGGTTTTGGGACCTGATTGCGCAGGGCAAACTGGGGCTTCATATTGGCGTCACGCTGATGGAGGTGATGATCAGCTTTGCCATCGCCATGATCCTCGGCACGGCAATCGCCATCTGCCTGTGGTTGTCGCCGATGTTGGAGCGGGTGCTCGACCCCTTTTTGGTGGTGCTCAACGCCTTGCCAAAAATCGCCTTGGTGCCGATCTTTTACATCTGGTTGGGGCCGACCGGGTCGATCTATGCCGTGGCCATTGCCGTGGCTTTGTTCATCACGATCCTGATGCTCTACACCGGGTTCAACCAAAGCGATCCAAACAAGATCAAACTGGCGAAAACCCTTGGGGCAGGGCAGGTGCAAATCCTGACCAAGGTGATTTTGCCCGGCAATGTTCACACCTTCATGGCGACGTTGAAAGCCAATGTCGGCCTGAGCCTTGTGGGGGTGATTGTGGGGGAATTTCAGGCGTCCAAAGCCGGTCTTGGCTATTTGATCGTCTACGGCAGCCAGATTTTTCGCATGGATATGGTGATGGCGGCCATTGTGATCCTCAGTCTGATTTCCGTTGGCATCTATCTGATCGTGCAAAAAGCGGAAGCCATACTCACCCGTTGAAATATCTCACTGAACTGCACCATGGAGGGGCGCGGGGGCATGTTTCATCCCTCGCGTTCCCACTGACCCAAATTGTGTCTGTCCTAAGCCCGTTTGCTCAAGATCTCGGCCAGAACCGACACCGCGAGCGAAGACGCATTGCGCGCGGGTCCAAAGAGACCGATTGGACCATGAAGCCGCTCC
The DNA here is from genome assembly GCF_900102315.1 of Celeribacter baekdonensis. Taxonomy (GTDB): domain Bacteria; phylum Pseudomonadota; class Alphaproteobacteria; order Rhodobacterales; family Rhodobacteraceae; genus Celeribacter; species Celeribacter baekdonensis. The sequence continues at coordinate 239,868 of NZ_FNBL01000003.1, forward strand.
ATCGCGATCTGGTCTAACCCCGCAGTGGCGAGGCCTTGCCGCCGCCGGTGTTGTGTCTGTCTGCCGCCGAGACAGCCGACATAAAACGCCTCACTCAACAGCGCCTGCGTCAGCAGCGGCTCGTCATCCTCCGCACTATGGTGCAGAAACGCGATGGCGGTGTGGGCGTCGATCTCGCCCAACCCGTGCCGCCCATCCCGCCTTGCGATGTCCACATCCGCAGCCTGCGCCACCCGGATCAGCGCCTCCGCCTCAAGGCTCTCGCCCATGACGACGATCCGCACGGACGGGGTGAAATGGGTCACAAACCGCGCGTCATGCCATCCGGTCTGGGCGTTGCTCGGCTGGGCCATCAACCGCGCATTGTCTTTGTCATAGACCAGCGTCGCGGGGTGACGGCTTGCCAGCTGTGCCAAGACGGCGCGGATCGGTGCCCCGTCGCGCAGCACATGCACCAATAGGTCAAGCCCACCACCACAGGGCAGGGCGATGTCGAAAAACGGCGATCCCTTGCCAAAGCGTATCAGGCGATCCTGGCCGGTCTGAAGGGCGGACAAGGCCTCCGTCGCAACGGCGGCTTCAATGCACCCGCCCGAGACGTAGCCACAATACACGCCGTCTTCACGCACCGCCATGATCGTGCCTAAGCTGCGTGAGGCGCTGCCCTCGATCCCGACCAAAAGCACCAAGGCCGCGGCCTGACCCGCCTCCATCGCCTGTCGAAGAAAGTCCAACACATGCCTAGGGCGATCCGTTTTCTGCGGACAAAACGGCAGCCTGTCCGCGACCGAACCCGGTGTCGGCGCGAGGGGGTCGTCCTGTGGGCGGGGCACTGGTGCTTCCATGTTTCGCGCGCTCTCAGATCACTTTGAAAAGGCAATCGTATTCTCATGCCAATGGCGCGACAGATGCGACAGGTCGACACCTGAACTGAGACCGTCGATCAACCCCAACACCCGAGGCGCGGTCAGAGGCAGCGCGTTCACCGGGGTTCCGATGGCATTGGCCACAGCGCAGGCAAGGGTTGCACCCACGTTCAAAATTGGCACTTCGCCCGCGCCTTTCGTGCCCAAAGGCCCACAAGACGGCGCGCCCTCATAGAGGTGATAGTCGATCGGCAGGGTGTCGAGCGCGGTCGGAATGCGGTAGGAGGAAAAGCAGGTCTGATCAAACGCGCCCTCTGCATTGATCGTGATTTCCTCATGTAATGCGTAGCCAATGCCCTGCGTGACCCCACCCTGAATTTGACCATGGATCGCACGTGGATTCAGCGCCCGACCTACGTCTTGGATGACGCGGTAGGCGAGGATCTCGACCTTGCCGGTATCCGGGTCCACCGCCACGTCGCAATCATGGACGGCAAACACCGGAATATCTATCGCATCAATGAAATGCCCCGCGGCACATCCCGGCATCGCGGCAATGCCCGGCGCGGTAAACGCCCCGCTGCCAGAAACAGGTCCGTGTTCCAACTCTGCCTGTGCGATCACGGTTTGAATGGAGGTGCCAGAGCCGGGTCGGCCGCGGATTTCCACCCGGCCTTGGGTGAGCACCAAATCATCCTGCGGTGTTTGCAACATTTGGCTGGCGACCGCCAAAAGTTTGGACCGGACCTCGGCGCAGGCCTCTTGGCTGGCCGCGCCGATCGACACCGTCGTGCGCCCGCCGCCCACGCCCAGATCGCGCCCGGAGGCATCCGTATCCGCGGTTTTGACGATGACCGCATCCGGGTGAATGCCCAGATTGGCCGCCACGATTTGTGGCAAGGATTGCACCATCGTGCCCGACCCGATTTCGACGCCAGAGGTGACCAAAGTGGCGCTGCCATCGACGTTGAGATGGACCGTGGCGCTTGAAGGGCCGACAAAAATGAACCATGTGCCAACGGTGGTGGCGCGCCCGTAAAGCCGCCCATCGGGGCCTTTTTTCGCGCGCTCATGTGGCCCATAGGTGTCGATGGCCAAATCCAACATCGGCCGAAGAACATCGCCCTCAAACACCTGCCCCGTCGCGCCAATATCACCATGACCCACCACGTTGCGCCGCCGAAAGGTGAGCGGGTCCATGCCAATGGCTTTGCAGATTTCGTCAGTGTGACATTCAAGCGCAAAGGTGTTGTACACGCCGTTGCAGGCGCGAAAGGCCCCATTGGGGGGCGTGTTGGTATAGACCGCTTGGCTGGCGATTTTCACCGATCCAAGCCGGTAGTTGCCGCCCAGCGTATGCGCCGTCATTGTGGTGAGGAACACTTGCTCGCCGCCATAGGCACCGCAATCCATCAACACCGTGGCTTCGCGCCCGACAATGTCGCCCTCTGGTGTCACCGCAGACCGGATCAGGATGTCGGCGTTTTCGCGGCTCAAACAGGTCATTTGCTCTTCGCGGCGGGAGTTCACCAGCGACACTTTGCGCCCGGTCTTGCGCGCCAAAATGGCGGCGAACGGTTCCAGAGAACAATCGAATTTCAACCCAAACCCGCCGCCAACGGCGGGCACGGTGACATGCACCGCCGCTTCGGGCACGCCCAAAACCTTGGCCGTCACATGACGCACGGTCCATGGCACTTGGGTCGAGGTGTGAATGTGAAACCGCCCGTCGTCATAGGAGGCGACCACAGCACGCGGTTCAAACGGCACATGGCTTTGGCGTCCGACCCGATATGTGCCCTCCACAATGGTCACATCGTCTCGGGCAAAGGCCGCATCGGTGTCGCCGCGCACCACCGTGGCCTCCCACGCCACATTGCCGCCGCGTGCCGCGCCCTCGCGCAAAATCTCATATGTCGCCCAATCGGGGTGGATCAATGGCGCGTCTTTGGCCAGCGCCTCCGCCATGGTCAAAACAGGCGCTATTGGGTCGATCTCGACCAGAATGGCGGCGGCTGCGGCGCGCGCTTGGGCCACGGTGGTCGCGGCCACAACGGCCAGAGGTTCGCCATGATAGCGCACCACGTCTTTTGCAAACAGCGGATGGTCGGCGATGCCGATCCCATGCAGACCGGGCGCGTCCTCATGTGTTGCAATCGCCTTGACCCCCGGCATGGACAGCGCGGGGGTGACGTCGATTTTAACGATCCGTCCCGATGCGACCTCTGAACGGCGCGCGGCGGCGTGCAACGTGCCGTGGCCGCCGTCGTCGACGGTATAGCGGGTGCGTCCCAGAAGTTTGTCCTTTGCATCCCGCCGAGGCAGGTTCATCACAGCATTATTGGGAGGGTAGGGCAGTGTCATGGGCACACCTCGTCCGCTGATCCAAAACCGTCTGCGCCAAGCGAGATGAGCGCATCTATAATGCGTTCGTAGCCGGTGCAGCGGCAGATGTTTCCGGTCATGGCCGATTTGAGTTCGGCGCGCGTGGGCGACGGATTTTCCGCCATGAAATGCGTCATCGAAAGCACCATGCCGGGGAAACACATGCCGCATTGCACGACATCGTATTCCAAAAACGCCTTTTGAACCGCAGTCAGGGTCTCAATGTTGGACACCCCTTCGATCGTGGTGATCTCAGCCCCGGCAAGGCTCCCGACGGGCAGCAGGCAGGACACTTTCGGTACGCCGTCGATTTGAACCGTACAGGCGCCACAAAAGCCTTCGCCACAGACATCCTTGGTCCCGGTGAGGTGTAGATCTTCGCGCAGGACCTCAAGCAAGGATCGGCGCGGATCGCCGTGATAGGGAACCGGGTCGCCATTGATCATCAAAGTCAGCATCATCGCCCGGCTCCTTGTTCTGTCCGTGACATGTCAGAGAAGGCCCGTGCCACCAAAGCGGGCAACACCCGCAGGCGATACCAACCTTGGCCATCCACCGCGTCACGGCCCACAAAGTCCTGTGAGGCGCGCAAGGCGGCGTGGGTGCGGATGCTGTCGGACGTCATCGTTTGCCCTTCGCAAAGCGCTTCCAAAGCCCGCCAGCGTCGTGCGCGTTTTTCCACAGAGCCCACAGCAATCCGCAAATCTCGTAGTGCGCCGTCGGGGGTTATCACCGCCGAAAGGCTGACCACCGCAAGCGGATAGTCCCCGGCTTGTCGTTGCATCAAACGGACATGGGCCGAGCGCGCTGCCGTGCGGGGCACGGTGACACGCAGGAGGATATGGGGCCGGTCGACAGGGGTGTTGAGGTAGTCCTCAAGCGACAGGGTCTGGCGGCCCGAGGAGGTTTCAAGGTCCACCTCTGCGTTCAGTGCCAGAAGGGCCGGGGCCAAATCGGCAGAGTAAAAATCCCGCGTACACAGGTTGCCACCCAAAGTGGCCATGCGGCGGATGGCGGGGGTCGCGGATTTGCCCGCCGCCGTGGCGAGCGCCGCCAGATCGGGCGCGCCTGTTATAGCGTCGCAGAGGTCCTGATGGGTCACCATAGAGCCTGCAACCAGCGTCTGGGCATCCAGTGAGATGTCGGTGAGGTCTGGTATATTTGCCAGCGACACAAAGGTCCGGTCGCGCGCCTCGCGCATGACCCATGTGCCGCCGGCCATCACGGTTGCCGTCTCTCCCAAACGTGTCAGGATGTCGAGCGCCTGCGAAACGCGGGTCACTGAGATCAGGCCGTCCTGTGATATCACCATCATCTCCATCGCCTTTTTAAGAGGGACCATCAAAGGGAGCGCGGGCCTGCGGCGGCCCGCACGAAGGGGTCTCAGCGACCGCGCATGATCATCCGGTAGCGCATCTGATCAAAGATCACCGCGAGGATCAAAAGTCCGCCCAAAAGCACCATCTGCATGTAGGAACTGATCTGGGCGAGGTTCATGCCGTTTTGCACCATGACGATGAAAAACGCGCCCAGAACCACTGTCTGCACCTTGCCGATCCCGCCTCTGAGCGAGACGCCCGCGATGACACAGGCGGCGATGGATTCAAGCGCCATTGAGCCGCCTAAATTGGCCTCGCCGCTTTCCACCCGCGCGGTCAGCAACAGCCCGGTCAGCGACGCGATCAGCGAACAGAGAATGTACGACACCATCAAAGTGCGCTTGGTGTTGATGGCCGACAGATGCGCGGCCTTGATATTGCCGCCGACGGCATAAATCTGTGTGCCCAAAGGCGTGCGCGACATCACCAGCCACATCACCACGATACAGATCGCGGCGATAAACACCGGGACCGGCACGCCGAACCATTTGCCAAAGCCAAACGTGTCGCCAAAGGCAAAGGGCAGGCCAGACACTGGCACGCCCCCGGTGAGAAACAGCGCAAGACCGGCCCCGACAGAGGAGACACCCAGCGTCATGATAAAGGGCGAGACCTCGAAATAAGCCACACCGACGCCATTGACGAGACCCACCATCAGGGCGGTGAACCCCCCCGCCGCGATCCCGATCACAATCGCCAACCAGATCGCATCGGGCATCACGCCCGCCGCCCATGTCATCGACACGGCGGAGACCACAGAAGTCAGCGCAATCGCGGTGCCAACCGACAAATCAAACCCGCCAGAGACCAAAACCAACATCTGTCCCAAGGAGACCAAAACCAGATAGACCGATTGCCGCGCCACATTGACGAGGTTTTGCCCGGTCAGGAATTTCGCGGACATCAACGAGAAAACCACCAAAGCGATGGCCAAAAAGAACGGCAAGACGCCGACCCGCAAAAACAGTTTGCGCAGAACGCCGGATGTGTCAGCAGATGTGGGTGCAGTTGTCATAGGGTCGGTTCACTTTCAACAAAGAAGTGTTTCAAAACAGTGTCCTCGGTGGCATCAGCCCGCGCCAATTCGGCGGTGACATGGCCATGTGCAAAAACGAGGAGACGGTGAGACAGGTTGATCGCTTCGGGCAGATCGGAGGAGATTACGACCACGGCCTTGCCCGCCTCCGCCAGCGATTTGATCTTGAGATAAAGCGCGGCGCGGGTGCCCATATCGACGCCCACGGTCGGCTCATCAAAGATGTAAACATCGGCGTCCTGGCCAAAGGCCTTGCCAAACAACACCTTTTGTTGGTTGCCGCCCGAAAGCTGCGAGACATATTTGGCGCGATAATCATGGGGCAGTTCGACCCGATCCGCGATCTCGGCGACCCGTTCGCGCACCACGCGCCAGTTGATCCATCCGCGCTTGGAGGCGGTGCCCGAGGTCACCACATTCAGCCCGAGATTGTCATGGGAGGTCTTGGCCAGATCGAGTCCTTCGGCCTTGCGATCCGGCGAGAGGTAATACAGCCCACGGCGGATGATCTCGCGGGTCGAAAGATGGGTGATGTCCTGGCCTTTGAGGATGACGGTGCCCGTTTGATGCGCGGTCAGCCCCATCATGGCGCGGAAAAACCGCGATTTGCCACAGCCAACCAGCCCCGCCACACCCAAAACCTCACCCGCCCTCAGGCTCAGGCTGCTGGGGGCCACGCCGGGGGTCGAAAGCCCTTTGATTTCAAGAACGACCGCGCCGGGCGTGGTCGCAATCACCGGATAAATCTCCGCAATCGCGCGCCCGGTCATCATCTCGACCAAATGCGCCTCATCGGTATCCGTCATCGCGACCGTGCCGATTTTGGCACCATCGCGCAGGACCGTGACCCGATCCGCGATGCGGGCAAATTCCTGCATCCGGTGGGAGATATAAACGATGCCAACGCCCTTGGCCTTTTGCTGTTTGATAAAGGCAAAGAGGTGATCGACCTCGCGGTCCGTCAGAGAGGCGGTCGGTTCATCCAAGATCAAGACCTTGAGATCGCCGTGAAACGCCTTGGCAATTTCGACCATCTGTTGCTGCGCACGCGACAGGGAGGTGACCTGCGCGGTGGGCGAAAGCGCAAAGCCCAAAGTGTCGAAAATCTCTTGTGCGCGCCTGCGCATTTCGCCGTGATCAATCAAAAATCCGGCACGTGGTTCTTGGCCCAGAAACATGTTTTCGGCCACGGTCAGTGTCGGGATCAGCGAAAATTCCTGAAACACGGTATAGACGCCATGGGATTTGGCGCGCGCCACCGTGTCGAAATTCATCGCATGACCGTCAAGGTAAATCGTGCCCTCGGAGGGCGATGTGGCACCCGCGAGCATGGAAATCAGTGTCGATTTCCCCGCGCCATTTTCGCCAAACAACACATGAACCTCGCCTGCATTCAGGTCAAAATCCACCGCATTGAGGGCGCGCACGCCGGGGTAGTCCTTGGTCAATCCGTGGGTGGAGAGTAGGGGCATGGTCAGCCTCCAAATAGTGATGTGGACCGGGACACATCTGCCCCGGCCCGAGATCAGAGATCAGCCGTTATTCGACGGAGAACACCGGGCGGAACCCATCCGGCGGCAAGATCGCGTCGCGCGCGACCGAGCCGATCGTGTCGCCATCGACGACAAAGATTTTCGGCCCCACATGTTTGATGTACTCCTTGCCTTCGATGAGGCGCACGGCCTGATCCACGGCAATCCGGCCCTGAATGACCATCGAATCCGCCGGGGCGGCGGCGATCATGCCGCGTTGGATGCCGGTGTAGACGCCGGGGGTCATGTAAAACGCCAAAAGACCGATTTCATCGCTGAGGCCGCGTTCGCGCAACAGACCCTGTGCGGCTTCGGCGGTGACCGCCGTGCCCGCGAGGTATTTGACCTCGGGGTTGGATTGCAAAACGTCTTCGACCAGCTTGAGCTGTGCCTCTTTGCCGGTGTCGCCATAGCGCGGTTCCAACACTTCAACAGCGGAGCCTTCGATGGCGGTCATAAAGCCGGTGTTGGCGGCCTCAACCCAACCGGCACCGGCCGGTCCGGGGAACCAACCGACCTGAACCGGGTCGGTGCCCGCGGGGTGTTTGTCCGCCAGATATTTGCCGGTTTCAAAGCCCATCGTGTAGAAAGACACCAAGGATTTGGCGGAAATGTCCGGCGAGGACACACCGTTGATCACGTCGATCACCGGGATGCCTTTGGCAGCCACTTCGGAGATGACGCTGTTGAGACCGTCATAGGAAATCGCCCCGATGATCACCGCATCCGCCCCTGAGGCGACGCAATCTTCGATCTGGCTGACCTGTTTTGACAGTTCGGTATAGCCGCCCGCCTCAACAAGGTTCATTTTGACGCCAAGGCGTTTGGCTTCTTCGGCCACGCCGTAATCGACACCCAGCCAATAGGCGTCTTTCATATGCGGGAAAGACACGCAGATGTTGTAGGCTTCATCGGCTTTTTCAAGCGCTTCATAGGTCACCGGGGTGGCGGTGCCATCGGTGGAAAAGGCGGGGGTCACCTCTTCGGCCTCATAGGGATACCACGCATCGGCAAGCGCCGGGGTGGTGAGCATGGCGGCAAAGGCCACGCTGGTCAAAAGGGCATGTTTCATGGATCTGACTCCTTGTTGGGTCCATCAGTTGGAGATGCGGTCATTGCCGCGTTTTTATTATGAGAGATGGGAGCGGGCGCTCCCTGTCGGCATCAGGCCCCTATGCGAGGGCCTGACGGATGTCTGCGAGCATGGCTTTGCGCGCGGCGCGTGCCGCCAGCGCTTCGTCCATCTCGACACGTTTGAAGGTGACGGGGGTGTTGGGTTGCAATTGACCGATCAGATCCATATCCGCCGAAATCACCGCACCCAGGGTAAAATAGCCACCGCCCGAGACCGCATCGCGGTGCAACACGATGGGTTCCAAGCCGCCGGGCACCTGAATGGAGCCATAGGAATAGCAGCCATCCACGATGTTTGAGGGATCGGAGCCTGCGCCAAAGGGTTGCGGACGATCGACAAATTCCATCGGAGTGCCACCGCGGAACCGATAGCCCATGCGGTCGGCCTCAGGGGCGACCACCCATGCGTCATCGAAAAACGCCTTTTGGCTTTTCTCGGTCAGACGGTGCCAATAGAGCCCGGTCAACACCCGCAATACGGCGGGGGTGCCGGGGCGGCGGCGGAGCGCCAGGGGAACAGAGCGCCCCTCCGCCACCACCGCGCCAGTTCCAACCGGGATCACGTCCCCGGCGGCCACGGCGCGCCCTTCGAAACCACCCAAGGCCCCGATGGGATAGGTGGACCGCGACCCAAGCGCGGGCTCGGTCGCGATGCCGCCGGAGACGGCGATGTACATCCGCGCACCGGCTTTGAGAAAGCCAAAGGACAGAACCTGACCGGGCTTGACGGTGAAGGCAGTCCATGTCTCGCGCGGGTCCCCGTCAAGCATCATCGGGATGTCCGCGCCGGTGACGGCGACGCTCATCCCTGCGCCAATTTCGGGGCCAAATTTGATCTCCGGCCCCATGAACACGGCTTCCAATCCCGCCGCGCCCTCGTCATTGCCGACCAAAAGGTTCGCAGCCCGCAGCGCCAGACGATCCATCGCACCGCCTTCGGGAATGCCAAGGTGAAAATAGCCGGGGCGGCCAAGGTCCTGAACACTGGTTGCAAGTCCCGGTTTGATGATCTCAAGCGTCATTGAGGGCCTCCATCAGCTTGGCGTTGAATCCGGTCATGTCGGCGTTGAACGCGTCGAGATCAAATTTGACCTCGGCGATGCGCGGCGCATAGGTGCCCGCCTCGACCTCCTTGACGATGCGGTCGTAGTCTGTGCGATCAATCGGTTTCCATTTGACGATGTCGCCGGGGCGGAAAAACACCATGAAATCGCTCAGGTAGCTGGTCTTTTGCTCCGGGTCATAAATCGGCATCGGTGTGATCCCGAACATCTGATAACCACCGGCACCACGCACCGAATAGATACAGGCAAAGCAGCCACCATGACCGACGGTCAGTTTCGGCGTATCTGTGCGGGGCCGCAGGTATTTTGGCACCTCAAGCTGTTTGTCGCGCTCGACCAGTTGATAGAGAAACGGCAGTCCCGACACAAAGCCCACCATCGAGACGAACCAAGGCTGGGAATGATGCGCCTCGATAAAGGCGGCGACACTGTCATAGCCGTTGATCTTGGCGGCATATTCCAAATCCGATCCGTTCGGGTCTTGGTGGCGTTCGCGGAACCGCATCAGGGTTTCATGGGTCCAAGGGTCTTCATAAAACACCGGAATTTCAATGATCCGGGTCTCAAGGCGTTTCTCTTGCGCCTCTGCCTCGTGTTCCAATTCCTTGATCTTGGCCATCATGGCGTCGGGGGCGATGACATCGGGGTCAAACCGCACCTCAAAGGAGGCATTCGCCGGGCAAATCTCGGTCACGCCGGGGATATTCGCGGCGCGCACCAGTTTGCTTAAGGACAGGCAGATAAAGAAGGCATCCAGAGACATTTCATCGTCGATCTCGACATAGATATGTTCGTCCCCGCCATAGCTGTAACGCGTTTTCATGCGGCGTCTCCTTTGGTTGCGGTCAAATGTCCAGCGGCCAGCCACGGTTCCAACCATTGAGTGTGAAACGCGCCTTTGCGCACCTCTGGGTCGGCGGCCAGCGCTAGGTGCAGCGGCACCGTGGTTTTCGTCCCGCCGATTTCCAACTCGGTGAGGGCGGTGACCAATTTATCAATCGCCGCGTCGCGGGTCGGGGCATGGACAATCACCTTGCCCAACAGCGAGTCGTAGAACGGTGGGATTTGGTAGCCTTCGGAGAGGAAGTGATCAAAGCGCACGCCATCGCCCGTGGGTTCGACCAGTTTTGACACCACACCGGGCCATGGCATGAATTGCAGGAACGGATCTTCGGCACAGATGCGCACCTCGATGGCATGGCCTGAACGGGTGATCTGATCTTGGGTCATCGACAGTTTGGCCCCGCCGCAGACCTTGATCATTTCTGCCACAAGATCGACGCCGGTGAGCATTTCGGTGACCGGATGTTCGACCTGAATGCGGGTGTTCATTTCGATGAAATAAAACGCGTTGGTCGCCTCGTCATAGAGATACTCAAGCGTGCCTGCGCCGCGATAGTTGACCGCCTTGGCCAGCGCCACGGCAGAGGCGCAAAGAGCTTCGCGGGTCGGCGCGTCCAGACAGGCGGCCCCCGCTTCTTCCCAGACCTTTTGCCGACGTCGTTGCAGTGAACATTCGCGTTCAAAACAATGCACCGCCGTGTCGCCGTCACCCAAGATTTGCACCTCGATGTGGCGCGGTGACAGGATCGCGCGTTCGATATAGAGGCCCCCGTCGCCAAAGGCGGCTTCGGCTTCGGCCTTGGCTTGGGGGGCGAGGGCTTTGAGTTCCGCCTCATTGGTGGCGATGCGAATGCCGCGCCCGCCGCCGCCCGCTGCGGCTTTGATCATCACCGGATAACCGATCTCGGCGGCCACTTTCAGTGCGTCCTCGACGTCAATTCGCCCTTCTGAGCCGGGCACCACCGGCACACCGGCGGCCAAAGCGGCCTGACGCGCCGCGACCTTGTCGCCCATCCGTTCGATCGTGTCCGCCGTGGGACCGACGAAAATCAACCCGGCGGCTTCGACAGCGCGGGCAAAGCGCGGGCTCTCAGATAAAAAGCCATAGCCGGGATGGATCGCATCCGCACCCGTATCCTTGGCGGCTTTCAGCACCGCCTCGATGTTGAGATAGCTGTCTTTCGAGGGCGCAGGGCCGATACAGACGGCCTCGTCGGCCAGTTTGACCGCCAACATATCGGTGTCGGCTTCGGAATGGGCCTGGATCGCGTGGATGCCCAACGCTTGGGCGGCGCGCACGATCCGCACGGCAATCTCGCCCCGGTTGGCAATGAAAAGACGTTCAATAGCCATCAGATCACGCAAGCTCCGCAAGCACGGCACCGGCAGTCACCGGCGCGGCATCGTCGATCATGTATTTGACAAAGGTGCCCTCAATTTCGGAGGTCACAGCGATAAAGGTTTTCATCACTTCGACCAGACCGATGGTGTCGCCAATGGCCACCGCATCGCCGGGGGATTTGAACACCGGCTCCTCGGGGGAGGGCTTGTGATAAAACGTGCCGGGGAGGGGGGATTGAATGTTGCTCATGATCGTTTCCCTGTTGGTTTAGCTCTGTTGGCTTAGGCGGTTTCAAGCACGGCGGAGGCCGGTGCGATATGGATGCCGTTTTCGGTCAGAGTGGCGCGGATGGCGCGTCCGATGTCCAGAGCGCCCGGCGTATCGGAATGAAAACAAATCGACTCGAACGCGATGTCGATGTCTTTGCCCTCAACCGTGGTCACTTTGCCCTCAAGACAGGCGCGCAGACATTTTTGCGCAATGGCATCCGGGTCGGGGCGGCCAACGCGACGGGTGAAAACAATCGCGCCGTCAGTGCCATAATCGCGGTCGGCATAGAATTCGCGCACCACAGGATGACCCAACCGTTTGGCGACCTCATAGGTCTTGGACACACCCATGCAATAGATCAAAAGATCGCCGCTGATCGCGCCAAGGCTTTCGATCATGTGGCGTGACAGATCTTCGTTGCGCGCGGCCTCCATGTAAAGTGCGCCATGGGGTTTGACGTGCTGAAGGCGGATGCCGTGACGGCGGCCAAATTCGCGCACTGCGCCGACTTGGTAAATAATGTCGTTGACCAGTTCTTCGTGCGTGGTCTGGATGAAGCGGCGGCCAAAGCCCTGAAGGTCGCGATAGCCGGGATGCGCGCCAAGCCCGACGCCGTAGACCTGCGCCAATTTGATCACCCGGTCCATGGAGTTCGGATCACCGGCGTGAAACCCTGCGGCGATATTGGCCGAAGAGATCAGCGCCATCAGATCTTCGTCGGGCGCTTCGCCCAAGACCCAATGGCCAAAGCCCTCACCCATGTCGCAATTTAAATCGATGATCTTCTGCATGACTGGTCCTTGTTCTCTGTGGAACCAGCATTTTCCAAATTGAGTCTGTTTGTAAAATTCAGAATTCAACTACAACATTATCGAATTTTCCAAATTCAAAATTTCAATTCAGATCAGATTTTGCGCGAATTTGGGCAAAATAGGCAATTTTGAAACGGCTGCCACAGTCGTTATTCTTTTTTAGAGATAATGCTCGGATTAAAAATTGAATTTCCGAATTTACGGCACAACCTCTATACACTGTCATCGAAACGCCACGCCAAGGCGTTCGGAAAATCCGAAGAGGACGGTCCTGATGAATCTGCGCCAATTGAAATATTTCCTCGCCACCGCCGAATTGGGTCAGGTCAGCCGTGCCGCCAGTGAATTGTCGATCTCGCAATCCTCGATCACCACGGCGATCCGCGAGTTGGAACAGGAAATGGACACCATCCTGTTTGTGCGCACGGCGCATGGGATGGAACCGACCGCATCTGGGCGCGAACTTGTGGGGGCGGCGCGTGATGTGTTGGAAAAGGTCAATATCGCCCGCAACATCGGCCAAGGTCGATCCGAGATTGAAGGCACCATCAACATTGCCGCGACCTATACGGTGATCGGCTATTTCCTGCCGTTTCACCTGGATCGTCTGACCCACAGATTCCCAAAACTCGACATCCGCATCAGCGAGCTGAACCGCGAAAGCATCGAAGAGGGGTTGATGACCAATCGCTTTGACATGGCGGTTTTGCTGACTTCGAACACCGCCAATCCCGAACTTGAGACCGAAACCTTGCTGCGCTCGCACCGCCGCCTTTGGGTGCCGCAAAACCATCCGCTGCACCAACAGGGCCGCGCGACATTCGAAGACATCGCGAAAGAGGATTACATCATGTTGACCGTCGATGAGGCGGCCAATACGTCGATGAAATATTGGGGGCCGACCGGGCTGACGCCCAACATCAAACTGCGCACCTCATCGACCGAAGCGGTGCGTTCCATGGTCGCCAATGGCCAAGGCATCACCATTCTCTCGGATATGGTTTATCGGCCTTGGTCGTTGGAGGGGCGGCGGATTGGCACGGTCGCCACAGACCGCGAAATCCCGTCGATGGATGTGGGGCTGGCGTGGCGGCGCACACAGGAGATGAGCGAGCCTGTTCGGGTGTTTTACGACTATTTCATGGATGCGTTCCTGTCACCGCAAATGTCGCAACTCGCCGGACGCAGTTAAGGGCGGCGGCCCGTCAGAGCCGCCACCCGATCCGCGCGGTGAAAGGCGTGACGCTTTAGGCCGACAGACGTTGCCGCACCAGCGTGACCCAATAGGAACTGCCCCAGCCGATCACATCGTCGTTAAAATTATAGGCCGGGTGATGCAGATTGGCCGACGGTCCATTGCCGATATTGATCATGCAACCCGGCACTTTGTTCAGCATAAAGGCGAAATCTTCACCCCCCAAAGTGGGCGTCATATCCAGCGTCACATTCTCCACACCTGCCACCGCGCGCGCGGCTTCGGCGGCAAATTCGGTCTCTTGCGCATGGTTCACCAGCACCGGATAGCTGCGTTTATACTCCAGCGTCCCAACACAGCCATGTCCGGCGGCGATATTGGACACGATCTCGCCCACGCGGCGTTCGACATGATCACGCAGCGCCTCATTCATCGTGCGGACCGTGCCTTTGATGGTGATCTCCTGCGGGATGACGTTATGGGCATGGCCGCCCTCAATCGCGCACAATGAGACGACATGGGCGTCAAACGGGTCGACGGAGCGCGCGCTCATGCCGTGAATCGCCTGAATGATCCCGGCGAGCGCTGGAAACGGATCAATGCTTGTGTGCGGTTCGGCAGCATGCCCGCCTTTGCCGGTGATGGTGATGGTCAGGATGTCCACGGCGGCCATATTCGGCCCCGGCGCGGTGGTGAATTTTCCCACATCCAGCCCCGGCATATTGTGCATGCCGTAGACCTCATCACAGGGCCAGCGCTCAAACAACCCGTCTTCGATCATCGCCTGCGCGCCCGCGCCGCCCTCTTCGGCAGGTTGGAAAATCACGATCACCGTGCCGTCAAAGGCCCGCGTTTCTGCCAGATGTTTCGCCGCGCCCAGCAACATGGTCGAATGGCCGTCATGACCACAGGCGTGCATTTTTCCCGGCACTTTCGAGGCATAGGCCAGCCCGGTTTCTTCCAGAATTGGCAGCGCATCCATATCGGCGCGCAGGCCAATCATCCGCCCGGAGATATTGGTTTTGCCGTGGATCACACCGACCACGCCGGTCTGGCCCAGCCCCTCGACGACCTCATCCACTCCGGCTGCACGCAGGGCCTCGGCCACTTTCGCGGCGGTGCGATGGACCTCGTACAAAAGCTCGGGGTTTTCATGTAAATCATGGCGAAAAGCGATCAAACCTTCGATCTCGCGCGCCACCCAATTTTCAATCGCCATATTTTATCCTCTCAACATTTTATATCGAAAATCACAATGGCTCGCGCCTTTCATGATCGTCTGTGTCCGGGTCAATTCGATCTCCGGGTTGTAGCCGACGCAAAAATCGCCATCGCGATTGCAGGACAGTAAATGCCCAATGTCGCCCAGGCCCATCTCCTGATACATTTCCGCATAGCGACAGCGCGTGACGTTAAAGGCCATCTGATCCGGCTCGGTCACCAACACATCCATCTCAAGCGCGTCTTCTTTGGTCCAGTTTGGCAGAATATCGGCGAAATCCGACAGGTTCGGTGCATGGCCCAGATCTTCGGCCAAGGCTTTGCCCTGTTCAATTGCCGAGCGCGAACAGGTCGCGCCAATCACCGCTTCCGCCTCGGCGCGGCCAGAGCGTTCGGTGATCACGTCGAGCACATGTTTCAGGATCATCGCCTCAATGCGGCGGCGTTCGAGGATGGGGAGGTCTTTCATAGCGTCACCTTTCTCATAGTTTCGGCTCCTGACGGTCTTTGCGTTGCAACCATGTCAGATAGAGCGGTGCAACCCGGCGACCAATGGCATGAAACGGCAGCGGATGCGGCTCGGTGACAGGAAGGGCCAGCCCGCGCTCATCCTCGCCATCCACAGCCCGCGCGATCTCGCGTCCCAACGCATTGCCAAGCGCCACGCCGCGCCCGTTGCATCCAATCCACGTCCAGCCATTCGGGCCGAGTTTATGGACCCGCGGAAAGCGATCCCAATTCATTGACAGATAGCCGGACCAGACATGGGTCATTTTCGGCGGCGCAAGCTGCGGGAAACTGTCGGCCAGATTGGCGGCGACCTTGCGTGCGATCCGGGCCTGAACGTCGCCACCGCCCAGAATGGCCCCGCCGGTGATCAACCGATTGCGCGCATCATAGCGGAAAAACCGCAAATCGCCACGCGTGTCAGACACCGCCTGACGCCCCGGCAAAAGCGTGGCGCGCAAATTGTCCGAGAGCGGTTCGGTGGACATTTGCCACGAATGCACGGGGATGATGGACCGCGCCAACCGCCGCGCCAGTCCGGGGGCCAAGATGCCAGTGTAGGCATTGGTGGCAAGGATCAGCGCGCGGGCTTTCACCGTGCTTTTGACTGTACTATTGACTGTGCCCTGCGCGGTTTTGACGACCCACTCAGACCCGGTGTGAGCATAGCTCTCCACGCGGGTTTGTTCATAAAGTGTGCCGCCATGGCGCTCTACCGCCCCGGCCAATCCGCGCGCCAAAGCCAGCGGGTTGATATGCCCGCCCGAAGGCGCCAACATCCCGCCGTACCAATGATCCGTGCCCATCAATGCGGTGGTGGCGGCGCGATCAAGGTATTGGACCTCAAGCCCAAAGCGCGTCCAGGCTTCCACCCGCTTTTGGCTCAGCTTTGTGCGTCCGGGCGAGTGCGCCGGTTGAAACCACCCGGTTTGCTCCGCTTCGGCCTCAATCCCCTCATCGCGGATTTTATCAAACAACATCCCCGCCGAGGCCCCGATGAGTTCGGCAAATTTGCGCCCTGTCTCGCCAAAGCGCGCCACCCACATATCGGGTTCGGCGGCGGTCAGCGTTGGGATCACCTGACCGTTGTTGCGCCCCGACGCGCCCCAGCCCACGGCCTGACCTTCGAGCACCACAACATCGCGCCCGGCCTTGGCCAGATGTAGGGCTGCGGAGAGGCCGGAAAAGCCGCCGCCGATGATCACGGTGTCGGTTTCAATCGGACCCGTCAGGGGCGCAGTGGGCGGGCGTTTGGGGGCGGTGTCGGCCCAAAGCGAGGGCGGGAAGGAAACGGGGCTTTGCATTTCGGGTCTTTCGGTGGTGTGATGGGTAAATTCTACGGAATGGGCGTTTTGGCGAATGGATTTCTATGGTTTGCGTAAACACGGGTATGTATTCAGAGGTAAACGAGGCGAGGCGATATGAGCGACACAAGTTTTGATGAGATCGACCAGCGCATTCTCGACATTTTGCAGGTGGACAGCGACCTGCCGATTGCCGAGGTGGCGGATCGGGTGGGGCTGAGCCCGACGCCGATTTGGCGGCGCATCAAACGTATGGAGGCGGCGGGGTTGATCCGGGGCCGGGTTGCCTTGGTCGATCAAAAACTGGCCAATGTGCCGATGACGATTTTCATCGGCGTGACCGCGCCGCGTCATGCGATGGAATGGTTCACCCAATTTCGCGCGCTGATCGAAGACATCCCGGAGGTGGTCGAGGCTTATCGCCTCACCGGGGCGACGGATTACATCATGAAGGTCGTGGTGCCCGATATTGCCACCTATGACGTGGTCTATCAGCGGATGATCGAGGAGGTGGAATTTTCGACGGTGAACTCGTCGATCTCGATGGAGGAGTTGAAATTCACCACCGCCGTTCCGACCAAATATCTGTGATTTGGGCGTTCGGGGCAGGGGCCCAGACAGGGGCCCAGACTGGGGGCCAGACAGGGGCGTGTTCAGCCCCTGCCGATATGGGATGTGTTCACGCCGTCTCATGGACGTGACCGCCCAAATAGGCCTCAGCCACACGCGGATCATTGGCCAATGCCGAGGCATCGCCTTCGATCACGATTTTGCCGTGTTCAATCACCGAAGCCGTGTCTGAAATCCGCAACGCGGCTTTGACGTTTTGCTCGACCAAAAGCACGGCGTAGCCTTCGGCGCGGATTTTCGACACCAGCTCGCAGATGAACCCAACCAAACGCGGGGCGAGACCCAGAGAGGGTTCGTCCAACAGCAACACTTTGGGTTTGCGCATCAAGGCGCGCCCGATGCAGAGCATCTGTTGCTCGCCACCCGACATCGACCCGGCCTGTTGTTTCAGCCGCTCTTCGAGGCGCGGGAACAGGGCCAACACGTGATCCAATTCCTGCCGCCCCAAAGGTCCGGCCCCGATCACAAGGTTTTCCAACACGGTCATGTTGGAAAAAATCTGCCGCCCTTCCGGGGCCTGCATGATGCCACGTTCGACGATTTCATGGCTTTTAAGTTTGGAAATGTCTTCGCCCTGCAAAAGGATTTCCCCGCCCGTGGCGTGATAAATCCCGGAGATACAGCGCATGAGGGAGGTTTTGCCCACCCCGTTGGCACCCAGCACAGATACGATGCCTTGCTCCGGCACAGTGACCGAAATGTCGTGCAAGATGTCCTGAATGCCGATTTTGAGCGACAGGTTTTTGATCTCAAGAATGTTGCTCATCCCTCATCTCCCCCAAGGTAGGCTTCTAACACGCCGGGGTCCTGGCGCACCACGGCGGGCACGTCATCGGCGATTTTGCGGCCCGAGGCGAGCACCACAAGACGTTCACAAATGCCCATGACCAGTCCCATATCGTGTTCCACCAACATGATGGTCAGCCCTTCTTTGTTCAGCCCGGTGATGAATTGCGCCAGTTCCGTGGTTTCGGAATCGTTCATCCCCGCGGCCGGTTCGTCCAGGATCAAAAGCTCCGGTTTCATCGCCAAGGCCCGCGCGATCTCAAGGTATTTGCGCTTGCCATAGCTGAGGTTGGCGGCGAGATCATCAGCGTGATCGGCCAGACCCACCCGTTCCAACATCTCATAGCTGCGCTCAGAGATCTCTTTTGCCCGCGCCTTGCCACCGAAGAGCGACGACATTGGACCGACGCCAATCATCCCAAGGGCCCCGACAGAGATATTGTCGAACACCGTCATGTTCGGAAACACCCGCAGGTTTTGAAAGGTGCGCGACATGCCTTTGTGGGCGATCTTATGCGCCGACAATCCGGTGATGACCTCGCCTTTAAACCGCACCTCGCCCGAGGAGGGCGGCGTGAAGCCGGAGATCAGGTTGAACAGCGTGGTTTTCCCCGCGCCATTCGGTCCGATCAGGCCAAACAATTCGCCTTGATTGACCTGTGTGGTGACATCATCGACCGCTTTGAGACCGCCAAAGGCGCGGGTCAGATGGTCGAGTTCCAGAATGGGCGTCATTTCCAACCGATGCCTTTCTCGCCTTTTTGGGCGGCCCAGCCTTGGCCAAGGACACGGCGGGCAAAGTTGAGGGCAGAGACTTCGCCAAACAGACCTTTGGGTAAGAACAGGATGGCGGAGAACATCAGCACACCGACGATGATGTTGCGAATATCCCCGACCGAGCGCAGGGCTTCGGGCAGAAGGATCAGCAACAGCGCACCGATCAAAACCCCCGGAAGACTGCCCAAACCGCCGACCACAACCATGGTCAGGATCAGGATGGATTGCGAAAAGTGGAAGTCATTGGGCGAGATGTAGCCCGTGGTATAGGCCCAGAGCGCACCGGCGATGCCGGCGAAAAAGGCAGAGATCACAAAGGCCTGGATTTTCATCACGGTGACATTGATGCCCATGGCCGAGGCGCATTGATCATCCTCGCGCAAGGAGCGCAACGCATTGCCGTAATAGGAATGGCTGAGCCGGTTGAGCACGAGGATAGACACGGCAACGACCCCCGCGACGACATAGTAGATGCCCAGATCACTGTCGATCTCAAGGCCAAACAGGTTGATGCCAGAGAACAACATCACACCATTCGGCCCGTTGGTCAGACCAACCCAGTTGAGAAACACCAGATAAAGCATCTGACCAATGCCCAGCGTGGCGACGGCGAAATAGATCGACATCAGGCGCATGGTGGGCAAGGCGACCAAAAAGGCGATGGCGGCGGCGGACAGGCCCGCAAGCGGCAAACCAAGGGTGAAGCCGATCCCATGATTGGCCCCCAAAATCGCCGCCACATAGGCACCGACCCCGTAAAGCGCCGCATGACCCAAGTGCAGCAATCCAGCCACCCCGGTGACAAGGTGAAGCGAGGCCGCGAGCAACATGAAAATCGCGGCGATGGTGGCGATCTGATAGTAATAGCCTTTGTCAAACCCCATGAGCAGCGCCGGGATCAGGATAAAGGCCAACACGAGCAGGCCGAGTTTGATGAGGAGCGATTTAGACACGTTCCCTCCTTGCGCCAAAAAGGCCTTGCGGGAAAAAGATCAGGGTCAACAAAAGGAAGGCATAGGCCACCATGTCGGACCAAACGGAGGGCATGAAACTGGTCGAAAGACTTTCCGAGAGGCCCAAAATGATCGCAGAGATCACAGCGCCCGGCACGGAGGACAGCCCGCCCATGACCATGGCAACAAAGGCCTTGATCCCCGGCGTGAAGCCCATCGACGGGAAAATCGCGCCGTAATACAGGCCCACCAAGATGCCCGCGAGCGCGCCCATGGCGGAGCCGATGACAAATGTGATGATGATGGTGCGGTCGGTGTTGATGCCGCAATATTTCGCGCCCAACGCGTTGTTGGACACGGCGCGGATCGACAGGCCGATGGGGCTTTTTTTGAGCAACCATTGCAAACCGCCCAGCATCACCAAAGTGACGCCCAAGATGATCAGATCACCGTTGACGATGGTGATCGGGCCGATGTGGATCGGTTTGTTGATCAGATAGGCCAGATCAACGGTTTGGAATTGCGAGCCAAAGATCATCTCCATCGCTTCGCGGGCGATGATCGACATGGCGAGCGAGGACATCAGCGTGGCCTCCCGCATGGCGCGTGATTTCAACGAGGCCTCATCCGAGAAGCGGCGGAACGGGCGAAACGCCAAACGTTCAAGGCCAAATCCGGCCAAGGCACCGGCCGCCAATGCGATAAACAGCACCACCAAAAGCGGCGGTCCAAAGGCCGAAATCGCCATCAACCCGGCAAAGGCGCCGATGGTGTAGACCTCGCCATGGGCGAAGTTGACCACATTCAACACGCCAAAGATCAGCGTAAATCCGATGGCCATAAGCGCGTAGATCATGCCCAAGGACAGACCGATGGCCAATTGTTGCAGGATATAAGGATCGAGCACGTCGTCCCCCTTTTGCTATGGTCCCCGCCCGTTCAGCCCAGAGGCCGTGCGGACGGGGAGAAGGGTTTATTCGACTTCGACAAACATGCCGCCCACGACGGAAGCTTTGGTCAGCTCCTTAAGCGGTTCGCCGTTTTCATCGAATGTGGTGTTGCCGGTGACGCCGGGGAAATCAGTCGTGGCGGCCACAGCATCGCGCAGGCTGTCGCGGGTGAGATCCGGGTAGGCTTTGACCACGGCGGCCAACATGATGTTCACCGCGTCATAGGCCTGTGCCGGGAATTGGCCGGGGGCGTGATCATGGGTTTTGTCCCATTCGGTGACGAATTCTTGAACATTCGCATCCATCCGCGTCGGCAAGAAGGTCGCGGTCAACAACAGCCCTTCGGCGGCGTCGCCCGCCAATTCGATCAACTGGTCATTATAGGCCGCCGAGGTCGAATAGACCGGGATTGCGGCGTCAAGCTGTGCCATTTGTTTCAGGAACTGCGCGCCGTCTTCATAAAAGAACCCGGTGTAGACCGCGTCAGGTGCCTGATCTTCGAGCTTGGTGATGATGGAACGGAAATCGGCCAGACCACGGTTGAAGAATTCGGTGTAAACCACTTCGCCACCGGCGGCTTCAAACGGCTCGACAAAGCCTTTCGCCACGGATTGACCCCAATCGGTCTGCTCCGCGATCACCGCGACTTTTTTGATGCCTTTGTCCATCATCCATTGGGCGTTCACCGCGCCCTCTTGGTCTTGGGTGGTGATGTTGCGGAACTGCCATTTGGAGATTTTGGCAAAATCCGGGTGCGACGCGGTTTGCGACAATTGCACCATTCCGGCTTTTTTATACACCTGAGCCGCCGCCATTGACACGGTCGAGGTGAAATCGCCCAAAACGCCGACGATCTCTTTGTCATCGACAAATTTACGCGCGATGGTCACGCCCTCTTTGGCGTCAGAGCGCGAATCCTCATAGATGATTTCGACCGGAACAGGCAGCGCGCCCGAGGCGTTGAATTTGGTCAATGCGATCTCTGCCGCATCTTTGAAATCCTGACCATATTGCGCGGTGTTGCCGGTGAGCGGCAGTTGGTAACCGAGTTTAACACTGTCTTGGGCAAAGGCTGCGACCGGGGTCAATGCGGTGGCAGCAGCAAGCAAAAGTGCCGTTCTGCGTGTGAGTTTCATGGTGAGTTCCTCTGTTGGTCGGAAGGGTGTTTGAGTGTGAAAGAGCCCGGTTGATCCGGGTCTGAGGGTGTGAACTTTGGCGGGCTTATTCCACCGCCACGGGGCCGGGTTCCACGATCAGGCGGCAACATCCGGTTTGGCCGGGTTTCCAGGTTTCGCCCTTAAAGGTAAACCCTGCCGCGCCAAACATGCCCGCGTCAATCGCGCCCGCCGCACGGCAGAGCATCTCAAGCTCTTCGCCCTCGCGCCCGGCGGCTTCCCAATTGTCTTTGAGTGGGCAGCGGTGAAACTGAATCTCCATCCCCTCAGCGTCGCATTTGCGCAGCTCAGGCGCAAACAGGTGATCGCGGCAGGGGATGCCAGCCAGAAACTGTTCGGTCAGCGCTTCGATATTGGCGGGGCCATGCGGTTTGAGCTTTTGCCCCATTTCGGCGCCAAGGCGGTAGGTGGCTTCGCCCATCAATTCGATGGTCTTTTCCGGGCCAAATTCTTCGCGCAGCACATCGAACATGTGCATGTAGAATTTCGCGCGCATCGCGTAAGCGCCGGACAGTTGTTCCAGAGTGATTTCGGGGGCGTCGGTCATGTCGGTCTCCTGTGGTCCATTTATATCGGCGCGCCGCACGGGCGTGTTTGGCGGTCAAGTCGGGGGATGAGACACCACATCCTGTGGCATCCAAAACCCCCGCAGAGCTTCGCAATTCGGCTCAAAGACGGGGCTGTGTTTCAAAGCGGGACGGTCCCGCGCAGCGGCAAGCTCGGCGGCGAGCGTAAGAAACATGTCCCGTTGCGCAAAGGGTTGGCGTTTGGTTGGGGTGTCGATCCTCCAGAAGCCTTTGAGTGTGGCGGGGGTGTTGGCCGCACCGTTTTTGTGCCGCCACAGCCCCTGAGCCACATCCACATCATAGTCCGAAAGGAAGCGCAATCCATTGTTACATATAAACAAAATCGAAGATATGATGTAGTCAACCGTCTGCGCGTCAAAGAAGTAGTTGAACCCCAGCCGCACCCAACCGGGCCGCATCAGGCTTTTGCCCTGCGCAATCGCGGCCTCATAGGCGGTGGCGGTGTCTTGCGGGATATGCAGCAATTCATGGCCATAGGGCCCGGCACAAGAACAGCCACCCCGCGCCTGAATGCCAAACAGATCGTTGAGCAGAGCCACGACATAACCATAATGCAGCATTCGCCCTTCACACGAGATGTTGAAGGACAAAACCCCAAGCCGATCCGTGTCCAGTGGCCCAAGAAGACTCAGACCCGGCGCGGTGGAGAGGCGGGCAAAGGCCTCGCGCATCATCGCGCGTTCGCGCCGTTCGATCTCGGTTGATCCCACCGCTTCTTTCAGCGCCATGACGGCCCCCGCGCGGATGTCCCCGACGATACCCGGCGTGCCCGCCTCTTCGCGCCGCTCGATGTCGCGCACATAGGTGTGGTGACCTGCGGTGACATAGCTCACCGTGCCGCCACCTGTTACACCGGGGCGAGTGGAGGTGAACAGCGCCTTATCCGCCACCAAAACGCCAGAGGCACCGGGGCCACCAATGAATTTATGCGAGGAATAGAAAATCGCGTCGATCCGCGCATCCGGGTCCGTGGCGTCAAGGGTCAAAGACATGTCGACATAGGGAGCCGCAGCGGCAAAATCACAGACGAAGCGCGCGCCATGTCGGTGCAGCAGCGTCGCGATGGCTTTCAGATCGGAGCGCACGCCGGTCACATTGGAAGCGGCGGAGAAGGCACCGATTTTAAGGACCTCTTCCGGGTGGGCCTTCAGGCGTTCGGCCAGATGGGCGAGGTCGATTTGGCCCAAAGTATCCAAGCCGATCCGCTCAATCACCGCGCCGGTTTCGCGCCACGGCAGATCGTTTGAGTGGTGCTCATAGGGGCCGACAAAAACCACCGGAGCGTCGCCCGCGCGCACTTTGGCCTCAATGTCCATGCCGCGCACCAGCCGATCCACCGCCGCCGTCGCGCCATTGCCGGTGAAGATCACCACATGGTCGTTGGTTGCGCCAAGCGCATCGGCGATGATGCGCCGCGCCTCTTCGCGCAGGGCCGTGGTTTCGCGCCCGGTATAGGAGGTCTCGGTGTGGGTGTTGCCATACACCGGCAGGGCGATGTCCGTGATGGCCGCTTCGATCATGCCAAGCGAACGCCCCGAGGCGATGAAATCGGCATAGACCAAAGGGCGTGGGCCATAGGGGCCGGGGATGGCTTGACCCTCGCCGATGACGCTATCGCGGATTCGCGTGATCAAATCCTCTTTGGCATCGAGGTCAAAGGCGACCTCTGTCTCAGGATGTATCGGAGTTGCCGCAGGGTGGACCATCGTCAAAAGTTCCTCGCATGATCTTCATGTGCCACCGGGGCCTGCGTTGATGTCGGGCATGCCGGTGATTTGAGGAAAAAGTGACACCTATTCGTCATATTGAGCAATAGGTTTCTAGTATTAGTCATAAGAAAGCAAAATAAATCTAATATATGTAATTTTTGAGGGGGGACGGAGCGGGAAACGTTCAAAAATGGCGATTTCGGAGAAAAATTTTCGACAGTTTCAATCTGTTGAAGAAAGCCCCACGTTTCCGATGCCTGTTTTAACGGCAAAATGAAAACGAGGAGGCGCAGGCCTCCCCGTCTAAATCGTTCTTAAACCGCATAAAAACTGGGCTAAATGGCGATGCGGCACCAGACGCAATCATGATCTGCCAGAGGCCGACCTGTGGCGTCGAGAGAGGTGAGAATCCCTTTGTCCCGGCTCACCAGATCGCGGCCCGCAAGCCAATCGAGCTTCATCACCCGCTCCGGGTGCGGCGTGATCAGGGAGGGGCGCGTGGTCATGCCCTCGGCGGTGAACTCCCAACTGTAGCCCCGCTCTTGGCCAAGGGCAAAAAGCGTCTCTTTGCGCCAATCGAATTCTGGCGGCATGTGATTGCCGGTGTTGAGATCGCCACCGATGAGCACGGGCATATTCGGCGCAAAATCCTCTACCGCCTTGAGCAAAATCTCAAATTGCGCGTGTCGATGCGCGGGGCCCGCGTTGCTTTCCAGATGGGTGGAAACGACACAGATCGGCCCGCGTTCCGTCGGCACAATCGCGGCCAGTGCCATCCGCCCGCCCAAACGTGGTTGATCCGGGTCGGCGCCGCTGTCGGTGCTGAACCAATGGCCGTGATCATCGAGCCGGATCAACGTCACCGCCTCAAAGGGCACAGAAGACAGGATCGCGTTGCCATGCCAACCGAGTGCATTGACATCATCGGTGCAATAGGCCCGTTCAGTCGCGCCGCCCAAATCCAGCTCGTGAAACTCCACGCCAAAAGCGTAGACCATGCCCAAAGCCTTGGCCATCTCAGCCGTGGTGTGGCGCTGGCCGGTGCGGGCCATGCCGTGATCAACCTCTGAGAGCAGCACCACATCGGGGGCCACCGCACCCAGATGCGCAGCGGTGTCAGCGGGGAAGAGGCAACGTTCGACATTCCATGCCGCAACGGTGATCTCGGCGGGCAGGGTGGTGCGGGCGGTTTGGCCGCCCAATTGCACCGCGTTCATCGCCATGACCTCGGCCATCAGCGCGCGGTGCGCCTCGGCGGTGCGCGGGGCGGCCAAAAGGGTGGCGCGTTGTTCGGAGGTGACGGGTGGGAGTCTGTCCAACAGCGAAATCACGCGTCACTCTCCACCGTGGTGTTGAGAGGGGCCTGCAGCGCGCCCTTATGCCGCGCATCCATCCGTTTGCCCGTGTCCGGGTGAAACAGGCACAGATGCGACGGATCGCAGGACAGGCGCAGCGGGCCGGATTTGGCGGTGATCTCTTTGGCCAGATGCACGGTCAACTGTTGCCCGTCGACGCGCCCATGCAGCAAGCGATGCGCGCCCAACTCCTCGACCAGATCGACCTCCATCGCAATCGGGCCTTTCGCGTCGATGAACAAATCTTCAGGGCGTAGGCCAAGCGTGACCGGACCGCGATGATCCACCGTCATTGGCACGTCAAGCCCGGCGAAAGACAGGATGCCATCTGACAATTCGCCCGCAACAAGGTTCATCGGCGGTGCGCCCATGAAAGAGGCGACAAAGGTCGAGGCCGGGTTGTGGTAAATCTCGGAGGGCGTGCCGATTTGTTCGATGCGGCCCCCGTTCAACACGATGATGCGATCGGCCATGGTCATGGCTTCGACCTGATCATGGGTGACATAGATCGAGGTGACACCAAGGCGACGTTGCAGGGCCTTGATCTCGATCCGCATCTGGTTGCGCAGCTTGGCGTCCAGGTTCGAAAGCGGTTCGTCAAACAGAAACAGGGCCGGATCGCGCACGATGGCGCGGCCCATGGCGACACGTTGACGTTGCCCGCCCGACAACTGGCTGGGCTTACGGTCGAGATAGTCATCTAAGTTGAGCATCGCAGAGGCTTCGGCCACTTTCGCCGCGATCACGTCATTGGGCGTTTTGCGGTTTTTCAGGCCATAGGCGATGTTTTTGCGCACGCTCATATGCGGGTAGAGCGCATAGTTTTGAAACACCATGGCGATGTCGCGATCCGCCGGATCGACGTCATTGACGATGCGCTCACCGATGGACAGCGTCCCTTCGGTGATGTCCTCAAGCCCGGCGATCATTCGCAACAAGGTGGATTTGCCACAGCCCGAGGGGCCGACGAGGACAACGAATTCGCCATCTTCGATGTGGAAAGAGGAAGGGGTCACGGCCTCTGCGCCGTTCGGGTAGATTTTGCGGACAGAGTCCAAGCTAACCTGAGCCATTGTTGTAGTCCTTATTTATCGGATTCCGTGAGGCCCTTGACGAACCAGCTCTGGAAGAAAATGACGACGAGCACGGGCGGCAGAATGGCGATCAGTGCCAACATATTGGCCCGGCCATATTCGGGGATGTTGTTGCCTTCGAGCGTCTGCACGATCTGTTTGATGCCGCGCACGAGGGTGTACATGTTCTCATCCGTGGTGATCATGGTGGGCCAGAGGTATTGGTTCCAGCCGTAGACAAACATGATGATGAACATCGCCGCGATCATGGTCTGTGAGAGCGGCACAAGGATGTCGATGAAGAATTTGATCGGCCCCGCCCCATCAATCCGCGCCGCTTCGATCAATTCTTCGGGCACGGAGCGAAAGAATTGCCGAAAGAAAAACGTGGCCGTGGCCGAGGCGATCAGTGGGATGATCAGGCCTTGGTAGGTGTTCATCATGCCAAGCTGTTGCACGATTTCATAGGAGGGCAGGATGCGGACCTCCAAAGGCAACAACAGCGTGGTGAAGATCAACCAAAACGCCAGCGTGGCAAAGCGCAGCCGGAAATAGACGATCGCATAGGCGGCCATCATGCCGATCACGATCTTGCCCACGGCAAAACCAATGCCCAAGATCAACGAGTTTTTCAGCATGTTCATCCCGGTGTTTTGACCGGAAAAGCCCGAGGCCTCGAACATCGCTTTGCGAAAGTTGTCATCCAACTCGGTGCCGATGGTCAGCGTTGGGCCGAATTTCATCGTCTCAAGGTCCGGCGTGGTCACGGTTTGCAACATGATCAACAGTGGCAACAGCATAAGCAGAGAGCCAAAGATCAGGATGGCGTGATCAACCACAGTCTCAAGTTTGAACCACGAACGTTTGCGCGTCTGCGCGATGGCATGGGCGTGGGCGGAAATGTCAGTCATGTCAGTTCCTCAAGTGTAATGAATGCGCCGCTCAATCAGGCGGAACTGAAAGACGGTGAGGGCAAGGACGAGGATCATCAGGATCACCGATTGCGCCGAGGAACCGCCAAGATCATTGCCGCGGAAACCATCGACAAAGACCTTGTACACCAGCGTCATCGGGTTGTTGCCCGGCTCACCCTTGTTGATCGTGTCGATCACACCAAAGGTCTCAAACAGCGAATAGGTGATGTTGGTGATCAACAGGAAAAACCCGGTCGGCGCGAGCAGTGGAAAGGTGATGTCCCAAAACCGGCGGGTGCCAGAGCGGTTGTCCAAAAGCGCGGCTTCGCGCACCGAACGCGGGATGGATTGCAGGCCGGAGAGGAAAAAGATGAAATTGACCGGCACTTGTTTCCAAACTGAGACCACGGTCATGGCAAAGGCTGTGTCAAAATAATTGACGCCAAGTGTGAAGTCCCAGCCAAAGAATTTGAACAACTCTGACAGCGGCCCCCAGGTTTGGTTGAACATCAAAAGCCCGATGAAGCCCGCGACAGGGGGCGCAACCGCATAGACCCACATCAACAGCGTGCGATAGGTTTTCGCCCCGCGCAGAACCTTATCGGCCTTGACCGCAAACAACAGCGCCAGAGCGAGCGAGAAAAACGTCACCAACACCGTGAAGAGCACGGTGAATTTCGCCACTTTGAGATATTCGACGGAGGCTGCGAGGTGAGTGTAATTCTCAAGCCCAACAAAGGTCTGACCAAAGCCAAACGGGTCTTGCAGGTAGAACGAAGAGGTCACGGCGTGCAAAGCCGGCCAATAGAAAAAGATCGCGATGATCAACAGTTGCGGCAAAAGCAACAGGATCGGCAACCATTTGGTGGAGAATCCAGCGCGTTTCATGAGGGAGGGCCTTTATGAGAAAGCCTGACGGCCGCAGCGGATGCGGCCGTCAGTGTGGTGTCAAAGCAAAGGCTTAGCCTTGGGTTTTTGCGAAACGAGCGAGAAGTTCGTTACCTTCTTTTTCGATCGTGGCCATTGCGTCCTCGACCGTGGTCTCACCCGAAAGGATGCGGCTGAATTCGCGGTTTTCGACGTCACGGATTTGAACGTAGAAGCCCATGCGATAGCCTTTGGTGTTTTCACCGGAGGTCAGCATCAACTGTTTGATGCCGGTTTCAGCGGCCGGGAAACGGTCGTAATGGCCGTCTGCTTTGGCCATTTCGTAGGCCGCAGTGGTGATCGGCACATAGCCGGTTTCACGGTGCCACATATACTGAACCTCAGGCGAGGTCAGGTAACGGAAGAACTCAGCCGTGGCTTTGTTTTCCTCGGCGGATTTGCCGGACATGGCAAAGAGGGACGCGCCGCCGATGAAGGTTTGGTAACCCTCTTCGGTGATGGAGGACCAGAACGGCAGGTTGGTGGCGGAGAATTCAAACGGAAGGTCTTTTTTCATCAACCCGCCGAAGGAGCCAGAAGAGCCGATCCAAAGGCCAACTTTACCCTGTTCGAACTGCGCTTGGTTGTCGTTCCAGCCGGTGCCGTAAAAGCCAAAGTAACCGTCATCAAGCCACTGCTTGACATGGGTCCAATGCATTTTGAATTCGTCGGTGTTGACGAGGATTTTGGTGCCTTCTGCGCCATCGTAGCCGTTGTCATTCGTGGCGAACGGCAGGTTGTGACGGCTAAAGAAGTTCTCGGCAAATTCCCACGGCAGGTGCGATTGCACGAGCGGCACGTAACCGGCGGCTTTCAGGGCCGGGGCGGTGACGGTTTCGAACTCTTCATAGGTTACAGGAGCTTCAACGCCCGCCGCTTCAAGTGCCTGTTCGTTGAAATACATGATCGGCGAGGAGGAGTTGAACGGCATGCCGATCATTTTGCCCGCGTTGTCGGCGTAGAAGTAACGCACACCAGAGATGTAGTCTTCGATGTTGAAATCCACACCATTCTCGGACAGCAGATCCTGAACCGGAACAGTCGCGCCTTTTGCCCCGATCACGGTGGCGGAGCCTGCGTCAAACACCTGAAGGATGTTCGGCTGTTCACCGGCGCGGAACGCCGCGATGCCCGACGTCAGGGTCTCTTCGTAAGAGCCTTTGAACACGGGGGTGATTTTGTACTCATCTTGCGAGGCATTGAACCCAGAAGCGATTTCATTGACGGTTTCGCCAAGATCGCCACCCATCGCGTGCCACCACGTGATTTCGGTTTCGGCAAAGGCAGCAGAGCCCAACAGGGTGAACGCGGTTGCGGCCCCTAGGAATTTCGATGTTGTCTTGATGGTCATGTCACATCTCCGGTGTCTGTTTGAAACGCGCCGCACCCCTGTCAGGCGCTCACGCAGAAAAGGTCCGTCCTCCCTCACGGGAGAAACGCGCAAGAAACGTGCAGGCCCCGGCTGTCCATCAGCGATGTCCGCCAGGGTCTGCATGTCTATGCACACGCGTTCAGATACCCGGCGGATGTAATGGGAATGTGAAAGATTTTTATCATTCTTGACAACATATGACCCAAAGCCCGAGAGAAAGCCCGTGGATCAAGACAAGCTCATATCACCCAAGCGTCATCGCCGTGTGACAGCCCAAGACGTGGCCGACGCGGCGGGCGTGTCGCGTTCTGCGGTCTCGCGCGCCTTTACCGAGGGTGCCTATCTGGACGAGGAAAAACGCCAGCGCGTGCGCGCCGCTGCGCTCGACCTTGGCTATCGGCCAAATGCGCTGGCCGCGGGGCTTCAGGGGGGGCGCTCGCATCTGGTTGCGATTTTCGTGGGCGATATGCGCAACGCCTATGACACCGAAGTCGTCACCCGTCTTGTCGGCGCATTGAACGCCATTCAAAAATGGCCGATCCTGATTGATGGTGGCGGGCTTTCGTCGGTCAAAGAGGCGATGGGCGAGGTGCTGCGCTATCCTTTGGATGCGTTGATCCTGCGCTCCGGCTCCATGGACCCCGCGATCGCCAGAGAATGCACCAAGCTGCACATCCCGGTGATCTCGTCGGGGCGCGTCCTCTATCATCCGCAAATCGACAATGTCTGTTGTCGCAATCAAGAGGGAAGCCAGGCCGCCGCCCAGCTTTTGTTGGACCGTGGCCGTGTGCGGTTTGGCTATATCGCCGGGCCTGCGGGCTATAGCTCTTCAAGCGCGCGTCAAGACGGTATGACCCGCGCTTTGGCCGCCGCCGGGTTGACGCCTGTCGCTGTGGAACAGGGCGATTTCACCGTCGAAGGGGGGCTCGCCGCGGCTGAGCGCCTGTTTGAGCGCGCCCGCCTCGATGCGCTACTTTGCGCCAATGATGCCATGGCCATCGGTGCGCTGGGCGCCGCGCGCGCGCGTGGAATCGACGTCCCGAATGATCTATCCATCGTTGGGTTTGATGATATTTCCATGGCGCGCTGGCCGGGGATCAACCTGACAACCGTCTGCAACCCGATCGACATTTACGCCGATAAAGTCGTCGAATTGCTGGCCGCACGTCTGGCCGATCCCGAAAAGCCCAGTGACGTGGCCTATATCGACACACATCTGGTTTTGCGCGGGACTCATTAGGTCGCAGCCTCTGTTGCGGCCCTCTGGCCCGGATCACATCCGCCATAATTTTGACCCCCAGACCCCAAAACCGCCCGGAGAATGACCAAAAGCGCCTGTCGGCGGATTTCCCCCATAGGTTGTGGTCTTTGTGCGGCACAGCTCAGCATATCCTGATCTCAATCGACGCGATCCGCCTGTAGATCGTCCTGGGGAGGAGGATACAGGCCTTATTTGAAAGAGAGAGATATGATTTCAGTCTTGGATTTCCGGGCATTTTCGTCGGGGCAAGATCCGGTCGGGTTTACGACAGCACTGGGGGAGGCCTGTCGCGACAGTGGCGTTTTCTTTCTCACACATCACGGCATTCCGCGCGGGCTTTTGACGGATGTGGGCGAGGTGGCCGATACGTTTTTTGCCCTGCCAACGCAGGACAAAACCCCCCTCGACATTCGCCATTCCAACACCAATCGCGGCTGGGCGGGATATGGCGTCGAAGTGATGGCGGATCGCCCCGATGTGCCTTTGTACAAGGAAAGCTTTAGCATCGGCTTGGACCTTCAACCCCATGATCCGCGTGTGCTGGCACATGAGCCGTTCCGCGCGCCAAACGCGTGGCCCGCGCTTGATCAGTTTCGCGATGTGATGTTGGATTATTACAAGGAAATGTTGGCGCTGGGGCGGCTTTTGATGCGCGCGGTCGAACGTGATCTCGATCTGCACGCCGATTTTTTCCAGCCGCATTTCACCGAACCCATGGCCACCCTGCGCCTGTCGCATTACCCGGCCAATCCGTGGGACATCGCCGCCACAGACGCCGTGGGCGGTCCGGCGCAGCATGATTACGGCGCGCTGACGATGGTGCTGACCGATGGCTCCGCCGGGATTCAGGTTCAGGACAGGGCGGGCAACTGGGTCGATGTGCCGGACATGCCGGACAGTTTGTTGGTGTTGGTCGGGGATTGCCTGATGCGGTGGTCCAATGATCAATACCGCTCTGCACCGCATCGGATTTTGCCGCCCGCCGCGCCACGCCGTTTGGCGGCCTTTTACCTTGATCCCAACCCCGAGAGCCTGATCACCCCGCTGCCCGGCACGGGTGCAGCGCATTACGCGCCAATCCGCGCGGCGGAGTATTTGCGGGCGCGTTTGGACGAGATTTATCTTTCGGCGGTCGTGGCCCAGTAAGGTCGGATTGAGACGGGCTGGACAGGGGCATGGGCGGCCAGTAAGGCTGCATTATGACCCATATTTTTGATCACGACCTTGATGCCATCGACCTGTTGTGCCCGCTGCCCGTGCTCAAAGCGCGCAAGCGGCTTTTGGCGATGGCACCGGGCGAGATCTTGCGCCTGCGGGCCTCTGATCCGGCGGCGGTGATCGACGTGCCGCATTTTTGCGCCGAGGCGGGGCATGAATTTGTGTCGATGTCGGACGAGGGTGGGGTGCAGAGCTATCTGATCCGCTGTGGCGCGCACGCTTTACGGTGACGCCAAGAGGGCTTCGGCGCGGGCAAGGTCCGTTTCCGTGTTGATGTTGAAAAACGCGTCCTGCGCCCCGGAGTTTTCAAACACCACCGGCACGACGCCTTTGCTCTCTGCAAACTGCCGCATCCGCCGTTGATCGTGCCTCAACGCCACCCGAAGATCATCGCGCAGCGCCACAGGCCAAAGCGCGAAGGTCGGATGCCAAAACCGCCGCTCCTCTGCCTCGGTCACGGCCATGCCAAAGCCTTCGGGCACAGAGTTCGCCTGCAGCCGGTCCACAAGGTCGGTGGGAAAAAACGGCGTGTCGGTGGCCACGGTCACAATCGCCTCAAAGCCCATGCGCGCGGCCCAGTCCAACCCGGCCAAAACCCCCGCCAAAGGCCCCTGCGACTCTGTGCTGCCATCGGCGAACACCGGATAGCCAAAATCGGCAAAGCGGCTCAGATCGCCATTGGCGCTGATCGCGAGCGTAGCGCATTGCGGCGAAAGCCGCGCGATCACCCGTTCGATCAAAGGCAGCCCGCCAAGCCGCATCATGCCCTTGTCCTGCCCGCCCATCCGGGTCGCTTGCCCCCCCGCAAGGATCACCCCGGCGATCTGCGTCATCTTTGACCTCACTGTGTGCTTTCCTCTCTGGCGTTCCGTCTGTATGTCCAGATACCATCCAATCAAGGCTCGCGGACTGCAAGGGCCAGACAGATCAAGGGCTGGTCCATGTTGGGATATGTGATGATGGCGGGGCGCGGCGAGACCGATGCGGTGCTATGCGCCCTGGCCGATCGGTTGTCGTCCGAAGGCCGCAGCCTTGCGGGCGCGGTGCAACTCAACCGTGAGCGTCCCGGCGCAAGCAAATGCCATATGGAACTGAAGCTCTTGCCCTCAGGTGAGTGTCGGTCGATCACGCAAGCCTTGGGCGAGATGTCGCAAGGCTGCCGTTTGGACGCAGAGGGGCTTGAATTGGCCGTGGCACAGGCGGAACGGGCCTTGGACGCGGGGGCGGAGCTTGTCGTGATCAACAAATTCGGCAAACAGGAAGTGGCGGGCCGGGGCTTTCGTGCGCTGATCGCTGAGGCACTGCATCGCGGCGTCCCGGTGATCCTTGGGGTCAATGAGAAAAACCTCCACGGCTTTGTTGCCTTTGCCGGCGAGGTCGCCGAACCACTTGCGCCTGATCTGACGGTGCTGTTGGAGTGGTGCCATGCAAAGCTGCATGTTGATTAAAAAATGTGCGCATAAGCTTAATTTTTGACATATTGCCAAAGGGCGATGCGCGCCCCGCGCGGGAATCGTTTACTTTATGGGCCGATCGCCGCGATCTGAGGCCATGAGCGCCCCCCTATCCATCATCGTCGTCGAAACCGACCGCACCCGCGCGCAGCTGATCGTGGACAGCCTGCGCCAAGCGGGCGACTTCGACATTTATATCATCGCCGAAGTCACGGGGCTGGCGCGCCAAATTCAGGCCCGCAACCCGGATATCGTGCTGATCGACATCGAAAACCCGTCTCGTGACACGATGGAAGAGCTGACCTTGGCCTCCGGCCCTCTGGATCGCCCGGTGGCGATGTTTGTGGATCGTTCGGATGAGGGCCTGTCTGCCGCTGCGATCGAGGCGGGGGTCTCCGCCTATATCGTCGATGGGTTACATTCAAACCGGGTCAAACCGATTTTGGACGCCGCCATCGCCCGGTTTCGGATGTTTCAACGGATGCGCACGGAATTGGCCGAAACCAAAAAGGCGCTCGAAGAACGCAAGGTCATTGACCGCGCCAAGGGCATGTTGATGCGCGCGAAAGGCATCGGCGAAGACGAAGCCTATGCGCTTTTGCGTAAAACCGCGATGGACCAAGGACGCCGCGTGGCCGATGTGGCGCAGGCTTTGGTGACGGCGGCGGGGCTTTTGGCATGAGGGCGGTGACGGTTTCGGTCGGGTTCATACCGCTCGTCGATGCAGCCCCTTTGATTGTGGCGCAGGAAATGGGATTTGCCGCCGAGGAGGGCATCAACCTTGCCCTCAAACCCGCGCCCTCCTGGTCCTCGCTGCGCGATATGTTGTCTTTTGGTCAGGTCGAGGCGGCGCATATGCTGTCGCCCATTCCGGTGGCCACGGCGCTGGGTCTGGGCGGGGCGGGGGCGAAACTGTCGGCCGTCTCAGTGCTGTCGGTGAATGGCAACGTGATCGGCGTGTCCAATGCTTTGGCCGCGCGGCTGCACGATCAGGGCCATGATTTCGGCTTTAACGACGCCTATAAGGCAGGCACCGCCTTGATCGGAGCCGCCAAGGGCCGGTTGCGGATCGGCGTGCCATTTCCGTTTTCGATGCATGCCGAACTTTTATATTACTGGCTCTCGGCGCTGGGTCTTCCTGCGCCGCAATCGGTCGATATCCACACCGTGCCGCCGCCTTTGATGGCCGATGCGATGGAGGCAGGCGACATTGACGCGTTTTGCGTTGGCGAACCTTGGGGCTCGCAGGCGGTGGATACTGGCGTGGGGCAGCTTTTGTTGCCGGGATCGGCAATCTGGTCCTGTGCGCCCGAAAAGGTCTTGGCGGTGCGCTCAGACTGGGCCGAACAGGAAAGCGCCTTGATGGGCCGGTTGATCCGGGCCGTGTGGCGCGCGGGGCGTTGGTTGGGCGAACCGGACAGCCGGATGTTGACCTCCGAACTTTTGAGCCGCCCCGAATATCTTGATCTGCCCTCGGATATGCTGGAGCGCGCCTTGATGGGGCGTTTGGTGATCGGACCTGCGGGCGAAGAGCGCCATGTCGACGGGTTTGTCGAATTCTTCAAAGGGGCTGCGACTTTCCCATGGCGGTCGCAGGCCGAATGGATCGGAATGCAGTTGGCCACCCGGATGGGGCTGGATCAGGCGATGGCGCGCAACGTGGCCGGTGGGGTGTTTCGCTCGGATATTCACTGTCAGGCGCTTGCGGGGACGACGGCGGATTTGCCGGGGGCCTCCTCAAAAGTTGAGGGCGGATTGGAAGCGCCCATGGCGGTGGCCTCTGAGGCGGGGCACTTGATCCTTGGTCAAAATCGGTTCTTTGATGGGCGCGTTTTTGATCCAAAAGGGGATTGATGCGCAAATAATGGGCAAATTTATGCGATTGCAGCATTTTTTGATCCGCACGACCCGAGGCCTTTTGCATATGCAGCGTGATTCCACGCATAGATAAGACATCGAAGGCAACGATGCCGCGATACGAAATTTCCATCCCGATGATCGGGATGACTGAGCAAAGCCGCTCGACAATCGTCCCCTCCTCCCGGGCGATTTGTCGGCGGCTTTTTTTTATTTTTCGCCTCCAACAGGGCATGCACTGACTAAGGGACACACAGATGAAACACCTTCTTCTCGGCCTCGCGGCCACCACGGCGCTCGCCACTCCCGGCTGGGCTGAGATGCTTGATCTCGAAAAAGATCAATTGACCTTTGGTTTTATCAAGCTGACCGATATGGCACCCTTGGCCGTGGCCTATGAACAGGGTTTTTTCGATGACGAAGGCCTGTTTGTGACGCTGGAAGCCCAAGCCAACTGGAAAGTGCTTTTGGACGGCGTGATCGACGGCACCTTGGATGGCGCGCATATGTTGGCGGGGCAACCCTTGGCCGCGACCATGGGCTATGGCACCGAAGCGCATATCATCACGCCATTTTCGATGGACCTGAACGGCAACGGCATCACGGTCTCAAACGACGTTTGGGCAGAGATGAAGCCGAACATCCCATTGGATGCGGAGGGCAAGGTGCAGCACCCGATTTCCGCCTCGGCTCTGGCTCCGGTGGTTGAAAGATTCCGCTCCGAAGGCAAGCCCTTTAACATGGGCATGGTTTTTCCGGTCTCCACCCACAACTACGAGCTGCGCTACTGGTTGGCAGCGGGCGGGTTGCATCCGGGGTTCTATTCCCCCGACAACATCACCGGCC
Organism: Celeribacter baekdonensis; assembly: GCF_900102315.1. Taxonomy (GTDB): domain Bacteria; phylum Pseudomonadota; class Alphaproteobacteria; order Rhodobacterales; family Rhodobacteraceae; genus Celeribacter; species Celeribacter baekdonensis. The sequence goes on from NZ_FNBL01000003.1 coordinate 276,602, forward strand.
AGATTGGCGCGGATGTGTTTCTCTCTGTCACGCCGCCGCCGCAGATGCCGGCCACGTTGGAAGCGGGCACCATCAACGGCTATTGCGTCGGTGAACCGTGGAACCAACAGGCCGTGTTCAAAGGCATCGGCGTGCCGGTTGTGACCGATTACGAGCTGTGGAAAAACAACCCGGAAAAGGTCTTTGGCATCACCGCTGAGTTTGCCGAAGAGAACCCGAACACCACCAAAGCGGTTGTCAAAGCGTTGATCCGCGCCGCGATGTGGTTGGACGAAAACGACAACGCCAACCGCGCAGAGGCCGTCAAAATCCTGTCACGCCCGGATTATGTCGGCGCCGACGAAGAGGTGATTGCCGCCTCGATGACCGGCACATTTGAATATGAAAAGGGTGACAAACGCTCTGTGCCCGATTTCAACGTGTTCTTCCGCTACAACGCCACATATCCGTTCTACTCGGACGCCGTGTGGTATCTGACCCAAATGCGCCGTTGGGGGCAAATCTCTGAGGCCAAGCCGGACAGTTGGTACGATGAGGTCGCCAAATCCGTCTACAAGCCGGAGATTTATTTGGAGGCTGCAAAGCTTTTGGTCGAAGAAGGTTTGGCCGATGCGGCCGACTTCCCGTGGGACAGCGATGGCTACAAAACACCGACCCCGGCCGAAGATGTCATTGACGGCATCGGCTATGACGGCCGCGCGCCCAACGCCTATCTCGACAGCCTGCCGATCGGCCTGAAAGGCGAACAGATCGTCGTCGGCACCGAAGTCAAAGGCTGACCCATACCTCCCCTCGGGCGCGCTTTCGGGTGCGCCCATTTTTCCGACCCTGATTTTCCCGCGAGGACCCTGCAATGACCGCCATAGATCCGCACGCTCTGGACGCACAGGCCAAAGCGGCCCGCCGTGCGAAACTGTTCACCCGTATCAACAAGGCCGACACTTGGTTTCAGGTCTTGGGTCTGAGTTGGATGACCCCGATTTTGAAAGCCATTGCGGGTGATAACCCAAAGGTGCAGGTCAAAGAGATTTGGAAACTCCTGGGTGTGCCCGTGTTGTCCATCCTGTGTTTTCTGATGCTCTGGGGCACATTGGCGCCGAAAGTGCAAACCTCCTTGGGCGCGATCCCCGGTCCCGCCGCCGTCTGGGAAGAGGCGGTGAACCTGCATCATGATGCGATGGCCAAGGCCGAAAAGAAGGCCGCGTTTGAAGAGCGCGTGGACAAACGCAATGCGCGGCTGATCGAACAGGGCAAGGCCGACGAGGTCAAAGACATCGCCTACACCGGCTCGCCGTCCTATTACACGCAAATCTGGACCTCGATCAAAACCGTGTTTTTCGGCTTTCTGATCGGCTCGGCCATTGCCATTCCTTTGGGGATTTTCGCGGGCCTGTCGCCCTATGCCAATGCTGCGATCAATCCTTTGGTGCAGATTTTCAAACCGGTGTCGCCGCTCGCGTGGCTGCCGATTGTGACGATGATCGTCTCCGCGCTTTATACCAACAATGACGGAATGTTCGCGAAATCCTTCCTTGTCTCCGCCATCACCGTGACGCTCTGTTCGCTTTGGCCAACCCTGATCAACACATCGCTGGGGGTCGCCTCCATCGACAAGGACCTGATTTCCGTCTCCAAAGTGCTCAAAATGAACACCTATTCCAAAGTCACCAAATTGGTGCTGCCCTCGGCTTTGCCGCTGATCTTTACCGGGCTGCGTCTCTCTTTGGGTGTGGGCTGGATGGTGTTGATCGCCGCTGAAATGCTGGCGCAGAACCCCGGCCTTGGCAAATTCGTCTGGGATGAGTTCCAAAACGGCTCCTCGCAATCTCTGGCCAAAATCATCGTCGCGGTGCTGACCATCGGCATCATCGGCTTTCTGTTGGATCGGGTGATGTTTGCGCTGCAATCCCTTTTCACCTTCTCGAACAACCGGTGAACGACATGAGCATTCTCACATTCGACAACGTGTCCAAAGGCTTCGGTCAGGGCCTCACACGCACCGAGGTGTTGAAGGGGATCAACCTTGACGTCAAAGAGGGCGAGTTCCTTGTGCTCTTGGGCTTTTCCGGTTCGGGCAAGACCACGCTGATCAATCTGATGGCCGGGCTTGAGACGCCGTCGGCGGGCACCGTGTCCTTTAAGGGCAAGCCGATCACCGGGCCGGGGCCAGAGCGCGGCTTGATTTTTCAAAGCTATTCTTTGATGCCCTGGCTGACAGTGGCGGGCAATGTGCGCTTGGCGGTGGATACGATCTTTCCGGGTCTGTCCAATGCCGAGAAAGAGGCCAAGGTCGATCACTATGTCGCCATGGTCGGTCTGTCACATGCCGCCGCGCGCCGTCCTGCCGAATTGTCGGGCGGGATGCGTCAACGCGTCAATGTCGCCCGCGCCTTGGCGATGAACCCCGAGGTTCTGTTGCTTGATGAGCCGCTCTCGGCACTTGATGCGCTCACCCGCGCCAATCTGGCCGATGAGATCGAACATATCTGGGAGGCGGATCAAAAGACCTGTGTGCTGATCACCAATGACGTGGATGAGGCCATTCTTTTGGCCGACCGGATCATCGCGCTCAATCCTGACGGGACGCTGGGCGAGGAGTTTCCGGTGACCATCCCGCGCCCGCGCGACCGGATTGCGATGAATACGGATGACGGGTTTAAAAAGCTGCGCGCGAGCGTGACCAAATATCTGATGGATGTCGGGATCGAAAGCAAAGCCGAGGGCACCAAGGTCCTGCCCAATGTCATGCCGATCCATTCCGTGCCTGCCGCTGTCGCCAAGGCGCAAGAGGGGATGATCGAAGACCGCTTCCTCGATTTCTCGCAAATCCATAAAATCTATCCAACCCCCAAAGGTCCGCTGACCGTGGTTGAAAATTTCGATCTGAAAGTGAACCGGGGCGAGTTCATTTCGATCATCGGCCATTCCGGCTGTGGCAAATCCACGGTCCTGACCATGGCGGCGGGGCTCAATGACATCTCCAAAGGCGTGATCAAACTCGACGGCTATGAAGTCCGGGGCGCTGACCCCGAACGCGCCGTGGTGTTTCAATCGCCAAACCTCTTTCCATGGCTCACCGCCAAGGAAAACGTCGCCATCGGTGTCGACAAGGTCTATCCGAAAGCCTCGCAAGCCGAGCGTCAGGACGTGATCGAATATTACCTTGAACGGGTCGGTCTGGCCGATGCGATGGACAAAGAGGCCGCGTCGATGTCGAACGGCATGAAACAACGCGTCGGCATCGCCCGCGCCTTTGCCCTGTCGCCGAAACTGCTGTTGTTGGATGAACCGTTCGGCATGCTCGACAGCCTCACGCGCTGGGAGTTGCAGGAGGTGTTGATGGAGGTCTGGGAGCGCACCAAAGTCACCGCGATCTGTGTCACCCATGACGTCGATGAGGCGATTTTGCTCTCGGACCGGGTGGTGATGATGACCAACGGCCCACAGGCGACCATCGGCAAAATCACCGACGTCAAACTGCCCCGCCCGCGCACCCGCAAGGCGTTGTTGGCGCACCCGGATTATTACCACTACCGGCAAGAGGTGCTCGATTTCCTTGAAGAATACGAACATGGAGCCAAGCCCAAATCCATACCGACCCCAAAAGCCGTCGCGGCGGAGTGATCTCGATGGACGATCCGAACATTTTTCTCGTCGGGGGTGGCCTCTGATGCCGCAGCGGCTTGTCATCATCGGGGCGGGGATGGCCTCTGGGCGGATGTTGGAGCATCTGTTTGCGCAGGCCCCAGAGGCCTTTGAGGTCACCCTGTTCAATGCCGAGCCGCGCGGCACTTATAATCGCCTGATGCTCTCGCCCGTTTTGGCCGGAGAGCTGAGCTATGCCGAGATCGTCACCCATGACGACGCATGGTACGCCCGCCATAACGTGACCTGTCGCTTTGGCGAATGGGTCACCGCGATTGACCGCGACGGCAAGCGGGTGATCGGCACCAAGGGCGCTGTGCCCTATGACCGTTTGGTCATCGCCACTGGCTCGACCCCCTATATCCCGCCTTTGCCCGGTCATGACCTGCCCGGTGTGATCGCTTACCGTGATGTCGAAGACACCGACCGGATGATCGGGTTGGGCGCGGGGGACAAGGCCGTGGTGATCGGTGGTGGGCTTTTGGGGCTTGAGGCGGCCGCTGGAATGGCGGCGCGCGGGGTTGAGGTCACCGTGGTGCATCGGGCGGGTCATTTGATGAACCGCCAACTCGATGCGCCTGCTGCCGATCTGTTGCAACAGGCGCTTGAGGCGCGCGGCATCACCGTTGTCTGCAACGCCCAATCGCAAGAGATTCTGGCCGATAACAAAGGACAAGCGCGGGCGCTGCGGCTGGCCGATGGCTCTGAATTCCCTTGTGATCTGGTGCTGATGGCCGTGGGGATTGTGCCCTCTGTCGGCCTTGCGCGCGCGGCGGGGTTGACGGTCGGGCAGGGGGTTTGTGTCGATGATCAACTCGCCACCTCTGATCCATCCATCTATGCGCTGGGCGAATGTGTCGAACACCGAGGCGCGGTCTTTGGTCTTGTCGCACCGCTGTTTGATCAGGCCAAAGTGCTGGCCCAAACCCTGCGCGATCTGCCCGGCAGTTTTGTCAACAAAGACGTCTCCGCCAAGTTGAAAGTCACCGGATGTGATCTTTTTTCCGCGGGCGATTTTTCCGAGGCGGAGGGGCGCGACAGCATCACCTTTTCCGATCTGCGCGCGGGTGTTTACAAGCGTTTGGTGATTGAAAATAACCGTCTGATCGGCGCGGTGATTTATGGCGACACCCAAGATGGCGGCTGGTTTTTCAACCTGATCCGCAATGGTGCCGATGTGTCTGCGCTGCGCGACACATTGATTTTTGGCCCGGCCTATCAAGGCGCGCCCAAACCCGAATCTGTTGCCACAGCACAGGATCATGCGCCGATTGAAGCCCCCGTTTTGATGGAGATTTCGGCATGAAACGCCCCAAATCCGCCTGTTCTCTGCGCTCGACCTGCCCCTATTGCGGGGTCGGCTGTGGCGTCCTTTTGGCGGTCGATGCGCAAGGCGCATTGGAGGTGCGGGGCGATCCCGATCACCCGGCCAATTTCGGACGGCTCTGTTCCAAAGGCTCGGCTTTGGGCGAAACCGTCTCACTCGACGACCGCCTTTTGGCCCCACGCGTCCATGGCCAAGACACGGATTGGGACAGCGCGCTGGATTTGGTCGCAACGACTTTCAAAGACACCATCGCCAAACACGGGCCAGATTCGGTTGCCTTTTACGTCTCAGGCCAATTGTTGACCGAGGATTACTATGTCGCCAACAAGCTGATGAAAGGCTTTATCGGCTCCGCCAATATCGACACCAATTCGCGGCTCTGCATGGCCTCGACCGTGGCCGGGCACAAACGTGCCTTTGGCACCGACACGGTGCCGGGCACCTATGAGGATTTGGACGAGGCTGATGTGATCGTGCTCACCGGGTCGAACCTCGCGTGGTGCCATCCGGTGCTCTATCAACGCATCCTCGCCGCCCGCAAAGCGCGCCCGGACCAAAAACTCGTGGTCATCGACCCACGCCGCACCGCGTCCTGTGATCTGGCGGATTTGCATCTGCCGCTGGCGCTTGGCTCTGACGTGGCGCTGTTCAACGGGCTTTTGGCGGAGATCGAAAACCGTGGTTTGGTGGATCATGATTTTGCCAAACATGTCTCCGGGCTGGACGCGGCTTTGGTGAGCGCGCGCGCCGATGATCTCTCGGCCACCGGGCTTTCCGATGACGTTCTGGCCGAGTTCTTCGATCTCTGGTGCGGCACGAAAAAGGTCGTCACGATCTTTTCCCAAGGCGTCAATCAATCCTCCTCGGGCACCGATAAAGTCAATGCCATCACCAATTGTCACCTCGCCACCGGGCGAATTGGGCGCGCGGGGATGGGGCCGTTTTCCGTCACGGGCCAACCCAATGCCATGGGCGGGCGCGAGGTCGGCGGATTGGCCAATATGTTGGCCTGTCACCTTGATCTCGAGAACGCCGATCATCGCAATGCCGTCAAAGACTTTTGGTCCGCCCCCGCCATGCCTGAGGCTGCGGGGCTGAAAGCCGTTGAGATGTTCAAAGCGGTGGGCGAGGGCAAGATCAAGGCGCTCTGGATCATTCACACCAACCCCGCCGTCTCCATGCCCGATGCCGATAAAGTGCGCGATGCCATTGCCGGATGCGATTTCGTCGTCGTGTCCGACATCACCGCCGCCACCGACACCGCCCGTTTGGCGCATGTGCTTTTGCCCGCCACCGGATGGGGCGAAAAGGACGGCACGGTGACCAATTCCGACCGGATGATGTCGCGTCAACGCGCGGTCTTGCCCGCGCCGGGATTGGCCCGCCCCGATTGGGATCAACTGGCCGAGGTCGGGCGGCGCATGGGCTTCAACGCCGCGTTTGAATATGAAACCCCGGCGGAGATTTTCCGCGAATATGCGGCCCTTTCGGGCATAGCGGGCGGCTTTGGCCGCGATTTTGACATCTCCGGCCTCTCGGACCTCTCGAACACCGCTTATGCCGATCTCGCGCCGACCCGTTGGCCGGTTTCAAGTGACAAAAAGGGCGGTCGCTTTTTTGCCGATGGCGGGTTTTTCACCGCCGATGGCAAGGGGCGGATGCTGCCCGTGGCGTGGAAACCACCCGTTGCCAAAACGGAGAAACGCTATCCTTTCCGCCTGAACACCGGGCGCATTCGCGATCAGTGGCACACCATGACCCGCACCGCGCGTTCGCCGCGTTTGTCGGCGCATATGGCCGAACCTTTCGTGGAAATTCACCCAGAGGATGCGAGCGTAAATGGCATTGGTCCGACCGCATTGGTTGCGCTCAAAACCCCGAATGGCCGCGCCATTGTGCGCGCGATGATCACGGATCGGACTCCCAAAGGCGAGGTCTTTGTGCCGATGCACTGGAGCGGGGAAAATGCGCCCTCGGCGCGGATTGATGCTTTGGTGCCCTCCGTCACGGACCCGATTTCCGGCCAACCCGAAAGCAAAGCTGCGGTGGTCTCGGTCACGCCCTTTGCCGCCAAATGGTACGGCTTTGCCATCTCGCAAATGCCGATCAAACCGACGTGCGACTATTGGGCCTTGGCCAAAACCTATGCGGGCTACCGGGTCGAATTGGCCGGGACGACCCTCCCAAAAGACTGGGTCGAAGAGGCGCGCACGCTGTTTGGCCTGCCCGATGCCGATGTCCAGACCATGTTGGACCCGGCCAAAGGCACGGCGCGGGTGGCGTTTCATGTCAACGGTGCCTTGGTCGCAGCCCTGTTCATCTCGCGCACACCCGTTGCCGTCATGCGCGACTATTTGGCGGCACTGCCGGGCCAAGAGGTGCCGGGCGTGTTGGCGGGCAAGTCGCCTGCCAATCAACCGGACCCCGGCCCCGTGCTCTGCTCTTGTTTTAATGTCGGGATCAACACTATCTTGGCGGCAATCGAAACGCGCGGGTTGATGAGCGTGGAGGCGATTGGCGCGGCATTGGATGCGGGCACGAACTGTGGCTCTTGTCGCCCGGAAATCGCAGCGCTCATCGCCAAGGCCCAAACCAAAGAAGCCGCTGAGTGAACCCCGATGAGCATTTCTGAATTTGTCCGCATTCTGGGGCGTGGCCCTGGTCGGTCCCGATCCTTGACCTTTGACGAGGCGCAAGAGGCGCTTTTGCGGGTGTTGCGTGGCGAGGCCGCGCCTGAAAGCGTGGGTGCGATGCTGATGCTTATGCGGATGAAAGGCGAGGTGCCGGGCGAGATTGCGGGGTTCACCGCCGCCTTGCGCGCCGGGTTGACCGCCGTGCCGAGGCCGGATTTGGACTGGCCGTCCTATGCCGCCGGGCGTACGCGCGGCCTGCCGTGGTTTTTGCTTTCGGCGCGATTGGTGGCCTTGGGCGGGCATCAGGTTTTGATGCATGGTTGGAACGGGCTGGGCGAAAACGGCCATTTGATCCGCGAGGGCCTACCCTTTGCCGGGATCGAGAGTTGCGACAGTCCGCGTGCTGCGCGCGACACGATGGCGCGCGCAGGCATCGCCTATCTGCCGTTGGAAAATTTCTCGCCTGAGCTGTTGCGTCTGTTGCAATTGCGCGCCGATTTTGGCCTGCGGTCTTGCCTCAACACCGTGGCGCGGATGCTCAACCCCGGCGGTGCGCGCGCCTCGGTCCAAGGCGTGTTTCATCCGCCCTACCGCGAACTTCAGGCCGATGCCTCCGCCCTTTTGGGCCTGCCCGCGATGACGGTGATCAAAGGCGGCGGCGGCGAATTTGAACGCAACCCGTCAAAGGATATTCAGGCCTTTGGGTTGCGCAATGGTCAAAGCTGGGAGGCGCTTTTCCCGCCCGCCGGGGAAGAGGCGCGCCGGTTGAATGACGGCGAAACGGAGCTGTCGCGCCTGTCTGATCTGTGGCACGGGCGTCTGGATGATCCGTTTGCCGAGGCGATTGTCCTGTCCACCGCAGCGCTGGCGCTTGACACGCTGGGCGAGGCTGCGCCGGAGGAGACAGCGCAGAGGCTTTGGGCCAATCGCTTGGCGTAAACGCGGCGTGGGGCGGGACGCCCTGTCTTTACCTTAAATTCCCTCCGCTTTCACCATCTCCTTGCCTGATTTTCGCCGTTTTACGCCAGCACTGTGAGGGCATGACAGGCGATGGAGGCCCGGAACATGGACTATGCACTCGACTATGCACATAAGGCAAAAGAGGCGCTGACACAGTGGATGGCGAGATTGGATGCCGCTGATCAGGTGACGATGATGGCGATCGGTTTTGGCCTGATGATCTTTGCGGTCGCAGCCCTGATGATTCAACGTCACCGCGAGGCCAAAGCACAGCACCCGACCCGCAGCGCGCTGGTCGAGGAGAGCGCGCGCTATGTGATCCCCGGCGAACGCCACATCGCACCGGCGGGCAAGCAAAAGGGCGATGCGTTCCTGCGTCGGCTCGATCACATGGCCTAACAATACTATGGCCTAACATTCGAATTTTATTCAGATATTTTACACGAGCACGTTATGTATAAATTGGTTCTTCAGGCATTTTTATTTTCTGCCATGGCGATTGGATTCATTGTCTTTAAATCGGACGGGTTGCGCCACGCGGCGCAGACCGGGGACATGTCGCACCTGTCCTCAACCAGCGTGGCCGCCGCGTCTTATATGTCGTTGACCGACCAGCTTTCGGGCAAATCGGGCCATGCCACCGCAGGCCACGGTACATATGATGCCTATGGCAGCCCGAGCCAACCTTGGTACGCCAAATATGACCCGCGTCACCTGTGGCGCGAGCGCCCGAAACAGATCAAATTGAACCCCAAAACCATCCGCGCGCCACAAAGCGATGGGAAGACCCCCGACAGCCTTGCCGCGCAGCTTGCCAAAAAGGGATTGCGCGTTGAGGATGTGAGCGTGGTCAAATTGAACTGAACGCCCCCGTTCAAACCTGATTAAAAATCGACGTCAACATTGGGCAATTTCAGCTCTTTCATCAAGTCGCGAAGCTCCTGACGGGCGGCAACGTTGGAAATATTGAGCGCCGATTTCACGCCGATGTCTTTCAAATCCAAAAGCGTCAGACCGCGTGGGAACAGCTCGCGGTAAATCACCCGTTCGGAAAACCCCGGCGCGACACGGAACCCGATCCGCTTGGCCAGTTCTTCCATCGCGTCGCCGATCTTTTTCTTGTTGTGCATCTGTTGCGCACCCAAACGGTTGCGCAAGACCACCCATTCGATCGGTTTCAACCCGGCCTGCGCCCGCAATTGTCGCGCGTTCCACACCATTTCGGAATAGACCGAAGGGCCGAGAATTTTATTGGTGTCGGGATCGACCCGCGCCAAAAGGTCAAAGTCGATGAAACTGTCGTTCATCGGCGTGATCAACGTGTCGGCCAGCGAATGCGCCACCTGAGACAGGCGGGTATGCGAGCCGGGGCAGTCGATCAGGATGAAATCACAGGATTCCTCAAGCCCGGTCACCGCCATTGACAGGCGACGATCATAAATATTCTCGCCCTCGGCCAAATCCGTGGCCTCCACTTGAGGCAGGTCGCGATATTCGGGGGTCGGAAGATCAATCCCCTCGCGCACGCAATAGGACAGGCGGTTTTCCAAATAGCGGGCGAATGTTTTTTGGCGCAAATCCAGATCCAGCGCGCCCACGCGCAGGCCCAGACGGGACAAAGCCGTTGCCACATGCATGGACACGGTTGACTTCCCGGCCCCGCCCTTTTCGTTCCCGACGATGATAATATGCGCCACGTCCCGTATTCCCACTTCTCTCGGCGCGCTTGTTGGTCTGCGCGCTCATGTCGTTTGAATTCTTGTATGCCGTTGTTCGGGGCTTTTGTTCAAGTGCGATCAACACGCGGGCCGGGGCAACGTCAGGGCCGTTGCCGAAATGTGGCATTGCTGCGCGGGGGGCTCGATCCGGTTTGGCCGAAGCCCAGAGATGCACACAGGAGATGCACACAGGAGATGCACGCTGGACTGGAAGAGGTGGACTGGAAAAGGTTGACAGCGTGCTCTCAACGAAAAACGCCGCCCCATGGGACGGCGTTGATCATCATAAAGGGGGATTGGCTTAAAAGCCGAGGCCCGCATATTTGTTTTTGAACTTCGACACGCGACCGCCAGCATCCATAAGGCGCGAGCTGCCGCCGGTCCATGCCGGGTGCACGGTCGGGTCGATGTCGAGGGCAAGCTGGTCGCCTTCGTTGCCCCAGGTGGAGCGCATCTGAAGGATCGTGCCGTCGGTCATTTTGACGTCGATGAAGTGGTATTCGGGGTGTGTATCTTTTTTCATCGGTCAGGTCCTTACGCGTCTGCGCCGGAAAGCGGCTTGTAATTGGTGACTTCGGCGATACGTGCGGATTTACCACGACGATCACGGAGGTAGTACAGTTTGGCGCGACGCACACGGCCACGACGCACAACTTCGATCGACTCGATGTTGGTCGAGAACAGCGGGAACACACGTTCCACGCCTTCGCCAAAGGAGATTTTACGCACGGTGAAAGAGCCAGCGATGCCCTTGCCGTTTTTGCGGGAGATGCAGACACCTTCGTAGTTCTGCACGCGGGTGCGTGTGCCTTCGGTCACTTTGTAACCGACGCGGATGGTGTCACCGGCTTTAAAATCCGGGATGGTCTTGCCGAGGGCAGCAATCTGCTCGGCTTCCAGTTGGGCGATAAGGTTCATCGCTTTACTCCAATGATGCTCACGGTTTTGGCCCGTGAAGGTTTACGCGTCCTCAGAGCTCTGTGTCTTCTATCGGGTCCGCAGATGCGCCCGCCAGAGGTTCAGGTCGTCTTTGCTTTGGTCTTTTTCCGGGTCTCAGGCGATGTCGAAGAAAACATCAGACCAAAGAAAAAAGATCCGCGAACCGATTCCGGTCCCGGATGGGCGGTGTATAGGGCCACCCACCCATTCGATCAAGAGGGTTTGCCCCTTTATTTGTTGGATTTTTCGGCCTCATAGGCCGCCCACATGTCCGGCCGGCGTTCGCGGGTGATTTTTTCGGACATTTTCTGACGCCATTCGCTGATTTTGCCGTGGTGGCCGGACATCAAGACCTCGGGGATCGGCATCCCGCGCCACTCAGCGGGTTTGGTGAATTGCGGATGTTCCAAAAGCCCGTTGGAATGGCTTTCTTCCTCAATGCTCTCGGCATTGCCCAAAACGCCGGGCAAAAGCCGCACCGTGGCGTCGATCATCGCCTGCGCCGCAATCTCGCCGCCGGTGAGGACGAAATCGCCCAAAGATACCTCTTCGATGCCATAGTGGAACAGCACCCGATCATCAACGCCTTCAAAGCGGCCACAGATCATCGTGATCCCGCGCGCTTTGGACCAACGTTTCGCCGTCGCCTGATCAAAGCGTTTGCCGCGTGGCGACAGGTACACCAGCGGCCAGTCTTCGCGGTTGGGCGGTGTGCCGTTCATGGCAAAGTCAATCGCCCGGCCCATCACGTCAGGACGCAGCACCATCCCCGCACCGCCCCCCGCAGGGGTGTCATCGACATTGCGGTGCTTGCCCTCGCCAAACTCGCGCAGGTGGATTTGCTCCAATTGCCATGTGCCCTCTTGCAACGCTTTGCCGGTCAGGCTCTCGCCCAAGACACCCGGAAAGGCTTCGGGGAACAGCGTGATGATCTTTGCTTTCCACACGCCCATCAGGTCCGGCGTGTTGGTCATCAACTCGCGCGGCGCCACGGTGGGGCGCACGGCGAGGCGGCCATGGGATTTCATCGGCTTTGGGGCGGTGGGGTTGGATTCGTCGGACATACCGCCATATAGACGCGCCCAAGAGATGCGCCAAGGGCGAAAGGAAAAGTTAAAGCTGATCCGCTTTAGGTGCCGTTGGGTTTACAATCGCCTCGCGCACCATTTGATAGGCGGGGTTCTTTGATGTCCAACAGCGAAAAGAAATCAATGGCGCGGGCTGTGACCTTGGTCTTGGCGGCTTTAGGCGTTACCGCGATGGCCCGACAAACCGAGAACCGCGCACCATAGCGGTGTCAAAATCACGCGGTCTTGTAGGTCGGCTTCAACAGGCGGCGCAAGATGGCCGCATGTTGGAACGCGGCAGCAAGGTAGCCGCATGGCGAAACAAGGTGTTTTGGAGCGTCGTCGTGCCGGCTTTGTGAAACCCGGCGTGGATGAGAATCCGTCAGCTCACTCAAACAGCCCCTCCGGTGGGTCCGCGATGATCCGGCCAGACGCCAAATCCACCGTCGGCACAACCGCCATCGTAAACGGCATCAACACCGAGGCTTTCAACGCGGGGCCTGAGACTTCCAACAGATCGCCCGCACCGTGGTTGAGCACATTGCTCACCGTGCCCAACACCGCGCCGCCCGTATCCAGTACAGTCAGCCCGATCAAATCGGCGTGGTAATATTCGTCGTCGGGCAATGAGGGCAAAACGTCCCGCTCGGCATAAAGCACAACGCCTTTGAGCGCGTCGGCCTCTTCCTTGGTGGTCACACCTTCCAGATCGGCGGCAAAGCCGTTTTTGATCGCGCGGGTGAGGGTGAGGTTATAGGTGGTTTTGCCGTCTTCTGAGGTGAGGGGCGAGTAGTCGCCAATCGCCTCGGGGTCCGCGCAGAAACTTTTGATCCGCACTTCGCCATAAACGCCAAACGCGCCCGCAATGGCGCCAACGATGATTCTTGTATCCGTCATATCCAACTCTCGACTGGCCTTTCCGGCGCTTTAGATTAACGGTCCAGAATGTCCGGGCAAGGGTGACGTTTTTCCCACCCAAGGCGTTCCAGTTCCGGTTGTTCCGTGTCTTCTTCGGGATGCCCGATGCAAAGATAACCGATCAGGCTCCACGTGTCTGCCACCTCAAGGTCGCGGCAGAGCGCCTTGGGATCAAGGATCGACACCCAGCCCAATCCAATGCCCTCGGCACGCAGCATCAGCCAAAATTGCATGATCGCGGAGACCACGGAATAGCGCAGCATTTCGGGCATGGTCGCCACGCCCAAGCCTTTGCCCTCCGCCGTGGCCTCGTCACAAAATACTGCGATTTGCACGGGGGCTTCGCGCATCCCGGTCAGTTTCAACCCGGCATATTGTTTGGCGGTCTCGCCGCTATAGCCCGCCAAAGCCTCGGCATTGGCGGTCTCGAAATTCTCAAGCGCGGCTTTGCGCGCGGCCTCTGATGTCAGGCGCACAATCCGCCAAGGTTGCGACAACCCAACCGAGGGCGCCAAGGTGAACGCATCAAGGCATTTGGTCAAAGTCGCTTCGTCCACCGGATCGGTGCGAAACCGACGCACGTCCCGCCGCCACCGCAAGAGCGCATGCAGATCGTTTCGAAACGCCTGTGAAAACTGGCCGATATGAGATGTCGTCATCTGTCTGATCCTGTGTTGCAACCGGCCGCCTCATGCCGCGTGGGTCAGCATCAAAGGCAGGTTTTTCGTGTCAGAAAACCACCCAAAAGGGGAAACGCCGGGCCCACCAAACGGCAGGCCCGGCGCAGAACAGCAGAGGTCAGGTCAAAGGCCTGACCCCCCCCTATACCGATGCGGACAGGCCGCAGCGGTTCAGGGCTTATTCCTCAGCAGCAGCTTCGGCCGGAGCGGCAGCAGCTTCAGCGGCAGCAGCCACTTTTGCGGCTTTCTCTTCAGCGCGCTCAACGGCTTTTTTGCCCGGCTTGGCTTTGTTCGGGTTGGCGCGGACTTTTTTCTCAAGAACGCCAGCAGCTTCGAGCATACGTGCCAAACGGTCGGTCGGCTGTGCGCCTTGACCGAGCCAATATTTCACGCGATCGAGGTCCATTTTGACGCGATCTTCGGAGTCTTTCGGCAAGAGCGGGTTGTAGGTGCCCAGCTTTTCGATAAAGCGGCCATCACGCGGCATACGCGCGTCGGATGCAACGATGGAATAGTGCGGGCGTTTTTTGGAACCGCCGCGGGCGAGACGAATTTTCATAGCCATGGTGTAATCTCCTGATTGAGCTATTGAGCTGAGACGTGTTTGAAAACGCTCAGCAATCCTGGTGTTTTTCGTGGTGGTGAATGACTTCCTGAATGATGAATTTCAGGAATTCCTTTGCGAATTCCGGGTCAAGATCGGCACGTTTGGCCAAATCTTCGAGCCGGGCAATTTGTTTGGCCTCCCGATCGGGGTCAGAAGGCGGCAGGTCGTGTGCGGCTTTGAGTTTGCCGACAGCCTGTGTGTGTTTGAACCGCTCGCCCAGCGTATAGACGAGGATCGCGTCCAGCCGGTCGATGCTTTCGCGATGCTCTTTGAGGATTTCCTGAGCGAGGATCTCCTGAGCGCGGCTGATGTCATTGCTCATGCGTAGGCCTCCATACCGCCGTCTTGCAGGGCGTCCGGGGTGGGGTGACGATAGACAAGGCAGTCCTCGTCATCGGGTGTTTTGGCCGTGGTGTCCAAGGTTGCGCCCAGCCGTTCGGCCAGCGCAATCGAACGGACATTGCCCGCGTCGATATAGGACACCAACGTGTCGTGACCCAGTTCGACATAGGCATAGGCACGAGCCATTTCGGCGGCTTCAAAGGCGTAACCGTGGCCCTCAAACCCCTCCATCATGAACCAGCCCAGTTCGAGTTCCGGGAAATGCGGCGGTTTGTTGAGTGCAACCTGACCAACAAATGCCCCGTCTTTGAGCCGCTCAATGCCCCATGCGCCGTGCCCAAACAGGTCCCATTGCGCGATGTCACCACAGAACGCGAACCAAGCCTGACGGCGGGTCAGCGGCCCGTGCATAAACGTCGAGCGCTCGGACGCGAACATGTTGGCAAAGTGATCGAAATCATTTGCAACATGGCCGCGCAACCGCAGGCGCTGGGTGTCTATGGTGGGGGCGAGGGTCATGGTTATTTCTTTTTGCCGAGACCAGAGAGATTGGAGGGCAGGCCCATGCCGCCGCCCAGACCCGGAAGGCCGCCGGGAAGGCCGGACATGCCTTTGGGCAATGCGCCAGAGAGCGCCTTGGTGGCTTCGGCCATTTTGGCCGGGTCCATATCCTCAAGACCTTCGGGGCCGCCTTTGCCAAACATGCCTTTGACCGCTTGTTTGAGCATCCCGCCTTTGCCCATTTTGCCCATCTTTTTCATCATGTCCGCCATTTGGCGGTGCATTTTCAAAAGCTTGTTGAGCTCGGACACTTCAAGACCCGCGCCCTTGGCGATCCGCTTTTTGCGCGAGGCCTGAAGCAGCGCCGGGTTGGCGCGTTCTTTTTTGGTCATGGATTGCACGAGCGCGATTTGGCGGGTGATGACCTTGTCGTCAAAGCCCGCATCGCTGACCTGCTTGGCCATTTTGCCCATGCCCGGCATCATCCCCATGATGCCTTCCATGCCGCCCATTTTTTGCATCTGTTCAAGCTGCATCTTCAGGTCGTTCATGTTGAACTGACCCTTTTGAAAGCGCTTCATCATCCGCTGCGCTTGGTCGGCCTCAATGGTTTCCTGCGCCTTTTCGACCAGCGCAACAATGTCGCCCATGCCCAGGATGCGACCGGCCACGCGGTCCGGGTGGAATTCTTCGAGCGCGTCCATCTTTTCGCCCAAGCCGACGAATTTGATCGGCTTGCCGGTGACCGCGCGCATGGAGAGCGCCGCACCACCGCGCCCGTCGCCATCCATCCGGGTCAATACAACGCCGGTGATGCCGATGCGGCCATCAAAGTTTTCGGCGGTGTGGACCGCATCTTGACCGGTCAGGCCGTCAACCACCAAAAGCGTCTCACGCGGCGCGGTGATGGCTTTGACCTCTTCGACCTCAGTCATCAACGCATCGTCGATGGACAGACGGCCCGCCGTGTCGAGCATATAGACGTCATAGCCGCCCATCAGCGCCTGTTGTTTGGCGCGTTTGGCGATGTCGGCGGGCTTTTGTCCGGGCACGATGGGCAGCGTGTCGACGCCGATCTGATCGCCCAAGACCTTGAGCTGATCCATCGCCGCCGGGCGGTAGACGTCAAGCGAGGCCATCAACACGCGCTTGCCTTGTTTGTCTTTCAGGCGCTTGGCCAGTTTCGCGGTGGTTGTGGTTTTACCACCGCCTTGCAGACCGACCATCAAGATCGCGGCAGGCGGGTTGTCGACCTTCAACTGACCGATTTCTGCGCCGTCCCCGGCCAGAACGGCGATCAATTCGTCATGGACGATTTTGACCACTTGCTGACCCGGAGTCACAGATTTGGTCACCGCATGGCCGGTGGCCTTGGCTTCGACCGCTTTGACGAAATCACGCGCCACGGGAAGCGAGACATCGGCCTCAAGCAGCGCCACACGTACTTCGCGCAGCGCGGTTTTTACATCGTCTTCAGACAACGCACCCTGTTTGGTGAGCTTGTCGAAGACGCCAGAGAGGCGTTCGGACAGATTTTCAAACATGGGCCGTTCTCCTTTTTCGATCCGTTTTGGGATCAGGGGCCGTTAACGATATGCTCTATTTGGGGACAGAGCGGCGAATTGCAAAGCCCAAATGCGGTTCCGCCCCCGTGGGCGTATAACGCTGACGGGGGGCGATCCTGGCACTCGGCCTGAGGACCGGAAGATGCGACTTCCGGGGAATTTGATCCGGGCATTACGCGCCTGCGTATGGAGAGTCAAGACAATGAGGCGTCAGACCCGCGCAAAACGCGCTGGTCGATGGGCCAGATCACTCTAATATTTAATCTACGGCTCAGGGGAGAGACCAGATGAAGGACGCACAGATGACAGTCCGCGCACAAGAGGCCTGTGAAACCGGCGTGCTTTATGTGGCGGGCGGGGCGGATTATGTGGATTTGGCGATCCAATCGGCGCGCTCCTTACGGGCACAGGACCCCGATATTGCCATTGATCTGGTCACCGACCTGCCGGAAAACCTGCCGCGGGATCTGTTTGATCGGGTCACCGCCTGTTCCGACATGCACCCGCGTGAGAAACTGCGTGCCATGTCCGCCACCCGGTTTCAACGCACGCTCTATGTCGATTGCGATACGCTTTTTCTCGCCCCGCTGGGCGATCTCTTTGCGGTGCTGGATCGGTTTGAATGCGCGCTCACCCATGATGTGCGCCGGGATTGGGCCTTGATCCAACAGGGCCGAGACCACCACACCCCCTATGCTTTTCCGCAACACAATTCCGGGGTGTTTCTCTATCGCCGCTCCGAACCGATGTGGGCCTTTCTGGCCGAATGGGCGGATCGGTTTTTCGCCGATGATGCGATTGAGCGCGATCAGATCATTCTTAAGGACCTGTTATGGGAAAGCGATTTGCGCTTTTACGTTTTGCCGCCCGAATTCAACCTGCGCCGGGTGACGGTCTTGGATGCGTGGGAGCCGCTGGATGCCCGCCCGACCATTCTCCATTCGCATCGGTTTCAGGATCACATGCGTGCCAAGGACGGTCAGGCCGCAGAGCGCATTTCTACCCTGGAGACGCTTTTGGCGGTCGAACGGGTGGCCTTGGCGCAGGAATGGGATGCGGCGCTGCCTGAGCAGGCGCAGCGTTGGGCGCATTTGCGAAAATAAAGGAATGCCCTTGCAATTTTGAACGGACGGCGTGAGTGTGGCGGGAAGCGTTCCTTGCTGCACATGAGGTTGTTGATGTCTGTTGAAAACTGGGATGAATTTCGCACCGCCTTTCAGGTCGCCAAGATGGGCACCGTTTCAGGCGCAGCCCAGGCCCTTGGCGTGCACCATGCCACCGTGATCCGCCATATCGACTCTTTGGAATCGCGCCTTGGGGTCAAACTGTTCCAACGTCATGCGCGCGGGTACACCTCGACCGAGGCCGGGCTTGATCTGTTGAAAATTGCCCAGACCACCGACGATCAGTTTTCACAGCTCGTCTCACGCATCAAAGGCCGTGGTGAAAAGGTCGAGGGCGAATTGGTGATCACCTCCTTGCCCGGTGTCGCGCGGCTTATGGCGCCCGCGATTGCCGAGTTTCAGTACCAACACCAGGATCTCTATGTGCGCTATGTGATGGACGAACGTGTGCTGCGGCTGGAATATGGCGAGGCGCATGTTGCCATTCGTGCGGGCCTGCCGCCGCAGGAACCCGACAATGTGGTCCAGAAATTTTACAGCCAAGCCTTTGGCCTCTACACGCATGAGACCTACCTTGAACGCTATGGCCGGCCAGATGACGCCGATCTCACAACCAAGCTGCGCTTCGTCGCCTTGGACAACAAGACCTCGCGCGCGCCTTTCATGATCTGGATGAATGAGAATGTCGCCGATGATCGGGTGGTGTTTCGCACCTCTGATGGCGAAGCTCTGGCCGAGGCTGTCATAGCGGGGGCAGGGGCAGGGTTCATGCCAACATGGCGGGGCGAGCGGACGTCCGGGTTGGTACAACTGATGCCTCCCACGCCGGAGCTGGAGAGTCAGGGGTGGCTGGTGACCCATGTCGATCTGCATCGCACCGCCAAAGTGCAGGCTTTTCTAAAGTTTTTGAAAGCCTATGCGAAGGACATGGAAGATTTGCCCGAAAGATGCTCGGCGTGATGACAGCGCACGTCACGTCCCCTGTGCGCGTGCGGGCAATGGACGCGCACGCGCCGTTTCGGTAAGGGGCATGGGGCCAGTTGATCGCAACTGGTTTCACAGGGAGCCTCTCGTGCCAAACAAAGCCTCTGCCAATGACCGGCGCAACGGGCATCTTGCGATGCTCACCTTTTCTTTCCTCGTTGCCGGGTCCTTTTCGCTTGGGTCCATGGCCGCCAATGAAATCACCCCTCTTGCAATCAACGGGCTGCGTTTTGTGCTGGCGGCGCTGATCGTGGGTGTTTTGGCACTTGCGACTGGCGGCATCCCGCGTGCGTCTTTCAAACAGCCATGGCGCTACGCCATCCTCGGCGGGATTTTCGCGCTGTATTTCGTGATGATGTTTGTCGGATTGAAAACGGCCACGCCTGTCTCCGCCTCGGCCGTCTTTACCCTGACCCCGGTTTTGGCCGCGTTCTTCGGCTATCTCATCATGCGCCAAATCACCACGCGCCGCATCGCCATGGCATTGGCCATTGGGGCGGCGGGCGCGCTTTGGGTGATTTTTCGGGCGGATCTCAGCGCGCTTTTGGCGTTTCAGATTGGCAAAGGCGAGGCGCTATATCTTATCGGCGTTGTCGCCCATGCGATCTATACGCCCTTGGTGCCGCGTTTGCACCGGGGTGAGCGCACCTTTGTCTTTACCTTCTTTGTCCTTTCCGCCGCCTCCATCGTGATCCTCGCGTTCGGCTGGCGCGACATTCTGGCCACCGATTGGGCCGCGCTGCCTCCAATCGTCTGGATCACCATGGCTTATCTCGCCGTTGTGGCCACCACCATCACCGCCTCGCTTTTGGCCTTTGCCTCCGTGCGTTTGGCGGCGGCGAAAGTCATGGCTTATACCTATCTTGTGCCCTCATGGGTGATCATTTGGGAAATCCTGTTGGGCCATGGCGTGCCGCCGATCTTGGTGTTCGGTGGGATTGGCTTGACGATGTTGGCGCTCTATTTGTTGCTCAAACACGAGGCGTAAACCTTTGCCGTAGCGTGTCACTGTGGCGTTGAACGGCTGTGGCGGGAAGCGGGCCGCCGTGACCCAGAAAAAACAGGCCACAGTCGAGAGACAAGAGATGCTGCAAGGATGCGACGACGCGCATGGGCTCCTCTTCGAATGGCGGTGATTTCGGGTGGGCGCGGCAGGCGATGCCGCCAAGCAAAATCCCGGATGCTGCCAAATCCCCGGCGATGACGCGGCCGTCGTCCAAAAGGACCGACACGGACCCCGGCGTATGGCCGGGCGTGTGGAGCACCTGCGCCGCAATCCCAAACTCTGAGAGATCGAACACGTCCGTGGTCATGATCACATCGGGCGTCACGGTGTCAAAGGGCCGTTGGATCGCACCCGTCCTGTAAAACACCCGACCAAAGGGGCCGCTGGGTGTGAGCAGCGGCGGCTGGCCCTGACAATAGGGCAGCTCATCGTGATGCGCGAGCAGGGGCGCGGCGCTGCGCGTCTGCACACGGGCGGCGGAGCCGGCGTGATCAATGTGGGCATGGGTGAGAATGGTGAGGGTGAGATTTGACCAATCCAAGCCCCTTGCGTTCAAAGCCTTTTCGATCTTGCGTTCCGAATTGGGCAGGCCTGTGTCCACCAAAACGGCGCGATCTCCCCGGCTGATCAGAAAGGCATTGAGCATGCCAAAGGGCAGCATGGGGATGGTATCGACAAATGTTTGGGTCATGGCGCGTATCTCGGATAGGATCAGGATGCGATTGGTGATGACATCACCGTCAAAGGGTCGCAATTGGGCACTTTTTTGTAACCGGAGGACCGAGATGCAGCATGTGAGGCCGCCCCAAAACCGCCCGTGGACCGTCCCGGAGACAGGTGCCTGTCCTGTGGGGCAGACGCTGCGGCTGCTGGGCGGCAAGCACGGCCCAAGCGTGCTTCATTGTTTGCTGGGGGGAGAGATGCATTTCCTCGAACTCACCCGTGCCCTCGATGGCATCAGCCGAAAGGTTTTAAAGGCACAGTTGCGAGAGTTTGAAGACAATGGATTGGTTTTGCGGGTCGCTAAACAAGACGCCCGCCGACGGGTCGGCTATTCTTTGACCGACAAGGGCCGCGCGTTGGGCGAGATCGTGGGACAGCTTTACGACTGGAGCCAAGAATGGGCATAGTGGGCCTAGTCTTGCACCAGTTCCTGCGCCAAAAACCGTTCCAACCCATCCAGGTCCAGTTCCACAAACTGGCCAAACCCCTGCATCCACACAGAGGAGGCGCGGATGGCGCTCGGGTCGAGTTTGCACCATTTCACCCGCCCGCGCTTTTCTTGCACGATCAATCCGGCGCGGGTGAGAATGCCGAGATGTTTGGAAATCGCCGCCAGTGACATCTCGAACGGTTCGGCCACATCGGTCACCGCCATGTCATCCTCAAGCAACATCTCAAGGATCGCCCGACGGGTCGGATCAGACAGGGCGGCAAAAATGAGATCAAGATCATGCGACATGTGAAATGCGTTAGGGCCGCGCGACGCTTTGGTCAACCATTTGGTTGAATAACGAAAACGCGAGCGGCGAGCGCTAACAGCGGCAAAGGCATGGGGTGTCCCGTCTTTACCGTGATCTAAATACTTAATAAAAACAGTATCTTAATCCATTTCAAAATGGGGTATTCCCGTGTTGACTCTGAATGTCCCCCCGCATAGCTTGCCGCCAAGCAACCAAAGGGGCTTTTTGCCATGACCGACCCGCATGATCCCGAGCGCCTGCGCGCTTTGGAAGAGCGGATTGAAAAGGTGAAAGGGGCACTTGCTCCCAAAACCTCCCGCGGTGAAGAACACTTTTCTCAGGCCAATATGGCCTGGCGGATGGTGGTGGAATTGGTGGCCGGTCTCTTGATCGGCTTTGGTATAGGGTGGGGCTTGGATAAGCTCTTGGGCACAATGCCCTTGTTCCTCGTACTGTTCATAGGCTTCGGTCTTGCTGCGGGCGTCAAAACGATGATGCGAACCGCCAAGGAAATCGAAGCTGGGCAGGTGGCAGATGCCGCCAAGAATGATAACGCGGGTGATCCCGCACGTGATGAGAGGGATTGAACGTGGCAACTGAAGCGCATGGTTCCGAGAGCAGCTTGGCCTTCCACCCGATGGATCAGTTCAAGCCGGTGTCTCTGTTTGGCGACGGCACGATCCATTGGTACACCGTGACCAACGTCACGCTTTGGATGGCGATCACCGTTCTGGCGATCGTGCTCCTTTTGGTCGTCGGCTCGCGTGGCCGCGCCATGGTGCCCTCGAAAGGTCAGTCCATTGCCGAGCTGATGTACGGTTTCGTCTATAAGATGGTCGAAGATGTCGCCGGCAAAGACGCCATCCGCTACTTCCCTTACATCATGACGCTGTTCTCGTTCATCGTCTTCGCCAACATCCTCGGCCTTCTGCCGCTCTCCTTCACCACCACTTCGCATATTGCTGTGACCGGTGTTCTGGCCCTTCTGGTGTTCACCTTTGTCACTGTCTTGGGCTTCGTGAAAAACGGCTCCAAATTCCTCGCTTTGTTCTGGATCTCCTCCGCGCCGCTCGCTGTGCGCCCGCTTCTTGCGGTGATTGAGTTGATCTCCTACTTCGTGCGCCCCGTCAGCCACTCCATTCGTTTGGCGGGCAACATGATGGCTGGCCACGCCGTGATCAAAGTGTTCGCGGGCTTCGCCGCCATCGCCGCTATCTCGCCGGTTTCGATCCTTGCGATCACCGCGATGTACGGTCTCGAAATTCTCGTGGCCTTCATTCAGGCCTACGTGTTCACCATTCTGACCTGTGTCTATCTCAAGGACGCGCTTCACCCGGCTCACTAAGTCCGGTCAGGTTTAGAACTCGCTTTTTCAGCCAATTCCAACGTAAGGAGATACCCCCATGGAAGGCAATATCGCAGAACTCGGCAAATACATCGGTGTAGGCCTCACAGCAATCGGCATGGGTGGCGCAGCCATCGGTGTGGGTAACGTGGCTGGCAACTACCTGTCCGGCGCTCTTCGTAACCCGTCCGCCGCTGCGTCGCAGACGGCGACCCTCTTCATCGGCATGGCCTTTGCAGAAGCTCTGGGGATCTTCTCGTTCCTCGTCGCTCTTCTGCTGATGTTCGCCGTCTGATCGAACACTCTATCCTTACGGCAGGGTGGGTCGGTTTTCCGATCCACCCTCGCGTAAACTAGGGGTCTCTCCGGCATGGGTTCGGAGAATTAGGTCAGAGCCAGGAGGATAAGATGGCAACAGAGACGCACGGGGCAGAGTTGGCGACCGCTGAGGCAGGCATGCCGCAGCTCGACTTCGCGACATTCCCCAACCAAATTTTCTGGCTTCTGGTCACGCTTGTCGTGATCTATTTCGTGCTCTCGAAAATCGCCCTGCCGCGCATCTCTACGGTGCTTGCGGAACGGTCCGGCACGATCATGAATGATATTTCTGCCGCCGAAGAGCTCAAACTCAAGGCCAAAGAGGCAGAAGCAGCCTATAACGCGGCTCTCGCTGAGGCGAAGTCTGAAGCGCAACGGATCTCAAACGAGACTCGCGCTGCGATTCAGGCCGATCTCGACACAGCGCTGGCCAAAGCCGATGCACAGATTGCGGCCAAAGCGGCCGAATCTGAGAAAGCCATCAACGAAATCCGCGATGGTGCGATGGACAGTGTCAAAGCTGTGGCCAAAGACACCGCCAAAGAAATCGTCGCCGCCCTCGGCTCAACTGCGGATGCACGCACCATCACCGCCGCGGTCACCGCGCGTATGAAAGGGTAAGGATATGAAAAAACTTTCTCTTCTCATCGCTCTCGTCACCGCGACTCCGGCCTTGGCCGCATCCCAAAACCCGTTTTCGGGTGATTTCTGGACACTGACCAACACCAACCTGATCGTCCTTTTGGGCTTTTTGGTGTTTGTTGGCATTCTGATCTGGAAAAAGGTTCCGGCTCTGTTGGGCAAAATGCTTGACGACCGTGCGGCTGGTATCAAATCTGACCTCGACGAAGCCCGTGCGCTGCGCGACGAAGCGCAGTCGATCTTGGCCTCCTACGAGCGCAAGCAGCGCGAAGTGCAGAACCAAGCCGATGCCATCGTCGCTCAGGCGAAAAAAGACGCGGAAGCTGCCGCCGAGAAAGCGAAAGAGGACATCAAGACCTCGATCCAACGTCGTCTCGCCGCCGCTGAAGACCAGATTGCGGCAGCCGAAGCCGCGGCCATCCGCGACGTGCGCAACGCGGCCATCACGGTGGCCATTGGCGCGGCCTCTGACATCATCACCAAACAGATGACGGCAGCGGATGCCAACGCGTTGATCGAAACCTCGATCACCGAAGTGGGTGAAAAACTGCACTGATCTTTTCCTGACCTGACCCATCAGACCCCGATCAAAAAACCCCCGCCTTTGCGGGGGTTTTGTTTTGAGTATTTGGCTGCAATGAAACGGTTCAGCCCCGCGACTGTTCATGCTCAAACCTGAGCCGGGCAATGTCTTCGTTGCGCTCAAATTTTTGCTGATCGCTGAGCGCCGCTTCGACATAATCCAGATGCCGGATCACGGCGGCGCGGGCGGCGTCCGGGTCGCGCGCTTGCAACGCGTCATTGATGGCGCGGTGTTGATCCAACAGCAGGGCGCGGTTGGTGCGTTGTTTGAAGATCACCGAGCGGTTGTAAAACACGCCCTCACGCAGCAGATCAAACATTGACCGCATCATATGCAGCATGATGACATTGTGGCTGGCCTCAATGATCGAGAGGTGAAACTCCGCATCAAGCCGCGCCTCATCGGTTGGATTGCGCTTTGGATGCGCCGCTTCCATTTTTTTAAAGATCGCGTTGATGACGTTCAAATCGGTGTCTGAGGCAAAGCGGGTGGCGCGTTCGGCGGCCAAGCCCTCCATGTCACGGCGAAACGCGATATAGTCAAACACCGCCTCGTCATGGCTGCCAAAGAGTTTGACCAAGGCGGGGGAAAAGGCCGACCCCAAGACATCTGCGACAAACACGCCCGCGCCGGCTTTTGTGGTCAAAAGCCCCTTGGACGAGAGCTCTGCGAGGGCTTCGCGCACGGAGGGCCGCGACACGCCCAGACGCTCCGCCAAATCGCGTTCCGAGGGCAGGCGTTCGCCGGGGCGCAAAATGCCACGCAGGATCAACAATTCGATTTGCTTCATCACCGAATGCGCCAGTTTTTCGGCATTGATTTTTTGAAATGGCATGGGCCCCTCCATAAGAGTGATCAAATCATATGACCAGACGCGCAGAGGTGCCACGAAAACACGCATCTGTTGGCCGTGAAAAAGGCCGGGACTGAGCCCGGCCTTTCAAATCGTCCCCTTATGGCAAGGTCAGGTCATCGGCGTGATGACGATTTCGACGCGGCGGTTTTGCGCGCGGCCTTCCGGGGTGAGGTTGGTGGTCACAGGCGCATCTTCGCCGCGGCCATAGGCCTGAACCCGGCCCGGAGCCACACCATTGGCGGTCAGGATCGTCGCCACAGCAGAGGCGCGGCGGGTCGACAAGGCTTGGTTGTAGGTCGCAGAGCCGGTGTTGTCCGTGTGACCGATCACCTGAACCGTGGTGTTCGGATAATCCTGAAGGTTATAGGCCAGTTTGCTCAGGTCGCTTTGCAGCGAGGGCATCACAACGGAGCTATCGGTGGCAAACAGAATGTCCTGTGGCATGGTGACGATCAACTGCGAGCCGGTGTTGACGATTTTCACGTCATCATTGCCGAGGTCCTGACGCAAATCTGCGGCTTGTTTGTCCAATTGTTGACCGATGGCACCACCGATGGCCCCACCAATCACCGCACCGACGGCGGCTTTTGCCAATTTGTCGTCATTGGAGCTTGCGCCCAAAATGCCGCCAAGGGTCGCGCCGATAACGGCACCTTGGGTGGTTTTTTGATTGGAATCAGTGGCATAGGTGTCCATGCACGCAGTCAGGCCAAAACTGGCGATCAGCGGGATGGCAACGAAAAGAGGGGATTTCATATCGTATCCTCGTGTTAAAACTGCTCTGGCGCTGGTTTTACCGCTCTATTGCGCCAGAAACACGGTGGATTTTCGCGGAGCACGCAAGTGCGGCGGGTTTCTGCTCAGTCGGGAGGTGGAGTTGACTGTCGGCTTGCAGGCTTTCATAGGCCAAAAGCGCGCGTTTGACGGGTAAACCCCAGTGATAGCCGCCCAAAGCGCCGGTTTTGCGCAAAACGCGGTGGCAGGGGATCAGCCAGCTCACCGGGTTGCGCCCGACGGCGGTGCCGACCGCACGCACGGCTTTGGGCGCACCAATGGCCGCAGCAATGTCGGAATAGGTGGTGACCTGACCCGAAGGGATCGACAAAAGCGCCTCCCAGACTTTGATCTGAAACGGCGCGCCGATGAGGTGCAGTTTCAGATCGCCGCCGCCGATGGCTGCGGTGATGTAGGGGCGCACGGCTTCGGTGTCCTCGATGTAGGTGGCGGCGGGCCAACGCCCGGAGAGGTCGGCAAAGGCCGCCTCTCGCGTGGTCTCAGACGTAAATGCGAGGGCGCAGAGGCCACGTTCGGTGGACATGGCCAAGGCTTCGCCAAAGGGTGTGGCGAACCAGCCGTAAGCAAGGGTCAGCCCCGCACCTTTGCGGGCAAAATCCCCCGGCGTCATCGCATCCCAGCGCATAAACAGGTCGTGCAGGCGGCCCGTGCCGGACAGCCCGGCACCATCGGCGGCCTCAACCATTGTATGATTGCGTGCAATCATCGCCTTGGCGTGGCCCAAGGTTAGATATTGCTGAAACCGTTTAGGCGACACTCCGGCCCATTGCGAAAAGATTTTTTGCGCGTGATGCGGGCTCATGCCCAGATCCTGTGCCAGCGCGTCAAGCGGCAAGGGCAGGGGGGCCTGATCCAGCAGGTCGATGGCGCGACGGATCACGTTGTAATGGTATTGGTCCTCAAGTGGCGATGGTGCGTTGGTCACAGTCTGTATCCGGGATCTGATGGAATCTCCCAAAGCCTAATCGCTTTGTTGCCCTCTGCCGACCCGAAACTTGTCGAAACGTCGGCGCATTCTGGCATCAGGCGGCCATGCGCCGCGCCGCGATTACGGAGCGGGGGTGCAACACCAAAGCCTCGCCCCGGTGGAGCATCAGGCGGGCAGATTGCGTGCTTAGGTGATGTGGCCCGAGTTTTGCGATGATTTTTCCCGCAGTTTTGGACGACAGCATGGATAGGGTGTTTGCATCGGCAAACAGGCTTTCGATCCAAACCCCTTCGGCCAAAAGCACCTCATGCTCCGCCATGAGCAGGTGGCAATAGGCATATTCCGGATGGGGGATATTGAAGTTGGCCTCTGCTTCGGTGGCGATGTCGAAGGCGGGCACGAAAACTTCAGATTCGGCGAAATAGAGTTCAATCTGCGGTGCGCTCAATAGAATATGGTGGTCCGGCGACAGGATCAGATCGCGTTCAGGGGTGCGTTCGCCCAAAGCGCCTGCGACGATGCGCATCGGTTTGGCGACATTGGCCTCATCCAAGGCACTTCTCCCGACCCAAAGGAGCGGTTGATATCCGTGATCGCGCGTCAACAACAGATCGCCGGGGCGCAGCCATTCGACGGGTTGCGGGCCCTCGGCGGTTTCAATCATCACACCGGGACCGAACCCCGAAAGAGATTTGGGACCGCTTTGAAGTGTGTGATCTGGCATCAAAGCCTCATCGGACAAACGCTCCGCCCCCGTCATCCCCATTCCCACAAAAGGGCTCATATCCGCAACAGCGTTCATATGTGTGATCCTGCGATAGTGTGTGATCCTGGGATAGCCAAGTTAGGGCGAGTTTTTCAGGAAACCTTGAAGGCCGGATTAATCACCCCCCGTCTCAAAGGCTCTAAATTGCGCGTATTTTCATCTGATTTTAGGAAAACCGCACGCATGTCACCTACGACTTGCTCAAAACGGCGGGACAAGGCATTAGAACGCCCATGAAACAGCTTGAGTATCACACGATCAAAGAGATCTTCACCCGGTTCCAAGCCGCCGAGGCCGAGCCGAAAGGCGAGCTTGATCACGTCAACGCCTATACTTTGGTGGTGGCCGTCGCGCTTTCGGCGCAGGCGACCGATAAGGGCGTGAACAAGGCCACGAATGCCCTGTTCAAAATCGCCGATACGCCGCAAAAGATGCTCGATTTGGGCGAAGAGGGCTTGATAGAGCATATCAAAACCATCGGCCTCTATCGCAATAAGGCCAAGAATGTCATCAAACTGAGCCAGATTTTGGTCGATGACTATGATGGTGAGGTGCCCTCGTCCCGTGCGGCTCTTGAAAGTCTGCCGGGCGTGGGGCGCAAAACCGCCAATGTGGTGTTGAACATGTGGTGGCATGTGCCGACCCAAGCTGTCGACACCCATATTTTCCGGTTCGGCAATCGTTCGGGCGTGGCCGTGGGCAAAGATGTCGTCGCGGTCGAACGCGCGATTGAGGATCACATCCCCGCCGAATTCCAACAACACGCGCATCACTGGATGATCCTGCACGGACGCTACACCTGCAAAGCGCGTAAACCTTTGTGCAGCACATGTTTGATACGAGACCTCTGCGCCTTCGAGGAGAAGAATTTTGACTAAAACCTATCAGGTTGTCGGTATCGGCAACGCCATCGTCGATGTGATCAGCCAGGCCGATGACAGTTTCCTCGACCTTATGGGGATCGACAAAGGCATCATGCAGCTTGTCGAAAGAGAGCGCGGTGAGATGCTTTATGGCGCGATGGAAAACCGGGTTCAAACGCCGGGTGGGTCCGTGGCCAACACTCTGGCGGGGCTGGGTATGCTGGGGCTGAAAACCGGCTTTATCGGGCGGGTGCATGACGACGCTCTGGGACGGTTTTATGCCGCCGAGATGGTGGCCGATGGCACCGCCTTTGTGAATGCGCCTGTGCCGGGTGGCGAATTGCCAACCTCGCGGTCGATGATTTTCGTTTCCCCCGATGGCGAGCGGTCGATGAACACTTACTTAGGGATTTCTTCGGAAATTTCCGAAGCTGATGTGACCGAGGCGGCCGCAGGCGACACGGACATCATGTTCCTTGAGGGCTATCTTTACGACAAACCCAAGGGCAAACACGCCTTTGACCAAGCCGCGAAACTGACCAAAGCGGCAGGCGGCAAGGTTGGGATTTCGCTGTCCGATCCGTTCTGTGTGGACCGTCACCGCGCCGATTTCCGTACCTTTGTCAAAGAGATGGATTTCGTCATCGGCAACGAACACGAATGGGAAAGCCTCTATCAGGCCGACCTGTCGACGGCCTTGGAATTGGCGGCCTTCGAATGCGGCCTCGTGGTCTGTTCGCGCGGCGGCTCTGACGTGGTGTTGGTGCGTGGCGATGAAGAGGCGGTGGTGCCGGTCAAACGCGTGCAACCCGTGGATACCACGGGGGCGGGCGATCAATTTGCGGCGGGCTTTCTTTATGGCTACGCCACCGGGCAAAGCCTTGCCACCTGTGGTCGGATGGGCTGTGTGGCCGCCGCCGAGGTGATTTCCCACATCGGCCCGCGCCCGGAGGCGGACCTCAAGGTCTTGTTCCAAAAAGAGGGGCTGATCTAAGGCCTGACCTCGGATCAAAAACGGCGCGCGGGAGGCTCCCCGCGCGCCGTTTTTATGAGTATTTGAGCTGCCATGAAGATCAGTGCGCTTCGGCCCAATTGTTGCCAATACCGGCATCCACCTCAATCGGGACATCGAGTTTGACGGCGGGTCCGGCGGCGTTTTCCATCACGTCTTTGACCACGTCGATCACCTGATCACAGGCGTCTTCATCGACCTCGAAAATCAATTCATCGTGGACCTGCAACAACATGGTGGCGGGCAGATCACGGATCGCATCGGGCATCCGCACCATGGCGCGGCGGATGATGTCGGCGGCGGCACCTTGGATCGGGGCGTTGATCGCGGCGCGTTTGGCAAAGCCGGCCTGTGGCCCTTTGGTAGCAATTTCCGGCGTGTGGATTTTGCGGCCAAACAGGGTTTGGACATAAAGGTGCTCTTTGGCGAAAGCCACGGTGTCGTCCATATAGGCGCGGATACCGGGGAAACGTTCGAAATAGCGGTCGATAAAGCCCTGTGCCTCGCCGCGCGGAATACGCAGGTTTCGTGCAAGTCCAAAGCCCGAAATGCCGTAAATCACACCAAAATTGATCGCTTTGGCTTGGCGGCGGACCATTGGGTCCATGCCTTCAATCGGCACGCCGAACATCTCGCTTGCGGTCATGGCGTGAATATCCAACCCGTCGCGAAACGCCTGTTTGAGACTGTCGATCCCGGCGACATGGGCCAGGATGCGCAGTTCGATTTGCGAGTAATCGAGCGAGATCAGCTTGCGCCCTTTGGGGGCAATAAAGGCCTCACGAATGCGGCGGCCTTCGTCCGAGCGAACCGGGATGTTTTGCAGGTTCGGATCGGTCGAGGACAAACGACCGGTGACTGCGCCGGTTTGTACATAAGAGGTGTGAACGCGACCCGTTTCGGGGTTGATGAACCGTTGCAGCGCGTCGGTGTAGGTTGATTTCAGCTTGGAGAGTTGACGCCAATCCAGCACACGGGCGGGCAGGTCATGCCCCTCGGAGGCGAGGTCTTCGAGGATGTCCACACCCGTGGCATAGGCCCCGGTTTTGCCTTTTTTGCCGCCGGGCAACGACATTTTATCAAACAGGATTTCGCCCAATTGCTTGGGGGAGCCGACGTTGAAATTTTCGCCCGCCAGATCGTGAATTTCGGCCTCAAGCCCGGCCATTTTTTGCGCGAAAGCGTTGGACATGCGCGACAACACATCGCGATCGACCATGACGCCCGCCATTTCCATCTGTGCCAAAACCGGCGAGAGCGGACGCTCCAGAGTTTCGTAGACGGTGGTGACCTGTTCGGTGTGGAGTTTTGGTTTGAACACCTGCCACAGGCGCAGGGTGACATCGGCATCTTCGGCGGCATAGGCGACCGCTTTGCTGATCTCGACCTTGTCAAAGGTAATCATGGATTTGCCACTGCCCAAAAGCTCTTTTGTCGGGATCGGAACATGGTCCAGATAGCGCTCGGACAGGGCGTCCATGCCGTGATTGTGCAGACCGGCGTGCAGCGCGTAGGACATCAACATGGTGTCATCATAGGGCGCGACGCGCACGCCGTTGCGGGCGAACATCTTGGCATCATATTTCATATTCTGGCCGATTTTGAGGATGCTGTCGTCCTCCAAAACCGGCCTGAGGGCGTCCAGAACCATGGGCTTGGCCAATTGCCCGTCGACAAGGTTTGCGCCACCAAACAGGTCATCTTCGCCAATCGTGTGGCTCAAGGGGATGTAACAGGCGGCGCCCGGTTCGACGCAGAGCGAAATGCCGACAAGCTCGGCCTGCATCTCATCCAAACTGGTGGTTTCCGTGTCCACGGCGACATAGCCGCGGGCATAGATTGCGTCGATCCAACGCTCAAGCGCGCCCATGGTCGAGACTTTTTCATAGGCTTCGGTGTCAAACGGCAGCACTTTTGGCGTGGCCGGGGCCTCCGACGTGGTCGTGGGGGCCGGAACGTCCGGGACCGCAGGGGCCTCGACGCCAAAGCGTTCGGAGACGCGTTTGACGATGGTGCGGAACTCCATTTTGGCGAGAAAGGCGAGGAGATCATCGAGCTTGGGGGTTTGTACCTCAAGACTGTCGAGGGAGAAATCCAGGACCATGTCACAATCAAGTTTCACCAAGTCGCGCGACACGCGGATTTGGTCGATATTGTCGATCAGGGCCTGACGGCGTTTGGGTTGTTTGATCTCTTCGGCGCGGGCCAAAAGTGTCTCAAGATCGCCATATTCATTGATCAAAAGCGCCGCCGTTTTGATCCCGATCCCCGGCGCGCCGGGCACATTATCCACCGAATCTCCCGCCAGCGCCTGCACATCGACAACCCGTTCGGGACCGACGCCGAATTTCTCTTCGACGCCTTCGCGGTCAATGCGTTTGTTTTTCATTGGATCGAGCATTTCAACCCCGCCGCCGATCAATTGCATCAGATCCTTGTCCGATGAAATGATGGTGACTCGCCCTCCCGCTTCGCGTGCCTGACAGGACAGCGTGCCAATGATGTCGTCGGCTTCAAACCCTTCGATTTCGATGCAAGACACATTGAACGCGCGGGTGGCTTCGCGGGTCAGTGGGAATTGTGGCACCAGTTCTTCGGGGGCAGGGGGGCGGTTGGCCTTATAGGCGGGATAGAGGTCGTTGCGAAAGGTTTTCCCGGAATAATCAAAGATAACAGCGGCGTGGGTGGGCGCATCATTGCCAGTGTTGGCCTCGATATAGCGGTAGAGCATGTTGCAAAACCCGGCGACGGCCCCGACGGGAAGCCCATCGGATTTGCGCGTCAGAGGAGGGAGCGCGTGGTAGGCCCTGAATATGAAGGCAGAGCCGTCAATGAGGTGAAGATGGCTGCCTTTACCGAATGTCATGACGCGTGTCCTCTGATCGCAAATCCCGCGCCTTGATAGCACGGAAAGCGTGAGGGGCTGCAACCCGGATACGCGTCTTTCTGTGATTAAAGCGTGCCGCCATAAACCTGTTTCACGGGTTTATGGCGGAACGCCCACACCCTTGATATGTCTGGCAGCGTCACACCTTTCCCCTGTCTCAGGTGAAAGGCGTGACGCTTTAGGAGGGCCGTTCAAAGGACGATCGGGCACCGCGAAGCTAAAATCAGGCGATTGCCCCTTTGGCCACAACCCCTTCTTTCATCCCTTGGGCGATAAAGATCAGCACGCTATGCCACGCCTTTTCAAGCTCCGATCCCCAGTCTTCGCCGCCGAATTCAGCAAACACTTCAACGAGCAAGTCGACGACCAAGTGCAATTTCGTTTCCCAAATGCCAAAACCGGAAAAATCGCGCCCCAAGGTGTGCAGTGTGGCAAACATGGCCTGAGGATGATCGAGGGAGAGAAAAGCGATTTCGAGAAGACCATTCACGCGACTGGATTCTTCCGTCAGGCTTTCCGAATAGAGATCGCGCGTGTGAGGCGCGATTTCAAACAGTCGGTCATAAAACCATTTGAACATCTCCGGTCGCGCCGGCGCGAGGCGCCGGAAGTCGTTTCGGACCAAAGAGATTTGTTTCACAGCCAGCACCAAGAACGCCTTTCACATCAATACAATGATGAGGCTAGGTGCAAGACTTTAAGATATTGCAAACATTCAGAAAGAGACGCCGATCAAGCGTCTTTGAGTTTTGCGCTTTCATGGATGAATTTTTTGTCGCAATAGCCGCATTCGACATAGCCCGTGTCGTGGGGGATTGCGAGCCAGACACGTGGATGACCCAAAGCGCCTTCGCTGCCATCACAGGCCACTTTCCAGGTAGAGACCACTTCGGTTTCTGGGGCTTGGATCGCCATGTTTGTCTGTCCCTTTATGACTGTTTTGCTGTCCATCATGCGACCTGAGCGGGGATGTGCGGCGCCAATCATGGGGTCTGCACCACCGCGCTGTTGCCGAAGCGCGTCCAACCGCCTAAGTCAGGTCAGCATGATAACGATCCGTGCGGCACGGACAAGAGGCATCCGCTTTATCTGACATGCCAAAGAGGGAGAGAGACCATGACCGATGCGATTGAGATCGAGGCTCTGCGCAAGACCTATAAGGGCAGCAAGGGTCAGCCGCCAAAAGAGGCGCTCAAGGGCATTGATTTGACCATCCCGCGCGGGTCGATTTTTGGCCTTTTGGGGCCGAATGGCGCGGGCAAATCGACGATGATCAATATCCTCGCCGGGCTGGTGATCAAATCCTCGGGCAAGGTCAAAATCTGGGGCTTTGATCAGGATGTGAATCCGCGACAATCGCGCGCCGCCATTGGCGTGATGCCGCAGGAGTTGAACCTTGATCCGTTCTTTACCCCACGCGGCGCTTTGGAGGTTCAGGCCGGATTATATGGCGTGCCAAAAAAGGACCGTCGTTCGGATGAAATCCTTGATTTGATTGGGTTAACCGACAAGGCGGACGCCTATGCGCGCACGCTCTCGGGGGGCATGCGTCGTCGGCTTTTGCTGGGCAAGGCGCTGGTGCACAATCCGCAAATTCTCGTGTTGGACGAACCGACGGCGGGCGTTGACATTGAGCTGCGTCAGATGCTTTGGACCAATGTGCGCCGCCTCAATGAGGAACGCGGCATGACCATCATTTTAACCACCCATTACCTCGAAGAAGCGCAGGAAATGTGTGACGAAATCGCCATCATCAACCACGGCGCATTGATCAAACGGGACACGACCAAAAATCTGTTGGGCTTGATGGACGCCAAGACGCTTTTGATCGAACCCAAAGGCGAGGCACCGGCGCAGTTTGATTTGCCGGAAGGCGTGCGGATGGAGCGCAAGAAAGACGGCACGTTTGTGTTTGATTATTCGCGCGGTAAAACCTCGGCCAATGCGATTTTGGATGCGGTGAAGGCCGCGGGAATCGTGATTGAAGATGTGCGCACGATGGAGCCCGATCTTGAGGATGTGTTTGTGGAACTGACCTCTGGAAAATAAGTGAGATCACGTAAACACGAAAGCCCCGCAATCGCGGGGCTTTGTCGTTTTTGGATCATATGGGATCAGCGGCTGGTCAGCGGGCCGATGGGTTCGCCACCCAAAAGATGGATGTGGAAATGCGGCACTTCCTGATGCGAATCTGGGCCGGAATTGGTGATCAACCGATAGCCATTGCCACCCGAGGCCTCTGACACGCCAAGCTGTTTGGCAATTTGCGCCACCGATTTGAAAAAATCGAGCTGCTCGGCATCTGAGGCGGCCTGTACAAAATGATCAAAGCACCGGTACGCCCCTTTGGGGATCACCAAAACATGGGTCGCTTTTTGCGGCGAAATGTCGGGGAACGCCAATGTATGGTCGCTTTCAAAAATCGGGCTGACCGGAATCTCTTTGCGCAGGATTTTGGCGAAAACATTCTGGGCGTCATAAGCATAGGGCATGGGGGTCTTCCTCAGTCGGAAAATAGATAATGCATCGAGACGATCTCGCGCGCGTCATCTTCGGAGATGTCGAGGAAACGTGCAAGCGGGCGGGCGTTTTCCTCGGGGGGTTTGGATTGGGAAATCCGGTCGTAATTCTCAAATTCCGCGTCGCGAATGCGGTCACCTTCGTGGTTGATGTCGGCGCGGATCGTCGGCAACAGCCGTTCCAACGCGTCCTCAGGCGTCTGATCACCGGCAAGCCCGGTGCGTTTGGCATGGCCGGTCAGATACTCATCGCTAAACTCGCATTCGATTTCCAAAAGCCGCGTGCCGGAGCGGTCGTTGTAAAAATCGCGAATAAGGTCGAGCCCCGCGGGATCAATGCAGACGACCATACGGTTGGTTTCGAAATAATCCAAAAGCATCCGCACCCAAGCGCGCCTGTGCCGGGTGCGTTTTTCCAAACTCTTCTCAATCCCGCCCAAATCCGGCAGCGGCGTATTTTCTTCGCTGAACAGATATTCGAGGCAGGGAATGTCGGTTTTCGCCTTGATCTGCGAGACGAGTCGCTTGGCAACGTGCCATTTTTTGCAAACAATCATCAAAAGTTCGCGGTCACGGCCCAGCGAGCTTTCGGTTTCCCAAAACCGCTGAGAAAAACGCCGACCATCGCGACCGCGCCCGGTCAGGAATTCAAACAGGGACCGTCCCTCGTTTGAAATTTTAAACTGAACCCCCTTGGCCGCGAACAAATCGCCCAATCGTTTCTTCAACTCTTTCGCCTCGGGCGAAATTTTGCGGGCGAACAGATAGTCCTGCGAGATCAGCAAATCATAGTGGTCATTATAAAACACCACGGGCATACCGTAGTCGGTGAACATCAAAAAGGTCAGGGTGCGGGTTTGGATTTCGTGTTCCGGCACAAGATGCGGCACGAGGGTTTGAAAAAAGGTTTCATCCGGAATCCATGTCGTGCGGAAAAACTGCATGACATCTTTGCGCTTTTTGATGAAATCCAAAATCCACTCGACGGTGCGCCGGCGCAAACACCACCATTGTGACCCGATCATAACCTGTAGATCATCGGGGATTTTGCGTTCAAGGCCAAACCGGCGTTGCCACCAAAAACTTTGATAAAACAACCACTTCTGTGTGCGCTCATTGAAAAAATGGCGATAAATCAGCCGCTCTTCCTTGATCCCGGTCTTGATCCAGTCGGAGGCGAAAAAATCGAAGCTTTCGATATAGTCCATGTCATTGCGGTCAAGGAAATCATGCATGTATTCGGCCGTTTTGACCGACATGCAATCGCCCGACAGCATGTAAAAATGGGTCGCGCGCGGGAAGGCCGCTTCCGCCGCTTCAAGCGCGTAAATCGTGGCTTGCACAAGGCTCCATTCACCCCAGCCACATTTGATCCGCTTGGTCGCAAAGGCGACATTCGGATTGTCTTTCAGGCCGTCTTTGATCGCCTCAAAGGTCTCTTTGCCGCCGCGCGCATCAAAGTGAATGGAGATGTAATCCCCGGTCCGCGTCAGGCGACGCGCCTGGTCAATGATGGCCTCAGGATCCTTGTGGCACAGGAGAATGAATGCAATTCGTGCCATTTTGGAAACCGTAACCTCATTTTTGCCGCATTGTTCGCATATAAGCGTAACCAATCATTGAATAATCAAGGTAAGTTTGCTTTTAAAGCGAAAAGGGTCACGGACGCGTGGCATATTAGGAGTTGTAGTAAAATATGGGCTTCCCTGGAACTTGGATGACAGAAAGCGAAAGTGTCGTATATCGCGTCGTCCCCAAATGCGCGTGTTCGACCATCGGACAGATCATGTTCTATTCTGATCATGGCGAGTTTTTCGATGGCGACATCCATGACAGCAAAGATCGGATGCACAAATGGGCCCAAGAGGGCAGCCAGCAGTTGATCGAAGCCAATGTGCAGGGTCACAAATCCTACGCCTTCACCTGTGTGCGCAATCCGTATACCCGTGTGCTGTCGTCGTTTTTTGACAAGGTCTGCGGCATTCAGCGCAATGGCAAACGCTATCGTGGCAATCTTGTCCCGCAGCTGATCCAAAAATACGGCATCGAAGTTGGCGGCGAGGACGGCAAGGACGAGTTCGACCAAATCGCCTCTTTCCGCCGGTTCCTGTTGTTCGTGCGTGATACCATCCGCTGGCGTCGCCCGATGGACCCGGACATTCACTGGTCCGCGATGGCCGGGCATGTCTCGACGTTCATCGTCAATGGCGGCACCTACGATAAGATTTTCTTTACCGAGAAGTTCAACGAAGGCATGCAGGACGTGCTCGATCACATCGAGACGCCGCATAACATCGACCTGGCCACGATCCCGCGGTTCAACGAATCCGAAGGCCACGGCCCAAAACGGCTTCACCCGGTTGAGGATTATTTCGACGATCTGTCGATGCATTTGATGTGGGAAATCTACAAAAAGGATTTCCAATTGTTCCAATACGACTTTGAAAACCCCGGCAATAAAATGCCCAAAGGCGACGTCGATCTGGACGAGGTTCACGCCAAACTTGGCGATTAAGCCCACTTAAGTGCGACATATAAGTGAGACATAAAACCCCCGCCGACTCGCATCGGCGGGGGTTTGTTTTGTCCGGGCCCTGATGTGGGCGCGAGATTATTGAACGTTGTTCACATCGCGAACGGCCAGCGTGTTGACGCCGTCGTTGGAGAGAACGGCAATCGCATCAGACGTTGCCGGACGGGACAATTGCACTTTCACGTTGGTGTTTGCACCAGCGTGCACAGCTTCGGAACCCAAAAGCGCACCGCGCTCACCGTTGTGGAAGTCGTAGATGTAAACCGTGCTGTTGGTGTCAGCGCGCACCAGATCAAGATTGACGGTCGAGGTCAGCGACTGAGCTTGGCCGGGGATGATGTAGTTCGGGCCAGCGAAAGCGGCAGAACCAGCAACGGCAACAACAGCAGCGGCAGCGAGAGTTTTGAAAGAGTTGGTCATGATAGAAGTCCTTTATCAGCGTTTCATTTAGGGCGACGCGCTGTCTGTGTGTTTTTGCGCGCCTCGATGAAATGGATATAGGGCTTGGCCTAGAATGTTTAAATGCGAACAAGCATTCAGATTTTATCGAATGCATTGTGCAAAAATGCGGATCACAATTTAGCGACCTTATCGTTATTTCGTGTGAAGATTGGGTGGTTTGGCGGAAAACCTACTGAAAACCGCATATATCCGGCAATTTTTGCAAAATCGCACACATCTGGTGGGATTGGCTCAAGAAACTGTCACATTCGCCCCTAAATACCCCAAAACCGCCGGATCAATCCGCCGCGCCAAGGAGTCAAAATCCGTCTCCCCGTCATGAAGTGCCGGATGGGCCATGCCAATGATGAGGTTCAAAACATCCTCCGCCGCTTGCTCTGGCTGCGGCACATCATGCTGGGTCAGGCACAGCGCCAAACGGGCGCGGGTTTGGGACATCATGGCCAAACTGTCCGGGTCGGGCGGCAATTGCGCTTCTAAATGTTCAAGGGCGTCTGCCCGATGCGCGCGATGCACATGGTGGTGGATCACCGCCCGAACCAGCCGCGCCATGGCAAAGGACAGGCTCTTTCCAACCACAAAATCCATCGCCCGAAAAATATCGTCACGCATCTGGGCGCGCATCTGCCGGATCAGTTCGGCAAAAATCGCCTCTTTCGAGGGGAAATATTGATAGAGCGACCCAACAGACACGCCCGCGCGATCTGCCACTGCATTTGTGGTCACCGCGTCTGCGCCTTGGGTTTCCAAAATGCGAGCCGCCGCCTCAAGGATCGCGTGAACCGTGGCCTTGGAGCGCGCTTGTCGCGGTGTTTTACGGGGCGATAGCGGGGGCGGGGCATTGGCCATGGGATGCGAGTTTCCAAAATGTGAGCAATGGCTCATGTTCAACTCAAAGCCCGCCGTTGACAAGTGCGCCCCTGCGGTGTCCGCTTGACCCAAACAAACAGGACAGATCATGCCCCACGATCATCACAGCCACGCCGCCCACGGACACCATCACCCCCACATCGACCCGGATGCGGGTGACGCGCGGATGGCGGCGGCCATCGGGGTCAACCTGCTTCTGACCGTGGCCCAAATCATCGGCGGGGTGATTTCTGGCTCCATGGCGCTGATTGCCGATGCGATTCACAACCTCTCGGATGCGGTGTCTTTGGTGATTGCCTTTGGCGCGCGCAAACTGGCGCGGCGTCCGCGCGATGAGGCCATGACCTTTGGCTATGGTCGCGCCGAAGTGGTCGCCGCGATGATCAATTACATCACGCTCATGGTCATCTCGATTTACCTGTTTGCCGAAGGCGTGGCGCGGTTTTGGAACCCGCCGGAGATCGAGGGCTGGATCGTCATCATCATCGCCGGGATCGCCCTTGCTGTTGATCTGGTCACCGCAGCACTCACCTATTCCATGTCGAAAAACAGCCTCAATATTCGCGCCGCGTTTCTGCACAACCTCGCGGATGCGGGCACCTCGGTGGCGGTGATTTTTGGTGGGGCGGTGATCCTGATCTATGATTGGCGCTTGATTGACCCGATCCTGACCGTGGCCATTTCACTCTATATTCTCTGGCACGCCTTTGTGGAAATCCGCCCGGTCATTCGCATCCTCATGCTCGGGGCGCCGGATGGCACGCGGGCGGGCGAGGTCGCCGCCGCGATGGG
The DNA here is from genome assembly GCF_900102315.1 of Celeribacter baekdonensis. GTDB lineage: Bacteria > Pseudomonadota > Alphaproteobacteria > Rhodobacterales > Rhodobacteraceae > Celeribacter > Celeribacter baekdonensis. The sequence continues at coordinate 316,252 of NZ_FNBL01000003.1, forward strand.
CGAAGTTGAGGGCGTCGAGGATGTGCATCATGTGCATTTGTGGCAGATCGACGAACACCGCAGTTCGGTTGAGGCGCATGTGGTTGTTACGGGCGAGGCCCGTGTGGTGCTGGCACAGGTCAAGGGCCTGTTGAAAGAGCGGTTCTCCATCACCCATTCCACGCTTGAAGTCGAGGCACCGGGGCAGGGCTGCGTCCCCGGATCAGAGGCCTCGTGAGCCGCGTCACTTGGCCTGACGAAACCAATCCAACCCGTCTTCGGTGCGCTTTTTCGGGATATATTCGGCGGAGACCCAGCCCCGATAGCCGCTCTCATCCACAGCGCGGAAAAACGCCGGGTAATCGACCAGACCTTTGATTGGCTCGTTCCGATCCGGCGGTCCGGCGATTTGGATGTGACGCACATAGGGGGCATATTTTTCCCAGGCGATCATGGCATCCCCGGTGATGATCTGGGCGTGATAGGCATCAAATTGCAGCCCAAGGTTCAATTCCGCCACGCTGTCCAACACCTCGATCGCCAGATCAAAATCGTCCAAAAAATACCCCGGCATGTCGACCGGATTGATCGGCTCAATCGTCAGGCTCATACTGGGGGCCTCAGAGGCGGCCCAGGCGAGATTCCTTTTAAAGGTTTCAAGTGCGACCAGCCCCTTGGCCTTTCCGGCCATGATATGCATGTGCTCGGCACCTAAGAATTGCGCATATCTGAGGGCGCGTTTGAAATCCTTGCGGAACCGGTCCTCAAGCCCCGGTACAGCGGCAAACCCGCGCTCGCCGCCGGTGTAATTCGGCGGTGGCGTGTTGATCAGCACCATTTTCAGGTTCAGATCGGCCATCCGCTTGGCCACCTCGGACGCCGGTTCCTCATAGGGAAACAACACTTCAACCGCCTGAAAGCCACAGGCTTTCGCCTCGGCAAACCGTTCCAAAAACGGATATTCCTTGAACAGAAAGGACAGGTTGGCGGCAAATTTTGGCATCAGCTCAGATCATCCAGTGGCGCGAGCGGGAAAAACACGCCCTTGGACCAGACCCCAAACATCGGCGTGCCGTCAATCTCTTGCGTGACAGCATGGTCAACGAGGCGAAAGAAGCTCTTGCGATCTATCAATGCCTCCAATCCCGCCCTGATCTCCACATAGGGCGCGGGCGCGCCGTCCCGGTCAGCAAAGCGCATCGGGTGATCGGGACCCGCCTCGGCTTCATCGCCCACGGAGGTTTGAAAGGTCAAAACCTGATCCTGCCCTTGGCCCGAAACGGTGAAATCCACCGCCAAAAACGGTGCATCCTCAACGGTGATCCCGACCTTTTCCGCCGGAGTGACCAAAAAATAGGCGTCCCCTTCGCGTTTCAACACGGTCGAGAACAACCGCACCAAACCGATCCGCCCAATCGGCGTTCCCAGATAGAACCACGTCCCATCCCGCGCGATCCGCATATCCAGATCGCCACAAAACGGTGGGTCCCATTTCTCCACAGGCGGCAAACCGCGGGTTTTCGCGGCCTTGACGGCGGCGGCAATGCTTTCGGCTGAGACAGTCACGCGAAAATCCCCCTTCTGACCTCTTTGTCATTTGTGCTTTGCAGCATAGATCGCTCTAATAGCGAGAGTGATAGTGACACGGAACGTCCCAAGAGGTGAAGCCCATGACCGAGACCGCCACCAACGCAGGCCTTATGCCCGAAAATCTTGTCACAGAAGATCTTGTCACCGACATCGAAGCGCTGGGCGCGAAACTGTCGGAGGCGAAATCCTCGATCACGCGCCGCTTTATCGGTCAGGAAACGGTGGTCGATCTGGTCTTGTCCGCCATGCTTTGCGGTGGCCACGCGCTTTTGTTGGGCCTGCCGGGGCTTGGCAAAACCCGCCTTGTCGACACGCTTTCGACCGTCATGGGCCTCAAAGGCGCGCGGGTGCAATTCACCCCGGACCTGATGCCCGCTGACATTCTTGGCTCCGAGGTCTTGGAAACCGCCACGGACGGCAGCCGCGCGTTTCGGTTCATCGAAGGTCCGGTGTTTTGTCAGCTCCTTTTGGCCGACGAAATCAACCGCGCCAGCCCCCGCACCCAATCCGCGCTGTTGCAAGCGATGCAGGAAAAATCCGTGACCATCGCCGGGCAGCCGCATGATTTGGAGGCCCCGTTTCACGTCCTCGCCACGCAAAACCCGTTGGAACAAGAGGGCACCTATCCGTTGCCGGAGGCGCAGTTGGACCGGTTCTTGGTGCAAGTCGACGTGGCCTACCCGGACCGCGACACCGAGCGTGACATCCTGATCGCCACCACGGGCGCGATGGAGGAAGAGGCCCACGCCGTTTTCACCGCCGAGGAGTTGATCAAAGCTCAGGCGTTGCTGCGCAAAATGCCGGTGGGCGAACAGGTGGTCGAGATGATCCTTGATCTGGTGCGCGCCTGTCGTCCGCATGAACCCGAAGCCACGCCCGCGATCAACGCGTCTGTGGCGTGGGGGCCGGGACCGCGCGCCGCTCAGGCCTTGATGTTGACCATTCGCGCCCGCGCTTTGCTTGATGGTCGCCTTGCGCCCAGCCCCGAGGATGTGATCGCCATGGCCAAACCTGTGCTTATTCACCGCATGGCGATGACCTTTGCCGCCCGTGCGCGCGGCGAAGACCTGGCCTCGATCATCGACACGGTCGCCGCCACCCTGTCGGAAAATCGGTCCGCGGCGTGAGCCTTTCGCCCCCATCCTCCTTGCGCGCCCGTGCCGAAGCCTTGGCCGGACCCTTGCCGCCGCTTCAGGCGCAGGCCGAACAGCTTGCGCGTACGCTTTTGTTGGGCGGGCATGGGCGGCGTCAGGCCGGGATGGGCGATGAGTTTTGGCAATACCGCCCGGCGGAACCCGGCGATGCGGGGCGGTCGATTGATTGGCGTCGCTCTGGTCGCTCTGACGGGCATTTCGTGCGCGAAAAGGAATGGCAATCGGCACAGTCGGTGCATCTTTGGGCCGATCTGTCGGCGTCGATGGGGTTTTCCTCCGACAAAAACCACCCAACCAAACAGGAGCGCGCCGGGCTTTTGACCATGGCTCTGGCGATTTTGTTGATGAGGGGCGGCGAGCGGGTGGCTTTGGCCTCTTTGGGCACCCCGCCGCGCATTGGCGCGCTGCAATTGCGGCGCATCGCCGAAGGCTTGCGGTTTGACCCAAACGCAGAAGCCGCAGACGTCGAGGCCGCAGATTACGGCGCGCCGGATGCCACATCGTTTTTGCCCAAATCGCGGGCGGTGTTTCTGTCGGATTTCCTTGGCCCGATTGAGCCGCTGGAACACGCCATCGGGGCGGCGGCAGATCGCGGCATCACCGGGCTGTTGTACCAAATTCTCGACCCCGCCGAAGAGGCCTTTCCCTTTCAGGGTCGCACGGTGTTTACCTCGATGGCGGGCGGGTTGCGCCACGAAACCCTGCGCGCGTCCGACCTGCGCGACCGCTATTTGGACCGTCTGTCCGAGCGCAAGACACAGCTTGCGCATCTGGCGCATCAGGCCGGGTGGCGTTTTGCCACCCATCACACCAACACCCCGGCACAGCCCGCGCTTTTGTGGCTCTATGAGGGTCTCGAGGGGGCGCGCTGATGTGGATTTTAGGCCCCGTAGGTTTCACCGCCCCTTGGGTTTTGCTTGGGCTTTTGGCCCTGCCGATCCTGTGGTTCGTGTTGCGCGCCGTCCCACCCGCACCGATCCGCCGCCGCTTTCCCGGTGTCGCGCTTTTGCTGGGCCTCACCGATGATGAGACTGAGGCGGATCGCACCCCGTGGTGGCTTTTGCTGCTGCGCATGTTGGCGGTGGCGGCGTTGATTTTGGCCTTTGCCGGGCCGGTGCTGAACCCGCGTGTGGACCGCGGCGGCAGTGGGCCTTTGGTGATTTTACTGGATGCAAGCTGGGCCTCCGCGCCCGATTGGGCCCTGCGGATGGGGCGTGTCGAGCAGGCGCTTGAAGAGGCCGGGGCGGACAATCGCACCGTCTGCATCTTGTCCGCCACGGATATCTCCGCCCAGCCTTGCGACTTTCTGTCCGCCTCCGATTGGCGCGCTCGTTTGCCGGGGCTTGCGCCCGCGCCCTACGCCCCGGATATGGCCGATCTTTTGGCGGCACTTGGCACGATCCAAGGCGGCTATGAGACGCTGTGGCTCTCGGACGGGTTGGACCGTTTGGGCCGCGACGATGTGCTTGATGTCTTGGAGGCAAAAGGCGCTGTTTCGGTGTTTGAAACCCCGCGCGCGCTCTATGGGTTGGGGCCGACCACGGTGGATGAAACCGGTGTGGACCTATTGGTGCAACGGCGCGGAACGGTGGGCGAAGCGTCGGTCGCGGTGTTGGCGCATGGGCCGGACCCGGCGGGTGTGCCGCGGGTTTTGGCGCGCCAAGAGGTGACCTTTGGCAGTGGCGAGGACGCGGTTTCTGCCCTGTTCGATTTGCCGCCTGAACTGCGCAATCGCATCACCCGGTTTGAAATCGAAAGCCAGCGGTCCGCAGGCGCAATCCGTTTGGCCGATGACAGCCTCAAGCGCCGCGAAGTCGGCCTTGTGACCGTGCGCGACAGCCGCGAGGGGCTTCAACTTTTGTCGCAACTGCATTATCTGCGCGCGGCGTTGAATGGCAAAGCCGATGTGATCGAAGGCGCCTTGGCCGATCTGATCCAAGCCAACCCGGATGTGATCATTCTGGCCGACATCGCCCATCTGTCCGGCGGCGAGGCCGCGCCCTTGTTGGATTGGGTCGATGCGGGCGGCTTATTGTTACGCTTTGCCGGGCCAAATCTGGCCGCCTCTGATGTGGCGCGCGACGCGGAAGACCCGCTTTTGCCGGTGCGTTTGCGCGCGGGCGGGCGCACGATTGGCGGCGCAATGTCATGGGGTGAGCCGAAAACCCTGCGCCCCTTTGCCGAGACCTCGCCGTTTTACGGCCTGCCCGTGCCCGAAGATGTCACCGTCTCCGCCCAAGTCATGGCGCAACCCGACCCCGATCTGGCGGCGCGGGTGATTGCGACCTTGGGCGATGGCACACCGATGGTGACGCGCAAGCCGGTGGGGCAGGGGCAGGTGGTGTTGTTTCACGTCACCGCCAATGCCGAATGGTCCACCTTGCCCCTTTCGGGTCTGTTTGTGTCGATGCTGGATCGGCTGGCCGTGACCTCGCGGGCGGCAAAGGCGCAGGTCGATGATCTGGCGGGGCAAACGGTACAACCGCTGAAGCGGCTGGATGGGTTTGGAACATTGAGTGACGCGGCGGCGATGGTGCCCGTTGAAGGGGCGGTCTTTGCCACGGCTAAGGCGTCTGCGGCCACCCCGCCGGGGCTGTATCAAACCCGCGACAGCGTCCTCGCGCTCAATATTCTGGGGCCTGAGGACCACCTGATTGCGACGCAATGGCCCGCCGATGTTCCTGTTACAGGCAGTCAGACCCGCAGCGAGCGGCCCCTCACGCCCGCCCTGCTTTTGGCGGCTCTGTTGCTTTTGGGGGCCGATGTGATTGCCTCGCTCTGGCTCTCGGGCCGCCTGTTTGGCGCGCGGGTGGTGCCGATTTTGCTTCTCGCTCTCTCGATACCGCTCTCGTCCACACGCGCCCAAGATGCGCCGGACACCCTGTCTGATGCCTTCGCACTGGCCGCGAGTTCTGAGGTGGCGCTGGCTTATGTGCGCACCGGGGATGCCCGCATCGACAGCCTGTCTGAGGCGGGACTTGCGGGGCTGTCCGCCGTGCTCAATGCCCGCACCTCGGTGGAGCCGTCGCCGCCGATGGGGGTGAGTCTCGACACCGATCCGCTTGGGGTCTTTCCGATCCTCTATTGGCCCGTGACCGCCGACCAACCGATCCCCTCCGCCGACGCCTATATCAAACTCAACGCCTATCTGCGCACCGGGGGCATGATCTTGTTTGACACCCGTGACGCCGATGTCGCGAGCTTTGGTGCGGCCACACCGACAGGTCTGAAACTGCAAGCGCTGGCGCGTCCGCTCGACATTCCCGCGCTTGAACAAATCCCCGAGGATCACGTCCTCACCCGCACCTTTTATCTGTTGCGCGAATTCCCCGGACGCCATGCCGAGGGCACAGTTTGGGTCGAAGCCTCGGCCAATGCCGAACAGGCCGAGGGCATGCCGTTTCGCAATCTCAATGACAATGTCACGCCGGTGGTGATTGGCGGTGGCGATTGGGCGGCGGCGTGGGCCGTGGATGACACTGGCGTGCCGTTGGTCCCGGTGGGACGCGGGTTCAATGGCGAGCGGCAGCGTGAGTTGGCCTACCGCTTTGGCGTCAATCTGGTGATGTATGTGCTGACCGGCAATTATAAATCCGATCAGGTCCATGTCCCCGCCTTGTTAGACAGGTTGAGCCAATGATCCGCGATCTGATCTTTTCCCCACACTTGCCGTTGCCTGTGTTGGCGATCCTCGCCGGGATTGCGCTGGTGCTCGTGGGGTTCTCTGCCCTGCGCGGGCTGCGCGGCTGGCCCTTGCGGGCAGGGGCCGCGGCGTTGATCCTGATCTATCTCGCCGGGCCGTCACTGCAACAAGAAGAGCGTGATCCGCTGTCTGATATTGTGCTTTTGTTGGTCGATGAAAGTGCGTCGCAAGACCTCGCGGATCGCAGCACCCAAGTGGCCGAAGCGGTCGCGGGTCTCACTGCGCGCATCAACGCTTTGCCCAACACTGAGCTGCGGATCGTGCCTTTGGGCGATGCCCCCGACAATCGCGGCACCTTGTTGATGACCGCCCTCGCAGAAGCCATGGCCGACGAGCCACGCGGGCGTTTGGCCGGGGCGATTATGGTGTCGGACGGGCAGTTGCATGATGTGGAACTGGCCCCGGATTTCCCCGCGCCTCTGCACCTGTTGCTCACCGGCGCGCCGACCGATTGGGACCGTCGCCTGATCGTGGAAAACGCGCCCAGCTTTGCCATTTTGGACGAAGAGGTCACTCTGACCCTTAAAGTCGAGGACCAAGGCACCGTGCCCGCCTCCATTGGCGTCACCACACCGCTGATCGTGTCGATTGATGGCGGTGAAGCGCAGGAATTCACCATCCCCATCGGGCGCGCCATCGACGTGCCGCTGACGCTGGCGCATGGCGGGATGAACGTGATCCAATTCACCCTGCCCGAGGCCCTTGGCGAGCTGACCACGCGCAACAATGCCGCGATGGTGCAAATCAATGGCGTGCGGGATCGTTTGCGCGTGCTTTTGGTGTCGGGTGAGCCGCATAATGGCGAACGCACATGGCGCAACCTGTTGAAATCAGACCCTTCTGTCGATCTCGTGCATTTTACCATTCTGCGCCCGCCCTCAAAACAAGACGGTGTTCCGGTTACCGAACTGTCGCTCATCGCTTTTCCAACCCGCGAATTGTTCATGGAAAAGGTCGATGATTTCGACCTGATCATCTTTGATCGCTACAAATTGCGCGGCATCCTTCCACCCTCCTATCTGGACAACATTGCCCGCTATGTTGAAGAGGGAGGGGCGGTGCTTTTTGCCGCTGGCCCCGATTTTGCCAGTGCCGACAGCCTTTATCGCTCGCCCTTGGCGCGGATCATTCCACTGGCGCCCTCGGGGCGGATTTATGAACAGGGCTATCAACCGCGCCTCACCGATATGGGCGCGCGCCATCCGGTCACTGAAGGTCTGGGCGGGCTGCGTTTTGCCACTGACACGCCAAAATGGGGCCGCTGGTTCCGGCAAATCGACCTTGATCCCGGCACGGAGAGCGGAGCAGACGCGCCCGAGGTGGTGATGTCCGGCGTCGATGATCGCCCGCTTTTGGTCTTGGACCGGGTCGGTGAGGGCCGGGTGGCTGTGCTGGCCTCCGATCACGCATGGCTTTGGACCCGTGGGATCGAGGGCGGCGGGCCGCAGCTCGAATTGCTGCGGCGTTTGGCGCATTGGATGATGAAAGAACCGGAGCTTGAGGAAGAGGCGCTCACGGCCACCTCGGACGGCGCGAGTTTGACCATCACCCGGCGCAGCCTGTCTGATCGCGACCATGAGGTCACCATTGAGGCCCCCGATGGCACCACCGTGACCGTGCCGATGGAAGAGGTCAGTCCCGGGCGATTTATGGCCCAGCATCAAGGCGCTGAGATGGGGCTCTACCGTCTCTCGGAAGGTGATCAGGAGGCGGTGATGGTCTTGGGGCCCGCCGCACCACGTGAGTTTGAGGAAACCATCGCAACGGGGGCTAAACTGGCCCCTGTCATTGCCGCGACCAAAGGCGGCGTCATGGCGCTGTCCGAAGGTCTCCCGATGATCCGCACCGTGTCCGAGGGCCGTGTGGCGGCGGGACGTGGCTGGATCGGCGTGACCCCGCGCGCGGCCTTTGTCACCCAATCCACCCGGCTGATGCCTTTGTTCCCCGGCTGGCTTTGGCTGGTGATCTTGGCCGGGCTGACCGTTTGGGCGTGGCTGCGCGAAGGGCGGCGCTGAGGCGAATATCGCAGGTCGCCCCCCTGTGGCACAACGCGGCGATTTGCGGGCGGCAATTGGGGGGACTTTGTGATCCAAAGCCACCACCATTCGCCGCGCAGGGTGTGAAGGTCTGCTATGCAGGACATTGCTGCCATTCGTAGCTGTCGCGCCAAAGGCCGCTATAGCGTTTCGATGAATCTCCAGATATCTTGGTTTACAAAAAATGGCAGAGTAAAACGACATGAAATTTCTCGATTGGATTAAGTCTCTATTCTCCCGACCAACTCGTCGAGGCGAGCTTATGCAAACTGAGGGTACCATTTTGATCGGAGATAAGGTTAAGAAGTTCATCGACTCACGATTGGATGGGCAGGATTTGCCAAAAGACCTAAGTACTCTATTAGCAGTAGTCGCTGGCGACCCTGAATTTGAAGAGGATGGGAACAATCCACTCAATATTATTTGGGCTGAGCTCCTCTGGACCGATAGGAAATACCCACTTTTGGATCACGACTACATAAATGATGTGGATCGTGCGAATCCAGACATCATGGCAAATGTTAGGGCCATGCAAGATACAGATAAAAAACTAAAATTTGTCATACAGTGTGAAGATACGTCACTGATAGGATACTGGCAGCCCGACCCAGAAACTCCACTAGAGCAATGTGCGTTATTTTGGCTGAATACCGAAGGGCAATACTATTTGACTGAAGGCAAAACCCTATCAGAAACATTAGCCTACCGGGCGCTTGTCGATGGCGACGAGGACGCATTTCGCTCGCTGCTAGACGCATTTGAACGGCTGGGAATACCTGTTCCTGAAGCCGATGAGACGAGCATCTTTGCAGATATGGAATTCAGAGCGACGAAGGTCGGTGAAACACCAGAGAATTTTCGAAATCAAAGATATGAGTACTACCGGTCTCTTCAGAAAATTTAGGGCACTTATTTTGAGATATTTAGACGATTTCTGAGAGGCTAAGCTAATAATTTATTTGGCATAGCCGACTTTCATACAGACCACAGCATCAGTCAAAGTGGCCTCAAAGCAGCCATTTGCCGCGTAAGTCACGAACGACTGCTCTTTCTTACTCGCATTGGGATTTGCTGTGTTCTGTGCGCCCATTCGGCTTGCCCTAAGGTGAACACGTCTCAGAAAAGGCATCAACCTTCGTCGCGCAGTAAAATTTCGCGTGAGGTGGAGGCGAATTCGCGCCGTAACAGGATGAACAGGGTGAGCGTTGTGCTCACCAGCAAGCCGACCGGGCCAAGCAGCCATCCAAGCGAGCCAAGCGCGAAATAAATGCCGCGCAAGCCGCCGTTAAAGGCGCGGGCCGCTGTGATGTTCAAATCCCCGGCCTTTTGCGCGCGGGGCAGGGCCAGGGGGTCGTTTTTGTCATTTGGCACAGAGGCCATGACCACGCCGCAATAGCCAAACAGCCGGTTGGACCAGATGAATTTTAAAAAGGCGCTGGTGATGAACAGCAGAGCCAAAAGAATTTTGACTTCCCAAATGATTTCAGGCGCATCAAGGGCCAGGTTCTGGGCCACGTCACTCAGTTTCTTGGCATTTGAAATCGCCGCCAAGCCACCGCCGATGGCGATCAGACAGGCGGAGGCGAAAAACGATGTGCCCTCGCGCAGGGTGCCTAAAATCGTTGCGTCAAAAATCCGTGGCTGGCGGGTGATCATTTGGATCATCCATTGTTTTCGGTAATTGGCCACCAAAACAGAGGTCGAAATGCGCGATCCCAAAGGGCGTTCGATGACATAGCCGATCCCGAACCACGCCAACAGCAAATAGCCGACGGCGAGGGCATCGAGGGACGTGAAAAATTTGAGATGATCCAAGAGTTCCATATCATAGCAATACGCAAACCATGTAGACTTGTCATTCTGGTAAATTGGTTATAAAAAGTTACCAATGAAAGCGAGGAGATCACAATGGACATGCCGACCCCCAACCCCGACCTCCTTGCGCAAAAGCCAAAACTCGTGGCCCGGCTGCGCGCGGTACTGCCGAAAGACGCGGTGATCGACGCGCCCGAGGAGGTGCGGGCCTATGAATGTGATGCGCTGACGGCCTATCGTTGCGCGCCTTTGGTGGCCGTGTTGCCGAGCACGACCGAAGAGGTGGCCGCCGTCCTGCGCATCTGTCACGAGATGGGCGTGCCGGTGGTGCCGCGTGGATCGGGGACCTCGCTTGCGGGGGGCGCTTTGCCAACGGCGGATTGCGTGATCCTTGGGGTGGCGCGGCTGCGTGAGGTGATTGAGATCAACACCAGCGACCGCTACATCCGGGTGCAAACCGGGATGACCAATCTCTCGGTGACGGCTGCGGTCGAAAGCGACGGGTTTTTCTATGCCCCCGATCCCTCAAGCCAATTGGCCTGTGCCATAGCCGGCAATATCGCAATGAATTCCGGCGGCGCGCATTGCCTCAAATATGGCGTGACGACAAACAATCTTTTGGGCGTCACCATGGTTTTGGCCGATGGCGAGGTGGTCGAGATCGGCGGCGCGCATATGGACGCGGGCGGGCTTGATCTTTTGGGGGTGATTTGTGGCTCTGAAGGGCAGCTTGGGATTGTCACCGAGGCGACCCTGCGCATTTTGCCAAAGCCCGAAGGCGCGCGACCGGTGTTGATCGGATTTGACAGCAATGAGGTCGCGGGGGCCTGTGTGGCCGATATCATCAAATCGGGTCTGATCCCGGTGGCGATTGAATTCATGGACCGGCCGATTATCCGCGCCACCGAATCCTTTGCCGGGGCGGGTTACCCCGATTGCGAGGCGCTTTTGATCGTCGAGGTCGAAGGATCGCCGCAAGAGATCGCGGACCAACTGGCTCGTATCACCACCATCGCCAGACGCCATAATCCGGTTGAAATTCGTGAAAGCCAAGGCCCGGAAGAAAGCGCGCGCATTTGGTTGGGCCGCAAATCCGCCTTTGGCGCGATGGGGCAGATGGGCGACTATATTTGCCTTGATGGCACGATCCCGGTGGGCGCGCTGCCTTTGGTGCTCAAACGCATCGGGGAGCTGTCTGAGGCCGCAGGGCATATGGTCGGCAATGTGTTTCACGCGGGCGATGGCAATATGCACCCGCTGATCCTGTTCAACGCGAATGAGCCCGGCCAATTGGAAAGCGCTGAGGCGTTGGGCGCGGATATTTTGAGGCTCTGCGTCGATGTGGGCGGCTGTTTGACCGGCGAACATGGCGTGGGGGTTGAGAAACGCGATCTGATGACCCATCAATTTTCTCCCGCCGATCTTGAGGCACAAATGGCGGTGAAGGACGTGTTTGATCCGAACTGGGTTTTGAACCCGGCGAAGGTTTTCCCGCTTACTGTGAGCGCGGGTCGGAGGGGTGCGCAATGAGTATTTTGGCCACGGTAAAAGACATATCCTGCAACACGGAAGCACAGCTTGCCGATATGATCCGCGCGGGTGGGCCGTTTGTGGTCACGGGCGGCGGCACCAGCCGGATTGGGCTGGCGGAGGGGGATCGGTTGCTTTGGACCGGCGCGCAGTTCGACTATGATCCGGGGGCTCTGACGCTTGTGGTGTCGGCTGGGATGGCTGTGGATGCGGTGAGCGCGCAGCTTGCGGTGGAGCATCAGAGATTGGCGTTTGAGCCGCCTGATTTGGCACCGCTGTTAGAGCGCGCCGGGGTGCGTAGCATGGGCGGGATGGTGGCGTCGAATGCCTCTGGTCCGCGCCGGGTGGCGGTTGGGGCCTGTCGGGATGCGTGTTTGGGCGTGCGTTTTGTCAATGGTCGTGGCGAGATCGTCAAGAATGGCGGGCGGGTGATGAAGAATGTCACCGGGCTTGATCTGGTGAAACTGATGGCGGGAAGCCAAGGCACGCTTGGGATTTTGACAGAGGTCAGCCTCAAGACCCAGCCGATCCCGGAAACCACCGCGACGCTGATCTTTGAGGGTCAAACGGAGGTGGAGGCGGTCAACACGATGTCGCGCGCTTTGGGCACGCCTTTTGACATTACGGGTGCGGCGCATCTCCGCCAAGGCGCGGATGGGACGCCTGCGCGCACGTTGCTGCGGCTTGAGGGGATGGAGAGCGCGGTACGATACCGGGTGGAGGCGTTGCACCAGCGGTTGTCCGATCTGGGTGCCGCGGATGTGGAGTGGGACCAAGCGCACAATGGTGAGATATGGCGCGCCATCCGGGATGTGACGCGGTTTGTGGGCGTGCCCGGCGATGTGTGGCGGGTGTCGGTGACGCCGTCTGAGGCGCCGGGTTTGGTGGCTGCGCTCCAACCAGAAGATGTGATCTATGATTGGGGCGGCGGGCGGCTTTGGCTGTTGACGACGGCGGGCACGGATGTGCGGGCCAAGATGGGCAAAGGCCATGCCACTTTGGTGCGCGCCAGCGACGAGACCAAGCGCACGCTTGGCGTGTTCCCGCCGGAAAACAGAATCGTTGCGCAGTTGTCCAAAGGGCTGCGTCAAAAATTCGATCCAGAACAGAAGTTTAACCCCGGGATGATGGGCTGATGCAGACGAATTTTACCCCCGAACAGCTCACCGATCCCGGTATTGCGCGCGCCAATGAGATCCTGCGCTCTTGTGTGCATTGTGGGTTTTGCACCGCCACATGTCCGACCTATGCGGTCCTGGGCGATGAGTTGGACAGCCCGCGCGGGCGGATTTATCTGATCAAGGATATGTTGGAAAACGACCGGCCCGCCGACGCGCGCACGGTCAAACATTTGGATCGTTGCCTGTCCTGTCTGGCTTGTATGACCACCTGCCCATCGGGTGTGCATTACATGCATTTGATTGATCACGCGCGGGTGCATGTTGAAAAAACCTATAAACGTCCGCTGATGGATCGGCTGCTGCGCTGGACCTTGGCGCGGATCATTCCGTATCCGAACCGGTTCCGCGTAGCACTTTTGGGGGCAAAAATTGCCAAACCTTTGCGGCATCTTCTGCCCGATCCACGCCTGAAAGCGATGTTGGAGATGGCCCCGAAGGTCATTCCGCCGGTGTCGCGCAATGACGATGCACAGGTGTTCCCGGCGAAAGGCCCGCGCAAAATGCGGGTGGCTTTGATGACGGGCTGTGCGCAAAAGGCGCTTGATACCGATATCAACGACGCCACGATCCGGCTGTTGACCCGGTTCGGTTGTGAGGTGGTCGTGGCCAAAGGTGCGGGCTGTTGTGGCGCGCTGACCCATCACATGGGCAAAGAGGCGGAGAGCCACAGAGCGGCGGCCAAAAACATCCGCGCTTGGATGGCGGAAATCGCGGGCGAGGGGTTGGACGCGATTGTGATCAACACTTCGGGCTGTGGCACCACGGTGAAAGACTACGGCCATATGTTCCGCAGCTCTGAGATGGCGGAAGACGCGGCTCAGATCGCCGTTTTGGCCAAAGATGTGTCTGAGGTCTTGATGCAACTCGACCTGCCAGCGGGCAAACAAGACCTGAAAGTCGCCTATCATGCCGCCTGTTCCCTGCAACATGGACAACAAATCAAAACCTACCCCAAGGACCTTTTGAAACGGGTGGGATTCGAGGTGGTCGAGCCGCGCGATGGCCATTTGTGTTGCGGATCTGCGGGCACCTACAACCTTTTGCAGCCCGAAATTTCAAAAAATTTGAAAGCCCGGAAAATAAAAACTTTGTCGGAGAAGACACCAGATGTCGTGGCTGCGGGCAATATCGGCTGCATGATACAGTTGGGATCGGGCATGGATGTGCCTGTGGTTCACACGGTTGAATTGCTTGATTGGGCAACAGGCGGCCAAAAACCGCCCAAATTGTTCTCGAATCGGCCATAATCCCGCCCTGAAGTCCCATTATCGCTAAGGGGCGAACAGGGAATGGGGCCGAAATGAAATATTTACTGACCGTCGTCTTTCTGCTCATCTCGTTGGGGCAGGCACAGGCCGATAGTGCGCTCAAGGCCTTTCGGACCGGGGACGACAGTCGCGGTTGGGAAGCCGTCGGGCGTCTCGATTTCGCCGGGCGCAGCTTTTGCACCGGCTCTTTGATCACCGAAACTTTGGTGCTGACGGCGGCGCATTGCATGTTTGACATCTATTCGCACAAACCTCATGCGCCCGGTGACGTGACCTTTAAGGCCGGGTGGCGCAATGGCTCCGCCGAGGCGTATCGCACCGCCCGTGCCATTTATGTCCACCCCAGCTTTTCGATTTCCACCGGAGATCGTCATGACCGCTTGGTCAATGACATCGCCCTGATCGAATTGGACCGCCCGGTGCGTAACGGCTTGGTGCAGCCCTTTCCAACCGCTGCGCGTCCTGAAAAAGGCCAGGCCGTGGGCGTGGTTTCCTATGCCCATGACCGTGCCGAAACCCCGTCTTTGCAGGCAAGCTGTCATGTGATGGCGCGTCAGGGAGGTGTTTTGGTGACCTCTTGTGACGTTGATTTCGGCTCCTCCGGTGCGCCGATTTTCGACATGACCGGTCCGCGCCCGCGCATCGTTTCGGTGATCTCCGCCAAGGCGCAATATCACGGCCAAAAGGTTTCGGTCGGCACCTCGCTTGACGGCTCCTTGGGCGATCTTTTGAAACTGGCCTCCACCGGGCGTACCAACTTTAAAAAGGTTGAGGCCGGCCCACTCCCCGAGTTGACCGAGACCGAATTTGTGGTCGGTGTGGCCGGATATTGAGTGGGCATTGAGCGAGCAGTGCGCCGCCTCTTGAAACCGCTTTCCCCCATCCCCAAATTTACAGGGTCGGACGCCTAGATAGGGTCCGGCCCTTCGCCTGTCCTGCCCATATGGGCGTGTGGAAGGCTTAACATTTGGATTCGCTCAATGGAGGAAACCCATGCGTAACTTTGATCTTGCCCCGCTGTACCGGGCCACTGTCGGCTTTGACCAAATCGCGGATATGATGGACCGCGTTCTGACCCAAGAGGTCACTCAGCCGAGCTACCCCCCTTATAACATTGAAAAAACCGCCGATGATGCGTGGCGTATTTCGCTGGCCGTTGCCGGGTTTTCAACCGAAGACATCACCATCGAGCAGCGCCAGAATGCGCTGATCATCGCTGCGCGCAAAGCCGAGGGCGAGGATGAAAAATCCAAAACCTATCTGCACCGTGGCATCGCCACCCGCGCCTTTGAGCGCCGGTTCCAGCTTGCCGATCACGTCAAGGTGACGGGCGCGTCGCATGTGAATGGCATGTTGCACATCGAGCTTCAGCGCGAAGTGCCAGAGGCGCTGAAACCGCGTCAGATCGAGATCACCGGACCCAAGACCGTGACGACCCAGGTGATTGAAAACGCGCCGGAGACGGTCGAGGCCTGATCGTTTTCGTGGTCTGAATATTCAAACAAAAACGCCCGCCATTTGGCGGGCGTTTCCGTGTTTTTCAGGGCGGATTACATCTTGCCGATGGACCAGAAGAAGGTCTCACCCGAGCTGTCATCCACACCGTCATTGTCTGTGGAGACAAAGATTTCACCGTCTTTGGTGATGGCAAGGCCTTCGACTTTATCAACCACATAGCCGCCGAAGGATTTCAGATCCGGGATCAGGTCACGAACCTCTTCTTTCGACACGACGGGCAGTTCAGAGCCAAGCGGCGCAGGCACCATTTCAGAGGCCGGGATGCGGTAGATCTTTTTGATCTTGGCATTGGCACCGATTTGGTTATCGCGCTCGATGACATAGAAGTAATCGCCATGGGCCGCGAGATCAGACAGACCCACCCAACCTGTGTCCGGGGTTGCCAGCGGATAGGACACAGCGCCCCATTCCTCGGTCTCAAGGTTATAGGCGACCAGTTTGACGCTGTGCTTCGCGTCATCTTTCCATTCGCGCTGAACCGGCATCCAAAGCGTGTCACCGACCTTGGTGATGCCTTCAAAACCAAAACGGGTCTCAACGTTCAGCAACTCTGCCGGAAGGCCGATCTCTTTTTTGATCTCGCCTTTTGCGTTCACATTGTAAATCGCATGGGGCGTGACGCGGTCGGTGCGGCCTTCGGAAGCGACCCAAAAGCCGCCTTTGCCATCCAGAGTGATGCCTTCCATGTCGAGTTTCTGTGCCGCATCGCCATTGGCACGGGTCACGCGGATTGCATCAACGATTTTCGCCGGTTTGGACGTGGGGTCGATTTTAAAGATGGTCGGCTGATAGCCATAAAAGCTGTCGTTGACGGCGTAGATCATACCGTCCTCGTCGGCCACCATGCCAGAGATCGCGCCCCAGCCGGTCAATTCGTCCATGCCTTCGGATGTCAGTGTCGGGTACTGGGCCGGTGCGTCTTGCAATTCATAGAGCATGACGTGGGCGCGCACGCCGCCGTCCTCGATGAGGTCAGCTTCGTTGGCGGTTGCAAACAGATTGCGCTCGGGGATGGCGATCGCACCTTCGGGGGCGATGCCCGAGGGAAGAAGCTGTTTGAACACAGGGTTTGCGGCATCGGTCACGTCATAGACGGACACGGTCGACGCACGTTCGCCCAGGATAAAGGCATAGGTTGTGTCGCCAAAGGTGGCAACTTCCATGCCCTCGGGTTCCACGCCTTTGGCGTCGGAACGTTTGTCCGGGTAGTGACCGGCCTGAATGATCGGATGCTCAAAATCAGCGCCGGATTCAAACACCATGGTCCCGTCTTTGTGGAACACGGTGACAGAACGCGAGCCGCCATCCATGTCGCCTTCGTTGGCGATCATAAGATGAGTGTCGTCGAGCCACTGAAGACCATCGGGTTCGCGCAAACGACCCGGCTGGCTTTGATCAAAGGTCAAAGCGGCGCGCTCGTCCTTGGTGTCAATGTTGGTCAGATCCACACTGCCCGCAGAAAAATCACCAATCACCTCGCCATCGGCATTGATGATCACGATATGGTTGTTTTCCTGCATCGTCACGGCAATCTCGCCGAGGCTGTTGATGTCCACGAATTCGGGTTCGGGATCTTCCGGTGCAATCTCGGCCAGACCTGTGACGTCGATGTTTTTCAGGCTGTCGCAGACCAGAGCTTCGTCGTTAACGCCAACGGTGACCATGAAACCAGCGGGCATTTGACCAACGCGGCCGTCGCCCAGGTCTTCGTCGCGCTCGTTCTCAATGGCGATGACAACCAGATCGCCTGCATCGCTGTGCGCGGTCGAATCCGGCTGACCGCCGAGATCACAGGTGCCGGTGATGGAGCCGTCTGCGAGGTTGACGGACACGAGTTTGCCTGACGGTTTGACGTAGCTCTCAGACGTGTTGACGCTCACGAAAGCGGTGTTGCCGATCACGGTCACGGAGGTCGGTTCGCCGCCCATGTCGATGTTGCCTTTGGCAACCGGGTTTTTCGGATCGGTGATGTCGATCAGACCGATCACGCCCAGCGGGCTGTCGGAATAAACAAGCGTCATGCCATCCTCAGAGGCGCCGATGATTTCGGCAGAGGTGGGGCGGGCGTGATCTTCGCCCTCGGCCATATTGCCCGGTGTGGCAAAAGACGCGATGCGGTTGAAATTCATCTCGGCATTGGCCGCGCTTGCGCAGAGCGCAAGGCCGGAGGCTGCCAGCAGCAGGTGCTTTTTCATCATGTGGTCCCTCGGGGGTTGGTGTTCCCACGCGGTGTGGCGCGCCTTGGTATCGTGTTCGTGACGTTTGTGTTTCAGTTTTGTGAAACGCGACTCTGGCCCTGCGCTGTGCATGCATGCGCCCCTGTGCTGTGCACGAATGCGGATCACTATTCATGTCAGCGGTGTTGACTTAAATGCGGCGGAGAGCGAGATACAAAGCAATGGAGGTCCCTCATGAGTCTGTCATCGCTTTTCGCCAATCGCACATCCCGGATGAAAGCCTCGGAAATCCGTGAGCTTTTGAAGCTTTTGGATCAACCCGATATCATTTCTTTTGCCGGGGGCATCCCGGACCCGGCCTATTTTCCGCGCGAAGCCTTTGCGGCGGCGATGGCCAAGGCCACGGATGTGCAGGCGGCGGGGATTTCGCTGCAATATGCCACCTCCGAGGGCTACACACCGCTGCGCGATTGGATCGTGGGCTATATGGCGCGGCTAGGGGTGGCATGCGAGCGTGACAACATCCTGATCACCGCCGGATCGCAACAGGCGTTGGATTATCTCGGCAAAGTCTTCATCGACAAGGATGACACAGTGATGGTTGGCTGGCCGACCTATCTGGGCGCGCTTGGGGCGTTTAATGCCTATGAGCCGGTCTATGATCGGCTTGACCCGGCCGACAACCGCACGCCGCAAGACATCCTTGAAAATGCCAATAAAAATGGCGGAAAAGTCAAATTTTCATATCTGTCCCCGGATTTCGCCAACCCCACCGGGGTGACACTTTCGGTCACTGAGCGCCGGGCAATTTTGGCGCAGGCGCAGGCTTTGGACTGTGCGATTGTCGAAGACGCCGCCTACCAATCGCTGCGCTACTCAGGGGCCGAAGTGCCGCCGATCCTAGCGCTTGAGATGCAAGAGACCGACGACATCAACGCGTGCCGCACGATCTATCTTGGCTCCTTTTCCAAAACCCTCGCCCCCGGTTTGCGGGTCGGCTGGGCCGTGGCGGCCAAGCCCGTCATTTCGCAATTGGTGCTGACCAAACAGGCGGCGGACCTCCAAACCGCGACGATCAACCAGATCGCTGTGGCCGAAGTGGCGCGGGCGGTGTTTGACACCCATGTCGAAACCCTGCGCAGCGTTTACGGCGCGCGGCTTCAGGCGATGTTGACGTCGCTTTCGGCGCATATGCCCGAGGGCGTGTCCTGGACCGAGCCTGCGGGTGGGATGTTTATCTGGGTCACCTTGCCGAAGGGTATGGACGGGGCCGAGCTGTTGAAACAGGCGTTGCAGTCCAATGTGGCCTTCGTGCCGGGGGCTGCGTTTTTCGCCGATGGATCGAACACCAACACGCTGCGGCTGAATTTTTCGATGTTGCCTGCGGCCACAATCGAACAGGGCATCGCGCGCCTCGCGCAGGTCATTCGGGCGCAGATGTAAGGGGGCGCGGCGGATGTAAGGGAGAGTGAGGCGGTGCAATCCCGCCTCAACTCTAAGTCTCATTGGCCCAAATCTCAGTAGCCGAACCGACCCAGATCGCGAAAGTTGATCTGTTCAAGAAGCGGAACGATCACATCCTGTTCGCCGCCTTCCACCTGAACCAAAACGCGCCCTTCGATCAGCGCCGACACTGTACCGTCCTGATCGACGAATTTTTCACGGCCCACGCGGATGGTTTTTAGACCCATCGCCCCAGCGTTTTGAAGCATGCCGCCCATCATCCCAATCATTGGGCTGTCAACGACAATGGTCATGGTAAATTCTTCGCCCGCATCATTGAAATAACGTTTCGCCGCCGCCGTGCCGCCGCCCATCATGGCAAAGCCCGCCACGGTATCTGCGTCATCCTCGGCGGTCCAACCGGCGGGCGGGGCGGGGAAAAAGTCGGACAAGGCGCCCGTTTGCATCTCTTTGAGCAATTGTTTGGCATAGTCGAGTTCTTCGATCGCATAGGAAACATCGCCCTCGCCATAGGCCTTGAGTGCGCTTTCAAGCGTGTCTGTGACCTCGTCCGCAAAGGTGCCGGTGGCGAGCGTGGTGAGCAAGGCAGAGGTTGCGAGCATGGTCTTAAGAGTGTTCATAACGGGGCTCCTGGATAAAGTTTCTTGAATCTATGCGTCTTCGTTGCCGCCGGACAAGGGGGAGAATGGGACGTTGGCATCACGCGCTGTCCACACAGAAACCCATTGTGTCCATTTTTTGTTTGGAACTGTCGGGTTAAGCTGTGGCACAGGATCATGACAAGATGAGCAAGAGGAGTGGCAGATGGGGCATTTTGGTGAGAGCGGCGGGTTTTTTGTCGCTGTTGCGCTGCCTGTGGTGCTGATCGGTGCTGCGGCGCTGGCGATTCCTTTTGTGGTGACGCCGAAAGGGACGCGCTCGCAGCGACGCTTGTTCGTTTCGGTTCTGATGAGCGCTCTTCTCCTGTTTGGTCTGAGTGGCGTGCTGTTTGCGGTGCTCTATCAGGCGGAGGGCAAACCGCTTTGGCAGGTTTTCCCACAGCAACCGCTACAGGTGTGCGCCTTTTTGGCCCGCCGCGCCGCACTCGCCACCCTTGTTTGGGGTCCGCTGATGCTTTTGGCCTGGCTGAGCCTCGCGCGCCGGATTGAACGGATCAAGGCCGAGGAGGGGATGCGTTTTCCCCCCATGGATGACGCATCGTAACGGCACGGGCCTGACCGGCAGAGGATCAAAGCCCCTCGCGCTTTTGTCCGAAGCCCGCTAAACAGAACCTTGAACATGAGCTACGCGGCTCTGTGTCGGATTGGCACAGCTTCGGACAGGAGAGACAAACATGCTTGGTTTCCTGCGCTTCTTGGTGATCGGTTTCGTGCTTTTGAGCGTGCTTTACGGTCTTTTGATCGTCTATGTCCGCTCGCTGACCCGCGAAAGATTGGAGGACGAATGGGCCCAAGAGGGTTCCATTGGCGACAGGGAGGCTTATGTGGAGGAGGGGATCAAAGAGTATGAGCGCTCGTTCCGGCCAAAGCTGTTGCTGCTCGTCTATATCCTGCCGCTGATTGCCTTTTGCGTGATCTTCTATGTGACCAATTTTATGTAAGGACGGCCCCGATGCGTTACGCCAAATGGACCCTGATCGCTCTGATCGTTTTGCTGGTGGGGGGATTTCTTCATTACACCCTGCCACAACATGACATTGTGCGGATCGTGAACACCTATGAGGAGCGTCAGGATATTTCCGGTTGGACGTCGATGTTCTGGCAAGCGCCCGACAATGGATCGACAACAACGCAAAACCGCGATGTGCAATTCATTCAGGCGGTGCGTCCGAACGGCAAATCCATCGTGTATCGCAATGAGGACACCGGCTGGGGCTGGCCGCCCTATTTCAAATTCGACACGGCAAATCTTTACACCGAAGCCAATGACGCGATTTCCAACAAGGACACCCCGGAATGGGTCTCCGTCACCCATTATGGCTGGCGGTCTCAGGTCTTGTCGCTGTTCCCGAATGCCATGGGGATCAAACCGGTGCCCGGTCCCGACGCGACCATCATCCCATGGGTCAATATCGTGATCCTGACCTTTCTTGCCGTGGTGCTGTTGTTGATCTGGCGGATGCTGGCGCAATTCCGCGAGCGCACGATTACCCCGCTGGTCGAGGATGTCGAAGACGCTTGGGATGTGATGGATGAGAAAAAGGACAATGCCGTTGATAAAGTCAAAGGCTGGTTTAAGAAACGCTAAAGAGAAAGGGGCCGGAAGGCCCAGCCCCTAACGGTAGATGTTGAAATTTGAAGCAGCCGCGCAATTCGCCTGTTCTGTTTATTTTGGAATGGCCAATATACCAATCGAACACAATGTGAGAGCAACATGGCCAAGAATAAGAAGAACATGAACCACAATCCAATTCACCACCTCTCAATGCTTAACCGGCGTGGAAAGGTGTCGCTTTTTGTTGGAGCTGGAGTCTCGGTGGCGTGCGGCCTTCCCGACTGGGAGACCCTTTTGGAAAGAACCACCCAAATTGCGTTTAATGGAAATGTCCCTCGCGCTGTCCACGCAACAAACCAACACGCCCCGATCATTAGGGCGCGAGTATTGCGAAGCCATCTTGGCGATCGGTTCACTATTGCAGTAGCAAACGCCCTATATAGCGAACCATTTCAAATCTCACCAACAGTTCAAGAAATCACAAAGTCAGGCATCCGGCGGATTTGCTGCTTTAACTATGACGATTTGCTCGAAGAGGCTTACGGTGCCAACGGCTTTACCACACACTCTGTAGTGGAGGGAGAAAAGTTTAACAACAATTTCCGCGGGACATGCATCTACCACCCACATGGTTTGCTTCCATACAGCGCTGCCCCAGAGAATATCAAAGATGCGAAAATTATTCTGGGCGAGCAGGAGTATAACTCGCTCTACTCCAACCCATATTCATGGTCGAATTTGATTCAGCTATCGCTGCTAACCAACTACACTTGTTTGTTCGTTGGCATGTCTATGCAAGATCCAAACATCCGAAGGCTCCTCGATGCCTTTGCATACTTGAATTTCACCCACACTCACTACGCGATTTTCAAATCCCCCAGATCAGGAAAATCCGGAAATGAGCGAGAAGCTGCAAGATTTGTTATGAAGGCTCTCGAACAGGACTTGGCCAGCTTGAAGGTCGCTCCAATTTGGGTTGGAAGCTATGATGAGATCCCCAAGGTGATCCGATCCATTAGAAATCTGAAAGAGAAAGACTAATCACAGAAAATCCCTTGGGTAGATGCGCCCCAAGCAAGCCCGAAGTCCGGCGAAGATATTTTCGAGACAATGTTCGCTTAGAAATCCCCGCAGATTCTCTCAAAGGAGCCGTTCAGGGTAATTCCTAAGGGGAAATTGGCCACTTTGGGTCAATCGAAGTTTTCATTTCAACATTTACTGTTAGGGGCTGGGCCAGATGGCCCCTTTTTCGTGTCTCGTTTTGATGTCGCGTTATTCGCCGTAGGGCACCCAGATGGTTTTGACGTCCGTGGCCTGCGCCAACCAATCGCGCGCCGCATAGGTTCGCGTCTGACCAAAGTTGACCCAAGTGCGTTTGAGGTTCCCGGCACTTTCCAACTCGATCGTTTTGGAAATGTCAGCACAGGAAAACGACCACACCGCCTCAATATCCATGTGACCCGCCATCGGCTTTGCCAACTCGGCATGCGATCCGGTGAGGATATTGACCACGCCCGCAGGCACATCGGAGGTGTCGAGCACCTGATAAAAATCAGTCGCGGCCAAGGGATAGGCTTCAGACGCCACCGCGACCACCCGGTTGCCCATGGCAATGGCGGGGGCGATGACGTCGATCAACCCGCCCAAAGGCCGGTCATCACAAAACGCACCGATCACGCCCACGGCCTCATTCATCGCCAGAGCCACACCGCGCATCGGCACGGGTTTCACCGCTCCGTCCAGTTTGTCGGCCCATGCGGCGAAGGTGAACAGCGTGTCGATGGCGTCCGCGACCTCCTCTTTGGCTTTGGTCTCTGTAGTGCCGGTCAAATCGCGAATGCGCTGAGCGAATTCATCTGCGCGGGCCGAGAGGTTTTCACCAATGAAATAAAGCACTTGTGCTCGATTGTGCGCTGTGGCCTTGGTCCAGCCTTTGGCAGACTGCGCCGCTTCCACCGCGTTGCGGATGTCTTTGCGCGAGGCCAGAGAGGTATGGCCCAAAAGCGCGCCCTTGGGCGAATAGATCGCTTGCGAATAGCCACTGTCAGGCCGCGCCTGCTTGCCGCCGATGTAGAGTTTCGCGGTGCGATCAAGGTTCAGAACCTCCACCGTGTCGGGCTTTGAATGCGCCATCGCGGGCTTGACGGTGGTGGTTTTGCCCTTGGGCTTGGTGTAGGCCATCAGACCCTCCCAACCGCCCTCACGACCAAACCCGCTTTCGCGCATGCCACCAAATCCGGCGGCGGCGTCAAACATGTTCGACCCGTTGACCCAAACCACGCCTGCGACCAGTTTTGGCGCAATATCAAGCGCCAGATTGACGTTCTCAGACCACAGCGAGGCGGCCAGACCAAAGCGGGTGTTGTTGGCAACCTGAACCGCTTCTTCGGGCGTGCGGAAGGTGGTGGAGACCAGGACGGGACCAAAGATTTCCTCCTGCATCAGCATCGCAGAGGGGTGCAATCCGCTGATCAAAGTCGGCGGGTAAAAACAGCCCTCGGGCGCGGGGCAGGGTTGATGGACCGTGCCTTCCATACCGCCTTTGGCAATCAGCGCCTCGATCCGTTCCAACTGTTTCGGGTCCACAATGGCACCCACGTCGATGCATTTGTCCAACGGGTTGCCAATGCGCAGTTTCGACATGCGATCAATCAGCCGGGCGTGGAAATCCTCCGCGATGCCCTCTTGCACCAAAAGCCGCGATCCGGCGCAGCACACCTGCCCCTGATTGAAGAAAATCGCATCGACCAGCCCTTCGATAGCGCTGTCAATGTCGGCGTCTTCAAAGACGATATAGGGAGATTTTCCGCCCAGCTCCAAGGTCAGCGATTTGCCAGATCCAGCCGTGGCTTGGCGGATGCGACGACCGACGGCGGTCGATCCGGTAAAGGCGATTTTGTCGATGTCTGGATGGGTGACGATCATCTCGCCCACGGCTCCGTCGCCGGTCACGATATTGACCACACCTTTGGGCACACCCGCCTCTTGGCAAATCTGCGCAAACAAAAGGGCGGTGAGCGAGGTATATTCGGCGGGTTTCAACACCACAGTGTTGCCCATGGCAATCGCGGGCGCGACCTTCCACGCCAGCATCAACAGCGGGAAGTTCCACGGGATGATTTGCCCACACACGCCAAGCGCCGCGCGCCCCGGCAATTCCTCGTCCATCAACTGCGCCATGCCTGCGTGGTAATAGAAATGCCGCGCCACCAAAGCCACGTCGATGTCACGGCTTTCGCGGATCGGTTTGCCATTATCCAGCGTCTCCAACACGGCAAACAGGCGCGCGTGTTTTTGGACCAGACGGGCCAAAGCATAAAGCACCTTGGCGCGGGCTTTGCCGCCGCGTTTTTCCCATTTGGCTTGGGCTTTTCGGGCGGCCGCCACGGCCATGTCCACCTCGCCCAAAGAGGCTTGGGTCAGATGCGCAAGCACCTCGCCCGTCGCCGGGTTTTTGGCCAAAAACACCTCACCGGGCGCTGTTGCAGGCGCGGTCATTTTGCCATCAATGAAATGGCCAAACCGATCGCTCCCCTCCACCAACCAGGCCAAAGCCTCCGCCGCCGATTCCGGCGCTGTGCCATAATCCATGGTCTCGAAAATCTCTTTTACGGTCATCATTTTGATCCTTCTTGCGGGCGCTTAACCGATGGCATGGCGGTAGCCCGCCGAATAGTGACCTGTCACATGATGTTCCAACTGGCGCTCAATGTCGCCCAAAAGCGAGGAGGCGCCAAAGCGGAACAGATGCGGTGACAGCCAATGGTTGCCCAGCTCTTCTTTGATCAAGGACAGGTAGACCAAAGCGTCCTTGGCCTTGGAAATCCCGCCCGCCGGTTTGTAACCGACGCGGTAGCCGGTGCGCGCATGGTAATCACGGATCGCGCGGATCATCACGAGAGAGACGGGCAGGGTGGCATTGACGCTTTCCTTGCCGGTGGAGGTCTTGATGAAATCGGCCCCGGCCATCATGCAGACCTGCGACGCGCGCGCGACATTGCGCAAAGTGCCAAGCTCGCCGGTGGCCAAAATCGCTTTGACATGGGCCTCGCCACAGGTGGCGCGAAACTCGCGCATTTCGTCATACAAAGCCTGCCAGTTCCCGGTCAAAACATGGCGGCGCGAAATCACGATGTCGATCTCTTTCGCCCCCGCCTTGACGCTTTCCTCAATCTCTTTGACCCGCAGGTGATAGGGCGACAGACCCGCCGGAAAGCCGGTGGAGACGGCGGCGACCGGAATGCCGGTGCCGTCCAAAGCCGCCACAGCCGTTTCCACCATCTCGTGATAGACACAGACCGCGCCTGTGGTCAGCGCACCCATGCCAAGCGCATCCAGAATATCCGCACGCACCGGATGGGCCGCCTTGGCGCAAAGCCGTTTGACCCGGCCCGGCGTGTCATCGCCCGCCAAGGTGGTCAGGTCGATCATGGTGATGGCTTTCAAAAGCCACGCCGCTTGGTGATCCTTTTTGACACTGCGCCGCCCCGGCAGGGTGGCACAACGCCGTTCAATCGCCGAGGTGTTGGCCTGAACGCCCCGGATCACATCCAGATCCAGCGCCATGCCCGGATTGCGCGGTTCATGGATCTGCGGCAGATGCGTGCCTGAGGTGGCCACTTTGGTATCAGCTTTGGTCATTTCGGGTGTGCCCATGGAAAGCTCCGTCCTTGCTTGCCCGTACGCTGGCATGTGCAGAGAGATTTGGCAATCATTGACCAGTTGGTCAAATGGGCTGGGCCACGCCTTTTTGATGTTTCACCCGGTATTGCCGCGGCGTCATGCCGAAACGGGTGCGAAACAGTCGATGAAAATGGCTCATGTTTTGAATGCCGATCTCCTCAGAAATCTCAGAGAGCGAATCCGGCGTGCCGCGCAATTGCCGGGCGGCATAATCCATGCGCAGCCCGTTGACGAAATCCGAAGGCGTCATTCCCAAAGAGGCCTGCATCGTGCGCGCGACATGGGCATGGGCTTTGCCACATTGCGCCACAAGCCCGGAGGCGCCATCGCGAAACACCTCCGGTTTCTCCGCCGCGATCATGGCCTCATTGAGCCAAACCGGCATGGCGGCGCTTTGATCACGCGCTTCACTGGCCAGTTCTGCGATCAAGGGCAAAAGAAAGGCTTCGAGGTACAGCGCCGTGCGTGGGGCGGCATCCAGTGCCTTGGCCGCAGCCGAAAGACGCGACAAATGCCGCATGTCGCGGTGGATCACGATCGGGGCGGCACCGGGGCCGGGGAACACCTGTGCAACCTCTGGAAATCGCGCCAATAACTCTTTGATTCGGCGCTTTCGGATGATGACATTGACGATATGGCTTTCCTCGCCGACGCCTTGCAATCCATGCGGATGACCCGGCGACAAAAACACGATGTCACCTTCATTCAGCGCAAGTCTCGCCTCAGGCGTCACAAGGCGCGCCCGTCCATTGTGCAACCAGAACAGCTCGTAAAAATCTTGGTTGTGCAGCGCCTTTG
Source organism: Celeribacter baekdonensis (assembly GCF_900102315.1). Lineage (GTDB taxonomy): Bacteria > Pseudomonadota > Alphaproteobacteria > Rhodobacterales > Rhodobacteraceae > Celeribacter > Celeribacter baekdonensis. The sequence goes on from NZ_FNBL01000003.1 coordinate 343,362, forward strand.
GCCGCGCACGAGACAAAACTGAGCGTGAAAAATGAAATTCCTCGCCCTTGGCTAAAATGTCTTTGGCCCAAATATCTTTGGTCGCGGTCTCGATCAGGATCAGTTTCGCTGGCGTCATGTGAAAAACCTAACACAGGACCCTGTTTGGACCGCATGAAATTCCGCCACGTCATGAAAATTTCGCGATGCAATCGCGGTTTTGCTGCATTCGCGAGCATGGCGCTCTTCGGGTGACAGCGCGCCCTAAACCGGGTAAGGCCACGGGCAAGCATAGACCACCCTGAGGAATCGCCCAGATGACCGATATTCTTTTCGACCGTTCCGTGAAAATTGCCCCCTCCATTCTCGCGGCCGATTTCGCCAATTTTGGCCGTGAGATCGAAGCGGTCGAGGCCGAGGGTGCCGATTGGATTCATGTCGATGTGATGGACGGGCATTTTGTCCCGAACCTGACCTTTGGTCCGGCGATGTGCAAGGCGATCCGGCCGCATATCAAAACCGTGATGGACGTGCATTTGATGATCTCTCCGGTCGATCCCTATATCGACGCCTTTGCCGAAGCGGGTGCCGATATCATCACCGCCCATGTCGAAGCCGGCCCGCACATCCACCGCACGTTGCAAGCCATCCGTGGGGCCGGCGCAAAGGCAGGGCTGGCGCTCAATCCGGGCACCCCTGTTGAGGTGGTCGACTACCTGTTGGATATGGTCGATCTGGTCTGTGTGATGACGGTGAATCCGGGCTTCGGTGGCCAGAAATTCATTCACTCTCAGGTCGAAAAAGTGCGCAAACTGCGGGCGATGATTGGTGATCGCCCGATCCACATCGAGATCGACGGCGGTGTTGATCCGATCACAGCACCTTTGGTGGTGGCCGCAGGGGCGGATGCTCTTGTGGCGGGCTCTGCCGTGTTCAAAGGCGGCTCGGTGAACAATCCGGCGCCTTATGGCGACAACATCCGCGCCATCCGCGCCGCTGCGGCAAAAGTGCTTTAAAGCGTTGCGCCATAAACCTGAATCACGGGTTTATGGCGGAGCGCCCACACCATTGATATGTCTGGTAGCGTCACGCCTTTCCCCTGTCTCAGGTGAAAGGCGTGACGCTTTAAGCGCCAAGAGGGTTGTTAGCCCTCGATGGTCGCAGGCAAAAGGAATGTGATGTCATCGCGGGCGGACAGGTCCGCGATGTCTTCTTCGTAATGCTGCGTGACCGTGTCGATCACGCCCGCGTCCCAACCCGGCAAATCACAGGGTTCATCAAGCGCGTCTTCTTTGCCGTATTTGTCCAGAAATGCCAAAATCGTCCGCTCATATTGGGCGTCTGTTTCGGGCGGATGTCCGGCCAAAAACACCTGAAGCCGTTTCAGCCCCTCCGGTTGGATCAGATCGCGCAGGGCGGCGAAAGTGCCGCGCAATTTGGCGTCATTGGGCAGGCCTGCGATCTGACGCATCACCCGTGGCCAGATCAGCGGCGTGTCCTCTTCGCACCACAGCGTCAAGGGCACTTTGGGCAAGGCGCTGCGCAGGGCCTCTACCGTGTCGCGCCAGCGCAGGCTTTCCGGCTGGACGCTGCGCAAAAACGCACTCGTCGCCCCCCGCGCCTTGCCGGAATCCTGTAGGTTTTGGGCAAACACCGCCGGGTTGCGCAGGGCCATGCTGAGGCGCAGATCCGAGCTTTCAAACAGTTCGGCAATCGGGGCAATCTGTGTTCCAATGTCGGGGTACAGCCGATCCGCATGAAGGGCGCTGGCCAAGGGCGAGGCCCAGTTGGCGTCGGCCATGATCACCGCCTTGGCGGTGTTGCCCTGAAGAATTTCGTCCAAAAGCGCGATCTCTTCCGCTTCAATCGGTGGCAAGCCGTCCAGACGCTCCAAAAGCTCGGTTATCGCCCGTCGGTAGAGATGCGCTGGCGGCGTGCGAATGTCGCGTTCGGCAAAGCCTTGCGAATTTTGCCGCAGACCCTCGACGATCCGGGTGGTCCCGGCAAAATGAACGCCAATATGCAAATGAACCCGCCTGCGCACAGTGGTTTGATCGGTGGTTTGATCAGTGGTTTGATCGGTCTCGGTCAATGCACCGTCTCCCCTTTGTCCACGGTGAAAAAGAAATCCTCGTCGGGGTCTTTGGCGACGATTTCATCCGGGACGGTTTGGGGTCCGTTCAAAAAGACATTCGCGCCAAAATGCCGATGCATCCGCGCCAGTTTTTCCATCCGCCAACCGGTCAACTCCTGGTAAAACGCGGCGTAGTTTTCGGTGGCACGCAGCGCGTCGATTTTCTCGCGGTGCGCTTTGACACAGGCCTCGTGCTGGGCGCGAATGTCAGGGTCGGCCATCAGCCGGTCAAATTCCACCTGCAACCGCGGGATCATCCGCTGAATCGAAGTTTCTTGCTCGTAATTGTTGTTCATGCGGAACCAATAGGCCAACCCCTGATCGCGGTCCACATGGTTCACCCGGCCCCGGTCGCGTTTGACCAAAAAGCTTTCGGCCGAGCGCACGGCATAGTGGTTGAGCTGCACCACGTCATAGCCATAGGTCGCGGCATTCGAACGCCACGCGTTGCGAAACTCGTTTTTCGGCATTGGCTTGGCCGAGCCATTGTACCAACGGATTTTGTCCCAGATTTGCGGCTTGAGCCCTTTGGGCCGATGCACGCCAAGTTTTTTGAACAGGCCGACGTTTTTAAACAGGGTTTTAAAGCCCCAGGCCTGATGCGGTTTGTTGGCAAACTCCGGCGCACAGCGGTCAAATTGCGCCAAGAGAAATGCGTCTTCATAGTCATGCACATCGGCATTGCCAAACAGCCGCCATGTGCAAGAAATCAGATTGGCATCGGGCACCACGTCAAACAGCGCATTCATCGTGCCATCCCCGACTTTGATGTTGATGAACTCATCCACATCCATCGAAATCGCCCAATCCGCACCCGTCACAACCTCTTCGTTTTCGGCACTTTGCAAGGCGTGGTGTTGTGGCTTGAGGCCCGTGTCGTGGAACTTATTGTCACGGTGTTGGACATAACCCTTGGCCTGCAACAGCTCCAAAAACGTGTCGGTGCCATCCGTGCAATCATTGGTGTAGACCAAAAAACCCTCAACCCCGATGGCGCGGTGATAGGCGATCCATTCCAAAATGAACGGGCCTTCGTTTTTCATACAGGTGACAATGGTCACCGAATTGTCGCCGCGTGGCGGTTTGGCCACCTTTTCTTCGGGCATCAAAATCGGTTTGTGACCCCATTCCGAGGCGGCCATGTCAATGAGCGCCTGCGCATGAATGAGCGAGGCTTTCGGCACGATCCGCGACACGGTGGGCGCGACGTGGCGCAGCGCCATATAGCGGTAAAACCCGTAGCGCGTCGTCGGTTCGACGCCGCCCACCCGGATCAGCCGAAACACCGCCCCCTCGGGCAGTTTGGCCGGGGCCACACACCAGCGCCCCCGGCGCTTTTTCTCATCGAACTGGATACAGATGTGATCGGCAAACTGCACCGTGTCGCCATCGCGCACCCGCCACGGATAACATTGCTGGCCGATCAGTTGCACAACGCCATGTTCGGCCTCTTGCGCCAGATCGAACACCGAGCCCTCGGGCGCGGGCGGGATCAGGTCATAGACCTCGATATTGGCCACGGCGCGCGCCTCATGCAAATACAGGTGGCGCAAAATCTCATAGACCAAGACATCCGCCAAAGGCGCGCTCCACGGATCGGCCTCGGGCACCTCCATCCGATCCTTGCCGGGCGCGCCGGGGGTGACGTAAGGATGGGTCTCAGAGGGCAAATGGGCATGGCCCAGCGGCACATCACAATCCACCAAAATCACCACCATATCGGGGCTGATCTTGGCCAGCCCCTTGGCCAAAGCCTCGGCAAACGCAGTGTCTGAGCCGGGACGCGCCCGGTCCAATATCACCGCGCCATTCATGCCCTGATGCACCGCGTGATAGCGCAGCCATTCCAAAACCACCTCCGCGCTCTCGCCATTGCGCGTGGACAGCGCCACGTTGCGTCCGGCCATATGCGCGGGCTCGGGGGCCATCGGGATGATGTCGCAAAGCGCACCTTGGAAATAGGCGCGGATGCCTTCGCTTGGCACGGTCCCGGTGATCCAGGGCGCATCGCCGACGGATTTCAATTCGGCATCCAGCAACAGGTTTTGTGCCACCGCCTCGCTCATCTGAGTGCTGCGGCTGAAAAACAATTCGGCCTTGCCACTTTCAAGACCAATGGCCGCCAAAAGCGTGGCGGGGCCAAGTGTGCTGTGGGTCAGGGTGCGTGTGATGAGTTGGGTCATGGGGGAGGAGGGGCTCATGCCTTGGATCAGGCCTCTGGTGTCAGGGCTTTGAGCCGCGCCAGATGCGCGGCCAATTGCGTTGGGCCGGGCGGGGTTGAGCCGCCCATGAGGGTCAGTTGCCACATCAATTCCACCACATCGCGTTGCGACATCAAGGTTTTGAGCCGCGCGCGATGGGCGGCAACACAGGCCTGATGCAACGGTTCAAACGCGGCCATCTCAGATCGCAGCTTATGGGCCGCAGGCCGCATGGCTGTGATGCGTGTATCGGGAGTGATGTTAAAATTCCGTTCCGCCCAATAGCCCGCGCCGACCGGCTTTTGCATATGATTGGGCAGGCCGCGTGCGGATTTGAGCACGAATTCTTCGATCGACCGCACGGAGTAATGATTAAGCCAGGCGCGTTCTTTTTCATGCGGCACGCCGAACAGGTTGATCCGGGCTTGGGCCGCGGCAAAGGCAGTGGGCAGGGCGGCGCCGCTCGCGGACACCCAGTTTGGCAGATCTTGGTCCTTGGGGTTCTTCGGACGATGCACGCCCAAGTCACGAAAGGCTTTGGGCCGGTGCAGCGTTTTAAAAAAATGCGCCAGGGGCAAGGTGATGCCGTCAGGCGCAGCCATGGTAAAGCGCTCGGGCACCGGCACATCATCCCATGTGCCAAACCCGTTGTTGCCAAACAGATGCCAGCGCAGCGGCATCGCGTCTGCCGTCTCTGGCATCAATTTCGCGACAGACCCCGCGTCTTGTATCACCAGATACTCATCGACATCAAAAAACAGCGCCAGATCGGCGCTCCGGTAGCGTTTGTGTTTGGACAGGAGTTTCATTGCCTGCCATTGCACCGATTTCTCCCCCTTTGGGTCAAAGGGCACATGGGTGATGAGACCCGCCGCGTCCAAGGCATCAAGCATCTGAGCGCTGCCATCGGTGCAGTCATGTGAGGCAATGAGAAAATGGGTAAAACCGGCGGCTTTATGATGGGCGAGCCAATCCAGAAGCCAAGGCCCCTCGTCGCGCAGACATGTGATCGCGAGTGTGTTCACCCTTAACCTACCCGTAGCTGCGGCGCATGGTCCGCGCATAACTCTTGTGCGACTCTGTCATTCGACACGGTGACGGAGCCTGATGTCCAAACTGTGCCAGATGCCTGCCAAGTTCGACCGTTTCGGCCCTGTTTTTCTGGCCTTTGTGGTCTCATATGGTCCCGGCCAAGTCAAGCGCGCGGGAGCAAAGGTCTTGGGTCCGTGTCGGTCCAGAGCTGTGTTTCGCACTCAGAGTGCGCATTTGTGTCGCAATCGGTTGAAGTGGTGCGGCGGTGCCGCAGTTGTTTCCCCATTCGAAACAATGCGGTTTTCAACTGTATTTTAGGATGCTTCTGCGATATGCGTCACAGTCGATAGTCTTTTGCTCTGGAAGGGAAAAATGGCACAGTTACCAGTGATCGGTGCGTTGTGGATGGAAGGTCCGCTGAGTTACCTCGAACAGCTTTGTTTGAAATCCTTTGTCGATGCAGGGCATAAGGTCGTTCTTTATCATTACGGGCCGCTTGAAAACGTCCCAGAGGGGATCGAGCTTGGCGATGCCAATGATTTCCTGCCGCAGACGAATTTCCTGCAACATGAACGCACCGGCTCGCCTGCGCTGCATTCCGATCTCTTCCGCTATAAAATGTTGGAAAAAAGCGACAATGTGATCTGGGCTGACACAGACGCCTATTGCATGCGCCCGTTTGAGACCAAGACCGGGCATTATTTCGGCTGGGAAAGTGACAAGCACATCAACGGTGGTGTGCTGGGTCTGCCGAAAGACAGCGATGCGTTGAAGGCGCTGTTGGAATTCACCTCCGACGAGTTTTCGATCCCAAGTTATTACGGCGAGAAATACCAAGCCGAGTTGGAACAGAAAAAGGCCGAGGGCACTCCGGTTCACGCCTCCGAACAGCCTTGGGGCGTGTGGGGGCCACATGCGGTCAGCCATTTCTTGCACCAAACCGGCGAAGAAAAATATGCTTTCCCACAGGAGGTGCTCTATCCGTTCACCTTCAAAGACCGCCGGATCATGTTGAAGCGCGACGTTGATGTGTCGCCCTATGTGACCGACAAAACCACCTCTGTGCACCTCTATGGCCGCCGGATGCGGATGCGTTTGATCGAGAAAGAGGGCGGCGCGCCGCACCCGAAATCCTTCCTCGCCTCGCTGTTGCGCAAACATGACATTGATCCGGCCAAAGCGCCGATCATGACCCGTCACAAACCGCAGGTCGATGACGGTGCGGCCAAAGACACCGCCGCCAAAGACAACAAGGCGAAACCGTCCGACCCCGCGCAGGGTTTGGTCATTGGTGACCCGGCCTTTATGGCGCGGATCGGTCTTGAGGCCCTCAAAGGTGACAAATCCTTCGGCCAAGTCGCCAAAGAATTTAAGGTCGACAACAAACTGGTCCGCGCCTGCCGCGACCGCATTCGCGACCATGCCAGCGACCTGTTTGTTCCGGTCGACGTGGGCGGTGTTTCCGCCTCCGATCTGATGGCGAATTACATCCATCGCCGGCATTTCCTGCAAACCGCGAACCTGTCGGCCTTTACCCCGCCGGGATCGAAGTTTTTGTTTATGAAGACCTCAAAAGCGGCTTGTTCGACGGTGATGGCCACCTTGATCCGGCAAATGGCACGCGCTCGGGGCGACGAGGGAAACGGCGTGATGGAAACGCTGAATTCGGTCCATTCCCCGCCCGCCAATCTGGTGATGAGCGGTTTGAAAGCCCTGAATGAACAGATGATCATGGACGCTTTGGCGGACCCGGATGTGTTCAAATTCACCGTGATCCGCGACCCGATCAGCCGCACCGTGTCGGCCTGGGCCGATAAGATTGACGGCAATGAAAAAGAAAAAGGCCGCCTGATGCGCTATCTTGGCCGTGACGAGAACAGCAATATCACGCTCAAACAATTCATCGCGCTTTTGGCCGAGGATGAGGGCGCGCGTGATCTGGACCGGCATTGGCGGCTTCAGCGCAAAGAGACCAGCTATGATTTGATCGACTATGATTACATCGGGCTGGTGGAAGAGATGGATGCGGCGATGGAGAAAATCGTTGGCACCTGTTTTGGTACAGAAGCTGCGGGGGAGATCGTCGACACAAGGCGCACCCTTGGCCACAAAACCAAATCCTCTGAGCTGATCAAGACCCTGTCTGCGAAGGATTTGAAAAATCTCGAAAAGGCCTTTGGCCCCGATTTCGAAATGTATGAAGAGGTCAAAGCCCGGCTGAGCCAATCCGCCGCCGCGTGATCAAATTCGTCAGAAACTGTCAAAACGGATCGGGGATCAATACCCGATCCGTTTTGCGATTTTGGTCAACAGCGTTGGTGCCACGGCCACGATGATCACAATCCGCACGAGGTGATGGATCGAAATATAGGCGACCTCCGCATTCATCGCCAAAGCCACCAAGGACATTTCGGTCAAGCCCCCCGGCGCATAGGCCAAAAGCACCTGTTCCACGCTTTGCCCGAACACGCTGTGAAACAGCATGGCCACCGTCAGCGACAGTGCCATCATCAAAAGCGTGCCCCCCAAAGTGAGCAACAGCGTTTCGGCGACAAGCCGCCCGCCTGCGCCTTTGAACCGCGCGCCCATGGACGAGCCAAGGATCACCTGCGCCGCCACAATGATCAGGGCCGGGGGCGAGGAATGGGTCAGCCCGGAAATATGCGCGGCCGCTGACAGCACCAGCGGCCCCAAAAGTCCGGGCGCGGGCAGCCGCAATTTCTCGCCCATCCATGCGCCCAAAACCGCACAGCCGATCAGGATCAATGCGCTCAAAGCCGTCATCGACGTGGCCGGATCTGAGGCCAAGGACACGCCGCGCACCTCATAGCCCAGGATCACCCGAAACCACAGCGCGATGATCGAGATCGACACGACGATCCGCCCGGCATGGGCCAGAATGATCCGCTTTTCATCGCCCCCGAGCGCGCCGCCAATCACCGTCATCTCGTTGAGGCCGCCGGGCATGGCGGAGAAAAACGCGGTGATCGGGTCAAGCCGCCCGACCTTGATATAAAATGGGACAACAAGCGCCGCAGCCATCGCCAGATAGACCGCAAGCCCCGCCAGGGAGAGGCCCCAACGCGCCAGATGGTGAAAGGTCTCGGGGGTGAAGCTTGACCCAAGCATGACGCCGATCACCGGGATCACGATCGGACGCAAGGCATTTGGCGCCTCAAGTGGCGCGCCCGCCATCACACAGGTGAAAATCACCAACATCGGCCCAAGCATCCACGGCAAGGGCAAATGTGCCAGGTAAAACCCGGTGCCGCCCGCCGCACCGAGGCACAGGGTCAGCACGATCAGCGCAAGACGTTTGGGGTCGGGGCGTATGGGGGATGGGGGTATGGGAGATGGGCGTTGGGGCAAGGTAGCAACCTAGGCTCTATTCGGTTAGGGGCACCATACTGTGCTCAGGGCGTGGAGCAAGGCGGGCTACACGGTTTTTGCGCACATGGGTTCTGCGTGATCTGCGATTTTTGGCGCAGAGGCGCGAAAAAGAAAAAGAGGGGCAGGGGGCTGTTACAAATCTTTTGCCAGAGCGTCACAAAGCGGTTTCAGACTCTGTGCTTTATCCCCGCAACGAAATGAGGGGATCAGAATGCTCGAAGTCAAAGGCCTGACAAAGCGGTTTGGTGGCAACATCGCCGTGGACAACGTCAGCTTTACCGTGGACCGCCCGATGATGATCGGTATCATTGGCCGCTCCGGTGCGGGCAAATCGACCTTTTTGCGCATGATGAACCGGCTGACCGAGGCGTCTGAGGGTGTATTGGCCTTTGAGGGGCGCAATGTGTTGCCGCTTGTGGGGAAGGCCAAGCGCGAGTGGCAATCGACCTGCGCGATGATTTTCCAACAGTTCAACCTTGTGCCGCGCATGGATGTGGTTTCGAACGTGCTGCATGGCACGTTGGGCCGCCGCTCGACCTTGGCGACGATGTTCAACCTCTATCCCGAAAGCGACATCCACCAAGCCATCGACATTCTCGACCGTCTGGGCATCGCCCAACACGCCGAGAAACGCGCCGAGGCGCTGTCGGGTGGTCAACAACAACGGGTCGCGATTGCGCGCGCGTTGATGCAAGACCCGAAAGTGATCTTGGCCGATGAACCCATCGCCTCGCTCGATCCGATGAATGCGCAAACCGTGATGGAAGCGCTCAGGCGCATCCATGACGAAGACGGGCGCATGGTCATCGCCAACCTGCACACGCTCGATACTGCGCGGCGCTATTGCGACCGCATCATCGGGATGCGTGACGGGCGCGTCGTGTTTGACGGAACCCCCGCACAGCTCACAACCGGTGTGGCGCGCGACATTTATGGCGCGGGCGCGGATTTTTCCGAGGCTGCCACATCCACCGAAATTCGCGATCACCACGACATTGAAGCGGCCGAAATCCGCAATGCCGAAGTCGCGATCTAACCGCTTTCATCCCCGCCCGCCTTTCACCGAACCTTTGGCGGGCAATACAACCTGGAGAAACAGATGAAACACCTGCTTGCTGCTGTTCTTGCGACCACCGCCCTTGTTGGCGCGGCGCATGCTCAAGAGATCAAAGAATTCAACATCGGCCTTTTGGGTGGCGAAAACGCCCAAGACCGTTTGAATTCCAACGAATGCCTGCGCGCCTATGCCGAAGAGGCCCTTGGCGTTCCGGTCAAACTTTTTGCCCCCGCCGATTATAACGGCGTGATGCAGGGCCTTTTGGGCGGCACCATCGACATGGCTTGGCTCGGCGCGTCCTCCTACGCTGGCATCTACATCCAAGACCCTGAGGCTGTTGAGCCCGTGCTCATCAAAATCAACATGGATGGGTCCTACGGCTACCACTCCATCGGTTTCGCACGCAAAGACTCCGGCATCACCTCGCTTGACGATATGGCTGGCAAGAGCTTTGGTTTCGGTGATCCGAACTCCACCTCCGGCTACCTGATCCCCTCCATCGAGATCCCGCAGTACAAAGATGGTATCACCATGGAGTCCGGCGACTATTTCGGTGAGGTCAAATTCACCGGCGGTCACGAACAGACCATCGTTGCCGTCAACAATGGCGACATCGACGCTGGCGTGACCTGGGCCGATGGCCAAGGCGCATGGGAAGATGGGTACAACTCCGGTGCGTTCCGCAAGGCGGTTGACGCGGGTCTTGTGGACATGAACGATTTTGTGGAAATCTGGCGTTCCAAACCGATCCCTGAGGGTCCGGTTGTGCTGCGCAAATCTTTGCCGGCTGATGCCAAAGCCACCATGACCGCGCTGGTCGAAAATATGATCAACACCGACGCCGATTGCACCTACGGCATGGCCGCAGGCGAAACTCTGGGCTTCCAGCCGATCACCCATGCCGCCTACGAATCCATCGTGGCCGCACGTCTGTCGAAAGCCAACTGAGATCATTTGATCTGATCTAGACCCCGCGCTTTGGTGCGGGGTCTTTTTACAAGGACCTCCCACATGGCCGATCTCTCCGCTGCGCCCCTGGACGCGACGCGCGCTCATTATCTTGCGCTGACCCGTCAACGCCGTCTTTATGGCGGGATCATGCTTTTGGTCTTTGTCCTGCTGATGGCCTCCGGTTTTGGCATCGCCAATGACCGCAACGCCGGTGGATTTTTGCCCGGCTTGCCGCATATTTTCGACTTTCCTGCCGGGGTGATATCCGAAGCTTGGACCAAACGCGCCAACTTGCCGGATCATTTGAGAAACGCCCTCCCGGCGCTGGTGGAGACCATCAATATCGCCGCTGTCGCCACATTGTTTGGCGCGTTTTTTGCCATTCTCTTGTCGATGTTCGCCACGCGCGGTCTCGCGCCTTGGCCGCGTCTGATTCCGGTGTTTCGCCGGATAATGGACCTGATGCGCGCCGTGCCGGAGATTGTCATCGCGCTTGTGTTGATTTTCGTTTTGGGCGGCGGGCCGGTGCCTGCGGCCATCGCGATTGCCTTTCACACCGTCGGGGCGCTGGGCAAGCTGTTCTCCGAGGTCAATGAAAATGCCGATCAAAAGCCGCTTGAAGGTCTCGCCTCTGTCGGCGCGATCTGGCCGCAGCGGATGCTTTTGGGCCTTGTCCCACAGGTCGCGCCCAACTGGTTTTCCTACGCCCTTCTGCGTTTTGAGATCAACATTCGTGCCTCCGCGATCCTTGGCTTTGTCGGTGCGGGCGGCATTGGGTATGAGCTTAAAAACGCGATTTCCTGGGGGCAGGGCAAGTTCGACGAAGCGGCTGCGGTCTTTATCCTGTTGTTCCTGACCATCGTGTTTTTCGATCAACTTTCGTCTTATGTGCGCAACCGTCTGACCTATGGATCTGACAAAGGAGCCGGCAAATGAGCTTTGTGTCCCCCTCTGACGATCCGCGACATATGCACAACCGCGCCGCCGCGATGATCGCCCGCAAACGGCTTTTGACCTTTGTCGCGCCGCTTTTTGTCTTGGGCTATTTCGTCTATATTTTCTTCGCCTTCGACATCATGGGACTGGCTGAGCGCGCCCGGCTTGATAATGCGGTGACGCTGGTTTCGGACACTTATAGCTACAAAACCGTGGTCGAGCGCAACAACCGGACTGGCGAAATCGGGGTCGCGGTGGAGGGCGAGCGCAAGGGCACCTATGACGCCAGCAACTATCCCGGTTGGGTCACGGTCGGCGAGGACGCCGCCTTGATCACACTTGATGATGGTGGCACGATTGAGATCGTGGGTGACATTGTGCGCTATGACGTGCCGGGGTTTGGCGTTGTTGAGGCGACTCAAAACCGCACCGATGGCGTGAAGCTCAATCTTGATACCGCGGATTTGCCGGACTGGATTTCCTATTCCAAAACCCGCGTGACCATCACCACAGATGCGGCGCGCCTGTCCCTGACCAAAGCCCGCACCGAGGTCTTTGTCTATGACTTCGGCTGGGAGCTGTTCTGGGTCACGTTGGATAGCCCTTATTCGGGTCACTCGCTGATGGAGGTCCTCACCGGGCCGCAACTCGACCCGACCCGTCCGAACATCGCAGGCGCATGGCATGACTTTTGGAACAACGCCATTTGGCGTCATGGCGAGACCGCATGGGCGCTGTTCGAAACTATCTTGATGGCCTTTCTCGGCACCTTTGGCGCGGCTATCGTTGCGCTGCCCCTCGCTTTCATGGCGGCCAAAAACTTTGCGCCCTTTATGGCGGTGCGGATGCTGGCGCGGCGGCTGTTTGACTTTCTGCGTGGCGTCGATGGCTTGATCTGGACCATCCTTTTGTCCCGCGCCTTTGGCCCCGGTCCGATGACGGGCGCTTTGGCGATGCTGTTCACCGACACCGGCTCTTTCGGCAAACTGTTTTCCGAAGCTTTGGAAAACGTTGACAGCAAACAGATCGAAGGCATTGCCTCCACAGGTGCCAAACCCATGCAGCGCTACCGTTTCGGCGTGATCCCGCAAATCGTTCCCGTGCTCTTGTCACAAGTGCTCTATTTCCTCGAATCCAACACCCGTTCGGCCACCATCATTGGCGCGATCACCGGAGGGGGTATCGGGCTTTTGCTGACCCAAGCCATGATCACCCAAAAGGATTGGGAAGAGGTCACCTATTACATCATTCTCATCATCTTGATGGTGATGGGGATGGACACGATCTCAAGCTGGCTGCGGCGCAAATTGATCAAGGGCGACTGAGTATTTGATCTGCAATGAAGACAGCACTTGCAGTCTTTATCGCGATTAAAATACTCCCGCCGGAGGCATCCGCGATTTCAACGAGGTAAACCATGCCAAAACTCAGCGCCACCGCCCCCTTTGTCCATGACGGAGCCGAGGTGACCCGTTCGACCTTTGGTGCCTATTGCGAGGTTGGAAAAGGCGCGCGGGTGTCGAATTCGGAGTTCATGGATTACGCCTATTGCGATCAATATGCCGACATCGCCAACACCACTTTGGGCAAGTTTGCCAATATCGCCGCCTTCACCAGAATCGGCCCCACCGATCACCCCTATAAAAACGCCTCGCTGCATCATTTTCTCTACCGCTCGTCTTACTATTGGGAGGATGTCGAGGATGATCCGGCCTTCTTTGCCGCGCGCTCTGCCCGGCGCTCGACCATCGGTCACGACACATGGATCGGCCATGGCGCGATCATCAAACCCGAGGTGAGCATCGGCAACGGTGCCATCGTGGCCTCGGGTGCTGTGGTGACCAAAGATGTCGCGCCCTATATGATTGTCGCGGGTGTGCCCGCCACGCCGCTGCGCGCGCGCTACCCGGACGGGATCGCCGAGCGGATGGAGGCCTTGGCGTGGTGGGATTGGAGCCATGCGGCGCTGAAGCGCGCGCTTGCCGATTTCCGGGCGTTGCCTGCCGAGGCGTTTCTTGAGAAATACGAATAGACGGAGGGGTAGGCGGACAGGCGCGCGGATTTATTCCGCCGCCATCCGCATATCCCGACCAGAACGTGCCAGGCGTTCTCCGACCCGCCCCGACAGATAGGCGATGCGACCGTTTGAGATTGTGGCTTCGATCTCGCGGGTCTGTTCATCCATGATCACGAAATCGGCGCGTTTGCCAAATTCAAGATTGCCGCGATCAGACAGGTTCATGATCTCGGCGGGCTTGGTCGAAATCATCGCCCAGGCCGCGGGCAGGGGCAGCACCCCCTTGTCCACCAAGAGCCAAGCCGCTGCCGCCAAAGCCGGGTAGTGATAATCCGAGACCAGCGCGTCACACAGGCCGCGTTCGATCAGGCGTTGGGCCGAGATGTTGCCCGACTGCGACCCGCCACGCGCCACATTGGGCGCGCCCATCAGGACCGGGTCATTCATCGCCTTGGCTGCCGCCGCCGCCTTTTCCGAGATCGGAAATTCGGCGACATGCGCGCCCAAAAGGCGGAATTCTTCGCGGGTTTCCGCGTCCGGGTCATCGTGGCTGCCATAGGTGACGCCCAGCACATCAAAGGCCTCGGCCAGCGCGCAGAGGTGGCGCGGCACTTCGGATTTGCGATCCTTGGCCTCGCGCAAAACCTTGATGAATTCTTCCGAACTGCGCCCGCTGCGTTTGGCCCATGTGGCAAATTCCATCGGGTCTTTCTTGGCGACTTCAATCGCTTCGGGCAGGTGATTGTTGAAAATCACATAATCGACGCCGAACCGGCGGATCGCGGCCAAAAGCCTGTCCCGACTGTCGATCATATGGGTTTCACAGCGGATTTGCAGGCGAATATCAATCAGGGCCGTCGGGGCAAAGGCCTGCCATTCACTCAGCAAATCTTCGGCATAATCCGGTCCGCGCAATCCGCCTTCCCAGCTCCAACACTGGGCAAACCACGCCGTGGTGACCCCATGCGCCGCCGCATCGCGTGCGGCAGAGGACAGGCCCGAGCGGATCGGGAAGGGGGCGCGTGGACGCGGCGCGATGTGGCGTTCAAACGCATCGCCATGCAAATCAATGATCCCCGGAAGAATCAGATACCCCGACAGATCAACCTCGGGAAAGGCGCCGCGCGAAATCCGGCCCTGTTCCACACAGAGCGAACGGCGTTGCAATATGCCGTCACGAAGAAGGGTTGCGCCCGTAAAGCGCAGCGGGGGAAGGATCGCCATAACTCACACCTGCCACTTAAGACGTTTCTAATAATTCAGGAACAAATACAGAGGCTTTGTATCGACTGCGTGACGTTTGGATCAGTCCGGTGTGACAGTTAGCGTCACCCGATCTCCGGCAAACCATGTCAGGCCACGCTCGACGGGGATGCCGTCGAGCGTGGAGTTCAGGCTGACGGTGTGCAATAGCGGGTCCCCTTCGCGCAGGCCCAAATGCAGCGCCTGAGTGGTGGTGGTTCTTTCAGCACTGACGCGGGTTTCGGCCCGCACATAATCTTCGATCCCAACGGCTTTGAGCCCCTCGGTCACCGAGGCGGTTTGGGCCATTTGGCTGTCCAACCCAACAAGGCGGGTGATCGGGAAAATCGAAATGAAATGCGCGACGGGCGTGTCGCCTGACAGGGATAAGCCCTCATAAATCAAAACGTTTTCTCCGGGGGAAAGTGCCAAAACACTGGCCTCAGTGGCATCACAGGGGCGGGTTTCAAGGCGCAACACCCGGCGATTGGGCAGCCGCCCCGTGGCGCGGATATTCTGGTGAAACCGTACCCGTTTGCCCAAGGGATAGTCCACCGGCGCGCTTTGCACAAACACCCCCGCACCGCGCCTTGAGCGTACGATGCCGCGTTCGCCCAGATCGGACAGGGCATGACGCACCGTATGGCGATTGACGCCAAAACGAGCGGACAATTCCGCCTCGGTCGGCAGTTTATCCCCCGGCTTATAGTGGCCGCGCGCGATCTCTTCGCTCAGGGTTTCGGCGATGGATTTCCACACGGGTGTGCGGGGCATCGTGCGGGGCATGGCGTGTCTCCGTCATAATAATTTCACGAATTAGGGCTTGCCGAATGGGCGCGGATCGGGGATGATTTGTCTAGTTGTATAGGATAACAGACAAATCCGCAAGGTGTCTAGATGAACAAAATGAACCCCGCCTCCAGTCAAGATGAGGCACCAGGTCCCGCCGCACGAAAGGCCTGGATGAGTGTTTTGGCAAAGTCCAATCCCAAAGATTTGAACGCAGGTCTCGCGGCTTTTGGCGCGCTTCCGACGTTTGACTGGCTGCGTCGTCCCGAGATCGGCGGCGTGATGGTGCGCGGGCGTATGGGCGGTACGGGCACGGCGTTTAATCTGGGTGAAATGACAGCAACACGCTGTTCGCTGCGCCTTGAGAGCGGCGAGGTCGGCCATGCCTATGTGCAAGGCCGCGACACGCGACATGCCGAACAGGCGGCGATTGTGGATGCGATGATGCAGGGGCCGAATGCGGCGGCGGTGCAGGCAGCGGTGTTGACGCCGCTGAGTGAGGCGTTTGCCACACAGCGGCTCAAGCGGGCCGAAAAAGCAGCCGCCACAAAGGTTGATTTCTTTACGATGGTGCGGGGAGAAGATTGATGGATATGCAAAGCCTCTCTGGTGGTTTCGCCACCCCGCCACAGGACTCGTCACGCGCCTTTCGCGCCGCCCTTGAAACTCTGGCCCGTCCCGGAACGATCCATGACATTTCGGGGGCCAAGGCGCCTGCGCCGGTGTCAGAGGCGGCGGCAACCCTGATCCTTACGCTTTGTGACCCGGAAACGCCGCTCTATTTGGCCGGAGCGCATGACACGCCCGACATCCGCGATTGGGTCGCCTTTCACATCGGCGCGCCGCTGGTTGGTCCCGAACAGGCGATGTTCGCGCTTGGCGCATGGGAGGCGCTGTCCCCGATCACAGTCTTCCCCATCGGCACCCCGGAATATCCAGATCGCTCGACCACGCTGATCGTGGAAATGGATACACTGAACCAAGACGGGATGCGCCTGAGCGGGCCGGGGATCAAAGACAGCGCCATGCTGGCTTTGCCCGATCTTGCGCCGTTTCAAATGAACGCCGGGTTGTTCCCACTGGGCCTTGATTTCTATTTCACCGCTGGAACCCGGCTTGCGGGACTGCCGCGCACGACCAATGTGTCTGACCTGATGGAGGCGAACTGATGTATGTGGCTGTCAAAGGCGGCGAGCGGGCGATTGACAACGCCCATGCTTGGCTGGCCGAGGAGCGCCGGGGGGACACGTCGGTTGCGGAACTGTCGGTGCCGCAAATTCGCGAACAATTGGCGCTGGCGGTCAACCGGGTGATGACCGAAGGCTCGCTCTATGATCCCGATCTGGCCGCTCTGGCAATCAAACAATCGCGCGGCGATTTGATCGAGGCGATTTTCCTCATTCGTGCCTATCGCACCACCCTGCCGCGCATCGGCCATTCGCGCCCGGTTGAAACCGAAACCATGCTCTGTGATCGCCGGATTTCCGCGACGTTCAAAGACGTGCCGGGCGGGCAGGTGCTTGGGCCGACCTTCGATTACACCCACCGTTTGCTGGATTTCAAACTGGCGGCGGACGGCGAAGCGATGGCGGCACAGACCGCCGCGCCACGCATAGAACCGACACCGCATGTGACCGAGTTTCTCAACAAAGAGGGGCTGATCCAGACCGAGGCCCGTTCGGAGGACACGCCGCCGGATTTGACCCGCGAGCCGATGGAACTGCCCGCCAACCGCGCGCTGCGGCTTCAGGCACTGGCGCGGGGCGACGAAGGGTTCGTGCTCTCCATGGCCTATTCGACCCAGCGCGGCTATGGCAACAGCCACGCCTTTGTCGGCGAATTGCGCATCGGCAAGGTCGCGGTGGAACTGGATATTCCCGAACTTGGCTTTGCCATTGAGATCGGTGAGGTCGAGTTGACCGAATGCGAAACGGTGAACAAATTCGCCGGCTCAAAAGTCGAGCCGCCGCAGTTCACCCGCGGCTATGGCCTGACCTTTGGTCAAACCGAACGCAAAGCGATTTCCATGGCTTTGGTCGATCGGGCGTTGCGATCCAAAGAGCTTGGCGTCGAGATGTCGAACTCTCCGGCGCATGACGAAGAATTCGTGCTGTATCATTGTGACAACATTCAGGCGACCGGATTCTTGGAGCATATCAAATTACCACATTATGTGGATTTCCAATCCGAGATGGAACTGGTCCGCAAAATGCGCGCGGAAATCTTTGCAGCCCAGCACAAGGAGGCGGCAGAATGAAGTCAGTCAAAACCGCCGCCATCGTCAAACCCATCAAAGCCTGTGCTGCTGTGGCTACCGGAATCTCCGGGCATAGAGTTCTGGGACTTTGGCGTGTGGCTCGCGTTATGAAAGATCAGCCCGATGATGCCAAAGACCAAACCGGTCAACAGTACGAAAAGGTTCGGATGCGCGTAAATTTGCTCGCACATGAACGGGCTGAGAATTTTCGGGTCCTGACAGACAAGTTGGTCCTGAAGATCGCTCATAAAATATACCTTGAACAGAAATACATGCAGCACGCGGCATCGCGTTTGGGGGTCGATTATGTCTGACTATAACTTCGCCTATCTCGACGAGCAAACCAAACGGATGATCCGGCGCGCGATCCTCAAAGGCATTGCGATCCCCGGCTATCAGGTGCCGTTTGCCTCCCGCGAAATGCCGATGCCTTATGGCTGGGGCACAGGCGGGGTGCAGGTGACGGCGGCCTGTTTGACGCCGGAGGACACGTTGAAAGTGATCGACCAAGGCGCCGATGACACCACCAACGCCGTGTCGATCCGCAAGTTCTTTGAAAAGACCGCCGAGATTGCCGTGACCGAGAAAACCGGCGATGCGACGGTGATCCAAACCCGCCACCGCATCCCGGAGGAACCTTTGGGCGAGGGGCAGATTTTGGTCTATCAAGTGCCAATCCCCGAGCCTTTGCGGTTTTTGGAGCCGCGCGAGACCGAGACACGCAAAATGCACGCGCTTGAGGAATACGGTCTGATGCATGTGAAGCTCTACGAAGACATCGCGCGCCACGGCCATATCGCCACCTCCTATGCCTATCCGGTCAAGGTCGAAGGGCGCTATGTGATGGACCCGTCGCCGATCCCGAAATTCGACAATCCGAAAATGGAGATGGCGGCGATCCAACTGTTTGGCGCGGGCCGCGAACAACGCATCTACGCGGTGCCGCCCTACACCAAAGTCGTCTCGCTCGATTTCGAAGATCACCCGTTTGATCCCTCCAAGGCCGATCACCCCTGTGATCTCTGCGGCGCGGAACACACCTATTTGGATGAGGTGATCATTGATGACGCGGGCGGGCGGATGTTCGTGTGTTCCGACACTGATTATTGCGCCGGACGGCAGGCCAAGGGCCACCGTGGGCGTCTCAGCCCGACCGAGGAGGCCGCACAATGAGCGCGCAAATCACCCCGCCTTTGCCCATCCCGCTTTTGCCCGTCCCGCTTTTGTCTGTCAAAGACATCCACAAAACCTACGGCGGGCGGATCGGTTGTACCGATGTGTCATTTGATCTCTACCCCGGCGAAGTCATGGGAATCGTGGGCGAATCCGGCTCCGGCAAATCGACGCTGTTGAATTGTATGGCGGGGCATATCCCGACCGACAGCGGGCAGGTTCTGTTTGACACCCGTGATCGTGGCTTGATCGACACGCTGACGATGTCCGAACCCGAACGCCGGATGCTGGCGCGCACCGATTGGGCCTTTGTCCACCAACACGCCCGCGATGGGTTGCGCATGTCCGTATCCGCGGGCGGCAATGTTGGCGAGCGGTTGATGGCCGTCGGCGCGCGTCACTATGGCGATATTCGGGCGCAGGCCGTCGATTGGTTGGGTCGGGTCGAGATTGATGAGGATCGGATGGATGACCGCCCCTCGGCCTTTTCCGGCGGGATGCAACAGCGGCTGCAAATCGCCCGCAATCTGGTCACGGGTCCCCGCCTTGTGTTCATGGACGAACCCACGGGCGGCCTGGACGTTTCCGTTCAGGCGCGGCTTTTGGATTTGTTGCGCGGATTGGTGCGCGAAATGGGCCTGTCTGCGATTATCGTCACCCATGACCTTGCGGTGGTGCGGCTTTTGGCCGACCGTCTGATGGTGATGAAATCAGGACATGTGGTGGAAACCGGGCTGACGGATCAGGTTTTGGACGATCCGCAACACGCCTACACGCAACTGCTCGTGTCCTCCGTGCTTCAGGTCTGACACCATGCTTTATGCCTACCGCCTTGTGACCTCCGGCTTGGAACAGATGCCGATTCAAAGCGACCTCAAAGAGGCGCTTTGGATTGACCTTCTGAACCCGTTGGAGGCGCAGGTGCAGGCGCTGGCGGCCCTTGGTGTGACGGTGCCGACGCTCGCGGATATGGAAGAAATCGAAGTTTCCAATCGGCTGTACCGCGAAGGCGATACCGAAGTGTTGACCGTGGTTTTGCCGGGGCTCAACAAGATGAAGGAGCCGAGTTTCGGCCCGGTCGCCTTTTTGATCACGCCCGAGCGTTTGGTCACCGTGCGCTATCACACGCCGCGTCCGTTCGAAACCTTTGCCGCCCACGCGGGCCAATCGAGTGCGGGCTGTTCCGGGCGCAGACGGGTGTTTTTGGGACTGGTCGAAGAGATCGTGGCGCGTCTGGCGGATTTGCTCGAAGGTGTTGGCAAAGCCTTGGATCAGCAATCCCATATCGCCTTTCGCGACCCGCCGCCGCGTGGCGAGGAGCTTGCCTCGGCACTGCGTATTTTGGGGCGACAAAGCGAGCAGGTGGCAAAAGTCCGACATGCGCTTTTGACGGTCGAGCGGGCGCTGTCGAGTTTTGGACTTGGGCTTGATGAGCGCGGTGACAAGGCGGAGCGCGAGATTTTGAAAGCTCTGGTGCGCGACTGTCAGGCGCTTGCGGTGCATGGCGATTTCTTGTCGGCACGGGTGTCGCAACTGACCGATGTGAACTTTGGCCTGATCAATCTGGAGCAAAGCAACACCAGCCGCATTTTCTCTGTGGTGGCGGTGTTGTTCATGCCGCCCACCTTGGTCGCCTCCGTCTATGGCATGAACTTCCCGAACCTGCCGGGGATTGAAAATCCCTACGGCTATTACATCGCGACGGTGCTGATGATCGGTTCGGGGCTTGGCACTTATCTTTTATGTAAATGGAAAAAATGGCTGTAACCTTATGATCCATCTAGAAAATGTTTCCAAATCTTTCACGCTGCACAATCAAGGCGCGGCGGTGATCCCGGTGATGGCGGGGGCGACATTTGACGTGGCCCCCGGCGAATGCGTGGCGCTGATCGGCAATTCAGGCGCGGGGAAATCCACGCTGATGCGGATGATTTACGGCAATTATCTTAGCCAATCCGGGCGGATCATGGTGGGCGATGTCGATGTCGCAACCGCCGAGCCGCGCGAAATCATCGCGCTCAGACGCGCCACCTTGGGCTATGTGTCGCAGTTCCTGCGCGTCGTGCCGCGGGTGCCGACGGTTGAGGTCGTGGCCGAACCGTTGCTCTCGGTGGGCACGCCGAAAGAGGTGGCTTTTGAGCGCGCACGCGACCTTTTGGCCCGGCTCAACATTCCCGAAACGCTCTGGTCGCTGTCGCCCACGACGTTTTCGGGCGGCGAACAACAGCGCGTCAACATTGCGCGCGGCTTTGCCCATACCTATCCGGCGATGTTGCTGGATGAACCGACGGCCTCATTGGATGCGACCAACCGCGAAACCGTTTTGACCCTGATCGAAGAGGCCAAAGCCCGCGGTGCCGCCATTATCGGGATTTTCCACGACGCACCCGCGCGCGCACGGGTGGCGGATCGCGAGATTGATGTCTCCGATTTTACCCCCGCGAAGGTGGTGTGACATGGTCGGTCGCCTTCATGCCGTGGTCGGGCCCTCTGGGGCGGGCAAAGATACGTTGATTGACGCGGCACGCGCGGTGCGGCGTGATCTGGCGGTGGCGCGCCGGGTGATCACCCGTCCCACCTCTGCCGGGGGCGAGGATTTCGAAGGTGTCAGCGTCGAGGAATTTGACCGCCGTCTGGAGGCCGGAGAATTCGCGCTGCATTGGGAGGCGCATGGCCTGAAATATGGCGTGCCGATCGAGATTGAAATCGCGCTCAATGAGGGGCGCGATGTGGTGTTCAACGGCTCACGCGCGATCCTGCCCGAAGCCTATGCGCTTTATCCCAACATGGGTGTTTTGCTGATCACCGCCTCGCCCGAGGTGCTGGCCGAACGCCTGGCCGCGCGGGGGCGCGAAAGCCGGGCCGAGATCGAAAAACGGCTGGCCCGCGCCGAATATGACATTGCGCCGGGCCTGCCCGTGCGTCGGGTCAACAATGACGGCGCACTTGACGAGTCGGTCGCGGCCTTTCTTGCCGCCCTTCAGCCGGAAAGAGTGTAACGGTGGATCAGGTGAAACCGGCCATCTTCTGCCTCGCCAAACAGGCAAAGATCGCGGATCACAAAGGGTGTGGGCAGCAGCGGGGCGATCACCGGGGCGAGGGCGGCTTTGGTGGCGGCGGCCTCATCATCGGTCAGCTTGCCGGACAGGGTGAGGTGGAATTTGAACTCTTCCATCACATAGGGATAGCCCCACTCGGCCAACAATGCCTCTTGCCGGGGCGTCAGGCCCGCCGCGCGGCGGCGCGCCAATTCGGCCTCGCCAGCGGGCGCGCGGTGGGCATCCAAGGCGCTCACGACATCCCCGGCGAGACGTTCCAAAGGCGTGAGATCGCCCGTGGGCGTCAGGGCCAGAAACCGACCGATTTGGTTGAGGCGCAGCCCGTCCAAAACGACCGGCGCATGGGTGCGGCCAAAGGCCTCAAGATCGGTGATCAACGCCTCCAACGGGCCCGTGAGGCGAAACGGTGGCTTCAGCGTGCCGTGAAACCCGTATTTGCGCGGGGTCTCGGTGATTTGTGTCACGGGGCAGGGCAGGCCGGACAAATCGGGCGGCGCGACCTCTGCGCCCAAAACCGGGTCCCAGCCCAACCAGGCCGCAGCGAAATCGGCCAAGGCCCCCGGTTCGGGCGCGTAATAGACCGCGTATCTTTTAAAATCACCCACGCCAAAATCACCCACGCCAAAATCCCTCATGCCAAAATTCCCCATGCCAAAATCCCCCATGGCGCAGTCCTTAGATCCTTTGTGTCACACCTCTGTGACATTGATCGGGCAAACCCTGCGTCTCTCAATAGGACGACACGATGACTGATTTTACGCTGACCAATGCCCGAATTGTACTTGAAACCGAGGTTATCCAAGGCACCCTGCGCGTGGAAGGGGGCAAAATCGCCGATGTGAGCACGGGCGGAAGCTCTGTGCCCGGCGCCGTTGATGTGGCGGGGGATTTGATCATTCCGGGGTTGATCGAGTTGCACACCGACAACCTTGAACGCCATATCGAACCGCGTCCCAAAGTCGATTGGCCGCATAAGGCGGCGATCATCGCCCATGACGCCGAACTGGCCTCGGTTGGCATCACCACGGTGTTTGATGCAATGCGGGTGGGCTCTATCATTCGGGCCGGGGATGCGGGGGGCTATGCCAAATACGCCCGCTCCCTGTCACGCGAATTGATGATGCTGCGCAATCAAAACGCTTTGAAAATCAGCCACTTTTTGCATCTGCGCGCCGAGGTGTGTTCGGAGACGCTTGAGGCGGAAATGGCTGAATTTGGTCCCGAGGATCGCATCGGTCTTGTGTCTTTGATGGACCACACGCCGGGACAACGGCAGTTTCGCGATATTTCCAAGCTCAAAGACTATGTGCAGAAAAAGCGCGGCATGTCCGACGCGCAATTCGAAGAGCATGTCAGCCATCTTTTGGAGCTGCGCGACACCTATGGCGCGCGTCACGAAGAGGTCGCCGTGGCCGAGGCAAACCGATACGGTGCGGTTTTGGCGTCGCATGATGACACCACGGCGGATCATGTTGAGGTCTCGCGTCAGCATGGCGTGCGGGTGGCGGAATTCCCGACCACGGTGGAGGCCGCACAGGCCTGTAAATTGCACGGTATCGCGGTGATGATGGGCGCGCCGAACCTCATTCGCGGCGGATCGCATTCCGGCAATGTTGCCGCCCATGATTTGGCCGAACGCGGGCTGTTGGATGTGGTGTCCTCCGACTATGTGCCCTCGGCGCTGATGTCCTCGGCGATCCTTTTGGCGGACCTGTGGGACGACATCCCGCGCGCGATTGCCACGGTGACAACCAATCCGGCAAACGCCGTGGGTCTGATGGACCGTGGCCGCATCGCGGAGGGGCTTCACGCCGATCTGGTCCGCATCGCCCGCATCGAAGGCACCCCGGTCATTCGCGGCGTCTGGTCGCATGGGCGTCAGGTGGGATAACGTCGCGCCTATCTTTGGGAGTGCCAAATGCATGTGTCTAAAGTGACCTGTAGCCGGGCATTTGGGACTCCCTGCCGATGTCAGAGCGATACGTCGGCGTGGCTTCATCCCCGGCGGATGTGGTAAACGCCATAGATCAAACAGGACATGAAAATGAGTCCGGCGCTTGGAATGGCAACGTTGGCTTTTAAGTTTTCAACAATGAAGTCGGATGAAAACGCGCGCCCTGTCTCGAGATCGAAACGGGACAGGATGGCGAACATGACGGTTGAAAACACCACATGTCCGCTGGCGGCAACGACGCTTTCAAGCGGGTGAAACCAGAATCCGCCTAAAGCGTTTCGGGTTTAAGTCGTGTCTCAACTTAAATCCGAAACGCTTTAAGCAGACCAGACAGAGGCCCGACATAAAAACACCCAGTGAGACAGAGTGACTGAGGCTGCTCTTTAGCAGCAGTCCTGCGACAACGGCGCAAAGCAACACGACACTGTCGGTTTTAAGGGACAAAAGGAGAGGACGCCGGAACCGATCTGTGTGTTGGGACTGTCGCGGTCATGATCACCCATACGCTTTTTGATACCAAGGCTGGGCCGCATTTGACAAGCCGTATCGGCCGCGTGGATCGCAAAGACGGGCGATCTGCGCATGGGCCATGCGAAAATGGGCCATGCGAAAGCAGAGAGGACATGCCGCACCGCCTGAGGGCGGTCTTGTGTGCGTGATCGAGGTGGAAATGGCTGGGATGGTAGGATTCGAACCTACGGTACACTGTACCAAAAACAGTTGCCTTACCACTTGGCTACATCCCAACGTGGGGGGCTAATTAGTCGCTTGCTGGGAAGTGTGCAAGCCCTTTTCGTGAAATTCTTTGGCTTGGAATGAAAGAATTTGCCGGAGGCCCTAACTGCGGTTTCCGAAAGAGCCTCTCCCCGGATTTTATCGAGGCGGAGAGAGGATATGCGGGGCGTTAGGGGCGGGCGCGCAGTTTTGCTTTGCCCCTCATTGGTCAAAGTCCGCAAGCGTCACCACAGCGTCGCCTGAGCGGTCCATACGGGCAAACCATTGCGCGCCATTGCCGACAAATTCGTCGCGCGTGACCACGCCGTCGCCATTCATGTCATTGTAGCGCCGGGTCATGGCGTCTTGAACGGCGTCAATACCGACCGCCATTTGGCCTTTGCCCTGACCTTGGCCCATGCCCTTACCTTGGCCTTGGCCCTGACCCATAGCTTGGCCTTGTCCCGGAACACTCCCGTATGCCTCAAGATGCATTTCACGGTCTGCGGCGCGGGTTTCGTCAAACATGGCATATTCTTGGTCGTTCAATGTGCCATCTTCATCGGCGTCAAACATGTAAAACAAATCGCCACGGCGTTCTTGCACCTCGGCAAGCGTCACTTGGCCATTTTCATCCAAATCCCAGTTGGCCATGAACTCCGCGCCAAACCCCTGTGCCAATGTGAGGCTGGGCAGGGCGGCGAGGGGGAGGGCGGCAAGCAGGGCAAGCGACAGGGGGAAGCGTTTCATGATGTGATCCTTTCACATTCCGCGTGTTGAATGCTTTTAATACGCGGGGCCTGTGCCACTCCGTCGTGCCAAACTGTCGCAGGGGAGGCCAAATAAAAGGACCCGCACACCCCTTTCAGGGGGCGGGCCCATCATGATTTCAGGTTTAAAGCGTCACGCCTTTCACCTGAGATAGGGGAAAGGCGGAACGCTTTAGGCAGAGACCTGTTCGCGCAACACGGCAGCGGTCAAAGACGCCATCAGATAAATGCCCGAAAACAGCAGCATCGACAAAAGTGTGCTTTCGAATTTGCGCGGATAGGTGGGTTCGTCCGGGGCGATGGGACGTGAGGACAGGGACAGGTAGCGCACCTGACGGTTGGCCTCGATCCGCGCCATTTCGAGCGATTGAATGGCCTGTTGCGCCATCGCCTGACGGGTGGCAAGATCCACCTCCGCCATCCGCAATTCTGCCGACACACGCGCCAAGGAGCCGGATTCGCCGGTGGCCTGTGTCAACTGCGAGCGTAACTGGGCAATCAGCGTTTCAAGGCGGCCAATGTCGCCACGGGTGCCATCGACGCGGGCCTGGTTCGGACGCGGGTTGTCCAAAAGCTGTTGCAGTTGCAGTTTCTTTTCCTGAAGCTGGGTTTCAAAGCCAGACACCTGACCCATGATCGCCGCCGTTTCGGCATCGGGCGAGATAATGCCAAGCTGTTCTTGCAGAAGAACAACTTTTTCTTGCGCGGCCTGCATTTTGGCTTCGGCGTCATCAAGACTTTCACGCGCGCCTTTCATTTGGTCTTCGCGCATCCGCTGGGTCAGATGATCCACGCTTTCCTCGGCATATTCGACCAACATGTCACTGAACAATTGAGAAATCTCTGGTGTCGCCGCGACCACCTCCATTTTCAAAAGCCCTTCGGTCGGGTCATAGCCGATGCTGACGCGATCCTGATAGACTTTATAGGCTTGTTCATTGGTCGGATTTTGCGGCAGGCGTTGGATCGGGTCAATCGCGTCAGAGGAAAAATGCGCCTTAAACCCGGCGTCCGCATCCAGACGCAACATGGCGTCGCGGCTTTCAAGAAACTCCTGAACCGCGATCGAATCCTGAGCGCCACCCAGCCCAGACGCGCCCATAAGGCCGCCCAAACCGCCAGACCCCCCGGCAGAATCCGCCTGTTGGATCAAAAACGCCGATTGCGTGGCATACATGGGCGTTGCGATTGTATAGAAATAAATCCCGGCCAGGATCGTTGGAATGCCAACAAAAACGGCCAAACGCGCGATCAAAAGCACCATTTTGCGCCGACGTCGCCGCGCGATGTCGCGTTGAATGGTGGAAATCTCGTCTTCTCGGCTCAGCCGCTCCAAAATATCTTTGGACGGCGGCTTGGGGGTGTCGATGGTTTTCGGAAGTTTCGCCCCCTCCGTGGTGGTCAATTCCCGTGAGGGTGGTTTGCCCTCGGTCGTCACCAGATCCAACATCGCGGCACGTTGGAACGGATCAATCCCCTGTTTGCGCAACTGTCGCACGGCGTCGAAATCAGAGGTGGCCGCGATGCCGTGTTTTTGCGCCACGCGCCGCGCCATCCGCAATTGACGCCCGGTCAGGCCTTCGCGACGAATGGTGTCAATTTCGGCGTCAATGCTGGCCTCATCTGCGGGGGTGACATCGCCGGTCAGCGCAGTGTTGGTGTCGTTGTCTTGGCCAAGGGCGCGGGCTACGCCGCCTTTGATCCGTCCCCCACGCCCCGTGGCGGAGGGGGCCGCGTTTTGGCTTTCGGTTACGGGCGTTTTTTGCGGTGCTTTTTGTGCCGCAGCGGACCCGGCAAAAGGCGCATCGCCAAAGCCATCGGCACTGGCGTCATTGTCAAACAATTTGTCGTCATCAAAGGCCTTAACCGCCGCTTCTTTTGACGGGGCTTGGCCTGTGGCATCGGCGATAGGGGTTTCTCCCCCTTGCCCGGCGGGTGTTGCGGCGCGCGGCGCGCGGCGCACCCGGAATTTTTGAGCTTTAACCTTCGTAGTCATAGAGCGCCTTGGCCTCTTCCAATGTGTCGAACATGTAAAGCTTGCCGTTTCTCAAAACAGCCGCCGAACGACAGAATTTCTCAAGCGTGGCGGCCTGATGCGACACCACGATGATGGTGGCATGTTCAAGCCGCTCGCGTAAAATGCTCCCTGCTTTGCGGTTGAAATTCACATCCGCCGTCGACGGCATACCTTCGTCGATCAGGTAGATGTCAAAATCAAGCGCCAGCAAAAGCGCAAAAGACAGGCGGGATCGCATCCCCGCCGAATAAGTTGCCACCGGCATATCAAAATATTCTTTGAGCTCACAGAGCCAACGGCAGAAGGCCTCGACATAATCGGGATCGAGATCGTAAAGCTCGGCAATAAAGCGTACATTTTCGCGCGCGGTGTGTTTGCCGATCAGCCCGCCCATGAACCCAAGCGGAAAAGACACGCGACAGCCACGGCGAATTTCGCCCTCGTCGGGTTTTTCCAAACCACTCATCATATTGATGATCGTGGTCTTGCCGGTGCCGTTCGGGGCAAGGATGCCAAGGCTGTTGCCAAGTTCCACGCGAAAAGACGCGCGATCAAGGATCACCTTGCGCTGCGTCCCAGTCCAAAAGGACTTACTCACATTGTCGAACTCGAGCATAGATACGCGCCCTGATACTGCCTGCACACCACCCTTAACGGGTTTTTGTTAATGGAGCCGTCTTAATTGGCTATTTTGTTGAAATTATGCCGAGACGTCTGCGATAAATCCATCTCAGACTGCTCAAGTGTGTCAAAAATGAGGCCAAACCAGCATATAGCCTCTGTGGTTTGGCCTCATTTTAGAAACGATTTCGTAATTTTGGCGCGTTTTACGCCGATTGTTTCTGAACGCGGCACAGTTTGCCAGCGATAATGGAGATGATCGCAGCGGCGAATGAGAACAGCGCACCCATCTTGGCGGCGGCCTGAACCGGGGTCGATCCAAGCATCGTATCGGCATCAAAGGCGACCGAGGCGATAAACAGCGACACGGTAAAGCCAATGGCCGCGACACAGCCGATCACCAAAAGATCAATCGTGCGCATCCCGGCCGGAAGGCCCAGACGCAACA
The DNA here is from genome assembly GCF_900102315.1 of Celeribacter baekdonensis. Classification (GTDB taxonomy): domain Bacteria; phylum Pseudomonadota; class Alphaproteobacteria; order Rhodobacterales; family Rhodobacteraceae; genus Celeribacter; species Celeribacter baekdonensis. The sequence goes on from NZ_FNBL01000003.1 coordinate 372,103, forward strand.
CATGCGCCGCCAGCGCGCCCATGATCAGAATGCCCACAGGTTTGCCGATCAACAGCCCAGCCAAAACCAGCCATGTCGGATCGCCGATGGCATTGAATTCAACACCGGCATTGAGCAGGCCGAAGAAAAACAGAATGATTTCAACCGGGGTTTTCAGCTTGTGTTCGATATCGTTCAGCAGATCGGACAGGTGTTGTTCGGCATCGGCAAACAGGCCAAAGGCGCGGTCGGCATGAGGGATGGTCGGGACAATTGGCAAGAGACCCAAAGCCGGGTGAATGCCCGCACGCATGAAGCCGTACCACGAGATGCAGGCGGCAATCAGATAGGGCCAATAGGACAGGGACTGGCGCACCCAGGTCGAGGTTGGGCGGACTTCTTTGCCGGCGTCAAGTTTGCGCGGCAACCAGTTGGCCAGCACGAACACAAGCACAGCCGCAGCGACTGAGAGCAACAGCCATTGCACGGCCAGTTCGCCGGTCGGATAGAAGATCGCCAAGATCACAAGACCCGCCGCATCATCCGCGATGGCCAAAAGCAACAGAAAGCGCACGGCAGGGTGGCCCGCGCCAAAGACGATCCGGCCGACGAGATAGGAAAACGCGATATCGGTGGCGGTGGGCACGGCCCAGCCGTTTTTGACCGCATCATAAGTGTCCGAGCCCAAGACCATCGCCAGTCCAAGATAGACCGCAATCGGCCCCAACATGCCGCCCAGGGTGGCAATCAGGGGCGTGGCCGCCTTTTTGCCGCGCAAAGAGCCGTTTTTGAGGATCACGGCCTCCCAGACCTCTTTTGCGGCAATGGCAAAGAAGAAGGCCATGAGCACGTCGTTGAACAGGTAATGCAGGGTCAGGGTGCGGTGAACATGTCCGGCCTCGTCCATATGCGGATGGCCGATAAAGAAATTTTCCGCCAGAGGGTACTCGACGAAGGCGTGGTAGGACTGCGCATCCGTGTTTGCCCAGATCAATGCAAGAATTGCGCCGATGATCAGCAAAAGCGAATAGTTCGTGACGAAATTCCAGACCTTGTACATATGTGCCCTCCGATCCCTGTACCCAAGCGTGCTTGGGGAATAATCCAAGCAAGGGGGTAGGGCAAGCATGCAAACCCCTGTTGCCGTCGAACAGGGGTCAGTTTTCATGGCGATTTCCAAGAGTTGATCAGAAAATAGTCTCGAAACTGGTCCAGCTTATTCCGGCCAGGACCGCCCCGATGAGGGCAAAGCCAATATAGGCGGCAAAGACGCGAGGTTTGACCAGTGCCCAGACGGCCACCGCCGCCGGGATGCAGGAAATGCCCCCTGCCACCATGAAAGCCATCGCCGCGCCGGCGGACATGCCCTGAGACAAAAGCCCGGACATCAGGGGCACGGCGGCGTAGCCATTGAGATAGGCGGGTGCGCCGATGGCGGCTCCGATCAGGATCGGGCGCAGACCCGTGCCGCCCATCACCGAGGCGATCATCTCTGCGGGCAAGTACCGGATCATCACCGCCTCAAGCACATAGGCAACCAACATCCATTTGCCGAGAAACATCAGGTTTTCACGAAAATTGCCGCGGAAACTCTCGATGCGCTTGGACTCGGTCCAGACCTTCCAATTTGGCGCGCCTCGCAACGCGGCCGACGCACACCGAGACGGCGCGGCGCGCGGTTTCAAAGGGTCCGCGAACAGCGCGGTGCCGCCCATGAGTTTGACCCCAAAGCCACCCATGAGGCCAATACAGACCGCGGCGAGGGTTTTGGCGATGGCAAAATCGACGCCCAACCCGTTGGCCGTGACAATGAACATGGCCGGGTCCATCAATGGCGAGGCCAACCAAAAGGCCATGACGGCAGAGAGCGGCACGCCAACGGCCAAGGCCCCGGCAATAAAGGGAATGACCTGACAGGAGCAGAACGGCGACACACCACCGACAATCGCGGCCACCACGATCATGCGCAACTCGCGGCCTTCGAAAGCCTTGGACAGCAATGTCTCTGCACCTGAGGCTTTGACATAGGCGGTGGCGAGAATGGCAAACAGCAAAAACGGTGCCGCCGCCCAAAGCGCCTCTGCTGTAAAGCGGATCGTGTCCCACAGCGCCGGCGTGTCGAACAGGGCCACGGCCACAAGGACCAAGCCCGCGAGCAACAGGGCCTTGTCGGTCTTTTTCCACAGCATCGGGAGTTTCGGCGGGGTTTGCGTGAGATCAGTCATGACACTGGTCCTTCATGGCAATGGGCCTCTGGGGTACAGGTGTCTGCGTCGCAATCGGCACAGCATTCGGACAGAAGGGCGGACAAAAGCCCCTCCAACTCATCGTAATCGGCGGCGATGCACACAATAGAGCGCCCGTGGCGCTCTTGTGTCACAAGCTTTGTGGCCGCGAGGATTTTCATGTGATGGGTCAGGGTCGCGCCGGTGATCCCGGTGCGCTCCCCCAGCGTGCCGATGGTCAATCCCTTTGGACCCGCCCGCACCAAAGCGCGCAACACCGTGAGGCGTTGTTCGGAGCCAAGGGCAGCAAAGGTGCTTGCCGCTTCGGCTATGGAAATGTCGTCAGAATGGGGGGCGCTCATGGCGGGGTTTCCTATGCGTATCTGCGATTCATTTTTATAATTCTAGAAATATAAAAATGAGTCAAGTGGTCAAACCCAAACCGATGCGCTAAAATAACCGCATGAGCCTGACCCAAGAGATACGCGCCTGTCGCCTCTGTGCCGATCGGTTTACCGCCACGGCAACTGCCCACACACCGCGCCCTGTGGTGTGGTTTCGCCCCTCTGCGCGCATTTTGATCGCTGGACAGGCACCGGGCGCGCGGGTCCATGACAGCGGGCGGCCCTTTACCGACCCGTCGGGGGACCGGTTGCGCGCATGGCTTGGGCTGGATGAGGAAACGTTTTATGACCGCGACCGCATCGCCATCGTGCCGATGGGGTTTTGTTTCCCCGGTTATGACGCCAAAGGCGCGGATATTCCGCCGCCCAAACTGTGCCGCGAGACATGGCACGATCAGGTGATGACGGCACTGGGCGAAGTGGATCTGATCTTGCCCGTGGGGCTTCATGCGATCCGCTATCATCTTGGGGTGAAAACTGCGTTGACAGAGACAGTGCGCAATTGGCGCGACTGGCGCGATCATGCGCCGCGCGTCTTTCCCTTGCCTCATCCGTCCTGGCGCAATACGGGTTGGCTAAAGAAAAACCCGTGGTTTGAGGCCGAACTTTTGCCCGAGCTGCGCGTCTGCCTTCGGGCCAGCCTCAAGGACCTGCCATGACCGAACACACTGCCTCCGCACAGACCCCCATTGACCGTGCCCATGCCGCGATGCAAGCCGCCCCCGACGACGACACCGCCCGTTTGCGGTTTTTTGAACGGGTCGCGGATGGCGAATGGTTTTTGCTTTTGGACGAAGAACATGACGGCGAAGGTCCGATCACGCCCAAAGTGTTTCCGGTCGAAGAGGACCAATTTGTTCTGGCTTTTGACCGCGAACAGCGCCTTGCGGAGTTCGCTGGCGGCGCACCCTATGCGGCGATGTCCGGGCGGGTGTTGACCGAAATGTTGGCGGGATCTGGCTTTGGCTTGGGGTTGAACCTGTCTGTGGCCCCCTCCGAAATGCTCTTGCCGGGGGCGGCGGTCGATTGGCTGCAGGCCACTCTGGGCAATGCCCCCGCCGAGACCCATGGCAAAGCCGAAGAGATTTTTCCGCCGCATGGCTTGCCAGAGGTTTTGGTCACGGCGCTGGACGCCAAACTGGCGATTGCGGGTGGATTGGCGCGGTTGGTCTACCTGTCAGGCGTGACATACGAGGACGGCGTGCGCTCGCATCTCTTGGCCTTCGTTGATCAAATTCCTGGTTCAGAAGATGTCTTGGCGCGACTTGTGTCCGAGGCGTTGATTTTTTCGGGCGTTGAGGCCGGGGCGCTGGATGTGGCGTTTTTCAAATCTTCCGATCCGCTCTGCGCCGCCTTTGCCCGCTTTGGTCTGCGCTTTGATTTGCTAGAACCCGAACCCTTGCAATCCGGCCCCGCCGCGCCCGGCATGGACCCGAGTGCCCCGCCGAAACTGCGGTGATGTGAGTATTTAAAACGCCACGCCTTTAACCTGAGACAGGGGAAAGGCGTGGCGATGCTGAACATATCAATGGTGTGGGCGTTCCGCCATAAACCCGTGATTCAGGTTTATGGCGGAACGCTTTAGGTCACGGTAAAGGGGGGGCTGGGTGGCTCAGTACCCGGCCGCGCGATCGACCAGATGCACAAACGGTTCACCCGCCTCGCCACGGCGGATGTTTTCGGCGATCACCTCTGAGGCAGTTTGCGCGCGGGTTTCAGCGGCGATATGCGGCGTGACGGTGACGTTGGGGTGGGCCCAATAGGGGTGGTCTTGCGGCAGGGGTTCGGTGCGGAACACGTCCAAAGTGGCGTGACCGATCTGGCCTGCGTCCAAGGCGGTCAGCAGGGCATCATCGTCGATCAAACTGCCACGTCCGGGATTCACGATGCGCGCGCCCTTGGGCAAAAGCGCCAGTGTTTCTGCGTTCAGAGTGTTCTCCGTCTGTGCCGTGTTGGGCAGCAACAGCACGACGATTTCGCCCGTCTTCAACGCCATTTTGAGACCGTCGGGGCCGCTGACACAGGTCAGTCCCGCGATCTGTTTCGGACGCCGCGACCATCCGGTGACGTGAAAGCCAAGGGCGGCCAGCGCTCGCGCGCAGCTCTGTCCAAGTTCGCCCAAGCCCAGCACCGTGACAGGACGATCGCGCGCCAAAGGTGGGGTGATGTGATCCCACGCGCCATTGAGGCCGTGAATGTGGCGGTCCATCCCAAGATGATAGCGCATCACATGCCCGACCACGTAGTCGCGCATCCCCTGCGCGAGGCCAGGGTCGACCATCCGGCAGAGCGGTTGGGTGAGCGTGGAGTTGGGGGCGATTTTTTCGACGCCAGCCCAGAGGCTTAGAACCGCTTTGGTGCGGGTGTAGGGGGTGAAATCACGGAGCGTGTCGTTCGGAGCATAGATGATGTAATCGACCGCATCCGGGCGGGCGCTGCGCGTCAGATCGGCGTCAATCCCCGCCTCTTTGAGCACCTGCTGCAGCACCGTTTCATAGGCGGGCCACGTCCGGTCCGGGGCGGAAAACAACAGGGTGAGCGTCATCTTTTGCCCCTTGGGCGATGGATATGCGCCGATTGGACGATGCCGAACGCGGCCAAAAGCACCAACATCGCCGAGCCGCCATAGGACACGAGTGGCAAGGGCACGCCGACCACGGGGGCAAGCCCCATCACCATCGACATATTGACCGCGAAAAACAGGAAAAACGTCGCTGAGACGCCGATGGTCACCAGCGCACCAAACCGATCTTTGTTGTTCATCGCCGAGACAAGGCAAAACAGGACAATCCCGGCATAGAGTGCCAAAAGGGAGATGCCGCCGATAAAGCCGAACTCTTCGGCCAAGGTGGTAAAGATAAAGTCGGTGTGTTTTTCAGGCAGGAAATTCAACCGGCTCTGCGTGCCCTGCATAAACCCGCGCCCGGTCCAACCACCTGATCCCAAAGCAATTTTCGATTGAGTGATGTGATAGCCCGCCCCCAAAGGATCGGTGGAGGGATCGAGAAACGTATCGATGCGGGCAAATTGGTAATCTTTCAAAAGCTGCCAAGAGGTGCCGCGCGAGGCGAACACAGCGCTGACAAGCCCAACCGCAATGCCCGCGACCGCTGCGAAATACCACCAACTGACGCCGGCGGCGAACATCACGATGGCCCCACCCGCGATCAACAGGATCGAAGTGCCAAGATCGGGCTGATTGAGCACCAAAGCCGTGGGCACAAGGATCAACACGACAGGGATCAAAACCCACAAAGGTTTGGAGACCTTGTCAATGTCGAGCCAATCGTAATAGGCGGCCAACAGCATCACCAGCGAGATTTTCATCAATTCGGAGGGTTGAAGCTTGATCGGGCCAAGATCAATCCATCGCTGTGCGCCCATGCCAACATGGCCGAAAAATTCGACGAAAATCAACAGCATAAAGGAGGCGATATAGGCCAGACCGGCGATGTTGCGCCAAAACCAGATCGGCACCATGCCGATCATCAACATCGCCACCATGCCAAGGGCAAAGCGTTTCATCTGTGGCTCGGCCCAGGGTTGAAACGACCCTCCCGCATTGGAATAGAGCATCAAAAACCCGACCGAGGCGGCGGCGGACAGCAACAGGACCAGCGCCCAGTTGACATAAAGGACTTTTGACAGACCGGTTGGGATGGTTTTGAGGGTGCTTTCAAGATAGCTCATGCACGGCCTCTTGTGGACTCGTCGCCATCGAGGTCGCGCAGGGGCATGGCCTTGAACCGTTCGCGGATGGTGCCACGTTGCGAGCTTGGATAGGCGGCCAAAGGTGGCACCGCACCATGGAGGGCATAGAGCATCAAATCGCGGGCAATCGGGGCCGCGACAGAGGAGCCCCCGCCGCCATGTTCGACCACCACCGAGACAGCATAGCGCGGCGCATTATAGGGTGCGAAGGCGACAAACAGCGCGTGATCGCGTTCGATCCATGGCACGTTATTGTTGTTCACCACGGCGGAGCGGACCTGTGCCGTGCCGGTTTTCCCCGCCATTTTGGTGGTGTCGTCTTCGATGCGCGCAGAAAAGGCGGTGCCACGATTTGAGTTGATCACCTCAAACATGCCCTGACGCACCGAGCGCAACATGTTCTCATTGAGCCCCAAAGGCGCGCCGCCGAGGATGTTTTGCTCGACCCCGTCGATGGATTTGATCATCCGGGGCAAGATCTCGCGGTTGGTCGCCAAACGCGCGGTCATTACGGCAAGCTGCATGGGCGTCGCCAGTACAAATCCCTGGCCAATGGCGGCGTTCAAACTGTCCCCCACCACCCATTCGGCACCACGGTTTTCAAGTTTCCATTGCTTATCGGGCATGAGACCGGAATTGATCCCCGGCAGCGGCAGATCATAGCGCAGGCCAAGTCCAAGTTTGCGGCCCATCTCGGCGATGTTTTCAATGCCTGCACGCTGGGCCATCTCGTAATAATAGACGTCACATGAATGGCGCAGGGAGCCGACCATATTCACATTGCCGTGCCCTGCGCGTTTCCAACAGTGAAAGCGCCGCCCGCCAATCTCAGTGTAACCCATGCAGCGGACCGTGTCTTCGGGCGTGACAACGCCCGCCTCAAGCGCAGCTAGGGCGGTGACCATTTTAAAGGTTGATCCCGGCGGGTAGGCCCCCTGAACCGATTTGGACGGCAAGGGGCGGTGATCGTTTTCCAACAGTTCATTATAGGCGACCGAAGAAATCCCGCGCACGAACAGGTTTGGATCAAAGGCCGGGGTCGATCCGGCGGCCAAAATATCGCCGGTTTCCACATCCATGATCACGGCAGAGGCGCTTTCCCCCGCAAGCCGGGCTTGGGTGAAATTCTGCATATTGTTATCCAGGGTGAGTTGCAGGTTCACCCCCGGCTCACCTTCGTGGCGGTCCAATTCGCGAATGATCCGGCCATAGGCGTTTTGTTCCACCCGCAGCGATCCGGCCTTGCCACGCAAAACATCCTCAAGACGGCTTTCCGCGCCGGATTTGCCAATCTGGAATTTTGGGATGCGGTAAAGCGGGTCGATATTGTCCATTTTCGACAGGTCATAATCGGACACGGGACCGACATAGCCGACCAAATGGGCGAAATCATCGTGCAGCGGATAATGGCGTGACAGGCCGACCTCTGGCGTCACCCCCGGAAGGGCCGGGCCATTGGCGGAGACGGATGAAAACGCTTCCCAACTCAAACGGTCGGCGATGGTCACGGGGGCAGAGGGGCCGGCTTTTTTCAACTCGGCGCGCACCCGCTCTTGTTCCTCAAGCGGCAGGCCGATCAAGCGCTCCAATTCCACCAAGACCTGATCCAATTCGCTGGCGTCCTCTTTGCGGATCACAATGCGAAAGGTCTGTTCGTTTTCGGCAATCACTGCGCCGTTCCGATCATAGATCAATCCGCGTGCAGGGGGCAAAAGCCGGAATTTGACGCGGTTTTCTTCGGCCAAAAGCCGGAATTCATCGGCCTGATCGACCTGCATATAGCGCATTCTGAGGCCAAGAATGCCCATGAAGGCCAATTGGCTGCCGCCCAAAAACAACGCCCGACGCGAGATTTTGCGGGCAGACTGCGCGGTGTCTGCGGGGGAACGTCTCATCGCACATACCTCATCTCATCGGCCTCAGACGGGGTGATCTTGGTCACATTCATCATCGTGACGGACACCAAAACCACAATCGGATAGGCGATCAGCGTTGAAATTTGGCCCAAAATTGTCAGCATGAGAGGCGCTTGATCGACCATGAAGACCGCCAGGACGAGACGGTACAAAAGCGCCATGGCCAGCATCACCCCGGCCACCATCGCCCATTCGACGGCAAAGGGCATGTCGCGCGATGTCGGTTCACGCCGACGCAGAAATTCAAGGCCGATCACAGACAGCGCGGTCCATAGTCCGGGTGGGCGCATAAAGATGAAATCCGCCATAAGCAGGATCGCGGCGAACAAAAAGACCGGAACATAATCCGGACGTCTGAGCACCCATGCGAAGGCAAACGCCAACAAAAGATCCGGTCCCGGCCAATGGCCGTATCCGACTTTAAGAGGCAGAAGATAAAAGAAAAACGCAAGCATGGAGAGGGCGAGAAACCCGGCTCTGTAGCTCCACCGTCGTGTGGTGCGCGGGTCAACCATCGGGATTGGCCTCCGCGTCCTGTGGCAGGGTCGTCAATGGCGCGTCCGGCAGGATCAACCCACCCGGATCGCTGATCTGTTCGCTCTCGTGGGTTCTGAGCACCCGCAGGTAATCCAGACGTTCGTAATCCGCCGCCAAAATCACCCGCAGACGCCGATCCGGGCCCATCGCAACCTGTCCGATCAGCAGATCGGTGGGAAACACGCCGCCATCGCCCGAAGACACGACGCGGTCGCCGGGACGGACAAGTTCGGGGCTTTCGATGAAATCCAAAGGTGGGCGGCTGCTGTTGTCGCCAGACAGGATGGCGCGTTGGCCCGAGGGTTGGATCGTGGCGGGCAGGCGCGAATTGCTGTCGGTCAGCAGGATCACCCTTGAGGTGTTGGTGCCAACGCCCGAAATCCGTCCAACCAGCCCGATCCCGTCCATCGTGGCCCAACCATCGCGGATGCCATCGCGCGACCCGACGTTCAAAAGCACGGATTGCCGAAAGGGCGAACCCGAATCCGCCATCACCACGCCGGTGACATAGGTGTATTTCGGGTCGATCCGCACTTTGTTGAGGTCCAAAAGCTTGGCGTTCTTCTGTTCCAACTGGAGCGCCGCCTCTTTCCACGCCTGCATTTGACGCAGCTCCCGGCGGAGTTCCTGGTTCTGGTCATAGATGCGTTGATAGCTTTGGAAATTCTCGATCATCCCAACGGTTTTGGTCACGGGAACCAAAGCCCATTCGAAAGAAGGCACAAATTTATCAATGAGTTGCGCGCGCATACGCTCAACGCGCGGACTGTCAATCCGCCAGAGGATGAACAGCCCGGCAAGGCACAGCAACAGAATCCCGATCAGCAAACGCCGGATCGGGCGGACATAGTCCTCTGAATTGCCTCTGTCTTTGGCCACGGTTCGCTCCCCACGTCTTCGTCACGGGTCAGCCGGGAAAAAGGATCTGCACGCGGCAGGGCTTAGCTGTCGTAATCAATAACGTGCCGGAGTTGTTTCTCAAATTCCAGCGCTTTACCAGTCCCCAGTGCGACACAATTTAGGGGTTCGTCTGCGACCGAGATCGCCAAACCGGTCTGTTCGCGCAGCGCCAGATCCAAATCGCCCAACAAGGCACCACCGCCGGTCAGCATCACGCCACGGTCGACAATATCGGCGGCAAGATCGGGCGGGGTGGTTTCGAGCGCGGCCATCACGGCCTCGCAAATCTGTTGCACCGGTTCGGCCAAAGCCTCGGCGACCATCGCTTGGTTGATTTCGATCTCTTTCGGCACACCGTTGAGCAAATCCCGCCCCCGGATGACCAAAACCGAGCCACGCCCATCGTCGGGCATCCGCGCGGTGCCGATCGAGGTTTTGATCCGCTCGGCGGTGCCTTCGCCGATCAAAAGGTTCTGTTGGCGGCGCAGATAGGCGATGATGGCGTCATCCATCCGGTCACCGCCGACGCGCACAGAACGCGCATAAACGATGTCACCAAGGGACAGGACGGCCACTTCGGTGGTGCCGCCGCCAATGTCGACCACCATGTTGCCGGTCGGGTCGGTGATTGGCATCCCCGCGCCAATGGCGGCGGCAATCGGTTCGGCAATCAAACCGGCGCGGCGCGCGCCTGCGGACAAAACAGATTGACGGATCGCACGTTTTTCAACGGGGGTGGCGCCATGGGGCACGCAGACGATGATCTTGGGCTTGGAGAAAGTGGTGCGTTTGTGGACTTTGCGGATGAAATGTTTGATCATTTCTTCGGCGGTGTCAAAATCCGCGATCACCCCGTCACGCATGGGGCGAATGGCCTCAATGGAACCGGGTGTCTTGCCAAGCATGTGCTTGGCGTCTTCGCCCACGGCCAAAACCTGTTTGCGGCCATCTTTGACGTGATAGGCGACCACGGAGGGTTCATTCAAAATGATCCCCTTGCCTTTCACATAGACCAGCGTGTTCGCTGTCCCCAAATCGATTGCCATGTCTGAGGAGAAAATCCCGCCAAATCCCGCCATAGTGTCCCTGATGCCCCGTCGTCGTTCAAAAGGAGAGAATCCCCCATGTCGGAGGACTTATAGAACCGTCATAGGCTTTGTAAAAGGGCGTGGTTGCCAGGTGGTGGCGAAGACTCGCCACAGCCGACATAGAGAGGCCCGCCACGCCTCACAGGCGACAGACAGAAATGTTGGTTTTGTCTCAGTTCAATTATTTTTGAAGCATAATTCGGGGTATATGTGCCCGATATGTGCATGTTGACGTCGCGCCGTATTTTTGCGGACGCCGCGCCAGTCTTCGTTACGGGCGGAGCAAAACCTTGCCTTTACGGCCCGGAATCAGGGCGGCTTTGACCGCGTCTTGGATTTCGCTCAGCGGGAAAACCGCCTCTGTGTCGAGGGTCAATTTGCCCTGAGCGGCCAATGACACCAGCTCAACAACGAGAGTGCGACGCTTTTCCGGGTCCATCATTTCGATGACTTTCGCGCCCCAAAAGCCCCTCCCATCCGAGCAAGTCGGTGAGATCTTCGGCCAGATCGCCGCCGACGGAGTCGATGGCCGCGCGTGCCGATAAGCGCCATGGCTTTGGCTTTCCAGTCTGCGTCATTGGAGGAGCAGGGAAGGTTTGGTGCGGGAGTGATCAGAGACCATGGCGCAAACGCGTGCCGGGTATGAAAAGGGGCGCGCCGAAGCACGCCCCAAAGGATCAAGCCATGTGTAGGTGCATTACCCGGCGTCGGTGTATTTCACCGTTTTGACATCCGCATCGGGTGCGGATTTTTCGCGGCGGACCAACAGGCGGTTGAGCGCGTTGACATAGGCTTTGGCCGAGGCCACCACCGTGTCGGTGTCCGCCGATTGCCCGGTGACGATTTTGCCATCTTCCTCCAAACGCACGGACACGGTCGCCTGCGCGTCCGTTCCCTCGGTCACGGCATGCACCTGATAGAGTTGCAGCCGCGCGGTGGTCGGAAACAGCTCTTTGATCGCCTTGAACGTGGCATCGACCGGGCCGTCACCTTCGCAGGTTTTCTGATGCTCGACGCCGTCGATTTCCAAAATCAGATCGGCGGATTGCGGTGCTTGCGTGCCACAGATCACGCGCAGGAATTTCACCTTGATCCGTTCGTTTTGCTCGGCCGCACCAGAGTCGCGCAAGAGCGCGATCAGGTCGTCATCAAACACTTCTTTCTTACGATCGGCGAGGTCTTTGAACCGCACGAACACGTCTTTGAGTTGGTTGTCGGCCAGCGTAAACCCCATCTCATCGAGCTTGGCGCGCAGTGCCGCGCGGCCCGAATGTTTGCCCAAAGGCAGCGACGTGCCCGCCAGACCCACGTCCTGCGGGCGCATGATTTCAAAGGTTTCTTTGTTTTTCAGCATCCCGTCCTGATGGATGCCGCTCTCATGGGCAAAGGCGTTTTTGCCGACGATGGCCTTGTTATATTGCACAGGAAAACCAGACACCTGCGACACGCGGCGCGAGATGTTCATGATCTTGGTGGTGTCGATCCTGGTGCTGTAGGGCATGACGTCGTTGCGCACTTTCAATGCCATGACGACCTCTTCGAGCGCGGTGTTGCCCGCACGTTCGCCCAGACCGTTGATGGTACATTCGATCTGACGCGCCCCGGCCTCCACGGCGGCCAAAGCGTTGGCGGTCGCCATGCCCAGATCGTTGTGGCAATGGGTGGCAAAGATGATTTCATCCGCGCCCGGCACACGCTCCAACAGCATTTTGATGATGTCCGAGCTTTCGCGCGGAATGGTATAGCCGACGGTGTCGGGAATGTTGATCGTGGTCGCCCCCGCTTTGATTGCGATTTCTACGACGCGGCAGAGGTACTCATGCTCGGTGCGGATCGCATCCATTGGGGACCATTGCACATCGTCGGTCAGATTGCGGGCATGGGTCACGGTGTCGTGGATTTTATTGGCCATCTCGTCCATGGACAGCGCGGTGATGTCGCGGTGCAACGGCGAGGTGCCGATAAAGGTATGAATGCGACCGCGTGGCGCGTGTTTCACCGCCTCCCAGCAGCGATCAATGTCATTCGTGCTGGCGCGCGCCAAGCCACAGATCACCGAATTTTTCGCGTTCAGTGCAATGTCGCGCACCGCCTCAAAGTCGCCCTCAGAGGCAATCGGGAACCCGGCTTCGATGATGTCGACGCCCATTTCATCAAGCAGGCCAGCAATCTCGATCTTCTCATTGTGGCTCATGGTGGCGCCCGGGCTTTGTTCGCCGTCGCGCAGGGTGGTGTCAAAAATCAGGACGTGATCCTGTTTGGAAGTCTGGGTCATTTTGAAATCTTTCTTATAGTCCTCAACGCGTTTTGCGAAAAACCTGGCTCACAGATTTTTGGAAAACGCAGTTCAACATTGCAATGTTGCAGGCCTTTTACACTTAATCCGTGTCTCAAATGAATGGCAAAAGGCTTTAGCTGCGTGATCCGGCGCATTTGGTCACCTCTGAGCCTCGCGCCGAAGGCACGCTCAGAGGCAGCTAAGAAGAAGGAGGTCACGACGAAGGCCCGCGCAAAGGCGCAGGGGCTGGGCAGCGATCGCTGAAAGGATATGTGCCTGGTTCGTCATGGGGGCGACTATACGCGCGGTTGCGGCGTTGAAAACCCCCAAAATTGGCTTTTTGCCAAAGGCCGCCAGAACAGGCGAGGGCAACGCATGACAGTGCTTGGCGGATTTGGCTTTTTATTGTATTCAAATTTTTGAATACTAATGCATACAAATCCAGATTGCGCAAAGACTCAGATCAAGTCGGTTCTGTTTAATCGGTGGTACACTGAGTCAAAGACCGGACCCGCGCCCGGATCAAAGTGTTGCGGGAAAACACAAAGGGGAGAATATTATGGCGCATATCGTTGTGCTCGGAGCAGGCCTTGGGGGGACCATTCAGGCCTATGAATTGAAAGAAACTGTGGGGCCAAATGATAGCATCACGGTGATTTCCAACAAAAGCTATTTCCAATTTACGCCCTCAAACCCTTGGGCGGGTGTGGGCTGGCGCAAAAAGAAAGACCTGATCATCGAGCTTGAGCCGGTGATGAGAAAGCGCGGCATCGCGTTTATCTGTGATGGCGCTAAAAAGCTGATCCCGCAAGAAAATAAGATCATTTTGGACAGCGGCAAAGAGGTCACTTACGACTACCTTGTCTTGGCCACCGGTCCTGATCTGGCCTTTGACGAGATCGAGGGCTTTGGCCCCGAAGGCTTCACCCATTCCGTCTGTCATGTCGAACATGCCGAAGTGTCGGGCGACGGTTGGGATGCGTTTTGTGCCAATCCCGGTCCGATTGTCGTCGGCGCGGTTCAGGGGGCGTCCTGCTTTGGGCCAGCCTATGAATATGCCATGACCATCGACACCGATCTGCGCCGCCGCAAGGTCCGCGATCAGGTGCCGATGACCTTTGTCACGCCCGAACCCTACATTGGTCACCTTGGCCTTGGCGGGGTGGGCGACACCAAAGGCATGCTCGAATCCATCATGCGCGAACGCTCAATCCGTTGGATCACCAATGCCAAGGTGAACCGGTTTGAAGAGGGCAAAGTGTTCGTCACCGAACATGACGAGGACGGCAAACCGAAGAAAGAGCATGAATTGTCCTTCAGCTATTCGATGCTTTTACCCGCCTTCCGCGGCATCCCGGCGCTGATGGGGATCGACGGGTTGGTCAACCCGCGCGGCTTTGTTATCGTTGATGAATTTCAGCGCAACCCGACCTTTCCGAACATCTTCGGCATCGGCGTGTGCATCGCGATTGCACCGAAAGAACCGACCGCCGTGCCGACTGGCGTACCAAAAACCGGGTTCATGATCGAATCCATGGTCACCGCCACCGCGCATAACATCCCGCTGGTGATGGCAGGCAAAGAGCCGCAAAAACTCGCGACATGGAACGCGTTGTGCTTGGCCGATTTTGGCGATGGCGGCGCGGCGTTTTTGGCGATGCCGCAAAACCCACCGCGCAACGTCAACTGGGCGGCGTCTGGCAAATGGGTGCATTGGGCCAAGCTGGGCTTTGAATGGTATTTCATGCGCAAAGTCCGCAAAGGCGTCTCAGAGCCGTTCTATGAGCGGATGGTGATGAAAATGCTGAAAGTGAACAAGCTCAAGAACTGATGTTTGCCTTCTCTTAAGGCTGGCCCCTTCCGATCCGCATCGGGAGGGGTTTTCTTTTGGCCAAATCGCGCCATCTTTAACGCATGTTTAAAAATGCACTCATCCTGGGGGCCGCGGGCGGGATTGGCGGCGCGTTGGTCGCAACACTCACCGCACAGGGCACTCCGGTCACCGCCCTCGCGCGCAGCCGCGATGGGTTTGATGTCACTGATCCGGCCTCTGTTGCGGATCATCTTGGGGCTCTCAAAGGCCCGTTTGACCTGATCATACTCGCAACCGGAAAACTCGATGGGGCAGGGCAACCGCCCGAGAAATCTCTGAAAGCGCTCAGTGCCGAGGCCATGGTGGATCAATTCGCCACCAATGCCATCGGTCCGGCATTGGTGCTGCGCGAGCTGCCGCGGCTTTTGCCAAAGGACGCGCCCTCGACAGTGGCCGTCTTGACCGCACGGGTCGGCTCGATTTCCGACAATCATCTGGGCGGTTGGTACAGTTACCGTGCGGCGAAAGCGGCGGCGAACCAAGTGATCCGCACTGCCGCGATCGAGATTGCGCGCAGCCATAAACAGGCCTGTTTGATCGCCTATCACCCCGGCACCGTGGCCTCCGATTTCACCAAAGACTATGCACGTGATAAGCTCCCGCCCGAGGCGGCAGCGGCACATTGCCTTTGCCTAATGTCCCGCCTGAGTGCGGCTCAAACGGGACGGTTTTATGACTGGAAGGGCGACGAAGTGCCTTGGTGAGTTACTCAGACGCAGGCGTTTCAGCCGGGGTGTCCTCGGTGTCAGGCGTCGTGGCAGGCGTGTCCTCAGACACCAAAGCGCCATCGACCCAATCGCCCGAAACGGTGCGACCATCGGCATAGGTGATCGTGCCGCGCCCGTTGGATTTTCCGGCCACAAACAGCCCCTCATAGACATCGCCATTGGCATAGGTCGCCACACCGCGCCCCTGAATTTCACCGCCCGCCCATTCGCCGGTATAGGTAAACCCTGAGGGCATGGTGATCGTGCCCATGCCTTCGCGTTTGCCCGCAACGTAATCGCCCTCATAGATCGTGCCATCGGCATAGGTGGCGCGGCCTTTGCCCTGGCGCTGACCCTCGACCCAATCACCCTCATACACAAAGCCATCGACATAGGTCATTTTGCCCGTGCCGTGGTTTTGCGCGTTCTTGAATGTGCCCTCATAGACAAGCCCATTGGCATAGCGCGCCACACCGTCGCCGTCGATCACGCCATATTGCCACTGACCTTCATAGGTCGTGCCATTGGGATAGGTGATTTTGCCGGTGCCATGCGACAGGTCATCGAGGAAATCGCCAACGTAAACAGAGCCATCCGGGTAGGTCACCTGACCCTTGCCCTCAATGCGCCCGTCGATCCATTGGCCGGTGTAAAGATAACCGTCCGAGCCGGTGAACACGCCCTGGCCGTGGCGTTTGTCATCGTCGAAATCACCCTCATAGACATCGCCATTGGCATAGGTCACGCGGCCTTTGCCCTGACGTTTGCCACCAACCAGATCGCCAACGTAAACATCGCCGTTGGGCTGGGTGATCGTGCCGGTGCCATTGCATTGGTTTTCAACCCAGTCGCAATCCAGGATCAGCCCGTCTTGGGTGGTCAAAACGCCTTTGCCATGGCGGGTGTCGCGCGACATTTCGCCCTCATAGGTGGCGCCTTCGGGATAGGCGATTTTGCCCCGGCCTTCTTTGGCTCCATTGACCCAACCGCCCTCGTAGACATAGCCGGAGGGGCTTTCCATCCGGCCCTGACCATGCAGCTTTGCGACCAAAAATCCGCCCTCGTATTTCACGCCATTGGCATAGACCGCAACGCCCGATCCCGTGGCCTCGCCATTGACCCAATCGCCCTCATAGGTGCCGCCATCGGCATAGGTGATTTTGCCAAACCCGTGTGGTTTGCCTTTCTCGAACGCGCCCTCATAGACCGATCCGTCGGTGAACCGCGCGATGCCTTGGCCTTTGATTTCGCCCTTCACCCATTCGCCGGTGTACTCATAGCCATTGGGCAGGCGATAGGTGCCAACGCCATCTTGTTGGCCATCGGTAAAGGTGCCCTCATAGACACCGCCCTCGTCAAATTGGTGGGTGACCACTTTGCCATTGTCCTGGGCGAGAGCCGTCATGGGACTCCATAGGGGCATCCATGCCACCAAAGCCATCAGACTTGTCAGGCCCATCCGGGGGCGCGCGAAACGCTTGCGTGTCACTATGTTGTCCTCATCCCAGTCATGCTGGTCCGTCATATGGGTGGTGGTCCATGGGCCGATCGCCGCACAGCCCTGCGCGCCAAGCCGTTTACTTCAACTCTCGCCGCGCGGTCACGCGCAGCCTAAGGATAAGCGCTGGCCTCTTCAAATGTTTTTGCCCCAATCGGCTTTCCCTTGCCGGTCTTTCTGCTAAACCCAAGGTCAAGGCCAGCGGGTCCGGCCCAAAGGCATGGCCCAACGGCACGCAGAGACAGGATCCGTGAGTATGACCGAGACATTCCGCCTGAGCATGGC
Organism: Celeribacter baekdonensis; assembly: GCF_900102315.1. Classification (GTDB taxonomy): domain Bacteria; phylum Pseudomonadota; class Alphaproteobacteria; order Rhodobacterales; family Rhodobacteraceae; genus Celeribacter; species Celeribacter baekdonensis. The sequence continues at coordinate 389,504 of NZ_FNBL01000003.1, forward strand.
GCAACTCAACCCCACCGTGGGCGCGATCGCCGCCAATGCCGACAAAGTGCGCACAGCTTATGCCGAGGCGAAAGCCGCCAAGGCGGATATGATCGCCTTTCCCGAGTTGTTCCTGATCGGCTATCAGCCGCAGGATTTGGTGATGAAACCGATCCTTGTGAACACTGCCATGGCGATGATGGAAGAGCTCGCCGCGCTCACGCTCGATGGTCCGGCCATCGGTCTTGGCGCGCCTTATGCCTATGGTGATGCGCTTTATAATGGCTATTGGATTTTGGCCGAGGGTCGCGTCAAACAGGTTTTGCGCAAACATCACCTGCCGAATTTCAATGTGTTTGACGAAAAACGCCTGTTTGCCGAGGGTCCGATTGAGGGGCCTTACGCGATCAACCTGTTGCGCATCGGCTCGCCGATTTGCGAAGACGCGTGGCATGAAGATGTGGCGGAGGCGCAGGTCGAAAGTGGGGCGCAAATCCTGTTGGTGCCCAATGGTTCGCCCTATTTTCGCAACAAATTCGATATTCGCCTGACCCATATGGTGTCTCGTGTCACCGAAAACGATGTGCCGCTGGTCTATCTCAATATGGTCGGCGGGCAGGACGATCAGGTGTTCGATGGGGGCTCTTTCGTGCTCAATCGCCACGGCCGCCCGGCGCATATCCTGCCGGTGTTTGACGAATGTCTCCGCCATGTCGATTTCACCCTGACCGACGGAAAATGGGTCGCCGAAGAGGGCGAGATTGCCCATCATCCCGACGCGTGGGACCAAGATTACCGGGTCATGGTTGAGGCGCTGCGCGATTACCTTGGCAAGACCGGGTTTAAAAAGGTGATTTTGGGCCTGTCTGGCGGGATTGACAGCGCGATTGTTGCCACCATCGCCACGGATGCCATCGGCGCCGAAAACGTCCATTGCGTGATGCTGCCGTCCGAATACACCTCGCAAGGCTCGCTTGAGGATGCCAAAGACATCGCCACGCGGCTGGGCTGTCGCTATGATTTAGTGCCAATCAAAGCCGGGCGGGACGCGATCACCGACACGCTTGCGCCGATCTTTGGCGATCTGCCGTTTGACACCACCGAAGAGAACATTCAATCGCGTCTGCGTGGGCTTTTGCTCATGGCGATGTCCAACAAGTTTGGATCTATGTTGTTGACCACAGGCAATAAATCCGAAGTCGCCGTGGGCTATTGCACGATTTATGGCGACATGAATGGCGGCTATAATCCAATCAAAGACCTGTATAAAACCCGGGTGTTTGAGCAATGCCGTTGGCGCAATGCCAATCACCGGCCTTGGATGAAAGGCCCCGAAGGCGAGGTCATCCCGGTGGCGATCATCGACAAACCGCCCTCAGCCGAGTTGCGCCCCGATCAGCGCGATGACGACAGCCTGCCGCCCTATGAGATCCTGGACGCCATCCTTGAAGGGCTGGTGGATCACGAGGAATCGGTGGCCGATCTGGTGGCCAAGGGCTTTGCGCGCGAGACGGTGAAACGGGTCGAGCACCTGCTCTATATTTCCGAGTATAAACGCTTTCAATCCGCCCCCGGTCCGCGCCTGACGCTCAAGGCGTTTTGGCTTGATCGGCGCTATCCGATTGCCAATGGCTGGCGTGATCCGAGTTAAACCGTTTCGACGAAAACCTGAGACAGGTTTGAATGGAAACGTCGTGCCACATATCAAGGGTGCGCGCGGCGGGGCCAAAACCCGTGAAGAAGGATTTTTGCCCCGCCGCTTTAAGGTGGATTAAGCCTTTACGCCCACCGCCTCAACGCCTATGACCGCGACTTTCTGATTGAGGAGCGCGTCATGGATCTCACCGTTGGTCTCGATTTTGGCACGTCCAACTCCGCCGTGGGCGTGGCGGTGAATGGGCAGCCGTGGCTGGTCGAACTTGAGCCCGGTGAAAAGACTCTGCCGACGGCGGTGTTTTTTGATCCGAAAGGCGGGATGCGGCTTGGCTCTGCCGCCAACCGTGCGCTGATTGACGGCGAAGAGGGGCGTTATATGCGGGCGCTCAAATCCGTGCTGGGCACGCCTTTGCTGCGCGAAACCCGGCCCATTGGCGGCAAACGACAGAGCCTTTTGGATGTGATCGCGCTGTTCCTGCGTGACTTGCGGTTGCGCACCGAAGATCAACTCCGGAACCCGGTCACGGGCGTCGTTTCGGGCCGTCCGGTGCATTTTCATTCCCGCGATGCCGCGATGGACGCACAGGCCGAACGCGACCTGCGCGAGGCCTATACCATGGCCGGATTTTCCGACATTCGCTTTCTGCCCGAACCCGAAGCGGCGGCGCTTTCTGCGCGCGATCTGGCGGCGGGAGAGATCGGTTTGGTGGTGGACATCGGCGGCGGCACGTCCGATTTCACCCTGTTTCGCAAAGCGAATGGCCGCGCCGAGGTTCTTGCGTCTCACGGTATCCGACTGGGCGGCACGCATTTTGACCGTGCGCTCAGCCTGCGCCACGCCATGCCTTTGCTCGGCGCCGGCACCGAAGTGCGTCGCGCCTTGGCGGAGGGGCGTTTGCCCGTGCCCGCGAGCCTGTTCAACGATCTGGCGAGTTGGCAGAAAATCCCGTTTCTCTACACCCGCGACACCCTGTCTCTGGCCCGCGATCTGGCGCGTCACGCGGTTGAGCCGCAAAAACTGGCGCGCCTGATTGAGGTGCTTGAGGCGGAGCTCGGCCATGACATCGCCTTTGCCGTGGAAGCGGCCAAGATCGTGGCCAATGGCGGTAAGGAGGCGGCGGTGAACCTGTCGCTGGTGGAAAAGGGCCTGTCCGCGCCCTTGACGCCTGCCGATTTGGCGGCTTGTTTGGCGGGCAATCGCGCCGAATTGTCAGAGGCGATCCGTGACACGCTGGCGCTGGCGGGGCTTTCGCCGGAGGCGATTGGCGCGGTGGTTTATGTCGGTGGGTCGAGTTTGATGGATGTGGTGGCGCGCGCGACCGAAGAGGTGCTGCCACAGGCGCGCGCCTTGCGTGGCGACGCTTTCACCGCCGTGATCGACGGGCTGGCTTTGGCCTCATCCGAGGCACGGGAAGGCGTTTAAACCGCGCCTAAAGCGTCACGCCATAAACCCATGATTCAGGTTTATGGCGGAACGCTTTAGACCTCAACCAACACACAGCCGGGCAAAAGCCGCGCCACATCCTGCGCCGAACAGAGCTGCGTGCCCGCCGTCAGCACCGCAGCCGAGGCCGCAGCCGTGCCAAAACAGAGCGCCTCCTGAAATGTGTCGCCCCGCGTCAAGGCCATGGAAAACGCGCCGACAAAACTGTCGCCCGCCCCCACGGCAGAGACAACATCCGCCGGATCAATGGCGCGCGAGGCGTGCCAGCGGCCCGTCGCATTGGCCAAGGTCGACCCGTCCGATCCGCGCGCCACGATGACATTTTCGGCCACGCCGCGCTCGACCAGGGTCTGCGCGAAATCGGCGGTGTCTGCGCGGGTTGGCAACGCGCGCCCGGCGAGGTCTTCGGCCTCCACATCATCCATCCGCAACACATAGGGATTGGCCGGATGTTTGACCAATTCATGCAAGGGCGCCCCCGAGGTGTCGACAAAAAGCTGAATGCCATGGGCCGAGAGGCGCCGGGAGAGGCGCGCGGTATAATCAATCGGCACGCCGGGAGGTTGCGAGCCGGACAGCACAACGATCCCGCCAACGGTGGCCGCCGATGCGATGGCGTTGAGCGATTCGTCCACCATGTCGTGGTTCCAATAGGGGCCGGGCATGACAAAGCGGTATTGTTCGCCGGTGGATTGGTCGGTGATCGCCATGGATTGCCGGGTCGCGCCGCCGGAGACCGAAAAGGCGGTAAAGCGCACGCCTTCTTCGGCCAAAAGCCGCAACAAAAGCGCACCTGTATCGCCACCAACGGCAGTAAACGCCGTGCTTTCCCCGCCCAAAAACCGGATCGCGCGCGACACATTGATGCCGCCGCCACCGGGGTCCGCCTCAGGTGTTGAACAGCGCAATTTGGGGCCGGGGGTCACAGAGGCGGCACTGGTGGACAGGTCCACAGTTGGGTTGAGTGTGATCGTGAGGATCTGTGCCATCTGCGTCTCCAATGCTGGGTGAGTCACATTTTACATCACTCTATGCGTGGTAGCGTTAACATCTTTGATGCAGGTCACGAACAACGATTTTTCTTCAATTTTTCCGCAAGCTGCGCGCAACAATTAAGCGGAAAGTAATCTGTGGGCGTCAGAAAGCGGCAAGGCGTGCGATGCATGTTTTGATTTTTAGTTTTAAGGAGATGCAAATGGTTCCTGCGGCAACTGACCCGCGCTGGCAGCGCGTTTTGACCTCGGATGGTGATCTTTCCAGTGCCAGCCTTGCGACAAAAATTCTGATCACCCGTTTGCGGCGCGAGGTGCGCAATGCCCCCGCCGCAATTCAGGAAAAAATTGGCGAACTGCGCGCCTATTTTGAGAAAAACGCCTTTGCCCAAGCCGATTTTGCGGCATTTTGAGAGGATAACGACATGAAGAACTCCATGATGTCTGTGGCGGATGCCACGCGTAAAATCAATGAGGGTGCGGTGCTGCTTTTGGCGGGGTCGCAAGAGGCTTTGTCGCAACTGCCGAAAGGCAAATGGATTGGCGGCACCTCGGTCTATTTCGTGACCGAAGAGGGTGGCAAAGTGGATCGCGAAAATGTCTTCGTGACCGAACTTGACCAAGCCACCGATGCGCGCGCTGTAATTTATGCCGGGGATGATCTCGCCAACCTGTCGATGAACCGCTTTGACAACGGCTTGTCGATGATTTTGATCCCGGCTTTCTCTCAGGCGCATTCTGAATTTGCCATCAAGGGCGCGGAATTTCCGGGGATTTTCGACCAGCCGCTTTTGGGCTGGATCACCGGTGTGCATCTGGATGATCTTGGCTCCACCACGCCAAAAATCTTTGACGGCGCAACCGGCGCGTCCTTTGAAGAGGGGGCCGCGGTGCTTCATGTCGAAATGCCTGCGGGTTACGTCGCCGATATTGGCATTCTGAACCTGTTCCAACCCGATACAGAGGCGGATCTCATCACCTTCTCGGAGAACGGTTTCGGCGCGAAAACCGCGTCTGTGAATGGCCAGATCGTTGATTTTGCAGCCTATTTGACGCAAAAAGGCATCGACACGAAGCTGCCTCTGGTGGCCAATTACGCCGGCGCTATGGTCAATGTGTCTTTCCAGACGGTGGATGCAGAAAAAGGCGTGGCCTTTTATGCGCCGGTTGTCGCCGGGGCGGAATATCACATTGCCAAGCCGACGGGTGATTATGCGGCCAGTTTCGCCGCAAAAGTTGAAGGCGACGGGGCCAATGAATTGTCCTGCAACTGTATCCTCAATTATCTCTACGGAGACCTTGAGGGCAAAACCACGGGCACGTTTACCGGGCCCGCGACCTTTGGCGAAATCGCCTATATCCTGCTCAACCAGACGATGGTGCGCGTCGGCGTTCATCCCGTGGCACAAAGCGCTGTGGCCTGAGCTTACATCAAAAACGGCCGCACAGATGTCTGTGCGGCCGTTTTCTGTCCAGACTCCGTAGGAGATCAGCCCTCGATCATGGTCTGATAGGACGCCGGGACATAGTCAAACCCGCCATCGCGCGCCGCGACATAGCCAAGCGCCGGGAAGGGCATGTGATAGCCGATAAACGGCACGCGATCCGTGGCCATCATGTCCAACATGTTGCGCCGGGTTTGCGCGGCCATGGATTTATCGGCGTCATAGAGCACCTCCCAGTCGGGGTGGGCCAATGAATAGACATAGTGATTGGCGAAATCGGCCCCCAAAATCAGGCGTTCGCCGTCACTCTCGACGTGAAAGGCCAAATGGCCCGGTGTGTGGCCAAAGGCCTCCATTGCAGTGATGCCAGAGGCAACAGTTGATCCCTCTTTCATCAGCTCGAACTGATCTTGGATCGGGCGGATTTTGGCCTCAAACCCGTCATTGCCGGACATGTCCCAATAGTCCATTTCAACCTCACCTGTGGAATAGGAGGTATTGGCAAAGGTCGGCGCGCCCTCATAGATGCCGCCAATATGATCACCATGCATATGGGTGATCACCACACGGTCGATTTGATCGGCGGTGTAACCCGCCGCCTCAATCGCGGCAATTGTGCCTGCGGGCGACAGGCCGGTGTCAAACAAGATCACCTCTGAGCCGGTGTTGATCAGGGTCGGCGTGAAAAAGAATTGCGCCGCATCTGTCGGGATAAAATTGGCCTCCGAGGCCGCTTTGAACTCTTCGTCACTGGCGTTGAGGCCAAAGATTTTATGGGGCTCTGGTACGGTGCGGGTCCCGGCCAACAAGGTGGTGACTTCGAACGCGCCCAGTTTAAAGCGACGATAGCGGGCGAGGCTTGCGCCCATCATAGGCGCGTCGGCACGGGCAGAAAAGGGCAGGGCAGAGGCCAAGGGTGTGGCCGCAGCGGCCAAAAGCAGATGGCGGCGAGACAGATAGGGTGTGGTCGTCATAGCGTCCTCCCGGAACAGGTTTCTCGTGTTGGAAACGGGTTTCGTGAAGGCAAAGATAGCACGGTTTGGGCAAAGCCAAACATCATATCACGCGGTCGTGAGCGGGATCAGTCCCACTCCCACCATTTGTCTATCGACGCGATGTCTTCGTCTGACCAGCCAAAATGATGCGCCAATTCATGCACGGTCACATGGGCCACCATTTGCTGCAATGTCACATTGCCGCGCGCCGCCCATTCGTCCAAAATGGGCCGACGAAACAGCCAGATTGTATCGGGCGCGGTTGTCTGATCCATACTGGATTTTTCGGTCATCGGGATGCCAGTATAAAGCCCGGTCAATTCAAACGGGTCCTCGATGCCAATTTCGGCCAACAAATCCTCGGGCGCGAAATCCATCACTGCCAGACCCAATTGCAAGGCCAGCACTTTGAACGCGGGCGGCAGGGCGGCCATGGTGGCGCGGGCGATGTCTTCGATCTGATCAAGGTCGGGGGCGATGGCCGCAAGCGGGGGCAGAGATGGCACGTCTGTCATGGGGCTTTCCTTTGCGGCTTTCTCACATCTGAACACAGGTTGCGATATGGACTCTTTGCCTGCGATATGAAAGAGGGAGCGCAACAGGAGTTCGAAAATGATCGTCACACGTTTCGCCCCGTCTCCCACGGGTTTCATCCATGTCGGCAACCTGCGCACAGCGTTGTTCAACTACCTCATCACGCGCAAAGCCGGGGGGCAGTTTATCCTGCGTCTCGACGACACGGATCAGGAACGGTCGAAACAGGAATATGCCGACGGGATCCAAGAGGATCTCGAATGGCTGGGCTTCACATGGGATCGGTTTGAAAAACAATCCGAGCGCATCGAACGCTACGAGGCGGCCGCACAGGAGTTGCGCGACAAGGGGCGGTTTTATGAGGCGTTTGAAACGCCGACCGAACTGGATCTGAAGCGCAAGAAATTGCTCAATATGGGCAAGCCGCCGGTCTATGATCGCACCGCGCTAACCCTCTCAGAGGACGAAAAAGCCAAGCTACGCGCCGAGCGTGGCAATGGCCATTGGCGGTTTAAGTTGGTCCAGGAGCGGATCAATTGGACTGATGGCATTCTTGGCGATATTTCGATTGATGCGGGCTCAGTCTCCGATCCGGTGCTGATCCGCGGTGACGGGCAGTTCCTTTATACGCTGGCGTCTGTCTGTGATGACGTCGATTTTGGCGTCACCCATATCGTGCGCGGCTCGGATCACGTCACCAACACGGCAACGCAAATTCAGATCATCGAAGCCTTGGGCGGCACTGTGCCGAGCTTTGCGCATCATTCGCTTTTGACGGGCCCGCACGGCGAGGCGCTTTCAAAACGTCTTGGTACGCTGAGCCTGCGTGATCTGCGTGCTCAAGGTGTTGAACCGATGGCGCTTTTGTCGCTGATGGCGCGGATTGGGTCGAGCCAGCCGGTTGAGGTGCGCACCTCCATGGAGGAGCTGATCGAGGGCTTTGATCTGTCGACCTTTGGCTCTGCGCCGACGAAATTCGACGTGCAGGACCTGTTCGCCCTGACCGCCCAAGTCAATCACGCCCGTCCTTTTGCGGATGTGGCCGATGAGGTGGCCGCCCTTGGCGTGCCTGCCGAGATTGCTGAGCCGTTCTGGACCGTGGTGCGCGAAAACATCACCGTCAAAGCCGACATGAAGGGTTGGTGGGAGCTGTTCCGCGATGGTGCGACGCCGCTGATTGACGATGAGGACAAAGAGTTTATCCCCGCCGCCTACGCGCTTTTGCCCGAACCGCCCTATACAAGCGAGACGTGGAAAGAGTGGACCAGTGCCGTCAAAGAGGCGACGGGGCGTAAGGGCAAGGGCCTGTTCATGCCGCTGCGCAAAGCTGTGACGGGCATGGAACGCGGGCCGGACATGTCCCATGTCATGCCGTTGATGCAAAAAAAGCCAATGCTTTAAGCGCCGCTTTTGAGAGAGACAAACCGCCGCCGGGAGAACCGCGCGGCGGTTTTTTTACGTCATGTTTCCGATAGGAAACTTCCCCTCTTGCGCCGAATCCACGGCTCGCATATCGTCGCGTTCAATCGCACGTTGGGAGAACGGGAGACCCGCAGGTCAAACCCGTACCGAAGGAGCAACCGCCCCGGTAAACTCTCAGGTAAACGGACCTTCGTGCGCGCAAAACTCTGGAGAGAGGTGCCTGTTTGCAAAGAGGGCATCCGCCGAAGGGATAACGATCTCAGGCGCACAAGACAGAGGGGGCATCGGGCGGGCGTAGACCCGTCAAGGTGCCGGGCGTCATCGACCCTTCGGCTTTATCTTAGGCGCAGACCCTTAGGCGCAATGGCGCAAGGAGACGGAACAGATGAGTGAGATGACGGAGCTCAAACGCACACCGCTTTATGATTTTCATGTCGAACAGGGCGGCAAAATGGTGCCCTTTGCGGGCTATGACATGCCGGTGCAATATCCGCTGGGCGTGATGAAAGAGCATTTGCACACGCGCGCTGAGGCGGGGCTTTTCGATGTCTCGCATATGGGGCAGGTGATGTTGACCTCGCCTGAGGGCATTGAGGCGCTGGGTTTGGCGCTTGAGACGCTTGTGCCTGTCGATGTTTTGGCGGTGAAGCCGGGGCGGCAGCGCTATGGTGTTTTTACCAATGACGCAGGCGGCATTTTGGACGATCTGATGATTTCCAACACCGGCGACGCGCTGTTCCTTGTGGTCAATGCCGCCTGTAAACAGGACGACATCATTCATCTGAGTGCGCATTTGCCCGATCATGTCACAGTGACGGAGATCACGGATCGTGCACTTTTGGCGCTTCAAGGCCCGAAAGCCGCGGCTGTTCTTGCACAAATCGTGCCGCAGGTGGCTGAAATGCGGTTCATGGACTCGCTGCGCATTGCCGTGGGCGGTTCCGAGTGGTGGATTTCGCGTTCGGGTTACACCGGCGAAGACGGGTTTGAGATGTCCGTGCCTGCGGGTGAGGCGGTTGATTTTGCAAAGACATTGGTCGCGATGGATGAGGTCGAACTCATCGGTCTTGGCGCGCGCGACAGCCTGCGACTTGAGGCCGGGCTGTGTCTCTATGGTCATGACATCGACGCCACCACCTCTCCTGTTGAGGGCAATATCGCTTGGGCGATGCAAAAAGCGCGCCGTGTGGGGGGCGCACGCGAAGGCGGTTTCCCCGGCGCGGATCGTATCCTGCGCGAGCTTACGGATGGGGCGGTCAAAATGCGGGTCGGGCTTTTGCCGCAAGGCCGTGCGCCGATGCGTGACGGCACACCGTTGTTTGCCACCAGCGAGAGCGCGGATCAGATCGGCGTGATCACCTCCGGCGGCTTTGGCCCCTCGGTGGAGCGCCCCATCGCGATGGGCTACCTGCCCGCAGAGTTCACAAAAACCGGCACCGAAATCTATGCGGAATTGCGCGGCAAACGGCTGCCCGTTACGGTCGCGGATATGCCGTTCCGGCCTTCCACTTACAAACGCTAAATTGATCAAAGGGACACTCCCACATGGCACTTGAAACCAAATTCACCGAAGAACACGAATGGCTGCGCATCGAGGACGATTTGGTCGTCGTTGGCATCACCGAACATGCCGCCACGCAATTGGGCGATGTCGTGTTCATCGAGCTGCCGGATGAGGGCACCGTGGTGTCGAAAGACGACGAAGTGGTGGTGATCGAGTCCGTGAAAGCGGCCTCCGACATTCTCGCGCCTTTGGACGGCGAGATCGTTGAGGTCAACGAAGCGCTGGCCAATGATCCGGGCAAAGTCAACGAAGACCCGTTGGGCGACGCGTGGTTTTTCAAGATGAAGATCGAAGATCTGTCTGAGCTCGACGACTACATGTCCGAAGCTGAATACAAAACCTATATCGGCTGAGGAGCATCAGGCGTGGCCTATACCCCATCGACGTACAACCCCTATGATTTTGCCAACCGCCGTCACATCGGCCCCTCGCCTGACGAGATGGACGCGATGTTGGCGGTGATCGGCGCGCCCTCTTTGGATGCGCTGATTGACGAGACGGTGCCCATGGGCATTCGGCAGATGGAGCCTTTGAACTGGGCACCGATGACCGAACATGAGGTTTTGGGCCACATTCGCAAAGTGGCGAAACAGAACGTGGTGATGACCTCGCTCATCGGTCAGGGGTTTTACGGGACGGTCACGCCGCCCGCCATTCAGCGCAATATTTTGGAAAATCCGGCGTGGTATACCGCCTATACGCCCTATCAGCCGGAGATCGCGCAGGGGCGTCTTGAGGCGCTGTTGAATTTCCAAACCATGGTGTCCGATATGACCGGATTGCCGGTCGCCAACGCATCCTTGTTGGACGAAGCCACCGCCTGTGCCGAGGCGATGACCATGGCGCAGCGTATCTCAAAGTCAAAAATGACGCGGTTTTTTGTGGATGAAAATTGCCATCCGCAAAACATTGCGGTGATGCAGACCCGCGCCGCGCCTCTGGGCATCGAGATCATTTTGGGTGACCCGCGCGATCTGGACCCAGCCAAAGTCTTTGGCGCGATTTTCCAATATCCGGGCACCTATGGTGAGGTCACGGATTTCACGCCACAGATCAAAGCCCTGCATGAGGTCAAAGCCGTGGCGATCATGGCGACCGATTTGATGGCGCTGACGCTGCTGAAAGACCCCGGCGCGATGGATGCCGATATTGCGGTTGGTTCGGCGCAACGCTTTGGCGTGCCGATGGGCTTTGGCGGTCCACACGCGGCCTTTATGTCCTGCAAGGATGAGATGAAGCGCGCCATGCCGGGGCGGATTGTTGGCGTCTCTGTGGACGCAAGCGGCAACCGTGCTTATCGCCTGTCGCTTCAGACCCGCGAACAACATATCCGGCGTGAAAAGGCGACGTCGAATGTCTGTACCGCGCAGGCTTTGCTGGCGGTGATGGCCTCCTTTTATGCGGTGTTTCACGGCCCTGTGGGCCTACGCGCCATTGGCGAAATGATCCATTTCAACGCGGTGCGTTTGGCCGAGGGCCTCACATCCGCCGGTTTCAAAATCGCCCCTGCGGCGTTTTATGACACGTTCACGGTGGAGGTCGGCGCGATGCAGGGCGTGATCCTGCGTTCGGCCATGGCCGAAGGGATCAACCTGCGCAAAGTGGGCACGGATAAGATCGGCATTTCGGTTGACGAGTTGACCACGCCCGAAATCATCGCCCAAGTCTGGCGCGCTTTTGGGTCTGAGGCGGCGGTGCCGGGCGGCTTTCCGGGGCTGGGGTTCCCGGAAAAAATGCTGCGCAAAAGCGCCTATCTGACCCATCCGATTTTCGGCATGAACCGGGCCGAGGGCGAAATGATGCGTTATATGCGGCGTCTGGCGGATCGGGATTTGGCGCTGGATCGCGCGATGATCCCGCTGGGCTCTTGCACGATGAAGCTCAACGCCGCCGTGGAAATGATGCCGATCACATGGCCGGAATTCAACGCGATTCACCCCTTTGCTCCCGAAGATCAATCCGAAGGCTATGCCTTTATGATCAAAGACTTGGCGGATAAACTTTGTGACATCACCGGCTATGACGCCATGTCGATGCAGCCCAATTCCGGCGCGCAGGGCGAATATGCCGGGCTGTTGACGATCATGGCCTATCACCGCGCCAACGGGCAGGGCGGGCGTAACATTTGCCTCATTCCGATGTCCGCACATGGCACCAACCCGGCCTCGGCCCAGATGGTCGGCCTCAAGGTGGTGGTGGTGAACACGGCGGCCAATGGCGATATTGATCTTGAGGATTTCCGCTCCAAAGCCGAGGCTGCGGGCGACAAACTGGCCGCTTGCATGATCACCTATCCGTCGACCCATGGCGTGTTCGAGGAGACGGTGAAAGAGGTCTGCCAGATCACCCATGATCGCGGTGGACAGGTCTATCTTGATGGCGCGAACCTCAATGCGCTGGTGGGCTTGGCCAAACCCGGCGACATTGGTTCGGATGTCAGCCACCTCAACCTGCACAAAACCTTCTGTATCCCGCATGGCGGCGGTGGTCCGGGCATGGGGCCGATTGGCGTCAAGGCGCATTTGGAACGGTTCTTGCCGGGTCATCCTGAAACGGGCGGCGAGACCGGTCCGGTGTCGGCCGCACCTTATGGCTCGGCCTCGATCCTGCCGATCTCATGGGCGTACTGCATGCTCATGGGCGGGGCAGGGCTGACGCAGGCGACCAAGGTGGCGATTTTGAACGCCAACTACATCGCGGCGCGTTTGGATGCGGCGTTTCCGGTGCTCTACAAGGGCAAACAGGGCCGCGTGGCACATGAATGCATCGTCGATCCGCGCGGGTTTGAAAAGCCGACAGGCGTGACAGTGGATGACATCGCCAAGCGTCTGGTCGACAGCGGATTTCACGCGCCGACCATGTCGTTCCCGGTGCCCGGCACGCTGATGATCGAACCGACCGAGTCAGAGACCAAAGCCGAGTTGGATCGGTTTTGCGAGGCGATGCTGTCGATCCGTTCCGAGATTGCACAGATTGAAAATGGCGAGCTGCCGCAGGACAACAACCCACTCAAACATGCACCGCATACGGTCAATGATCTGGTCGCCGAGTGGGATCGGCCCTATTCGCGCGAACAGGGCTGTTTCCCGCCGGGATCGTTTCGGGTCGACAAATATTGGCCGCCTGTGGGCCGGGTCGACAACGCCTATGGCGACCGCAATCTGATTTGCCTTTGCCCGCCGCCGGAGCATTATATCGAAGCGGCAGAATGATCATTTGCGCCGTGGGAGGTCGTCCAGATCAAAGGACACCCCCTGCGGCGCAAGCCAGGCGTTAAAACGGGTGATTTTTTCGTCCAATGAACAGGTCTTTGCCTGTGTCTCCATCTCTTTGGCGTAGGCATCGCGCAACTGTGCCTGAACCTCGGGCGGCAGGGTTTTGAATGGTATCATTTTGACCTCTTGAACAGGGCAGGGGCAGGATACATATATTCCTTAACTGGAATGTGAAAAGCCCGAATATGAAAAGGAGGCCATCATGGCCACGACCTTGCAAAAAGATGCTGTCAAACTCGCTTGTGCCACCTGTGGTCAGGTCAACCGTGTGCCAACCGACAAACTCAGCGCCGGCCCGAAATGCGGCACCTGTGGCGAGCCGTTGATGTCCGGGAAAGTGGCGGAACTGGACCCGAAAGGCCTGACAGCGCTGTCGAAAAAAGATGACCTGCCGGTCTTGGTGGATTTTTGGGCGCCGTGGTGTGGCCCCTGCCGGATGATGGCTCCCGAGTTTGCGAAAGCAGCGCAGGAGCTGAAAGGCCGTGCGCGTTTTGCCAAGATCAACACCGAAGAGCACCCAACCGTGTCGATGAAAAACGGTATTCGGGGCATTCCGGCGCTGATCCTGTACCAAGGTGGCAAAGAGGTGGCCCGCATTGCAGGGGCTCGTCCGGCGCGTGATATTGTGGCCTTTGTGATGGAAAACGGCAAGCTTCCGGCGTGACGGCTGGCGAGAGGATGGCGTGACAGTCTGGCGCAGAACCCCCTCCCATGCCTGTCTTGACTTTGACATGGGAGGGGGTCAAAAATCGTGCCATATGGGGTTGTAGCTCAGTTGGGAGAGCGCGTCGTTCGCAATGACGAGGTCGTCGGTTCGATCCCGATCAACTCCACCAAAATCTCGTTGTTGTCATTGGACCATAAGAGTGCATATTTGGAGCATAAACGTGCATCTCAATGTCAAGAAAATTCTAAAACACAAAATGTAGTGTCTGTTGTGCACCAACTCTGTCGGTCCAGAACGCTTCCACATTCCCCCGAAAGGTCTCTGATGTCGGAAAACCGCTATGGTGTGATCTCTGGACTGCGACGTGCAGAGGATCGGAAGGCCGTCGTTGCACGGCTTGAAGCAGAAGGCATTCCGGCAGACCGGATTCTCACGACCGAGCCGGAAGAACCAAATGCGCCGCCCGACTGGCTCCGCAATCTGAGCGCAAACGCGGAACTGATTGCTCCGTCTCTTTGCGACCTTAACCTCTCAACGCAAGGAATTGCAGCCACTGTGGAAGCCGCGCGGGAAGCTGGTATTCATATCCGCTGCCTCGATGAGGCGTTTGATAGCCGGGACGGTTGGCAGTCTCAAATCGGCACCATGCTGACAGCCCTCAATCGCCTCGACCGCAAAGGCTTCTCTGACCGCACCAAGATAGCACTGCAAGAGGCCAAAGCCCGAGGTCAGCGCTTGGGGCGCAAGCCGAGCATGACAGACCTGCGAAAAGCCGTCGCCATCCAAATGATCGAGGCCGGGTACAAAGGGACCAAAATATGGAAAACCCTCGCGGTTCTGGAAGGCCCGCCGATCAGCCAATCGGCTTATTACCTCTGGCAGAAAGCATGGTTGGCTGTGAGGGAGTGATCAGACGCGAAGGGCGGATTGTGTTGAAAAACTCTGCCACGACACCTGATAGGCAATTTTTGTAGGAAAATATTCTGAAGGCGTTGCAAAGCAGCCGAAAACACGGCGCTTGGCACGTGAATTTGGAACACTGTTCTGCATTTCGGAGAGCGCAGAGAGCCTCAGGGACTTTTTCAACAGTATGGGCGGAAAGGGTGAATTCGCTGCACCTGCGAAGACACACTGTCAAACACATCAAAGCGGATGAGGTGGGTGGCTCCTGCTCCACCGGCATCGAATGTGCCAAAGTGCAGTTATCAATGACTGCTAGGAAAGGAGCCACCCAATGACAGTTAAGACAGTAGGCCTTGATCTGGCCAAGGATGTTTTTCAGGTTCACGGCATTTCGGAGAATGGTCGGGTCATCTTCAATAGGGCCATAAAGCGGGCGAAGCTGCTTGCCTTCTTTGAGACGCTGCCGCCCTGTTTGGTCGGCATGGAGGCGTGTGGATCGTCCCACCATTGGGGTCGCCAGCTGCGCAAATTGGGACACGAGGTGAAACTCATGCCCGCCGGATACGTCAAACCCTACGTGAAGCGCGG
>NZ_FNBL01000037.1 GCF_900102315.1 Celeribacter baekdonensis
GTGCGCAGGTGGCCCCAATGGTTCC
Organism: Celeribacter baekdonensis; assembly: GCF_900102315.1. GTDB lineage: Bacteria > Pseudomonadota > Alphaproteobacteria > Rhodobacterales > Rhodobacteraceae > Celeribacter > Celeribacter baekdonensis. The sequence continues at coordinate 26 of NZ_FNBL01000037.1, forward strand.
GCCGGGAAGTCGAAGAATGCGAGCATCGCGTTTTGGTCTTTGGTCAGGCAAGCAACACCCTTTGGGTATTTGACGCCATACTTTTCGGAGAACACTGTCAGCGCTGCATCGGCTTCTTTGCGCGCCCCAGCGTGCTGAATATCGTCCAGATCCGATTGCACCGCCGGGGCCATCTGCTTGGGAAAACAGTTCAACACATTCTTCACCTTATGCACCCAACACCGTTGGTGCTTTGTGCCTGGAAACGTCCTGTCCAGCGCGTTCCAAAACCCCATGGTGCCGTCACCAACCGCAATTTTCGGTGGGACGGACACCCCGCGGCCTTTGATGTCGCTTAGCAACTCATGCCAGATCTGTGCGCTCTCCCGCAGGCCGACCTGAAACCCGATCAGCTCTTTCTTGCCCTCCGGTGTCGCGCCAATAATCACCAGCATACATTCGGCGTTTTCCTCCATCCGGGCCTGAAGATAGACGCCGTCCGCCCAGATGTAGACATAGTGACGGGCAGACAGATCACGCCGTATCCAGGTGTCAGAGTGTGCCTGCCATGCAGCCGTCAGTCGCGATATGACGCTTGGCGAAAGGTTCGGCGCGTCGGGGCCCATAATGGCGGACAGCGCTTCCTGGAAATCACCCGCTGAAATGCCCTTCAGATAAAGCACCGGCAGTAATGCATCCAAGCTCACCGTGCGGCGCGCCCATTTCGGAAGTATGTTCGATGTGAAGCGGATCTTTTCTGCTGGACCCTGTGCCGTCATCCGGTCGCGCATCTTGGGCCGCTGGACATCCAAAGCACCAATTTCCCTCTGGATCTGACGTTCAGGGCCAAAACCGTGCCGCTCAATCCGTTGTCGGCCATCCTCCAGCTGTTCGTCTGAAAAACTGGCGACAAACGCAGCAGCTTCGGCTTTCAGCGCTTCCGCCAACATCCGGCGTGCTCCTTCCCGTGCAAGCTCTGTCAGTGGATCCACAATCGTTTCCGATTGGCGAAAAGGCAGGATCGTTGTCTCTTCATTCATGGCCTATCGCTCATCGTGAGGTTCTGGCCGGCTTGATCACCCGCCACGATACGCCGCCCTTCAAATCACGCCA
>NZ_FNBL01000009.1 GCF_900102315.1 Celeribacter baekdonensis
TCGGCCATCCTCCAGCTGTTCGTCTGAAAAACTGGCGACAAACGCAGCAGCTTCGGCTTTCAGCGCTTCCGCCAACATCCGGCGTGCTCCTTCCCGTGCAAGCTCTGTCAGTGGATCCACAATCGTTTCCGATTGGCGAAAAGGCAGGATCGTTGTCTCTTCATTCATGGCCTATCGCTCATCGTGAGGTTCTGGCCGGCTTGATCACCCGCCACGATACGCCGCCCTTCAAATCACGCCACCACCCAAATTCCCGCTTAGATCCTTGCAGTTACCCATAAGGCGTGTGGCGAAGTGGATCACCTACTAGACTTGGTCTTGCATCCGAAGAGTTGGTTGTGATTCGTCATGTAGCACCAAAATAATTGAGGTGCGGGCATGGGGCAGAATTGGGTGGAAACGGAAACCGCCGGGTGTGATTTGGGTGACGTCCGGCTGAACCGGCGGCTCGGGGCAAGGCTTGTGGCTCTTGGGGAACGGCCGGGAAAATCGCTGCCCAAGGCGTTTCAGCACTGGTCGAACACCAAGGCCGCCTACCGTTTCCTTTCCAACGGGAACGTCAGCGAAGACAAGATCCTTGAGGGCCATTTCACCGCCTCGGCCCTGCGCATCCAAACAACCGACGGTCATTGTGCCGTGCTATCGATCAGGTACGCCACGATGACGGTTCGCCCCACAATCGGAAAGCAACGGAAATACCATCATCAGAATATCCAGATCATCCGCGCCGAGGAATGCGACCCGCCGGTGGACAGAGCACCATCATCTGGAAGCTGATCACGAACCTGCCAGTGGCGAGCCATGCAGATGCTGTACACAAGCTCGAATGGTACGTCCTGCGCTGGAAGATAGAGGCCTTCTTTCGGACCCTCAAAACTGAGTGTCGGATCGAAGAGCTACGCTTGGCCACGGCTGATCGCTTGGCCAACTGTATCGCGCTCTGCTGCGTCGTGGCATGGCGCGTGTCATGGCTGACAATGCTCAGCCGTGCGGCAGTGACAAACCGACAGACATTCCTTTCTGGCATAGAGACAGGCCAAGGCCCAAGGCCACATGCGTTTTGCTGGTGCCGGACGGGCCAAGTGCGTCATGTCGGAGACATGCTTGCAGAATGATGACATTCTCGCGCCGATCAATCCATTTGCAACGCGCCAACTCCAGCACCTGCATCTTGTTCAAGGCCGGGATCGCCTTGAAGTCAAAACTGTCCAGGCTTTTGACGGCCGGGAATTTGGCGGCCTTGATCCGTCGTTCGATCATCCGCTGCTCACGGTCGATCATTTCCAATTCGACCAAGTGGGCGAGGAACTGGACATGATCCAGACCCTATGTGGTGCACTGGGGCGCACTGGCGGGCCAGTTGCCATATTCTCGAAGCACCGTTGGCAGCCGGAGGGACTTGAGCCGATGATCCAGTAAGATTGGAGGGGATTGTGTCATGCGGCCTTGGTCAATCGAAGTGATCCGCGTCTCCTCGTCACTGACCGAGGGATGGTGTCCAAGGGTGGCTTGACACATACGCGACGATCGGATGGCGACGGATTGTATGGTTGAAGCTGGGCCGGTTCAGGACCTGCGCTGACCCATAGCGGTCCCCCTCACCGAGGCCTCACTCCTCGCCCGAAACCTGAATGACCCGGCAACCGGCCTCGGCGCAGCGTGCCAGAACCTCTGGCGCCAATGTCGCCCCGGTGACCACCACGTCGTAGTCCCAAACCATCTGCTTGCGGCAGGGCAATTCGCGGCCCAGTTTGGCGCGGTCCATCACCAAGACCCGCCTGCGCGCACATCCCGCGATCGCGGTCCGCGCGGTGACCTCTTCGGTGTTGTAGTCCAGCACCTCGCCCGCCTCCGAAAGCCCGCCGCAGCTGAACACTGCGATATCAACAAGATAATCGGCAAAGAAAGCGGTCGAGGCCGTGCCAATCATGTCGAGATCGCGCAGCCGCACCGTGCCCCCCGCCAGCGTTACCACCGCCCCCGGCGCCCCTTGCAGCGCAATCACCGCGTGGATCGAGTTGGTCGCCACGAACAGCCCCTCGCGATGCGCCGCCAAGATCCGCGCGCAGGCCTCGACCGTGGTGCCCGTCCCCAACGCCACCCGCGCGCCATCGCTGACCAGATTCCGCACCGCCATGGCGATCTGTTGCTTCTCAGCGCGCGCCTGACTGATCCGCGGGGCATAGCCGATATTTTCGGACGGTTGCCTGAGGCGCACCACGCCATTGCGGCGCTGCACCAGCGCCGCCTCATCGAGTTCGCGCAGATCGGTGCGGATGGTCTGCACCGAAACTGCGAGCCGTGCCGCCAAATCCGCCGCCGATATTTCGCCCACGTCACACAACAGCCCGATGATCTCATCCCGTCGGCGGGTCATCTCCTCTTTACGCATTCGCTTTCCTTTGAAAGTGAATAATTCTTTCTGCCTCCTAGCAGCACTCAGGAACCACGGGCAAGATAATAATAAATTTGGAAAAATGTCATAAAAGGTTTTCAGACTCCGGGAATAAGGGCCGCCATTACTTTCGTACGAAAACCAATATCGGAGACCTCGGATGAAATCCCTGTTGACCGCCGCCGCCCTCACCCTCGCCGCTTCGGCCTCCTTTGCCGAGACGCTGACCCTTTACACCTCGCAGCCCAACACCGACGCACAGATGACCGTCGACGCCTTTATGGCCGCCAACCCCGGCATCGAAGTCGAGTGGGTCCGCGATGGCACCACTCAGCTGATGGCCCGGCTGATGGCCGAGATCGAAGCGGGCAGCCCGCAGCCCGACGTCCTGCTCATCGCCGATACCGTGACCCTTGAGGGTATGGCGCAGGCCGGTCAACTCAAGGCCTATCAGTCGCCAGAAGCCGCCGCCTATGACCCGGCGCTCTATTCGGCGGATGGCTACTATTACTCGACCAAGCTGATCACCACGGGCATCATCTATAACTCCGGCGCGGCGATGCAGCCCTCCTCCTGGGCGGATCTCGCCGACCCGTCCCTCAAGGGTCAGGTCGTGATGCCTTCGCCGCTTTATTCCGGCGCGGCCCTCATCCACCTTGCGACCCTGACCGGCGACAAGGACCTCGGCTGGGACTATTACAGCACCCTCGCCGCGCATGACGCCCGCGCCCAAGGCGGCAACGGCGGCGTGTTCAAGGCGGTTGCCTCGGGCGAGAAGCCCTATGGCGTCGTCGTCGACTTCCTCGCGATCCGCAGCAAAGCCGATGGCTCGCCGGTCGAGTTCGTCTTCCCGAAAGAGGGCGTTTCCTACGTGACCGAGCCGGTCGCCATCCTCGAGAGCGCCAAAAACGTCGACGCCGCGCAGAAATTTGTCGACTTCGTGCTGTCCCAGAAAGGTCAGGATCTGGTCCTCGACATGGGTTACATCCCGGCGCGCAACGACATGGGCGTCCCCGCTGGTTTCCCGGCGCGCGAAGAGATCAAGCTGATGTCCTTTGACGCCGCCAAGGCGCTGGCGGATGCTGAGGCCAACAAGGCCAAGTTCGCCGAGCTTTTCGGCGCAGAATGAGCCTCGCCGCTACAAACTCCAGCAGCAGCCGGTCCGAGGGCCGGCTGCTGTCGCTCGCCCTCGCGCTGGCAGTGCTGATCACGCTGGCCCCTGTGGCGCGGCTGTTTCTTGAGGGCATCACCGCAGGTGGCAGCCTCAATCTCGGGTTTTTTTCCGAGGTGGTGGCGAAACCTGCGACACTCTCCGCCCTGCGTCATTCGCTGGTGACGGCGGGCCTTGGCACGGTAATTTCCGTACTGATCGGTGGAACTTTCGCCTTTCTCGTGGCGCTGACCGACCTGCGCCGCAAGGGCGCGCTGGTCTTTTGCCTGATGATCCCGATGATGATCCCGCCGCAAATCACCGCCCTCTCATGGACACAAGTCTTGGGGCCCTCGTCGGTGTTCTTAAAGACCCTCGGCCTTGCCCCGCCGCTTGGCGCACCGCAGCCGCTCTATTCCTCCGGCGGTATCATTTTCCTCTTGGGGATTCAGCACACCTCGATCATCTTTCTGACGTTACGCGCCGGCCTGCGCGCCATCCCGCAAGAGGTTGTCGAGGCCGCCCGCATTTCCGGCGCAAAGGGTTTTCGCATCTGGGGCCAGATCGTGCTGCCCCTGAGCCTGTCGAGCCTTCTTGCCGGCATCGCCATCACCTTCGTGACCGCGCTTGGCAATTTCGGCATCCCCGCGATGCTCGGTATTCCCGCTGGTTATTCGACCCTGCCAACGCTGATTTATCAACGCCTTGCGAGCATGGGCACTACCGTCTTGGCCGAGGTCGCGGTGCTCGCCATGCTGATCGGCCTCGTCGCCACCCTTGGCATCCTGTTGCAACGCTTCTTCCAGCGCCGCCAACGGGTGCATCTGGTGGGCAGCACTGGCCGACCACTGGCGATCCCCTTGGGCAAGGCCCGCCTGCCGGTGGAAATCGCCCTTTGGACCGTGATCTGTGCCATTCTGGTGCTGCCAATGTTGGGGCTTCTGGCGACCTCTTTGGTGCCCGCCTATGGCGTGCCGCTCAGGCTCGACACAATCTCGCTGTCTGGTTGGCACGAGGTTCTGTTCCGGCAACCAGTGACCCAACGCGCGTTCGTGAATTCCTTTGCGCTCTCCATCAGCGCCGCAACCCTTCTGATGGCGCTCTGCCTGCCGCTCGCTTGGCTGATGGACCGCCACAAGACGCCGCTCGGCCGCGCTTTCGACAGCCTGTTGGACCTACCCTATGCCCTGCCCGGCGTGGTGCTGGCGATCGCGATGATCCTGTTGCTGATCAACCTGCCCTTCACCGAGGCCACCCTCTACGGCACCATCTGGATCATTTTCCTCGCCTATCTGGCGCGGTTCTTCGCAGTGATGTTCCGGCCCGTGCAATCTTCCTTGCGTCAGCTCGACCCCTCGATGGACGAGGCGGCGCAATCGGTCGGCGCCTCCCTGTCGCGCCGCCTGCGCGATATCATCCTGCCGCTCTCCGCCCCTTCGGCAGCAGCAGGTGCAATCCTCGTCTTCCTCACCGCCTTCAACGAGCTGACCGTCTCGGCGCTCCTGTGGTCCTCGGGCACGGAAACGCTCGGCGTGGTGATTTTCAACCTCGACGACAGCGGCGAGACGGTGATGGCCTCTGCCGTCGCCATGACCATCGTCTTTGTCGTCATGTTCCTGATGGCGGTGATCCAAGCGACCTCCCGCCGCCTGCCCAAAGGAGTTGTGCCATGGCAGAGCTGACCCTGACCGACATTGCCAAGCATTTTGGAGACGCTGCGGCGCTGAAATCCGTCACCACCACCATGCGTGATGGCGAGTTTCTGGCCCTCCTCGGCCCCTCCGGCTGCGGCAAGTCCACCCTGCTGCGCCTGCTGGCCGGGTTTGAACACCCCACCAAAGGCAGCATCCGCATCGGAGACCGCGAGGTTGCCAATGCCGCAAGCCGCCTGAACGTGCCGCCTGAGGACCGAAACATCGGCTTTGTCTTCCAGTCCTATGCCCTCTGGCCGCATATGAATGTGCGCCGCAACGTCGGCTATCCCCTGGAAATCCGCCGCCTGTCCAAGGCGGAGCGCGAGGCGCGCATCGACGCCGCTCTCGCCGCCACTGAGCTGGAGCCCTACGGTGATCGGATGCCTTCCGACCTCTCTGGCGGGCAACGGCAAAGGGTGGCCTTGGCGCGTTGTCTGGTCTCCGACCCCACCGCCGTGCTGCTGGATGAGCCGCTGGCGAACCTCGACGTGGCCCTGCGTGCCTCGATGCAGGCGGTGTTTTCCGACTTTCACCGCCGCACCATGGCCACCATGGTCTATGTCACCCATGATCAGGCCGAGGCTATGGCCATGGCCGATCGCATCGCGGTGATGAACAATGGCGTGATTGTCCAACTCGACACGCCGGAGGCGCTCTACGCCCGCCCCCGCAGCCGCTTTGTCGCCGAGTTCATCGGCGAGGGCGCTGTGGTCCCCCTCACCGGCGCGATCCAGAGTGACACAGGTGCTGAGGCCACCCTGCTCGGCACCCGCCTCAAGGTGGAAACCGACACCGCCCAGCCCGCCCTCGCCTGCCTGCGCCCGGAGAATCTCACCATTGCGGAAACCGGCGACATCCGCGCCCGTGTCGAGCGTGTCACCTACCTCGGCGGGCGCTATCGCCTTAACCTCACCGCGGCGAGTGGCGAGGCTTTGGTCACGCAATCCGCCACCCGACTAACCCCCGGCGATCAAATTGGCCTCGCGCTCTCTGCGCCATGGGCCTTTGCCGCCGCCTGACAGGACCCTGATCATGAGCACCATCACCGTTCTCTCCGGCATCGGAGACAAGGGCCCAGCCGCCATGCGGCTCGACACCGCACGTCACCGCTGGCTGCTGGACTGTGGATTCGGCCCTGAGGCCAATGCCAATTTCGACCCCAAGTGGCTGGAGGGCGTCGATGCGGTCTTTGTGACCCACGACCATATCGACCATATCGGCGGTGCGGCCTATGCCGTGGAGGCGGGCCTGCCGATCCATGCCACCCGCCGCACCGCGCAGGCGCTGCCGCCCTCGGCGCAGGTGATCGCGCTGCCGGAACGGGGCGAGACCCTCATTGACGGCATCCGCCTGACCACCGGGCGCAATGGCCATGCGCTTGGCGGCGTCTGGTTCCATTTCGATCTTGGCGAGGGGCTCTTCTATTCCGGCGACTGGTCGGAGGAGAGCGATTGGTTCGCCTTTGATACGCCGCCAAAGGCCGCCACCGCGATCATCGACTGCTCCTATCACCTGAGCGACGTGCCACAGTCCCAGCGCCGTGCCGATCTCGATGCGCTCATTGACACCCTGTCCGGTCAGGTGCTCTTTCCCGTGCCACCTTCGGGGCGCGCGGGCGAGCTGGCCTTGCATCTGATGCGTCGGTTTGGACCTGAGGCGGTGCTGCTGGACCCCGAATGCTGCCATGCCTTGCGCGCAGCGCTGGCCTCCGGCTCCATCGCCACATCCGCGCAGGAGATCGCGCCGCTTTTGGAGCGTGGTCCGCTGGACGCCGCGCGTTTCCTGATCTGCGACACGCCGAACGCCGATGGCGGGGCCGCTTGGGCCTATGTGCGCGCCTGGCGCGAGAGCGGACGGCTCGGGCGCGACGCCCATGTGGTCTTTACGGGCCATATGACCGCTCACGCCCGTGGCATCGAGACTGTCGAGGGCGGCTACTTCCGCCGCTGGAATGTGCATCCGCCGCTTTCGGACCAGATCGCGATGATCCGCCGCTTAGGCGCGCTGCGCTTTGCGCCGACCTTCTGCGCCCTGCCGGAAGACTATCTGGTCGAGGCCGCCTTTGGCGCGCAGGTCTTCCTCCACGACACGGTGACACTGTGAGGACACTGTGAGCCCCCTCTTTTCTGACCTGCCCCGCCTGCCCGCGCGGCCTTTCGTGCTGATCCGCCACGGCGAGACCACGGCGAACCGCGATCAGATCATCGCCGGCCGTCTGGAAGTGGAGCTGACCGAGGCGGGGCGCGATCAGGCGCGCGCGCTGGCCCAGCTTGTTTGGCCGCAACCGCTCGCGCTCTTCACCAGCCCGATGCGTCGCGCGCGTGAAACCGCCGCGCTCGCCTTTCCTGCGCAACCCGCCACGAGCCACCCTGGCCTAAAGGAACGCGACTGGGGCATCTATGAGGGCCGGCCGCTGCCTGACCTGCCCCCGCGCAACGCCACGCCAGAGGGCGGCGAGGGTTGGCGGGAGATGATTCAACGCGTGCACGCCGCCCTCACCGCCTGTCTGATCGAGGCCAGGTCCAACCTGCCCGTGGTGATCTGTCATTCCGGTGTGATACGCGCCACGCGCCTGTTGACCGGCCAGCCCAGCGTCGGCTCCCGCGCGCCCAACGCCCGCCCCCTTCACTACCGTCCGGCGCATGGTCCGACGGGCAACACCTTTGAGGAAACTCAAAATGAGCTTTGACAGCCCCAAACTCACCCGCCCCTGCGCGGTCTTCGACATTGACGGCACGCTGGCGGAATTCGACGCCGACACCCTCGGCCCGCTGGTGCATGGGGTGGAAAAACACTGGGACGCCTTTCACGACGCCATGGCGACCACGCCGGAAATCGCCCCGGTCGCCCGCGTCCTGCGTCACCTGAAGGTGGGGGGAGAGGCCATCGTTCTGTGCTCCGGTCGCCCCGAGGGCTGGATCAACCGCACGGTCGAGTGGCTCCACGCCAATGACCTGCCCTTTGACGGCATCTACCTGCGCCCTGATGGCGCGGATGAGATGAGTGACCCTGAGGTGAAACACGCCCTTCTGACCCGGATGCGCAGCGATGGTTTCGAGCCATGGATCGTGTTCGACGACCGCGCCACGGTCGTCGACTTCTGGCGCAGCGAGGGTCTCATCTGCCTACAATGCGCGCCGGGTGTGTTTTGAGGGTGCCTCGTAGGTGCTCCATATAGCTGCGGACCACCGCGAAAAACGCGCATAGCCACGCAGTGCGGCTCCGGTCGAAAACAACATCGTGTAGGTCCCGTAGATGACCAACCCATCGTCGCGCAGGCAGCGGGGATCGGGCCGACAACCAGACCAGCGCAGACGTCAATGGTCCTCAGAGAGAGCGGCATCATCGAAGCCGCATGGGGCAGTTATTGTCCATGCTCGATATCCATTCGTCAGTCTGGTTTGAGGGCCTGAGCACTCTTGGCGATCACGGGTTGGCACTCTGCCTTTTTCTCGTCGATGCTGGACGAGATCACCCCAAGTATCGCTTGCGCAATCCAGGCGGGTCGATGCGCGAAATGATCCGTCGAGCCAATGCCGGGACGCTGAACATGAGTGCAAGCCTTGCAACACTTCGAAAGCGGCGCGTTGGTGCCGTCTCAAGGGGAAGTTATCTTGAGAGAGGGCTCGCTAAAATTGACCTGGAGCTTTGTTAGACTGACCGACAGGTTCTGTCGGAAATTTTACAACCAATTGTGCCCGAAGTGTCTGCGCAGTCAGCACTCGCCTGATCAAGAATTCGACACATCTCCCCAGACTTTCTGCAAGTGACATGGTGCATGATCAGGCTGGGTTTGACGGGGTTCTATTGGCTGAACGCAATATAGATCAAAACGCATATGCGCTCTTGATCATATGCATAAATTTTAATACGTTAGTTCTATGCAAGAATTACTGACCGCCATATGCGACCCGACCCGCCGTGCAGCACTCGCCATCCTTTGGAATGGGGGCGAGCACTGCGTTTGCGAATTGATGGCGCGGTGTGAGGCAAGCCAGAGCCGGATGTCGCGGCACATGAAGGTGCTGCGCGAGGCTGGCCTCGTGCTGGACAGGCGCGACGCGCAATGGGTGCGCTACCGCCGCAACCCCGACCTCGCGCTGGATTTCGTGGCTGTGATCGACGCTGTGCTGACGGCAGAATTGAATATTGAGAGGAAGGTCGCATGACCACCGAGACACATGAACCGACCGTTTCGCAGCGACGCCCCGACTGGCTATGGCATGTTGGTGTGCTGGCCATCATCGGGCTTTGGTATGTCGTTTACGGGCAGTTGATCCCGTTTTCCGAATGGATCACGTCGCTGTTCCCGGTCGACCGCCACAGCCATACCGGCGAGGCGATTGCGTTTTTCTTCTACGACGTGCCCAAGGTGATGATGTTGCTGACGCTCATCGTCTTCGCCATGGGCGTGGTGCGCACGTGGTTCAGCCCGGAAAAAACCCGCGCGCTGCTGTCCGGCAAGCGTGAGGGCGTGGGCAACGTCATGTCGGCATCCTTGGGCATCCTGACGCCCTTTTGCTCATGTTCGGCTGTGCCCCTGTTCATCGGCTTCGTCTCGGCGGGGGTGCCCTTGGGCGTGACCTTCTCCTTCCTGATCGCAGCGCCGATGGTAAACGAGGTCGCGTTGGTGCTGCTGTTCGGGCTGGTCGGCTGGCAGGTGGCCGTGACCTATCTGGCCTTCGGCCTCGGCATCGCCATCATAGCCGGGTTTGTCATCGGCAAGCTGAAGCTTGAGGGCTGGTTGCAAGACTGGGTGCGCGACATTCATTCGGGCGCGACCGTGCCGCCCGGCATCGAAGACGAACGCCTGAGCATGGTGGATCGTTACCGCCTTGGGATTGAGGCGGTGCGCGAGATTTTCAGCAAGGTCTGGATGTGGATCATCCTCGGCATCGGTATGGGGGCCTTGATCCACGGCTATGTGCCTGAGGACCTGATGGTGCGGATCATGGGCGCGGAGGCGTGGTGGTCGGTGCCAGTCGCCGTTCTGATGGGCATCCCGATGTACACGAACGCCGCTGGCGTCATCCCGATCGTCGAGGCGCTTCTGGGCAAGGGCGCGGCCCTTGGCACCGTGCTGGCCTTCATGATGAGCGTCATCGCGCTCAGCTTGCCCGAGATGATCATCCTCAAACAGGTGCTGACGATGCGCCTGATCGCCGTCTTCGTCGGTGTTGTCGCAAGTGGCATCCTCGCGGTCGGCTTCCTGTTCAACCTCATCTTCTGATCCTCGAAAGGACATTCCCATGAAAACCGTCAAGGTCTACGGCCCCGGCTGCAAACGCTGCGAAACAACTGAACAGATGGTCAAAGAAGCCGCCATCAAACTGGGCGTCGCTATCGAGGTCGAAAAGGTGACCGACGCGAAATTCATCGCCATGGCGGGCGTCATGTCCACGCCCGGCATTTCCATCAACGGCAAGCTCGTCCATGCTGGCGGCCTGCCGGACACTGCAAAACTCGAAGGCTGGCTGACAGCCTGATCTGAACGTCCAGGGAGGACACCAATTGAAATCCAATTTTCTGCTTGCGGCGCTGATGGCGCTGCCCAACTTTGCGGTTGCCGACGTTCTCAGCGTGCAGCCCGTCGCCCCGGATGTCTGGGCCATCGTCGGCCCGCTAGAACAGCGCAGTGCCGAGAACCTTGCCAACAACGCAACCTTTGGCCTTGTGGTGACACCCGAAGGCGCGGTGCTTATGGACCCTGGCGGCTCTTATAAAGGCGCGGAGATGCTGCACGACACGGTGCGCAGCGTGACCGACCAGCCGGTGAAATACGTGATCAACACCGGCGGACAGGATCACCGTTGGCTTGGCAACGGTTATTGGCAGGCCCAAGGGGCCACCGTGATCGCCAGTGCCGCGGCCGTCGGGGATCACCACACCCGCACGCAGGACCACATGGTCGCGCTCTCGCAGTTTCTGGGCGACGGTCTGGACGGGACGGAACCCGCCTATGCCAACGTGACCTTCGACACCGATTACACACTCGATTTCGGCGGCTACAGCTTCGAGATCATGCATCGCGGCGCGGCGCACACGCCGGGCGACAGCTTTGTCTGGCTCGACGAACGCGACGTGATGTTCACCGGCGACATTGTCTATGTGGATCGCATCCTCGGCAATGGTCCGGCCCGCGACACCGACAGTTGGATCGCGGTGTTCGAGGCCATGGCGGCATTTGAGCCCGCCCACATTGTGCCCGGCCATGGCCGCGCGACCGATCTGGCCACGGCCACGCGCGACACCTACGACTACCTTGTGAACTTGCGCACGCAGATCGGGGCCTTGATCGAGGACGGTGGCGGCATCATGGACGCGCCTGGCATCGACCAGTCGGCCTGGACTTACCTTGAGCAGTTTGACAGCCTCGCCGGTCGCAACGCGCAGGCGACCTTTGAGGAGATGGAATGGGAGTGATGCTGGAGTATCGCGTCACCGCCCGCCGCGTCGACAGCCATGGTTCAGAGGCCGCAGCGAAGGCTGCGCGCCTTGTGCTCGACACCGACATGGCCGGGCGCGACGACGCCTTCAACCCCGCCGAGATGCTTCTGGCAAGCCTTGCGGCCTGTCTTTTGAAAGGGGCCGAGCGGGTGACGCCGATGCTCAACTTCGATCTGCGTGGCATTGAGGTCAGCCTGCACGGAATCCGTCAGGACAGCCCGCCCAAGATGGTCCGCATTGACTATGACATCGTGGTCGATACCGACGAGAGCGACCAGCGGCTGGACCTCCTGCACCGCAACCTGCGTAAATACGGCACCATCTCCAACACGCTGGCCGAGGCCACCGAACTGGTCGGCACGATCCGGCGGAAAGGCTGATCAATGCTGCATGATCAGGCTCACGATCACACTGCCCCAACGGACCTTGGTTCGGCCTTTCGTTGGGCTGTGGGGCGTAACACCGCCTATGTGATCGTCGAGGCGGCGGCGGGGGTTCTGACCGGTTCCCTCGCCCTTCTGGCGGATGCCGCACATAACCTCAGCGACGTGGCGGCTTGCTGATCGGCGTGGCGGCTTCAGGTCCGTCCGGAAGACTTATTGACAAAACTAGAATTGTAGTTATTATGATCTCATGACGACGACCAGCCCCAACGCCCGCGCCCTTGCCGCTCTCGGCCATGATGCCCGCCTCTCGATCTTTCGCCTGTTGGTGAAGGCCGGGGAGGACGGGCTGCGGGTCAGCGACATTGGCGAACACCTGGGGCTCGCCCCGTCGACGCTGGCGCATCACCTCTCAACGCTGGTCGATGCAGGGCTGGTGCTTCAGGACAAGCAGGGCCGGGAGGTATTCAACCGGGTCGATTTCCCCGCGATGCATCGTCTTGTCGGATTCCTGACTTCCGAATGTTGCGCCGGTGTTGCGGTCCGCTCGTCGGAGGATGCAGCATGAGATATGTGCATCCTTTTTCTTACATTGAAATAACCGCAATACCGGAGATTTAGTGATGACGGATACAACCCTCCCAACATCGGACCGCCGGTCCACGCTGCGCCATCTGTGGCAGGATCAGCGGGTCTGGCTTGCCTCGGCGCTGATCCTTGTGGTGCTGGCGGTCTTCGATCCGACGCAGGCCACGACCAGCGTTGCATCGGTCGGTGCATCGCTTTTGCACACTGGCCCCTATCTGATCCTGTCGATTGCCATCGCGGCCTGGGCCAATGCGACGGGGGCCGACAACCTGATCGCCAAGGCCTTCACCGGCGCGCCGGTCCTGATGATCGGGCTGGGGGCGCTGGCGGGGGGCATCTCGCCTTTCTGTTCCTGCGGGGTGATCCCGCTGATCGCCGCGCTGCTGGCGATGGGGGTGCCGTTGTCGGCCGTCATGGCCTTTTGGCTGGCCTCGCCGATCATGGACCCGTCGATGTTCGTGCTGACGGCGGGCGTGCTGGATCTGGAGTTCGCGGTGGCCAAAACTGTCGCCGCCATCGGGCTGGGCGTCTTCGGCGGCACGGTGGTGCACCTGATGATGAAGGGCGGCGCCTTTGCCGATCCGCTGCGCGACGGCATCGGCAACGGCGGCTGCGGCGGTGCGAAGATCCGCGCGCCCAAGCGCGTCGTCTGGCGGTTCTGGACCGACGCCGAGCGTCGGGCGAAATTCGGCAAGACAGCGCTGACAACGACGCTTTTCCTCGCCAAATGGCTAACACTGGCCTTCCTCCTCGAAAGCCTGATGCTGGCGTGGATCCCGGCGGAAACTGTGACTGCGGCTTTAGGCGGCGAGGGGCTGCTGCCGATTGTGACGGCGACGCTGGTGGGGGTTCCGGCCTACCTGAACGGCTACGCGGCGCTGCCGCTGGTGGGCGGGCTGATCGAACAGGGCATGGCGCCCGGCGCCGGCATGGCGTTCCTCGTCGCCGGTGGCGTCACCTCGATCCCGGCGGCCATGGCGGTCTGGGCGCTGGCCAAACGCGAGGTCTTTGCGCTCTATATTGGGCTGTCGCTGACTGGTGCCTTCGCATCAGGGCTGCTGTTCCAGCTTTGGAACTCGATGACATGAATATTGGCGGTGGGGCGCATCGTCCCGCCGCTCCCCCTTACTGGTTGAACCCCCATCATGATCCCAAGACTTTCTCCGGCGCGGCGCGGCCTGATTATTGCCGCCCTCGGATCTTCCCTTACCGTCAGCTGGGCCTCCAGCTACTGCATCCCGGCGGTCCTGGCTGTGCCCATGGCCGAAGACCTCGGCCTGTCTCCGGTCTGGGTCTTTGGTGCATTCTCCATGGCAATGGTGGTCTCGGCTATGGTCGGACCCTGGGCCGGAGCGCGAATTGACGTTTTTGGCGGGCGCGGTGTGCTCATGCTGTCCAATTTCGTTTTCGCAGCGGGCCTCGGACTACTCGCCATGGCCACCACACCCCTGATGCTATTTGCGGGGTGGGCGGTCATCGGTCTGGGCATGGGCATCGGGCTTTACGAGGCGGGCTTCGCCACGCTGGCTGGGATTTATGGCAAGGAGGCGCGCGGGCCAATCACCGGCATCACCCTCATCGCCGGGTTCGCGAGCACGGTCGGCTGGCCGCTCTCGGGATTGATGCTGGCGGCGTGGGGCTGGCGGGAAGCCTGCATCGGCTGGGCGCTGATCCATCTGGCCGTAGCATTCCCGTTGAACGCTTGGTTGCCGAAGGGCACCAAAACGACTGCCGCAAGCACACCAGTCGAAGACGGGCCACCGCCGTCACGAATGGCGCTCTGGCTGCTCGCCTTCGTCTTTGCGGCAACCTGGTTCAACTCGACCGCCATGGCCGCGCACCTGCCCGGCTTGCTACAAGCCGCTGGGGCCAGCACAACAGTAGCCATTGCGGCGGGCGCGCTCATCGGCCCCGCGCAGGTTGCGGCACGGGTGTTGGAGTTTGGGCTTCTGCGCCGGTTCCATCCGCTTGTCTCAACGCGCGTAGCCGCAGCGGCGCATCCGTTGGCCGCCGTGGCGCTGGTGAGCGGCCGCCTATGCCTTCGCGTTGCTGCACGGGGCGGGGAACGGCATCCTCACCATCGCCAAGGGCACGCTGCCGCTGGCGCTGTTTGGCGCGGCGGGATACGGGAGGCGGATCGGCTGGCTCAATGCGCCCGCCCGTATCCTTCAGGCGGCAGCGCCCCTGATCTTTGGTGCTGCGCTGACAGCATGGGGCGTCTCGGCGATCTGGTTGACGGCGGGAATAGGCCTTGCAGCGCTGGTCGCTCTGCTTGCGCTGAGGAAGAACGAGCGGGGTTAAGCCTTCGTCTGGTCGCTTACCCACAAAAGACCGGGCGGTAACGCTTGTACTTGCCGCCCGACTGCGTTCAAGTATTGCTATGGGGACTTAGCCTACCCATGCGTTATCGTCGCGCTTGATGGCTATGACGGTCGAGCGCGTCAGGCCTTCATTGGTCGCTGGATCGCCGACGAGCATCTGGTTGTTGCCTTGGCCCTCGAAGTCGCCTTCGTTGCTGTCATCACCATCGGTCTGGATCCAGATCAGCCCGGTCGAGTCGATCACCATCCCGTCCGGCGCATTGAACATGTTGCCAGTGGTGACGTTGTGCGAACCGACATAGGCGTCATCATGCTTGGCCGGGCTACCCGCCATGGCGTACAGACCCCATGTAAACGCGGCATCGGCATGATCTTCGTTCGCAGGGTACCAACGCACGATTTGGCCATGCTTGTTTTCAGCACGCGGGTTGGGTCCACCCACAGGCGTTTCGTCGCCACCCGCATTGGCGGATACGCCACGACGCGAGTTGTTGGTCAGCGCACAGTAGGCTGCGATCTCACTCGGGCTGACGGCGACCCATTCAGGACTGTCCATCGTGGTTGCACCGACCTTTGAGGCCGCAATGCGCGAATAGACGAGGATTTCGTGCAACGCGCAAAGCCTGTCGCGGTGTCCGGCCGGCCGCGGCAAACAATCCCAATAGCGGCGCACCCGTCCAACCCGTCTGCAGGTCGTCGATCACCGTTGGCTCAACACCCGCGGCGCATAGGATCGCCAAAGTGGTGCGCGATGTCCCGCAGTCCGGATTGTGATAGATGACGACACTCATTCCGGAAAGCGCGCCCTTGTGCGGTTGGCGAACCAGACGAGCGACAACATCACCGGCACCTCCACCAGAACGCCCACGACCGTCACCAGCGCCGCACCGGAATTGAGACCAAAGAGACCGATGGCGACGGCCACCGCGAGTTCGAAGAAATTCGATGTGCCGATCAGCGCACAGGGGGCGGCCACCTTGTGCGGTACATTCCAACGCCATGCCCAGAAATAGGCAATGGCAAAGATCCCGTAGGACTGGATCAGAATCGGCGTGGCCAGCAATACAATCAGGAACGGGTTGCCGGTGATGACGCTGCCCTGAAACCCAAACAGAAGCACAACGGTCATAAGCAGCCCCAGAACCGAGGCGGGCTTGATCCGCGCGGTAAAGGCGGAAACTGCTTCTTCTCCACCCTGCCCCATCAGTCGGGACCGGGTGAGGACGCCCGCCGCGAGCGGTAGAACGACATAAAGAACGACCGAAAGAACCAACGTTTCCCAAGGCACGGCGATGTCGGTCACGCCCAGCAACAAGGCCACGATGGGCGCGAAGGCAAAAACCATGATCACATCGTTCAGCGACACCTGCACCAGCGTGTAATTCGGGTCCCCCTTGGTCAGTTGCGACCACACGAACACCATGGCCGTGCAGGGCGCCGCGCCCAGCAGGATCAGTCCGGCGATGAACTGGCCCGCATCAACGGGGTCGATCAGGCCCGCAAAGACATGCTCGAAGAACAGGACGCCTAGGGCGGCCATGGTGAATGGCTTGATCAGCCAGTTCACCACCACAGTGATGACAAGGCCCTTGGGGCGCTGGCCCACACCTTTGAGCGCGCTCAGGTCCACGGCGACCATCATCGGGTAGACCATCGCCCAGATCAGCACGGCGACAATCAGATTGACCGAGGCATATTCAAACGCGGCCAACGCCGCAAACAGGCCGGGCAACAGCGATGCCAGCACGATGCCCGCAACGATGCACAGCAGGACCCAGACAGACAAATAGCGTTCAAAGAGGGACATGTATCAACCTTGGGCTCTAACAGGGGTTACGCAGCAGGCGGACTCGCTGCGGATGACATCGAGTTCTTCGATCAGCGCCGACAGGGGCCGCAAAGCGCCGAGCTTCAGCGAATAACAGACCCGCGGCGGGTCGATCTGCCCTTCGATCACGCCCGCATTCTTCAGGATGCGAAGATGTTCGGAAACTGTCGACTGCGCGAGGCCGACGGCGTCCACGATGTCGCCGCCGATACAACCCGGTGTGCGCGCCAACAGCCGCAAGATGCGCAATCGCGCCGGATGCCCCAAGGCCTTGGCCATCGCCGCCATTCTCGTGTCCTCAAGGTCTTGTTGGGGTTTCATCATCTGGCGTCTCAATTAAATCGCTTATCGTCGGTTACCGATATGCATCTGCAAGAGCCGTTGCAAGCAAAATCACTGGCGAGGGTCTGGGCGATGAGTTTGCGGATGAAATGCGCCAATGGATCGAGATTGAACGTATGCGATGGGGTGGACGCCCCCCCCGGCGGCATCAATGTGCTAAGGTAGCGGGTGTTGAAACATCGCTACCAAGGAGAGAGTCCATGAACGAGGTTAGCATCATCGGGTTGGATTTGGCGAAGAACGTGTTCTAGGTGCATGGGGTCACGTCTGGAGGGGCCGTTGTGTTCAGGCGCAAGCTTGCGCGAGCGCATATCATTGGGGCTGGGCGATCAGCGATCTGGGTCATCAGGTGCGACTGATCCCGCCAGCCTATGTGAAGTCATTTGTCAAACGTCAGAAAAAAACGACATGGCCGACGCGGAAGCGATCGCCGAGGTGGCATCGCGTCCGACCATGCGCTTTGTAGCTGTCAAGAGCGAGGCCCGACAGGTGGCGGCGGTAGTCTATCGGACTCGGGATTTTCTGGTTCGACAATACACTCAGACAGTCAACACCTTGCGGGCTCATCTGGCCGAGCAGGGAAACGTCGCCAACGGGCCCGGCGCATATCGGGCGTCTGTCTGCGATCGTTGATGATGAAGAAGGGGGCACATTACCCGTTGAAGTGGGGGAGCTTACACGACTGCTACTGAACCAGATTGCGGACTACGCTGAAAAGATCACGGAACTTGACGCAAAGCTTCGGCGACGAGCAACCCAAGAAGATGCGGCACGACACCTTGCAACGATCCCAGGTGTGGGCCCGATCACCGCTTCGGCGATCACGACATTCGCGCCGCCGATGGAGACATTTTCGAAAGGCCGCGATTTCGCGGTTTGGATCAGTCTAACGCCACGCCAGCGTTCGAGCGGCGGCAAGGAACGACTTGGCCGAACATCGGAGCGGGGCCAGAAAGACATTTGACGACTGCCGATCATATGCCCAATCGTGACAAAGAAAGGGCTTGCATTCATGGGGGCGTCCGTACACGCCGTTTCTGACCCATTGATTTCGAGTGTTCCCGCGAGGCGACGCCTTTGCGAACTTGGCCTTCTGTTCGGATGGAGGTTGTGATGACGGATGGACGTGATGGTTTTGCGGGGCGTTGTGAGACTATTGAGCCGCGGCCGGTGATTTTCGCTGTGGGCATAATGCTTTGGCGTTGATCGTGCAGACGGAACTGAAGCTTGATCCGCATTCCGGTGTGACTGTTGTGTTCCGTTCAAGCATGGCGACAGGTTGAAAATCATGGTTTGGGATGGAACGGGTCTGGTGCTGACCCATAATGTTCCAGGGTAGCTTTGCTAGCCGAAGGTCCAGGATGGAACGAAGCGGCTGTGAGAGCTCCAAAATTGCCTGTTTAACTTTTTTGCCGTTTTGGTGTGGCGAACCCGCCCACCTGTGCGGCTTTACCCTTGCCCGGTTTCGCGCCAGCCGTTTTGGGTTTACCTCCCGGCTTGCCAGTCTTAGCGGCATATTTGGCTGCGGGTTTGCCACCATAGGTTTTCCCCGGTGTATCCCCCGCGCCCTTAGCCCGCTTGGGGGCGGCGCTCGGTTTCCCGGCGGGTTTCGGGGCGCGCTCCGTGCGGGGTTTGGCCGCTTGATGCGCTTCGTCCAATTCGCGGCGTGTCTTCGGAATGCCTGCATTCTTATGACGCGGCTTTTTGAACTCCCGCGGCGCATCGGAACCATAGGCACCTTCTTTGCGCGGAGCTTCAGCGTCCTTACGAGGGGCTTTGTCGTAGTCGCGACGCGGGGCTGTGTCCACATCCCGACGAGGCGGCTTCGCATCCGAACGCGGGCCGGAGTTGCTGCGCGGCGCGGTGGCGGAAAATGTCGGCGGACCCGCGAGTTGACGGGCAACGACGCCTTCTTCAAGCTCACCGCTGCCACCAAGAGTTGATAAAAATCCCGCGAGGCTGGACTCTTTGATCTCAACAAAGCTTTCAGATTGCTGAATGCGGATCGCGCCAATGTCGTCTTTCGTCAAGTTGCCAGAGCGACACAACAGCGGCAAAAGCCAGCGTGGCTCGGCGCGGTCATCGCGACCAACCGAAACGGAAAACCAGGCACTCGGACCAAACGGTTTGCGTTCGCGCGGATCAGGGCGCGCATCTGGCGGTGTCAGGTCCTCAGGCGCGGATTGACGCGCGCGGAACAGGCGAAGATACGCCGCAGCGATCTGTTCTGGCGAATGCAAGTCCAAGAGCTTGGCGGCAAATGCGCTATGCTCCTCGGTCATTTCTTCGGACCAAACCGGATCGGCCAAAAGCCGTTCTTCGTCGCGCTGGTTGATGTCATCGGCGGACGGAGGTGTGGTCCATTCGGCCTGAATCTTCGCGAATTTCAAAAGTTGTTCGGCTTTGCGGATGGAGCGTGGCGGAATGATCAGCGCGGAAATACCCTTACGCCCGGCGCGACCTGTCCGGCCAGAGCGGTGCAAAAGCCCCTCAGCGTTGGTCGGCAAATCGGCATGGATCACCAAATCAAGACCCGGCAAGTCAATGCCGCGGGCCGCAACATCGGTGGCGACACAGACTTTCGCCCGCCCGTCCCGCATCGCTTGCAGCGCATGGGTGCGCTCATTTTGGCTCAATTCGCCAGACAAGGTCACGACCGAAAAGCCACGGTTGGCAAGACGTGCGGTCAGGTGATTGACGGCAACGCGGGTGTTGGCGAACACAATTGCGTTTTGCGCATCGTGAAAACGCAGAAGGTTGAAAATCGCGTTTTCCGAGTCGCTTTGAGCCACACGCAGGGCTTGATAGCTGATGTCGGCGTGTTGGGTCGTGTTCGATTGGGTGCTGACGCGCACGGCATCGCGTTGAAATTGCTTCGCCAATTTGGCGATCATCGGCGGAACGGTGGCCGAGAACAACAGGGTGCGGCGATTTTCGGGCGCTTCACCCAACATGAATTCGAGGTCTTCGCGGAAGCCAAGATCAAGCATCTCATCGGCTTCGTCCAAAACGATGGCGCGCAGGCCGGTCATGTCCAAAGAGCCGCGTTGAATGTGATCGCGCAAACGGCCCGGCGTGCCGACGACGATATGGGCACCACGTTCCAATTTGCGACGCTCATCGCGCATGTCCATGCCACCCACACAGGACGCCATCCGCGCCCCGGCCTTGGCGTAAAGCCATTCAAGTTCGCGCATGACCTGAAAGGCCAATTCGCGGGTCGGGGCCACAACCAATGCAAGCGGGGATGAGGCGGGTTCAAGGCGGTCACTGTCGCCCATCAGAGTGTGCGCAATCGCAAGGCCGAAGCCAACGGTTTTGCCCGAACCGGTCTGTGCAGACACCAAAAGGTCGGCGTCTTGAAGTTCGGGGGCGTTCACAGCCTCCTGGACCGCAGTCAGCGTGTCATAGCCGCGTTCCGCGAGTGCATCGGAAAGTGTTTTAATCATGTAATAAGGTCTATCCGTGAGGGGGTCATCGCGGCACATGCCGCCATCCTGCGTCTTTGACTACAGAAGTCGGCACCATTACCGACAGTTTCGCCGGATGTATACAGCCATTCCGGCGAAAAATCTCTAAAATAAGGGGAACGGGTGTGTTCAAGGCCTGTGCGGACCTAAAAGCAAGACATAAAAACGCCGCCTCAGGGGGCGGCGTTTTCACATCGAATCGCTTGGGTTGGCTTACTCGGGTAAAATCCGAACCCCGCCTTTGTCGGCGGCGGAGGCAAACAGGGCATAGGCTTTGAGCGCGGTTGAGACAGCGCGCGGACGCGGTTCCGCCGGACCCCAAGGCAACGGGCCTTTGGCAACGCGGCGTTTTTCGATCTCGGCGGCGTCGACTTTCAACTCGATCGTGCGGTTCGGGATGTCGATCTCGATCACATCGCCGGTTTCCACTAGGCCAATTAGGCCTCCCTCTTCGGCTTCCGGGCTGACGTGGCCGATGGACAGGCCGGAGGTGCCGCCGGAGAAACGACCATCAGTCAACAGGGCGCATTTTTTGCCCAGACCTTTGGATTTCAAATAGGACGTCGGATAGAGCATTTCCTGCATCCCCGGACCGCCGCGCGGGCCTTCATAGCGGATCACAACGATGTCACCGGCCTCAACTTGCCGGGTCAGAATGGCGTTGACCGAGTCGTCCTGGGAATCAAACACGCGGGCTTTGCCAGCGAATTTGAGGATGGAGTCATCCACCCCTGCCGTTTTCACGATACAGCCACGTTCCGCGATATTGCCGAACAAAACGGCCAAGCCACCATCTTTGGAAAACGCATGTTCGACGGAACGGATCACGCCATTTTCGCGGTCGGTGTCGAGTTCTTTATAGCGGTTCTCGGTGGAAAACGCCTGTGTCGTACGCACGCCACCCGGCGCCGCCTTGAACAGGCTTTCGGCATCGGGGTTGTTGGCAACGGAAATGTCCCATTTGGCAATGGCCGCAGCCATCGTGTCGGAATGCACAGTGCGCGCATCACCATGCAGCAACCCGCCACGGTACATCTGACCGAGGATGGAAAAGATGCCACCGGCGCGATGGACGTCCTCCATATGCACATTCGGCACAGAGGGCGCGACTTTGCACAGCACGGGCACTTTGCGCGACAGGCGGTCAATGTCGTCCATTGTGAAGTTCACGCCGCCCTCATAAGCGATGGCCAAAAGGTGCAGAACGGTGTTGGTCGAACCGCCCATCGCAATGTCGAGGGACATGGCGTTTTCAAAGGCTTCAAAACTTGCGATGTCACGCGGAAGAAGGCCCGGAACCTCGCCTTCATAATGCTTTTTGGTGATCTCGACGATCTTGCGACCGGCTTCCAAAAAGAGATGTTTGCGATCCGCATGTGTCGCCAAAGTCGACCCGTTGCCCGGCAACGCCAGACCCAGAGCCTCGGCCAGACAGTTCATCGAGTTGGCGGTGAACATACCAGAACACGACCCGCAGGTCGGACAGGCGGCGCGTTCAATCGCGTCAACCTGTGCGTCAGTGTATTTGTCGTCGGCCGCCGAAACCATCGCATCCACGAGGTCGAGCTTTTGCACGATGTCGCCATCTTGCACTTTGCCCGCTTCCATCGGGCCACCGGAGACGAAAATCACCGGGATGTTGAGGCGCATCGCGGCCATCATCATGCCGGGGGTGATTTTATCGCAGTTGGAGATACAGACCATCGCATCGGCGCAATGGGCATTGACCATATACTCAACCGAATCCGCGATCAGTTCGCGCGAGGGCAGGGAGTAGAGCATTCCGTCATGGCCCATGGCGATGCCGTCATCGACCGCAATGGTGTTGAATTCCTTCGCCACACCACCCGCATTTTCAATCTCGCGCGCCACCATTTGACCAAGGTCTTTGAGGTGAACGTGACCCGGTACAAACTGGGTAAACGAGTTCACCACGGCGATGATCGGCTTGCCGAAATCGCTGTCGGTCATGCCGGTTGCGCGCCAGAGGCCGCGAGCGCCGGCCATGTTCCGGCCATGTGTGGAGCGGCGGGATTTATAATGGGGCATAGTGTTGGTTCTCAATCTGTGACGTCGGATTCATCCGCAAAAGCGGCGGGTCTGATGTTCCATACGGCTTTCGGAGCATCATTTCCAGTCTGGATGGTGTGGTGTTTACGAGTTTAAAGCGGCTTTTTCTTGCGTTTCAACGTGTCCCCAAACTCAAGAGAGGGCTCAAGCGTGATGATTTCGCCGCCCGGTGCATCGGGATTTTCGACACGTTTGGCGATGATTTCCGCCGCCGCGCGCCCGACCTCAACACGGCACGCATCCATCGTCGCCAGTTTGCGCGGCAAGCCATCGAGGAATTCAATGCCGTTGAAGCCCGCCAGCCCAATCTCACCCGGCACATCAATGCCGTTGTCGAGACAATACAAAAGCCCGCCAGCCCCGATCATGTCATTGGAATAATAAAGGAAATCCAAAGGCTCTTCTTGGTTGCGCTGCAACATCGCTTCGGTCATCTCGCGGCCTTTGGCCAAGGCGGAGCCGCCAGAATAAAATTCGCTATCGGCGATTTCCAACCCGGCCTTTGCCAAGATTTCGGTAAATCCTTCAAACCGTTTGCGCGCCCGGTGATCGAGCGGCATTTTGGTGCCGAGAAAACCGATCCGCTTGTACCCGGCATCAATGATCGCCTGCGCCATTTTACGGCCCGCGCGACGGTGTGAAATGCCCACGGCGGAATCAATCGGTTCGCCATCCGTGTCCATGATTTCGACAATAGGGATGCCTGCGGCCCCCATCATTGCTTTCGCCGCTTCGGTGTGTTCAAGCCCCGCGATGATCACGCCCGAAGGTCGCCAAGACAGCATTTGATAGAGAACCGTCTCTTCGCGTTCGGGTTTGTAATTCGTCACGCCCACAACCGGCTGCAATTCGGTGTCATCCAAGATCTGTGAAATGCCGGTCATCACTTCGGGAAAGACCATGTTTGACATCGACGGGATGATCACGGCCACGAGATTCACGCGAGAAGACGCCAAGGCGCCGGCGATTTTGTTGGGCACATAGCCAAGCGCGCGCGCCGCCTCCAATACTTTGCCGCGTGTGGATTCCGACACATCGCCGCGGTTGCGCAATACCCGGCTGACGGTCATCTCGGATACCCCGGAGGCCTCTGACACGTCGCGCAACGTCAATGGTCTCTTGGAAGGTGTTTTTCCTGAACCTTGCGACATGATCTCAGCCTCCTGTAATATTTTAAATTTCCACCACTCTACAATATAAATCGCCCTTGTCCACGCGTTGCAACATGTGTATGTTAACGCTAACAGATTTGCCAAATAGAGTGATGTTTCGCCTGAAGTATCACGAAGATTTGGCAAAAGACATCCGAATTGCCCTGCATGCTCTCTAACTGTCAGTGCTGTTTCGGATTTCAAAGGGGGGAGTGGTGGGCCAAATTCGCTCCCCCCTTTTTCACTTTCTCAACAAGACATTCGCACCATTTCTGGACATAAACCCAACCCTACATCCCCGACAAAACCCAAGCTTCGCTCTTGTGCCACAGACCCCTCACCCGCTAAACACCTAGGCGTGTGGTCCCGTGGCTCAACTGGATAGAGCAGCCCCCTCCTAAGGGGCAGGTTGCAGGTTCGAATCCTGCCGGGGTCACCAAATTTCTATATAAAATCAAATAACTGCCGGATTTACCTTGGAGCTTCATGCAGCAGTTTGCATGATCTTGCGTCCTATTTCGCGCTAAATCCGGCCTTCGCCCTTACAAAACCTGTACAGTTTGCCACTCATCACGTGGTCACTACTCGGTGCGGGCCAAATGAAAACTCCGGCTCGGCGGCAACTCGGTCTCTGCAAGGGTGCAATAGCCTATTTGAAGGTCGCGATCTCCAACACGATGGGCGAGGATTTTGTCGCTGGTCGAATTTGCAGCTTCTGGACCTCGGTCACGAAGATTGCGGCACAGGCCGGACTGGACAGACGACAGGTCGGACGAATTGAGGCTGGCCTGATTCAGCGGGGGCTGCTGGCCAAATCAGCGTCCGACCATATCGCCGGTCGTCGGGCCGTGAAACATGCTGTTGATCATCAGGAAGAGTGCGTAGCGGTTTTCGGGAAAGGCTGGGGAAGTGAACTCCGATTGCCCCGGACGTCGAAAAAACGCGGCTAGTTTGTAGACTGGGTGCTGCCAAAGCTCAACAAACAAGGTGAGCAGATGCGGTTCGACATGATCTGCGAGGCAAGTAAGATCGCGCACCGCCTGACCAAGCCAAACCATCCGTGGACCAATGGCCAGATCGAACATTGGATTTCAGAGCCAGATGGTTTCATTCTAAATCCGCCCCGCAAATGCCGGGACTGACCAGCTAGGATCCGTTTCTCACGAAGATCACATCGTGTAGATCGCCGAAAAGCGCCACCGACTTCTAGCCGACCGAAGACACTGATAGGTGCAGGCGGGATCGGTCCGTCAGGAAAGTTGCCACATAATATTCGATCGGGTGCCCGGCTTCGTTCACGCAAACCGATTCAACCTTAAGCGCCGCCTTGCCGGCCTCCACCCCCAACAATTCGGCATCTACCACCGATAGGGACACGGCCTCAATCCAGCGGTCCGCACGCACGAGGCGGACCCCGAACTGCCGGTTGATCGTGTCATACAAAGACCGGTTTTCAAGCTGAATTCGTTCCAGCCCCGGAACGGATTCCTGCAGCATCGCCCACCTGACGATCATACGCGGTACGGATTCGACCGACATGACGCGGTCTACCACGACGATCGGGTGGGTGGGGTCGATCCGCAACATCCGACTGATCCGGGGCGTTGGGTGGGTTACTTCCTGGCGTAGTATCCTGCGGGTGACATCCTGTTTCTTTTCCGCCATCTCGCCGCTGAACCCCATGGTGGTTCCGACGAAATTCTGTTCATCGCGGCGACCACGCACAAAGGCCCCCTTGCCCTGAAGGCGATAAATCAGACCTTCGTTCACCATCTGTGAAAGGGCTTCGCGGATGACCGTGCGGGACACGCCAAAGGATTTGCACAGCTCGTTTTCCGAAGGCAGGCGATCATGTTCCTTTAGGCCGTCTTCGCGGATTAGCGTCGTCAGCGTGGCCCTGACCTGAGACCAAAGCGGCATGGCAGTGCCGCGTTCGATGCGGTCAATTCTACCTTGCAATGTCTCGGTCTTGCTATCGGGCAAAGGCACGTGCCTCCATTGATCATCAGGTCACAGCGAGCCTCGTATAGTGGCGCGGTGGCGATCCCGCAACAGTTGAGTGGTTTGCTTGATCTCTGTGGCGCGGTGGTCATCCGTCCACCCCAGAGCTGCGGCAGCCACCTCTGCAAGTTCGTTGATCCCGTTCTCGTTCAGGGCCCCTTCGAACCCCATCAACGTCCGGCGCAGCACGATATCATCAAGACGCGTGACACGCTCTTGCGTGCAGATCAGGGAAATTTCCGCCGGGCTGTAATCACGGATAGACACGAACTGACGGGGGTCGGCGCATTCTGCTTTTGCGACGGCGCTTGCCCGCGCGCCATAGCGCTGCGCAAGCATGGCGCACCGCTCAGGCGTCAGGCCGGTATCCCTGGCCAGACGGTTGGCCCATACCTGACGGTCCGCGGCATCAAAGGGATACCCGGCGGCCCCACCAATCGCGCGATCCGCAGTGCTGGCCTGACGCGGCAGGTTCTGCCGCTGCAAGACGACATCGCTTACCTGCTCGGCAAAGGCGCGATAGGTCGTCCACTTTCCGCCGACCAGGGTCAGCGTTTCAAACGGGCGGTCCGCCGTTGCGGGAAAGCTATCAAGCCGGTGATCGCGGCTGATCGCGCCCGTGACCCCGGCCTCTTGCAGGGGCAAGGGGCGCACGCCGGCAATGGTAAAAATGATGTCTTCGCGCCGCAATTCCTCATTGGGTAGAATCGGGCGCAACACTTTGAACAGGTAATCAATCTCGGCATCGGTACAGAAATTGTCGCCCGGATCGTCGCTGCGAATGTCCGTGGTGCCAAGGAACACCCGATCCTCGCCCATCGGGTAGATCAGACAGGCGCGGTGGTCATCGGTTTCGAAATAGAGCATCTTGCCGGCCAGCTTTTGCGCCAGAACGGGCTGTTTCAGCACCAAATGCGAGCCACGTGTGCCGCCCATCAAACGGCCGGAAAACCCAAGGCCGGATTGCACCTCGTCCACCCACGCACCAGAGGCGTTGATGACCAAACGCGGCGTGATCTCAAAGGTTTCACCGTTCGACATATCGCGCAGGGTAACGCGCCCGTTTTCCTGACTTATGGCCTTGAGGTAAGGAATTGCGAGGCTCTCGGGGCATTCTGCCTCGGCATCGGCCACAAGCTCCATCACAAGGCGTTCGGGATGGGTGATGCGCGCATCGTAATATTCGGCCACGGCGCGAATGTCCGGCGCAAGCACCGGCACTTCGGCGCGGGCCTGTCGCCTGGTCAGCAAACGGTGGTCGGGCATGGTCTGCTGTGTGCGCCCGAAGGCATCATATAGCATCAGGCCAAGTTTGACCGGGATCGCACCCTTGCGGCCCGGTGTCCGTGTCAGTTTCAGAAAACGGGCGATCGCACCAAACGTGCCACCAAACCAACTTCGCAAGGGCACCCAGACGGGCAGTGGCTGAACGATGTGACAGGCGTTTTTCAGCAAAAGATTGCGTTCGGTCAGGGATTCACGCACCAGCGCGGCTTCCCCTGTTTCAAGGTAACGTAGGCCACCATGGATAAGGCGCGACGGCGTGGCGCTGGTGCCGGATGAAAAATCTCCGGCCTCGACCAGAAGCACGGGGACGTTCTGTGCGGCCAGATCGCGAAAGGTCCCGACGCCGTTGATTCCACCGCCAATGATCAGAATGTCAGGCAACGCTTTGGTGCGAAGCCTTTCAATCATCTCGTCTCGTCTGCGCATCCGCCTCTCCCTCTCGCATTGTCTTTGCTGCGCGCCTCAATAGGCACAGCATGTAATAACAAGTGAATACAACCCGCCAAACCGCAGGTCAATTGTGCAAATTCAACATAAAACGAAGTTTATATACGACCTTTGTCTCCCTACTTGTCGAACACAAGGGCAATTGACAGCCTATTTTTGCCCCCTATTGTTATGCATGTAATGACAAGTTGGCGGTGCGTTGTTGAGGAGTGACGCCCGCCAAGGGAGGAAACAATGGGACAGTATGTAATCGGCATTGATGCCGGTGGCACAATGACGAAGGCCGCGCTGTTTGATATGGACGGCGTCGAAATCGCCTGCGCGCATAGTCGGAACGTAATGCAGGCCCCCCACCCCGGCTGGACCGAGCGGGACCCGGAAGAGATGTGGCAGGCTGCGACCTTGGCCGTGCGCCAGGTGATAGAATGCAGCGGCGTCTCGCCGTCAGACATCGAAGCGGTGTCCGTGGCCGGTTATGGCGGTGGCCTGTATTTGATGGATCGCGACGGGCATTCGGTACGGGCCGGTATCATGTCAACGGATGCGCGCGCCGTCGACATTATCGCCGAATGGCAAAGCAATGGCACTGCGGATCAGGTCGAGGCGTTGATCGGCCAACACCTCTGGCCCGGTCAGACAATCGTTTTGCTGACATGGCTGGTTCGGAATGAACCCGGCGTGTTTGACCGGACGCATAGCGTGTCGTTCTGCAAAGATTTTCTGCGTGCCCAACTGTGCGGGGACATGTCGACCGATCTGACTGATGCCGGGTCCGCCGGATTGCTGGACCCGGAAACCGACACCTATTGCGATGCGCTTTTTGATCTTCTTGGGTTGGCCCACCTGCGCGACAAGCTTCCGGAACTTGGGCCCTCGGATCAGGTTGTGGGCGGCGTAACGGCAAAGGCTGCGGCGCTGACCGGCCTTCAAGAAGGAACGCCAGTCGTGCGTGGCACAGTAGATATGAGTGCGGCCGCGCTGGCCTCGCATATCACGGAGCCCGGACAAATGAGCGTTGTTGCGGGCACATTCAGCATCGCGGCCACGCTCAACAGGACGCCAAGACGCAGTTATGTGCCCATGTTGCAATTTCCCTATCCTCTCGGCGGATATATGGCGGTCGAAGGCTCTCCGACCTCGGCCAGCAATCTTGAATGGGTCGTCAAAACCGTTCTTACCCAAGGCTGCCCCCTTCCGGACGAAGGATTTTCCGACATCT
Organism: Celeribacter baekdonensis; assembly: GCF_900102315.1. GTDB lineage: Bacteria > Pseudomonadota > Alphaproteobacteria > Rhodobacterales > Rhodobacteraceae > Celeribacter > Celeribacter baekdonensis. The sequence goes on from NZ_FNBL01000009.1 coordinate 28,794, forward strand.
ACGAGCGCCTGAACCAAGCCCTTGCGCGGCGTTTGGGCAAACCTGGCACGGCCCTGTTTTTTCCCTTTCTGTTCGGCGGTCCAAATGGTGCGCCGGCGGGATTACTGGGCATGACGGCACAATCGAACTTTGACGACATGGCCATCGCGATCTTCGAGGGCATTGTTTTTGCCCACAAGCTGGACATCGACAAGGTGCTGTCAGGCGACGATGCCGCCCCCGTTGATCTGATCCGCCTGACGGGCGGTGCAACCCGTAGCCCGTATTGGTCAGAACTTTTCGCCGACATTCTGGGGCTACCAATCGAGGTGCCCAAAGGATCGGAATTCGGCGCGCTTGGTGTGGCCATCTGTGCGGCGGCGGCCATCGGCGCCTATCCCTCTTTGGCCGATGCCGTCGCGGGGATGACCGGCATCGCACGCCGCCACACCTGCAACGCAGACCGCCGCGCGGCCCATATCGCAAAATTCCCACGGTTCGTTGCGATGACAAATGCAATGGCCGCAATCCCGGCGGCTCCGTTGGTCGCTGAAACGGAGGCCTTTCATGCTTGAACTTCAGGGGGTGAGCAAAATCATTGCCGGAAAGCCCCATATCCACCCAACCAATCTGGCCTTTCAAAAGGGCACGATGAATGTCCTTCTCGGGCCGACTTCGGCGGGTAAAACCAGCCTGATGCGCCTGATGGCGGGTCTGGATCGCCCCAGCACCGGCAAGGTGTTCTGGAACGGTGAGGACGTGACTGGTCGGCGGGTGCAGGACCGGCGCATCGCGATGGTTTATCAGCAATTCATCAACTACCCGTCCATGAGCGTTTACGACAACATCGCATCGCCCTTGCGACTGGCCGGACGCGGCCGTAGCGATATTGACAAGCGCGTGCGCGACACGGCCGCGATGCTGCAATTGACCCCACTGCTTGATCGGATGCCTCTGGAACTGTCGGGCGGACAGCAACAGCGCTGCGCACTGGCCCGCGCACTGGTCAAGGATGCCGGGCTGGTGCTTTTGGACGAACCGCTGGCCAACCTTGATTACAAGCTGCGCGAAGAATTGCGCGACGAGATTCCGCGGATCTTTCGCGAGTCTGGCGCGATCTTTGTCTACGCGACGACCGAGCCGGAAGAGGCCCTGTTGCTGGGCGGCAACACAGCCTGCCTTTGGGAAGGGCGCGTGACCCAGTTCGGCCCGGTGACAGAGGTCTATCGCCATCCGATCGACACAACTACGGCCCGCGTTTTCAGCGACCCGCCAATGAATTTCAGTGCCTGCCGCAAAGCGGGCGATGTCCTGACGTTCGACATCGGGGCCAAGATTGCGACAAGCGGCAATTTGTCGGCGATCAGGGACGGCGACTACGTTGCCGGGTTCCGTGCCAACCACCTGCGGTTCGAAAAGCCGAACGGCCCGGCGCTTGAGCTGAAATGCCAGCTTGTCGCGTCCGAGATCACCGGATCAGAGACGTTCTTGCATGTGCGGCAGGGCACGTCGCGCTGGGTCGCGCTGGTTCACGGCATTCACAATTTATCCGATGGGACGGACGTCAGCCTATGGCTTGGCCAGGCGCATTTCCACCTGTTCGACACCCAAGGGCAATTGGCGGTTCAGGCCGCCTATGCCGCAGCAGCCTGAGGTTTTGACATCATGGCAAAAATTACCCTTTCCAACTTGGCACACACCTACTTTCCCTACCCTCGGGGCGAACAGGACTATGCGCTGAAAACCATCGACCTGACCTGGGATGATGGCGGTGCCTATGCGCTTTTGGGAGCATCGGGGTGTGGGAAATCCACACTTCTCAACCTCATCTCGGGTCTGCGGCGGCCCAGTCAGGGGCGCATTCTGTTCGGGGATGGCGATGTGACAGACGCGCCAACAGCAGAACGCAATATCGCGCAGGTGTTCCAGTTTCCCGTGGTCTACGACACCATGACCGTGCGCGAAAACCTTGCGTTTCCGCTGCGCAATCGCGGCATGAAAAAGGACTATATTCAGTCGCGCGTCGATCAGGTGGCAAAGATGATCGGCATGGAGGGCACGTTGTCGCGCAAGGCGCGCGGCCTGACGGCGGATGTCAAGCAAAAGATCAGCCTTGGGCGCGGCATGGTCCGCGAGGATGTGAATGCGATCCTGTTCGACGAACCGCTGACCGTAATCGACCCCCACTTGAAATGGGAACTGCGCACGCAGCTGAAAAAGCTGCATCAGGATTTCGGTCACACGATGATCTATGTCACCCACGATCAGACCGAGGCGCTGACCTTTGCCGATAAGGTGGTGGTCATGCACGACGGGCGCATTGTGCAGGTCGGCACCCCCGAGGAATTGTTCGAACGGCCTGCGCACACATTTGTAGGGTACTTCATCGGCTCGCCGGGCATGAACTTATTGGATGCCGTGATCGACGGCAATGTCGCGCACATCGGCGAACATGAAGCGCCGCTTGGTGGCAAGTTTGGCCACCTGACGGGGCGCACACAGATCGGCATTCGCCCTGAACATGTGACCGTCAGTAGAACCGGCGGACTGCCCGCCACCATTATGCGTGTCGATGACGTGGGTCGTCACCGCATTTTGCGGGCTGAGGTGGCCGGAGCGCCCGTGGCCGTCGTTCTCCCCGAAGGTGCCGCCCTGCCTGCGGACGACAGTTGCCACCTCATATTCCAACCGGAAAAGATCGGTGTCTTTGCCGACGATTGGCGCATGGCACCAGAACATCCCCAAGACAGGAGTGGCTCGTAATGTTCAAGACACAGAACAACAAGGCATGGTTTCTGGTGCTTCCAGTGCTGCTGCTTGTCGGATTCTCGGCGATCCTGCCGCTGATGACGGTGGTGAACTATGCCTTCAATGACACCTTTGGCAACAATGCGTTTTTCTGGGTCGGTCTGGAATGGTTCCGCGAAGTGATCCGCTCGGAACGGATGCACGATGCTCTGCAACGTCAGCTCATCTTTTCGGCAATCATCCTGGCGATTGAAATTCCGTTGGGCATTGCCATTGCCCTGACTCTGCCCAAACGTGGCGTCTGGGCCAGCCTGACCTTGGTTTTGCTGGCGCTGCCCTTGCTGATCCCATGGAACGTGGTGGGCACGATCTGGCAATTGTTCACTCGCATCGACATCGGTTTGCTTGGTTCGACGCTGGCTGCGCTTGGAGTCGATTTCAACCTTGGCCGCGATGCAATCGACGCCTGGGCCACGCTGATCGTGATGGATGTCTGGCACTGGACCTCGCTTGTCACGCTGCTGTGCTACGCGGGTCTGCAATCCATTCCCGAGGCCTATTATCAGGCGGGTCGGATTGATCAGGCCAGCCGCTGGGCTGTGTTCCGCTACATCGAATTGCCCAAGATGCAAGGCGTGTTGCTGATCGCCGTGCTGCTGCGCTTCATGGACAGTTTCATGATCTACACCGAACCTTTCGTCGTCACCGGCGGCGGCCCCGGTTCGACCACGACATTCTTGTCAGTTGATCTGGTGAAGATGGCAATCGGTCAGTTCGACCTGGGCCCAGCCGCCGCCTTCAGCCTGATGTATTTCCTTGTGATCCTTTTGATTTCATGGGTGTTCTACACCGTCATGACCAATCTCGACCAAGAAAAAGAAGAGGTGCCGGAATGACCACTATCGACCCTACCTTTGCCAAGGCGACCAGTCCGCGACGGTCACGCGACAATACGAAACTGCACAAAGCCATGTCGCGCGGGATGTTGATCCTTTACATCTTGTTCCTGCTGGTGCCGATCTACTGGCTGGTCAACATGAGCTTCAAGACCAACACAGAGATCCTGTCGGGCGTCTCCCTGTTGCCGCAAGACTTCACGTGGCACAACTACGGCGTTATCTTCTCTGACAGCACATGGTATATGGGCTACGTCAACTCGCTGATCTACGTGCTTTTGAACACGTTGATCTCGGTGACGGTGGCGTTGCCCGCAGCCTATGCGTTCAGCCGCTACAGCTTCATGGGCGACAAGCACCTGTTCTTTTGGCTGCTGACCAACCGTATGGCCCCTGCTGCGGTGTTTGCCCTGCCGTTTTTCCAGCTCTATTCCAGTGTCGGCCTGTTCGATACGCATATCGCGGTGGCGCTGGCGCATTGCCTGTTCAACATCCCCCTTGCGGTCTGGATTCTCGAAGGCTTCATGCGCGGCGTGCCCAAGGAAGTGGACGAAACCGCCTATATCGACGGTCACAGCTTTGGCGGCTTTTTCCTGAAGATTTTCATGCCGCTGATCGCCAGCGGGATCGGTGTCGCCGCGTTCTTTTGTTTCATGTTCTCCTGGGTCGATCTTCTGATCAGCCGCACGCTGACCTCGGTCAACGTCAAAACCATCGGCGTTGCCATGACGCGCACGTCCTCGGCCACCGGCCTTGATTATGGTGTGCTGGCCGCCGCCGGGGTTCTCACCATCATTCCGGGCGCCTTGGTGATCTGGTTTGTCCGCAACTACATCGCAAAGGGCTTTGCCCTGGGGAGGGTGTGATGCGCACGACCCGTTGGATCACGATTTATACCGTACTCGCCGCTGTCATGGGTGGCTCTCTTGGGGCGCTGATCCTTTCCGTCCCGCGCAGAAATGGCGCACTGGATTGGACCGGGCAAATGATCGCGGGCGGCTGGATGGCCTGGTCGTTCCCCGTGGCCCTGTTCTTTTGGACGATCGCCTGCTTGCTCATCCTGTTCACGGTGCTGGCGTTCAAGTTTCCCGAAACGCCACGCCTTGGCGCGCTGCGGATCGAAACGACACGCGGCGACCGGCTTTTCATCACTTTGCTCGGCTCGGCTTTTATCAATCTGGCCTGGCTGGGACTGAGCGACGCCGCTCAGTGGGGCGCAGTTGTCCCCTGCCTGATCTACGCCTTTGCGGTGTTCCGCTGGCTTTGATCCGGCCTGAACGGGTGTTGCGCGCCAAGTGCGGGCAATGCCGCCAAACCAACAAAATCTTCAGGGAGGAAGAAAATGAAATTCAACTTCAAATCCACCACAGCGGTGGTCGCGGCGCTGGCGTGTTTTGCAAGCCCGTCCTTCGCCGACATGGAGGCGGCAAAGGCATTCCTTGACGCTGAGATCGGCGATCTGTCTAGTCTCAGCCGTGCCGAACAAGAACAAGAGATGCAGTGGTTTATCGACGCCGCCGCACCTTTTGCTGGCATGGACATCAAGGTCGTGTCGGAAACCATCGACACCCACAGCTATGAATCCAAGGTCCTGGCCGAGGCGTTCACCAAGATCACCGGCATCCAGATCACCCATGACCTGATCGGTGAAGGCGATGTTGTTGAAAAGCTGCAAACTCAGATGCAGTCGGGCGAAAACATCTATGACGCCTATATCAACGACTCTGATCTGATCGGCACGCATTGGCGCTATCAACAAGCGCGTAGCCTGACCGACTGGATGGCGAACGAGGGCAAGGATGTCACCAACCCCGGTCTTGATCTGACCGATTTCATCGGCACCCAGTTCACCACCGGCCCTGATGGCGAGCTGTATCAACTGCCCGACCAACAGTTCGCGAACCTGTACTGGTTCCGCTACGATTGGTTCAATGACGACAAGAACAAGGCCGATTTCAAGGCGAAATACGGCTACGACCTGGGTGTTCCGGTCAATTGGGCCGCGTATGAGGACATCGCCGAATTCTTCACGGGTCGTGATCTGAGCCATATGGGTATCGAAGGCGAAATCTTCGGCAATATGGACTACGGCAAGAAAGACCCGAGCCTTGGCTGGCGCTACACCGATGCGTGGATGTCCATGGCGGGCATGGGCGATGTGGGTGAACCCAATGGCTTGCCGGTCGACGAATGGGGCATTCGTGTGAATGAACAGTCCCAGCCTGTCGGCGCCTGTATGACACGCGGCGGGGCGACCAACTCTCCTGCTGCGGTCTATGCCGTGGACAAGGCGATCAAATGGCTCAAGGACTATTCGCCGCCCTCAGCTCAAGGCATGACATTCTCTGAGGCGGGACCGGTCCCGGCGCAGGGCAATGTGGCGCAGCAGATGTTCTGGTACACCGCCTTTACTGCGGCGACCGTTCTACCTGACCTGCCCGTGATGAACGAGGATGGCACGCCGAAATGGCGCATGGCCCCTTCGCCGCACGGCGCCTACTGGGAAGACGGCATGAAGGTCGGTTATCAGGACGTGGGCTCCTGGACGCTGATGAAATCCACCCCTGTGGATCGCGCCAAGGCCGCGTGGCTCTATGCGCAGTTCGTCACCTCGAAAACCGTGGACGTGAAGAAAGCGCATGAGGGGCTGACCTTTATCCGCGAGTCCACGATCCAGCACCCGAGCTTCACCGAGCGCGCGCCCAAACTTGGCGGTCTGGTGGAATTCTACCGCTCGCCGGCCCGCATCCAGTGGTCGCCGACCGGCACCAACGTGCCTGACTATCCGAAGCTTGCACAGCTGTGGTGGCAGAACATCGGTGACGCCATGTCGGGGTCCAAATCCACGCAAGAGGCGCTCGACGGTCTTTGCAGCGATATGGAATCGGTCATGACCCGTATCGAACGCGCGGGCATTCAGGGCGACATCGGTCCCAAGATGAACCCCGAACAAGGTGCCGAGTATTGGCTGGAACAGCCGGGCGCACCCAAGCCCAAACTCGCGAACGAGCGTCAGGAACCCAAGACCGTCGCCTATGACGAGATGATCAAATCCTGGAGCAAATAACCCCTGCGGTCCGGCGGTCATGTGCCGCCGGGCCGGTCTACCCTGAAACCCGGTCGGCCGCTGTGGCACCGGAACCTTTTGGAGAAACTCAAATGACTGATCCCAAGCCCCATATCGGCGACCTCGTGGCTGAAATGCTTGCCAAGTCCGGTGTCGAATATGTCTTCGGTATGCCGGGCGGGCAAACCACGGCCCTGCATGACGGAATTTCCCGACGCCAAGACCGGATAAAACACATCCTGATGCGCGATGAACGCAATGCCGCCTATGCCGCCGACGGCTACGCCCGGATCACCGGCAAGCCCGGCGTTTGCGACGTGACAGTTGGACCCGGTTCCAACCTGTTGCCCGCCGGATTTTTTGAGGCACTGAACGCCTCTATCCCAATGCTGGGTATTATCGGGGAATTGCCGTTGGACTGGTTGCCGCTGAAGGAAAAGGGCATCGCCAGCCAAGGCTACGATCAGCTCTCCTTTTTCAAAACCTGTTCGAAAGAGGCGTTTTTGGTGCCCTCCATCGCCGCCCTGCCGGAACTGATCCGCACCTCGTTGCGTATCGCCACCGCACCGCGTCCCGGTCCTGTTGCCCTTATCATCCCTCACGACATCTTTGATGCCGATTGGGACATGGAAACCCTGCTGACCAATGTCGATGATCGCACCGTGCGCACGCCCTACCTGCGCTCAGTTGCGCCCCCCAGTGAAATCGACAAGGCGATTGCCCTGATCAAAAAGGCCAAGCGCCCGGCGATGGTCTGCGGTGGCGGCGTGCATGGCGCAGATGCCTGCGACGAGGTGACCGCATTCGCCGACCGTCTGGGCGCGCTGGTGGTCACCAGCCTGTCGGGCAAGGGGTCCGTGCCCGAAACCCGCGACTATGTGGCGGGCGTACTCAACCCGCTTGGGTCTAAGGCGGCGATTGATCTCGTCCCCGAGGCGGATTTGGTGATCTGGTGCGGGTCCAAGGTGAGCCAGAACACGGGCATGAACTGGTCTTTGCCCACACCAGAACAGGCCACCATAACCATCGACTTCGATCCGCTTGAACATGGCCGCACCTTCCGACCCACAGTGCCGCTTTTGGGCGATGTGCGCAGCATGGTTCAGGCGCTGGATGCCGCCCTTGGCGAAAGCCGCGCGGACGCCAACCCGGAGTGGATGGCCCGCATTGCCGAGGTCAAGGCCGAGTGCGACAAAGTTAAGGCGGCTGAAATGGCATCGGACCAAATTCCGGTTTTGCCACCGCGCGTCATGGCCGAACTCGACAAACGCTTGGGTGAAAAGGACATCGTGGTCTCGGATGCGTCCTTTTCGGCCGGGTGGATTTCTGGCTATCTGCCCGCCCGCCAAACCGGGCGAAAATTCGTCTTTGCCCGTGGGCAAGGGGGTCTTGGCTATTCGGTTCCCGGTGCCATCGGTGTTGCGTCGGTCATCGAAGAGGGCGGGCATGTTGTGACACTGGCTGGCGACGGTGCATTTTCCTACACCATTGGCGAACTGGCCACGCAGGCGCAGTACGACATGCCAATCATCAATATCGTGATCAACAACGGCACATTGGGCTGGATTCAGCTGTGGCAGGAAATCTTTTTCAAGAACCCGCAATCCTGCGCATTGGAAAAGCAGGGTTACGTTCCCGGATATGCGGCGGCGGCGGCAGGCCTTGGGTTGAAAGGCATCTATGTTGAAAAGCCCGACGACATCGGCAAGGCGCTGGACGAGGCCTTTGCCCATGACGGACCCTCGGTTGTTGAGGTGCGGATCGACGACCGCGCCACGCCGATCCATTCCTTCAAGCGCCGTATGCGTGAACCCGAAGACAAGCCACGCCCGCGGCCCGGCACGGTCTACAAGCTGCGCGAATGGAAGGTCTCTCCGGATCTGTAAGGATACTCCAGCGCCAGTTCAGAAAACCATGTCGCTTGACGCTATGGGGACGAAGGGCGGGGGATCTCCTCCGCCCTATGTGGATTGCGCCTGCGGACACGGCCCTCCTGACCTGATCGCGCATTTGCGGGTCTTTCTGGCACGATCGTGAGATTTTTTGGGGTGGCGGGCGTTGGAAGTCGGATTGAAAACACGCTAAACCTCTGACCAAGTCGCGCCTTTGGGTCTGCGGTTTGTCCTCGCACCAGTAAAAGGGTCAGCTGATGTTTAAGCGTTTGTTTCCTCGCCGTCGGTCGGTCGATGCGCCGCCCGTTCACCGCTTTGACGGTCTTCCGCCGAGGCCGGAGGAAAGTCTTGTGGTTGTCGGGGACATTCATGGTCAGTTGAAATGCTTGGATGCCATGATCGACATGCTGATGGAAAAAGCACCCTCCGCCCGTTGGGTGTTTGTCGGTGATTTCGTGGATCGGGGGGAGCAGAGCGCCGAGGTTTTGGAGCGGTTGCGCGGCCTTGAAGCGGCCCGCCCAAACACGGTTTTCATCATGGGCAACCACGAAGAAATGATGCTGTCCTTTTTGCAAGACCCGGAAAGCACGGGCAACCGATGGATGCGGCACGGTGGCTTGCAGACTATGGCCAGCTATGGTGCGTTTCGCCTGAGTGAACACAATGCTCCTGAGGCTTTGCGGCAGGCCAGAGATCAGCTTTTGGAGCTTCTGCCGGAGGGTTTGGAGGCATGGCTCAATGAGCGTCCGGGCCTGTTTCAAAGTGGGAATGTCGCGGTGGTTCACGCAGGCGCGGATCCGGCGAAGCCAATAACAGATCAAAAGACGCAGAGCCTCAGATGGGGGCATGTGCGATTTGGGCAGGTCCCGCGCCAAGATGGGCTTTGGGTCGTGCATGGCCACACCATTGTCGACATGCCGAAAGAGAGCAATGGTGTGATTTCAATCGACACAGGGGCCTATGCCACAGGGCGTTTGACGGCGGTTCACATCACCGAAAGCACCACCGAGTTCCTGCAAACACGCGGATAAACAGGCCCTGCGGTACGTTTTTGATCTTTCTTTTGAGACTCGGCGTAAGGCCGAAACGCTTTAAGGTAGGGTCAAGCGATGTGTCTCAGTCTTTGCTGCCGATTGATATGGTCGCCCGCTGATTTGCCTCCGAGCATCCGCATCACGGGAGGTGAGGGCGCAAATGATTATGCCAAGTATTTGATTTATTGAGAAAGTGTGTCTCTAACGGATCGCGGATTGAACGGGCGACGTCTTTTTGATGTCCGGTGTTTCAGCAATGCACTGCGCAGTATTTTGTTTATTTTTTGTAAAGTGGTATTTACAAAAAATAAAAAATAGGCTGTTCTCTCCTCATGAAACACAATAGCGCCACACACTCTCCGCCCCCGCCCTTGCGTTCCACCAGCAAGGAACGACTTGCTGTGTTGCAGGAACCGGATGTTTTGATTCTTGGCGGCGGAGTAAACGGTGTGGCCACGCTGCGCGATTTGGCGCTCAACGGGGTGTCCTGCGTGCTGATAGATGCGCATGATTTCTGTCAGGGCGCGAGCAGCGCATCAAGCCGCATGGCGCATGGTGGGCTACGCTATCTGGAGGGGCGCGAATTTCGACTTGTGGCGGAATCTGCCCGCGAACGAAACCGCCTGATCGCCCATGCCGGACATCTTGTGAAACCGCTGGAAATTGTCGTGCCGCTTGAGCATCTTTTGGGCGGCTTCGCCCGCGCAGTGCTGCGGTTTTTGGGCTTTACCCGCTTTGGGGGCCCGCTCTCCTTGGCGGCCTTGGAGGGCGCGCTGCGGCTTTACGAAGCCTTCGGTCGTCGCGAGCACCCGCTGCCAAATCATAAAACCGTGTTGCGCCGCGCCCATTTCCCGAAAGGCCTGCGCCCCCAAACCCGTGCCGTGGCGGCCTATTTTGACGGTCAGATCACCCAGCCCGAAGGGTTGATGTTTGAAATGCTCCGCGAGGCCATGGGGCAGGGGCCACGGGTTGCGGCGCTCAATCATGTGAACTGGCACAAAGACGGGGACATGATCATCATCACGGATCGGTTTGATGCCACGCAATACCGTATGACCCCAAAGGTGATCGTGAACGCCACCGGCGCATGGATCGACGATGTGAACGCCAAACTTGGTGGCAAGACGCAGTATCTGCGCGGCGTCAAAGGCGCGCATTTGGTGTTGGATCACTCCGCACTGCATCAGCGCATGGCTGGGCGCGCCTTTTATTTTGACGACGGCACCGGGCGGATGATCATCACGCTGCCTGTAGGTGAAAACATCCTCGTCGGGACCACAGAAGTGGAGACCAAGGATGCAGAAGACCGCGCCATTTCAGAGACCGAGATTGCCTATCTTCTGCGCGCCATTGACGGGCTTTTCACCGACATTTCGGTGGATCGGAGCCATATCGTGTCGATGACAACCGGCATTCGTCCCCTGCGCGATGGTGGCGGATCGGCCACCAGTGCGGCGCGTGATCATGCGCTTGAAGAGGATCGTTTTCCCGGCTGTGCGGTTCCGGTTTTGTCACTTGTGGGTGGCAAATGGACGACCTTTCGGGCCTTTGGCGAAGAGGCCGCGGATCGTGTGCTGAAACGGCTTGGCCGGACCCGCACCATGTCCACCGCGCAGCGCACCTATCCCGGTGCCGCGCCTTTCGCGCGCAATGCTCTGACGGTTCCAAAGGAGATCGCCACACGTCTGGTCGCCCGCTATGGCGCTTTGGCCCAAGAGGTCGCGCCGCTTTGTGTGGGGCCGGGAAGCATGGCTTTGGCCGGGGCACCGAGCTATTGCCGGGGTGAAATCATCTGGGCCATTCGTGCCCGCGCCGCTTGTTGCATCGAAGATTTGGTGCTGCGGCGGACCCAACTGAGCCTGGGTCATGGGTTACAGCGCGAGACACTTTATGACCTCGCCGAAATTTTGGCACAGGAAGCGGGCCGCGATCCCAAAGACTTGGCTGCGGAGATCGCCGCCGTGTTGGAGGACCCGCGCCTGATGGGAACGCGCGCCCAGCTTCAGGAGAATGTCGCATGAGCGGTGAAATCCTCATTTCAATCGACGCAGGCGGCACGGCGGTCAAGGTCGTGGCCTATGATCTGATGGGCGCCGAGATTGCCATTGAAACCGCGGATGTGCCCACGGATCACCACCCGGATGGGCGGGTCGAGCGCGAGGTCGAGGCCTTTTGGGCCGGCACCACGTCGGCGTTGCGGCGGCTTACGGCGCATTGCGCCGGGCGCGAGATTCTCGCCGTCGGCTGCACCGGATTTGGCAATGGCATTTTCCTCTTGGACGAGGAGGGGCGTGGCACACGTCCGGGCATCGTGTCTGTCGATCACCGCGCCCAACCTTTGGTGGAGGAACTGGCCGCCTCCGGGCGCGCCACTGAAATTTCCGCACAGACCGGGCACAGGTTGTGGGGTGGTCAAACCTTGATGCAGCTGGCGTATTTGGCACGGACCGAACCCGAGGTCATGACGCGCACGCGGTGGGCTTTGGCCTGTAAAGACGTGATCCGGTTCCGCCTGACCGGGGAGGCTTTGAGCGACCCGACGGAGGCCAGTGGCGGCGGGTTGATGGACGTGGCTACGGGGACCTATGCGCAGCCTGTCTTTGAGGAACTCGGGCTTGCGCCTCATGCGCATCTTTTGCCGCCCATCGTGGCCAGCGACGGCGTGGCCGGGCGGGTGTCGCGCCGGGCCGCTGAGGAAACCGGGCTGCCCGAGGGCACGCCGGTGGCGGGGTCGATGATGGATGTGGCTGCCAGCTCTCTGGGCGCAGGAGCCGTGGATGCGCCAATTTTGACAATGATTGCCGGGACTTGGTCGATCAACAGTCTGGAAAGCGGTCCCCCAAAAGGCACAGACACGCCGATCCTGAACATGCTTTATCGCGGCGGGAATCGTCGATTGATTGCCGAGGGTAGCCCCTGTTCCGCCGCCAATCTGGGTTGGTTTCTGGATCACGCCATGGGCGGGCGCGTGTCCGTGGCCGAGGCCAATAGATTGGTTGCCAACAGCCCGGTTGAAACCCGGCGTTGTCAGTTTTTGCCCTATGTTTTCGGTCCAGACCCGCTGCGTGGGACCTTTGTCGATCTGGGCGCGAGCGATGATTTGGGGACAATGCTACGGGCGATCTTTGAAGGGGTGGTGTTTCAGGCGCGGCGTCACGCGGAGGATGTCGTCAGGGTTGCAGGTCAGCCGTTTCCAGAGACGATCCGCCTTGCGGGCGGCGCGTCGAAATCACCGGTCTGGGCACAGGTGTTTGCCGATGTCTGCCAACGCAACGTGGAGGCGGTGCGCGCCTCTGAAGTGGGCGCATTGGGCGCGGCGATCTGTGCCGCTGTCGCCTGTGGCGCTTATGCCGATTTGGCCGAAGCCGCGGCGCAGATGACAGGAGTGGCCCACACACACCGACCCGATCCGGCATTGGGGGCGTTTTACGAAAAGAGGTTTCACAGTTTTTGCAGGCTCGATCATGGGCTGGCAGCGCTGTTGGAGGAGGAGAACCCGTAACCGGGTCAGACGTTCAAAAAAACACCAGGGAGGAAAGAAAATGCGAAAGACACATCTTTTGTTTGGAACGGCGCTCTGTGCGCTGGCCACACAAGGCTATGCGCAGGATGCTATGGCCTGTAAAGGCACATTGCCCGCGCTCAATGTGATTGCTCAGGGGATGCCTGCAGTCACCGCACTTGATGCGCATCTGTCTGAATTCAATGATAAATGGGGCACTGAGGTCAAAATCACCATGCTCGGTGAAAACGAGCGGCGCGCCAAAGCGCGCTTGGATGCCTCGACCGGGGCGGGATCTTATCAGGTGGTCTATATCGACGAGGCCAACTTGGCCGAATATGTCTCGGCCGATTGGATTTATCCGCTCGCCGATGTGGTGCCCGAAAGCTACGATTTGGCCGATTTCCGCACCGATCTGAGCAATGTCGCCACGGTCGACGGCGTGCAATATTTCGCGCCTTTCGTGGGCGGTGGCGACGTCATGATGTACCGCAAAGACCTGTTAGAGGCCAAAGGCATTGCCGTGCCGACAACACTTGATGAGCTGGTTGCGGCGGTCAAGGCGCTCAACGATCCTGAGGGGGGAGTCTACGGTTGGTCGGCACGCGGGCAACGCGGTTCTGGCATGAATGTGTGGCGCTGGACGCCGTTTTTCCGGGCCGAAGGTGGCGAATGGCTTGACGGTGATATGCCTGCGTTCAACTCTGCGGCAGGCGTGAAAGCGACCGAGGTTTACATGGATATGATGCAATCCTCACCTCCCGGCGTGGCGACGTTCAACTGGTCCGATTCCGTTGAGGCGTTTCGTGGGGGTCAGGTGGCGATCTTGATCGAATCCGATGTGTTTGGCCCATGGATGGAAGACCCGGAAAAGTCGTCCATCGTTGGCAAAGTCGGCTACGCACCGCCGCCTGATCCGCTGCCATCGGCAGGCTGGTCGCATGGCTGGGCCGTGTCGAAATCCGGCGCTGCGGAAGACTGTGCCAAAACAATCGCGGGCGATTTTGTCGGCTGGGCCACTTCGAAAGAGATGGAACAAAACCGGCTTGCTGCCGGGATTGCCTCCGACATTGGCCGTGTGTCTACCTTGCAAAGCGATGGGTTCAAAGCCCTCGTGCCGCAAGAGTACATTGATGCGCTTTTGGACACGGGTCCGAAAACCAGCCTGTTGATCATGGCAAGCCCGGTGTGGCCGGAAATCGGTGATACGCTTGGCCTGACGCTTGAGGAACTCTTTGCGGGCACCCGTGACGATGTTCAGGCGGCCTTGGATGAAGCTGCGTTTTTCGCCGAAGAAAGCCTGATGCGCGTCAAATAACGCCGTCTCTTGCCGCCGCGCAGATATGATCTATGCGGCGGCTCCCTTTTCTCCAAAAGCGTTTCGACATGATGTTGAGAGACGGATCAATGTCGCAACGCGCGAAACGCTCTAAAGGACATGTCATGACCCGAAAAAGGTTCGTCATCCTGTCGCTCGTGCCCGCCATCGGCCTTTTGGCCACGCTGGCACTGGTCTCGATTGCCGGGGCGGTGTGGTTCGCGCTTATGAACCGCACATTGCGCTCGCCCGATTACGACTTTGTCGGCGCCTATAACTTTTTGCGTCTGTTGCGCGATCACCGGTTTTTCAATGCACTGGAAATCTCCGCGATTTGGGAGCTGGTGACAGTGACCGGCACGCTGGTTGTGGCGGTGCTTTTGGCCGTGTTGATTTATGAGACGGTGAAAAAGCCGCTTTGGCGCAATTTGATCTGTTTCGCCTTCCTTGTGCCGGTGCTTTTGCCGCGCGTGGCGGCGGCGTTCATCTGGCGTTTTCTCTATTCCCCGTCCTTGGGGGCGATCAATTATCTGTTGGGGTTGGTGGGCATTGGCCCGGTGGAATTCCTGGCCGATCCGTCCTTGGCGCTCATTTCTGTGGCCATCGTCGACATTTGGCAATGGGGACTGTTTTTCACCGTCATCCTGCTCAAGCTGATGGAAACTTTACCAAAAGATCCGGTCGAAGCCGCCAAGCTCGACAATGCGCGCACATGGGAAATCCATGCCTATATCACCCTGCCGATGCTCAAAGGTCCGCTGATCAGTCTGGCACTTGTGAAAGCGGTCGAAAGCCTGCGCTCCTTTGATCTGATCTTTGTGATGACGGGCGGCGGACCCGGTACGGCGACCGAGACACTGGATCTTTATGCCTATCAAATGGGGATCAATATGGGCGGTCGGATTTCCTATGCCTCGGCCATGTCCATCCTGTTGCTGATCGTGACGACAGTGGTCTTTACCATCATCTGGAAAGCGGGGAAAAAATGGGCAAACTGATTTCCACCACTCTGACACGGGCCCTGCTGGCGCTGTTGATCATCGTTGCCTTGGGGCCGATCCTTTGGACCGTTTTGGGCGCGTTCAAAGAGTTGCGTGACATCGTGACCCCGGTGCCAAAGCTGATCTTTGAACCGACCTTGGACAATTTCGCCACCATCCTGCGCAACCCGACCATCCGGGACGGGCTGATGCATTCGGTGATCGTGGTCTCGGCCTCTGTGTTGATCGGTGCAGTGCTTGGCATTCCGGCGGCGCATACGTTGGCGCGCCATGCCCGGCGCTGGGGCGATGATGTGCAATTCTTTGTGCTCTCATTGCGCTTCATGCCGCCCGTCGCCATCGCGATCCCGTTCATCGTGATCTACCTTGACCTTGGCATCTATGACACGCTGTTTGGCCTCATCTTGGTCTATCTGATCACCACGATCTCGACCGTGATCTGGCTTGCCGTGCCCGCATTCGAGCGTGTGCCGCATGACATCGAAGAAGCCGCCGCCATGGAAGGCTGTGGTCCGGCTGAAGTGTTTTGGCGCTTTTCCTTGCCGTTGGCCGCGCCCTCACTGTTTGGCGCGCTGGTGTTCACCTTTGTGTTGGTCTGGAATGAGCTGTTGCTGGCGCTCACCTTGGCCGCGCAAAACGCCACGCTTCCGGTGGTGGCCGCCTCGATCACATCGCTTGGCAAAGAAGTTCCGTGGGGCGTGATCAACGCCGCGACCGTTCTTCTTGTTTTGCCTCCCCTCGTATTCATCGGCCTGCTCATGGGTCTGCTCAACACCATGGTCCGCAGCGGCCCGAAATAGGACACTTCAATGGCACATATCCACTGTACCGACATCGTAAAATCCTATGGCGCTCATCCCGTCATCAGCGGTCTCAACCTTGATATCCCGAACCATGAATTTGTGGTCTTTCTCGGCCCCTCCGGCTGTGGCAAATCCACCATGTTGCGGATGATTGCGGGGTTGGAGGAGGTCACCGGCGGGCGGATTGAAATCGGTGGCACCGATGTCACCGACCTGCCGCCGGGTGAGCGCGGTGTGGCGATGGTGTTTCAAAGCTACGCGCTTTATCCGCATATGAGCGTGGCCGACAACATCACCTTTGGCCTGCGTCGTCAGGGCGTGTCCAAGGCCGACATCGCCCCGCGTCTCAAACAGGTGGCGGAGGTTTTGGGGCTTGAAAACTTCCTGGACCGGCGGCCCAAAAACCTATCGGGTGGGCAACAACAACGGGTCGCCATGGCCCGCGCCATGATCAAAACGCCAAAGGTGTTTTTGTTCGACGAACCGTTGTCCAACCTCGACGCCAAGCTGCGCGAGAAATTGCGGACCGAAATTCGCCGGATGCATCTCAAGCTCAAAACCACGACGATCTTTGTGACCCATGATCAGCTTGAGGCCATGACCATTGCTGACCGCATCGTGTTGATGCGCGACGGGATGATCGAACAAATGGGCACGCCGGACGAGATTTTCGAACGGCCCGCCTCGCGCTTTGTCGCGGATTTTATCGGCACACCGGCGATGAATTTTATCACCGCACAGCTCGAACCGGGGCTGATTGCACACTCTGGCAGCATCCGCTTGCAGTTGTCTGAGGTGGAGTTCCCAAGCCTGAAACCGGGCCAGGAGGTCGAACTGGGTTTGCGCCCTGCGCGCATGGACCTCTGTGAGCCGGGCAGTGCCAATGCGCTCACCGGCGAGGTGGTGTTGGTCGAAAATATGGGCGCTGAAGGTCAGGTGATCACAGAGGTGGACGGTGCGGAAATTTCCTTTGTCACCCAAGGGTTCCGCGATCTGTCGATCGGCGACACCGTCCATTTCACCATTCGCCCCGAACATATCCACGTTTTTGACCCGAAAACAGGCCGCAGCCTGCGCAAGGACTGATTTAATGACGACGACACGCTACAGTGAAAAATTGGCCCGCCTACGCGCAGGCATGGGCCGCAAAGGCGATTACATGATCGCGGATGCCAAGGACGCCGATGTCACCGGCGGGGTGCCCGCCACCGGGCCGCGCCGCGATGCGAGCGGGAAAATCGTTGGCGCGCGCACCCGGCCCGAATTCCTTGATCAAATCCGCAAGGTGATTGATCAGGATGTGGTCGATATCATGCTGACCTCGGCGGGGAACATGGATATTTTGGCGACCAGCGGCGCCTTTGACGGGCGGGCCATTCAACCGGCGTTTCGCGCCAATGAAACCACCTGTGTCTGGGCCAATGTGCGCCACGCGGGCTATGCCCAAACGCCATCGCGCCCGTATCGGGGGGCCGATCTGGCCTTTGCTCCGGCGAATTTGTGTCTCTATTCGCTGACCTTCAACAATGACACCGAAGCGGATGCGCGCGCTTTGGAGGCCTATGCCGCCTTTCGCCGGGACGCCCGCGCGGCGGGTGTGGCGCATTTTCTTGAGGTGTTTAACCCCAATGTACCGGATGCGGTGGGGGAGGTTGAGGTCGGGGCCTATGCCACCGATTGCATCATTCGCCTGTTGTCGAGCCTGACCTCCACTGAGCGGCCCGAGTTTTTGAAAGTCGCCTATAATGGCCCGAAAGCGATGGAAGAGCTGGCCGCGCATGATCCCTCTATGGTGGTTGGCGTGTTGGGTGGGGCGGGCGCGACCCATCGCGATACCTTTGAGTTGATTGCACAGTCCGAACGCTTTGGTGCGCGATTGGCGCTGTTTGGGCGCAAGATCAATCAGGCCGAAGATCAATGTTGCCTGATCCAATGGATGCGCGGTGTTGCCGATGGCGAGGTCTCGGCTGAGGAGGCGGTCAAGGGCTATCACGGCGATTTGGAAACGCTGGGGCTTCGGCCAGATCGTCCCTTGGCTGACGACATTCAGATCACGGCGGATGTGTTGCGCTTTGACGCCGCCGCTCTGTCCGTCTAATTTGCGCCGATCCGCAATTTTCGCAGGAGCACGCCCCTATGGCCCGCGCCAATCATCCCTCTGATCGCACCGTCGCCGAAACGGCTTGGCTCTATTATATCAAAGGGCTCAATCAGGGCGAAATCGCCAAGAAAATGAACCTGTCGCGCCCCACGGTCGTGACCTATCTGCGGCTGGCGCGGGAGCGGCAGATTGTGGGGGTCAAAATTTCCGGGATGCATTTTCGGGTCAATGAATTGGCCGATGCGCTCTGTGAAAAATTTGGTCTTGAGAGTGCCTTCGTGGTGCCCGAAGAAATCAACGCAGCTGAGACGATGCAGCAGGTCTGCGAAGCGACGGCGCAGTTTTTGCCGGATTTTGTCGCGCCGGGTGATACGCTTGGCGTGAGCTGGGGTCAAACCGTGTCCTTTGTCTCCGAGCGCGTGCCATGGTGGCCGATCCAAAATCTGGTGGTACGTCAACTCATCGGCTCCTTGGCCAACCCGCTTTTGCCGACCTGTGAAAGCTGTACCACAGAGATCGCACGTAGGCTTTCGGCGCAATGTATCAACCTCAACGCCCCTGCGGTCTGTTCGGAGGCTGGATTGGCCGAAAGACTGCGCGCCGAGCCGATCATTGCCGAACAACTGACCCACCTGAAAGACTGTAACAAAGCGATTTACTCGCTCAGCCCCTGCACCGAAGACACCCATGTGGTGCAGTTCAACATCGCCACAAAGACCGACATCGCCGATTATGTTGCCAAAGGCGCGGTTGGGATCATTGCGGGGCGGTTTATCGACGCGGAGGGCGCGCCGGTTTTGGGCGATCTGGACCGGCGTATGATCGGCGCGGATCAGGAGGCGTTGCGCAATATGTCAGGGCTTTTGGTGGTCAGCGGATTGAACAAACATGCCGCTACACATGCCGCGCTGCGTGGGGGGTATGTGACCCATGCGGTGCTGGATCTGGCACTGGCTGAGGCGCTTGTGAACGATGCGCCGAGTGCATGATGAAGGGGCGCGAGCAAGAATGCCCGCGCCCGTTTGATCACTCGGGGGCTTTGACAAGGATCTTGACGTGGGACTTTTCGGCCACGAGCGCCTCGAATCCTTCCGGCACGATGTCCTCAATCGCGATCCGTTTTGTGACCAGTTTATCGGCGTTGAAATAGCCTTGGGTCATCAATTCCATCACCGCCGGATAGACATTGCGGTACGCGATGGTGCCAAGCAGTTGCCGTTCTTTGAGCACCACGGTGTTGGGGTGAAACGCCGCCTCCTTTTCCCAGATCGAGACAATCAAGGTCTGTCCTTCGTGGCGCGTGGCGTCGATGCATTGTGGCAAAACCTGCGGCACGCCCGTCACTTCAAAAGCGACATGAACCCCGCCCGTTGCCGCGCGGATTGCGGTGACGGCGTCCGCCGATGTCGGGTCGATGGCTGAGGTTGCGCCGAGTTCCAGCGCCTTCTTGCGACGCACATCTGAGGGTTCAACCACATGGATTTGCGACGCCCCGGCGACACGCAGCGCTTCGACCACCAAAAGCCCGATGGGCCCCGCGCCAAACACCGCTGCCGTATCACCGGCTTTGATTTTGGACATGCGCACGGCATGCAGCGCCACGGCGGCCGGTTCAACCAGC
The DNA here is from genome assembly GCF_900102315.1 of Celeribacter baekdonensis. Taxonomy (GTDB): domain Bacteria; phylum Pseudomonadota; class Alphaproteobacteria; order Rhodobacterales; family Rhodobacteraceae; genus Celeribacter; species Celeribacter baekdonensis. Next base: position 48,756 of record NZ_FNBL01000009.1, read on the forward strand.
GCGCCTTGTTCCATCGACAGAGTGTCGGGCATTTTGTGAATCATCCGCGCGGGCACCACGGAATAGGCGGCAAACCCACCGTGACCGCCGGAGAGGCCAACAAAGCCCAAGCTGTCGCAGAGATTGTATTTGCCTTCCAAACAGGCGGGGCAGTCGCCACAGGCAAAGATCGGTTCGATGGCCACGCGGTCGCCTTTGGCCACATGGGTGACATTTTCACCGACCTCGGTCACCACGCCGCTGTATTCATGGCCCATCGTGATCGGGGCCTGATCGTGGCTGAGCGGGTGATCTTCGCCCACGGGGACAAAGATCGGTCCGGCGAGATATTCATGCAGATCACTGCCACAGATGCCGGTCCAGGCGACCTTGACCTTAACGTCGCCGGGGCCGGGGGTTGGCTCTGCCACCTCTTCAACCCGGATGTCTTTAACGCCATACCAACGCGCTGCTTTCATAGTCTGTCTCCATATATACAAAGGGTGCGCCCGGACGGGGAGAGTCCGGGCGCGGGGAGGCATCACGACAGGTGATGCACCGGCTGAAGGCCGTAGACCGGGGTCTCAAGGCCCTCCATCCGCGCTTTCAGTTGCAGCGCGAGATAAAGCGAATAGTGCCGCGATTGGTGAAGGTTGCCGCCGTGGAACCACAGGTTCTCCTGCTGCGTCGGCTTCCACATGTTGCGCTGTTCGCCTTCCCACGGACCGGGGTCTTTGGTGGTGTCAGACCCAAGGCCCCAGACCTTGCCCACCTTATCGGCCACCTCTTGGCTGATCAGATCGGCGGCCCAGCCATTCATTGACCCAAAACCCGTGGCCATGACCACAAGATCGGCCTCAAGCCGGGTGCCATCGCTCAGCACCACGGCGTCTTCTTCGAAGTGATCGACCTGACCTTGGACAAGCTTGACCTCGCCGTCGATGATCAGTTGGCTGGCACCCACGTCGATGTAATAACCCGACCCCCGCCGCAGGTATTTCAGGAACAGGCCAGAACCGTCGTCGCCCCAATCCAGTTGAAATCCTGCCTTCTCCAGCCCAGCGTAGAATTCGGCATCGCGCTCGCGCATCTGGTCATAGAGCGGGATTTGGAAGTCGTGCATGATCTTGTAGGGCAGGGAGGCGAAAATCATATCCGCCTTCTCGGTCGTGACGCCGTTGGCCAGAGCCTCTTCGGAATAGAGCCCGCCAAGGCCGATTTCCATCAAACTGTCGGAACGCACGATATGGGTCGAGGACCGCTGTACCATGGTCACATCGGCCTCGGCCTCCCAAAGCGCGGCGCAGATGTCATGGGCGGAGTTGTTGGACCCGACCACGACGACCTTTTTGCCGGTCCAGTCATCCGGGCCTTTGTGTTGGGACGAATGTTGAATCTCGCCCTTAAAGCTGTCCATGCCGGGAAAATGAGGCACGTTCGGCTTGCCTGACATACCGGTGGCCAGCACAAGCTGTGTCGGTTTCAGAATGACGGTTTCGCCATCGCGATTGACCTCGACCGTCCATGTTCCGGCGCTCTCATCATAGGTGGCTTTGACCACTTCGGAACGGGTCCAATAGTTGATCTCCATGACTTTCGTGTACATCTCAAGCCAATCACCGACCTTGTCTTTCGGCGTGAACACCGGCCAGTTGTCGGGGAATTTGATGTAAGGCAGGTGATCGTACCAGATCGGATCATGCAAGCAGAGCGATTTGTAGCGCGAGCGCCATTGGTCGCCGGGGCGGTCGTGTTTGTCCAAAACGATGGTTGGGACGCCAAGCTGACGCAACCGCGCGCCCAAGGCGATGCCGCCCTGCCCGCCACCGATGATCACCGTGTAGGGTTGGGTGTCATAGCCAAGCGAGGCCTCCTCCGCCTCGCGCCGCTCTTTCCAGCTCAGGCGGTTTTTCTGCGCGCCGTGTTCCGCCCCCATCGGACGGGCTTTGCCGCGGTTTTCCTCAAAGCCTTTGAGTTCCTGCAAAGCGGTCAGCAAGGTCCAGATCCGGTCGTCTTTCAGCCGCATCAGACCCCAGCCCCGCCCAGCCTTGGTCTCAAATGTCACCCAAGCTGTCGTTACACCGTCCTCCTCGACCGGGAGTTCGCCGTCTTGCAGACGGAACGTATTGGGCTGTGTTTTATCCAATTGGTGCAGCAACATTTCCCCCACAGCCTCCTGACCCTCAACCGTCTTAAGGTTCCAGGTCACGGCGACCAAATCGCGCCAATAGCTGTCGGTGGTAAAAAGTGCCGTGGCCGCTTTGATGTCGCTTTCCTCCAAAGCGGCATTCAATCGGTCCAGCACGTCCTGCGTGCGGGTCGTCACGGTTGAATCAAGCATCACATCTCCTCCTAAGTGCGTTTCTTGTGAGAGGAGTATTTCAGGAGGGCTTTGGCGTGGGCTATGCTCAATCGTTCCGACTACGACCAAAAAACAGGCGCTGCGTTGCGGCATGTTGCACGCGCAACAGCGCGCAACACCTTAGCCGGGCGGGCGTAATCCGGCTTTGCGAATTCGGCGCAAAACGGTCGAGCGATTGACGCCCAATCGTCGCGAGGCCTGTGCCATATTCCAATCACAGGCGTCCAAAACCTGTTCCAGCGTTTCTTCGGTCGGTTGATGCGTTTCAACGGGAGGTGGCAGATCGGGCAGGTCGATCACCGGGCCTTCACAGAGCGCGATTGCCACATCGAGCACCTGTTCCAATTCGCGCAGATTCCCCGGCCATGAGCGCCCCATCAGATCGGCCCGCGCGGAGGGCGACAAGCGGATGGTTTCGGGCGACCGACGGCGCAGCATTCGGTCGATCAGCCAGCCAAGATCCTGTCGCTGGCGCAGCGGCGGGAGGGTCAGGGTGCTGCCTGCCAAACGATGAAACAGCGGGCGGGGCAGGGTCATCTGCCCCGGCGCAAGACAGGTTGTGGAGAGGGGGCGCAGGTCGGGTCTTTGATCCAAAAGCACGGTGAGCGCGGCGGCGGTCTCTGAGGTGAGCGCGTCGATGCCGCGCAGCAAAAGCGTCGTTGGGCCGACCCCCTCGCCGCAGGCCGTTTGGAGTGCCATGGGCGTGAGCCCGGCGCAGTCCAGCGGGACAAACCCATTCACCTGACTCACCATATGAATGGCCCGTGCCAGCTTGTTTTTGCCTGTTCCTGTGTCGCCGCAGATCAACAAAGGCACGGTGGTCCGCGCCAGTTTTTCGGCCTGTGTCAGCAGTCGCGCTATGATGGGATCGCTGCCGGCCAACCCGGTCAAAACCCCACCACGGCGGGGTGCAGCCCGCAATGTCCGCGGGGCTTGCGGCGCGATAGCATGACCAAAAAGCGCGCCGCCGTCGCGCAGCTCGATAATCCGCTCTTCGGTCGGTCGGTCACGCATCAGATCAGGAAGATCATCGACGGACAGATTCAATGCCGCGTCGATCCGTTGGCCCAGAATGGGCGCGCCCTCAGGGAACAACCGACGTGCGCCGCGCGTATAGCCGATGATCTGTCCAGAGCCATCCAGCCGCACCGCGACCTCTGGATCAACATCCAAAAACTCCGGGCTGGATGAGAAGCGCAACACCCAATCCTGACGGCTTTCGGCCATGAGGTTGGCCATCTCCACCCGCCGCGCGGCGGTGGTCACAAGGCTCATGGCAAGGTTCTGACTGCTTTTCGTGGTTGGTGATCGCAGCAGTGAAATATCCAAAACGGCGGTGAGTTGTCCAAGGCTGTCAAAGATCGGTGCAGCGGTGCAAGAGAGCGTCGTATGCGCATTGCCGAAATGGTCGTCCTGATGCACCGTTACGGGTTCCTGCGTAAAAATACAGGCGCCAACGCCACAGGTCCCGGCCAGTTCTTCGGCCCAGTTCGAACCAAGATAAAGCCCCGCGCCGCGCAGTTCGTCTGCAAACAATTCGTCCCCGAAAAAATCGACGCAGACACCCTGTGCATCGGTGAGGATAAGGACGTAATTTTGTCCGGCCACCTGACGAAACAGGTTTTGTAACCCGGTGCGTGCGGCGGCGATCATCCACTCCGCCTGTTTGCGATGATCGCGTAACTCCGCCTCGGTGACAATATGCGCCGGATCGTTTCGCAGCGGGTCCATACCGTACAGCTCAACGCAACGCCGCCAAGACGCGGACACGAAGGTGTCGCGACCGGTCTGTGTGCCTTCCAGCACTTGTTCGATTTCCTCGATATGTTGGCGATCGCTCAAAGCGTTGTCCTCCTGCGCCAAGCGTAACACGGGTGTTTCACTTTTGGGGAGGAGACTTTGGTGGGAACCGTTGCACAGCTTGGTGAGGCGCTTGCGCCGGGTTTTTGTCGTTTGTCGCCCAAAAGGCCAGGTATGTCCAAATGCGATAACTCTGGCATGAGTTGAATTTCATGCAGAGTTGAGGCGACGCGCAATTCAATTTCGCAAAACATATTGAGCACATGGCCCAGCATTCTTGCCATACCAAATGGCCCCATGTGTTCGACGAGAATGACACTCAGCGCGCCGGCTTGAAATTTTTGTAGCACAGGTTTGAGCGAAGACACTTTGGCCAAGATGTCGAGGAACTTTGCATCGACATCAACGACATTGCGTGCGTCCGTGAGCATTGTGAAAGAGGGGTCAAAGTTGTCGTGTTTGAGATAGTCCTGAAATGCCGCCAGACCCTGATCTGCGGTCATGATGCCCTGAAAGCGAAACAGCGCCACGCGCTCTGTCGGGAACACAAAAATGCTATAGCCCATGGCCCCTCCTCAGGCAGATCGCGTTTCTGTATATGTTAAGTGACCCAAGCGCGTTCGAACAATATGTTTATCAAACCACCACACAGTCACAAATCTGTCGTGAATATATTAAGTTTTTGAAATCTGTCGGGTGCAGTGTGCGCGCGCTGTGGACCTTTTGTCCACGGGGGCATGCGTGCCCACCATACGGAGATCTAAGATGACATCCCTTACGCGTTTTGCACTGCCATTGCTGGCCAGCGTTTCAGTCCTATCCATGACTGCGGCTCACGCCGAACCGACCCAAGAGCTGATTGACGCTGCCAAGGCTGAAGGCACTTTGACCACCATCGCATTGCCCCACAACTGGTGTGGTTATGGCGACGTGATCGCAGGCTTCAAGGCGAAATATGGCCTCGACGTCAACGAACTGAACCCCAACGCAGGGTCTGCCGACGAACTTGAGGCGATCAAAGCCAACATGGGCAACACCGGTCCGCAAGCACCTGATGTCATCGACGTGGGCCTGTCCTTCGGTCCCGCTGCAAAAGACCAAGGCCTGATCCAGCCTTACAAAGTGTCCGTTTGGGACAGCATTCCCGATGACGCCAAAGATGCCGAAGGGTATTGGTACGGCGATTATTACGGCGTTTTGGCCTTTGGTGTGAACAAAGACATCATCCCCGACGCTCCCACAAGCTTTGCCGATCTGATGGACAGCGCTTATGCCAATTCCATCGCCATTCCGGGCGATCCGCGCACCGGCAACAGCACGATGATGACGGTCTATGCCGCAGGTGTTGCACAGGGTGCCGCCGCCGGTGGGGACGCGCTGAATGCGGGCATCACCTATTTCAAAGACCTGAAAGAAAACGGCAACTACGTTCCGGTCAATGGCAATTCGCAGAACCTCGCACAGGGCACCACCCCGATCTATTTCGATTGGGATTACAACCTGCTCGCGATGCGTGACACTTTGGCTGGCAACCCGCCGGTCGAGGTCGTCGTGCCCTCCGATGCCGTGGTCGCCGGTGTCTATGTTCAGGCGATTTCTGCCTATGCACCACACCCGAATGCCGCCAAACTTTGGATGGAATACATCTACTCCGACGAGGGTCAGACCCTTTGGCTCAAAGGCTATTGCCACCCGATCCGTTTCAACGACATGGCGGCGCGTGGGGTGATCCCGCAGGATCTGATGGATAAGCTGCCGCCGGCTGAAAACTACGCCAAGGCCGTGTTCCCGACGCTCGACGAGCAGGCTGCTGCAAAGTCCGCCATCGCTGACAATTGGGGCAAGGAAATGGGCGTCAACTGACGCCAATCCGAGTGCCTTCAGGCGGCAGGTTTCGGCCTGCCGCCCCCAACGTGTTTGACGGAATATCCTTTGATCCACACCGCTCCCCCTTCGATCAGCCAATCTGAAACGGTTCCACAGGCCACCCCCCCGACACCCCCGCGCAAACCCGCGCGGCGCAACCTGTCGTGGCTGGGCCTTGTGCCGTTTCTGGGCTTTGCCCTGTTGTTCCTGATCCTGCCGGTCTTTTATCTGGTCAATGGCGCGTTTCAGACGCCTGATGGCCGATATTCCTTTGAAACGATGTTGTCGCTTTCTGCGCCCGAGATTGCCGGGTCCTATGGTCTCTCGCTCAGGCTCAGCTTTGCCTCAGCCGCCATGGGAACGGTGTTCGGGCTTATCCTTGGCTATGCCTTGTTGCTGGGCGGGTTGCCCTCTTGGGTTCGACGCGCGTTTATGACCTTTTCGGGCGTTGCCTCGAATTTCGCCGGTGTGCCTCTGGCCTTTGCCTTTATCGCCACGCTGGGGCGGCTTGGTTTGGTGACCTTGGTGCTGCGCGATGTGTTGGGCATCAATATCTATGCCGCCGGGTTCAGCCTGTTTTCCTTTTGGGGTCTGACGCTCACCTATCTCTATTTCCAGCTGCCGCTGATGGTCTTGATGATCACGCCTGCGCTTGAAGGGCTGCGCCCCGAATGGCGCGAAGCCGCCGAAAGCCTTGGGGCCTCCCGTATGCAATATGTCGCCCGCGTCGCCCTGCCTCTGCTGGCACCCTCGGTGCTGGGGTGTTTCCTGTTGCTCTTTGCCAATGCCTTTGGGACACTGGCCACGATCTATGCACTGACCTCGGCCAATTACCCGGTGGTGCCGATTGTTCTGTTCCAGCAAATCCGCGGCAACGTGTTGTATAACCCCAACCTCGGCTATGCGCTGGCCGTGGGTATGATCCTCATCATGGGTCTGTCCAATACGCTCTATTTCATCCTACGCCGTCGTGCAGAACGGTGGCAGAAATGAGCCGTCGCTTCCCCCTCCTGTCGACCCTGATCGCTTTGGCCGGTGCCGCCTTTTTCATCGTGCCCTTGATCGCGACGTTCAACTTTTCCCTGCGGATGAAGCGTGGCGAGCTGTCTTTTGAGGCCTACCGTTCGGTGTTTGACAGCGATGTCTTTCTTGGGGTTCTTGGCTTTTCGGCCACCGCCTCTTTGATGGCGATCCTCATGGGCGTTTTGATCGTGGTCCCAACCGCCTACTGGGTGCGCCTGCGCGTGCCGCGAGCGCGACCGGTGATCGAATTTCTAAGCCTGATGCCGCTGATCATCCCACCCGTCGTGTTGGTTTTTGGCTATGTGCGACTGTATGGATCAAGCTCCATCCTGCCGTTGACCATGACCGAGGCGGGCACCAATGTGCTTCTGGTCATCGGTTATGTCGTGTTGTCGGTGCCGTATATGTATCGCGCTGTCGACAATGGCATGGCGGCCATCGACATCGCCACTTTGACCGAAGCGGCCGAAAGCCTTGGGGCGTCGCGCCTGCGCACCATCGTTTTTGTCATCTTCCCCAACATCCGTTCTGCCATCGTGTCGGGGGCCTTTCTGACCTTCTCGATCTCGCTGGGCGAATTCGTCATCACCAGCCTGCTCAACCGACCGGCCTTCGGTCCCTACCTCGTGCAGATGGGACAGGATTTCGCCTATCAACCGGCGGCTTTGGCGATCATGGCTTTTGCATTCACATGGATCTGCATGGTTCTGATGGAAGCCTTCGCCACCCGCAAACCCGGTCAGCGCCTGTTGCAATGGCGCGCTCCCCGTTCCGTCACAAAGGCCAAGTCATGAGCTTTCTCACCCTGAAAAACATCACCAAATCCTTTGGCCCCAACACGGTCGTGCGCGATTTTGACCTCAATGTCGCATCGGGAGAATTCGTGTCCTTCCTTGGGCCATCGGGCTGTGGCAAAACCACCGTGTTGCGGATGATCGCGGGTTTCGAGACCCCGAGCAGCGGCAGCATCCATGTGGGCGGGATGGATGTCACCGCCTTGCCTGCGAGCCGTCGAAAGATCGGCATGGTGTTTCAGGCCTACGCCCTGTTTCCCAACATGTCGGTGCGTGACAACGTGGCCTTTGGGCTGAAGATCGCGGGTATGCCGCGCGCCGAGATCGACACACGCGTGGCCGAGATGCTTGACCTGATTTCGCTCGGCTCACTGGCCGATCGCTACCCCTACCAAATGTCGGGTGGCCAGCAACAGCGCGTGGCCCTCGCGCGCGCTCTTGCGCCGCGCCCGAATCTTTTGTTGCTGGACGAACCCCTCTCCGCCCTTGACGCGCAAATCCGCACCTCACTGCGAGACGACATTCGGCGCATCCAACAAGAGCTGGGGATCACCACCGTTTTTGTGACCCATGATCAGGAAGAGGCGCTGTCGATCTCTGACCGGGTCGTCGTGATGCACAAGGGGCGCGCGGATCAGATCGGCACGCCCGCGCAGATTTATAACCGACCCACGACACGGTTCGTGGCGGATTTTGTCGGCAAGCTGAACACGTTTGAAGCGCGGGTCGAGAGCCCTCAGTCGATCTTTTTTGCCGGGCAAAACATCCACGATCCGCGCCACACGGACCTGACGCCCGGTGCGCCGATCACCGTCGCGTTGCGGCCAGAGGCGTTGTCACTGCGCCCGCGTCCGGGGGATGATCTGTCCCTGCCGGGGCGCGTGTTGCACAGCACGTTTTTGGGCTCCGTGATCCGTGCCCAGATCGACGTCGCAGGCCAGCAGGTCAGCGTCGACATGTTCAACCGGGCCGATGCGACCTTGCCGGTCGCGGGGGATATGGCCGAGGTTTGGTTCACACGTGGCGATGTTTTGGTCCTGCCAAGCGTGATGTGAGGGCATCAGAGGGGGGCGGCGACCCGTTCAGGCGCGTGTTCAGGGCTCAAACCAGCGTGTTGTTTTGAACAGAACCGGGACACCGCGGCTTTTAAGTATGCTCCACATTCCCTGACGATCCACCAGCATCACCCCAATCGCCAGTGCGCCCAGAGTGATCAGATACCAACTGCCCCAATCTGCGGCAAAGCTGCGCAGCGTAAAGAACAGAATGACCCCCAAAATAGGCCCTTCGATGGAGCCAATCCCGCCGATCACCACGATAAAGATGATGAATGCGGACCATTCGTTGACCGAAAACGCAGCGTCCGGGGTGATGCGCAGTTTTTGCAAAAAGATGAACCCGCCGGTTAGGGCCGTGCTTGCGGCTGTGGCGACATAAACCATGAATTTGACCCGTCGAATGCGGATACCGATGCTTTCAGAGGCGGGTTCAGAATCGCGGATTGCGGTAAAGGCGAGGCCCCATTTGGAGCGCAGCATCAGCCAGACGATCACCACCGATCCAATGCCAAGGCCAAAAGCGATGTAATACATCACCATGTCGCGTGCGCCGCGCGAGGTGGCGAGAGATTTGACCACATCAATCGGCAACGAGATGCCCGAACCGCCGCCAAGCGCCGAAAACTGCGCCGCAATCAGGCGAAACACCTCGGCGATGACCCATGTGCCAATGGCGAAATAGGCCCCTTGCAGGCGAAAGGCGATCCAGCCGATGGGAAAGGCGATGAGGCCCGACAGGAGGGCTGCGACGGGCAGGGCGATCAGCAAAGGCAGCCCGGAGAACATGGCGAGCGCGAAGAACAGATAGCCGCCGAGACCGACCCAAGCCTGTTGCCCCACCGAGATCAACCCTGTGTATCCCGCCAAAAGGTTCCACATCTGCGCAAGCGCCAAAAAGGCCAGCGCTTCCATCAACATATTGAGCGTGCCGCGTGAGGCCCAAAACGGGGCGGCGGCCAAAAAGACGATGGTCACAAAAATGGCGATGAGCGAGACGGGGGCTTTGCGGCGGGTCAGGGGAGCTGTCGTCATGGGATCATCCTTTCATGCGGGCAAACAGGCCCTGCGGTCGTACGACCAGGATCAAGAGGAAAACCAGATGGCCTGCGAGGATTTGAAATCCCGCATCAATTTGTGCGCCGACGACCTGTGCCACACCCAAAACGACCCCGCCAGCCAAGGTGCCCCAAAGCGAGCCAAGCCCGCCGATGATCACCGCCTCAAAGGCAAACAAAAGCCGCGATGGGCCTGCACTCGGGTCAAAATTGGTCTTCATCGCCAACATGATCCCCGCCACCGCGACAACGCCGGAGGCAATCATTGTGGCCAAGGCAAAGATATGGGCTTTGTTGCCCCCCATGAGCGGCACCATTTCCGCATCATCTGACGTGGCGCGCAACAGGCGACCGAGCGCGGTGTGGAAAAACAAAACATGCAGACCTGCCAAAACGCCAAGCGCAACTACGAACATCAGCAAAGGCATGGCACCTATGGCCAAGTCACCGGGAAGGGAGATGGATGCGACATCCAGCGCACCGCTTGAAACGCGGCGACTGTCGGCGGAGAACACCTCCATCATGCCGTTTTGCAAGATGATCGACAGACCAAAGGTGACCAGAATGGGCGGCAGAATATCCTTGCCCAACACCCGGTTGAGCAAGATGCGTTGCCCCAGATAACCGATCGTTCCCATCACCAAAACCACCGCCATAATACCAAGCGCCGGGTGCCATCCCATAAAGGTTACAAAGGACAACATCAGATAGGCCGCCAACACGATGAAATCGCCATGGGCGATGTTCACAAAGCGCATGACGCCGAACATCAGCGATAATCCGGCCGCGAACAGCGCGTAGAGGCCGCCCAAAAGCACGCCTTGAATCAACACATTGACCCATTCCATCAGAGCATCTCCTGTGCTGGTTCATTGGTGTCCGGTTCGTCGGCTTCAAGTCCGAAATAGGCGCGGGTGATCTCCGCGCGGCTGAGGTCCTCGGGGCGCCCAGACAGCGACACGCGGCCCTCCTGCAGACAGATCACGCGGGTGGCCACGGCCATGGCTTGGGCGATGTCCTGTTCGATCACCAACATCGACGTGCCCCGCGCACGGATGAGCGGCACGGCGGTGTAAATGTCTTTGATCACCTTTGGCGACAGACCCAGACTGATTTCGTCACACAAAAGCAACCTCGGGTTGGACATCAGGGCACGACCAATCGCGACCATCTGTTGCTGACCGCCTGAAAGCGCGGTTCCGCCATGGTGACGTCTGTCATGCAGGTCGGGAAACAACTCATAGATCGCCGCAAGTGACCACGGGCCTTTGCGTTTGCCACTTGCCCCGATGCTCAGGTTTTCTTCGACTGTCAAAGAGGGAAACAACCGCCGCCCCTCGGGCACCATGGCGATGCCGGCCTTGTGAATCAGATGCGCGGGCTGGCCGGCGATGGCCGCGCCTGCAAAGCGGATGTCCTGGCCTTTCGAGGGCAAAAGCCCGGTGAGCGTGCGCAGTATGGTGGATTTACCGGCCCCGTTGGCCCCGATCACCGCCATCGTGTCGCCCTCATCCATAGTCAGATCAATGCCAAACAGCGCTTGGAAATCGCCATAGAACGCGGTGAGATTACGGATTTCGAGAAAAGCGTTATGCGGCGTCATCGGCATCAATCCCCAAATAGAGTTGTTGCACCATCGGGTCGGCCATCACCGCTTTGGGATCGCCCTGCGCGACCAAAGCGCCGCGATCAATCACGACCAAGCGTTCGACCACGGCCAAAAGCGCGTGAACCACATGTTCGATCCAAATGACGGCCATGCCGCTGGCGTGAATGTCGCGTATGGTGGCGACCAAGGCGTGACACTCGGCTTCCGTCAAACCGCCTGCGATCTCATCCAGCAAAAGGACCTTGGGTGAGGTGGCCAAAGCGCGCGCCATTTCAAGTCTTTTGCGCTCCAAAAGCCCCAGACTCCCGGCCTGAAGATTGGCTTTCGGCCTCAACCCGGTCAGTTCCAAAACCCTGCGACAGGTCTGTGGGGCGCTCTGCGCATCGCCGCCAAAAATCGCCGCTGTCAGGAGGTTTTCATAGACCGTCATGCCGACAAAGGGATGTGGGATTTGAAACGAGCGCCCGATGCCAAGCCGACAGCGCTGGGCTGCGGGCAGGTCGGTGATGTCGTGGTCTTGCCAATAAATCCGCCCCTCAGACGGTTGGAGCGCACCGCCAATCAAATTGAACAAGGTCGATTTTCCGGCTCCGTTCGGTCCAATGATGCCAAGCGCCTCGCCGCTCTCCACGGCAAGATCGACAGCATCGGTGACCGTGAGCGCGCCGAAAGATTTCGACACGCCCTTCAGCGTAACGATCTGTGTCAAGGTGTCCTCCCCTTTTGCGGCAGGGTGGCAAGGAGGAGGGCAGGTGCCAATGCCGCATGAGGTGTTTTTCAATACCTTTGGAGGCGCATATTTTTTCTGATGATACTCTGTTGGTATTGGCGGATACCAGCACAGGCATTGATTGAAACCTGTTCAAGGGCGAGTTTCGCCGCAAGAATTGCCATCACACGGAGGAGTAGGTTATGCGCAATATCACACTGGAAAACGTCACGGATGCCGTCATCAACGCGATGAGCGGGGATATCCCTGCACGCAACCGGGAAATCATGTCGGCGGCCATCAAGCACATCCACGCCTTCTGCAAAGAGGTCGATCTGAGCTATGATGAATGGCTTGAGGCGATGAAATGGTTCGTCCGCGCCGGTCACATTTCCAATGAGGCCCGCAACGAATTCATCCTGATTTCTGACATCATCGGCGTTGAAGTGCTTGTCGATATGCTCGACAAAAAGCCGACCCATGGTGAAACGATCACCACCGTGCTTGGGCCGTTCTACCGCGAAAATTCACCGGTTTTGCCCAAAGGCGCGTCGATCATTCAAAAAGAATATCCGGGCACAGAAACCGTGCGCATCACCGGGACCATTCGCGACACCGATGGCGCACCTGTGCCCAATGTGATCCTTGATGTGTGGCATGATGCTCCGAACGGTCTTTATGACCTTCAGGACCCGGAACAGCCGGACATGAACTTCCGCGGTCGGTTTGAAACCGATGAAAATGGCGAATATGATCTCGTGTGCTATCGCCCCGCGCCTTACCCGATCCCCTATGACGGGGCAGCGGGCGAGTTGCTCAACTACATGGGGCACCACCCGTGGCGTCCGGGTCATGTCCATTTCATGATCATGAAAGAAGGCTACAAAACCCTCATTTCACAAATCTACGACAGCGAGACTGAATATCTCGACAATGACTCTGTCTTTGCCGTGAAAGAGGAACTTGTTGGCACTTTGAAAAAGGCGCCTGAAGGGGCCGATACGGATCTCGCGATGGAGTTCAATTTCGTGATCCGCAACAACGCCAAACTCGGCGCTGTTGCCGCCGAGTAAGCACAACATTGACAGGGTGGAGCGCAGCGTCCCGTCGCTCCACCCCCTTTCTGGCGTCGGAAATGATATGAATACCCCCTTCTCTGCAATGCCCACAAAGACTCGCATCTCTGACGACGCAGCGACGATGGATCTGGCCCAAGCGACGGCGATCCGTTCGGTCTCTGCACGCATTATCGAGGCCCCGACCCGGCGCAAACATAAGCTTTCGAACACTTCTTTGAGCCACCAAGGCTATATTTTTGTTGAGGTTGTGTTGGAGAATGGCGTTGTCGGTTTTGGAGAGGGCTCCACCTTGGGCGGGCCGCGCTGGGCCGAGGAGAGTGTTGAGGCCATGAAGGCCAATATCGACACCTATCTCGCGCCCGCTCTGATCGGCCATCCCGCCTGTTTCCTTGAGGCCGCCGCCACCAAAATGGCGCAGGCCGCCAAGCGCAATTACACTGCCAAATCCGCTCTCGACATGGCCATGTTGGACGCCGTTGGTAAAACGCTGAACGTGCCCGCCCATGTCCTTTTGGGCGGGGCGCAGCGTGCGTCTTTTTCCGCCATTTGGGCCTTGGCTTCTGGTGATGCAGGCCAGGAGGTCGAAGAGGCCAAGGGCATGATCGAAAAGGGGTGGTTCAACCGCTTTAAAATCAAACTCGGCTTTGCTGACCCGTTGACCGATCTGGCGCGTCTGGCCGCCTTGAAAGCGGCGTTGCCCGAGGGCACGGACATGATCGCGGATGTGAATCAAGGCTGGTCGGAGGCCGATTTTATCCGTTATGTGCCACATCTTGTGGACCTTGGGGTGAGTTTGATCGAACAACCGCTTCCCGCCGCCCAAATGCCTGCCATGGCGCGCATTGCCGCGCGCTCTCCGATCCCGATCATGCTGGACGAGGGCGTGTCCACCCTTGGCGAAGCCATGGACGGTTGTGGCGCAGGTGCGGGCTCAGTCCTGTCACTCAAACTGTGCAAACACGGTGGGGTGCATCAATTGAAACGGGTCGCGGGCATCGCACAGGCGGCGGGTGTTCAGCTTTACGGCGGGTGTCTTTTGGAAAGCTCCTTGGGTGCTGCGGGGCATTTGCACGCTTTCGCCACTTTGCCGAATTTGGACTGGGGCACCGAACATTTCGGTCCGAAAATTCTGGTCGAGGATCTGTGTTCCGATGGGCTGCGCTATGAGAATTTTGAAGTGCATCTGCCGACAGGTCCGGGCCTTGGGGTCACGCCTGACCCAGACCGTATCAATCGTTATGCCCGCAAAGACTAAAGGAAGTTCCCATGCAAACCGCATCGCTGCGCGTCCGTTTTGAAGAGATGGGCATGGCGCTCACGCAAAAGCCGCATCTCAAACGCCTCGGGCAGTTGTTTTCCGAGACGGTTCTGATCGAAGTCGATGATCAGCAGATCTATCTGTACTTTCATCGTGGCCTGCTTGAGCGGGTCGAAGAAGGCCCGAGCAGCAAAATCCCGTGGCGGTTTGCCTTGCGTGTGGATGGTGAGGCGCTGGATGCCTTTTGGCACCCCATGCCAGCGCCACGGTTTCACGACATTTTCGGCTTTGTCAAAACCGGTCGTGGGCGGATTGATGGCGACATTCTTGCCCTTGTCAAAAACCTGAGGTTTTTCAAAGAATTTATGGCGCTGGGCCGTCAAAAGGAGGCCGCATAATGGCGCTTGAACAGATCATTGGCCGCTATGTGACGATTGAGGTCCAAGGCCGCAAAAACCGCATCTATTTTGAAGAAGCGGGCAGCGGGCAGCCGGTCCTGTGTTTCCACACAGCGGGCGCAGACAGCCGCCAGTGGCGGCATATCCTGAACGATCCCGAGTTGACCAAAGCCTATCGTTTCATCGCACCGGACATGCCGTGGCATGGCAAATCTTTGCCGCCTGAGGGGTTTCATGAGGAAGAATACCTTTTGACCACCGAAGCCTATATGGAAACAGTGCTCAAACTGGTGAAGGCGCTCAATCTGGAGAATCCGATCTATGCCGGATGTTCCATGGGCGGTCGGATCGCGCTGCAACTGGCGCTTAAGACGCCGGACCCGTTCAAAGGTTTTATTGCGATCGAGGCCTCGGATTTTCAACCGGCGTGGTATGACATCGACTGGTTCCACCGCCCGGACGCCCATGGCGGCGAAATGGGTGCGGCTTTGGTCAGTGCCAATATCGCGCCGCAATCCCCGGAGGCCGAGCGTTGGAACACCCAATGGATGTTTATGCAATCTGGCCCCGGCGTGTTTCGCGGGGATTTGAGTTTTTACACCCAAGATGACAGTCTCGTCGGGCAACTTGGCCGCATTGACACAGGCGCACGCCCTGTGCATCTCATGGTGGGCACATATGATATGACCTGTACCCCAGAGGATGCCAAACGCACCGCCGATGCCATTCCCGGTGCCAGCCTTGCCGTGATGGATGGGATCGGGCATTTTCCGATGAGCGAAAACCCCGATGTATTCCGGCCCTATTTTGTCGATGCCCTCGCAAAAATGGGGTGAATGCGTAAAAACCGGGTGATGAAAAAGGGGCTGGGGAGGGCCACTTTGGAATTCAAACGTCTGAAATATTTTATTGCCGTGGCCGAGGAATTGCATTTCGGCCGCGCAGCGGCGCGTTTGGAAATGGCCCAGCCACCCTTGTCGCGCCAAATCGCGACGCTTGAAAAAGAGATCGGCGCACAATTGTTTGATCGCGCCCGCAGCCAAATCCGGCTCACCGAGGCGGGTGCGGTTTTGTTGGATCGGGCGCGCGATATTTTGGACGATCTCGACAGCGCCTACCGTGAAGTGGAACTCATCGGGCGCGGCGGTGCGGGGCGGTTGCGCGTGGCCTTTGTTGGCTCGGCGACCCATGGGGTCCTGCCGTCGTTGATCAAATCCTATCGCTCGCATTACCCGCATGTCGATCTGTCGCTCAGCTCGATGAACAACGCCGAATTGGAACGCGGTCTGATCCAGCGCGATATCGACATCGCGGTGGCGCGGCCAAACCTTCAAGGTGATGAATTCCGCTCCATGGCTTTGCATCACGAGCCGCTCATTCTTGCCCTGCCCGACAACTCAGCCCTTGCCGGTCAGAGCCTGCCGATCAAGCTGGCGGATTTGGATAAAGAGACCTTTGTGCTCTACCCGCGACGCCCGCGCCCCTCGTTTGCCGATCATATTTTGAAGGTCTGTGAGGGCGAAGGCTTTACACCTGTGGATCAGATCTTTGCCCAAGATTACCAAACCGCCATTTCGCTTGTCTCAGTTGGGGTCGGCTTGGCGATGGTGCCCAAATCGGTGTCAAATTCGCCACGAGCGGGGGTGTTGTACCGCTCTTATGAAGGCAACAATCCCGGCACCTCTTTGACGGTGCATGCCCGGCGCGACAATCGCAAGCCGCAGGTCCTCCAATTCTTTGACATCATTGAAAAATACACCCGAAAACGCACCTGATTTGATGACAAAAGGGCCTCGCCAAAGTGTTTCGCCATAAACCTGAATCACGGGTTTATGGCGGAACGCTTTAAACAGGGAGGCCCCCTGTCTTTAGCCGATCGGACGCATTTGTGCGCTCAGCGGGATGTCCGGCGCGTTGGTGTTGTCGACGATGTCGAGCACCGGTTTGCCATCGCGCACCGACCATTGGCCGCCAACCAGCGGCGTTTTTGCAATGTTCGGCACAGGGCCCGCACCAAAGTTGATCATGCCGGTGATTGTGTTCAGAGAGGTGGCACGGATCGCTGCGGCGATGCTGTCGGGGTCGGTGGGGTCCTCGGTCCGGGATAACGCATCCAAAGCCACCTCAAACAGCGAGTGTTTAAAACCAAGCGGCATGGTCCAGAGGTTGCCGGTCTCGGCCTCATAAGCGCTGGCAAGATCGGCCGAACTTTGCCCGGTCAGCGAAGAGTTGAAGGGGTGATGCGGCGACCACCACACTTCGACCGAAAGCCCGTCTGCACGGGGACCAAGGGCGGCCATGGCCTGAGGAAATTCGCTGGCCTTGGCGACATTGATGACCTTGGGCGCAAAGCCTTGCTGCGCCGATTGACTGAGGAACGTGGTGAAATCTGGCGGGATCACGACGCCGGTGACGATCTCGACCCCCGCGGCTTTGAAGGCTGAAATCTGTGCCGAGAAATCGTCGGTCATGGACTGAAACCGGCCGGTGTCGACCAAGGAATAGCCTTTGTCCGCCATCGGTTTGGGGAAGCCAACCGCAGGGTCGCCCCAGGCATTGCCGTCCGGGTCATTGGGCCAAAGTGCACCGACCACCTTATTGGTGGCGACTTGATCCCATTGCGACATGAACGTGCTGATCACGTCTTCAAGGCCCCAGAAATAGTGGAACGTGTAATCAAACCCCTTGGCCGGATCGCCCTGACGGCCAAAGAAATGCGGTTGCCATGGCGTGTCATTGCTAATGCAAGGCACACCGTTCAACTCGGCCTGATCCGCCACCGGGTTGGTCGTGTCCGGCGTCGATGTGGCCAAGAGCATGTCTACCTCATCGTTGAGGATCAATTCCTGAGCAACGGAAGAGGCGCGGTTGGAGTTGGATTGACTGTCTTTCAGGATGATTTCGACCGGATGTTTGGTGCCTTGGATCATCACGCTGTCGCCGATTTGGGCGCGCACGGCGTCGATCACAAATTGCGTTGGCTCGGCAAAAATCGCAAGCGGTCCGGTCACGGGCTGAACAAGACCAAGTTTGATGGTTTTGGTTTTGGCGAGTGCAGGCAAGGGAAATTGCGACAGCGCGGCACCGGAGGCCACCGCCCCCACGCCGCGCAAAAAGCCACGGCGGTTCACTGGTGTAGGTTTCATTTTTTCTCCTCCCATAGAGTGGTTGGAGTATCCCCCGTGGCGTGCGATGTGCCTATGCTGTGGCCAGTATTGGATGATACGGGCGGTGACAGGCCCTTGTTTGAGTTGGCTTGGATCTGTCCGCTTGGCGGACACCTCTTCGGTGAGCCTGTTTTCCCACATCCGCGCGCCATATAGTTTTTGATGACTTAGCGTTGGGAGGAACGCCATGGAAACGCACAGGTTTCCCTTTGCGCGACAGCGCGGGGGGCGGGTTTTTGCTGCGCATAAAAGCTCTGAAGGGCGCGCGGCATGATCAACGGAAAATATAAAAAACGCATATCAAATACCTTCTTGGCTGCCGCTGCATCCTGCTTTCTGTTTGGAGCCGGGGTGACCGTGATGGATGTGATTTTGCGGGCGGTTGCGGGTATGAATGTGCCCGCCGCCATTGAACTGACATCCCTGTCCATTGGTTTGGGTGCGCTGTTGTCGATGCCGGTCTGTTACGCGAAACGGACCCATGTGACGGCTAAGCTCTTGTCCGAATTGTCGCCAAACCGCTTCACCCGGCCTTTGGGCATTTTCGGCAGCATCGCCTCGCTGATCTTTGCCGGGCTTTTGTTTTGGATTTTGGCCGAAAACACCCTGTCCAAACTTGGCTCACCCGAAACCACCGCCGATTTGGGCGTGCCGGTGTCGATGGCGCTGATGGTGGTGACGCTCACCCTCTTGGCCGCTCTTGTCGCCGCGCTGGCGGCGGTTTGGTTCTCCCTGAAAAATGAGAAGGATTGGTGATGAGTGGGATGCTTTTGGGTGGCATGGGGTTCTTTGCCGCAATCGTGATGATCTTTCTCGAAGTGCCGGTTGCTGTCGCCCTTGGTCTTGTCGGTGTGCTGGGATCGGCGATGATCATCGGGTTGCCCGGTGCCATGGCGATTGGCGCGACGACCACCTGGGACAGTCTGACGAATTACACGCTGACCATGTTGCCGCTGTTTGTGATGATGGGCAATTTGGCCGCGCGCAGTGGCTTGTCCACGAAGCTCTATCACTCCATGTCCGTGCTGATCGGCCACCGTCGTGGCGGGTTGGCACTGGCAACGATTGGTGCGTCGGCGGGGTTTGGGATGATCTCTGGGTCGTCCTTGGCCACCACCGCAACCATGGGCCGGATCGCTTTGCCTGAAATGAAAGCTGCCGGATATTCGCGCTCGCTCTCCGCCGGGTCGGTGGCTGCGGGGGGCACACTTGGCATTCTGATCCCGCCGTCAACGGTCTTGGTGATCTATGCTTTCATCGCCGAGCAATCCATTCGTGATCTGCTTTTGGCCACGGCCGGACCGATCTTTTTGGCGGTCCTGTTGTACTGTCTGGCGATCTGGGTGCCGATCTGGATGGGATGGTCTGTGGCGCCACAGCGGGTGCGCGCCGAAGGGTCGGAGCGGCGCAGCGCGATCAAGGAATTGCTACCTCCGGTTGGCATTTTTGGTCTGATCATGGGTGGGCTTTATTCCGGCGTGTTCACCGCCAATGAAACCGCCGCCATTGGGGCCGCCGTGGTTCTGGCCTATGGGTTGCTCGCCCGGCGCTTGTCCTTTGAGGGCTTTATGTCCGCGATCATGGACACGGCGATGACCTGTGGCGCGCTCTATCTGGTGTTGATCGGCGCGAATCTGTTTAACTTTTTCCTCGCCCTCTCTGGCCTGCCATTTTCCCTCACCGGGTTGTTTTCCGGCATCTTGGATCAACCGCTTTTGGTGATCTTGTTGATGCTGGCGATCTATCTGATCTTGGGCACGTTGATGGACAGTCTCGCGATGTTGTTGCTCACCGTGCCACTGTTCGTGCCGGTGGCGCAGGCAGCGGGGATCGACCTTGTGTGGTTCGGGATTTTCGCTGTGATGGTGGTGGAAATGGGGCTGATTACCCCGCCCGTCGGCATGAATCTTTTTGTCCTTAAAACCGTCGCACCGGACGTCAAGCTCACCGAACTTTGGAAAGGGGCGGCCCCTTTTGTCATCGCCGATTTCATTCGCGTGGGGATCATTATCGCTCTGCCCGCGCTTGTCATTTGGCTGCCCTACCATGCGATCTGATCAGAAAAACGGGAGGAAACTATGATCAAAACTCTATTCAAAGCCACCACTGTGGCGCTTGCCTTGGGCGTGTCTTTTGCTGCGTCTATGGCAGAGGCGCGCGAAATGCGCGTGTCGTCTTTTGAGCCTGCACAGGGGTTCTATTCGTCGAAAGTGCTGCAAGCCTGGATCGACGAGGTGAACCCGAAGCTGTCCAAAGGCGCGTCCTTCAAACTCTACCCCGGCTCCATCCTTGGCGCACCGCCCGCACAGGCGGAATTGGTCAAAGCGGGCGTGGCCGATGTGGCGCTGGTTGTGCCGACCTATACACCGGGTCTGTTTCCGATGACGGGCGTGGTCGAAGTTCCGGGTTTGGTGGCAACCTCCACTCAAGGCACCGAGATCCTCAACACGCTGGCCGAGGACGGTGCGTTGAACGCAGAATATGCCGATTACAAAGTGATCGCCCTGTTCACCACGCCGGGCTACCGCTTTTTCATGACGGACGCACCCGCTGATGCCCCCGCCGATCTCAACGGTTTGAAACTGCGCACCCCATCGAAATTTGGTTCGACCTTGTTTGATCTTCTGGGCGCGTCGGGCGTGTCTATTCCGGCACCGCAGGTCTATGAGAACCTCGAACGCGGTGTGGTGTCTGGCGCGGTTTGGGTGATGGATGCCTATCGCACCTTCCGCCTCAATGAAGTGGCCCCCTATATCACCACCACGCGCTTCACCTCCTCGCCCATGGCCGTTTTGATGAACAAACGCACCTATGAGGGCCTGTCGGACGCGGACAAAGCCGTGCTGGACGAGATGTCCGGTCGCGCCACGGCCGAATGGATCGCCTCTGTTGTCGATCAAACCGATGCCGAGGTCGAAGCGGCGCTTCGTGCGGCGGGTGAAGTGACCTTTGTTGAACTGGATGAGGCAGGTCATGCGGCATGGGATGCGGCATTGGCGGAGGCTCCGGCCAAATGGGTGGCCGAGCAGGCTGACCCGGACGTGGCCGAAACCGTGCTGACGCGTGCGCGCGAGGTCTCTGCACGCTGATCTTCTCTCCGTCTGTCCACACTGCGGACGGGCGGAGATGACGCCTCGGGATTGGGTCGTTTGGCCTGTAAAATGAGGCATTCCTGAACAAATGATGGAGAACACCATGGCAATCATTGCTCTGGGCTATCTCGGTGTGCGCTCTGACAAGCTCGACGACTGGGGAGATTTTGCCGGCAAACTGCTGGGTATGCAAAAGATCGACCGTGGCGGCAAGGCGCTGGCGTTTCGCATGGATGACAAGGTTCAGCGACTTTTGGTCTCTGATGAACCGGGTGAAACGCTGGCGTTTCTGGGTTTTGAGGTCGCGGCCCGAGAGGATTTGCAAGTATACGCCGCCCGTCTTGATGCCGCAGGCGTGGCCGTCACGATGGCCACAAATGAGCTTGCGGATCGCCGGTTTGTCGAAGACATGATTTGGTTCAAAGATCCGGGTGGCAACCGGGTTGAGCTGTTTTACAAACCGATGATCGCCACCGATCCGTTTGTGCCGGGGCGTCCGATTGACGGCTTTATGACCGGGCCTTTGGGCATGGGGCATGCTGTGCTGCACGTCAAAGACATCGACGTGATGATGCCATTTTACCGCGATCTGTTGGACTTTCATGTCTCGGATTACGGGTTGGAACCCTACGGTCTTTATTTTTTCCACCTCAACAATCGTCACCATTCCTTTGCCATGGTTGGCTCGGGCCAGCTTGGGTTTCACCACTTCATGGTCGAATTCCAAAACCTTGATGATCTGGGCCAGGGCTATGATCTGGCGCAGATGGAGGAGGGCCGTGTCGCCTATACGCTGGGCCGTCACACCAATGATTACATGACCTCCTATTACGCCCATTCGCCCTCCGGCTTTTTTGTCGAAAACGGCTGGGGCGGGCGGCTGATCGAACCCGAAACATGGGAGCCACATGAGACCCATGATGGACCGAGCTTCTGGGGCCATGAACGGCTTTATCTCACCGAAGAAGGCGGGCGCAAACGCCTGCGCGATATGCGTCTTGATGCCGCCGCAAAGGGGCGTCGTGCGCCACCCGTGGCCGATTGCCCATGGCTTTTCGGCGAACTGACCAAACAGGGAAAATAACTATGGAACACTATGATGTTGCCATCGTGGGCTATGGTCCCGCGGGCGCAACTTTGGCTCATCTTTTGGGGCAATGCGGGGTGAAAACGCTGGTTTTGGAGCGCGAAAGCGCAGCCTATCATCTGCCACGCGCGGTGCATTTTGACGCCGAAGTGATGCGGGTGTTTCAATGGATCGGCATCGCCGATGAGATGGACCCAAAAACGGCGCTGCATCCGGGGATGAAATTTGTCGATGCCGAGGGCAAGTTGTTGTTGGATTGGCCGCGTCCACAAGGCGAAGGGCCGCAAGGCTGGCGCTCGAATTTCCGCTTTCACCAACCCGATCTCGAAGAGGTGCTGCGGACCCGTCTGATCGCCCGCAAAGAGATCACCATTCGCACCCGCTGCGATGTGTTCAATATGGATGATCAAGGCGATAGGGTCGACCTGCGGTTCGAAGACATGTCTTGCGGCAAGGTTGAGCGCGTCACGGCAAGCTATGTTGTCGGTTGCGACGGCGCGCGTTCGCTGGTGCGGCGCTATATCGAGACGGGGATGGAGGATTATGGCTTTCACGAACGTTGGCTGGTGGTCGATGCGATCCTCAAAAAGGACAAGCCCGAGCTGGGCGATCATTCGATCCAATATTGCCGCCCCGACCGTCCTACCACCTATGTGCGGGGGCCGGGGATGCGGCGGCGATGGGAAATCACGGTCAAGCCCGATGAGGAGTCCAACGAGATCTCCAAACCGGAGCGGGTGTGGGAATTGCTCGTCGATTGGTTGACGCCCGAGGACGCCGATTTGGAGCGCACAGCGGTCTATGTGTTTCATTCTCTGGTTGCGGATGAGTGGCGCAAGGGGCGGCTTTTGTTGGCCGGTGACGCATGTCACCAAACCCCTCCATTCATGGGACAGGGTATGTGCGCGGGCACCCGAGATGTTGCCAATCTGTACTGGAAATTGGCGCTGATTTGCCAAGGCAAGGTGACGGGCAAGGCCGCCGAGGCATTGCTGGACAGCTATGAGAGCGAGCGCAAACCCAATGCCCGCGAATATATCCAAACTGCCGTGCGGTTGGGTGGCTTGATCAACACCGCGGGCACCGAAGCGGCGCTGCGCGCCGCTTTGCCAAGCACCGATGGCTCCGCACGGATGGAAAGCATCGCGCCGCCTTTGGGTAAGGGGATCGGTGTTGGCGATCTTGCGGGGCGTCTGTTTGGTCAGCCGCGCCTGACCGACGGGCGGCTGATGGATGATGTCTATCGCCATCAGTTTGTCGTCGTCTCTGAGGCCGATGTGGCGCAGGGTTTGAGCCTGCCCGATGGTGTCGCCTTGGTCACCACGAACACATCAAACGCCGCCGATCACCTCGCGCGCCTTGGTGCCCGCGCCACTGTTTTGCGTCCCGACCGTTATACGCTGGGCGGGGCCAATACCAAAGAGGAGCTTGCGGCGCTTTTGGCCCTCGTGCTCCCAAATCCAATTGAAACGCAACAACCTGAACGGGTCTGATACAATGAAGCTTTGCTCTTTTACCAAGGACGGCACGTCCTCTTATGGTCTCGTCAATGAGGCTGGCATCGTCGATCTCGGCAAACGTTTTGACGCGCCGACGCTGCGCGATTTTTTGGCCACAGGCGACATGGCTGCCGCCGCAGCCTTGGTCTCTGCCGAGGCGGATTATAGTTTTGACGATGTGACCCATGATCCGGTCATTCCGAACCCGGACAAAATCATCTGTGTCGGCCTGAACTACCACGCGCATATCGAGGAGACGGGCCGCGAAAAGACCCCGAACCCGGTGTTGTTCGCGCGCTATCAGGGTTCGCAGATCGGGCATAATGCGCCGCTGATAAAACCGCTTGAATCGGATAAATTCGACTATGAGGGCGAGGTCGCCGTGATCATCGGCAAAGAGGGCCGTCGCATTTCAGAAGCGGATGCGATGGATTATGTCGCGGGCTATGCCTGTTACAACGACGGGTCCGTGCGTGATTGGCAAAAACACACGCATCAATTCATGCCGGGCAAAACATTTGCCGGGACGGGTGGTTTTGGCCCTTGGATGGTGACGGCGGATGAGATCGAAGATCACACCAAAATGCGGCTCCAAACCCGGTTGAATGGCGAAACGGTGCAAGACACCACGCTGGATATGCTGGTCTGTTCGATCCCGCGTTTGATTGCCTATTGCTCGACCATCCTGCCACTGTTGCCGGGCGATGTGATCGTTTCCGGCACGCCGGGCGGGGTTGGCGCACGTCGCACGCCGCCCTTGTTCATGAAAGACGGCGATGTTTGCGAGGTCGAAGTGTCGGGCGTCGGCATTTTGTCAAACCCGGTCAAAGCCGAAGTCTAAGGCTTACGCGCGGGGGCGGAGTGTGACAGTCTAAACCGATGATTGCCTCTGGTTCCGACACACCTGCGACCGCTTCTGGTGGGTCCGTGCGCGCCCTTGCGCGCGGGCTTGCCATTTTGCGCTATGTGAACCGGATGGGCGAAACCCGCCCCGGTGAAATTGCCAAAGCGCTGAATCTGCCGCGTCCGACCGTGTACCGGCTTTTGGAGACGCTGGAGGAACTGGGCTACGTCGCCTTTTCCGCCACCTCGAATTACGTACGTGTGACGCGGTTTGCCGCCGCTTTGGGAGATGGCTATGCGCTGACCTCTGAGCTGTCACAGGCGGCGGGGCCTTTGTTTGCGCAATATGGCCAACGGCTTGTCTGGCCGCTTGATCTGACCATTTACAACAATGCGGCGATGGTGATTCAGGAAACCACCCATGGCCGGTCTCCCCTGTCGATCGACCGAGGCATGACGGGGTATAAACTGCCGGTGTTGCGCACCTCTGCGGGGCGGGCCTATCTGAGTTTTTGTTCGGATGAGGAACGGGGGGTGATCCTGGAGCACCTGCGTCGGCTCAATGATCCCGAAGATGTTCCGTTTTTGGAACAGCGCTGGTTGGACCAATTGTTTGAACAGACCCGCGCGCGTGGCATCGCCATTCGCGACAGTGGCGAATTTCGCGCCCAAACAGCATCGCTTGCGGTTCCGGTCAGGTCGGGTGGAAATGTTTTGGGCTGTGTCTCCATCATCTGGATTCGCAGCGCCATGAGCACCGGTAAGGCACTTGAAACCTTTACCGGAGCTTTGACGGAGCTTGCCGATAAAATCGCCGGGTCTTTGCCGGATTGATGGCCCAGTCCTAAAGCGGGTTTCGCGCCATCTGGTCGGCGATGTCGTCGTCAATCGGCGTCTCATAGGTCATCAAGATCGACCCAAGAACGGAATAAAACCCCACAGTCGCGATCAAATCGAACACCGCTTCTCGGCCAAGACACTTTGCCAATTCCCGCTCAAGCGGGATGGGCAGACGGTGATCGTCCAACAGTGCATCGACGGCGCGCACGATCATCCCGTCTTCGCCCTCGGGCATGGCTTTGATCGCCAAAATCCTCTCGTCAGAAAACCCAAGGGCGCGTGCCCGCGACACATGATGCGCCCATTCATAGGCCGACCCAAGCCGCACGCCGGTGCGCAAAATCACCACCTCGGAGCGCTCAACCCCAAGCGCTGTGTCTTTGACGATATGCTGCCGCAATGGTGCCCAAGCGCGCAGCAGGGCCGGGTGATGCGCCATCGTGCGATAGACATTAAGTGCGCCAGCGAAACCGCCGCGCAGATCGGCGATGTCATTGGGCCATTGCGCATCCGTGAGCGGCGCGACCTGATCGGATATGGTCTTTGGGGGATTGGTCATGAGTGCCTCCGTTTGCGCCATCACGCCGCGGACGATGCCCAAAGGCAATCACCGCGTTTGCTCGGCATGATTGATGGACAGTGTTGCAAGCCTCGTGTGAGGTGTGTGCGGGTTGTTTCAAGACTCGCTAAAATGTTCCACCAACCCTTTTTCTTTCAAAAGGGTTGCAAGATATTTCCCGTACTCGGTTTTTTTGAACATTTCGGCATGTTTGCGCATTGTGTCATTGCTGATCCAGCCTTGCGTATAGGCGATTTCTTCGGGACAGCCGGATTGCATCCCTTGCCGCTTTGCAAGTGTGCGCACGAAATTGCCTGCATCCAACAAAGAGCCGTGCGTGCCGGTGTCAAGCCAGGCATAGCCTCGGCCCATACGCTCAACATTCAATGTCCCATCCGCAAGATAGGTTTCCAAAAGCGTGACGATTTCAAGCTCGCCGCGCTCAGACGGTTGAATGGTCTTTGCGCGACGGGGGGCGTCCCCATCGAGGAAATAGAGCCCCGTGACCGCATAGTTAGAAGGAGGCACAGCCGGCTTTTCGATAATCTCTTTGACGGTGCCCTCGGCGTCAAACTTCACCACACCATATCGCTCGGGGTCAGCGACGTGATAGCCAAAGACCGTGCCACCCATGTCCTTGGCATCCGCAGCGGCCAACATTTCAGGCAAACCATGACCAAAGAAGATATTGTCGCCTAAAACCAGCGCTGAGGGGGCACCATCCAGAAAATCTTCGGCCAAAATATAGGCCTGGGCCAGACCATCGGGAGAGGGCTGTTCGATATAGGTGAAGGACAGGCCCCACTGAGATCCATCCCCCAAAAGGCGTTTGAATTGATCCTGATCGTGGGGCGTGGTGATGATCGCGATCTCCTGAATGCCTGCCAGCATCAACACGGACAGCGGATAATAGATCATCGGTTTGTCATAGATAGGCATCAGCTGTTTTGAGATGGCCATGGTCAAGGGATACAGGCGCGTGCCCGATCCGCCCGCAAGAATGATGCCTTTACGTTTACGCATGAGACTCGTTTACCTCGTTAATTGTGGTGCGCACGGCGGCGCGCCAATCCGGCCGATCCAGCCCGTAAGCCGCCTTCAAAGAGTGACAGTCCATCCGGCTGTTTCCCGGCCTTTGGGCCGGGGTTGGATAGGCCGAAGAGGGGATGTCTTCGACCGCACATGTGATCCCGGCCTCGGCAAAAATCGCACGGGCAAAATCGGCCCAACTTACATCCGGCGCACCAGAGAAATGATAGGTTCCGGCTGTGTTCGGCTCTGTTTTAAGCCGATTGGCGATTTCGACACAGGCCTGAGCGATGGCGCGGGCCGGGGTCGGCCCACCGATTTGATCCGCGACAATGGTGAGCTTGTCGCGTTCTGCACCTAGCCGGAGCATGGTTTTCACAAAGTTGTTGCCGTGGCTGGAAAACACCCATGATGTGCGCAAGATTGCGCATGTGCCACCCGCCGCGCGAATGCCATTTTCACCCAAAAGTTTGGTGCGGCCATAGGCGCCCAAAGGGGCGGTTGGATGATCGGGCGTAAACGGTGTCTCGCCGGACCCATCAAACACATAATCGGTGGAGATATGGACAAAGGGAATGCCAAGCGCGGCACAGGCTTTGGCCATTTCCGTTGGCGCCGCGCCATTGACCAAAGCGGCGGTCTCTTCGTCCGTCTCGGCCTTATCCACGGCCGTGTAGGCGGCGGCATTGATCACGGCACCCGGTTTAAGGAGGGCGATCTTTTGGGCGCAGAGGGCAGGATCGCTCAGGTCCGCCTCATCCCGCCCCAAAAACACGGCGTCCGGCAACAGTGCCCGCAGTTCCGTAGCGACCTGACCCGTTTTCCCGAAAACAAGGATCATGCGGTCACCCCAAGCCGTTCGCCAACGCCATGCCGGTTTTGCAATGCGCGCCACCAGTGTTCATTCGACAGATACCACGCGACGGTCAGGGCCAAACCTTCGTCGATGGTCACGGAGGGGCGCCAGCCAAGCTCGGTGCGAATGCGGGAGGGATCAATCGCATAACGCGCATCATGGCCGGGACGGTCGGTCACAAAGGTGATCTGATCGGCATAGCTGCCGCTGGATTTGGGTCTTTTTTCGTCCAGAATGGCGCAAAGGCTTTTGACCAGTTCAAGGTTGCTGCGCTCATTCTCACCGCCAATATTGTAGCTGCGGCCCAACGCGCCTTTTTCAACGACCAGCAACAGCGCATCGGCGTGGTCTTCCACATAAAGCCAATCGCGGATGTTCGAGCCATCGCCATAAATCGGAAGATCTTTGCCAGCGAGGGCGTTGAGGATGATCACCGGGACCAGTTTTTCCGGGAAGTGGAATGGGCCATAATTGTTTGAGCAATTCGTCAAAACCACCGGCAGCCCGTAGGTTTCGTGCCAGGCGCGCACCAGATGATCCGAACTGGCTTTCGAGGCGGAATAGGGCGAACGCGGGTCGTAGGGGGTTTCTTCGGTGAACATCACCGAGCGGTCGTTTGGCAGGGAGCCAAAGACTTCGTCGGTGGAGATATGGTGGAACCGAAAGCCCTCCGGTTTGCCCGCCTCTACCCAATATTTGCGCGCCGCCTCAAGCATGTTGAAGGTGCCGGAGATGTTGGTTTCGATGAAATCACCCGGCCCGTCGATCGAGCGGTCGACGTGGCTTTCGGCGGCCAAATGCATCACCACATCGGGTTTGTGCGTGGCAAAAACAGTGTCTAATCCAGCGCGATTTCGAATGTCGACTTGCTCAAATGCGTAGAGCGGGCTGTCTGAAACAGAGGCCACATTGTCGAGACAGGCCGCATAGGTCAGCGCATCGACATTGACCACCTCATGCCCGCGGGCAATGGCCAAACGCACAACGGCAGAGCCGATGAACCCGGCGCCGCCTGTGATCAAAATTTTCATACTGTGGCCTCATATACGAATGGCGTTTCAAACCTATCAAAACTCTGCGCCTGATCATCTTTCTCAGAGATGACGGGGGTGATCTCCTCAATCGGCCAAGAAATCCCACAGCTGTCCCATTTCACCGCGCCATCGCAGTCGGGCACGTAGTGATCGGTGCATTTATAAACGATCTCGCTGTCCGGCTCCAAGGTCATGAACCCGTGGAGAAAGCCCGCCGGGATCCAAAGCTGAACGCCATTGTCGAAAGACAGTTCCTCGCCATGCCATTGGCCATAGCTCGGTGAGCCTTTGCGGACATCGACCGCGACATCAAAAATCTTACCGCGTCCACAGCGCACCAATTTGCCTTGCGCATGTGGCGGAGATTGAAAATGCAGGCCGCGCACGGTTCCGACTTCGCGCGAGAGGGAATGATTGTCCTGCACAAATTCGGGCAGACTGAACCCAGCATCGGCCAAGCGTTTCTTGTTCCAACTTTCCGAAAAAAATCCGCGGTGATCCCCAAAGCGAGGCGGCGTAATGCGCAGGACATCCTGCAAGGTCGTGGACTCGATCATGTCATTATTCAATTTTGGGCCTGGTGATTTGTATGCAACCATAGGTAGCCAATTATGGGGTCAGATGGAATGCGTAAATATGGCCTGATTGGGCATCGGAAAAGGGAACGAAAATTTGAATTTGAGTGGAACGCGTGTTTCGAATGAGGCCATGTCCCAGCCTTCAGAGACCGCCATCGAAGATTCGCGGCGAAGATGCCCACCAACAGAGTGTTGCAAAGAAGCAGAGGATGAGGGTTTGAAAGGACGTCTCAATGCTATTGTCTCACCCTATGACAGAGACAATAGCATCGGCTTGGCCCGGCGGCAGACTTTCGCGCGCTCAGTAGGCCCGCACCGGATGTGATGTGTTTACGGACAGGGCCGAACGCCGAGGCGGATCAACTCGGCACCCGACAAACGTGTGGCTGAGTAAATTTTAAAACGCGCGTTTGTCATATACCAGTTTCGAATTGCCTCCGGATAATGGGACGCAATCACCCGAGACCACTTATCAAACTTGTCAGGCGCAAGTTTTGCACCGTGGTTTGAGGGGCCGTGAAATCCCAAAATCGCTTGAGGGGAGACACACACATCGTTCGCGCCCAAAAACATAGTACAGCTCGACATACAGTTTCCGCGGCGGATTTCCACTTTTTGACCCAACTGATTGATCTGTCGAATCTCGTTGTATCGCTCACGGACGCTCCCCCCTGGGTCGCCGGTGATGACGATTGTTGCCCCCGGTACTTGAGAGTTTGGCCGCGCAGCATGGGCTGCTGTTGTCATGGAGGCCATCAAAAGAGTTGCGCTTAGTGCCGAAACGCCAAAGGCAAATAGTTTAGGAGCGCGCGCAAAATGCGCACGTTTGGTTTGTTTGAAAAACATGAAATCACCCCAAGTGATAAAGGGGTGTTCTCACCCCGTTTCACCGATCCCCATCGGCTCACTGTGGAGTAAAGCAGGCAAAGCCTAAAAAAGAGTTGAACGCAGCGGGCGTGCTGTCCAACGACCAATAAAAAAAGGCACCAACTTTGGTGCCTTTTAATGATCTAGAGCTTTATGCCGCAGTTGCGGCACAGCTTAGTTTGTTGTGGAGGTGGTTGATGTCGTTGAGGTGGTGCTCCCACCTGCCAAGCTCGCAGCTGCAACACCACCGGCAAAAAGAACGGGGGCGATGCCAGGCAAGAAGTTGGTTGCTTCTTCAGCGCCAGGGAGAGCGATACAAGCTTCATTGTCTTTGTTGGCCTCGTCTTCGCAATTGATTTCAGTATCAGTTGCGGTTGTGACTTGGGCAGCGGCTGCAGTTGCAGTGAGCGCAAAGGCGGAGAGCAAAAGAAGGGCAAATTTGGGCATGGGTGACTCGCTATCTAGATTTGCGCCTCTATAAACAAAGAAACGCGTGTTACAGGCTTGGGTTCTACATAACCTATTTTTGCCCCTGATTATATGGGGAAATGCCTAAAACCTCCAGTTTTTGCGTTCACATCCCACTTTGCGCTAAGTTTTGCGCAAAGTGGGATGTGTGCCGCTGAATAATAATGCGTCAAGGACGTGTCTTATTGGACTGCGTTGGCGCTGATGCTGAGAATGGATGGTGTGATTTGGTTGATCACGCGGTTCCAGCGGGCAATCGGCTGTTCAGCGACGAAGACAATGTCATTTGGGCGCAATTCGAATCGGGTGGCCAAGGTGAGCGTCGCCACATTGCTGGTGTCCAGTTTCCAAGCTGTGAGCGCATCGAACTCCATCGGATCATCCGAACCGCGCAGAACATAAATGTGTCGCGGATCTGCTGTTGTCGTTGCGAGGCCGGTTGCGCCTTCATAAATGGCATCGGCCAGGCTGGCTTTGCGAGCCAACGGAAGTGGGAAGCGACCCTGTTTTTTGACCTCACCGGCCAGATAGACATAATCACGATCTGTGGCGTCGAATTCGACCTGAGCCCGATAATTTGAACGGGCTTCCTCAAGCATGGCACGGCGCAGTGATACCTCGGTTTGCAGTTGCGAAAGGGCTGCCGTGCGTGCGTCCTGACGATAGGAGGCCAGTTGGATTTGTTGAGTGAAATAGGCTGACGCCTGATCAAGTTGGTAGGTGTCATCGACAAAGATACTGTCGCCCGACATGAGCGGAATTTTCTGAAGGCTGTTGTTTGAATAAAGCGCCTCAAGCGGAATTTGGTAGATGGTGCCATCGCGGTAGAGGCGCACGGACGTGTAATCCATGTTTGCGGCCGTTGTGCCGCCCACGCCTGCCAAAGCTTCGTCAAGGTAGAGCGGGGTGAGCGTGATGGGCACCACGCCGGGTTTGGGGACTGCACCGCCAATAGAGACTTTTTTGGAGTTGAATTGGGAAATCTCAAGGCTGAAGGTCGGTTCGATCTGAGCAGAGACCAGGCTTTGGAACAATGTCGCTTCGGCTTCTTCAAGCGTCAGGCCTGCAATGGCAACGCGTCCGACGTCCGGGATTGCGATGCTGCCATCGTCTTGCACAGTGTAGCCTTGGCGGCTGTTTTGCGCGGCCAAAAGGCCCGAAAGCTGTTCGACTGATGATCCTGCGGGGGTTGCGAGAAGCACGACATCGCCGACGCCGATCTTATAAGGTTGTGCCTGTCTTTCTGGTGGCAACCGGGTTTCGAGTGCATTCGGACGGGTCTGTGCGGTGTAAGATGGCTCGGGGATCGCCCCCGTGCCCCTGAGTCCGCCACCCATCCCTGCTGTGCTGCGAAAGACTGCAGGGATGTCGCGTGGAGTATAGGAAGACCGATTAGCGATCAGGACGCTTTGTGACGTGACCGGCACCACGCGCACCTTCGCGTCGTCTGTTGCCCCGGAGACAACCCGTTGGCTGTGATAAACAGCACCACACGACGAAAGTGAAAGTGCCATAAGAAGAGCAACAGCTATACGCAATGGAGTCATTCCTTGTCTAAAACCCATAGGACTTTGGTTCGTCATAGCGAAAAACAGCCCTTAAAACCATTCTGTTTTGCCGATCTCCCGCAACCGAGGCTTTCGTGCCTCATTTGAAGGATACAAGCCGACTTCGCCCGGATTGGGCGATTAATTCGTGTAATATTTGTTCCCGTAGGACCCATAGGCCCCATATGAATCCCCATAGCCATACCGCTTCATCCCTTTTGGATCGATTTGGTTGAGCACAAGGCCACTGATCGTGACGCCGACAGTTTCAAACATGCGAAGAGCATCGCGCACTTGGGACTTCGTTGTTTTATCCCAATGTACGGTGAACAGAACGACATCCACATGCTGCGCCACCACCCGCGCATCAGGGACGACAAGCACAGGGGGCGTGTCAATGATCACGAAATCATAGGCAGTTCGGGCCGCTTCCAGAAACTCGATGAAGCGCCGCGAAGACAAGATGTCGGCTGCGTTCACATGGCTTGGTTCGCTGACAAGAATATCCGCCCCGAGCACAGAGTCATGAATGACGGCATCTTCCAAAGAAACGTCACCGGCCAGGACGCTCATCAACCCCTTGGCGTTTTTGACGTCGAGATATTGACTAAAGACGAGACGGCGGATGTCCCCTTCAACCAAGAGCACCTTTTTCCCCAACCCAACCAAGTTTTGGGCCAAGGCAAAAGACACTGTGGTTTTGCCTTCCCCCGGCAAAGAGGAGGTCGACATGATCACCTGTGGCGCTTTGTCGAGGCCAGATAACAACACCGAGGTACGCAGGTTTCGGACCGATTCGGCCGCAGCGGAAGTCGGCTTTTCCGCCAGATATTCAAGCCCTTGGCGGCGGTTATCCGTTGGTAAGAGCGGAATTTGCCCCATCACTGACAGCCCGGTGTCACCTTCCAGATCGGAGGCTTGGCGATAGCCATTTTGCCGCATTTCCCACAGCAAAGCCCCGCCGCTGCCAGCCATCGCCCCAAGGATCATTGACATGGCCAGAATAAGCGACTTGCGCGGTTCCGATGGAGCGTCGGGCAAAACCGCGTTGGACAAAATCCGACTGTCGGCTTGTTGAATGCCCTCTTGCGCCGCGGTTTCTTTCAGGCGCCCCAGAAAATATTCATAGAGCAATCGACTGGCTTCAGCTTCGCGCGACAATTGCTGAAGTTGGATGATTTCATCACTTTGCTTAGCAATTTCGGCTTCGCGCGTTTCGATACTGGACGCGAGCGACTGGACCTGAGCCTCTGTCCTTTGAACTTGTGTCTTGGCACGGGACAGAAGTTGTTCGAACCGCGCATCGAACTCGGCACCGGCACCGTTTTCGCGCAACAGGGTGGTCAGCCGTGTATCGCCAGCCTTCTCCGCCTTTTCCTGAGCAGAGGCGCTTTCGAGAGCGACAAGATTCGCCAACTGTAGCTCGGCTTCGTTGAATGTGGCGCGGGTTGTTGCAAGCCGATCACGAAGTTCTTTGAGTTGACGATCAAGCGCCTGAACACTTTCGATACTCACCGCTTCCGCATTGGTTGAATACTCTGCGACGCGAGCTTCGGCTTGTTCCAGTTCCAATTTGAGATCGGCCACACGCGAGGTGAGCCATTCAGAGGCATCCCGTGTGGCTTCGAACTTAACGTCCATTTGGTACAGAATATACTGTTCGGCGATGGTGTCAGCGAGGGTTGCAGATTTTTGTGCGTCTTCGGTCTCCATCGTCACCTGTAGCACATAGGTGTTTGGGATATTGCGAACCGACATGCGCGACAACAGAGCGTTGATCGCAGCGGTCATCTGTTCTTGCTCTGAGGGGACTTCTGGTTCTGCTCCCGTCAAGGCGTTCTTCAATGTGTCTTTCAGGCTCAAGGGGCGCAGTGCCGCATTAAACTCGGGATCTTCTGTCAAATGTTCAACCGACACAACGCGCTCAAGCAATCTACGGCTTTTCAGGACTTCCACTTCGGTGTTGATTGCTTCGGAATCTGTCCCAAGGCTGGGTAAGACTGCACTGAGATCAAGCAATTGTTGACCCGAGGTATCCAATAAAATCACAGATGTGGCGCGATATTTCGGAGTGGCAACACCCAAGGCATAGAAAGCGCCCAGACAGGCAAAAACAAAAATACTCGCCAGAATCCATAGCTTTTTGCGCCAAAGAACGCCAAACAGCGCTCCAAGATCAATGACATCTTCATCGGTTGCGGCGGTGTTCAGGGGCTTATTGTTTTGCGACACGGGCTTCTCAACTCATTAAAAGGGTTGCGTGGTCTGTAGTGTGATTGCGGATGGATATCC
Source organism: Celeribacter baekdonensis (assembly GCF_900102315.1). GTDB lineage: Bacteria > Pseudomonadota > Alphaproteobacteria > Rhodobacterales > Rhodobacteraceae > Celeribacter > Celeribacter baekdonensis. Next base: position 83,504 of record NZ_FNBL01000009.1, read on the forward strand.
ATTGGCCTGCGGTAGAAAATGTCGACGATGTGTTCCTTTCGCTGCGGGCGCATTGCCGTTGCCATTCAACTGGCCAGTTCAACAGCAACGGCGTGGCGCACTTGTGCGGTAAGATCTTTTGCACGGATTTCAGAACTGGATTGCGCATAGATTCGAAACTCTGGTGCGTTGCCTGAGGGACGTAAATGCACCACATCCCCACTTTCGAAATCGACACGCAGGCCATCCGTCAAGTCGACATCGGAAAGAGATCCGAAGGGGGCAAAAAACTGTGCGCGGTTTGCAGTGTCGTCAATCAGGCCGGTCAGAAAGACGGCCGCTTTGGCGCGATCAATTTCCTGAAGCCGGTCGGCAGCCGTGAAGCACTGAGGCAGGGCAGAGACCAGCGCGGCCAAGGAAGTGTTCTGTTGTTTGGCAGCATAGAGAGGCGCAAGGATGGGCAACATGCAATCCCGCGTGGGAAGCGCGGCAAGAGGGCCCACGATTGTTGCATCAAAGCCCAGCAAGAATCCGCCATTTGCCTCAAACCCAATACAGCGCGCATCGGCGCTGGCCTGTTCCATTTCTGCAATGACGAAGGGCGACCCGATTCGGGTGAGACTCACATGGTCAAACTCTGGGCATCGGCGCACCATGTCGTTTGAAGAGACGGGCGTGACCACCATTTTGGCATCCAACACGCGAGCGGTCAAAACCCCAAGCACATCTCCGGGGATGACTTTGCCTGCCGCATCTGTCAGCAACGGACGGTCGGCATCGCCATCAGTCGAGGCTACAGCGTCGAGGGCGTGTTCTTGGCTCCATGCCATCAGATTCGCACGGGTTTCGGTGTCGACGGCTTCTGTATCGACGGGAATGAATGTGTCGGAATGGGCCAAAGGCACAACCTGCGCCCCCAATTCAGTCAAAATCTGTTCCATTGTGTCGCGGGCCACCGAGGAATGGCGATAGACACCGATGCGAAGACCGTCGAGCGCTCCGACCCCGAAGGCATCCACATAGCGTTTCACATATAAGGGTTCGGCCTCCGGCAGAGACACCAAGCTGCCCGCCGTCCCGGTTCGACGGCGACGCGCGCCATAGGCTTCTCCGATTCTCGCCTCGTCGGCTTTCGAAATTTCGCCCTGAGGCACATAGAATTTCAACCCGTTGCGATCTGCGGGGATGTGGCTACCAGTGACCATGATCGCCGCTGCCCCTGCCTTCATTGACGCCAAGGCCAGCGCTGGTGTGCCGAGAGCGCCACATTCCACAACATTGAGACCGGCACCTTGTGCCACACGACAAATAATCTCTGCGATGTCTGGAGAAGAGGGGCGTAAATCTCGGCCGACGTAAAGGGTGTCACATTCGGGCACGGTCGTCAAAAATGCGTGCACATAATCTGAGACGACCTCTTCGCTGAGTTCACTTACAAGGCCGCGCAAACCGCTGGTGCCAAAAGAGGGAGCCATGTTGGAAAGCCTTCCATCAGATATTTGTAACCTAGGTGGTCTTAGCATTAATGGCGTCGGTTCAAAAACACTTAAACGGCTCGCAGCGATGAAAGCTACCTCTGTTGGACAGAGCGTGCATTTTGTCGAACGACTCAATGCAATCAGAAGTCGATTTAATTCATGTGAAGGCCCGCTTTTAGGGGAGTGGTATAAATTTCAGCACTTGAAAACGTGTGTTTTTTAGTCGGTTTGATATAATTTGGCGAGTTTATGTGGCTTTTGACATTAAGTGGAATGGAGCGGCTAAAATTTAGGCTATTCCCTACTTTTTCATAAACCTAGGTGTCACATAGGGTGAATACTGATAGATGAGACATTCGAGATGACCCAACGACAGGACAGACCTACATCATGACCTCTGCATGTATCACGCCCGTTATTTTGTGTGGTGGCTCTGGCACCCGCCTGTGGCCTTTGTCGCGGAAAAGCTATCCTAAACAATTTGTCCCTTTGGTGGATGAACAAACCTTGTTTCAGGCATCGGCCAAACGTCTCAGTGGCGGCACGGATCAGCTTAAATTTGCAGCTCCTGTGGTTCTGACGGGCTCTGATTTTCGGTTTATCGTTACGGAACAATTGTCAGCCATCGGCATTGATCCTGGTGCCATCCTGATTGAACCCGAAGGGCGCAACACGGCTCCGGCGATTCTTGCGGCGGCTTTGCATGTGTCAGCGACCCATCCTGAGGCGATCATGCTTGTTGCGCCCTCTGATCATGTCGTGCCGGATACGGCGGCGTTTCATGCGGCTGTTGAGAAAGGTCTTGCCGCAGTAGAGAATGGCAAGCTTGTGACCTTTGGCATCAAGCCAACCCATGCTGAGACCGCCTATGGCTATCTCGAACTGACTACTCAGCCGGATGATTCTGGCACTGCGATTGATCTCAAACAGTTTGTTGAGAAACCAGATGCGGAGCGTGCCGCCGAAATGGTGACCGCAGGTACGTTTATGTGGAACGCGGGGATTTTCCTGTTCAAAGCCAAAGATATCATCGCAGCTTTTGCGGAACACGCACCCGGCTTGACCGCTCCTGTGGCCGCGGCTGTCGAAACCGCTCAGGTGGATCTTGGTTTCTTGCGTTTGGATGCGGAGGCTTGGGCACAGGCCGAAGATATTTCTATCGACTATGCGGTGATGGAACGTGCCGCCAATTTGGCAGTTGTGCCGTTTGATGGCGGCTGGTCCGATCTTGGCGGCTGGGATGCGGTGTGGCGTGAATTGGGCCCGGATGCGGACGGTGTTGTGACCTCCGGCGAAGCCACCGCGATTGATTGTGAAAACAGCCTGTTGCGCTCTGACAGCGAACATCTCGAAATCGTTGGGATCGGCCTTAAGAATGTGATGGCGATTGCCATGAATGATGCCGTGTTGGTGGCAGATATGTCATGCGCACAGGACGTCAAAAAAGCCGTGGCGGCCCTCAAAGCCAAAGGTGCTGCGCAAGCCACGATGTTCCCAAAAGATCACCGGCCTTGGGGCTGGTTCGAGAGCCTTGTTGTTGGCGGGCGATTCCAAGTGAAACGCATCCACGTGCATCCGGGCGCGGCGCTCAGCCTGCAAAGCCATTTCCACCGCTCCGAGCATTGGATCGTGGTTGAAGGCACGGCGCGTGTGACGGTGGATGACGAGGTTAAACTCGTGACAGAAAATCAATCCGTCTACATCCCGCTTGGCGCGGTCCACCGGATGGAGAACCCCGGCAAAGTGCCGATGGTGTTGATCGAAGTGCAAACCGGTTCCTATGTCGGTGAAGATGACATCATCCGCTACGAGGATGTCTATTCGCGCGGCCAAGGAGCTAAGGGATAAGAGATGAAAGTCGCAATTGTTCACTATTGGCTCGTTGGTATGCGTGGTGGGGAGAAGGTGCTTGAAGCTCTTTCAGAACTTTACCCAGAGGCGGTTATTATCACCCATGTCTGCGACGAATCCAAAATCAGCGATCGCCTGAAAAAGCACGAGATTCGCGAAACCTTTATTGCGCGCTTACCGGGTGCCCAAAAACACTATCAGAAGTATTTGCCGCTTATGCCCTTGGCTTTGGAGCTGATGGATTTGCAGGAATTTGATCTGGTGATCTCAAGCGAATCTGGTCCTGCCAAAGGGATTATCCCGCGTCCCGATGCGTTGCATGTCTGTTATTGTCATTCTCCGATGCGATACATTTGGGACCACTATCATATTTACCGGAACGGCGCAGGCCGCCTGGCCCGCATGATGATGCCGCTGATGTCGCATAAATTGCGTATATGGGATGTGACGACAGCCGCACGTGTGGATCGTTTTGTAGCGAACTCAAGCTTTATTTCTCAGCGCATTGGAAAGTATTATCGTCGAGATGCAGACGTTATTTTCCCTCCCGTCGCAACTGATGAGTTTGAGATTTCCGAGAAAGTAGGCGACCATTATCTTCTTGCTGGGGAAATGGTCGGGTATAAACGCGCGGATCTCGCCATCGATGCTTTCAATGCCTCAGGTCGAAAACTGGTCGTGGTCGGCGATGGTGAAATTCGCGCTGAGCTTGAAAAAAAGGCAGGGGCCAATATCACATTTCTTGGGCGCGTGCCGTTTAAGGAACTAAAGGAACAGTTCGCAACATGCCGCGCACTCATTTTCCCCGGTGAGGAAGATTTTGGCATCATACCCGTTGAGGTTATGGCGAGTGGCCGCCCTGTGATTGCATATGGGCGCGGGGGGGCTCTTGATACGGTGATCGAAGGGACGAGCGGCGTTCATTTTTCAGAACAGTCGGTCGAGTCATTGAATGGTGCTATTGATCGTTTTGAAGCCGATCCGACTCTCGCAGGGACGCCACAAGACATCCGTGCTTTCGCGCAAGAGTTTGACACCTCCGTTTTCAAGCAAAAAATGGCTGCCTTGATCGAAAACGCAACGCGCGCTCAGGCTTAGGGACGTTTACTTTTATGACTCACTTTGGGGCACGAACGTTTTAACAACGAAAGGTCCCAAAGTGACAAACCCATTCAAAAGCCGTGCCCCTCAACTTTCTGGGCCCGCTCAAGATATCCTGCCTGTTACTCCGTCGGATGTGGCCGATCTCCCAAGTGTGGCGATCGCGCTTTATGTCGAAACGGGCGGGGCCGTTACAATTACCACGGTGAAGGGTGAAACGCGCAGCCTTAATCTTGCAGATTTTTCCATCCTGCCTGTTGGCGTCTCTCGTGTTCATGCCACCGGGACCGATGCGGTGGGCATCCATGCGATGGTTTTGGCATGAAGCTGGTTTACGATTTCTCTGTGACCTCCCTCCGACGGAGACACGCCCCCGTGTTGGCGCTCGATTTTGCCGCCCAAACCTATCGCGCTTCGGGGTCACCCGTGGCGCTCTCCTCCGTGGTCTCATTCGCGCGTGGGTCAACCGCCATGCGAGTCGCCGCCTCAGGCCAGTTGGAAACCGTCGCCGTGGATGTGCCGCGCTTTGATCATGCGTTCGGGACGGGCGTGCCCTTAGGCGTCTTGATCGAAAGCTCCGCCACCAATGTGCTCGACTATTCCAATGATTTTGCTCAAAGCTATTGGACCCCCTATGCGTCCAAACCGACGTTTACATCAGAGCATATCGCACCCGATGGTACGGCCAGCGCAAGATCATGGAATTGCTCTTTGACCACGGGAGGGGCCGGTGGCGCCCGGGGGGGGATTCTTGTCGTAAACGGGTCTTATACAGGCACCGCCACGGCAAGTGTCTGGCTGAAAGCAAGCGCGCCATTGACCATGCGGTTCGGCCACTCCGATAGCACATCCATGATGATCAACGTGACATCTGAATGGCAAAGGTTTACCTATACGGCCCCCCTCCCCAATGGGCAGAGCCGCATATTCATGCTCTATGAGGATGTGAACACCGATATTGATGTCTCTATCTGGGGGGCGCAAACCGAGATCGGCGGACAGGCAACGTCGGTGATACAAACCTCAGGCTCCCCCGCGTCGCGCGCTGCTGATGTTGTGGGGCTTACCGGAATTTCGGGGGTTTATGATGTGACCCTGACCTATGATGACAACAGCACCGAAGCGTTGGTGGCCCAGACGATCACGGAAGGCTGGTGGCCAAGTTTATCGCGGCCTAGACTTAAAAGCCTTCTGGCTGTCTGAACGCTTCGCCGTTACAGTAAAAACTGTAACGGCAGTTTCTTGAGGAATCTCAATCAGTGTTTAGCCAGCGGAGGATTAGTAAATCTGCTTTGTTTGGATTTTCATGGTGTTTCGCCATCATTTCTTTGCCGCAAATCATACTTAAGCCAATCAACAGTTCGCTATCTACAGTTGACTTTGTTTCAACGCTTATATTCCTGTTTTTGCTTGTTGCATCGCTATTGAAAATACCTTTGCGCGTAGATCAAACCGGAAGGCAGCTTCTGGTATACTTATTATATGTTTTTACAGTATTTTTCTTTTATGCGGCCTATATAGACCCCTACAAATACCTTGAGAATGTTGCATATCTTATTCGCACCACTGCGATTTTTGCGCCATTGCTTATCATTCCTTACCTGAGCTGCGACTTCGAGGTTGCGGATCGAACAATAAAGATTTCAGTGGCAGTTGCCCTGCTTTCTACATTCTATATCATTTTAGCATATGCTGGTGGAAATGAGGTCTACGGTGCACACCAAACATTTGCATTTGATGGGAAGCGACTTGTTAAGAGGCTTGGCGGGCTACCTGGAGAGACCGGAGCATTTGCGTTCTCGGTCCTAGTGTTGGTAGAACTTGCTATCGTGCATTTTGTTCTGAAAACACCAAGGAAATTTGTTTCTTTGTGCATTCTCGCGTCATGCCTGATTGTAATCTTTTTGGCTTTCAAATTCAGTGTGGCGAGAGTCTTATTTATAAATTTCGGGGTGTTCTGTGGATTTATATTTCTGAGCCGATTGACGAGTTGGCCTCAAAAGATTTTCTCAATACTTGGTCTGGTGTTTGCATATATACTTATACAGTTGGCCTCGTTGTCTGGCGACATGCTAAATTCTTTGGCTGGTGGTTTTAGTCGCATCTCCCTTGAAGGGGGGGTTAGTGTCGCTACCAGTGGACGGTTTGATCACTGGGTAAATACGGTTTCACTTTTGAAATCCAACGTTTTCTACCTTTTATTTGGCGTAGGGAACAGAATGGGTGGGACCATTCTGGGGCACGCAACTGAAAACCTATTTCTTTTCTCAGCGCTTGAAGTGGGACTATTCGGCTCTTTTTTGCTGATTGTACTTTTTAGTGGAATTTTAGCACCAATTTTTCAAGCCCATCGCAAAAACAACATTATTGCTACGGGCTATCTAGCAATATGGGCGGGTGCATTTGCCCATTCATTGTTGAATGACATCTTCACATACTACCAAGCCTTCCCAGCCTTACTTTTGTCAACGGCATGGATGGCTCGGATTCTTAAGAAGAACGACGCAGAAGCAAATGTGAGCAATGTGCCCGTAATCTACACAGCTGATACTATGCGCCAGTCAGTACAGCATAGGTCTTCTGAGCCATAACCTCCGCAGAATAATGATCCAAGGCATCTGCACGGGCTTGCTGGCTTAGAGTGGCGCAGAGTGCGGGGGTGAGGTCTATCAGTTGCGTTGCGGCTTGATCGACCGTTTCGAAAAGCAACCCGTTCTCCCCATGTCGCAAGACGTCATTATTTCCGACCACATTCGTCGCAATAACACACAGCCCTTCTGACATGGCTTCCAAAACGGCGAGTGGCATCCCTTCCCAGCGGGAGGTGGAGACGAACACATGCGCCGCACGAAAATAGTCACGAGGTGTTGAAACGCCGCCATGTATCGTCACGCAGTCGTCGAGGCCCGCCGTGTGGATGGTGGCACGGATGTCGTCAATGCGATCCCCTGTTCCGATCACATCCAAATGAAACGGAATGGAGGGTTTGAGCTTGGCGGCGATGTCGACCAAGAGGTCGGGGTTTTTTTGGTAATCATATCTATTCACGGCCAATAGTCTAAGCGGTCCACCGTCCCAGATTGGGCGTGTGATTTCGTTTGGAACCGCGACTCCGTTATCAATAACGATGCGTTTTTGATCAGCGATCAGGGCATTGTCGCGGATCAGTGCGGCCTCGCCTTTTGAGACGCAAATGGCAGTGGAGGTAAGCCGACAGAGTCCGCGTTCAAGGCCAAGATAGAGCGCCCGCTTTGCCCGGCCATAGTCGCCAATATGCAGGCCATGAAAGGTATGGACCACACGCACCCCTGTCACGATGCGCAGCAGACGGGCGTAAAGCCCCGCGCCTTTGCCATGGGAATGGACCACATCAATTTTATGCGTTTTTATAAAACGAGCGAGATCAAAAAACGCCCGCATAGAAAATGCACGATGGGGCACTTCGGTCATATGTGCGCGGCCGACGAGGCTTTCAAACCTGTCTCTATAGGGTTTGTCGTTTGGACAGGCCACAAAGGTGTTCACGCTGGCGGGTTTGTGCAAAAGCAGTTGAAACAAATGCTCAGGCCCGCCGCCGATATCCGCGCGCACGGTGATAAAGAGGACGTTCATTGGCCCATCTTCCACGCGCTTAAATCGGTGCCCAAAAGGGCTTCGAGACGTAGAACATCTGGACCAAAGGCTTCTGTCATTTCGCGGCGCATGATTGGGGAGAGTGCGGAGCGCGGGCGTTTGACGTTCAGAAATCCCTTGAGTGTTTTGACCAATACGCTGTCCTTGTTCAAAAGGGCCATGCGCAGCGCTTTGACGGCGGGAGCGATGGGTTTTGGCGGTGCAAGGAGAAAGCGTGACAGCCGCGGGAAACGCTGAGCATGGGCTGCGTTGCGCGGCGAGAAATCTGTACGCTGATCATCAGGCAGGCCGAGAAAATCGAGCAAATCCAGCCAAACGCCGCGCGGGTCGGCACGAAGATCGTCATATATGATAATCTTGCGCCTCTCTTCGGGCACGATACTGAAAAACATTTCGATCTGATCGGCAAAAGACGCAATGCGACGATATAGCAGGCTGTCCGGGCGATCATCTGTGGCGGCGTCCCAATCGCGTTCTCTACGGTCTTGATCCTGCCACGCTTTTGTAAAGTCCGGCTCGCGCTCAAGCCCTGTGAAGACCTGTTCCATATGGAAAGCATGAGCCACATCGACGGGATTGCGCAAAATGGCAACGAATTTCGCATCCTCATATTTGTCGCGACACTCGGTTAGCGCTTTGCGGGATCGCAAATAAGAGGTGGTGCCTTCGCCGATAATTTTGTGCCGCGCAGGATCGGCATCCTGAAACAGGGCCTCATACTGCTCAAGGCTGGTCGCCCGAAGCGCATGTGGCTCTATCCCAAGATCCGTGCACCAGAAAAGCGGTTCCTTCGGTTTGGAGAAAAAAACATCATCGCGTTCTGCAAGATACTCTGCGATCGCGGTCGTGCCACATTTAGGGGCTCCGATCAGAAAGAAATTCGGTTTCAGGGGCTTTGATTGTTCCGATGGATTGAGATCAATTCCGAGCGCCATCACTATTTTCTCCAATGATCTAGATTTCTGCCTGTTGAGTCTTCGATTTTTGTGATCTCAGATGCAAATATCTGCACCAAATCCTGCCGAAACTCGGGGCGCAAAGACTGGCGTTTTTTACCACTCAACAGCAGAGATTTTATACGCGCACCAATGCCACCGTTTGCCGCGCTGGACTGAACGCGTCGCTTCAAAAATCGGACCAGTGGGATTATGGCTTTGGGTGGATTTTGGTAAAGTCGAGCGAGACGTGGAAAGCGATTGAAATGTGCCGAGCCAAAAGATGGAAAATCGGTACGCCCGTCATCATCGAGTTCAAGAAAATCTTGTAAGGCCAGCCACACCTCTCTGGGCTGCTTAACCAAGTCTTCATGGAAGAGAACGATGAGCTGTCCATCTGGAATCAAGGCCTGCACCCGGGCAAGCTGACTTCCGACTGAGGCCATCGTTTTATACTGCAATTCTTTTGGTTCGGGGCAGAGGGGGGGAATGGATTCGCCTCGGGCTCGGGCGGCTTGAAGATTCCAAGCTTGTTCAAAGTCTGCAACATCTTCGTAGCAATTGAACACTTTCTCCATGTGATATGCGGGGGCCAAATCAATTGGGTTGCGCAAAATCACGATGAACTTGGCAGCCGGGGCAAACGCAAGAATGGCCTCTATGGCAACTTCAGACGCGATGTAGCCAGTTGAGGCGTCCAGGATAACTTTTGCTTCTGTGTCATTGTAAAGCGCGAGATAGTCGTCCAGATCATTGAGCTCGAACATCGTGCTGGCTTTGTTAAAGTCAGAAGACCAAAAGGAAGGTTCTTTAATTGTCGCTATAAACCCATCGGGATGCGCCGCGATGTAGCGTGCGATCGCTGTGGTGCCACACTTAGGCGCACCAATTAAAAAAGTGTTGGGACCAAGTGGAGCCGGATTCATTGTTTTTTACCCATCATTTGGAAGAAAGGGTGCCAGACCGTTGGTGAGACGCCGAGGTGATTTTCAACAGAGCGGACGAGGGAAACATGCTGGACGATGCGCAACGCAGCCACCCCGATTGCGGCGCCAACGATGCCCAAAGTCATCACCAAAGGCAGCAAAAGCACCAGGTACCCGATGTTGGTGATAAACATCCGCCTCATCAGCGGCCCTTCTTGTCCCGTCAATTCCATAATCGCCGGGATAGGGCCTGTCGCAATGGAAATGAGAAAGCCAAAAGCAAGGATCACAAACGCAGTGTGCCCATCGGCAAAGCTGGGGTTCATGAGGCTGAGCATTTGGGTGCCAAACAGCACAACAATACCAAATATGATGATGCCGGGTACTGTGACGGCAATCACACTTTGCGACATAACCCGCTGCAAATCTTCTTTTGCTTCGGCCGCGCTAAAGCGTGCGATCATTGGGCCGACAACGATATATGCGGCGCGTGAGAACAGCTCCATTACCAAAGACAAGCGAAAAGCCGCAAAGAACATGCCTGTTTCGCTTGGGGAGGTGACTAAGCCAAGCAGAACGGTCGCAAGCTCCGCCCCCCCAATCATTGGCAAAAGGGATGTGACCCACAAATACTTTGCCGCAGAAATCCGCTGTACCACGCCAGCGCCGCTGAACGCCTTGGAGAACGACTTGCGGGCAAATGGATCAAGCAACAGATGCCATATGCTCATGACGAACAGCGTGCCGCCCGCCACCAAGGTGGTTGAAAGGGCATCCAAAGTGCCAAAAACGGTCGGGACGGTCACAAAGATGATCGTCACAGCAAGCCGCCACAAAATATCACGCGGTAAAAAGGCAAACACAAGACTGCGGTAGCTGCGAAACAAATGCGTCAACAGGCCAGCGAGACTAAAGCCAACGGCCAGAAAGGCAGTCGCAAATCCCATGCCCCCTCTGAGTTCTACAGCGCTAAAAGATGCGACGACCCAAATAAGTGATGAGGCCGCAATCGTCCCCAATATGACTGCAATCATACTTTCGCGGACCAAAGATCCGAGCGCTGCGTCTTCGTGCCGATCAGATAGGATGGCCCCCTCTTTCAAGACGTACATCCGTTGTCCCAAACTGCCGACGTTGGAAATGATCGTGGCCAACGAAAAAGCAAAGCCAAATGTGCCAAAATCATCCGCAGAAATGGCGCGAGCAATGGCTGCGAACATCAAGAGCTGCATACCTGCAGCGCCGCCTTTCAACCCAAGCCCAATACTCCCGCGCACGAGAAGCTTTTGGAATGCGGGGCTTTTCACTAAATTAAATACGCGCTTCATTGTATGTATGTCCCGCCGCCTGATGCGCTGATTGTGGATCTGTCCTTGGGCCTACTTCGTCACTCAATCTACCATCTCCCTAACTTCTTAGTGACAACAGCTCAAGCGAGATCAAAAAAACCAAGGCCCACAATCGAAAATGATACATTTTTAATCTCGGTTGGCATATTTTCCACCCTCCGCCCATAAGTGTTGGAGTGATCAGTGAGAGTCTGTTATGAGAAGCTAATTTCAGCTATCAGGCACGAACCATGCAAAAACATGCACTTATTTTTGGTGGAGCAGGCTTTATCGGCTCCCACCTTTCTCAATCTCTGGTCGAAAGTGGAGAGTATGCTCGTGTCATCTGTATAGATATACAGCCCCCACGTTGGCGCACGGAGGGTGTGGAATATCGGGAAATGGATGTGCGCAAACCAATAAGCGTTGACGCATTCGAAGGTGAAATTTCCGAAATCTACAACTTTGCAGCGGTGCATACGACGCCGGGCCATGAAGATTGGGAGTACTACTGGACCAACGTGCTTGGTGCCACTCATGTGTGCGACTTCGCGCGGGCCAAAGGTGTGAACAAGGTCGTATTTACCAGTTCAATTGCTGTATATGGTCCGAGCGAAGAAATGCTGGATGAAAATTCCGAACTGCGCCCTGAGAGTGCCTACGGGAAGTCGAAATTCTGCGCCGAGCAAATCCACCATCAATGGCAACATGAAGCACCTGATACGCGTAAACTCGTTATCGTTCGCCCTGCGGTGATATACGGTTACAAAGAATATGGGAATTTTACCCGCATGTCGAAGATGCTGTCCAAGGGGCGCTTCGCATTTCCGGGCCGGAAAGATACAATCAAGAGTTGTGGCTATGTCAAAGATTTGGTCAGAAGCATGGCATTCATGATCGGTCAGGACAGCAATTCCATAACGTACAACTTTGCCTATCCTGATCGCTATTCCGCCGAAGACATCACAAAAGCCTTTGTCGAAGTGGGGGGTTACAAAGACGTGACCTATACGCTGCCTTTGCCAATGATGCTGGCTGTCGGTTTGGGGTTTGAAATCCTCAACGCTGTCGGCTTCACAACGTCTATCAATCGGGCGCGTGTGATGAAGTTGAATAAGTCCACCAACATTATCCCAAAAGTGCTGGTGGATAGCGGCTTTTCCTACCAGTTCGACCTCAAATCATCGCTTCAGGACTGGACCTCGTCCAGCACAGAAAGTGATTTTGATTAGACCCACCCGCCTGTCCTCGCCCCTAAGGGACCCCCTACAGCGCTTGGCACGAACCGTTCCTAATGAAATCATGTGCAATCCAAAGCGAAACATTCGAGGTGACGTTGTGACTATTTCACGTTTTTTCATAGGGCTTGGCATGGGTATATTTTGTGCCACAGGCCCAGCAGGAGCGACAGATCTTAGGTTTTCGGCTTCCAGCTATGGCACTCCCGGTCTCATTGACATGCCGACCGGCTCGCCTTGGCCTGATGGGATGCTGGGCTTGTCTTCGGTCCTCACGAAAGACATGCAAAAATACACGCTGACCTTTCAAATCACTCCTCGCATATTTGGCAGCTTCCGTTACTCAATCCTCAATGGGTACGATGCCGGTGAAAATCGCTATGATCGGAGTTTCGACTTCGGATATCTGCTTATGGAAGAAACCCAATACCGTCCTGCGCTTTCTATTGGTTTGCGCGATTTTGGCGGTACAGGCATTTACGGATCGGAATATATTGCTGCCACAAAAACTTTTGGGGATCAGTTGACGTTGACGGGCGGTATCGGTTGGGGCCGTCTTGCAAGCTACGGCGGGTTCACCAACCCGCTGGGTATAATCGACGACTCTTTTGAAACGCGTCCGATTCAGGATGTTTCGATCAACAACACAGGTCGGCTGGATATCAAACAATGGTTCCATGGTGATGCGGCGTTTTTTGGCGGAGTGGAATATCGGTTCAATCCACGCCTAACGCTCAAAGCAGAATACTCCTCTGACGCTTATGAGCGGGAAACGCTCAAAATGGGGTTTGATCACAAAACCCCGTTCAATGCCTCCCTCACCTATGGGTTTAAAAATGGGGCTGAAGTATCCGTCTATGCCCTTCACGGCTCAGAAATCGGTATCAGGGGGTCTATTCCGATCACCCCGCAAAAGCCCAAGTACCCGAGCGGCATCGAAGAGGCCCCGCCAACCCTTATGCCACGTCAAACCCAAGCGGCGTTGTCATGGGATGCGAACAGTGTCCGCCAAAAAAACAGCTCTCTGTCCATTGCTCTCAAAGATCAGGGCCTCACGCTCGAAGGCATCACAATCGAGGGCGACACAGCCACGGTGCGTTTCGTCAATGGTCGCTACCCGGCAGAAGCACAGGCGCTTGGCCGGGCCGCGCGTGTTTTGGCAAACCAATTGCCGGCAGACATCACCACGTTCCGTTTGGAAGCGATGGCAAATGGGGTCACAACCTCACGCACAACCCTGCGCCGCAGCGATCTCGAATCGCTTGAATACGATCTGGACGGCAGCTGGCGCAGCTTTGCCCGCGCAGATTTTGAAGATGCTGCCCACAGTGAAGCGGCCCCAATTGCGGGCATTTACCCTAAATTCAACTGGCGGATCACGCCCTACCTTGATCCCTCCCTTTTTGACCCGGACAATCCCGTGCGCGCCGATTTTGGCGTCCAAGCTGCGGCCTCGTTAGAACCCGCGCGCGGGCTTGTCTTTTCGGCGGCGGTACGTCAGCCGGTCGCTGGGAACCTTGATACCAGCACACGCCCCTCAAATTCCGTTTTGCCACATGTTCGCACCGACAGTGCGGAATATGCCAAGCAATCGGATTTGGAGATCAAATATCTGACGGCTGAGTATTTCTTTCGTCCCGGTAAAAATCTTTATGGCCGTGCCACGGTTGGGTATCTTGAGACAATGTACGGCGGTGTCTCCGGCGAAGTGCTTTGGAAACCCGTCAATGGTCCGCTGGCCCTTGGTGCCGAACTCAACTACGTCAAAAAACGTGATTTCGACCAAATGTTTGGCTTTCAAGACTATGACATTGTGACAGGTCACGCCTCTGCCTATTACGATTTTGGCGGAGGTTATCTCGGTCAGTTGGATGTCGGGCGCTATCTTGCGGGTGACTATGGCGCGACCTTCTCTGTGGACCGCGAATTTGACAATGGTTTCCGTGTCGGGGCGTTTTTTACGCTCACCGATGTGTCCTTTGACGACTTCGGTGAAGGCTCCTTTGACAAGGGCATCCGCTTCTCCGTTCCTGTTGATTGGTTGACCGGGGCAGCGACCCAAGGCGGCTATGGAACGACCATTCGTCCTGTCGTCCGTGATGGTGGCGCGCGGCTTGATGTGCGCAACCGGCTTTATGATGTTGTGAGAAACAGCCATACAAGTGAGTTGGAAGACCGTTGGGGAAAATTCTGGAGATGACCTGTATGACTGTCTTGCGCCCACTTGGTTTCATGTTCGCGCTCCTTGCTGGTTTGAGCGCCTGTTCGTCAGATGCCGAAAAATCCAACCTTTTGAAAGAACTCGTGAGCGGGCAGGGCGAAGTCGTGCCAGATCCGACCTTTCTCGCCTACGAACAAGCTGGCGCGCCCACTTACCTTGTGTCGCTCGAAGCCAAAAAACAGGCCTATACGATCTTTGTGCGTCAAACCACGAATGCCAAAGGTGAGGAAACCTGGATTTCTCTCGATAAGCTATCGCTTGGCATGAAGAATGGTATGATCATTGCCACCCGCGGCATGGGGGGAGATCAGCTTGCGGGCGATCCCTCACAGACTCTTGCTGCGCTGAAAGCCGGGCGTAATGAGGTCACCGAACGTTTTGTCACATTGCTCAATGGCGAGAGCCAGGCCGAAACTCTGGCCTTCCGCTGCGAAGTTGAACGTCAAAGGCAGGCCGATGTCGATCTGGGACCCTATACTGCCGACACGGATCTTTTTTACGAAACCTGCCGCAATGGCCAAATCCGCTTCCGCAATCTGTTCTGGGTCGAACGGGGCAGCCGAAACCTCGTCCAATCGCGCCAATGGATCAGTGAAACGGTTGGCACTCTCGCCTTGCGCGCGGTCCCAAGGTAACGAACGCCGTTCCTGATCTCAGGTGCGCTGCTTATAGTGGTCAATCAGGCTTTGCGCTGTGGTCTCATCCGTGACCAATACATTGGCAATTCGTGCCTGCAACATCCCATAAATCGCGCCAACTTTTTGCGGCGCGCCGCCAATGCAAATCCGTTCGGGTACGTTGAGCAAATCATCCAGCGCCATCGTGATATGGCGCTCGTCGAATTCACTGCGCACAATTTGGCCCTCAGCATCAAAGAAATACCCGGCAGCAAAGCCCACAGCGCCAAGGTCGCGGTAGACCTGTAAGGCAGCATCGGACATGAAACCGCTTTGCTCCAAGAGCGTTTCGCCAACCAGTTGCGTCACGCCAAAGATGATCTTTGTGCATTGTTGCAACAGCGTAAAGTGATTGCGGATTTCGGGCTCGTTCAACAAAATGTCTTTGACCTGCGCTGTGGACACAACCCCCGGTGCGTGAAGGTTCACACAGCGTGCAGACAGGCGATCTGCAATATTTGTGGTGCACAGGACGGGTGAAAAATCAAAGGTCGCGACGGCACTGCCGGTGATTTGTGCAACTGTGATGTTGGGGTGGCGCACACTCGTCAGATGTTCTGACAGCGACAGCACGGTGCGACCCCAGGCGACGCCAATCGTATCATCGGCATGCAGTCGCGCTTCCAAAACCCGCGCCCCCAGATGGCTTATTTCATTGGCCAATGTGGCGGGGTCTTGCGGCGTGGGTAGCACATAGCATTCCGACAAGCCGCTCAATTCACAGAGTTCAAGCGCTACATCCGCCCGCGCGATGCGCGAGGGGTCGATGGAGATATTGACGATCCCCTCATCGCGCGCCTTTTGCAGCAGGTTAAACACAGAGGCGCGTGAAATCCCCAACTGATCGGCGATTTTGTCCTGCTTTTGACCCTCTTCATAATAGAGCCACGCCGCCCAAAGCACCTCATCCATGCCAAACCGCGATGGCACGGCGCGCCGTGTGGCGTGGCGTGAGTCGTCGTCGGTTTTATCGCGTTTGCCCGGCATGTGCTCTCCTTAAAATAGTGCTTTTACGAAATCCAGCCTGACAATCAACCTGAAACCACTGGAAATCAAGAACTTTGACATATGTCACGTTGATCTGAATAATGTTATTGACATATGCCACAACTATCTGGCAACTTTCAAATCAAGTGAAAAACTTGCGAGGGAGGAGCAAATGACCATGCCGCTTTCAATCAAAGAGCGCGCGACATCTGACTGGAATGCCCTCATCACCGAGGTCACTCAGGGCAGGTGGTGCGATCCCGATACGGGGCTGGCCGTTGATGTTCCTTTCAACCACATCGAGATCGGAGACGGCTTTGCCGACGCCGCCCGCGACATGGTGAATGCGGTGATGCCGGCGCAAAGTTATGCGGTGGTGTGTGATGCGGACACGGCCGAAGTGATGGGCGCAGACATTGCGCGCAACATGCAGGGCAAGGCAGAGATCATCGTTTTAGATCATCCACATGCCGACGAAGGGCAGGTGCGCGATCTGCAAAAACTGACCCGTAATCATGACGCGTTGATTGCGGTCGGGTCTGGTACGATCAACGATCTGTGCAAATACGCCACCTATCTCGATGGGCGCGCCTATAGTGTGTTCGGCACGGCACCTTCGATGAATGGCTACACCTCGTCGACCGCGTCGATCACCCTCGATTCCGGTCTCAAAACCACCCAAAAAGCGCATGCGGCCAAGGGCGTTTTTATCGACATCGACGTGTCCTCAAAGGCGCCGCAATATTTGATCGGCGCGGGCTTGGGCGACTCCTTGTGTCGGCCCACGGCACAGGTCGATTGGTATTTTTCCCATGTGATGCTGGGCACGCGCTATGCGACCGCGCCCTATCTTTTGCAAGAAGACGATGAGGCCGAAGTGCTGCGCCGTTCCGCCGATTTGGGGCTGGGCGAGCATGATGCGATTGGCTATCTGCAGCGGCTTTTGACTCTCGGTGGGCTTGGCATCGCCGTGGTTGGCATGAGCCACCCCGGTTCGATGGGCGAACATCAGATTTCCCATTGGATCGACAGCTTTGCCGGTGACCGCCACCCCGGCACTGTTCATGGCCAACAGGTCGGCGTGGCCTCCATCACCATGGCGCGGCTGCAAGATCACATCCTCTCACTGGAGGAGGCTCCGCGCATTCGCGGCTGGCAACCTGACGAGGCCGCACTCCGCGCGCGCTATCCGGCAGCAGCCGTTGAGGATTGCCTCAAGGCCTCCCGCGCCAAAGCTATGGATGCGCAAGCCACAGAGGCATTCAACCGTCAATTGGCCGAAATCTGGCCTGAGCTGCGCACAACATTGCGCGCGATGATGTTGGCACCGGACGAGATGACAACCCATCTGCGCGCTTCCGGCGGCGGGGCCACCTATGACGAGATCGGCCTTGAGCGTGATCTTTACATCGACGCCCTGCGCCATTGCCGCGAGATGCGCGACCGCTATTCGATGCTCGATCTCGCCGATGACATGGGCATTTTGGACAGTTTCATTGAGGAGTGGGTCTGATGCGTCCGCTGAGCGAACTTGACGACGGCCAACTGGCCAATTGTGTGGCGGTTTTGACCGATATTGATGACACGCTGACCACGGATGGCCAATTGCCCGCCGCCGCCTATGCCGCTTTGGAACGGTTGGCCGATGCGGGGCTTGCCGTGGTGCCGATCACCGGACGCCCCGCCGGGTGGTGCGATATGATTGCGCGGCTTTGGCCCGTGGCCGGGATCGTGGGCGAAAACGGTGCGTTCTATTTTTCCTATGACCGCGAAAAGCGGGTGATGCGGCAAAAGTTTTTTGCCACCGCCGAAGAGCGGCGCAAAAATCGGTTCCGCCTCGACGTGTTGCGTCAGGACATTTTGGCAAAAGTGCCCGGTGCCGGGATCGCCTCGGACCAACTGTACCGCGAAGCCGATCTGGCGATTGATTTTTGCGAAGATGTACCCGCGCTGCCCGAAGATCAGGTGCAACTGATCCTTGATATGTTCAAAGAGGCCGGCGCGGTCGCCAAACTGTCCTCGATCCATGTGAACGGCTGGTTTGGCAATTACGACAAACTGTCGATGAGCCGCATCTTTGCCAAGGACATCCTTGGGATGGATCTGGATGCGGATCGTGCGCGGATTATCTTTGCCGGAGATAGCCCGAATGACGGGCCGATGTTTGAGTTTTTCCCAAATTCCTGCGGTGTGGCCAATGTGCGCGATTTTGAACCGGGCAGCTTTGCCCCCCCGGCCTTTGTCGCCCCGTCCGAGGGCGGGGCAGGCTTTGTCGAGATTGCCGAACGCATTTTGAGCGCGCGGCCCGTCCCGGCGCGGGAGGCGGCTCATGTCTGATCCCGCGTCTGATCACCTTTACGATCTTGCCATCATCGGCGGCGGCATCAACGGCTGTGGCATTGCGCGCGATGCGGTCGGGCGGGGCTATTCCACCTATCTGTGCGAACAGGGCGATATGGGCGGGGCCACCTCGTCCTCCTCAACCAAGCTGTTGCACGGCGGCTTGCGCTATTTGGAGCATTACGAATTCCGGCTGGTGCGTGAGGCACTGATCGAACGCGAAGTCTTGTGGAACATCGCACCCCATATCGTGCGCCCGCTGCGCTTTGTCTTGCCGCATTCCAAGGGCATGCGTCCGGCGTGGCTCTTGCGCCTTGGCCTGTTCATTTATGATCATTTGGGCGGGCGCAAACTCTTGCCGGGCACCGCGCGGGTCAATTTGAAAACCGGACCGATTGGTGTGGGTCTGCGGGCAGATTTGAAACTCGGGTTCGAGTATTCCGATTGCTGGGTCGAGGACAATCGCTTGGTCATTCTCAATGCGATGGATGCCGAGGAACGCGGTGCCACCATTCGTGCCCGCCATCGCTGCACAAGCGCCAAACCCCATCCCGAAGGTGGCTGGACCGTGACCACCCGCGATCTGGACACGGGGCGAGACGAGGTGATCCGCGCGCGCATGGTGATCAATGCCGCCGGACCTTGGGCCAATGACGTGGCTCGCACCGTTGCGCAGCGCCCGCCCAAAGGCCGGGTACGTCAGGTCCAGGGTTCGCATATCGTGGTCCCGAAACTCTATGATCACGACCGCTGTTTCATCTTTCAAAATGACGATGGCCGGATCGTGTTCACCATCCCCTATGAGGAAAAATTCACGCTGATCGGCACCACGGATCGCGACTATCCCGGTGATCCCGCCGATGTGGCCGCCTCACCAGAAGAGATTTCGTATCTGTGCAAACTGGTGTCCGGGTATTTCAAACGTCCGGTCTCAGTCAGCGATGTGGTCTGGACCTATAGCGGCGTGCGCCCGCTCTATGATGACGGCAGTTCAGACGCGCAAAAGGCAACGCGGGACTATGTTCTGGAGGTCGACACCAGCGAAAAAGCCCCGATTCTGTCGGTCTTTGGCGGAAAAATCACGACTTATAGACGGCTTGCAGAATCAGCCATGGAAAGGATCGACTCCTGTTTGAAGGCCCCGCAAAACGGTGCAAAACTTGCGCCCGGCTGGACTGGAACAACATCACTGCCGGGCGGGGAGTTCGATCCCACGGCGTTTGAGGCGGAGGTTCGAAAACTACAGTCTCGCTATGGCTTTCTCTCAATAAACGAAGCGCGGCGGTTGGTTCGGTTTTACGGCACCCGCGCGCCGAATATGCTGGGTCTGGCAAAAAAACGATCCGATCTGGGGACTGATTTTGGCGCCGGTTTGACGGCGTGCGAAATCGACTACATGCGCCACCACGAATGGGCCCATACGGCGCAGGATATTCTGTTTCATCGTAGCAAGTTAGGGCTGCGGTTAAGCCCGTCGCAAATTGACGCCATCGCACACTACATGGAAGGGGCGCAGACGGCGACACGGCAAAGCGCCTGAGCACAAGCTCACATGGGAAGAGGAACCCGTGGCGCAGACGTCGCACGCATAGCCGCTTGAGGAGGCGGTGAAATTAGGGAGGAGAAGCCGATGTTTCTGGGCATAGATCTCGGAACGTCCGGGGTAAAGTGTATCCTGATGGATGCGGACCAACAATTGGTTGCCGAGGCGTCCTCGCGGCCACTTGAGGTGACGCGCGCACGCCCTGGATGGTCCGAACAAGACCCCGCCTTATGGTGGGATGCGGTGGGCGAAGCACTTGATACCTTGCGCGCCAATCATGGCACAGCCATGGCGGCGGTCGAAGGCATCGGCCTGTCGGGGCAGATGTATGGGGCCACCGTTCTGGATGACGCGGACAAACCGCTGCGCCCGGCGATCCTTTGGAACGACACGCGCAGCACCCCTGAATGTGAGGAGCTGTCCGAGGCGGTGCCGGAGCTGATGCATCATGTCGGGCGCAAGCCGACGCCGGGTGTGACCGCGACCAAACTCCTGTGGCTGCGCCGTCATGAGCCGGAAACCTATAAAGCCATCCGTACCGTGTTATTGCCGAAAGATTATGTGCGGCTGTTGCTGACCGGTGAAAAGGTCAGCGATCTGGCCGACGCGAGCGGCACGATGTGGGTCGATCTGCACACACGCGATTGGTCCGATACGATGCTGTCGGCCTGCGGTCTGGATCAACGCCAGATGCCGCGACTGGTCGAAGGCACCGCCGTGTCCGGGCGGTTGCGCTCAGAACTTGCGGCGCGTTGGGGCATGGTGCGTTGCCCGGTTGTGGCGGGTGGCGGTGGTGACAATGCCTGTGGCGCCTGTGGCACCGGCGTGATCGAAGATGGCGATGGCACCGTGTCCTTGGGCACATCCGGCGTGCTGTTCGTTGCCAATGACACGCCCAGATTGGCCGGAGATCACGCCATTGAATCGCTGTGCCATGCCGTGCCTGATCGTTGGCATCAAATGTCGGTGGTGCTTTCGGCCACCTCTTGCCTGACCTGGCTGTCCGCCCGGCTCAAAGCCAGCCCGGCGGAATTGGTCCAAGCCTTGGGCCATACGCCACGCCCGGCCACGGATCTGACCTTTGTGCCCTTTCTCGATGGCTGCTGGTCGCCGCGCTCGGATGCCAAAATCCGCGGCGGGTTCTTTGGACTGGCGCATCAACATGATGATGCGGCGATGACACAGGCGGTGATGCAGGGCGTGGCCTTTGCCATCCGCGAATGCGCCGATGCGTTTCGCGCCAGTGGGACCGAACTGCGACGGTTGCTGGCCATTGGTGGCGGGTCGCAATCGGACCTGTGGCTGTCGATGCTGGCCAATACGCTTGACCTTGAATTGGACATCCCGCGCGGCAGCGCGCTTGGCGCGGCGTATGGCGCGGCCCGGTTGGGCATGATCGCGGCGACCAATGCGGTCCCGGCCTCGGTGCTGCGTCGCCCCGAACTGAAGGGTTCCATCGGACCAGAACCCGCATGTCTGGACAGTTATACAGAGGCTTTTGATCGCTGGAAGGGTGCGGTCGCGAGCTGCTGAGATCTGGCCCATGCACCCTGAGGAGGGGGCCATGGGGCAACAAAAGCTGACCCAAACAGGGCGGCAAAACAGTGGAGGAAAGAACAATGACTGAGGAAATGACCCAAGGCGGATTGAACCGCCGGATGTTCATGGCCGGGACCGCAGCGGTCGCGGCCAGTGCCGCCCTTTGGCCGAAAGAGATGCGCGCTCAGGCCGCCGGCCGGAAATTCGCGGCATCGCTTGGCTGGACGACCTACGATTCCGGTCGTCACCTGCAAGACGGTTTTAACGCGGCCGTGGCGGAACTTGGCGGCGAGCTGACCATGACCGATGCGGGTTTTGATGCGCGCGTCCAGTCCGATCAGATCGACTCTCTTGTGGCGACAAAGCCCGAGGCCTTGTTTATCACCCCCGCCGATGCTGTCGCCATCGCCCCCGCGGTTGAGCGCGCCATTGCCGCCGGCATCCCGGTGTTTTGTGCCGACAGCGCCGTGCCCGGTGCCATCGTCACCACAACCGCCATGTCGAACAACTTTGGCATGGGCCAGTATTCTTGTGAATACATCTGTAAAGCCCTGAACGGAAAAGGCAAAATTGCCCGCGTCATGCTGCCGCAAAACGAAAGCTGGGATCAGCGCACCCTGGGGATGGAATGGACCTTGCGCCGTTATCCAGAGGTCGAAATCGTCACCGAATGGGCCTTTGCCTTGGCGGGCAATGTCTCGCCGCGTCAGGCCGTGGATAACATCCTCACCTCCCACCCGGATGTCGATGCGATCTGGTGTGCTTGGGATGGCGCGGCCGTTGAGGGCACTTTGGCCGCGCGCGCTGCTGGGCGCAATGATCTGATCCTGACCGGGATTGATGGCGGGTCTCAGGCGTTCAACTACATCGCAGCCGACACGCCTTTGAAACTGTCCATGGCGCAGAGCTTTTATGAGATGGCCTATCTCGATGTGTTCTACGCGCATGAACTTTTGGCCGGGCGCAACACGCCGCGCCTGATCTCGACCCCGACCTACGCGGTCACCAAAGACATGCTGCAAGACGGTATCCCGGACAATTTTGACGTGCCGGGCGAAGCGGAAAAAATGGGTTGGAGCCGCGCGCTCTAAGACCCTTTCCATTCGGGGGGAGGGTGGATGGTTTTGTCCTCCCCTCACATTTCCGCTTATCACAGGAGTTGAGATCATGGGTGCGCCCGTTCTGACCGCCTCGGATGTCTGTAAGCGTTTTGGCCCTGTTCAGGCCCTGCGCAACGTCGATTTTCGCCTTGAACCCGGGGAAGTGCACGCGCTTTTGGGCATCAACGGCGCGGGGAAATCGACCTTTATCAAAATCTTGTCTGGCGCGCTCCAGAAGGACAGCGGCACGATCCGCATCGGCGGTGAGGATGTTCATTTCCGCGCCCCCGAAGATGCGATCCGTGCCGGAATTGCCACTGTTCAACAGCACCCGGAACTGGTGCCGGATATGAGCGGCCTCGACAATATTTTCCTTGGCCGCGAAACCGCCTCCCGCAGTTTGATGGGCCGGATTGATCGCGAAGCACTTGAGGCGCGCGCCGATGCACTTTTGGCGCGCTTTGCCGTGCCGATTGATCTGAGCCAAGAGGTGGGCCAGATGTCCGCCGTTGAACGCGAAGCCGTCGCGATCCTGCAAGCGATTGCCGTCGATGGCATCCGCGTGCTTATTCTGGACGAACCGACCTCGACGCTGACCGATGTCGAGCGCGAGGACCTGTTTGCCCTGATGAATCAGTTGCGCGCACAAGGCATCGCGATCATCTACATCACCCATCAGCTCGAAGAGGTCTTTGCCATCGCCGACAGTTTTTCGGTCTTTCGCGGCGGTGCCTGTATCGCGCGGATGAGCGTGGAAGAGGCGCGCAGCTCTGGCGTGTCTTTGGCGGATTTGATGCTGGGTGAGGCGGTGGGCGATATTTTCCCGCCCAAAGCCGATCCAGATGCCCGTGGTGATGTCTTTTTGGAGGTGCGGGATCTGAGTCTGACGCATGGCTTTGAGAACGTGTCTTTTACGGCCCATCGCGGCGAGATTTTGGGGCTTTTCGGTCTGGTCGGGTCCGGCTGTGACGAATTGGCCAAGTCGATTTTTGGCGTCGATCCCCCGGATCAGGGCGAGATCCGCATTCATGGCAAGCCCGTCAGCCTGCGCAAACCGCGCGAGGCGTTGGATGCCGGAATTTTCCTTGTGCCGGGGGATCGCAGGACCGAAGGCTTGGCGTTGAGCCGGCATTCTCTGTTCAACGTGCCGATGGCCAACCTGCGCCGTGCGGCGGGCGGGCGTTGGGGCCTGAAGAGCCGCCAATTGCGCACTGATATTCAACGTTTGACCGATCAGGTCGCGCTGCATCCGCCGCATTTGAACACACCCGCGTCGGGCTTTTCCGGCGGCAATCAACAAAAGATCGTACTCGCCAAGGGGCTTTATAGCGAGGCGGATATCTACATTTTCGTTGAACCCACCGTTGGCGTCGACATCGGCGCGCGCGCCAAAATTTACGGGCTGATGCGCGAACTGTCAGAACGCGCGGCGGTGATTGTTGTGTCGAGCGATTGTGACGAGGTGCATGGCGTGGCGGACCGGACCATCGCTTTGCACAAAGGCCGCCAAGTCGAACCCGAGAGCGGCGTGTTTTCGCGCGATGATTTGTTGATGGCCGGGATTATGGGGGAGGGATCGCTATGAGAACTTGGAAAGACCGTATGCGCCATTCGACGCGAGGGCTGGGGTTTGTTGCGCTGGTCCTGATCGTGGCCGCCATCTTTGGTGTGCTTGAACCGCGCTTTCTCAGCTATGTCAGCCTGAATGGCATTGCCCGGCATATGGCCGCCAATGGCTTGGCCGCTCTTGGGCTGACCTTCGTGGTGATCGTGCGCAAATTT
Organism: Celeribacter baekdonensis; assembly: GCF_900102315.1. Taxonomy (GTDB): domain Bacteria; phylum Pseudomonadota; class Alphaproteobacteria; order Rhodobacterales; family Rhodobacteraceae; genus Celeribacter; species Celeribacter baekdonensis. Next base: position 108,162 of record NZ_FNBL01000009.1, read on the forward strand.
GATCTGTCGATTGCGGGTGTCGCCGCCTTTTGTGCCATGTCGATGGGCGCGCTCATCGCCGCTGGCTGGCCGCTCTGGTCGGTGATCCTCGCCGGGCTGGCGCTGGGCGCTGTGATCGGGGGGATTTCCGGTATTGCGATCAGTCGCTTTGGTCTGCCCGATATTGTGACCACCATTGCGGTGGGCTCGATCGGCACCGGGCTTGCCTTTATCTACACCGGCGGGCGCTCGATTTTTCAAAACTTCTTCACCAGTGGCATCACCGATCTCAATGATGCCAAGCTCATGGGGCTGGGGGTGTCGATGTGGCTCTTGGTGGCGATCTATGCGCTGGCGTGGTTTGTGCTCAGCCGCACCCGCACCGGGCTTGCGTTTTACGCGACGGGTGAAAATCCGATGGCGGCGCATTTCTCCGGCATCGCCACGCGCCGCTTTGTCGCCTTGGCCTATGTGCTTTGCGCCATGTGCACCGTGCTTGCCGTCCTTCTGATCCTCGCCGAATCCGGCACAGCCGAAACCAACAAAGGCGCCAATTTGATGATGCCCGCCTATGCCGGGGTGTTTTTGGGCGCGGCCATCATGGGCGGCACCTCCGTGATCGCGAGCTTTGGCGGGATCTTGTTGATCACCATGCTGCTCGACGGTTTCGCATTGATGGGTCTGCCTTACTACTACAGCGACGGCGTGGTCAGCTTGATCCTGTTGATCGGTGTGCTTGCCTTTTCCGACGGTGCGCGTGGCACATTGCAGGCGCTTCGGTTCCTCTTTTGGCCGCAAAAATCCACAAAACCCACCGCAAAAGGGAGCGACGCATGACCATGACCTCAACAGTAAAATTCGCACAAAGCCGTCCGCGTGGGCGTAAGATCGCGCGGCTTACCACCGATCTGTGGCTGGTCGTGGCCGTGATCGTCGTCACCTTGGGGATCGCCAGTCAACGTCCACAGCTTTTGGATGCGGTCAATATCGCCACCGTGCTCAAATCTTTCTCCATCATGGTGGTGATGGTGCTGGGGCTGACATGGGTCATCGCCTCGGGCAAGATCGACGTCAGTTTCATGCAGGTTGCAGCCCTTTCGAATATGATCTGTGCCTATGCTTTGGCGCAGGGTTGGAGCTGGGGCGGGGCCATCGTGGTGGCGCTTATGGCGGGGGCTTTGGTCGGGTTGATCAATGGCTGGTTGGTGGCCTCGATGCGTTTGCCCGCACTGATCGTGACCATTTCAACCGCCGGAATATGCGCCTCCATCGCGGCGGCTCTGGGCAAGGGCACGGTGATCCGCATCGCCGATCCGGGTCCGCTTGAACCGCTGTTGCAACCTGCATTGGGCGGGGCTGTGCCGATGATCGTGGTGCCGGTTCTTTTGATCGCAGCCGTGGCGTGGTTCGTGCAAGAACGGCTGAGCTTTGGTCGCTATATCTACGCATTGGGGCAAAACGAAGCGGCCGTGCGCGCCGTTGGTGTGCCCGTGGTGAAACTCACCATCATCCTCTTTGCGCTCTCCGGGGTAAGTTCGGCCCTCGCGGGTGTTTTGCTCGCCTCAAGCCTGTCCTCGGGCCAGCCGATGATTGGCGGACCTTTCCTGATCAACGGGCTGACCGTGGTTCTGTTGGGCGGCATGATGGTGCGGGTGGGCAAGCCCAATATCCTTGGCACGCTCACCGCCACGCTGTTTATCGGCGTGTTGTTCAGTGGTGCGACCTTGCTGGGATTGCCGGATTTCCAACGTCAGATCATCCAAGGTGTCCTGCTTTTGACCGGGTTGATCGTGGCCACCATTGCCGCAAGCCATCACGGCGCGCGGACAGCGGGGCAGTGATATGACCACTGATATGACCAATGTGACCCAAGATCTGATCCTCGGACTCGACTGTGGCACCGGTGGGGCGCGGGCGCTGATCTCAACGGTGGCGGGGGATGTGCTTGCCATCGTCGACAGCCCCTATCCCACCCAATACCCCCATCCGGGCTGGGCAACGCAAAGCCCGGATGCGTGGTGGCGCGCAGCCTGTGAGGCGGTGCGTGGGGCCATTGCTGAGGCCAGCATTGATCCCGCGCGCATTGCGGCGATCTGTGCTGATGGCACCTCAAGCACCTTGGTGTCTTTGGATGCCGATTTGACGCCTGTGTCCGACGCGATCTTGTGGATGGACAACCGCGCCTCACCGCAAGCCCGCCGGATCGAGCACACCGGACACCCGGCCCTGCGTCGGTCGCGCGCGGGCGTTTCCGCCGAAACCGCTTTGCCGAAAATCATGTGGCTCAAAGACAATGAGCCAGAGGCCTATACCGCCACCCGCTGGTTTGTCGAAATGACGGATTACATGGCGCTTTGCCTGTCGGGGACGCTGACCCTGGGTCAGAACCACACCATCAATCGCTGGTTTTATAATCCGCGCGCGGGCGGCTGGCCGGTTGATTTTCTCGACGCGATTGGACTTGCGGGCATCACCGAACGCTTTCCCAAAGACATGCCCGCTTTGGGCGATCCGATCGGTCCGATCACAGCGCAGGCGGCAGAACAGATGGGACTGTCGCCCAAAACGCTGGTCGTGGCCGGGGGCACGGATGCCTATGTCGCCATGGTCGGGCTGAACACTCTGCGCCCCGGCGAAACCGCGCTGATCACCGGCACCTCGCATCTGGTGCTGCCGGTGGTGGCCGAGGATGTCGAGATCGAAGGCCTGTTTGGCCCGCATCCCGATTGCGTCAGCCAAGGCACGTTTGTCATGGAGGGCGGGCAAGTGTCCTCGGGCGGGATTCTGCGGTGGTGGCATGATCTGCTGCATGAGGGCGACAATGGCTATGAGGAGATGTTGGCCCAAGCCGAAGCCGCCCCTCCCGGAGCCAATGGTTTGGTCGTGCTCGATTTCTGGCAGGGCAATCGCAACCCTTTCACCGATTACGACCTGCAAGGCGCGATCTGGGGGCTGACGCTCAAACATGGCCGCGCTGACATCACTCGCGCGCTGATGGAATCTGTGGCGCTTGGCACCGCCAATATTTTGGGTCGTTTGCAAGCGCGTGGGCTGGTGGTCAAAACCATGACGTTGGCCGGCGGTGTGTTACGGTCGCCGTTTTGGGCGCAGATGCACGCCGATGCCACGGGCGTCACTCTGCGCATTCCCGAAGTGGGCGAAGCCACCGCCTTTGGCGCCGCGATCACGGCGGCGGTGGGCGCGGGTTTGCACCCGTCGCTGGAACACGCCGCCGATGCGATGGTGCGCATTCGCTCCGAAATTCACCCTGATCCCATGCGCCACGCGCAGCTCAGTTCACAGATGGAGATCTATCTAGAAACCCATGCGGCGCTGCGGCCCTTGATGCACCGCCAAGCCGCGCGAAGCCGGGCCAGCCCACCCGCGCACTAACGCCCAAACCCCTCATTTTTATCGACTTTCGGTTGCAGCTCTCGGCTGTGGCCCGGAATCCTACTGCCAATGAAAGGAAAAATCATGGCTCATATCGGAGACCTCATTGCTGAAATGCTTGCACAATACGGGGTTGAATATGTCTACGGGATGCCCGGCGGACAGACCACCGCGCTCCATGATGGCATTTCGCGCCGCAACGACCGTATCCGCCATATCTTGATGCGCGACGAACGCAACGCCGCCTATGCCGCCGACGCTTACGCCCGTCTGACCGGCAAACCCGGCATCTGTGATGTGACTGTGGGGCCGGGTGCAAACCTGCTGCCTGCGGGCTTTTTGGAGGCGCTCAATGCCTCGATCCCGATGATCGGGATCATTGGTGAGTTGCCGCTGGATTGGTTGCCGCTGAAAGAAAAAGGCATTGCCAGCCAAGGCTTTGACCAGCTCAGCTTTTTCAAAAGCTGCTCGAAAGAGGCCTATTTGGTGCCCTCGGTTGCGGCCCTGCCGGAATTGATCCGCACCGCATTTCGGGTGGCCACGTCGCCGCGCCCCGGTCCCGTGGCGTTGATTATTCCGCATGATATTTTCGATGCGGAATGGGATGAAGACCTGTTGAAAATCAAGGTCGATGATCGTTCGGTCCAGATGCCTTACATGCGCAGCTGTGCGCCCGCAGGCGAGATTGCCGCCGCAGCCGCTCTGATCAAACGGGCCAAACGTCCGGCGCTGGTCTGTGGCGGCGGTGTGCATGGTTCGGGTGCCGCCGAGATTGTCACCGAGTTTGCAGACAGGTTTAATGGCCTTGCGGTGACAAGCCTCTCGGGCAAAGGATCGGTGCCGGAAACGCGCGATTATGCGGCGGGGGTGCTCAACCCTCTGGGATCGAAAGCGGCCATTGATCTGATCAAAGAGGCCGATCTGGTGGTTTGGTGTGGTTCGAAAGTCAGCCAAAACACGGGCATGAACTGGTCTTTGCCCCTGCCGGAACAAGCGACCATCACCATCGACTTTGATCCGCTCGAACATGGCCGGACGTTCCGACCGACGGTGGCCTTGATGGGGGATGTGCGCGAAACCGTTTTGGCGCTTGGCACCGCTTTGGGAGACATTCCCGAGCACAACGATTGGCTTGCCCGGATTTCCGAGGTCAAAGCAGAATGCGACGCCGACAAAGCCGCTGAAATCGCCTCCGATAGGTTGCCGATTCAACCACCGAGAATCATGGATGAAATCGCCAAGCGACTTGAGGAAGATGACATCGTGGTCTCCGACGCCTCGTTTTCGGCGGGTTGGATCTCCGGCTATATTCCTGCGAAAAAACCGGGGCGTCAGTTCTTGTTTGCGCGCGGGCAAGGGGGCTTGGGCTATGCCGTGCCGGGGGCGATTGGTGCCGCAGCCGTGCGGCCAAATGCGCGGATTGTGACCGTGGCGGGCGATGGCGCATTTTCCTACACGCTCGGCGAATTGGCGACCATGTGCCAATATGACCAAAAGGTCGTCAACGTGGTGATCAACAACGGTAAACTGGGCTGGATTCAACTCTGGCAGGAGCTGTATTTCAACAACGTCCAGTCGGTTGATCTGGAAAAGCAAAGTTCGGTTCCGGGCTATGCGGGCGCGGCTGCGGCGCTTGGACTTTTGGGCATCTATGTTGAAAAACCCGACGAGATTGGTCCGGCTTTGGATCGCGCTTTTGCCCATAATGGACCATCGGTGGTCGAGGTGCGCATTGATGATCGGGCAACGCCGATCCATTCGTTCAAACGCCGCCTGCGTGAGAAATCGGATACGCCGTTCCCGCGTCCCGGCACGGTCTATCGCCTGCGCGACTGGAAGGTTTCGCCGGATCTGTAACGGTTCGGGTCCCCTCAGTGTTCCAGATCGTGTCTGCAAAAGACCGGATGCGCATACCGCGCGTTCGGTCATTTTGGTTCCGGCCTTCAGGGGCGGCCATATTGTATGCGACCATCGCCACGGTTGCGTGATCCGCACATTTTTACAGCATGTCTTTTGCCGAAACATTTTTGCCGTGCAGCGAATCTTTCGCAGCCGCAGCGTCTGCCAAATCTCGCTCATAGGGCGCAACGGGGCAAACTGTACCCGGTCGTCAAATACGTAAACCTGAGACAATTTCATCACGCAGGTTGCGGTGACAAAAGGCCTTTTTGGATTCGGTTTGGGGAAAGACAGAGTCAAGCGCGAAGTTCGATTGCGCGGGTGCTCCACAGGTTGCTAGCTTGCCCATGCGATTCACGTCGTCTTGGGGGACATTCAGGGATCGTGCAAGGCAAACGGACAGCTAAATTTGCCAGTCCGGGATTGGAATTTGATCCGCTTGCACGCCATTGAGGCCTTTCGTCTGGGTAGGGGTACCTAGACCAAAGGTTATTTAGACCGATCACGCTTTGGCGTTTGGTCGGTTCTGATGTGTCCAAACAACCCGCGCCTGTCGTGTGCAAATTCTGTTTAGCAGGGTGTGAGGCCCCTGTTTTCTAAGGGTTTGTACAGGTTAGGCGCGACAAACATGGGCACCGGTGCCGGAAACATGCGACTTTGTGAGGGAGTCGTATGTACGGCCTTTAGTATACTGGGCCCATGAATATCGAGACGATCCGAGGCGCAAGAGCCACGGTTCAGGCAGTCTGCTGCCTGCGCCCGATGTCGGAAAACCCGGCATTGCATAAACAACGATAATGGGTCGAACATAAAAATGAAAAACGATACGTGGGGACGTGTTAAGCAACAATTGCTCGAGTCCGTAGGGCGCAACAATTTTGCAAACTGGATCGAGCCGCTCGAACTGACAAAAGTGGACAACGGTGTTGCGGTCTTTTCCGTGCCGACCAGCTTTATGGCCAACTGGGTGTCCCGCAATTTTGCCGATACCATCCTGACACATCTCAAGGCCGCAAATGCCCCCGCGTCCCGTGTTGAATTTAAAGTTGCGGCGCATCAGCCGCAGCCTGCATCATCAGAGCCAAAGCCCGCCGCCGCAGCCGTTGTGGCCCCGGTCGAGCCCGCCGAATTGCCCGGTGCACCGCTTGATGCGCGGTTTACCTTTGACAATTTCGTGGTGGGTAAACCCAACGAATTGGCCCATGCCGCCGCGCGTCGTGTGGCCGAAGGTGGCCCGGTGACCTTTAACCCTTTGTTCCTTTACGGCGGTGTTGGTCTCGGCAAGACCCATTTGATGCACGCCATCGCCCATGAGACCCGCACCCGCAATCCTGAGTTGCGCGTCCTCTACCTTTCCGCCGAACAATTCATGTATCGGTTCGTGCAGGCGCTGCGCGATCGTCAGATGATCGACTTCAAACAAATCTTTCGCTCGGTCGATGTGTTGATGGTTGATGATGTTCAATTCATCGCCGGCAAAGACAGCACCCAAGAAGAGTTCTTCCACACGTTCAACGCATTGGTCGACCAGGGCAAACAGATCATCATCTCCGCCGACCGCGCGCCGGGTGAGATCAAGAACCTTGAAGACCGGATCAAATCGCGCTTGCAATGCGGCCTTGTGGTTGATTTGCACCCGACCGATTATGAGCTGCGTCTTGGCATTCTCCAAACCAAAGCCGAAGCCTACCGCGCGCAATATCCGGGTCTTCAGTTTGCTGATGGCGTGTTGGAATTCTTGGCCCATCGTATTTCGACCAACGTGCGTGTGTTGGAGGGGGCATTGATGCGCCTCTTTGCCTTCGCCTCCTTGGTGGGCCGCGAGATCACCCTTGATCTGACCCAAGAATGCCTCGCCGACATCCTCAAACAATCGGATCGTAAGGTCACGGTTGAGGAAATTCAGCGCAAAGTCTCGGAACATTACGCCATTCGCCTGTCCGACATGATCGGTCCCAAGCGGGTGCGTTCGATTGCCCGTCCGCGTCAGGTCGCGATGTATCTGGCCAAGCAACTGACCTCGCGGTCTTTGCCGGAAATCGGACGTCGGTTTGGCGGGCGTGACCACACCACCGTCATGCATGGGGTGCGTCGGATCGAAGAACTCAAAGGCACCGACAGCCAAATCGCGGATGATGTCGAAATGCTGCGTCGCGCGCTTGAGGCCTGACGGGGGCCTCACCTTAGGGGAATATGGTGAAATCTGAGCCCAATCCGCTGCATCGCCGCGACAAATGTCTCTGGCGATGCGTGCGGCCCTTGACGCTTAGGTTCCAAAACAACACAGTCCCGTTAAACAATATCTTGCGCCCGGGGATGAATGGTTTAGGCTCAACACCCCGGCTTATGAATTCTATGAGGGTGGCATGAAAATCAGCATCGAACGCGGCACGCTTTTGAAAGCCGTCGGCCAAGCGCAATCCGTCGTTGAGCGTCGGAATACCATTCCGATCCTTGCCAACGTGTTGATCGAGGCTGAGGGCGACATGGTCTCCTTCCGCGCCACGGATCTTGACATCGAAGTGGTGGACAAATGTGCCGCCATGGTCGAGCGTGCCGGGGCCACGACCGTCTCCGCCGTCATGCTCCACGAGATCGTGCGCAAATTGCCCGATGGCGCGATGGTTCAGCTGACCGATGATGGCACCAATGGTCGCTTGACGGTTGAAGCGGGGCGATCGAACTTCTCGCTGGCGACTTTGCCAAAAGAAGATTTCCCGATGATGGCCTCCTCGGAATATGACAGCAATTTCGCGATCCCGGCCCCGGTGTTGCGCCGCCTGTTTGATAAATCGAAATTCGCCATCTCGACCGAAGAAACCCGCTATTACCTGAACGGCGTGTTCATGCATATTGCGGATAGCGAAAATGGCAAATCCCTGCGCTGTGTCGCCACCGATGGCCACCGTTTGGCGCGCATTGATGCTGTTCTCCCCGATGGCGCGGCTGACATGCCCGGCGTGATCGTTCCGCGCAAAACCGTGGGCGAATTGCGCAAGCTGTTGGATGACGATGATATGACCATCGCGGTTTCCGTGTCCGAGGCGAAAGTGCGCTTTGCCACCCCGGACATCACCCTGACCTCCAAGGTGATCGACGGGACCTTCCCGGATTACACCCGCGTGATCCCGGTCGGCAACACCCGCAAACTCGAAGTCGATGCGGCAGATTTTGCCAAGGCGGTGGACCGTGTGGCCACTGTGTCCTCTGAACGCTCACGCGCCGTCAAACTGACGCTCGAAGAAGACAAGCTGATCCTTTCTGTGAACGCCCCGGATTCGGGTGCTGCCGAGGAAGAATTGGCCGTGGCTTACAATGATGAGCGTCTGGAAATTGGCTTTAACGCCAAATATTTGCTCGAAATCGCCTCGCAAGTGGACCGCGAAAATGCCGTGTTTTTGTTCAACTCCTCGGGCGATCCGACCCTGATGCGCGAAGGCAATGACACCTCCGCCGTCTATGTCGTCATGCCGATGCGTGTGTGAGCCGTTCAACCACCTAAAGACAAGTGAGCAGCAATGGGCCGTCTCTACATCGAAGAGCTGAGCCTGTCGCATTTTCGCTCTCACCGGGCCGCACGTCTTGAATTGGACGGGCGGCCTGTTGCGATTTATGGTGCCAATGGCGCAGGCAAAACCAACATTCTTGAGGCGGTGTCTTTGCTCTCGCCGGGGCGGGGCCTGCGCCGCGCCACGCCCGATGAGATCGGGCATAAATCCGTCGGTGTCGGTTGGAAAATCCGCGCCGATCTTGTCTCTCTGCATCACATGCACGAATTGGAAACCTGGGCTGAACCGGGTTCTGCGCGCACTGTGCGCATTGACGGCAAGTCCGCGCCACAGGTGGCGCTGGGCCGGATTGCCCGTGTGGTGTGGTTGATCCCGGCGATGGATCGGCTTTGGATCGAAGCGCCTGAGGGGCGGCGGCGGTTTTTGGACCGGATGGTGATGTCGTTTGAGCCACGCCATGCGGAGGCGGTTTTGGCCTATGAAAAGGCGATGCGGGATCGCAATCGACTGCTCAAAGACATGGTGCGCGATGCCCATTGGTATGACGCGCTTGAGGCGCAAATGGCCGATCAGGGCGCGGTGATCATGACCAATCGCCTGAGCGCGCTTGAGCGTTTGGCGCGGGCGCAGGACGGGGCTGAAACCGCCTTTCCGGCGGCGCATTTGACGTTGAAAGCCTCTGACGATCTGCCCTTGCCTGTCGAACGCGCTGATTTGCTTGCCGCTTATGCTGACACTCGCACCCGTGACATGCACGCCGGGCGCACGCTGATGGGGCCGCACCGCGCCGATTTGACGGCGGTCTATACGGCCAAAGATGTGGCCGCCGACCAATGTTCGACCGGGGAGCAAAAGGCGCTTTTGATCTCGCTGATCCTCGCTAATGGCCGCGCCTTGGCCGAGGATTTTGGCGCCGCGCCGATCTTTCTTCTCGATGAGGTTGCAGCCCATCTTGACGCCAACCGCCGCGCCGCGCTCTATCATGAGATCTGCGCGCTGGGCGCACAGGCGTTTATGACCGGAACCGGTCCCGAACTTTTCGCGGAACTCAATGGGCGCGCGGCCCGCTATGAGGTCTCTGAGGAGGGCGGATCGTCCCTTTTGAAAGAGATACTATGACCATCGCATTCAGCGATCTCGGCCTCTATGCCTTTGCTCTTTTGGTGCTGTTTTTGACCCCTGGCCCGGTGTGGCTGGCGATGTTGGCGCGCGCGCTGTCGGGCGGGTTCAACGCGGCATGGCCCTTGGCGTTGGGCGTGGTGATTGGTGATGTGTTGTGGTCGCTTTTGGCGATCCTTGGTGTGTCCTGGATCGTATCTGAATTCAGCGGGTTTTTGACCGTGCTCAGATGGGTCGCGGTGGCGATGTTCTTGTTCATGGGGGTGATGTTGATCCGCCATGCCGACAAAAAAATTGCCGCCGACAGTCGCCTCACACGTCCCGGGATGTGGGCCGGATTTGTTGCGGGGCTGATTTGCATTATCGGCAATCCCAAAGCGATCTTGTTTTATATGGGCTTCTTGCCGGGTTTTTTTGACCTGTCCACTTTGACAATCCCCGACATCGTGGCGATCTGTGCGGTTTCGGCGCTGATCCCGCTGGTCGGCAACCTGATTTTGGGGGCGTCTGTCGGTGCTGTGCGCAGGATTATGACCTCTCCGCGCGCGCTCAGGCGGATGAATATCGGCGCTGGAAGCCTGTTGATTTTCGTCGCATTGGTGATCCCTTTCGTCTGATCCGCAAACCGTCCTTTTCTCGTGTCATTTGCGTGACATCCCGCCTGCGGTCGCGTATAAAAAGCGCAAGAAATAACAAGGTACTCCGCATGTCCGATACGCCACACGATCCCTCCGAATATGGTGCAGATTCCATCAAGGTTCTCAGGGGCTTAGAAGCCGTTCGCAAACGTCCCGGTATGTATATCGGCGACACAGACGATGGCTCTGGTCTGCATCACATGGTCTATGAGGTGGTGGACAACGGGATTGACGAGGCTCTGGCCGGTCATGCCGATTATGTGACCGTCATCATCCACAAAGACAGCTCGGTTTCGGTGCGCGACAACGGTCGTGGCATTCCCACCGACATGCACCACGAAGAGGGCGTCTCGGCCGCCGAGGTCATCATGACCCAACTCCACGCGGGCGGTAAATTCGACAGCAACTCCTACAAGGTCTCCGGCGGTCTGCATGGCGTGGGCGTGTCGGTTGTGAACGCATTGTCCGACTGGCTCGAACTCAAAGTCTGGCGCAATGGTAAAATCCACCAAGCGCGGTTTGAACGTGGCGACACCGTTGAGCACCTCAAGGTGATCGGCGATGCGGGCAGTGAAACCGGCACCGAAGTGCGGTTCATGGCCTCCGCCAAAACGCTCGACCCCGAGGTCGGCACGTTCTCCAACCTCGATTACTCCTTTGAGACGCTGGAAAAGCGTCTGCGCGAATTGGCGTTTTTGAACTCCGGTGTGCGGATCATCCTCGAAGATCACCGCCCTGCCGATCCGCTCAAAACCGAGCTGTTCTATGAGGGCGGCGTCAAGGAATTCGTCAAATATCTCGACCGTCATAAAACCGGGATGATGCCGGAGCCGATTTTTGTTGCGGGCGAACGTGATGACATTGGTGTTGAAGTCGCGATGTGGTGGAACGACAGCTACCATGAAAACGTGCTGCCCTTTACCAATAACATCCCGCAACGCGACGGCGGCACTCATTTGGCGGGCTTTCGTGGCGCACTGACCCGGACGTTGACCAAATACGCCGCTGATTCCGGCATCGCCAAACGCGAAAAGATCACTTTTACCGGCGATGATGCCCGCGAAGGTCTGACCTGCGTTTTGTCGGTCAAAGTGCCCGATCCGAAATTCTCGTCCCAGACCAAAGACAAACTGGTGTCTTCCGAAGTCCGCCCTGCGGTTGAAAACCTTGTGAGTGAAAAACTCACCGAATGGCTGGATGAAAACCCACGCGAAGCCAAGGTTATCGTCAGCAAAATTGTCGAAGCCGCACAGGCGCGCGAGGCGGCGCGTAAGGCGCGTGATCTCACTCGGCGCAAATCGGCGCTTGATGTGAACTTTTTGGCCGGCAAACTCAAAGATTGCTCGGAAAAAGACCCGTCGCAAACCGAAGTCTTCCTCGTCGAGGGGGATTCCGCCGGGGGCTCCGCCCAAACGGGCCGGGACCGTCGGACACAGGCGATCCTGCCGCTCAAAGGTAAAATCCTTAACGTTGAGCGTGCGCGGTTTGACCGGATGTTGGGCAGCCAAGAGATTGGTAACCTTGTTATGGCGCTGGGGACGGGGATTGGGCGCGACGAGTTCAAACTCGAAAAACTGCGCTACCACAAGATCGTCATCATGACCGACGCGGACGTTGATGGTGCCCACATTCGGACGCTGTTGTTGACCTTCTTCTTCCGCCAAATGCCGCAACTGATCGAGGCGGGTCACCTGTTTATCGCCCAGCCGCCACTGTACAAAGTGGCGCGTGGCAAGTCGGAAGTGTACCTCAAAGACCAAGCGGCGATGGAAGAATACCTGATCCAGCAGGGCGTCGATGGGGCCGTGTTGCGGCTCAGGTCCGGCGAAGAAATTGCCGGGGCGGATTTGGCCCGCGTGGTCGAAGGCGCGCGTACGTTCAAGCGGATTTTGGAAGCCTTCCCAACGCATTACCCACGCCACATCATCGAACAAGCCGCTCTTGCCGGGGCGTTTGAGCCGGGTCGCGTGGATGCCGATCTGTCGGGCACGGCCGATATGGTGGCACGGCGTTTGGATATGATCGCGCGTGAATTTGAACGGGGCTGGACCGGTCGCCCGACCCAGGATGTCGGCATTCGTTTGACCCGCGTTTTGCGTGGTGTCGAAGAGGTGCGCACCCTGGATGGCGCGATCCTGCGCGGGGGCGAAGCCCGCCGGATCAACCAAGAGGTCGCGGCGACCAACGGCGTGTTCAAAGACCCCTCGCGCCTCGTGCGCAAGGATCGCGAAACGTTGATTCACGGTCCGATCGAGTTGTTGAACGCTATTCTTGAAGAAGGCGAAAAGGGCCTGTCGCTTCAACGCTACAAAGGTCTGGGCGAGATGAACCCGGATCAGCTTTGGGAAACCACGCTCGATCCCGAAGCCCGCACTCTGTTGCAGGTCAAGATCGAAGATCTGGCCGAAGCTGATGACATCTTTACCAAACTGATGGGGGATGTTGTTGAGCCGCGTCGTGAGTTCATTCAAGACAATGCGCTCAACGTCGAAAACCTCGACGCGTAACTGTTGGGGCCCTGCAAGCGATTGCGTGGCCCAAACATTATACGCGTCATGCGAGAGGAGGGAGGCTGGGGTGAAAGTCGGGATCGTTCTTGGACTGCATGACAGCCCCCTTTGGATCACGGATCAAATCCGCTCGATTCAGGATCAAAGCCACACCGATTGGGTGATGGTGATCCGCGACGATGGCCCGCAAACTGAAACGAGTGCGTTGGCGCAATCGACAACTCAGCGCGATGCGCGCATCTCCTATCGCTGTGCCGAGCCTGCGGGGTTCGTGGCCAATTTTCTGATGGGTCTGCGCGATCTCCCGGCTGACTGCGAGGCCGGGGCGTTTTCAGATCAAGATGACATCTGGAACAGTGACAAATTGGCCCGCGCCGTTGATGCGTTGCGTGACTTTGGCGACCGGCCCGCGCTGTATTGCGCGCGGCGGCATGTTTTGACGGAAAGGGGCATTGTGGGCGACACACTACTCTATAAGCGCCCGCCGTCTTTCGCCAATGCCCTGATCGAAAACATCGCGCCGGGGAATACCATCGTTTTGAACCGAGCCGCCCTTGATCTCGCCCGCCGCACAGCGCCGCTTGCATCGGGCGTTTTTGCGCATGATTGGTGGCTGTATCAATTGATCAGCGGAGTCGGCGGGATCGTGATTTATGATCCCGAACCCGTTGTGCAGTATCGCCAGCACAGCCAAAACATTCTTGGTGCGGGGGAACATGGCCTGACGTGGCTGACCAACAAACTGGCCGTAACCAAAGGGCTTTATCGGGCGCGTATTGATCAACAAACGGCGGCTTTGCGCACGGTTTATGATCGGCTGACGCCAGAAAATCAGGCCCTCTTGGATCGCTTTTGTGCGGCGCGCCGGGCGAAAGGGCCGCTTTCGCGCCTGCGTGCGATGCGGCGTCTGCCTGTGCGGCGGCAAGGCACACTGTCGCATCTGACATTCCTCGCTGCTGTGGTCTGTGACTATGCGTGATCGTCCGAAAATCCTGTTTGTTGGTGGGTCTGGTGTGCCCTCCGGCGTTCCAACCTTTATCAAGGCGGTGATCGAGGCCGCAGGCGATGACATCGAAAGTGTTGTTGTGTCCGAACCGGATCAGGGGGGCTATGGTCGATTGGCGACGGGGGCGCGCCACATCGCCGTGGATGGGTTGGCGACCACACTCAATCCTTTTCATCAACGTCGTGCCCGCGCCCGTCTTGAACAGGTTATTTTGAGCGAAAAGCCATCCTTGGTCTGGGCTCATGCGCGCATGGCCGTTCATCTGTGCCGTGATCTTTTTTCGGAAACCACGCCAAGTTTTTCGCGCCTCGCCGTCAGTTTGCATGGGCTGCCCTTTGGCCCCGGTCACCGACCGACCCTGAAAGCCATGTCAAAATTCATCGAGATGCGCCACCTGCGTCATACGCGCCCGCATCACATCCACCTGCTGACCCAAGAAGACGTGCAGTTCTACTGCGCCGCTTTGCCGCCCTCCATGGTCGGGCGCCATGATTTTCAGACCCTTGGCACAGTGTCTCATATGGGGTCGCATATGGGGTCGCATACGGGTTTGGCTCACACAGCGCCCAGCCAGACACTCACCGGGCCGCTACGCATCGTGATGACCACGCGCGCGAGCTATCAAAAAAATCTGATCGAAGCCGCGCATATTCTTGCGCGTGTCACAATCCCTTGGCGGCTTGATCTTTGGGGGGCAGGCACACAATCCGAAGCTCTGATCAAAAGATTTCGCGCCATTCTGGGCCCACGGATGGATCGAGTCCGTTTTCATGGTCCGACCTGCGATGTCGCGTCCGCTTTGAGTGATGCGGATTTGTATCTTTTGACATCGCGCTATGAGGGCATGTCGATCGGCGTACATGAGGCGTTTGAATGCGGTTTGGCCCTGGCCCTGAGCGACATTCCCGCGAACCAAGTGTTTCTCAAGGCGCATCCCTTTGCCGCAGCTTTGCCTTTGGGTCAGCCATCAGAGGCGGCTCTCAGACTGGATCAGCTTTATACGCGCCTCATTCGAGCGCCGGACTACCGTTCGACATCTCAAACCATTTGGCGGTCCAGCTTTAGCCCGGAGTTGTGGACCCAACAGGCCCGCCAAATGGTGCGTGATATTCTAAATCGCCCGCTTAAAGCGTCACGCCTTTAACCTGAGACAGGGGAAAGGCGTGACGCAGCCAGACATATCAATGGTGTGGGCGTTCCGCCATAAACCCGTGATTCAGGTTTATGGCGGAACGCTTTAGGTGATGATCAGAATGTCGTTGGCGATGCTGCCAATATCGGTGACGCCCAGCAGAGAGATCGTATTGCCGCCGCCGAAGTCAAAGACGATATTGCCATCCACCACATCAGCATAATTGCTCACAAGAGCGTTGATGTCGGTGCCTGCAATGGTGCCGTCGATGAAAAGGCGGTCCACGCCGATTTCGTAATCCGCAATGCGGTCAGCGCCGTCGTTTTCATAAAACACGAACTTATCCGCGCCATTGCCGCCGAGCATGTAGTCGTTCCCCGCGCCACCAACAACGGTATCATTGCCGTTCCCGGCGCTGAGCGTGTCATTGCCCTGATCGCCATACATACGATCATTGCCGCTGTTGCCAATCAACCGGTCAGCACCCGTGTTGCCAAAGAGGACGCCGTCGCCGCTGCCATCAAGCAAGGTGTCATTGCCGGAGCCACCAAACATTTGGTTGTTGCCGTAAATGTCATAGAGCACGTCGTCACCAGCGTCTCCCAACATCCGGTCACCACCAGCCTCGCCATTGAGGCGATCATTGCCAATGCCGCCGTTGAGCACGTCAAAATCGTCACCCCCGGTCAAGGTGTCATTGCCGCCGCCGCCGATCAAAATATCGTTGCCGTTTCGGCCCATCATAAAGTCATTGCCAGCACCGCCAGAAAGGATGTTGTTGCCATGGGTGCCGCGCAAGTCATCGTTGTAGGCGGAACCGGTGAGGTTCTCGATGGAAGAATAGGTATCCCCCGCGGAATCGCCTGTGCCGGAACCGCCGTTGATGAGGTCAGCAATCACAAGACCGGATGCATTGGAATATGAGGCTGAATCGGTGCCAGCCCCGCCACGCAGAGTGTCGGCCCCGTCGCCGCCGATCAAAACGTCGTTTCCGCGCATCCCCTGAAGAATATTCGCGCCGCTGTTGCCATACAAAACATCATCGCCATCGCCGGTCACGATGTTCTCGACCGAGCCGTTGAGTGTCACCCAGGTGGCATTGTCGACTTGCACAGAGGAGGTGAGATTGGCCAGAACATCGCCGGTGATTGCCGCCATGTTGATCCAGTCTGTGCCCCCGTCCGTGTCGGCCAACGTGCCACGAGTGCTTTCCAGCGCCAGCATCGTTAAAAAGTCGTCTGTGTAGGTGTAGACAGAATCCGTGATGGCCTCAGCGCCCAGGAATTCAATCGTGATATAGTCGATGAAGTAATAATCACTGTCACCGGAGAAATTGTCTGCCACCACAACGGACCATGTTCCAACCGACGACATGCCCATGACGGCGGCGACACCAAAGGTCCAAGTGCCCAAATCTGTCGACCCGCCCTCTTGGTCCAGCAGGGGAACATATGTGCCATCCGGACCCACCAGATAGATGGTGAGATCCCCCATGTAATAGTGATCCGTGCTGATCGTCACATTGACATGTTCCAGCGCGATATCGGTGTTGCAAGTCACCGTGGATATGGCACCAGTTGAGTTATAAATCCGCTGGTTGGTGTTGTTGGTCAGGGTGACAGAGTCGATATTGGCCGTTGTCTTGGCTGTGTCGTAAAGGTCGAGCCAAACTTCGGCCATACGCACGGCGGCGTAAGCGTCCACCATGCCGTAGCCATAATTCAGGTGAAAGCTGTTGCCGCCGCCGTTCCAATTGTTCGCGTCATTGATGCCCCACTGCGCAACCTCATATCCGGTCGCGCTTGAGCCAATATTGCTGCCAGTCAAGGAGGCGGACATGGCAAGGATCATGCGGACATCGCGCCAGCCGAGGTTTTCATTGGCATCCAGCATCAGCGCGGTCACGCCGCTCACCACAGGAGTCGCTGCGGAGGTTCCGCCAAAATCGGTGGCCCATGCTGTGTTGGAATAGCCGCCCGTGCCGACGATGTCCGTGGTCTCGGATGCAGCGGGCGCCGTCACCAAAACGTTCGCGCCATAGTTTGAATAGTATTCGGCATCGCCATTTACATCCGTGGCCGCGACCAAAATGATCTCAAATGCTGAATTGAGTTCGTCGCCCTGTGCGTTGCCGTAGACGTTATAGACAGACTGGTAAGAAGAGTCGTTTGCCTCGTTCCCAGCGGCTTTGACGATGATCGAGCCAAGCCCGTCACGCCCGTTGGTCGTCGCATAGACCACCCCGTCTTGATAGATGGAGGCGTTGCCGCTTGAGGTGCTGGAAATGGAATTATAGACTGAATCATACATGGGGATGGACCCCCATGAGTTGTTGATGACATCAAACTTCGCCATTTCGTTCATCAGGTTTTTGAACGCAGTGATCCCGGACATCCCATTGAGCAACAGGTCCTGGCCATCATTGAGAAAATCGACGCTTGTCAGATTGGCGCCAAAGGCCACACCGACACCATAGGACCCATTTTGGACACCGGCAATAATCCCGCCAACGGCGGTGCCATGTGCGTCCGTGTCGGTGTTGTAGTCGCCATCGACACCAGCGACGTTTGACTCAAGAGTCGCGTCGTAATTGCCTACCAGGTCGGGGTGGTCGACGTCCATCCCATCGTCATACACTGCCACATTGACGCCGGAGCCATTGAATTCGTTCCAGATTTTTTCGATGTCGCCAATAAGGTCAAAGTGCCATTGCAGGCTGTATTTCGGATCTGTCGGTACCATTTGGTCCCCCACTCATAATAAGACAAGTTCACTTGGTTATTTCATAAAAAACGAACCGAATTAAGACATTATTTATGAATTTTAACGCGATTTTATGTGATAAGAATGGAGTCCACCAAAGATGACAAATCGTTGATATTGTTCAGAACAATGATGTCCCCCCCGCCAAAATCGAAAATCGCATCGGTGCCGCTGAGCGTACAATAGGTCGCGATGGTATGGTTGGCGTCGTAATTTCCATCGGTCAGAACGGCGTCGATGAAGAGTCGGTCAATTCCGATCTCGAAGTCCGTAATCGTGTCCATTTCACTGCCGTCACGGAACACAAAAATATCCGCGCCGTTTCCCCCGGTGAGATTGTCGTTCCCCGAGCCGCCCGTCATCCGATCATTACCGTTGCCGCCAGACATGATGTCATCGCCCGCATCGCCGAGCATACGATCATTGCCCCCGCCTCCATTCATGCGGTCATGTCCTGCGTTCCCGGCTAAAACACTGTTCCCTGACCCATCCAGCAAAAAGTCATCGCCATCCCCGGCAATCAGCCAACCCACACCTTCCAAATTCAGGAGCGTGTCATCCCCGTCTTCACCAACAAGACGATCATTGCCGCTGTCGCCGACCAATCGGTCCTTCCCGTTGCCGCCGTTTATAATGTCATTCCCGGCCCCACCATAGACAGTGTCATTGCCATGGCTCGCGATAACGATGTCATCCCCCCCACCTGCTTCGACATAGTCATGACCAAGCCGTGTATAGATGTGATTGTCGCCGTCATCGCCATAAACGATGTCGTTGCCATCACCGCTGATCAGGTTCTCAATGCTGATATAGCTGTCCCCTTCGGCACCCAATCCGACATTGTCGTCTGGATTCAAAAGACTCAGCGTCAGGTCGGTGACGAACTCGCTGTAGCTGGCCGTATCAAAGCCATCGCCGCCATCCAGAATGTCCGCGCCCATTCCGCCGACCAAAATGTCATCACCATCCTGGCCCACAAGCCTGTCATCGCCATCAAAGCCTGAGAGTGTGTTGTTCTCGGCGTCACCCTTGATCACGTCATCATATCGTGTCCCGATCACATTTTCGATCGACACCAGAGTGTCAGACGCCGCAGCCCCCGAGTTGAGCGAACTGAATTGCAAATCAATGTTGGCCGCGATTGTGGACAAGCTATAATCAACCGTGTCGATGCCATCGCCACCGTTGATGGTGTCTCCGCCGCTGGAGGCCACAAAAACATCTGCGCCCGCAAGGCCAAGCAAAATGTCGTTGGAGGAGGTGCCCGAAATGATGTCGTTGCCGTCTGTCCCCTCGATTGTCACCGCGGCAGAATTGTCGATCCGTTCCCCGATGATGACGTGATCGGCGTTAAACAAAATCGAATCCACAAATGCGGCGAGCGGAACAGGCATCCCGTCATATGTGGTCACGACAATACGTTCACCCCCGAATGTCAGCACAAAGCCGGTCGTTGTCATTTCAATTTCGACACTGTTTGCCGAGCCTGACAAAGGGAAATGGGACAGATCAATGGTGTCGGATGCGTAATTGAAATCGGTGATGTAATCCGTGACGCCGTCAGGTCGAAACTGAAAAATATCGGCGCCGTTTCCCCCGGTCATCGTATCGCTTCCCGCGCCATCGACAAGAATATCTGCGCCGCCGTTTCCCGATAGGGTGCTGCCGGTATCTGTGGCGATGATGATGTCGTCATCTGCGGTGCCTGTGCTTGCCGACAAAACCGCGCCTTGATTGGAAACATCGACCGCAATCCGGGTCAGGCCGGTGTCGCCGGTGGATGTGGCGATCAATTCCAAGCCGTTGATCGTGGCGACAAAAGTCAGCGAAGACACATTCAAAAGGGCGGTGTCAAAGGTATCAATGACACTGCTCCAAAGGACCAAGGTCCCGTCTGGCAAAACCTTAAAAAGCGACAGACCGCCGTCATTGCCAGCAACAGCCAAATAGGCGGTGCCATTATAGTTTATGACATCAAGCGCGGAAGCCCCGCCAAAGCGCGTGCCCAGCGTGTCGATGACTTGGTCAATGGCCACCAATTGCCCCGTATCTGTCACTTCCAGGACGGTGATAGATCCGCTGTCAGCTGCGGTCATAAACACCAGCGTTTTCCCGCCATAGTTCAGGCTCTGAAGATCCGTGGGCGTTGTCACCGGCAGGCCTTCATTCGCACTGTAGCTGTCCACCTCCATCAGCCCCCCGCCTGCGCCGATCTCAAGCAAAGTCAGACCATGTTCGGTCGCAGAGGCTGCCAAAACATAGGCTGTGCCATTGACCGTCATGGTGCAGAGCGCGCTGATGTCACTCAGATGGGTCGTGTCATCATCGTAAAGGGTTTGTGCTTCGCCTGCGACAGCGGAGGCGTTGATTGAAAAAACAGAGAGGCCAGAGCCTTCGGAGAGCGCTGCGAGCACATAGGTCACGCCGTTGATCTCGATTGTGGCAATCTCCGCACGGTTTGAGTGGCTGGTGGATTGGTTCAACTGGACACAATGCGAACCGCCTTCGCCGAGTTGAGCAATTGCCAAAAGCTCCGCCTTTGGGATGATGAAATCGGTGCTTTCAATCGAAATCGAGGCAAAGCCTTCCGAATTTATGGACTCTGTTGAGAAACTGAGATCGGTTCCGCCAATGATCTGTGTCGAGGCTTTTGTGCCCGAGGCTGTGTCGTAAAATACGAACGTGCCATTGGCGTTCAACAGGCCCGTTGTCACCTGTGAAAGGAAAAATGCGTCGTCAGCCCAGAGCGTTTCTAAAATTGACAGGGACCCCATGCCCACCTCCGTCTACCACCAAGGGCAGAATGCGGGCGAAGTGCTTAAGGCGGCCTTTTTTAAATCGGGCATAAAAACGGCAAGAGTTTCAGAATTGAATCAACTCGCATATACCCTGTTCGCCAAAGCGTTATGATATCCGTTCAAGTTGGTAAATCTGACGTGCGATGGCGGCGGTCACACCGGGGCCGACCTGTCTTGGGGTCACATGAGTTTGCGGATCAATGCGATTTGGTGACATTGAAAACGCCGGGCTATGCTGTTGGACCCTTTTCTCAAACCTTTGATTTTTTTCGACAAAACTCGCCTTCAATGTGGCAATCTGCGCGGGTGTGAAAATCGTCGTTGGGGCTTTGTCAAACCGATCGAGCAAGGCCCGGCGTGCAGCGTCATAGATGGCATGTGGTGGCCGGGCAGGGGTGGTTAATTCTGTCGCAAGCAACTGTGCCAAAGGATCAGGTGAGGTGTTGGCCTGTTTGGTCTCTTTCAAAGTGCCATCTGCCACCAAATCTGACCCAGTCACATTCAACAAGGCCTGCAAAATGCCGCCGGGCAGGGTTTTGACCGTTTCATAGTCAAAAATGGTGATCTGATCGGGGCAAAAGCCCTCTTCCAGAGTGTCCAAAACCAGATTGTGATCCACAGGGACGCCAGAGGCCAAGCCCGTCGCAATGGCCCGCTGAACAAAGCCCTGTATCGCCGGCAAACGTCCGCTTTTGGCCACTTCCTGCCAAATCGACTGGGTCAATGCGATCGGGTCGCGCGCGTAGTACACGATGCGGACCTCCTCGAACGGACTCAAAAGCCCCGCCAAGTCTTTGTAATCGACCCGCGCGGGTTCAAGCCGCGTGAAAGGTTCGCCAGACAGGATAAGCGTCCCGTCCTTCGGCGCATATGTATCGATGATTTTCGTCCATAGCGCGTCTATGCCGCCGTGGCTTTTCAAAGAGCGGTCAAAATCCGGATTCGGAATCCATTTTGCGGTCAAAATGTGATGGGCCGGATTGGGGCCGATGTCGGGGTAATACAGGCCCGCCTGTTCGAGACGAGCCCGGTTGGCAAACAGCCGACGCTGAATATAGCTCGTGCCGGTTTTATGCGGGCCGATATGCAAAACGACCTTGGCCATTATCCATGCGCCTCTTGTTTTATCTTAATCATCTTGCGGGACAGGGCCTGAAAAAACTCTGCGCCGATCTGGTTGCGTGTCGCGCGCCCTTGTAAAGGCGCGTCAATCGGGGTCATGCGAAACTTGGGTTGGGTTGCGGCAATCAATCGTTCGAGCGCGCGGTTCTTCGGTTCATATGTCTCAATCAAAGTGTCGATCTGAGCCTTGGAAAACAACGTGGTGCGTGTCTCTGCCCCAAATGTCTCAATGACCGTTTTTCCCGCAGCCCGCACAAGCCATTGCGGAGCTTTGTGGGTGTGGGCAATGAAATTGGCCGCAAATGTCGCCAAAGGTTCAGGCGACACATTTGAATGTCGCTGTGCGTCAAAGGGTTGCAAAGCCTTGGGGTCGATTTGGATGCCGGCTTCTTGCAGCACGGCGCCGACAATCCCTCCCTCCTGCGCAGAGGCGCGTTCATAGTTGATCAAACGGATCTCGTTGAGGTCAAAGCCATCGGAAATATGGCGCACAAGCCGATGGTAATTTGTAAACAAGCCTTCGACCAAATCGCGCTCGACCACGGTTTCAACATAGGCGTCAATGTTACCGGGATTGCGGTCGTCGGAGACCTGTTGATACACCGATTGAATAAACCCGCTCTGTGTGCGCAATGCACAGATCACTTTGATCTCATCAAAATCCGAAACCAGGCCGCGCAATTGCGCCATCTCGACATGGCGCGGGTTCCAACGCGAAAACTCTTCGGAGCTGATAAAAACAGTGTCGCTGGCTTTCATCCGCCGCAAAATCCCCCGGTTCAACGTTTGCAACCGACGTTCGGGGTTTTTGTAAGAATAGCGCGGGCCCAACGGAATCCAGCCCGAGGCGAGGCCGTGATGCCCTCGTTCATGACCCAGCGTTGGATAGACCAAACCGTGTGTGCGAAGCAGCCTGCGGTTTTTGTAAAGCGTATCCTGAATGTGGGTTGTGGCCGTCTTATGTGTGCCCATATGGATCACGAGTTTGGGCATGGCTTACGTCTCTTTTTGGGTTTTATCGCCGCAAAACTCGGCCAGAACCTTCAAATAAGCGTCGCCATTTTGTTTTGTGGGTTCAAGCACCGCTTTCTCCGCCCATTCATTCCACGCATTGATCCAAAGCTCCTCGCGGTACGACCCCGCAATCCGCTTTTCGAGCAGGCTGTGCAACCAACGTCTGAACGTGCCCACATTGGCACCATAGGCGATATGCGCCTTATCTCCACGCCGGGCGGTGTTGTCCCAAGACGGCATAATGCCCGCAATCGTCGTCTTGGGCAGGCGCTTGGTGTAAGCCGATGAGGTCGCATAGGTTGCGGCCTTTGCGTAGTCGTAGATCAGCCCGCTAAATCCCGGCAGGACAGAGGTTGGCATCTTGTTGCCATCGGGGCCGCCAAACAGATAGGCATTGCTTTTGACCAGACCATGCGGCGGCATTTCGACCCAGAAATCGAACAGATTGTCTTTGACCGGGCTTTCGCCATCAACGTGAAACAGCACCGCCCCAAGTTCGACTTCGCCGATCCCCTCATCGCGCCAAACCTGCCGCATCTGCTCTACGGCTGCGGCTGGATCGGGCATGTCTTCGGGTCGGTAAATCACAAATCGCGGGCGTATGCCGTCTGGGCGTTGGTAGCGCGGATCGCGCATGTAACGCGCAATGTCGCGGGCCAAATCACCGGCAAACCCCGGAAAATAGGTCTGTGGCATGAGGATTTCACCGCTCAACCCATCCCAATTGCGCCGCCAACTTTCGTTCGCCCAACACAGGTAAAATGGGAACTCCACGTCAGGCCGATCCAACACTAAATCAATCGGCTTTTCCAAAAGCCGTTGCCCGTCAAACCAGTAATAATAGGCGCAAAAGGCGTCGATACCTGCGGCTTTGGCCATTTTGGCCTGTTCCGCTAGCGTTTCGGGCACCCGCAGGTCATAAAACCCAAGATCGGCAGGAAGAACCGGGTGGGCATGGCCGGAAAAATTCGGCTTGGCTGCTACGACACTGGTCCATTCGGTATAGCCTTTGCCCCACCATCTGTCATTTTCCGCAATCGGGTGAAACTGTGGCAGGTAAAATGCTGTAACGTATTGAGGAGCCTTGGGTTTGGCTTTCGGCGTCAGGCTGTCGATCTCGGTCGTCTGATAGGTTTTCAATCCCGCGGCCTTGCAGATATAGCCAAGAGCGCGCTCCACAGCATGAGCCGTCGTTCCGTCAAGCTGTTGATCTTCAATTTGAAAATGATCCTGCGTGAGCTGCATGGATTTCAGCATCGCAAGGATCGTTGGTTTGAGCCAATAGATCGACCCGGCCGGGAAATCGAGGGAGGAGGCATTCAAAGGCACTTCGATCCGATCAAGGAGATGGCGGGTCATGTTCACATTTGAACCCCACCATTCAGTGCCGCTGTAATGCTGCCCATCGGCCACCCAAAACCCGGCGTCCCAAGTGGTCAAAAAGGTTTCAAGCCTTGCCTTCGTGGCGTCGGGATCTCCCAAAATGCCCTGGATCAAGGCTTGCCGCCAGATGTCGCCATCTGTGCGATGGGGGCTTTTCTTGGTGTGCAGTTTGCACACGGCCTCATAGCCATCCAGAAAACCAGCCGCCACAAAATGCAAGAACGGATAGATGTCGCGCCCGTGGTTTGGCATCGCATAGACCGTGGCCTCAGGGAAATCTTTGAGCACCGCGTCTTTCGGGTCAGCCTTATGGGATTTGAATTTTATGTAAGAGACATAGAGATCATACTCGAAAGATTGCGCTTTGATCTGTGCGGCGATCTCGTCCCACATTTCGGCGTAAAACACATGGACCACAATGGCAAAGCGGGCCTTTTTGCGTGTTGGATCGGCGCGCAGGATCGGGAAGGTCACGCCATCGACAAGATTAAAACTGGGCTGAGTGCGGGTGACCCGGCCTTCTTTCAGGCCTGCGGTGATGTAATGTTCAAACGGTCGCAAACCCGCAGAAGCAACATCCGGGTTGTGTTTGAGATAGGCGCTTGGAGAAAAAGACCCGTTGGGCTGAATGCCCAAAGGTTCGCCAAAGATCACATAGTGACGTTCCGGGTTTTGTCTATAGAGCCAATGTAGCCCAGGCACCATGCCGCGGTAAAAATCCCTGTCAAACTGCCCGCTGGCTTTGATTTTGCGGGCATAGCGGCGTTCTTTTGGGGTCGCCAATAAAAATCTTAGGGCATTTTTTGCCCTACTTGTGGCACTCATGCTCGGTTCGCTCCTAGGTCTTTTTTTGTCTGCCCGGTCACTTGGCTGCGCTCTGTTTGCTCTCTCGTCACTTGAGCAACAAGGCTTTGTAATTGCGGCTGAGCAATATCATGCCGATGGTTCCGATAAAAAGGGCCAAGGCAAAAACGTATAATGGGGACGACGCCGAAGCATCATATGTTGAATAAATTCCGGACCTCAGAATGCCGACAAAGTGACAAATGGGATTGAGCATCAAAACGCCAAGTGTGGGTTGAGAAAAACTTTCCGGTAAGAACAAAACGCCTGAAATGATCAACAAAGGTCGTGTCAAGATGGACCAAATCTGCTCCCACAACGGCACGACCAAGATGATATAGCAATTCAAGATGCCGATCGCCACGCCTAAGGCGATCAACATCGCAACGCCTAAGAAAATCTGTGACCAGTTCACGATCAGCGAAAGATCGAAAATGTTCACGATCAGAATGAACACCAAGGTCATCACCAAGCCCTGGGTGACAAGGTTCAACACCAACCGTGCGATCAGGGCGTCGATAAACGCAATCGCGGGATATTGCAGCAGCGGTTTGGAAAATCGCACCGCGCGTGACAGATCATTTGAAATTGCCATGAACATGCCAAATGGCAAAAAGCCTGATGCATAAAACAGAGGAAAACTCGACCCCAAGGCTGGTTTATGCGCAATCAGAGAAAAGATAAAACTGAGGAATGTAATCCCGGCCACAGGTTCGAAGAACGCCCAAAGATACCCACCCAGCGCGCGCGAATAGCGGGTCTCGACTTCCCTGAGGATAAGGGCAATGACGGTTCGCCCAAATTTGTACTTTCGCCCTTTGGGTCGCTGTGGTGGCACAATGCCACTGGCAAGCCTTTCGGGAGGGAGTTGACGCATTCTTACTCTACTTTGTGGCGATCTAAGTTTACAGGCTGGTCTTAAAGCCATGCATTGGCTAGGTTAAGCATGCTTCACAGCTATCTTCGGGACAGCAGTATAGCAAGCCTTTCAAAGGAGAATACATGTGAATTTGGCGGCACGAGCAAGGCGTAGACGGCGAGCAAATCAGGCGAATGCCGCAGCGGAGGCAAACTCTACGCCTGAGCCAAACATCAAGGAATCCATCGTTCTTGTAGAGACTTTACCAAAAGCGGAGCCTGCTTTTTTACGACCACGTCACTATATCCTCGCCGCCACCTTTGGGGCCTTTGTTATTGTGCCGTCGCTTTTGACCGCCATCTACCTCACAGTGTTTGCGTCTGATCAATATTCCACAACCGTCGGCTTTTCGGTGCGCGCGGAAACGTCGCTTCCGGTGTCTGACCTTGTTGGCTCGCTTATTGGAACGTCCTCCAATGGTGCGCGCGACAGCGATATCCTGTATGAATACATGCGAGGTCATGAAATTGTCTCTTTGATCGATCAGAGACTGGATCTCAAGGAAATCTATTCTCTGCCCAAGCGCGATCCTGTTTTCAGCCTTCATAATGATGCGACCATTGAGGATCTCGCGGACTATTGGTCCAAGATGACGCTCGTGTCCTTTGATGGCAATGCCGGTTTGATTGAGGCCGAAATCCGCAGTTTTCGTGCCGAGGATAGCCTCAACATCGCCCGCGCTGTGCTCGAATTATCCTCTCAGAAAATCAACGAACTGTCCAATATCGCCCGTGAAGACAGCATTCGTTTTGCCCGCGAAACCCTTGATGTGACCACGGAACAGCTGCGAAGCGCACGCACCCGGCTGACGGCATTTCGTGTCGAAAATCAGATGATTGATCCGCAAGCGGCAATTCAGGGCCAAATGGGGCTTTTGAACTCGCTGAATGCGCAATTGGCCGAGGAAATCATCACCAATGACCTCATCCGCCAATCGACAACGCGCGACACGGACCCGCGGATTGAACAGTCGGATCGACGTATCAACATCATCCGCAATCGCATTGAGGATGAGCGCAGCTCTCTTGGCGCGGGTGTTGAAGGCAGCGGACCGCCCTATTCGGAGATCGTTTCGGAATATGAGGGTCTTGTGGTGGATCGGGAATTCGCCGAAGCCCGATACCTTGCGGCCCGTGCCAATTACGATGCGGCTGTGACGGAAGCGGATCGGAAAAGTCGATACCTTGTTGTCTATAGTCCGCCCACACTGGCCGAAACTCCGACCCATCCAAGGCGCTTCCTGATCTTTGCTCTCACCACGCTTTTGCTTGTCGGGGTTTGGTCGCTTGGGGCGATGATTTTTTATTCCATAAAAGATCGACGCTAAACATGATCCGTTTGAAAAACGTCTCGATGTCTTTTCCCTTGGGGCATGCCAGAAAAGTCGTGGCCGACAATCTGACTGTTGAATTTCCCCAAGATCGCTGTGTTGCGCTTTTAGGGCGCAATGGGGCGGGGAAATCGACCCTTTTGCGGATGATCGCCGGCTCGATCCTGCCTCACAGCGGTCAGATTGACATTGACGGAACGGTATCCTGGCCTGTCGGTTTTGCGGGGTCTTTTCATGCCGATCTGACGGGCGCGCAAAATGTGCGGTTCATTGCACGGGTTTATGGGGTTGATACAAAGCAACTTATTGATTTTGTAGAAGACTTCTCCGAACTCGGCGCCCATTTTTATCAACCGATCCGAAGCTACTCTTCCGGTATGCGGGCGCGTTTGGCCTTTGGCGCCTCTATGGGTATCCATTTCGATCACTATTTGATCGACGAAGTGACCTCTGTTGGGGATGCCTCTTTTCGCCGCAAAAGTGAGGCGGTGATCCATGATCGTTTGAAAAATTCCGGCGCTGTGATGGTGTCCCATTCTCTGGGTCTCATCGCATCGCTGTGCAATGCTGCGGCGATTTTAGAAGATGGCAAGCTGACATGGTATGAGGATGTCGAACGCGCCATCCGCGTTCATCGGATGATGCTCAGATAAGCGCGCACTGGGCCACTCACGCTTACGCTTGACGCGAAAAATGCCGCTCGCCGCGCGCTTTCGCCAAAGCAATTTGGTGCTGCCTTTCGCGGAACCGTTCTTTGCGCGCCTCATCCGTTTCGTCCACACATTGATGACAGGACACGCCCTCTTCATACTCTGGCCGCGCTTTGTCTTCGGGTAAAATCGGACGGCGACAGGCGTGGCAAAGCTCATGTGGTCCCTCGGTCAACCCATGTCCAATCGACACACGACCATCAAAGACGAAACACTCACCCTCCCAAAGGCTCTCCTCCTCGGGCATCTCTTCGAGATATTTCAAAATCCCACCCTTGAGGTGATAGACCTCCTCAATCCCCTGACCCAACAGGAAATTGGTCGATTTCTCACAGCGAATGCCGCCGGTGCAAAACATTGCGATGCGTTTGTTGTGAAACCGGTCTTTGTTCTCTTCCCACCATTGCGGGAAGTCGCGAAAGCTCTTGGTTTGCGGATCAATTGCGTTCTTGAACGTGCCGATCCCAAATTCGTAATCGTTACGTGTGTCGATCACTGCCACATCGTCGGCTGAGATCAATTCGTTCCACTCTTTCGGATCGCAATAGTGCCCAACCCGAGCGCGCGGGTCGACATCCGGTTGCCCCATGGTGACGATCTCTTTTTTCAACCGGACCTTCATCCGGCCAAACGGCTGAGCTGAGGCTGTCGAAAGTTTGTACTCAAAATCGGCACAGCCGGGCAGGGCGCGGATATGCGCCACCAAACGGTCAATCGCGGCGGGCGTGGGCCCGGCCACGGTGCCATTGATGCCCTCGCGGGCCAGCAAAAGCGACCCGGTGATGCCGTCCGAGAGGCACAGGTCCAAAAGCGGCCCCCGCAATGCGGACGGGTCATCGAAGCGGGCGAAGTGATAGAGGGCGCAAACTGTAAACATAATGTGTTCGATACTCCCGCCTGTGGGCGCAGGCAAGACCTTGCAAAGCGGTAAAAGCGCGCATCCTTTATACATATCCCGCTATGGCCCCGCCCGCCAGCGCGTCCAACGGGCTCTCGGCTCCGGTGTGATCGTCTCGAAAGAGGGGCATGTGGTCTTAACCTACCATGTGGTTGGCGAGGCCTCCGACATCCGTGTCGTGCTTAATGATCGGCGCGTCTATGGCGCGACTATGAAGACACTGTGGTGCTCGCCGACAAAGATACCTTATCCGCCGTCGCGTAAACCAAGCCGGGGATGCGGCGGATGACATTTGAACGTACCGGGCAAGTGTTGCGTCTGAGAATTCGAAATTAGTCTCTCATCCAGCCCAAAAGACCCTAATTGACGAATCCTCGGCTCACTTGGGCAAACCCGAAACCCACTCACCTCGCCATGACGCTTGCCAAGCCCGGTCAGCGCGCGCTAGGCCTGTGCCAAAGGAGACTCCCATGCGTCCAGCCAACGAAGCCTTGATCGTCATCGACATCCAAAATGACTTTTGCCCCGGTGGTGCGCTGGCCGTGCCCGGCGGCGACGAGATCGTGTCTGAGGTGAACGCTTTGATGGATGAGTTCGCTGCCGTGATCCTGACGCAAGACTGGCATCCAGCCGGGCATTCGTCCTTTGCCAGCACCCATGCGACAGCGCCCTTTAGCACCACCGAGATGCCCTATGGCACCCAAGTGCTTTGGCCGGATCACTGCATTCAGGGCACGGACGGCGCCGCCTTTCATCCGGGGCTGCGACTTGATGGCGACCTGATCATCCGCAAGGGCTACAATCCCGCGATTGACAGCTACTCCGCCTTTTTCGAAAACGATCATGTGACCCCGACCGGGCTTGAAGGGTATCTTAAAACCCGTGGAATAGATACGCTCACGCTGGTCGGTCTGGCGCTTGATTTCTGTGTGAATTTCTCCGCCATCGATGCCGCGCGCCTTGGGTTTAAAGTTGCTGTTCGTACGGATTTATGTCGCGCGATTGACATGGATGGATCGAAAGAAACTGCAATCGACGGGATGAAAACCGCCGGGGTTGAGGTTGTTTAAGCCATGACCCCGAAACTTTTCACCACTCTCAAAACCTATACAAAAGATCAGTTTAGAGCCGATGTCTTTGCTGGTATCACCGTGGCTTTGGTGGCACTGCCTCTGTCCATCGCCATTGCTATCGCCTCAGGTGCGGGACCTGCGGAAGGTATCGTCACCGCCATCATCGCGGGGTTTTTGATTTCCGCGCTGGGCGGTAGCCGTGTTCAGATCGGCGGGCCGACCGGGGCGTTTATCGTGGTGGTTGCCGGGGTGGTGGCGACGTATGGGTATGACGGATTGGTCACCGCGACCTTCATGGCCGGAATTATCCTTTTGGTGGCGGGGGCGTTTCATGCGGGCGGCTTGGTGCGCCATGTGCCCGAAGCGGTGATCAACGGCTTTACCATCGGCATTGCCGTGATCATCGCCACAAGCCAAATCCCCGATCTTTTGGGTCTCAGCGGTGCCATGCCTGCCGATTTCATCGAAAAAATTCCCGCGATCTGGCGCGCTTTGCCTGACATGACCCCGGCGGCTTTTGCCATCGGATTGGCCACGATGGTGTTGATCGTTTTGTTCCGCCGCGCTGCGCCGCGATTGCCGGGGTTGATCGTGGCGGTGGCGATCACCTCCGCCGTTGTTGCGATCTTCGATCTGCCTGTCGCGACGATCCAATCGCGGTTTGGCGATCTGCCACGCAGTCTGCCGATGCCTCAGTTGCCGGATCTTAGCTTTGATCGCGTCCGCGCGCTTTTTTCGTCGGCTGTGATCATCGCCTTTTTGGCAGGCGTCGAGTCGCTTTTGTCCGCCATGGTTGCGGATCGTATGATTGGTGGCAAACACCGATCCAATGCCGAACTTCTCGCGCAGGGGGTGGCCAATCTGGGCTCATCCCTGTTTGGCGGGTTGCCCGCGACAGGGGCCATTGCCCGCACCGCGACCAATGTGCGCGCGGGTGGTAAAACGCCGGTGGCCGGGATCATTCATGCGCTGACCATTCTCACGATTTTGATGCTGGCCGCACCACTTGCGGGTTTTCTTGCCATGCCCGCGTTGTCCGGGCTGTTGCTTTTGACCGCGTGGAACATGTCTGAGCCGCATCGCTGGGGCAGTTATCTCCGCACACCTCGGTCGGATCAGGTGCTTTTGGTGATCACACTTTTGCTTACGGTGCTCACCGACCTGACCCTCGCGATTGGCGTGGGGATCGCGCTTGGGTTGGCGATGAAACTCAGGCGTCGTGGGGACAAACAGGTTGATACGGACGAAGATTGGACGCCGCGCGACCGATAATTACGGGATCACACCGACCCCGGAGAATCCGCATTCATCTGCCGCCTTCAGATAAGCCGCCGAAAACCCGTTGAGTTGAAACGCCGCAACAGGTCGCCCCTGAACCACCAAATCCAGCCGCCCGTTGGCCTGCATCTTTTGTAGCATCCACTGGCTATAGGGTTGGTCATAACTCACCCGCGCGAGTTTATAGCCGTCAGGATCATAGCTTGTGACGGGTGTCGCGGCGGCGGTTTCATAGCTGTCGAAGATGATGTAGCCGGTCATGCCGTCCTGCATTTGCGTGTCATAGCCGCGTGGGGCATATTCTTCGATCACCACGGAAGGGTACACCGTTGGCGGGCCGGCATCATGGCTCATGAACTCAATCGAAATGCGCGCATCGCCATCGCCGCCACTGCTGGCGATACAATAGTGATAGACATCCTCGACGATCCCTGCCGTTCCCACGTTTTCGGAGAATGTAGACACCCGCCACGACCCGTATTCCCAATCATCCTGAGCCTCCAAGGCACCCGCCGCCAAGACCCAAAATACCCCTGCCAAAATCGCCTTCATCATCTGCCTCTTTGTCACAATTCACGCTCTGCCTAACATGCAAATCTTTTCAAATGACGAACAAAACCATGGGTCTGCTTGCCAAACCCCTCTCTGCCCTGCTTTAACCGTTGTGTCATAAGAAGGGGCCTCCTCATGGTCGATATCGCCACCCGCGTCTACAATCACAAATGGAAAATCGACCCGATTGTCCGGTCCTTGATCGACACTGATTTTTACAAACTCCTGATGTGCCAGTCGGTGTTTCGCAACAAACCTGACACTCAGGTCACATTCTCGCTGATCAACCGTTCCAAATCCATCCGCTTGGCGGAGATGGTCGATGAGGGCGAATTGCGCGAACAGTTGGACCATGTCCGCTCCCTCTCCCTGTCCCGCGGTGAAAGCACATGGATGCGCGGCAATACGTTTTACGGCAAACGTCAGATGTTCCGCCCGGATTTCATGGAATGGTTCGAAAACCTGCGCCTTCCGCCCTATCAGCTTGAGAAAAAGGACGGCCAATATGAGCTGACCTTTGAAGGCTCTTGGCCTGAGGTCATGCTCTGGGAAATCCCGGCGCTCTCGATCCTGATGGAATTGCGGTCGCGGGCTGTGCTTGGCCCGATGAAAAAATTTGAACTTCAGGTGCTCTACGCCCGTGGCATGACCAAACTGTGGGAAAAAATCGAACGGCTCAAACCGCTTGAGGGGCTCAAAATCGCCGATTTCGGCACCCGTCGCCGCCATTCCTACCTCTGGCAGGATTGGTGCGTCCAAGCCATGCTCGAAGGTCTCGGCCCCAAATTCACCGGCACTTCGAATTGCCACATCGCGATGAAACGCGACCTCGAAGCGGTCGGCACCAATGCCCATGAGCTTCCCATGGTCTATTCCGCGCTGGCCCAATCCGACGCCGAGCTGCGCCAGGCGCCCTATGAGGTGCTGGCCGATTGGCACGAAGAACACGATGGCAACCTGCGCATCATCCTGCCCGACACTTACGGCACACGCGGCTTTTTGAATGGCGCGCCCGATTGGCTTGCGGGCTGGACCGGCATCCGCATCGACAGCGGCGACCCGGCGTCTGCCGCCGAAGTGGCGATTGACTGGTGGAAAGCGCGCGGCGAAGACCCGACCAAGAAACTGGTGATCTTTTCCGATGGCTTGGACACCGACAAGATCATCGAACTCCACACCCAATTTGCCGGTCGCGTGCGCACATCTTTTGGCTGGGGCACTTTGCTGACCAACGACTTTCGTGGCCTGACCACAGGCGACGCTCTGGCGCCGTTCAGCTTGGTCTGTAAAGCGGTCGAAGCCAACGGCCAGCCGACGGTGAAACTGTCGGACAACCCGAACAAGGCGATGGGGCCGAAAGACGAGGTGGAGCGGTATAAACGGGTGTTTGGGGTTGGCGAGCAGGACGCGGTGGAGGTTGTGGTTTGAATGAGCTGCTAGAACTCAGCTGGCGAACCCAAGTTGTACTCATAGGCGGCTATTTATCATACATCATTGCCTATTCAGGTCGCAGGGAAAGCCACACAACAACAGATGTCCTTGGAATTATTCTATGCTTCGGCGGTATTGGACTAATTTCGATAGGAAGTCTTGAACGACTTTTTGAGCTTTGCTCAGTTGATTGGCTTCGGAGCGACTATGTGCTCGGTAGCCTTGGCGTGATGATGCCAACCATTTCTGCTATCGTTTGGAGGCGTACAATTGCACAGAAAACAAAACGCCTTTTATCATTTCTGACCCAAGATAAAGAGGATGGACTTCCAAGTGCATGGTCAACAATTATTCAAAAAGAAAATCTTGAGTACGCTCAATTAGTGGTGACATTAAAAAACGGCTACTCCTACGAAAGTTACCCACTTGGAGATTTCAACAACTATCCAAACGGCCCATGTGTGTTTGGTTCAGACGGCTCGGTAGGCATGTATATCACATATATCACGCCACTAGATCAGGAAGGCCGCCAAGCCGAGTCATTAATCGACGCCGATGGAATTAGGATCACGTATATTCCGAAGGATCAAATCGCCGAAATTGACTTTAGAAGAAAAGCCCGAGAACGCTAATCAAGAAACTACTTTTTCCCGCCCTTACCGCCGCTGCTTGTCGTATTCGATCCACCTGCGCCAGTAGGCTGAGTTGAGCCCTGCGCTCCACTGCTAGGGCTATAACCATGAATCGGCACTGTTGGCTTAGACGCACCACTGCCCTTAGGGCTTACAGAGTCACCGGTAAAAATTTTTTTCGTCATTCTGGCTGGCCTCCAGTACACTTCGACTTCGAAAGTGAAACAATTATACTTGGTAATGGGAAATTTTGCTAGTCCACCCGCCCCCTCAGCGCCTTCACCTCCCCCCGGACCTTCTTCGCCTTGATCCGCCGCTCGACACTGCCGCGCGTGGGCTTGGTCTTGACCCGGAACTTCGGCTTTTCCGCAGCCTGTTTGATCAGCTCCACCAACCGTTCTCGCACGATTTCGCGGTTGCGGGCTTGGTGGCGGGTTTCGTCGCAGAACATCACCAGAGCGCCGTCTTTGGTCCAGCGTCGCCCCGCCAAGCGCCGCAATCGGTTTTTCACCGGGTCGGACAGCGCGGGGGAGCGCGCCGCTTCGAACCGCAGTTCCACGGCTGTTGAGACCTTGTTCACATTCTGCCCGCCGGGGCCGGAGGCGCGCACGAATTGCTCGGTGATCTCCCAATCGGCAATTTCGATTTTATCGGTGACAAACAGGGGCATGGCGGGGTCCGTGTGAGAGGCGAAAGCGGCAAAACCCAAAGGCCGCCCGCGCGAGGGCAGAGCTTGGGGTTCATTTGGTGACCTCCGCCGGGCCGTTTGTCCATTGCTTTCTCTCGAAAAGATCAAACACGCGCAAGTCGACCTCACGCCAAAGCGAGCGCAGGGGATGCACCTCTTGCGCAGGCCTGTCTCAGGTCCGACGCACGGAGTTGCCGCCTGCAATAATATCCGAGATCAGCCCCGCAACAGCCATATGCATGTCATGATCGGCGTCTCCGACAACGCTTGCATGTCTATGCGCCTCGGCTGCGTCTTTCAAAATGCCCATGATTTCACTTTCAGGCAAAACATGAGCGTCATTGAGCGCCAAAAGCAGGGCTTCGCAAATCGAAAGGGCCGCTTTTCCAGAGTATGTGTTAGGGTCTGACATGATGGGGCCTTTCACGGGTGTTGCCAGCTCAGGAGGTCCCGCCGGCTTATGATGCAGGGTTTCAAACAAACCGAAAGAGCAGGCTGACTTCGATCAGTCATCAGCACAGTTTCCATGATAACGCTTCATTTGAGTGAGAGGGCGGATGAGCAACGTGCAAAACACAGCTTTGATAAACAAACTTGGGGCCTTTGTTGCATTGTCAGGGCCGGAACTGTCGGTTCTGGACAGCTTGCAAAAACGTCAGCGCAGCTTTGTTCCCGGGCGTGATCTGGTCCACCAAGGTCAATCCGGGCAGGTGGCCTATATCCTGCGTTCAGGGTGGGCCTGTTCCTATAAAATCTTGCAGGACGGCCAAAGGCAGATCGTCGATTTTCAGATTCCGGGGGACTTTCTGGGTCTGCGCAGCGTTCTCTTACATATCTCGGATCATAGTATCGAACCCGTCACCGATATCGTGGTCAGCGAAGTGATGCTGAAGGATTTGTTGAGTGCTTTCCAAAAGGCCCCGCGTTTGGCGACCGCCGTTTTATGGGCTGCTTCGCGTGATGAGGCGATGGTGGTCGAGCATCTGGTCAACATCGGACGCCGCAACGCCACCGAGCGGATGGCGCATTTCCTTTTGGAACTCGGCGCGCGGCTGGCTCTTGTGGGAGTGGGCAGCAGGAAAGGCTACACCTGTCCGCTGTCGCAATATCTTCTGGCCGATGCGCTTGGGCTAAGTGCGGTGCATGTCAACCGGGTGCTGCGCCATCTGCGCGAATTGGGATTGGTGACGTTTCGGGACGGGGTGGTGGTCTTTGGGGATTATGAGGCTCTGATCGCCTTTGCTCAATTCGACCCGACCTATCTGGATCAACGCGGTCCGCTGCTCACGTAGCGGTGCAGGCGGAGTGGTTCTTATTAAAGGCGCCCCAGCACCATCAACACGACCACTACAATCAAAATCGTTCCAAGCACACCGACCCCGGTGTGGCCAAAGCCATAGCCATAGCCGCCAAAACGACCGCTGAACCCACCCAGCAGGCCAATGATCAGAAGAAGGATAAGGATGGATCCAAGTGACATGAGGTCTATCTCCGAATGTGTACGCGCCGTCTATGACGGCTATTGGTCGTTGTTGGGTCGCCGTGGTTTTTACGGTCTTCAAGCACAAAAGGCACATGAGAGAACGAATACGAAGGGGAAGCGCACTCCCATATGTCTTTTGCTTACTCAAAACAGGGCAAAGGTTCACCCATACACGGCGAACTCATGTGAGTATGACACTGCCGTCATCGGCCCACACTGATACAGGTTGGTCCGTCCCGGTGAATCCTGATGTCGTAAAATGAAATGTTGCCTGCCGGGGAGGAATGTCCGTCGTCAAATAAAATGAGGTTTCAGACGGGTTTGAGCATTGGAGGCTCAGGTTCGTTTGTGTGATTGATGATGTGGCTTGTTTTTGAGGATGGAATGGCGCGTTTTTGAGGAGGGAATGGCGCGCCGCGGATGTGTTTCATTTTCTGCCCTTCCAGCCACGCCGCTAAATCGCCGGAGATGTGACAGGACCCGTTGTCACTGAGCAGACGCGACTTGTGGCGCACAACGGCCTGGTCGCAATCGGATCCCGTCAGTGCCCGCTCGATCGTGGGTAGCTGCCAATCCAAATCGACACTGGTGCACTAGACCTGCGTTGTTACGCCGATTTCCCCGTCCTGAATAGCCGGACCGGCCCCTTGCCGCCACGCTCGATCACACCCTTGGCTTCAAGGTCGAGTTGCACGGCCTTCAGCCACCACCCGGCTTTCTCGCCATCCGGGAACAGGTCTTGTGGCAGGTTTGGCAGCAGGGCAACCTTCGCCTCGGAAACAGTCATGCCGGGGGCTTCGGCCGGCAGCACCGGCAGGAGGGCGTCACGCATGGCCATGTATTTGGCCCGGTTCACCCGCACGACTCGCCCCGGTGACGTGATGCTTTCGATTTCGATCTTTTCATTGAGGTCAGGCATTGATCTCTCCCGTTGTTGGGCTCTTCGGGGTGCGAAACCCCATGGCGACCCAGGCCCCAAAGAGCTTAGCGAAAAAAACCAGACTCTGTTTCTTTGCGTTTGGGATGTCGTTGGGCAGGCTCACACTGTCTGGCAAATCGGAGGCCATCGTGCGCATCGTGGGCGGCGGCATCGTTTTCTCCGGCCACAGCCCACCATAAAGGCTCAGCCAATGCCCGCCTTTAAATTCCAGATACACCGGCGTGTTGCAGCATGACGCGATGACCCGCCTGGTCGAATGTTCGGGCGACAGGCGGAATGATTTGAGGCCCTCGCGGCCAGCAAGAAAGTGCACGCGGTCCTTTCGGTACATGACGAAGGGGGTTGTGCCGTAATCCGTGAGGGTTTGGGGGGCGTCCGCAAGGGTCTGCATCCGGTCCCCCGCTGTGCGGCAGGAGGTGCAGCAACATTCGACACTGGCGATGGGTTTGCCTTCAACCGCAAGGCGGGTCTGACCGCAGGCGCATCCGATCTGTGTTGTCTCACCCATGAGATGGCTCCTTCGCGGCGGCCGCATCGAGTGCTGCGATATCGATCTTGCCCATCTGCATCATGGCGTCGCTTACGCGGCTCCCCACCGCAGGATCGTCACTGGCCAGAAGGTCGGGCAGCCGCTTTGGTACGATCTGCCAAGAGACGCCAAAGCGATCCACCACCCAACCGCAATGCCCCGGCTCCCCACCGTTCTTGGTCAACGCATCCCAAAGCCGGTCCGTTTCGTCCTGATCTTCGGTCAGGATGCTGATCGACGCGGCAGGGGTCAATTTGTAGTGCGGTCCAGCCGTCAGGATCATCATCGGCGCACCGGCCAAAGTGAACTCGACAACCATCGGATCATCAGGCCGGCCATTCTCACGCACGGCCTCAATCCGGCTGTTCGGGACAAGAGACACGTATTCACGGGCCGCTTTGACGCCGCCCTTGTCAAACCAGAAGCAAGTCCGCACCTTGGCTGCATGTTCCATTTTCAATTCTCCCTTTCTGTCGTGGATG
The DNA here is from genome assembly GCF_900102315.1 of Celeribacter baekdonensis. Classification (GTDB taxonomy): domain Bacteria; phylum Pseudomonadota; class Alphaproteobacteria; order Rhodobacterales; family Rhodobacteraceae; genus Celeribacter; species Celeribacter baekdonensis. The sequence continues at coordinate 146,215 of NZ_FNBL01000009.1, forward strand.
GTGGCTTGGTTTCGATGCCAAAAAGTTGGCAGACATAGCGGATCAGGTGATCGACACTCTCGCGGGCGAGGTCCGGGTTTCCAGTCGCCTTGGCGAGGATAAAGCCGCCCTGAAGAACAGCTTGGGTGTGTCGGGCGAGGCTTTCGACGGTCCAGTCCGCGTCGATCCCGCGCTGCTCTCTGGCCGCCTTGATATCCGCCTCCAATGTGGCGGCGTGACCAAAGATGCTTTTCGCGCAGGCATCCCGGATCGTAGGGGCGGAGTCGTGGACTTCCTGCGTCATGGTGCCGACAAGGCAGGTATATTCGTAAGTCTCCCCGCCAATGAGAGCACGGCGAAAATCAAGGTAGGCCAGCACGCGGTCCAGCGGATCGTCCGGCGCGTGATACGGCGCTTTAGCGAACAGGGCACTGGTCGTCTCGGCCCAATAGTTTGCAGCCGCCACTCCAAGCGCATCCTTCGTCTTGAAATGATGGAAAAACGCGCCCTTCGTGACCCCCGCTGATTGGCAAAGGTCATCAACGGACGTCGCCGCGAAACCCTTTTGGCGGATGACATCGCGGGCGGCGTCCAGAAGGCGGGTGCGCGCATCACCGCGCTCGGGGGATTTTTTGGTCGGTCTCGTCATGGTTGATATACATACCATACGGTTGGTATGTTGTGAAGGGAAAAATAGAGAGCAAGGAGCGTGAACCCTGCCGACGGTCTATGTTCGCATATGGATGGACTAACCACTTCACGGCATTGGCGCTCTTGGCTGACGGTGTGCAATGCCACTAACGGAGTGCGTTTTGCGATCTTCTGACCTGTTTGATGATTGGGCCTTCTCAATCATCAGACAGGAAGTTCCCATGACAGAGAAGAGAACAACCCCGCTGCGTCAGCGGATGATAGAAGACATGGACATTCGCGGGCTGCACAAGACACAAAGGTTCGGGATGCACTGCCTGCTGCCATCACACGGAGCGCCCGGAACCAATTCGCTGTCCAAGGGCAACGACACCAGTGCTGCGCAGTCGCAATCGGACCTCGGTTTTCGTGAATCGGTACATCCGCGTGGCGGGAGCGGATAAGGTGTTTTCCCTCTGGTGGCGGTAAAACCATGCCAAGGCGTAACGACACCCGAAGGGCAAATCGTGACGCAAAAGGGCAAATTGCCTATCATCAAGGTTTGAGCGGTGACCCATAGTTTTGCCTCTGTGGGGCGTGAAAACACCGGAAATCGTCCCTTTTCGTATAGCAATTATTGCAAAATGTTTGCCTCTGCTGACGAATGCTTTTGCCCCCAGCACAGCCACTGCGCGGATCTCAGCTATACCTCACCCGCCAGCGCCAAGACCTCGATAGCCCATCCAAAGGATCTTTCGTCGCGGCTAGGCAATATTTGGGCTCATCCCCTGTTGTGGTTGGAATAAGAAAACGCGCTTCTGAGATTTCGGCGACAAGCGTCTCTGATGCTCCTTGAAAGCCAGATGAGTTCGCTTGCCACGCAGGAAAGGGAGATCAAAACGGCCCTGACCGGATGAGGTGGGTGGCTCCTGCTCCACCGGCATCGAATGTGCCAAAGTGCAGTTATCAATGACTGCTAGGAAAGGAGCCACCCAATGACAGTTAAGACAGTAGGCCTTGATCTGGCCAAGGATGTTTTTCAGGTTCACGGCATTTCGGAGAATGGTCGGGTCATCTTCAATAGGGCCATAAAGCGGGCGAAGCTGCTTGCCTTCTTTGAGACGCTGCCGCCCTGTTTGGTCGGCATGGAGGCGTGTGGATCGTCCCACCATTGGGGTCGCCAGCTGCGCAAATTGGGACACGAGGTGAAACTCATGCCCGCCGGATACGTCAAACCCTACGTGA
>NZ_FNBL01000011.1 GCF_900102315.1 Celeribacter baekdonensis
CTTGGTGGCGATCTGCTTGGCGGTTTGACGGGTGGTCTGACGGGCACCGATGGCCTGCTCGATCCGGTTGTGTCGGATGGTGGCCTGCTGGGCGATCTGACCGGGAACAGCGGTCTTTTGGGCGATGTGACGGGCAATGATGGCGTCTTGGGTGAGGTCATTGGCGATGCCGGTCTGGTGTCGGATCTGACGGGTCTGGCCTTGGTCACGGATGGCACAGCGGATGCGTCCGGCGGCCTTTTGGGCGGCTTGACGGACGGGTTGTTGGGTGGCGAAGGCGGTCTGCTCGATGGCGTGCTTGGCGGCGATCTTCTGGGTGGCCTGACCGATGGTCTGCTGGACGGCGGGCTTCTTGATGGCCTGACGAGCCTGACCGACGATGTTGCCCTCTAAGGGACGATGACACCATGGGATCGGGCGGCACACGCGGCCCGATCGCAACCAAGACGGATGTCGAGGGCGCAAGACATCCTGAAATCTCCCGCCCCTAACGTCTGGCACGTTGGGGGCGGGTTGTTGACCCAGAGCGGTGTGTTTTGTACCAAATGATCCGTGGGATGACGTCATCCGGCCTGTAGGATGATTGAGAGTCTCGCTGTTGTGCGGGTGGGATGCTGCGTGACAGCCAATACAAAGGCGTATGCGATGGGCAAGAAAAAGCGGTCCCGAAACGTGCCAAAAGCAGATGCACGACAGGGGAAGACCGACAGACCCAATGCGTTGATGTCGCCGCTTGCACAGCAGTCCAAAGCCCCGTTGACCGTGCTTTTGGCGCAGGCCAAAGCGGCTTTGACCTATGCGCTGGTGCCCTCCGACGTTGAAACGCCGCCGTCCGCTCCGCTGCGCCTCTTCTTCTCCATGAGTGACGGGACCAAACGCGCAGATGTCGTGCATTTCGTTGGGCGCGATCTGGCGGACATCTGGGAAAAAGTAGAGACATGGCGGGGGGCTTTGGCCAATCCCTGCCCGGCGATCCGTTGGTTGAGAGTGGATTGGGTTGACCAAACATGGGACCTGACATGGCACCACTGCCAATTGGCGCTTGAGAACAGCAAGCGGAGTTACTTTCGCTATGGCCTCGCACTTGACCATGGATTTGAACAGGCATTTTTAGAGCAGGAACTCAATGCCAATGCGATGTTGTATCTTGGCGGCACCGTCGAACAGGCCGGTGTGAACGAAAAGAACTTCAACATTTATGCGCGCCGACGTTTTGGCGCAGGCTTCCAATTGCCTCAAGACCCCGCGCATCAGGTCCGTTTGTTTTCGACCCAAGCTTTCCTTTTACAGCCGGGTCATGGTCCGATCCGGCTGCACGGCTTTAGCGGCGGGGCCGAGGGGCGGGATACCGGGCGCAGGAGTGTGACGGATCTCGACGAAACCACTGTGGAAAGCATGGTCGCGCAATCCAGTCGGTTTTTGGCGACCCAAGTCGATGAACAGGGCCAGTTTGTCTATGGGATTCATCCGTGTTTTGACCGGGAGATTAAGGCCTATAACACCCTGCGCCACACCAGCACGATCTATTCCATGTTGGAGGCGTGGGAGGTCACGCAGGACGCGGGGGTCAAAGCCGCGATCGACCGCGCGCTTCGGTTCATGACCCAGAGTCTCATTCGTCGGTTCACCTTGCCGGATGGGAAAGAGGTCGCGTATCTGCAAGACCTGAACAATGAATTCAAACTGGGGGGCAGTGCTGTCGCCCTTTTGGCGCTTGTCAAATACACCGAATTGACGGGGGATCAGAGCCACCTGCCGCTGTTGGACCACTTGGCGGAGGGCATCCGACGGGTGCAAGACCCAAGGACCGGGCAACTGCCCCATGTGCTCAATTCCACGGATCTCAGCGTCAAAGAAACCTTTCGGATCATATATTACGATGGGGAGGCCGCTTTTGGATTGATGCGGCTCTATGGGTTGACCAAAGACGCGCGGTGGTTGCAAACGGTTGAAAAGGCGTTTGATTACTTTATCGCGCAACAGCATTGGAAAAGTCACGATCACTGGCTCAGCTATTGCGTCAACGAATTGACGCTCTATCGGCCAGAGGAGCGCTATTTCCGGTTTGGCATCCAAAACGTGGTTGGGTATCTGGATTTTGTGATTGACCGCATCACGACCTTTCCCACCCTGCTTGAGTTGATGATGGCCGCGCATAAGATGATTGTGCGATTGCAGGGCAGCGATGCGCACCGCCCTCTTTTGAAACATCTTGATCTTGATAAGTTCTACCGCGCCCTCGAAACGCGTGCGCATTACCTGATGAACGGGTTTTTCTGGCCGGAAATCGCGATGTATTTCAAAAACCCCCAACGTATATTGGGCAGTTTTTTCATTCGCCATCACGGGTTCCGCGTCAGGATCGACGATGTCGAACATTATCTGTCGGGCTATACGGCCTATCTTTTGCACTATTTGCGGGATGGAAACCGCCATGGAACGCGCCCGACAGACGCGGCGGAACCGCCGAAACTGACAGGGCATGTTCCGGATGTGGACGACACACCGTCTCTGAGCGCACCCGCCATTTTGGCTTGGGGGGGCGACGTCAATTTGGGGCGTCGTCAACATTACAGATCAAAGCAGCTGGGGTATGATCAGGTCCTCGACATTCCCGAGCTTAAGTCTGCCGATCTGTCGATCGTGAATTTGGAATGCGTTGTCAGTTCGCTCGGCGCACAAGGTGTGATCAAGGGCGAGGGGGGGCCATATTATTATCGCGCCCGGCCTGAAATGTTGAACATCCTGACGGCGGCCAACATCGACGCGGTGGCCGTGGCCAACAATCACAGTGGGGATTACGGCCCCCAAGCGTTGATGCAGCAACAGGATATCCTGCGCGCACTTGGCATTGCCTGCGCCGGCAGTGGGCGCACCAGAGACGAGGCCTTTCGTCCCACGTTTTGTACCGCTGGCGCGTTGCGCGTTGCGCTGTTTAGTGTCGATGCAACCCAGCACCGGTTTGCCGCGACAGATGATACGCCGGGCACCGCATATTTGCCGTTGGATGATCCACAGACGTGGCGAGAGGTATTTGAACCGCGCATCGCCGAGGCCAAGACACAAGCCGATCTTGCCATAATCGCCGTGCATTGGGGGGCGAACAATGCGGCCGCACCGGATGACGATGAAATCGCAGTTGGCCATGCCTTGATTGATGCGGGTGCTGATGCTGTGCTGGGTGCCTCGGCGCATCGGTTGCAGGGCATCGAAATCTACAAGGCCAAGCCGATCATCCATGACGCGGGTGATCTTTTGTTCGACTCCATCCGCAGTCAGTTTTCTGACGGCGGGGTGTTCCGGTTGGGGGTCGGCGCAGAGGGCGTGAAGTGGGTTGAATTTATTCCGGTGGGGGTTGGCTTTGGCTTTAGCCAGCGCCTGCGCGGGGATGCCGCGCGCGGTGTGATACAGCGGTTTCAAAGCAAATGCCAAAGCATCGGGACGACATTGACGTGCCACGAAGACCGGGCCTCTGTGGCACTCGTGCCACCGTCAGACGCGGAAAAACCCGTGGCGCGAAAGGGCGCATCACCGCGGTGCCATCCGGTTGAGGTTTTGCAGGCCTATGAGGCTGATGCGACGTATGGGCAGGTTCCCTATGTGCCCGAAGAGGCGCGTATAAAGCCGGTGAAAATAAACGGTTTGACGCTGTTAGGGGTGCGCCTGAGCCCGCAAAATATCACGCATCGGCGGATGCTTTGGGTTGAGACCTGGTGGTCCAGTGACATCCCGCTCTCTGAAGATCTTCGATTGAGCTATACGGCGGTCCCTCGCGGGCAGGGGCCGGTGGTGGAATGGGGGCGCGGTATGGATCATGATCCGTGCGACTGGATGCTTCCCACCCGTCGCTGGGTTCCCGGACGGATTTATAGAGACCATTTTGGTCTGCGTCCGCCGCCGTTAAAACACTTGAGCAACGCACCGCTGCAGTTGGAAATTCGTGTGCTGGGGCGGGCACCGAATACACAGTGTTATCTGCATCCAAAACTGGTGCCGGTACACTTGGCAGAGACGGACTCTGCGCTGAACCTGACCTACCGCACAGAGTTCCCTGATCTGGAACATCACAGTCAAACGCATCAAACATGGACTGCGGATCAGCTTCAGGCGATCACGGGAGGCCAGTGGCTGACCGCGCCGCAAAAAGGGTGGTTCGTGCGCTCTGTGGTCAATGGTCAGAAACATATTGAGATGCGAGATGCCCCGGTCTTGTTTGTGGCCCACACCAATCGCGAACGCGCGTTTCACGAAGGCGCGGCCCAGCCGATCAAAACGATCGGCGACCGCCATCCGGTGGTGGCGCAGAACATCAACCGTTTGGCCGGGGCGATTGTCAGTAAAGCCATTGCAAATGTGCCAAGCGATTTCCCGCAGTTGTTGGTCGATGATCCGATCAAGGCCAATATGGAACTGGGCTTTGCGGCCCGTCAGCGGTTTCAGGGGCCAGTGATCGCCGTGACAGGGACGGTTGGGAAATCCTCAACCCTCAGGTTGCTCGAAACACTGTTTGATCCCGGATGTGCCCTGAAAAGCGTGGACAACTATAACTCGCGTGTTGGCGTGCCGATCCAATTGGCCAGCCTTGCGCCCGACCATCAGGCTGCTTTGCTCGAAATTGCACAATCTGCGCTCTGGATGAACCGTGGTCCAATCACCCGATGGGTGCATCCGACCATGGCCATAATCACGGAAATCGGCCTGTCACAAACCAACAGGATGATCAAGACAACTGAGGATGTTGCGCGTTGGAAATCGAGGGTTTTCGATGGGCTGATGCCGGGTGGGATTGCCGTGATCGGCGAACATTTGGCGCATTTTGAGACCATCCACGCCAAGGCAACCCAACATGCAAGCCGGGTCCTGACCTTTGGGCCCAGCCCGAACGCCCATTTGCGTGTGCTGGATCACGCCGCTGAGGGCCGATCGACCCGGCTCACGGTGGAGCTGGCGGGTCAGACCCATGAGGTGACGCTGCCCTTTGTCAGTCAGGGCATGTTGAACAACGCAGTCGCAACGCTCGTCGTTGCTCATGCGCTTGGGCGCGATCTGCAGGACAGCGTTCAAAGGCTGGAGGCATACAGGCCGGAAGAGGGGCGTTTGGTCCAATATGTCTGTCACTTGGGTGGGCACAAGGTGCAGGTGCTGGATGACAGTTGGAACGCCGAAGTCCTTTCGATGTTGAATGCCTTCACTGAACTTGAACGACAGCACGTGGCGGGCCGGAAAATCGCAGTGCTCGGGCGCATTGTCCATCTTGGCGATCAGGCGGCCAAGCTACACGAGGCGCTAGCTGCGCCCTTATTGGCGACGGGTGCGTCCCTTGTTCTGACGCATGGGGACGAGATGCGGCATCTGCGAAAGAGGTTGCCGGAGGCCGTTTTGGGGCCGCATTTTTCGAGTGCGCCCGCGCTTTTTGCCACTCTCAAAGACACCGTGAAAGAGGGGGATTTTATCCTCCTGAAAGGATCGCGTCGGGATTCAGACTTTGGTGATCTGTCCCGTTGGCTCAATACGCTCAAGGTTTTGTAAACTGAAATGGCAAGCTCTGGCAAAGCTGTGTCACAGAATCAGGATAGGTATACCCGCCTTGTGTAGGGGGTGTTGTGCTGGACGACGCCAGATTTATTCAAGGCACATCACATAAAATCAATTCTTAGTGATGTATAGACATATCCTATAGGTCATGTAAATACATTATAAAGAATATATAATATTGCGTATGAAACCTAAAAATTGAAATTTCATTGCTTTAGTCCTTGAAAAAGGATGGCCTTAAATCTCTAAAGTTACTTCGTATGGTGTGTCGTTAATCCTTTCGACACTTTCATGGTCAAAAATATCAATGTGGTGAGCATGAGCCCATGAATCACCCCGTCCACAAGACTTTCGGAGAGAACGCACAGATGAAATTCTTCAAGCCTGCAAAAGCCTTAGCAAAACGTTTCACTCGTGAAGAGGACGGTGCCACAGCAATCGAATATGGCCTGTTTGCCGCTCTGATCGCCGCCGTCATTATTGTGGCTGTCAGCAATATTGGCAAAAACGTGAACTCGGGTTTCGAAAGTGTAAATACTGCACTCTGTGACAATACTTCTGCAACTGCTTGCCCTACATCATGATGTCGCGCCTGGGACTGTCCGGGCGCGTGACCATGGTTTTGGCAACATCCACTTTGGTGGCGGGCTCCGCAGTCTGGTTTGGGCTTTTGCAAAAAGACCAACCCTCCCTGCCGCAACTCCCCCAAATGGAAGCACAAACCAAGACCGAACGTGTCTTGGTCGCGGCTCATACCGTTGTTGCTGGGACACAAGTCACGCCCGCAGGCTACACATTTACAGAGATGGCGTCCGATCAAGTTCACGATGGGTTTCTCGTGGACAGCCCGGCCAATCAGGCGGCTCTTGCCGTGTTGACTGTGGCGCGGACTGTTCCAAGTGGCACGCCCTTTGTGGCCGAAGATTTGATACCACCCGAAACGGCCGTCTCTGGTGCAAAACCACCAGTGCACACAAGCGCCTCGGCTCTGCGGCTGACCGAAGGCATGCGCGCGATTGCTCTGCCGGTGACGGCGGAAACCTCTGTGGCAGGGTTGATCAGGAATGGCGACCGGGTCGACATCTTGCTGTCTTACGCATTGGAAGACGGCCTGATCGCAATCCGCACCGTTTTGCGCAACGTGCGTATTATTGCCACGGATCAGATCCCGGAGCAGGCCCCGGAGAGCGAGCCGGTCGAACCCAAAGCGCCGCCCAAGATCGTCACATTTGAACTCACGCCCGACGGGGCAAAAGTTTTGGTCCTGGCCCAGAAGATGGGTGATCTGATGCTGGTACTGAGCGGCGGCGAGGAGGGGAATGCGCCGATCATTGCCGACGACACTCCAATCTTTTCTTCTCAGATTTCCGGTGAAACGACGAAACCACTGCCGCCGATCAACAGCCGCAGTGTTGCGGTCGTGCGCGGCGCAGAGAGCCGGATGAATGTCCTCACCGTTGCGGATGCCATCGAGCCGGGCGAGATCGGTCGCCCGCTGCCTTCATCAGAGGCGGCCATTGTTGCCGTTCCTCCCACTCAAGGTGATTAATGCATTTCTTTCAAACGTCTAAGATTTTGAAACGCATGTGCGCGGGTCTGCGTCACGTGTGCCTGTGCGCGCTTTTGATCGGCTTTGCGATGCCAAGTGCCGCGCAAACGCTGGTAGAAACCCGCAACCGTGATGTTAATCTTTTTGCTGGACAGGGCAAATTGATCAAACTTGAGAACCCCGCGGAAACGGTGTTTTTGGCCAACCCGGACGTGGCCGATATTGAGATCAAGTCCCCTAGACTTTTGTATATATACGGCAAGGCGATTGGAGAGACGACGCTTTTTGTCATCGACGATCAGGAAGAGGTGACTCTGAGCAGTGTCGTAAAGGTCTCTTATAATATGGACGCGATGAGCCGCGCCGCCCATGCCGCACTCCCATCGGGAAACTTCGCAGTCTCTGAAGTGGGTGGCGCGGTCGTTTTGAGCGGCAAGGTCAACACGATTTCTGATGCTGAACAAATTGAATCCGTGGTGCGACAACTGGCGGGACCCGAGACCGCTTTGATCAACAGTCTCGCACTTGAAACCCCGCCGCAAATCAATTTGCAAGTGCGCATTGCTGAGGTGTCGCGAAGCGTCACAGAAAACCTTGGCGTGACGTGGTCTACCTTGTCGGGACAGGGCATTTCCGGTGGCGAAGCGGTCAGCGGCGGCTATTCGATTGCTGGTAACATTCGCAAAGGCGGAACCAACATCGGTGTGACGCTTGAGGCGCTGAAAGGTGAGGGATTGGTGACCATTTTGTCGGAACCCAATTTGACGGCGCGTTCGGGCGATAAGGCGAGTTTTCTCGCCGGCGGGCGCTTTCCTTACCAGACGAGAACAGCAGAAGATGTCCCCACGGTTCAATTCGAACCCTATGGAGTCGAGCTTGAATTCCTCCCCGAAGTTTTGCGCAGCAATCAAATCAAACTCAATGTTCGGACTCAAATCCGCGAGCTTGATTTTTCCAGCGGCAGCCAGACGAACACACAAAACTTTCCGCTGATCCTGGAACGAAGCGCGAGCACAACGATCGAAGTTGGCAGCGGCCAGAGCTTTGCCATCGCCGGATTGTTCAGCGCCTCGACGCAACAGGATGTCAAGGATGTGCCTGGCCTTGGCGATATCCCTATCTTGGGGGCCTTGTTCCGGTCGACGAGCTACCAAAAAGGTGAATCTGAGCTGGTCATCATTGTGACCCCCTACATCGTGGAGCCCGCGTCGCCTGACAAATTCAAGACGCCCTTGGATCACTTCGCGCCGGCGAACAGCCTTGATCGGAGTTTGTTGGGGGCCTTTTCGGCAGGAGAGCCGATTGAGGGGAATGCCCCCGTCTCCGTCAAAAATATTAACGGGAATGCGGGGTTCCTTTTGCAATGACTGTGACCAAAGCCAAAACCATTCTGGCGGGGCTTGTCCTGATGTGCCTTGCCGCTTGTGACACGCCAACGCCACACATCGGTGTCACCCAACGTTTGTCCGCCCCTTATGTCGAAGCGCAGCATCAATTCCGTTTTGCATCTGGAGCGTCCTCATTGTCCGCACAAGAACGCGCGCGGATCACGGGGTTTCTAAACCAGCTTGCGTTGAAAAATGGGGATTTTCTGATCGTGACGATCCCGTCGAGCGGACAACCCAAAATTGATGCGGAACGTCAGGCTGTGATGCAATCGCTTTTGGCACGTTCGGCCGCGAAAAAGCAGTATCTCATGGACACCTCTTTTGGGTCACGTCCGTCATACCGGCAAACCGGTGTCATTCGTGCCACGCGAACACAAGGTCTGCGCGTTGATTGCAAACCGAGTATCACCGATTTGGGCTGTGCCAGCGCCGCGAACCTTGCCGCCATGATTCACGAGCCGGGCGATGTCCTTGAGCCGGATATGACTGCCACCATGGCCCGTAGGGATGCGCCGCTTGAAGGACATCCGCAATGAGCCAGATGTTCCAGCCCTCCAAGACCGAGCGCCGTGTCGAGGCGTTTGTCACGACAGAAGAGGGCCGCGATGCCGTGATCCATCTGTTGCGACAGGCAGCACTGGACAGCAATGCGACGGTTCACACCGGCACGCTTCAAACCATGGCGCGCCTGTCAGGCATGACCACATTTGGCGATGTGATGATTGCAGAACTTGGTGAGACCTCGCTCGACGCCAATATCGAAGCGGTTCGTGATATCGTCGCGGATGGGACCGAAGTCATTCTGTTGGGTCGCGAAAATGACGTGGCAACATATCGGACCTTCTTGACCGCCGGGGCCAAGGACTACCTCCTGCTGCCTTTGGATACGAAGGGTCCATTGCCGGATCTTCTGTCGTCCGAGAGCATTCCTACAGAGGTAAAGCGTGCGCATGGAAGGGTCATTGCCGTTTGTGGAGTCTCCGGTGGCGTGGGTGCCAGTCTCTTGGCCGCCAATCTTTCGGTGGCGTGCAGAGCGGGCGGCGAGGGGACACCGACCGTCGGGCTGTTGGATGCCGATCTGGCCTTTGGCTCTTTGGCCGTTGATCTGGACATTGAGACCACGTCAGGCCTGTTTGAAGCCTTTTCAACACCGGAACGCGTGGACAGCACTTTCCTTCAGGCGACCATGCATGAATTGCAGCCGGGTCTGTCCGTCTACTCGGCTGAAATCGAAGACATGAGCTTGCTGCCGAGTTGCGAAATGGGTCTGTCCGCCCTTGTGTCTTCTTTGAAAGAGACGTTTTCGACCACTGTGATAGATCTTCCGCGGCGGTTGATTGCCGAGAAAAATCCGGTCTTGGATGTCGTCGACGATCTCATTTTGGTTTTGGCCCCCGGCTTTGGCGCGGTCCGGTCCGCAGGGCGTTTGATGGATCTGCTCAATCGAAATGCGGCAGGGGATGCGCCGCGGGTTTGGCTTGTGCTCACCCAGACCCGCCGGGATGCTGGCCTGAGTGCCAAGGAAGTCGCCGGGGCACTCGATCTGCCGGTCTCCTGCGCATTGCCTCCATGTGCGAGCGACATTGCGCGCGCTTATGTGAAAGGCACGCCCGTGCAATCCCTTGCCCCAAACAGCGCCTATGCCCGCCGTGTGGCACGCCTCGCACAGACCATGTGCAAAGGTCATGAGGCAGACAAAGTGCGGCAAACGTCCTGGTGGAAGAAAAGGGCGTAAGCCATGAGTGAGACCGTTTCATACCCGACTGACATCGCAACCGTGCGTCCGGTTATCGAAGCCCGCGTGCGGTCTTTGTTGGCCGATGGTGCGGTCACAGGTCTTTACGCGGTGAGTGCGGCGATTGATTGGTATCAGGACACGACCGAACAGAGCCTGTCGCGAGAGATGCAACGCGATTTGATGAAACATCTGGTGTCATTGACTGAGGTGCCAGAGGATACCCCACAGGCTGGGCCGGACGCCAGACCGCGGGCCCATTATCAACCAGAGTTCACCAGACGCGTCATGCGTTTGGGGGCGAAAATCGCGCCTGAGATCATGGACCTCCTTGATCTGCGCGCCCTTGCCGGATTGCAATATGTGGCACAACGCGGTGCCATTCGTGATGCGGTCATGTCCGTCAGTAAATCGCAACGGTTTGATTTGAATGGCGTCGAAAGCGCGGAACTCGTCGATTATGTCGTCGATGACATGCTCGGATTGGGGCCGCTCGAACGGCTTTTGGCAGATGACAGCATTTCCGAGATCATGGTCAACGGACCAGAGCAGGTTTACGTCGAACGTCACGGTCAGTTGGAATTGGCGGATATATCGTTTCGCGACGATGATCATGTTTTGACGATCGCGACGCGGATCGTGGGCGCTGTGGGTCGCCGCGTCGATGAAACCACGCCTTTGGTGGATGCCCGCCTGATGGATGGGAGCCGGATCAACGTGACCATCCCGCCGTTGGCCATTGATGGGCCAACCATGACCATTCGAAAATTCCCAAAAGATGACTTAAAACTCTCCGATTTGATGGACCGGGGCAGTCTCTCTGGCCCGATGGCGGACTTCCTGCGCATCGCCGCGCAATTGCGTCTCAATCTCCTTGTCTCTGGTGGAACCGGGTCGGGGAAGACCACGCTTTTGAACGCAATCTCGCGTGAAATTCCGGCGAATGAACGGATTGTCACGCTTGAGGACGCGGCTGAACTGCGGTTGCAGCAGCCCCATGTCGTGCGCTTGGAAACGCGTCCGCCCAATATTGAGGGCACGGGACAGGTGCCTATGCGCGCGCTGTTTCGCAATGCCCTGCGGATGCGTCCTGACCGGATCATCATCGGTGAGGTGCGCAGCGAGGAAGCGTTTGATTTGTTGCAGGCGATGAACACGGGACATGACGGTTCAATGAGTACATTGCACGCGAACACCCCCCGTGAAGCCCTGACACGCATGGAAAATTTGATCGCCATGTCGGGGATTGTCTTGCCGACGGTCTTCGTTCGGCAACAACTCCGGGATGCCATTCATCTGATCGTCCAGATTTCGCGCATGCGGGACGGGGTGCGGCGGGTGACATCCATTTCTGAGATTGTGGGAGGCGAAGAGTCGGTGATCAGCCTTCAGGAATTGTTCCGCTTTGTGCCTGAACCCACACAAGGGCGCGAGACACTTCGCGGGCAATTTGTGTCCAGCGGATTGACGCCGGGCTTTATTGATCGAGCGATTGAACACGGTCTTGATGGCAAATTGCGCCAGATCGTGAGTGTCCAAAGATGATCGCCTCCGCTGTTCTATTCCTTTTGATTTTTACGGCCTGCCTCACGATCGGCACGGTTGGGTTGATGCTCACGGACAGAAGCCGTCGCATTCGACGCGCGCGCCTTGTGAGATACTCAGCGGATCATCCGGGCGCGACCTCAGAACTGGTGCGCAAAAGAGTGTCGCAAACCACCAATACCGTTGCCCAAGCGGCGCTGAAACAACGGCAGGCCGGGATTCAGGGGCTCTTGCAACGGCGGGTGCGTGAGGCAGGCCTGACCATGTCACCTCTGTCCAGCCTTCTCGTCATGGGCCTCATCGCCGCCCTGACAAGTGTGGGTCTTGCCATGGCAACCCCGCTCTCCAAGCCCTTGGTGGGGCTGATTTCGTTCGGGAGCGGATGGATCGTTTTGAATGCTGTTTTCGATGTTCTGAAAGCGCGCAGGATCGGGCGTTTCACCGAGGCATTGCCGGATTGTCTTGATGTTTTTGCGCGTGGGTTGCGTGCGGGGCAACCCCTGAGCGAGGCCTTGGGGCTTGTGGCGAGTCACGCCTCGGGTATCGCGCAAGAAGAGTTCCTGCGCTGCCGCGATGAGCATCGTGTCGGCAGACCGCTTGATGAGACGCTTGCCAGTATGGCGGACCGTATCGCAACGCCTGAGGCCCGGTTCATTGCTGTCGCAACAAATTTGCAGGCGGAAACGGGCGGTAATCTTGTGGAGACGTTGGAGAACCTTGCCGTCCTTTTGCGCGATCGGCGTAAACTGCGTAAAAAAGCCGCCGCCTTATCCGCAGAAACCCGTGTCAGCGCTGTGATCTTATCCAGTCTGCCCTTTGGGATTGGCTTGATCATCTTCATGTTCAACCCCGGCTATCTTGCACCCCTGATCCAAGACCCTCGGGGGCTCTTGCTGACGACTGTTGGGGTTCTGAGCCTCTGTTTGGGCATATTTAGCATGTACAAACTGTCCCGGATTGATGTCTGATATGGGATATTTGGGCCTCATATTCCTACTTCTGCTCATTCTTGGGCTGAGCCTTGTGCAACTGATCGCCTTGGCTTTGATTGACCATCGAATGCGGCGCGGCCGATTGGATCGCTGCATCACGTCGACGGGTAAAAAGACCAAAGATGTCGTCTCTCAACCTATGTCCTTGAGAGCTGGAGAGATTTTGAGACGGATGGCGGCAGTGACTGCGGAACGCGTGTCCGTGGTTAAGGGCGATGAGGCGGAGACCTCAGCAGCTCTTTTGAAATCTGCGGGCATTCGCAGTCGTGACGCGCATCTGATTTACGCCTTTCTAAAGCTCGTCCTGCCTGTGGCCGCTGTGATCCTGTCGGTGCTCTGGCTGAGTCTCAATTCTGAAGAGGGGGTCAAGCCCCTCACCGCAATCGTTGTGGTGTGCGCGACAGCTTTGGTCCTGTCACGGGCACCGGATGCCGTCTTATCCCACAAGCGGAAGCGGCGGCTTGACAAAGTGCGGCGCAATTTCCCGGACATGCTTGAATTACTTGTGATCACAAGCGAAGCGGGGCTTGCGCCCGTCCCGGCACTTGGTCGTGTGGCGCGAGAGCTCTATGCGGCATGTCCCGACCTTGCCATTGAAATACAACAGTTGGTCGTTGAACTTGGGGTGTTGCCAGAACGCGAACAGGCTTGGCGCAATCTGGAGGAGCGGCTGCCTTTGCCAGAGGTGTCCGTGTTCGCCAATGCGATGGCACAAGCCGGGCGCTACGGCACGCCCTTTCGCGGCGCGTTGCGCTCTTTGATGTTGGATGCGCGCGCTCAAAGACTTTTGAGGTTAGAGGAACAGGCGGGGCGTCTCCCGGCGTTGATGACCGTGCCGCTCATCCTGTTCATCATGCCCGCGCTTTTCATCGTGCTGATCGGTCCGGCCGCTCTGAGCATTCTGGACAATCTCATGAAGGGAGGGGCGTGATCGTGACACGGTTGCAACGATATCGGCGCGAAGACGCAGGCGCGACGGCGGTCGAATTCGCGCTTGTGCTGCCATTGTTGCTGAGCATCCTGTTCGGGATCATCACCTTTGGCCAGTATTTCGCCATCGCCAACAGCCTCCAACAATTCGCCGCCGAGGCCGCGCGGTATTCTGTGAGTGAACCGTTTCTTGCCGATAGGGAAGGGCGGGCGACAAGCTTTCTTGCTTCGCCAGGCGGGCGGTTCTCATTTTTGAACGCCAATCACATTTCCGCCGATATCGACATGATTGAGGGCACCATGCCGGCCATCCAGATCACGTTGACCTATGATCTCAGCGGCACAGCGGTTGAGGTTGCAGACAGCTTTCTCGGCATCGGGATCACTGAGATTACGCGGAGCAGCTACCTTGCGTATTAAAGCGTGTTTCCGAAAATACAGGTCTCAAAACGACGGTGCCGTGGCAATCATCGTCGCGCTTTTTCTGACGGTCGCTGTGGGCTTTATGGCCATAGGGATCGACCTCGGTTCGCTGTATTTTCGGCAAAAATCTTTGCAAACGCAGGCGGATATGACCGCGGTCAGTGCCGTTTTGAACCTGAGTGGCACACCGGATGACCATGCTCAGGCGACCGTCATTGGCAACAGGCTCGACGCCTTGGCGCTGACGTCTTTGGCATACGGTCGCTACATCTATGACAGCGCCATTCCGTCAGAGGACAGGTTTGAGACACGCGATCTGTCCGATGTGGATGTCAACGCGGCAGAGGTCGTTTTGAAAGATGCAGCACCTTTGTTTTTCTCTCAGACGTTTTTGGACACGGACAGCACCCCTCTTTCGGCTTCGGCAACGGCGGCACGATTTGATTTTGCATCTTTCAGTCTCGGATCGCGGTTGCTCGACTTGGATGGTGGCATTTTGAACGCGCTGCTCGGCGCGGCCCTTGGTTCAAACGTGTCGCTCTCTCTTTTGGATTACCAAGCCTTGCTGGATACACCGATTGATCTTCTGACCTTTACGGACGCGCTGGCGGTGCGTGCCGATCTTGTTGCGCTTGACTACGCGGATATACTCACCTCTGAGATCGACCTGCTCGATGTGGCGGGCGCGATATTGGATACCGGGCTTGTCTCAGGCTCAACAGATGTGCTGACGGCAATCCTGAATTGCACAGCCTGTGGGCCTTTTAATGCGTCTGAGCTGATCGGCATCTCCGGAGATAACGTGGCGATTCAACTGGAGGATCGTCTTGGCACGGTGTCTGTGTCGGCGCTTGATGTGCTGAAAGCAACGCTCGACATCGTCAATGCAAACCGCCTGATCGAGGCCGATGTCAGCCTGCCCATCCCAAATGTTCTGGGCAATGTGGATTTGGCTGTCGTTGTCGGCGAGCGCGAGGCGCATTCAAGTTGGATCAACCTCGGAGAACGCGGCGCGACGCTCCACACCGCGCAGGTGCGGCTGAAATTGGACGTTGATCTGTCTCCGTCTTTGCTCAGTGGACTTGGGGTGGGTGTGTCCGCCTTGGCCTTACGCCTGCCGGTTTATGCCGAAATCGCGAGCGCAACGGTCACATTGACAGATCTATACTGTGATGCGAGCGGCCCGAATGATCGGATCGCCAGTTTTGATACAGGTCTCACCCCATTCACCGGAACAAACGGCACGCATGTGGTTGAGATGTTCATCGGTGAATTCGATGCCCCAACCTTCGCGGACACGACCACACCCCTTGATGCGGCCAATCTGAACCCTGCGGACTTCTTGGATCTGGAGCTGAACCTCGCTTTGATCACGATTGACCTCTTCACCCTGCAATTGAAAGCCCATGCCGCCACAGGCAATGCGTTACAGCCGCAAATTGATTTCCTCGTGTCCGACATCGCAGGCAGCCCGAAAACGGTCGGGTCCGGCAGCCTGCTGACCTCGACGATTGCATCCTTGCTGGACCCCAACAATTTGGAGATCAGCGTCAGCAGTCAAAGCCAATCCATACTTGGCGGGCTGTTGTCGTTTTTGCTTGCACCGGTTGTCGCGCTTGTGGACGCCGTGCTCGACGTTTTGCCGGGGAAATTGCTTGGCGCTTTATTGACGCCGATTGATGCCTTGCTCGACGGCGTTTTGAATGTGCTCGGCATCGGGATCGGTCAGGCCGACCTCACCCTTGATGGCGTCGCCTGCGGAAAGGTTGTCCTTGTCCGATGATGCATGTTTCTGCCCACCCTCACACCCGCCCTCATCAGCTCGACCGGAGTAAACCATTGCCCTTTTTCACTTACATCACCCGCGCCCTTGTTCCTGTTTTCTTGGTGTTCAGCTTGTCGGCTTGCTCCATGGAGTTGTCCAGCGGCGGGGACGGGAGCACCACGGCAGGCGCGGACACGTTGCGCCTTGCACAGGCGACCTCTGAGGCCGGTGACAATGAGACCGCCGCGCGATTGTTCGAGAAAGTTCTTGTCGCCGACCCCGTCTCCGTTCCGGCGTTGTTGGGCGCGGGGAACAGCTATGCGCGGATGGGACAAAACAGCCGGGCCGAAGCGGTCCTGTTGCGGGCACATGAACTGGCACCGAGCAATGCCGAAGTTTTGACGACATTGGCGCGGGTCTATCTGGCCCAACATCGTTCACAGATGGCCGTGGAGGCATATGACAAAGCCTTGCGGGTGGATCAACGGAATGTGTCCGCCCTCACAGGGAAAGGTGTCGCCTTGGACACGCTTTCGCAGCACAAACAAGCACAGGGTGTTTATGAGGACGGCCTGTCCTATTACCCAACAAATTTCATCCTTCGGAGCAATTATGCCCTGTCTCTTGCCTTGTCGGGGGACATCATCCGAGGCACGGCGATCTTGCAGGAACTTGTCAAAGATCCGCTGGCTGCGCCGTATGTTCGCGGCAATCTTGCCCTCGTGTATGGTCTCGACGGGCGCGACAACGAGGCTCGGGCCACCTTGTCGTTGGACATGAAGCCCGATGAGGTCGAGGAAAACATCCGCGTCTATCAGGCCCTGCGCCGCATGCGTTTGGAAGGCAAACCGATAGGATCCCTCGTCTTTGTCTGAACAGGACCCCAAAACGCCGCCAAAAATTTAGCGGTGGCACCGCTCCGGATGCAACGTTTTCGCGCTTTCAGTCGGGGCAGGCATACGCAGAGGGCGTCTGAGAAGGGGGGCAGGACAGGGCCAGATCACTCCGGATGTTCCGCCTCGCACGCCATTTGGGACCGCGCCAGCGCGTCCTCATAGGCATCCCAAATGTCGGAAGGACGATCCTCTTCTACCTTGAAGGACGCAGGCCCGTCACATCATAGTCTTCATGAGACGCAGCAGTGGTGGCCTGCGGGTTTGCGTTACGCCCGGTTTTTGAAACGCCAGCTTTTGTTGCCGGTTATCTTGTGGCGGCGGGGCGGAACAGGTGTGAACCTTGCGCATGCGGGTGCCAGCGGAAGAGACGGTTCATCCCATGGCTGCGCACAATGCGTGGGACCGTCGCGTCGGGCATAAGGGGATTGGTCGTTGTCGTGGCTGTTATCAGGTATAAACATCAAAAGGTCAGACGCAAAACGAACGCTGATCAAAAGCTGGCGATCAGATATCTTGTTGTGATATGCTCCCCGCAAAATGGCACACCAACATGATCACTAATCTCGAAGCGGACCTGTTGCGCACCTTTGTTGCGATTGCGGAAGAGGGTGGCTTCACTGCGGCTGCGCAACGGGTTTATCGCACACAATCTGCTGTCAGTCAGCAGATGAAGCGTCTTGAAGAGACGCTGGGCATCCCCTTGTTCGAAAAGCTGGGCCGCAAACGGCGGCTGACGCAGGCGGGTCAGAACCTTTTAAGCTATGCGCGCCAAATCATCAGTTTGAACGATCAGGCCGTGATGATGGTGCATGCCTCGCAGGAGATCGGTGAGGTTCGCATCGGAGCGCCGCACGATATTGCGGATTCCATTCTGCCGCTGTTTCTGTCGACCTATGCCCAGACCAATCCGCGCGTTCACGTCATGCTCAAAGTGGACCGAAGCCCAAATCTCATGCCTTTGCTTGAGGACGGGCGGCTCGACATGACCTTGACCACACGTCATTCCGAACGGTTCGAAGGCAAGCTTTTGCGAAGCTCGCCGACGGTCTGGATCGCCTCTTCCATGTTGCGGCTTGAACGCAATCAACCGGTGCCCTTGGTTCTTGCGGATTCTCCATCCATTTTCCGCCGGATCGCGCTTGATGCGCTTGAACAACGGGGCGTGGCCCATATCGAACGCTATACCTGCCCGAGTCTGTCCGGGATTCATGTCGCCTTGACCGCCGGATTGGGCGTGACCGCGCGCACACCGGAAATGGTGACGCAAGACCTGCGTATCCTCGGTGAGCGTGAGGGTCTGCCGCCATTGCCCGACATCAATTTCTATATCTACCGTCGAAATGGCGCGTTGTCTCAGGCAGCCAGTGCCCTTTTCGATCAGATTTGCACCGAAAGGTGAGGCCGATCAACCCGCGGGCGGGGGGTCTTTAAGCCGGGCACCATCCCAGAGCTGAAGCCTGCCATCACACTGGCCATCTTAGTTTGTCTGTCGCGCTCAACGCGACAGCTGTTCTTTGGTATATTGTGCTGACGTGCGCTGGGAGTTGCAGGCAGTAGATGTCCAAACACATTAGCATCACTTATATATTTTGGTTCATTTCTAAATATACCTAATGCTTTTTCCGACCTAACGTCGCCTCGATAAGGGGACCGTAAGACATAAGGCCTCAAACCAACGGGAGACTACACATGCTCAAATCTCTACTTCTCGGTGCTGTGCTTGGAACGAGCCTGATCGCCTCTGCATCGGCGCAGGACTATCCGACACAGGACATTGATCTTGTCGTGCCTTTCGATCCGGGCGGAAGTGTCGACGTCACCTCCCGCTTGCTTGCGGAGGCCGCAAACAAATACCTCGACGGCGTGAGTGTTGTCGTCTCAAACCGCGCCGGTGGCGGCGGCGTTGTGGGGCAGAGCTTTGTCTCAAAGGCCAAACCCGATGGCTACACGGTTCTGGCGATGACCAGTTCCGTCGTGACAAACCCACAGCTCAAAGGCGCGCCCTATAATATCGAAGATTTCACGCCGGTTGCCGCCTATAACCTTGACCCGGAAGTGATCGCCATCCCGGCCTCTTCGCCGTTTCAAACCATTGACGATTTTGTTGCCGCCACCAAAGACCGCCCGTTGAATATCACCGTGGCCGGGATCGGCACATCGCACCATATGGCGGGTCTCGCGCTGACTTCCGCTGCGGGTCTTGAGTTCAACTACATCCCCGCCAATGGCTTTGGTGAACAGCTTCAAGCCGTTGTGGGCGGTCATGCCGATGGTGCGTTCTGGCCGATGGGCGAAGCGATGGTCCACGCCGAAGCGGGCACCGTGCGCATTCTTGCCATTGCCTCTGATGCGCGTGATCCGAATTTCCCGGATGTGCCGACCTTTGAAGAAGCCGGATTGAACATCCCGATCTGGGCAACCTTCCGGGGCTGGGCTGTGCCCGCGGGCACTTCGGACGACACCGTGTCTTTCCTGTCCGATCTTCTCAAAAAGGTGTTTGAAGACGACACCTACCAAGAGAAAATGGCCGCCGCTGGTTTTGATCCGATCTATCGCGATGCGGCAAATTTCCAGTCGATCATCACGGCCTATTCCAATCAGGTTGTGCCAATCATCGAGGACAATGGCCTCGCGAAATAACGCAGGCTGCGACAAACATCCTGCTTGTGCTGATCACGTCCGCCCAACTGAGCGGCGGGCGGGGTTGGCTTTCTGAAACTTTGTGCTGAGGTAGTCATGCCGACTTCTGTCAAATCCGGGATGGCCACACGGCGTATCCTGAGCGACGTATATGTGTGGACGGGTGCTGTTCTGTTTGCCTTCGGGGCGGGGGCCGTATATCTCGCCATGGGCTTTGATCCCACCTCTCGGACCTTTCCCTTGGTGGTCTCGATCATCATGATGCTCGCAGGCGGCGGCGTCTTTTTACAGGCCCTCTCGTCCCACGAACACCGACCCCTCCCGCTGCATGAATTCGGCACCATCGGCTTGGCCGTGATCGCCATCGTGCTGTGGGGGCTGGGGCTGGCGTTTGGTTTGGGCTTTTTGTTGTCCACGATCGCTTTGATGATGGCGATGCTTTGGCTGTCCGGGCTGCGCACCCCGGTGCGGGCCCTGGCGATTTCCTGTGTGATCGCGGTTGTGGCCTATGGCCTGTTTGTGATGGTGCTGAACGTGCATCTTCCGTCGTCTTTCCTCTCCTTTATCGCGCCGGGGCTTTAACCATGGATCAGATTGCTCTCGGGTTTTCCGAACTTTTGCAGCCTGCCGTTTTGATGATGCTGACCATCGGCGTCTTCGCCGGTCTGGTTGTCGGCTCCATCCCCGGCGTGAATGACAATATCGCTTTCGCGGTCTTTATCCCGTTTTCCTTCAACCTTCCGGCGGAACAAGCACTGGCCTTGATGGTTGGGATTTACTGCGCCGCCGCTGCCGGAGGAGCAATCCCCGCGATCATGATCCGCGTGCCCGGCACCGCCTCCGCGCTTTTGACCACGATCAATGGCAATGCCATGGCCCGCAAAGGGCAAGCCGGTCAGGCGCTGTCTATTGCGATGGTTTCCTCTGTGGTTGGGGGGCTTTTGAGTGCCTTGGTGCTTTTGGTTTTCGCCCCTGCTCTGGCCAAGGTCGCCCTGCGCTTTGGTTATGTCGAAAACGCGGCGCTGACCATTTTGGGGCTGTCCAGTGTGGTGGGGCTTTTGTCCGGCAATGTCCTCAAGGGCGTGATTTCCGCCATGTTGGGTCTTTTGATTTCCACCATCGGCTACAGTCAGGTGACCGGCTATCCGCGCTACACTTTCGGCAGCATCAACCTCATTGAGGGTATTCCCTTCGTGCCGATGCTTGTTGGCCTTTTTGGAGTGGCCGCTGTGTTCGACCTTCTGCGCGATCAAGCGCAAGAGCGGCGTGAGAATACCGAAGCCGAAAAATTGCCCGAGATCGGCTCGATGCGCCTTGGCCGCAGATTGATCCGCCGCCTCATTCCGACATGGCTGACCAGCGCGGCGATCGGCAATTTTATTGGTGTTTTGCCCGGTGCCGGGATGCTTATGGCCATTTACATCGCCTATGATCAGGCCGGTCGCCGGTTTCGCAAACATTTCGCCGGACGCAAAGGCGAAGCCAATTGGGACGAAGGCGCGCCCGAGGGCATCGCCGCACCCGAAGCCGCCAACAATGCCGTCACCGCCAGTTCCATGGTGCCGCTTTTGTCGCTGGGCATTCCGGGCAACTCGACCTCGGCACTGTTTATTGGCGCGATGGCTTTGCACGGTCTGGTGCCCGGACCCCTGCTGTTCACGCAGCATGCCGATATTGCCTGGATGATCATGGTCGCCTTTTTGGCCTGCAACATCATCATGGGGCCCGCCGCCTATATCGTGATCCGCACCGTGTCGCGGGTGATCTTTTCCATTCCCAAAAACGTGATGGTCGGCGTCATCGTTTTGCTCTGTCTGCTTGGGGCCTATTCCGATGGCAACAACCTGTTCAACATCTGGGTTGCGCTTGGTGCAGGCGCCGTCGCCTATCTCATGAAGATCGCGAATATCCCGCTTGGCCCCGCCATTCTTGGCCTTGTTTTGGGCGGGCAGATGGAAGCCTCCATCGCCAATTCGCTCTCCATCTCTCGTGGCGATTGGTTGGTCTTTGTTGACCCGGTCAATCACCCGATCAGCGCTGTCATGTTGCTGGCCGCCCTGTTGATGTGGGTCGCCCCCGCACTGCGCGGTTTGCGCCACATGCGCGCCAATCGGTTCGCCAAAGGACAACGCTCCTGACGCCGCACCCTATTTCATTCAAGGAGGACCTTTCATGTCCATCACACCCAACCCCGATCTTTCCACCACACGCGCAGAGGCGGTGCGCGCGCTCATCACGACCACGCGCGCACGCTTGGGCGGCGGGGGTTTGACCCGCGATCTGCTTGATCACATCCGGAAAGACGTGGCGGATTTGGCCGCACAAACCGATTTCTGGACCGATCCCATCTATGCGCCGCCCGAGGGCGATGAGCGTCAGGCGCGCTATTTGATCGGCGCCGAAGAGGGCACGGGGATCTCGCTCTATCTCAACGTCATGCGGTCCGGCAAAAAAATCCCGCCGCACGATCACACCACTTGGGCCTGCGTTGCGGCCGTTCAAGGCGGTGAACACAACACGCTTTATGATCGCCTGGATGATGGCACCATCGAAGGCTATGCAGACCTTGCCGTGCGTGAGGTTGTCGAAATCCGCCCCGGCACCTCGGTGGCGTTGATGCCCGATGACATTCACAGCGTTGAAATCCGGGGGGATCAGATCATCCGCCACCTGCATTTCTATGGCCGCCCGCTTGAAACCCTGTCAGAGCGCAAAGCCTTTGATTTGGACAACAACACTTACAAAATCATGGCCGTTGGCGTGAAAACACGGACCTGATCAGGAACAGATGATGCCAATTGAAATGATTTCCGCCACCGCGCTAAAAGCAATTTTAGCGGGCTCAGAAGAATATGCCTTTCTTGATGTTCGCGAACACGGACAATATGGCGAAGGCCACCCGTTTTTCTGTGTGAATGCACCCTATAGCGTGATCGAAACATGCGTGCCGGTCTTGGTGCCGCGCCGTGACGTCCTTTGCATCTTGATGGATGATGGCGATGGTGTGGCCGACCGGGTTCATGCACGGATGACGCAGATGGGCTACAGCACCCTGCGGGTCCTCGACGGCGGGGCACCGGGGTGGGCGGCGGCGGGGTATACGTTGTTCAAAGGCGTCAATGTCCTGTCCAAAAGCTTTGGCGAATTGGTCGAACATGCCAATGAGACCCCCTCCATTTCCGCCGAAGAGCTGCGCGGGATGCAGGCGGCGGGTGGACCTTTGGTTGTGCTCGATGGCCGCAGCCCAAAAGAGTTTCACAAAATGTCTTTGCCGGGGGCGCAATCCTGTCCCAATGCCGAACTCGCCTATCGTCTGCCGGAACTTGTCCCGGATGACAGCACTCCGGTTGTGATCAACTGTGCCGGGCGGACTCGTTCGATCATCGGCGCGCAGTCTTTGCGCAACCTTGGCTTAAAAAATCCAGTGTTTGCCCTGCGCAATGGCACCCAAGGGTGGCGTTTGGCGGGCTTAGATCTTTGTCACGGCGAAGTGGCGCAGCCACAGCCCGCTCTTGACGCAGCGGGGGAGGCGTTGGCCGCAGAGCGGGCCAAGGCATTGATCCGCCGGTTCAACCTGACCACGGTGTCGCCCTCTGATTTGGACGCCATGCGCAGAGATAGAACCCGCACCACCTCTCTCTTGGATGTGCGCACCGAAGAGGAATATCTGAGGGCGCATTGGCGTGGTGCGCGCCATGCGCCGGGCGGACAGTTGGTGCAAGCCACCGATGAGTTTTTGGGAACGCGCAATGCCCGGATTGTGCTCAGCGATGATGTCGGTCTGCGCGCCGCGGGCACGGCGGTCTGGCTCATGGGCATGGGGCACGACGTCTATATCTTAGATGCCGATGCGCGCACAGGCTCCGAGACCGGACCAGAACCCCGCCCGACTGTCTCGCTGCCCCAACAGATTGCCCTGACCGATCTGGCACAGGCGGTGTCACAAGGTGCGCGGCTCTATGATGCGTCCCGCGGGATGAGTTATCGCGAGGCGCATATTGACGGTGCGACATGGGTGACGCGGGCGCGCCTCAGCGTAACAGACGCAGGTCCCGCCCCGATTGTTGTCATCGGTCAAAGTACCGATCTCGTTTTCGGCGTGATGCAGCGCTTGACCGAGCTTGGTGCGACGGAGGTCTCTGGCTGTGTGAGCACGCCGGAACAGTGGCGCGCGGTTGGATATACAGTGGTGGCCACGCCCTACATTCCAGAGGAAGCGGACTGCATCGACTTTTTGTTCTTTGTTCATGATCGTCACAACGACAATCTTGAATCCGCACGTCAGTATCTTGCCTGGGAGCTGAACCTGCTGGGGCAACTCGACGTCCAAGAACGGGCTGCGCTCAATCCACTGATGGCAACAGAACCGGAGGCCGTGTGACATGAGACGCGAAACGAAACTCTGTCATTACGGCCAGACCTCGCGACCGAGTCCGGCAAACCCGCCCGTTGTGCGCGCCTCGACCATTTTGCACGATACGGTCGAAAGCTACCGTGCCATCAAAAAGGCGCGGGAAAACGACGACTATGTGCTGTCCTATGGGCGGCGCGGCACGACCACAGCGCATGCGCTGATGGAGGCAATCGCGGATCTTGAAGGTGGCGATGGGGCATGGCTCTATCCGACCGGCGTTGCCGCGATTTCCGCGACGCTGATGGCGCTGTTGCGCCCCGGCGATCATCTTTTGTTGGTCAATACGATCTTTGGCGCGACGAAAACTCTC
This sequence comes from Celeribacter baekdonensis, assembly GCF_900102315.1. Classification (GTDB taxonomy): domain Bacteria; phylum Pseudomonadota; class Alphaproteobacteria; order Rhodobacterales; family Rhodobacteraceae; genus Celeribacter; species Celeribacter baekdonensis. The sequence goes on from NZ_FNBL01000011.1 coordinate 24,123, forward strand.
TGCGATGAGGTCCTGTCGGAATTTGGCGTGAGCTATGATCTCTTTCCCTCCGGCACCACGGATGTGACGCCCTATGTCCAAGACAACACCCGCCTCGTTTTCGTGGAATCCCCCGGTTCGCAAACCTATGAAATCATGGACCTGCCCGGATTATGTGACACGGCCCATGCCGCCGGTCTCGTCGTTGTTGCGGACAACACCTATGGCTCCGGCTGGCTGTATCGCCCGCTTGAACTGGGGTGCGATGTGTCGATCATTGCCGGCACGAAATATCTTGGCGGACATGCCGATGTGATGATGGGTGCAGTCAGTGCGCGGGGCGATGCCGCCGCAAAACTGCGCAAGGCCAGCCACCTCACCGGGCAAATCCTTGCCCCCGATGAAGCCTATGCCACGCTGCGCGGAATGCGCACGTTGCCCTTGCGACTTGAACGGCATGGCCACAATGCGCGCAAACTTGCGGACTGGTTCACCCACCGTCCTGACGTGCTGCGCGTTTTGCATCCCAGTCTGCCCGATCATCCGGGGCATGCGATATGGGCGCGCGATGCCTGCGGGTCGAACGGATTGTTGAGCGTGGTCTTTGCGCCGGGGATCGACAGCGACGTCCTTCTCAACAGCTTGACTTTGTTTGGGATCGGCAGCAGTTGGGGCGGGTTTGAAAGCCTCGCCATGCCGATCACGCCAGAGCGCAACCGCGCGTCTTTGGCCGGACTGCCGCAGGAGGCCCAGATCGTCCGGTTTCATGCGGGGCTTGAGCATGTGGATGATTTGATCGCAGATTTGGACATGGCGCTCACCATGGCGCTCACCACGATGACGGCAAAAGGGTAAGCTCGGATGCAGCTCGGATCTTCTAAGGTCTCATTGAAACTCTCGACGTTTTTCAAAGAGAATATAAAAGGCTTTCTGGTGTCAGCCCTCGTCGCTGTTGCCGCAAAATTCCTGTCCGAACATTACGGTGCCCCCGCCATGCTGCTGGCGCTTTTGCTTGGGATCGCGATGAATTTCCTTTCAGATGATCCGCGCACCCATGCCGGGATTCATTTCACCGCCCGCACCGTGCTGCGCCTTGGCGTGGCGCTTTTGGGCGTGCGCGTGAGTTGGGAGATGTTGCGCGATCTGGGGCCGGAGGTGATCGCCTGGGTCATTTTGGGGGTGTTTCTCACCATTGGCTTTGGCGTGTTTTTGGCGCGCCTTCTTGGGCGCAGTACGGATTTTGGCCTGTTGACCGGCGGATCGGTTGCCATTTGCGGGGCCTCTGCCGCAATGGCGATTGCCGCCGTTTTGCCCGCACGCGAAAACGATGACCGCGATCTGACATTTACCGTCTTGGGCGTCACAGTGCTTAGCACTGTAGCAATGATCATCTACCCGGTTCTGGTGCAGCTTTTTGGCTTTGATGCAGAGACCGCCGGGATTTTCCTTGGGGCCACTATCCATGATGTCGCCCAAGTTGTCGGTGCAGGGTTTTCCGTCTCTGATGAGGTCGGTGAAGTGGCCGTTTTGGTCAAACTGATCCGCGTTTCCATGCTCGCGCCCGTGGTCCTTTTGCTGGCTCTGCGCGTGCGTCAGGCTTTGGCTTCGGGTGAAAAACATCGGCCTAAAATTCTGCCGGGTTTCTTGCTCGGATTTGCGGGGCTGGCCTTGCTCAACTCCCTTGGCGTGATCCCCGACGTGATGCGCTCGCTTTTGACCGAACTGTCTGGCTGGGCGCTTTTGGTTGCCATTGCGGCCGTCGGCATCAAAACCTCGCCGCGCAGCATCATCGCGGTGGGCGGCACCGCCATCATGATGATCGTGGCAGAAACCATTTTCCTCGCGCTTTTCGTGTTTGGCGTGGTGATGTGCCTGTAATTGGCCGTGGCACCGGTGATGCAAACTGTTGACCATGCGTCCGTGTTGCGATCCGCCTACAGTGAATGTCAACACTGTCTGATTGTCGGTCACGCCGCGTTGCGGCATGTCTTGAAATCGAACGCAGCGCTTTCCCTGGGCAATGTTTCACACCCATGCGTGAATGATAAATCATTATAAAACAAATAGTTAATAAAATTTATCCTTCTTTTTCTCCCTTTTTCACGGGCTGGAAAAGAACCTGCTTCCCTTTGGATAGGATCGACGGTCCGGCCAAAGGGAGAGGAGCCCCCATGGCCACAGCGACCGTGATCCCGGCGTAAGACACGCTCTGTACCGCAGGTTCACTGCGCAACAAGGATGGGAGGAGAGATGCACGATGGCATTTCAGATCAATATTGATAACGGAGGGACGCTGACCGATGTGTGTATCATGTCGGACGACGGCGTTCAAAAGACCAAGGTTCTGACCACGCCTTATGATTTGTCGAAATGTTTTTTCGAGGGTCTGACCAAAGCCTCCGAGGTGGTCTATGGCGCCACGGACGTCAAACGTCTGCTCGAAGAGGTGGACCTGATCCGTTATTCCACCACCCAAGGCACAAACGCGATCTGTGAGCGCAAGGGGCCGAAACTGGGTCTGGTGCTCGATACGGGTTCCAAGGGTCTTGTGGTCTCACTGCGAGACCACGATCCCGAAGTCTATGATGCGCTGATCGGGGATCGGGTGGCTTTTGTCGATACGGCGACCTTGAACAGCGACGCCGCCGAAGTCGATGTGGTCAAGGTGATCAACCAATTGACCGCAATGGGCGCGAACCGTCTGGTGGTGTGTTTCAGCGGCACAGGTTTTGGTGATGCAGAAGAGCGCGTGAAAAAAATCGCGCTGCGCAAATACCCGCGCCATTTGTTGGGGGCGGTGCCGGTGCTTTACGCGTCGGATCTGACGGTCGATGCCAATCCGGATCGGCGGGCGTGGTCGGCGTTGATCAACTCTTTCCTGCATCCGTCGATGGAGGCGTTTTTGTACAACGCCGAAAACCGCCTGCGCGCGTTTCGCACGAAAAACCCGCTTTTGATTTTTCGCAATGATGGCGACGCCTCACGCGTGGCCAAAACCGTGGCGATCAAAACCTATTCGTCGGGTCCGCGGGGCGGCATGGAAGGGGTCAAAACCTTTGCGGCGCTTTACGGCTTTCGGGACACGGTTTCCATCGACGTGGGCGGAACCACGACGGACATCGGCCAATGTACCGAAGGGCGCGTTGCCGAAATGCGCCGCGGTCATGTCGAAGGCATCAGCGTCTCCTTTCCACTGTGCGAAATCATGTCGGCCGGGGCCGGGGGCAGCTCGATCTTTCGGGTGAAAGATGGCCAAATTGTCATTGGTCCCGAAAGCGTTGGCGCATTGCCTGGTCCGGCCTGTTTCGGGCGTGGCGGCAAAGAGGCGACCATTACGGATGCCAGTTTGCTTTTGGGGCTTCTTGATCCGATGTCATATTTTGGCGGCGGTATGGGGCTTGATCTTGCGCGCGCAGAGGCGGCGGTGATGGCCAATGTGGCCGATCCGTTGGGTGTGGACCTTGGAACGGCACTGCTTTCGATGTCGGATGCGTTCGAGGCGAAAATTGCCGAGGAACTGCATCGTTGCACCACGGTTTCTTCTGATACGGTGATGATGGCCTTTGGCGGCGCTGGACCTTTGAATGCCTGTGGTGTGGCCGAAAAAGCCGGGATTTCCCGTGTGGCTGTCCCTGCAATGGCGGCGGTCTTTTCGGCCTATGGCATCGGGTCTTGCGATGTGTCGCAACGCTATGTGGTCGGCCTTGAGACCTGTGACACGGCATGCCTGAACGCGACTTTGGACACCCTGAACGTCAAAGCCGCACGCGATATGTTTGCGGAAGGGTTTGAGCCGGGCAGCTACACGATCTTGGCTCAACTGGTGGCCCAGACCGATGCGGGCGAAGTGGTGCGGCCTCTGACCGAAGGTGCTGATTTCCCACCTGAATTGGCCGGAGCGACGTCGGTGGAATTGGAACTCAGCGCGATCAAAAGCCTGCGCCAAGGGGACACGGGTCATGTCGCAATCACACGCAAATCCGCCGCCAAAGCTGCGGAGCACCGCAGCGTTCTCGTGCCTGAGAAAGGCCGGATTGACCTGCCTGTCTACGCCTTGGGCAGCCTGAAAAAGGGTGATTTTGCTGCGGGCCCGGCCATCCTTGAAGAAGACTATTTTACCGCTCGCGTGCCTGCGGGTTGGGGTTTTGTTGTCAGCGAAGCAGGCGACGTGATTTTGGACCGGGAGGGCTGAGCCATGAAGATTCCGATGACGGAATATCTACGAATTGATCTGGAAACCGAAAAATGGGAGTGCCGCGTGTGCGATCATGTGATCGCGCCTGCCGATGGCAATTACAAAGAAGGATTGTTGGTTCACAACCGTGATCCGCGCGAAATCCACCCGCCGATCATCGACCCGGACAAATACCGTTTCACCTTTAGCCCAGACCCGGAATGGGTGCGTATTCTGGAATTCTGCTGCCCAGGCTGCGGCACGCAGGTTGAAACCGAATACGCCATTCCCGGCCACCCCCCGCTTTGGGACATGCAGGTCGATGTGGCGGCATTGAAAGCACAATGGGCCGCGCGTGGTCCTGCGGCGCTGCCGGATGCGGGTCCCGTGGTGATGCCCGAACGGGGCCACAGCCACTGACCATGATGCACTGAAAATGACGCCAAGACCCGCGCTGTGACGGCGCGGGTGACACCGGGGGTGTGTTCGCAAGGTCGAGGAGACTTGCCGCCTCCGCAGCACATAAGGGAGAGAGTATGAAACGTGTATCCGTTGATATCGGCGGCACCTTCACCGACTGTTTCGTCGTTTGGGGCCAGCAATATATCGAAACCAAGGCCCTGACGACGCACCACAATCTTGCGATGGGTTTTAACGAAGCTCTGGGCAAAGCCTGCACCACGTTGGGTTTGGGGTTGGAAGAGATTTTGGGCGAAGTGGACAGCGTGCGCTATGCGACAACGCTGGGCACCAATGCCCTGATTGAACACAAAGGTCCGAAAATCGGCATGTTGGTGACGGCGGGCTATGAGGCGACTGTGCCGCTGAGCCGGGCGCGGGGCTATGGCGAAGGTTTGGACAACCTCGGCCAACAAGACATGCCCAATGCCCAGCGTCCTGACCCACTGGTGGAGCCGCACATGATTTATGGTGTGCGCGAGCGGCTGGATTTCGAAGGCAATCTGGTGATGAAGCTGGACGAAGAAGACGTGCGTCGCCAGTTGCGCGGGCTGGTCGATCGCGGCGCACAGATCATCGTGGTCGCCTTGGTGAACTCGGTTGTGAACCCGGCCCACGAACAGCGCATCGAAGAGATTGTGTTGGAGGAATATCCATCGCATTTGCTCGGTGCGATCCCGGTGATCCTGTCGCATCAGGTGGCGGGCCGCAAAGGCGAATATGTCCGCGCGACCTCGGCCATCGTCGATGGCTATCTGCATTCGACCATGTATCACGCGCTCTCGGCGCTTGAGCAAAACCTGCGGGCGCACAACTACGAAAAACCGATGTTGGTGATCCACAATTCGGGCGGTATGGCACAGCTGAACTCGACGGATGCGCTGCAAACCATCCATTCGGGGCCGGTGTCCGGCATCGGCGCGTCCGAGCACCTGTCTTTGCAAGCCGAATTGGGCAATGTGGTTGCCACCGACATGGGCGGCACCAGCTATGACATCGGGATCGTCGTCGAGGGCGGGATCAAGCACTATGATTTCAACCCGGTCATCGACCGCTGGCTTGTCTCTGTCCCCATGGTGCACCTTGTGACGCTGGGCGCGGGTGGCGGGTCCATTGCCTCCTATGACCGGATGTACAAGACGGTGAAATGCGGGCCGGAAAGCGCGGGGTCTGATCCGGGACCGGCCTGTTATGACCGGGGCGGGATGCGCCCCTCCGTCACCGATGCCGATCTGGTTTTGGGTTATCTGGACGCGGAAAACTACGCCGGCGGTTCGATCCCTCTCAATCCGCGCCGGGCCAAGACCGCGGTTGAGGATGCGCTGTGCGACGAGTTGGATTGCGACGTGATCGAAGCCGCCAAGCTCATTCGCGAAAAGGTCGATGACAACATGGCAAACGGTCTGTTCACCGAGCTGCGCGCGCGGGGCTATGACCCGAAAGATTTCACCATGTTGGCCTATGGCGGCAACGGTCCGCTGCATTGCTGCGGCATTGCGCAGAACCTCAGCATCGACAAGATCCTGGCCCCGCCCTTGTCCTCCGTTTTCTCGGCGGTGGGGGCAGGCAACATGCACCAGCTCCATATTCATGAACAGTCGCTCTACATGGTGCTCTATGACAGCAACACCCGCCACATCTTTGACGACTACGATCGGTTCAATGCCATCGTGGCGGAGTTGAAGGAAAAAGGCACCCAAGACCTGTTGCGTCAGGGTGTGCCGCTGGAACAGATCAGTCACGATCTGGAACTCGATATGCGCTATGGCAACCAGTTGGTGCAAACCACGGCTGTGATCCCGCGCCATGAGGTGCATGGTCCGGCGGATGTGTTGGCGATGATTTCGCAATTCTCCAACGATTATGGCAAGCGCTTTGGCGAAGGCTCTCAGGCGCCTGAGGCGGGCATCCGCATCAACACCATTCGTGTGGCCGCCTATGCCAAACACGAGACGGTGAAATTCGAAGACATCAAGCCATTGGCCAAGGCGGACCGCAAGGCCCCGCCCGCTCCGCAAAGCCATCGGACCTGTCATTTTGTCGGCTTTGACACGGCCTTTGAGACCCCGGTCTGGGCGCGCAAGGACATTGAGCCGGGTGTCGAGATTGAAGGGCCAGCGATTGTTGCCTCCGAAGTCACGACCTTCTTGGTGAACCCCGGCTGGACCTATGTCGCGGCAAAACAGGACGCGTCGTGGTTCTTGCGCAACGAAACGCCGATCACCCACCATTAAGTCAATCTGCCCCCCGGCGCGGAGGAGGCGTCGGGGGACGTACCCCTTTGGAGGAGAGTCCCATGAACGAGATGTCAACACGGGCGAAAACGCCCACACTCGAAGAAATGAACCTGATCAAGAAGTTTCTTGATGACACCACGCTGTTTCTCGGCCCTGACCCGGAGATCATGCAAAACCATGACCTGATGCCGCGCACCGAGATCGAAGACGACGCCATCGGCAAGGTCAGCGATGCCCATACCGTGGCCAAAATCCGGGATCGCATCCAATCGGGCTGTGATGAAGGCTATGAGATGGTCGAACAGATGGGTGCCGCACCCGGTGCAAAATGGGGTGACGTGATCACGGGCGTCTATTCCGCCAGTGGTGATCTTGCCATTGCGTCGGCCGGGGGCGTTTTGATCTTTTCGGCGCTGGTGCACCACCCGATCAAATTCATCATCAAAAACTGGATGAATGAGCCGACCGTGGGGGTGAAGGATGGCGATGGTTTCATCCACAATGACTCGCGCTATGGCAATGTGCACAACACCGACCAGTCGATGATCATTCCGATTTTCCACAAAGGGAAACTGGTGTGCTGGGTTGCCTCGACCGTACACGAAGGCGAAAACGGTGCGATTGAGCCGGGCGGCATGCCCTCCATGGCCGAAAGCCCCTCTGATGAAGGGCTGAAAATGTCGCCTTTCAAAGTGGTTGAGAACTACCAGATCAAACGTGACATCCTGACCTTTCTGCAAAACTCGGTACGCGAGCCAAAGCTGCAATACGAAGACATGAAGGTGAAACTGTTCGCCTGTCTGCGCATCAAACAGCGAATTGAGGAGACGCTGAATTCGGACGGACCAGAGGCCTTGATGGCGACGCTGCGCCTGACCATGGAAAACGTGCGTGCCGAGGTGAAACGCCGGATTTCGGAATGGCCGGACATGACCGTGCGCAGCTATATCATTCAGGACTCCACCCTGCGTGAAAACTGTGTGGTCAAGATCAACTGTAAACTGACCAAGACCGGCGACCGGTTGATTTTCGATTTCCGCGGCTCGTCGCCCGAATTCACCAACCGCGCCACCAACACCATTGTTGCGGGTCTCAAAGGGATGCTGGCGCAGGTTTTCCTGTGCTACGTCTGGCCCGATCTGCCGCGCGGACAGGCGGCTTTTGCGCCCATCGAAGTGATCACCGATCCGCATTCGATTGTGAACTGTTCCTATGATGCGCCAAATTCGCAGTCCTTGATGTCAATCTTCACCGGGTTCACCGCCGGACAACATGCGGTGGCTAAGTTCCTGTATTCCTGCCCGGAAAAATTCACTCGGGTGCATGCGCCGACCTTCAACATGATCAACACGTTTATCTGGGGTGGGGTCAGCCAGCATGGCGAAACATTGGGCAACCTCTGTGCCGATCTGAACGGCATGGGCGCGGGGGCCACGGCAAGCCGCGATGGCGAACATGCTCTCGCTCCGATCTTTGCCACCATGGCCGACATCGGCGAGCAGGAGCTGAACGAGGAGGAAGTGCCCTTCTTGCAGCTTGTGTCGAAGAAAATGACCCGTGACGCCATCGCGCCCGGCAAATATCGCGGCGGTCAGGGCTATACGATGATGGTGGCCACCAAGGATTCCGAACAGTGGGGCTTCATGACCACGGCGCAAGGGGCCAAAATCCCGCCGCTCCAAGGTCTGTTCGGCGGCTACGCGTGCGGCACCTATCCTTTGTCAAAGGTCAAGGATGTCGATGTCTACGATGTGTTGATGAACGAACCGGAGCGGTTCCGTCATTCGATCGAAGAGATCATGAACGAACAACCGTTTGAGGACGCCGATTATTCGACCCATCACATGGGCATGGGCTTTGAGATCTCGAAACGCGGCGAGTTGTTCATGATCAGCCAAGGCGCGGGCGCAGGCTATGGTGATCTTCTGGAACGCGATCCGGAAAATATCATCAAGGACATCGAGGAGGGGTTGATCTCTCCCGAAGTGGCCGCACGCCTTTATAAAGTGGTCTTTGATGCCGCCACGCTGGCGATTGATTTTGACGCGACCGAGGCCGCGCGTGCCAAAGAACGTCAGGCCCGGATCAAACGCTCGGTCCCCTATGCCGAGTTTGTCAAAGGCTGGAACACACCAAAGCCGCCGGCGCATCTGCAATATTTCGGGTGTTGGGGCGACGATGTTGGCACGCTCTATATGGGCGCGCCGGACATCACCCGCCGTGGCGACCAACCGCGTCCGAATTACATGATGCACCCCAAAGACGTGCGCATCGCGGAACTCGAAGCGCGCCTTGAGGCGGCGGGTGCCATGGGGGATGAAAAGAAATGAGCCAAAACCTGGCAGACGATCTACCCGATGGCTCGGGTACGAAGGCGCTGCGGGTCTGGTTGAGGTCGTCGGGCTATGCCCGGCGGCTTCTGCTGGGCGAAAGCGGCGATCCCTGGGCGGACGGGGCGGCGAAATACCTGTCCTTTTTCTCTCAGGCACGCGGGCTGCTGCGGGCCGATGTTGCGGAGGTGGATTTGGGGGATTTGTTCCGCTCCTGGGTACACCGCCATCCCGCGTTGCGTGCCGACATGGCCAGTAAAAAACGCGCGACATACCCGTTGCGGCGGATGCTCGAAGAGGAAGGGCCGCGCCAGCTTTTGGACGAGGTGACTGAGGCCGTTGCCGCCAATTTGCAAGCTCAGGTGCCAATGGTTCTGGTGATGCCCGCACCGGGCGCTTGGTTGGCTGAGGCGCAACAGATGGTCGATCGTCCGCCTGAGGTTGACGATGATGCGGTGGAAGATGCGGCCATGTATATGGCCGATTTTCTGCGCTGTGTGTCCGCGCGTCCAGTGGGTGGGCTGTTGTTGGAAGAGGGCGTCAGCCCCGGCCCGGCCAGCCGCTATTCCCCGATCCTGAATGCCGCCAAACACTACCGCTGGGCTGTGGTCGGACGCAATGTCGCTCCAGAGTCAGCGGACGTGTTTGACGCCACCATAGGCACGGATGCAAGCGCCCAAGGCCGTGATGTCAGTCTTGATCTGTTTGGACAGGGCACTTTGCCTGCCATTGGCTTCGGCCAGTTTGCCTTTGCCGAAATCCCGGTCGGCCATGCGCCAGAGGCGGTGCTTGACGCGATTGCCCAGCTACGGGGGTAGCTGCGCGGGTCATGTGTCTCAAATTCCGTCCCTCCCCACGGGCGGATTTGACCAGCGGTGCAGTTTTCAAACAGACGCCAAGGTCAGCACGGCGCCCCTCCTCCGGGGCGCCGTTTTTCGTGAGGTCAGTTTTGGACCGCGCGCAGGATCGCGACACTTTCCTTTAATCCAAACCGTTCCAGTTTGACGTAAAGCGTGCTTTTGGCGATCCCCAGATCACGCGCGACAGAGGTCAAATTGCCCTGATGCGCCCGGATTGCGGACATGATGGCCCCGCGTTCGGCCAGTTCCAAGGGGCTGATCCCCGCATGATCAGGCGGGGGGATGTCAGAGGTCAGATCATTTGGCAGACCAAACTCAGACGGCAAATGTTCCGCCTCCAAAAGGTCGCCATCGCAGACCAAAAGACTGCCTTCCAAGGCGTTGCGCAATTCGCGGATGTTGCCCGGCCAATCATATTGCTCCAAGGCGCGCCGCATCCCGTGCCCGATCTGGGGAACCGGGCGGTCATACCGTGCCGCGATCTGCGCCAGAAAATACTCCGCAAGCGGCACAATATCGCTGCGCCGGTCGCGCAATGGCGGAAGCGCCAAAGACGTCACCGCGATCCGATAATACAAATCCATCCGGAACCGCCCCGCTTGCACCTCGGCTTTGAGGTCTCGGTTGGTCGCGGCGATCAGGCGAAAGCGGACTTTGCGCGGATGGTTCTCACCGATGCGGCAAATCTCGCCGGTTTCCAGAACGCGTAACAGATGCGGTTGCAGATCGAGAGGCATCTCGCCGATCTCATCCAAAAACAATGTGCCGCCATCGGCGGCTTCGATTTTCCCCATCATGCCGCCACGTTTGGCCCCGGTAAAGGCACCCTCTGCATAGCCGAACAATTCGCTGGTCAGCAGTTCGCGTGAGAACCCGCCGCAATTGACCGCCATGAACGGGCCCTTTTGGTCCGGCCCCATGTCGTGAAACGCATGGGCAAAAGCATCCTTGCCGACGCCGGTTTCGCCCAACAACAACACGGGAACCGAGGCTTTCGCCAGTTGTCGCGCCCGGTTCAGCGCCGCCACATAACGTGGCGCGGCCCCGATCAGGCGGTTAAACGCATCGGTTGGTGCGGAGTTCGGGCGGGGGACGTCGTGTATTTTGCTGCGTTGCACCAAGGCATTGCGGTCGGGCAGTACAAGGATCGACCCAAGACGATGTCCCTGCACATGGACGGGTTCGATCCAGTCCTGATCCACCCAAGACGGCATTTTCTCGGGCACGAGCTTGCCGTCCCGCCACGGCAATGTCAGGTCGCGAATGGTAAGGGCCGGATCATTGCGGCCTTTCGCCAGTTGCGTCATCAACGCGGCGGCACTGTCATTGGCTTTGACGGCGCGGCCTTGACGATCAAACACGATCAACCCGTCGCTTCCGGCGTTGTTCAGCCGGTCGAGATAGTGATCAAGCAGCCGATACCGCCATTTCATTTCCTGACGCGCCAGACGGTTTTCGATCCGTCCAGACGCGGCGACAGCCAGCGCCAGCGCGTGACGGCTGTAGCTATCCGTCAGACCGGAAATGTCAATCGCGCCAAGGATTGTATGGCTGATCGGATCGCGGATCACGCTGGCCGAACAGGACCACCGTTTGATCCCGGAACAGAAATGTTCGGAGGAATGAATTTGAATCGGTTGGCCGATTTCAAGCGCGGTGCCGATTGCGTTGGTTCCACAACTGGCCTCACTCCAACTTGCACCGGGCATCAGGTGAATGTTTTCAGCCGGATCACGCAAAGAGGTGTCGCCCTCAATCGACAAAACCACACCTGCCGCATCGGTCAGCACCATGACGGTTCCGGTTTCGTACAGAAAATCGCGCGCAGATTGCATCACCGAGACGCTGGCCTGTACAAGCTCCGTGTTGGTTTCCAAGAGGCCATACAGAGGATCACCATCAAGGGGAACCGGGGCCTGATCCCGTGTGGGATCGACCTTGCCCTGGCAGCGGCGCCAAGAGTCGTCGATCAACCGACGCAGCGCATCAGAACCGGGTTCATCGCCTTGTAGAAACCGTTCCCAAGATGTCATAATTTGCCGGTCATTCTCTGGACGTGAAAATGTCTGGCGCAAGGCGGTTCCCGGCATTGCAGTTCTCCTCCCAGTGTTGCGTGAGTGGTGGCTGCTTCCTCCCCGAAACAGATGGTCCACCAGCCAAGACAGCGACCGAGATCGCCTCTTTACGCATTTTTATGGCGGTAGTTTAACAGCCTTTGCCCTCTCCACCACAATTATTGCGTTTTGGCCTGTCTGTGCGCGGGCTCCATGGGCCCTGCGCGACTGGGTCTTTGAGGCTTTCTATTTCGTTGCGACGCATATCGTGCGTGTCGTACAGCGCGCGCCTTTTCAGCCGTGATGCGGTCGTCGTCACCGCGTTTTCTCTGCGCGCAATCTGGCGCAACCGTCCGATTTTCGAACGCTCCACGCAATGTGCTCAGACCGGAAACCGGACGCTTTGGTGAGGAGGTTTGGAGCGCGTTCTCCGCAAGCCGTTGTTTGGCCTGAAAAGTCGTTTGTGGAATGAAACCTGCTTCTCTTTTGGGTGGATGGATGGAGGAAAACCGATGACAACGCCCGAAAACCTTGCTGTTTTGGCGCGCCCTGCGGATGTGGGCCGCGTGCCTGTGACCCTGTTGACCGGGTTCTTGGGAGCCGGAAAAACAACGCTTTTAAACCAGCTCATGCGCCTGCCCGAAATGGCCTCTGCGGCCGTTTTCATCAATGAGTTCGGTGAAATTGGCATTGATCACCACCTTGTTGAGCGAATCGATGAGGCCTTGGTGATTCTCGAGTCTGGCTGTGTGTGCTGCTCGGTTCAGGGCGATCTGATCGCTGAGTTGAAACGGCTGCATGATCGCATGGCGCGGCGTGACATCCCGCAGGTGTCCCGCGTGGTGATCGAGACCACGGGTCTGGCCGATCCGATGCCGGTGGTGCGGGCCTTGATGGAAGATCGGTTTGTGTCCGCCCGTTTCCGGTGTGACGGGATCGTGACGGTGGTGGACAGTGAACATGCCTGTGCCCAGTTGGCGCATCATCGTGAGGCTCGGGTTCAGGTCAGCATGGCGGACCGTATCGTCTTGTCGAAAACCGACCTTGCACCGCGGGCCGCGCGGGCAGAACTGACCAAAGTTTTGATGGCGCTGAACCCTGCCGCGCCTCGGGTGAGCGCGGCGGAGGCGGTTGATGCGGTGGGCACTGTGTTGGGTGGCGGGCTTTATGCGCCGGAACAGATCCCGCAGGATCTTAATGGTTGGTTGCAGGCGCACATCCCATCAGGGTCGCGCGCGGAAACAATGCCCGTGCCGTTTCCCCGCGTAACACAAGACCCCCATAGCGGTCGCGTCCGCAGCTTTTCCATTCGCCTGCCGGAGCCGGTGGCCTGGCGGGGCTTTTCTGTGCGGATCGGGGAAATCCTTGCGCGCTGGTCGGGTCAGATTTTGCGCCTCAAAGGCATTGTGGCGGCTGAGGGGATCGAGACGCCAACAGCCATTCAATGCGTGCAGGATACGGCCTATGCGCCCGTGCATATGGCGCGCTGGCCAAAACAGGATGCGACCGGGGCACTGCGCGCGGGACAGGGCGCGGTGGTGGTGATTGGTGAGGATTTGACGGCTGAGGATGAGCAGGCAATCCGCGCACTTTTGACCGAGTTTCCGGCAGACAGATTGGCCCTGCGCCGCGCGGCGGCCCTGCCGGATTTGGCAACGCGCAACTGGCTCAACGAGCGGATGCCCTTGGCGTCACGACCGGGGATGAGCTCTGAGGCATTTGTGATCCAGCCGCGGTTTTTGCGTGATGCGCAAGGATCAGTTGCGTGATGGGGGTTTCGATAAACCCAAGGTCGCTCAGAGGGGCTGCCCATACGGATGTGACGACGCAGGAAGACGTATAATTTGATGCCCCAATATCGCTGCGCTGCACAGGCAGGCAAGGTGGCAAGGACCACAGGGGCGGGCAAAATGACAATCACAAAGGAGAACAACATGACCGGCATTCATATCGTGGGCAGTGGCCACACCGCGTTTGGGCGGCTCGATGCCCGAAGCCTGGAAGACCTGATCGTCGAAGCCACGCGCGAGGCTTTGTCGGAGGCTGGGATCAGCGGCAAAGACATTGATGCGGTGTATCTTGGACATTTCAATGCTGGCATGTCCGACGACGGGTTTGCCTCATCCTTGGTCCATCAGGCCGACGACCAATTGCGGTTCAAACCGGCAACGCGGGTTGAAAACGCCTGTGCCTCCGGGTCGGGGGCGGTATACGCCGGGATCGACGCCATTCTGGCCGGTCGGGCCAAGCGCGTTTTGGTGGTCGGTGTCGAAAAAATGACCCACCGCAGCACACCCGACGTGACCGCTTCGCTTGGCCGCGCCGGGTATCAAGGTGATCCGACCGAGGCCGGGTTGAGCTTTCCGCAAGTGTTTGCCATCGCGGCCAAAGCCTATGCCGAGCGCTACAGCGATCCGATGGCGGCCATGGCGCGGATTTCGTCGAAGAACCATAAAAATGCTCTGGCCAATCCACTGGCCCAAATGCGCCGTGACCTGAGCTTTGAGCAATGCAACGAGGTGACCGAAAAAAACCCGCTGATCGCGCCGCCGCTGCGCTTGTCGGATTGTTCGCTGATTTCCGATGGTGCCGCCGCCGTGGTGCTCAGTACCGATCCGGCGGCTCATGCGCGCAGTGCGCATATCCGCGCCGCCGTGCATGTGTCGGATTTTCTCCCCATGTCGCGGCACGATCTCCTGCGCTTTGAAGGTCCGAAACGGGCCGTGGCGCAGGCCTATGCGGTGGCGGGCATCAAGGTGGATGATGTGGGGTTTGCCGAGGTGCATGACTGTTTCACCATCGCGGAATTGCTGATGTACGAAGCGCTTGGCCTGTGTGAGGCAGGACAGGGAGAGACTGTGTTGGCGGATGGTTCTGTCTATCGTGGTGGGCGGTTGCCGGTGAACCTGTCTGGCGGGCTCAAAGCCAAAGGCCACCCGGTCGGGGCCACGGGTGTGTCGATGCATGCGCTGTCGTTTCGGCAATTGACCGGCACGGCGGGGGAGAGTCAGGTGGATGCCCCGCGCCTTGGAGTCGTGGTCAATATGGGTGGCGCGGCAGTGGCAAATTATGCCACCGTGTTGGAAACGGGCCACGTCTGAGCAAAGGTGTGGCTGAGGGGAGGAGCGCATGAGCTTGGCCGACCTGTCGGGGGGCTTTGAGGATCGGGTGGTCAGTGCCGTTTTGGCATCTGTGCCACAGCGCGCGCGTCATCGCCACGCTACAGCGCGCCGCTTGATCCGGTCCGATCTTGGGGCGGTGAACCCGCATACGCTGTTGGGTTCACTGCCATGAGAGGCCCCGGACTGCATCAGGTTCAATACCCGGCACAGCGGATGTCTCAGACGATGCAACGCGCGCTCAATCTGTTGCAAATGGACAATGCCGAACTGAGCGGTCTTTTGATCGAAGAGGCCGCGCGCAATCCCCATGTGCAGGTCACGCTGCCGATGCCCGAAGACCCGCCGCCGCGCAAGCACAGGCATTGGGGCACGCCCGGTCTCATGGCCGGGGCCGTCGATTTTGATCCTGACCGTGTCGAGGCTCAGGCGTCGGGTCTCTACGCCCATGTCCAAGCGCAGGTGGGGCTTCTTTTTAAAACCGCAAAGGAGCGCGCCATTGCCGAGGTGTTCATCTCCGCGCTCGATCTTTCGGGCTGGTTGGGCGAGACGGTGGAGGAGGTCGCCCGTGCGGCGGGCTGTGCGCCTGAGAGGGCGGAACAGGTGTTGCGCAGATTGCAGGGGGTTGAACCCACCGGGCTGTTCGCCCGGTCGCTGGCCGAATGTCTGAGCTTGCAACTGGCCGAGGCACAGGCCTTGGACGCCCCCATGCAGCGCTTGCTGGAAAACCTTCCGGCCTTGGCGCGGGGCGATACGGCGCTCTTGTTGGATCGGTGCGGTGTTGATGCCAAGGAATTGGGTCGTATGGTCGCGCTCTTACGCAGCTTTGATCCCAAACCGGGGGCTCAATTCGACTCCGACCCTGCGCCCCGTCGCGCGCCTGACCTTATCGTCAGCCGGGATTCACTGGACAGGTGGCAGGTGGTCATGAACCGGGCCAGCACACCGGAGGTCCAAGTGGCGCGTTTGGCCGAGCCGAGCAGCAAGGAGGGTTTGGAAACCGCCCGATGGCTGGAACGTACCTTGTCGCGGCGCAACCAAATGATCCTGCGGGTTGCGGGCTATGTGATTGCGTTTCAGCACGCGTTTCTGGAACAGGGGCCGACGCAGTTAAAGCCATTGACCAACGCCGAGGTGGGCGCGGCCCTGAGCCTTCATGAAACGACGGTGGGGCGTATCCGCACCGGGCTTTTGATGCAATTGCCCGAGCGCGTGCTGGCGCTGGATGCGTTTTTTGGCCGGGGGCGCGTGGCGTGTCGCAATGGCGGCAGTCTGGCGGGGGATGCAATTGTTGCCATCATCCGATCCCTGATTGCCACTGAACCGTCAAAGGCGCCGTTGACCGACGCTCAACTGGTGGACGCCCTTGCCCTGCATGGCATCACGGTGTCGCGCCGGACATTGGCCAACTGGCGCAAACGTGCCGGGATTGAGACCGCCTCAGACCGCAAATGCGCCAAATAAGCCGCTCCGCCCTAAACCGAAGGCATGACAAACCATTATGCCGTTTCCTACCGCGATCTTGAAGAGATCATGGCCGAGCGCGGGGTGAAGGTTGACCACGTCGCGCTGAACCGCCCGGGGGGCCAGTTTGCCCTCATGAGGGAGCGGAATGGGTGTTTTGCCTGAAATCTGTGGATTCAAGCAACCTCAACCACCCCGTTTCCAGCGTCGGCGGGCGGTCGCTACCCGTGTGGCGGAGGGAGCCGACCCTGTGCGCCCCGTTATCGGGAAGGGTCGCCATCGGGATGAACCCATTCAATGGGCAAATCAAAGGCCACGGACCAATTGAAAAGCGGCGAGTCGTCAAGCGCGCTCCGCTCCGTATCCGAGTCCCGCACACATCCGCGCGCTCCTTCGAGCCGCCCAGATCGTCCAGACGTGCCGTTGTAAAGCGCGTAGCTGACACGCGCGTTGCGCGCAGGGGGACGGTCGAGCACAAGGCGTATGCGGCTTGGACCGGCCCGTTCAACCGCGATGATGTGGCTCTGTGGGTCATGCAGCGAAAACCCATACTGGCCGGGGTCGCGCACATGCTCGGTATCAAAACACAGCGGTTCCACAGGCACGTCAAAGTCGATCAAAACGGTGCTGTCCGTATGGGTCAGTCGGCGCGGCTGAAGCGGGTGCCAGCCTTTGCCCTCCTGCGCCAACCAACGATAGGCTTTGGCAAAAAGGGCACCATGCCGCCGGGTCGATGCGGCATCAATATGGGCCCAATCTATGTAATCATACTGATATTTTGGCCCCACCAGAACAAGCTGAGGATGGGTCAGCGCGGCCTGAAATTGCATCTGCGGCGTTCGAAAATGCTGCCGATCCCCGCTGCAATAGCCGGAAATGCTTGAGGTTTGACACAGCAGCATGGGCATCGGCTCCACCGTGTCAAAGATGTCCGAGAGCGCTGAGGAGAAATCCTGATGCCATTGGGCCAGAATGCGGTCGTAATCCGAGGTGCCTTGCGCCCCGTCGGTTTCACCATGCAGCACCAAAATCGCGCCAAACTGGACGTCCGGCACATGGGTCTTGGCCATCTGGGCTTGGGCGATCACCTGTTCAAAAACGTGGCTTGGCCCGCCTTTGCGCAGCGCTGCATAGGGCTGACCGGCCCAGCCTTGCCCGGCCAGAATGAGCGGGTCAGAAGAGGTCTGCAAGAGCTGTGCCGCAAAGCCGCTGGCGATGGTTTCCGTGCCGGTTTCGCGCAGAGGACCAAGCCGCGCGGTCAGCGGTTGGCCATTTTCCCCGACAGGACCGCCATCAAAACACAGGGCTTGATCCTGCGCCACGGGATCGACGCTCATCGCCGGGGCGCGTCCCGTCGCAAGACTTTGTCCAGTGATCAAAAACAAATGCGTCACTTGGATCTCATGGCAGAGGGTGGTTTGGTTTTGGCATCCGCGCCGCGCAGTCGGTGGCACTGAGCAAGGCGGGTTTGGGACAGGCGGGTTCTCTCAAAAAGGCTTTTTCAAGCCCCTTTGCCTGCACTCCGAGATAATGCACAAAGGCTTTCAACAGCGGCGTTTGATAGGTGCGGGACGGGTAGACCGCATAAATTTTACGTTCCGGGGACCGCCAGTCCGGCAGGACATTGACGATGTGACCGGCGTCAAGTTCGGCACGCGCGCTCCAGATCGAGGAATAGGCAAGGCCTGCGTCGGCCATCGCGGCGGCTGTTGTGGCATCCCCGGAGCGGGTGGAAATGCGCCATTTCACCGGGATGGTGACCGTGTTTTGCCCGTTTGATAGCCGCCAGTCTGTGATCGGGGGGCTGCCAAAAACCACGCATTCATGGGCGGAAATATCCTTTGGGTGGTCAATCGCAGGGGCGTTGCGCAGATATCCGGGAGAGGCGCACACAATCCGATAATCCGTCGCAATGGCCACCGCAATCAGGGAAGAACTCGGCAAAACCGCCTGACGAATTGCGAGGTCAACACCGGAATCAATCAGGCTGACGATGCCATCGTCATCGAGCAAATGAATGGACACATTGGGGTGTAACGCCTGAAAGCCGAAAACGATTTTGGCCAAAAACAGGCGGGCAAAAGAGGTGGATGACGTGATCGTAAGGGAGCCTGAAATCTCATCTTTGCGCGATTGAATGCTGTTTTCGGCCCTCTGTATTCCTTCAAGAATGACCCGGCATTGTTCATAAAAATCCTGCCCGCTTTCTGTCACCGACAAGCTCCGGGTTGAGCGCGTGATCAGGCGCACCCCCAACAGATCTTCAAGCTTTGAGAGTCGTTTGGAGACCAAGGCGAGAGAGAGGTTGAGGTCCCGTGCCGCCTGAGACAGCGACCCTGCCTCGACGATCGTTGTAAAGATGGTGAGATCCTGGATGCTGTTGATATGCGTTGAATAGGGGGTCTGTGATCGCATCTCGACGTCTCCTAATAAACTGACTTTACACAAGTTTTACAAAGTGAGGCGCGCAACGCGACCTGTGGGAGATGGCTATACTCAATAAGACCAGAGTACCAAATTGCTCAGTTCTGCAAAGACCCTATCCATTATTTGATGTGCCCTGACGTAAACGCGCTTGGTTCAGGGCAGGAATGCCTTGTGAATGGGCAGGTTGTCGATGGACCGCTCAGGGTGCAGGTCAGCGCCTCCCGCATTGTTGCTGAATCGTCAAGAATGCCTCGCCAAATGAGTGGCTACTGACCAACCCCACCACAGAGATACTGAAGTCACCCGGAGGCCGCACCCTGATCGGTGCGGCCGGATCACTCTGCGCCTTGGCGCAGATTTCTGTCATTCGAAAGGGATCGAAATGCCCACAGATGCCAACCCTGAACTGAATGCCGCCAAACTGGCGGCCCCTGATACCAAAATGACATCAAAGCTTTGGCGTACGCTTGTCATTCTTTTGTTGGCCCAATTTATGATGGCCGTCGATTTTTCCATTCTCAACGTGGCCTTGCCCGAAGTCGGCGCCGCACTTGGGTTTTCCTTGGGCGGGATGCAGTGGATTGTCACATCCTTTGCGCTCACAGCCGCCGGGTTTACCCTGTTTTTCGGGCGGCTTGGCGATTACCTCGGTCGGCGAAATCTTTTTATTGGCGGGATGGTCCTTCTGGGCCTCTCTTCGCTTGTGGGTGGCATGGCCGAAAGCCAAACCGTGTTGTTGTCGGCGCGTGTCATGCAGGGCCTGTCCACCGCCATGGTGACGCCCACCGCCCTCTCTTTGATGACCACGTCTTTCCCCGAGGGACCTTTGCGGGATCGCGCTTTGGGAATGAATGGGGCGATCATGTCCGCCGGGTTCACCACCGGGGCTGTTCTCAGTGGTGTGTTGCTGGACCTTTTGAGCTGGCGTTGGTTGTTCTTTGTCAACGTGCCCATCGCCGCCATCGTCGTGGTGTTCGCGCCGATGTTGATCAAAGAACCTGCGCGCGATCCCAAGGCCGGCAAGATGACGCTGGACATGCCCGGTGCGATCACCGTGACCGCCGCCGTTTTGTCGCTGGTCTACGGGATCACGGCGCTTGGCAACCACGGTTTGGAGGCCTTCCTTGGCATCGAATCCATGGTTTTGAGCGTGGTTCTGTTCGGTGTCTTTATCGTCATTGAGAAACGGTCGGCGGAGCCGCTTGTGCCGCTCAACATTCTCAAACGCCGCTCGGTTGCCCTTGGCAATATCACCGGCCTGTTGGCGTTCGCGACGGAAACATCGCTTGTGTTCCTCATGACGCTCTATCTGCAAGAGGTCTTGCAACAGTCGGGAACGGTGACCGGTCTGGCCTTTGGTATTCTCGGGGCGGGGACCGTTTTGGGTGGGGTGATGGCCTCTCGGGTCATCTCTTTGATTGGTCATCGTGGCACACTTCTTGCCGGATTCGCGCTTCAGGGCGTGGCCACAGCGGCGCTGATCCTCTTGACCACAAACCCCGGTTCGATCCCGCTGATGCTGATCGCCACCTTCCTTGGCGGTATCGGCAACATGTTGGCCATCGTTGGCTTTATGACCGCCGCCACCTCGGGTTTGCCGAACAAACAACAGGGGCTGGCCACGGGGCTTGCCATTCTGACTCAGCAATTCGGGATCACCATTGGCATCCCGATCATGAGCGCGATTGTGTCGGCGCGCATCCTGTCTCAGCCCGATCTCGACGCTTTGAGTGCGCCCGAGCGCATATTGGGAGGTGTGCTTTTTGCCATCGCGATCAACGTTGCGCTGGTTGTGCTGGGCTTTCTTGTGGCGCTGCTGCTTCGGCCAGATCAAGCGCCAGACGGTGCTGAGACCGTCACACAAAACTGACGCCACTGCGGGCGGGTCCGAAAGGTCCCGCCCGCTTCCTTTTATCCCTCTAACAGGAGCTTACCATGACACAAACCACCCCCTCATCAGGACCGTTCCAAAGGTCGAAAGACGCCAGACCGGCGATGTCTTCCTCAACCGATGGCGCGCGCTTGCCACGGCTCCCCTCCTTGACCGGATTGCGCTTTTTGCGGTCTTTCTATTTCATGTCACTCTTTTCACCTCGCCCTTGCCGCCCTATCAGCCGACGAACCCGTTCGGCGCGACGCCCGTGGGCGACACCATTGAGCAGCTCTTTCGCCAGCTTGGTTATGTCGGGGTGAGTTTCTTTTTCATTCTGTTCGGCTTTGTGACCACTTGGGCCACGCCCCAATGTTTTTCGATCCGCGGGTTCATGTGGCGGCGTATGCTCAAAATCTATCCACCACATGTTGTGGTCTGGGCGATCTCACTTGTGCTCTTCGCCGGTGTCTATACCTCGCCACAAACCGCCATTCTCAACCTGACGCTGTTCAACACGTTCAGCACGGACCCAACCGTCTACGTCAGTGTCAATCCACCGTCGTGGTCGCTTTCAAGCGATATGGTGTTTTACCTGCTGTTCCCGGTGCTCATGCCACTGGTGCACCTGATCCCGGAACAGCGCCTTGGGCAAAGCCTTCTTGCGTTGCTTTTGGGGATGTTGGCGGTGATCCTCATCACCACATATCTTGTGCCAAGCGAACCCAAATCGCCGATTTCTCCGATCTCCGGGACGCAGTTTTGGTTCAACTATATCTTCCCACTGCCACGCATGTTTGAGTTTGCAATCGGCATGGTGGCCGCTCGGATGTTGGTGTTGGGACGGTGGCCCCGGATCGACCTGTTGTCCTCTTGCGTGATGTTGATCGCCTCCATCGCGGTCGCCAAACATCTGCCGTTTCTGTACACGTTCGGCATTTGTTACGTCTTGCCGCTGACCGCCCTGATCACCGAATGCGCGGCGCGGGATCGTGAGGGGTGCTCTCCGATCTTCTTGACCAACAGGCTGACCCTCTGGCTTGGTCAAGTCTCCTTTGGCTTCTACCTCTGTCAGGGTGTCAGTATTTTTTGGTTGAGCAAACAGCTTGGCCTACGGGATCTCTCGGTTGTCGGCGGAATGGCTGCCATTGCGCTTCCGGCGCGGGGACGGTTGATCGACGCGCCCATAGCGCGCCAGATAGTCAAGCAAAACCCGTATCCGCGCCGGAAGCGCGCTGCCGATGCCAAGCCGGACCGCATGAAAGGGTTCCAAATCGCCCGGATTGTAACTTGGCAGAACCTCGACCAAACGACCGGCTTTCAGGTCATCCTCGATGGTGAACCGTGCCAGCCGGGCAAGGCCGAGACCGCTCAAGGCCATGTGTCGCACCCCTTCGCCATCGCTGGCCTGAAGGCGCGGATCGGCGTTCAGGTCCATCACCTCGCCGTTGAGCGCAAAAGGCCAAGGTTTGTTTTTGCGCCGATAGGCAAATCCGATCAGGGTGCAGCCCGCCAAATCTTCCAGACATTGCGGCATCCCGACGCGGTCCAGATATGCGGGGGCGGCAACGACCAGCCGCCGTGAGGCCCCCAACGTGCGCGCCACAAGAGCCGAGGAGGGCATTTCTCCGGCGCGAATGGCAAGGTCGGCCTGAGCCTCGATCAAATCAACGACATGATCGGTCTGGCTGACCGTGATGGAGAGTTGCGGGTATTTGGCGATCAAATCGGGGAGGATCGGATACAGCCGATGTTGGGCATAAGAGGCCGATGTGGTGATGTGCACCGGCCCGGCCGGGGTCCGTCCCGCTCCGGCTTCGCGCTCTGCGGTGTGAAGGGCGGCCAGAATTTCAAGCACCCGTAAATGCAAATCCCGGCCCTCACTGGTAAGCGTCAGCGCGCGCGTTGAGCGCAGGACGAGCACAGCCCCGACGCGTTCTTCGAGCCGGGCAATGGTTTTTGAGACCGCAGACGGCGTCAATCCAGACGCGCGCGCTGCCGCCGAAAAGCTGCCTTCTGCGACTACCAGCGCGAAAATTTCCAGTGCTCTAAGCCGTCCGGGATCGCCAAGCATTGTGCCTACACTTCATAAATCCTGTTCCTTAGAGAGATATACTCTAAAATCGATGGCCATGACAGGGTGAGTGACATTTTCGTTTCACATCTTCGTTTCATGGAGGGGCCAAAATGCCACCTGCTCTCATCGCTCTCGCCCTCGGTGCCTTTGGCATCGGCGTTACTGAATTCGTCATTATGGGGCTGCTCGTTGACGTGGCCGACAGTCTCTCGATCACCATCGCCACCGCCGGCACGTTGATTTCTGGCTATGCGCTTGGGGTTGTGTTCGGCGCGCCAATTCTGACGATCCTGACCGCGCGTTGGCCGCATCGTCAGGTTCTTTTGCTTTTGATGGGGATTTTCATCCTCGGCAATCTCGCCTGTGCCTTGGCCCCAACCTATCAAACGCTTCTGGCGGCGCGGATTGTCACCGCTTTGACCCACGGCACATTCTTTGGCGTCGGCTCGGTGGTCGCGCAAAACCTTGTGTCACGAGAGCGCCAAGCCTCCGCCATTTCCATTGTCTTCACCGGGCTGACGCTGGCCAATGTTTTGGGGGTGCCGTTTGGCACATGGCTTGGGCAACACACCGATTGGCGCATGACCTTTTATGCGGTCGCCGCCATTGGCGTTGTCGCCGCTGTGGTCATGGCGGCGCTGTTGCCACGCAGCCATGCGCCAACAGAAATCAGTGATTGGCGCGAAGATTTGACCGTCTTGCGCCGTGGTAGCGTGCTGCGCGGATTGGCGATGACGGTTTTGGGCTATGCGGGCGTTTTCATGGTCTTTACCTATATCGCCCCGCTTTTGACCCGGACGGCGGGCCTGCCTGAGGCGGCCGTGTCGCCAATCCTTTTGGGCTTTGGCTGTGGTTTGGTGTTTGGCAATGTCCTTGGCGGGCGGTTTGCCGACCGGGCGCTTGGGCCAACCGTTTTGGGCAGTTTGGGCGTTTTGGCGCTGGTGCTGTTTGGGTTTGGATTTGCGGCGCAGGGGCAGGTGAGTGCCATTGTGTTGACCATTGCGCTTGGGGCCGCTGGCTTTGCCACCGTCGCTCCGTTGCAAGCCTGGGTCATGGCACAGGCCACGGGCGCGGGCCAAGCCCTTGTGGCCTCTTTCAACATTGCTGCCTTCAATCTGGGCAACGCGCTTGGCGCATGGGTTGGAGGCTCTCTTTTGGCGGCGGGGTTTTCATACGGCGATCTGCCCTTTGCTGCGGCTGTGTTTCCATTGGCCGCGCTTTTGCTCGGCACCATCTCGCTGAGGCGCGATGCCCGCGTTCCTGCCTAACACCTCATTTCTAAAGGACTATCATCATGGACTATCGTCAATTGGGCCAATCCGGTCTGCGCGTCCCCGTTCTGAGTTTCGGCGCGGGCACCTTTGGAGGCACCGGCCCGCTCTTTTCCAACTGGGGTCAAACGGAGGTGGATGAGGCGCGCGCGTTGATCGACCTGTGCCTCGACGCGGGGGTGACCCTGTTTGACACGGCGGATGTGTATTCCGCCGGTCGGTCCGAAAGCATTCTGGGTGCGGCCCTTGAGGGGCGGCGGGACGCGGTTTTGATCTCGACCAAGACGGGTTTGCCGATGGGCGAGGGGCCGGACGAATGGGGCGTGTCGCGTGGGCGCCTTGTGCGGTCGGTGGAGGCGGCGCTGAAACGTCTGCGCACGGACCGCATCGATATTTTGCAACTCCACGCCTATGACAGCCACACCCCGCCGGAGGAGATTTTGAACACCATCGACATGTTGATGCGGTCCGGCAAAGTGATCCATTGGGGGGTTTCAAACTATCCGGGATGGGCGCTTATGCAGCTTTTGGAGCGGGCCGACCAGATGAACGTGCCGCGCCCTGTGGTACATCAGGTCTATTACTCTTTGGTTGGGCGGGATTACGAATGGGACCTCATGCCGCTCGGCGCACATGAGGGGGTGGGAGCGATGATTTGGAGCCCGCTTGGATGGGGTCGTTTGACCGGCAAGTTGCGACGCGGAGGTGCGGTGCCCGCCGTCAGCCGTTTGCATGAAACCGCCTCAATGGGTCCGCCGGTCGATGACGTATTGCTCTATGACGTGCTGGATGTGCTGTTTGAGATCGCGGCTGAAACCGGGCGCAGCGTGCCACAGGTGGCGATCAATTGGCTCACCCGGCAACCCACGGTTTCGAATGTGATCATCGGCGCGCGCAACCGGGCCCAGCTTATGGACAATCTTGGGGCCGTGGGCTGGTCGCTTGAGCCTGAACAATGCGCCCGTTTGACCCGAGTTTCGGAACGCGATGCGGCCTATCCGGCGGCGCAGTATCGTCGCCAAGAAGGCTTTGCCCGCCTGTCTGCGCCGCTTGTGACGGCTTGAGCCAGAGCGACACCTGAGAGAAAGTTGGGGGCGGAGGTCGCCCCCTCGATTTTGACAGCACCGCGAGAGGCGGCAAGGATATTTCAATGATTGAACTTGACCATGTGACACTTCGGACCGCGCATTTGGCGGCAACGCGCCAATTTTTTATCGACCTTTTCGATCTGGAGGAGGGGGAGCGGCCCCTTGAGATCCAACAAATTCCGGGGCATTGGCTGTATTCCGGCGATGCGCCTGTGGTGCATCTCATCGGCAGCTATGGTCGCGGGACCCCCATTGATGGCGAGATCATTGATCACATTGCCTTTCGCAGACGGGGCTATCACGATTTCATCGCACAGCTCAAAGCGCGCCGTTTGCCTTATTCTTGTATGTCACTGAAAGGCTTGGCCGAGCATCGCGTGTTCTTGCGTGCCCCCGGTGGGCAATTGATTGAAACGGTGTTCCGTGGCGAAGATGCGCGCCGGGCCTTTGATGACCTTGGGTTAGAGCCGACCTACGGGTGACCCGAGGCCCCGTCAAAGGGGCATTCGCAGGTGCAGCAATCACGTTTTGGAAAGGATGTCTCAACACGGGGGACGACTACTCGAGATTTGGGAATCGACGTTTCATGAAGGCAGGGCGGTTTTGCAAAGCCCGACAGGAATTTTACGTCATCCCAATCTCGAAGGAGTGTCCCATGACCACAGTGTCCCGTCGCAGCTTTATTGGCTCCGCTTTCGCCGCAGGTGCGTCCGCATCCGGGGTGGCCATCCGACCCGCTCATGCCGACACATCGGCCGTCGCCCCCGCGCCAATTGGCGTGCAAACCGGCCAGCGGATCACGGCAGAGGGCGCGCGCTTTCAGGCGCTGCGCACAGGCAACAATCAGCGGTTTTTGTCGACACCAGACTATGTGCGCATGATCCACACGCCACAAGATGCGCTGTTGGCCACTCAGGAGGCGTTGGATCTGGGCAAAAAATTCACTGTCCGCTCCGGCGGGCATTGTTTTGCCGATTTTGTCTGCAATCCCGACACCGAAGTGATCCTTGATATGGCGCCGATGCGGGCGGTTGGGTTTGATGAGACGGTTGGCGCGTTTTATGCCGAACCGGGTGGGATGCTGATTGATGTCTATGAACGCCTGTACAAAGGCTGGGGGGTGACCCTGCCCGCAGGCATTTGTTATTCGGTGGGCGTTGGGGGACATATTGTTGGCGGCGGCTACGGGCTTTTGTCGCGCAAATATGGGCTGACCGTGGATCACCTCTCCATGGTGGAGGTGGTTGTCGTGGACGCACACCGACAAGCGCATCTGGTGCGCGCCAGTTCGGACCCGAAGGACCCGCACCATGATCTGTGGTGGGCGCATACCGGGGGGAGGGGGCGGCAGCTTTCTTTACCCTTGGCACCAGTATGACGTGCGCATCGATTGCCTCTGGCTTGCTGTCGAACTTGTGCCCGAGGGCCTCGCGCCAAGACCGCACACCCCGGACACACACACTGGCCAGTGTTGCCATTACTGAAGGAGACGACAGAGATGGATATTCAGAAAACCCCCAGCCGCCAGACCCCCACCCACCAAACCCCCGATGCCGGATCGCAGACCGGGACATCCCCGCTTTTGATCCCGGTGTTTGATCCCGAATGGGTGGCCGATCATCTGCGGGATGGCTATTGGCTCATTATGACGGATGTCACGACCTCAATCGGTAAACGTAAATAAATTGGTTTACCGATTGCCACGGGAAACCGAAAGATATAAGTTTACCGTGCATGTAACAGCGGAGGCCAAAGTGGCAAATCTAAGTTCAGTGGCACGGTCTGCCTATAGTGATCTCTTGCGTCTTCTGAAAGACGATATGGTCGCGAATGTGCGTGGCTCGCTTGTCACCAAAGAGCGCGGTGGCAAGGTTTATTGGTACGCGGCCGAAAAAATCGGCACCTCTGTCAAGTTCTGGTATATCGGGCCGGACAGTGCCGAGACGCGCGCTCGTGTGGACCGCATGAATGAGCTTCGCGAACGGGCCGCAGAGCGCAAGCTGGAACGTGCGCGGCTTGCGCGTCTGCTGCGGGCCGAAGGCATGACCCCGGTTGATCGCGGCACGGGCGGGTTGCTGCTCGCCATGGCAAAGGTCGGCACATTCCGGCTGGGTGGCACCCTGATCGGGACGAATGCCTTTCGCCTGATGGAGGGAGAGCTTGGCGCCACTCTTCCCCTTGGCAGCGTGGCCAACACCGGGGACCTCGACATCGCGCAATTCGAACGCCTGTCGCTTGCTTTGCAAGATGCGGTCGAACCATCGCTTGCCCAGACCTTTTCGGCGCTCAAATTCGATCCGGTTCAGGGTCTTGATCGCGACAGTGTCTGGCGGTGGCGACAAAGCGGCAAGACGGGGATGATGATTGAATTCCTCACCCCATCCTTTGACGCCGCCGAAGGCATTCGCGATCTCCCCGCTCTGGGCGTTAAGGCGCGGGCGCTGCATCACCTGAATTATCTGATTTCGGACCCGATCCATGCGGTTGCGCTCTATCGTGATGGGATTCTTGTGCAAATTCCGCGACCCGAGAAATTCGCCATCCACAAACTGATCGTGGCAGATCGCCGTCGTGACGGGCCTCAGTCCTTCAAGGCAGAAAAAGACCGTCAGCAGGCGGCGTTTCTGATTGAGACCATGTCCGAGGATCGTCCATCCGACATTTGGGATGCCTATGAGGACGCACTGGCGCGCGGTCCCAAATGGCGTGAGAGGATCGCACGGACGTTGGAACGTATGCCCGTCACACGCGACATCCTGATGGCGTGCAAGGCGGGATAGACCCCTAAGTCCGCTGAAGAGTGTTGGATTGGGTGGGTTGGCACCAGACGATGATTTCGGAAAACGGCAAGGTGACGCGGGTTGCGGCGGTTCTGGGGATTTCTCGTCCGACGCTTTATCGCAAGATGAAACAATACCATATTCGCAAGGCGTCCTCTTCCGAGGACTAAGGGTTTTGCGACATGCAAAGAGGCCACCCCAAGGGATGGCCTCTTTGTCTTTCTGTTTCTACCGTCAGGCGACTTTTTGAAGCCGATGAAATTGGGCGCGTGCATAGATCAAAGGGTCACCTGCGGTCTGAGCGACATCTTCGATGCGACCGATGAAAATCCGGTGGGTGCCGGAAACTGTTTCGGTCAGCACATCACACGACAGGCTGGCGAGCGCCCCCGGCAGGCGCGGCAATCCGCGCGGGCACTCTTGCCAATCGCCGATGTCGAACTTGGCAATCCCGCTGTGCCCATTTGCCCCGGCAAAGGTCATGGCCACATCACTTTGGTGCTGGGCCAGCAAATGCACGCTGAAACGACCAGACCGGGTGATTTCCGAACAGGTGCCGGTGCGGTTGTTGACACATACCAAAAGGCTCGGCGGGGCGTCGCTGACGGAACAGACCGCCGTGGCGGTGATGCCGCGCCGCATCTCGCCGGTTCCGGTTGTGATCAAGGTCACCGCCCCCGGAAACAGCCCCATTGTGGTGCGAAAGGTTGCTGTGTCGATGGTCATGTCATGCGGCCTGTAGGCTTGTGAGATATTCTTGCGCAGCGGTTGGATCGGCAAACCACGGGAAGAAATCACGCGGGTCGTCAAACCCATTCGCGATGCGATGGGCCAGTCCCGGCAGAACCTGCGCCGAACCCATGATGTCCAGAACAAAAGGCGGCGGGGGCAACAGCATCATGTTGGTCCAACGCACAACCCATTGAGCATACTGCCAAAACCGCTCAAACGTGGCTTGCATCCAAGCGGCATCAAAGGGGTGATCCCCATGCTGTTCGCCATGGCGCAAGATCGCATCCAGGTAGATCCCAGCCGCCTTGGCGGCATTGTTCGCGCCCTGACCCGTGATCGGATCGTTGAGACAAACCGCATCGCCCATCCCCAAAACCAGCGCCCCAGACGGCAGGGTGCCCACGGGTTTGCGCACGGTTGGCGGGAACCGTCCGGCAAGGATACCGTCCTCATCCGTGAGTTCGATGGTGCGGCACCGATCTGCTTCCCAAGGTAGGAATGTGCTGAGAATGTCCTTCGATTGGGTGAGATGTTCAGCGGGTGTTTTGACATCGCGCCAGCAATCCATCGGGCCACCCGGCACACCTTCAAACACCATGATTTCGCAGGGACCAGATTTGGTCAGCGCAGGAAACACGAAATATTCGCCCACGCCGGGGATGAGGTTGAAACTGACGGCCGAAAAGTTTTCGCGGGGCGTCATGCCATGCACATAGGTCAGCGCCAGCGCGCGTTGCGGCGCGTCAAAGGGCGACCGCTCCGCATCCCGTTCAAACAGCTTGCCGATATCACCTTTGCCGGAGGCGACAATCACCAAATCGGCGGCTTTTGCTTCGGCTTCGAGCATCGGGATGTCGGCCTGCGTGATGATCAATTTGCCGCCCAAACGTTCGAACTCCGCAAGCCAGCGCGGCATTTTCACCCTTTGGTCGATGGATTGGGCTTTTTGATCAAGACGCGAGGACCATTCGATGACCTTGCCCGGCCCTTCGGGATTGGGAACGGAAAAGGAAATGCCTTCCACCGGCGGGCAGTCGTCTTCCCAAAAGTTGATGCCAAGGTCGCGCTCCAACGTGAGGGCGGCGTCAAACTGACATTGCGATGAGGTCACGCGCCCATGGGCGATCTCATTGGCGGTGCGATCTTGGATCATTTTGACGTCATAGCCCTTTTGCAAAAGGCCAATGCCAAGTTGAAGGCCGGACTGACCGCCGCCGACGATTGTGATGCGTTTCATAGTGTCTCTCCTGTTGGTTTTGCTGTGCGTCAGTCGATGAGGCGTGGGATGGCGGGGGTTTTCCCCTCTGGTCCCATGGTGGTGTAGCCGCCATCGACGCGAATATCGGTGCCGGTGATAAATCCGGCCTCGTCTGAGCACAGGAACATGATGGCGTTTGCGACCTCTTCCGGGTCTCCTACGCGGTCAAACAAATGATAGTCGGCACCGACTTTGTCGGTTTTCGCGCGGTCGCCGCCGGTGAGATTGTCCATGATGTTGGACCAGGTCCAACCGGGGGACACCGCGTTGACGCGGATGCCATCGGGGGCCAGATCCATCGCCTGATTGCGGGTCAATTGCAGGATCGCCGCCTTGGACACGGGATAAAGCCAGCGGCCCGTTTGTGCGACGCGGGCCGATATCGAGCCAAAATTGACAATGGCCCCTTTGTTTTTCGCAAGCTGTGCACGGGCGGCCTGCATCAGCATCACCGACCCGACAAGGTTCACATCCAAAGCTTCGAGCCATTCGGCGCGCGTGCTTTCAACCCCGTTGTCAAGATATGTGGCCGCCACGTTGACGATAAAATCAATCCGGCCATAGGTGTCGACAGTGCCTTTGACGAGGGCGTCGATATCCGCATCTGAGCGCAAATCCGCGCGGATGAAATGCACGCCATCGCTCTGTAGCTTCTCTCCATTTTCCGCGTCAATATCGGCCACGACCACCTTGACGCCATGTGATTTGAACGCGTCGACCACAGCAACGCCAATTTTCGTGGCACCACCGGGAATGATCGCGACTTTGTCTTTCAGACCGCGCATTTTGTGCTCCCTGTTGTTGGTTTTATAAAAAGAAAGCTTGCGGAGAGTGGGGGGGAAGGCGCTATCCTGATCGCGCGAGGAGAGTCCATATTGCGAAAAAATATGCTTTAGACCTAAAATAAACTGCCGCACTGACGTCCTAAATGACCATAATCAGGGGAGGCGCATGACTCGTTTCGATGGACAGCCAGCAACGGAGGGCTTGCCTTTGGGGGCGCATCCGCTGTTTTCGAGTGACGATTTGGATGAAACCCGCGACTGCGTGGCGCGGGTGTATTGCGATCATCGTTTGGAAACCATCGGGTCCGGTCGTCTTGCGGCGCGGCACAACCGTCTTGCGGGGCGGTCCCTGTCCATCAATGTCATGACCTATGGGGCAAAGACCCTGATTGCGCCGGGCGAGCTTGAGCGGTTTTATCTGTTTCAGGTTCCAATCCGTGGCTCGGCGTCGGTGGCCAATGGCCCGAACCGACATGAGATCGGCGGCGGGTTTGGCGGCGTGCTTAACCCGGATGCGCAGACCTGCATGATCTGGAGCGAAGACTGCGTGCAAGTGCTGGTGCAGATTGAGAAGACCGCATTGCTCGCTGCGGCGCGGGCCGAGTTTGGCCTGCCGTCTGGTCAGGCGCTTCATTTTGACGGCGCAAATGACATGCGTGACGGCGAGGGGCGTGCCTTTATGAGCGTCTTAGACTTTGTGATGCGCGAAGCCGAACAGGGGTCCAATCTGATCGGTGGCGACACGCTTTTGGCGCGTCAGCTTGAGCGCACGTTGATGATTGGGGTGTTGCAGACGCAGACCCATAATCTTGATCCGGTGATGGGCGGGGCGGCTGGGCCGGTTCCGCGCGTGCTGCGCCGCGCCGAAGAGTTCATGCGCGAAAACCTGCACAATCCGATCATGATTGAAGACATCGCGCAATCTGCAGGGACCAGTGTTCGGACCCTGCAAAGCATGTGCCGGGCGAGATATGGCCGCGCACCGATGACGGTTTTGCGCGATCTCCGGCTTGATCAGGCGTGGGAAGATTTGTCGAACCCCGAGCCGGACACAAGCGTCACGACGGTGGCCATGGCGCTTGGGTTCTTTCACCTTGGTCGGTTCTCCGAGCATTACCGTAGAAAATTTGGCTGCACGCCGATTGAAACGCTGCGGGCGGCCAAACGTCCGTAAGGCAATCAGGCGGGTTCGGGCATGTCGTCCCACCAGGTTTCATCCATCTCCGGGTGCGGGATCGCGGACAACAGGCTTTTGGTGATCTCGGATTGCGGGTGCTCAAAAACGTCTTCGACCGGACCTTGGTCGACGATGACACCATGGTGCAAGACCACGACTGTATCGCAGAGATGGCGGATCACGGATAAATCGTGGCTGATAAAGGCCAAGGTGAGCCCCATATCCCGCGCCAGATCAGCCAAGAGAGTCAGCACCTGTGCCTGACTGGACACATCGAGACCAGAGACGATTTCATCGGCCAAAATGAACCGCGGTTCCAAGGCGATTGCCCGCGCAATGCCCACACGTTGCCGTTGTCCGCCAGACAGTTCATGCGGATAACGATCTGCAAAATGCGCAGACAGGCCGACCTTTTCCAATGCTGTGATGGCATCGGTCCGATCCCCACCCCGGCCATAGCGTTTCATCGGTTGGGCTATGATGCGCCAAACCTTGTGACGCGGGTTGAGCGAGGACATCGGGTCCTGAAAAATCATTTGAAGATCGCGGCGCAGCGGTCGCAATGCGGCCTCACCGAGCGCGCCAATGTCTTTGCCATCAAACAAAACCTGACCAGACTCGGGGGCCAACAAACGCACCAGAATGCGC
Source organism: Celeribacter baekdonensis (assembly GCF_900102315.1). Lineage (GTDB taxonomy): Bacteria > Pseudomonadota > Alphaproteobacteria > Rhodobacterales > Rhodobacteraceae > Celeribacter > Celeribacter baekdonensis. The sequence goes on from NZ_FNBL01000011.1 coordinate 56,912, forward strand.
CCAAAGGTCGACTTTCCCGATCCGCTTTCACCGACAATCCCGGTGATACGCCCCTCTGGAATCTCAAGACTGAGACCTTTGAGAACCTCGACACGCGGGGCGGGGCCAAACAGGGGTTTATGGGCGCGATCGGCAAAAGACAGGCGCAGATCGCGAATGGAAAACAGGGCAGGGGGAGTGGGCTGCGTCATCTGGTTCATCGGCGACCTCTCTGAGCAAAAAGGGCATCTGCGGCCACTGTGTCGCGGTGCAATTCGGCGATCAGCGCCGAGGGCACCGGTTGAAACGGCCGGGCGCTGACGTTTGGCGTGGGCGTCGCGGCAATGAGTGCTTGCGTGTACGGATGCGCGGGGTTTTCAAAAACGGTATGTGTGGCGGCGTCCTCGATCACACGTCCGGCAAAGAGCACGGTGACTTTTTGGCTGATCTTGGCCACCACGCCCATATCATGGGTGACAAACAAAACGGCGGTGCCGGTTTCGCGTTGCAATTCACGAATGAGACGCAGGATTTGCTTTTGAACCGTGACATCAAGCGCGGTGGTGGGTTCGTCGGCCACGATCAAGCGCGGGGAGGGCGCAAAGGCGGCGGCGATCAAAATCCGCTGGCGCATGCCGCCGGACAGCTCATGCGGATAACTGTGCATCACCCGGTCCGGCGCGCGAATATGCACCCGATCCAAAAGCTCGCGGGCGCGGGCAAGCGCGCGCTGATGGCTCCAGCCGTGAATCCGGATCAAGGGATCAGTGATCTGTGGGCCGATTTTACGCACCGGATTGAGCGCGGTCAGTGGATCTTGCGGAATGAGGGCGGACATTTTGGCCACGGTGCGGCGGCGGGTGGCCGGGGTCATCGCATTGAGATGCGCCCCCTCCAAGAGAATTTCGCCTTCTGTCATTTTGATCTTATGGGGAAGAATGCCAAGGACGGCTTTGCCGATCATCGACTTGCCCGCGCCACTTTCGCCCACAAGGGCGCGCACCTCGCCGGGTTCCAGTTGCAGCGACACGTTGCGCAAAAGCCGTTGGCCACGGGGCAGGGCGATGTTGAGATTGATGATGTCGAGCGTGTGGGTGTGGGCTGTGGTTGAGGTCATTTGAGCACCGGATCGAAACGTTGTTTAAGACCTTCGCCAAGTGTTGAGAAACTCAGAACAGTCATGAAAAGGGCGATCAGCGGGAACAAAAGCACCCACCATGCAAAATGAATCGCGCCTCGCCCTTCGGCGATCATCGACCCCCAGGTGGGATCATCCGACGAGATCGACAGATTCACAAAGCTCAGGATCGCTTCGACAATCACCGCGATGCCCATTTCCAACATCAAAAGCGCAATGATCGACGGCATCACATTGGGCAAGATTTCACTGACCAAGGTTGCGGCGCGCCGCGCGCCGCCAATCCGTGCGCTGTCGACGTAATCCATGCGGGCCTGAACCATGGTTTCGGCCCGGATCACCCGCGCGAACCGGGTCCAGTCAATCAGCGCAATCGCGGCGATGACGGAGCCAAGCCCGGTGCCCATCACGGCCACCAAAAGCACGGCAAACAGGACCGGCGGAAAGGCCATCCAAATGTCGACCAACCGCGAAATCACCCGATCCGCCCAACCACCGTAAAAGCCCGCAATCAGGCCAAGGGCAGAGCCAAAAATCCCCGTGGTCGTGGCGGCGATCAGACTGACGAAAAGGGCAATGCGCGCGCCGTAAATGATGCGCGACAGGACATCGCGGCCAAGGCTGTCGGTGCCAAGCCAATATCCGGGTTCGCTGCCGTCCATGAAAAACGGCGGGAGGCGTTCCAGCATGAGATCTTGTGCCAGCGGGTCATGCGGCGCAATCAGTGGCGCAAGCAGAGCCGCCGCCGCAATCACGCCGATCCACAACAGTGGCAACCACAACCGAAAGTTGGTGTCGGTGAGGATCAGCCGGGGGGAATTCGTGGTGACATCAGCCATGGCGCAACCTCGGGTTCAGGAATGTGTAAGAGAGATCGACCAAAAGGTTGATCACGGTAAAGAGGGCAGCAAAGAGCAACACGATGCCTTGGATGAGCGGAAGATCCCGGTTGATCACGGCATCAATGGCCATGTTGCCAAGGCCTTCAAAGGCGAACAGGCGTTCGACAATCACGGTGCCGCCGATGAGAAAGGTGAACTGAACCCCCACAAGCGCCAAGGTTGGCAAAGCGGCATTGCGCAGCGCTTCGCGCAAGATCACGGCGGTCTCCGAAAAGCCGCGCACCCGCGCCAGCGTCGTGTAATCCTGCGTCAACGCCTCTTTGAGGTTCTGTTTCAACAGTTGCGCGATCATCGCGGCCAAGGGCAGCGCCAGCGACATCGCGGGCATCAACATATGCGATAAGGTTGAGCCAACGACGTCCAACCGCCCCCGCAGAAGCCCTTCGAAAATGTAGAAATTCGTTGTGAAATCAATGTCGATGCGGGGGTCGACGCGGCCTGAGATCGACAGAACCGGCCACAGCACACCAAACACCAAAACAAAGATCAGGCCCCAAAGAAAATCCGGCACCGACAAAACCGCACCGCTTGTCAGATCAAGCCCGACCTCTGTCCCCGTGCCACGTTTGCGCGCGCCGATCACGGCGACAAAGCCGCCAAGTGCGACAGCGAGCAGAAGTGCCAATGTGGACAGTTCGAGTGTCGCGGGCAACCGGCCCAGCACAAGTTCGGCCACGGGTTGGCGTAGGGTGATGGAGGTGCCAAAATCGCCCTGTATCACGCCGCCCAGCCAAATGATGAATTGTTCGGCCAGGCTTTTGTCAAAACCATAGACCGCGTTGAGGGTGGCAATGTCTTGATCCGTCGCGCCGGGCGGGAGCATCATGGCAATCGGATTTCCGGGCGCAACGCGGACAAGGATAAAGACCACAACGGCCACGCCAAAAAGCGTAATCGCAGTCGTTAACAGCCGCACAAAGACGGTTTTCAGGAGCATGGGTTTCTCACATGAATTAGGACCCGGGCCGCAGGCTATGCGGACCGGGTGCTTGGCCTGATCGGTTTCAGGCTTTGGTCACGGCTTGGGGTAGCAAATCGCCAGACATGTAGGGCACCACATGCACCGTGGACGCGTAGACGATGGGCATCACATATTGCAAAATCGGGATGACATAACCCTCTTCGGCGATGTAGCGCGACACGTCTTTATAGCCCTGAATCCGTTTGTCTTCATCCGGTTCGACAAAGAGTGGCCCAATTTTTTCAATCAGATCAGGGCTGTCCCAAACGGAGTGAGGCGAGGGGCCGAACATCGAGAACCCTGTGGAGGTGGACGGGTCACCGATCGAGTTGCCCCAGTTGTAAAACGCCGCTGGGGCCAGGGTATCCGTGGCGCGCAGCTCATAGTGCTTGGCGATTTCATAGACCTCAATCTCGGCTTCGATCCCGACCTTGCGCCACATGCCGACGATGGCCTGGATCATCTCGTAATCCTTGGGTTTGAACCCGCGCGTGGTTTGAATGGTAAAGGTCACCGGATTGTCGGTGGAATAGCCGGATGCGGCCAAAAGCTCTTTGGATTTTTCAGGGTCGTATTCCACCACGATGCTGTCGTCATAGGCGGCGTAGCCGGGCACTTCGAGGGTGGACAAGGCCACACCATACCCGCGCAACAGACGATCAATGATGAGCTGTTTGTCAATCGCGTGATGGGCAGCAAGGCGGACGTTCTTATCCAACATCACGTCGATGTCGTTCAGGAAAATCATACCAATATCGGTGATCGGCACGGTCACACCGGACAGGCCGTCCTTGGCGATCAGGCGGTCGTATTCTTCGTAGGGCATATTCGTGGTTATATCTGCATTGCCCGATTCGATTTCCGCCACACGCGAGGCGGCATCGGTGACGAATTTGATGGTCACGGTGTCAAATTCTGGCGCGCCGCCCCAATAGCCCGCAAAGGCCTTGAGGCGCACATAGGCCCCCTGCTCAAAAGCGTCGACCATATAGGGGCCTGTGCCGATGGGGGCTTTTTCAAACCCTTCTGATCCGACCTCTTCATAGTATGTCTTCGGTAGGACAAAGGCGGTGAGGAAGGCCATCCATTTGAACAATGCGGGTTCAAAGCTGAACACATCGCCGGTGATTACATTGCCATCGACAGAGAAATTTCCAATTTTCGACCACACGAATTGTATCGGGTTTCCGGTCTCAGGATGTGCCGCGCGCGTGAGGGACCACACCACATCTTCGGGGGTGAGGTCGTCGCCGTTGTGCCATTTGACGCCCTCGCGGACGGTCATGGTGATTTTGGTTTTATCGTCGTTGAAACCCCATTCTGTCAAAAGGCCGGGGCCAAACGACAGGTCAGGGGCTTGGTCGATAAAGCGGTCGAACACGGCGAGGTAGAGGGATTGCAACGCGGGGTTGACCGCCGCCGGGCCCGTGGTCGGGTCCCAGCTTTGCACCGGAATATTGTAGGCGATGGTCAGGCTGTCGGCACTTTGTGCCAAAACAGGTGCTCCCGTTGCGATCAAGGCGGTCAGGGCCGCGGATGCGCCGATAAATCCGCGCCGTGTCAGTTGTGTCTTTGCAGTCATGTGCGAAGCTCCCGTTGGTTAAAGGCGGCCCATTTTTCGGACTCTGTTTCTGGAGATAGTTTGAACATATAAAGTTTAAAATTAAAGCATAAACTTAAGATTCAAGACGCATTGGCGTTGATTTGGCTGTCACTTGATCATTTGCGCAGCAAAAAATCCCGATCCGGCCCCTGTCCCGGCCCCCGGCCAAGCGGCGGCCCCAATCATGTGCAGCCCCTCAATGGGCGTGTGCCCGTCGGCAAAGCCACGCACGGGCCGAAAGAGGAAATTCTGGCTCAGGTGATGAGAGCCACAAATCTGATCGCCACCAACGAGATTGGGATTTTCCGCTTCGAGATCGAGCGGCGAGACAAGCGATTGTGCGCGGATGGTGGCGCGAAATCCGGGGGCTTGCTCTTCGATCAGATTTAGCGCGCGTTCCGCCATCAATGCCTTTGCATCTGTCCAGTTTTGTGCGGAAATCTCACCTTTTGCATCGCCTTTGATCTCAGCCGGGACCACCCGGACCTGAACCCAAAGCGTGTGCTTCCCGTCCGGGGCACGAGAGGGATCGAACACTGTCGGTTGACCAACGACAAGAAGCGGCGTGTCCGGCAAAAGCCCGGCGAGCGCCTGGGCATAGGTGCGTGAGGCGGTGTCGATGCTGCGCCCGATATGGACATATGCGAAAGTGCCAAGCGCCTCTGCCGCCCATGGCACCGGCGCGTCTAAGGCAAGGTGGATCATCATTGTTCCGGGGGCGTGGCGGAATTTTTCGAGACCTTTGTCAAACCGCGCGTCCTGTGTGCCGCCGATGAGGCGCAACAGGTGTTTTGGGGCAAGACCTGCCAAAATGGTTGAGGCTTCGACCTTTTCCCCATTCACGACAACGCCTGTGGCCCTGCCGTTTGTGTGCAGGATCTCCGTCACGTCGGCGTTGCACTCCACTGTGCCACCGTGCGCCTCGATCATGGCGACCAGCGCGCGGGTGGCGACATCAGCACCGCCCTTGCCAATCACCATCCCCATGGCCTGACCACCCATGGCTTCGAGGTAAGGAAAAATCGCGCCTCCGGCAATGTCGGGGGCAAAATCAAGGTGCATGCCCCATGTCGAAAGCGCGGTGCGCAGGCGCGGGTCTTCAAAGCTGTCTTCCAACCACGCGCGCGGCGAGCTCATCAGAAACTGAGCCACCTCAAGAGTTTTCGCCGTCCCCAGAGACCGCCATGTTTTCCAGATGAATTTGAGCAGGGGCCAGCGTTGCATCGGGGTGCCAAGCAACCCACCGACCACACCGGCGCGGGCAGGAAACGCCGCCATCAGGTCGCGCCATGTCGCCTTGTCTGCGTCGGAGGCAAAGGTGGCCAGTGTCTCGTCCACGTTGGTGGTCACGCCGACATAATCCCCCGGCTCCAACGCCTGTGCAAAGGGGCGCGAGATGGGGACAAATCCCATTCCGTGTCGCGCCATTTCCTCCCCGTGGCGGGCCATAAAGGCCGAGCCTGCGAACATGGACAGGTTCATCGCCGCGACATCGTGACGAAAGCCGGGGAGGGTCAACTCTTCGGTGCGCACCGCCCCACCGGGGGTTGGCGCGCGTTCGAAAACACGGACTTTTTTGCCTCTTGCGGCCAGATCGGCCGCTGCGACAAGACCGTTGATCCCGGCACCGATGATGACGATAGGCGTGCTCATACCTTACCCCGCAAAGCTTTTGACAGTGGCCAAGGCGCCGTCGAGTTTATCGCCTTTGACATCGTCAAGCGCCGCCACGCGCAGACGACGCATCCAATCGGCGGCATCGTCGCGGCCCTTTAAGAGATCAAGCGCGCCCATCACGCGGGCAAATTTCGACAGGCCACGGGCATGGGTGTCGGAATAGCCCTTGATCAGGCGATAATTGGCCAGCACTTCGGAGGCGAGCGCCGGGTCCGTTTTGGCCACCTCAATCGCGGTGTTGAACCATGCGGTGACATGCGCCATTTCACTTTCGTGACGTAGCAATGTGCGGCGGATTGGCCGCAGGGATGACACCACCCAGAGCATCATAAACCCGCGCAAACTATCGGTGCGAATACGCCGCCCTTTGTCGAAATGCTTGGTGTAAAACGCTTCAATACCTTTGCGTCTTTGCAGCCATTTCCCCATAGATTTGGGCAAGGTCGTGGTGAATTCTTCAAAACGCGGGTGAAAATATTCGGTCAGCATCAGGACCTGATCGTCTTTGACGACAACCTCGTCTTTGACCCGCTCAAACCGCGACGCCCGTGTTTTAATATCCGCAACCCGCAACAGGTCATCATAACACAAAGCGCGGGCGCAATATTTGGCGGCATTCACACTCAGATCAAATGGTGCGGCATCAAGCGCGGCCATCTTTTCGACCATATCAAGATAGTCGGAACCATAGGCAACATCTTGGTAGTCCACGACTTTTTTCAAACCCAGAGCCGTCATGTCCCTGACCTCATCCGGCAGGGCCGCAACGCGGGCCTCAAGGGCGGCCCATTTCGCGGCCAGCTTTTGCGGGACATGCAAAACCGGCACGACGGGCGCTGTCGCCTCTTCGGGGCGTGGCGCAGGTTTGGTGCCTTTTGCAATTTCGTAGGCGTCGCCAAACGCCCGCAAACTCGCCTCAACACCGCGGCCTGAGCCACGGATCACATCCTCAAAACTGTCACGAGGAAAGGGCAGGGCACCTGATCCCGCCAGCGCGCCAAGCAGGGAGGACGAAATCACCGACCCGGCTTTTTTCGCCACAGTTTCCATATCAAAGGCGACGACATGATCGGCGGCGATGCCCATGGCTTCGACCACGTCGGCGCCATCCACGCGGCCATCGCCGGGGTTGATTTTCTCCGACACGGCGGCGATGCGGTGGGTGGAGGTGATCAACGTGGTCCGGCCCGGCGTCACAAAGCCGCGCATGATCGCCCGCCCGCCTTCCATCAACTCGGACGCGATGAGGATGTCGACATCCCCGATCGAGGGAGACAGGGAAAACACCGGCGCGCGGCCGGTGTCGCGGCACATTTCGACATAGTAAATGGTCGCGCCTGTCCGCTGGGCCACGCCCGCAACCGAGGTGGATTGGGCGCGATAGCCATTGGCTTCGGCCACGGCGACGATCCAGTTGGTGAGCACGCCACCGCCTTGACCGCCGACCGCGAGCGCCGCCAGTGTGATGACTTTCTCTCCGTCAGGGCCGGGGGACCGGCGGGCGACAATCGGATTTGCTTGTATAGTCATGGGACGGTTCCTTAGGCAAAAGCCACGCGTTTCGCGTCGCGGCGGCTTTGCAGCCAAGAGATGATTTTTTGACTGCGGCGGGCCCGGCGTTTTTCGCCCGCGCTTGGGTTCGACACGATCTCGGCCTGAAAGAAGGAGGGGCAGAGCACGGCCGCATCCGCCACCTCACCGCAGTTGCCACAGCCGACACAGGTTTGATCAATCGCGGCCACCGGATCATCGCGCAGGGGATCGCCGGTGTCCTTGACCGAGAGGGACGGACAGCCCGACAGGCGCATACAGGCGTGATCGCCGGTGCAAATATCCTCATCCACACCAAAGCGCGGGCGCACGACGCGTTTGCCATCTTTGGCCGCCTTTGCCAGTTCGGGTTTCACCCGGCGTTGTTTGTTGAGCATACATTCCGAGGAGGCGACGATCACCTTCGGCCCCTCTTCCTCGGTGGTCAGCGCCTCTTTCAACGTGTCGCGCAGTTTGGTCACATCATAGGTGCGATCAATCTGGCGGATCCATTTGACACCCATGCCTTTGCAGGCCTCAACGATGGAGTTTTGGGTCTGTTTGGTTTTGTTCGTGGCGCGCGAGGACAGGATGTCCTGACCCCCTGTCGCCGCCGAGTAGAAATTGTCGACGATGACGATGACATTGTCGGATTTGTTGAACACGGCATTGCCGACCGAGCTGGTCAGGCCGTTGTGCCAAAATCCACCATCGCCGACGAAGGAAATCGAGCGACGGCCTTTTTTGTTTTCATTGTGAAAGGCGGCGGCAGAGGCGGGACCAAGGCCATAGCCCATCGTCGTCGCTCCCAGATCAAAGGGCGGCATGATGGAAAACAGGTGACAGCCGATGTCAGAGGAGATGTGATGTTCGCCAAGCTCTTCTTCGACCAATTTGGTGGCGGCAAAGATCGGGCGTTCCGGGCAGCCGGTGCAGAACCCCGGCGGGCGGGCAGGCAGGATTTTGGAGAGATCGGGGATTGCGATAGGGTCTTCGTTGGCGGCCAGTTTGGCCACCGGCAGCATCTCAGCCGCATAGTCGGACAGGAATGCGCCAAGGCCATCGACCATCACTTGGCCGGTGTACTCTCCGCCCATCGGCAACATGCCCTTGCCTTCGAGTTTGACCGACTTGCCCGCTTTGTAAAGCATATGTGCGATCTGTTGCTCGATGTAGTTGGGCTGACCTTCCTCAATGATCAAAACCGCATCCTTGCCCTCGCAAAATGCCATGATTTGACTGTCAACGAGGGGATAGACGCAGTTGAGGACCAACATATCCATCTCGGTGTCGCCATAGAGATCGGCCAATCCCAGACGGTTGAGCGCCCGGATCACGGTATTATAGGTGCCGCCCTGAAGGATCAGGCCCACCTTGCTACCCGGTGTGCCGAACCGTTCGTTGATTGCACGATCCAGAACGAATTTTTGCGCCGCGGGCAGGCGTTTGGTGAGCTTTTCTTCTTCGTGCAGATAGGTCGCGGGCGGCAACACGATGCGGTCCAGTTTGCGCGCCGGGTTTTCGAGCGCATCAGAGACGGTCATCGGCGGGCGCTTGTTGTCACGCGCCTCGAAATGGCCGTGGACGTGACATGAGCGGATGCCGACCTGCAACATCACGGGGGTGTTCGACACTTCGGACAGCTCAAACCCATCCCCGACCGCTTTGACAATCGCGGGCAGGTTGGGACGGGGGTCCAGCATCCAGACCTGAGATTTCATCGCGAACGCATAGGTGCGTTCCTGCATGATCGACGAGCCTTCGCCGTAATCTTCGCCCACGATGATCAATGCGCCGCCCGTGACCCCACCAGACGCAAGGTTGGACAGGGCGTCCGAGGCGACATTGGTGCCGACGACGGATTTATAAGTGACCGCGCCACGAATGGGATAATGGACCGAAGCCGCGAGCATGGCCGTGGCGGTGGCCTCGCTGGCGGAGGCCTCGAAATGCACTCCAAGCTCGCTGAGGATTTCTTCGGCATCCGCGAGCACATCCATGAGGTGGGAAATCGGCGAGCCTTGATAGCCCCCGACATAGCCGACGCCGTTTTCCAAAAGCGCCTTGGTGATGGCCAGGATGCCCTCTCCGGTAAAGGTGTCGCCTTCACCTTGTTTGAGTTTTTGGACTTCCTTGGCAAATGATCTTTCGGCCATGGGGGTCTCCTTTAAAAATCGTGATGGCGGATGTCATAGAACACCCGCAAAAGCATCTTGTTGAGCTGCGCGCGTTCGTCTTGTGTCAGAGTGGCAAGCATGGTGTCGCGCATGCCAAGCATGGCTGGCCAAGCCGTTTCATAGGCGGTATGCCCGGTATCGGTGAGGCTGATTTTGCGCACACGGCTGTCGCCGTCTTGTCCTTCGCGACGGATCAGACCGGCCTTTTCCATTGTATCGAGTGTGCGCGAGAGGGTGGATTGTTTGATCACGGTCAGCACTGACAACTCGCCGATCGTGCAGGGGCCGCCGTCAAACAAAACGACGAGGGCGCGCATTTGAGCCACGGAGACGCCCACCTCTTTGAGCGTGGCTTCAACCCCTTTGTTGTAGCGCGCCATGATCCGGTTCATCAGATATGGTGTGAATTCTTCGAGATCTTCGGGACGGTCTATCATGCGCCCAGCTCCTTGGCTGTCAAAAAGCCTGAGCCGCCGGAGAGGCCGGGCCCCGGATGGGTGGATGCGCCGATATGATAGAGGTTTTTGACGCCCGTGTCGTGGCGCAGAGTGTCAGCAAACGGGCGCCAGAGGAAAAACTGATCGAGGGCACAGGCACCGCCATAGGGATCGCCGCCAACAAGGTTCATGTTGTAGTTTTCGAGATCCGCCGGAGAGATCGCGCGGCGGGTGACAATCTGATCTTTGAACCCGTCAATATGGTGGCTGAGGATGGCCTCAACACGGTCGGCATAGGCTTCGCGCAGCGCCTCTGTCCATTGTCCATCGGCGGGCACGGCGATCTCGCCGCGTGCATCGCCTTTGACGTTGCGCGGCGCTTCGGGCAGTTGCAGCCAGAGCACGGATTGACCCTCTGGGGCGCGGCTGGGATCAGCGGCGGTGGGTTGGCCGACGCAGATCGTTGGCACATCCGGCAACATCCCGCGTTCGGCTTCGTTGCCCGCTTTTGATACGGCATCAAGGCCGGGAGTGATGTGCAAAAGCTGAACAGCTTCAAGTCCGGGTGTGTTCCATGTCACAGGGCCGTTGAGCAGATAGTGAAGCTGGAAATTGCCTTTGCCATATGTGTATTTGCGCAGGTTTTCGGCGTGTTTGGGGGAGGGGGCGAGCGTGCCATAGAGTTGATGTGGCGTGACGGAAGCAAGCAGTTTGCCCGCCTTGATCGTCTCGCCGTTTGACAATTTAAGGCCTGTCGCTTTGCCGTTTGAAATCAAGATTTCAGACACTTCGGCAGAGGTGCGCACGGTGCCGCCGTGTTCCTCGATGATCGCGATCAGCCCGCGCACCATATTGGCCGCGCCGCCTTTCACGATGGGCGCGCCTGCCGCCTCCAGGGCAAAGCCGATCACCTGACCCATTTGACCGGAAAACGCCGCCTCAGGACCAAGCCCCGCATGCAGGCACCACGGTGCCCAAAGCGCCCGCGTCAACTCATCTTCAAAAGAGGTTTCCAACCAGCCACGCATGGATTGCAACGCGCCGCCCATGGTGGCGGCAAGCCCATGCGGCTTGCGTTTCCAGGCTTCTTTGCCCAATAGCTTTGCTGTGGATTTCGACCAAGGATCGCCACCCATCAGGCCAAACAAAAGCGCGGCATCGGCGCCAAAGGCCGCAAGATCAGCACCAAGCTGTGCACCATCGCCGCTGTGAATGGCATCAAAAGCGGCCATATTGACGGCACGGTCCATTTTATAGGTCAGCGCCCGGCCATCGGGCAAAAGCACACCGGTTGGGGTGTCTGTGGCACAAAATTCAACCCCATGCCGTGCCAGATCAGCCCCGAGCGCGCCATGGGCCGCACCCGTCACCCAAAGCACGAATGTTGTGGCAAGGGGATCATATGTGACCCCCTCCGCCAAGGTTTCGGACCGCATACAGCCGCCGGCCACCGCTTCGCGTTCAAACATCGCGACACGTTTTCCCGATTTGGCCAACAGGGCTCCGGCGACCAAAGCGTTGATCCCGGTCCCGATGATGGCAATGTCTGTGGATGCGGTCATGGATATGTCTCCCGATCAAGCGGCGGGGATGAGGGCAAGCGCGCGGATCGGCGAGCCGGTGCCCTTGACGATCTTGAGCGGTGCGGTGACGAAGATCGCGCCTTTGGCGGGCAGTTCCTTCAGGTTGGTCAAAGAGGCAAGGCCATAGCGGTTGTGTTTGTGCAGCAGGTTGTGCGCCGGGAACGGGATTTCAAACCCACCTGCGGCCCCCGCGTCGGTGCCAATGCATTGGGTGCCCCAGCCAAGCGCCTTTTTCTCTTCCATCAGATAGGTGATGAGCTCTGCCGTCGGGCCAGGCGTATGTGGGCCGTTTTCGTCGGCATTGAGGTATTTATCCTCATCCGTGTTGTATTGATCCCAATCGGTGCGCATCAGCACCCATTCGCCTTCTTTGATCTCGCCGTGCTCGGCTTCCCACGCCTTCACATGCGCGACGGTCAAAAGGAAATCGGGATTTTCGGCGGCCTCTTTGGAGCAATCAATCACATTGGCCGGAGCGACGAAGTTTTGCGGATTGATGGTATCGACGGAGCCGTCGGGAAAATCCTTGCCGGTGATCCAGTGGTGCGGTGCATCGTAATGGGTGCCGGAATGTTCGCCGAGTTTCAGCCAATTCCACGCCCAAAACGGACCGCGGTCACCGTATTCGGAGATTTTGTGAATCTCGATCTTGGGCGTGTCGTCGGCGAATTCAGGCGGCAGTTTCAACAGCGGCGTATCTGGGCCGAGCGGGGCGGTGCAATCAACGACTTTGATGGACCCGTTCAGCAGACCAGCAGCGACGTTTGCGAGTGTTTCTTGGGTGGACATATGGGACTCCCTGTTGAGGTGAAGTGTGTTTTTTGATTATTAATATGCAAGTGCATATATAAGTTTTCTTCAAGTACAAAGTTTATTTTGAGATAAAAATCTTTCGCATCGGCGCGAGCGTTCGTGTGAAACCCCGTCTTGAAAAGGCTGTGGTTTGTTTTGATCGCAGGCTGAAGATGGAGAAAACTGCATGAAAACAAACAGAGTTTTGAGCGGCTTCCAACAGGATCGGTTGAGGAGATTTGTCGCGAGTGTGGGGAGGTAAGGCACTGATTAAAATTTAAACAAACATAAAAATACGGGTATTTAGAGTGATTTGAGTAGAATCGGGCAAAAGGGCGTACCGTGGGAAAAACTGTTGCGCTGTGCAATGCCTTTGGATTTAGGGCAAATAAGACCCGGCACCTCTCAGGCTCTCTGGCCTTTTGTGTATGGGCGTGGATGTCCGCCTTAGGTCTTTGAACGTCATATCGCATGCGCAAAGATTTACTTGAAGCCTAAAACATCATGTGCAACTGTCGCATCCAAGGGTGCGATGCACCCGCCCAATTTGAGAGGAGGACTATCCATGAGCGACAAAGTTGTTCCCGTTGTCACGCGTTCCACCGAACTGGATGACAGCACATTGCAATCCGGTGAATGCGTTCGCAAATCGGGTGTGAGCCCACAGCACACACCCGCCACCAAAATCTGGTTTGGCCGTGTCAGCAATGATCCCGGTCATCGCTCGCCGCCGCATCACCATGAAGAATGCGAAACCGGGGGCTATGTCCTGAAAGGTCATGGTCGCATCTATTTTGGCGAAGACTACAAAGAATATCTTGATATGTATGAGGGCGATTTCGTGTTTGTGCCGCCTTACATGCCGCATGTCGAAGTCAACATGAGCACCACCGAGGAACTCGTTTGGCTGACCTGTCGGACGCCGGACAACCTCGTCACCAACCTTCCTGATGTGCCCGACGAAGCCCTCGAAGGCTATCGCCGCGCGTAACATTCATCCCCTTGTCGTCTCCGGCGCGTCATACCCCGGAGACGTCCTACGAAAGGATGCTTTATGAAGCTTCTTCGCTATGGGCCGATTGGCTCGGAACGCCCTGCATGTTTGGATGCCGAGGGCCAAATGCGTGACCTCTCCGGTGTTGTTGCCGACATCAATGGCGAGAGCCTGTCACCAGAGAGCCTTGCCAAACTTGCCGCTCTTGATTTGACGGATTTGCCCGTGGTTGAGGGGGCGCCGCGCCTCGGGTCAGCAATCGCACGACCGGGTAAATTTCTTTGCGTCGGCCTTAACTACGCCGATCACGCCAAAGAAACGGGCAAAGAACCCCCGACTGAACCGATCCTGTTTGCCAAGGCATCGAACGCGATTTGCGGCCCAAATGATGATGTCGAAATTCCGCGCACGTCCGAAAAGACCGATTGGGAAGTCGAATTGGGCATCGTCATCGGCTCGCGCGCAAAATACGTCTCGGAGGCCGACGCGCTGAACTATGTTGCAGGCTACGCTTTGGTCAATGACGTCTCTGAACGCGCCTTTCAATCCGAGCGCGGGGGGCAATGGGTCAAGGGCAAAAGCCACGACACCTTTGGTCCCGTCGGTCCATGGATGGTGACAAAAGACGAATTCGACGACATTCAGAACATTGATCTTTGGCTCGATGTGGATGGTGAACGCCGTCAGACCGGCAACACCAAGACGATGATCTTTGGGGTGGCACATCTGGTCCATTACATCTCGCAATTCATGACGCTGGAGCCGGGCGACATCATTGCAACCGGCACCCCTCCGGGCGTCGGTTTGGGGATGAAGCCGCCGACGTTCCTGCGGGCCGGACAAGTGGTCACACTCGGCGCGGACGGGCTTGGAGAACAACGTCAAAGAATGGTGCAAGCATGAGTATCAATTTCGAAAAAGTGAAAAATGCCCTGACGGATCTGTCGGGCAAAACCGCAATTGTGACCGGAGCCGCACGCGGGCAAGGCGCGATCGAGGCCGAGCTTTTGGCCACGGCTGGGGCGTCGGTGCTTTTATGTGATGTGCTTGAAGAAGACGGTGTTGCCCTTGCGGCGCGTCTGGTCGATGCGGGGCATAATGTGCGCTTTGTGGCACTCGATGTGACCTCGGAGGCGGCATGGTGTGCGGCCTTGGATCTTGTGCGGGATTGGACCGGGCGGCTTGATATTCTTGTGAACAACGCGGGGATCATCAATCGCAAGATCATCCGGGATATGTCCGTGGACGAGTGGCGTAAAGTGATGGATGTGAATGCGACAGGCGCGTTCATCGGCCTCAAACATGCGGCGCCGTTCATGGCCGAAACGGGGGGCGGCAGCATCATCAACATTTCGTCCAACAGTGGCTTTTCCGGGCATTATGACCCCGCCTATACGTCGTCAAAATGGGCGCTCAGGGGCCTGACGCGCACGGCAGCGATGGAGTTCGCGGACATGGGCATTCGGGTCAATGCCATCTGTCCGGGCCTGATTGTGACGGACCTGAATCGCAGCTCGCCTCATCTTGCGCCGATGATCAACCTGACGCCGATGCAACGCTCCGGTGAGGCCGATGAGGTTGCGCAATTGGTGCTGTTTCTCGCCTCCGAGGGGTCAGCCTTTATCACCGGGGAGGACTTTGTGATCGACGGTGGCTTTACCGCCGGGGCGGCCTATCGTCGGGTCGCCAAGGAGACTGGACTGCTTTAATCCTGCCTTGCTCGACAAGACAAAAAGCCCCCGTTCTCTCAGAGAGCGGGGGCTTTGCATTGGGCGTTAACGAATGCCAGCTTCGGCGAGAAGCGGCAGCACTTCATCGCGGAAATAGGGGAATTCCTCAACGTAATCGACAAAGGACAGGGTGGTGCCCGCAAAGCCGGTGTCATGCAGTTTGATGATGCCATCGGCCACTTGCCGCGGTGTTCCGATCAACGGGAAACCACCATGGCCAAGCGCCATCACATCGCGGATTTGCGCCAGCAAATCATGCGGGAAAGACTGTGCGTGGGCGAACTGAAGATTCACAAGGTTGTCGACGGCGGGCCAGTCGATTTCGCTCATGATCTTGTCGTGATAGGCGCGCGCCTCTTCTTCGGTGGGGCGGCAAATCACATGGCTGAATGTCAGCACGCCAACATCGCGGCCCTTATCCGTTGCCTTTTGTTTCAGCTCCTTGATCTCATTGACAGAACGGGTCAGATCAATGGCGGGCGTAAACAGGTAATTGGCGTTTTGGGTGGCAAATTCCCGCCCCAAACCGGAACCAGCAGCATTCAGGATTGGCACGCTCCCTTCGATTGGCCAAGGATCACCCTTAACGCCTTTGAGTGTAAAGGATGCACCGTCCCAATCAAAATGTTCATGACTGGTCCATAGTTTTTGAACGATGTCGAACCATTCCTGGGCGTAGCCATAGCGGGACTCGTGATCATCAGGCAGTGTGAGCCCAAGCGCCTCATATTCCGGCTTGTTCCAACCCGCGACAATGTTGAGCCCCGCGCGGCCCGCACCGATTTGATCCATCGTGGCGATTTGTTTGGCAACGACAACCGGGTGGTTGGCCGCGGTGTGAATGGTGGCAAAGACAGAGATGTCTTTGGTGTTGGCCAAAAGGGCCGTGGCCCATGTCACCGTTTCCAACACGCTGCCGTGAAAGTCGGTTTCCCCGCCATAGCCGATCCAGCGGGCAATCGGCAAAATGAAATCCATCCCGGCCTCGTCAAGCATCTTGCCGAGCTTGAGATTGTTTTCCCAGCTGTTCACCCAGCGTTCCGGTGCTTTGCTGACCGTCATCCCAGAGGAGCAATTGGATGAAAAGGTGCCGAGTTTGAACCCTTCCTTTTGGAACATTTTATTCTTGGTCATGTGCAGGTCTCCATGTTGGTTTTTGAATAGATTTTTGATTTAAAAATGAATTTAAAAAAGACATTGAGTCAAGATAATTTTGCTGTGAAAACTTGTTTAAACCGAAGTCCACACCGGAGGTCCGCACATGACGGAAAAAAAGGCAGCCCCAAAGAATATTGACTTCACATGGCATCTTGCCGCCGACGAACCAGAGGTCGCGGCAACCGAATTTGAATTTGCTTTGATGCGCACATTTGAAAGCTTTGGTCGTTGGCAATCCGAGTGTTTGGTCGCCTCTTCGGGCTATGTCGCCAGTGGGCCAGACAACGCGTTGCTCCATGTGATCCGCATGAATGATCGCGCCAAAACGATCAAAGAAATCGCCCGCCTCATGAACCGGGACGACATTCCTAACATTCAGTATTCTATCCGAAAAATGGTTTCTGACGGGCTTGTGTCCAAACATGGATCAAGTCGGACGGGGGTCACCTACGCGGCCACGGATCGCGGGCGCGAAATCACCGACAGATATGCAGAGATACGCCGCAGTCAGTTGATTTCCGAGATTGGCGAATTGCCGGAATTCACCGCGCGGATGAAAGACGCGGTGCGGACACTCAACATTCTTTCAGGGCTGTATGAGGAGGCCTCTCGGGTGATCGCGACACATCGGCGCTGATCACGCGAAGCTCCGTTACCCTTTGTGGCGAATGTCGAGCATGATGGAAATGCCCCGCGCCGCGTCGGATTCAGATACATCCTTGAACATTTCGTCGATCCAACTGAGATGCTCAGCCGTCATTTCATCCATCAACGCGCGGCCTTTGTCGGTGATCCGCACCAGAAACGCGCGGCGATCTGATTCGAGAGTTAGCCGTTCCACAAGCTCCTCATTCACCAGCCGATCCACCACGCCAGTGACATTGCCATTGGACACGACAAGATGCTGCGACAGCTCGCTCATTTTCATGCCCTCCGGTTCCGAATGAAGGGCGGCCAAGACGTCAAAGCGGGGCAGGGTGGTGGCATAGCCTGAGCGAAGGCGTTCACGCAAAGATCCCTCGACGTGGCGCACGGCCTTGAGCATTTGCAACCAAAGCCGGAGCCTTTGACGCGCGAGCATTTCATCCTCAATCAGGTGGGTCTCTTGCGCCGTCATTTTCACACATCCATTTCGAAGTATCGTACAAAACTTATTTTAAGTATCAATTTATAGATGGGCAGGTAAAGTGAAAACCCACATGAAATTCATATGGGTTTTTCTCTGACTGGCCTATGTGTCTCACAACGGTGTAATATTTTTTAGTTCAGTTTCCGTGGTTTGCCATCGGCATCAACCGCAACAAGCACCACATCAGCACTCATAATGAGAGTGCAATCCGTATCGGGCGCGGCCCATGCGGAAAGAAACAGGTTAAAGGAACTGTTGCCGCGTCGTGTCAGATCGGCATGGATCGCAAACTCTGCGCCAGCGGCGAGGGCGGCGTGAAAGGTCAGCTCTTTGATCGACAGGATCAAGGCATCGCCCTGTGCAATCTTGCGCCCTGCAAGTCCCGCCGCCACATCAAGCTGACCCATGATCCACGCTCCGGTGACCGCCCCACGCGGCGTGGCGTGGCTGTGCGGGGCGACGGTGACAAGGGTGGGGGCTGTGTCGGGGCGCTGAAGCGCCTCAGTCATGGGGTGTAACGTCATGGGGAATAACCGCGGTGGCTTCGATCTCGATCTTGGCGGCGTCCTCCATCAAGGCCACGACCTGAACAACGGCCATCGCCGGGAAATGCCGTCCAATCACCTCGCGGTAAGCGGCACCGAAAGCCCGCAGGTTGTCGAGATATTCCTCTTTGTTGGTGATATACCACGTCAGGCGCACAAGGTGCTCAGGCTTTGCGCCAGCCTGTTCCAGCACCGCCACAATGTTTTCAAGCGTCTGGCGGAATTGCCCCAGCATATCCAGATGTTCCCACTCCTGCTGTGCGTTCCACCCGATCAGACCGCCGGTGAAAACCATCCGGCCTTCGGCCAAAAGACCGTTGGCATAGCCTTTGGCCGGAACCCAGCCGTCGGGCTGGAGGAACATATGAGGTGTGAGAGCTGTCATGGTGCGTCTTTCTTTTAATCTTGCTT
Organism: Celeribacter baekdonensis; assembly: GCF_900102315.1. Taxonomy (GTDB): domain Bacteria; phylum Pseudomonadota; class Alphaproteobacteria; order Rhodobacterales; family Rhodobacteraceae; genus Celeribacter; species Celeribacter baekdonensis. The sequence continues at coordinate 75,658 of NZ_FNBL01000011.1, forward strand.
TTAATCTTGGCGTTCATTTTGGGAGGAGGCCGTGAGGTAGCGGGACATGGCTGCACGGGGTGTTTCGGGCCAGGGTTCAGAGCCGCCAGTCTTGATGTTGGCGTAAACCACGGTGGCCTTACAGGTGAACCGCCGCGCGCCCTCGCAGGCACAGGTGATGCGGAATGTCGCAGAGGACCGGCCGATCCGTTCGACCTGAAGCGAAAGTTCCAACCAATCCTCAAGCAGTGAGGGCGCGTGGAACCGCACCTCGATATTGCCCATCGGCGTGCCGTAGCCCTCAGGGAGGCCAATGGAGGCCCAGCTAAAATCCAACGCATCCGAAAAGAATCGCTCGGTGAGTGAGGAGATCATTTCAAAATAGCGGGGATAGAACACGATCCCGGCGGCGTCACAGTGATTGAATTCCACCTGACGGCGGATGGAAAAGGTCTCGGTCATGTCTCACCTCCGGACACTGAAATAGATTGTCCGGTGACCATATCGGAGCCCTCAGAACAGAGCCAGAGAACGGCGCGGGCGACATCTTTGGGCGGGACGAGCCTGTGCATGGGGTTGGTCGCCTCCAAAGAGGCGCGGGCCTCTTCGGGGCTGCGCCCGGTTTTTTCGACGATATTGGCGATCGAGCGTTCGGTCATTTCTGTGTCAAGAAACCCCGGACAAATCGCATTGACCGTGATGCCTTTGCGCGCAACTTCGAGGGCCACGGATTTGACCATTCCAACCACGCCATGTTTTGCCGCCGCATAGGGGGCCACATAGGGATATCCCTTGATCCCGGCGGTTGAGGCGATGGCAATGAGGCGACCCCATGGCTTGCCCTGCATGGCCTTTATGCCCTCGCGCAGCGTGAGAAAGGTGCCGGTGAGGTTGACCGTCATCATCCGCTCAAAAGCGGCAAGGTCGGTTTTGGCAAACGGCGCACTTTCCGAGGCCCCGGCATTGGCCACGACAATATCGGGGGCCGCCTTGGCAATGGCCGCGGAAATCGCAGCCTCATCGGTGATGTCCGCGACAATCGCCGTGATGTTCGGGTGTTTGGCGGCCACAGTGTCAAGCGGCGCACGACGGCGACCGCAAATCGTGACCTGTGCTCCGGCTTGGGCCAGTTGCATGGCGATGACAGCCCCAACACCAGAACCGCCCCCCGTCACAAAGGCCGCTTTCCCGTCTAAACTCATGACGCCATCGCTTTCGTGCGTTCGGCAAGCGTATTGGCCTGACGGCGCCCGCCTTCATAGGGGGCTGGCCAAGGCTGTTCAGTGTCCCCAAGCTCCACGGCGGCATGCAGGGTCCAGTAAGGGTCGGCAAGATGCGGACGAGCCAACAGAACAAGATCGGCGCGCCCCGCCATCAGGATCGAATTGACATGATCCGGCTCATAGATATTGCCCGCGACCAAGGTCGGCGCGTGGATGTCATTGCGCACCCGATCGGAGAAGGGCACTTGGAACATACGGCCATAGACCGGCTGTTCTTTTTTATCGGTCTGGCCAGAGGAGACGTTGATGGCATCGGCTCCGGCCTCTTTGAACATCTGCGCGATCACGACGGCCTCTTCGGGGTGAACGCCCTCTTCGCCCATCCAGTCATGGGCCGAAATACGCACGCTCATTGGCTTGGCCTCGGGCCAGTGCGCCCGCATCGCGTGGAAGATTTCAAGCGGGAACCGCATCCGGTTCTCCAAGCTGCCGCCATACTCATCTGAGCGTTTGTTGGTCACCGGCGAGATGAAGGAAGCCAAAAGATAACCGTGTGCGGCGTGCATTTCGATCATGTCAAAATCGGCCTGTGCCGCGGCTTTCACCGCTGTCACGAATTGATCTTTGACCCTGTCCATGTCGGCGCGGTCCATCTCTTTGGGCACGACATTGCCCTCCATCAACGGGAGTGCTGAGGCAGAAAGGAGGTCCCAATTGCCCTCTGTGAGCGGTTGGTCGATCCCATCCCACGCCAGACGGGTGGACCCTTTGCGGCCAGCATGGCCAATTTGCGCACAGATTTTCGCAGGGGTTTCCGCATGCACAAAACCGGTCAAACGCGACCAGGCGGGCACTTGGTCCGGTCCGATGCACGGGCAACCGGGCGTGATACGCCCCTCCATGGAGACACAGAGCATTTCGGTGAACACAAGCCCGGCCCCGCCTTTGGCACGCTCTGCGTAATGCACAAAATGCCAGTCGGTCGGCATGCCGTCGGCGGCCTTATATTGTGCCATCGGTGAGACAACGACGCGGTTTGTCAGTTCCATCTCGCGCAGCTTGAACGGCGCGAACATCGGGCTGCGGTTCGAATTGCTGCCCGCTTTTTTCTGGAACCACGCTTCGGCCGAGGCCAGCCATTCCGGGTCGCGCAACCGCAGGTTTTCGTGGCTGATCCGTTGGGACCGGGTGAGCAGGGAATAGTTGAACTGCATCATGTCGAGGGTCAGATAGCGATCGACCTCTTCAAACCATTCCGTCGAATTGCGCGCGGCGGATGTGACGCGCAGCACTTGGAGTTTGCGTTCGTCTTGATAGGTTTGCAGCGCGTCCCGAAGCGGGGCACCGGAGTTGAGTTCATCGGCCAAGGCGATGGCACTTTCCATCCCAAGCTTGCTGCCTGACCCAATGGAAAAATGCGCGGTGGCGGAGGCATCCCCGAGCAGAACGACATTTTCAAAATACCAGTTTTCGCAGGTGACGCGCGGGAATTGAATCCAGGCCGAGCCGCGAATGTGATTGGCATTGGTCATCAAGGCATGGCCACCAAGGTGTTTGGCAAAAATCTTTTCGCAAAGCGCGATACTGTCTTGTTGGTTCAGCCTGTCAAAGCCAAAGGCCTTAAAGACCTCGGGGCCGCATTCGACAATGAACGTCGCCGTGTCATCGTCAAATTGATAGGCATGCGCCCAGATCCAGCCATGTTCGGTTTTCTCGAAAATAAAGGTGAAGGCGTCGTCGAATTTTTGATGTGTGCCGAGCCAGACAAAATGGTTCCGGCGCATGTCGATGTCTGGCTTGAACTTGTCGGCATAGATCGTGCGTGTTTTGGAGTTGAGGCCGTCTGCGGCCACCACCAAATCGTTGGCCTCTTTCAATTCGGCGATCTTTTCGTCGGTGAGGTCGGTTTCGTATTGCAAGGTGACGCCAAGCGCGCGGGCGCGTTCTTGCAACACCAGCAACAATTTTTTACGCCCGATGCCACAGAACCCGTGACCGCCTGAGGTCATTGCCTCATCGCCGCGCACCGTTTTGACATCATCCCAATAGGCAAAGTTGTCGCGGATCATTTTCTCGGAGATCGGGTCATTGTCCTCAAAATTGGACATGGTCTCATCGGAAAGCACAACGCCCCAGCCAAAGGTGTCATCGAAGCGGTTGCGCTCATAGATGGTGAGGTCATGGTTCGGATCGCGCAGTTTCATCGAAATCGCAAAGTACAGACCGGAAGGGCCGCCGCCGAGAATCGCTATCTTCATTGCTGTCATCCTTTGACTGAGGGGGCTGATCTGTGTCGCCTCCAATATATTTTAAATATAAAGTTAAATTGACCAAGGCTTTCTGTCAACAGGTAAGACATGGAACAGGCGCGCCGAAACTGTGCCCTGTGATTTTAGATTAAAGTATTGAAGTAAAACGCTAAATAATTTATTTATTCTCCGCATCTGGCTTTATTTTTAGGGCTATAGGTCCTATCTTTCGGGCGTTACTGCCGATAAAGGGCCCATATCCGATCCGATTCATCCGGTGTTTGACATCGCAATAAATTTTAAACATAAACAATAACAGAGGGCGCAGATTTGGCGGGCCGCCCATCTTTATACATACGGCGCATGCCCATTGCGACCACCCGACTGAAAGGAATTCCTATGCCCTTTATGATTTCAAAGCCGATGCGTTTTGGTGATTGTGACCTCACCGGCATCGCCTATCATCCGGCCTATCTGTCCATGTTGGTCGATGTGAATGAGGCCATGTTCGCCTCTTTCGGGGTGACATGGAAAGAGCTGATGTTCGAACGCCACTTGGGTCTGCCCAGCGTCAAAATGACCATCGAATTTAAGAAACCCGCAGTGTACGGGGATGTGCTCGATTTCAATGTGCATGTGCGCAAAATCGGCAAATCCTCTCTCGATTTATACACGGTGGTGAAGGTCGGAGAGGACGTGATTTGGACCATCGAGCAACTTATTGTCATGACCTCGACCAAGGACCACAAATCCCATCCCTGGCCCGATGATTGCCGCGCCGGGTTGGAGAGATATCTTCACCCCGAACTGGCGGCGTAAACAACGGCGTTTGCCTGTGACTGCGCGCTCTGATCCGTCGGGGGCGCAGTCCGGCGGAAACGCTTAAAATCGGCGCTCACTTCCCCCGTCGCAGCGTGTCGGAGGGCAGTTCGCCATATCGTTTGCGGTAGCTGTCCGCAAAGCGCCCGAGATTTGTGAATCCCCATTTCAGTGCGATTGAGGTCACCGAGGCTTCGGGTCCGGCGGCGATACAGTCGTTGCGTACGCCTTCAAGCCGGATGGTTTTGAGATAGGCCATCGGTGTCGTACCTCGAAACCGTTTAAAGCCATCAAACAGAGTCCGTACACTCACAGAGGCCGCTGCCGCAATTTCAATCACAGAGATCGGGTCCTCAATATGTGTGCGAATGAACTCCTCAGCCAAGCGCACATGGCGTGGAACCGCCTGCGCGCCGCGCGTTTCGAGACGTTCGGAATGGCTATGGCGAAAACTGGTCAGAACCGCCGTCATCAACGTATTTTCAAGATGTTTCGACCCAAGATCTGAGCGAAAAAAACTTTCTGCCTGTCCGGCCTCGCTGGCGGTGAATTCAATCAGGCGGCGATAGCTTGAGGTGCTGGTCGCTGTCGGATCTGGGACAAACTCAATCGGGCTGCGCAGGTCATCATTGAGCATCAAACGCAAATGTTGCTCAAGGGCAGCGCGTTCAATTTTGAGCACCAATTGCCCGCAATTGTTGATCCATTTCATCTTGAGCCGCGTGGTGGCGGAACTGACGACATCGGTTCCCGTGGTGGCTCGTACGTCGTGTACGCCGATCTGCATCGCACATTGGCCTTGGTCGGTGGAGTGGATCATAAACCAGTCGCCCGGCTCGCCCGCATCAATCTCCACATCCGCGCCATATCGAACATAGCTGAGGGCCACACTGCCCATGGAGGCAAAACTTTGTCGAAAGGACAGGTCCCGCCCGCGCCCTGAGAAATCGATTCTATGGGGGCAAAACACTTCGGTGACCTGTGCATGGGCCTCATCTATATCGTCCGTTTCAAGCAGCATGTGCCGAGCGATCGGAATAGCGGCCGTGCTGTCATCAGAAATGTGATTTTTTCGCATGATCTGAACAATCCCTGCAGAAAACGGATATCCGCGTCGGCTGATTCATTTCAACCTTAAAACATAAAGGCACTCGAACGCACATTCCGTCAAGGGGCTTAAGTGATCCTCTCTTTCGCCAGAAACCGTGTCAAACAGGGGCTTTCTGGCGCAGAACCCTACAGAGATCACATCCCTAAGACCGTGTGTTTTGGACCTAAAAACACGCAACAGTGGAGAAAGATCATGGACTTCAGCAAAGGTATCACCCCTTCGGGCGAGAGCTTTAAAAACCAAAAATGGACCATTTTGGGCGAGCCTTATTTGCCGCTGCATGTGTCGGACAGCTCGATGCTTATGCATGCGGAATTCAACGTCGACAGTTTCGTGCCCACCCATGTTCACGATACGCAGGATGAAATTTTGCACATTCTCGAAGGTGAGATGGAGTTCGAAACCGAAGGTAAGGTGATCAAAGCCGGGGTTGGCGACACGGTGACTTTGCCGATGGGTATCCCGCATTCCCTACACAACCGCTCCGGCGCGTTGGCGCGGGCGTTGGTTGTCGTCTCCCCGGTCGCACGGATGTACGATTACATGGTCGCCATTGATGGCATGAGTGATCCGGCCGAAGTCGTCCGCCTTGGCGCAGAGCATGAAATTCGGTTTGTCTGACCTGTGCGAACTCAGATAGACGGCCACGCGCGCCTCTGCTGAGACGAGCGTCCCCGCATCTACATCAAAATCAAAATCGGGCCCCGAAGCCATTTCGGGGATCAATCCGACGTGTCTCAACAGACCTCAAACACACAACAGGGAACATTAAAAATGACTGTAAAATCTGTCATCGAAGCCTTTTGGCAAGGGCATAGCACTCAGGACATCGACGCCCTGAAAAACATCATGTCCGAAGACGTGACATGGACCGTGGTTGGCAAAACCTGCCCGATCGCAAAGACCTATTCTGGTTGGGACGGGTTCTTTGGCGAACTCCTCGGTGGCTTGGGCGAAGCCTTCAAACCCGGCACGCTGAACATGATCGTAAAAGGTCTTTATGCCGACGAGGACGCCGGCGTGGGCTTTTTGCATCTGGCTGAAACGGCGACCTTGCACAATGGTCAGATCCTCGACGTTGAATTGGTCGATGTGTTCACCGTGCGCGACGGCAAGATTGTCGATGTGCGCGAAATCATGGACCTTGCCGCCGTCAACGGTGCCTTTGGCTTTGCGGAGGTGTCGGCATGAGCGCGTATAAAAAAGACATCACCCAAGAGATCATCGCCAAAGTTCACGCCATCGGCCCGATCCTGCGCGACAATGCCGTCGAAACTGACAAAGGCCGTCGCGTCACCCAGGCCTCCCTTGATGCGCTCGAAACCACCGGCGTTTTTGGGATCAACTCGCTGGCGCAAAATGGCGGCTTTGAGGGCGGAGCCCGTATGCTGTTGGATGTCACCAGCACCATCGGCATGTATTGCCCAAGTTCCGCCTGGATTTCCGTGATTTCAAGCGTGTCTGCCCAGCTTGCCATGCGCTTCCCGGACACGGCGTGGAACCGCGTTTATGCGGGTGGAAAACCCGTCCGCATGGCCTCCGTGATCGTCAATTCCGGCAACACAGCCCGACGCGAGGGCGAAGGCTACCGGATCAACGGCGAATGGCCGTGGGGCTCCAACATCCTCAATTCTGAATGGGCCATCGGCGCATTGGATGTGTATGAGGCTGAAGGCGCGGACCCAACGCCGGGCTATGTCCTGTTGCACAAGGACAGTTTCACGATCAAGGACACATGGTACAGCATCGGGATGCGTGGCACCGGCAGCAACAATTTCATTGCCAAAGATATCTTGGTTCCAGCGGATCAAATCGCATCAGTAGGCACGATTCTTGGTCCAGAGTTTGAGATGTCGGGTGAGGCGCATTTCCTTCAGCGGTTGACGCCGGTTTCAATGTTCCCGACCGTGATCATTTCGGGCCCGCTTGGGGGGGCAAAGGCGGCCTTGGACTATGTGATTGCGGCGGCGGGCAAACGCCCCATCACCTACTCCAAATACCACCCGCAAAACACCTCTGGGGCTTTTGTTCAATCCATCGGGGCGGCCAAAGCCAAAATTGACACGGCGGAAATGAGCCTTCAGGCCGCAGCCGATTTGATTGATGCGGCGGCCCTTGGCACCGAACCTTTGTCGATGGCGGATCGTGCCCGTGTGCGCAATTACGGCGCACATGCCACGGCCAATCTGTGTGAGGTGATGAACGATCTCGCCACTTTGCATGGCACCGCGACCTTTGCCGAATTCAGCCCTCTGGGTCGACTGTGGCGCGATGTGAACACCGGCGCGCGCCATGCCATTGCGGCCAGCCCGCTGTGCTATGAGATCGGCGGCGCGAGTCTTCTTGGCGTCTCCCCTCCGACTCCGCTCGTCTGAGGGCGGTTCCGTGTCTGATCCATTTGACCTTCACATGCAGGGCGGCGGGGCCGCCCTGCCACAAAAAGACGTGTCGCGTGCCGGGGCCAAAGGCACCACATGCGGCGGCGTCGAATGGTATTACGGCATCCGCTATGGGCGCTTGTCCAAACCGGACACACCCCGATCCCGCGTTGCGCCTGCAACAGGGCAGGTGCGCGTGCGTCATCTGACCGAGGTTCCGGTGTTTCCACAACTCCCCAGCCGCCTTGAGGCCCTCATGGGGCCGGGCATTGGCGAAAACCCGCAGTCGGATGAGGCGTTTTATCTCAACGTCTGGACCCCAAAAGGCGGCACTGACCTTCCGGTGATGGTGTTCCTGCATGGCGGCGCTTGGGTCAGTGGTGGCGGCGCGGCACGGTGGTATCGTGGCGCGGCTTTGGCGGCGGAGGGCATGGTGGTGGTGACGTTGAACTACCGGATTGGGCCCAATGGGCATCTCGAAGAGGATGCGCCTTACGCGGATCAAGACCCCACCGATCACCGCCCGATGGAGGACATTCTCACTGCATTGCAGTGGGTCAAAGACCATATTTGCGATTTTGGCGGCGATGCCAATCGGATCACTCTGGCCGGACAATCGGCGGGGGCATGGTATGCTTGGGCCTTGGCCGGGTGGTCAAAAGCCAGGGGCTTGTTTGATCAGCTCGCGCTTTTGAGCATTCCACAGATCAGCCCTTGGAGTGCGACGCACCGCAGCACCTTCACCCGCGACGCCGTTGCGCGCTGTAAGGAGATGCAGTGCCAAGGTGAACCGCAAGAGACGACTTTGTTGCGCGCAGGTGCCGAGGTGTTGTCGCGTCACACGTCGCCTCTTGGGGCGATGGCACCGATGTATTTGCCGGTTTGGCCCGTTGCGGCGGCGGAGACGCCTCTGCATGTCGCGGCGCTGTATGTGCGGGTGACAGACCATGAGATGTCCGTCTTTTTGCCCCAGCTTGCAGCGGGATCAAAGCAGGATGTCGCACGCCTTTCGGCTCTGCGCGCCCAGTCCGATCCGCCAAATCTGTCGCACGCCTGTCCAAAGGGCTGGTCAGAGGACTGGTCAGAGGACTGGGCCGAAACCGTCGCCCGCGCCTCGTGGTTGAGCTTTGGTGCCTTTGCAGAGGCCATTGCCAAGGCGGCGGAGGAGTGTGGTCGCAAAGTGATCCGACGACAGTTCGCAGCACGGAGCGACCTGCCCGGCGTCGGGGCGGCACATTGTTTCGATCTGCCATTCCAATTTGGAAACCCCGTAGATTGGCATGACGCGCCGATGCTCGACGGCTGGTCCACTGAGGCCTTCGAGGCCCTCAGCCAAGAGATGCGCGCGGACTTGGCCGCCTTTGTTTTGAATGATCCTCAGCCGTTGAAACGCCGCCTTGGGATGCCGCTCCCGACCGAATGCCACATCCTTTGAGAGGAGTTCAGATGACTGACATTTCAGATATGGCCGAGGCCTTTCGCACCGCCTTTCGCAATCATCCGGCAGGGGTCGCGATTTTGACGGCGATGACACAGACGGGGCCCGTTGCGATGACGGTCAGTTCCCTGATTTCCGTCAGTGCCGTGCCGCCGGTGATTGCCTTTTCGCTGTCCAATCAGTCCGGCACCGCTGCCGCTCTTTTGACGGCACAGACCGTGGTGATCCATTTCCCACGCTACGAGGATCTTGATCTGGCCAGTCTCTGCGCCAGGCCGGGAGAAGCCCGTTTTGGCGCAGACAGCGATTGGGAAACTCTGCCGACGGGGGAGCCACGCTATCGCCAAATTGGCACATGGTTTCGGGGCGAAATCCAAACGCGCCTGCCGCTTGAGGCGGCGACGCTTGTGACGGCACAGCTGCTTGAAGGTGTCTGTGCCGGCGCGACGACATCCCAAGGCTCCCAAACGCTGGTTTATCTGGATCGGCGTTGGCGAGGCCTTGGGCAAGAAGACCGCAGGAACGGTCCATCACTCACCTCATAAGCTGGCATCAAAAAGCCAGCATAGTTCAACATCTGACCAATAGGGATCTCTCATGAAACACTTCGCACACAGCCTCGTTCTTGGGGCACTCACAACCTGCGCCGCTTTGCCAGCATTGGCCGTTGACGTCGCGCCGGGCGATTACGCCATTCTGCCGTCTGGCACCACTGTCGGCCTGCTTTACCTCCAGCATTCCCGAGCGACGGAGTTGAACTTTGGCGGGGTTGATGTGCCCGCCTCTGAGGTCACCGCCAATGTCGCGGTTTTGCGGGGGTTGCACTACACTCAGATCGGCAATGAGCCGGTTTTGTTTCAAATGGTTTTGCCGATGGGTGGTTTTGAAACGGCTCAGATCGGCGGGGCGGCACAACCCACCTCCGAAGGCCTTGGAGACCTGACATTCGGGGCCAGTTATTGGCCCGTCAAACCCTCCAACCCGGAAACCGGAACGACGGTTGGTGTCACGGCATTTTTGACCGCTCCAAGCGGGTCTTATGAGTTTGGCGAAGTCTCTTTGGGCGGCGGGACATGGGTGTTCACCCCACAAGTCGCGCTCATTCAGGGACTGGGCAATGGTGTCTATCTTGATGCCATCGCAGACGTCGCCTTGAGCATGGATCATACCGAAAGCGGCGTGGAGGTGTCGCGCGATCCCGCCTCTCAGGTGCAGGTCGCCTTTCGCAAACAATTTGGCCAAACCAAATCGCTCTCTGTCGGCTATTCCGGCCAATTTGGCGGCGATATCAATTATGACGGTGTCTATTCGGGCCTTAAAACGCGCCGCGATCAGGTCCGCGTTTATGCCAACAGCTTTTTAAGCCCGACCGTTCAAGTGCAGGGCATGTTGGCCAAGGACCTCAATGTGGAAGACGGGTTCAAAAACGACGTTGTCGCGGAAATCCGCTTTCTCAAACTGTTCTGATCGGACCAACGGCGCGCGGGCGTTGCCGCGCGCCACTGACGCGTTTTGCCGCCCTTACCCCAATGGAGACCAAGAATGCTTGGACCTAGCGCACATGTAGACACGTTTTGCCGGGACAATCTTCCGGCACCCGAAGACCAACCCGACTATTTGCTAGACGCTTTCCCCTATCCCGACCACATGAACGCGGCCTATGAGCTCACCGACCGGATGGTCGAAAAGGGCTTTGGCGATCGTGTCGCCTTGGTCGGTCAAGGCCGCAGTCGCACCTATGCGGAACTGGCCCAGTGGAGCAGTCAAATCGCCCGTGCTCTTGTCGAAGACTATGGGATCAAACCGGGGCATCGCATTTTGATCCGCTCGGCCAATACGCCCGCGCTTGTGGCCTGTTGGCTTGGCGCGACCAAGGCGGGGGCGGTTGTGATCAACACCATGCCTATGATGCGCAAGAAAGAGTTGATGCAATATCTGGACAAGGCACAGGTGCAATTGGCGCTGTGCGATCTGCGGATGTTGGATGAACTTGAGGCCTGTTTGGGCGATAGCGCAACTTTGGAACATGTTGTGTCATTTGACGGCACGGCGGGGTTCAATGGGGCTCTTGATCACATGGCCGCCCGTCAATCGACGGAGCCCTTTTGGGTCAAAACCGGGCGCGATGATGTGGCGCTTTTGGGGTTTACCTCCGGGTCGACCGGCGTGCCCAAAGCGACGATGCATTTTCACCGAGACCTTTTGGTGATCGCGGATGCCTATGCCAAAGAGGTGCTCAATGTGCAGCCCGATGACATTTTCGTCGGATCGCCACCTTTGGCATTTACCTTTGGTCTTGGCGGTTTGGCGATCTTCCCGCTGCGCTTTGGGGCCTCTGCGGTCTTGCTTGAACAGGCGGGGCCGGCGCAGTTGATTGAGATCATCGAGCGGCATAAGGCCACAATCTGTTTTACCGCACCCACCGCCTATCGGGCCATGCTTTTGGCCATGGAAGAGGGGGCCGACCTGTCAAGTTTGCGCTGTGCAGTCTCTGCCGGAGAAACGTTGCCACCGCCGGTCTTTGAAGCCTGGGTCAATAAAACGGGCCGCGAAATCCTCGATGGGATTGGCGGAACGGAGTTGCTTCACATCTATATATCGAACCGATTTGGCTCGGCACAACCGGGCTCCACTGGCACACCGCTTACGGGCTATATCGCAAAAATTGTCGATGATGAGATGAACGAAGTCCCGCGTGGCACGCCCGGTCATTTGGCCGTGAAAGGTCCGGTGGGCTGTCGTTACTTAGAGGATGCACGGCAGACGACGTTCGTGCGAGATGGGTGGAACCTCCCCGGCGATATTTTCACTCAAGACGAAGCCGGGGCCTTCCACTTTGCCTCGCGCTCGGATGATATGATTGTGTCGTCCGGGTACAACATCGCGGGTCCCGAAGTTGAATCCGCCTTGCTGGCCCACCCGGATGTTTTGGAATGCGGTGTGATCGGTGTCCCCGATGAGGCCCGCGGTGCGATCGTACAGGCGCATGTTGTGCTTCGGGATGGCGTGGCGGCCAATGAAAGCACCGCCATGGAATTACAGGAATTCGTCAAGGCGACCGTTGCGCCCTATAAATATCCGCGTTCCGTGATTTTCACCACTGCGTTGCCGAAAACGGAAAGCGGCAAAATCCAACGCTTTCGGTTGAAACAAAGCGAGGATTGTGCGGGCGCATTCACTCCGAATGAGGATGCACCCGATTGAGAGCCCCGTGGCGTCCTCCCTGTTTTTTCTCTGTTGGATCAGTCGTATATTCAATGAGATAACTTAGAAAAGTTGTTCCCCGCATCAGCGGGTGACAGGGACGTGCAAGCCAACCTGCCATTTCGCGAGTAAACTTATTGGTTGACAGCACGCCCCGGCATTTCGTTAATACCTCTACGTCAGGGGAGTCCCGCCCAAGGGACTGAGAGGCTGATTGACGGTGGGGAACCCCCACCCGAGGTGACGCGACCCTTAGAACCTGACCCAGTTGATGCTGGCGTAGGAAGACCGAAGGGCATTTCCGTACACCTCTATCACGAGGGCGGTCCTTTCGGGCCGCTTGGCCCATTTGCGTTTGCGCGCATGGGCGGTGGTCCATGTCTGCTACCCGTTTCACTTGGGTCTCATCGTTATGAGGAGACCGAAATGAAAGACACGATCCCGACAATCACCACAGGGGCTTTGCCCGCCTCACAAAAAATTCATCTTCATGGCCAGATCCATGAGCTGCGCGTGCCGCTGCGCGAGATTTCGGTGACGGGCGAGGCCCCATTGCGGGTCTATGACAGCTCCGGCCCCTATACCGACCCGGCGGTGCAGATCGAGATTTCCGAAGGGCTTGCCGATGTGCGCGGCGGCTGGCTTCAGGCGCGCGGAGACATTGAACAGTATGAGGGGCGGGTGGTGACAGATGCCGACAACGGCTTTGTGACTGGCACCCGCTTGACCCCCGCTTTCCCGAAGCGCCGCGATCCGCTGCGCGCCGTTGGCACGCGCGCCGTGACGCAGTTGGCCTATGCCAAAGCCGGGGTGATCACGCCTGAAATGGAATTCGTTGCCATTCGCGAAAACGAAGGCCGAATGGCGGCCTATACCCGCGATGGCGATCCGATGGGGGCGGAGTTGCCCGATCTGGTCTGCCCAGAATTTGTTCGCCAGGAAATCGCCGAAGGCCGCGCGATCATTCCCGCCAATATCAACCACCGTGAACTTGAACCGATGATCATCGGCCGCAATTTCAAGGTCAAGATCAACGCCAATATCGGCAATTCCGCCGTTACCTCCTCGATGGAAGAAGAGGTGGAAAAAATGGTTTGGGCGATCCGGTGGGGCGCGGATACGGTGATGGACCTGTCCACCGGCCGCAACATCCACAACATTCGCGATTGGATCATCCGCAACGCGCCGGTTCCGATTGGCACCGTGCCGCTCTATCAGGCGCTCGAAAAGGTCGGTGGGATTGCCGAGGACCTGACATGGGAGGTGTTCCGCGACACGCTCATTGAACAGGCCGAACAGGGCGTCGATTACTTCACCATTCACGCCGGTGTCCGGCTGCACATGATCCCGATGACCGCCAAACGGGTGACCGGGATCGTGTCGCGTGGTGGGTCGATCATGGCGAAATGGTGTTTGCATCATCACCGTGAAAGTTTCCTCTATGAGCATTTCGAGGAGATATGCGACATTTGCCGGCGCTATGATGTCAGCTTTTCGCTGGGCGACGGGCTGCGTCCCGGTTCCATCGCCGATGCCAATGACGCCGCGCAATTCGCCGAGTTGCGCACGCTTGGGGAACTCACGAAAATCGCTTGGGCCAAGGATTGTCAGGTGATGATTGAAGGCCCCGGCCATGTGCCGATGCACAAGATCAAGGCCAATATGGACGAGCAGTTGAAACATTGCCACGAAGCGCCGTTTTACACGCTCGGGCCGCTGACGACCGACATCGCGCCAGGCTATGATCATATCACCTCCGCCATCGGTGCGGCGATGATCGGGTGGTTCGGCACGGCGATGCTGTGCTATGTGACGCCTAAGGAACACCTTGGCCTGCCGGACCGCGACGATGTCAAAACCGGGGTCATCACCTATAAACTCGCCGCCCATGCCGCCGATCTGGCCAAGGGTCATCCCGGCGCACAGTTGCGCGATGATGCGCTGTCCCGCGCCCGGTTCGAATTCCGCTGGGAGGATCAATTCAACCTCGGTCTTGATCCCGACACCGCGCGCGAAATGCATGACGAAACCATGCCGAAAGAGGCGCATAAAGTGGCGCATTTCTGTTCCATGTGTGGGCCGAAATTCTGTTCGATGCAGATTTCCCATGACATCCGCGCCGAGGCCGAAAAGCAGAACGGCATGGTGGCCATGGCCGAAAAATTCCGCGAGGGTGGCGCACTTTACCTGCCGACAGACGACAGCGCGAAGGAACCGGCGGAATGATCTCGGTTCTGGGATCGGGCGTGGTGGGGTTGTGCGTTGCCACCGCGCTGCATGAGGCGGGGCATGAAATCGAAGTGATCGCGCCCGAACACAGCCCGCCCCCCGTCTCATGGCTCGCGGGGGGGATGCTTGCGCCCTTTTGCGAGGGTGAAAGCGCCCCCGAGGTGATCGTCACGCGCGGACAATCGGCGGTGGATTGGTGGACCGCGCATGTCCCTGATGTGGTGCGGCGCGGGACGCTTGTGCTCGCCGCGCCGCGCGATGCGGGGGAACTGGACCGCTTTGCGCGCGCAACACGCGGGCATGGCTGGGTTGCGCCCGAGGCGCTTGAACCCGCAGTATCAGGGCGATTTGCGCGTGGGCTTTTCTTTGCGGCAGAAGCGCATCTCGATCCCCGCGCTGCGCTCACCGCCTTGCGCAGGCGGCTTTTGGCGGTGGGAGTGGCGTTTCGCGACGGCGCCCCGCGCGGGCGCGTGGTGGATTGCACGGGGATCGCGGCCCGCGCGGCTTTGCGCGATCTGCGTGCTGTGCGTGGTGAGATGTTGGAACTGCACGCCCCGGATGTGGCGCTCACCCGGTCCATCCGCCTGCTGCATCCGCGCTTTCCGGTCTATATCGTGCCACGCGGCGCGGGGCGTTACATGGTCGGGGCCACGATGGTCGAAAGCGATGATGCGGGCGGCATCACGGCGCGGGCTGTGATGGAATTGCTGTCGGCGGCCTATACCGTTCACCCCGGTTTCGCGGAGGGCGAGGTCATCACAACGGCGGCGGGGCTGCGCCCGTCCTTTCCAAACAATCTGCCCGCCATCCGGCATGTCGGCGATGTGATCCACGTCAATGGCATGTACCGCCACGGGTTTTTGATGGCGCCGGCGCTCGCCCTTGATCTTGTGTCCGTTTTGGCAAAGGAGCCGGCCCATGCGCATTGATCTGAACGGTGCATCCTATGAGACGGCTGCGCCGACACTGGCCGATTTGATCGTGGAAACCGGTGTGGAGGCGGCGGCGGTCGCCACCGCGCTCAACGGGCGGTTCGTGCCCTGCGCTGCGCGGGCATCGACCCCGCTCACCCAAGGCGCAAAGGTTGAACTCCTTGCGCCGATGCAGGGAGGATAGAATGTTTTACGGCACAGACCTCAACACCCGTTTGATGCTCGGCACGGCACAATACCCCTCGCCCGAGGTGCTGCGCGCGGCCATTTCGGCCTCTGGCGCGGAAGTTATCACCGTTTCGCTGCGCCGCGAAGGGCCGGGGGGCACGGGTTTTCGCGACATTCTTCAGGACAGCGGTTGCCGGATTTTACCCAACACCGCAGGGTGCCATACGGTGCGCGAGGCCGTGACCACCGCCCATATGGCGCGCGAACTGTTTGGCACCCCTTGGATCAAGCTCGAAGTGATTGGCCATGCCGACACGTTGCAGCCCGATCCTTTTGCACTGGTCGAAGCCGCCCGCATTTTATGTGCGGAGGGGTTCGATGTCTTTCCCTACACGACCGAAGACCTGATCGTCGGGGAGAAATTGATCGAGGCCGGGTGTCGCGTGTTGATGCCATGGGGTGCGCCGATTGGCTCGGGGCAGGGGCTGCGCAACATTGGTGGGCTGCGCGCCATGCGGGCGCATTTCCCGCAGGTGCCTTTGGTGATCGACGCCGGCATCGGCGCGCCATCTCAGGCGATGCTGGCCATGGAACTGGGCTTTGATGCGGTGCTGTTGAACACCGCCGTGGCCAAGGCGCTTGACCCGGTGACGATGGCGCGGGCCTTTGCTCAGGCGATCACGGCGGGACGTTTGGCACGGGAGGCGGGCCTCATGCCTGCGCGCGATATGGCCCAGGCATCCACGCCGGTGTTTGGCATGGCGGAGTTGCTGGCATGAGACTTGATCCGTTTTACCTGATCGTGGGCCATGTCAGTCAGATCGAATTGCTCGTCCCCCATGGGGTTCGCCTCGTCCAGCTTAGGATCAAAGATCAGTCGGATGCGGAAATCCGCCGTCAAATCCGCCGTGCCCGCGACTTTTGCGCCGTGCATCGCGCCCAGCTTGTGATCAACGATCACTGGCAAGCGGCACTCGATCTCAACTGTTCCTTTGTTCATCTGGGTCAAGAGGACATGGACAGCGCGGATTTTGCCGCGCTGCGTCGTGCGGGGGTTGCCGTTGGCCTGTCCACCCATGATGAGGCCGAGCTTGAGCGCGCACTGTCGTTTGATCCGGCCTATGTGGCGCTTGGTCCGGTCTATCGAACGCTCCTCAAAACGATGCCATGGGGGCCGCAAGGGCTGGATCGTGTGACCGATTGGAAACGCGTGGCGGGCGACGTGCCGCTGGTCGGGATCGGCGGGCTGACGACCGAACGATTGCCGGGGCTGTTTGCCGCCGGGGCGGACAGTGCCGCCGTGGTGACGGATATCGCACAGGCACCTGATCCCGAGGCGCGCTGTTGCGACTGGATCAGGGCCACGGAGGCTTGGCGATGAGCCGCTATGCAAGGCAGGAAATCCTACCCGAAATCGGAGCCGCAGGTCAGGCCCGGCTGGCCGCTGCGCGGGTTTTGATGGTGGGGGCGGGCGGGCTTGGGTCCACCGTTTTGCCGCTTTTGGCCGGGGCGGGGGTCGGGCAGATCGACATCGTCGATCCCGATCACGTGGAGGAAAGCAACCTGCACCGTCAGACCCTGTTTCGCATGTCTGATCTGACCCAACCCAAGGCCGAAGCTGCCGCACACAGTCTTGCGGCGCTCAACCCCGAGGGGCTCTTTATCGCCCATGTCACCCGGCTCGATCCGGGCAATGCCCCCGATCTGATGGCGCAGGCGAATCTGATCGTCGATGCCGCCGACAGTTTTGCCACAAGCTATGCGCTCTCCGATCTCTGCCTTACGGCTGAACGCCCGTTGATCAGCGCCTCGGTTTTGGCGCGTCAGGGCTATGTTGGCGGATTTTGCGGTGGCGCGCCCAGTTTGCGCGCGGTGTTTCCCGACCTGCCCGCCCGGCTTGGAAGCTGTTCGGACACGGGCGTGATGGGGCCGGTCGTCGCGATGCTCGGCGCGCTTCAGGCACAGATGGCGCTGTCGGTTCTGTTGGGCCTAAAGCCTTCGCCTTTGGGACAGCTTTTGTCGCTCGATCTGGCGCAGTGGCATGTGAGCGGGTTTCGCTTTGACGGCGCGCCAGAACCGGATGCGGTGCCGGAAATTTTGGCCCCCGCGCATATCGTCCCGGAGGATTTGGTCATCGACCTGCGGGGTCGCGCCGCAGCCGACCCACACCCCGCGCCGGGACAGCGCGTGGTTTTTGTCTGTACGTCTGGTCTACGGGCATGGCGGGAGGCCAAACGATGTGCTGCGCTTGGGCATCACCGGGTTGCCATCGTTGGAGATGGGCAGTGAGCGGGGCCGTGCTCTGCATCGGAGGTCTGGATTCAAGCGGCGGGGCGGGGGTGTTGCGCGACAGTGCGACGGTGCACGCGCTTGGCGGTACTGCGCGCGTTGCCGTCACGGCGGTGACCGCCCAAAGCGACCACGCCGTCACCGCCGTGCACGCCGTCCCGTCCAAGGTTGTGACGGATCAAATCGACATCGCCGGTCCGGTGAGCGCGGTCAAAATTGGCATGTTGGGCACGGTGGGCATCGTCGAGGCGGTTGCCGCCACTTTGCCCCGTGCGCCTTGCGTTCTGGACCCGGTGCTGATGTCCAGTTCGGGTCACATGTTGCTGGACGACCCTGGGGTCACCGCCTTGTTGGAACGGCTGTTGCCAAAGGTCGACCTTTTGACACCGAACGTGCCGGAACTGGTCGCTTTGGCGCACCGCCTCGGCGTCCCGGAGGGCGATCATAGCGCCTGTGTCGAGCGACTTTTGCAACGGGGATGTGGGGGGGTTCTGGTCAAGGGGGGACATGCGCAAGGCACCGCCAGCGTCGATCACCTGTATCGCCGAGACATCCCGGTTGTGGCCTTCACAGCGCCGCGGATTGACGCCACGCTCAGAGGGACCGGGTGCCGATTGGCCAGTGCCATCGCGGTTCATATCGCACAGGGTGCCAGCCTTGTTGATGCGATCACCGCAGCAAAACACCATGTCCATGGTGAGTTGGTGTTGGCGCGTGACGTGGCGACCCAGCCGAGGTTGTGACATCGCCGGGCGGGTAACGCCAAATGTTTTTCTCCACCAGAAAAGAAAAGGCGGCATCCGGGAGGAGGGGACGCCGCCAATGTTCCGGACCGGTTCAGGGAGGAGGAGACCCGATCACATGACTTAAGATAGGGGCGATGCTGCAACTGCGCAATAGTTGCGCCATAAAATTCTGCATTGCAGCATTGTGTGGCAGCGTCAAGTGGTTGTGGGCAGGGGTTTTGAATGGTCGATGTCAAGGGTGTGCCTTATCCGAAGGCTGTGATGGTGTACGTGGTGTTTTTCTCTCTCCGCCATGCCATTTCCTACTGCGATCTCGAAGAGGCCATGGCCCGTGCGCGGGGTGAAGGTCGACCACGTCACGCTGAACCGTTGGGTGGTAAAGTTTGCGCCACTGATTGCGGTACAAGCGCAGGCGAGGACGCGGCCCACGGCGACATTCTGGCGGATGGATGAGAGCTACATCAAGGTTAAAGGCAACTGGACCTACCTCTATCGGGCCGTGGATCGGGATGGCCAAACCCTTGATTTCATGCTTTCAGTGGGGTCAGGAGGCAAAAGCCAAAGATGCGTGCCACTCAACCAAACGTGGCAACACCATTGGTTTTCAATTCGGCAGGATGACACGAATGGTACATCCCTCGGTGTCGGGCAGGACGATGGCGCGACCGTTGTGGCTTCGCGCGATGTCTTGCACGATTGCCAAGCCCAGGCCGCATCCTTGCAACGTGTCGGGGTCGGCGCGGAAAAACCGATCAAAGACCCTCTCGCGCAGGGGATCGGAGATGCCGGGCCCGTCATCCGCAACCTCAAGCCAAACCTCAGTCGCAAGAAACCGCAGGGTGACGGTGATGGTCGGGGTTTCTCCCGCGTAAGTCACGGCGTTGTCGAGCAGGTTCATCAGCACTTCGTTGATCAAAATGCTGTCCGCCTGTATCCATCGCCGCTCTCCCGTCACCTCGTAGATCACCGCCACACCTTGCGTGATCACCCGCTCTGCGAAACTGCGAGTCGTGTCCTCGACCGCTGTGGCAATATCAATTGGGCTTGCGAGGCTGCGCATTTTGCGACCTCTGACACGTTCCATTGAGAGGAGCTGATGGGTCAGCCGACCCGTCCGGCGCGCCACATCCGCGACATCGGCGATGCGTTCGCGCAAAACCTTCTCGGTCGGGGCGGTCATCGCCGCCTCGGCCTGCGCTTGGATCGCGGCAATCGGATTTCGCACCTGATGTGCTGCGTCCGAAATGAAGGCGTCGCGCAGGGCGAAGGCGGTGTTGAGCCGGGTGAACAGGCTGTTCATCGCCTCGACGAGGGTGGTCAGCTCCTCTGGCACCCATCGGCGGATTGGCTTGAGATCATCGGGGGTGCGGGCCAAAATGGCCCCTTCCAATTCGCGTAAAGGCCGCAAGCCAAAAGTGATCCCGAACCAGACTGTCAAAGCCGCGGTCGAGACCAGGATCGCGAAATAGAGCATGGTTTGAAAGATCAGATCATGGCTCAGTGCCTTTCGCTGCGAAACCGTCTGCCAGACCTCAACCGTCGCCAATCCTTTGCCGCCGTTCTCGTTCACATAGTCCTGCATGATCAATGCGCGCACCGGGACGCCATTGGCAACGCTGTCATAGTAGTTGGGTTTGCCCGGTGCCAGTGCGGTAGAAAAGGAGGAAATCGGGGCATCGGAATAGCCGGTGACATAGGCCCCGTTCGGCCCCGTGACGCGGTAGAATATCTCATCTCCCAAGGCGCTTGTCATGGCATTCAAAAGCTGGATCGTGAGCATGTCACCCTGCGACTGCATCACATCGCGGGAGATCGTGAGCGCGATAGAATAGAGGGTGTTGTCATAGACTTGCCGCGACACATTGGTGAATTGGAGATACCGCGCAACGCTTGCAAGAATCGCAACCAGCACAAGCGGCGCAACAATCATCAAAAACAGGCGCTCGCGCAGGGCCAGACGGCGGAGGCGCAGTTTCACGGTTTTTCCTCGTCAAGCATATAGCCAAGGCCGCGGGCGGTTCGAATGAGAACACCGGAGCCGTCCAGTTTGCGCCGCAGTCGCGACACCAAAAGTTCAATCGCATTGGAATCAATCTCGGCACCGGTGCCATAGAGCGTGTCAGAGATCCGGTCGCGCGAGATGATCCGGCCACGGTTGTCGAGCAGGCATTCGAACAGGGCCAACTCACGCCGTGGCAGCTCCAGATCCCCTGCAGGACCCTGTAATGTGCGGCTTTGAGAGTGATAACGGAGCGCGCCGATCTCTGTTGTGGGGGATTGCAAAATCGGCCTGCGGCGGGCCAAGGCGCGCACTCTTGCGATCAGTTCCGCCATTTCGAAAGGCTTCACCAAATAGTCGTCCGCCCCCGCTTCAAGCCCCATCACCCGCTCGGATGTCTTGCCCATGGCAGTCAGAATCAACACCGGAATCGTATCACCTCGCTGACGAATTTCGCGCACAATCGACAGACCATCCTGTCCCGGCAAGTTGACATCAATGATCGCAACGTCAGGGTTCTCTTGGCGCAGGAACGCAGCGCCATCAATTCCGTTCGCGATCCAGTTCACCCCAAGGCCTTGATCCTCAAGGGAATTTTTTATTCCCTTTGCTAAATTCTCATTATCTTCGATGATTGCAATACGCATTTCGCCTCGGACAGGATTTGGACAGGTTGGCTGGCTATAACCCTAACAAGGCGCGCTTGAGAGGAGAAAGCAAGGGCGTTGTGATCGCTTAAACATCGGCGATCAAAAATGCAGAATGGGAGGACGACACGTGACCGATTTTAAAATGACCCGCCGCAAAGCGTTGGGCATGGCTTTGGCGACCGCTGGTGCGATGATGACATCGCCGGCTTGGGCCGAAGTGGATTTTTCTGGAAAAACAATCGAATGGATCATTCCGTTCTCGGCGGGTGGCGGATCGGATACATGGGCGCGGTTCAACGCACCTTTGCTGTCTAAATATTTGCCGGGTCAGCCGACCGTTGTTGTCGTCAACGAGCCCGGTGGTGGATCGACAAAAGGGGCAAACCTGTTTGCTGTGCGCGCCAAGCCCGACGGCTTGACCCTGCTTGGGACCTCGGGGTCTACGCAATTCCCGTATCTGCTCGGTGATCCGCGCGTCAAATACGAATATAAAGACTGGAAAATCGCCATGGCCGCGCCAACCGGCGGTGTGGTCTATACCTCGCCGTCAACCGGCGTTGAAACCGTGGCAGATCTTGCAAAGCTGAAAGATCAAAAGCTCACATATGCAAGCCAAGGGGCCACCTCGCTTGATCTGGTGCCGTTGCTTGGGTTCAAACTTATGGGTTTGGATGTGCAGCATGTGTTCGGGTTCAAAGGGCGCGGCGATGGCCGTTTGGCGTTTGAACGTGGTGAAACGAACATCGACTATCAAACCTCCTCGGCCTACATCAAAAACGTGCTGCCTTTGGTCGAGGCCGGACAAGCTGTTCCGCTGTTTTCTTGGGGGGTGTTGGACGAGGCTGGCAATATCGTCCGCGACCCGAACTTCCCGGATATCCCGAGCTTCCCCGAAGCCTATGAGATGTTGACGGGCATGGCACCCGAAGGCGACGATTACGATGCCTTTGTGGCCTTCTTCATCGCGGGGTTCCCGGCTCAGAAAATGGCGATTCTGCCAAAGGACACGCCAGACGATATCGTGGCGGCTTTCAACGTGGCCTTTGAGACAATGAAGCAAGATCCCGAATATCTGGCGAATAAACAAGCTGTCCTCGGGTCCTACGAGCAGGTCACAGGCGGCAAAGCAGAAGGGCTGTTTGAAATGGGCACGACCATTTCGCCGCAAAACCGCAAGAATGTCGTCGATATGCTCGGCGCGCATTATGGCGTGAAGCTCGGCGAATAACCCCAAAGCCGGGTCAAACGTCGGGGGTGATCGCAAGTCTGCCGTCACCCCCCCCTTTCCCCACACATATACACTGAATTTCCCCGGAGGACTTCCCCGTGGCCGATACCCTATTGGCAGCGCTCTCTGCGCTTATGACTTTCGACCATCTGCTTTACATGCTCATCGGCGTGACAGTTGGACTCGTAATCGGGGTGATCCCCGGATTGGGCGGCATCGCCGGCCTCTCTTTGTTGATGCCCTTCCTGTACGGGATGGACGATATTTCTGCTCTGGCGATGCTGATCGGCCTCGTTGCGGTGATCCCCACATCGGATACGTTCTCTTCCGTGTTGATGGGGATTCCCGGCTCCTCGGCCTCGCAAGCGACGGTGCTCGACGGGTTCCCACTTGCCCGCCAAGGCCAAGCGGCACGGGCGCTGTCTGCGGCTTTTATCTCGTCAATGTTTGGCGGGATATTCGGGGCCGTCGTGCTGACTGGTTTTGTCGTTGTGGCGCGGCCCTTGATCTTGATGTTCGGCTCGGCTGAGCTGTTCATGCTGGCGCTGTTCGGCCTGTCGATGGTGGCGGTTTTGGCCGGGCGTTCTTTGGCAAAAGGTCTCGCGGCCTGTGCGGTGGGTTTGCTGATCGGTTCGATGGGGGGAGCACCCGCAACGGGTGAGTTCCGCATGACCTTTGGCTTGGGCTATCTGTACGACGGCATTCCTCTTGTCGTGATTGGTCTTGGTCTGTTTGCCGTCCCCGAGATTTCCGATCTTCTGCGCCGCAACGCCTCGATTTCGGATCGCCCGCCGCTTGGCTCTGGCTGGGCAAAGGGATTTCGCGATTGGTATTCCAACATTTGGCTGTCCATCCGCTGTTCGGGCATGGGCTGTATGATTGGCGCCATTCCCGGGCTTGGCGGTTCGGTGGTCGACTGGATCGCCTATGGGCACGCAGTCCAGACCTGCAAAAACCCTGAAAATTTCGGCAAAGGCGATCCGCGCGGTGTTGTGGCCCCCGAGAGTGCGAACAACGCGATGCAGGGCGGGGCTTTGCTGCCGACGATGCTGTTCGGCATTCCCGGATCGGGGTCGATGGCGGTGTTTTTGGGCGGGATGGTGCTTTTGGGCATGGAACCCGGACCTGCGATGGTCACCACAAACCTCGATATCACCTATTCGGTGATCTGGTCCCTGGCGCTTGCCAACGTGATGGGCGCAGGAATCTGTCTTTTGCTCGCAATCCCGATCTCGCGCCTGACCCAGATCCGCTTTCCCTTGCTGGCACCGTTCATGATCACGCTCATCTGCTTTGCCGCGTTCCAGGCGACCCGCGACATTGGTGATCTTTTGGCGCTCCTGTCTCTGGGTTTGCTTGGCATTTTGATGAAACGCTTCGCTTGGCCGCGCCCTGCGATGCTGATCGGCTTCGTGCTGGCCCCGCAATCCGAAACCTATCTGTATCAAGCGGTGCAGTTCTACGATTGGTCCTTCGTGACCCGTCCGGGCGTGATCATCATCGGTTTGCTGACACTCGCCTCGGTGATCTTTGGTATCCGCAAACGCGTGGATGACACCGGACATGTCGTTTCGGCGGCCAAAGATACCGACGAACACGAAGGCCGTTGGACCAGCCGTGCTCCGCAAATCGTCTTTGCGCTGATGATCGTCGGACTTTTGATCGTCGGGCTGAAGGATGCGCTTGACCAAAGTTTCCTTGCCGCCGTCTTCCCCGCCTCCGTGGCTGTGGTGGGTTTGGCGATGGCCCTTTGGCTACTGCCGGAACTGATCGGCGGGCATCGTGGTCACGTCTCGCATTACGACAGTGAATTGGATGGTGAGACGGTCGGCAAAGCCGGAATCGGTGGGCTTTGGGGCGGGGCGCTTTGGATCGGCGGGCTGGTTCTGGCCTCCGCGCTGATCGGCTTTTACCTCGCGATGATCCTGTTCTTCGTGGCGTTCCTGCACGTGAGGGCGCGGGCCAAGCCCCTTCAGACGCTGATCATGACGGCGGCAGCGGCGGGCTTTATCTTGCTGATCGCCAAGATGCTCTCGCTCAATTTCCCCTCGGGTCTGGCGCAGTCCTATCTCGATCTGCCGTGGCCCTTCCGCTGATCCCACATTGACCTGCCCTCCGATGCTGTCGGGGGGCACACTCATTTTTGCCGAAGGTGTGACATGACCCAAACTGCAATCCCCTATCTTCTGTTGCGCGGCGGGACCTCGCGCGGGCCGTATTTTAACCGTGCTGATCTGCCCAAAGATCGCGACACGCTGTCGGGCGTTTTGGTCGCGGTCCTCGGTTCGGGGCAAAAGCTCAATATTGATGGCATCGGTGGCGGCGCTGCGGTGACGACCAAGGTCGCGATGTTGTCGAAATCCGATGTGCCAGAGGTCGATATCGACTATTTCTTCGCCCAGGTGTCGGTCGAGGATCGGCTCGTTGATTACAAGCCGACCTGCGGCAATATCCTCTCGGGTGTCGGCCCTGCCGCAATCGAGATGGGCCTGATCACGCCGACCGGTGACGAGACATGTGTCCGCATCCGGTCGGTCAACACCGGCGCGCGGGTCGAGGCGGTCGTATCCACCCCGAACGGGCGCGTGAGCTATGAGGGCGAGGCGAAAGTTGACGGTGTGCCGGGCACATCAGCTCCGATTTACCTGAATTTTATGGATGTTGTCGGCTCTGCCACGGGGGCGCTTTTGCCCACGGGCGCGGTGCGCGATGTGATCGACGGGATCGAGGTGACATGTATGGATGTTGCGATGCCGATTGCGATCGCACGCGCCTCTGACTTTGGCCTGACCGGATATGAAAGCGCCGAAGAGCTGGACGCGAACCGGGCGTTTTACGCGCGGATGGAGCCGATCCGCCTTGAGGCGGGCAGGCGTATGGGGATGGGGGATGTGTCCAAATCGGTGACCCCGAAATTTGCCCTGCTGGCCGCGCCCCGCCATGGCGGTACGATCACCGCACGGTATTTCATGCCGTGGAATTGCCACCCGACGATGGCGGTGACCGGCGCGCAATGCCTTGCCTCTTGCGTCCTGACCCCCGGCACCGTGGCCGAAGGATTGTTCGCGCCCCCCTCCGGCAGCCCCGCATTGGTGCGGATCGAACATGCGAGCGGCGAAATTGACGTGACCGTTGACTATGCCTCGGATGACACGGGCTTTCATCTGAAATCTGCGGGCCTGCTGCGCACCGCACGTCTGCTTGCGCGTGGCGAAGTTTTCGTGCCTTCTTCGATCTGGGACGGCAAAGCGTAAAGGAGATCGAAATGCGGGTGCATGTGCTGGATGATTGGTCGGACACGCTGCGCAGTTTGCCCTCCTTTGCCCGTCTTTCGGGTCATGAGGTCACGGTCTGGACCGACAGCGCCTCCGAGGAGGTCCTTGTCCAACGCCTTGCCCAAGCCGAGGCGTTGGTTCTGTTTCGTGAGCGCACACAGATCACCCGAAGCCTGCTTGAGCGTTTGCCAAATCTCCGGCTGATTTCCGCGCGCGGCGCCTGGCCCCATGTCGACACACAGGCCTGCACCGATCTTGGCATCGCGTTTTGTTCGCAAAAATCCGATGCCGCGCCGAACCATGCCGCGGCAGAGCTGACATGGGCGTTGATCCTGAGCGCGATGCGCGATCTGCCCGCGCAAATGGCGGCGCTGAAAGCCGGACAGTGGCAGGGGGGCGTGGGCCGTTCGCTGCGTGGGCGCACCATAGGGATTTATGGGGCGGGGCGGATCGGGCAACTCGTTGCCGGATATGCCCGCGCCTTTGGTATGGAGGTGATTTGGTGGGGCAGCGCGGCGCGGCGGGCCGCTCTTGTGGCCGCAGGCGAGACCGTGCCCGAAAGCCGCGCGGCGTTTTTCGGCGGGGCGGATGTGATTTCACTGCATTTGCGCTTGGTGCCACAGACCCGTGGCATTGTCACCGCGAAAGACCTTGCCCGAATGCGTGAGGATGCGGTTTTGGTCAACACCTCCCGCGCCGGGTTGATCGAGGCAGGTGCACTGTTGCCCGCGCTCACCAAAGGGCGTCCGGCGATGGCCGCCCTTGATGTCTTTGACGTCGAACCAGTGCTCGATCCGAATGACCCGCTGCTCACCCACCCACGCGTGATCGCCACACCACATATTGGGTTTGTCACACGCGATGAATTCGATCTGCAATTCGGCGAAATCTACGATCAAATCAATGCCTTTACATCAGGCGCACCTATCAATCTCGTCGCAGGATAATCTTGGCCGCAATCGGCGCACCCAGGATCACGATGATCACCCGCGTCAGGTGGTGAACGATCACAAACCCCAAATCCGCCCCGGTGACGATGGCCAGCACGGTCATTTCGGCCTGTCCGCCGGGCGCGAAGGCCAGGAAAGCATCCACCGGGGGTGCCAGATGCAGCAGGGTGATCGCCTCAGTGAACCCCGCTGAGAGCGCGGCGAGCAGGGCGACGAACACCACGCCGGAGACAACAAAGCGCCTCAGTTCGCGCCATGTCACCCCGACGTAACAGACACCAATGCCGATGCCGATCAGAAGCTGCGCCGCCAAAATCGCCTCGCGCGGCGGGCGTATATGCAAAAGGCCGGTGAGGGACAGGGTGGCCGCCAAGATCATCGGCCCAAGGATCGACGCGCCGAACAGATGAAACCGTTCGGCGACTTTCCATCCGGCCAGAGCCGCAAAGGCCATCAGCCCAATCTGATCCCATGGAAGTTCACGTGCGGGCAGGCCGATCGGGTTGCTCAATCCAACGCCGTAGAGTTGCACGGCAATGATCGGGGCCAGCGTCACGATGATCAAAACTCGCGTCGCATGAATCAGTGAGAGCGCGCGTGCGTCGCCGCCCGCTTCTTGGCCAAATACCACCATGTCCTGCAATCCGCCGGGCATGGCCGCATACCAAGCGGTGACCCGATCATATCCGAGGGCGCGGAAATACGGCAGTCCGACCAAGGCGATCAGCCCGACAAAGACCGGCACCAATGCCACGGTTTGCGCCATTTTGGGGAGGGCATGCACGACGTCTGGGGTGATTGAGGCCCCCGCCGCCACCCCCAGAATCGTGCGTGCCGCCACCGAAACCTGACCCATGCCTTGCAGGGTCTGACCCGCGAGGGCGGCGATGAGGCAGGCCAGAAGCGGCCCGAACAGAAAGGGCAGGGGCAGGCCCAAAGCGATGAAAATCCCCGCGCCACTCAGCGCAATCGCCATGGTTTTCAGCCGCCGCAAGGCGATTGGGTGGGATGAGAGCAAGCGATGGATCATATGGGCCTCATCTGGTTGACATGATGTGTATCCTAATGTATCCACCCGGATACAAAATCACAAGAGGTCAGATATGTCAGACCACCCCGACGAAATCCCGCAGGGCCAAAGCGCCTATCGCCGTTTGCTTGAGGAGATTCGCAATGGCGTTCTCGAACCGGGGATGCGGCTTCGCGAAGTCGAGATTGCCGAGCGCCTCGGCCTGTCGCGCACACCGGTGCGCGAGGCGATGCGACTGCTTGAGGGCGACGGGCTTGTTGTGCACCAGCCGCGTCTTGGGGCGACTGTGCGCGCATTGGGCTATGCCGAGATCATGGAGCTTTACGAAATGCGTGCGGTTCTGGAAGGCACAGCGGCACGGCTCGCGGCGCGCGCAGCCTCCGAAGTGGAGCTGTCTGAGTTGACGGCGCTCAATGCCGAATTCGCAGAGGCCATTGGCCATCAGGCGAAAGCCGCCGAAATCAACCGCCAGTTCCATATGATTTTGCAAGACGCGGCAAAGAACCGGTTTCTCATCAAATCCATCAGCAGTTTGCAAAAGACGATGATGATCCTTGGCCCGACCACGCTGTTGGATGCCGACCGTGCGCAGAGCGCGGTGGGAGAACACGGGCGGATCATGGCGGCGCTGAACGCGCGCGATGGCGCGCGCGCCGAAGCCGAAATGCGGGCCCATATCGAGGCCGCCCAACGGGCGCGGCTCAAAGGACTGCGCGCGCGTGAGCGTGCCATGGAGGAGGATTGAGCAATGGTGGAAACGGTAAAAGACACCGTGTGGGATGTGATCGTTGTCGGCGGTGGCAACGCGGCGCTTTGCGCGGCCATCACCGCCGCCGAAGCAGGCGCAAAAGTGCTTATTCTGGAAGGCGCGCCAAAGCCCTATCGCGGCGGCAATTCGCGCCACACCCGCAATTTCCGCTGTATGCACCAAGGCCCGCTTTCGGTACTGACCGGGGCCTATCAGGAAGACGAGTACTTCAACGATCTGATGCTGGTCACCAAGGGCAAAACGGACGAATCCCTTGCCCGCCACGCCATTCGCACGTCTGAAGAATGCCTGCCATGGATGGAGGCACATGGCGTGCGGTTCCAGCCTTCGCTCTCGGGTACGCTGTCGCTTTCGCGGACGAATGCGTTTTTTCTTGGCGGTGGCAAGGCACTGGTCAACGCCTATTACAATACCGCGCAGGATCTTGGGGTCACTGTGAAATACGATGCGCAAGTGTCGCATATCGGGATGGTCGGGGACTGTTTCTCCCATGTCGCAGTGTCCTTTGCGGGGGGCGATACGGTTGAGATCAAGGGTCGCGCCGTGGTGCTGGCCTCGGGCGGTTTCCAATCCGATCTTGAATGGCTCACCCGCGCATGGGGGCCTGCGGCGGCGAATTTCCTGATCCGCGGAACGCCCTATAATCGCGGCGTGGTGCTGCGCGACATGCTTGATCAAGGCTGTGAGAGTGTTGGCGATCCGACCCAATGCCATGCGGTTGCGATTGATGGCCGCGCGCCGAAATTTGACGGCGGGATCGTGACGCGGCTTGACTGTGTACCATTCTCGATCGTGGTGAACCGGGATGGTGAGCGGTTCTATGATGAGGGCGAGGATGTTTGGCCCAAACGCTATGCGATCTGGGGGCGGCTTGTGGCGGGCCAGCCCGATCAGGTCGGCTATGCCATCATTGATGCGCGCTCGCGCGATCTGTTCATGCCTTCGGTGTTCCCGCCGGTGCAGGCCGACACGATTGACGATCTGGCCGACAAACTTGGGCTTGATCCCAACGCGCTGGTCCAAACCGTCGAGACCTTTAATGCCGCCTGCACCGAGGGCGATTTCACGCCCACCGAGTTGGATGGTCTGTCTACCACCGGCCTGACCCCGCCCAAAACCAATTGGGCGCGGTCGATCAGTCACCCGCCGTTCTATGCTTATCAACTTCGCCCCGGCGTGACCTTTACCTATCTCGGCCTGAAAACCGGACATGACGCCCGTGTGCAAACCACAAATGGTCCGCTCCCGAATGTGTTCGCGGCGGGCGAGATCATGGCAGGTTCGATCCTTGGCCAAGGCTACCTTGCGGGCTTTGGCATGACCATCGGCACAGTGTTCGGACGGATTGCCGGGCATGAAGCCGCCAAAATTGTCCTTTCTCAGGAGGCGCAGCATGTCGCTTGACACCCATCTTTCCGAAGCCCGCCGCCAGATCGAGATCTGCAATGCCTGCCGCTATTGTGAAGGGTTCTGTTCGGTTTTCCCCGCCATGACGCGGGAAAAAGCCTTTGCCGATGGCGACCTGACCCATTTGGCAAACCTGTGCCACAATTGTCGGGGCTGCTACTATTCCTGCCAATATACCGAGCCGCATGAATTTGCGCTTAACATCCCGGCAGCCTTGGCCGAGGTGCGCCAAGACAGTTGGGAACGGTTGGTCGGGCCGCAGGTTCTGGCCAAGGCGTTCCATCGCAGCGGTGTCGCCATCGCGGCGGTGCTCGTGCTTGGGTTTGCCCTGCTGATGGCTCTGATCTCGATGATGCGTCCAGCCAGCGGCGAAGGGTTCTACGCCGAGCTGTCGCATAACCTGATGGTGGCGCTCTTTGCGCCTGCGTTCCTTTTGCCCTTATATGCCGTGGCCGTGGGGCTGAGACGGTATTGGGTGGAAACCGGCGCGCCGAAGATGGCGTTGCGCGATGTTCTTACGGCTTTCAAACAGGCCGGGCAGCTCAAAAACCTCAATGGCGGGCAGGGGCAGGGCTGTAATTTCGAGCGCGAAGATCGCTACACCGATGCGCGGCGCTGGTTCCACCAAGCGGTTTTGTTCGGCTTTCTGCTCTGCTTTGCCGCCACCTCCGTCGCGACATTGATGCACTACCTCCTCGACCTCAAAGCGCCTTATCCCCTCTTGAGCCTGCCCAAGATGTTCGGCATCACCGGAGGTGTCCTTTTGGTGATCGGTACGATTGGTCTGGGTTGGCTCAAAACCAAAGCGGACCCTGAACTGGGGGCCAAACGGGTTTGGGGCGGCGAGATGGGCTTTATCGCTTTGCTTGGTTTCACCGCCGCTTCGGGGCTTGCGCTTTATGCCGCGACGGGGCGTCCCGTGATGCCGACCCTTTTGGTGCTTCATCTTGGTGCCGTGGCGACGCTGTTTCTGCTGCTGCCTTACACGAAAATGGTGCATGGGTTTTTCCGTCTCACCGCTTTGATCGCGGAAGAGGCCATCAAACGCCGTGGTTCGATGTAACGGCCTCCTTGCCGCTTTGAACATGCTCCGCGCTGAGACCTCATAATCCACGGCGATCGAAGGCAAAGAACACCTCCGGCAAGGTGCCTTTGGTCGCCCGCAGGGTAAAGACGTAATCGGACCGTTCCAGATGCATTTCCCGGCACGGGATCTGGATGAAACCGTCCTGGCGGCTGGCGCCCTTGTTCCACATAAAGCCAACCCCAAGCCGATGTGCAACCGCATCCAGAACCCCGTCGCGGGTGTCGAGTACGATGGAGGCACGCGGAGAAAGCCCGGCCTTTTGAAAGGCTTCATCGACAACGCGCTGGGTCGAGGAGCCCGCCGTACGCATGATCAGCCGTTCCCGCATAAGATCACGACAACTCACTTCGGTCTGAGCCGCCAGCGGGTGCTCGGGGTGGACGATCACCACCACGGATTGGCTCTGAATCTTGCGCCGTTTGAAGCGTGGCTGGTCGGGCACCTCGGGCAAAACCGCGACATCAACCCGGCCTTCGGTCACGGCTTGTACGATCTTGCCCCAGCTTCCCATCTCGATGTTCACGTTCACATTCGGGAAATGGTCCTGAAACGCCGCAATCAACGCCATACCCGGCAAGGGATTTCCCAAACCCACGCGCAGTTCGCCCTGTTCCAATGTGCTGTGCTGCGACAGGATTTTAGCGATGCGTTCGCCCGCATCCTCGATCTCGCGAGAGGTTTTGTAGATGTCCTGACACAGTTTGGTGGGCACCATGTCGTTGGCCATCCGTTTGAACAATTCCGCATTCAGCGCATGTTCCAGATTGCGCACCTGTTGGCTGATCGTCGCCTGCGAGACGTTCATGCGCCGCGCGGCAGCCGAAAAGCTACCGGTTTCCATCACTCCGTTGAGGGCGCGCAGACGAGCAAAGGTCAGGGCGGCAAGCGCCTCTTTGGGCAACAAGGTCTTCATGTGAGGCTTATAGGAACCTCCTGTAACCGTAACATGACTGTTGCAGAAACTTCCTATGAAGCCCCCGAACAGATCGAAGGGGGCCGTCATGGCGACTATCCAATTCCGAGACATCCGAAAGTCCTTTGGCGATACCGATGTCCTCAAAGGCGTCGGGCTTGATATCGCGGATGGCGAATTTTTGTCGCTTGTCGGACCGTCGGGGTGCGGGAAATCCACCCTGTTGCGGATTCTGGCTGGGCTGGAAAGCCAGACCAGCGGATCGGTGAGGATTGGCGGCACGCCCGTCGACGGGCTGCATGCCGCAGATCGCGATCTGGCCATGGTGTTTCAAAGCTACGCGCTTTACCCGCATCTCAGTGTGGCCGAAAACATCGCCGTGCCGCTGACCATGCGCCGTCTGTCGAACGCACAGCGGTTGCCGCTGATCGGGCGCGCCTTGCCGGGCAGCCGGACGACCCGCGCCGCGATTGGCACCACCGTGCGCGAGGCGGCCGAGATGCTTGATATTGCGCATCTGCTCGACCGCAAGCCCGGGCAATTGTCCGGTGGTCAACGTCAGCGGGTGGCCCTGGGCCGGGCGCTGGTGCGCGACCCTTCTGCGTTCCTGCTTGATGAGCCACTGTCCAATCTCGATGCCAAGATGCGCGTGCATATGCGCGCAGAGATCGCCCAACTCAATCGCAAGCTCGGCGCAACCTTTGTCTATGTGACCCACGATCAGGCCGAGGCGATGACCATGTCCGATCGGATCGCAGTGATGATGGAGGGCGAGTTGTTGCAAGTCGGCACGCCTGACGCGCTTTATGATCACCCCGAGGACATTCGCGTGGCGCAGTTCATTGGCTCGCCTGCGATCAACATCCTGCCGGTCGACACCGACGCCAGCGGTACGATCCGCCTGTGTGACATGGCCACTGGCCTGCGTGCAAGCGGTCCCCCCATCGAGCATCTGGGCGTGCGCCCCGAGGCCTTTGTACCCTGCGAAGAGGGTGAATTGGTTGTGGGCCGCGTACGGATGATCGAGAACCTCGGCTCGGACCTGTTCGTGCATCTGGACGCAGCCGGTGTGCCAATGCCTGTCACCGTCCGATTGCCGTCTTCGGCGCGTGGGCGCATCAAGGTCCGTGACGTAATGCGTCTTACCGCCACGCCCGCACGGATTTGCGGCTTTGACAGCGCTGGCAAGGCCGCCCCCGTCAGCGCCCATGATAAGGCCCACGATAAGGCTCACGACACCGCCCATGACAAGGTGGCACGCCATGTCTGATCTCGCCTCTCTGACGAACAGTGGTCCAAAGCAACAGCGGATCGCGCGCCCCGAGCGCCCCGAGCGCCGACAAGCACGTGCAGGCATGGTGCTCTTTGCCCCGGCGCTGGTGTTGCTGATCCTCATCCTGATTGTGCCGGTGGGGGTCGCCGCACTCCTGTCCTTCACCGATTATACGCTTGGCCGCCCCAGCATCGACTGGGTGGGCCTGCGCAATTACATCGACATTTTTACCGGCTCCTCCTACCGTAAAATGATCGTGGCCACAGTGCTTTATGTCGCGCTGGTGGTGCCTGCCTCGGTGTTTCTGGGGCTGGGTGCGGCGCTGTTGATCCGGTCGCTCAATGTGGGGCAGTCGTTTTACAAAACCGTCTATTTCCTGCCGGTCATGGCCTCGCTTCTGGCCATGGCGATCGTGTGGGAATTTGCGTTGCACCCGACATTGGGGATCGTGAACCGCACACTTGCGATGGGGTGCGGCACGCCGCTGGAACTGTGGTCCTGGTTCGCGCGCAGCTGTGTCGATGGCTTTCCGCTTTGGCTCGGAGATCGTGACTATGCGCTCTACACGTTGGCGTTCATCGGCATCTGGCAGAGCTTTGGCTTCAACATGGTGCTCTATCT
Source organism: Celeribacter baekdonensis (assembly GCF_900102315.1). Lineage (GTDB taxonomy): Bacteria > Pseudomonadota > Alphaproteobacteria > Rhodobacterales > Rhodobacteraceae > Celeribacter > Celeribacter baekdonensis. The sequence goes on from NZ_FNBL01000011.1 coordinate 109,625, forward strand.
TGCTGGCCTCACCTCGGTGCCAACCGAGCTATACGGGGCGGCCGCGATGGATGGGGTCAAACGTGGCTGGGAACGGTTTCGCCTGATCACATGGCCAATGCTTGGCCCCACCACCGTCTTTGTCGTCACCATCACGATGATCCGATCGTTTCAAGTCTTTGACACGGTCGAAGCCCTCACCCATGGCGGGCCTGCCAAGTCCACCTATGTGATGATCTACGCGATCTACGAAAAAGGTATTGCACAGAACCTCGTTGGACTGGGTGCGGCCATCACCATCCTCTTTCTGGCCTTTGTCATGCTGATCAGCGTGGCGCAGCGCCGCTTTGTCGAACGCAAGGTGCATTACCAATGACCTATCGCTTTTCCACCCGCCAGACGCTTGCTCATGGGTTTTTGATCCTCGGCGCGATCATCGTTCTGTTGCCCTTTTACGTGATGATTTCGACCTCGTTCAAATCGCCCGCAGAGATTGCCACGGGCACCGGCGGCGTGTTCGGGTCGCAGGCGCTGTTTCCCGATCCGACCTGTCTGGCACTGGGCGGCAACGAGCCCGACTGCCTCGTGCGCCCGGTGCTCGACAACTATAGCCAAGCATTCACCGCCGCCCCGATGTGGCGCTATCTTTTGAACGGTGTCATCGTCACCCTGTCGATTTTCGCCCTGCAAACGCTGGTCGCGGTGCCTGCCGCCTATGCGTTGGCCAAGCTTAAGTTCTGGGGACGTGATGCCGCCTTTGCCCTCGTGCTGTTTTGCCTGCTGATCCCGGTCCATGCCATTGCGCTGCCGCTCTATCTGATGCTGGCAAAACTGGGCCTCACAAACAGCTACGCCGCCCTCATCCTGCCGTGGATCGTGTCGGCCTTTGGCATTTTCCTGATGCGGCAGTTTTTTATGACCGTGCCTGATGATCTGATTGATGCCGCGCGCATGGATGGCATGGGCGAGTTCGCAATCATCTGGCGCGTCATGTTGCCCACTGCGATCCCTGCGCTGCTCGCTTTTGCGATCTTCTCGGTTGTGGCGCATTGGAACGATTATTTCTGGCCGCGCATCGTGATCACCGGCGACCGTAGCCTGTTCACGCCGCCCTTGGGTCTTCGCGAATTCAAGGGCGATCTGGGCGGCGATTTCTACGGTCCGATGATGGCAAGCGCCACGGTCATTGCCGTGCCGCTCGTCGTCGCGTTTCTGCTCGCCCAACGGCGTTTCATCGACGGCATCACGCTGTCGGGCATGAAATAACCCCCGTTTCCTCCCTGTCACACCGCCAACCTTCAAAAGGATTTCTCCCCGTGAAAACGCTTCTGCCTCTCTCCACCGCTTTGATCGCCGCAATGGCCACCACACAAGCCCATGCGGTCGATATCGAAGTGGGCTATGCCTATTCCGCAACCTTCGATCTGACGTTTGAGCAGATCATGCAGGAGTTTGCCAAATCCCATCCCGACATCACTGTGACCTTCCGCGCCACCTATGAGAATTACGAGGACGCGACCAACACCGTCCTGCGTGAAGCGGTGGCAAACACGTTGCCCGATGTGTCCTTTCAGGCGTTGAACCGTCAGGCGTTGCTGGTTGAGCGCGGCATCGCCAAACCCCTTGATGCCTATATCGCCGCAGAGCCGGATTTTGAAACCGACGGCTATCACAAAGCCATGCTCGATCTGTCGACCTTTGACGGCCAAATCTATGGCCTGCCGTTTTCCGTCTCGACTCCGATCAGTTTTTACAACCGGGACATCTTGGACGCCGCAGGGGTCGATACGCTCCCCGCGACCTGGGACGAGGTCATCGCGGCCTGCCAGTTGATCAAGGACAAGACCGACAAAGAGCCGCTCTATTGGGAATGGAATATTTCCGGCAACTGGCTGTTGCAGGCGGCGATGTGGAGTCAGGGCGCGCCGATGATCAAGGACGGCAAGCTCAATATGGACAATCCCGAGGGCCTCAAGGCGCTTGAGACTGCCAAGGCGATCTTTCGCGACTGCGGTATGAAAAACGTCATCGGTGGTGACGCGGCCAAGTCACTGGCGGCGGGCGATCTGGGCATGTTCTTCAGCTCGACGGCCTATGTCGGCTTTGTCGACCGCTCGAAAGTCGGCGATTGGGAGTTTGTGACCGCGCCCTATCCGGGCATCGACGGCGCGCCGCAATCCCTGCCGGCAGGTGGCAACTCGGCCATGCTGACCTCGACTTCGCAAGACCCCGAGGTGCTTGAGGCCGCGTGGCAGTTCATCAAATTCACCACCTCCGGTGCGGGGGCCGCTGCCGTGGCGCTCACCACCGGCTATGTGCCGCCGAACAAAGTGGCAAACGAGCTGTTGATGGAAGACTTCTATGCCAAGAACCCCAACAAGCTTACCGCTGTCAATCAACTGCCGCTTTTGTCTGAATGGTTCGCCTATCCGGGAGACAACGGTCTGGCTGTGACCCAGGTGATCGAAGATTACCTTGAGGCCATTTTTGTCGGCGACGCGACCGATATGGAAGAGCTGCGCGACGAGATGGTCGAAGAGGTCAACGCCCTGTTGCCGCGCTAACTGACGTTGCACTCATTGGGCGTGGCGGTCCCCACCGCCGCGCCGCATTGCCAAAGGATACACGATGCCCGCTCCCCTCCGTTTCGCCGTTCTCACCGATCTGCATTTCGTTCCCGAAGGTCAGACGATCTACGGTTTTGACCCGCGTGTCTGCCTGAGGCAGGCACTTGAATTTCTCGACACCCTGCCGCAGGTGGATTTTCTGGTGATCATCGGCGATCTCACCGACCGCGGCGAACAGGCCGCCTATGAGAGCCTGCAAAACGAGCTGTCGCGCCTCAAGGTCCCGGTGATCCTGATGGTCGGCAACCATGACGCCCGTGCCCCGTTTCGCGCGGTTTTCCCGGATGCGCCGCGTGACGACAACGGCTTTGTCCAGGGGCTGCATGTGTTCGAGCAGGCCAGCCTCATCACCCTCGACACGCTGATTGATGAGACAGGCGTACATCATGGGGCGCTCTGTGACGCCCGCCTTGCGTTTCTTGAAACCGCCTTGCGGGACGCGCCCGCTGACCGGCCTGTTCTGTTGTTCCAACACCATCCGCCGCTGGACCTCGCGATCCCGCCGATGGACGCGATCCGCCTGCGCGATGATGCCGCCGAACTTGCCGCCTTTGCCCGCACAGGCCGCAAACCCGACCACCTGTTCATGGGCCACGTCCATCGCCCGATCACGGGTCTTTGGCAGGGCATTCCGTTCCACATCCAGCGTGCTCTGATGCATCAAGTCCATCACGAATTTGATCAGCCGGGACGGATCATGGGGAGCATTGAGGCCCCCGATCTGGCCTATGTCACGGTCACGGATGGCACGATCTTGATCCATGAGTGTTCCTTTGCCTACGACGGCCCTAGCTTTGATCTGGAATCCCCAGAAGCCGCCGCCGTGGCAACACCCCAAGGCTTGGAACGGTTCTGATGCGGCTCGATCTCTATGATGGCTTTTTGTGTGATCTGGATGGCTGTCTGATTTCTGGCACGACTGTTCTGCCGGGGGCGCAAGCCCTGCTCGAATATGCTGGGGACCGGTTGATCATCCTGAGCAATAATTCAACGGATACGCCTGCAACCCTGTCTGCCCGTCTCAAGCGGCTCGGCCTGTCGGCTCCGCCCGAGCGGATCGTGCTTGCGGGCGCCGCCGCTCTGGATCATCTGGCGCAGATCGGGGATGTGCGTCTCAGACTCTACGCAAATGCGGCTCTGCGCGCCTATGCGCAGGGTCTGGGGTTGTCACTGGACAGCCCTGAACCCACGCATATCTTGCTCACGCGGGATGAGACCTTTGGGTACAAGGACCTTCGTGACGCGCTTGAGCTTTTGGCAAAAGGCGCGCAGTTGTTTGTCGCCAATCCCGACGAAAGCCACCCCGGTCCCGATGGCACACCTGTACCCGAAACCGGTAGCCTGCTTGCGGCGATTTTAAGCGTTCTGCCTGACCTTCGCTATACCATGATCGGCAAACCGGAAGCGGGGTTATACCATGCGGCCCTTGCTCGCCTGTCTGGTGATGTGCGCAAAGTTCTTGCCATCGGCGACAACCCAAAGACGGACGCGGCGGGTGCCGCGCGGCTTGGAATTGAGTGTGCTTTGGTTGGCGCGCGTCATGGGACATGGGCAAATCTTGAACATCTTCTGGAGGCGGGTCAGACGACCAAAACGCTCGCAAGACATCGCGCGCGAAATTGCACGTGATCTGAGGGGTCACAGAGAAGGGTCACGAGAGGTCCCGCAGGGTCGAGAGCAGCTCCCGAATGGCTTTCAAATCAAACCTGCGGCCTACGTAAACCCGGCTCTGATCGAGCTGTGTCAAAACAGGTTCGCTTAGGAAAATCAGGCCAACACCAGTCTCGGCAGGATGCGCGACGGGACATTCTCCGATCGCATGTGCAACCGATCGGTGGCTGCATCCGGCTATGCCAAGGCCACCTCTCTTTCTCGGAGCTTGCCGTTGGGTTAACCCTGCATTAAACAGCCTGCGTGCCGAAACATGAACCGGCGTCACACTCTGTCACATCCCGTGCCCGACACGACACGACAAAGGCTTTACATTTTGCTTGATGAAACCGCCATGCGCGCCGAACTTGCCGATCACTATGATCTGACCCCTTCGCTCAGCTGTGCCGAGGCGTTGGCGGATGTCTATGCCAAAATGGACCGGGTGATTTCACCGCCGGATTGGGCCATCTACGCGCCCTATGTCAAAGCCATTCTTGCCCTCAAAAAGCAACGCAACGCCGTGATTTTGGCCCATAACTATATGACGCCTGAGATTTATCACGGTATTGCCGATGTGGTGGGCGACAGCCTGCAACTGGCGATCAAAGCGACAGAGGTCGAAGCGGATGTGATCGTGCAATGCGGCGTGCATTTCATGGCCGAGACGTCCAAAATCCTGAACCCCTCGAAAACGGTGCTGATCCCGGATATGGACGCGGGCTGTTCGCTGGCCGAAAGCATCACCGCCGAAGGGATTGCCGAGATGCGGGCCAAATATCCCGGCGCGCCGGTGGTGACCTATGTCAACACCACAGCCGAGGTCAAAGCCGCCTCTGACATCTGTTGCACCTCGTCGAATGCGGCACAGATCGTTGCCGCGCAAGACAGCGACACGGTGATCATGACCCCGGATCAATACCTGGCCCAAAACGTCGCCAAACAGGTGCCCAACAAACGCATCGTCTGGTGGGCAGGGTCCTGCATCGTGCATGAACAATACACCGCCAAAGATTTGCGCGACTATCGCGCATGGAACCCCGGCACCCGGATCATCGCCCACCCCGAATGCCCGCCTGATGTGATCGCCGAGGCGGATTTTTCCGGCTCGACCAGCGGCATCATCGACTATGTTCATCGCGAACGGCCCGAAAAGGCCATGCTGGTGACAGAATGTTCGATGGCCTCGAATATCTCGGATGAATTGCCGGATGTGGACTTTGTTGGTCCCTGCAACATGTGTCCCTACATGAAGAAAATCACACTCGAAAAAGTGCTCTGGTCGCTTCATTCGATGCAGGGTGCAGTTGAGGTTGATCCCGAGATCGCGGCACGGGCACGGGTGTCGGTTGAGCGGATGATCGACCTGTCACGCCGCCTCGCGGTTTAACATAAATGGACGAGCTGAGCACAGGGCGGGTCGTCATTGTTGGGGCTGGGCTTGGCGCGCTTTACGCGGCATTGAAACTTGCGCCACGCCCGGTGTTGATGATCTCACCAGAGGCCTTGGGCGAAGGTGCCAGTTCGGCTTGGGCACAGGGCGGGGTCGCGGCCGCCATGCATGGCGCCGACAGTGCCGCAGACCATGCCCGCGACACCGTCCGTGCCGGGGCAGGGACGGTTGATGCCCAAATCGCCACACAGGTCACCGCCGAGGCCCGCGCGCATATCCTTGATCTGACCAAACTGGGCACGCCCTTTGACCGCACGGCTGAAGGCGGATATGTGCTGTCGCGTGAGGCGGCACATAGTTTTGCCCGCGTGGTCCGGGTGCGCGGAGATCAAGCCGGGGCGGAGATCATGCGCGCTTTGATTGCCGAAGTCCGTGCCACCCCGTCGATTCAAGTGTTAGAAGGGGTGATGGCCACCGGGCTTCAGGCCGAGAATGGCCGTGTCACCGGCCTCGAAATTGCGCGCTGTGATGCGCATTACGACACCGGGCTCTCCACATCATGCCGCTTGCATGGTGCCGCCTATATCTTGGCCGGCGGCGGGTCGGGTGGGCTTTATGCCCTGACCACCAATCCACCGCGCATTCGCGGACAGGTGATCGGCATGGCCGCCCGCGCAGGGGCCGTGATCGCCGATGCGGAATTTGTGCAATTTCACCCCACGGCCATGGCCACCGGGGCCGATCCCGCCCCTTTGGCGACCGAAGCGCTGCGCGGAGAAGGTGCGGTTTTGATCAACCGCCATGGTGAACGCTTTATGCTGGGGCTGCATCCCGATGCGGAACTCGCGCCCCGCGACATTGTTGCCCGCGCCATTTATGCCCAGACCCAAGCGGGCCTGTGCCCTGCACTCGACACACGCGACGCCCTTGGCGCCCGTATCCTGACCGACTTTCCGGCTGTGGCCAAGGCCTGTCTTGAGGCCGGGATCGACCCGGTGCGCGACCCGATCCCGGTGGCCGCTGCCGCGCATTACCACATGGGCGGGATCGCCACCGATGAGGCCGGGCGCAGCACGCTTGCGGGCCTGTGGGCCTGTGGCGAAGCGGCTTCGACCGGCTTGCATGGGGCGAACCGGCTGGCCTCAAACGGGTTGCTTGAGGCTTTGGTCTATGCCCACCGCTGTGCGGTGGATATTGCTGCCACACTCGGGCCTGTCACGGATGAGGCGGTGCCGATCGTCATTTTGCCGAACTTGGCCACCGCCCAGCCTCCTGATCCCGCATTGGTGACACGGCTGCGCCGCGCCATGACCGATGGGGCCGGTGTGATCCGTGATGCCGTTGGGCTGACCCGCACCTTAGCCGACATTGCAGAGATTGAAGCGGCACAGCCCGATTGCCCCGCTTTGCACAATATGACGGCCACCGCGACACTGATCGCGGCGGCTGCGCTGTTGCGGGAAGAGAGCCGTGGCGCGCATTGTCGGTCGGATTTTCCCGAGACGAAGGGGACGACAGGCACCCGCTCGTCTCTCACGCTTTCCGATGCCTTTACCCTCTCTGAATCGCTGATCCAGCGTCCCCATCCAGAACCGGAGTTCCCATGACCGCCATGTCCCCTCTGCCAGACCTGATTTTGGAGCCATTGGCCCGTGCGGCGCTGATGGAAGATCTCGGCACCTATGGCGACATCACCACCCGAACGGTGATCCCGGCGGGCACAAAGTATCGCGCCCGGATACAGGCGCGCGAGGCGGGTGTGGTGTCCGGGATGCAAATCGCCGCCCTTGCCTGTCGATTGGTCGACCCGCAGCTTAGCGTCACGCGCCACATACCGGATGGGACCGTCATCACAGCAGGTGATCTGTTGATGGAGATTGAGGGGGATGCCGCCTCCATCCTGTCCGCCGAACGGGTCGCGCTCAATTTTGCCGGACGCCTCAGCGGCATTGCCACGCTGACCGCCGCCTTTGTCGCCGAAACCCGCGGCACCAGGGCGCGCATCACCTGCACCCGCAAAACCACCCCCGGTCTGCGGCTTGTTGAAAAACAGGCGGTCTTGCATGGCGGCGGGTTCAACCATCGCTTTTCCCTGTCGGATGCGATCCTGATCAAAGACAATCACATCGCTGCCGCCGGTGGCATTCGCCCGGTTTTACAGGCGGTCAAGGCCAGTGCCTCGCATATGATCCAAACCGAGATCGAAGTGGACCGTCTGGATCAACTGGCCGAGGTGCTCGACGAAGGCGGCGCGGATGTGGTGCTGCTCGACAATATGGACACGCCGACGCTGCGCGAAGCTGTCGCCATGACCGCAGGCCGGGTGATCCTTGAGGCCTCAGGCAACATGCGGCTGGAACGCATCGCCGAGGTGGCCGCCACCGGGGTCGGATATATCTCCTCCGGCGCGCTGACTCATTCGGCGCGCACCCTCGATCTGGGGCTGGATTTTTGACGCGATCACTCAAGAGGGTAAAGTCACGCGGCGAACAATGACGCCACGTGTTCGCCTAGTGGGGAGGGCGTTACAGATTGATGCTGGTCTTCAGAATTGCGTCGCAGCCGCCTTTGCCGACCCAATAGGTGCCGACCTAATAAAAGCAGAATAGACGCGTAGACTGAAAGCATCTAACCCGCTTCGAAGACATCGGCATCACCGGGCCTTGCATAGTAATCGCCTTTGTCGGCCACAAAAATATGCTTGCCAATACGCAAGGCGGAGGTGTCGTCCAGACACCCCGCGGCGATGCCAATACCGCTTTCGTCGTTCATGCGATAAAAGAGGCTGGAACCGCATCTGGCGCAGAACCCGCGCTTTGCTGTCTCTGACGACGCGTACCAGTGAAGGCCCGCGTCTTGCGTGAAGGTGAGATCGTCAAACCGGGCATGTGTCGAGGCCCAGAGGTGACCGCTCGTCCGGCGGCACTGGCTGCAATGGCAAACCGTGACGGTCTCCCGGATGTGCCTCACCTCAAAGGCCACAGCTCCGCACTCACATCTGCCCTTTGTCATTCCGATCCTTCCAGTCATCTGCCACATTCTCCTTTTTGCATCAATATCCGTGTTCACGTGCCACCATGCCTTTTCTCCCGAAAGATCGTGTCCACGCCGCTCGCGATGATGAGCGCCGCACCGACGATTGTCATCATGTCCAAGCGCTCTCGCCAGAGGACCCAACCAAAGAGCGTGGCCCAAAGTAGGCCAGTGTAATCCAGCGGTGCCACGACAACGGCCGGAGCGCGGCGGAAGGCCTGTGTCATCATCGTCATCCCAGCGGTGCCGAACATGGCGATCCCCGCGAAAAGCCAGAGGTCCCCGGAGCGCACCGGCACCCAGACGAGAGGGACGATCAGCCCGCTCAACAGCGCCCCCGCGCAGGTCAGGTAGACGAGCAGCGTCCACACGCTTTCGCGCGGGTCGACCCAGCGGGCGCTGAGCATGAGCAATGCGTAGACAAGCGCCGTCGCGACGGGGAGCAAGGAGATCAGTTGAAAGGTCGCCCCGCCCGGACGGATGATCACGAGAACCCCGAAAAACCCCGCCAATACGGCCAGCCAGCGCCGCCACCCGACCTTCTCCCCAAGGAAAAGCGCCGAAATCAGGGTGATAAAGAAGGGCGCGACAAAGATCAGCGCCGTGGCCTCGGCCAGAGCGAGATGGATGAAGCTTGTGAAAAACATCATCGTGGCAGACACCCAAAGCGCGCCGCGCAGCAGATGTGCAACTGGCCGGTGCGACCGCAAGGCCGATGGGCCACCCATGAGCACCGCAATGACCACAGTGAACGGCAAGGCGATCACGTTGCGCAGAAAAAGGATCTGTAGGGGGGAATAATCGGCGGTCAGTGCCTTTGCGATTGCATCATTGGCGCTCAGACAGGCCACCCCCGCAATCATCAGAAGGATGCCCTGCATATAGGCTCCAGGCGCTTTGGAGAGCGCAGTGTGCACGGTGTGCATGGTCATCACCTCCAGGCGCAGCCTGTCCTCGTTGAGGCGGACACTGCGTCGTGATCACGTCCTTTCGATGATGATCCTATGCCAGATTTCCGGAATTCTTCTTGCTTTATGGCCGGTGAACCCGCTTATTTTGGCATAAAGTAGCTAAGTATGACACATAAAAGGGGCATCTCATGCATGAGATTGATGAGGTCGACAGGCGCATCCTGCGCGTCATGCAGGCGGACGGGGCGCTTTCGGTCACGGAGATCGCCGACCGGGTCGGCCTGTCCCAGTCGCCTTGTTCGCGGCGCGTTTCCCGGCTCGTTGAAAACGGGATCATTCTTGGCAAAACCGTCATCCTTGATCGAAAGAAACTCGGGTTCAACGCGATCGTGCTGGTGCGTATCAAGTTGACGTCTCACGGTCGCAAGTCCTTTGAACAGTTCCAACAGGCCGTGTTGCGCATCCCCGAAGTGCAGGTGGTTCAACTTATGCTGGGGGACTACGATTTCAATGTGCGCGTGGTGGTGCGCGACATGGATCACTTCCATGCCCTGCTGCAAAACCAGCTTGTGCTGCTTCCCGGTCTTCAGGAAATCCAGAGCTCTGTGCTGCTTGACGAGTTGAAATACACGACGCAGCTTCCCCTGTAGGGCAGGGCATCGCGCCGGTTTTCGGGTCAGCGCTTTGCGACGACGGTTTTGGAATGGCTGCTCTGTTGACCCCAAAGATGCAAAGAGCGGTCAGCCTGATTGTCATTCAGGCTGACCGACGCGTTACCCAGCCAATGTTTGCCGCGCCCGCAGGGCACGATAGAGACCGCCCTCATGTGCCATGAGGTCCGACGGTGCGCCATCTTCAACAATCCGCCCACGATCAAAGACCAAAATGCGGTCCATCCGTTCCACCGTGGCCAAACGGTGCGCGATCACCAAAGTCGTACGCCCCTCCATCAGCCGCTCTGCGGCCTGCGCCACCTTTGCCTCGGCCTCTGAATCGAGCGAAGATGTCGCCTCATCCATGATCAGAACTGGCGCATTCGACAGGAAAGCCCGCGCGATGGCGACCCGTTGACGCTCCCCACCCGATAGTTTGACACCGCGCTCACCCACCTCCGTGCCAAAGCCTTTGGGCAGCCGCTCGATAAAATCGAGCGCCCCCGCGCGCTCGGCGGCGTCCCGGACATCCTGCATCGACGCTCCGGGACGGGCGTAAGCGATGTTCTCAGCCAAAGAGCGGTGAAACAGCACCGGTTCCTGTGGGACAAGCGCGATATGTTGCCGCAACACCTCCAAAGGGATGCGCGCGATGTCGACACCGCCCAGCGTGATCATACCGTCGTTGATTTCGTGAATCCGCTGGATCAGTTTCACAAAGGTTGTCTTACCCGAGCCAGACCGCCCGACCAGCCCAACTTTCTGGCCCTCTGGGATGGCCACGTCCAGATTGGCAAAAAGCGGCATCGCAGCCCCGTCGTAGCCATAATCCACATGGTTGAACGTCAGTGCCGCAGCACGCGGCGGCAAGGCGGCTTCGGGCCGTTTGGCGACAGAGGTTTCCGGGGTGGCGGCCATCAGCGCCACCAGTTCCTCGGCATCGTTGACGGCCTTTTGCAGCCCGCGCACATGGTTGCCCATCTGGCGCAAATAGCCATCAAGCATGCCGAGCGCGGAGACCACAAACGCAATTTCGCCAGCATTGGCCAGATCGCGGCTATAGGCGACAAGAGCCCCGCCCAGAACGGTTGCGCGCAAGGCCCAGATCGTCATGTCCTGCGACAGGCCTGAAAAGGTGCCGCGCCGCCATGTGCGCCGACTGCGATGCGCCCATTTGTCCAAGACAAATCCCAGCCGCGTGTCTTCGCGCAGCTCGCCTGCGTGGGCGCGCACGACGCCGTTGGAGGTGATTGCATCGGCCAGCGCGCCGGAGACCCGGCTGTCCTGGGCATTGGCCAGTCGGGCCGCGGGCGCCACCCAGAACAGCGTCAGCGACATCGAAAGAGCCAAAAACACCAGCGCGCCGATCCCGGCAACGAGTCCGACCTCCCACCGAAACGCCGCCAATGTTCCAATCGTGCCCAAAAGGATCAACACCGAGGGCAACAGCGCCAACAAAAGCAGATCCGCCATTTCATCCAAGGCCCAAGCCCCGCGCGTGATTTTACGCACGGTCGACCCGGCAAAGGCGTTCGCGTGCCAGTCGGCGGGGAGCCGTTGAACATGGGCGAAAGCTTCGGCTTCGGCCGTGCGCATCGAGGGGATGGTCAGGTCGATGATGGCAAAATAGCTTAGAATTTTGGCGAGAACAGACAGGGCACCAAAGCCCAACAACGCCGCGAAGGCAGGCCATGGCGTGCCTGCCCCGGCCACCGCATCGACGAGGCGACCCGTAAAAACAGGCACGGACAGATCGGCGGCAGATGAGACCAAGACCAGCGCCAAAATGGCGACGACCTTTCCCCTTTGCCGCATCCAAAGGCGGAAGGTGAACGAGAAAACACGCGCAAATGCGCCGTGAGCAGAAAAATGGAACATGACAGTCTCACAACCGGGTCGGCTGTGCCTTGCAAATTGTTTGGAAAGTGAGGTCACGCGTGGACCAAGGCATCTGTAACTTTGGGCGAAATCGCCTCAGAAGCGTCAGATAAAGGCGTCTACGAAACCGGCGATCCCCGGGAGGAAGCGATAAGCGATTGTCATGTGCGTCCTCCTGGCAAGATGTGTCATTGAGAATGACTTAATCGGCGGTCACATGGTCCGTCAAGCAAAAGTTAAGTGACAGCCACCGGAGGATGTTTGCGTCTCCCGATGAAAAGCTCTTGTTGATTTTGAACCTGATTGATTTCGAAGCCCGGGCGGGTTCACTCGCGATAACAAATCCTGTCCCGCAGGAGCACGTGTTGTGCTCCATTGATCACGTCTCAGGTGGCAGGGGCCATTTTGCACGTTTCCCGCCAATTTTTTCGGTCAATTCGCTGGCCGCCGTCACGACTCTGCGGGCGACGACCTTCGTCAACTCGCCGGTCAGGCGCATCATCATCGCTGACACTGAAATGGCGCAGACCGCATCGCCATCCGGGCCCCAGACAGGGGCCGCGAGGCAGCGCAGGCCACGCGCATGTTCTTCATTGTCCACGGCGTAACCCTGTGCCCGGATGTGTTTGATCTGATCCATCAGAGCCGGCAGGTCGTCAACCGAACGCGGCGTCATTGTGGGGAACCCGTGCCGGTCGCAAAATTCGGCGATCTGGGCATCGGGCCAAGTCGCCAAAAGCGCTTTCCCCATGGCCGAGCAGGTCGCAGGCACCCGTCCGCCGGGGGGAGAAATTGCGCGCATGATCTCGCGGCTCTCCACCTGGCTCAGCGTCACCAGATGTCCGTCGTCGAGATGTCCGAGATTGGCGGTTTCCCGCGTTTCGTCACGTAGCCGTCGCAGATAGGTCAGCGCCGGTGCCACATAGCTTCTCTTCTGGACATAACTGGCGCCCACCGCAAAGGCTTCATGGCCCACATGCCATTTCGACGTGGTTGGCTCAAAATGGGCAAAGCCCGAATGTTCCAACGTTGTCAAAAGCCGGTGTGTGGTTGAGACGGCCAACCCGGCTTGTGCTGCGAGGTCTGACACCCTTTGTCCCTCGGTCGCTGCCCCAAGCCGTTTCAAAAGCCCCAGAGCCCGCGAAACCGCCTGTACACCTCCGGTCTTTTCCGTCGCCATATCTGTCACCGTGATCCTTGTTTTCCATATCGTGGAAAACTCTTTCTAAACAATATCCGCCTGCGGGGAAAGCGCGTACATCAAAAGACAAGAAGGAGATTTGACATGACATCATACGTTGCTCGCCACGGGCTGGACGTGGCCGAACCCCTCGCCACCTTCATCGAAACCGAGGTTCTCGTTCCCGGCGTGTCTGCGGATGCGTTCTGGTCCGGCTATGCTGCATTGCTGAAAGATCTTATGCCTGTGAACCGTATGTTGCTTGAGACCCGCGACAGGTTGCAGGCCGAGATTGACGCGTGGCACGCGGCCAATACGTTGGGCGATGGCACGGCGTATCGCGCGTTCCTGTCGGAGATCGGCTATCTGCAACCGGAACCGGCCCCTTTCGCTGTCGAAACGCAGAACGTCGATGATGAAATCGCCGCCATCGCCGGACCCCAACTTGTGGTGCCCGTGATGAACGCGCGCTTTGCCCTGAATGCGGCCAATGCGCGCTGGGGCTCGCTTTATGACGCGCTCTACGGCACAGATGCCATCCCCGGCAAGGCAAGCGGCCGCGGATATGATCCGGCACGCGGCGCTCAGGTGATTGCCTGGGCACGGGCGCATCTCGACAAGGTGGCCCCGCTGAGCGGACAGAGCTGGGCCGATGTCACCGGGTTGGAGGTGTCGGACGGGGCTTTGCATGTCGCCGCAGGGGGCGTGGATGTGACGCTTGCCGATCCCGCTCAGTTTGCGGGCTATCGGGACACTGGCAACATTCTCCTTACCGCCAACGGGCTGTTGATTGAGATCGTGATCAACCGCGACAGTCTGATCGGCAAGACCGATCCCGCCGGTATCGCCGATGTCCGGATCGAAGCGGCCCTGACGGCCATTCAGGACTGTGAGGATTCCGTCGCCGCGGTCGATGCCGAGGACAAATGTGCGGTTTACCGGAATTGGCTGGGTCTGATGACTGGCACATTAACCGAAACCTTCGACAAAGCGGGTCAGCCGATGACACGGGCACTTGCCCCCGATGTCGCCTATCGTACGCCGGACGGCAGTTCCGTCACCCACCCCGGACGTGCCCTCATGCTGGTGCGCAATGTCGGCCACCTGATGATGACCGACGCGGTCCGCATCGACGGTCAGGACACGCCGGAAGGCATCATGGACGCTGTCGTGACCGTGGCCTGCGCCATGCACGATCTGGCCAAGACGGACGGCCCGCGCAATTCGCGCAAAGGCTCGGTCTATGTTGTCAAACCGAAAATGCATGGGCCCGATGAGGTGGCTTTTGCCAACACGCTTTACGGTCGGGTCGAAGCTCTGCTGGGCCTGCCCGAAAACACCGTGAAGCTCGGCATCATGGATGAAGAGCGCCGGACGTCGGTCAATCTGGCCGCCTGTATCGCGGCGGTGAAAAATCGCTGCGTGTTCATCAACACCGGGTTTCTCGACCGCACCGGCGACGAAATCCACACTTCGATGCAGGCCGGTCCCGTGATCCCGCGCGGGGAGATGGCCGGGTCCATATGGCTTTCGGCCTATGAGAACGGCAATGTCGATACCGGTCTCGCATGTGGCATGAAAGGTCAGGCGCAGATCGGCAAGGGCATGTGGGCCAAACCCGACGAGATGGCCGAGATGCTCGCCGCCAAGATCGCGCATCCGAAGGCCGGGGCCAACACGGCCTGGGTGCCGTCGCCAACCGCAGCGGTGCTGCACGCCACGCATTATCACGAGGTCGATGTCAGCGCCGTTCAAAACGAAATCGCGGATCGCACACGCGCCACGCGCGAAGCCTTGTTGACACCGCCGATCATGCACGGACGCAACCTGTCCGAAGCCGAGATTCAGCACGAACTTGAGAATGCGTGTCAGTCCATCCTGGGCTATGTGGTGCGCTGGGTCGATCAGGGTGTTGGGTGTTCGAAAGTGCCTGACATCAATGATGTGGCCCTGATGGAAGACCGTGCGACATTGCGGATTTCCTCACAGTATTTGGCCAACTGGCTGTTGCATGGCCTGTGTTCAAAGGATGACATCGAAGCTGCGTTCCGACGCATGGCCCCAAAGGTCGATGCGCAAAACGCCGGTGATGCACAGTACACCCCGATGGCCCCCGGTTTCGCGGGCGAAGCCTTTAATGTCGCCCGAGCGCTGGTCTTTGACGGCGTCAACCAACCTTCGGGCTATACGGAACCACTTCTCCACGCGGCCCGCCGCCGTGTGAAAGACGCCCTGTGACGGTGAGCGCAAACATCAAGGAAGAGACAACATGCTGACGATCAAGAGACTGGACATTCAGGACGCCCGCGTCCTGATCGCCGGGGCACGGGAAAAATCTGAGGAGATCGGCGTGCCCATGTGTATTGCGATCACCGATGAGGGCGGCAATCTGATCGCTTTTGAACGGATGGACGGTGGCAAGGTGACGTCATCGCTGATCGCCATCGACAAAAGCTTTACCGCCTCGGCCGCGAAGAAAGCCACACATGAATATGGCGCGGCAAGCCAGCCGGGATCGCCGGCTTATGGCATCGGTTCCGCCATCGGTGGTCGCCTCATGGTGGTGGGTGGCGGCCTGCCTGTCATGGTCGACGAAGAGGTTGTCGGTGGGATTGGCGTCTCCTCCGGGACTCCGGATCAGGACCGCGCCGTGGCCCAGGCTGGCATCGATTCATTCCTTGTCACTTTGTAAGGTTGCGCCTGTGACCTCTGGCGGGATCCCGGCGATGTTCTTTGTGACGATGTTGTCCGCGCAGGTTCTGATCGTGTGACGTACCGCTAGGATGAAAATGGGTTTGGTCCACCATCACCCTACGCTCCGCCAGATCTCTTCGAGATCGCGGTAAGAGACGGCATAACGGACGTAGAAAATCACCGCACGCAGGATCACGGATTTCGGAAACTGGGCCCCTTGCAACCCACTTTTCTCAACCACCTGACACCGCTCCCATTTTCCAGATGGATTGGAAACGAGAACTGGAGCGCCAAAGCCAATGACTTTTAACGAGGTGACGAGGCGGGGGTTGTCGTCAACGAATGCACTTTTATAGATGCAGGGCGTCGGTTCGAAGGGTGATTAAACAAGACAGCGGGGATTCTGACGATACCGATTCACAAATTCGCGCCAGTCTGAGCAATCTGAGGCTTTGGACATCTCGATAAAGCAGAGGGAAGGAGCGACAGGAAGAATATATACCGCCAAATTCCAAATTTCACCCTTCAATGAACCTCACAACGGACGGTCCTGCGATGGTGATCTGTTGGTTCGGTGAAGATGTACAAGTGCGGCAACTGCCGCATGCGCGACCGAGGCAAATTCGGCAGACGAACCCTTCGACCCTGCACGCACCATGATCCCACGGGCAATTGATCCGATAAGACCTGCGGCGACCAAGGGCGTCACCTCAGAAGACTCAGACCATCCGGCCTTGCCTAGCCGTCTGGCTATTCTGGTCTCAAGAGCCACAAAACGCTGATCGAGTTCAATGCGAAAGGTCTCATTGCGCCCCGCGACATCCGCGAGAACACAGCAAACAAGACATCCTGGCGTTTCGGGGTCTGAGGTAGCAAGGTGGACCACCTCAGCGAAAAAGGCGGTCAGGTCGTCTTGCAGAGAGCCATGTGGACCAAGGGCGTTTGCCACACGAGACACCCGAGTTTCCACGTAATGCGTGATCCTTGCCGAAGGGCTTGGTGTTTCCGGCCAGACGGTTGGACGCTACCTGTATCTGCTCGTTGATCTCATGCTGCGGCGGCAGGCAGGGGCTTTAGAAAAGGCGGGTTCGGGGGGATCGGCGTTGACGCTCTCGCCAAGGAGGCGGGCCTGACATCGGGCGCGTTCTACGCCCATCTTGGCTCCAAGGCCGGAGCCTTTCGCATGGCTGTCGACGATGGGCTGGGTTTTCTTCTGAACGGAATCGAGGACTTCCAAGCCCGGCACGGTGCGGACTGGCGGGACAAGTTCGTCGATTTCTACCTCGGTGACAGGATGGCCACAGGTCTGGACGAGGCTTGCGCCCTGCCAACCCTGACCGCCGATGTCGCGCGCGCGGATGACGAGACGCGGCACGCCTATGCGGAGGGTTTGACGGAGATCGTGGACAAGATTGCAAATGGACCCGGCCAGCGGATGTCGCGCGATCAGGTCTGGGCGCTTGTTGCGGTGCTGTCGGGTGCGGCGGGCATGGCGCGCGCGGTGACGGACCCGACGTTGCGCGAGGAGGTCCTCGCTGCGGCGGCCCAGGCCGCGAAAGCGATCTAATCGGCGGATCCGGCGTTGGACTGAGTGCCGCGTGACCGAGTTGGATTTGGGTGGTGAACAGCCGCAGCTGTTTCGGGGTCAAGAACAACACGCGCCGCGCCGGGCATCGAGACCTGCGGCAGGCTTGATCGGTCGAGCACACCGGCCTTTGGCAACACGCCATTCCGGTAGAGAATCCAAGCCGTCACAGCATAGATTTCGTTGTCCGTCAGGGTGCCGGGCGCGCCATAGGGCATCGCGCGCCGGACATAGGCGAACAGGCTTGTCGCATGCGGCCACATGCCGCCTGCGGACAGGATCAGGATCGGGTGACTGTTGATGCGCACAGGTCGCAGCGGGTCGCCGAAACCGAACACTCCATCCGACCCGATCAGCCGCGCGTTCGGCCCCTCGACACCCGTCGCCCCATGGCACGAGGCGCATTGCTGCGCATAGACTTGCGCGCCCTCTGCCACGCCGCCGCGCCCTTCGGGCAGATTGCGCCCATCGGGCCAGATTGTGCGGAGCGCTTCGGGCAGGTCAACCTCTTCGAACGGCTGGCCAAGGGCGGGGGTCGGGGACCCTGTGATCGCGGGTTGATCGGACACCTGCGACAGCGCGGCGTTGACGGCGAATACTGCGGTGGTGAAAGCGATGAGGGCCAGGAGGGCGATCTTAGGCATAGTGGTTTTTCACCTCGCCGGATCGGTTGATCGACCAGGCCTGAATAGCGTTGAAGTGGTTGAAGGAATGCCCGGCGAAAATGTCGTGCCAGATGTCCCGTGTCGGTTGCATGTCTCCGGTCTCGTCTGTGGCGCGGCTCATCAGGATGGCGCGCTCGTTGTGCCAGTCCCACGGCAGGGAAAAGCGCGTCAGTGCTTTGGGCTGCACCGGGGCCTGTAGCCTTGCCTCGGTCCAAGTGCGCCCGCCGTCGACCGACAGTTCCACCCGCGCGATCCGCCCGCGCCCGGACCAGGCCAGCCCTTCGATCTGGCGCGGTCCCGGCGCGATCACCTGTTGCCCCGAGGGCGCGGTGATGACTGATTTGACCGACATCGCAAGGCTCATCATGCGCAGTTTCCCGTTTGCAAGCGGATCGGCATAGAGACCGGATTCGTCCTTGCTCCATGCTGGACGGTCGGCCAGTTCAAGACGGTGGAGCCACTTGATCTGCGCGTTGCCTTCCCAGCCGGGCATCAGGATGCGCATCGGATACCCCTGCGAGGGGCGCAGCGGTTCGCCATTCTGATAGAGGGCGAGCATTCCTTCCGCGACGAGGGGGCGCAGCGGCAGGCTGCGCATATGCCGGCCGCCATCGGCCCCCTCGGCGATGACCCAGGTGGCGGCCGGATCAATCCCCGCCTCGTCGAACAGAATGCGAAGGGGGATGCCGGTCCATTCGGCGGCGGAAATTTGCCCTGACACGTCACCCAGCGTCATGTCGCGGGCCCATGGCGATACGGCATTGGTGGCCGAGTTCCCCGCGCATTCGATAAAGGCCGTGCGGGTCACCAGCGGATAGCGGGCGAGGCTGTTCAGATCAAAGCTCAGGGGGCGCGCGACCATGCCGTGGAGGACCAGCCGGTGCTCTGCCGGGTCGATGTCGGGAATGCCGTTGTGATGCACGGCGAAATGCAGGCCATTCGGCGTGATCGTGCCGCGCAGGTGTTCCAGCGGCGTATGCCAGATTTCAAAACCGGGCGAATCCGCCGCCGGGCGCCGAACGACATTGGCCACGCGGGGGCCGGGCAGGCCATAGGGCAGGTCGTCATCGCCGAGGGTTTGCATCCACGGCATCAACCCGTCCTGAGCGGCACTGGTTTGTGCCGTCACCGCGGCTCCGGTCAGCCCGGCCAGAAGGCTCCGCCGGTTCAGCCGTAGTTTGTTTGCATATGGACGCATGAATGCACCTATTTGGTCAAAAAAGTCACTCTTCAGGACAGCAGGCCGCGACGACGGCGCGCATCTGCTCGGTCATCGCTTCAAGCCGTCGCAGGATCGCCGGGCCATCGACGTCGCAGAGCGTTTGTCGCCCGACATTTTCGCAGCTGACGATGCCCGCTTCGCGCAGAATGCGGATGTGGCGCGAGATGACGGAACGGTCTTGCGGGAATCCTTCGGCAATGGACGAAATATCGGCCCGACCAAGCGCAAACATGCGCCGCAGAATCGCGACACGCGCCGGGTCCTGAAGGGCGGCGAACATCCGGTCGTCCAACATATCGGTACAGCTTTGGATATAGGATTCGGTCTGCATGGCCCTGCTCAGTCAATTTTCATCGCCCAGTATATATGTGCATAAATATGCACACGTCAAGCCTGCGCTTGGACCGCG
>NZ_FNBL01000015.1 GCF_900102315.1 Celeribacter baekdonensis
GCGGCGGCAGGCAGGGGCTTTAGAAAAGGCGGGTTCGGGGGGATCGGCGTTGACGCTCTCGCCAAGGAGGCGGGCCTGACATCGGGCGCGTTCTACGCCCATCTTGGCTCCAAGGCCGGAGCCTTTCGCATGGCTGTCGACGATGGGCTGGGTTTTCTTCTGAACGGAATCGAGGACTTCCAAGCCCGGCACGGTGCGGACTGGCGGGACAAGTTCGTCGATTTCTACCTCGGTGACAGGATGGCCACAGGTCTGGACGAGGCTTGCGCCCTGCCAACCCTGACCGCCGATGTCGCGCGCGCGGATGACGAGACGCGGCACGCCTATGCGGAGGGTTTGACGGAGATCGTGGACAAGATTGCAAATGGACCCGGCCAGCGGATGTCGCGCGATCAGGTCTGGGCGCTTGTTGCGGTGCTGTCGGGTGCGGCGGGCATGGCGCGCGCGGTGACGGACCCGACGTTGCGCGAGGAGGTCCTCGCTGCGGCGGCCCAGGCCGCGAAAGCGATCTAATCGGCGGATCCGGCGTTGGACTGAGTGCCGCGTGACCGAGTTGGATTTGGGTGGTGAACAGCCGCAGCTGTTTCGGGGTCAAGAACAACACGCGCCGCGCCGGGCATCGAGACCTGCGGCAGGCTTGATCGGTCGAGCACACCGGCCTTTGGCAACACGCCATTCCGGTAGAGAATCCAAGCCGTCACAGCATAGATTTCGTTGTCCGTCAGGGTGCCGGGCGCGCCATAGGGCATCGCGCGCCGGACATAGGCGAACAGGCTTGTCGCATGCGGCCACATGCCGCCTGCGGACAGGATCAGGATCGGGTGACTGTTGATGCGCACAGGTCGCAGCGGGTCGCCGAAACCGAACACTCCATCCGACCCGATCAGCCGCGCGTTCGGCCCCTCGACACCCGTCGCCCCATGGCACGAGGCGCATTGCTGCGCATAGACTTGCGCGCCCTCTGCCACGCCGCCGCGCCCTTCGGGCAGATTGCGCCCATCGGGCCAGATTGTGCGGAGCGCTTCGGGCAGGTCAACCTCTTCGAACGGCTGGCCAAGGGCGGGGGTCGGGGACCCTGTGATCGCGGGTTGATCGGACACCTGCGACAGCGCGGCGTTGACGGCGAATACTGCGGTGGTGAAAGCGATGAGGGCCAGGAGGGCGATCTTAGGCATAGTGGTTTTTCACCTCGCCGGATCGGTTGATCGACCAGGCCTGAATAGCGTTGAAGTGGTTGAAGGAATGCCCGGCGAAAATGTCGTGCCAGATGTCCCGTGTCGGTTGCATGTCTCCGGTCTCGTCTGTGGCGCGGCTCATCAGGATGGCGCGCTCGTTGTGCCAGTCCCACGGCAGGGAAAAGCGCGTCAGTGCTTTGGGCTGCACCGGGGCCTGTAGCCTTGCCTCGGTCCAAGTGCGCCCGCCGTCGACCGACAGTTCCACCCGCGCGATCCGCCCGCGCCCGGACCAGGCCAGCCCTTCGATCTGGCGCGGTCCCGGCGCGATCACCTGTTGCCCCGAGGGCGCGGTGATGACTGATTTGACCGACATCGCAAGGCTCATCATGCGCAGTTTCCCGTTTGCAAGCGGATCGGCATAGAGACCGGATTCGTCCTTGCTCCATGCTGGACGGTCGGCCAGTTCAAGACGGTGGAGCCACTTGATCTGCGCGTTGCCTTCCCAGCCGGGCATCAGGATGCGCATCGGATACCCCTGCGAGGGGCGCAGCGGTTCGCCATTCTGATAGAGGGCGAGCATTCCTTCCGCGACGAGGGGGCGCAGCGGCAGGCTGCGCATATGCCGGCCGCCATCGGCCCCCTCGGCGATGACCCAGGTGGCGGCCGGATCAATCCCCGCCTCGTCGAACAGAATGCGAAGGGGGATGCCGGTCCATTCGGCGGCGGAAATTTGCCCTGACACGTCACCCAGCGTCATGTCGCGGGCCCATGGCGATACGGCATTGGTGGCCGAGTTCCCCGCGCATTCGATAAAGGCCGTGCGGGTCACCAGCGGATAGCGGGCGAGGCTGTTCAGATCAAAGCTCAGGGGGCGCGCGACCATGCCGTGGAGGACCAGCCGGTGCTCTGCCGGGTCGATGTCGGGAATGCCGTTGTGATGCACGGCGAAATGCAGGCCATTCGGCGTGATCGTGCCGCGCAGGTGTTCCAGCGGCGTATGCCAGATTTCAAAACCGGGCGAATCCGCCGCCGGGCGCCGAACGACATTGGCCACGCGGGGGCCGGGCAGGCCATAGGGCAGGTCGTCATCGCCGAGGGTTTGCATCCACGGCATCAACCCGTCCTGAGCGGCACTGGTTTGTGCCGTCACCGCGGCTCCGGTCAGCCCGGCCAGAAGGCTCCGCCGGTTCAGCCGTAGTTTGTTTGCATATGGACGCATGAATGCACCTATTTGGTCAAAAAAGTCACTCTTCAGGACAGCAGGCCGCGACGACGGCGCGCATCTGCTCGGTCATCGCTTCAAGCCGTCGCAGGATCGCCGGGCCATCGACGTCGCAGAGCGTTTGTCGCCCGACATTTTCGCAGCTGACGATGCCCGCTTCGCGCAGAATGCGGATGTGGCGCGAGATGACGGAACGGTCTTGCGGGAATCCTTCGGCAATGGACGAAATATCGGCCCGACCAAGCGCAAACATGCGCCGCAGAATCGCGACACGCGCCGGGTCCTGAAGGGCGGCGAACATCCGGTCGTCCAACATATCGGTACAGCTTTGGATATAGGATTCGGTCTGCATGGCCCTGCTCAGTCAATTTTCATCGCCCAGTATATATGTGCATAAATATGCACACGTCAAGCCTGCGCTTGGACCGCGAAACAGCGGACCCGATCCAATCCTGTCGCAGACGCTTGCGCGCGCTCAGAGACGTAGCGCTTCGTTGCGGGATTTGAACGCAGGAAACGGATAAACGGCACGCCCGACTGGGCAGCGCTACCCCGACCATCTCCACCCGGTCGAGCGCTCACTGTCTAGCCTCCCCGTTGTGCCCTAAGGAAGGGGTCTCATTCTGCGCCGATTGATGGCGATGGAATGTGTTGAAGGCGTGAGACGGGTCGTGATCGATTTCCATGCATCGATTTCCATGCAAGGACAGCGACCATGGCATTCGATCCGTCGGTGACACCTGTCGAAGCCATTGCCGCCGCTTTGGCCTTTGCCGGATATTCGCCAAAGTGTATTTTGTGACGATTATGACCGATGCCTTCTCGACGATGTCGAAATTCTTTGACGTTATGTCACGCAAAAGTCGGGCTTGGCTCAGCCATGTAGCGATCTGAGCCAGTCGACAATGTCGCTGTTGAGCGCGAAGTGCAGAGTGGCCATCGCCGCGCCGATCAGCCCGATCGTCAGGACGGCCTTTAGCCAGATGTTGCGTGGTTTGCGTTGCATCGTCATGTCAGCTCCTATTGCTGGACAAGGGTTTCCCTCACGCTGAGGCGCGAGGCGTTGAATGCGGGGGGGAGTCCGGCCACAAGGGCGCCAACGAGCGACACGGCTGCCCACTCGCCCATCCCGCAGACGTCGGGTGTGAAGGGCAGGGCCATACCAAAGGTCATGCGCCCCACGATGATGTTGATCGCGGTACTGAGCGGAATGCTGACAAGGATCGCCGCCGGCAGACTGATCGACGCGATCACCAGCGACTCGGTCAAGAGATTGGTGACAATCTGCCGCCGTTGGCCGCCAATGGCCCGGATGATGCCGAATTCGCGGGTGCGCTCGAGGACCGAAATGCCCTGCGCCGCCGTCAGCCCCAGAAATCCGACCGCCGCCATCAGCACCCCGAGCGCGAGCAGCAGGACGATGAGGATGTTGACATGACCGGAAACGGCGGCGTCCATCAGATTGCCGGTGACGACAAGCGAGATGCCGGCACCGGCCGCCTCGATTTGTTGTCCGACGCGATCCACAACAGCTTCGACCTCGGCGGGAGAACGTGCGGCGTTTACGACGCGGAGCGCGTTTATACCGCTTTCGCCGGTCATTGCCGCGACATCGGTGTCTGCCGCGAAGACTGATGCAGGCGTCATATATTGGCGGATGACCGCGGCGAGTGGCAATTCAAGGCGCTTGCCGTCCAGCGAAAGGTTCACCTGTTCGCCGATCCTGGGCCTGCCGAGCAACGCCCATGCCCCCTGATTGACCACCATTTGACCGTCGAGGCGCTCCACTGGCAGGGCGCCTTCGAGACCCTGAAACCGCGCCAGTTCCTGTGTGCCGGGCAGGGCATAAAGGGTCATCGACCCGTGGCCACCGTCCGGATAGGTGCGCACCAGCGCGACTCCGTCGCCACGCATCCTCGCCGCTTCAAGGCGCATCATGGGCGCGGCGAAAATGACATCGGGGGTCGCAGCGGCAATCGCGGCCACCCTGTTGCGGTCGAGCGGGCGGGTCAGCCGGAACTCGGCGTCGTAGCCACGTTCTGCGGCGGCGATATCGACCGAAGCCTGATAGGAGACCGAGACAGTGCCCGCAGTCATGTACATGGCACCTGCCAAGCCGAGCAGCGTCAGGATCATCATGGTCCTGCGCCGCCGCCGGAAGGCGCCGCGCAAAGCCAGCAAGGTCTGCCCGCTGGTGCCGAAAAGGCGCGCGACGAACCGGTTCAGGCGGCCACCGGCACCGGAACTCCGCCCGATCCCGAGATCGGACAAGGCCGCAACCACTGTCGTTCCGGTCGCCCGAAATATCGGTCTCAACGCAAAAAGCACCGGTATCAGCAAGCCAGTGACCAGCCATGCGGCGAACAGGGCCGGTGGCGTGGAGGCATCCACGATGTCGAAATTGAGAAGGTCCGCGATAATGCCGGCCAGTCCCCGGCCCAGCGCAATGCCAATCGGTAGGGCGACAAACAACATTGTTGCAGCAATGATCGCAATGCCCGTGATATAGAGTGTGCTGATCTGCGCGGTGCGCGCGCCGATGGTCTTCATGATCGCGATCTGCCGGATCTGCTGCGCCATCAGGCCCTCGACGGTGATCGACACCAGGACCGCGCTGAGCAGGAAGGCCAGAACGCCGAAGGCGAGGAACAGCCCCAAAATGCCGCGCATCTGCCCTTCATGTGGATGCAGGCCGGCATTGGGGGCCTGAACCAGATGGACGTTGTGCCCCGCCGCCTCCAAAGCGATGGCGATCCCGGCCAACGTCTGGTCCACAAGGGCTTGGTCGAAGGGATCCTCGGCGACCAGCACCTTGATCCATTCGAGGGCGGATTGGCCGCCCAATGCGACGAAAGTCTGTTGACTGAGATAGGCGTAGATCGTCTGCTCTTGCTCGGCGGGGGCAAGGGAGGGATCGAACACCGTGCCGGCGACGAGAACGGGTACAAATCCGCTGCCGGGGATCTCGATGGAAAGACGTTCGCCGAGACCGATGCCGGCCAGATCGAGTGCCCTGCGCTCCAGATGGACCGCATTGGCCGGCGGCGACGCCATTTGTTCTTCGATCCGCAGCGTATTGAGGCTTTGGTCCAGCGGATTGGGCGAGACGAACAGAAGCGCGCGGCCCGTCCGGCCGTCGGGATAGCGGACGCGGGTCTCGACAATGGAGAGCGGTTCAGCGGCTGCGACATTGTCCATGCCGCGCACCTGCGCGACGAGGGTCTGGTCGACCTCTCCGATATCTAAAATGCCCGATGCCGGATTGGTGCCGAGATAATTGGCGCTGATCTCGCGGGTGAGGATCGCATAGGCATTGGTGATCGCGATCGTCGTGAGAAGACCGATCGCCATTGCCGCGATCACCAGGGCGAGGCGGCCCTTGATGGAGCCGAAATCGGCGATGAGCTTTCGCCAGCGGGGCGGGATCGTCATGTGACGTCTCCCAACTCGGCTGTGATCGCGCCGTCTGTAAGTTCAATCGTCCGGGTGAAATAGCTGGACAAGTCGCGCTCATGGGTCACCATCACCACAGCTTTGCCAGCCTCGCGTTGGGCGGCGAAAAGGTCCATCACCTCATGCGTGGTAGAGCTGTCGAGATTGCCGGTCGGCTCGTCGGCGACGATGATGCCAGGCTCGTTGGCAAGGGCGCGGGCAATGGCGGCACGCTGCTGCTGGCCGCCCGACATGTCGAACGGTAATTTTTCGGCCTGCTCGGCGATGCCCAGCCGTTCAAGGATTGCCATCGCCCGCTCGCGGCGCTCGCCGCGCGGGAAGGCATTGCAATAATCCATGGGCAGCATGGTGTTTTCCAGCACCGTGAGCGAGGGCAGGAGCTGGAAGAACTGGAAGACGACGCCGATTTCAAGGCCGCGCCAGCGCGCCAGGGATTCCTGGTTGAGATCGGTGATCACCGTGCCTCCATTGGCGCTCGACCAGATGTCGCCGCCCGACACGGCATCAAGGCCCGTCAGCAGGTTGACCAAGGTCGATTTGCCGCTACCCGATTTGCCGACAATGGCCAGGAAGTCACCGGCATGGATATCAAGGGAAATATCATGAAGCGCCAGAAACTGACCGGATCCGGTCTCGAACGCCTTCGATAGATGCCGCGCCGACAGGCGGGGGCCTTTGGGCGTGTTGCGCGGGAATTGCATGGGCGTCTCCAACTCTTGCGGTCTGATATTATGGACGGTTGTCCATTATTGATATACTGTCTATATTAGGGTGAGCGCATGTTGATCAATGCACTCGAAGAGGCAGTCGGCATGAATTGCTGGACGGTCGAAGGCCATTTCGTCCAGTAGGAGACGTTTTCATGGATCGTCGTGTCAGAAGGACCAGGAACAGGTTGGTCGAAGCCATGGTGCATTGCGCCGGAAATGGCGACTGGGACGCCGTCAGCATCCAGCAGATCTGCGACGCGGCGGACGTGGCGCGATCCACATTCTATCTGCATTTCCAGAACAAGGCGGAACTGTTGGACTATGCTTTCGCCTCTCTCGGCGAGGAGATGCGAAACACACCGGCAAGCCGTTCACTCGATGCGGACGGCGCGCTGGGGGTCTTGCCTGTCCTGTTCTCGTTCATGGTTGAAAAAGACCATGGGTTCCTGTTCAGCCGCCGCCGCCCATCGGTTGCCACATTGCTGATCGGTTGGCGCCTAAAGGCGGTGATCACTGAAATGATCGCCGAGGAAATTGCGGAATCGGACCGGTTCCGCGCCACGCCGCTCCCTGTCATCGACTTCATCGCGGCCGGCGTCTTCGCCGCCATCGACAGCTGGTATCAACGCAACGAAAAGCCGTCCGTCAATGGCGTCATCGCCGGTCTCGATGGAATGATCTTGCGGCTTTTGGTGCCGGAAAACGGTTGAACCGCCAAGAAAAAGGGGCGGCCACCGGGTTCAGCCACAGGTCTGCCGAACGCATGCTGGTTACTTCCGTCGTCCGAATGCGCGGCTTTCCAGATGACTGTCTTAAAAGCTCCGCAACCCGTGCCGGTTATCGGCGGCACATGCGGGCCTGATGCTCCCTTCACTAGAATGGCCTTGATCGCTGTGGGACTCAGCATGGCTGGCAATGGGTCAAACCATTTGACGTTTCCGAGCGCTCTGCTCAGGTCCAGCCGGTCATTTGACACAATTCCTTCTTGACAGCCTGGCGTCGCTTGTTGAGGTGGTCTGCCAGATCCTGTAGATGGACTCCCGTGGCGCATTTCTGACTGTGTTCCATTCGCATGAGCGGCAGTGCGATGTCGCCTGAGCTGAGCTTGCGAAGAAGCTTTTGCAGCGTCAGGTGCGAAAAGAAATTGCGACGGACCTCATCGAGCGGGATGACAGCCTTGCCGCCATATGATGTCAGTCTGTCCGGCTTCGATATGGTTTAGGAGATATATGTAGATGGTTGAAAATAATAATAAATTTTCCATTGCCCCGATGATGGACTGGACCGATCACCATTGTCGGTATTTGCACCGGTTGATGTCGCATCATGCGCTTTTGTACACCGAAATGGTGACTGCCCCGGCTTTGGTGCGCGGTGGAGCGGTGCATTTACTGGCGTTCAACCCGGAGGAACATCCGGTCGCGGTGCAGCTTGGCGGGTCTGATCCGGTAGAGTTGAAAGAGGCCACGAAGATCTGCGTCGATCACGGCTATGATGAGGTCAATCTCAATGTCGGTTGCCCCTCGGATCGGGTGCAATC
This sequence comes from Celeribacter baekdonensis, assembly GCF_900102315.1. Taxonomy (GTDB): domain Bacteria; phylum Pseudomonadota; class Alphaproteobacteria; order Rhodobacterales; family Rhodobacteraceae; genus Celeribacter; species Celeribacter baekdonensis. The sequence continues at coordinate 8,101 of NZ_FNBL01000015.1, forward strand.
GGGGGCGTTTGGCGCGGTGTTGATGAAATCGCCGGAGCTGGTGGCGGATTGCGTCACGTTGATGCAAGAGGCGGCGGGCGATGTGCCCGTGACGGTAAAATGCCGCATCGGGGTGGACGATCAGGAACCGACCGAGGTCTTGCCCGCCTTTATCGAGACCATGCGCGCGGCGGGGATCACCCGGATGCAAATTCATGCGCGCAAGGCGTGGCTTGACGGGCTCAGCCCCAAACAAAACCGCGACATTCCGCCTTTGGATTACCCGCTGGTCCATGCGATGAAAGCGGCCTTTCCCGATCTGCATCTGTCGATCAATGGTGGCATTCAAAGCCTTGAAATGGTGGAAGAAGAACTGACCTATATGGATGGCGTGATGGTTGGACGCGCCGCCTATCATCAGCCCTATGACATTTTGGGCGCGGCGGATGCGCGGATTTTTGGCGACCCCCGCGTGGCGCTGACCCGGCATGAGGTGGTGTGGGCGATGGAGGATTATATCGGGCGGCATATCGCGGAGGGCGGCAAGCTGGCGCAGATCACCAAACATATGCTCGGGCTGTTTGCCGGTCAACCCGGCGCGCGGCGGTGGAAACGCGTGCTCTCCGAGGGCGCGCACAAAGACGGCGCGGGGTTTGAACTGGTGAAAGAGGCTCTGCCTGAGTGACAGGTGCCTCAGAGGCCTCAGCGAAGGCTTTTGATCTGAGCGCTTTCAATGTGCCATCGCAGCTGTGCCGGGCTTGCGCCTTCGACATCATTGACGCGGCGCAGCGTATAGACGCCCGCAAAGGACTGGTGTTCGCCCCCGGTGGTTTCGGCTTCAAGACGCACGGGCACGGTGGCATAGAGCGATCCGACGGCCCCTTCGATCTCGGAGGGCGGGGCGGTAAAGACCTGAACCTTTGCCGTTTCGGCATAGCCCGCGCGAAAGGCGTCATAACTTTTGCCGCTGGCCTGACCTTCGCCCCCCCACAGGGCGTAGGCGGTGGCAAAATCACCTCTGGCAATATCGTCGTAATATCCTTCAATCACGGCGCGCAGGGCGCAAGGGCTGTCATCGTGAACGGGCGTCCCGTCTTGGGCAAAGACGGGGCTGCTCAGAGCTGTCATCAAGGCCGCTATGGCCGATATGCTGCGATAATATGCCATCTCACTCCGCCGCCTCTTGCCCGCCGCCTTTCGGCTTTTTGATCTTTTTCACCTTTTTGAGCGTGCCGGTTTCGGGCTGTTCGGCTTCAAATTCCACCACGCTTTCGGGTGTGGCGGTGGGTTGGGTCACGGGACGCTCGGGGGCTTTGTCCATTGGGGCCGCTGCCGGGGCGGAGGCTGAGGCGAGGGCCGGGGCTGTGGCGCGGTGGGCGTCGAAGTCTTCGGGCGTCCCCCATGCGGCCGCGCCGGTGGACCAGACGAATTCCGGGTTTTTGGCGCGTTTGGCTTCGGCGCGCAGGCGGAAATCTTCGGCCGTGCGCGATTGACGGCCCAACAGCGTGGCCAAACGCATGGTCAGATGATGCGCGATGTCCCAGAACCAGACCCGCAAAGCCAACATGGCCGGGGTGAAGATCAGCGTCAAAATCGTTGCGATGCCAAGACCAAAGACCACGGCGGTGGCCAGGTTGGTCCAGAAATCCGCCGTTGGCGAATTCATCGAATAGCCGCCATTGATAAAGTCCAACGAGAGGCCAAACATCATTGGCGTCAGGCCCGCCATGGTGGTGATCGTGGTCAAGAGCACGGGTCGGATGCGGTCCTCGGCGGTGCGCACGATGGCCTCGATCCGGGGCATAAACCGGGAATATTCCTGATAGGTGTCAATGAGCACGATGTTGTTGTTCACCACGATCCCCGCGAGGGCCACGACCCCGGTGCCGGTCATGATCATGCCGAATGTCATGTCCATCACCAAAAGGCCGACCAAGACGCCCGCCGTGGACATGACCACCGCCATCAGCACCAAAACGGAATTGTAGAAACTGTTGAACTGGGCCAGAAGGATGATGAACATCAGGGCCAAGGCAGCGCTGAAGCCTTTGACCAAAAACGCCCCGGTTTCCTTTTGCTCCTCATCATCGCCGGTCCATTCCCATGTGACCGAATTGGGCAATGTGGCCTCGCTCTCAAGCCATTTGGTCAGGGTTTCGATCCGTTCGGTTGCGGTGATCGCCACGCCGTCCTCGCGGGTCAGGCCGGAGTCGACCGCGGCTTTGACATCGTAATAGCGTTGCTGATCGACCCGGTCGATTTGCGCCAGTTTGGCGACGGGTTGACGGGTGATGAAATTCGACAAAGGCACAAGCCCGTCCATCGTGCGCACTTTGAGCGTGTCGAGCGTGGACAGCACCCGGTCCTGTTCCGGCAGGCGCACGCGAATGTCGATTTCCTCATCCGAGCTGTCGACCCGCATGGTGTCGAGCAACAGCCCGCGCGTCACCAATTGGATCATGCCGCCGACGGTCGCCACATCCGCGCCATAGCGCCCGGCCTTGGCGACATCGACGTCGATTTGCCAATCAATGCCGGGCAGGGGCCGGGTGTCTTCCACGTCGGTGAGTGCCGGGGTGGTGTCATATTTGGCGCGCACAAGGGCGGTGGCCGTTTCCAAATCCTCGAAACTGTCGCTTTTGAGGCGCAAATGCACAGGTTTGGCCGACGCAGGCCCCATCGCCAGATTGAGCGTTTCGGTGTAGATGCCGGGGATTTCGGCCAGTCGGGCCTCCAACTGGGCCAGGACATAATCGCCGTCATACTCGGGCGCAACATGGGTGTCCTCAAAGAACAACCAGCCGTCCTTGGTTTCGGTCGGGCGGTCTTCCCATGGAATCAATTCGACCTGAACTTGCCCGATGGTGTCGCGCGGCGATGAGCCGCCGCCGGTGTTGGCGTTGAGGCCGCCGGAGCCAGCAAAGGCAAAGGCATTGTCGACGCCGGGTTGGGTCAAAACCACCTCTTCGGCTTGGCGCACCAGCGCGTCTTTTTCCGCCACCGAGAGGTTGCCGCGCGCCCGTACATAGATGATCGCCTGTTCGGGCTCAGACGCGGCAAAGAATTCAACGCCTTTGTTGTGTTTGCCGTAATAGCCAAAGACCGAGACGACGCCAAAAATAACCACGCCAATCGCCACCAAAGGCATCACCGGATTGCCGGCGATGGCATGGGTGAAATGACCAAAGAGCGAGCGTTTGTAGCCGGATTTGACCTTTTTCTCTGCCCGTTCGATCCGGGCCGCCGACAACATGATGCCCGTCAGCGATGAGCCGATGAGGAACAAAGCGCCGCCGACAATCTTGGGCGCAAGGCCCGTGGCCCCCGCGCCCATGAGATAGCTGGGGTTCATCAATTGCATCAGGCCCAGGAACACCAGATAGGCCGAAGGCGCGACCAAAACGGCGCGCAGCCAATAGGGCGTGGTGGCGCGCAGGCCGCTTGAGGCGCGGTCAAACAGCCGCGCGATCCGGCCCGACACACCGCCCATGACCGGCAGGTAAATCAGCGCCACAATCAGAGATGCGGAGAGCACAAAGATGATCGTCACCGGCAGCATGCCCATGAATTCGCCCGCAACGCCGGGCCAAAACAGCATCGGCAAAAACGCGCAAAGCGTGGTGGCGGTGGAGGAGACGATCGGCCAGAACATCCGTTTGGCCGCCTCGACAAAGGCGGACATCGGGCCTTCGCCCTCGTCCATTTTGCGGTCGGCATATTCGACCACCACAATCGCGCCATCGACCAACATGCCCACGGCCAGAATGAGGCCAAACATCACGATATTGGAAATGGTGATGCCCATCAGCCCCAAGAGGATGAAACATAGCAGAAACGAGGTTGGAATGGCAAAGCCCACGAGCAAAGCCGAACGGATGCCCAAGGAGGCCAACACCACGATCATCACCAGCGCCACGGCGGTCAGAACCGAGCCTTCAAGCTGGCTCACCATCGAGGCGACCTGACGCGACTGATCGTTGGAGGTGCCGACCACCACGGCGTCTTGCAGGGCTTGCGGCCAGGTTTTGACCTCGGCGCTCACCTCCTCTTTGACCAAGGCAACCGTGTCGATGATCGGGTAGCCTTTGCGTTTGACGATCTGAAGCGCGACGGTGTTTTCGCCATTAAAGCGCGCTGTGCCCTCGCGGTCTTCAAAGGTCAGACGAATATCGGCCAAATCACCCAACGTGACGACACGGTCGCCATTGACCTTGACGGGCAGGGCCATGACATCGCGTTGATCTTTGAACGACGATGGGATTTTGACCGAAAATGTCCCCTGATCGGTTTCCACTTCGCCCGCCGCAACAAGGCGATTGTTGTTGGTGACGACCGAGATCAATTCGCCCGCCGTCACATTGTAGGATTCAAGCCGCAGCGGGTCGATGACCACCTCCAGCATCTCGTCACGCTGTCCGGCAAGCTGCGCTTCCAAAATCGGCTCCAGACCCTCAATCCGGTCCTGCATTCGCTTGGCATATTGGACCAAGGTACGTTCGGGCACGGGGCCGGTCAGGTTGACAATGAGGATGGGAAATTCGGAAAAGTTGATCTCGGTGATTGTATAATTGTCGGCGCCCGTGGGGAAATTCGCCTGAACCCGGCCCATCCGGTCGCGCACATCGGCGATGATTTTGGTCTTGTCCCAGCCAAATTCAAATTCAAGCGCGATGCCGCCATAACTTTCGGCGGCGGTGCCCGACAAGGTTTTGAGACCGTCCAGATCGGAGAGTTCCGTCTCCATCGGTTTGACCAGGAGTTTCTCGGCGTCTTCGGCGGAAATGCCGGGGAAGGGGACGGAGACAAAGAGCGCGGGGATTTCGATATCCGGTTCGCCCTCTTTTGGCAGGCTGACATAGGCAAATGTCCCCGCGATCAAGGTGAGCGCGATGAAGGCGAGGATCATCCGGGCGCGTTCGCCCGCCCAATCGACGAGGCCGGTCATTGGTCGCTCTCCATAGGCGTCTCCATCTGCGTCTCTGTATCGGCTGCGGTGGGGGCCTCCTCAAAAGAGGCCGCCACCAAAACCCCGGCTTTGACAAAATCCTGACCCACCACGATGATGTCGACCTCATCGGCCAGACCTGCCACCCAAATGCCCTCGCGGGTGTCGCGCAGCACCTGAACCGGGGCAAATTCGGCGCGGCTGTCCGCACCGAGGAGCCGCAGCCCGATTTGGCCCTCATCGTCCAGGGTCAGCGCCGATTGCGGCACCAGATGTGCGGCCAGACCGGCGGAGGAGATTGCCATTTCAACGGTTTGACCATCACGGATGGAGAAATCCGGGTTGGGGATTTCGACCTCAACCCGGAACGTGCGGGTCGAAGGGTCGGCGGAGCGCGACAGGAAGGTGACGCGGCCAGTGACTTCGGGGCCAGAAATCAACCGTGCGCCCGCCAAAGCCCCGACCTCAATCGCCGCCACGTCTGCTTCCGGTGCGTAACCGACCAATTTGATCGGATCGAGTTGGATCACCGTGGCGCAGGCGGAGCCTGAGGACAAGAACGTGCCAAGCTCGGCCGTGTCGCTTTCCAAAAGCCCGGCAAACGGCGCTTTGATGGTGAGGTTTTCGATGTCGCGGGAGGCCAAGGCGACCGCCGCGCGTGCGCTTTCGATCCCGGCCTCGGCGGTCAGGATCTGAGTCTCGGAGGCATAGCCACCTTCGGCCAGCTTGCGTGCATTCGCCAACGCCACCTCGGCCTGCGTGAATTCGGCCTTGGCTTGGGCCAATGTCGCCTCGCGGGTGCCTATATCAAGTTCGCACAGCGTTTGATCGGCCTGAACATAAGCGCCTTTGCGCAGCGGGGCGTTGACCACACGACCGGAGGTTTCCGCCGTCACATTGACCTCGCGCGCCGCTTCGGTTTCACCCCGCACAACCACCACATTCGCCAAAAGCTGTGCGGTGGAGTGGCGCACCACCACAGAAACCGGATGGGCCTCGCCCATGGTTTTTTGCGCAGGCGTTGCAAATTCTGATTCTGTCTGTGCAGCGGTGTCTGGCGTTTCCCCGGAAGGGGGAGTGTCTGAGGCGGCAAAATTGGTCAGCCGATCACGCTCAAAGACAAAGAAATACAGAGCAATGGTGACAAGCAGGGCGATGACGATGGAAACAATACGCATGTGGGTCTCTGTCTCGGTCTGGGGCGTCCTCTCTGTCTCAGAGAGGCTGGGTTTCAGTTCGATATACGGCGTCGTGCACACAACAGTTCATTTTGCGGATATTTTTGACAGATATTTTGCGGTCTGTCAGGTTTTGCGGCGCGTTCACCATAGAGTTAATATCATTAACATTGCGGCCAAGATGGGGAGATCGCAGGGCAATCACAAGGTCGCGATGGAAAAAAATCGCCTAAATATAGAAATTTCGGCCTCTACAGGTTAAATTCGCTCAGATTGCACCTTGTTTGTGACAGCGTTCGTGACAGCGTTCGTGACAGCGGCGTGATCACTGAGGCGACGGTGATGAGCCTAACCCAAGCTGGAAAACGGCTCAAGTCGTGAGGGGCCAACACCGTGCGCAAGACCATGGGCAGGACCGTGAGTAGGACCGTGAGCAGGACGATTTGCCGCGCTCCCCGGGTCCAGACCGCTGCTCAGGTCTTGGCATTCGGTTTCAGATCGGGGTATGAGGGGGCAACAGGTTGAAACATAATGACCGCACGCCGTGTTGCGAGATGGGGGCCCCTTGAGCCAAACCGACAGTTTTATCGACGAGGTGACCGAAGAGGTCCGCCGTGACAAATTCTATGCTTTTTTGCGCAAATATGGCTGGATTGGCATTTTGGCCGTCTGTGTTCTGGTCGGTGGCGCGGCGTGGAATGAATATGCCAAAGCCCAGGCCCGGACTCAGGCAGAGGCCATGGGCGATGCGTTGACGGCGGCGCTTGAGGGCGCGGATGCCACGGCACGGGCGCAGGCCTTGGCCGAGATTGGCGGCGAGGGCGATGTCCGGGTGATCACGGCGATGCTGCGCGCGGGCGAATTGCATGCGGCGGGCGATGCCAAAGGGGCGATTGCCGCTTTGGCGCCGTTTACCGCAGATGCCATGCTGGACCCGGTGTATCGCGATTTGGCCGTGCTCAAAACCGCCATGATCGGTGCGGGCGACATCCCGGCTGAAGAGCGGGTGAGCCAGCTTGCGGGCATTGCCGCCCCCGGCGCGCCCTATCGGCTTTTGGCCGAAGAACAAATTGCCGCAGCTCAGGTTGAAATGGGTCAGGTCGAGGCGGCGATTGATGGCTATCGGGCGATCTCGCAAGATGGTGAGGCAAGTAATGCCTTGCGTCGGCGTGCGCTGCAGATGATTGTGGCGCTTGGAGCCGACCCGGCGGCTGAGTGAGCGCCGGGTGAGCGCATATGGTGCCTCTCGGGGCGTGGGTTTAAGTCGAGTTGAGACAAATGGGAGTGCGGGCATGATCGGTCAGGCAGGGAAAGCGGGGCTTTTTTGCGCCGTGCTGGCGCTCACGGCATGTGGGGCTGGACGCGAAGAGATCCTGTCAGGGCAGCGCCTTGATCCGCGCGAGGGCTTGGTTTTTGGCTCCGTTCAGACGGAAACGGCCAACCGGGTTGAAAAAATCTCGCTGGGCCAACAGGTCAGCCGCGCCGCGTGGCCCACGACCGGGGCCGGGCGGCTTCATGCCTCGGGGCATAATGCCTTTACCTCTGGCGTGCCCTCTGTCGCTTGGACCACGCCGATTGGCCAAGGCAACTCGCGCAAAATGCGCCTCTCTGTTGATCCTGTCGCCGCGAACGGTTTGGTCGTGGCGATGGATGCCGCGGCGCAATTGACCGCCGTGTCTGCCGCGTCCGGTGCGCCCGTTTGGTCGGTTGATCTGACGCCCGCGGGCGAAAAGCCCGGCAAGGCCTCAGGCGGGGCTTTGGCGATTGAGGGCACGACCGTTTATGCCACCATCGGTTACGGCGAACTGATCGCTTTGGATTTGACCACGGGTGCGGTCAAATGGCGGCAATCCTTGGATGCTGTGGGGGCCTCTGGCCTCGCGGTCTATGATGGCTTGGTCTATGTCGTGGCGGGGGATGGCCAGGGCTGGGCGGTGAAAACATCGGATGGCCGGGTCAAATGGCAAATCAGTGGGCCCGAAACCGTGACCTCGCGCGTGGGCGCCGCCTCTCCGGTGGTCACCGACCGTATGGTGGTCTTCCCCTTCGCCTCCGGCGATCTCTACGGCGCATTCCGCAAGGGCGGCATCCGCATGTGGTCCGCCTCTCTGGCTGGCCAACGCAAAGGCGTGGTCTATGCCAATATTTCTGACATCACCTCTGATCCGGTGGTCGTTGGCCCGACGCTGTATGTCGGCAACCAAGCCGGGCGCTATGCCGCCTTTGACGTCGAAACCGGTGCGCGCAAATGGACCGCGGATGAGGGTGCCTATAGCCCGGCCACGGTGATCGGCGGATCGGTGTTTATCGTCACCGATCGCAATGCTTTGGTGCGGCTCTCTGCCGCCACCGGTGCGCGGGTCTGGTCGGTGCAATTGCCGTTTTTCACCACGGACAAACAGCGCAAACGCAAAGATGTCTTTGCCCATTACGGGCCTGTGGCTGCGGGCGGCAAACTTTGGGTCGCCTCCAATGATGCGGTCCTGCGTGGTTTTGATCCGGCCTCCGGCGCGCTGGTCGCCTCTGTGGCCCTGCCCAAGGGCGCGGCCTCCGATCCGATCGTGGTCGGTGGCGTGATGTATGTGCTGCTTGAGGACGGAAGCTTGGCCGCGCTGCGTTAAAGCCTTTACCGCGCCCCCGGTTTGGGTGTATCGGAGCCGCTAAAGCGTGCGGCCTTTGACCTGTTTCGGGGAAAAGGCGGTGCGCAGCGCAACATCTCAGCGTGTCGCACGCTCCGCCAAAACCAGTGTCTCTGGGGTGTAGCGGACCGTTTTAGACCTTTGACCCGGAGCTATCCTCATGAGTTTTTCGCTTGCCATCGTTGGCCGTCCCAATGTGGGCAAATCGACCCTGTTCAACCGTCTGGTTGGGCGGCGTCTGGCGCTTGTGGATGACCAACCGGGGGTGACCCGTGACCTGCGTGAAGGCGAGGCGCGGCTTGTGGATCTGCGATTCACCGTGATCGACACCGCCGGGTTAGAGGAAGCCACCGACGAGTCGCTTCAGGGCCGGATGCGTAAGCTCACCGAACGTGCGGTCGATATGGCTGACATTTGCCTGTTTATGATCGACGCGCGGGTGGGCATTTTGCCGGCCGACGAAATCTTTGCCGAAATCCTGCGCAAACGTGCCAAACATGTGATTTTGGCGGCGAATAAGGCCGAGGGCAAAGCCGGCGAGGGCGGGCTTTTGGAAGCCTATGCTTTGGGTCTGGGCGAACCTTTGCGCCTCTCTGCCGAACATGGCGAGGGGATGCATGAGCTGTATGACATGTTGCTGCCGCTTTCCAAAGAGTTCGAAGAGCGCTCCGCTGCGGAAGCCCCAGAGACCGATATTGAACTGTCCGAGGAAGAAGCCGCCCTTGGCGAGGATTTCGAAGAGGGCGATGAGGCCGGATTTTCGCGCGACTTTACCCTTGATAAGCCGCTGCAAATCGCCGTTGTCGGTCGCCCGAACGCCGGGAAATCCACGCTGATCAACAAGTTGCTTGGCGAAGAGCGGCTTTTGACCGGGCCTGAGGCGGGCATCACCCGCGACAGTATTTCGGTGACGATGACGTGGAACGAGACGCCCGTGCGGGTGTTTGACACGGCGGGGATGCGCAAAAAGGCCAAGGTTCAGGAAAAGCTTGAGAAACTCTCAGTGTCTGACGGGCTGCGCGCGGTGAAATTCGCCGAAGTGGTCGTTGTGTTGCTCGATGTGTCGATCCCGTTTGAACAACAAGACCTGCGGATCGCCGATTTGGCCGAACGCGAAGGTCGTGCGGTGGTGATCGCGGTCAACAAATGGGATGAAGAAGGCGATAAATCCAACAAAGCCAAGGCGTTGCGCGAAGAATTCACCCGACTTTTGCCACAGTTGCGCGGCGCGCCTTTGGTGACGGTGTCGGCGCTGACCGGCAAGAATCTGGACAAGCTGCAAGAGGCGATTTTGAACGCTCATGCGGTGTGGAACCGTCGTGTCTCCACCGCCAAGCTCAACAATTGGCTCGGAGCGATGACCACGGCGCACCCGCCGCCCGCGCCCGGTGGCCGCCGGATCAAGCTGCGCTACATGACCCAAGTCAAAGCCCGCCCACCGCAATTCGTGGTGATGTGCAGCCATCCTGAGGAATTGAATGATAGCTATAAACGCTATCTGATCAATGGGTTGCGCGAGGACTTTGATATGCCCGGCACGCCGATCCGGCTGTTTTTCCGCTCACAAGGCGACAAGAACCCGTTCAAGAACAAAACCAAATCCATGCCGTCGCGCCTGCGCAAACACCTTGGCAAAGACCGTGCCGATGCGCCGAAGGTCCAAAAACAGCGCCCTCCAAAACGCTGAGGCGACATAACGCGATCAAAAGGCGGTGCCAGATGCAAATCCGGCACCGCCTTTGTGTATGTTCGGCATGTGGCAGAGCCACTCAATATCAGAGATCCAGATCAACCCAGATCGGGACGTGATCCGACGGTTTTGCTTTGGCGCGGGTATAGGCGTCGATCTGGCAGTCGCGCAGCAGATCGGCGGCTTGTGGCGAGAGCAGGAAATGGTCAATGCGGATGCCATCGTTTTTGTCAAACGCACCGCCTTGGTAGTCCCAGAATGTGTAGGTGTTGGGGGCGTTGTTTTTGACCCGTAGCGCATCGGTAAAGCCAAGGTTCATCAACCGGCGAAACGCGGCGCGGGAGTCGAGGCGAAACAGCGCGTCGTCTGCCCAGGCCTCGGGGCGTTTGGCGTCCTCGGGCTGTGGGATCAGGTTGAAATCGCCCGCCATGAGAAAGGGCTGTTCTTCGGTCATAAGCGCGCGCGCGCGCGCTTCGAGACGGGCGAACCATTTGAGTTTAAAGTCGTATTTTGACCCAAGCACCGGCGCGCCCTCGGGTGTAAGTTCGACCGGATTGCCATTGGGCAGGTAGAGGCCGCAAATGCGGATCGCCTGTGTGTCGCCGACCACCGTGGCCTCGATATAGCGCGCCTCGACGTCATCGTCACCGTCGCGACCTGCACCTTCCGCGCCGGGTAGGCCACGGGTGACGTCTTCGAGTGGGCGTTTGGACAGGAGCGCCACGCCGTTGAAGGACTTTTGGCCATGGGTTTCAACATTATAGCCCATGTCCTCAAAGAGGTCGCGCGGGAAGTTTTCGTCGACCGATTTGATCTCTTGCAAGATCGCCACATCGGGTTCGGCCTCTTTCAGCCACTCCTGCAACGCCTCGACGCGGGCTTTGATGCCGTTGATGTTGAAACTGGCGATTTTCATGTGCGTCTCCTCGTCTTTGACTCTTTGTATGGCGAAGGGCGCGGAAGGGAAAGCCGGGATCAGCTTTGATCTGCGATTGCGCGCCCACAGGCGGCGGCGGAGGCCCAGGCCCATTGGAAATTATAGCCGCCGAGCCAGCCGGTGACATCGACCACTTCGCCAATGAAATACAGGCCGGGGACGGATTTGGCCTCCATGGTTTTGCTTGAGAGCGCGTCGGTGTTGACGCCGCCCAAGGTGACTTCGGCGGTGCGGTAGCCTTCGGACCCGGTGGGTTTGAGGGGCAGGGCGTGGATCAGATCGGCCAAAGCGCGCAGTTTGGCGTCGGATTGATCGGCCAAATTGCCCGTGAGGCTCCATTTTTGCGCCAGAGCGGCGGCCAATTTGGCGGGGAAGAGCAGCGAGAGCGCCGTGTGCATTTGGCGGCGGCCATTTTCGGAGCGCGCGGCTTTGAGGGCGTCAAAGGCAGAGCGGGCGGGCAGGAGGTCGACGTGAATCTCTTCGCCCTCGCGCCAGTAATTTGACGCCTGTAACACCGCAGGTCCTGAGAGGCCGCGATGGGTGAACAACAGCGCCTCATCAAAGGATGTGCCACCCGCCACGAGACGCGCGTCAAGCGCGGTGCCAGCCAAGGGCACGATCCAGTCCAAATCTTGCGGACCGAACGTGAGGGGCACCAAGCCGGGGCGGGTCTCAACAAGGGGCACGCCGAATTGCGTGGCAATCTGATAGCCCAATCCGGTTGCGCCCATTTTGGGGATGGATTTGCCGCCCGAGGCGATCACCAGACGGCGCGCATGGACCGTGCGGCCCGAGAGCGTGACGCGAAACCCGGTGCCGTCATGGGTGATTTCGTCCACCGTGGTGGAGAGGCGCAGTTCAGACGCGCGGGCTTCATACAGAAGCATCTCGACAATGGCGGCGGATTTGCCATCGCAAAACAATTGGCCAAGGGTTTTCTCATGCCATGTGATGCCATGCTGGGCCAAAAGGTCGATGAAATCCCATTGGGTGTAGCGCGCCAGAGCGGATTTGGCGAAATGCGGGTTTTGTGACAGGTAATTGGCCGGCCCCGCATCCAGATTGGTGAAATTACAGCGCCCACCACCGGAAATCCGCACCTTTTCCGCCGGACGTTTGGCGTGATCCACGACCAAGACCCGCGCGCCTTTGGCGGCCGCGAATTTGGCGCAAAACAGCCCCGCAGCGCCTGCGCCTATAATGATCGTGTCAAACTGGTCCATGCCCGGCTCCTTGGGCGTGGTTTGAACAGGCCGGAACGGATTTGGCAAGGGAATGAGGGATATTTACCAAGGCTTAAAGCCCAAGAGTTATATATGTTGCAACGTTTCATCGGGGTGTGGCTATGGCGGTTATTGCCGTTTGGGATCTTCAGGACATTTCTTTTACCGGAACGCCGTTTCAGTCGAATGCGACGGCGGATCTAAGCGATGTTGGCACAAGTTTTGTCATCAACACTGGTCCGCAGCATCTTGAAATCACGGACGATGAGGGGATGTTCGAGGATGGGGATTCCTCTCAGGATTTTACCACCTCATCCATGTTGGGCGGCACGACCTTTGCGGCGGGCACTGAGGTTGAGAATGAATATTCCTATATCGTTCGCCCGGTCGGAGGTGCTACGGATGGGACCGAAGATGTCACCATCTATGCGTTTGAAGTGTCGGGGGATGTTTTGGGGATGGCCTCCGATGGCTATCTCACGCCCGGAGTCACCTATGAAATCATCGCCCGCGACAGCAGTGATCCGCAGGTGGCCTACGCAGATATGTTTGTGTGCTTTGGGGCCGGAATGCGCATCCAAACCCCGGATGGGGCCCGCCGGGTTGAAACTTTGCGCATGGGAGAGGCTGTGACGACGCGCGATCATGGGACTCTGCCGATCCTATGGTGCGGGGTGTCAACAGTGCCGGGGCAGGGATCACAGGCCGCCATTTGCTTTGGTCCGCAGGCCCGCCTTGCGTTGGGGGCATCTATTGGGCCGGACCCGCCGGGTGGTGGCCTGATCACCAGCCCGCACCATCGTATGTTTTGGAAGGATGTTGATCTTGGCCCGCGGCTTGTGCCGGCCAAGGCCTTTGTCGGCTGGAAAGATGTCCGGCGGTTGCCGTGTGTGCGTCAGACCTATGTCCATCTGCTGTTGGAGCGCCATGTTTTGTTGCGGGCCGAGGGGCTTTGGTGCGAAAGCTTCAATCCGGGACCCCAAGCCCTTCGGCAGTTGTCGCCGGATCAGCGCGCCGATGTGATGGCTTTATGCCCCCGCGCACATTCCTCGCGGGCGTTTCGCGATCTTTTTCCGGTTGAGCGGGTCGGCCCGTTTCGGCGTCGGCTCGGACTTGCGCCGATCAGAGCCTGAGACGGCATACATGGTTTGGTGCAAAGATTGGTGCAAAGACAGGTCGTCGTACGTACAAACAGGCCCCGCAGTGCTGCAAGGCCTGTTCAGTGCGCCTTGGGAGGGGCGAATGACCCTTGGTTAAAGCGTTCCGCCATAACCTGAATCACGGGTTTATGGCATGACGCCTTAATCGTGTTTTACGAGCGGCGGATAGGTGACAGGGTATATTTCGTCGTTGTGAGAGACAGGTGGAGATGCGATATCGAAATGTTAAGCGGTTGAAAAATCACAAGAAACAGATCGTTCTGTGAGGCGGCGTGCGCGCGTGGATTGACCCAAATGCCAAACGCCCCGCGTTTGGGCGCAGGGCGTTTGGGGCAGAACAAAAACATCCGTTTTGCGGCGGATCACATCTTTGCGGCGGATCACATCGAAAACGAGGTGCCACAGCCACAGGACGAGGTCGCATTGGGGTTTTCAATCACAAACCGCGCGCCGATCACCTCTTCGGTAAAATCAATCACGGCGTTTTCCAAAAATGGCAAGGACACCGGATCAATCACCACCGTGCCGCCCGTGCCGGTCAACACAATGTCGTCGCTCGCAGGCTCGTCCAGCGTGATGTCATATTGAAACCCCGAACAGCCGCCGCCCTCAACCGCGATGCGAAGCGCCTTGGCCTCGCCCGTCGCCGCGTTGATCTCAGAGAGGCGTTCATAGGCACGGGTGGTCACTTTGGGGGGGAGGGTGAGGGACATAATGCTACCTTTTGGTCTAAAGCGGCGGGAATTCACCGAATTTCAGAGATTTAAAGCAGAAACAGGGGATAACCCCGTGTCATCTGTTTGTCGTAGGGCTTGTCTCTTAATATAAGTGTGAAAAAGATCATCGACAAGGACATGGCGCGGCAATGGCGCGAGAGACGTGCCATCCACCCGTTCGATCCGGTCACATATAGCAGGACAGGCAGATGTTGAAACCCTATGCAAGCCAACCGTTTGAAACGCGCGGGCGGCTTTTCCCGGAAAAACTCTCGACCTTTCGCTCGCCGTTTCAACGCGACCGGGATCGGATCATTCACTCTTCGGCCTTTCGCCGCCTCAAACACAAGACCCAAGTCTTTGTCGAACATGAGGGCGATTATTACCGCACCCGTCTGACCCATTCGATTGAGGTGGCGCAGGTGGCGCGCACGCTCGCGGGGGCTTTGGGGCTGAACGAAGGCTTGGCGGAGGCTGTGGCGCTGGCGCATGATCTGGGTCATTCGCCCTTTGGTCACACCGGCGAGGATGCGCTTGAACTGCTGATGGCGCCTTATGGCGGCTTTGATCACAACGCCCAGGCGCTGCGGATTGTCACCAAGTTGGAAAAACATTACGCCGATTTTGACGGGCTGAACCTGACATGGGAAAGCCTTGAGGGGCTGGCCAAACACAATGGCCCGGTGATGGGGCCACATGCCGACCCCAAAAAACACCCGGCGGATGCGCCACTGCCCTATGCGCTCAAAGAGGTGAACGATCAGTTTGATCTGGAGCTTTACACCTTTGCCAGTGCCGAGGCGCAGGTGGCGGCGATTGCCGATGATGTGGCCTACAACCACCACGATCTGCATGACGGGTTGCGCGCGGGGCTGTTTACCGCCGCCGATTTGATGGAATTGCCCCTGACAGGCCCGGCTTACGAGGAGGTTGATCGTGCCTATCCCGGCCTTGATCCGCATCGGCGCGATCACGAGGCCCTGCGGCGGATTTTTGGCTATATGGTGGAGGATGTGATCACGATAGCCACCAACCGTCTGGAGAGCGCCAAGCCCGAAACGGCGCAGGATATTCGCGAGATGGACCGCACCATCATTCGCTTTTCCAAACCGTTCTTTCAAAACCTAAAAGCGATTAAATCGTTTTTATTCAAACGGATGTATCGCGCTCCGACGGTCATCAAAGAACGCGAACGGGTGACGCATATGGTCAATGCGCTGTTTCCCCTGTTCATGAAACAGCCCGAGCTTTTGCCCGAAGAATGGCGTCATGAGGTGGAGCTGGCGCAGAGCGACACGGAACTGGCGCGGATCGTTTTGGACTATGTGGCCGGGATGACCGACCGCTTTGCCATTCAGGAATTTGAGCGGCTGTGCGCCTAAGTCTTTGACGACAGAGCGCGCAGGACCGCACAGGACCACAGGAGGGGAAGGACCATCATGGCCACGGACACGATGACAGGGATGAACCCGGTGGACGCCTTTGCGCTGGTCGGCGTCTTGGGCGTGGGCGCACAATGGCTGGCGTGGCGGTTGAAACTCCCGGCGATTGTTTTGATGCTGGCGGCGGGTCTGATTGTGGGTCCGGGGTTTGGGCTTTTGCAGCCCGCGCGCGACATTGGCCCGGTGGTTCAGCCGCTGATTTCTCTGGCGGTGGCGGTGATCCTGTTTGAGGGCGGGCTGACACTGGATCTGCATAAATTGGGCGACGCCAAACGTGGCGTGTTCCGGCTTGTGGTTGTCGGCGCGCCTTTGGGATGGCTGCTGTCGGCCTCGGCGCTCCATTG
This sequence comes from Celeribacter baekdonensis, assembly GCF_900102315.1. GTDB lineage: Bacteria > Pseudomonadota > Alphaproteobacteria > Rhodobacterales > Rhodobacteraceae > Celeribacter > Celeribacter baekdonensis. The sequence continues at coordinate 24,354 of NZ_FNBL01000015.1, forward strand.
GGGCGCGGGGCTGGGCTGGGAGGCCTCGGCGGTGTTTGGCGGCATCATGGTGGTCACCGGCCCGACCGTGATCGCGCCTTTGCTGCGGCAAGCGAAACTCCAACGCCGTCCCGCGAACCTGTTGCAATGGGAGGCCATCGTCAACGATCCGGTCGGGGCCTTGGCCGCCGTTCTGGCCTTTGAATTCGTGCTTGTGGGGCGCGAAGCCGAAAGCCTGTCTGCGGCTTTGCTGCAATTGGGCTTTGGCATTATTGTGGCAGGTGCCGTCGGGCTTTTGGCCGGGTTGGCGGTGTCCTATACGTTCAGACGCGCCTATGTGCCGGAATATATGAAGGTTCCGGTGTTGTTTGTGACCCTGTTGGTGACGTTTGCCGTGCCGGATTTGATGCTGCATGAAAGCGGGCTTTTGGCCGTGACCGTGATGGGGCTGGTGATCGCCAATGCCGATTTGCCCTCCTTTGACGAGCTGCGCCGATTCAAAGAACACGCGACGATCCTGTTGGTGTCGGGCGTGTTCATCCTTTTGGCCGCCTCGATGGATTTCGCCTCGCTGGGGCAATTGACCTGGCGGGCCGGGGTGTTTGTGGCCCTCGTGATCCTGGTGGCGCGACCTGTGACCGTGCTTGTCGCCTTGATCGGGACCAAATTGCCGCGCAATGAAAAGCTCCTGATCGCTTTCACGGGCCCGCGCGGGGTGGTTTTGGTTGCCGTGGCCGGGCTGTTTGGCGAACGTCTGGCGGCCGCAGGGGTCGAGGGCGCGGGGGTCATCGGGCCGCTGGCCTTTGTCCTGGTCTTGGTCACGGTGGTGTTGCACGGCTTTACACTGGCGCCTTTCGCGCGCGCGCTTGGGCTGGCCTCGACGGGCAAGCCGGGAGTGTTGATCCTGGGCGGATCGCGCTTTACCACCTCTTTGGCGGAGGCACTCAAACGCGAAGACATCCCTGTGCTGATCGCCGATCCAAACCATGCACGCCTTGTGCGGCCGCGCGCGGCGAATTTACCAGTGTTTTATGGCGATATTTTGGGTGAGGCGGCCGAAGACAGCCTTGAGATCCTGTCCTATGACACGTTGATCGCGGCTTCGGATAACGATGCCTATAACACCTTGGTTGCGACCGATTTTGGCTCGGAATATGGCCGCGAAAACGTGTGGCAATTGGCCCGTGTCAAGGAGGGCAAGGTGCGGCACAGCCTGCCGACGCAATTGGGGGGACGACCTTTTGGCATGGGCAAAACCTTTGGCGATCTGGATGCGTTGATGCAAAGCGGCTGGCGGGTGTCGGTGACGACATTGAGCGAGGATTACGATTTCGAGACGTGGAAAGCCGATCGCAAAGGCGCGCTTTTGCTGGGGCGTTTGAAAGAGGATGGGACGTTTCGGCGGTTGTTGTCAGAAGATGCGGATATTCTGTTTCCGTTGCGCGCCGAGGCGGAAATTGACGCGCTGCCCGAAGAGCAACGCGAGAGTGCGCGCGCGGCGCTCAAACGCCGCATGAGCGAGGCGCGCGAGGCCGCATCGCGGGCGCGCGTGGCCACAGGGGCGCGTCTTGTCGCCTTGGTGCCGCCGGAGGCCTCCACGCCCGCAACGCGGGAGATCGAAACCGTGAAAACGGTCGAAAAACCGACATCTGCGCGCGCAAATGCGGCCAAAACAGCCGCGAAAGCACCGCCAAAACCCGCATAGCGTTGCGCTTGGCGGTCAATGCCGTTGACGCGCCGCGCGGGCGTGGTAAACCCGCCGCAAGAGATGGAGAGACCAAAGATGAACCTGTTCGCCGATATCCGCGCCCTTGTGATCGACAGCCTGACTGGCCTTGTCCTGGACGGCGTGCTGCCCGAGGGGCTTGAGTTTGCCAATGTGGCGGTCGAGCCGCCGCGCGATGCGTTGCATGGCGACATGGCCACCAATGCGGCGATGGTTTTGGCCAAACCGGCCAATCTGAAACCGCGCGACATTGCCGATAAACTGGCCGAAAAACTCGCCGCTGACCCGCGCATCGCCGCTGTGGATGTGGCGGGTCCGGGGTTTATCAACCTGCGGCTTGCCGATGGCGTTTGGTCGGCGCTGGTTGAGGGGATTTTGGCCGCCAAGGGCTATGGCCGTTCGCCTATGGGCACGGGCACCAAGGTCAATGTCGAATATGTCTCCGCCAACCCGACCGGGCCGATGCATGTCGGCCACACCCGCGGTGCGGTGTTTGGCGATGCTTTGGCGTCCTTGTTGGATTACGCGGGCTATGACGTGACGCGCGAATATTACATCAATGATGGCGGCGCGCAGGTCGATGTTTTGGCGCGCTCGGTGTTTCAACGCTACCGCGAGGCCAATGGCCTGAACCCGGAAATCGCCGAGGGGCTGTATCCCGGCGATTACCTCGTCAAGGTGGGCGAGGATTTGAAGGCCAAATATGGCGACAGTCTTTTGGACCAACCCGAAGAGGTCTGGCTCGCCGATGTGCGAGTCTTTGCCACCGATGCGATGATGGAGATGATCCGTGGGGATCTCAAAGCCTTGGGCGTTGAGATGGATGTGTTTTACTCGGAGAAATCTTTGTACAACACCGGGTTGATCGAGGCCGCGATCAAGGAACTGGACGAAAAGGGCCTGATCTATCGCGGCGTGTTGGAGCCGCCAAAGGGCAAAATGCCCGAGGATTGGGAGCCGCGCGAGCAGCTTTTGTTCAAATCCACCGCGCATGGCGATGACGTGGACCGTCCGATCCAGAAATCCGATGGCGCATGGACCTATTTCGCCCCCGACATCGCCTATCACTATGACAAGGTCAAACGCGGTTTTGACGAGATCATCGACGTGTTCGGCGCGGATCACGGTGGCTATGTCAAACGGATGAAAGCGGCTGTGTCTGCCCTGTCCGATGGCAAGGTCGGTTGTGACATCAAGCTCATTCAACTGGTCAAGCTGATCAAGAATGGCGAAGAGTTGAAAATGTCCAAACGCGCGGGCAATTTTGTCACCCTGCGCGATGTGGTTGAGGAGGTCGGCGCGGATGTCACCCGTTTTGTCATGCTGACCCGCAAAAACGATGCCTCTTTGGATTTCGATTTCGACAAGGTGCTGGAACAGTCGAAAGACAACCCGGTGTTCTATGTGCAATATGCCCATGCGCGGGTGCGTTCGGTGCTGCGCAAGGCGGAGGAGGCGGGGGTGACCCTGACCGACACGCCGCGCTTTGATGATCCGGCAGAGATCGCCGTGGCGCGCAAATTGGCCGATTGGCCGCGTCAGGTCGAGATCGCCGCGAAAGGCCATGAGCCGCACCGCATCGCCTTTTATCTTTATGATTTGGCGTCTGATTTCCACGCGCTGTGGAACAAGGGCAATGACAATGGTGCCTTGCGGTTCTTGCAGGATGACCCCGCGCTGTCGGCGGCAAAAATTGCCCTACCGCGTGCCGTGGCCGTTGTGATTTCTGCAGGTCTTGCTATTCTGGGGGTAACTCCGGCGGAAGAGATGCGTTAAGTCAAAGCGCCCAAGGTCGGACCACCGAGAGGGATTGGTGCAACATGAGGGCATAGATCCTCATGCATCCCCTTAAGAGCAGTCAATAACCCGCAGAAAACAAAGCGGGAATCGGTATGAGGCGAAGATGGCGCAGGATTTCCGGAGCGGCCCCAATGCGGGCTATCCTTCCCCCCGTGTGAACGGGAACTATGTCGCAGACAAGAACGGGACATATACCTATCGCGAGGCCCATCTGGGCCAGTCGCGCTCTTCAGGCGCGCAAAATTTTGGCGGTGCGCCTGATCCGGACCGATATTTCAATGATCAAGATGTGCGGTTTGCGCCACAGTCCGGGTCTCCGTCTGAGGCACAGACCGGGCAGCAAACCTATGCCCGGCATGGCTTTGCCGCTCCGCAGTCGCACTACGCGCCAAGACCAGACACCGGACCTGATTATGCCTATGACACCACAGGCGGTGACGGCTCATCTGAAGACTTTGGCCGGCCGAAACTCGGCAAGGCGCAATGGGCTGGCGCGGTGGTCTCGCTGGCGTTGGTGCTGGGTCTTGGGGTTTGGGGCTATAAGTTGATGATGCGCGATGTGAACGGCGTGCCTGTCATTCGTGCGCTCGAAGGCTCGGCTCGCATAGTGCCCGACGATCCGGGCGGCCAGTTGGCGATGCACCAAGGCTTGGCAGTCAATTCCGTCACGGCCGATGGCTCCGCCGCAGCGCCCGCCGACAGTTTGATTTTGGCACCGCGCATTGCGACATTGAGCGACGAAGATCAACCGATGTCCGCGACCCAAACCGCCGTTTCCGCCTATGAACCGGAAAACACCGCTTTTGCCGTGCAACCGGAAGAGCCGGCTGCCGCCCCAGATATGACCACTGTGGCGGTTGAGGACGACCCGCTTGAACTGGACAGTGTCGAAGAGGTGGCCTCTGCCGCCGATGTGACGCCTGAGGCCTCTGATCTTGCGCAGTCGCCACGTCCAAAACCGCGCCCTGTGCGGGTGGCGTCTTTGGCAACGGGCGCTACACCGGGTGCCTCGGCCAGCCTTGAGGGCGTGGCGGGCGATATTTTGGCCGCGATTGGGGCGACGGATGAATTGGCCCCAAGCGAGGTGCCGACAGGCGCGCGTTTGGTGCAATTTGGCGCCTTTCAAAACGAAGAGATCGCGCGCAGCGAATGGGACCGTCTTTCGGGCCGGTTTGAGGACCTGATGGAAGGCAAATCGCGGGTGATTGAACAGGCCGAAAGCGGCGGGACGACCTTTTACCGTCTGCGCGCCTATGGTTTTGCCGATGCCTCGGATGCCAACCGGTTCTGTGCCGCTTTGACCGCGATGAATGCGGCCTGTGTGCCCACGGTTCAGCGATAAATCGCGATGGTGACGGGGCCGGAGCACGCACTGGACCACGTACTGGGGCAGGGCGCTTTTATCTTTGGATGTGAAGGGCTTGCGCTCACCTCTTTGGAGGCTGATTTCTTTCGCGACGCCGACCCTTGGGGTTTTATCCTGTTTGCGCGCAATGTGGACAGCCCTGACCAATTGCGGCGTTTGACGCATGAGCTGCGCGCCGCTGTGGGCCGTGACGCGCCGATCCTGATAGATCAAGAAGGTGGGCGGGTCCAACGCCTGCGCGCGCCACATTGGCGCGAATTTTTGCCGCCATTGGATCAGGTGCAAATCGCTTCCGATCCGCTGCGGGCCATGTGGCTGCGCGGGCGGTTGTTGGCGGCGGATTTGCACGGTGTTGGCATTGATGTGAACTGTGTGCCGGGGTTGGATGTGGCCTGTGCTCAGACCCATCCGTTTTTGATGAACCGTTGTTTTTCCGATGACGCGGGTGTCGTCGCCCAGATGGGTCGCGCCTTGGTCGATGGCATGGCGGCGGGCGGTGTGGCGCCGGTGATGAAACACCTACCGGGGCATGGGCGCGGGGCTGTGGACAGTCACAAGGGCCTGCCGCGTGTGAATGCATCGCGTGCAGAATTGGCGGTGGATTTTGCCCCGTTCAAAGCGCTCAACGATCTGAGCATGGGCATGTCGGCGCATATTGTGATGGAGGCGATCGACCCGGATCGCCCCGCCACCCAAAGCCCCGCCGCGATTCAGGTGATCCGCGAGGAAATCGGCTTTGACGGGCTGTTGATGACCGATGATATTTCGATGGGGGCTTTGGCGGGCACGATTTTGCAGCGCGCGCAATTGGCGCTAGCCGCAGGCTGTGACATGGTGTTGCACTGCAACGGTGATCTGGCCGAGATGCAGACATTGGCCGCGCTTGGGCCGATGGGGACGGCGGCACAGGCCCGCGCGGATCGCGCCATCAGCACGCACCCTAAACATCAGCCCACGCATCAGCCCACACATCACCCCATTGACATCTCCGCCTTGGATGCCGAACTTCAAAGCCTGTTGAACCGATAGGGGCAAAATGGCCGACCCGGACCAATTTGAAATCAACGATCTGCTCAGCGTCGAGGAGAGGCTCGCGGCTGAGGCGTTGATCGTGGATGTCGATGGCTATGAGGGGCCTTTGGACCTTTTGTTGCAATTGTCGCGCACGCAAAAGGTCGATTTGATGAAGATCTCGATCCTGCATCTGGCGCAGCAATATTTGATCTTTGTCGAAAAGGCCACAGAGCTTCGGATCGAATTGGCCGCCGATTATCTGGTGATGGCGGCGTGGCTGGCGTTTTTGAAATCGCGGCTTTTGCTGCCGCCCGATCCCACTGACGAAGGTCCATCGGGCGAAGAACTGGCGGCGCATTTGGCGTTTCAGTTGCAGCGTTTGGAAGCGATGCGCGAAGCGGCGGCGAAATTGATGGCGCGCGATCAAAAGGGCCGGGATTTCTTTGTCCGTGGCATTCCCGAAGAGGTCGCGCGGCTCAGAAATGTCACCTATAGCGCCAGTCTTTTGGACCTGATGCAGGGCTATGCCCGCGTGCGCACCAAGGACGAGTTTCGCCCCTTTGTCATGGACCGCGAGGCGATCCTGTCGATGGAACAGGCGCTGGAGCGGCTGCGCGGGTTGATCCCCTATGCGATTGAATGGGCCGATTTGGCGAGTTACCTGCCGGAGGGCTGGGAGCTTGACCCGAAAAAGCGGCGCTCGGCCACGGCTGCGACCTTTGCCGCCTCCTTGGAATTGGCCAAACAGGGCCAGATTGAAATCCGCCAAAGCGGGACATTCGCCCGTATCGAGATCAAGGCGAGGAATGGACGATGAGTGACGCCGTGAGTGACGACACGGATTTGGACGCGCTCGCCGAGGCCAGCCTGTTTGAGGCACCGCCTTTGGCCGAGCAAGAGCGCATGGTCGAAGCGGTGCTGTTTGCCTCCGCAAACCCCGTGAGCGTGGCCGAGATGAGCGGACGCATGCCGCATGGTTGCAACGCGAAAGCGGCGCTTGAGATGTTGCAAAAACGCTATGAGGGACGCGGTGTGCGGGTGGTGAAAATCGGCGAGGCCTGGGCCATGCGCACCGCGCCCGATCTTGGGTTTTTGATGCAAAAGGAAACGGTCGAGACCCGCAAACTGTCGCGTGCGGCGATCGAAACCTTGGCGATTGTCGCCTATCACCAACCCTGCACCCGCGCCGAGATCGAAGAAATTCGCGGCGTGTCCGTGTCCAAAGGCACGATTGATCAGCTTTTGGAATTGGAATGGATTCGCTTTGGCCGCCGCCGCATGACGCCGGGGCGTCCGGTGACCTATGTGGTGACGCCCGCATTTTTGGACCACTTTGGTCTGGAAAGTGCGCGCGATCTTCCGGGGGTCAAGGAGTTGCGGGCTGCGGGGCTTTTGGAAAGCCGCCCGATGCCGGGGCTGGACGATGAGGATACCGAGGATCAGGACGATCTGTTTGAGGATGAAAGCTAAGCCCGACAGCGCTAGGGTTCATTCCCTTACGGTGATGAGGCCCTGTTAAAGGCGCATTGCGCGCCTATCTATGTTAAAGTGAATCGAAACCGCAGCCGTCAGGTCAGAGAATGGGTCAGAAAATGGCCGGAAAGCAGAGTGACGATGAATTTGGACAGACTGATCAGCATGATCATCAACCGCGTGATGCGGGTTCTGATTAGTAAAGGGATCAACAAGGGCATTGATGCGGGCAGTTCCGCCTTGGCGCGGCGCAAATCCGGAGGGGTGCAGGGCGATGCGCAAATGGGCGAGGTCGATGATTACGGCAACATCCGCGCTCGGTCGGGGCAAGGGCAAAACGGCGGCCAGAGTGGCGGCCAAGATCAGTCCCAGTTGAACGCTCAGGCGCAACAGGCCGCCAAACGCGCACGTAAAATGGCGCGGATGAACAAGCGCATCGGACGGTTCTGACACCGAGTTGGTGCTCTTCACCTGAGGCGTGTCAAAAGGCGCGTCAAAGCGGCGCTCAAGCACGAGCGACGTGATGTCACAAAGAAAACAGGTGAGGAAACGGGTGTAAACGCATGATTTTCCGCCAATATCGGCGGAAACGTGCTTATGTCATGCGACATAGGGTATATTTTTACTGTTTATTTACCACAATTAAGAGACCCTAGCACAGTTTCTCCGAGCGGACTCATACGGTCACGGTCGCAGGAATATTGGTAATGAATTTAGGTGTTTGGGTATGTTGTTTCCCGCAAACAAGGGGAGAGTGAGGCATTGATCCTTCCTTCCGGCTTCCAAACTGACACGACACGGCCGTCCTTTGGTCCGGCCTTGATTGCGTTTCGGATGCAATCCTTGCTGGCTCTTATTGCTGGTTGTCTGGCTGTAATCATTACCGGGATGGAACTGGCTCATTATGGCGGCGATTTGCTCTATCCGACCGGACATGGTCCCACCCCGCTGACGCTGATCTGTATCCTGCTGTTGAGCATCGCTTTGATCTACAAAACCCTGTTTCCGGTGGTGCAACTCTGGCGGCGCGGGCTGTTTGCTTTGGTCTTCGCCCTTACGCTGTTTCGTTTGGCTGAGATCTACCTCTTGGCGGCCACGCCCCTGTCTGACGTGGCTGCGTTTCTGTTCAATAGAGACCCGCGCGATGATATGGCCATGAGCACAGCCATCTCATTGATGTTGTTCAGCTTGGGCGCATTTCTGCGCCCTGTCGCGCCCGTGTCAGGATTCGTGGTGACCTTGTCGGGCTTGGTGCCCGTGAGTTTTGTCTTTTTGATCTACTCCTATGGGCTGACAGCGGCCAATGTCGACATGTCTCCCGCGACACTGGCTTTGCTTATCCTGATTGGGGTTTCCTCAATTTTTTCTTTTAGTCGCAGCGTGATTTTGCGACCGCTTCTCACCACATCGGCGTGGGGACGGATGGCGCGACTGCAATTGTTTGGCACGATGGTGGGGGTTTGGATCGTCGGTGCCGTGTCACATCTGACCGAAACCGCCATGATGTTTGAGGCTATTCTGGCCTCGGCCATGTGGCTTTTCGGCATGATCATTTTGGTGTCAGGATCAGTGTTTGAACGGATCGAACGCGACAGGCGGGCTTTGTTGCGCGAGGTTGAACACCGGGCGCGCCATGATCCGCTGACCGGGCTTTTGAACCGCCATGCGGTGGGCGATTATGTCGCCATGGTCCAGAATATGGCCCGTGGCCGACGCCGGGATGACGACGAGATCACGGTGGGGGTGATTTTGGCCGATATTGATTTGTTCAAACGGGTGAATGACACGCTGGGCCATGAAGCGGGGGACCGGGTGTTGCAAAACGTGGCGGGCGTGTTGCGGGGCAAGCTGCGGTCTTCTGATATGGTGGCGCGCTGGGGCGGCGAAGAATTTTTGATGCTGCTGCCCGGTGCCACGCAGGATCAGGCGATGAACATCGCACAGGTCTTGCGCACGGCGATTGCGACGCATGTGAGTTGGAAAAATGGGTTGGAGGTTGAACCGATCACCATTTCGATCGGCGTGACCTGTTATGACAGTCGCAACGGGGCCGACTCGTTGGAGAAGACGATTCAACACGCCGACACGGCGCTTTACAGTGCCAAGACGCAGGGGCGCAATCGGGTCAAATGTTTCAGATCAGAACGCGGTCAGACGGTGCGCGCCACCGATCTTTTGCCACCGCGTGATAAGGTTCACTGAGGTGCTGAACCGCGAGATGGGGATCACTGCGCGCGGAAATGTTTCGACAGTTTCAGGCCCTGCCCCTGATAATTGGACGCCAAATCCGCGCCATAAAGCCGCTCTGGACGGCTGTCCATCCGCTCATAGACCAAACGGCCGACGATCTGCCCGTCTTCCAACACGAAAGGCGCTTCGTGACAGCGCACTTCCAACACCCCGCGCGAGCCCGCGCCTCCGGCATTGGCGTGACCAAAGCCCGGATCAAAGAACCCGGCATAATGGACGCGAAATTCCCCGACCATTGCCAGATAAGGCGCCATTTCGGCGGCATAATCGGGCGGGATATGCACCGCCTCGCGGCTCACCAAAATGTAGAACGCACCGGGGTCCAAAATGATCCGCCCGTCCTTGGCATGGATCGGTTCCCAGTATTCCGAGGGTTCGTAATAGCCAATATTGTCGAGATCAATCACGCCCGTGTGCGGTTTGGCGCGGTAACCCACCAGATCACCCGACGCAGGTTTGAGATCGACCGAAAAGCCAAGCCCCTGATCAATCATCGCAGGCCCATCGACCAACGGGCTTTCACTGTGCAGCGCTTTCAATTCCGCGTCACTGAGGATCGCTTGTCCGGCCCGAAATCGGATTTGGTTCAGCCGCATTCCGGGACGCACCAGAACGGAGAAGGAGCGGGGGCAAATCTCGGCAAATAGCGGGCCGTGATAGCCGGGGGCGATGCGGTCAAATTCGACGCCCTCATCGGTGATCAGCCGGGTCAAAAGATCCAACCGCCCGGTCGAGCTTTTGGCATTGGCCACCGCCTGAACGCCCTTTGGCAGGGCCAAAGATTCCATCAAGGGCACGACATAGACACAGCCTTTTTCCAGCACCGCGCCGTGGCTCAGATCAATCTGGTGCATTTCAAATTCGGCCAGCCGATCCGCCACTTTGCGCCCGTCGCCCGCCAAAAAAGAGGCCCGCACCCGCCACGCACGGGTGCCAAGACGCAGATCAAGGGAGGCGGGTTGCACCTGTGCATCGATCACCGCTGGTCTGGCCGTAATCTCGCCTCGTGCCACCATGTCGCGGATCGCGTGATCAGCCAATACACCCATGTTCATCCCTCACGTCGCTTTGGCCCCAAAGGGCGCAGTTTATCCCCCTTAACGCAAAACCGCCCGCAAGCCCAGAGGCTTACGAGCGGTTTTAAGGGTGTTTTGGTCGGGCTAGCAGGACTCGAACCTGCGACCTTCCGTCCCCCAGACGGACGCGCTACCAGGCTGCGCTATAGCCCGAACTGGAGCCTTACATAGTGATTTTATTGGCAGGGGCAAGCGGAATTTCGGCAAATCTGATGCGAAACCGCATGCGGGAGGTTTGTGTCGCTGCGCCACTGACTGTGGGTCGGGACATGATGGGAGCGCAATGGCGGATCAGGACACCAATCGCGCGCGCAGGGCTTGCGTGCGCGCCAAGAGGGTGGCGATGTCTTGCGGCGGAACCCGGATCAGGTCGCGATGATTGAGCCGGCCTAAAATACCGTCTCCCACGACCAAATCCGCCGCCGCCTCATCCGGGTCGTCCGGCAGGTCCATCCCGACCCCAAGCGGCGGGAGGTGCGCGGGCGCAGTGGGGGTAGTTGTGGGGGCAGGGGCTTCGGCTGCGATGTCAGGGCTGACATCTGTGGGACTGTCTGGACCGGCCTTCGCGACAGGCTCTTCGCCCGGTTCGGCGAAAAGGGCCGGGCCGTCTGACGGGTCCAAATCGGCCATATCCCCAGACATCTCATCGGCCTCATCCGCCGCCGCCTCGTCTGCCGCAAAGTCCGCGGTCAAAGTCGCCCGCGCGTCGGCGCTTGGCGTCAAGGGTGCGGGCACGGAGGCCGCCGATGTCAGATCAAAGTCAAAGGTCCGCTGTTCAGTGGTTCGCTGTTCGGTTGTGTGCTGTTCGGTTGTGTGCTGTTCGGTTGTGTGCTGTTCGGTTGTGTGCTGTTCGGTTGTGTGCTGTTCGGTGGTCTGCGGTAAGGCGGGGTGCTCCGGCGTGTCTGCCGCGATAGGGCTGTCCTGACGCGGCGATGGTTCGTTGGCCTCAGCCGGGCCGGTTAACGGTCCCTGGTCTCGATCTTCCGGGGTCAGCGCCTCTTCAGCCCGCATGTCAAACACCGATTCCGCCATGGACTCATGGGGCGCTTCTGGGATCGCGTCTGACGTCAGCTCAGGCGTGGCGGCATCCTCTTCTGCTGCGGTGGGCGGTTCTGCGTTCCTGTCCGCCACAAAGGGGGCCGGTTGCTCAAACTGTGGCTCAAACCCATGCGGCGGCGTGAAGGGAGCGTCCGGCGTGGGCGTGCTGGGCTCCGCCGGAGCCGGCGTTGGCTCGGACCGGGCATGCGGTGCGGGAGAAGAGGGCCGCGAGAAATGCACAATTTTCTCTGCCGGTGGGGTGGCGATGTCAAAGGCGTCATGCGGCACATTTTCGGCCATGGGCGCGTCCGCGATCCGCGCCATGGCAGGGGCAGAGGGATTCACTGGGGGATGCACAGAGGGATTCGTTGTGGGAATCGCTTCATGCGCCGGAGGGGCGAGGGGACCCGGTGATCCGCTGGCCTGCGCCGAGATCGGATCGACCCCCTCAATATGCGGCGACAGCGAGGCGACGTATTTCACCCCATGTTCGCGCAACAGTTTTTGCACGCCCCGAATGGTCATCCCATCGTCGTGCAACAGTTTTTTGATCCCGCCCAAAAGCGCCATATCGGCAGGGCGGTAATAGCGCCGCCCGCCCGCGCGTTTCACGGGTTTGACTTGGGTAAAACGGCTCTCCCAAAAGCGCAACACATGCGCAGGCGTGTCGAGCCAATCGGCGACTTCGCTTATTGTGCGAAAGGCGTCCGGTGATTTATCCATTTAAAACAAACCTTTACAAGAGTTTGTGGGCCTCGGATCAGGCCTTGTTGCCGTCTGCCACGCGATCTTTCATCAGATGCGAGGGGCGGAAGGTCAACACCCGGCGTGCGGGGATCGGGGCCTCGTCGCCGGTCTTTGGATTCCGACCCACGCGTTCGGATTTGGCGCGCACGGAGAAGGTGCCGAAAGAAGAGATTTTCACCGTCTCGCCGCCGATCAGCGCGTCGGACACATGGGCCAATACGCTTTCAACAAGGGCTGCGGATTCATTGCGGCTCAGGCCGACCTCGCGAAACACGGCTTCGCTGAGATCCATTCGTGTCAAAGTTTTGCTCATCGGTCTCCCCCGGTGTAGTGAGTTGCCAAGGAGAGTGGCAGTTTGCAAAGCAAGCGTCAATATCAATGACTTGGCACAGGGTGTTGAGATGGGTGAACGGGCGGATTTTGTCGCAAGTGTGCTTACATCTGCCCCAGTTTACCAGCGCAGAACCACTGCGCGCATGGCTACCAGCGCAGAACCACTGCGCGCATGGCTACCAGCGCAGAACCACTGCGCGCATGATCACCAGCGCAGAACCACTGCGCCCCAGGCCAAACCACCGCCGATCGCCTCAGCCACGCAGAGATCGCCGTCTTTGATCTGACCACGGGCGCGGCCAACGGACATCGCCAGGGGTATCGAGGCGGCGGAGGTGTTGCCGTGGTCCTGAACGGTGACAACGACCTGATCCATCGCATGACCGAGCTTTTTCGCGGTGCCTTCGATGATGCGGATATTGGCCTGATGCGGGATGATCCAATCAATATCGGCAGGGGTCAATCCGGCCTTGGCAATGGCGGTTTCTGCCGTTTCTGCCAGTTTTTGCACGGCTTGGCGGAACAAAGCATTGCCCTGCATCCGCAATTTGCCAGAGGTGCCGGTGGTGGAGACACCGCCATCGACATAGAGCATGTCTTTATAGGTGCCATCGGAATTGAGATCGACGGAGAGGATGCCGCGATCTTCGGAGGTGCCAGCACTCTCACGCGCCTCAAGCACCAAAGCCCCCGCGCCATCGCCAAACAGCACACAGGTTGAGCGATCGGTCCAATCCATGATCCGGCTAAAGGTTTCGGCACCGATCACCAGAACGCGTTTGACCTGACCTGAGACAATTTGGGCATTGGCGTTGGAGAGGGCATAGATAAACCCGGCACAGACCGCTTGTACGTCAAAGGCAAAGCCGCAGGTCATGCCCAGTTCTTTTTGGATCATCGTCGCCACAGAGGGGAAGGTCAGATCCGGGGTCGAGGTGGCCACGATCACCGCATCAATGTCGGCGGCCGTCAGGCCCGCATCGGCCAGCGCAGCTCTGGCGGCGGTGGTGCCCATCATCGAGGTGGTTTCCCCCTCGGCGGCAAAATGGCGGCGTTCAATGCCGGAGCGCGAGCGAATCCATTCATCGGAGGTGTCGAGGGTTTTTTCGAACTCGGCGTTCTCAACCACACGTTCGGGAAGGTAATGGCCCACCCCCGTGATAACTGCCCGGATAGTCATGGCTTTGCCGCCTTATTTTGGTTGTGACGTTCCGTCATTTTGCGCTGAGGCGACGGCAGATGCAACCCGTGCCGCCAAACGTTCGGAAAAACCTGAGGCGGAGAGCTCATAGGCCAATTTGATCGCGGCAGAGACGCCGGTGGCGTCCGCCGAGCCATGGGATTTGACCACGGTGCCTCTGAGGCCAAGGAACACACCGCCATTGACGCGGCGCGGGTCGATTCGCTTTTGCAGGCGTTTGAGCGAGGTCAAAGCGAGCAGCGCAGCGATGCGCGACAGCGGCGTGGCTTTGAACGCTTCTTTGAGGAAATCACCCACGAGTTTCGCCGTGCCCTCGCCGGTTTTCAACGCGACATTGCCGGTGAACCCGTCGGTGACGATGACATCGACCTTATCGCCGGGAATATCGCCGCCTTCGATGAATCCCATGAACTCATAGCCACCAATGCCAGAGGCGTTGGCGATCAAATCCTGGGCCGCTTTCAATTCGGCGCGGCCTTTGTGCTCTTCGGTGCCGACGTTCAAAAGACCGACGCGCGGGACATTGAGGTTTAGGCCGTTGCGGGCGTAGGAGGCGCCCATCATCGCATATTGCAAAAGGTCGCGTTCATCGGCGCGAATATCCGCGCCGACGTCAAGCATGACGTTAAAGCCTTGCGGATTGCGCGAGGGCCAGAGGCAGGCAATGGCGGGGCGGTTGATGCCGTCGAGCTTGCGCAGGCGGATCATCGAGGTGGCCATCAATGCGCCGGTGTTGCCACAGGACACACAGGCCTGCGCCTCACCGTCTTTGACGGCATCAATGGCTGAGCGCATCGAGGTATCGGCGCGGCGCATCGCCTGCGATGGTTTTTCATCCATGCGCACAACGCCGGGCACGTCGCGGATCTCGACACGATCTTTCAAAATCTTGCGCTTGCGCACAAGTTTATCAAGCTCGTCACCGGGCCCATGCAGGATGAAATTCAAATGGGGGTTTTTGGACGCAGAACGTGCAATGCCGGCGACAATGGTCGCCGGCCCACGATCGCCACCCATGGCGTCGATAGAAAGCGTGACTTGAATGCCCCCGCGCGCGCCAAGCCGCCCTTTCGTCTCATCAACCCGACTCGGAACATCCGAGACGGTCATAGGAGAGGAGGGAACGGGCGTGCTCATGCTCTTGGCGGCATCAGGGCAGTCAAACGCGCTTATGCTGCGTCGTCGTCGAGATCAATCTCGTCGGCTTTTGCAACGACTTCGCGCTCGTCGTAGTGGCCACATGCGCCACAGACGTGGTGCGGGCGTTTCAACTCGCCACAGTTCGGGCATTCTGCCGGATTGCCAGCAACCAATGCGTCGTGCGCGCGGCGCATGTTCCGCTTGGAGCGGGTGACTTTATTCTGAGGAACAGCCATGTCTCGACCTCGGGTTCGTGGGGATCTGATCCGCCTTTGGTGCGGGCCCCTAGGTGGGCGGGGCCGTGGCCCCATATACATTCGGGTGTTATCCCGATCAATTCTCGGCGCTTCATAGGGCTTCGCGGGCAGAGTGTAAACCATGCAGTTTGACATGGATGGCACATGAATTTGGTCCGTGACCTGTGTCAGGACCGATCCCATGCGCCACAGATGCCACAGGCAAAACCGTTACGGGAAGCGAGGCCGGGAACATACTCGGAATCTTGAGGCGTGCAACCTTTTTGTTTGGTCGTGGTGTATGCGCCTTTTTCTGGGCTTTCGCCCCGCCTTGCACCCCGTCTTAAGCGTCATCTTTTCCAAGCATATCGCGCAGCGCTTTCAGGCTGGCAAAAGGCTTTGTATCCTCATCAAGCAAGGGCGCTTTGCCCGGCTCGGTGATCTGGGCGCTGACGGTTTCAACGCCTTCGGCGCGGGGATAATCGGGTGCGGCAAGCGCAAGCGCCTCTTCGGCCACCAAAGACAGCAACAAGGTTGCGGGCAAAGGTTCGATCGTATCGTCCTCGGGCGCTTCGATTTCGGCATCGGCCACGTCGATCTCATCGCTGTGATCGGCCAGATAGGTGCGCGAGAGCGGCGTATCAATCCGCGTGGTGACCGGCGCAAGCGTGGCCACACAGGGCTGAACCACCGTCGCGCCCAGCGTTCCGGTCAATTGCCAGTCGCGTTTGCCGATGGGGGTCAGTTTGCCTTCAAAGCGCAATTTTTTCACCGCAGACAAACCGAGTGCCGTGGCCAGCACCTCCATGTCTTCCGAGGTGGGGATGAGGCGGAACGGGTGAGCGTGGGCATTTGAGAGATCGCGCAAGCGCAACTCAGTGCCCCAGCTTGTCAAACCGTCGTGTCCCATGTTGGATGTCTCCTTGATCGTCGGGCGCTGTTTCTATAAGCCGGATACGAGGCGCGCGCGCACAAGGCAAGAGGGGGCACATGTCCACACGCATTTTCCCAAAAGGACCGACCATGAGATTGAACCGCATTCTAGGGCTCTCTTTGGGCGTTGTCTTTGCTGTTGTTTTGTCCGGCTGTGTCGCGCAATACCGCAACCATGGCTATGTCCCCTCTGAGGAGGCTCTGGCGCAGGTCGTCGTGGGCGTGGACACCAAAGACACCGTCTCTGACGTGATCGGCGTTCCCGGCACCGAAGGCATTTTGGACAGTTCCGGGTGGTATTATGTCCGCTCGCAATTCCGTCACATGGGGGCGTTTGAGCCCAAAGAGGTGGACCGTCAGGTCGTTGCCATCTCCTTTGATTCGCGTGGCACGGTCAGCAATATCGAACGGTTCGGGTTGGAACAGGGCCGCGTCGTGGTCTTGTCGCGTCGTGTGACCGTGGCCAACACCAAGGGCACGACCTTTATCAAACAGTTGTTTGGCAACTTGGGGCAAATTTCCGCCGATCAATTGTTGCAATAACGGGCTGTGACGGGCTGTCGTATCCCGCATGAAATCTTCGTATGAAAAAGCCGCCTGATTGGGCGGCTTTTTGTTTGGCTGGCGGTCTTTGCGGCGGACTGTCTTGTGGGGCAGACTGTTCGGGCGTTTTCGCCTTATCCTTCTGCGCCCTCATTCGGTTCAAACCGGATCGACACGCCGTTGATGCAATAGCGCATCCCGGTTTTGTCCTGTGGCCCGTCGGGAAACACATGGCCCAGATGCGCGCCACAATCGTCGCAATGCACCTCGACGCGCACCATGCCATGCGACAGATCGCGGGTTTCGGCCACGGGCGCGCCCTCTTTGGTGGCGTAAAACGCGGGCCAGCCGCAGTGGCTTTCGTATTTCGTCTCTTGGGTGAACAGCTCCGCCCCGCAACAGGCGCATTTAAATGACCCGGCCGATTTCGGAAAGCCGGGATGCGAAAAGGGCCGCTCTGTTCCCGCCAGTCGCGTCACGCGAAAGGTCTCAGGGTCCAATGTGTCGCGCCATTCGGCCTCTGTTTTGTCAATCTTCGCCATTGGCGCACTCCTTTTGCTCTTTGATATAGCAGATAGGGGGGTGTCCGCGTGAAGCAAGACGCATCGGGTTTCAAAAAATCGTCATGTCTTGCGGGCAAGAAGGAGAGACACCATAGTCTATAGGCGTCCCTTGTTCGGGGCGGATGCCTGAGGTGAGGCTGAAAAAGGACCAGTGCCATGATCCCGTTGCTCAAGGGCCGTTACACCGCCCGTTTTGCTGAGACCCGCCACGACATCGAAGCGGCACAGCGCCTGCGTTACCTTGCCTTTATCGTCGGATCAGGCGCTCAGGGCGCGGGTCTGCGCGAAGATGGGCTTGAGGCCGATGATTTCGATGCGCTCTGTCGCCATGTCTTGATCGAAGAGCGCAAGACCGGGCGGCTCGTCTGTACCTATCGCTTCCTCGATCTGGCCGGTGGTGCCGAGATTGCCCGCAGCTATTCCGCGCAGTTTTATGGCCTCGACGGTCTGGCCGATTTTGAAGGCCGGATGTTGGAAATGGGCCGGTTCTGCATTCACCCCGAAGCCCGCGACCCGGATATTTTGCGCGTCGCCTGGGGCGCGATGACGCGCTACGTCGATGAACAAGAGATCGCTTTGCTGTTTGGCTGTTCGTCTTTTCATGGCACCGAATGGAAGGACCACGCCGACGCTTTGGCCATGCTCAAACACCGCCATTTGGGGCCAAAACGGTTTCTGCCCAAGGTCAAAGCCCCCAACGTCTTCAAATTCGCCGCCCGCCTGCGCCGCAAACCCGACGCCCGCCGCGCCATGTTGAAAATGCCACCGCTGCTGAAAACCTACCTGATGATGGGCGGCTGGGTTTCCGATCACGCCGTCGTGGACCGCGACCTCGGCACCATGCACGTCTTCACCGGTGTGGAAATCAACGCCATCCCACCCGCGCGCAAGAAATTGTTGCGGGCCGTGGCGGGGTGACGGGGGACGGTTTGAAGGGCTGATTTTGGCCCTTTGCAGATATGGCGTTAAGATCAGAGAGTGATAGCGGATCTTCCGAGTGTTGCGCCCGGATGACGGCGGTGCGGGATGAAGATGCCCTTTGAAAGTCGTGGTAACGCCTATGTCAAATGACTGATTTTCTTCTAGACTGCGAACAACTCGAACATGAGGATGGTTTTTTGGAAAGCGACGTAGAACTTCCCTATAAGGCTGTTGAACAATTAGGGTTACTTCTAAAGGCTCTGGATGCGCTTCATCCGTTCGCTGTTCTCGGGGGAATCGAAACAAGCTATGATAGCGCAAACGACGAATGGGAGATGATCGTAGAGGCTCTTTACGGCTCTTTCATTATTCAACCAATAGTGGACACGCAAAATGTCTATTTCTTACAAGACTTTGCACGGATCGGATTCTGCAACCATACTAAGGAAAAACAACTTCGGTGCCTTGTAGAAGCCAACGGAAAAGAGCTTTTGTTGCATGATATCGGTTTGGCTGAAGATGGTTACTTCAAGTTGCTGGTCTTCGAAGATAAAGGTGGCGGGAATCCGCTTTTGGCTATTGGTGGTGAAGAGCTGAAGAGTGCAAATGATGTTCGGTTCGTATCATCTTTTGCAAATGGGCCAGATGTGCCAAGTGGATTTACATTCTGAAAGTAACTTTGGTTGAGAGTCTGGCCTCA
This sequence comes from Celeribacter baekdonensis, assembly GCF_900102315.1. Lineage (GTDB taxonomy): Bacteria > Pseudomonadota > Alphaproteobacteria > Rhodobacterales > Rhodobacteraceae > Celeribacter > Celeribacter baekdonensis. The sequence goes on from NZ_FNBL01000015.1 coordinate 43,393, forward strand.
AAGCCGCCATTCGCCACAACTTTGCCCAATGGCGGCTTTGGTGCAACGATCAGCCTTTGCAAAGGGCAGTCTCTACTCACTTCGACCCTAAGTCACCGCCCACGTCCCCAACCGCTCCGTTCCCCGTTGACCTTTTGCGCGGCGCACAGTAGCGGTGCGGCATGGCACGCGCACCCGTCTTACAGCTCTCCGACATTTCCCTCACTTTTGGGGGAGATCCCGTATTTGATGGCCTTGGCCTTGTGGTTCAGGAGGGCGATCGTGTCGCCCTTGTGGGGCGCAATGGGTCGGGGAAATCGACTTTGCTCAAGGTCATGGCCGGGCTGGTTGAACCGGACCGGGGATCGCGGGTTTTGGGGCCGGGGATCACGGTCGGATATATGGAGCAGGACCCGGACCTGTCGGGCTTTGCCACCTTGGGCGATTTTGCCGCCTCGGAACTTGATCCGGCCGAGACCTATAAGGTCGATATGGTCGCCGAAGGGTTGAAATTTAATCCCGAGACGCCGGTGGACACCGCCTCGGGTGGGGAAAAACGCCGCGCCGCCTTGGCGAAGCTTTTGGCCGAAGCGCCGGGGTTGATGTTGCTTGACGAACCGACCAACCATTTGGACATTGAAGCCATTGCCTGGCTCGAAGACGAGTTGAAATCCACCAAAACCGCCTTTGTGCTGATCTCGCACGACCGCGCGTTTCTCAATCACCTGACCCGCGCGACGCTTTGGATCGACCGGGGCGAGGTGAAGCGCCAAGAGCAAGGGTTTGAAGCCTTTGAAGAATGGCGCGACAAGATTTGGGACGACGAGGACATGCAGCGCCACAAGTTGGATCGCAAGATCAAGGCCGAGGCGCGGTGGGCGGTCGAGGGCATTTCGGCCCGGCGCAAACGCAACCAGGGCCGGGTGCGCGCATTGCAAGACCTGCGTGCCGAACGTTCCGGGCAAATCCGCCGTCAGGGCACGGCGGCGATGGATCTTGAAGTGGTTGAAAAATCCGGCAAACGCGTGGTCGAGGCCGAAGGCATTTCCAAAAGCTTTGGCGACAAGGTGATCCTGCGCGATTTCTCGATCAAAGTGGCGCGGGGCGACCGGATCGCTTTTGTCGGCCCCAATGGCGCGGGCAAAACCACGCTGTTGAAAATGCTGACCGGCGAGATGGAACCGGACACCGGCACGATCAAGCTCGGCACCAAATTGGACATGGCGGTGTTTGACCAAAACCGGTCCAACATCCGCGAAGACCTGACCCTTTGGGAGGCGATGACCTCGGACAAAGACATGCGGGTGTCGGGCAAGGCCGATCAGGTCATGGTGCGCGGCGTGCCGAAACATGTGGTCGGCTATCTCAAAGAATTCCTCTTTACCGATGCGCAAGCGCGCGCGCCTGTGCGCTCATTGTCGGGCGGTGAAAAGGCGCGGCTGTTGCTGGCCAAAATCATGGCGCACCCCTCGAACCTTTTGGTGCTCGATGAGCCGACCAACGATCTTGATATCGAAACGCTTGACCTGTTGCAGGAGTTGTTGACCGATTTCGAGGGCACGGTTCTGTTGGTGTCGCACGACCGTGATTTCATTGACCGGGTGGCGACACAAACCGTGGCGATGGAGGGCGATGGCTGGGCCACGTCTTATCCCGGCGGCTGGTCGGATTATCAATCGCAACGCGGGGCCGTGGCCAAGGCGCGGGAGCGCGAAAATGCCAAACAGGCGGAGCGTGCTGCGAGCAAACCGGCGGATGCCAAGCCCGCAGAGGCATCGCAAGCGCCTGCCAAGGCAAAAACCGCGCTGACTTTCACCGAAAAGCACCGTCTTGAGGCGCTGCCCGACGAGATGGCGCAGATCGAAGCACAGATTGGCAAATTGTCCGAACTTTTGGCCGATCCTGACCTGTTCACCCGCGAGCCGGTCAAGTTTAAAAAAGCCACGGATATGCTGACCGAACGCCAGGAGGCGCTCGCTCTGGCTGAGGAAGAATGGCTTACGCTTGAGGAGAAAAATTCCGACGCATAAGTCGGGGTTTTTCTCATTAAGGGCCAGTTGAGGACCAATTTCGGCGGCTTCCTGCCAGAACGGCAAAATCCTTCGGCGTCTTTTGTCCCATCACGAAGACCTCACGCGGGCGTGACCTTAACCCCTCTGTTTCTTTGGAAAAAAACCATTATCTCCCTGATCGAGGTGTCGCAAACGGCATCACCTTTGGACGATCCTGAGGCAGTTAAGGAGACTATTATGAAACGTATGACAACTTCCGTTCTGGTGCTCGCGAGCATGGCTCTTTCCGCTCCTGCATTTGCAGGTGGCATGACAGCTCCCACCCCTGAACCCACTGTTTATACCCCGGCGCCGGTTGTTCCGGTTGGTGCTGATTGGACGGGCGCTTATGCCGGTGGCACGCTTGGCTACGGCTGGGGCAATGATGCGCTCGATGACGCCGATGACATGACCTATGGCCTGTTTGGCGGCTACGATTACGACTTCGGTCAGTTCGTTTTGGGTGGCGAGCTTGAATATCTCAAATCCGAAATGGAAGTTGGCACCACCAAGCTCGACGACTTGACCCGTCTGAAATTGCGGGCTGGCTATGATATGGGCTCCACGCTGGTTTACGGTGTGGTCGGCGCGGCCTATGCCAACGCTGACATCGGTGGGGCTTCCTATTCCGACACGGGCGTGACCTACGGTATCGGTGTCGATTACGCCGTGACCGACAACATGAACGCCGGTGTTGAGCTGTTGCAAAACGACTTTAGCGAGTTCGACGACAGCGGTTCTGATCTTTCCGCCACCACGCTTGGTGCGCGCGTGTCGTTCCGCTTCTAAACCTCGGAGTGAAGGGCGGCCTTTGGGTGGCCCTTGCATTTCTCCCGCGTTCCCCCCAGTGACGAAGGGCGCGCCCCCCGCTTGCTCTCGTCACAGCCCCCGTCCTGATCTCAGGGCGGGGGTTTTATCGTGGCGGATCAGAATTTTGCCGCATCTGATTGCCAAGTCCGCGCGCCACGCTACAGTGGGGCAAAGCAAAGGGAGGCCCGTGCAAAATGGCATTGGAAGACGCAAAAACTCAGATTGATATGGCCTTCACCGGCTCCGGGCGCGGGCTTGCGTTTGAAAACGCCTTTGGCGGCGCGCTGTCCGCCTTTCGCCGCCGTTATACCAAGGATCTGAGCGGGGTGGATTTGGCCATCACCGGGGTGCCGTTTGATCAGGCCGTGACCAACCGCCCCGGCACCCGCCTTGGCCCGCGCGCGATTCGCGAAGCCTCGGCGTTGCAGGCCTTTGATGCGCCTTACGGTTGGGGTTATTCGCCTTTTGATGAGTTCAACGTGGTGGATTACGGCGATCTGGCCTTTGATTATGCCAAGGTCTCCGATTTTCCCGATGCGCTGACCGACCACATTCGCACGATTTTGGCCTCTGGGGCTGGCAGCCTCGTTTTGGGCGGCGATCATTACATCAGCTACCCGATCCTCAAGGCCCATGCCGAAAAATTCGGCCCCCTCAGCCTCATTCATTTCGATGCCCATTCCGACACTTGGGCCGATGACGACCTGACCCGGATTGATCACGGCACGATGTTTTACAAGGCGGTGAAAACCGGGCTGATTGATCCGAAAACGTCGGTCCAGATCGGTATTCGCACTGACAACCCGGACACGATGGGCGTCAATATCATTGATGCGCGGATGGTGCATGAACGTGGTGCGGCCTGGGTCGCCGCCGAGGTCAAAAAGATCGTCGCAGAGCGCGCCTGTTACCTGACCTTTGACATCGACTGTCTGGACCCGGCCTTTGCGCCGGGCACCGGCACGCCGGTGTGGGGCGGTTTGAGTTCGTGGGAGGCCGCCGCGATTTTGCGCGACATGGCCGGGGTGAACCTGACCGGCGGTGATGTGGTCGAAGTCTCGCCGCCCTATGACACCACCGGGGCCACGGCAATTGCGGGTGCGCATGTCGCGATGGAGATCATCAGCCTGTTTGGCTGGACCCGCCGTAAGGAAGCATGACGTGAAAACCGCGCTCCTCCTCCTCATTGGCCTTTTTGCCCTGTTGCAAGCTGCGGTGCGTTTGGCGCCCACGGTGCCGTCGCGGTGGCATATCGACCCGTTTGCGGCGGTGGACCCGGTGCCGGGCGGGGTGTTGGAGGTCTTCAGCGTGCCGATGGAGGCGGACGAGGCCCTCGCGCGCCTTGCCGCCATCGCCGAAACCGAACTGCGCACCCGGCATGTGGCCGGATCGGTGGAGGAGGGGCGGTTGACCTATCGCACCCGCACCGCCTTTTGGGGCTTCCCGGATTTCACCACCATCGCCGCGAGGTCAACGGAGACCGGGGCAGAGGTGGCGATTTTGGCGCGGCTGCGCTTTGGTCGCTCCGACATGGGCGTCAATGGTCGCCGGGTGGCCGCATGGCGGGCGGCTGCAGGATTTTGAGGCGCGCTGTGTCGGCCTCTCTTGACCCTGCGACATTTGCAGGGCAACAGATCACCCCATGATACCACAGGACCGTTTGCACCAGATCGTTGAGCGTTTTGAATTTCTTGAGGCCTCCATGGCGCAAGGAACGGGCGATATTGCGGCTTTGGGGCGGGAATATTCCGATTTGAAGCCCGTGGTGGACCAAATTTGCGCCTATCAAGGCCTGTTGTCCGATCTCTCAGAGGCCGAAGAGATGCTCTCGGACCCGGATATGCGGGCTTTGGCGCTTGAGGAAATTCCTGTGCTCAAGGCCAGACTGCCCGAGGCCGAAGAGGCGCTGCAAATCGCGCTTTTGCCAAAGGATTCCGCCGACACCGGATCGGCCATCGTCGAAATTCGCCCCGGCACCGGCGGCGATGAAGCGGCCTTGTTTGCCGGGGATTTGTTGCGGATGTATCAACGCTACGCCGAGGCCCGGGGTTGGCGGTTTGAGATCATCGAACTGCAGGAAAGCGAATTGGGCGGTGTCAAAGAGGTGATCGCCAATATCGCCGGGCAGGGCGTCTTTGCCCGGATGAAATTCGAGAGCGGCGTGCATCGGGTGCAGCGCGTGCCAACCACGGAATCGGGTGGGCGGGTGCATACCTCCGCCGCTACAGTCGCTGTTCTGCCCGAAGCGCAGGACGTGGACATCGAAATCAACGCCAATGACATCCGCATCGACACGATGCGATCCTCTGGCGCGGGCGGGCAACACGTCAACACCACCGATTCTGCCGTGCGGATCACCCACATCCCGACCGGGATCGTCGTGACCTCCTCAGAAAAATCGCAACACCGCAACCGCGAGATCGCGATGAACGTGTTGCGTGCGCGGCTCTATGACGCAGAGCGGCAAAAGCTGCATGATGCGCGCTCAAGCGAGCGCAAATCGCAGGTCGGCTCCGGCGATCGCTCGGAGCGCATCCGCACTTATAATTTTCCGCAAGGCCGGATGACCGATCACCGCATCAACCTGACGCTCTATAAGCTCGATGCGGTGATGAACGGCGATTTGGACGAGGTGATTGACGCGTTGATTTCCGATCATCAGGCGCGATTGATGGCGGAGATGGGGCAATGACATCGGGTGTGACAACGGGTGTGACATCGGGTGTGAGCACGGCGACCACCGTTCAGCAGGCGCTTGTTATTGGCACCCGCGCGCTGGCCACCGCCGAGATTGAGGGTGCAGGCCGCGATGCGCGACTGTTGATGGCGCATGTGTTGGGGATTGCCTCAGACCGGCTGACCTTGGTGTTGCCCGATGCGATTTCGCCAGAGGCGCAAGCCGCGTTTGACGCCACCATTGCCCGGCGCGTGGCGCGCGAACCCGTGTCGCATATTCTGGGCCGCCGTGCCTTTTATGGTCGGGAGTTTCAGGTCAATGCCGATGTGTTGGACCCGCGTCCCGAGACGGAGATATTGATCCAAGAGGCGCTGACACAGCCCTTTGCCTCCGCCCTTGATCTTGGCACAGGATCGGGAGCTATCCTTTTGACATTGCTTGCGGAAAACCCTATATCTAAAGGGCTTGGGACCGATCTGTCCGAGGCGGCTTTGGCGGTGGCGCGTCAAAATTGCGCCGCTTTGGGCCTGACCAAACAGGCGCGGTTTCAACAGGCGCATTGGTGGCAGGGGGTCGAAGGGAGTTTTGATCTGATCGTCTCCAACCCGCCTTATATTGCCGCCTCTGAGATGCCCGCGCTCTCGCCCGAACTGGCCTATGAGCCGCGCATGGCGTTGACCGATGAGGCGGATGGATTGACGTCCTACCGTGCGATTGTGGCCGAGGCGCGGGCGCATTTGGCCCCGCGTGGGCGCATCCTGTTGGAGATCGGCCCAACCCAAGGTGCGGCCGTGTCCGATCTGTTGCTGGCGCAGGGGTTCAAGGCGGTGCGGGTGATCGCCGATCTCGATGGCCGGGACCGGGTGGTGCGGGGGCAATTGCCCAATCCACATCCACGCAACGCGGGTAAGTGACACCGGGGGCGATCCATGGGCCGATCCTTTCGGACAGCATGGGCCGATGCTTTCGGACAAGCGTCAGGAAAATCGTAACCCTTATGCGCCATGTATGCGTCATGTATGCGCTACGGTGTCCGAAAGTGTCCGTAGAAAATCTATCGCGTGCTTTGCAATGTGATGCTGCGTTGTTATGCTGTGACGTGATCCCGTGATGTGATCCTGAGGCGTGATTTTGTGACATTGATCTGACGCTGGGGCATCGACAAAGGGGCCATCGGTCGCATTTAGCCCGTGAAGAGCGCAAAAACTGCTTGTCAACAGGGGTGGGACATGATTACTGAGGACAGCGTTTGGCAGGACTTCTGTCCCCAGCGCCGTTACCCAACACAGCTTAGACGTTGAGGGCTCCCATTTCGGGGAGCGCATGGGACAGACAAGCCCGATCTAGCATAAGCCGGTCCGAAGAACCCGGAAGACAAAGGCTCGAGAGAATACTGTATGAGATCCTCTAAAAACCGTTCGCGGTCCAAGACCAACAATCGCCCCCGTACCGTCGGCAACATCGTCAACCGCGTGTTTGACAGTTCCGGCCCGGAGGGCAAGGTGCGCGGCACGCCGCAACAGATCATCGACAAATACAATCAGCTGGCGCGAGACGCACAGCTGTCCAATGACCGTGTGGCGGCTGAAAACTTTCAGCAGCACGCGGAACATTACCTGCGCTTGTTGAGCGTGGCGCAAAAAGAAATGGATGCGCAGCGCGAACAACAAGAGCGCGAGCAACAAGAGCGCCGGGACCGTCAGGAATCGGAACGTCTTGAGCGTGCAGAACGTGCCGAGCGTCATCGCAAACGCGAAGAGCAGGCGGCTGAGAACGTGTCGCAACCGGCGTCTTCGCCATCCTCGGTGGCCGGTGAGGGCGATCAGCCCGATGTGGTCTTTGTCGATCACAGCACACAAGATCAGCCTGCAAGCGACGACACCGGACTGGTGGAAACACCTGAAAGTGCCGCACCTGCGCCGAAAAAGCCCCGTGCCCCGCGCAAACCGCGCGCGCCGCGCAAACCCAAAACGACGGACGAGACGTCTGGCAATGCGGGCGGTGATACTGGTGGTGATACTGGCAAGGGCAAAGCTGAGGCGGACAGTGCCGCCACAGGCGACAGTTCCGAGGCCGCAGAGTGATTGCATAAGTCGCCGGGCCTTTGGGCGCGGTGCTTATGACCAAAACATAAAACCCGCACTTGGTTGTGCGGGTTTTATGTTGAGGCTGAAAGGGTCAGTGGTCAATCAGGCCCGATCGGAGGGGGCGTGTGAGGACGGCGCCGTGTCAATCAGCGTATCAATCAACGCCGACATCATCTCGGCTCGGTTGCGGGTCGCGGATTTGCGATAAATCGCATTGAGATGGGCCTTGATCGTGCCCTCTTTGTTGCCGCGAAATTCGGCGATCTCACCGATGGTAAAACCTTTGACCAAAAACCGCGCCACATCGCGCTCAGAGGGTGAGAGTTTCCACAACTCAAAATGGCTTTCGATCACATCAAACACCGCCTGTGACGCCGCATGCAGGCTGTGTTCCAATCGCGCTTTGCGCTGTTGCAGGTCGATCAGATAACCGAGTTCCAACAGGATCGCCAAAACCAAAGTCGCCGCCGCCATGGCTTCGATCAAAAGATGCGTCGTCGGTTTGCCGCCTGCCTCTTGCAGATCGGTGAAGACATCGAAGACAAAGAAAACCGCACAAAAGGTCTGGATCGCAATCAAGGTGATCATCGCCGCCGGGGCTTTGGCCGAGGTGAAACGCGCCATGGCGGGTCCTTTCGTGGGGAAGGGTGACGCTTTAAGACATATCAATGTTGTGGGCGTTCGGCCATAACCCCGTGAGACAGGCTTATGACGCAACGCTTTAGGCGCTGCATTTGGCGCGATGCACGCCGAGGGCCTTATCGGTTTGAGCGATCCGTCAGATCGTCCCAAAACTCGGCGCGATGCACGATATGGATTTTATTGCCCGAAGGATCACGCAGATAGGCACCGTAATAATCCGGCGCGTAATGGGCGCGCAGACCCGGCGCGCCAGCATCCGTTCCGCCGTGCAAAAGTCCTTGGGCATGGGCCGCGTCCACCGCCGCGCGTGACGGTGCGATAAAGGCCAACATTGCGCCATTGCCGCCGCGCGCGGGGGCACCGTCAAAAGGCTGATAAACGTAAAACCGGGGATAGGGCGCCTCTGGCCGGACCCAACAGCGCGAATCAGGCCCGCCATCCGGCTCAACCACCCGTTGTACCATGCCAATTTCGCCCAAAACCGCGTCATAAAACGCCGCCGCTTGGGCCAAATCATCGGCTCCAACTGTCACATGCGAAAACATGATTTTCTCCCGCTTAGGTCTTGGCCACTTCACGCGCCAGCGCACACCACCCCTCGACCGAGATTTGTTCGGCGCGATCCGTTGGTTTGATCCCGGCGGCATTCAGGCGGTCTTCGATCTCGGGGGCTGCGCCTTTCAACGAGGCGCGCAACATTTTGCGACGCTGGTTGAACCCGGCGGCAACAATGCGTTCCAAGACTTTTGGATTGGCCTCGAACCGCGCTTTGTGCAGGGCTTCGAAATGCACCACGGCGGAATGGATTTTCGGCGGCGGGGTGAAGGCCTCGGGCGGCAATTCCATCACGATATTGGCGCGCGTGCGCCATTGGCTGAGGATCGCGAGGCGACCGTATTTCTTGCTGCCCGGCTGTGCCACGATGCGTTCGGCCACTTCGCGCTGAAACATCAAGGTCAGCGAGGACCAATAGGGCGGCCAGCTTGGCGGGGTCAGCCAGCGCACCAAAAGTTCGGTGCCGATGTTATAGGGCAAGTTGGCGATGATGCGCACCGGCGGCGTCAGCCGTTCCAGCGGGTCGATTTCAAGCGCATCGGCGTTCAAAACCTCCAACCGTCCGGGATAGATTGCGGAAATTTCGTCGAGGGCTGCAATGGCGCGGCTGTCCTTTTCCACCGCCAAAACTTTGCGCGCGCCCTCGGCCAAAAGCCCGCGGGTCAAACCGCCGGGGCCGGGACCGACCTCCAAGACGTCGCATTTTGACAAATCCCCCGCCAAACGGGCGATTTTCGAGGTCAGGTTGAGGTCGAGCAAAAAGTTTTGGCCCAAAGATTTTTTGGCCACCAACCCGTGCCGCTCGATCACATCGCGCAGCGGTGGCAGCCCATCAAAACTTGTCATCCGTGGTCCTTTTGCCTTTTGGCGTGGCTCATTTCATGCGCCATCTTGAGCGCCGCAATCAGGCTGGTTGGGTCGGCTTTATTTTGGCCCGCAATGTCAAAGGCGGTGCCATGATCCGGCGAGGTGCGGATAAACGGCAAGCCCAGCGTGACATTGACGCCACCGGCAAAATCAATCGTCTTGATCGGGATCAGCGCCTGATCGTGATAGGCACAGAGCGCCACATCATAGTTTGCCCGCGCGGCCGCGTGAAACATCGTGTCGGGCGGCATTGGGCCTTTGAGATCAAAGCCTTCGCCCTTGAGGCGGGTGATCAGCGGGATCATCCACTCAAGTTCCTCATCGCCCATCGCCCCACCTTCGCCAGCATGGGGATTGAGCCCGGCAATGGCGATGCGCGGGGTGGAAATGCCCCAAAACTTGGCCAGATCGGCGGCAGTGATGCGGATCGTTTCTTCCAAAAGCTCGGGCGTGAATGCCTCAGGCACATCGCGCAGTGCGATGTGGATCGTCACCGGAACCACCCGTAACTCGGGGCAGGCCAGCATCATCACAACCTGCTCGACGCCCGCAAGATGGGCCAGAAATTCGGTATGGCCCGGATAGGCAAACCCGGCCCCGTCTTTGAGCACTTTTTTGTGGATCGGCGCGGTGCAAAGCGCCGAAGCCTGGCCGGTTTGCACCAAGGCCACAGCGCGGCGCAGCACGTCGATCACCCCTTGGGCATTGGCGAAATCGGGGGTGCCCGGCGTGGCGAGGGCCTGAAACTCATGACGCAACACCGCCAAACTGCCACTGGCAACATGATGTGCCTCGGCGGGTTCGGAAATTTCGGCAAAGCGGGCACTATGGGGCAAATGGCGCGGATCGCCGAGCCAGAAAAACGGCACAGATCCGTCCAAAGCCTGCGCCGCCTTCACCGCAATCTCAGGCCCCACCCCCGCAGGTTCGCCACAGGACAGGACGATTGGCGCGGTGGAGGCCGATTTGCTCATGGGATCACAATCGTCGCATCTGCGCGCAATTCGGCCACGAAACTGTCGGCCAAGGCACCGATGCGTTGCGACAAAAGCTGTTGGCGGATTTGGTCGCGATCGGCGCTGTCGTTGGCTTCATAGCTGCGGCCACACATCATCAAAAACACCAAAGTTTGCCCATCCGCGCGGGTCAGCGCGGTGGAGACTTCGCCGGGATCGAGTTTGGAGAGTTCAATCGCCACATCATTGGGGATGTCTTTGACGGGCAGGGTGTCGATGTCCAAAACACTCTCCGGCTGGCCCTTGGCGATGCCATAGAGATCGTCGCAGGTGTCCACCGAGGCCTTGATGTCCGCCGCGCGTTTGAGCGCCGCCTCAGAGCGGCCCCCATTGATGTAATAAGCGGCATATTCGATGGCGTCGGCGTTGGGCGTGGCCACATCGGTTTCGGCGATTTGGCGCAATTGGAACACGCCAATGGCGTTGCCGGTCGACAAGGGGGCGGTCATTTCGCCCGGTTTGAGCGCGATCACAGCGCCGCGCAGGGCAGGTGGCAAATCGCCAACCGCGACCCAATCCATGCGGCCGGATTTTTCACGGCTCGGGGCAACCGAATATTTGGCGGCCGCGGCGGCAAAGTTTGAAATCGTCGGGTTTGCGGCGATTTCTTTGACCAAAGCCTCCGATTTTGCCGTCTCTTCCGGGGTGCGCGCGGGCAGGAACAATTCAGACAACAACACGCGCAAACCACCCGAAGGGCCATTGTTTTGCAAGGCGCGGTCAATCTCGGAGTCTGAGACCTGCGCCTTGGCACCAAAACGGCCACGGGCGTAATCGCGCCATATCAGCCCGGTCGAGAGGAAATCACGCACGGTCTGGGCAGAAACGCCGTTTTGGGCCATCAGGCTGAGGAATTGTTCGGGCTTCAATTGGCCACGCGCCGCGAATTCCTGGATGCCTTGGGCGATTTGTTCGTCGGTGACGCTCAACCCCACTCGGGCTGCGGCTTCGGCTTTGAGACGTTCGTCAATCAGCGCATCAAGCGCGTCTTTTTCCGAGGCCGCGCCACCCAAGACGCGCAAAAGCGCCAAGCGTTGGGTCAGTTCATAGCGGGTCACCACTTTGTCATTCACATAGGCAACAGGGGCAAACATGTTTTGCGCCAGCACCGGAGAGAGGGTCACAGACAGGGCCGAAAGCGACAGCGCCGCAATGGCCGCCATCTGCACCATGCCACGCACCACGGCGCGCGCCATGGCGTGCAGCGCGGCAGACATCCGACGCGCGCCGTGGCGCTTGATTGCTCTGCTCTGCGATGTGTCGAGTGTCCCGAATTTACGTCTCATGCCCACCCTCGTGTGTTGCCTGCTTATGGCGTCTGACCTCTTTCTAAGAGGTTTCGTCGCGCGGGCCAAGCGGATTGCGCGGCCCAGTTTGTCCCACCATTTTGTTCCAGTGGCATGTGCCCGCTGATGCCCGCCCGCGCGCGCGGATTTAGAGCGCCCCAAAGCCACAGCTCGTGTCTTTCTTACCGTTCGCGCCATAGGCTCCAAAGCCGATAGACAGGGAATAGCGGGTGGTGGGGTCAAGCGCATCCGTGTCTGAATAGCGCCGCGAGACCTTGAACCTGACACGGGCGCATTCGTTTTCAAACTGAAAGCCAAGCCCGGTGCGCGTCGCCTCATCCTCGGTGAAATCGTAAAGATATTCGAGGTTGGCGGTCCAGTTTTTGGCCAATCGGAACGTGCCATCGAGGCCAAACTCATTGAGCGCCGTGTCGCGATATTCCAAAGCATCGGCCACCACATAGGCGTAGGACGCGCCAAGAGTGTAGCGGGGCCGCATGTAATCGAGCCGGGTTTCCCATTTGGTCAGATCAAAGGCATCGTCAAACAAGGACCGGGTGTGAAAGGCGAGGCTGGTGTCAAGGCCGGTGTCAAAGGCGACAGAGGCCCCCAAAAGCCAATCCGATTGCGTGGTGGACAGCCCCGAGGCGTCAGAATAGGCGGCACTGTCGTCCAGATAAAGCACCCGGCCGAGGGTGATCTCATATTGGGTGGTCTCGGCGTAATGGGCAAAATGCAGACCCGCCGCCGCCGTAACCCCGGTGGCGCGGCGATCCGCGCCGGGAAAGCGGGCGAGGGTCATCAGATTGCCCTCGTCAAATTCAACAAGGGTCGAATCGGTGTTTGGGACGTCGCCGCCGATGCTGTCAGACCATCCGAGTTGGATCATCGGTTCGATCAATTCGGAGGCCCCTGTCGCTGTGGTGCGGGTCAAGGGCCAGCTCAGTTTGCTCTCAAGCGACCCGGTGAACCGGGCGACTGTGTCTTCATAGGTCGAATTTTGATGCATGGCATAGGCATCGACATAGGCGGCGGCGGTGCTGTCCCATTTCAGCCCCGGCCCGAACACCGCGCTGGTGATCCAAGCCGCCTCGGCGCCAAGGCGCAAGACGTCATAGCCGTCAATATCGACTTCAGAATCGCGATAGGAGGAGGAGGCGGAGAGGCCAAAGGTCAGGGCCCCGGGAATGGCGCCCGGATCGACCCGGCGTTCATACATGACCTCGCCCAAAAAGAACGGCAACGTGTCCTCGATCCCCAGATCGGCAGCGCGCAAAGTGCGCATATGGATCAACTGCGCATCAAAGGCCTCGCCTTTGGAATAGCGCGTGAGGGCCAGTCTGGAGGGCAAAAAATCGCCGTCATAAATGCCGTAATCCACCAGATAGGCAATGTCGGAGGCGGCGCGCAGATCGGCGCTAAATTCAAACCCATTGCCCAGATGCCATGCGCCTTCGGCAAAGAGATAGGCCCGGGTGCCATCGCGGGTGTCGTCCGAACTCACCGCGCCGTTTACTTCGATCTCACCGCGGGCAAAGGCTTGGCGATAGCGCAGGCCCAGCGTGGTGGTTTTGGTGGCGATATAGGGCGAAATCGTCAGATCACGGCTGTCGCCCAGTGGGATGAAATAAGGGGTTTCAATCCCGGTGCCCAAGGTGGAATCCGTATGCAACTCTGGCGTCAAAAAGCCGCGCGCGCGTTTGAGGGTGGGGTCGGGGATGCGCAGATGTGGCAACCACAACACCGGAACATCGGCGATGCGCAATTGCGCGTTGGTGAAATAAAGCTGATGCGCCTCACTGTCGTGGATCACCTCGCGGGCGCGGATTTCCCACAAGGGCACGGGACGGGCGGCGCACACTTCACAGGTCGAAGCCACCGCCTTTGAGAGCCGCAGATAGCGCCCGTCCACCACATCAAGTCGCGCGGCGGCGAGTTGCAATTGGCGGTCGATGACCATCCGCGCCGAGGTCATGATGCCGTTTTTAAGCCCGGTATCGAGATCGGCGCTTGAGGCCAAAATCACCGTGTCGCCGCCGCTTTCAGTCAGGCGGATCGGGCCGTCGATCTGCAATTGCCCGGTGCTTTGGTTAAAGGTGATCCGGCTGGCCGTCAGGCGCATTGTGCCTTGGATCACTTCGACCGCGCCCGTGGCGATCAGCACAGTGCCATCAAAGCTGACGCTGTCGGCCAAAAGTGCCGTGGGCAGGGCTTGGTCGTCTTGACTGTCCTGGGCCAAGGCGGCGCCGGTTTGCGCGTCCGGCAGGGCCAGACCAAAGCCAAAGCTCAGGGCCAGGGCCAGCGCCAAACGGGCAGGGCGCAGCGGGCGCTTGGGAGGGAGAGGTGAGACAGTCATGGCCTATCCATCCTCCAAATGCAGCAGCAGCGCAAGAGAGGCAAAAATCACCGCCATCGGTGGCCCCCATGCCGCCAAAGAGATCGGCAAAAGCCCGTTTTGCCCCAAAATGATCGCAAAAGAGCGCAGAAAGAAAAAGGCAAAGGCCAAGATGATCGCTGTCACCACCAAGGTCGAGGTCCGCCCCAGCCGGGTGTGGCGCATGGTGAACCCGGCCCCGATCAATAGCATGGCGACAAAGGTAAAGGGCAGGGCCAATTCGCTTTGCAGCCACATTTTATAGCTGCGCGCCGAAAACCCTGCGGTTTCCAACTTTTTGATATAGCCCGACATATCCCAGATCGACACGGCTTGCGGGGTGCCAAAGCGGTCTTGGATTTCCGCAAGGGTCAGCGTGGTGTTGAGTGTCAGTGTCTCGTGATAGGTCGCCGCCGCCTCCGGGTTGGCGGCCCCCAAAAGCGGCCAGCGTTTGGCGTTCACAAGCTGCCATTGTCCGCCTTTGATGCGCGCCTCTTCCGCTTCGATCCGGTACAGCGGCAGGCCAGCTTGCGCGAAACCGATAAAGCTGACATCGAACAATTCGGAGCCATCAAGGTTGGACCGTGTGGCGCGGATCACCATTTGACCGTCTTGCGAGCCTTCTCGCAGCCATAGCCCCTCGTCAGAGACCGAAAACACTTGCCGTTCGCCTTTGAGATAAAGCGCTTCGCGGGTTTCAAAGCTGCGCGCGGTGGTCGAGGCCACCGGGTTCAACACCGCCACCGACAAGAGGCCAAACAGAAAGACCACCACGACCGGCGGCAGCAAGGACCGCAGCGCCGAGCGCCCGGAGGCCCGAGAGACAACCAGTTCCGAGGAGCGCGCCAGACCCAGAAACAACACCAGCGTCGCAATCACCACGATGATTGGCAGAATATCATAAATCGTGCGCGGCAGGCGCAGCAAAGCCATGGAGAAAATCGCCGCAGATCCAATATCGAGGCCAGAGAAATTGCGGATTTGATCGAGGCTTTCGACCATCACGATCAGCCCGGCGAAAATCGCTATGACGATCAGCAAAGCCCGCAAGAACCGGCGGGCGAAATAGAGATCAAGCCTCATGATGCGTTCCCCAAACGAGGCGCGCGGCGCAGGCGCGGATGGGCGGCTTTCCACAGCAAGGCCCAAGAGATGCCAAGTCCCAAAACCGTGGCGAAATATCGAAACGGCCAAAGCCGCGCGTCATTGTCAATCATCCCTTCGAGCGTGTTGTCGATGGACTTGACCACCACCAAAAGCACGATGGCGACCAAAATCTGTCGCCACAGACCAAAGCGCGAAAATCCGCCGACGATCAGAGTGCCAAAGCCGATCAGGCTGATCGCGACGCTCTGAAGGGCTTTGTTCATGCGCATATTGGCCTCGGCGATCATGCCATCTTTGGTGACCCCGGTGTCGGCCTGAAGCGCGGGGGGTGCGCGCAACAGATCAAATGTGGTGGTCGCGCGGATCGAACGTGTCCCGGCCACATCGGTGTTTATCAGGCCACCAAGCCCGTAGGCGAAGCTGTCAAAACGGGTGACGGACAGACGTTTGCCGCTGAACTCATAGGTCTGCGCCATGCCATCAAACATCAACAACATCGGCGCGTCGTTTTCGGTGCTGCCATCACGGCCATCGCCTTTGACGATCAGGGCACGCGACGCCATAAAGCTTTGGCGCTGGCTCGCATCACGGCTGTTGGACAGGTAGATGTCTTCCAATTCGCCCGCCGCCGAAATGTTGCGCACATAAAAGGTGATGCCCTTGGTCGGGTGGACAAATGTGCCCTCAGTCAACAGTCGCGCGGTGACATCGCGGGCAATCTCGCTGCGGCGCATGTCCAGTTCTTGCACGGAAAGCGGCACCAACACATGGGCCAAAATCGCCACCATGAGCGCCACGATGACGCTAAAGAAAAACACCGGGCGGGCGAGGCGATAAGGCGAATAGCCCGCCGCCTGAACCACCACCAATTCCGATTCTGCCGACAAACGGTTGGTGACATAGACCGTGGCGGCAAAGGCCGCGATTGGCAATAGATTGACCAGGATCGTCGGGAGGGACAACAGCGTGAGTTGTAAAAACACCGAGGCCGATTGACCATCGCCCATCAGCCAATCCAAAAGGCTCACCGCCTTGTTGACCCAGAACACCAAAGCCAGAACGAGCGAGAAAAACCCGAACAGCATCAGCAATTGCTGAAGCATGTATTTGTCGAATCTTCCCAAACGCGTTCCCCAAGGCCACTGACAGATTGCGCGGACTTTATCGCGCTGTGAGGATGGGAGAAACCCGTAATCTCGCTCTGGTCACCGCCGTCTTTGCGGTCTACCTTATTGCCAGCTCCAAAGGGACGGCGAGCTGTCCCTTTCGCACAGACGCGACACATTCGACAAAGGATTCCCGATGACCCAACCCGTTAAGCTGACCGTTGCTGCCCTTGACCTTGATGCGATTGCCACCGTGAGCGGGCGTGTTGCCGTTGTGGTGAGCCCGGAGGGCACGCTGGGTCAATCGGCGCGTCGCATCAACCGTTTGAGCAAAGGGGCGTTGGCGCGGTTTGTGGAAAGCGAGGCCTTTGAAGATCTGGCCGAAGGTGAGGCCAAAGATTTGGCCTATCCGGCGGGCATGGCGGCCGAGGCGGTTCAGGTGGTGAAACTCTCCAATCAGGCCTCTGTTGAACTGGCGCGCAAGGCGGGTGCTGCGATTGGCGGTGCGGTCACAAAAGCGGGCGCTTTGGTGCTGCCGGGTAGTGTCAAACGCGTTGAAGAGCTGGCTTTGGGCGTGGCGCTCAAACATTACAAATTCTCCGATCACATGGGCGACGGCCCGGCCAAGGACATCCCCGAGGTGACGATTGCCGTGACCAAACCTGAGAGTGTCGATCTCAGCACCATCGAGGCGCTGAGCGAAGGCGTGTTTTTCACCCGCGATCTGGTGATGGAGCCGTCCAACATCCTCAACACCACCGAATTCGCCAATCGTCTCAAAGCCTTGGAGGCTCTTGGCCTTGAGGTCGAAGTGCTGGAGGAGGCCGATCTTGAAGCCCTCGGAATGCGCACGCTTTTGGCCGTGGGCCAAGGCTCGACCAGCCCCTCGAAAGTGGTTGTGATGCAATGGAAGGGTGGCCGCGACGAAGCCCCCTTGGCGCTTGTTGGTAAGGGCGTGGTGTTCGACACCGGCGGGATTTCGATCAAACCGGCGGCTGGCATGGAAGACATGACCATGGACATGGGCGGCGCGGGCGTTGTTGCGGGCGTGATGAAATCGCTGGCCCTGCGCAAAGCCGCCGCCAATGTGGTGGGCATCGTCGGCATCGTTGAAAACATGCCCGATGGCAACGCGACCCGTCCGGGCGATGTGGTCCGTTCGATGAAAGGCGACACGGTTGAGATCATCAACACCGACGCCGAGGGCCGTTTGGTTCTGGCCGATGTGTTGTGGTACGCCCAAGACCGTTTTGCGCCCCGTGCCATGGTCAATCTGGCCACCCTCACCGGCGCGATCATCATCGGCCTTGGCCATGAGAACGCGGGCGTCTTCTCCAACGACGATCCGTTCTGCAACGCTTTCCTCAAAGCGGCCAGCGCCGAAGGCGAGGGCGCATGGCGGATGCCGATGGGCGCGAACTACGACAAAATGCTCAAATCCGATGTTGCGGATATGAAAAATGTCGGCGACCGGGCGGCAGGGTCGATCACGGCGGCGCAATTCCTCAAACGCTTTGTCAAAGACGAAACCCCTTGGATTCACCTCGACATCGCAGGCGTGGCTTTGACGAAATCTCCGACCGATTTGGCGCCCAAAGGCGCGACAGGTTGGGGCGTTTTGGCCCTGAATCGCCTCGTTGATGACATGAATAAAGAGGCCTAATCCCCTATGGGAGCTGCCTTTTTCTATCACCTGACCCAAGCGCCTTTGGTCGTGACCTTGGCCAGCCTGTCGGAGAAATCTCTCGCGGCAGGGTGGCGGGTTGAGGTCCGGGGGCGCTCGGACCAGATGCTTGCGGCGCTTGATACCGCGCTTTGGGCGCGCGACGGGTTTTTACCGCATGGTCTGGCGAATGGGCCGCATGATGCCGATCAGCCCATTCTGTTGACGCTTGCGCCGGGGGCCAACCGGGCCTCTTGTATCATGAGTGTCGACGGTGCCGAGGTCAGTGCTGACGAGGTCGCACGCGCGGATCGGGTCTGTATCCTGTTTGATGGCCATGACTTTGATGCGGTGCAACAGGCGCGGGTGCAATGGAAATCCCTGACAGGCGCGGGGGCTCAGGCGCAATACTGGTCCGAGGAAAGCGGCAGATGGGAAAAGAAGGCCGAAAGCGCCTAACCGGTTTGCGCGGTCCCGATCAGCGGGTCAAAATCAACTTATCCTGTTTGATTTCAATGCGATCATAGCGCCGCAGGTAATCCATCCCCAAGAGCGATCCGAACAGATCGCCATCCGTCACATAGGCCCGGACCCGGTCGTCCTGAATGCCGCCCAAACTCAATGTGTCAATCTTGACCGGAGCGGTGCGCACGGTGCCATTGGCGGTTTGAGCGCGGCCAGTAAAGGTCAGATCGTCGACATTGATCCCGGCGCGTTCGGCGTCTTTGAGCGACAGCACGACATTGGACGCGCCGGTATCGACCAAAAACTCAACAGGTGCGCCGTTGACCATGGCGACAAGCGAAAAATGCCCGCTTGGATCACGATCAACCTGAATCACGCCATCGCCGCGGATGATTTGCGCCGGCGCAAGGCGCGGGCGCACGTCTTGCCAAAGTCCCACCGCCGCCAAAGCGCCGATAAAAATCAACGCCCAAAGTGCTGCATGGCGCAACACCTGCCCAAGATTGCGGCGGTTGGCGACGA
This sequence comes from Celeribacter baekdonensis, assembly GCF_900102315.1. Lineage (GTDB taxonomy): Bacteria > Pseudomonadota > Alphaproteobacteria > Rhodobacterales > Rhodobacteraceae > Celeribacter > Celeribacter baekdonensis. Next base: position 62,600 of record NZ_FNBL01000015.1, read on the forward strand.
TGTAATAAAATCCAATCGCCCCCAAAAGGAGCGACAGATAAAGAATGCGGGCGGTGTCAAAGCTGTCCATAGGGTATAGATAGGGTGTGTTTTCGGATTTGTCAGCGCGGCAACGCGCCAGTCACGCAACTATCAGGCAAATGTTAGAAAAACACCGCTTTGAGCCCGTCAATGACGAATTGCACCGAAAGCGCGGCCAAAAGCATCCCCATCAGCCGCGTCACCACATTGATGCCGGTTGCACCCAAAATCCGCTCCATCGCGGTGCTCATCATAAAGAAAAACAGCACCAGCAAAAGCACGGCCAACAAGACGCCAAGGACGAAAAACACGCCACTGACACCTTCGGATTGATCAATCAGCAAGATCATCGAGGTGATCGCCCCCGGACCCGCCAAAAGCGGCGTGGCCAGTGGAAAGACCGAAGGGTCTTCGACCGGCTGATGTTCGGGGTGCTGCGCGTGTTCTTCGCGCCGTTTCGAACGCTTTTCAAACAACATCTCAAGGGCGGTCAAAAACAACAAAAGCCCGCCGGCGATGCGAAAGGCCGGCATGGAAATGCCAACAAAGGTCAGGACGTGATCGCCAAACAGGCCAAACACCGTCAGGATCACAAAGGCAATCGTCACCGCGCGCAGGCCCACGGCCCGCCGATGCGCGGCAGAGGCGCCGGGCGTGAGTGCCACAAACAGCGGCGCAAGCCCGATCGGATCAATGATCACGAACAGGGTTAAAAACGCGGTGATGAGGGTTTGAATATCCATCAAAGACCTGTCTTAACCGTTTGCTTTTTCTAACTTTTCAAGCGCATCCATCCAAAGCGATTCCGCGCGTTCCAACGCGTCGACCACTTCGGAATATTTCTTTTGCCAAATCACGGCGGCCTCTTTGTCTTCGTAAAGCGCCGGGTTGGCCAGTTTGATCTGTAGCTTTTTACTCATGTCATTGAGCTTGCCAACACGCTCCTCGCATTTGCGAATCTCGGCCTTAAAGGCTTGGATCTCCTCGCGGCTGGCCTTTTTTGCCGGGGCGGCGGCCTGTTTGGCGGCCTTGGATTTGGCCTCTTTCGGTTTGTCATCGCCTGTCAACAACAGGCGGCGATAGGCATCCAGATCGTCCTCATAGGGGGAGACCCGGCCATCTTTCACCAGCCACAGCCGATCCGCCACAAGCGAGAGCAAATGCATGTCGTGGCTGACCAACACAACCGCGCCCGTATAGGCCGTCAGCGCCTCAACCAACGCCTCGCGGCTTTCGATGTCGAGGTGGTTGGTCGGCTCATCGAGGATCAACAAATGCGGCGCATCGAGCGTGGCTAAAAGCAGTGACAGACGCGCTTTTTGCCCACCGGACAAGCGTCCGACTTCGGTGTCCGCCTGATCCGCCCCAAGGCCAAATCCGGCCAGTTTGGCGCGCAGTTTTGGCGGGTGGAAATCCGGCATGGCGCGTTGCAAATGCTGCAACGGCGTTTCGTCCAGATACAGCTCATCGACTTGGTGTTGGGCAAAGAACCCGATGCGTAATTTGCTATGCTGCACCATCTTGCCGCCCATCGGCGCAAGCCGGTTGGACAGAAGTTTCGAGAGCGTCGATTTGCCTTCGCCGTTGCGGCCCAAAAGCGCGATCCGGTCGTCTTGGTCGATGCGCAGATCGAGCTTGCCGAGGATTTGTTTGCCATCATAGCCCACGGATGCGTTTTCCATGTTGATGATCGGCGGTGACAATTCTTCGGGTTCTGGGAAAGAGAACACCACCCGCGCCGCATCTTCGGGCGCAGTGATTTTTTCCATCTTTTCCAGCATCTTAACGCGGGATTGCGCCTGTTTTGCTTTCGAGGCTTTGGCTTTGAAGCGATCGACAAAACTTTGCAGGTGCTCGCGTGCCGCGTCTTGTTTTTTTGCCGCCGCCGCCTGAACCGCGCGTTGGGCGGCGCGGGTTTTGGCGAAATCGTCATAGCCGCCGGAATAGAGCGTCAGTTTTTTGCTCTCAAGGTGCAAAATGCCGCCCACGGCGCGGTTCAAAAGTGCGCGGTCGTGAGAGATCAACAGCACCGTATGCGGGTAACGGCCAAGGTAGCTTTCCAGCCACAAAGCGCCTTCCAGATCGAGATAGTTGGTCGGCTCGTCGAGGAGCAGCAGATCGGGCTGCGAGAACAACACCCCCGCCAGCGCCACGCGCATCCGCCAGCCGCCGGAAAAGGCGGAGCAGGGCATGTGGATCTCTTCTTCGGTGAAGCCCAGACCTTTGAGAATGCTTGAGGCGCGGCCTTCGGCGGACCAAGCGTCAATATCGGCCAAACGGGTCTGAATTTCGGCAATCCGATGCGGGTCGGTTGCGGTCTCGGATTCGGCCATCAGGCTTTCGCGTTCGATATCCGCCGCCAGCACCGTGTTCAGCAGTGAGACCTCATTGCCCGGCACCTCCTGGGCCACGCCGCCGATGCGGGCGCGGGCGGGCATCTCAATCACGCCGCCTTCGAGGACCAATTCGCCCCGAATGATGCGAAACAGGGTGGTCTTGCCGGCGCCATTGCGGCCGACAATCCCGACCTTGTGGCCGGTGGGAATGGTGGCGGAGGCATTCTCGATCAAAATGCGGCCGTCAACGGAATAGGTGATATCGCGAATTTTCAACATGCGGCGAGCCATGCCTGAGACTGCGGCGAAGGTCAATCACCGCTTTTCAAACTCTGCTTTTCAAAGGCGGCTGCCCGTGCTATCCGGCGCGCAATCTTCGGGTGCGGCTTGGCTCGTGCCCGGTTCCCTTAAAATCCGATCCAAGAGGTTCCTCCCATGGCTATCCAGCGCACCTTCTCCATCATCAAACCTGACGCCACCAAACGCAACCTGACCGGCGCCATCGTCGCGAAATTCGAAGAAGCTGGTCTGCGCGTGATCGCATCCAAGCGCATTCAAATGACCTTGGCTCAGGCACAGACCTTTTACGGCGTGCACAAAGACCGTCCCTTCTTTGGCGAACTGTGTGACTTCATGATCTCCGAGCCGGTTGTGGTTCAGGTTCTTGAAGGTGAAAACGCCATCGCGAAAAACCGCGAAATCATGGGCGCCACCAACCCGGCAGACGCCGCTCCCGGCACGATCCGCGCCGAATTCGCACTCTCCGTTGGCGAAAACTCCGTGCATGGCTCCGACGCCCCGGAAACCGCTGCGGCAGAAATCGCGTATTTCTTCTCCGGTCTCGAACTGGTTGGCTAAGCCTTAAGGTTTAGAATCCGCTTTGAAACGACAAAAGGCCGCTCCCTCCGGGGCGGCCTTTTTGTTTGATCCGGGATAAGTGTTTGATCTGGGATAAGTGAGTATTTGGTCGCGGTAAAAACGGGGTATGATCAACGCCTAAGCCCGGTGCCGATGGTGTCCAAAATCACCTCAATCCCCATGGGCGGCGCAGTGTCATCGGCCAAGGCGGCACTGACAATCGCATCAAACCGGGCGCGTAGGGCGGTTTTTTCCGCCCCTTTGCAATCATTCCAAGGCCGCCCCTGAAGCCCCATTGCCATGGCGTAATAGCCGATGAAATGCGGCCGGCTGCCATGGGCCAAAAGCCTTGCATAGGCGGCATCCGGGCCGATGTCGCGCAGGGCCTCGGCGGAGGTGATCCCGGCGCGGGCATATGAGGCGTCCGAGGAGGGGCCGAGGTTGCGGATGGAAGAGACGGGAGAGGGCATGACGGGCCTTGGCACAGCAGGAGGGAACGGTTCTGTGAGTGTGCCAAGGCAACGGCACGGGCGTCAAGCGATCTGACGGCTTCTTGGGGCGCGCGTTACCTTGCGTTACCCTGCGTTACAGTGCGGCCCAATCGGTGTAGCTGACGGTGCGTTTGACAATGAACGGCAGTGGCGCGCGGGCTTGCGGCTGTGGCACTTGTGGCGGCTTCGGATTGGCTTGCGGTTTTTGCGGCGTTGTTTGCATTTGGAAAACCCCTTTGAAACATCCTGATGGTTGGTCATATCAGAATTGTTGCCAAATGCGGCCACGCCCGGCACCAAATTGCGGCACGGGCGCGGCGCTTATCTGAAAATTTGAGCTTTCATCTGCGCTTAACCAGTCCGGGTTCAGGTGCCGGGTTTCACGATCTGATCCAGGGCGCGCAGGGTGGACAACAGCCCGGCCAGATCTTCGATCCGCACCATATTTGGCCCGTCCGAGGGCGCATTGTCCGGGTCTTCATGGGTTTCGATGAACAGACAAGCCACACCAACAGCCACGGCGGCGCGCGCCAAAGGCGGCACCATGGTGCGATCACCGCCCGTCGAGGTGCCATTGCCGCCCGGTTGTTGCACCGAATGGGTGGCGTCAAAACAGACCGGATAGCCGGTTTCGGCCATGCGGGGCAGGCCGCGGAAATCGCTCACCAGCGTGTTGTAGCCAAAGGAGGTGCCGCGATCACAGAGCATGATCTTGTTATTGCCGGTCGAGGCAATTTTAGCGGCCACATTGTCCATGTCCCAAGGGGCCAGAAATTGCCCCTTTTTGATGTTGATGGTTTTGCCGGTTTCGCCAGCGGCCAGCAACAGATCGGTCTGACGGCACAGAAACGCCGGGATTTGCAACACATCCACCGCCTCGGCCGCCATGGCGCAATGGTGGGTTTCATGCACATCGGTCAGCACCGGACAACCAAATTCGGCGCGAATTTTGGACAGGATGCTCAGGCCCGCCTCGGCGCCAAGGCCGCGTTTGCCCGAAAGTGAGCTGCGGTTGGCCTTGTCATAGGAGCCTTTGAATATAAACGGCGTGCCCGTTGCATCACAGGCCTCGGCGATCCGTTCGGCCAACATGCGGGCGTGATCGAGGCTTTCCAACTGGCACGGACCCGCGATCAGTCCAAAGGGCAGGGCGTTCGATAAGGTGACCGGACGGCTCAGGCCCTCTGGGCCGACGGAGACGGATTTGGCGAGCGTGGGGGCGAGGGGCATGAGCGGTCCTTATGTCTTTGTGCGTGGCCTGATGTCTTTGATCGTAGCCTGTCTGATCCATAGATAAGCCTGTGCCCATAGATCATAAAGGGGGCGCGTTTTGCAAGTGTGGGCGCGATTGGGGGCATCTTCGTTTGATGCATGGCTTTCGCGGTTTGCTATGCGCTTTGTGCATGACGGCCTTCGCGCCTTGTCTCTGGTATGAGGGCGCTAACAGGCGCATATAAGGGACAAGACAGGGGATCGAAGCGCTTTGAAAGCCAATGCATCCCAAAACAGAGCTACAGACCAAAGGAGCGATTACCATGGCCTATATGACCCAAAACCTCGCCGTCACGCAGCCGCTTATGGATCGTTTTGCTGCGTTGCGCGCTGAGTTTTCCCACCGTCGTGCCCAACGCACCGAAGCAGAGCGCGTGTTTCGCGAACTCTCGATGATGACGGAGTATGAATTGACCGATCTCGGGATTTCCCGCCACTCAATCCGCGACATCGCCGCCGAGGCGGGCCGCCGCATCTAAAGCGTTTTGCCTTTGATCTGAGCCAGATCATAGGCGAAACGCCCACACCATCGACGGCTCGTGAGCCTTTGCTGCATGTCCTGATTCAGGAAAAATGCAAAAGGCTTTAAATCAAACCTCTCCTCCCGCATCACATCCTCCTCCCGTGATGCCAATCCCCCCGCAAGCTGCGTTCCGCTTGCGGGGGTTTTGTATTGTGTTTTCAGTAGCCTTTGCGGCGGTCCACCTGCCACAACAGATCAAGCCCACCCTTGTGGCGCGCAATATTGGTGGCCACGTTTTGCGCCCCGGTCTGCGCATCGGTGCGCCCGGCAATATGCGGGGTCAGAAAGGTCCGGGGCAGCGCCCAGACCGCATCGCCCTCGGGCAGGGGTTCGGTGTCAAACACATCAATCACCGCATTGCGCAGATGGCCGCGCCCCAGCGCCTCAGCCAGAGCGCCAAAGTCGCAATGCGCGCCGCGCCCGGCATGGACAAGGCTGGCACCGGGTTTCATTCTGGCAAAGGTCTCGCGGTTTAAAATCCCGCGCGTCTCAGGCGTCAGCGGCAACAGGCAGACCACAATATCCGCCTGCGAGAGCAGATGATCGCGCGCCTCGATCCCGGTGACACAGGTCACACCGGGCAGATGCTTTTGTGAGCGCGACCAGCCGGAGACCTGAAACCCAATATCCCTGAGCGCCTCAGCCGCCAGACAGCCGATTTCGCCCAGCCCCAGAACGGCCACATGGGTGTCGGCGGCACAGCGCACTGGAGCGGCATTCCAGTCCTGATGCCGCTGTGCCCAAGCATATGATGGCAGATCGCGCAGACAGGCCAGGCAGCCGCTCAGCACATATTCGACCACCATCCGCGTGTTGTTTGGATCACTCATTTTGATCAAGGCCAAGTCCGGCGGCAAGGTGGCGAATTGATCGACTCCGGCGCTGACCGAGAACACGATCTCAAGCGCCGGGAACATCGACCAATCCGGCAGCGGCAGCCATGTAAACACATAGCGCACCTGAGCCGGATCAAAGGCCTCCTGCGGGGTCACCAGTGCCACATCGGGCAGATCGCGGGCAAAGGTTGCGCGAAAGGCGTCGATGCGGTCGGTGTCACGGGTGTTGAGCAAAAGCGTCATGCGGCTGTCCTGTCTGGCCGTGGGGGTCTGTCTTATCGGCTGGTCACACCGCTCAGAGGGGTGATTTTCGAGCCATCCGAGAAGCGATGCAACCGAAACGGCGTGGGGTCGACCACGGGCGGGTGATCGGTGATCAAATCCGCCGCCAAACGCCCCGCCCCGGTGCCAAGGCCAAAGCCATGACCGGAAAATCCGGTGGCGACAAACAGGCCGGGCAGGCCGTTTTTGACGCCTACGGTGGGGGAAATCACCGGGATGATATCGGGCAGCACGTCGATATACCCGGCCCAGCGCTGTGCCACGCCAACGTTGCGAAACAGCGGGTAGGCGGCTTTGATGATGTCGAACACCTTGTCAATTGCGGCGGGGTCGGGGGCGGGGTCGAGCACGCGGGTGTCTTCAAACGGTGTGCGATCCTTTGGCCCCCAATGGCGGCGGGTGCGCAACGCGTCCAAAAATGCTGGGCCGATGCCCAGATTGATGTTGCGCCATTCGTTTTTCAGCGTCGGCAGAAAGGCGGTGAACAGGCGGAAACTGTCGGGCGTCAATTGATATTTGCTCGGCAGGGCGGAGGCAACAGTATAGCCGCCATCGCGGCGTTTGCGCAGGGCGAAATCTTTGAATTTGACCGTGCCTTCGGGGCCATTTGGCACCGGATCTGTTGCCAAAACCGTGCTTTTGGTGCGCAGTTGCGGTAGCTCAATGCCCAGATTTCCAAGGAACAGCCGCGACCAGACGCCGCCTGCCACCAAGACTTTGGAACAGGCAATGCGGCCCTGTTCGGTGACCACGCCGCTGATCTTGCCCGCTTCGGTTTCAACCACACGCACGGCACAGTTTTGATGCACTGTGCCGCCACGCGCCTGAACCGCGCGGGCAATCGCGGGGGCGGCTTTTTGCGGCTCGGCACGGCCATCATGCGGATTGTAAAGCGCGCCTTTGATGTCGAGGTCAAGCCCGTCAAATTGCGCCAAAGCCTCGTCGCGGGTGAGAAGTTTGGCGGGGATTTGATAGTCTTTGAGATGCTCAAGCCAGATGCGTTCTTCGGCCAGTGCCGCATCGGTGGCGCAGGTGAAGGTGACACCACATTGGCGATAGCCGGTGTCGCCTTCGATGCGCGCATCAAGGCCTTTCCAAAGCCGTACCGATTCCACCATCAACGGCATTTCGCGCAGGTCGCGATGGGTCAGCCGGACCCAGCCCCAATTGCGGCTTGACTGTTCACAGCCGATCTCGCCCTTTTCACAAATCGCCACCTTGAGGCCACGTTCAACCAGCTCAAGCGCGGTACAGACCCCAACGATGCCACCGCCGATGATCACAACATCAACGGCGCCGGGGAGGCTTGGGTCGCTGGTGACGGGGTCCAGTTTAGGTCCTGGCATGGGTCTTCACTCCTGTTGCGGTCCACTCGGGCACCGCGATATTTCGGTTGAGTTGAAACGGGGGTCTAAGCATGAGGCGGCAAGGGGGCCCCTTGTGTTTTCGCGCGCGCCCAATCGCGCACACGGTATCCGCGCAAGGCCGCCTGTGGGGCGACGGACATATAGAGCGGTTGCGCATGGAGCGGTTCGATTTTGAGGTCCAGATCGGCCTCCGCCACGCCCATGGCCCACTCGGACAGGATGCCGCCGATCATCGACCCGGTCGGCACACCGCGCCCGGACAGACCCGTCATGGCAACCACGCCGGGGGCGAGGCTGTAAAGCCGCGGGATGGTTTTGCGCTGCATATCCAGTTCGCCATACCAAAAGAATTTCCAGCTGAGGTCTTCGCGCAGCTCCGGGTGCAGCCATTTCAGCCGGTCCGAGAGCACTTGGCGGGTGAATTTGGGATCGCGGCCGCGCTGTCCCATCGGGAACATCGAGGCGACGATGCGGTTTTGGGCATTGTATTTATAGACGTAAATGTCGCCGCGCCCGTCCTGGATGGTGGTGCGTTTGGGCAAAACCACCGCCTGAGCGGCCTCGGACAGAGGTTGGGTTGCGGCCACGAACACCCGCATGATGCGAAAGGTTTGGTCGAGTTTCGGCCAGCCCGAAACGGTGTAAGCGCCGGTGGTGTAGATCACTTTTTCGGCCTGCACCGCGCCATGCGGCGTGCGCACGACCCATGCGCCGTTTTCGCGCACGCAGCCGGTGACTTCGGTGTCCGTGAAAATGCGCCCGCCCTCTGTTTGGACCGCGCGGCCAAGGCCACGGGCATAGCCAAGCGCATTCAGCCCGCCCGCTTCCTCGTGAAGCCAGCCGCCATAGAACCGCGACGATCCGGTGATCGCGCGGGTCTCCTCGCGGTCCAACATCCGGGTGCGCGCGCCGATGCTGTTATACTCCTGCGCGCGTTTTTCCAGTGTTTTCAAATGGCTGGGAAAGAGCGCGCCCTGAACATAGCCGTTATGCTCCCATTCGCAGTCGATGCCGTAGCGGCTGATCATGGCGCTCACCTTGTCATTGGCGCGGGTTTGGCGATGGATCAGACGCTCGGCCCAAGGCGCGCCCAACACGCGGCGCAGCTCGGGCAGGCTGTAATGGGTGAAGGTCGGGGTGCAATGCCCGGCGTTGCGCCCGGAGCCGCCAAAGCCGATCTCCTTGCGCTCCAGCATCACCACAGACACGCCTTGCCGCGCCAGTTCCAAAGCGGTGCTCAACCCGGAATACCCCGCCCCAACAATGCAGACATCGGTCGTGACCGTGCCCGCAAGCGGCGCGGTTTTGGGCGCGGCGCTCGCGGTCGCATGCCACAGCGTGTCTTCGAATTTTGAAAATTTGCGGCTCATCTCAGCGTCCACCACTGCGACTGTCAAAGGCATCGCGCAGCCCGTCGCCGATAAAGTTGAACCCGGTCACAGCGATGGTGATTGCCACACCCGGCACGATGGCGAGCCAGGGTGCGGAGGCCAGATATTGCTGTGCGCCATTGAGCATATTGCCCCAGCTTGGCAACGGCGGTTGAATGCCGTAGCCCAGAAAGCTGATATAGGCCTCAAGCAAGATCGCGCGGGCCACAGTCAGGCTGGCGGCGACAATGATCGGGCCGATGGCATTGGGCAAAAGCTCGCGGAACATGATCCAGCGCCCGGACAGACCCAACATATGCGCGGCCTGCACAAAGTCCTGATTGCGCAGGGATTTGACCTCGGCCTCGACGATCCGGGCGACCTCCATCCAACTTGTCGCCGATATGATCAGGGCGATCATCACCGGGCTGGGTTGGATGAACGCGGCCAGAGCCAAGAGCAAAAACACCGAAGGGAAAGACAGGAAGGCATCAACGATGCGCATCAGCACCGCGCTGACCCGCCCGCCGTAATAGCCGGAGATCACCCCAACGACGGAGCCGAACGCGGTGGCGATGATCATCACCGCAAACCCCACGGCCATGGAGATCTGGCCCGCGTGAAACAGCCGCGCGGCAATGTCGCGGCCCAGCGGATCGGTGCCAAAAATATGGCCTCCGGTGCCGGGGGGCGCGAAGCGGGCGCGCAGGTCGATGTGCAATTCGTCATAGGGCAAGAGATGCGGGCCGATGAAACAGGCCAGTGTCAGCGACAGCACCATGATCACCCCGATCAGGGCCAAACGATGCGAAAGAAACCGACGCAGCGCGCGCGACTGGATGACCGGGCGGCGGGCAGGTGACGTGAGCGGGGCAGAGGTCATGAGAGTGGCCTTTCTTAGTCCAGCCGGACACGCGGGTCGATCTGGGCGATCAGGAGGTCGGCGGCGAGATTGCCGATGAGAACGAGCAAGGCGGAGGCCATCAACAGCCCCATCACCACCGGGTAATCGGAATAGCCCAGGCTATCGAGGAACAGCCGCCCCATGCCGGGCCATGTGAACACGGTTTCCGTCACCAAAGCGCCGCCCAAGACCATCGGCACCTGAAGCCCGGCCAAGGTGATCATTGGCACCAAGGAGTTGCCAACGATGTGTTTGAGCAAAACCCGGCGCGAGCTCAGGCCTTTGGCGCGGGCGGTGCGGACGAAATCCTGATGGATCACATTGAGGGTGGAGGTGCGCATATAGCGGCTCCAGATCGCCACATCGACCAGGGCCAGAACACTGGCAGGCAGGATCAGGTGGCGCAGGTAATCGAGCACCGATTGATCGCCGATGTTGTACATATTCCCCGCCGGCAACCAACCGAGGTTGAGCGAGAAAATATAGATGGCGATCAGGCCAAACCAAAAGGTCGGGATTGAGAGGGCGATCATCGCGGCAACGGTCATTGTGGTGTCAAAGAGGGACCCGCGCCGGATCGCGCTGAGGATGCCGATGGAGCTGCCGATGCTGACCGAAAGCGTTGTGGCGGTGCCCATCAACAACAGCGTGGCAAAAAGGTGACTGCCGATCACATGCAAAACGGGTTGGCCATCGCGATAGGAGGTGCCCCAATCGCCGGTGATCATATGGGTGAACCAGTCGATATACTGCACCCAAAGCGGGCGGTTGAGGCCCATTTGTTCGGTGATCTTGTCGATCTGTTCTTGGGTCATGCCGGGACTGAGCGCGAATTGCGACAGCGGCCCACCGGGGGCCAGGGTCAGAACGGCAAAGCCAATGAAAGACACGATCAGCAACAAAATAAGGCTCTGGCCGAGCCGGGATAAGATGTAGCGCAGCATGGCGGGCGCCCTCTTTGTGCGAGGTTTGGATTGAGATCCGGCCTCTTTCGCGTGGGACCGGCTCCGATGAGGGCGCGGCGGGGGGAGGACCGCCGCGCCCAAGGGAACGCGCGCTTAGCTGCGTTTCCAGTCGCGCACGTTCCAACTGTCGATGCGGTTGTTCACGTTCGGCGCCGGGCCGGTCACATCGTCTTTCCAACCTTTGATCACCGAATATTGGAACATAGGCAGGAAGGGCAGATCATCGCGGATCACGGCCTGCATCTCCTGGTAGATGGCTTTGCGGTCTTCGGGGACAAAGCTCAAAGCGCCCTTGGTGAGCAGCTCATCCACTTTGGCACTGTTATAGGCAAAGGTGTTTTGGCCCGCACCACCAAGCACCGGAGAGGCGGTGGACATGAAGTAATCTGAGGTGTCCGGGTCGGCCCCTGCGAGCGTATTGAGACCCACAACCACGGAATCGAATTCGGAATTCATCCAGTAATCGCCCCACATGACCGCGGGGGGCAGGTTTTTGATCTCCATCGCCACACCGATTTCAAGGAAGGTCTGTTGGATGAACTGCTGCGCCTGTTCGCGCAGGTGGTTGCCCGCTGTGGTCGAGTTGGAAAAGGCCAGTTTCACGCCGTCTTTTTCGCGGATGCCATCGGCCCCGCGCACCCAACCGGCCTCGTCCAGCAAAGCGTTGGCTTTGTCGATGTTGAACTCATGCTTGGGCAGGTCCGGGTTATAATAATAGGACTGCTGCGGCATGTAGGTTTCGGTCGGGGTTGGCACGCCGTAGTACAGCGCGTCGATGATCGAAGTTTTGTCAATCGCGGCGTAAAGCGCCTGACGCACCGCCAGTTCCTGAAACTGCGGTCGGGTCGTGTTCAGGCCGATGGATTCAAATGTCGCCTGACCCGAGATTTTGACGACTTTGCCCTCCAGCGTTTCCGCCTCAGCCAGATGGTCCGGGGTGATGTATTGCAGGCCGATCACGTCGATGTCGCCGGATTTGAACTGTGTATACATCACATTGAGATCTGGCACATATTTGATGATCAGCGTTTTGAGATAGGGACCATCCATGTGGTAATCGGCATTGGCCTCAAGCTCGATGTGATCGCCCGCCATGCGGTTTTTGAACTTGAACGGGCCGGTGCCGATGGGCGCGGTGTTGAGCGGGCTGTCGTTTTTGTCGGCAACGCCATCAAACACATGTTTTGGGATGATATAGGTCGAGGCCAGGATTGCGGCCATCGGCGCGAAGGGCTCGGCCATCTCCCATGTCAACTCGGTGTCGGACACCACGGTGATGTTTTTCATCAACTTATAGCCGGTGGAGCGGAAAGAACGGAATTCCGGGTCCATGGTCAGTTCGAGTGAGAATTTCACATCCTCGGCGGTGAACGGCGTGCCGTCATGCCATGTCACGCCCTCTTTGAGCGTCAGAGCCCAGTTCAGACCATCGGCGGAGATGCCACCATTGGCCACGGTGGGCACGTCGGCGGCCAGAATGGCAAAGAATTCACCGCTTGGGTCGAAATCGAACAGCGGGTCATAGACGGCGTAATAGACGCCTTCGTCCACCTCAATATGCGGCATCAACGGGTTGAAAACAGTGGGTTCTTGCGAAAAAGCCAGGACCAGTTGGCCGCTTGGATCGGCATTGGCGGCAAAGGCGCGGTCGCGGCCAATCGCCATCGGTCCCATCAGGCCTGTTGCTCCGGCAGCTCCCATCAACATGAGCGCTTGGCGGCGCGTGAGATGAGACGTGGTCTTCTCTGTGTCTGTCATGGTGAATTTCCCTGTGTGTGTCGCAAGGTTTGATAAAGGCGACGCGCCCTTGCGTCTGTCACATCGCCCATTTGGCCCAGGCCCCGGCAGAAGAGGCCAGGACAGATCAGAAACCGCTGATGATCTCGATTTTGGTGCCATCGGTGAAACGGTTGAAACGGTAGGGGGTCGGATCGACCACAGGGGGGCGGCCCGTGACCAGATCGGCGGCCAGTTTGCCCGCCGCAGGTCCAATGCCAAAGCCATGGCCCGAAAACCCGGTGGCGAGGTAAAACCCCGCGATGGTATCGACGCCAGAGATCACCGGGATTGCATCGGGGGTCACATCAATCGCGCCCGCCCAGCGTTGCGCGATTTCGGCCTTTTCAAACACCGGAAACGCCCGGCGCAGATTGTCCAACGCCTTGTCTTGCAGGGAGAATGCCGGTTTTGGGTCCAGAACGCGGCAATATTCAAACGGGCTGGCCTCATCCATCCGCCAACGGTTGGGGATGCGGGCCTCGTCGTAAAACCGGCCACCAAAGCGTAGCATCAAGGATTTCCATTCTGCTCCAAGTGCGGGCAGGAAGTCGCGCATATAGCGGAAACTGTCGGGCACGATATCGACGATATTGCGGAACCCGTCAGCGATGGTGTAGCCGCCATCCTGGCGTTTGCGGATGGAAAAATGCTCCGACCAAATCGCACAGTCCGGTCCGCCCTCAAGGGGTTTGGTGCGGATCACCGAGTTTTTCACCTTGAGCTGAGGCAGGCGCAGCCCGGTGTTGCGGGCAAACAGGCTCGACCATGCGCCGCCCGCCAAAACCACCTGTTCACACGCAATCTCGCCGCGTTCCGTCACCACGCCGGACACGGCCCCGGCGGAGGTTTCAATCCCGCGCACCGCGCATTCGGTCAGGATATGCGCGCCCCGGTCCCGCGCCGCCTCGGCAATGGCAGGGGCGGCTTTTTGCGGCTCGGCCCGACCATCAACAGAGGTGTAAAGCGCGCCTTTGACGTCCATCCGCCCGCCCGGCGTCATCTGGGCAAATTCCGCGGCTGACAGCATCCGGCTGTCGATTTGGTAATCCTTGAGCGCATCAAGCCAGCGCTCGTGGTCGTCATATTCCTTGTCCGTGGCACAGGCGAAAGCGATGCCCGATTGGGTATAGCCCAGATCACGGCCCGTCCGTTCGCCCAAGCCCGACCAAATCCGCAACGCCTCCGCCATCAACGGCACTTCGCGTGGATCGCGCCGGGTGATGCGCACCCAGCCCCAATTGCGGCTGGATTGTTCATGGCCAATCCCGCCCTTTTCACACAGCGCCACCGAAAGGCCGCGCTCGACCAATTCAAGGGCTGTGGAACAGCCAATGATCCCACCGCCGATGACGACGACATCGACTTTTTTGGGCAACTCGGCATCGCCAAAAACGGGCACGACATAGGGACCGGGCATTAAAATGACTCCTCCAGTTGGCAATTCACACAAAATTCCGCGACGCTGGCCTCATTGGGCAGGTCGATCAGCATGTCGATCACCCGCGCCAAATCTTCGGGTTGGGTCATCGTGTCGGGGGCGCGCTCCGTGAGGCTTATGGCCATGTCGGTGGCGACAAATCCGGGACAGATCGCGGTGGCGCGGATGCCCTGATCAAAGCCCGCGTGGCGAAGGGCATGGGCCAGTCCGACCACCGCGAATTTCGAGACGGAATAGGCACCGGAGCGTGCCGATTTGACCCGCTGACCCGACAGCGAGGCCAAAAGGATCACGCGTCCACGACCGGACTGGGCCAGGGCGTCCCAACATCCGGCGACAAGACGGCGCGGCGCTTGCACGTTGATCTCCAACATTTCGGCCATCTCCGCGTCCGTGATCTCGACCGCGCTTTTGGGGATGGAAATGCCCGCATTGGCCACCACCGCGTCGATCCGGCCAAACTGCGCCATCACCGCACTGGACCAATCGGTGCCGCTGTCGGGGGAGGCGGCCTCATAGGCAAAGAGATGCACGCGTTCTGGGTTTGAGGCGGCCCAATCGGGCAAATCTGGGCGGCGCATCCCCAAGGAGACGGTCCAACCGGCGTCAAACAGCCGCTTGGCCACGGCCGCCCCGATGCCGCGACTGGCGCCGGAAATCAGCGCAACTTTCGTCGATGTCAGTCCCATTTTTTCCTCATGTTCAGATAGGCGCGTTTGAGCATCCGCATGAAATCTGCACGGTCTTCTGGCGCGATAAAGTCAAAAAATTCAGTCTCTTGGGCGCGGATGATCTCGCGCACCTGTTGCGACACGTCATGGCCTTTTTCGGTGATCGAGAGCGCTTGGGCGCGTTGATCGTCGGGGTCGATGTCGCGTTGCACCAAGCCTGCGTTGACCAAAGTGTCGATGATCCGCCCGGTGGCCGGGCGATCGCGCATCAGGACTTCGGAAATTTGCGAGGGGCGGATGCCGGGATAGTCGTCGATCAAAAACAGCGCGGTGATTTTGCCTTTGCCGCGGGCGATTTCGAGATTTTTCATCCGTCTGTCGAGGTCACGCGACACGAAGGAGTCAAGCGTTCGAATGTACCAACTGAACGCCCCTTCGAGCACGTCAATCTGAAGACCTCCGATCATGATCGGCGGGTCCTGGTCGTTTGAGAGGGGCGGTGTGTCAGTCATATAAGGCGCTTTTCTATGGGTATGGGTTAGCTTTTTGCCAGATTGGGCTTCGGGCAAGAATAAAGTTGTGAAAAACAACCAAATAATTGTGAAACACAATTAATGCCCAATTTCTGACCAATTTTCGCGGCAGATGTGCGGTGAATGGCGTCAGATGGCGCACCATAAAAAGGGGCGACCTGCGCCGCCCCGTGTTAACCTGTGTTGACCTGTGGTGATTTAATGTGACCGTCAGGCGGCGTTTCTGCCGGGGATCGCCTCCACCAGCGCCCGCGTGTAGGCATGTTGCGGGTTTTGGAAAATCTGTGACGGTGGGCCAAATTCCACCATGTCCCCCCGGTGCATCACCAGAATTTCATCGCAAATCTGGCTGGCGACCCGTAGATCATGGGTGATGAACACCATGGCCAGTTTGCGCTCTTTGCGGATGCTGTCGAGCAGTTCAAGCACCTGCGCCTGGATCGAGACGTCGAGGGCGGAGACGGCTTCGTCGGCCACAATCACCTCGGGATCAAACATCAAAGCGCGCGCAATGCCGACGCGTTGCCGTTGGCCGCCGGAGAATTCATGCGGGTAGCGATCATAGGCTGAGGCGTCGAGGCCGACCATGCGCAGGATGTCTTCGGCACGGGTGCGAGCGTCGCGATGGGTCATCAAACGATGGGCAATCGGGCCAACGGTCAGGGCCTGCCCGATGGTGAAACGCGGGTTGAGCGAGGCATAGGGGTCTTGGAAAATCATCTGAATGCGCGGGCGCAGCGGGCGAAAATTTTCCTCGTTCAGTTTCAGCGTGTCTTCGCCCTGAAAATGAATTTCGCCGCCGTCGGCCTCGGTCAATTTCATCAAAACCTTGCCCATGGAGGATTTTCCAGAGCCAGATTCACCCACAATTCCAAGGGTTTCTCCGCGGCGCAGGGTAAAGCTGATGTTGTTCACCGCTTTGACCTCGCGCATCCGTCCCAGAAAGCCACTGCGGGTGCGGTAGGTTTTTTGCAACCCACGCACCTGCATCACCACCGGCTTTTCGGTGTCACGCACGCGGTCCTTTTGGCGCATTTTCGGCACGGCGGCGATCAGCTTTTGGGTGTAGGGGTGTGCGGGTGCGCGCAGGACCTGTTTGGCGTCACCTTGTTCGACCACATGGCCCTGTTCCATCACGATCACCCGATCCGCAATTTCGGCAACAACGCCGAAATCATGGGTGATGAACATCACGCTCATGCCTTTGCGTTCTTGGACTTTTCTTATCAAATCAAGGATTTGTGCCTGTGTCGTTACGTCGAGCGCGGTGGTGGGTTCGTCGGCGATCAAAATGTCGGGATCAAGGGCCAGAGCCATGGCGATCATCACCCGCTGGCGTTGGCCGCCAGAAAGGCGGAACGGATATTGATATTGGATCAACAGCGGGTCGGGCAGGCCGACCTCGGTCAACATTTCGACCACGCGCGCCGCGCGCAAGGCCGGTTCGCCGACCGAATGCGTGTCCAAAACCTCGCGGATCTGATCCCCGATGGTCATCAACGGGTTAAGCGCCGAGAGCGGGTCCTGGAAGATGATCGACACCGCCCGCCCGCGCAGTTTGCGCATCTCGGGTTCACTGAGCGTGGTGATGTCGCGGTCCTGAAACAAGATAGAGCCGCGCGCGATCTTCATCGCGGCGGGCAAAAGCCCCATCACGGCGCTGGCGGTCACGGATTTACCGGAGCCGGATTCGCCAATGATGCACAGGATTTCGCCGGGCCTCAGGTCGAAGGTGATATTTTGCACCGCAAAGGGGCGGTCGTGGCTGCCGGGCAGCGCAATCGAGAGATCGCGCACCGACAGCACTGGCGCAGGGCCAGAGCTTATATGGGTCATCAGGTTTCTCATTGTTTGTTATTTTTATACCCTTCCACTTCGCACCAGATGGCAGCCTCTGCGCAAGGGCCACGGTGATCTTGATGGTGATCTTGACGGAAAAAAGCGGATAAACGCCGCCCCTTTGAGCGGCAGTTGAGCGATTTGCCACATAATCGGTGCTGTTTTTGATCCATTCAAGTGGAGGAGGTCGGGGCACAGGGCTGTAAACCTATGACTTCCTATAGGTTGTTTGGATTTTGCATCGGTGGAATCTTTGTCCAAGATCTTGCGGGATCGTCTTTAGAACATAGACACAGACAGGACATATCACATGAAACTCTTCACACTGGCGGCCCTTTCGGCGGCCTCTCTTTCCTTGGCCGCATGTGGCGGCTCCGCTGTCGATGGCGATATGTCGGACACCGACTTGCCGACAAAATATGACAACCTCGAAGGCCTTGTGGCCGGTGCAGAAGCGGGCAATCTCGATCCGGCGTCCGAGGCCATGATGGCGGGAACGGCGACACTGTCGGGGGCATTGGCTGTGACCGATCTTGGCGATAGCGGCGAATTGGAGGCCATTGGCGATTTGTCCTTGACCGCCAATTTCACCGGCGGGACGGTCACCGGGACGGCTGACAATTTTGCCATTTATGACGTCCACACGCAGGATGTGGAGGTAGAGATGACCGGATCGCTGTCGGTTGATGGCACGATTTCCGGCACCGGCATGACCGCCGATGCAGCCGGGACGTTGAATGATGGCGAGGATCACATGGTTGATCTCACCATGGCAGGCACGTTCTACGAATATGAGGGCGAGCTTGCGGTCTATGGCGACATCGAAGGCACGATTGACGACGAATATGCAGAAGGTGGCTATGCCGCGATTGCGGACTGAGTTCGTCCGTAACGCGTGACTGTTTGAAACGTGCTGCGGGGCACCTCGCAGCACGTCCTGAATGTCCAAGTCCTGAATTTCAATGACATCGGTGTGAGCATGGGGCGGTCTTTTTCCTTTTCGCGGCTGATCCGGCTGTGGGTTTTGGGTTTGATCTTGATGGGATCGGGCGCATTTGCACAGGCGGATGGAGGGCGCACGGGGCCTGACGCGGCCGAGGCCTATCGTCAGCTCATGCATCTGGGGCAGGTGGCTTTGGCCAAGGATGCGCCGCAAAAAGCCGCGCGCGCGTTTGCCCGTGCGCGCATATTTGCCCCCACGGACCTGCGCGCGCAGTTGTCGCTCGCCGAAGCCTATGCTCGGCAAGGGCAAGTGGCCAGATCCGAGGCGTTTCTCAAGCATTTGCTGCGAGACCCGGCGCAAGGCGACCATGTTGACGCCTATCTCAAAGCCTTGTCCAAGCTGCAACACCGCTACCCTGTCGTTGCCTCGGCCAGTATTGCACTCTTGCCCAGCACCAACATCGCAAATGCCTCTTCGGAGACGGTGTTTGATACGGTGTTGGGGCGGTTTGAGATCGACGGTGGCGGCGAGGAAACCTCTGGCGTGGGGGTCGAACTTGGTGCGCGGGGCACCTATCGCAAACCCTTGGGGGAGGGTTTGTCATTTGAGATCACGGCGGCGCTGAACCGGATTTGGTATGATGCCCCAGAGCTGCGCTATTGGCGCGGGCGGGTGACGGCGGATGTCGTTGGGGTTGGTGTGGCGGCGCAGTGGCGCGCCGGGAGTCATGCGGATCGGATCTATTATGACGCGGTCAACGGACAAAGCGCGGATCGGATCGCTTTGGGCGCGCATGGAAACTGGTCGCAAACTGTGAATGAGACCACGCGTCTCACCCTGTCGGCTTTGGCGGAATATCGGAAATATCTGGATAAGGACAGCCTGTCCGGCCCCTATGCGTCGCTTGGGGCGGGATGGTCGAAAGCGCTTGGGGCCGATGGGGCCGGTGCGCCTCGGGGGGCGACCCTGTCCTGGGGCGGATCGGTGGAGCGTTCAAAACCCAGCCTCGATTATCACCGCTATTGGGGGGCGACGGCGCGCGTCGGCTATGCGCAAAACCTTACCGACACGCTGCGCGGTGGGGTGTCGATGAGTGCCACGCTGAAACTCTATGATGCCGATTTCGCGGCGGTGGATTACGCCCGCCGCGATGAGATTTACCGCTTTGGTGTTTCGCTGTCTGACAGTCGGATCAAACTTCTGGGCAGCACGCCAAAACTGTCCTGCGGCTATAAGGTCCAGTCCTCAAATATTGCGCTTTACACCAGCTCCACGACGGATTGCCGCCTTGGATGGTCCTATCGGTTTTAACCCAGCTGTGGCCGCGCGGCGCTCAGGCGCGGCCCGGCGAGGACGGGGCAGGGCGCGCCAGTGTGGCAATATGGTCCACAAAGTCCTTAAAATGCTGAGTGAAAATGAGATGCCCCGCATTCTCAACCGCATGAAATGCGGCGTCTGGTAGCGCTTTTGCCACAGAACGGATATCCTCGATCGGGCTGATCGGGTCCTCAATGCCATGTACAAATGTCACGCCACATTGCAGCGCGCGCAAATCCTTTGGCCAATTGCGTTGCAGATTGGTCAATTCATCGACAGAGGCCAAGGTCGCGTGATTGGCAATCAGACGCAGCCATTCGCACAGATGCGGGTGGCGAAACAGATCCTCAAGACAGGCCAGATCGGCGGGAGATTTGCGGTACATATGCGCCAGCGCCTTTTGCGCAAACATCGGCACACGGCTGATCGCGTTATAGACCCGCGTCAGCCCCGCAATCACCCGCGCATCGCGGCGCAGACGGTTTGAGATTTCGACGAAAAGCGTGGGCGCGTGGTCTGGTTCAGGCATTGGATGGGCGGCGGCCAGTTGCGGCGTGGCGGCCAAAATGACATGCGACACCAGATCGGGATTGTGCCGGGCAAAATGCGCCAGCCACGGCACCCCGGCGCTTTCGCCGAGACAGATCAGCGGCTCATCGGTCAGATAGTCCATCGTGTCCGCCAGCGCTCGGGTCAGTTTTCTGAGGCGGGTTTCGGCATCCAACAGGCCGTCAAAGCCCATGAAATGCCGTGGCACAATCATCAGGCGCAAACCAAGATTACGCAGGATGGCGCTCATGTCATCATGAAAGACAAGAGGGGCCAACATCGAGTGAAAATACAACACCGGACGGCCCCGGCGCGCGCCAAACTCCCACACGGGCACCTCAAGCCCTTCGCCAATTGTGACCATGTTGACGATCACGTCTTTGCCAAACTGACGTTTGACCAAAGCGGTCTCAAAATTGCGCTGCTGGGTGGGGAGAACCTCGTCCAAA
Source organism: Celeribacter baekdonensis (assembly GCF_900102315.1). Classification (GTDB taxonomy): domain Bacteria; phylum Pseudomonadota; class Alphaproteobacteria; order Rhodobacterales; family Rhodobacteraceae; genus Celeribacter; species Celeribacter baekdonensis. The sequence continues at coordinate 83,343 of NZ_FNBL01000015.1, forward strand.
ATACGTGCGGTGATATCGACCGACAGGGCGCGGAGCAGGGCGGTTTGAGTTTTGACCCCGAGTTTGTCCTGTATGACCTGCACCTGTTTGCGTTTTGTGTCATAGGAGGCGCCCAAAAGCGTTGCCGCGTTTTTCAAATCCAGCCCGGTCATCAAATGCGCCAGCAATAGATATTCGGATTTGGTCAGCCGTAGATCGGATGCGTGATCCGCTAGAGCCGCAATCCGATCCGCATCAATGCGCACGGCGACAAAGGCCAGATGATCCGGGGCGTCGCTCCACCGATCCACGCGATCATAGAGGAAATAGAGATGATCATCGGCCACCACGAACGCGCATCCCGTTGTTGCCTCTTGTGGCATCCGCATCTGCGGCGGAAAGGCGTCTTTGGGATCGGTGCCAAATGTGTCGATTTGGCACATCCCTTGTTGGTCGTAGAGATTGGCCGGAAAGCTGCACCGGGCAAAATTGCGGAAAAAGAACCGTTCGCTGCCGGGCTTGTCCTGTGTCTGAAGCAAGATCGCATCCTCAGAGGGCAAAGCCACCTTGCGCTCTGTGTGCAGCGCCGCCTCCAAGGTTTCAATGAATTGCGACACGTGGCTCATCGGCTCTTATATTTCTCCAAGGTTCAGGTGTTGGTGCCGTCCTGCGGTCCTCAAAAACGGGGTGTTGTGCACATGCACAGCCCCTAAATCAGCCAACCCTATGAGGTTGCGTAGCATTTCTGACCCCAAATTTCAAACGCACCGCGCCTAAGTACAGGTAAAAATCGATTTTTTTGCACATTTTGCACATTTTGCACATGGCGCGTCTTTTTTGATCAGGCCCCCCCAAAGGGGGGCGATTGCGCCAATCCCTGTTGCGTAGTCTCGGCACAATGGTCTGACAAACCCGTCAGGCAAAACGCACTCTCAGGGACCGGCGGCGCAGATGTCACAAGACAGGCACAGCTCTTACCTCACAGGGATGGCCCCCACCACGCAGGCAACGGCGCTTGCCTGTCTGGATGTCACTCCCTGCGCGCGGATCGTGACCCGTGATCAAGCCGCTGCGTGGTTCCTCAAGGCAAATCCGCGATTTGTGAGGGGGCAGAGCCAGCACTATTTTACCGCCCAACCCGCCAAACGATTTTCAAACGCCTTGAAAGCGGCCTGTAAAGAGAGGCCGCCGAGGGCGTCGATTTTGCGGGTAGAGGGACAAAAGAACGCGGCGCCGTTGCAAATCAACATTCTGCCGTTCCAACCCGAGCTCATCCGCATCGTTTTGTTTTTGCCTCGGCTGATGGTCGATGCCACGCCTGTGGCCTTGCCAAAGCTCACATCGCGGGAAACATCGGTGTTGCGACTGGCCGCCTCTGGTCAGCGGCGGGATCGGATTGCTTACGAGCTGAATATTTCTTTGCCGACCGTTGATATGCATTGTCGCAACCTGCGGCAAAAACTGTCGGCTTTGACCACATCAGAAGCGGTGGCAATTGCCGCAAAGATGAATTTGCTCGACATGTGACGGGGCGGGGACCGTTTTGGACCAAAGCGGCGCGACCCGTTTGGCCGCATCGCTTCAGGTGATCGCAAGCGGCGGAATGATCGTGCGGGCGTGTCGAGTATTGAGAGCGCTTGGTCGGTGCCTGTAACGCGGGCGCCTGTAACGGCGGGCGAATGTCACACCGGCGGCTTCTTTGGGCATGGTCATGCCATATTTTGCATCGAACCCACCGGGCCAAACCCGTCGATATTGGCCACGCCGCCGTTTTCTTTGGCCAAAGCCACAAGATCACGCATGTCGTTGATCTCGGAGTCCTTGGCGGCAAAGAACATGATCGGGTCTTCTTGGGGCAGCGCGATCCATTCGAATTCGTCCGGCGCAAAAGTGCCGCGCAGCTTGGTGAGCATCGCGGTGAAGTGAACTGACCGTTCCTTAGTCAAGCGCAACCCTACGTTTGGTCAAAGCGCTCGGGCCCTGCGACGGCGGGCGATCACAGCGGAAAGACCCGGCAACACAAAGGCCAAAACCGCGATGGAAAGCAACAGAACCGTCAGCGGCGAGGTGTAAAAGATCGCCCAATCGCCTTTGGCCGAGATCAGCGCATGACGGAAATTGGGTTCCATCATTTCCCCCAACGCCATCACAAGGGCCGGAAACATCGTGGTCTCAGAGGCATAGGCTCCGACGAAACAGAAGGGAATGAGCAGGGCCACGCCGAAGCTCGGCCCGAGACCGGGAATGGCACCGATGATATATCCAACGAAGGCCTCAAACACGAGCGCGGCCCAGACCATTGGATCGCCGAACGCGGCAAACCCCAGTGCGAGATTCTCAAACATGGTGATGTCCTCAGGGCAAGTTTACGGAAAGGGCGATGACGAAGATGCCGTAGATGAACCCGGCCAAAACGATGGGCACGGCGATCAGGTGTAACGGGCGTCTTTCGCCACAGGCCAACATGAGGGCAAAGGCGAATCCGATCACGCTGATCAGGGTGCCGAGCTGTTCAAAGTAGAGGCCTTCAACGCCCAAAATGATCGCTGCAATCAAAACCGACGGCGGACGGCGGATGGAGACAGCGCTTGGCGGCAGCTTGTCGAGCAGGCGCACGACCGCCATGATCGCGACCGCCGAGCGCGCCCGCGCTGAGGGCTACCCTTGGGACGTCGCGCGCCGGATGGCCGAACTTGGCCTCATGGGGATCGCGCTTGCCGAAGAAGACGGCGGCAGTGGTGGCACACTCGTCGACTCGATCCTCGCCATCCAAGCCGTTGCGGAAGTCTGTCCGCGCAGTGGCGATGTGATCCAGGCGGGCAATTTCGGCCCGGTGCGCACCTTTGCAGAATATGGCACGCCGCAGCAAAAAGAGCGCTTTCTTGGTCCGATCCTGGCGGGTCATGCCGTCATTTCCCTTGGGATGACAGAGCCGCAGGCAGGGTCTGCCGTGACCGAACTTTCGACCTCCGCGCCGCCGGACGGGGACGGGTTTTTGATCAACGGCACCAAGATTTTTGGCACCCACAGTTCAGAGGCCGACGTGTTTTTGGTCTATGTCCGGTTTGGGCCAGGGCTCAATGGCATTGGCTCGGTGTTGATCGAAAAAGGCACGCCTGGCTTCACCATCGGCAAACCTTCCGCCTTTATGAACGGCGAGGATTGGTCGCAGCTCTATTTTGACACTATGCGCATCCCCAAAGAGAATGTCGTTTTGGGGGAAGGCGGGTTTCGCAAACAGATTTCGGGGTTCAATGTCGAGCGTTTGGGCAATGCCGCGCGCGCGGTCGCCGTGGGGCGTCACGCGTTCAACCTTGCGCGCGCACATGCGTTGGAGCGCAAACAGTTCGGACGTGCGTTGTGTGAGTTTCAGGGCTTGCAGTGGAAAATGGCCGAGATGTCGCTCAAACTTGAATCCGCGCAACTGCTGTTGATGCGGGCTGCGGTCAATGCGGGCGACGGTTTGCCGAATGCCCATGATACGGCGATGGCGAAACTGGCCTGCAACGAGGCGGGGTATTTCGCGGCCAACGAGGCGGTGCGGCATGTTTTGTCTGGCCCGCATCCATGCCGTTTGGCGAAGCCAGCACGATCCGGCGATGCCAGTGCCAGTGCCAGTGCCAGTGTCAGTGCCAATGTAAGGCCAAACCAATCCGAGAGGTGCCCCAGTGTCTGAGCTGCCAAAATTTGCCTATGACGCCGATCCGCCACACCGCGACCTGCCGCCGCTTTTGTTGGTGCATGGTTTGTTGGTGGATCGGCGGGTTTGGGAGGGCAATGCCGCGCTGTCTGAGCGGTTTCGTGTGATCCGTGTTGACCTTCCGGCGCATGGGGCAAGCCCAGCGCCTGTTACGCCGCACCAGGCCCGTCCAAAGTCCATTGCGGCGGGGTTGGAGGCGGTGCGCGCAGAGCTTGGGATCGACCGGTGGCACCTGTGTGGCCAGAGCTTTGGCGCGGCGATGACCCTGCGTTATGCAATTGATTTTCCTGACAGATGCCTCTGCCATGTCTTCACCAATGCCAATGGAGCATGGCGTGAACCATGGAGTGATGCATATCGGCGGTCGCATGAGGCTTTGGTGGCCGATGTGAAAGCGCGCGGTCACGATGCCATTGCCCGAATGCCCTATCACCCGCGTCTGGCGCGCCGGTTCGACCCCGAGGTGCGCGATGCCCTTGCGGCGGCGGCGGATGCGATTGATCCGGCGGGACTGGCGTTGCTGTTGCAGGAGGCGACGCCACGGATGTCTGTGCGCTCTGAACTCGACAGGTTGACGGTTCCGACCATGCTTGTGAACGGGCTGCGCGAGCGGCGGTTTCAGCCCACACGAGATTGGCTTGCCCAAGCATGCCCGGACATGCGCATCGTTGATCTGGCGGGCGGACATTCGATCAATGTTGACTGTCCGGCGGCGTTCAATGCGGCGGTTGCCGGGTTTTTGTCGCCAATTTCGGGGGCGTGAGGCAAAGGAATACTCAAAGGAATACTCAGGGAGGTCTGATCTCTTGTCAGGTTGGACAGAGGGGCACGCCATGGCGGCGACGCTTTCCCTTGCTGGCGATCTCGGTTTAGTATTCTGTTGTATACAGTGCGCCAACACATATTACGCAAACACAAACAGTGCGCCAACACGGTGCGGCGGAGAGATTGCAACCTCTATGACTCTTCGCACATGGGCACGATGTCCGTTTGGCAGATGAGGCCAACCGCAACCTTGTCACTACAAACTGAGCGCATGCGCAACGGAAGGACCCAACATGATCTCGATTGAGCGTCTCAAACCGATCGTTTCCATCACGCTCCTTTACGTTTGCACCACAGGGGCGGGATGGGCGTTTAGCCGGATCGGGCTTCCGCTGCCGTGGATGATCGGCCCGCTGATCCTGTCGGCGCTTTGCTATGTCACCGGGATCATGAAGACACGCGTGCCGGTAGAGACACGGCCCTTTGGTCAGATGACCGTCGCGGTGCAGGTCGGACTGGCCTTTACGCCCGCGGCATTCGGGGCTTTGCTGACGCTCGCGCCATTGCTTGTTGGAATGGCGCTTGTGACGGCGGTCTGTGCCAGTGTTGTGGCCATTTTGATGGCGCGTGTCGGGCGGATTCGCCTGACACAGGCGTTCTTGTCGAGCTTTCCCACAAGCCCCGTTGAGGCGGCTGTCATGGCCGAGAAATTCGATTGCGACCCGGCGCCGATCATCTTGTCGCAAACCATGCGCATTGCGGCGGTGGTGGTTTTGATCCCGATCTCGCTCTTTATCGTCGACGGGTTTCCCGACCGGAGCGAGGTCATGCGCGGGGGGGTGTTTGACCCCGTTGGCAACGGGATTTTGGCACTGACGGCCATCGCGGGGGCCTTTGTGTTTCGAAAACTGCGGCTTGCCAATCCGTTTTTCCTTGGCCCGCTTGCGTTTTCGGCGGCGGTTACGGCGAGCGGGTTCGAGCTTATGGCGTTTCCTGGTTTGATTCTCTCGATTGCACAGATCGTGCTTGGAACCTGGCTCGGCAGCACGTTTCGGCGTGAACTCTTTCTCGATGGCGGACGATTGGTGATCACCTGCCTGTCGAGCGCCCTGCTTTTGCTTGCTGTGGTCTCGGCGATTGCGGTTGGCGTGTCCTCGCTGACCGGGCAGGATTGGGAAGTCCTTGTCTTGGGGGCCGCGCCGGGCGGCGTGACGGAAATGGCCCTGACGGCCAAATATCTTGGGATTGATCTGGCACTGGTTACGGCATTTCAACTCACGCGCATCTTTATCTTGATGCCCAATATCCCTTGGATCATCCGACTGATAAATCGGTTGGAAAACCGGTATTTGAGCTAAAGCGGCGCTTGGCCTCGGCCCTGATCGAACAGTCTTATAAGTTTGGTATGCTTTTTAGGCATGGATATGATGCGTATATTGTATTTGTGTTATGGCGCGGCGCGAAGGAAAGTCCCCGGACCCGAAGGGAGTCGGGTGTAACACAAAGTCTTGGGAGGACATCTCCATGAAAAATTTCTCTGCGCTTGCAGCGGCAAGTGCTCTTGCAATCTGTGCAACGGCCGCTCAGGCGGACACGTTCACATGGTTGACCTTTAAACCGCAAGGTGCCGCCGATGCACAGGCCATCTCGACGCAGTGGCTCGTGGATGAATTCGCAAAGCGCACCGATGGCAAGCACGAGATCAAAGTTTTTTGGGGCGGTTCCGTGGCCAGCACTGGCGAGATCCCGGATGCGCTTGGCGCGGGCGTGGGCAATTTTGGTGATATCGTCACGCCGTATTTCCCGGACCTGATGCCGCTGAACAATGCGGTCGGTTTCTTTATCCCGCAACCGATGTCGACCCAAGAGGTTGGTGGCGCGATGGGGCAATGGCACGCGGAGTATCCGCAGTTTGCCGAAGAACTCGAACGGTCCAACTTGCATGCTTTCGGTTTTCGCCCGCTGGAAAGCTACGGCCTTTTGTGTGTTGACCCTGTCCGCTCGCTGAAGGATCTCAAAGGCAAGCGCATCCGCTCTTACGGGTTTGCCTTTCCCGCATTGATCGAAGCCATGGGCGCGACGCCTGTCTCCATCACAACCGCCGACACTTATGAGGCGCTTGAGCGCGCGATCGTGGATTGTACACCGATCGGTCCGGCGCTGGCACGGGGTTGGAAATACGATGAGGTGGCGAAATACTACATCGACATGCCGATTGGGGCCACCTTTGGCCACCTTTTGGCGATGAACCTTGACAGCTACAATGCGCTTGATGATGCGACCAGAACCATCGTCGATCAACTCGGTGAGGATTATCTGGTCGAATACACCCGCCTTTTGGACGCAGACATTGCACGCGTGACAGAGCTTTGGCGCGGGGAGTTGGGTGTTGAAACCATCGCCTTTCCTGACGAAGAGTTGATCGCGTTGGTTGAAGACCCAAAGGTTCAGGCGATCCGCGCAGAATGGATCGAAAAAGCCAAGGCTGCCGGCGTCAATCCGACCGACATCGTGGCAAAACTCAAGTTCTGAGCACAGTTGTGAACAGATCTCTGAACACAGTCACGTTCGAAGCACATTGAGAGCGGGGAGCGCGTGCATGCATATGACAGGCACCCCGCTGCACTCATCTCAAAGGAGAAATGCCGTGCAAAATCTGTTGCGGGTCCGTCAGGCCTATGGCGGGATTCTGACCTTATGTGGCTTGATCTCGGGGTGGCTCACCTTTGCAGTGATGCTGTTGGTCGTGACCAATGTCGTGCTGCGCTACGGGTTCAACATCCCGATCCCCGGCACATTGGAACTCACCGAAGGTGCGCTTCCGCTCATCATCTTTTTGTCTTTGGCGCTGACTCAATTTCACCAGGGCCATATCAAAGTCGTGATCTTGACCCAGCACATGCCAGCGGGCCTGCGCCGCGTGTTTCGTGTGATCGCCATGTTGGTGGGTGCGGGGCTTTTTGCCTGGGCGGCCTGGGCCGGGTGGCATGGCGCGCTGAAATCCCTTGCCATTGGCGAGGTGGAGCGTGGTTCGATCCGCTACCCGATCTATCCGATCAAATTCGCCGTTGTGGCGGGCATGGTCCTTTTGACCATCCAGTTCTTGCTCGACGCGCTTTCCTTTGCGCTCGGTCATGACCTTGACGAACTCGAAGAGGGGATTCTCGAATGAGCAACGTTGTCATTGGCCTTATTGGCACGGCCTGCCTTTTTGGCGGGATTCTTATGGGCATCAACGTCATGGTGGTTCTTGGCCTCGTGGGGGGCATTGGTCTTCTCGCGCTTGTTGGTCCTACGGCTGCGACCTCTTTGATGTCGAATGTGTTCTTCGAGACCACGCATTCTTTTCATTTTTCCGTTATTCCGCTGTTCCTGCTCATGGGATTTTTCGCCATGCGTGCGGGTCTGGGTGAAGATCTTTTTGAGGCCACCACCAAATGGCTTGGCGGGATGAAGGGCGGTCTGGCGATCTCAACCACCATGGGCGCTGCGGCGTTTGGTGCGGCTTCCGGGTCGTCTGTTGGCACGGCCACCGTGTTCACCAAACTGGCCCTGCCTGAGATGCTTGATCGCGGCTATGACAAAAGCCTCGCCTCGGCCTCGATTGCCATTGCCGGAACACTTGCGGTGATGATCCCACCTTCCGCGCTTGTGGTGGTCTATGGGATTTTGACCGATAGCTCCATCGGTGCGCTGTTGATTGCGGGTTTCATTCCCGGCATCGTCTTTGCCGCGATGCTGTGTGTGGCGATCTGGATCACGGTCGCACGCCGCCCGGACCTCGCACCGACGGACACGACGACATATACCCTGCGCGAAAAGATCGTGGCGTTGCGCCTTGCGGGGCCGCTCGTCCTGGTGATCGTTGCCATTGTCGCGGGGCTCTACAAAGGTGTCTTTACCCCGACCGAAGCCGGGGGTGTTGGTGCGACGCTCACGCTTTTTCTGGCGCTGGTCCGGCATCGATCCTTCAAAGCAATCCAGATGAATGAGACGCTTTTGGAGACTGTGCGCACCACCGCGATGATCTTTGGCATTTTGATTTCGGCGCTGCTGTTTTCAAAATTTCTGGCGCTGTCAGGTCTTGCGAATGTTGTCGGGGATTTTCTCACCGGGATGGATGCGCCGGTTTGGATGATCGTCGTTCTCGTCGCTGTGATCTATCTTTCGCTTGGCATGATGATGGATGCGCCCGCGCTTTTGGCAATCACGCTTCCGATCACCCATCCGGTGATGATGGATCTTGGATTTGATCCGATCTGGTTCGGTGTCTTTGTGGTGTTGCTGGTGGAAATCGGGGCGGTGACACCCCCGGTGGGCATCAACTGTTTCGTTGTGCAGGCGGCGTCTGGGGGACGTGTGAAACTCGAAGATGTGTTCAAAGGCTTGATCCCCTTTGTGTTGACGGGTTTTCTCATGCTGGTGCTGCTCTACGTCTTTCCGCAGATCGCGCTTTATCTGCCGTCACGGATGTAGATCATGGGCATTCGTAACATATGGCTTGACCCGGCGGTTCCGGTGATCTTGCGCAGTTCCGTAACCTCACCCTTTGGCCGCAAACTGCGCATGGCGGCCATTGAACTTGGTCTTGCGGATCGCATCACACGCGAACATGCCGACACTCTGGACGCGCAGGACACCCTGCGCCTTCAGAACCCTTTGGGCAAGCTGCCCTGTCTTTTGATCGGGGATCACGTCTTTTACGACAGTTGGGTGATCCTTGATCTGTTCGACGATCTGGCGGGACGCGACCGTTTGTTCCCCGCAAAGGGGATGGCGCGCTACCACGTGCTGACGCGGGCCAAACTCGCTGACGGGATCACGGACGCCGCTTTGCTCATGGTTTATGAGGGTCGTTTTCGGGACAGCCTTTCGCCCAGGTGGCTCGACCATCAAACGGGAAAGATTCACCGCGCGCTTGCCGATTTCGAGGCGCAGCCCCCCGCCGTCCGCGCAGATATTGTCGGCATCACCCTGGCCTGTGCCTTGGGCTATCTCGATTGGCGGGCGCCGGTTGCATGGCGCGAAGATCACCCGACCCTCGTCACATGGTTTGAGCATTTTGCGCAGGTCGTTCCCTCATTTTCACAGACAGAAAGGACGAACGCATGAGCTTTCCTCCCCAACGCCTCAACGCGCCAGATCCGGCGACCTACAACGCGCGGCAACAAGAGATCCACAATGAGATCGCCTCCGGCCCCCGTGGTGGTGTGCGCGGTCCCTTGGCCGTCTGGCTGCACCGTCCCGACCTTGCCGCCAAGGCGCAGGATCTGGGCAAATATTGCCGCTATGACACCACGCTTGATCCGGTGCTTTCGGAATTGGCGATCATGGTCACGGGCAAGGTCTTTGGCTCTGAATACGAGTGGCAAATCCACAAAGGCCATGCGCTTAAGGCCGGGCTGGGCGCGGATGTGATCGAAGCGATCCGCGTGGGCCAGACTCCGGCATTCCCGAACCGCGAACAGGAGATGGTCTATAAGGTTGCGCTTGCCGCGCATACCGAACGCCGTTTGGGGGATGCGCTCTATGCCGAGGCCCGCGAGGTTCTGGGCGATCTGCGTTTGGTCGATCTGGTCGGGATGATTGGCTATTACACCTTGATTTCCTTGACGATTAACATTTTCGACATCCCGCCGATGGGGGATGCGCCGGAAAGGGACTTGCCCGATGACAAAGCCTGAACTGACCTGGAAACCAGATCCGCGGATGACAAAGGTGAAACTGCCCTCTGGGGCCACGGATGCGCATTGTCACGTGTTCGGTCCGGTGGACAAATTCCCTTATGAGCCGACGGCCAAATTCAAACCCGCTGAGGCGGTGGCCGAAGATTTGTTCCGCCTGCATGACCAGATGGGGATTGAGCGCTGTGTGATTGTGCAGTCCGGCTGCCACGGGTTTGACAACCGGGTTGTCGCCGATGCCATAGCGAAACGTCCGGGGCGTTACCTTGGCGTCGCGTTGTCGGCGCCGGAGGTGAGTGACGCGGAGCTTGACCGTCTCAATGACCAAGGCTTTCGTGGCATTCGTTACAACTATATGAGCCACCTTGCGCCCGGCGCAACGGAGGCGCAATTGATCGCTCTGGCTCCGCGTTTGGCCGAACGTGGCTGGCACCTTCAGGTGCATATGGAGGACAGGCTGATCGCGGATATGGCACCCGTTCTCTCAGGCCTTCCAGTGACGGTTGTTTTGGATCACATGGGGCGAGTGGATGCTTCCAAAGGTGTCGATCAACCGGAATTTCAAGCCTATCTGCGGCTGTTGGACCATGATCATATCTGGTCGAAAGTCTCCGGCTCTGAACGCATCTCACGCCAAGATCCGCCCTATGCGGATGCAATCCCCTTTGCGCGCACCATCGTTGAACGGTTCCCGGACCGCACCGTTTGGGGCACCGATTGGCCGCACCCGAATTTTCGCGCAGATCCGCCAGATGATGGTGATCTGTTTGATCTGCTCGCGGACATCGCGCCGACCGATACGCTGTTGAACAAGCTGATGGTCGACAACCCTGCTCAACTTTACGGTTTCAAGGAGAATATTTGATGGCTGGTCGTCTTGACGGAAAAGTCGCACTCATCACCGGCGCGGGATGTGTTGGTCCGGGCTGGGGCAACGGTCGTGCGACTTGCGTGCGGTTTGCAGAGGAAGGCGCAAAAATCTTTGCCGTTGATCTCAAATCCGACACGATGGTCGAGACCCTTGAGCGGGTTAAAGCCGCGGGGGGCGAGGTCGAACTTTACCTGTGTGATGTCACCGACAGAAAAGCGGTTGAGGCCATGGTGGCCGCCTGTGTGGACCGCTTTGGCACCGTTGACATCCTCGTCAACAATGTCGGCGGCTCCGCCAAAGGTGGCCCTGTCGAGCTTGCCGAGGAGGTTTGGGACCGTCAGATGGATTTCAACCTCAAAAGCGTTTATCTGACCTGTCGCGCCGTCCTGCCGATCATGGCGGAACAGGGCGCCGGTTCCATCGTCAACACCTCATCGACCTCAGGCATGCGCTACACCGGTTCACCGCAAGTGGCCTATGCCGCCTCCAAGGCAGGGATCATCCATTTCTCGCGCGTGGTTGCGGTCGAATATGCCGCGCGCGGTGTGCGGGTGAACACCGTGGTTCCGGGCCAGTTGCACACGCCGATGGTTGAAACCCGTTTGGCTGGCCAACGTACGGGCGGCGATGTCGACACACTTCTTGCCAGCCGGGTCAAACGCATCCCGATGGGTTGGATGGGCGACGGGCGCGACACCGCGAACGCCGCGTTGTTCCTGGCCTCTGACGAAGCGCGCTTTGTCACCGGCACAGAATTGGTCGTCGATGGCGGCATGTCCGTGCGCTGCGACTGACCAGGATGCTTGATCCTCTGTGGCGGCGCGGCTACCCTGTGCCGTCACATATCGGAGACATGGATGTCCCAAAAATTCCAAGGTCAAGACTGGTTTCCCGAAATGCGCGCTTTGCGCTATTTCGTCTGTGTCGCCGAGGAACAAAGCTTTTCCAAGGCTGCGGGGCGGTTGCGCATTGCCCAACCCGCGCTTAGCCGCCAGATCGCGGGCCTTGAACGGGATCTGGGCATTCCGCTTTTTGATCGTCTGCCGCGCGGGGTCGAGTTGACCGAAGCGGGGGAGATTCTCCTCCAACACGCCTATTCGGTGTTCTCCCAACTGTCTCAGGCCTTTCGGGACACCACCAACCATTCGCAACACCCGAAAGGCATTGTCGTGCTTGGCACACCGCCGACGCCGGGGGAATTCATCCTGCCGGAACTGGTGACGCGAACACGGGAGCGGTTTCCCGAGATCGAACTTCGGCTGGTCGAAGGCTTTTCGCGAGAGTTGGAAAAGGCGCTTATTTCAGGCGATATTGCGATTGCGGTGATGCATGATCCGCCCCGGCGCAGCGACATCTATTCCGAAGTTCTGATTTCCGAACAACTCAATCTGATAGGTTCGCCAGACGCGCTGACGCGAGAAAGTTACACGTTTGCCGAAGCCGCCGCGATGCCCTTGGTGATGCCGCCGCGCCCGAATTACCTGCGCCTGATCGTGGATCGGGTGGCCGATGAGCAAGGCGTGTCGCTCAATGTCGTTCAGCGGGTCGAGGGGGTATGGCACCTCAAGGCACTGGTGCGCCATGGCACCGGCTTCACCCTGTTAACCTCCGGGGCTGTTGCCGTGGAAAAACACCAAGGGACACTCGATGTGCGCCCGATCACCGACCCAGAGGTGACATGGCCTTTATGTGTCGCGACAAGCCGCGAACAGCGGCGCAAAGGCGCGGTGCGCGCGATTGAGGGCTTGATCGTCGAAATCATGCGTGAGGTGCGCGAGGAGGGGGGATGGAAGTGACCGTTTGCGCGGCGTGTCTCCAGCCGCATATGGCGTGTTGGCCTTCAAAGGCGCGTCCCATATTTGCCGCCTTCTGCATCTGCGCCAAATCATGTGCGCCACATAAGGTCAAGGTGACGAGGGTGGAGCGTGTGAGGCGATGAAAAAGGCTTTCCATCTGCCACGCAGCTACTGTGTTGCGGCGATATAGGGGGCGAGGGCGGTTTCAATGCTCGCCTGCAACAGGGTGTTTGCGTCGGTGGCAAGGTGGCCTGCGCGAACTCTGGCGGAAAGCTGGCCCAGATATTGGCTGATCAGTGGCTCCGGGATTGCATCCGCGCCGAGCATCTCAAGCAGGGTGGTCACGGCCGCGTCAGCCCTTGGGTCTGGCCAGACATAGCGGATGCGGTCGCTGAGCGAAAAATGCCGCAGCAGGCGTTGCTCCTCCGGGGTGCCCTCATAATAGGACTGCCAATGCGCCGGGTGGTCGAGCAGAACCTGCTCCAGAGTGGCGCGCAGGGAGATCGGTCGGACGCCGGGGTGGAGTTCTTCGGCGATCAGGTCAAGGCCGTAAAGGGCCTCGCGCAGAGCAAAGGTCAGGCCGGGGCCGACTTTCAGAATCGCGAATCCATCTCGCACAAGGGCGGTCAGGGCCGCCGGGGTTTGATAGTCCGTCGAGTGGGCCTCGAAAACCATGCCGGGCAGTTTGGCGCGCGCGGCGCTCAGGGCGCGGGCGGCGGTGGGGGTGTAGTCGATCACATTGTGATTGCCGAATTCCACGCCGGGTTGCACCACGAGGCCGATGACCCGATTGAAAACGGCGGTGAGACCCGCCTGGGCAAAGGCCGCGCGGTGTATGTCGACGGTGGTGCGGGCGGCGGCGGGGGAGGTGATTTCGAGCGTGTCGAGGGCCTCCATCGCGCCACCGGGAACCGGGACTTCGGTGCCGATGATATAGACCGGCGGTGGCACGGGGGCACTGGGGAGGGCACTGGGCAGGACGCCGGGCAAGACGGCTTCGGCGGCGGCGGCGAGGCGGGCGGCGCGGGCGGCGGTCTGGTGATCCCCCAGCGCCACCGGTTCGCCGGCACAGCCCATGGAACAATCCAGATGCAGCTTGGTGAACCCCGCACGGGCGTAGGCGGCGATCATGGTTTCGGCTTTTTGCATGGCGGCATCCGGGGGCAGGGCTTTCCAGGGGTTCGGGCCCAGATGATCGCCGCCGAGGATCAGGCGTTCGTGCGGAAAACCGGTGCGGTTTGCGATGCCAAAGACCTGATCACGAAAGTCCTGCGGGGTCATGCCGGTGTAGCCACCGTCTTGGTTCACCTGATTGCAGGTTGCCTCGATCAGCAGAGGCAGCGGGGTGGGCAGGACCGCACGCATGCAGGCTTCAAGAACGATCGGATGGGCGGAACACACTGAGGGGATGCCGCTTGGTCCCGGTGTCTCTGCCCATGTGGCAATATCGGCAAGCGGGTGGGTCGTCATGTGGAGATCTCCGCATCTTCAGGAAAGGTGTCTTTCAGAAAGGCATTGAGCGCGGCTTGGGTCGACGTGCCCTCCATCGGTCCCTGTCGGGTGACAGCCAGGGCACCTGCCGCATTGGCCTGACGCAGCGCTGCGACGGGCGGCACACCGGCCAGACGCAGGGCGACGAAAGTGCCGCCAAAACTGTCGCCTGCGCCGGTGGGGTCGACTTCGCGAACCGGGAAGGCGGCCATGTCATGGCGGCCCTCGACGCTAAAATGGCTGGCCCCCTGTGCGCCGCGTTTCAGGACGATCTCGCGGATGCCGCGCGCGAGGAGGTCGTCGATGGCACCGGCCTCATCCGCGCGCTCCGAGAACAGGAAAAGCTCGTCGCCCGAAGGCATGAAGATGTCGGTCTGATCCAGAACCTGAAGCAGGTGCGCGCGCAGGCCCGGCGCACCAAGGATTTCGGGGCGGATGTTGGGATCGAAACTGAGCGTGCCGCCACGCGCCTTGATCCGGCGCAGAGCCTCAAGTGCGACATTGGCCATGCCGGGGGTGGAAAGGGCGGTGCCCATGATGTGCAGGTGGTCGCAACTGGCCATCAAAGCGGTGGCCGCCGGGGTGAGGCTGAGGGTCGTCGTGGCGCTCTGGGCCATGGTGAAGAGAAAGGCGCGCGAGCCATCCTCGCGGTAGCGGACAAAGGCGCAGCCGGTGACTTCGTCAGGGGCCACGTCGATGCCAGAAATATCGACGCCATCGCGGGTGAGGCGGGCGATGTTCAGGTGGCCGAAATCATCGTCACCGACACGACCAATGATCGCCGCCTCATAGCCAAGCTTGCCGACCTGATCGACAAAGATGGCGGGCGCACCGGACGGGAAGGGGCCGACAAGGGGTTGCGGCTCGCGAAACCCGTCGCCTCTGGTGGTTGCCACCAGTTCGACGAGGATTTCACCGACGGTCAAAATTTTGGGCATTGGGATATCCGTTGCGGTCTCGGGAAGCGCGCGCCCACAGCGAACAAGCCATGTGGGCGCGCGGGGCCCGGATCAGAGCGTGGCGCCCATCATCATCCGGACGATTTCCTCGTCATTGGTCTCGGCAGGTCGGCGTTCACCGGCCACCACCCCGCGGGCGAGGACGATGATCCTGTCCGCAGCGGCGAAGATATCGGGCAGGTTGTGGGAAATCAGAATGATCCCCACCCCCTGCTTTTTCAGGCGTTCGATGAGGGCCATGACCTCACGTTGTTCGGGGACGCCAAGCGCCGCAGTCGGTTCGTCCATGATGACAATGCCCGCCTGCCAGTGGATCGCACGGGCGATGGCAATCGCCTGACGCTGACCGCCCGACATTTCGCGCACCGGGGCGGCGGGGTCCGGCACCACGATTCCGAGGCTGAGCATCACTTTCGCCGCATCTTCCCGCATCTTCTTGCGGTCGAGGTAGGGGAACCTGAGCACATGCTTGACCGCCTCGCGCCCGAGGTAAAGGTTCAGCCCCGGATCAAGATTGTCGGCCAGCGCAAGATCTTGATAGATCGTCTCAATCCCCGCCGTGCGCACCGCTTCGGGGGTTTTCCCCGTCAACAACGCGCCGTTCATGTAGACTTTGCCGTCGGTGGGTTGATAGACGCCCGAGATCATTTTGATCACGGTCGATTTGCCCGCGCCGTTGTCGCCTGCAAGGACGACGCATTCGCCGGGATTGACCTCAAAGCTGACGTTCTTGACCGCCTCGTTGCCGCCGAACCGTTTTCTGAGACCGTCGATCTTCAAAAGCGCAGTCATGATTTCCCTCCCATAAGCCGGTCTTTTGACTGGTCCACAAGGACAGCAACAATGATCACGAGGCCCACCGCAACGAACTGCCAATAGGGGGGCAAGCCGCAGAAGACGAGACCAAATTGGATCACGGCGATGATGAAGGCGCCGATGACGGTGCCGGTGATGGTGCCCTGACCGCCGGTGAGTGACGCACCTCCGATGAACACCGCAGCGACGGCGTAAAGCAGGATCGGTTCCCCCGCATTGGCGGCTCCGGCCGAAAAACGGCTGGTGTAGATCAGCCCACCAATGCCCGCCGTGAAGGCCGATAGGATAAAGAGCAGGATCAGGTGCTTTTTGACATTCACGCCAGCCCGTTCCACCGAGGCACGGTTGGCCCCGAGCGCATAGGTGTGGGCGCCAAATCGCGTGTGCTTGAGCAGGTAGTGACAGATGAGCGTCAGCACGGCGGCCACGACCAGTGGAACCGGGAGACCGAGGATGTCACCATTGCCGAAAGCGCGGGTATGGTCGTTGCGGATCGACACCGTCGCACCTCCGGCCACAATCAAGGCCGCGCCACGGGCGATGCCATAGGTGCCGAGCGTACCGATGAAACTCGGCACATTCAGGATGGCAACAAGCCAGCCGTTGACCGCGCCGACCAGTGCGGCAGCGCCGAGGCCTGCCAGCATGGCGAGGATCACGGTGACCCAGCCAGCGTCTGCGCCCGCGGTCCGAATGATCAGCGCCATGACAACTGCCGCGAAACCGGTGCTGAAAGCGATCGAGAGGTCGATGTGACCGGCCACGATGACCAGCGTCAGCCCAAGACCGAGCAAAAGGATCTGTGAGGCGGCAATCGAGATGGCTTGCAGGTTATAGATCCGGAAAAGTAGGGTGCTTCCCGTTTGGGTTTGTGCATAGATTTCGAAAAAGCCGAGGATGAGGATCAGGAACAGCCACGACCATGCGTTGAGCAGGGACCTCACGAATGAGGTCCCTCCGGGTTTAGTGTTGGTGTTACTCCCGTTCACCGTATTGTCCGTCATTCTGAGTAGATGAATTTGGCAGTTGCGTCGTCATTGACATTGTTGGCGTCAATCACGGTAAAGCCGGTGCCGATTGAGACCGGAACGGAGTTGCCGGTGAGAACGGCATAGGCCGTCATCACACCGTAGTAGCCAATCTCCGCCGGGTGCTGGGCGATGGCCGCGTCAACGAGGCCCGAGGAGATGTTGTTCACAATCGAGGTGGGGGCATCAAAGGCGATCACGGTCACCTCATCCGCTTTGTTGGCGCTTTCGACTCCGTTGGCAGCACCGAGAGCCGAAAAGAGGTTGGCACCAAAGACGCCCGAGATGTCGGGGTTGCGCGCCAGAACGGCCTGAAACTGTGAGGCCGCCAACGAGGCGTCGTTTTCGTTATACTGGGTTTCAAGCACTTCGACGCTTGGAAAGCTCTCGGCCATCTCTGCCTTGAAACCCTCTTCACGCTGGTCCGTGGTCGAAATGCCGGGACGGACGTTCGAGACATAGACCTTGCCTTCGCCCCCCATCTCATTGGCCATGTAGCGGGCTGCCATGCGCCCGCCTGCGGTGTTGTCCGACGCGATGTAGGAGAATGGGAAATCCCCGTCTCCGGCACCGTCCTGATACTTGCCGTCGTCGATGAACGTGTCGACAGTGATGACCGGAATTCCCGCTTCCGACGCGCGGCGCAGCGGCTCGATCATCTGGACGCTGTCGGTCGGAGCAATCAGGATCGCATCCGGGCCGCGGCCAATGACGGCGTCAAGGACCGGGGTTTGCAGGACCGGATCAAATTCTTCGGCCCCCTGAAAGTCGACGGTGATTCCAAGGGCGTCCGCGGCCGCCTGCGCACCACGATTCATGGTGATATAAAAGGCGTCAGTGGTGAGGCCGGGAATAAGGGTGATCCTGAGATCTTCCTGTGCTTGCGCTGCTCCGGCGGAGCCGAGTGCCGCTGCGAAGGCAGCGGTTTTGATAAGATTTTTCATATAGGTTTCCTCCCTTGTTCGCACGGCTCCATTGAGCCGCATCTCTTGATCTGCCCCTTCCTCCTCAGGGCGAATCAAAGAACCGAAATTCGGTGACGGCAGCTTGCCGGGGTTCTCCCGGCCTAGCAAGAAGTAAATATCAGAAATATATTTCCAAATACTGCAACTGTGTAAACCCAAATGGGTGCCGCATTCCAATCTGCCTCTTGATCCGCAAGTTATCCGCGAGTCCGCCTGAGACCGATTGCCATTTGTCGTCGCTTGGTGCAGGAGGTTTCTGTCTGAAACATATTTCCAGTGAGAGCCGATGACCAAGCGCGTGAAACCCCACAAACTTCTCAATCGTCATATGATGCATACGGCGGCCAAGCTACACTACCTGGAAGGATTGTCGCAGGTTGAGGTCTCCCGTCGCATGGAGGTGTCGACCGCGACGATCTCTCGCCTGCTGGGCCTTGCCCGTGACGAGGGGATCGTCCGCATTCAGGTGTTGGACCTCGACGAGTCTGACGGGCTGGGAAACAAACTTGCGGCGGCTCTGGGCCTGAAATCTGTCCGGGTGACGGAAAGTGACAAGGCGGTGGCGCTCAGCACGCAGGTGGGCGCTTTGCTCATTGAGGCGCACCTTGCCCCCGGAGCTGTCGTGGCCATTGGCTGGGGCCGCACGATTCAAAGCGTCATCTCCGCCGGTCTGCCTAAGGTGCCCGAAGTGGTGGTTGTCCCTATAACCGGCGGGATGCATGAGACCGCGTCTCACTTTCAGATCAATGAATTCGTGCGCATGGCGGCGGAACAGATGGGCGGGGAACCACGGTTTCTCTATGCCCCCTCGATGGTGTCACCTGAGTTGCATTCCGTTCTCCTGCGCGATCCGCGTACGGCCCAGCTTATTGACCTTTGGGCGCGGGTCGACGTGGCAATCGTGGGCCTTGGGGCCTATTTGCGTGACGGGACGAATACCAGCATGGGCTTCAGCGCGGCGGAGGCAGCACGGGTGTCCGGTGATGTCGTGCGGCACTATTTTGACAGGGAAGGGTGTGAAATCCGTTGGCCGGGGCAGGAGAACCAGATGTCGATTGGCCGGGCGCAACTCGAACGCATTCCGCTGTCTATCGGCGTTGCCATGGGGCGCGAGAAGGCGGCGTCCATCATCGGTGCCGCACGTTCTGGGATGATCAACGCTCTGGTGACAGACACGCGGGCGGCAAGCCAGGTGCTTGACCTGCTGGAAAGCAGCGAAAGTATCTAGCGCCCAATGTAGAAATTTATTTCTGAAAAAAATTGTTGAGAATGAACTCTGCGACCGCTACTGCTTAGGCAAGCTGCGGGTGTTGGAGGGATTCCGAATGAGAATCGCATCACCTGTACCGATTGCAGGGCCTCTACCGATTGCAGGGGGAGGGATCTCAGCAGAAATGCGAGATGCCATGACAGGTTCGCCTGTCGTGCCCCTGTCTGTGGTGCCCGCAGCCTGAGTGACCGGCATGCGCCGGATGGCGAGATGATACGAGACAAGGATCAACCCGAATGACCAAATTGATGACGACAGCCGAACGCCGTGGGTACCGGCAGATTTGCGGGGACAACGGCTTGATGATGGTTGTTGCCTGTGACCAACGCGGTGGGATGCGCAAGGTCTTGGCCGACACCCCAAAGGCCCAATCGGCCATCGACGAAGCCATGCTTGGTGTGGTGAAATCCGGCATAGTGCGTCATTTGGCGAACAAGGCCTCCTGCGTGCTGCTCGACGCGGTATGCGCCGTGCCGGGGGTTGTGGACGACGGGACGCTGTCCCGCGACACGGGCCTGTTGATCGGTCTGGATGCCTCGGGCTGGGACACTGACGAGAACGGCTACCAAATATCGAAACTCGTGCCGGGCATCACGGCGCGCCGTGTGCGTGAGCTGGGCGGGACGGGTGCGAAGCTCATGGTTTACCTGCGGCCCGATCGGCCGGACGCCAATGAGATCAACATCGGGATCATCAAGGATTGCATCGCGGATTTCGCCGCCGAAGACCTTCTTCTGGTTGTCGAAATCCTGACCTACCAACTCGACGGTGAAAGCGATGAGGCCTATCGCGCGACCTTCCCAAGCCTCATCGTCGAGAGCGCGCGGATTTCGTTGGAGCTTGGTTCCAAAGTGCTCAAGCTGCCTTATCCGGGGACGGCTAAGGCCTGTGCCGAAATCTCTGCGCTTTGTGGGGATGTGCCTTGGGCCGTGCTGTCTGCTGGTGTTGACCACGACACTTTCATCGGTCAGGTCGAAACCGCGATGCAAAACGGGGCCTCAGGTGTCATCGCCGGGCGCGCCCTTTGGAAAGATTGCATTTCGTTGACCCCGGAGGTCAACGCGGACAATCTGGAAAAGATTGCCAGTGAACGGCTCAAGCAAATCCAGGATATCTTGGAACGCCATGCGGACAAGCGCTAACACAACGATCGGCGTGGATGTCGGGGGAACCCGCATCCGCGTCGCGCGGATCTCGACAGAAGGGGCGCTTCTGGACCGGGTGATCGAACCTGTCTGTCAGGACCCTGGCGGGTTTGTGCCGCAACTTTTGCGCTTGGTGGACAGGATGCGCGATGGGGCTACGGCAATCGGTATTGGCATTCCAGGCCGTGTTGATGGCCGCACACAGAAAATTCTTTCCGCGGGCTATCTGGATATCGCCGGGCTTGATCTTGCGGCAGAGGTGCGACGGGCGACAGGGCTACCCGTCCGGGTTGAAAATGATGCGACCATGGCGCTGATTGCCGAGGGTTTCAGCCGCACGGGCGGGCGTGACGGGTTGATCTTTATGGTGACGATCGGCACGGGCATCGGCGGTGCTGCGCTCCTTGATGGTCAGCCGTGGTACGGCGGTGGCCTGTCGGGTCAGTTTGGTCACATCGTCGTCTCTTCTGGCGGGCCCCTGTGCAAATGCGGACGCCGCGGGTGTGTCGAGACATTCAGTTCCGGCACGGCCCTTGGGCGATTGATGGCCGAGGCCGGTATGCCCAAGGACATTCGCGCAGAGGATGTGCTGTCCCGCGCCAAAGCCGGGGACGGTCAAGCGCGGGTCCTGCTCGATGTTTGGGCGGCGCCGCTTCAACGGGCCTTGCAATCTCTGGTGTCGATGGCGGATCCAAAACTGATCCTGGTGGGCGGGGGGCTTGGGCACGAAATGTCTGCGGCTCTGGCGCATCTGGCGGACGAGTCGCATTGGTTCACGGTGCCGGTCGAACCGGCGCGTTTGGGCGACACTGCGGGGGTGATCGGTGCAGGCCTCGCCGCCTTCGGCATTGCCTCGGAGATGACGGGGCAAATCCGATGAGATGCGCGGTGTTGGTCAACGGGGTGCCGGCAAGCGGCAAATCCACCGTCGCAACAGCGCTGGTGGCTCAGTTTGACGCAGCAGGTATTGCGGCGGTGCCACTGAGCCTCGATACGGTAAAAGAAGGCCTTTTTGCGCATATCGGCACCGGCGACCGGGACCATAACCGGATGCTGGGTCGTGCGAGCTACCACGCCATTTTCAATTCCATTTCTGCCTTTCCGCAGCGCCTGATCCCGGTGATCGACGCGTGGCACGGATTTCAAGCCGAAGAGGTTCTGCGCGCGCATATCAGGCGGGCCGGGATTGAGCGGGTGGCTGAGATCTGGGTGGCCATACCGCCCGATTTGGCGGCAGAGCGATACCGTGCGCGTTCAAGCGGGCGACATGCCGGCCATTTGCCCGCCTCCTATGCCGATGAGCTTTACGAGCTAGCAAGCGTGGCCCGACCGCGCGCATTGGGCCCGGTGATAGAGGTCGATGGGGATGCGCCGATACCGGACGATCTTGGTGCGCGGGTTCTGGCGGCGCTGAACGGGGAGGGCGGTGATGTCTGACGGACAAGGTGACGGGCAACGTGACAGGCAACGTGACGGGCAAAAACTGCGTCTGGCGGAACTTGCGGGTTTTCTCGCGGCGTGGCCGGGGCAGCGTCGGCTCATTGCGTTGGCCGGTCCACCCGGATCGGGCAAGTCCACCACAGCCGACCAGCTTTGCGAGAGGCTCGTACGGTTGGGTCGCTCTGCATCCGTCTTGCCGATGGATGGGTTTCATTACGATGATGCGGTGCTCATTCAACCCTGAGAAACACCATGGGAGGAAGACAGATGGCGGATTATGACAAGGGAGCACTTCTTGTAACCGGTGCCAGCGGCGGTATCGGCGGCGCAACCGTGCGTTTGCTGTGTCACAAGGGGGCGGATGTGATCGCTGCTGGCCAGAACGAGGAAAAACTTGCAGAACTGGCGCATGAAACCGGTTGCCGGACCTTGGTTTTCGACCTGACCTCGGAAGACAGCGTTGCGGCGGCACTCGGTGATCTGGATCTGTGGGGAGTGGTGAATTGCGGTGGGTTCGGCGGTGAGATCGCAACGCCGATGGAGACAGACATCTCGGTTTTTGACAAGGTCATTTCGATCAATGCGCGCGGCGCGTTGCTTGTGACGAAATACACGTCGCGCTCGATGATCCGTCTGGGCCGTGGTGGCGCGATCGTGAATGTGTCGAGTCAGGCCTCTCTGGTCGGACTGAAGGGGCATATTTCCTACGGCTCGTCAAAGGCGGCCCTCGACAATATCACCCGCGTCTCCGCCTTGGAACTGGGTCCTCACGACATCCGGGTGAACGGGGTGCATCCGACTGTGGTGATGACGCCGATGTCCGCGTGGTACTGGGGACGACCCGAGATTGAGGGGCCGTTTTTAAGCCAGATGCCGTTGGGCCGTTGGGCCACCGAGGCGGACATCGCGGCGCCAATCGCCTTTCTGTTGAGTGAGGGGGCGTCGATGATTTCCGGCGTGGCCTTGCCAATCGACGGCGGCTATACGGCGGTATGAGGCGGACATGACCTCTGCCGGTGTGATCGAGCTGAAGGTGCTGCGCGCCGCGCGGTGATCATGCATTGCGTAAGCCATATCGTCTGGCTCGAAGCGGGGGGAACGGACCTGAACCACATGCTGATCGGCCAAGTCGAACGGGATGGTTGGGAGTGGCCGGTTGTGAACTCACAGTGAAGTGCAGTTCTTGATATCTCGTTTTACTCCAACCGGTTCTGTATTTCCATCAGGTTGCTTTCAAAGACCTCAGCGGGCG
>NZ_FNBL01000013.1 GCF_900102315.1 Celeribacter baekdonensis
TCACATTCGCAAGATCAACTCCAGTGCCATCGGCCTTCACTTTGACCTTCACGTTGTAGTCAATCACGCGTTTGACTGGTACCAAAACCTTCATTTAGACGCTCCTTGTGTCAGCGGGTCGGTGTGGGAGGCACCGTGCTATAATCATAAAAACCACGGCCAGCTTTGCGACCGGTCCACCCGGCCTCGACGTATTTCACCAGCAACGGGCATGGGCGGTATTTGCTATCCGACAGGCCGTGGTAGAGCACATTCATCACCGCCAGACAGGTGTCGAGGCCGATGAAATCGCCCAGCTCAAGCGGCCCCATCGGGTGGTTGGCCCCGAGTTTCATCGCTTGGTCAATCGAGGAAACACAGCCGACGCCTTCGAACAATGTGTAGACCGCCTCATTGATCATCGGGACCAGAATGCGGTTGACGATAAAGGCGGGGTAATCCTCTGCCACGGCGGCGGTTTTGCCGATCCGTCTGACAACCTCATTGATGGTGTCAAAGGTCTCGTTGCTGGTGGACAGGCCCCGGATCAATTCGACCAGTTTCATCACCGGCACGGGATTCATGAAATGAATGCCCATAAACCGGTCCGGCCGATCCGTGGCCGAGGCGAGCCGGGTCACCGAGATCGACGAGGTGTTTGTCGTCAAAAGAGTGTGATCATGCAGATGAGGTGTCAGCCCTTCGAGAATGCGCAGTTTGAGCGCTTCGTTTTCCGTGGCGGCCTCAATCACCAGATCCGTGGCCCCCACCAGCGCCATGTCATGGGTGGTCGAAATCCGGTTGAGGGTTTGATCCCGATCATCGGCGGTGATCTTTTCGCGCTCGACCTGACGGTCCAGATTGCGACGGATCAACGCCATTGCCGCGCTCAAGGCATCGGCGCTGATGTCGGTCAGAACAACATCCATCCCGGCCTGCGCCATGACTTGGGCAATCCCGTTGCCCATCTGCCCGGCGCCAATGACTCCTGTGGAGCTGATCGTGGTTGTCATATGAGGTATACCTTTTAGTTGAAGGACTTGCGCAGAGCGGCCTGAAGCTCGCCGACGATCCCTTTGCGGAACGCCAAGACGCAGATGATAAAGATCAGCCCCATGATCACGGTGACCCACGCCCCGAGAGGCCCAGAGGACAGCGTGTTTTGCAGCGTCACGATGATGGCCGCACCAACAGCGGGGCCGAAAATCGTACCCAATCCGCCCAAGAGCGTCATCAACACCACCTCGCCCGACATGTGCCAATGCGCGTCGGTCAAAGAGGCCAATTGGAACACCACCGATTTGGTCGCGCCTGCGAGCCCGGCAATCGTGGCGGAAATCACAAAGGCCAAAAGCTTGTAGCGGTCGATGTTATAGCCAAGCGATGTGGCGCGGGGTTCATTGTCGCGGATCGCGCGCAACACTTGACCGAAAGGCGAATGCACCGCGCGGGCGATCACGCCAAAGCCAATAAGGCAGACCCCCAGCACGAAATAGTACATCGCGCGGTCATTGCTCAAATCGACGAGCCCCAAAAACGTGCCGCGTGGAATGCCTTGCAGGCCGTTTTCACCGCCGGTAAAGCCGGAGCGGATAAAGACGAAATAGACCATCTGCGCCAAGGCCAGAGTGATCATCGCGAAATAGATCCCCTGACGGCGGATCGCCAAGACGCCCACCAAAAGCCCAAGGACCATCGCCGCCACTGTGCCGGTCAGAATGCCAAGCTCGGTCGGCAGGCCCCAGGTTTTGATCGCATGACCTGTGACATAGGCCGCGCCGCCAAAGAACGCCGCATGACCAAAGCTGAGCAGACCGCCATAGCCGAGGATGAGATTGAAGGCGCTGGCAAAGAGCGCAAAACACAGAACCTTCATCAACAGCACCGGATAAAACAGCAGCGGCGCAACCAGCAACAGGGTGAGAAGGAGTGCGTAAGCCAAATATTTCTTCATGTTCCCAGCTTTCAGTTGGTGCGGCCGAACAGTCCGGCGGGGCGCAGGACAAGCACGATGGCCATCACGATGAAAATGATTGTGGAGGACGCTTCGGGCCAGAACACTTTGGTCAGCCCCTCGACCACGCCCATGGACAGGCCTGTGACGATGGCCCCCATGATGGACCCCATGCCGCCGATCACCACCACGGCAAAGACCACGATGATCAGGTTCGATCCCATCAGCGGATTGACCTGCGTGATCGGGGCGGCCAGCACCCCGGCAAAGGCTGCCAAAGCAACGCCATAGCCATAGGCCAGCGTGGTCAGAAGCGGCACGTTGACGCCAAACGCCTGCAACAGTTTTGGGTTTTCTGTGCCTGCGCGCAGGTAGGCACCGATTTTGGTGCGTTCAAACACATACCAGGTGACTGCACAGACCACCAAAGAGGCGACAACCACCCAAGCGCGGTAGTAGGGCAGGAACATGAACCCAAGGTTCACCCCGCCATTGAGGGCTTTGGGAGCGGCGAAAGGCTGACCTGATGCGCCAAACATTTTGACGAAAAGGCCCTCGATCAACATTGCCAGGCCAAAGGTCAAGAGCAAGCCATAGAGGTGATCAACCCCCGCCAAACGGCGCAACAAAAACCGGTCAAGCAGCACCCCGATAAACCCGACGATCAGCGGCGCAAGTATCAGCGCGCCCCAGTAGTCGATATGCAGATATTTCCCAAGCAACCAGGCGGCAAAGGCACCCAACATATACAGCGCACCATGCGCGAAATTCACGATGTTCAGCAGCCCGAAAATCACCGCCAGACCCAAGGACAAAACGGCATAGAACGACCCGTTGATCAGGCCCAGCAACAGCTGGCCAAACAGGACTTGGGGCGCGATGCCCAGCAGGTCGGAAAACATTGAGTGATCCCATTTCTTTTATGCGTGAGCCCCGCCAGAGCCGTTCCTCCGGCGGGGAAGTTGACCTTATGCTTTGGCCTATTTTGTCGGGCAGGTGCTTTCGGACAGCGGGCCATAAGCCTCTTCACCGGGGATGACGCGCACGATCTTCAAATAATCCCACGGACCTGTGGACTCTGCGGGGGATTTGACCTCGGCGAGATACATGTCATGCACCATGCGCCCATCGGAACGCAGCACGCCGTTTTGAGCGAAAAAGTCATTCACCGGCATCTCGCGCATTTTGGCCACAACCGTATCGGTATCGTCCGTCCCGGTGGCTTCGATGGCTTTGAGGTAATGCGTGACCGACGAATAGACCCCGGCCTGAACGCCCGTGGGCATCTTGCCCGTGCGCTCATAGAACCGCTGCGACCACGCGCGGGTTTCGTCGTTCAAATCCCAATAAAAGCTGGCGGTCATCAACAGACCCTGCGCCGTCTCAAGCCCAAGCGCGTGGACGTCGGAGAGGAACACCAAAAGCCCGGCGATTTTTTGTCCTGCGCTGACGATGCCGAATTCATTGGCGGCTTTGATCGCGTTGATCGTATCGCCGCCCGCATTGGCAAGGCCAATGATCTTGGCACCAGAGGCCTGTGCCTGAAGCACAAAAGACGAGAAATCGGAGGCCGGGAACGGGTGCTTGGACGCGCCCAGAACTTTGCCGCCGCCCGCTTCGACCACGGTCGTCACATCACGTTGCAGGGATTCCCCAAAGGCGTAATCCGCCGTCAGAAAATACCAGCTATCGCCGCCCTCTTTGACAATCGCGGAGCCGGTGCCAACCGCCAGAGCGCGGGTGTTATAGGTCCAGTGCAGGCCGCTTGGGATGCAGGCGTCATTGGTCAGTGGCGACGAGGCCGCCCCCGAGACCAAAACAACTTTGTTTTGTTGTTTGGCGACTTCGAACACGGCCATGGCAACCGATGTGGTCACCAGTTCGGCAAAGGCGTCAACCTGTTGGGTATCGCCCCATTCGCGCGCTTTATTGGCGGCAACATCGGCTTTGTTTTGGTGATCGGCGGACACCACTTCGATCGGTGCGCCCGCGACGGTGCCACCGAAATCTTCGATCGCCATTTCTGCGGCGGTCACGGTGCCCGGACCCGCCACGTCGGAATAGGTGCCCGACATATCGGTCAACACGCCGATTTTCACGACGCCATCGCTGATTTCGGCCTGCGCCGCACCTGCTGTCAGAGCCAGCGCAGATACGCCCACCATAAAGTTTTTCAGAAATTTCATTGGGTCTCCTCCCTTTTGAAACGTGTCAAACACTCAGATATTCATCAAAGACGGCTTGTTTTTCTTGCAACTCGCTTTGCAGGACGCAGTCGACGATATGCCCATGGTCCATGATGAAATGTCGGTCGGCCAAGGGGGCCGCGAATTGGAAATTTTGCTCGACCAGCACGATGGTAAAGCCGCGCTCTTTGAGCATGGTCAGCACGTCACCGAGCTTATCGACGATCACCGGGGCCAGCCCTTCGGTGATCTCATCGAGCAACAACAGCGTCGCACCGGTGCGCAGGATGCGCGCCATCGCCAGCATCTGTTGTTCGCCGCCTGACAAGCGCATGCCGGGACTGGTGCGCCGTTCGGCAAGGTTTGGGAAAATCTCGTAGAGTTCCTCGACGCTCATGCCACCGGGGGCCACATGCGGCGGCAGCAACAGGTTTTCCTCGACCGAGAGACTTGCAAAAATGCCGCGTTCCTCGGGGCAATAGCCAACACCCAGACGCGCGATTTCATGCGCACTGGCCTTGATCACCTCTTTGCCCTTCAGCATGATCGACCCGGACCGAGACCCGATCAACCCCATCACCGCGCGCAGCGTGGTGGTGCGCCCAGCGCCGTTGCGCCCAAGCAATGTGACCAACTCGCCCTGATAGACCGTCATGTCGATCCCGTGCAGCGCGTGGCTTTCGCCATAAAACGCATGCAGGTCGGTGATGCGCAAATCTTCGATCTTTTCGCTGCTGTGTTCGCCGCCAATCTCGATCCCGGCGCTGTGTTTTCCTGCCCCGCTCATGCTGCCGATTTCCCCATATACGCTTCTTTAACCCGCGGGTCGGACGAGACCTCGGCATAGGCGCCTTCGGTCAAAATCGCGCCGCGCTGAAGCACCGTGATGCGGTCACACAGGGTCGAGACGACCCCAAGATTGTGCTCCACCATCAAAATGGTGCGGCCTTTGGCAACGCGGCGGATCAGTTCGGTGATCCGGTCCACATCTTCGCGCCCCATGCCTTGGGTTGGTTCGTCCAACAACATCAATTTGGGTTCCATCGCCAGCGTCGTGGCAATCTCAAGCGCGCGTTTGCGGCCATAGGACATGTCGGCCACCTCATCATTGGCAAACCGCAACAGACCGACCAAATCCAACAGCTCGTCAGCGCGCTCATTGAGGACATTCAAAGAGCTTTCCGCGCGCCAAAAATGAAAGGAGGTGCCAAGTTGGCGCTGAAGCGCGACACGCACGTTTTCACGCACGGTCAAATGCGGAAACACCGCCGAAATCTGAAACGACCGGATCACGCCTTTGCGCGCGATCTGCGTTGGCCGCGCCGCTGTGATGTCCTCGCCATCCAACAAGATCGTGCCGCTGCTGGGCGTCAAAAACTTTGTCAACAGGTTGAAAACCGTGGTTTTTCCAGCACCATTCGGGCCAATCAGCGCGTGGATCGTATGGCGTTCGACATTCAGGTCAACCGAGTCCACGGCAATAAAGCCCAGAAAGCCTTTGGTCAGCTTCTGCGTTTGCAGAATGAAATCTCCCGATGCATTCATCTGCGATCCTCCCTTAATCTGGCTTGTTTTGCGCAGGCGAGGGTCTCCCCCGCCCGCTGATCCGTTTTCGGATCGTGTCTTACACAGAGACGCCTTCGGCCTCTGCCTGAGCCATTGCGCGGGCTTGATCACGCAGGACGAATTTTTGGATTTTGCCGGTAGAGGTCTTGGGCAAAGTGGCAAAGACCACCGTTTTGACCGCCTTGAAGCGCGCCATATTGGCACGGCAAAATTCGATGATCTCGGCTTCGGTTGTGGTTGCACCCGCCTTCAGTTCGATAAAGGCACAGGGGGTTTCGCCCCATTTCTCATCCGGCTTGGCGACAACGGCGGCGAGCATGACGGACGGATGTTTGTAAAGCACATCTTCGACCTCGATCGACGAGATGTTTTCGCCGCCAGAGATGATGATGTCCTTCGAGCGGTCTTTGATCTCGATATAGCCGTCGGGATGACGCACGGCGAGATCGCCGGAGGCAAACCAACCGCCACGGAACGCCGCGTCCGTGGCGGAGATGTTTTTCAAGTATCCCTTCATCACGTTGTTGCCGCGCACAAACACTTCGCCCACGGTTTCACCATTGCTGGGCACGGGGGTCATCGTGTCAGGTTCTGCGACCATCAGATCGTCAAGTGCCATGTTTTTAACGCCTTGCCGCGCTTTGATTCGGGCCCGTTCGGACAGTGGCAGGGCGTCCCATTCAGAATGCCACGAACAGAACACAGAGGCACCGTAGGTTTCGGTCAGGCCATAGCCATGGGTCACATCAAAGCCGGCGCTTTCCATTTTCTCGATCACGATTGCGGGGGGTGGGGCACCGCCGGTCAACACTTTGACCTCATGCTCAATGCCCGCTTTCATCTCGTCGGGGGCGTTGCCCAAAAGACCCAAAACAATCGCAGCCCCACAGAAATGCGTCACCTTTTGCGATTTGATCAGCTCATAGACCGCGCTGTCGCGCACGGCGCGCAGACAGACCGACGTTCCCGCATGGGCCGCGACCGACCATGGGAAACACCAGCCGTTGCAATGGAACATCGGCAAGGTCCAAAGATAGGTGAAATGGCGCGGCATATCCCATGTGTTGATGTTGGACAGCGCGTTCAGATAGGCACCACGGTGATGATAGACCACCCCCTTGGGGTTGCCCGTCGTGCCAGACGTATAATTCAGGCTGATGGCGTCCCATTCGCTACCCGGCAAAGACCAGTCATCGTTTTCATCGCCTTCGGCCAGGAACGCGTCATAGGTCAACGCACCGATTTTTTTGCCGCCCTCAAAGCTTGAGTCTTCGATGTCGATGACCAAGATGTCGCCCCCCGCCATGTGCAGCGCGCGCTCCATGACTTCGGAAAACTCGGGGTCGACGATCACAACCTTGGCTTCGGCATGATTGAGGATGAACGCGATGGCTTCGGCATCAAGGCGTGTGTTGATCGCATTCAACACCGCACCTGTCATCGGGACGCTAAAATGCGCTTCGAACATTTCGGGAATATTGGCCGCGATAATGGAAACTGTGTCGCCTTTCTCAATGCCACGCTTGGACAAAGCAGACGCGAATTTGCAACAGCGCAGATAGGTCTCTTCCCAGGTGCGATGCAGATCATTATAAATGACCGCAGTCTTTCTGGGATAAATGGCGGCCGTTCGTTCAATAAAGCTCAGCGGTGACAACTGCGTAAAATTCGCGGCGGTCATGTCCAGGCCTTGATCATAGATATTATGGGATTTCACCATCGGTCTCCTCCAAAACGCGATTTCGGATTCACTATCTTCTTAAGTTTTCCGAAAGATTTCTGAATTGATACGAATTGTAACAGTGGCACGAGTTGGGCTTTCGAAGACATCCGAAATCGCGCAAACATTTGCGCAGACGCGATTGGATCTGAGGTGAATTGTGACAACGACATGGGCCAAGCACCCCCCTCACGACAGCCTGACGCAGGCCGCTCTTGACCATGTGTCAGAGGGTCTGGGCGTCTTTGATGCGCAATTGCGGTTGGTGTCGTGGAACAGAAAATTTCAGGACTTCATTGGCTTGGGGGATGTCACACTTCAGGCGGGCACGCCGCACAAGGCTTTGTTCAACCATGCTCTCAGCCCACAGGACGCGCCCCTGAGTACGATTTTGGCCAGGGTGCGGACCAATATCGAAGCGGCGAGCAAAGGCGAAAGCCACTGTATCAATTGTGAATTGCCCGATGGTCGGGCCATCCGATTTAGCGCCGCTCCCTTGCTCGGCGGCGGGGTTGCGGCGGTCTATTCCAACATCACCGAGCAAAATCAGCGCGAAACCGATCTGGCCCGGCGCGTCCATGAACGCACCGCCGCGCTGCAACTGAGCGAAAATCGCCTCAACATCATTGCCAACGAAGTGTCCGCAGGAATTGCCCATGTCGATAAAAACATGCGGTTTTCCTATGTGAACACCCGGTTCGCGCGCGCCTATGGGTTGCGACCCGAGGATTTCATCGGCAAACTCTGTAGCGCCATTCTGGCACCCGACACCCTTGGCAAATCCAACCATTTCTTTGAACAAACGCGGCGCGGCGCGGCGGTGGATTTTGCCATGACCATCCGCCTGCCCGATGGCCGCGACAAAGAAATCAGGACGTTCCTGCGGCCCGAACAACCGTCGCGCGGCGAGGTGATCGGTTTCTTCCTTTTGTCGATCGACGTGACCCGGCAAAAGGCCGCCAATGCCGCACTGTTGCAAAGCCAAAAGATGGACGCGCTCGGACGTCTCTCAAGCGGCATTTCGCATGATTTCAACAATTTGCTGACGGTCATCTTGGGCAATCTCACGCCCTTGGCGGATCGGTTGGATCAAACAGAGCTGAACGAGGAATTTTTAGCCCCGGCCATCGCCGCCGCCCGGCGCGGCTCTGATCTGACGCGGCGTCTGTTGTCTTTGGCACGCAAACAGCCGATTGATCCACAGCCCGTCAGGACAGATGACATATTGGATGGGCTGGTCAAACTGTTGCGCCCCACCATTCCCGAAACCATTGACATTTCGGCCGAAAGCGCCACGGATCTGCCTCTGGTCTTTGTGGATTTGGCACAGCTTGAAATGGCGCTGTTCAATCTTGCGGTGAACGCCCGTGACGCCATCGGGGACTGTGGCATGATCGAACTGCGTCAGGACGTTGTGTTTTTATCTCCGATCGAGGCCGAGCCGGACCGACTGGCCAGCGGGTATTTTCTACGGCTTCAAGTGATTGATAATGGCGAAGGCATGACAGAGGACAGCCGCGAGCGAATTTTTGAGCCGTTTTACACGTCTAAGGATGACGGTGCCGGATACGGGCTTGGGCTGTCCATGGTCTATATGTTTGTCAAACAATCCAATGGTGCCATTCGTGTCGAAAGCGAGCGCGGTCAGGGCAGCACCTTCACCATCCTTATCCCTGCAGTGGATGACACTGAACTGCCAGAGACTGACGCCAGCGAAAGTCCCGGAGCCCAGCTTTTGGCCGCACAAGAAAGGCCTGTGACCTTGCTGGTTGATGATGACGCGGATGTGCGGCGGGTTCTGCGTCGACAGCTTGTCGACGAAGGATATCCCGTGATCGAAGCCGCCAATGCCCGCGACGCACTGAATTTGCTGAAACACATTTCTGAAATTCGCCTGTTGATCAGCGACATTGCCATGCCGGGTGGCATCTCCGGTCTTGATCTGGCCTGCGAGGTCTTCAAAAACCACAGTCGCGTTGGCATTTTACTGATGACCGGACAAGCCACGCCACCGGACCAAAGCTGTCTTGGCGTCAAACTGCCCATTTTGCGCAAACCCTTTGATCGCACGCTTTTGCAACAGTCGATCAAACAGGTGTTGAGCATCAAAGAGGGGGACACATGAGCAAAACCGTCTATCTGCTCGAAGATGATCCGGGCGTTGCCGCCGTCATTGACCGGGTTTTGGTCAACAATGGGTTCAACGTCGACTGGTTTCGCTCCCGCGTGGCCTTGCTTGGCGCGCTCAAACTGGCCCAGCCTGACGTCTTTCTGGTGGATTTGGGCCTGCCCGACGCAGATGGGCTGACCCTGATCCGCGAAGACATCGGCCAAAGCGGCACGCCAATCATTATTGTCAGTGGCAGAGGCGATATCATGGACCGGATTGTCGGCCTCGAATTGGGGGCGGATGACTATATCGTCAAACCCTTCGAGCCGCGTGAACTTGTCGCCCGTGTGCGGGCCGTTCTTCGGCGCAGTCAAAGCCACGCACCCGCCCCCGAAGGCGCACAGGACATTGCCAAGTTCGCCGGATGGACGGCCTATTTTTCCTCCTCTCTTTTGGTCTCGGAGAGCGGGGGGGAAATTCATTTGAGCACGGCAGAAAACACATTGCTGCGCCTTTTTGTGCAAGCAACGGGTCGGATTTTAAGCCGGGAAGCGCTGTTGAATTTGACGGCAGGGGATCGTCTGGACAACTTTGATCGCAGTGTCGACGTCCGGGTTTCCCGGTTGCGTCGCAAATTGAAACATGGCGACAATCCCCACGAAATCATCCGCACGATTTATGGGGCCGGATATGTGTTTGTCGCGCCTGTGGAATGGCCCACGACACTCACATTGGACGCACCTTAACACCAACCAGAATGTGCCGGGCCGTTTCAACAGGCCATTTCAACAGGGCGCAGCCGATGCCCCTGTCCAAACTTTCACGAATAGCTCAGTCAAAATGACCTGCCCCGTCTCCGAAGCAGGCCAAGGATTTACATGTTCGGCGTCCTTCAACGGACAACGAAAACCGAACATTTGGAGTGCCGCACAACGCGGGCCGCATTCGGCCCCAAGAGGTAGTCTTTGAGATCCGGGCGATGCGCGCCAAGGACGATCAGGTCGGCACTGTCCTTTTTCGCCGTTTCAAGGATTTCATGGTAAGCCGTACCAACCGCCACCAGATGACGCACCTTCGCGTTGACCTCTGGGCCGAGCACCTCTTCCACCAGATCACGCAGGGTCTGTTTCACTTTGCCGCGCGCGTCTTTCGTGTGTTGTTCGTCGAAATATCCGCCGACCCAACTCATGCCATAATCGGGCAGAACGGTGATCACATCAAGCTGCGCCCCTTCGGCGGCGGCCAGACGCGCGGCGGCTTGCAAGACTTTCACCTCATCTTTGACGCGGTTCACATCAACGGCACAGAGAATGGTCTGGATCATGCGGGTTCTCCTTCGAATTCGCGTTTGGAGGCCGCCCGGCGTCGTTGCAGAACGGTCACGAGGCCCAAGAGAATGAGCGCTGGAATGAACATCAACTCTTTGGGGAGCTGCTTGGCGGGTGCCTGAACATTCGTGATCTGCACCGGCTCATCCCCATAGAAATCAAAGCTCGACAGTTGTTCGGCCAGAGGCGTCCCAAACATTGGCTCGTCCATGATCATGCGCTCCCCATCAACCGTGAAGATCAGCCCGAGCGCCGCAAGACGCGCGTCGCCGCCGTCGACATCCGGTACAGTGAGGGCAAGGTGCGTTTCCTTTTCCTCAAGCGTATCGAAATCCGGTCCCTTCACCACGATACGCATCTGTGATCCGGCGGGGGCCTCTTCGAGCGCCTGTGCCACGACCGTGGGGGCGGTCTCATGGAACGGCGGTTGGAGCATGTCCATGAAGAAGCCCGGACGGAACAGGGCAAAAGCCACAAGCAAAAGAGCCGCCGTTTCCCAGATCCGCGACTTGGTGATGTAAAACCCCATCGTCGCGGCCGTGAACACCAAAATGCCAATGGTCGCGATGATAAAGACGACGATGCCCTGGACCAGGGTCACATCAATCAACAGAAGATCGGTGTTGAAGATGAACACAAACGGCAGAGCGACCGTCCGCAGGCTGTAGAAAAAGGCAGTGAACCCCGTGCGGATCGCATCCCCGCCTGACACGGCGGCGGCGGCAAAACTCGCAAGCCCCACAGGGGGCGTCACATCCGCCATGATCCCGAAGTAGAACACAAACAGGTGCACGGCGATCAGCGGGACGATCAGCCCCGATTGCGCGCCAAGTTCGACAACCACGGACACCATGAGCGAGGAGACCACGATATAGTTCGCCGTGGTCGGCAAACCCATCCCAAGGATCAGCGACAGGATCGCCACGAACAGCAGCATGAGGATCAGATTGCCGCCCGAAAGGAATTCGACGAAATCCGCCATCACCTGACCGATGCCCGTCAAAGAGACGGTGCCAACAATGATGCCAGCGGTCGCGGTCGCAAGGCCAATCCCGATCATGTTGCGGGCCCCGTTGATCATGCCATCGACCAGATCGACCACACCTTCTTTCATCCGGGACACAGCATCGTTTTCACCACGGAACATCGCTTTGAGCGGCTTTTGTGTCAGCAGGATGAAGAACAAAAGGAAGGTCGCCCAAAATGCCGACAGACCCGGAGATTTGCGTTCGATCATCAGGAAATAGACCAAAACGACGATCGGCAACAAATAATAAAGACCCGCCTTCCACAGCTTTGCCACATCAGGAAGTTCCATCACTTCGGCATTGGGGTCGTCGATCTCAAGCTCGTCGGTATTGGCCGCAAGTTTGACGAGGCCAATATAAACCAGAGCGATCAGCACAGCGAGCAGCCAGCCGCTGCCCTCGGGCACCATGGAGGTGATCAGGCGCACGGGAAATTGCGTGGCATAGCACAGCCCGCCAAAGCCCGCGAAAAACAGGAACATCCCCATGACCGTGCGCCACAGTGATACGACCTTGTTGCCGATGGTCGGCATGTTGTTTTTCACCGCTTCGAGGTGAACGATGTAAACCAGCGCGATGTAGGAGATGATCGCGGGAAGAAAGGCGTGTTTGATGACCTCGAAATAGGAAATGCCGACATATTCCACCATGAGAAAGGCCGCGGCCCCCATCACCGGTGGCATGATTTGACCGTTGACGGAGGAAGCGACCTCGACGGAGCCAGCCTTTTCTGCGGAGAAGCCCACGCGTTTCATCAACGGGATGGTGAATGTGCCGGTCGTGACCACATTGGCGATGGAGGAGCCTGAAATCAGCCCCGTTGCGGCGGAGCCAACCACGGCCGCTTTCGCCGGACCACCGCGCAGGTGTCCAAGAGCCCCAAAGGCCATTTTGATGAAATAATTCCCGGCACCGGCCTTATCGAGCAGGGCACCGAACAGGACAAAGAGGAACACGAACTGGGTCGAGACGTTGAGCGCGATACCGAACACGCCTTCGGTCGTGATCCACATATGCGACATCGCTTTGCGCAGCGACGCGCCCGCCCAGCGGATCTGATCCGGGACAACTTCTGAGGCGCCGAAAAAGACATAGGCCAAGAAAACAATGGCGAGGATCACCATCACCGGCCCGAGCGTGCGATACGCCGCGATGAACAGAAAGGTGAGGCCCGCAAGGGCGAAATAGGAGTCGCTCGCGTCCGCAAGCCCGCCATTTCCGACGATCTTCGCGTAGAAGAAATAGCCATACATGGCGAGAAATGCCCCACCGAGCCCCAAAATCCAGTCATACCACGGCACAGAGGTTTTCGATGCCGATTTGAACAGGGGATAGGACATGGCAGAGAGGAAGATCGCAAAGGCAAGGTGAATTTGCCGCGCGTTGTTGATCATGTCACCGGGCAGGACCTTGAGCCCGATCGGAGAGGCCAGAAGCACCTGGAAAACCGACCACAACAACGCCACTGTCGCGATCGCCTTGCCCAATGTTCCCGCAACATTGCGGGCACCGCTGTCGGAGGCCGCAACCAGTTCCTGAAGCTCGTCTTCGTTCAATGCACGTTTTTCAGTGTCTGTCATTCTTTATACCCCACCGTCCCTGTTGTGTTTTTATGGGAAAAGGGCGGCACTGATGCGCCGCCCCTGAGATGTTTGGCCGATTATTCCATCCAGCCTTGTTCTTTGTAATATTTGGCTGCGCCCGGATGCAGCGGGGCGGAGAGACCGTCTTTGATCATCTCCTCCGGCTTCAGGTTGGCGAAGGCCGGGTGCAGACCCTTGAAGTCTTCGAAATTGTCGAAAACGGCAGAAACCACAGCATAGACCGCATCCTCGGAGACATCCGCAGAGGTCACGATGGTCGCGCCAACACCAAAGGTCTGCACGTCTTCATCGTTGCCGCGATACATGCCGCCCGGCATGGTCGCCACGCGATAGTAAGGGTTGTCGGCAACCAATTCGTCGATGGCTGGCCCTGCCACTTCGACGAGGACGGAGTCGCAGGCGGTGGTGGCTTCCTGAATGGAACCCGACGGGTGACCCACAGTATAGACCATAGCGTCGATCTGGTTGTCGCACAGCGCGGCCGATTGTTCCGAAGG
Source organism: Celeribacter baekdonensis (assembly GCF_900102315.1). Classification (GTDB taxonomy): domain Bacteria; phylum Pseudomonadota; class Alphaproteobacteria; order Rhodobacterales; family Rhodobacteraceae; genus Celeribacter; species Celeribacter baekdonensis. The sequence continues at coordinate 13,973 of NZ_FNBL01000013.1, forward strand.
TTTGAGCTCGGTCGCGAGGGCGAAATCATCCGAGGTCCAGCCAAGCTTTTCCATCACCACTTCCATGGTGGCGCGCTGACCAGAGCCTGGGTTGCCGATGTTCATGCGTTTGCCTTTGAGATCCTCAAAGGTTTTCACCCCCGCATCGGCACGTGCCACAACGGTAAAGGGTTCCGGGTGTACGGAGAACACCGAGCGCAGACCTTCGAATGGGTCGCCCTCGAATTGCACGACACCGTTATAGGCGTTGTATTGAATGTCGGATTGGGCGACACCGAATTCCAGCTCGCCTTCCTTGATTGTGTTGACGTTGTAAACCGACCCGCCTGTGGATTCGACCGAGCAACGTACACCGGTTTCCTTGCGGTTTTTATTGACCAGACGACAGATTGCGCCGCCCGTCGGATAATACACGCCCGTCACACCACCGGTGCCGATGGTGACGAACTCTTCAGCCATCGCAGAGCCTGCGATCATGGCGGAGGCCGCGGCAGCGGCAAGGCCAAGTTTCAGGTGTTTGGTCATAGGTGTCTCCCTTAGTGATTTTCCGGTCATCCCGAGGCACTCACACCTCACAGATCGACCACTTCTCCAAGCGCCCGATTGTGGCGCTCGATCTCTGATATGCGTTCCACGACATCCGGCTCGGCTTTTTGCGCGAGCATCGCCATAATGACTTCAAGGAAAAAAACCGTGGTCGTGTAAGTGTTAAAAAAGTTCGGAGTTTCCCCTGTTATAATGAAAGACGTGTTGGCATGGCGCAAAGCGGGGCACGCATAGCTGTCCGTGATCACGGCCACATACACACCTTGGCGGCGGGCGATCTCGGCGGCATTGACCGACACGCGTGCGGATGGCGACATGGTGATCACGATCATCGCATCTTTTTGGTTCATATCACTGAGCGCCGAGCCATAAGAAGACCCCATGCGCCCGGCGAGTCGCCACTTCCCTCCCAGGAAATTTGCCATGTAACCCGCGTATTCGGCAATCCCCGTTGACCCCAAAGCCCCCACAATAAGCACGCGGCGCGCGTGGTGTAGCACATCAATCAGCTTTGCAAGCTCAACCTGATCGAGCCCGCGCACAAGGTCTTCGAGATTGCTTTGGGTCATCTCAAGCGAGCGCATAAGCAGGTCCTCGACCTCGCCTTTGGGCGCTTCTCTGAGGTCCTTGGCGCGGGTCGCAAAGCTCGACACTTTAAGCGACAATTGTGCGCGCACCGCCTCGCGCAGAGTTTCAAATGTTTCAAACCCCAAGGCGCGCGCCAGACGACTAAAGGTCGCCGGAGCGATTCGCGTCTCTTGTGCGACTGATCTCAGGGAGCGTGTGACCACATCAAGCGGGTGTTCGACAAGATAATCCCCGGCCTCACGCAAACGCGGGCTCAGTTCGGCGTAATGTTCCGCCAATCTTTGCTGATAACTTGCCGACACCGCGTTCCCCAAGGCCACAAAAAGACTTTCAGAGACTGTTTCAATTGTTTCAACTCTTGTCAATGTTTGGCTTATGCGTTTCAAATTTATAAAGGACCCTTTTCAGCCTGGCCTCTTTTCGCCGCCTCTTTTCGCCCTCGGAGCACGTAAATGACGCATGTTTTCTATCGCAATTCCCGCAGCACCCCGCCGAAAGCCGCACGCGGCGATGGGGCCTATATTTATGACGACACCGGCAAGCAATATCTTGATGGCTCCGGCGGCGCGGCGGTGTCCTGTCTTGGGCATTCCGATCCAGATGTGATTGCAGCGGTTCAGACACAGGTCGCTTCCCTCGACTTTGCACATACCGGGTTCTTCACCTCTGAACCGGCTGAAGCCTTGGCGGAGCGCCTGATCGCTCATGCGCCCAAAGGCCTCGATAAGGTCTATTTCGTCTCTGGTGGCTCGGAAGCGGTGGAAACCGCGCTCAAAATGGCGCGGCAGTATTGTGTCGAGATCGGTGAGCCACAGCGGACCCGTTTTATCTCTCGCCGTCAAAGCTATCACGGCAACACCTTGGGCGCGTTGGCGGTGGGCGGCAATGTCTGGCGCAAGGCGCAATTTGCCCCGCTTTTGGCCGAGACCTCCCATATTGCGCCCTGTTACGCGTATCGCGGCCAAGAAGAGGGCGAGAGCTTAGAGGCCTATGGTCAGCGTGTCGCAAATGAGTTGGAGGCGGAGCTTTTGCGGGTGGGACCAGAGACGGTCATCGCCTTTGTTGCGGAACCCGTTGTGGGGGCGACGCTCGGCGCTGTGCCCGCCGTGCCCGGATATTTTAAGCGCATTCGCGAGATTTGCGACCGCTATGGCGTGTTGTTGATCCTCGATGAGGTGATGTGCGGTATGGGGCGCACAGGCACGCTTTTTGCCTGTGACCAGGACGGGGTTGCCCCCGACATCCTCACCATCGCCAAGGGGCTTGGCGCCGGGTATCAGCCGATCGGAGCGACGCTTTGTTCGGCGCAGATACACGAAGCCTTTGTACAAGGATCGGGATTTTTCCAACATGGGCACACCTATATCGGCCATCCGGTGGCCTGTGCGGCGGGCCATGCGGTGGTGACAAAACTGACCGAGGGAGGCATGGTCGCACGCGCGGCTCAGATGGGCGAAAAGCTCGACAGCGCCCTGCGCGATGCGTTCGGCAATCACCCGCATATCGGTGATATACGCGGGCGCGGGATGTTCCGTGGGCTGGAACTCGTCGAGGATCGCGCCAGCAAAGCCCCCTTTGACCCCGCACGAGGGATCAACAAGCGGGTGAAAGCCGCCGCTTTCGAGGCGGGGCTGATCTGTTACCCGATGGGCGGCACTGTGGATGGGCAGCGGGGCGATCATGTGCTTCTGGCCCCGCCGTTCATCCTGACCGAGGATCAGATTGGCGAGTTGATCGAGAAACTGGGCATCGCATTCGACGCGGCACTGGCATGAGTGCGCAGTCCCGCCTCTATGCCCACGCCTCTGTCAGGCGTCAAAAGGCCAATGGAACAAAGGCAATCATCAGGTAGACAAAAATCAAAGCCATAAGGTAAGGGAAAACCGCCTTTGTGATCCGTTCAATCGGCAAATTGGCCGTTGTCGAGGCGACGAAAAGATTGATCGCCACCGGCGGCGTGACCATGCCAATCGCCAGTCCGACGACGATGATGATCCCGAAATGGACGGTATCAATGCCCAATTGCATCGCCAAAGGCAAAAGCATCGGGGTCAGGATAATGAGGGCCGACGCCGTTTCCAAAAACACCCCCGTGACAAGGATCAACGCCATGATCAACAAGAGCAGCACATAGGGATTGGACGACAGCGACAAGGCATATTCTGCGATGGCAGAGGGCACTTGCCAACTCGACAACGCCCAGCTCAGCACCGACGAGGCCGCAATCACGAACATGATGACAGCGGTGGTCACCCCTGCGCGCATCATGATCTGATACAGGCCCTTCAAGGTGAGATCGCGGTAAATGAACAGCGAAACGATGATGGCATAGTTGACCGCCACGACCGCCGCCTCAGAGGGGGTAAACACCCCCGAGAAAATACCACCAAGGATGAGCAAAGGTGCCATGAGGCCCCAGCTGGCAGACAAAAGCGTGCGCCAGATGGTCGAAAGATCAAACGGCGTCCCGCGCGGATAGGCACGTCGATGCCCCTGAACGAGGGCGATTGCGATCAAACCGACACCCATGGCAACGCCTGGGATAAAGCCATTCAGGAACAGTTTTGCCACCGATTCCTGGGCGATCACCGCATAGATGATCATCGGAACGGACGGCGGGATCACCACGCCAATGGTGCCCGATGCGGCAATCAAAGAGGCGGCAGCGGCGGGATCATAGCCCTTGCGTTTGAGTTCCGGCACAAGGCTTGCGCCCACAGCGGCTGTGGTCGCGGCACCGGAGCCGGAAATGGCCGCAAAGAACATCCCGGCAAGCACCGAAACGATAGAGAGGCCGCCTTTGATAAAGCCAAACATACTGTCGGCGAAGGCGACGAGACGTTTGGAAATTTCCCCCTGCGCCATGATGTCGCCCGCCAAGATAAACATCGGCACGGCGACAAATGCGAAAGAGTTGATGCCGGAAAACATCTGTTGCGGCACCACCATGAGCGGGACACCTGACAGGTTCAACGCCGTCATCGAGGCCGCGCCGATCACAATCGCGACCGGAAGCCCCATGATAAGAAAGACAACGAAAAGACCGGCCAGAACGAGGCTCATTCATTCAACTCCGTCTGGGTTTCACGCGGTGCCTGCCCGGCCAAAAGCCGGATCAGATCTATCAGCGAAAGCCCCGCCATAATCGCAGAGGCCAAGGGCATGACCGCGTAGACATAGGTCATAGACAGGCGCAAAGACGGCGATTTTTGATAGCTTTGCATATTCATGTAACGCCAGCCGATAACGGCCAAGGTCACAAGAAATGTAAATGTCACAACGATCCCCGCGCCGGAGACGATCCGGCGCAAGGTCAACGGCAGGCTGTCACGCAAAAGCGTCACAGCAATGTGCCGTCCTTGTTGAAAGGCCAGCGCAGCGCCAAGAAAGGTGATCCAAATCAACAGAAAACGTGCAACCTCTTCTGTCCATCCCACAGAGGTGAAAAACACCCGTGACACGATTTGAAGCGTGATCACGCCGGTCAGACCAATCATTCCTGCAAAGACGACAGGTTTGAGGACTTCGCCCACCCCCCGATCCATCCACGCCAGCACTTTCAACATTTACTTCAGCGCCTCTTGGATGCGCGGCAGGTAGTCGCCAAATTTCTGGCCGTATTTTTCATACACAGGCTCAAGCGCCGCCGAGAAGGTGGACAGATCGGCATCTTCGATCACATTCATGCCCGACGCTTTCAATTCGGCAAGCTGCGAGGCTTCAGCTTCGGCATTCATCTTGCGTTCATAGGCGGAGGCGTCTTTGGCGGCTTGCAGGACGATCTCTTGCGCGTCGTCGGACAGTTTACCCCATGCAGGCATCCCCATGACAAAAACCGCGGGCGCATAGGTGTGGCGCGTCATCGTCATGTTGGTTTGCGTCTCGTTCAATTTGAACGAATAGACCACACCAACCGGGTTTTCCTGACCATCAATCGTGCCCTGTTGCATCGCGGTAAGTGCCTCGGTCCATGCCATCGGCGTGGCATCGGCCCCAAGCGCGCGGAAGGTGTCGATATAGACCGGGTTTTCCATCACACGCACGCGCAGACCATCAAGATCGGCTGGGGTGCGCACCGGGTGGCGCGAGTTTGTCAGGTTCCGAAACCCACGTTCGGCATAGGCCAGCCCTTTGAGGTTCACCTCAGACAGACGATCAAGCAACTCTTGACCGATCTCACCATCGAGAACGCCATAGGCGGCTTCGGGGGTCTTGAACAGGAACGGCAACTCAAACACGGCCATTTCTTCGACAAAGTTCGCAACCGGGCCGTTGGTGATGATGCCCATGTCAACGGTGCCGATTTGCATGCCTTCGAGAAGGGTGCGTTCATCCCCCAAAGTGGCGTTGGGGAAAATCTCGACCGTGATCGCGCCGTCGGAGCGCTCAGACACCAGCTCTTGGAACTTGGTGGCGGCGATCTGATAGGCGTCTTGTTCGTTGACCACATGCGCCAAGCGCAACGTTGTCGGTTTGATCTCTGCGGCAAGCGGCACTGTATGTGCCATCAGAGCCGTGAGCGCAAATGCAGCAGTGGTGATAAAGGTCTTCATGTTGGTCCTCCCAAACGTGCGATAAGGGCATTCAAAAGTGCCGAAATCAAATAACATCCCGAAAAGATCGCCAAGCGTCATAAAGATACGCAAGGCATCTCCAAAATGCGGATTTATTGCGCATATGGCGCGAAGCCAGTTTGGAATGCAAGCCGGTAGGTTCATTTCCAATACGATCTGCAATAAGATATTGGGCCCCAGATGTCGCCTACACGACGGCTCGTGATGCATGTCGCAGCCAAGTCCCACGAAAGAAGAATATTCTTCCGCCGCCATGACAACCACGGGAACCGTGGTCCAGCGGCCCGCCCGAGTGGCAACACCGGCGTCCCAAACGCCTCCGTTTCGCAACGGCTCCGTACCTTGCAAACAAGCTCTGTGCGCGCTTCATGACTTGAACCTTGCGGCTGGCTCATGTCTACCGACGCAGAAATCAAGCGTTAGCAACACGGATCACGAAACCATGTCAGAGAGAGCCCCAAAAGGCGCGTCTATCGTTTTTGAGACCGTAGGAAAGGCCTTCACCCACCCCGGCGGCGGCACTGTCTCTGCCGTTGACGATGTCTCCCTCACCGTCGAAGCCGGAGCGATCACCGGCATCATTGGCCGCTCTGGGGCGGGCAAATCGACGTTGCTGAGGATGGCCAACGGATTGGAACGTCCGACATCCGGCAAAGTTTTGGTCGGCGGACAGGATGTCGGCGCAGCGCAGGGCGCGGCGTTGCGGATGATCCGGCGCGATGTGGGGATGATTTTCCAACATTTCAACCTGTTGGCCTCACGCACCGTGGCGGGCAACATTGCCTTGCCGTTAGAAGTCGCGGGCGTCCCCAAGACAAAAATCAAAACCCGCGTGGCGGATTTGATTGAACGTGTTGGCCTCACCGCACAGGCAGATCGCTACCCCGCAGAATTGTCCGGCGGTCAAAAACAACGCGTCGGCATCGCCCGCGCTTTGGCAACAGAACCAAAGGTTTTGCTATCCGATGAGGCCACATCGGCCTTGGACCCCAAAACCACCCAAACGGTGTTGGAGTTGTTGAAAGACATCAATCGCGAGCTGGGTCTGACCATCCTGTTGATCACCCATGAAATGGCCGTGGTCCGCGACATCGCAAGCCATGTGGCGGTGATAGACAATGGTAAAATCGTTGAGGCCGGAACGACATATGATGTGTTCACAGCACCCCACCATCCGACCACTCGCGCGTTTCTCTCCGGTGTCTTGGGCGTCACGCTTCCATCCTTTCTCAAAGGCAAAATCCAAGACACGCGGCCTGTGGGCCCCGCCGAAGAGGTGATCCGCGTGACCTTTGCGGGCAAACACGCGACCGACCCGATGCTGGCGCTGTTGACCCGCGACTTGGGGCTTCAGGTCAACATCCTTGCGGGTGCGGTGGAAGAAATCGGAACCCGGCCCTTTGGCAATCTTTTGGTCTCGCTTGATGCCAGCAAGGGCGCCGATGCGCGGGCGTATCTGGAACGTCACGGGCTTTTGACGGAGGTACTTGGCTATGTCGGCTAATCTCATCAATCTTTTGATCGAAGCCACCGGGCAGACGCTCTATATGGTCGCGATTTCGACCCTTCTCGGCACAATGTTTGGCCTGCCTTTGGGGGTGTTCCTTGCGATTTCGCAGCGCGGGGAATTGCTCTCCGCGCCTTGGGTGAACAAAGTGCTTGGGCTGGTGGTCAATGCCACCCGCTCTGTGCCGTTCATCATCCTTGTCGTCGCGATCATCCCGTTCACCCGCGCCATTGCGGGCACGTCGATCGGCACCACGGCGGCGATCGTACCGCTGACCATTGCCGCCGTGCCGTTTATCGCGCGGCTGGTGGAAAATGCCATTCGCGAAGTCGACAGTGGCTTGATCGAGGCGGCGCGGGCCATGGGTGCGACACCATTTCAAATCATTCGCAAGGTCTTGGTCCCCGAGGCGCTTCCCTCCATCACTCTTGGCCTCACCCTCGCCGTTGTCAGCCTCATCGGTTATTCCGCCATGGTCGGGGCCGTGGGCGGCGAAGGCTTGGGCGATTTGGGCATTCGGTATGGCTATCAACGGTTCATGCCGGACGTCATGGCCGTTGTCGTCGTCATCCTCATTATTCTCGTCCAGCTTGTGCAATCCGTCGGTGAATGGATCGCCGCCCGCGTGGACAAACGCGCGCCCAAAGGGCGTGGTCAATAATACGCAAACAAAGGAGCAAACTATGCTGCGTCTTGCAACTCTTACCTCTCTTCTTGCCCTCGCCGCTGCGGCCGCCATGGCCGAAGACATCAAAGTCGGGGTTTCCCCCGGTGAGCATGCCGAAATCATGGAAGAAGTCGCCAAAGTGGCCGCTCCCATGGGGCTAAATATAGATGTGGTCGAATTTTCCGACTATGTGATCCCGAACACCGCTCTGGCCGATGGTGACATCGAAGCCAACTCGTTCCAACACGTGCCTTATCTGGACAACCAGATGAAAGATCGCGGCTTTGATCTGGTCGTCGTCGGCACCACCATCACCACACCGATGGGGATTTATTCCGACAAGATCGACGATCTTGCCACGCTCGATGACGGTGCCAAAGTGGCGATCCCGAATGATCCGACCAATGGCGGACGCGCGCTTTTGTTGTTGCAGGATTTGGGTCTGGTGACATTGACCGAGGGCACGGGTCTGGTGCCCAGCCCGCTTGACATCGCGGAGAACCCCAAGGGGTTGAAGTTCCTCGAACTCGACGCCGCGCAATTGCCGCGCACTTTGGCGGATGCGGATATCGCGATCATCAACACCAATTATGCCATCGCCTCCGGTCTCAGCCCAAAAGACGATGCCATTGCGATGGAAAAGGCTGAAAACCCCTATGTGAATGTGATCGTGGTCCGCAAAGGCGACGAAGATCAGCCCTGGGTCAAGACACTCGTGGATGCGTATCATTCCGATGAGGTCAAAGCCTTTATCGACAACAGCTACCAAGGCGCTGTGATCACGTCCTGGTAAAACAAAAGCGGGCCACCCGGCTTTCGGCCACAAGGGTACGGCCCGCTTTGCCCTTTGAGCATACCGCGCGGTCAAGAGGGGCCTTGCAACGCACCCAATGTGCGCTTCAGAGGCTAAGGTCGGTTCCAAGCTGAGCCAGCGCATGCCTTATCTGATCGCGATCAGGCTCCGGCTCTTCAGCCACGCCATCCAAGGACCAAATAGTCGACCGACGAACCTACCGTCCGCGCCGTCCACACGAGCCATCGCAATTAAGCAATCGGAAAGAGCGTCAGGACCATCTTTCAGTACATCGTAGCCAAAGACGCCATAGTTCATCCAGTCTGGCTCACAGTGCCCCGCCAGCGCGGCGTCAAACGAAAATGGACCTTACCGAGGTGGCGGATAGACACCCACTCCAATGCGCCCACGTCACACCCTGCAAGCTGCGCCAATTGCTCTATGGCAACCTTCTCACCACGAAAGAGCGGGTCGATCGGAAAGGCAATGTCGCCGCAAAACCTCTGCATCGAAACGGCGCCGTTCCTGGCCGCAAGCCGCGACAGCAAGGAAGTAGCCGGCTCACACGCGGCATATACCACCGTCAGCGGCAATTGCGGGAAGTTCGTTCCGGGAGTGGCTGGTAGGTTTTGACCAAGCGAGGCTTCCGAGATCAGACAAAGGCTGGATTGGCCGGATCTTACGATCACCCGCTCAACTGAGCAACGCTGCTATGATTTCAGGAAATACCGCCGCTCGGGTCAGTTACCTGTCACAAAAGTCGGTTTTGCGCGGCATCTGACAAAAGATGTGGAACGTCACACGGAGTTGACCCAATCTGGTGAGAAAACCGAGTCAAATCAGTGAGCGTCCCCAAGCAATCATGACCCAAACTTCAGGCATTTCTGACCCAAATCTAAATGGCGATATCTCGTCAGGATTGTACGACAGTCGCGTCCGATTGTTGCACGCACCGCTCAACTCCCAGAACCTAAGGACGAAAAAGTTGATTGACTGTCTTCGCGCTCCAAAGAGAAGCAAGCAAGGATAGATTTATCTCTCCAGCCGAGCGCTCTGCACTTTAGGGCGGACCACAACCGATCCGCCACGCATTGAGCCCTCGTCAATCCTTCCATTGACGCAAATCTCTCACAGTTTGAACCAATTGATCCGTTTGATAAAAATGATTGACCTCCGGGAGTGGCATTCCTTACCAAGAGATCAACTTACTGTGTTGTTAATAGAGCATGAGCATTGGTGCAGGCATTGTCGGACGACCGTCTTTTGATTTCGAGGGTCGTAAAGCGCGACCAGGATGCGGCGCGGGCGTTTGCGAAGGCGGCTCATCAGGAAAGCATCTTCGGTCAAATTCCCTTCTCCGCTGAAAAGTTCGACCTTTTTTTCCAGAAAACCATTGATGACCCTGATCGCAACCTGGGTGTGAAGGCCATGCGCGATGGGGAAATTCTGGGACTCGCACATTGCTACATGGGCGGCTACTTCATCGGCGAAGGCGCACGTGTGGCGAGTGTCAATATGATCAATGTCGCAAAGCCCGTGCGCGGGACCTTTCTTGGTGGCAAGGTGGCTCTGAAACTTGTTCGCGCGGTGCTGGATTGGGCAAAACCACAGGACGCGCATCTGGTGTTGTTCTACGTCAGTTCCGGGGAACATATCGCAAAGACAGATCGGTTCTTTCGGAAGCTTGGAGCTGTCGGATTGGGAGGGAATTATGGGGTTCAACTTTGAAAGAGGTTTGCTTTTATGCGGAAAATAACGATGTATTTCCGGCAATTGGTTAAATGGTATATTCGGCAATATGACAGGCTGCCACTCATAGCTTCTCCAGTCGGCTTATTCTTAACCCTCTACGTTCAGGCTATGGCATTTCTGCTCTTAGATGAGGTGAGCCGGTACTTGGGGTGGGACATAAGCTTTGTGCTCATCCTCTCATTCCCTGTTTGGGGATTTTCGGCAGCAGCTTTTCTTATAACTTTTTTCCTAGCGAATGAGTGGTTGCTTACGAGTTTGCGCTTGGGGCGAATTACAGGATGCGAACATCGACCAGCGCGTGCGTTCATAATTAAATTTTTCAAATTGGACTTAGCTACCGATGACTAATTCTCTAACTAATGAATTCAATTCCGAAACCGAAAGTCATAATCAGAACCGCAGAGGCCAATCTTCAGAATTTGGCAATACAGGGGTCTCTGGAGCCTACTCGACGCTTTATTCAAATGACCAAACAGAGACAAATGTTACAGTTCATTTCCCACGCGCCTTGGGTGATGGATTAGATTGGGCTGCGGAACAAGCTGGAAATCCAGGAGGAGGTTATAATCATCCAAATTTGACTGAAGAAGATGTAAATGCGCTCGGGGCGGGGCTGAAATTTTTAGGGATCGGGAGCAGTATAACACTCACTGAGTCCGTTGAGAACGGATGGGTCGTAAACTTTGACGGAAGTCTCGTGGCGGGATGGAGTGGGACTTTTAAGATATCCGGTTGGAACCCATTAGACTGGACCCTCTTAGAGCATAAGACCTATGCCAACATTGCTACATTTCCCACAACCTTCTCACCTCCCGTTGCGCTGTGGGAGGCGCTGTCCGGCTCGAAGGATGCTACGGCCCGGCCCAGGGCCGGGCTGGAAAACTCCAAACTGAACCTGATGAAATTGCGATCCGCGCGGGACCGCGCCGATCACTCGATTTTTGGGACTTCGCACCTTCGGCGCTGCGCAGCCGGCACAGTGTGGAACGTCACACGGACTTGGCCCAAACGAGTCAGAAAATTGAGTCAAATCAGTGAGCGCCCTCAGACAATTCTGACCCAAACATCAAGCATTTCTGGCCCAAACCTGAATGTCGTCAACTTGCGGTGCTACGCCATTCTAGCTTCCCCTCAGAGGTTCGGGATAAACCTTAGCACAGCGTCTGATTTCGTGGGACCACCTCTCTCCTCCGGAGGGGTCCGCGGCGGGCCGAATGATCACGCCCGGATCTCGGCCATTTTGCGCCTGCGGGTGGCGCGCAACCCAAGAAACAGCGTTCCCAGCACATAGAGCAGGATGGCCACCAAAAAGAAGGCCGTCACCGGACGTTCGAAGAACGGCAGGATCGCCCCCCGGCTCGACATCAGGGCGCTGCGCAGGTTCTCCTCGATCACAGGGCCCAGGATAAAGCCAAGGATCAGCGGCGGCAGCGGATAATCGAAGCGGTTCATCACATGCCCCAGCGCCCCGAAGGCGACCAGCGTCCAGACATCGAACATGCGGTTGTTGGTGGCATAGGCCCCCACCACGCACATCAGAAGCACGACGGCCAGCAGGTAGTTCTTCGGCACCGACAGAATCCGGATGAAAAGTCGAATGCCGAAATACTCGACCACCAGCATCACCACGGCGGCGAGTGCCATGGCGGTGAAGACCGAATAGACCAGATCACCATTCATCGCGAACATCAGCGGACCGGGCTGGATCCCGTGGATCAGGAAGCCGCCAAGCAACAGTGCGGTGACAGAATCACCGGGAATGCCAAGAGCGATCAGCGGTACCATGGCCGAGCCGATCCCCGCGTTGTTCGCGGATTCCGTGGCAACGATCCCCTGAGGATTGCCCTTGCCAAAGGTATCGGGCTGTTTGCTGGCGCTGCGGGCGGCGAGATAGGCAAGCATGTTCGATGCCGCCGCGCCGATGCCGGGCAGCAGGCCAACCCCGATGCCAATGGCAGAAGAGCGCAGGAAGTTCGGGAGATATTCCCGGAATTGCCTGGCATCGACGCCAAAGAACCCGCCCAATTTCACCTTGGGCATCGCGTGGCCCTCATCGGGGCTGGTGGGGTTCTCGGCGTATTTCAGCACTTCGGCCACGGCAAAAAGACCAAGCAGCACCGGCAGCAGCGACAGTCCGGAATCGAGCGCGTGGAACCCGCCCGTAAAGCGGTTATAGGCATCGACCGGGGCCATGCCGATCATCGCGACGAGAAGGCCGACACAGGCGCTGGCCAGCCCCTTGAGCAGATTGCCGCTGGCCAGCCCCGCAACCAACGTTAGCGCAAACAGGGAGATGGCAAAATATTCAAAACTGCCGAAGGTCACGGCAATGCGCGCCAGCGGCGGGGCGAGGAAAAACAGGACTACGCAGCCCACAAGGGTGCCCAGAAAACTGTAGAGGATGGCAATGCCAAGCGCGCGCCCCGCCTCACCCCTCTGCGCCATGGGAAAACCATCGAAGGTGGTGGCGATGGAGGACGGCGTGCCGGGAATGTTGATCAGGATGGCCGCGATCAGACCGCCGGAAATGCCGCCGATATAAAGCCCGACAAGCAGCGACAGCGCTGTCACCGGATCCATGCCGAAAGTCATCGGCAGGCAGAGCGCCACGGCCATGGTTGCCGTCAGCCCGGGGATCGAGCCGAACACGATGCCCACCGTGACGCCCAGAAAGATCGCCAGTAGGGGCGCGAAAGCGAAGACATCCAGGATGCCTGCAAGATTTTGCATGATTGTCCCCTTTCAGAAAGGTCCGCTGGGCAGGATGAGGCCAAAGCCCTTGGTGAATACCGCCCAGATCGCGGCGGCCATAAGGACGGAGATCGCTGCCTTGAACACCGGCTGGTGGTGACCGCGCGGGGTCAGCACCACCATCTGGGCAAAGAGCAGCACCGCCGCCACCGGCAGAAAGCCCACCACCGGCATCGCAAGCGTTGCCAGCACCAGGCCCCCCAGCACGCCCAGAACGCGTAGCTGCCCCGTCGCGCGCCGCTTCTCCCCCGGAGCGCCCAAGGTCGCGCGTAGGCCGATGGCCAGCGCGCAAACGCCCAGCATCGCGGTGACGATTTCGGGCAAGAACCCGGAATCGACCCCGGTCTTGAAGCGTGAGGTAATCCCCCGCGCCTGCATGTGGATCAGCACCGCAGCAAGCAGTAGCACTGCCGCGGAGATCAAATCTTGCCTGCGAGAGGTCATGATACGCTCTCCCCGATACGGATCAGAATTTGACCTGTTTCATGCGCTCCAGCACCACATCCAGATGCTCGCGGCTTTCCTCCCGCCCAAGATAATAGGGCTTCTGCGAATAGGCCTTCTGGATTTCGTCCGCGTAGCCGCCACTGTTGGCGATGACGTTCTGAATCGCGCTGGAAAAGATGTCGATCCGGTCCTGCGGCGTGCCCTTGGGGAACAGGTAGAAGAATTCGGCCCGGAAGGTGATGTCATAGCCAAGATCAGTCAGAGTGGGCACATCGGGTAGCGAGGTCGTGCGCTCGTTCGAGATTGTGGCGAGCACCCGCAGATCGCCGCTGTCCACATAGGGTTTCACCTGGCCAACCGGGTTGAAGGACACATCGACATTGCCGCCCAGCACGGCGGTCAGACGACCCGACGCGCCGCCGACATCGACGAAGTTGAACGCCGCGCCAGCATTGTTCAGCTGGGTGCCGACAAGATAGGTCATCGCGCCGGTATTGGCGGTCAGGTCGATCTCTCCGGGGTTGGCGGTGCTGGCCGCCATCAGCTCTTCCATGGTCTGATAGGGCGAATCCGCCGGAACCACGATCACGTTGCCGTCTTCCTGAGCGACGATGCCGGTCACTTCGTAATCGTCCAGCGTCAGATCGGTGATGCCGAGAGCCTGGCTGGTCAGGAAGGTGGTGTGAAAGAACAGCACGGTCTGACCGTCGGCTTTGGCACCCATCACCTGGCGAGCGGCAACCGTACCGCCAGCGCCTGTGACATTGATCACCGGCAGCGATACGCCCAGTTCGGGCTCAAGATACTTGGCCAGCGCACGTGCGTTGAAATCGGTGTCGCCCCCCGCCCCAAAGGGGACAATCACCTGAATCGGGCGGCTGGGCCAATCGTCAGCCATGGCCGTCTGGCCGATCGCCATTGCAGCCAGAGCACCAAATACGGATGCCAAAACAGTACGTCGTTGCATGACTTCTCCTCCCAAGAGATGCATGGAATGTAGGGGCGGCGACCCTCCTCGATCAACAACCCCTTACAAGATAGTCTTCATTAAATGTAAAAAGTTGTCAACTTATGTTTGGAGATTACGGATCGATTTTGGCAAAATCTCATGATGCGACACCGCCGGAGGGACGTCTCCGGCCCAAACCTCAACCGAAACGAGCGTCAGCTGTCCGGCACAGCCCTGTCCGATTGCTGAGGAACCCGCATCGCTTGTGACGATATTAGGGTTGCCGTTGACGCAGGTTAGGCCCGCCCCCGGCAGATCGACGGGCGCATACCAGGCACCTGTGGGGATCTGTACGACATGACGGCGCAACGCCGTATCCGGCTGTGCCACTGCCAAAAATCCGCCGCGTTCGTTCCACACCCGAAGGATATCGCCCGCCTTTGCGCCAAGCGCTGAAGCATCTTCGGGGTGAAGCCGCAGCACCTCTCGGCCATCAACCTTGCGCGCCATGCTGGCCTTGCCGAAATCGAGCTGGCTATGCAGCCGCCCGCGCGGCTGATTGGCGACAAGCTGAAACGGATGGGCCTTTGCCCGGTCGGAGCCCAGCCATTCGTCATGGTCGATCCAGACGGGATGCCCGGCAAATCCGGCATCAGCGATGCGTTGCGAAAAAATCTCGATCCGGCCGCTGGGCGTGTCGAGCGGCGCGCCCTCGGGATCGGCGTGGAATTGCGCGATTCGGGAGGGGGAGTCGGACACCGGAAGCGGCAGGACATCCCCGGCGAGGAAGTTGTCAAAACTGGGCGGCGTGTCGCCCCGGGTTTCCAGCGCCTCCCGGGTGCGTTCATAGAGATCACGCTGCCAGTCGGCGCTGCTTCGGCCCTCGGTATAATGGTCGGCCACGCCAAGGCGGACAGCCAGAGCCGCGAAGATGTCATAATCGTCCCGCGCGCCGTCAAGCGGCGGCACAA
Source organism: Celeribacter baekdonensis (assembly GCF_900102315.1). GTDB lineage: Bacteria > Pseudomonadota > Alphaproteobacteria > Rhodobacterales > Rhodobacteraceae > Celeribacter > Celeribacter baekdonensis. The sequence continues at coordinate 29,518 of NZ_FNBL01000013.1, forward strand.
GCTGCGGCATCGGCACCAGGAACGGATCGTTGCCTGCGGCACCGATATCGTCGCGTTCCAGGCTGATGGTGGCGGGAAAGATAATATCGGCATGGCGGGTGGTGGCGGTACCGACGCTGTCATGCACGATGATCGTGTCGGGCCGGGCAAAGGCCTGCCTCAGCCGGGACAGATCCTGATGATGGTGGAACGGGTTGCCCCCGGCCCAGTAGACCAGCCGGATATCGGCATAGCGCCGCGTTTCCAGCTTGTATTGATACGTCCCCTTGGGGTTGAGCAGCAGTTCCGAAATCCGGGCGACCGGGATGTAATCGCCCACCCGGTTGGTCCCCTGCGGCAGGGTTGGCAACGGCACCGCAAGCGGCGGCTTGCCAGTGTTGCCGATGGAGCCCAGTGAATAGGAAAAGCCCGCACCCCGCAGCGGATACTGGCCCAGCATTGCCGCAAGAACCAGCCCCATCCAGACCGGCTGTTCGCCGTGGCGCGCCCGTTGCAGCGCGTAGGATACCGCAATATGCGTGCGCTTGCGGGTCGCCAGGCGGGCGATTTCGGCAATCTGTTCCGCCGGGACATCACAGATCGCGGCGGCCCAGGCGGGTGTCTTGGGCTGGCCGTCGCTTGCTCCGGTCAGATAATCGGCGAAGGTCGCGTATCCGGTGGTGTACCGGTCAAGATAGGCGCGATCAGCCAACCCTTCGTCATGCAACACATAGGCCATGCCCAGCATCAGTGCGACATCGGTGCCAGGGCGAGGGGCCAGGCGCGTGACTTGCGGCAGGGCCTCGAAATCGTCGAAGATCGGGCTGATCGAAACGAATTCGCAGCCCCGATCTGCCGCCTGACGCAGACTGGGCCCGGCGATATGCTGAGAATTGCCCCCGGGGCTGGCGGCGAGATTGCGCAGCGGCAGGCCGCCAAAGGCGACCAACAGCTCAGTCTCTTCCGCGATTTCCTGCCAGAACGGGGTTTGACGCGACATCTTCAGCGTATTGCCCCAGACCAGATCGAGGATCACCGCCCCGGCCGCTGAGGAATAGGTATCGACATGGGCGACGTAGCCGCCGAAGGCGCTGTTCAGGAACCGGTGCACCTGACTTTGCGCGTGATGAAACCGCCCAGCGGAGGACCAGCCATAAGAGCCGCCGAACACATGCGCGCCGGGCAAGGGGCCACTTTTCGGCAGGTCGGGACCGGCACCAAGCCGCCGCAGTTCCCGCGCGGCCAGATCCAGCGCCTCGTCCCAGCCCATTTCCACATAATCGTCGCGCCCGCGGCGGTCGTCAGGACCGGGGCCGTTTTCCAGCCAGCCGCGCCGCACCAGCGGGCGATCCAGCCGGGCAGGGTTGCGCGGCGCCGCAGTCAGGTTTTCCAAAATCTCAGACGGCTCCGGGTCCAGTTCGAACGGCGTGACCTTCAGCGTGCCGTCATAGCACGCACGGAAGGTGCCCCAATGGGCGGAATGCGGGCGGAGGTCCTTGGTCATGCGATTTCTCCAGTATTCGCGTAACCGATGCTTTGCAGCGCTTGTGTCAGTTCGTCCAGAATGGTCGGGTCATCAATCGTTGCGGGCATGCGGAAGGCTTCGCCATCCGCCAGTTTCGCCATCGTCGCGCGCAGGATCTTGCCCGAGCGGGTCTTGGGGAGGCGGTCGACAACCACCCCGTGGCGAAACGCGGCGACCGGACCGATTTCATCGCGGACGCGTTTTACACATTCGGCCAGCACCTCATCATGCGGGCGGGTGACGCGGGCATTCAGGCAGATGAAGGCCAGCGGCAATTGTCCTTTCAGCGAATCTGCCGCCCCGACCACCGCGCATTCGCCGACATCCGGGTGGGCCGCGATGACCTCTTCGATGGCCCCGGTAGAAAGGCGATGCCCGGCCACGTTGATCACGTCGTCGGTGCGGGCCATGACGTAGATATAGCCGTCAGCGTCGATCATGCCCGCATCGCCGGTCTCGTAGTAGCCGGGGAAATGCGCCATATAGGAGTTTTCGAACCGCTCATGAGCGTTCCAGACGGTGGCAAAGCAACTCGGCGGCAGCGGCAGCTTGATCGCAATGGCACCAAGCGTGCCCGGCGGCACCGGATGGCCGGCCTCGTCGAGAACCTGCACATCATAACCCGGCATCGGCACGGAGGGCGAGCCAGCCTTGACCGGCAGCAGCTCGATCCCGGCGGGGTTGGCGGCGATACTCCAGCTCGTTTCGGTCTGCCACCAGTGGTCGATCACCGGCTTTCCGATCTTTTCTTCGGCCCAGTGGACGGTGTCGGGGTCCGCGCGTTCTCCGGCGAGGAAGACATATTTCAGCGCGCTCAGGTCATAATCTTTCAGGAACTCGCCCTGCGGATCCTCGCGCTTCACGGCGCGAAATGCGGTGGGCGCGGTGAAAAAGCTCTTCACCTTATGCTCAGAGATCACCCGCCAGAAGGTACCCGCATCCGGCGTGCCGACCGGCTTGCCCTCGAACAGGATGGTGGTGCTGCCGTTGATCAACGGACCATAGCAGATATAGCTGTGCCCCACGACCCAGCCGACATCCGAGGCCGCCCAGAACACATCGCCCGGCATCACGTCGTAGATATTGCGCATCGACCAGTGCAGCGCCACGAGCTGTCCGGCGGTCGGGCGCACCACGCCCTTGGGGTTCCCGGTGGTGCCAGACGTATGCAGGATATAGGCCGGGTGATTGCCCGGCACCGGCACGCAGCCCACGGGTTCCGCGGCGGCGACGGCCTCGCTCCAGTCTTGATCGCGACCGTCGATCAGGTTCGCCACTTCCTGCGGACGCTGAAAGATAAGGCAGACGCCCGGCTTGTGGGAGGCCTGCTCGATGGCGGAATCCAGCAGCGGTTTGTAATGCACGATACGGCCCGGCTCGATGCCGCAGGACGCAGCAAGGATCGCCTTGGGCTGCACGTCGTCGATGCGTGTGGCCAACTCGTGGGCGGCAAACCCGCCGAATACCACCGAATGAATCGCCCCGATCCGCGTGCAGGCAAGCATCGCGCAGAGCGCCTCGGGAATCATCGGCATATAGAGGATCACACGGTCGCCCATTCCCACCCCCTGCGCGGTAAGCACCCCGGCCAGGCGCGCAACCCGGTCCTGCAGCTCTCCATAGGTGATGCGGGTCACGCTGTCGGTCACCGGGCTGTCATGGATGATCGCCAGCCGGTCGCCATGCCCGGCCGCAACGTGACGGTCGACTGCATTCCAGCAGGTGTTGACCTGCGCATCGGCGAACCACTCATGCACGCCATCATCATTCACCGTCAGGCCGACTTCCGGCGCCCGCTCCCAGTCGATGGCTTCGGCGGCCTGCATCCAGAACCCCTCGGGGTCGGCCTGCCAGCGGTCATAAGTTTCACGATACGTTGTCATGGTGCTCCTCCGCTCGTCTTCAGGCTCTGCCCTTCGGCAGAGTTTCTGTCATTTTTTTCGGGTCGGCTTCGGCGGGCCTAGCTGTCCTGCGTGTGGTCGGTGATGCGACGGCGCGACCGCGCCAGATGCATTCGCATCGCCGCCGAGGCCAGCACCGGGTCACCCGCCTGGATCGCCTCGAAAATCTCGGTATGTTCCTCGCACACCTGCTGAATACGCTGCGGATTGCTGGTTCGGGTCAGCCCAAGCGACACGTTGAGCAGGCGCACAACCGGTTCGTGCAGCATGTTCAGCGTGTCGATGAAAAAGAGATTGCCGGTGGCGGCCGCGATCGCCTTGTGAAAGGCCAGATCGCTTGCCGGGGTAATGAAATCCGACACTGCCTCGGTACTCAGCCGATCAAAAGCGGCGCGGATATCCTCAAGCTGCCGTTCGCTGCGCCGTTCTGCGGCCAGCCCGGCAGCGATGCCTTCGACCTCGATCCGGTATTCGATGCATTGCAGTAGCACCGCCAGATCGCCCGGGGAGGCAAAATCGGACAGCCGACGCGAGGGACGGCGCTTGATATAGGTGCCGCTTCCACGCTTGCGCTCTACGATGCCGTCGGCGCAGAGCCGTGACAGCGCCACGCGCACGATCGGGCGCGAAACCGAGAACATCCGGCAATAATCATTCTCGGAGGGCAGTTTCGCCCCCACTTCGAGCACTCCGGAAATGATCTGCGAAAGGACCTCGCCATAGACGCGATCCGCAAGCGGACTGTTCTGTTCTTCTTCGTTTAGATGAGTCGCGTCCATCACACCCTCCGTCGCGTTCACCCGATGCTAGCGAAGTGATCGCCTGCCGACAGCCATAAAATAACTTTTATCATTTGTAAAATAATTAGTTGTAAAAATTGGTAAAAGATGCCAGCCATATGTGTAAGGTGCGTTCTGCACGTTCCGGACGTTCCGGGTGCAAAAGGAGGAGGTCCCATGAAAATCACATCCGTCGAAGTTTTTGATATCCATATGCAGGAAGAAATCATCATCCCCTGGCACCCGGTGCTGGTGCGGGTAACCACTGAGTCCGGGCTGACTGGCGTCGGCGAGGTGGCGCTGGCCTATGGCATCGGCCATAGTGCAGGGGCGGCGGCGGCGGTCGAGGTGGCGCAGCGTTTTGCCATCGGCGCCGATATCTGGAACCGCGAAGCGCTGTGGGAAAAGATCTATCGGTCGAGCTTCTGGGCACAATGCGGCGGTCCGCTGATCCTGCCGGCGATCTCGGCACTGGACATGGCGATCTGGGATATTCAGGGCAAGGCCCTCGGCGTGCCCTGCTACCAACTGCTCGGCGGCAAGACCAATGAAAAGCTGCGCGCCTATGCCAGCCAAATCCAGTTCGGCTGGGAAGACACCTATCAGCACCTCTACAAGGTCGACGAATATTTCGACGTCACCAAGAAGGTCATGGGCCTTGGCTATGATTGCGTGAAGGTCGACCCGCTATTGATGGACCGCGAAGGCAAGCGGCACCCGTCGCATACCAAATATTTCAGCTACGATCAGATTCAGATGTTCCGAGAGCGCATGGCCGCGATCCGGGAAGCCATCGGCCCCTCGGGCGAGATCATTCTTGAGGTCCACTCTGCCACCACGATCCCCTCAGCACTGCAACTGGGCGAGGCGCTGGAGGAATACGGCATCTACTATTACGAGGAACCCGTCGCCTATCACGACAGCAAGCTGCAGGACATCGTTTCACGCCGCAGCCCCCTGCGCATGGCCGCCGGCGAGCGAATCTTTGGCCGCAACGGGATGCGTGCCTATATGGAGGACCGCTCAATCGAGGTGCTGCAGCCGGATATCGGCCTTGTCGGCGGTCTGACCGAAGCCAAGAAGATGTGCGATTACGCCTATACCTATGACGTGATGGTGCAGGCCCATGTCTGTGGCTCGCCCATCGGCACGGCTGCGGCGCTTCATCTGGAAACGGCAATCCCGAACTTCCTGATCCATGAACACCACACCCACGCCACCAAGGCCTATAATGTCGAGCTGTGCGACATCGACCTGCAACCGGTGGACGGCTATTTCTCCGTGCCCGAGGGGCCGGGGCTGGGCATCAACCTCAATGACGAGGTGGTAAACCGCTCGCCGAAAGTGATGGTGAAATGACCGGCCCGGTCGTGGTTCAGCAGATCTCCGAAAGCTTCGGGGAGGCGCTGCGCGCCCATGCCTCGAATCCGCAGGTGATCGACCATCTGGACCGCGACCGCCCCTGGGATTTTCCTCAGGAAGCCGAGGCTCTGGTGACCTACCCCTACCCTAGCTGGCTGTCTGAGGCAGGCCGGGTCCCGCAGCCCCGGCCCGGTCTCAAATGGGTGCAGCTGTTTTCCGCCGGGGTGGAGCGTTTTCCCGAATGGCTGCTCGACGGGCGCATGGTCGGATGCGGGCGCGGGCAGACCTCACCGCAGATCGCGGAATTCGTGCTTGCGGCGATGCTCAACCGCGAAAAGCGCCTGAACGAAATCAGTGCCCGATCTCTGACAGAATGGGTACGGCCGGAGATGGGCACGCTGGTTGGCAAGACACTGGGTCTGATCGGTTACGGCTCCATCGGGGCCGAGATCGCCCGGCGTGCGCTGGCCTTCGACATGCAGATCGTCGCCTGCCGCAACAGCCCCTGGGCGGAGGTTCCCAAGGGGCTGACACCACTGGCCGGCCCAGCGGAGGTGTTGGCCCAGTCCGATCACGCGGCGATCTGTGTGCCGCTGACCGACGAGACGCGCGGCATGGTTGATGATGCATTTCTGGCGCAAGCGAAACCGGGGCTGCACCTGATTAACATCGCGCGTGGCGCGATCCTCGATCAGGATGCGTTGCTGCGGGCCATCGCCGCCGGGCGCATCGCCCACGCCACGCTTGACGTGACCTTTCCCGAACCGCTGCCCGAGACGCACCCGCTCTGGCAGGTTCCGGAGGTGCATCTGACACCGCATGTGTCCTTTCTGGGCGGGGATCACCTTGCCCGGTTTCTCGAAAAAACCCTCGCGAACCTGACGACCTATGCGCAAGGCGCACCTTTGCGGGATCTGTTCGACCGGGAACGCGGCTACTAAACGGAGGAAGACCGATGAAAAAAGGCTATCGCCAACTGATCGACGAGGCTGAAAGCAAGATCCGCACCCTGACCCAGGAAGAAGCGGCTGCCGTGCAGGGTGACAACAACCATGTCTTTGTCGATCTGCGCGACCGGCGTGAACTGGAGCGCGAAGGGCGTATCCCCGGCGCCTTTCACTGCCCGCGCGGCATGCTGGAGTTCTGGGTCGACCCGGACAGCCCCTATCACAAGCCGATCTTTGCCGAAGACAAAAGCTTTATCTTCTACTGCGGCAGCGGCTGGCGTTCGGCCCTGGCCACAGCGGCGGTGCAGGAGATGGGCCTGGAAAAGGTTGGCCATGTGGCCGGCGGCTATTCCGCTTGGAAAAAGGCCGGACAGCCCACAGAAGAGGTGGCCAAGAAGGGCTGAATGTCGGCGTGGGGCGGTTCGGGCGAGCTTGGCCGCCCTCATCGGGTCGCGTGATCTGTCGCCCCTTGCGATGGCTGAAGGCCGCTTGCGGACCCTTGTCAGAGGTGGTCGCGGAAATTCGGACCAGCGTTTAAGGTGGATCGCATGAGGAAAGAGACGATCTATGTCCGTCGTCATATAAAGCGGCTTGAACATTGGAGGCTCTGATGTCCCATTTTATATGACGACGGACACTTGATCAGTAATCAACGGCACCTTTTCGGAAAGTTCCTTCAAGCGTTTCTCGCCATGAGATAGGATCGTATTTCTTGCTCATTCATCCGCACCTCATTTGACAGAGATCGCGGACGCTTCCAAACGGATGTTGAGCGCTTTGGTGACACCGATGAGCGTCGAAAGCGTCGGGTTTCCAGTCGGTGACAACGCCTTGTAGAGCGCTTCGCGGCTCAGACCAGCATCGCGGGCTATTTGGGTCATGCCTTTAGCTCGCACAATAACACCGAGGGCATGGGCGATATACCCGGTGTCTCCGGTTTCGAGAGCGTCGCGAAGAAATATCGCTTGCGCCTCAGGGTCGCCGAGATGTTTGGCTGCGTCGAAGGTGGTGGTTTCAATGGTCATTGCCGATCTCCTGAGCCATCTTCTTGGCCCGTTTTATATCCCTTTTCTATGTCCGTTTCGTGCCGCCGCATAGCAAGATGTAGAGCACTCCACCCCGGCGGCAGAAGTAGACCCGATAGCCGGGGCCGTAGTCGATCCGAAGCTCGCCTATGCCCTCGAATAGCTTAGTGTCACCGATCAGTCCGTAGCTCAGGCGCTCGATCCTCGCGATCATCCGTAGCTCAGGCGCTCGATCCTCGCGATCAACAGTGACGCGGCTTTGCGGTCTTTGAGGCCGTCGAGCCAATCAGAAAACGTGGCGGTTTGGCGAACTTCGTTGGCCATGTGTAGCTTATAGTTATCAACTGAGGTCGCGCCAACTATAAACTACACCTTGGGTGGTTTTACATTTCTGATCTTGGAAGTCATGTCATTGAGGGGACCTCAGTTGGAATTGGTTTCGCGCAATCTGCGCATCAATGTTGCACGGCTCATATTCAAAGCTCTGGCGATTTCATCACGGGTCTTGCCCAGGGCTTCGAGCCTTTCGACTTCCATAATCTGCTTTTTGCCCCATTCGACAGGAACCTTACCGCCGGTCTTGCCCTGCTCCCGTCCAGCGTTCCGCATTGCTGCGATCCTGGCTTTTCGGTTGTCATGGTCTGCACTCATAGCGACATTGAGGGCTGCCTGTGCGTCAGGGCCAAAGGAAAGCAGGGGGGGGGGCCATCCAAAATCCTTACCGCAGCCCCACGGGTCGCCACATCGCGGATATACCCCTGCTCCAGACCGGCTCTCCTTTGCCGCACCCAGCACATCAGCACACCTTTTGCGTTCATAGCTTCAGGTTCGCGCCGAAGATGCCAACGACGTCAAACTGGAACGGCTTCGCTCAGCACTCGATCTCTGACACGTTTAGGAAGATCACGAGGGGTTCTGACATCAACCCTGACACCCAAGGCTTCTTCGAGAGCTTCCTGCAGCCCTCCCAGGTCGAAGAGAGTGGTTTCGGGCATAGGATCCACCAAGATGTCGAGATCGCTATCTTCCTTGTCTTCTTGACGAAGCACAGAGCCGTAAACGCGAGGATTCAATGCGCGATGTTGCGCAACGATTTGCCGGATCACATGATGGCCGTGCATTAGAGCCTGCGAGGGTTTCTTCCGGCACATCTCCCGTCCTTCAAGTCCTTTGCGCATTCCCAGAAATCTGCCTCCCGTTCTCAGTAACATTGACCGCCTAGTCTTACCAAGAATGACCGGCGATTGCCTGCTCCCCTATTGCCACCATTCATCCACCGCGCAGCGCCGCACTCGGCCTAAGCGGCTGCTTCGAGGGTCCTGGCATTAAGGGACTACCGGCTGTTAAGGGCCGAAAGTAACAGACGCAACTAACGGCCCTGACCTGCCATCCACCCGCCGCTAGAAAGCCGCGATGCAGCTTCACCAGACCGGCCATTGGTTCATGCGCAGCATTTTCAGATGGTGACGGTCCGTTCTGTGAGACGGAGGTAACGTGCGGAGTTGTAAAGCGGAGCCCCGCATCTTGGTTTACGAACCGCACGGCTAGCACTTGTTCTTCTATCATCAAAAGGCCAATAATCAGGACAGTCTGAGCAAGCCGCAGTGCATACTCAGTTTTTTGTTTGCACTAGCCCCACGGTGAGCGCCTGATGCCCAAAACGTTATCGAACGTCCTGCGTTATTGGCGGACCTCCCTTGCGGACGGCGCGCTTGGAGAAGGGACGTTTCGGGCCGCAGACCGGAAAAGGTTCATGGTGCTCCCGAACGATGCGCTCCAGACGGGTAACCTTCCCAAGCAACTGGTCCAGTCACTGTTCCAGGGCAAGGAGGGTTCCGGCACCGTCTCGGTTCGCTTCTGGCCCTTGGTGACGGCGCGTAAAGCGTCGCATGCCGCGGCGCGCGCCGACGGCATGCCGGAGATCGTTGCTCCTGTGGTAACCGAGGGCTTCGTGGACCGAGCGGGGCGGCTCGTGCCGACACGTAATGCTATTGCGCGCGACCTGTTGAACCCTTTGCCGCGGGGTGCCTTTGCTCTTGGGTCGGTTGAGGCGCTCGACGCTTTCCTAACGACGACGCCCCTACCAGAAATGACGACGGTCGACGGCTGGCAAGACTACCGCCAGCACTGCCGTCAGATGGTCGATGCTCTGGCGCCGGGCTGGCCCTCTGACGAAAAGGAATACTTGCCAATCGGAAGCGGCTTCATTGAGGTGTCGGAAGGTGCCGATGCAACGGTGCGCGGAATGTTGGATCTCTACGACAATCTAGTGGCCAATGAACCGGACACGCCGCTTCTACGCCAGATTGCGTTGCCCCACCGCCCCGAGATCGCGATGGATCACGGCATCGAAAATGACTTTGCCCGGCGCCTTGGACATTCAAACCCGCACTTCCCCCTAGCCGAACATCAGCGGCAGGTCCTGGCCTGGCTTGACGCGTCGCAACCTGGCGAGGTGATCGCGGTGAACGGTCCGCCCGGGACCGGCAAAACGACCATGTTGCTCTCCGCTGTGGCGGGCCTCTGGGTGAAGGCTGCGCTTGAAGGGGGCGACCCGCCGGTGATTGTAGCAGCCTCGTCGAACAATCAGGCTGTCACCAATATTATCGACGCCTTCGGCAAGGATTTCGCAGCGGGCGATGGCGTGTTTGCCGGGCGTTGGTTGCCGGGGATCAAGAGCTTCGGGATGTTCCTACCTTCGCATTCCCGGCGCTTGGAGGCCGCGCAGCGCTATCAGACTGAGGCGTTCCAGGCTGAATGCGAGTCCGTATCCTACGTCGAGCGGGCACGAGCTGCCTGGCTGGACGCCGCAGGAAAAGCATTTCCAGAAGCAAAGGATGAAGACGTTGCCGGGTTTGTCGGAAGACTACGGGAGAGAATGACCGCAGAAGTCGACAAACTTCGACTGATTGACAAAACCTTTGACCGCCGCAGGACATGCGCTGAAACCCTTCTGTCGGAACTCGGCGAAGATCCGGAAGGAGAAGAGACCCGGCGGGCGGAAGCAGTCCATACCAGTCAGGAGGCTGCGGATCGCCTCGCTGCCGCCCAAGCGTCACTGGATCACTACCTCGCGTCTGAATCATGGCTTGCCGGCGTGTTCGGCTTCCTGTCTTCGGTCAAGCGAAAGCGCGCGTTGAGGGCGCAGCTCGCGATCGGGGATCGCGTGGGTGGGTTGCGGGACATGACCCGAATACAGGATATCGAAGTGCGGGTCTCGGATGCGCTGAGGCAGGGGCAGAAGACTCTCGCCTCAACCAAACAACGACATGCCCGGGCTGAAAATCTCAGGCAGCAGGCGGCGGACAGCGAGCTGGCCTGGCGCAAGGCGGCTGAAGCGTTTGGAGGCTCGGATGACTTGGAGGTTCTGGAACGGCAGGCTGACCTCGGGTCCCGTTTCGATCTGTTCCTGCTCGCGACCCACTACTGGGAAGGTCGATGGCTGATGGCGATGGAGGCCGATCTCAATGCCATCACCACCTCGCATGAAAAGACAGGACGAAAGGCGGTCGAGCCACGATGGCAACGTCGCATGATGCTGACGCCCTGCGCCGTTGCCACCTTTGCGAGCCTCCCAGGGAAGCTGTCTTGCAGCCGCTTCCAAGGGGGCAAGTTCGCGACCGACAGCCTTTACAATTTCATCGACCTGCTGGTCGTCGACGAAGCCGGGCAAGTCCTGCCTGAGGTCGCAGGCGCCTCTTTTGCCTTGGCAAAACGTGCGCTCGTGATCGGCGACACACAGCAAATCGAGCCGATCTCTGCTGTGCCCGGCCCTGTCGATATTGGTAACCTCAAGGACAGTGAGTTGATCGCCGGCGAGGAGGTGCCTGACCAAATCAACGCCAGCGGGATTCGTTCCACGAGCGGCAGCGCCATGCGACTGGCGCTGCAAGCCTGCAAAGTCGCGCCCTGGCCTGAACTCGATCGTGGGCTATACTTGTTTGAGCATCGCCGTTGCCATGATGAGATCATCGGCTTCAGCAACGCTCTATGTTACAAAGGCAAGCTGCGCCCGATGCGCGGACCCGCTCCGAAGGACGCGCCCCTTCCCGCGCTTGGCTACCTGCATATTGATGGCCGTGCCTTTACCAGCGGCGGCAGCCGTGCAAACCCCGTCGAGGCCCGCACTATCGCGGCATGGCTGGAGAGTAACCGCTCGCTTTTAGAAGGTCGCTATGGTCAGCCACTGGAGCAAGTTGTCGGCGTCGTCACGCCCTTTGGACAGCAAGTGCGCGCCCTGCGGGACGCCTGCACCGCGCGCGGCATCACCGTGTCCGGTCGTGAAGGCATGACCATTGGGACCGTGCATGCGCTGCAGGGCGCTGAACGCCCCTTGGTGATCTTCTCACCAGTCTATTCCAAACACGCGGATGGCGGTTTTATTGATGCTTCGCCCAGTATGTTGAACGTTACGGTGTCGCGGGCAAAGGACAGCTGTCTGATCTTCGGCGATATGGACATCCTGGCCACTGCACGCAGCGGCTCTCCCCGTGCCTTGCTGTCTGAATTCCTTGCGGCCAAGGGCAAGGCATTGGATTTTGCCATGGAGCCGCGCGAAGACCTGACCCGCGGCGATGCTCAGATCGAGATGTTGCAGCATGCAGCCGAGCACGATGCCTTTCTGTTGGCAGCATTGAAAGGCGAAGGGCGGCGATACATGATCGTCAGCCCTTGGGTCGTCGCGGGCACGATCGAACGAACCGGGCTGCTGGACGCAATGGCGACGGCACGCCAGCGTGGGGCAGAAATCGAAGTCTTTACTGACCCCCTGCTGAACAATAGCGCGGCCGCAGGGGGACTAAGTCAGATGGAAGCCGTGGAGCACAGACTGTCGGCGATAGGTGTTGCAGTTCACCAGGTCCCGAAACTGCACAGCAAGATCGTTTCCGTCGACGGGGCGGTTCTCTGTGCCGGATCGTTCAATTGGCTCAGCGCGGATCGGAACGGGCAATACGCCCGGCACGAAACGTCTTTTGTCTACCGTGGACGGCACCTTGAGGATGAAATCAAAACCATCCACGACGGTCTCATGCGACGTGCGAAGTAACAACGGCCCTGAGCCGACCTCCGCAGTCAGTTACGATGCCGCAGCGCAGCTTCACCAAACCAGCCATTCGTGCACAGTGCAGCATTTTGGTATGATTAGATGACGGCATCGCATACTCGGTTATGATCTAATGCGCCTTTCCAGCAACCACCACTTGAAATCGATTGATTGCGCGAGCAAGTTCCAAATACGGGTTTGTTTATAGTTCAATTCTCGTACAAATTCCGGTAAAAAAATTTTTGCAAGCGCTTTCGCAGAGGGTCTGAAATCCGCCTTACCGGTTGAAATTGGAATAAATCCAGCACCGCTACTGCTGTCACCAATACAAAACCGAAAGGCTGAAGCCATGTAGTGAAGTCATCTGCGTCAAAGCTTCCAAAACCCAGTACAAAGATATAAATGCAAAGAATAATGAATAATACCTCTAAGAGACGAACAACAACTCTCGCCATACCTTCTGCTTTTTGTTCGTTTCTTTCCGCTAGGCGTTCACGCTCTTCCGCACGCGCTGTTGTATCGCTTTCAACAGCAATTTCCTCTAGTCTGTTTTTGTGTATCCTTTCTTGCTCCGCAACCCGCTCCTCCTCAGCAAGACGTGCGCGTCTGATTATCTCATTTGGATTCAGCTTGCGAAGTATTGTTGGATTCCCGAGGCTATCGTCTCGTGCGATTGAACGGACGGCGTGAATAAGCGTGTGATTGGCATCGTTAACATCTGACCCTTTTAGCATGCCGATGAAACCATCCACCCAGTCTTTAGAAAGCTGTTGCGCGTACATACAGTTGGCTAAGAGTTCCCTTGAAATAGCGCTATCCTGTAGCTTGGTTTCATTTGATATCCATGCGGCTGTGCTAATCTGCGAATGGGTGAGCATCGGTGGTACGTATTGAGGTGATTTGTGCAATTCTTCACGAATAAAACGTCGAGCGCTTCGCGCTAAATGACTGTTTGCTGTCACAAAAACGTACTTTGCATTCGACAAATCGAATGAATTAGACTTCTGCCTCAACCTCATCGTTACCGCCAGAGACTGCGCGTCGCTTATTCTGTTCTGTTGGCCATAGAAGGTGTCCTTGTCACCGGCCAACATTTCTTGAAATCTGACTTCATCAATCTGAAAATAGTTGGCAGTTTTTGTATTCTGAAAATTATATTTAGATTCAAAGACGTTTACCTCCGCTAGAGCCTCGGGGTACCCGATCTGCAAACTCCTAATCGTGCCGATCTGAATTGTTCCCTTTTCAAGAGCATCGCCAGTTTCACCATATATTAGCTGGTGCGAGTCATAGCGCCCGATGATAGTATCTAAGATAGTAGCAAGTTCCGTTTCATTGTTACTTAGGTATTCAGTTTTACAGCCGAGCGATTGGAGGTCGCGATGCATCTCCATCGTTGCAGACAGGAGCTCCCTTCCAGAACAACCAAGCAGCCGAAGCATGATTGTGGTGTCGTAAATTATCGTTAGAGATTTGAAAGCCGCTCGGTTACCCGTAGATTGAACATTCTGTAAAAAATCACCGAGAAGGATCCCGCCATAGACTTCAAGGATCGTCTCAAACGCAACGCGGTCAGAACTCTTTTCGCAGCTGAGGATAAAACTCGATGTCACTTTGCGTATAATGTCGTCAAAATCAGATATCAGGGTTCCTTTGACATCCTGAACCGACTTTGAAGTCCCAACCGAGTCAGGGTGCAAAAAATACACTAGTACATCAGACCAATTCGGAAAGAATGGCGGGGACTCCATTTGGTAAGATTGCAGCGCAAATTCAGAGAATTTTGCCTCCAATGATGAAATTTTTTCTTCTGAGTTAGCAACTTGCGCAATATCCAGCACTGACGTCCTTCCTTCGTGGAAGTATGCCTTTGGTCCTTATCGTAGGTGACCTTTTCCTTTTGGGCCAATCTACCCAGCACATGTTCAATTGTGAAAGTTGGCATTTTGAAACTGAACCGGTTCATTACCGCTTGTTGAAGGTCCTTTATTACAATCTGCCCAGCAGGCAGACGCTCAATAGAATCAGAAACGATAGGAACCACACAATCCAACAAATCCTGAACCGTTCCTTCGCCAGAATTTAGCGACGTCCGCAAATATATGGAGGTTCGTAGAAGTCGGCTGGAGTTGTCCACGCCTTCGAGGGGAGTAATTACAGGCATCAAAATCTCATTTCAGTTCTTCAACAGAACCTATAGTTGCGGCAATCTGGTGATTTGGTCAATGCGATCACCCGCTGATTAGCAACCACTTGTCTGGTTCGTCGATTTAGCGCACCGAACTCGCACCCGCAGCGAACGTCTCCTTCCCGCCCAAATTACAAAAGACCATGCACTGGCTCTGTCCAGCCAGCGCTTGGTTCCTAGGTTGCGCCTACATCTTCGGCGCTTCAGGGCGCGACGATAACGCTGCCTCCAAACCTTCCTGCAAAAGCCGGTCGATACGAAGCGGCATCTCGTCCAAACTCCAGACCCGTTGCGTATCAGGCCACAGCGCGTCGAAGAGTTCTTCGGTCATAACAACATAGGCCACTCTGCCATTGTGACGCAGGTAAGTTGGCCCAGCGTCCGCTTGCTGGGACACTTTCATTGCGTCGAACTGAAGGCTTTCAAGGTCAAGCCGCGGGCCCTGCATTTTGGGGAGATCTGCGTGATCCATAAATTTGCCTTTCTCATTCTAACGACAACGACCACGAAGGGGGCCGTGCTGTTCGTGCAAAGAAAAGGAAGGTGGATCGCAGGAGGTCTTTCAACCTGCTTTCAGGCCAGACAAGTCAACATCTTCACGCCAGAAAATGCGACTGAAATCAGGTGGCATCGCCAGTATATCCAACCCCGCATTCCTGAGCTTCATGGCAAGCGCACCCTGTGGATGCTGTGTCTCCTCGACCAACTCGCCAAGGGAGACATATCGCGCATGGAACATTCTTAGACTGCTCGCTTGGAACACAAATGAGCCAGCTCGATAACCCTCAACAAGTTTTGCACGCTCCAGGAAACGATGCTCTGCCAGATAAGACACGGTCCTGGCCGTGACCCGAAGAAAGCGGGCCGCATCAGGGATAGATATGGTTTCAGCGCCTGAGGCGCGGGAGAGGGCAGGTCTCTCAACAGGACCGCAGACCGTCCCATCGGGACTTGCCGACAACGAACCTTCGGCTTCCGCCAGACGTTCACGCTCAAAAGATTTGAGCATCCCCTCAGTCACAAACCCTTTTAGGACAACATGGCCCAAATCATCATGCTGCGCCAACCCTCGCCGGACAAGAAGGCGTGCATTTTCTCTGATGAACTCCGTCACGGGCAGAACCGCCGGAACATTCGACGCCGTGATACCCTCTGAAGGAACTCCGAGAACCAGAATGCCTTTTCGGATCGAAAACGTTTGGAATATCTGACGGCGCACAACGTCACGAAGCGGCTCGAACTCCTCACCCAGCCCAGAACCACGAAGCCACGTGATCAAGGGCCCGTAAACCTTGGCGAAAAATCTGCGGTCGCCCTCCACTTGCGCGACCTGATCGCGAAGGCACGTAGACAAGGCCTCAGCCCCTTCTTTCAAGACCTCAAAGCCTGCCGCACCAAATTGAGCCCAGTCCTTTTCGGTATGCCCGCTCAAACTGACGTCTGGTCCCTTGGCCAAGAGTAACCCCAGAACTTCGCAAGCGCGTGAGGCGACATTGAGATCAAGACTGTCAATCCATTCATCTCCCCTGCCCTTCAGCACGCGCGCGGTCAGATAGTGCTCGAAGGCGCTCTGTTCCGCGGGCACTGGAGCCTGTGACAGAACCCAATCAAAGTGCTTGCGGATTTGTGCCGTAAAATCTTTGCCGTCTTTCGTAAACTTTTCCGGCGGCAAAGACACCAGCATGCAACCGTGCTCCGGGCAGGTTCTGAGCGAGACGAATTTCCACTGCAAACGACGCGGCAAATGCCACGCCTCAGCGGAAGTTGGCACCTCACTGCGGACGCATTCCGGGCAGACACGGACACGACTACGGTGGAGCATATGGGTGGTGACAATCTCGTCGCGCAAACGGAAATGTCCCCGCCCGAGGTGCCGGATCGACACGCGATCCAAAGCCGCCGCCTGACATCCCGCCAACCCGGCAAGCTGTTCAATCGCAGCACGCTCCCCGCGAAAAAGCGGCTCGATCGGGAATGCGATGTCACGACAGAACTGCTGGATCGACTGTACTCCGTTCTTTGCCGCGAGACGCGACAAGAGGGAAGACGCAGGCTCGAAATCGGGATGCTGCACCGTCAAGGGCAACTGTGGGAAAACCATTCCGGGTATCGCTGGAATACGTTTGGCCAATCGCTTTCCTCCTCAGACAAGATCATCAGATCTGACCTTGAGGCGCGACATGAATATTTTGAACATCATGAAAACTCTCTTTCGTAGACACGCACAAATCCGGTGAAGCAAGATATGGGAACCGCGCCATCGCGGTCCAATTTGCGGGCTAGGTGGTAAGGCTCACTTCCCTCGACTTCCGCCATTTGGCCAAGCGTGATCCAGCGCCGCTCGAACGCCCTGATGCTCTCCAGCGTCAGATAGCTTTTGACGTGGTTGGTGTCGGGGTTTCGCTTTTGGATCTGCTTGAGATAGCCGGCGTCCCTGAGTTTGCGGATCGAGATGATGTTGATCCGCAGGTAGGTCGCAGCCTCCGGCAAGGTGATATCCTGAGAAAGAGAAATATCGCGCTCTGACTTCATCGCATCAAACTCGATGTGCAGCGCATGCAAACCCGGGCCCTGTCCGCGTCTCACGTCCCCTGACAAAGTTCTCTCACAGAACGCTTTGATCACCTTCGGCAGCGCAATTCCATCGCGGCGGCAAAAGGCCCGAACAGGAAGAAACCCACCCTCTGCGGAGACAGGCGGAAGCTCCTCGATCGCCTTCAGCAACTTCCGGACAGCGTCCCGCTTCGTGTAACGCAAGGAGGACGTGATCTGGATACTCGGCAGCACACCGAGGCTCATCAGCACCTTCACTTGCGACGGTGAGATCGCAAGCGCGTCGGCAGCCTCCTTCAGATTGGTAAGCGTCGCCCAGAAGACTTTTGCGTCCCGCAACTCATCGACATGGACGTCCGTTCGCATGAGGGCTTCGACTTCACTGACCCCCTGCATATGGCCCAACAGCTTCTTGAGGAACACCGCGCCGAACCCCGACCGCGCGCGGGCGTCTTCCATCGTCAGCCAGACCTCGTTCGTCGGCTTCTCCCCAAGCACGTATTGGTCCAGATCGACCGGATAGGTTTTGAAGATGTGCTCGCGCGTGAGCGCTGTGATCTTGGTCAGGGACGGATCGTCATAGACGCTCCGCAGCCAGTGATAGAACGGTCTTAGGTCCGCGCTGAAATAAGGTCGCTCAGCCGTGGACTGAGCGCGGAGACGATCAAGGGCTCCCGTGAGAGCTTCCGCACCCACGCATAGACGCTCGAACCCAGCTTGGCACAGTGAGCGTTCGTCGCCTCGCCCCATCAGAGCGACTTCCCTTGCCGGCAGCCCCTCCAAAGCCGCACCGAGCGTCAGGCTCGCTCGATGGAGGTTGGTGAGGTCCAACGCTTGAAGCCAATCGGCTTGCGGCCCTTCGTATATGCGCTCGCGAACGTATGCTTCAAAGGCCGTTGGCTCCAAGAACATGGGGCTTTTTGCTGCGTCTCGAATGCGTCCCTGATGCTGACGCGCTTGCGCGACGACATCGTAGGGCAGATGGGCGTGTGGCGCCGGCGGCAGGGTGATTAGAGCGCAGCCGTGGGTTTCGCATCGATGCAAACTGAGGACAGACCATTCGAGGCGCTGCGCCACCCCGTGCGGGCCCGTTGCGCTCAGGGTCTCTTCGGCACAAACGGGGCAAAGCCGCGTGGCCGTGCGCCGGAACACGCCAGTCGAAGAATGCGTTCTTCCGACCTGATAACGACCGATCGACAGCTTGCGGGCGGACCACCTTTGCAACTGTGCGGCAGGCAGCCCAACCAGCCATGCGAGCTGCGCGATTTGATCTTCGTGGCCCGTGCACAAAAACGGCCAGCGCATGCCGAGATCCGAGCAAAAGTCCCTCGGGGGTGTTCTGTGGAGTGCCGCCAAGCGACTGACATAGGACGCGGGTGTCTCCCCCTCATAGAGGGGAGAGCGAAAGACAGTAGGGAACTCATAGAACCGCATCCTCCCCGTCGCCGTCATTGTCCAGAAGCCGTCGCGGGTCGATGCGGCCATAGTCGTCGGCCAGGAAGACGTTCATCCAAACATCGGCACCGTTTCTGTCGCGAAAGACGTCAGCGAAGTGCTGGAGGCACAGCTTTGCCTCGAAACCATCCGTGAACAGCGCCTGCGAGACAGCCAAAACCACGATCTCGGCAAGCAGGCCGAATTGATAGTCCGCGGCATGCATCAGGCGCATTGCAAAGGCTTCGCTTTGAACAGATGAATCAACCGCGATCTGTGCACGGTCAGCGTATTTTTGAACCATCTTGAGGACCGCACCCGTATCGCGAATGCTGTGCAGTCGACCAATCTCGATCGGATCGACCCGCCGCGCCAATTGCGGATCCTGGTTCACGATTTTCTTGAGGTCGGGCATGCCCGACAACAGCAAGCCCACCGGCCACACCGAGTTCTCCATGAGTGATTTGAGCGTATTCACGACCGATTGCCGCTCTTTGTCCGTCTGAAACCGTGCAAGATCCTGTGCCTCATCGAATCCCAGGAAGATCGTCTGGCGCAGCTTCAACTGCTCCTTCACCTGATCCCAAATGGCCGGACCTTGTTTATTGCCTGAAAACGGGTAGCCGAGAGCTCGCAAGGTCGCCGCCCCGACGAACTTCATGGTCGCCGGCGATGGCACCTGCAGCCCAATGTACTCGCAAATCTCGTATCCTGGATCGGTTTGAATTTCGGCGCTGTACTTGCGGATCAATTCGCGCACGGCCGTGGTCTTCCCACTGCCGGACGCACCGATCAGCATCAACCCGCGCGCCTTGAACGCCACCCCATCCGCCGCGTCTGCTCGGCGCTGCTCCAAGAGGCTGGAGAACCGCGCATCCAACGCATTGAACTCCGGCCTCGGGATGTAGAGTTGCCGGAGGCCTTGGACCGTTTTGCGAATTGCTGCGTCGTCAGAAAACTGTTTGCTGTGTTTATTCATTGTCGTTCTCCTCATTGGCAGCCTTCGGCACACCGGTCTCATCGAGTTCGTCACTGAAGAACCATTCCTCAACATCCGGCGTTTCTGTGATGACGGTGGCCGGCAGTTCTGCTGGGAGCGGGCCAGGTTCGTACGGGATCTCATCGGAAAGAAGCCCTGTGTGGTGATCCGTCGGAACCGCATCACCGCTGGGTACAGCATCGGGATTTGATCCGAATGACAGCCCCCAGAAAGTCTCCTTCTGGGCGCGCCGGATTTGATCCACCGTGAGATTGATGGGGCCAAGCTGCCGCATCGCGCGCTGCTCAGCGTCGATCTCTTTGATCCTCGCAATCGCGCGATCAACGACACTTTGAGTGAGGCTTGCGGCAGCCCGATTGTTTCGCCGGAGTTCAAAAATCGCCTTCTCCCAGGACGCAAAAGATACACCCTCGAGATTGTCGATTGTTGCACTCAACGTTGACCAACCGCTCTCCTTTCCGCGCTCCAACCAGACTGAAATACGCCCCATATCTTCGGGATCGATGCTGACTTCCACCGATTGCGGGCCATACTTCTGGAAGTGCTTTGCCAGCCGTTTCGAGTGGTAATTGACGCCGTTCATCAACACGCCGTGAGTGCCGGTTTTGCGGGTGAACTTAAGCCCCAAGATGTGTCGTAACTTGTGTGAGGACATCGGCGGCGACCATCCGAATTCAGCCACGAGCTTGTCCCACATGTTAGCCGGTGTCGCGTACTCCAACCCGCTATGTTTGCGGTTGTGGTAGACGTCCACTGTGAAGCGCACGAGCAACTCCACGATGCTTTCGGCCGTATGAACGGCATATTTCTGCGAAGGGTAATCTCCCCGCTCTTGCGGATTAGAGAAGGTGCGACCGGTCAGGTAGGGCATCAACAAGGTTGCGATTGACCGGAACACGCGCTCGATGTGCGCACGGAGCCTTGGCACGCCAGCGGGCAAGACGGAGTAGTCAATCGCGAGATCAGATAGTGCCGCTTTGAAGTCCGTGCTGACGAAGGCGGGGCCGTTATCGACTGCGACATGATAGACATGTCCGTGCTGTCTCCAAGGCGTCTCGCAGCCCAATCCAGAAGCTAAGGCTGTCTTGTTTCGCATTGCCATCCACAGCGTTGCCTTGGCGTCTTCGGTGTTTGGCTTAGTCGACAACTTGAGACCCAAAAGACATCGGCTAGCTGTATCCATCGCGACGCACACCCAATAGCGTCCGAGTTCCAAGTCACGGACGCTTGAAAGTGAGATGTCGAAACCGGCGCGTTTGAGGATCGCCATAAGGTCGATCTCCCATTCGTCCATCTCGATCCGAAACAGAGGTGCGTTTAGTTTGAGGCCGCCGACATGGGCTCCAAGCTTGTTCTTCGCGTAGGCGACGCCTTTGCGAGCAGCTAAGGCCTCGAACTGGTCCATATCCCCAATACGCCGTTCAATCGTACTGAGCGAAACTTCCGGCAAAAGGTCTTCTCCGGAGATCCCTCGGGCGATGTTCTTTCGCCGCACTTCCGCATTCACAGCGTCATGGAACTGCTGCGGGTAAATTTCGTTCGGATGCTTAAAGCACAAGGACTCAACTTGGATGATCGCCTCTACTTCGGGATGCACGCGCTTTGCGTTTTGCCCATTGAAGATGCTCTTCTTTACGAAGACCATCGGGTCGCGGCTCTCTTCCCACGCGCGCAACATGCTCATGGCTTTTGTCCGACTTGGGACGTAACTCAACAGGCTCGGTTCAGCGGCTTTGCCTTCCAGGCTTTTTAGGACACCTTCCTCGAGTTTGCGCTTCACGCGTGCGTGGAGTGTAGGCAAGAACTCATGCCATCGCTTGGAAGACCGGTTGAACCAGCCCTCCTTCGCGCCTTCGATCATTACCTCGCACCAAGCTTCACCCTGAAAGGCATGAAGTTGCGTTTTGAGCGAGAGGCTGGAGAGCAACGCGCGCCCCGCCCGTGCACGCCGTGCGGCTTGCCGGTCAGAAAAGTAGCCGTACTCGACACTGAAGTGTCCGTTATCGAGCAGCTTTGCGAGTTCTTCGTGGGAGAAACTCAACGGCACGGCTCCGGCCGCTTTGGCGAGAAGTGTCACGGTTTCTTCCGTGATGTTTTGAACGAAGTGGAGTTCTCCCTTGGCCATGACCGCATCTACGGGACCGAGATTGAGTTGAAAGTGCATATCTTTCATTGATCGACTCCTTTCGGCGCAACGATTGTATTGAGGGAAATGAGTTCACATTTTTCGGCCCGCAGGAGATCCGCGTAGATGGCTCTGAAAGCAGCGCGGAAACCGCGCGCATCGAGGTCAAGCGGTTTGATCATCTCTGCGATCGACATCTCGCCCGACAGGTCAGCGATGCGCTCCGCAACCAGAGCATCAGCTTCAGGATCCTCGCAGCGGCGGAAAAAGTTCAGAAGCTGTGCATTCAGGACTTCTTTGGGATGCCGGTTGCGCTCTGTGACGAGGCACACCCCATCCGCAAAGCCTTTGGGCAGATCCCGCCGGATTGCGTGGAGCGTTTCGCGAAAGTTCAACTTCTCGGCGCGATCAGCCGGCTTGACCGCCAAGCCAATTTTTTGCCCGTTTCGGTACTCAGCCAAAAAGTCGAAGCGATGCGTGCGTTGCCGACCGTCTAGATCGATGTAGCTCACGGGCGTCGGCTGATCGTGAAGGTTCCACAATTGCGGATCGGCCAATGCCAAAAGGCAGGTTTCACGTTCGCCTTGGCTGGCACTGATGATTTGCCGCCAATCGTTTTCTGCTGGCAGCTTCGCAAGCGTAAAGCCCCGTACCGTCTGCTTAGAGCGGGCGGGGAACATCAAGCCCGCAGTGGTCTTTGCAGGTGGACGATAGAAATCGTCATCATCATTAGACATATCTTTTGCCGTGGCCGCGGGCACAGCCCGCGCCATTCGGCCTCCTTGTTGATTGAATGCAGGAGACCCGTCCGTCAAAACGCTACGCTCTTGACGGGTCTCTCAAGTTCGGTCATGAAGGAGGTGCAACGGGATCTATTCTATTGCACCAAGCCCCTTGAGAGTTGCCGCTCTCGGGGGCTTTCCTATTCTTTAGTTCATCATTCTGACTTCTCCTTCTCGACTGGCGCAAACAAGTGTTCGGCAGGGACGCCAAGTGCATCTGCAATCGCTCGCTCGACTGTTGAGTTCTGTAATTTTCTCAGTCCAACCAGAGAAACGGTTGTACGCGAGACTCCGACCTGACGAGCGATCTCAGCCAACGAAATTCCATTGAGCCTGAGACGCATTTTCAGCGCTTCATGAGCTTCAAAATTCTTGCGCGCATGGTTGTTCATGATCGTCTCCGCCAAACTCAATCGACACGCTTTGGTGCGGGCCGTGATGAGTTTTGCATGTCAACTGATTGCCCCTTCAAGGCCAAAAAACGACGCCTCTGACGGCCTGCGCCTTAGCCTAGGCGATGCCAGCCACAAAATTTTGTAGATCAGACGCAAATTCAGCAATTGGGTCAATGGACCCTTCAAAACGACTACCCCCAATCGGGAGCACTCAAAAAAATTGCCGGCGACGAGCCGGTCACCTAGAAGTAGTGGTGCCAACTCTAGCTGAGCGGAACTCTTGGATGAAAAACGCGAAAAAATTCGAATCG
Source organism: Celeribacter baekdonensis (assembly GCF_900102315.1). Lineage (GTDB taxonomy): Bacteria > Pseudomonadota > Alphaproteobacteria > Rhodobacterales > Rhodobacteraceae > Celeribacter > Celeribacter baekdonensis. Next base: position 52,868 of record NZ_FNBL01000013.1, read on the forward strand.
AAAGCGCACGAAAAGGATGCCAAGCGACTCGCGAATATCCGTGAAACTCTTGGGTGGACCCAAGAGTATCTAGCTGTATCCACTGGCATGTCTGTTGGATCCGTTGGCAACTACGAAAGAGCATTGAATGAAATGCCGCAAAGTTACAGACGACGGATCATTGACCTTAGCGGCGCCGACCCAGCACCTCGGAACCCAAATCAGGATCCATGGTTGGTCATAAACGAAGTCAGAAATTTCCTTGGTGAAGTCGGCTTTTGTGAGAACGATCACGAAGCTCGTTCCGACACGCCGCGGCAGCCGATACCGCTCGAGCAGGATGGTAGCACCCCAAAAGGCAGATGGGCGAGGTTTAAGGCATGCGCGAAAGATTGGGCATGCGTGCGGGATGTTTCTCTGCTCACCTCCCTAACATACCTCAGCATGAAAACTTTGAGTCTGAAGATGAATTTTCAGTTCGGGGCCCCTTCAGATCAACTCGACATTGTCATGCTCATTGCCGCTGCAATTGCCGTGACCACTCCCGTTGCTTTCATTCAGGACATTCCCCGGCAGCTGGCCGCAAAGCGGGCTGACACTGCTCGCACGGCGTGCTAGACGGGGGCATGACCTGAGTTTTCCTCTCCTTTCGCGCCCCCACACGGACGTCTCCGTGGCGGTTGGTGCGCGCGTTTGAAAGGGCTACTTATGGAACGTTCCAAACTCCCCCAGCTACAAGGCAGGCGCTTTGACGTCGAGACACTGCCACACAACACGCTGAAGCTTGTTCGGCAGGCGGACAATGGTCCGACCTACCTGCGCCAAAGCGGCAGGGTGGCCTATGTGGTGATGACCGAAGAGCTTTTCGATGAGCTCTGGCCTGACAGCCAAAGGGTCTGGAGCCTCGACGAAATGCCGGACCGAGTTGATCTACTGCTGCAGAAAGGTATTCAGGAACTGCTGGCCGGTCGCTCTGACGACCGGGAGAAATAGAAATACCATTTGCTGGCGGGCTGTGTAAGCGTCGCGCCAGCAAGCAGAATGGCATTTCGGGTGCGAAGGAATATGGTCGGAAGGGCGGATTGCGGTCGTTCGCTGCAGGCGCGAATGGATTGGCGTCCAACGCGGATACACGCTGCTGGCGCGGCGTCACTACTGCGGGCCAGCGGCGTTCAAGCGAAGTCGTCTTGCAGCCTGGACTGATGTTGCGCTGAGGTCTTGACAACCATTCTGGATCGAACTATTTGCTTTCTCACGGGGACACTGTTTCCCAACCTCATAGACGGGCTAAGCATTCGGTGCTGCCCAATTTTTTCAGAGGCCGCCGGATAGGAGATGCGTTGTCGCAGTTCCTGCGGCGGCCTCAATTGCTATGTCGACTTTTCGATCTGCGTAGCCCCAAAAGCCCCCGAACCAACGACGCATAATGCCTGGCTTCACTAGTTCCTCGATTTCGGTAGCGAGTTGGGCAGGGCTCAAGTCTGTTCGCCGCAGTATTTCCGACATCTCGTGGCAGGCCAATTCATCCGCCCGGTCGCCTTCGGCGGGTTCTAAACTAGACAGTCTCTCTAGCAGTGCTTGTATCGCTGGTTCGAGCGACTTCGGTCCCGAAATTTTTCCGGACGCCACCTGACGAAGGTAAAATGAATGCGCGTAAGACAGCACCCGAATTTGGATATAGAATAGACGTGCCAACCGCTCCCTTGGCGTCTCCGCCGAAAGCGAAGCAACAGACGGTATCACCGCTACATCGAAGCTCTGAGCCTGGCTACCAGACCTCGTGAGAAAGAGCTCAAGATCATCGTTCCGAAACAATTCGCGCTTCTGCTTCTCCGGCTTTAGATTCGTTTCTCGACCAGATCGAATGAAGATGAATGGAGCGCCAACTCCGACGTACCTGGAGCCGATATTTTCTATGTCGAAGGTGCTGAGGTCCTTAGTCCTCGTACTGCTGAGTAGCCAGCCATCTCGAAGGGCCTGCGCCGCGCCGGAAAAGGACTGAGTTAATTGCCGGTTGTCAAGCAACTCAATCCTTAGGTCGTTTTGCAACACTTGTGCGGCAAGTTCCGAAGCACTGTACTCAACCATGCCTTCGAAACAGGCTATATCGTGAATAGAGTCCTCATTCAGCCGGAAGCCTAGCTCGAAGCGGCCAGCCATGTGTCCGTCGAAATAGAAGCGCCGGTATATAGGATATGCCAAGATTGAACGCTGCAATCCTGGAACTGGTTTCAAAAAGTACTGATACGGGTACTTAATTGCATTGTCGCAGTCGGCGTAGTAATTCTCACCGGCAAAACCGGCACCCGGCTTCGTCCTTGTGTGAATTCCCCCGAAACCACGAGCAAACTTAGCCATTGGGTCCGCTTTACCCCATGCAGGACGTTCCAAGCGCCCGGCCCTATCGCGGTGTAAGCTCCGAAAATCGGCAAACGGGAACACAACGGAAAAATACATGGTGCCTCAACTCTCTTCGTCTTGATTGATTGAAGCGAATAGCTCCTCCAACGTCCACCATGGTCGCGCCACGTGAACCATGCGGTGGCAGTTTGCGCAGAGCAGAACTAAGTCGGCCAACTTCGTGGTTTCCCCAGCGTTGAGCTCGGACACTGGTTTGGTGTGGTGGCACTCGATGAATCCAGCGCCGCGCTCGCCGTAGACCTTCAGGAAGTCGAAACCACGGGCCTCACAGCACAAATGCCCGTGCTTCCTGAAGAAAGACGCCTTCTTACGCTTAACGATAGCCGCGTTCCGCTCGCGATAGCGGTGCAAACGTGTTAGTAACTGGCCCTCGCTGGCTTCCGTAGCATCATCATCTGGCAGAACGGGGACGCCGTTTGCCATCGCGGCGCTGGTTACATTCAAGATGTTCTCGACCATTTTTTTCAACGCTACCGGGTCTTCGGCGAATTCGTCCCAGAGGATCTGTTCCAGCTTGTTGCCCTGGGGAAGACCCTTTGTGTCGTGCTGCGGATCACGAGAGCGGAAATTCAGCAACTTCATCGAGACACCGGAGGGGTTCCGAAAGGTATCTAATCCGGTCAATCCGAGCACTTTGGCAACTCTGCTAATGTTGGCCGCCAGTTCCTCGACGCCTGCGCTAGTTGGCGAAAAGTAGTCGTCCCGATTGTCGATATAGTAATCCAAAGCGACGAGATGCTCGTCGCGGGTCCAATCGGGGTTGCGCTTTTTCTCGGTCATATCGGTATGGTTAGCCGGTCAGCGCCGATACCACCATATATTTTTGTCGCCGCTCCTCTCAAGGTTGTTAGGCAAAGGGGAGCGGTCATCTGACCCAAGGAGATGCTGTACGATGCACGGATGAGCGCTTCAACGAGCTGCAGCGCAGCATTGGGCCAGCGACTGCATGTCCGGTCTGGGCCGTGAATGCAGATTTACCGCCAAGGATATTCCTGTGGGTTCCGCGCTGCCACATGGCGAGATTGAGCCAAAATCGACAAAAATATGAGAAGCAAAGTCTGTTCATTGAAATTTCTCTGGAATATCGTCCAGACCCGCTCATTGAATTTGATATATTCCACTTTCAGCGTTGGTCGCAAAAAGTGTCCAATGGGGAAAACTCTTTGCCTGTTCTTGATCATGGAATACGCCAAGCATCACCATCGACGAATCTTGAAGCATCAGGATGAAACATCCTATCTCGCCATTAAGTTGCCATTTATAGCCATATTGCAGTTCAGAGTTTTTCGCACCCTGCCTGAGATCTCCATAGTTGCCCAAAGCCCGTAGCAACTCATCAGGAGACTGCTCATCCAAGACATGTGCATTGGTAAACCATTGGACCATGACCCGCGAAGTCGGCGGCAAGATTTCTCCACCGGAATGAAGATAGTAGAGTGCGTATGCTTGTTTTGCTGCCCATGGGTTAAGCCAACCTGAAAAAACCCTTTGGTCGATTTCGACTCTGGCGTAAAAATCGACTTTCCCGTCAACTCTCAAAGGCACATCAGATGATACACCTTCCGCAATAGCTGAGAAGGCGTCAGGAGTATTGTTTTGAACACCTTGCATGAGTTTTTCCATGTATTCGTCCGGAACATCCCGGTGAACAGACGCCTGGATCAATGCGACAAGTGCAGCAACTTGATCGGCGGGACCTGATCCATTGTTGCAACGCTCACAGGCGGGCATCCTATGGGTTGCCGCAGGGACCTCTTTATTTATGAAAAAAACCTTCGGTGGTGCATGTTCAATCGTGGTAGCGGCCACCGATCCGCCACAAAGACAACACCATGGGTTCTGTTCCAAAAAGCCCTTTATTCGGTTCTGTCTGGTTCGAGCTTCGCCCATTGGAATTTCCTTCTTAAGGTTTTGATTTTTTTAAGCGATTTTGGTCTACGAAATTACCAGTAAAGACGGGACCAAACAATATGAGGATTTTTGCGGACAGCAGTTTCGTCCGCAGTGAGTGGCAGCTTAGGGCCGCAAGCAACCTCAGCACGCCCATCCCATATAAAAACAAAAACCGCGCCAGTTCGCTTGAACGGCGCGTTTTTGAGTCTTGACGCTCGGCTATCACAAGCGCCTCAAATTGAGCGTCTGACAACCCTGTTGTGGTCCAACTATGACGGTTGGGTCAGGTTCGTGTGACGTTCAATAAAAGAAAAATGGTGCACCCGAGAGGATTCGAACCTCTGACCCCCTGATTCGTAGTCAGGTACTCTATCCAGCTGAGCTACGGGTGCACTGTGTGGGCGGATTTAGCGAGTGTTGCGCGGGGACGCAAGAGGCCAATGCGGTTTTTTGAAAACTTATTTGGCTTACTCGGCGGCCTCGGCGGTTTCGGCATCGGACGCCTTCGCATCAGAGGGCGATTGTGCGTAGCCTTTTGGGAGATGGATGGCAAAGGCCGTCCCCGACGTGTCGCTGCGTTCCAGTAAGAGCCGCCCACCGTGGCCGCGCACCAGTTCGGCGGCAATCGCAAGGCCAAGCCCAAAGCCGCCCTTGCGTGCGCCGCCATGGAACGGCTGGAACAGGTGTTCGCGGGCCTTTACCGGCAGGCCCGGCCCGGTATCCGTCACGCTCAACACCCATTCGTCATCATCCTCAAAGGCCGCCACCGAGATTTCGCCGGGCTTGCCCGTAGCAATAATCGCCTGACGGGCATTGCGCACAAGGTTTGAGAGCACGCGGTACATTTGTTCGGTGTCCGCACGGATGACCATGGTGTTGGGCACATCTTCGGCAAAGGACAGGTCGAAATCCTCAATGGTCAGCCGTTCGCCTTCGATCACCTCGCCGACCAATTCGGCCAGACGCACACCCGCCAGCGCCGGGGCCGGTTCTTCGGCCTTGCCAAAGGCCAAGGTGGATTCGCACAGGTTGACCGCGCGTTGGATCGAATTCACCAGCTTTGGCGCAGAACGCATCACACCGGGATCTTGCGACATTTCAAGACGGTCGGTGAAGAGCTGTGCCGTGGTCAAAATATTGCGCAGATCGTGGGAGACCTTGGCAACCGCCCCGCCCAATTGCGCCAGACGTTCCTTTTGGCGCAGCGCAGAGGTCAGTTCGGTTTCCATCGCTTTCAACGCCACTTCCGCTTCGCGCAATTCAGAGACTTTGGCAGAGGGTTGAATGATCCGGCGGGCGTCTTCGGGTGCCTGGGTGTAGGAGGTCATCGCCCCGATCACCCGTTTGATCGGCCGCACCAAAAGTGCACGCACCGCCAAGAACAACAGAAAGGCGGTGAAAAACGAAATCGCGGCGGAGAGGATCAAAATGCGCATGCCGTAGTCGATCATCGCGATGCGCAAAGGTGCTGTGGGCAGCGTCACCTCGATCAAAAGCCCGGCTTGTTTCACCGGATCGCCGATCACCCGGATCACCCGCGCTTCGGGATCAAACAGGGTGAGCATCGCGTCCCGGATCAGCTCAAATGCCCCCGCATCGCGCAGATCATAGGTGGCGTGGATTTGTTCGGGGATCGGAGAGGAGAGCACAAGTTGACGAATTTCATTGCGGCGCAACACAACGTTATAAACGCCCGCATTGGCCAACAACTCGTCTTCGAGGTCCATATCAAGACTGTCATTGGCCAAAAGCGCCAGAGAGGCGATTTGGGCGCGCTCAAGCCGGGACAAGAGGAAATCTTCGCGAAACCGCGAAACCGAGGGCACAAAGATCATGACCTCTGCCGCCATCACAAAGATGAACGTCAACATCAGGAACCGCCCGGTCAGCGAGTTTAGAAATCGAAGAATGGCTTTCATCCCTTGTTAGGTGCGGATCAGGGCAGGAACCGCTGAACCAGCTTTACCACCGTTTTGACCTTAGCGCTGTCAAACAGCCTGGGGGTAAAATAGGCACTCGCCGCGCGTTTGTTAAGCTCTGCCAATGTGGGATAAGGTGCGACCATCCCCGCAATTTTGCTCATCTTGAGATTTGCGGCGATCGCAAGCGACCAAAGCGCGATCAGTTCGCCCGCCTCAGGACCGACAATGGTGACCCCCACGGGGCGGCTTTTGACCACCATCAGCTTGATGAACCCGCCCCCTGCGCGCTCGCTCGCAATGGCGCGGTCATTGCCCGCGTAGTCTGCGCGCAGCACCTCAAGCGCCCCACCATGGGCCTTGCGCGCCGCCTCTTCTGTCAGGCCAATCTGAGCCAATTCGGGCGCGGTATAGGTGACATAGGGGATGTGATGGGTCGCGGCTTTGGCGGGCAGGCCAAACAGCAGCGAGCGGATCACCACCCCGGCCTGATAGCCCGCCACATGGGTGAATTGCGGTGTGCCCGAGACCACATCGCCAATGGCATAAACCCGCCGATTGGACGTGCGCAACTGGTCGTTCACTTTGATGCCGCCACGGTTGTGATCGACATCGGCATGTTCCAGCGACAGGGATTCGGAATTGGCAATGCGCCCGGTGGCGACCAAAAGGTGCGAGCCATGGCACACAGCGCCCTTTGCCAAAGTCAGAGCCACGCCGCCCGGCTCCGTCGCGACCTTGACCACGGTGGAATGCTCAAGGATTTTCACGCCTTCCGCGATCAGCGCTTCTTTGACCAGCTTGACGGCCTCGGGGTCATCGCGGCCAAGCACACGGCCTGCCTCCAAAATCGTGACCTTTGCGCCGAAACGCCGATGCGCCAGCGCCATTTCCATCCCAATTGGTCCGCCACCAAGGATCACCAGATGCTCCGGCAGCGCAGTTTGCGACCACAGCGTTTCATTGGTGAGGTAAGGGACATCTTCGATGCCTTCAATCGGCGGCACCATCGGACGCGAGCCGGTGGCGATGACAAACCTGCGGGCTTTGATGCGATACTCGCCCGCCTCCACCGCATCCGGCGAGGTAAACCGCGCATGGGCCCGGATCACGGTGCAGCCCAGCCCTTCAAACCGTTCCTGACTGTCATGCGGCGCGATGATGTCGATGGTTTTGTGAACATGGGTGAGCGCATCAGAGTAGCTCATGCCCTTCGATGCGGCATGGAGCAGCGCCTTGGACGGAACGCAGCCATAATTGAGGCAATCCCCGCCCATCTCGCCTTTTTCAATCAGAACGACCCGCGCGCCCATCTGAACCGCGCCCGCAGCAACCGACAGCCCACCAGACCCGGCCCCGATCACACAGAGGTCTGTTTTGATCTGTTTCATAATGGCTCCTTACCTCGTGCTTTGATCACCATAGGCGCGATTGAGAGCAAACACAGGCCCAGAATCGGCAGGAGGATTTTCGGTTCAAACAAAACGCTCAGATCAGGCCGCCCGCCTTGGTCAAACACCTCGCCCAATCCCGCCCCCACAGAGGTCAGAATGAGAGCGCCGGGAATGATGCCAAGGGCGGTGGAAATCACAAAGCGATGAAAGGCCACGCCGAACAGAGCCGGCAAAAGATTGGCAACGAAAAACGGCACCACCGGCATGAATCGCATCAGGAACAGCATCGACCATTGATTTTCGTCGATGCCTTGCTTGATCTTGTGAATGCGCCCTTCCGAGGCATCCAACTTTGATGCCAGCCATCCGCCAAGCCCCCAACGCGCCGCCAGGAACAAAAGCGAGGCCCCAAATGTGGCCCCGGTGATATTAAAGATCACACCTGGGAAGGTGCCAAACAAAAAGCCGCCCGTGAGGGTCGCGACTGTGGCGCCCGGAAGGGAAAACCCGACGATCACCGTGTAGACGGCAACAAATCCCAAGACGGTGAGCGCATAATGCACATCGCGCAGCGCGATCAGGCGCAGCCGATTCTCCGACAGCGCCTCATAACTCAAGGCATCACGAAACACATAGGCCAGAGCGAGCGCCACACAGAGCAGCACCAACAGCGGCACAAGATGTTTGCGCTGTGTCGAGGGGGGAGCTTCGGCCAAGATACGATCCTTTTGGCTATGAATTTGTGCGATTTCCTGCAAAATGGGCAATCAAGCGCCCCGTGACCAGAAGTTTGCGCGACTCTCACGCGGCAGTGATGCCCTGCCCTCAAATTCCCCGACATCGGGGCAGTTTGTTACAGAAATACGTCGCATGTGAATTGACAAGCGCCCGCTGCCCTCCTATTGGCTGGGCTTCGAAACACTTACCGCCTTCGAATCCCCGTTCTTTGGGGGTTTGGGCCCTGATCAACCGATGGAGACGGCGCGATGAAACGCACCTACCAACCGAGCAACCTCGTCCGCAAGCGCCGCCATGGCTTCCGTGCCCGTATGGCGACCAAAGCTGGCCGTAAAATTCTCAACGCCCGCCGTGCGCGTGGCCGTAAGTCCCTCTGCGCATAAATCTGCGACCGGGACATCCTTGAGAGTTTAGACTTTTAGGGGCGAGACCAAAATGACACCGCCGGACGCACCCAAGGCAGAGGCAAGCGCCACAGCCGCAGGTCCGCGACCGGCGGTTTTGTCATGCGCTGATGCCAGTGAAAAACCTCAGATGGACACGCTGCGCAAACGCGCTGATTTCCTGAAGGCTGCGCGTGCGCGGCGTCAGGGCACGTCGAGCTTTTTGCTTCAGGGGCGCAACCGTGGCGAAGGTGAACCGGCAAGCGGCATTCGCGTCGGCTACACCTGTTCCAAAAAAGTTGGCAACGCCGTGTTTCGCAATCACGCCAAACGGCGCCTGCGCGAAGCCGCCCGCCTTGTCATTCCAGAAATGGGGCGCGAGGGCTGGGATTATGTGCTGATCGGCAAAAAAAACGACACGAGTGCGCGTCCCTTTGATCTTTTGCTCAAAGATCTGAAATACGCGATGCGCAAAATTCACGGGGATGCACGATGACCCCGCTGGCCTATGTGGTGTCCCTGCCCGTGCGCGCTTATCGTCTTATTTTCAGCCCGTGGATTGGGTATAATTGCCGCTATCAGCCGACCTGTAGCGCCTATGCTATGGAAGCGCTGGAAAAACACGGCGCGCTCAAAGGCAGCTATTTGACCATCCGGCGCATTGGCCGATGTCATCCGCTGGGGGGGACCGGCTATGATCCCGTACCGGACCCGAAAAAGCCACACAGCCACGCCAAGCACACTCATTGCCAACACGACCACGTCAAACCCGATACCACCCCAGACAGCGCCGAGGAGTGATCCACCATGCTCGATGATCTCGACGACATTCACCCGCTTTTTCACGGCGCCCCGTCCACGACGGAGTTCAAAAAGCTGCGCAAACGCATCATCCGCAATGTGCGCGAGGCAATTGAACAGTACGGCATGGTGGAGCGTGGTGCGAAATGGTTGGTCTGCCTGTCAGGTGGCAAGGACAGCTACACGATGCTCGCCGCGCTTTATGAGCTGAAATGGCGTGGCATGTTGCCGGTGGAGATCGTCGCCTGCAATCTGGATCAGGGTCAGCCCGGCTTTCCTGCCACGGTTCTCCCTGAATTCTTGGAGAAAATGCAGGTTCCGCACCGCATTGAGTACCAGGACACCTATTCCATCGTCATGGATAAAGTGCCCGCCGGGCGGACCTTTTGTGCGCTCTGTTCACGTCTGCGCCGCGGCAACCTGTACCGGATTGCCCGCGAAGAGGGCTGTACCGCCGTGGTGTTGGGTCATCATCGCGACGACATCCTTGAAACGTTTTTTATGAACCTGTTTCATGGTGGCCGACTTGCCACGATGCCGCCGAAATTGGTCAATGAAGAGGGCGATCTTTTTGTCTATCGCCCGCTGGCGCATGTGGCGGAGGAGGATTGCGAAAAATTCTCCCGTGCGATGAACTATCCAATCATTCCATGTGATCTCTGTGGCTCCCAAGACGGGCTTCAGCGCCAACAGGTCAAACACATTCTCGATGGCTGGGAAAAGAACAGCCCCGGACGGCGTCAAGTCATGTTCAAAGCACTGACCAATATCCGTCCTTCACATATGCTGGACCCGAAATTGTTCGATTTCCTTGGCCTTTCGTTAACGGATGGCGAGAAAATTGGAACAAATCCAGAAAATTCTATGGAAATCCCGAAGCTGCGTTAACCGCACGGCCACTTTCTTGGCCCACGTTCTCCGGTGAAAGGGCCTTTTGGGCCGAACACAAGACCGGGACGACACCAATGCGCCACATCGCCGCGAAGCTTCGCCGCCTGCGCGATGCCCTGATGGGGCCTCAAACTCTGGCTTTTCTGCCTGCCATCTGCCTCAGCGTCTATTGGTTTGGCGGGGAAACTGCTTTGGTGATCGCGGCTTTGCTCATCCCGGCGCTTTTCGCGGTAATCGGCGCGCTTCCATCGCTTGCTTCGTCTTTCACACGCGACCCGACGCGGGCGCGCGATGGTGTGACGGGCTTGCCTCTACGTCCTACCGTCATTGATGCTCTGGACCAAATCCTCGACAGCCGGGATGTCACCGGTCGAACCACCGCGTGTTTGGCCATTGATCTTGATGATTATCGCGCATTGGAGGCCAATTGGGGGGCCGACGCTGCCGACAACATGCTGAAAACTGCCGCAAATCGTTTGGTGAACACGCTGCGCGAACATGATGTTGTGGCGCGTTTAGAGGGTGCGCGTTTCGCCATTGGCCTCGCCCCGGTGCGTCGCGCTGATCTCGAAACCCTGATTCAACTGGCCTCCCGGCTACAGGCTGCACTGTCTGAGCCTTACACACTGAATGCAACCAAGGTTTATGCAACCTGTTCAATCGGGTTTTGCATGCCAAACCGCGCCCCCGCCTGTTCAGGACAAGCGTTTTTGGATGCGGCAGAGGTCGCTTTGTTGGACGCGCGTCACAATGGGCCCGGCTCGATTCGCGCCTTCACGCCCTCGCTCACACCCAAAACACTTGATCGCGGAACGATCCTTGCCGATGTCGGCGATGCCTTGGAAAATGGTCAAATTGTGCCGTGGTTTCAGCCCCAAATCTCAACCGACACCGGTGAGGTATCCGGAATGGAGGCGCTGGCACGTTGGCACCACCCGGAAAAAGGCATCATCAATCCCGGCGACTTCATTTCGGCCATTGAAGAGTTGGGATTGTACGAACGCCTCGGCGAAGTCATTCTCTACCACTCTCTCATGTCTTTGAAAACATGGGATAAGGCTGGATTTCATGTGGACACTGTTGCGGTCAACTTTTCGCCATCCGATCTCGCAAATCCGAAACTGGTGGACAAGATCCGTTGGGAACTCGATCGGTTTGAACTCGATCCCTCCAGACTGAGCATTGAAATTTTGGAAAGCGTCATCGCCTCTTCCGACAATGATATCATCACCCGCAATATTTGGGCCTTGAAAGAAATGGGCTGTGGTATTGATCTTGATGACTATGGCACCGGCCATGCCTCCATCGCCAATATCCGTCGCTTTGCCGTCAAGCGGATCAAAATTGACCGGTCCTATGTCACACGCTGCGATCTGGATCGCGATCAGCAAAACATGCTTGCCGCCATTCTGACCATGGCCGAACGCCTTGAATTGGAAACGCTTGCGGAGGGGGTTGAGACCGTTGGCGAACATGCCATGCTGGCACAACTTGGCTGTGGTCATGTGCAAGGCTTCTCCATTTCACGACCGATGGCGTTTGAAAAAACGCTCGAATGGATGGACGTTCATAGACGCAAATTGGCCGAAACGCCCCGGATCGGCAAACGCGCCAGTTGATCACTTTGCCGCATTTTCCAAAAGAAATAGCCAAAACCGCTTGACGTTCCGGCCTTGGACAGGTTGAACCAGCCAAGATTATTTTCCAAAAATCGGGCGGCCTTCATGGACGATCAAAACAAGAACCTGATTCTGGCCGTAGTGTTGAGCGGCGCTGTCTTGCTTGGCTGGCAGATCTTTTTCCCAGCTCCCCAACCTGTTGTGGACCCCAACGCCCCTGTGGCGACGGCGGTCGATCAGGGGGGCACCGGGGCGTTGACACCTCCGGGTGCCGACGCCGCGACCGAGCTGACAAGTGTCAGCAACGCTACGGCGGAACAAGTGCCGGATGCGGCAAGGATCACCATCGAGACCCCCCGGCTGGAAGGGTCTATCTCCCTCGCAGGGGGGCGCATCGACGATCTCTCCCTCAAAGACTACAAAGTCGAGCTTGACAGTGACGCGATCGTCACCTTGCTTCGCCCGGTGGGGAGCGAGAGCCCCTATTACGCCCTGTATGGCTGGGCACCGGGCGGCACTTTGGACGCCTCTGACGTGCCGGGTGCAAACACCACCTGGTCCGTAGAAAGCGGTGACGTTCTGTCCTTGGATGCCCCCGTCACACTGGCTTGGGACAACGGCAAGGGCCTGATTTTTCACAGAAACATTGCGATTGACGAGAACTACATGTTCACCGTCACGCAGTCCGTGCAAAACAACAGCGCAACCCCGGCCCGTATGGCGGCCAACAACGAAGTTGTGAAAATTGGCAAGCCCGAAGACCTGACGCGGTTGCTCGTCCATGAGGGCGCGATCCGCCAGTCTGGCAAGGAACTCAAAGAGATCAGCTTCAAAAGCTCGATGCTTAAAACCAAGTTCACCGAACTGGATGCGGACCCGCGTTGGGGCCAGCACGCCGAAATCGTCGATGTCGAAAAAGACGGTTGGGTGGGCTTTACCGATCACTACTGGATGACGGTTCTGATCCCAGATTCCAACGATCCGTTCACCTCGGTCGTGTCTTATCAGGAAAGCGCCGACGTCTATCGGACGGTTGCGCGCTACCCGACAATTGAACTTGCTCCGGGCCAGTCCGTTGAAATCACCTCGCGCTTGTTCTCCGGGGCGAAAGAATGGGAAACCATTCGCAGCTATGAGACCAAAGATGGGGTCTATAAGTTCAGCGACTCGACCGATTGGGGCTTGTTCTTCTTCTTTACCAAGCCGATTTTCCGCATTCTTCACGCCCTCAATGGCCTGATTGGCAACATGGGCTGGTCGATCGTTCTTCTGACGCTGATCCTCAAAGGCATCATGTTGCCGCTGGCGTATAAATCCTACGTCTCCATGGCGCGGATGAAAGAGCTTCAGCCGGAGATGGAAAAACTCAAAGCCTCCGCTGGCGACGACAAAGAAAAACTCCAGCGCGGCATGATGGAGCTCTACAAGACCAACAAGGTGAATCCGGCCTCTGGCTGTTTGCCGCTGATCTTGCAGATCCCTGTGTTCTTCTCGCTCTACAAGGTGATCATCGTCACCACCGAATTGCGTCAGGCCCCGTGGCTCGGTTGGATCAAAGACCTGTCCGCACCGGACCCAAGCTCGATCCTGAACCTGTTCGGTCTTCTGCCCTTCGCAGCCCCCGAAGCCGGCACGACCTTTGCCCTTGTCTCCCTCGGGATTTTGCCGATCATCCTCGGTATCTCGATGTGGTTGCAACAAAAGCTGAACCCAGCCCCCACAGACGCCTCGCAGGCGATGATCATGGCTTGGATGCCTTGGGTGTTCATGTTCATGCTCGGCAACTTCGCCTCTGGTCTGGTGCTCTACTGGATTTGCAACAACACGATCACATTCATACAGCAGTACATCATCATGCGCAGCCACGGGCACAAACCCGATGTTTTGGGCAACGTGTTACGCTCGCTGCGGCTTAAGAAAAAGGAGGGGGCGTCCTGATAGGGCGTCCCACACCAGATGAACCTAAGTTTTCCCATTGCGGATCCTGACGCGGCGGCCCTCGAGAAGGGCCGCTTGCTGTTTGCGGCACAGACCGAATTTGTCAAAGGCGTGGTGGCCATGGACGGCATGCCGCCTGATGACCGCCTTGAGGTCTGCTTTGCAGGCCGCTCAAACGTGGGCAAATCGTCTCTGATCAACGCCCTGACCGGGCATAAGGCGCTCGCACGTGCCTCGAACACGCCGGGTCGGACACAAGAAATCAACTTTTTCACCGCCTCAGACAGTCATTACCTCGTCGACCTGCCCGGCTATGGCTATGCCAAAGCGCCGATCCAAACCGTCGAAAAATGGCAACGCCTGCTTAAGGCCTACCTGTCTGGCCGCGCCACGTTGCGCCGGGCCTTTGTGCTGATCGACAGCCGCCACGGGGTCAAATCCGTGGATGAGGACATCATGGAGCGGCTCGACAAGTCCGCCGTGACCTTTCAGGTGGTGTTGACCAAAGCCGACAAGGTCAAAGAGGTGGAGCGCGCGGCGATCTTAGAGCAGGTGCGCGCGGCGGTGGCAAAACACCCGGCCGCCTACCCGGAACTGATCGTCACCTCCTCGGAAAAAGGGTGGGGCATTGATGTTCTGCGCGCCGTGATCGCAACGCTGGTGTAAGCGACCCTTGCACCCGCGCCCGGGAACGCGATACTCAGGAGCAACCCCTCCAATGGACTCCCGGGAAATGAAGACGCAAGACATGAACAGAGACTGGATCGCAACCGCCCGCACATTGTCACAAGCCTTGCCCTATTTGCAGCGCTACGAAGGCGCGACAGTGGTGATCAAACTTGGCGGTCACGCCATGGGGTCTGACGAGGCGATGGAAAGTTTCGCCCGCGACGTGGTGTTGATGCAGCAGGTTGGCGTCAAACCGGTGATCGTTCATGGCGGCGGTCCGATGATCAACAAGCTTTTGGCCGATCTGAACATCAAATCCGAATTCGTCAACGGCAAGCGCGTGACCGATAAGGCCACCGTTGAGGTCGTCGAAATGGTCCTGTCCGGCCTTGTGAACAAACGCATCGTTCAGGCGATCAATAGCCAAGGTGGGCGCGCGGTCGGGATTTCCGGCAAGGACGCGAACCTGATGATTTGCGAACAGACTCATCCCGATTTGGGCTTTGTTGGCACGCCAGTCAAAATGGACCCCTCGATCATCAAGGAACTTGGCGATGAAAACCTCATTCCGGTGATCGCGCCTGTGGGCGCGGGTCGCGACGGCGAGACGTTTAACGTCAATGGCGACACCGCCGCCGGCGCCATCGCGGGCGCGCTTAAGGCCGATCGCCTGTTGCTTTTGACCGATGTGTCCGGCGTCAAAGGCGCGGATGGAAACGTCTTGACCTCGCTCAACTCCGAACAAATCCGCACCCTCACCGAAGAGGGCATCATCGCCGGTGGCATGATCCCGAAAACCGAAACCGCGCTGGATGCCCTGAACGCCGGGGTGCGGGCCGTGGTGATCTTGGACGGGCGCGCACCCAATGCCTGTTTGTTGGAACTTTACACCGAACACGGTGCGGGTTCGCTTATTCGCGACAGCCAACCCAGTATGAAACCGCATGGCGCAAAATGAGCCTGCGCCTCATCCTGATGCGGCACGCGAAATCGAGCTGGGATGATCCTCTGAGCGACGATTTTGACCGGGTGCTCAATGCCCGCGGCCAAAGCAACGCCGCCCTGATGGGGATTTGGCTGCGGGACAAAGGGTATCTGCCTGATCAGGTGTTGGTGTCTGCCGCCGCGCGCACCCGCGAAACCTATGAATGGTTGTCCAATGGCATGGGGCTCTGTGCCGATCTCGTGGTCAAAGACACGCTGTATCTCGCCTCTGACATGCGGATCATGTCCCAGTTGAAACAGGCCGAGGGCAACACGGTTTTGGTGATCGCCCACAACCCCGGCGTTGGCGAATTTGCCGCACGCTTTGCCAACAGAGCGCCGCTGCACAAAGACTTTGCGCGCTACCCAACCTGTGCCACCACGGTGTTTGACGTGGCCGCCCCGACTTGGTCAGAGATTGCATTTGGCGTGAACCCGGTTGTCGACTTTGTGGTGCCGCGCGATCTGGACGCGTAACTCTCCCCCCTTCGCTTTTTGACAGGTCACAGCGACAAGGCAGCCGGGCCACCGCGCTGCGCGGGGCTGATTTGCCATAGCCCCACACAATTCGCCCCATACGGATCGTCATCAAAATCTGCGCCCGGCGTCATGCACATGTTACCAACGCGGCGTAGTCCACATTCATCCGAATGAATGATGGTGGACAATGATCACTCAGAAATGGCGGCGCATCTGTGACGCAATCGAACAAGACATCGCCAATGGCACATTGCAACCGGGGGACAGGCTTCCGACCGAACCCGAATTGGCGGCGCGATATGAGGCAGGACGCCATTCTGTGCGTCGCGCCATCGCTGAACTGGCACGCGAAGGCAGTGTCAGCGTCGAACAGGGGCGTGGCACCTTTGTTGAATCCGGCCCGATGCTTGAATATGCGATCGGAACGCGCACGCGGCTGCACCGCAACCTGAACTCGCAAGGTATCGAGGTGACAGGCGCATTGCTTGGCGCGGAAATAACCGCCGCCTCCGAACGGGTCGCGCGCGCGCTCGGCCTGCTTCCCGGCGCTCCCGTGCAAAAAAGTCGCCGCATCACCTATGCTGACACGCTGCCGATCAACATTGGAACCGGCTATCGCTGCGCCAAACGCTTTCCCGATTTTGTCACCCGGCGTGATCTGATCGGCTCGGTGACCGAGACTTATAAATCCTACGGCATCACCGATTATCTGCGCGCCGAAACCACTTTGCACAGCCGCCTTGCCCGCCCGGAAGAGGCCAAGCTTTTGCGTCAGCACCCGCAAACCCCGGTCATTGTCATCCGCGCCATTGACCAATCCTTGGATGGCACGGCGTTGAGTTTCAGCGAAGTCATCTGGTCGGCGCTGCGCGTCAAATTCACCATGACAAACGAGAGGGACTAAGGCGATGACCCATCCGCACAACCTATGCCTCACCACATTGGCGCGCAGCGACGCCTGCGCGATCAAGACCTTTGGCGAGGGGCTGCTTGATCACCTCGATCCGGTCGAAGTGCTTTCAAGTCGAACCGGACTGGTCATGTTGCCGATGCGCGACACGGCGCAGGGCACGGGGTTTCATCTTGGCGAGGTGCTTGTGAGCGAGGCGCATATCCGAATGGGCGCGCATGAAGGTTATGGCATGCGGCGTGGGCGTGATCTTGAGGCGGCCATGGCCATGGCGCTAGTCGATCTGGCGTTGGACGCGGGCCGTGCGGTGGCGGACTGCACAGCTTTTGTCAGCGAACAGGCAAAAATGCAGCAGGCGCAGGATCATGACACCCTGTGCCGGATCGAAGCGACCCGCGTTGATATGGAGACGTTCTGATGCGCACAGCCCCCACACCCTCGCGTGAGGAAACCCGCGCCAATGCCACATTCGAGGCCCTGATTTGGTCGATGAGCCGCCCCGGCCGCCTGCGCGATTTACCCGAACGAGGCGAAGCCCAAATCATTGAGGCGCTGATCGACCGCGAATGTCATGTCTTCTGCGCCGACCCGCTTTTGATGCCCAAAGTGTTGGAAACCGGCGCGCGTATCGCAGCGCTGGCGGGCGCCGATCATGTGTTTCTGGGCGCGCTCACCGATCTGGATGGCCTGAAATCCCTGTCGACCGGCTCCGATCTCTACCCCGACGGTGGCGCCAGTGTCGTGATCCGCGCCCGCCTTGGTGAAGGGCCGCGCCTGCGTCTCACCGGGCCGGGGATCGAGACAGAGGAATGCGTTCATATCGGCGGGGTGCCGGACGGGTTTTGGTCCCTGCGCCGCGATCTCATCCAATACCCGATCGGGTTCGATGTGTTTTTCATCGACGGTGCGCAGGTCCTGGGCCTGCCACGGTCAACCAAAGTGGAGATGCTCTGATGGCCTATGTGGCGACGCGCGGTGGCGAACAGGCGATTGAACAGGCAGAACGGTTGTTTCGCGCCGAGATGGGCGAGATCACACCCGAACGGGTGGCGGAGATCAAAACTGCCCTGCCCTATCTGATCGACCGGGTGATGGGCGAGGCCTCGCTTTATGACGAAGACCTCGCCGCGCTGGCTTTGGCGCAGGCGGGGGGCGACTTATATGAGGCGGTTCTGTTGCTGCGCGCGTGGCGCACGACGCAACCGCGACTGCATGTGGCGCGCCCGATTGAACAGGTAACCCTGTTTACCCATCGTCGCATTTCGGCAGCGTTCAAAGACATTCCCGGCGGTCAGGTGCTTGGCCCGACCTTGGATTATTCCCACCGGATCATCGCAACCGATGTGCTTGAGGGCGCGCGTTATGTCCCGGCCCCGGTCACCCCCTCGGCCACGCCCGCCCCCGCGCATCAGCCTTCGGTTGCGGCGTGGCAGGCGGAGAATGATCTGGTGGAAATGCCCGGTTTCGATGAGACCGCGCCCGAGGACATTCCCGATGTGACCCGTGAGCCAGTTTTGTTTCCGGCCACGCGCGCGCACAGGTTGCAAAGCTTGGCGCGCGCGGACACGGGCGCGACTTTGGCGCTTGGATATGCGGCGATGCGCGGCTACGGCCAAGCGCATCCAACGGTGAACGAATTGCGCCTGTGCGAGGCTGAGATCATCGTGACCCACCCGAAAGGCACAGCCTTTTCGGCAGGACGGGTCAAGGTGTCACAGGCCGAGGTCGTGTCAAAGAAAGGCGACACACTTGAGCTGGGCTTTGCCGCCACGCTGGGCTGGAACGAGGTGAAATGCATCTCCGCCGCCACGCTGGATCTCAACAGCAAAGGCGCGCCCAAAGGGTCACCCACCGAGGAGGAATTCTACCTCTATCATACCGAAGGCGTGGAAAGCTCGGGCTTCTGTATCCACTTCAAACTGCCGCATTATGTGACATTTCAATCCTCTTTGGATGCAATGCGCAGCGCCAAGAAGACCGGCACAACGGCAGAAAAAACATCCCCCTCAAAGGAACCTGCGCAATGAGTGTGACGCCACAAAGCCTCAAAACCTTGTCCCGCGCCTGGGAGCCGATGAGTTACGGCTTTCTGGACGCCTCTGCCAAGCGCGAAATTCGGCGCAAAATGATCAAAGCCGTGGCGGTGCCCGGTTGTCAGATGCCCTATGCCAGCCGCGAGGTGCCGATGGCACGGGGCTGGGGAACGGGGGGATTGCAGGTGTCGCTGACTCTCATCCACCCCAACATGCGGATCAAAGTGATTGATCAAGGCGCTGACGACAGCGTCAACGCCGCGTCGATCCGGCATTTTTTGGCCAGGGTCTCCGGTGCGCCAACCACGCTTGATACGCTCCAGGCCGATCTGATTCAGTCACGCCACCGCATCCCGGAAGAAAAACTGAACGAGGCTCAAATCCTTGTGCTGCAAGTGCCCAACCCCGAGCCTCTGCGCCCGGTTCAGCCCAATATGTCAATCGCGCGTCAAATGCATGCCGATGCGGATTATGGCCGGATGTGGCTACAGCTTTACGAACAAATCGTGCGATCCGGGCGGGTGATGCAGGGCGCGAGCTACCCCTCGATGGTCAATGGACGTCACGTCATGACCCCTTCGCCGATCCCGCGTTGGGACGTGCCAAAGCTGAACATGGCACAGCATTTGACAATCCTGTCTGCGGGTCGCGAAAAGCGCATTTTTGCCGTTCCCCCCTACACTCGCGTTGAACCTCTGGTCTTTGATGATGTGCCCTACAAGGTCGAAGAGCACCACGACCTGACCTGTTCCCGCTCCGGCGCCAAAGGGTTTTTCATGAACGAAATCCCACAAGAGGATGGCAGTTCCGCCTATGAACTGTCCGACAGCGGCTTTGGCGTGAAACACATCCAACAGAGCACGGGCGACGCCGTCACCTTTGGCAAGACATGGTATGAAAATGGGGAGATGGCAGAATGACCCTGACACTCGACGCCCCGCGCATCGTCACCACGCGGCCTTTGGTGACTCTGCGCGATGTCACCAAGACCTATGGCGATGTGCAGGCTGTGACCCGCGTCTCAGCCGAGGTATTTCCCGGCGAAGTGCTTGGGATTGTGGGGGAAAGTGGTTCTGGAAAATCAACGCTGTTGCGGATGATGAACCTTGAGGACACGCCCGACAGCGGCAGCTACACATTGGATCTGCCCGATGTACAGGGCAATCTGTTTGAGCTTGGCCGTTTCGCGCGCCGGATGCTCTGCGCAACCAAGATCGGCATCGTGTATCAGAACCCGCATCTTGGGCTTTTGATGAAACACTCCAGTTCCGGCAACGTGGCCGAGCGGCTTTTGATTGCCGGAGAGCGGCGGTTTTCCGTGCTGCGCGACAAGGCGCGCGCGGCCTTGGCGGCGTCCGAATTTCCGCTTGAACGCCTTGACGCACCGCCGATCGAATTGTCGGGCGGCATGCAGCAACGTGTGCAATTGGCCAAGGCGATCGCGCTTGAACCTGCGTTGTTGTTGCTGGACGAGCCGACCACGGGGCTGGATGTCAGTGTGCAGGCGCTGGTGCTTGATACGCTCAAACGGCTGCAACAGGACCGCAATATCACCATGGTCATCGTGTCTCATGATCTGGGGGTGATCCGCACTTTGGCCGACCGCGTCATGGTCATGCGCCGCGGCGAAGTGGTCGAAGCGGGGTTGGTCGATCAGATTTTCCAAGACCCGCAACATCCCTACACGCAACAATTGGTGCATGCGAAACTATGAGTGTCATTCTCCACGTCCAAGGCCTGACCAAAGGCTTCACCATGCACCATCTGGGCAGTCAGATGGCGGCGTTTTCCAACATTTCTTTTGATCTGAACGCGGGCGAATTTCTTTTGCTCAAGGGTCAAAACGGCGCGGGCAAATCCACGATGCTGCGCACCCTGTATCGCAGCTATCTGGCGCAGGCGGGTCAGGTTCTATTTCACTCGGATCACGGGGTGATCGACCTGTTGCGCGCCGCCGACGTGGATGTGACCCATTTGCGACGCACCGAGATCGGATTTGTCACTCAGTTCCTTGTGGCACGCCCGAGGGTTTCAGCCGAAGATCTCGTGGCCGAGCCGCTGCGCATGGCCGGGCACAGCGCGCCACAGGCCCTGGACAAGGCGCGCTATTGGCTCAAGGCTTTCGGGGTCAAAGACAGCCTCTGGCGCGCCTATCCCACGACGTTTTCAGGCGGAGAGCAGCAAAAGGTCAACCTCGCCCGCGCGCTGATCTTGCCCCGAAAGCTGTTGCTTTTGGACGAACCGACCGCCTCGCTCGACGCACATGCGCGGGTGGCTCTGGTCGCGCGTCTGCATGAGCTCAAACAAAGCGGCACCGCCATGATCGGCGTGTTTCACCATCCCGATGACGTCGAACACCTGATTGACCGAGTCATTGACCTGACCCCTGATGCCCCCAATATGGAGGACCGCGCCGATGTGGCTGTCTAATCTTTCCCTCGTCTTGCCGGATCGTGTGCTCACTGACGGCGCGCTCTGCATTGAAAACGGGTTGATCGCCCAGATCGCCGAACGGCCTGTTTCAAACGGCATCGACTGTGGCGGGGCGCTGGTCTTTCCCGGCTTCATCGACATGCACGGCGACATGATCGAAACCGAATTGGAACCCCGGCCGCGGGTCGATTTCCCGATGGAGGTGGCTGTGTCGCATCTTGATGCGCGCTTGTCCGCGGCGGGGATCACCACGGCTTATGCGGCGGTGAGTTTCTCGCGGGCAGCAAGAATTGGCGAACGGCGCTCGTTTGAACACACCAGCCAAGTCATCCGTGATCTGCACCGGCTGCGCAGGTCCTGCCGCGTCGACCATCGCATCCATGCTCGCTTTGACATCACCTATGCCAATGCGGTGCAGGTGCTGGCCGATTTGATCGCCGATGAGCAGGTCGATTTGGTTTCCGTGATGGATCACACGCCGGGTCAGGGACAGTATCGCGACATTGAGCGTCATATCAGCCTTATCGCCACACGCGACGGCATGTCCGAAACCGAAGCCAGACAGGTCGTGAGCACCAGGATCGCTGAACGCACCCGCCCGCAGGAGGTTATTCTCGACAATCTCCGTCAGGTTTCCAAGCTCTGCAAAAGCCACGGTGTCGCGCTTGCGAGCCATGATGATGACAGTGCCAAAAAGGCGCTTTTGATGGCCGAAATGGGCGCGGTGATCAGCGAGTTTCCGGTCACGTCTGAGGCGGCCGAGACCGCCGCAGCGCGTGGGATGCTGAATGCGATGGGGGCACCAAATGCGATGCGCGGTCAGAGTTATTCCGGCAATCTTTCAGCGCGCGAGGCACATGCCAAGGGGCTGTTGCACATTCTCGCGGCGGATTACCACCCGGCGGCGATGTTGGCGGCGGTGATGACCTTGGCCGAAAGCGATCCAAAGGGGCTTGCGGGGGCGGCGGCTTTGGTAACGGCCAATCCGGCCAAAGCACTGGGGCTGACGGATCGCGGGCGGATCGAACCCGGACTGCGTGCCGATTTGGCGCTGGTTGAACGTGGCGCGCTGACCCGTGTGAGCGCCACGTTTTGTGGCGGCAAGATGATCCATTCGATCGGGCGGCTGCAGAGTCGCGACCTTAAGCTGTTACACCCTGCCTGAGGCGGCTGTCACATATCTGTCGCCAAATTATCAGGGCATCGTCATGCAAATGTCGGCGGGACGTTAATCCGCTCACGTAAACCTCATGGTGAAACATCCGAATGAATATCTCCGGAGTATACCATGAGTTCTGCCTTGATCCTGTCCAATGTCTCCCGCTCTTTTGGCGAGACCCACGCCGTCGACAACGTGTCGATCTCCATTGAACCGGGGCAGTTTATCGGCGTGATTGGCCGCTCGGGTGCCGGAAAATCAACATTGCTGCGTCTGCTCAATCGCCTGGTCGATCCCACTGCGGGGTCGATTTCGTTTGGTGACACCAACATCACCGCGCTCAAGGGCAAGGCCCTGCGACACTGGCGTCGGGATTGCGCAATGATCTTTCAACAGTTCAATCTCGTCGATCGGCTTGACGTCTTAACCAATGTGCTGATCGGGCGTCTGGCAGAACACGGGGTCCTGTCGTCGATGACGATGCAATTCTCTGATGAGGAGCGCGCCATGGCGATCCGGGCTTTGGATCGGCTTGATCTTGTGCCGCAAGCGCTGCAACGCGCGGGGACGCTGTCAGGCGGGCAACAACAACGCGTGGCCATCGCCAAGGCGCTTGTGCAACGCCCGAAAATCATGCTCGCCGACGAACCCATTGCCTCGCTTGACCCGGCCAATGCGACGCTGGTGATGGACGGGTTGAAACGGATCAACCGGGAGGACGGGATCACCGTTTTGGTGAACCTGCACACGCTCGACACCGCCCGCGCCTACAGTGACCGCATCATCGCCATGCGTCAGGGCCGCGTGTATTTCGATGGCACCCCCGAACAGCTCACCGATGATGTCGTGCGTGACATTTACGGACTTGATGGCCTGCAAGAGTTTAACGCGGCGGTCACATCGACCGCCGTACACGCCACCGTGCCGGCCTGATCATCGCCTTTTCACAAACGCTTCAAAGGAGATTTCCACATGCGTTTCATCACTGCCACCGCTCTTGCGGTTCTGATCGCAGCACCTGCGCTCGCTGAGGGTTGGAAAGAAGACTACCAAACTTTGAAATTCGGTGTCCTTTCGGGCGAAAACGAAAAAGACCGTCTGATGCGCACGGAGCCGCTGCGGACGTATTTGGAAAACACATTGGGGGTGAAGGTCGAAATTTTCACCGCAGGCAATTATGATGGCGTGGTTCAGGCCATTGCCGCAAATCAAATCGAGATTGCCCGTTTTGGCTCCTCGTCCTATGCCGCCGCCTACACCGCCACCAATGGCGAGGTCGAGCCGATTTTGACCACCATCAAAAAAGACGGCAACACCGGCTATCGCTCCATCGTTGTCACCCGCTGTGACTCGGGGATCAAAAGCCTTGCCGATGCCGCAGGCAAGATCCACGCCTTTGCTGACCCGGATTCGACCTCGGGCTACGCCGTTCCTTATTTCAACTTCCTGACCAAGGAAGGGTTCAAACCCGAAGAATATTTCGCCGCCGTGCCGTTCTCTGGCTCGCATGAAGCCGGGGTGAGCGGGGTTGTGAACGGGACATTCAACACCGCATCGACCTACCAGAACAACGATCTGGATGGCATCTATCAGCGGATGGAATCCAAGGGCATGATCGAGGCCGGGCTGATCTGCAAAATCTGGGAAAGCCCGGAAATCACCTCTGGCCCCTGGACCGTGCGCAGCAACCTGCCGGCTGAACTGATTTCCGATCTGACCAATGCTCTCGAAGCCTTCCCGACGGAAGACCCCGAAGGCTACGCGCTTTACTCGTCCTTTGAGCCAACCGACCCGAACCCGGAGATCGGCTTCACCCGCGTGGATCGCGATCGCTACCAGTGGATCGTCGACATGCGCGATTGGATCAAAAGCCAGCGTCGCGGCTGATCAACCTGCATTTAAAAGGGGGCACACTGGTGTCCCCTTTTATCCTTTTGGCCTGATCTCACAGAGGTTCATATGACCTTCACAGTCGCCCCAATGCCCCAGTTGACCGTCGACGCAGCCGCGCCGGAACGGCTGACACAATTCGAATTGGACTTTGCCACCAAACGTCGTCAAGCGCGGCGGGGCTGGGCCATTGGCACGCTTGTCCTCGTGTCGCTTTTCGCGTTTTCGGCATGGATCGGAGATTTTTTTAAGATCACCCAAGTCACGATGCCCGACGGGGCGCGCGAATGGCGCTGGATCATTCCTGCGGGGTTGCCCCGGTTGGGCGAATATGTGTCCCAGACCCTCCCAACCCTGCGGTGGGATAGTTTTTGGAGCGATTTTGGCGAATGGTTCTGGCGTTGGAAAACCTGGCTCAAACTGCTTTGGGAGACGGTGCTCATTGCCTTTATGGCGACCACATTCGGCGTTGTCGGCGGGTTTTTGCTTTCCTTTCCAGCAGCACGGAACCTGTCGCCTAACAAATGGGTGTTGTGGCTGACCCGTCGTTTGCTTGAAATCACCCGCACCGTACCCGACATCGTCTGGGCGCTGATCTTTGTGTTTTGCTTCTCTGTGGGTCCGATGGCGGGCGTTTTGGCCATTGGCACTCATGCCTGCGGCGCTTTGGGCAAGCTCTATTCCGAAGTGAACGAAAACATCGACATGCGCCCGCTCGAAGGGGTCAAAGCGGCCGGGGGCACATGGTTCGATCAAATCCGCTACGGCGCCGTGCCGCAAGTGCTTCCCAACATCATCAGCTACACGTTGCTGCGCTTTGAGATCAACGTGCGCTCCTCCTCCATCATCGGCTATGTCGGCGCGGGCGGTTTGGGGCAGGAATTTCGAACAGCCATGAGTTTTCAGGAATACACCGATCTCTCTGCGCTGTTTCTCATCATTCTCGCGACGGTCATCGTTATCGACTACGGCTCCGAGAAACTGCGCCATAAAATAATCGGAATGGAGGATCGCCCATGAGCCTGACCCATGCGCAAATCGAACAGGCCCGCGCCCGTGTGCCACGCGCCTTTCATCTCCCACTGACCCTGCGCCTGCGCCGGATCGCGCTTTGGACGCTGTTCGCGGGGCTGATGCTCTATTGTCTTTGGGTTTTCAATTTTAGCCCAACCCGCATCTGGATCGGTCTTGGCCGTCTGGGACATGTGTTGGGTTTCATGTTCCCCCCCTATATCTGGAAAAGCTGGCCGGAGTTTTCCGAGATTCTCAAAGGGCTGGGGGAAACGCTTTCCATCGCCTTCATGGGGACGCTGTTGGGGGCCATCGTGGCATTTCCTTTGTCCTTTTTGGGGGCAAAAAACATCAACCGGCTGAATGGTTTGCGCCTTGGGGTGCGGCGCGGCTATGACATCATCCGCGCCTTCGAAACGCTGATCCTCGCGTTGATTTTCATTCGGGCGTTCGGGCTTGGACCATTGGCGGGTATTTTGGCCATCGCTGTCTCCGAGGTCGGCACCTTTGCCAAACTGTTCTCCGAGGCGATTGAAAACACCTCGACCAAACCTATTGATGGGGTCAAGGCCTCGGGCGGGACACGGTTTCAACAAATCCGCTTTGGCATCGCGCCACAGGTCAATCCGGTGATCCTGTCCATCCTGCTTTATAATTTCGAATCCAATGTCCGCTCCGGCACCATCCTCGGGATCGTGGGCGCAGGCGGGATTGGATTTCTACTGTCGGACCGGATTTCCGCGTACAAATGGGATGAGGCGTGGTCCATCATCTTTCTGATCATCGCCATGGTCTATGTGATCGACCATCTTTCGGGGATCATTCGGGCACGCATCATCGGGGACTGGGAGGGCACGAAATGAGCGGTGCAGGATCAAAGAAACAGCTTTCTGAAAGGCCCACGATTCATCCCGAGGCCGATGTCAGCGATTGTGATCTGGGCGCATGGACAGAGGTTGGCAAGGGCACGATGATGAAGTCGTCAAGCATGGGCGATTACTCCTACATCACCCAACACTGCCATGTGGTTTGGACGAGTATCGGCAAATTTTGTTCCATCGCCAATGCGGCGCGGATCAACCCTGGCAATCACCCGACATGGCGCGCGGTACAACACCATTCGGTGTACCGCGCCGAGGCCTATGGGCTGGGTGAGGATGACCATGATTTCTTCGAATGGCGCAAAGATCATTGGGTCACCATCGGCCATGACGTTTGGATCGGCCATGGCGTGACCATCACCGCAGGCGTGACCATCGGGACCGGAGCCGTCATTGGCGCCGGGGCCGTCGTGACCCACGACGTCGCGCCCTATACGGTGGTCGGCGGTGTCCCTGCGCGCGTGATCAAACCCCGCTTTACGGAGGCTCAGGCGGCGGCCCTCATGGAGATCGCCGTCTGGGATTGGCCGCGCGACACATACAAACAGGCCTTGCCAGATATTCGGGCCTTGGACATTGACGCGTTTATTGAAAAATACCGAGACGAAAAACACCGGGGCTGACCCCGCCACGCATCAGCCCGCCGCAGATCCATGACGGCGGGCTTATCGTCTTATGCAACCAGACCAAGCCCTTTGAGATAGGCGTAGCCTTTGGGGATGTCGGCCTTGTTGCGCAGTTCCAAAACCACATGCGGCGCACTCGCACAGGTGCTCAGAGCGCGAAACACCGCAGACCATTCAATGTCGCCCTCGCCCGGTGCCCAATGGCGGTCGGCATAGCCGTCCACGTCCTGAATATGGATATGCTGTAACTGCTCCCCCGCGTCCCGCACGAAATAATCCACAGGCGGCGCGCCGGACATGCACCGTGCCAGATGCGCATGACCCGTGTCGATTGACAGGGCAACCGAAGGCGAAGCAAAGCTTTCGACCATCTTGCGCCGTGTGGCCGGGTCCACGTCCTTAATATTTTCGATCACAAGCGTGATGCCCATGTCTTCGGCGGCGCGCACGACCGGGGTCAGGACGTCCTGAATGCGTTCAAGCTTGGCCTCGGCATAGCCCTTGGTACACAAAAGATTGTTTTGATACCAACGTGTATAGGGCGAGTGCAGCACCATCTGGCGTGCGCCGATCCGGTCCGCCGCTTCCAACGCCCGCAAAAACCGCGCGGTGATGAGCGGACGCAATTCCGCATCCTTATTGTCGAGGTCGAGACCCTCATAAGGGCCATGAATCCCGACCCGCCCGGCATGCCCCGCAAGCGCGGTTTTCGCCGCAGCGATACGCGCCTCAAACTCGCCCGTGAGGGCGGCATGGGTCATGAAATCCTGCACTTCGATGTCACGGTCAGCCTCAAACAGCCACTCCCGATGCAAAGCAATCTCATCCGTTTTCAGGCAGGCACCGATCTTAAGCGGCAACATGGCGATTTCTCCTTGGGTCGGGGATCAAAAAATAGGTCGCAAGGGCAAAGCACAGGCAAGCGGCCATGGCTGCAAAAGACCACCACCCGCCAAATTGCTCCGCCAGATAAGCAAAGGTGAAAGGGGCCGAGGCGTTGACCGCCATTTGCACAAAGGACATCCAGCCCAGCCGCGCGCCGTAACCTTGCTGCCCAAACAGAGCGAGCGGCAACGTGCCTCGGGCAATGGTCTTGATTCCATCCCCCATGCCATAGAGCGCGGCAGCACAGAGCAGGCCGATGAAACTGGCTCCAAACCCCAGAAGGAGGATAAACCCGGCAATCATCAACCCAAGCGACATAGCGTAGGTCACAAGCGGATAGAGGTTGCGGCTTACGAGCATTTCAAACCCGCGCCCCACGGTTTTAAACGGTCCGATCACGGCCCCGGCAAAGGCGGCAGCGGCGGCCGTGTGCCCCAATGTCTGCACATTGCTCACCCAAAGCGTCATCACAGCCCCCATCACATAGCCCGAGAACACGAAGGACAAGATCATCCAAAGCATCGCTTTCTGTCGCACAGCCCCTTGCAGTTCGGGCCAGTCCTGATTCAGCGGGGTGGCGACTGCCTCCGGGCCTTTTTGCGGTCCGCCGAGGAGAACAAAATGCAGCGGCGTACAAATCAAAAGCACCATGAGGCCCAAGGTGATCCATGTGGTCTGCCAACCGAACTCATTGGCAAGGCTCAGCGTCAAAGGCCAAAAGATTGTCGAGGCCACGCCACCAAAAAGAGCAATGATCGAAATCGCCCGCGCCGCAGGGACACGGCTCTCAATCCGCATGATCGCAGCAAAAGCGACATTGTAGAGCACGAACATGCCCGCGCCTTCGGCCAGCAAGATCGCAAGGAAAAGCCCGAATTTTCCACTCACTTGCGACAGGGACATCAGCGCCAGTCCGGCAACGATCGACCCAAGCGTCATCACCCAACGCCCGCCAAAACGATCAACCAACATGCCCGCCACGGGTGAGACAAGCCCGCCAAAGAACAGGCCCAATGACAGGATGCCAAAAACGGTCGACAGCGACAGATCGAGATGTTCGGCCATCCGTGGCAACAGCACGGCATAGGCATACATCAGACTGCCGTAGCCCAGAATCTGCGTGAGTCCGAGGCCAACAGAAGGGATGTAATCGCGCAGATCTGGTTTCATCCGGCGGACTGACCGCGATAGGCGCACCGCCCACCAACCCAAGTGCCCAGCACCGAGGGCGCATGGCCCTCAGGCCAGTCGATCAGCACAAGATCGGCGCGTTTGCCAAGCGCGATCTCACCCCGGTCGCTCAGGTTCATCGCCCGCGCCGGGCCAGCGGAGACCAGAGACCAAATCGCGCTGCGATCCGCACGTTTATCGGCGTCCAACCGCGCCACGGCGGCCAACATCGCCGGATAAAAATAATCCGAGGCCAAGACGTCGCAAAGCCCCGATTCCACCATGTCGCCCGCGCTCAAAGAACCGATGTGACTGCCGCCACGGGCGGCGTTGGGCGCGCCAAAGATGATCAGATCGCCCCTGTCGCGCGCGGCCAGAGCCGCCTCCATCACCATGGGAAATTCCGCTGCTCTCGCGCCCAAAGCGCGGAAATAGCTCCGGGTTTCAGAGCGGGTGTCATCATGGCTTAACATCGGTGCGCCGGCTTTGCGGCCCAGATCGGTGACCCTGTCGATGGCCGCAGGCACGTCAGACCGCCGTTCCCAGACACGGGCCAAAAGCGCGACGTATTCGGCATTGGTAAGCCCCGAACGATGCGCCTTGGCCGCGATGCGGGCGGTCATCCGGGGATCATTGAGATCGGCCACGGAAAACGCGGGTGAAAATTCAAACGCCCGCTCCTGGATCGCAACATCAAACCCGCGCATGGTCATGGACGTGTGATCATTAAAGGCGATGGAGGGCAAAAACGGCGCGCCAAGCGCCCATTCGATGACATCGAGCGCCTCAAGAGCAAAGGTTTCCCAGCGCAGTTGAACCCGGTTTTCAACCGTGAGGCGTGGGGCCAAATCCAACAACGCCTGCATCATATGGCGACCGCGCGCCACATCGCGCAGCCCCGGTTCCCAGCCGAGCGTGACGGCATGATAGGCGGTCGCGATGCCGTTGGAGGCGAGTTGTCGGTCGGTGTCGATCACTGCGGCCTCAAGCGGAAAAAAGACGCCGGGACGGGGCATGAGTTGGCGTTCAAACGCATCGCCATGGACGTCGATCAACGCGGGGGCAAGGGTTTTACCCTTGGCATCAATGATGTCGCCCTGCGCCGGACCGTCGATTTCAACGATATGGCCGTCAAACACGGTGACATTGACCTGTGCGATCTCGCCGGGGAGGTAGACGGTTGCGCCTTGGAACGTGTGTAGGGTCATGAGGGGCGCTGCTCTAATGGATTGGCCGAGGCACAGCCAAGGATCGTTTGGATCTTGGGGGCATAATCGTACGGATGAATTTCACCGCAAAGCATATTCTGCGTGACGCGGATGCGAAGTTTTTGTGACGATACTGTCCCAGCGGCGGGAGACCCAGCCGGTAGTCACTAAACCAAGAGACACCCAAAACAAAGGACGCCCCGAAGAGCGCCCTTTGGTCTGTGATGGTCTGTGATGTGGTGTCGGTTTAGTGGCCGAGGATCTGAGACAGAAACAGTTTGGTGCGATCCGATTTCGGATTGTTGAAAAACTCTTCCGGCTCGTTTTGTTCGACGATTTGACCTTGGTCCATGAAGATCACGCGGTTGGCGACCTGACGGGCAAAACCCATTTCATGGGTCACGCAGAGCATGGTCATGCCCTCTTCGGCCAGTTCGATCATGGTGTCGAGCACCTCTTTGATCATCTCCGGGTCAAGCGCCGAGGTCGGTTCGTCAAACAACATGATCCGCGGTTTCATGCACAGCGAGCGGGCAATGGCCACGCGCTGCTGCTGCCCGCCCGAAAGCATGCCGGGGTATTTGTCGGCCTGTTCCGGGATTTTCACTTTTTCGAGGAAATGCATCGCGATCTCTTCGGCCTCGCGTTTCGGCGTTTTGCGGACCCACATCGGTGCAAGGGTGCAGTTTTCCAAGATGGTGAGATGCGGAAACAGGTTGAAGTGCTGAAAGCACATGCCGACTTCCGAACGGATTTTGTCGATGTTTTTCAAATCCGAAGTCAATTCGGTGCCATCGACAATGATCTTGCCTTTTTGGTGCTCTTCAAGGCGGTTGATACAACGGATCATTGTCGATTTGCCGGAGCCAGACGGCCCGGCGATGACGATCCGCTCCCCGCGATTGACGGTCAGGTTGATGTCACGCAACACGTGAAACTCCCCATACCATTTGTTCATATTGACGATCTGAACGGCCACCTCATCGGAGACGGTCAGCTTCGAGCGGTCGATTGTGCGGTCTTCTGCGAGAGACATATCCGGTCTCCTTTCTTAACGGTGATCGGTGCGGAGCTTGCGCTCCAGCCACTGTGAATAACGAGACATAGAGAAACAGCAGACCCAAAAGATAAGTCCGATGAAGATGTAGAGTTCCCAGGTGATGCCGTTCCATGCGGAGTTTGCGCGGATCGCCTGAGCGGCGGCGAGCATGTCGAAAATGCCGATGAAAAAGACCAGAGTGGTGTCTTTGAACAGGCCGATAAAGGTGTTCACGATGCCCGGAATCGAGATTTTCAACGCTTGCGGCATGATAATAAGCCGCTGTGCTTTCCAATAGTCGAGACCCAGCGCATCGGCGGCCTCGTATTGACCCTTTGGCAGGGCGGCAAGGCCGCCGCGGATCACTTCGGCCATATAGGCGGAGGAGAACAAGGTCACCATGACGATCACGCGCAGGGTGAGGTCAAACTCGGTATCGGGTGGCAGGAAGTAGTTGAGCAACAGCGAGGCGGTGAACAGCAAGGTGATCAGTGGCACGCCGCGCAGGAATTCGATGAAACCGACACAGATCATTTTCACCAAAGGCAGATCGGATTGACGCCCCAAGGCAAGGATGATGCCCAACGGCAAAGACAAAGCGATGCCAGAGACGCCGATGATCACGGAGATGACAAAACCGCCAAGCTCGCGGCTTTGGATTTCACGCAAGGCCAAGAGCGGCATAGTGTCGTTGAGCGCCGAGACCACAATGGGGCCAAGGATCATCCACCACACAAAAGCGGCGACAGCAGAGACCAGAGCGGTCAGGCCAGAGCCAAGATAACGCGCCGCGACGGAGGCGGTGAAATAGGCAATCCCAAAGCCGACAGCCACAGAAATCGGCCCCCAAAGCGAGCCCCCCCAGATCAGCCAGACCATGACAAAGGGATAGGCCATGGTGATCCACATCATCTTGCGCGGCAGTGCATCGAACAGCACCGGCAAGATCGCGAGGATCAACAGGACAAAGGCGACATGGGTGCGCCAATATTCGGTGGAGGGGAAGAAGGTTCCATAGACGATCTGGTTCCAACGCTCGTTGATGACGGCCCAACAGGCATGATGGGTATTGCCATAGCGTTCGTTCAGAATGGCGCGGCATTCCTGCAAGGAATCCGCGGTCCAAACCCCGCCAAAGGCCCAAGGCACGAGCGCTTGCAACAGGGTGAACACCAGATAAAGCGAAACCAGTGTCAAAATCGTGTTGAACCAGCCCGAAAACAGGTTTTCACGGACCCATTTGGAGGCCCCAACCTGTCCTCGCGGGGCCGGTTGTTGTTCTAAAATTTCAGAGCGCACATAGGCGATGGTTGAATTTTGTTTGACCATCTTAACGCTCCTTCAACTTCATGGATTTGTTGTAGACGTTCATGCCCGACGAAATGATCAGAGAGACGATGAGATAAATCAGCATCATCAAAAGCATACATTCAAGCTCGCGCCCGGTGTTGTTCATCGTCGTCCCGCCCAGGGTGGCACGCAAATCTTGATAGCCAACGGCCAAAGCGAGAGAGGAGTTTTTGGTCAGGTTGAGGAACTGAGAGATCAGCGGCGGGATGATGACGCGGAGCGCCTGCGGCAAGATCACAAGGTTCATTGTACGTGAAGGGCGAATGCCCAGGGCAAAGGCCGCTTCGGTCTGGCCCTTGGAGACCGCGAGAATGCCGGAGCGGACGATCTCGGCGATAAAGGCGCCAGTGTAGATCGACAGCGCCAGCCAAAGCGCGATCATCGAGTTGCTAAGCTGAATGCCTCCCTGAAAGTTAAAGCCTTTGAGCGCCGGGGAATCAAAGGTGATTGGAGCGCCCAAAGCCAAGTAAACCAAAAGCGTCGGCGCGATGAAGATCGCCAGTTTGATCCAGGCGGTTGGCAGGATTTGCCCGGTCGCTTCAAACCGGCGCTGCGCCCATTTGCCAAAGGACCAGAGGGCCAGAAGCGACAGTAAGAACGTGACAATCACAAAGACGGAACCTGCGCCCCAAACCGGCATGGGAATGTATGTCCCCCGGTTGGTCACCGCGACCGTGTCCCAAAGCCACATCGACGCAGTCGGCGTTTCGCCACGAAAGGCGCTTGGCTGTGGCAGGGCTTCGGACAGAACCGCCATGGTGGCGATGATCCAGATCACAACCGGAATGTTGCGGAAGGTTTCGACATAGACCGTCATGACCTTGGCCACGAGCCAGTTTTTCGACAGGCGCAACACACCGGCTGTGACCCCCACCAAGGTTGCCAGAATGCACCCCAGGAAGGCGACAAGAAGCGTGTTCAACAAGCCAACCATGGCGGCTCGGAAATTGCTCGATGTCGAGTCATATTCGATCAAGGTCTGCTGGATGTCATAATTGGACGGGTTGCGCAAAAACGTGAAATCAATTTCCTTGCCAAGATTGGCAAGATTGATCGTCACGTTACGGACAAGTATCCAGCCAACCAGCATGAAGGCTATAAAAACAATGACTTGGATCGTGATCGAGCGATACCGCGTATCGTAAATCAACTGACTGAGCCGAAAACCCTGGCTTTGCGGTATATCTGTAAGTGTCGTCATAAGAGACGGTCCCCTGTTTCCCCTGAATAAACCCATACCCCGCGCGATCCCATGGTCCGCGCGCCGAAATGTTTGACTATCGTTTGGGTAGCGTCAGAACGGAAAAGGGCGCGGTATGACCCGCGCCCTTCCCACATTATGATCTTAACGGAAGGGCGGCGAGTAGATCAGGCCACCTTCGGTCCAAAGGGCGTTCAAGCCACGCGCCAGGCCCACCGGAGTGTTCTCACCGATGTTTTTCTCAAAGCTTTCGCCGTAGTTGCCAACTTGGGTGATAACGTTGTACGCCCACGCATTGTCAAGCCCCAGCATCGCGCCAAGTTCGCCTTCGACGCCCAGAAGACGGTTGATCTCCGGGTTCTCAGTGCCTTTGACAAGTTCCGGCGCATTGGCGGAGGTCACACCAAATTCTTCAGCAGTGACCATCGCATTCAACGTCCAGCGCACGATGTCACCCCAGTTGTCGTCACCGTGACGCACAAGCGGGCCAAGCGGCTCTTTGGAGATGATTTCCGGCAGAACGACATAGGCTTCCGGGGTTTCGAAAGAGGCGCGCGATGCGGCCAGAGCGGAGGCGTCTGTGGTGTAGACGTCACATGCACCTGCAAGGAACTGGGTCTGAGCTTCGGTAAAGCTTTCAACCGGAACCGGTTCGTAATCCATGTTGTTCACACGGAAATAGTCGGCAAGGTTGAGTTCGGTGGTGGTGCCGGTTTCGATACACACGGTCGCACCAGCCAGTTCTTTTGCGGAGGACACACCGAGGGCTTTCGGGACCATAAAGCCCTGACCATCGTAATAGTTCACGCCCACAAAGGTGTTTTTGAGATCCACATCACGAGAGAAGGTCCAGGTGGTGTTCCGTGCCAGCATATCGACTTCGCCGGATGCCAGTGCGGTGAAACGCACAGCGGAGGTCAGCGGAGTGTATTCAACTTTTTCAGCATCGCCGAGAACGGCCGCGGCAACAGCGCGACACAGATCAACGTCGAAACCGATATATTTACCGTTTGCGTCCGGCGCAGCAAAGCCGGGAGTGCCCGGGTTCACGCCGCATTTGAGCGCGCCGCGCTCTTGGACGGCGGCAAGTGTTGACGAATCTTGAGCCATCGCCGCACCAGCGGCAAGGCCAGCCATCGTCAGCGCGCCAAGAAATACGGATTTTTTCATGTTTACCTCTTCCTGATACTGCGCCGTTTTCGGCGCTTCTTTTCCGATCCCCTCCGGGTCGGGAACGTTACCAAAGTGAGCAATTGCCCCTTCGATGAGCGTAGTTTGGAGGGATTCATTCAAGAACGTCAAGAGTGGGATCACGATTCTGCATGATAACCGTGCGTTCGCCCAAACCGCTTGCGGAAATGCGCGTGAATTCAGCAAGGCAACTGCAGGAGCGCCACTTAATTGACCAAGCGGTAAAAGAGTTCTGCATGAACAAAGCTTTGGCGCTTGATTTCGGCGCTCTCACTGGCCTCTTCGTCCTCGCCCCATTGTTCAATTTGGTACAGTTCATCAAGGCGCGATCGCATCCATGCCTCGTCTGCAGACAACTTCCCATGGGTGACCGCAAGGCCAAGAATCAGCGAGCCTGACAGGCTGACCAGATCGTGAAACGCCGCCAGTTCGAATGCGTTGAACCCATGGCTCTTGGCGCGCAGGACCTGCAACGCCTCCGCCTCCTGTGGCACATGCATGATGCCCGTCCGGGGATGAAGCCGCACACCAAACGCCTCTTCGGCCCAGTCGAGAAGGGGGTCCCACTGCTCCGCCTGACGCTCCACCAACTCGCGCGGATGGGCGGCGCGGTAACAGAGCAAATCACTGTCCCCATAATCGGCCAGCAAATTGGCAACCTCGGCGTGTTGAATGGCGACTTTATCAATGGCGGCATTGGCGCTGCGGGTGGCGGGCATGGTGTTTGGGCCAATCTCCCCCTCCTGCGCCTCCCATTCCGCCGCGATCACCTCGGCCAAAGCACGGGTCGGGACGATCAGCGGCGCTTTGGCAGGGGTGCGCACCGGACGGCCATCCAGACGGATTTCAAACCCGCCCTCAACGGCCTCAACCGTGGTCTTTTTCCAAAACCGCTTTGCCTTCCATTCGGACACGTCGTCACCCTTTCCACATCTCATCCAAGGCCGCATTGAGCTGGCCAAAATCATCCAAAACCACATGCGCGCCCGCAGCCATGAGCGCCTCACCCCCATGATAGCCCCAGCGCACACCAATCCCTTGGACCCGTGACGCGCGGGCCATTTCCATGTCATAGGTCGTATCGCCAATCACCACCGCCTCGGACGCCGCGACATTACAATCGGTGAGGCAACTCAGCACCATCGAAGGATGCGGTTTGGAAGGGTGATCATCGGCGCATTGCGTGGTGACAAACAGATCGGCAAACGCCCAATCGGCCAGCAGCGCATCCAAACCCCGGCGGCTTTTCCCGGTCGCAATCGCCAACACAACATCGCCCTGCGCGCCCAAAGTCCGCAGAGCCTCTTCGGCACCGGGATAAAGCGGCGAGGCGGCGGCGCCCTGTTTCAAACGATGGGTTTGGAACGCGTCCTTATAGCCATCAACCATCCGCGCAATCGCGGCGTCATCCGCCTCAGGTGCAAGTTCGCGCATCGCCACCGGCAAAGACAGACCAACGATGGACAGGATGGTGTCACGGTCCGGGGCCGCCTGCCCTACGGTCGCAAATGCGGCTTCCATCGACATGATGATATGAGCCTGACTGTCGACCAGTGTGCCGTCTACGTCGAATATAACGAGTTTGGTCATCGCAGCGTCTCGAACGGATCAACGGCGGCCAGATCATCAGTCCAGCCAAACGTGTCCCAACTGTTGCGCATATGTTCGGGCAAGGGCGCGGTCACGGTGATGACCTTATGCGTCACCGGATGTTCAAAGGTCAGGCTGCGCGCGTGCAGGTGGAGTTTTTTCGAAATGATCCCGCCCAATTGCGCGCCCCAGCCATCGCCAAGGTTTTCCTGACCAGAGCCACCATATTTACCATCGCCAATGATCGGATGGCCGATCTCGGCCATATGTGCGCGCAACTGGTGGGTGCGCCCGGTGATCGGCTCCATCGCCACCCAAGAGGCGCGCGAACCGACGCGGTAAAGCGTGGCATAAAGCGTATGCGCACGTTTGGCGTCCGGGTTGGCATTCATGTCGCGCGGATGGATGGCGATCATCTTTTCGCCCTCGCCGCGCGCACCATGGCCGCCCGCTTTCATCAAACCGTATTTGATTTCGCCAAGGTACGGCACAGGCACGCCCGCCACCAAAGCCCAGTAAATCTTGCGGGTGTTTTTGTGGCGGAAGGCTTCGGTCAGTTTCGTGGCCATCGCCGGTGTGCGGGCCAAAATCAGAACGCCAGAGGTGTCCTTGTCAAGCCGGTGCACAAGGCGCGGTTTTTCCTCAAGTCCGAATTTGAGCGCCTCAGCCAGACCGTCAACATGACGCGTCTGTTTCGATCCGCCTTGGGTCGGCAAGCCCGCCGGTTTGTTCAACACGATGACGTAATCGTCTTTGTAAATCACGCAGGACTGG
Organism: Celeribacter baekdonensis; assembly: GCF_900102315.1. GTDB lineage: Bacteria > Pseudomonadota > Alphaproteobacteria > Rhodobacterales > Rhodobacteraceae > Celeribacter > Celeribacter baekdonensis. Next base: position 90,328 of record NZ_FNBL01000013.1, read on the forward strand.
ATCAGTTTCTCGTCAGCGGCGGAAATCGCGTCGCCACTGCGGTCGCGTTTGGGCGCGACCTCATCGGGCAATGGCGGCACGCGGATTTCCATCCCCGGCCCAACCCGCGTGTTGGATTTCACCCGCCCGCCATCGACACGGATATCGCCCTTGCGGCACATCTTTTCGATGTTGCCTTGGGTGATTTGTGGAAACATTTTGCGAAACCAACGGTCGAGCCTTTGCTCGGGTTGATCGTCGCCAATGGTGATCATCTGAACCCGGCTCATGCGTAAAAACTCCGTGCGGTGTAAAGGCCCAATACGATGCCGCCCAATGCGAGCACCAATGTTGCAACGACATAAAGAGCGGCCAAAGTGACCTCGCCGCGCTCATAAAACGTAATCGCATCCAGCGAGAAGGCCGAATAAGTTGTAAAGCCGCCCAACATCCCCGTCATCAACAGGGGCGCGTAGCGGTTGCCGTTTTCATGGGCAAGCACCACGACGATGACCCCCATCAGAAACGAGCCCAAGAAATTGACCGTCACAGTGCCCCATGGAAAATCCTTGCCCAAAAGCCGCGCTGTGGCGAGGCCGATCATGTAACGCGCCGTGGCGCCGAACGCACCTCCGAGGGCGACTTGGATCAAGGGGGGCATGACAGTCCTTTCTGCGGGCCTTTCTGCTTGGCGCTTCCTGTGATGCGCCGGGAGCAATGTCAACGTCAACCGTTGCGTTTGTCACGCAGCTTATCGAAATAGGCCACTCTCTTGGCCAAATCCCGTTCAAACCCGCGCTCAACCGGTTTGTAAAACTGAGTGCGCGGGAGTGTGTCGGGGAAAAAGTTCTGCCCGGAAAATCCGTCCTCGGCATCATGATCATAGGCATAGTTTTCACCATATCCCTGCTCCGCCATCAGTTTGGTCGGCGCGTTGAGAATATGTTTGGGCGGCGGTTCAGACCCGGTTTTGCGCGCCGCATCGCGCGCCGCTTTAAAGGCCGTGTAGACCGCATTCGATTTCGGCGCGAGCGCCAGATAGACCACCGCCTGCGCCAGTGCCAATTCGCCCTCGGGCGAGCCCAGACGTTCGTAAACTTCCCAGGCATGAAGGCACATCGCCTGCGCCTGTGGGTCGGCCAATTGGATGTCCTCAATTGCCATCCGGGTCAGCCGCCGCGCCAGATAGCGTGGGTCTTCGCCGCCCTCCAACATCCGCGAAAACCAATAGAGCGCCGCATCGGGATCAGAGCCGCGCACCGATTTGTGCAGCGCTGAAATCAGGTTGTAATGCTCGTCGCCGGATTTATCGTATTTTGCGGCACGGCGCATTAAGCGCTTGCCCAACTGTTCGGGATCGAGAGGCGTTTCGACCTTCCACGCGGCGATCTGTTCGATCAGGTTCAAAAGGGTGCGCCCATCGCCATCCGCCATTTCAAACAACGTGTCGCGCGCGCGGGGATTCAGTGGCAAAGGCTTGCCAAACTCGCGCTCGGCGCGTTCGGCCAAAAGCGCAAGATCGGCCAAAGACAGCCGCGTCAACACCATCACTTGCGAGCGTGACAGCACAGCAGCGTTCAGTTCAAACGAGGGGTTCTCCGTGGTTGCGCCGACCAAAAGAATGGTGCCGTCTTCCATGTAGGGCAGGAAACTGTCCTGTTGCGCTTTGTTGAACCGATGAATCTCGTCAACAAACAGCAAGGTGCCCTGGCCGTTTTGCCGCCGTATTTTCGCCGCCTCAAACACTTTGCGCAGGTCCGGCACGCCGGTGAAAATCGCAGAAATCTGCACGAAATGCAGATCGGTTTCGGCCGCCAATAACCGTGCGATGGTGGTTTTGCCCACGCCCGGCGGCCCCCAGAAAATGATCGAAGACAGGGAGCCGGACGCCAACATCACGCCCAACGGGGAGTCAGGCCCCAAAACCTGTTCCTGACCAATCACCTCGCCCAAAGTTTGTGGGCGCAAACGATCGGCCAGCGGGCGCGGCCCGGCGGCGTGTGAGGTCGATGGTTCTGTGGATGCAAAAAGGTCAGACATAGGCGGACGTTACGCCGCTTATGGCCAATGGAAAAGGGGTATCGGGGCCGAAATGGCGCGTTTCGGCCCCGGTCCAAAGCACATGGTTAGTGAAGTTTGTTGCTAAGGTTGATGCGCATACATGCGTTGCGCGCGCCGCCGATGTCCATCACCGGCCCCACGACATCAATGTCGAGACCGACACGACGCCCCCAGCGATTGCCATTTTCAGGGATAAGGCACAAAACCGACGTGGCTCCCAAGGCCCGTGCGGAATTGGTCATTTCCCCAATCAGGCTCATCTGGACCCGCATCCGTTGTTTCGCAGGTACGCGGGGCGACACGAAAATCCGGCTCGATTCCCAAACATGCGGCGCAACGGGTGCCTCATCAAACAACAGATTGCTTGGGATGCTGTCCAAAAGTCCCCGCTGAGCATCGCGGATCATATAGGAATAAATGCCACATTTTGTGGTTGTCGGGGTCAAGCGGATACCGGCCAACACATCTCCGAACTCGTGAACCGCGATCCAACGGGATGCGGGCGTGTCGTATTGGTCATATTCCATGCCATCGGCCTGCGGCAAATCCCACTTCGCATGTTGAATGAAGGTTTCATGTCTGGCGCGAAGCATGTTGGCGAAAAGATCGCCGTGGTTGTGCAGATTGGCAAAAGAAAGTGTGGTCGTTTGCATGGTACGTCTCCGGTGTTGGTTGATTTCTTCAACGCAACGCGAGAGCGAGCACCGTCACAACAGCTTGATCTCCTTGGCTTTTTGAATGGCCTCTGAGGTTGTCCGGGCCATAAGACGTTCCCGGGCAGAGACAAGACGCGCCTTAAGCGCGCTCTCCGAAATCCCGAGCTTGGCCGCGGCTGCTGCATGACGATCACCGCCCGCGATGCACCGGAGGGCCTGAATTTGAGCCTGTGTCAGATCTGTTTGGGGTTCCGAGATTTCATGAAGCGTACGCGAAATGGTGGCGATTTTCGTGATCTCTTGATCCGTAAATTCGCGATCTGCGCGGGCACACCCGATGATGGTTCTCGACTGAACCGGTCCACAGGACACGGCGATACCATAGTTCAGGCCGAATTCAGCGGCCTGCCTCCAAAGATTAAATGGATCGGGGAGTTCTATTTCGCTCCACCTTGTTTGCCCTTCGCAGCTCAACCCCCAAGCAATCATCGGATCTCTCAACGCATAGGCGTTCGCCGTGTAATGTTCGAGCCATTTCGGATCATATGTGGCCTCCGCAACAAGCGGCGACGCAAACCGAATATGTAACCCGACCGAATATCCGGCCGGAGATGCAGCCCGAAGCTGAGCGAACAAGCGTGTGAGTTCCGTTGTGTCAGACATTGATAAAATTCATTCTTTTACGAAAGGGAGTGACAACCCTAAGGCGACCACCTGAACAAGGACTAAACCAAAGAGTATCGTTTGAAAAGCCTCTTTGGGTGCCGTTATGAACGTGCCGTGATGAATAGCGCCTTTTCGCATGATTTCTGATCAAATGATCTGTTTTCTTTTGACAAACACCGTGCGGCACCCGACCCAAAATGCCTCTGTTCGTCCAGTATTGGGGCAAAAGCCCAAGGCGAAAAGACAAGAATACTGACAAAATGCATCAAATTTACACATTCAAACAAAAAAGCCCCGCACGAGGCGGGGCTTTTTAGAATCGGATCGAGAAGACTTAATCTTCTTCGGCCATTGCGGCGTCTTCGGCCTCAAGGCGCGCACGGTCGGCAGCACCTTTGGCAGACGGATCGCGGTCAACCAGTTCAATGATGGCCATCGGAGCCATGTCACCGTAACGGAAGCCAGCTTTCAAAACGCGGGTGTAACCACCGTTGCGTTCTGCATAGCGCGGACCAAGGATTTCAAAGAGTTTCGCAACATCTTTGTCCTGTTTCAACTGAGCAGCCGCCTGACGACGGGCGTGAAGATCGCCACGTTTGCCGAGCGTGATCAGCTTGTCCATGATGCGCTTAAGCTCTTTGGCTTTCGGCAAGGTGGTTTTGATTTGTTCGTGCTCAATGAGCGAGCCGGACATGTTGGAGAACATCGCTTTGCGGTGTTCGTGGGTCCGGTTCAGGCGGCGGTAGCCTCTAGCGTGACGCATGTGTCTCTCCTATAGCGTGTTTTGCTTTGTCTGACCGGCGATGCGTGTCACCGGCTCTCCTTGGGGCATGTGCCCATATAGTCCCCGGCAATTCCGGGCATTGTCGAGGGAGGAGGCCTAAGCCTCCCCCAAATTGCTTAGAACTGGTCTTCGAATTTCTTCGCCAGGTCTTCGATGTTCTCAGGCGGCCATTCTTCGACATCCATACCGAGGTGCAAGCCCATGCCAGACAGAACCTCTTTGATCTCGTTGAGCGACTTGCGACCGAAGTTCGGGGTGCGCAGCATCTCGGCTTCGGTTTTCTGAATCAGATCGCCGATGTAAACGATGTTGTCGTTTTTCAGGCAATTTGCCGAACGGACAGACAGTTCCAGCTCGTCCACTTTCTTCAACAAAAGCGGGTTGAACTCAAGGCCATCGTCTTCTTCCTGACGACCAGCCGATTCCGGCTCGTCAAAGTTCACAAAGATGCCCAATTGATCCTGAAGGATACGCGCCGCGAATGCGACTGCATCTTCCGGGGTTAAAGAGCCGTCGGTTTCGATTTTCATCGTCAGTTTGTCATAGTCGAGCACCTGACCTTCGCGGGTCGGCTGCACGTCGTAAGACACTTTTTTGACCGGCGAGAAGATCGCATCAATCGGGATCAAACCGATCGGCGCATCTTCGGCCTTGTTTTTCTCGGCAGAGACATAGCCTTTGCCGGTGTTGACCGTCAGTTCCATGAACAAATCAGCGCCGTCATCGAGGTGACAGATCACGTGATCTTTGTTCAAAACTTCGATGCCAGCAGATTCGGAAATATCACCGCCGGTGACAACCATCGGCCCTTTGGCAGCGATGGACAGGCGTTTCGGCCCTTCCACATCCATGCGCAAAGAAATGCCTTTGAGGTTGAGGATCACATCGGTGACATCTTCACGCACGCCGGCGATGGACGAAAACTCGTGCAGAACGTTGTCGATCTGAACGGAGGTGATGGCCGCGCCCTGAAGCGACGACATCAGCACGCGACGCAATGCGTTGCCCAGTGTCAAGCCAAAGCCGCGTTCAAGCGGTTCGGCGACAACGGTGGCCTGACGTGCGGGCTCGTTGCCCGGCTTGACGTCAAGCTGTTGCGGTTTGATGAGCTCGGCCCAATTTTTGTGGATCATTGAAGTAGCCTCCATTCCTGTCCTCCCGCCCATGTCCGTAAGCGGAGAACGCCCGAGGGGTCTTTTAAACACAAAAACGGACCGCGGGCGCGAACACCCGCGATCCAAATAATATAGGCGTGATTACACGCGGCGGCGCTTCGGGGGGCGGCAGCCGTTGTGTGCAATCGGGGTCACGTCACGAATAGACGTGATGTTCAAACCAACAGCCGCAAGCGCACGCAACGCGGATTCACGACCCGAACCCGGCCCCTGAACTTCGACTTCGATGGTTTTCAGACCGTGATCCTGAGCCTTTTTCGCCGCATCTTCCGCAGCCATCTGGGCGGCGTAAGGTGTGGATTTCCGCGAGCCTTTAAAGCCCATGGTGCCAGCAGACGACCAAGCGATGGCGTTGCCCTGCACGTCGGAGATCAGGATTTTGGTGTTGTTGAAGGTCGAATTCACGTGAGCAACGCCAGCGGCGATGTTCTTGGAGACCTTTTTCTTAGCGGTACGACGGGTATCGCGTGCCATGTTCTATGCCCTCCCTTATTTCTTCTTGCCGGCGATTGCTTTTGCCGGACCTTTGCGCGTGCGCGCGTTGGTGTGGGTCCGCTGACCACGCACCGGGAGGTTGCGGCGGTGACGGAGGCCACGGTAGCAACCGAGGTCCATCAAACGCTTGATGTTCATCTGGGTCTCACGACGCAGGTCACCTTCGACGGTGTAGTTGGCGTCGACATGTTCGCGCAGGGCGAGAACTTCGGCGTCGGAGAGTTCGTTCACACGACGGGTCAGGTCGATGCCAACGGCTTCGCAGATGGCTTGAGCAGAGGTGTTGCCAATGCCAGTGATATAGGTGAGGGCGATCGGGACCCGCTTTGCAGTGGGGATGTTTACGCCGGCGATACGTGCCACGTGGTCTGTCCTTTCGTTGCGGTTCCGTAATACCGGAACCTTTTTTCACAACGTTGGCTCGCGGGTTTTAGGCCTCGCGAGCCGCAGCTGAATTCAATCTGATTGCCTCGGACTCGGTCCGGTGGCGAATCTTTGCCCCATAGGGATGGGTTGCCATAAGGGGGAATCACCGGAGCGTCAAGAGGCCCCGGTGAATTTCCAAGTCATGCCAAGGATGTGGCGCGTTTACGCCAGCGCCTTAGCAATATCCGCCGCCACTTTTTCCGGGTCCTGAAGGCCATCGACGGACTTCAGGTCACCACGGGCATAATAGTAGCCAATCAGCGGAGAGGTCTTTTTGTAATATTCCATCAGACGGGTTTTGAGGCTGTCCTCATTGTCGTCCGCACGGCGTTTCAGATCGGTCGATCCGCAGGCATCACATACACCGTCGACCTTGGTCGGCTTGGTGGTGTCATGATAGACCTCACCACAGTTGCCACAGGTGTAACGGCCGGTGATGCGATTGACGAGCGCTTGGTCATCGACGGCAATCTCGATCACAGCTTCGAGTTGGGCGCCATTGCGCGACAACAGTTCGTTGAGCGCGTCAGCCTGACCCAAAGTACGCGGGAAACCGTCAAAGATAAATCCAGCGGCATTGCCGTTGCGGATTTTCTCATCAATCAGGCCAATCACGATCTCATCGGTGACAAGTTGCCCCGCATCCATGATTGCAGCAACTTTTTGCCCCATCTCGGTCCCGGAGGTCCGCGCATCACGCAGCATATCCCCGGTCGAAAGTTGCACCATGCCCCGCTCCTCAACAAGACGGCGTGCCTGTGTGCCTTTGCCCGCGCCGGGCGGTCCAAGCAGAATTATGTTCATTTCCGTGTCGTCCCTCTTTTGCTGCGCTTCCTCCCACGCAGCTGAGATTTCTCAATCAGACCCTCATACTGGTGCGCCAGCAAGTGAGATTGAATTTGCTGAATCGTATCCATCGTCACCGATACCACGATCAACACCGAAGTGCCGCCAAAATAGAAGGGAATGGCGAATTGGCTACGCAAAATCTCTGGCAAGAGACAAACTGCCGCAAGATAGGCTGAACCAATGACGAGAATACGGGCCACAATGTAGTCCAGATGCTCCTCGGTCTTTTTGCCCGGGCGGATGCCAGGGATAAAACCGTTTTGATTCTTCAGGTTCTTAGCCACGTCTTCGGTTTTGAACGCGACGTTGGCGGTATAGAAATAGGCAAAGAACACGATCATGAGGGTGAAGAACAACAGATAGAGCGGCTGCCCCGGACCGAAATAGGCCAGAATGGTCGACATCACCGGACCAACGTCACCCTGACCGGAAAAGGTCGCGACGGTGGTCGGCAACAGCAAGAGGGAGCTTGCAAAGATCGCCGGGATCACGCCCGCCGGGTTGACTTTAATCGGCAGGTGGGAGGACTGCGCGTCATAGATTTTCATACCCTGCTGACGGCGGGGATATTGGATATGCACCTTGCGCAGCGCCCGCTCCATGAAGACCACGAAGGCGATCACACCGACAATCATGGCGATCACGATGAGGATCACCGCCGGGGACACCGCGCCGGTCCGGCCAGATTCAAAGAACTGAGCCAAGGCACGTGGGATTTCGGCGACGATGCCGACGAAGATGATCAAGGAGATGCCGTTGCCGATACCGCGCTGGGTGATTTGTTCACCGAGCCACATCAGGAACATGGTGCCGCCCACGAGGGTGATCACAACGCCCGCGCGGAAATACCAGCCCGGATCATGGGCCAGATCGCCAGCCTCAAGCGAAGCAGCCAAACCGTAGGCCTGAAACAACGCCAAAGCGACCGTGCCAAAACGGGTGTATTGGTTGATTTTCTTGCGCCCCGCCTCGCCCTCTTTTTTGAGGTTCTCAAGCGCGGGGACCATGGAGGTCATCAGCTGAACGATGATCGACGCAGAGATGTAAGGCATGATACCGAGGGCGAAAATACCCATCCGGCCCAATGCACCGCCGGTGAACATCGACAGGATGCCGCCGATACCGGATGCCGCCTGATCCATAAAGCTCTTAAGCGCGCCACCGTCGATCCCAGGCACCGGAATATAGGTGCCCAGACGGTACACGATCAAAAGACCGAGGGTGAAAAAGATACGCTGGCGAAGCTCTTTGGCTTTCCCGAGGGTGCCCCAGTCGAGGTTCGCTGCCATTTGTTCTGCTGCGGATGCCATTAATGGTCTCTCTCTTCACGAACAGCGCCGCCCGACCGGTCTTCCGGGGGCGGCGCTTGGAAAACTTAAGGATGACTTAAGGGTCCAGGCCCTCTGTCACAAGCCTTATTCGGCTGCCGCGTCGGCCTTTGCAGTCACAGTCAGCGAACCGCCTGCTTTTTCCACAGCTTCGATCGCAGATTTCGATGCGCCGGTCACAGTGATCGACAGTTTCGAGGTGACTTCACCTTTCGCCAAAACGCGGATGCCGTCGAGTTTGCGGCGGATCAGCCCGGAGGACACCAAAGTGTCTTCGGTGACGTTTGCAGCGTCGAGTTTACCCGCTTCGATGAATTTTTCGATCAGGCCGAGGTTCACAACAGCGAACTCTTTGCGGTTCGGCTTGTTAAAGCCGCGCTTCGGCAGACGTTGGTACAAAGGCATCTGGCCGCCTTCGTATCCTTTGATCGCCACACCCGAACGGGATTTCTGACCTTTGATGCCACGGCCACCCATTTTACCGGTGCCGGAACCCGGACCACGACCAACGCGTTTCCGAGCTTTGGTGGCGCCTGCGTTGTCACGCAATTCATGCAATTTCATGTCGCTTCTCCTTGCCGGATGTGCCCTCCAGCGACGGAGTGGGCAACCACGGCTTACAAATGTTGATTCTTATGAACGGTCTCGTCCACCGGGCGCGTATAGAGGGGTTGTGCGCGTAGATCAAGCCACACCCTCTTATACTTTAGAATGAGTGCTCAGATAGGCCAAGCGCCGCATGGTCGTCTCCCCAGCCGCGTGATCACATACCGGCCAAGGTCGTTTGGGGCACCGCCAATACGATAAAACCAAAAACACCCCGCAGTGTCCTGCAGGGTGTTTGATCTGTCCAGTCTCGTTGAGGGGCTCAGTCGCGGGTTTCGCGCAGGTATTCGGTCCAACTTGGGGCCGCGCCTGTGTGCCAAACGGCTTTGAGCGCGCGCATCACTGCGCCAAAGGGCTGGGCAGGAAAGGGAGCTACAAGTTGCATCGTTTCGTCCTTCTCAATGAGACCTAAATCTGGGCGCTGTTAAACGCGGGCGGCGGTGTCGCGAGCGATGTCGCGGATGTCGCTGCGGCCCAAGCCGATGTCGTTCAACTCATGATCCGACAGGGCGTCGAGCTGATTGAAGGTCTGGGTGTAAGCGCGCTGGCGAGCAAAGGACAAACGGATGTTGTCAAAGATTTCGCCAAGAAAGCGGGAGAAGCCGAAGCCGGCGGAGCGGGTGGAGTGAGCGGTATGTGCCATTGTTCTAATCCTAAAAATGCGGAGCCGTACGCTCCGTGCTGTTTGTGTCTCTTTGGGAGCACGACTGATGTAGGGGGGATCGGGAGATTTGACATCCCCCTGTTTCGGTCTGGCGGCTATGCATAAAATGCATGCAGTTTTAAAACCGTTACTTATTTATGCATTTTTGTATAAATAATACGCACTTATTCCCGCGTTTGGCGCATATGATCGGTCCAATGCGGCGGTGGCCCCGCCTCCCAAGAGGATTTCACCCGGTCAATCAACGCGAAAAGTGGGGACTGGGCACGCAATCCGGCCCTGAGTTTTGGCAGTGTGAAAGGCATGGATCACCTCATTGAGCATTGCACAGTCTCTTGGCAAGACTTGCCTTGCACCGATTGCCCGCCACATTGTGCCTGTCGCCTTAACAAAGATAAAAAGGAATCAGGCCAAAACGCGGCGTTGAGGGTCAATTTTCTTTAAATTGGCGTCGCCATCATGGCTTTAGATCACATCGCCATGGACCCGCTTGGCCAGATGCTCCATCTCGGCCCGCGACGCCGCGCCGACCAAAACATAATGCCAATGTGGGTCCTGCCATGACACGGCGGTCAGCCCATCATGAGTGTTGAATTTAAGGGAAGAGACCGCCATTTGCGCCGTCGGCGTGAGGTAAAGCGTGACCCGTTGTCCGGCCTCGGTTTCATACATGAACTGCGCGGCGGCCCCGTGCGGCGCTGGCAAGAGCCGCCCCCCCACAAGAGAAAACCCCTCCTGCGTCAGCGTCGGGATGCGCACTTCGGCTCCAAGCCGCTTGGTCAGCCATGTTTTGAGATGATCGCGCTCATCGCCCGAAACATCCACCGGATGCAGCACTTCCGCTGTGTAGAGCATATGTGCGGCTGAGGCGGAGGCCAAAAGTTGGCCCTCTGATACACCACCCTGTCCGGCAGAGCGCGCCAACCCACCCCAATAGCCCAGACCCAATCCGATCCCGAGCAAAGCCACGGCGGCCACGGCCCGTAGCGGCCAAGTACTGCGCGGGCTGATGTCCGGGCTGATGTCCGGCATCATCTTGGCAAAATACGTCGCCTGTGGGCTTGGTACGGCCATATTCAGCGCCTTGTTGAGCGCCATGACCTCGGCCACACGTGCGGCAAGCGCCGGATTGGCCTCCATGCGCGCCTCAAATGCCCGCATCTCATCTTGCGTCATCTCCCCATCGGCATAGCGATGAAGGGTCGGATCAAAATCCTCCGCATGGGTCATGTCACGCTCCTGAGTTGAACGGGCTGTGGATCTTGCTTAAGACGATGGCGGGCGCGGGCAATGCGCGACATCACGGTGCCAATCGGCACTCCCAGGGCCTCGGCTGTCTCCGCATAGCTCAAACCGCCTACGGTGACGAGCAGCAAAGCGTGGCGTTGCTCTTCGGGCAATTGCGCGACACGCGCAAGAGTGCGTTTGGCATCGAGGCGCGCATCCATATGGGTCTCTGACACCGGCAAATCGGGGGTGTCCCCGGCCTCATCATAGGCAAGGTGAAGGTGGGCGCGTTCGCGGTGTAGCCCATTGCGAAACACATTGAGTGCGATTTTGGCCAGCCATGGCCGCAAGGGCCGATCTGCCGACCAAAGATGGCGTTTGTTCAGCGCCCGTTCGACGCAATCCTGAACCAGATCATCCGCGCGCGCATGGTCGCGGGTCAGCGCAAACGCATAGCGCCAGATCGCTGGGAGTGCCGCTTCGAGTTCTGCTTTGAACTTGGCCATGAGTGCCTCTTGAAAGCGGCGGGGGACAGCTCCCCCGCCTGACGCATGATCCGGGTGGATCAAACCTGTGTCGGAGGGCGGTTACGGCCGGGCAGTGTGCCAAACGCCTTTGACGCCATCCCCGGTCATGTCACCCGGCTGCATGTCTTTGACCCAAAGATAGAGCGGCTGATCTTTGTAGGCGACTTGTTTCACACCGTCTTTGCGGGTGATCAGACTGTAGCCTTTCGGAAGATCGGCCTCGGACTCTGCGGTGAGTGCGGGCCAGTTTTCGATACAGCCTTCATAGCAGTTTGAGACGCCTTTTTCATCTTTGTCGAAGGTGTAAAGCGTCATCTTTTGGGCGTCCATCAACAGAGATTCGCCATTCAGTTCCCCGATCAAAACCGGGCTTTCTGCGAACGCGGGGGCGGCAAGGGTGGCGAGGGTAAGGGCGGTTGCGGTGAGGATCTTCATCATCTTCTGTCTCCCTGACATGAGGTCTGACCATGTGCAGACATGGGAGATACAGGGGCAGAGAGCGTTTTATTCCCGGCCCGATGGTTTTTTTAGAAGAAAATGCAAAAAGCCCCGCAATTTCCTGCGGGGCTTTTCAAAATCAAGCTCGAAAGCGTCGATTAATTGTCGCGCTCTTCGATGATTTCAACGAGGTGCGGGATCGAACGCACCATGCCGCGCACGGAAGGGGTATCTTCCAGCTCACGGGTTTTGTGCATTTTGTTGAGACCCAAGCCGATCAGCGTTGCGCGCTGAACCTGAGGGCGACGGATCGGGGAGCCGACCTGTTTTACAACGATGGTTTTAGCCATGTGTCTACTCCTTACGCTTCTACAGCGGTTTCAGTGTCAGCAACCGGTGCATCGTCGCGACGCAGAATCTCGGCGACTTTTTTGCCACGACGCTGAGCCACGGAGCGCGGAGAAGCCTCAGATTTGAGACCGTCCAGCGTGGCGCGGATCATGTTGTACGGGTTCTGCGAACCGATCGACTTTGCGACCACGTCCTGAACACCGAGCATCTCGAACACGGCGCGCATCGGACCACCGGCGATGATACCAGTACCTTGCGGTGCGGTGCGCATCACGACTTTACCAGCGCCATGACGACCGTTGGTGTCGTGGTGCAAGGTACGGCCTTCTTTGAGCGGCACGCGGATCATTTGGCGTTTTGCTTGCTCGGTGGCTTTGCGGATGGCCTCAGGGACCTCTTTCGCTTTGCCTTTGCCGAAGCCGACGCGGCCTTTTTGGTCGCCCACAACCACGAGAGCTGCAAAGCCGAAACGCTTACCACCCTTCACAGTTTTGGAGACACGGTTGATCGCAACAAGACGATCGGCGAATTCCGGGGTTTCATCGCGGTCGCGACGGTTGTCCCGGCGGTTTTCACGTTCTGCCATTGGCATTCCTTTGAACTGGTGGCGTAGCTGACGCCGTTAATTTCAATCGCGGTGAAGGCCCCACATATGTGAGGCCGACCCGGATCATCGGGGGGACAAACCTGTCCCCCACAGACTTAGTGTTCGCGCAATTTGGTCCGAAAACCGATATCCACTTTTCGGATCGCGCTCAGTCTTAGAACTTCAGACCACCTTCACGCGCAGCGTCGGCCAGAGCCTTGACCTTGCCGTGAAACAAGAAGCCGCCACGGTCGAAGTAACACACTTCCACACCGGCTTTCTTGGCACGCTCTGCGATTGCAGCACCGACTTTGGTGGCTGCTTCGACGTTGTTCTTGCCGATGATCCCCAGATCCTTTTCCAAAGAGGAAGCGGAGGCGAGGGTCACGCCTTTGACATCGTCGATCAGCTGAGCGCTGATGTTCTTGTTCGAACGATGGATCGACAAACGAAGTTTGCCAACATTGTTCTTGCGAAGTTTGTTCCGGACGCGCAGGCGGCGCTTCAAGAACAGGTCTCTTTTGCTGTTTGCCATTTTGAGCGTCCTTACTTCTTCTTACCTTCTTTGCGGAAGATATACTCGTCTTTGTACTTGATACCTTTGCCTTTATAGGGCTCCGGTTTACGCCATTCGCGGATATTGGCTGCGACTTGGCCGACGAGCTGCGGATCAGAGCCTTCCACGGTGATCTCTGTCGGTTTCGCGGATGTGACGGTGACGCCAGCCGGAACCTCAAAGTTCACTTCGTGGGAGTAACCCAAGTTCAGTTTCAGGATGTTGCCCTGAAGCTGAGCACGGTAACCAACACCGTTGATTTCAAGTTCTTTCTTGAAACCGACAGAAACGCCAGTGACCATGTTGCCGATCACAGTGCGGGACATGCCCCACTGTTGACGCGCACGCTTGGATTTGCCCCGGGGGGTCACGGTGATGACGTTGCCTTCAATGGTGAGGGTCACGTCGTCCGTGGCGGTGAAGGAGTGAGAGCCTTTCGGGCCCTTCACTTCAATGGTCTGGCCGGACACAGAGGCGGTTACGCCGCTGGGCATTTCGACCGGTTTTTTACCAATACGAGACATCGAGAGACCTCCTTAGAAGACTGTGCAAAGCACTTCGCCGCCAACATTGTTGGCACGAGCGTTTGCATCAGACATCACACCTTTGGGGGTGGAGACAATCGACACGCCCAGGCCCTGACGGACCGATGGGATGTCTTTGACACCGAGGTACACGCGACGACCGGGTTTCGAAACCCGTTTCAATTCGCGAATAACAGGAGTGCCTTCGTAATATTTCAGGCTGATTTCGAGGGTCGGGTGACCATTCGCATCAGTGCCTTTCTCATAGCCGCGGATGTAGCCCTCGTCGAGCAGCACGTCCAAGACCCATGCCCGCAGCTTGGATGCCGGGGTGGAGACAACGGATTTGCCACGCAGTTGAGAGTTACGGATACGGGTGAGCATATCGCCGATAGGATCGTTCATATCTTATGCCCTCTCTTACCAGCTGGATTTCACGAGACCGGGGATTTGGCCAAACGAGCCAAGTTCCCGCAGCATGATCCGGGAGACCTTCAGCTTACGGTAGTAAGCGTGGGGACGACCGGTCAACTGACAACGGTTATGAAGACGGGTTGCCGAGCTGTTGCGCGGCAGATCTGCAAGTTTCAGGGAGGCGCGGAAACGCTCTTCCATCGGCTTGTCTTGATCGTAAATGACCTCTTTGAGAGCAGCGCGTTTGGAAGCGTATTTTGCCACCAATTTCTCACGCTTGCGCTCACGGGCGATCATGGATTTCTTAGCCATGTTCTCTAACTCCTCGCGCGATCAGCTGTTGAAGGGCATGTTGAACGCTTTCAACAGGCTCTTGGCTTCAGCATCGGTTTTCGCCGTGGTGGCGATGACAATGTCCAGACCCCAGACTTCATCGACTTTGTCGAAGTTGATCTCGGGGAACACGATGTGCTCTTTCATGCCCATGGCATAGTTGCCACGGCCATCAAAAGATTTACCCGGCACGCCGCGGAAGTCGCGGATACGGGGCATTGCGATCGTGATCAGACGGTCGAGGAATTCGTACATACGGTCGCCACGAAGAGTAACCTTCGCACCAAGCGGCATGTCTTCACGAACGCGGAAACCAGCGATGGATTTCTTGGCTTTCGTGATGAGGGCCTTTTGACCGGCGATGGCAGTGAGATCTTCCTGAGCCGATTTGGCTTTTTTGGAATCACGCACAGCTTCAGCACCGCAACCGATGTTGAGAACGATTTTATCGAGGCGCGGGATCTGCATGTCGTTTTTGTAGCCGAACTCTTCTTTGAGCGTGGCACGAATGCTGTCCTTGTAAATCGCCTTCAGACGCGGGGTGTAATTTGCTGTATCAAGCATCAGATCACGTCTCCCGTGGTCTTGGCGAAGCGCACTTTTTTGTCGCCTTCGATTTTGAAACCGACGCGGGTGGCTTTGCCGTTGGCATCCAAAAGCGCCAGGTTGGACAGGTCGACCGGCACTGCGATCGGCTTGCGGCCGCCCTGATCGCCCTGAGAGGCGCGGGTGTGACGGATGGCGATGTTCACGCCTTCCACGATGGCTTTGCCTTTGGACGGCAGCACAGTGGTGATTTCACCCTTTTTGCCTTTGTCCTTGCCAGCCAAAACGATAACTTTATCGCCTTTTTTCAACTTAGCAGCCATTAGAGCACCTCCGGAGCGAGCGAGATGATCTTCATGAAGTTTTTCGCACGAAGCTCACGCACAACTGGGCCAAAGATACGGGTACCGACCGGCTCGTTGTTGTTGTTGAGGATCACGGCAGCATTGCGATCAAAACGGATCGCTGTGCCATCTTCGCGACGGACTTCTTTGGCGGTGCGAACGACGACGGCCTTGCGGACGTCCCCTTTTTTCACACGGCCGCGCGGAATGGCTTCTTTCACCGATACAACGATGATGTCACCCACGGACGCGTAACGACGGTGCGAACCGCCGAGGACCTTGATGCACTGAACTCGGCGAGCGCCTGAGTTATCAGCTACATCCAGATTGGTCTGCATCTGGATCATATGGTTTCTCCCGACCTATGGGGGAGGTCTGCAGCGACCTGTTCCCCCAGGGTTTCGATTAAATTAGGACGCTGCCGTCTCAGTGACGATAACTTCCCAACGCTTGGTCTTCGACTTCGGTGCACATTCCTGAATGCGGACTGTTTCACCAACGTTGAATTGGTTGTTCTCATCGTGAGCCCGGTATTTTTTGGACTTACGAATGGTCTTTTTCAGAACCGGGTGTTTGAAGCGACGCTCCACGGACACGGTCACGGTCTGTTCGTTCTGGTTCGAGGTGACAACACCTGTCAGAATACGTTTGGGCATAGGTCAGTCTCCTCTTACTCAGCCGAAGCTGCTTTTTCGTTCAGAATGGTTTTCACAAGAGCGGCCGAACGGCGCGCTTTGCGAATCTGAGCGGTGTTTTCGAGCTGACCCGTGGCCTGCTGAAAGCGCAGGTTGAAGGATTCTTTTTTAAGATTGGCAAGCTCGGTCTTGAGCTCGTCCGGCGTCTTAGCGCGGAGTTCCTGGGCGTTCATAGCCTTATCCTTTGTCTTACATCAGAGAGCGCCACGTTCGTTATGTGGGTGACCCTGAGCCTGATGGGCGAATGTCAAAACACACGAATCCCGAGGACCGGGCACGTGCGATGGGTTCCTATAGGGGAAGCGTGGGGATAGAGCAAGGGAAAGATGGGGTTTGCAACGCAGCCCTAATGCAATGTCGCTTCAATTGGATAAATCAGTTGAAACTCTGCTGTACGAACCATTTTCGGGAACCGCGTGCCCAACTCTTTTACCAACTCACACTCAAACCGTCGAAAGCCCTCTATGAAGTCAGGCCAAGTCATGTCCACGGTGAACGCACCTCGAAACTCCATAGAAACGTTTTGTTCATTGCGAGAAAAGATCAGCCCTCCCCCAGATAGCGGCATGGCAACTGTCGTCTCATACGATGTTGTGCCCAAGAATTTCAGGGCAGATGCCTTTAGCTCAAGATAGAACTCTAACAGATATTTGCTGACCGCTTTCGTCGTGCCATCAACCCGAAAGAAAATGTCACCTTCCGTATAAAAGGCCAAGTCAAGCGAGAACACAGAACAGTCCTTGTCGGGATGCCAACCCAGCGTTCGATCGATACGAAAAGAGAAATTGTCTGCATCAGCCATCTTGAACCCGCTCGTTATGTATATTCTCGACTTTTGGCTCACCTATTCAGTCATCGACATCCAGCACAGTTCCATCATCAGCTGCCATCGTTTGAACAACATGAACATTTTCTATGTCGCCCCATGATGGGTTTTCAGGCACAAGCCCTTCTTCGGTCAATAGCTTGATCACGTCCTGTACGAGCCCCTTGCCATGAAAGTATCTCAGAGGCTTGGCGACAACCGTGAGAAAAGTTTGCCCGTTGGTGCCAATCGAAACCGGGCTTTCGGCCTAAGGGCGGTTGAGACCCTGTTTGGCTGAAAAGACCCACTCCCTAAGCTACGCATCACGTCCAGAAACGCCCTGCTTACATCATGGGTTTGGCGACGCGCCCGCCCCGTGTTTCGCCCGCGCCAGAAACCGCGTGAGCGAAATCACCCGAAGGGCTGCAACGACAAAGATCAAGATGTCGAAAATATAAACCAGCAACGGCTGTACCAAAGGATAGGCACTCATGACGTTCATCATGCTCATCTCGCGCAGCCCCATAAAGTCCGAGTAACGATACAAAAACGCCTCCGCAGTATAGAGGATCGTGATGATCAAACTGTCGCGAAATGTCGCAAACAGCATCACCCATTGCGGCTCCAGTGTGCTGGCCTCTTCCTCTTCCCGCCCGCGTCCGTAAAACGAAAAGGCGACGACAACGAGGCCTATGGCCAGAAACAAGGCCCCCACTCCAAGGGCATAAAAGACCTTTTTAAATTCCGGCGACGACATGAGATAAAACAAATTGTCCAAAGCGAAAACCTCCCGCAAAATTTGCTCTGACTGTTACGGATTGGCCGCCCGCGTGCAAGTGCCGCCTCGCCAAACTTTCCCCGCCGCGCTAAGACGGGACAAACCTTTTAGAGAGCCTGTCACATGCCCACCATCGAATCCCTCTTCGTCACCCGCCTCTATCACGCCGCCTTGTCCGAGTTTAAGCCCAAGATCGACGCGGATGAATTGGAACAGTCTTGTTATGTCATCGCCGAAGATGACGAGGCGGGTCAGGAGTGGTGTGAGGCGAATGATTATCCGGGCTACACCTCCTATGCCTCCCTCACCGATCTTGCTTGGCGCTTTCCGATCTTCAAATCCCTCGTGAAAGCCCTCGACAAACATGTCGCGGCCTTTGCCAAGGATTTGGAATTCAACCTGGACGACCGCAAGCTGGTGCTCGAAGATCTCTGGATCAACATCCTGCCCGAAGGCGGCACCCACGGCTCACACATCCACCCGCACTCGGTGATTTCCGGCACCACCTACGTGGCGATGCCAAAAGGTGCCTCTGCGCTCAAACTCGAAGACCCCCGCCACGCGATGATGATGGCCGCCCCGCCGCGCAACAAAGACGCGCGGCGTGAATTAAAGAGCTTTATCTACATGAAACCCAAGGTGGGGGACGTCTTGCTCTGGGAAAGCTGGCTGCGCCACGAAGTTCCGATGAATGGCTCGGAGTTTGACCGGATTTCCGTGAGCTTTAATTATCGCTGGGAATGAGTAAGAAATAAGACCTAGCGCATAATTCCTTGCGCCCCACCCGAATTCGGCTGAGCATAACTGAATAGAAATTGCTATTTAGGAAATAAAATGCCAATTGCGATTATAGTAGAATGGTACGGACCTTACACGTCAATTGAAGGCCTTAAAGAGGAAGCCATTGCTTGGGGCAAAAAGTCACGCACACTAACACGCACACTATATATGGGTATATCAAGCAGAGAAGCGTTAGCCGAAAGCTCCATTAATTATATCGGCCTATCAACGTCTCCCAGCTCTCGGTTTGGCAAACACGAAAAGATGAATGATCCGATCAACAACGCATATTATCTTGGAGAAATTGCAACCGCTGGCTTGTCTGGAAGACGGACCCTAAAAACACCGACAGACCTGCACACCGCTGAAGGCGCACTTATTCATAAGCTGCAACCGACACTGAATACTTCAAGGAAAAGAACAGCGCCAAAAGACTGCGTCGTGATTTATTCGCGCTTTTGGGACATGAATGATGGTGTAACACCGATCCCCACCCCCGAGTTTTTTCCTGAGTTGATTGCCTATAACTCATATACTGAGAGTTGGTTATAAACAAAAACCCCCGCCGATTTCTCGACGGGGGGTATATTTTTCAACTGGGGCGCGGCCCGCAGGTGTCTATGACACCCGCTCCACCGCTTGTGCGCAGGTGCCCCGTGGGGCACCCACTTTTACCAGTCTTCGCGGACCACGGTGCGGGTTTTGATCGGGAGTTTCATCGCGGCAAGGCGCAGGGCCTCACGTGCGACTTCTTCCGTCACGCCGTCGATTTCGAACATCACGCGGCCGGGTTTGACCTTGCATGCCCAATAATCAACAGAACCTTTACCTTTACCCATACGGACTTCGGTCGGTTTCGAGGTGACCGGCAGATCCGGGAAGATACGGATCCAAACGCGACCCTGGCGTTTCATGTGGCGGGTCATCGCACGACGAGCTGCCTCAATCTGACGCGCGGTGACGCGCTCGGGCTGAACGGCCTTGAGGCCGAATGTCCCGAAAGTCAGGTCAGAGCCGCCTTTGGCTTGACCATGGATCCGGCCTTTGTGGGCCTTGCGGAATTTTGTACGCTTTGGCTGAAGCATATCTCAGATCTCCTTAGCGACGGCCGCGGTCGCCGCGAGGCGCCGGACCAGCTTGAGCTTCTTCGGCGCGACGGTCATGAGCCTGCGGGTCATGTTCCATAATCTCGCCTTTGAAGATCCAGGTTTTGATGCCGATGATGCCATAAGCCGTGGAGGCTTCGGCATGAGCGTAATCGATGTCAGCACGCAAAGTGTGCAGCGGCACGCGACCTTCGCGATACCATTCGGTCCGTGCGATCTCGGCACCACCAAGACGGCCAGCGACGTTCACTTTGATACCCAAAGCGCCCATGCGCATGGCGTTCTGAACCGAACGTTTCATGGCACGACGGAAGGACACACGACGCTCAAGCTGCTGTGCAATCGACTCGGCCACGAGAGCGGCGTCGAGTTCCGGCTTGCGCACTTCAACGATGTTGAGGTGCAGCTCGGACGCGGTCATCGCGGCGATTTTTTTGCGCAGACCTTCGATGTCCGCGCCTTTTTTGCCGATGATGACACCCGGACGGGCGGTGTGGATCGTGACGCGGCACTTGCGGTGCGGACGTTCGATGATCACACGGCTGATGCCGGCTTGTTTGCACTCTTCTTTGACGAAGTCGCGGATTTTGAGGTCTTCCAAAAGAAGATTCCCATAATCCTTGGTGTCGGCGTACCAGCGGCTGTCCCAGGTGCGATTGACCTGGAGGCGCATACCGATCGGGTTAACCTTATGACCCATTAGTTTTGCTCCTCAACTTGACGCACCTTGATGGTGATTTCCGCAAACGGCTTCATGATCTTGCCAAACCGGCCACGCGCGCGCGGGCGACCGCGTTTCATGGTCAGGTTTTTGCCAACCCAAGCTTCGGCAACGATGAGTTCATCGACGTCGAGGTTGTGGTTGTTTTCGGCATTGGCGATCGCAGACTGAAGACATTTCTTCACGTCAGCCGCAATACGCTTGTTGGAGAACGTGAGGTCCGTAAGGGCCTTGTCCACTTTCTTACCACGGATCATCTGAGCCACGAGGTTCAGTTTCTGCGGCGAAACGCGAAGCATTTTGGTTTTGGCCATTGCTTCGTTGTCAGCCACGCGACGGGGATTTGCTACCTTACCCATGACTTACTTCCGTTTCGCTTTTTTGTCAGCAGCGTGACCATAATAGGTGCGGGTCGGCGAATACTCACCGAACTTCTGACCAATCATGTCTTCTGTGACGTTGACGGGGATGTGCTTGCGGCCGTTGTACACACCAAAGGTGAGACCAACGAACTGCGGCAGGATGGTGGAACGGCGGGACCAGATCTTGATGACCTCGTTGCGACCGCTCTCGCGAGCTTTTTCGGCCTTTTTGAGGACGTAAGCGTCCACAAACGGGCCTTTCCAGACAGAACGTGCCATATCTTAGCGACCCTTCTTCTTAGCGTGACGCGAGCGGATGATGAGCTTGCTGGACGCCTTGTTCTTGTTGCGCGTTTTCGCGCCTTTGGTCGGTTTGCCCCATGGCGTCACCGGGTGACGACCACCAGAGGTCCGGCCTTCACCACCACCGTGCGGGTGGTCGATCGGGTTCATAACCACACCACGCACAGACGGGCGGATGCCCTTGTGGCGGTTGCGACCGGCTTTACCGAAGTTCTGGTTGGAGTTGTCAGGGTTCGACACGGCACCAACGGTGCACATGCATTCCTGACGGACCAAACGCAATTCGCCAGAAGACAGGCGGATCTGAGCGTAGCCACCGTCACGACCAACGAACTGAGCATAAGTCCCAGCAGCACGCGCGATTTGACCGCCTTTGCCAGCTTTGAGCTCAACGTTGTGGACGATTGTCCCGATCGGGAGACCGGAGAACGGCATGGCGTTGCCCGGCTTCACGTCAGCCTTGGCAGAGGCGATGACTTTGTCGCCAACGGCCAGACGCTGCGGAGCCAGGATGTAGGCCTGTTCGCCGTCTTCATATTTGATAAGCGCGATAAACGCGGTGCGGTTCGGGTCATATTCGATCCGTTCCACAGTCGCTGCGACGTCAAACTTGTTCCGTTTGAAGTCGACGATACGATAGAGACGCTTTGCCCCGCCGCCTTTGCGGCGCATCGTGATCCGTCCGGTGTTGTTCCGACCGCCATTCTTGGTCAAACCCTCAGTGAGGGATTTGACCGGGCGGCCTTTCCAAAGCTCCGAACGGTCGATCAGAACCAACCCACGTTGGCCAGGCGTCGTCGGTTTATACGACTTGAGTGCCATTCTTTCTGTCTTCCGTCTAGCTGAGGCGGATCCTGTAACTGGTCCGCCTGATGTTTAGCCCCCCGAAGGTGGCCATGTTGTAGGCCCCTTCAACCAAATGAGAGGTGCCCGAATTCACAATACCAAGAGGCCTCAGAACGAATCCGAGGCCACGCGATGGGTGCGTTTAGCAAGGATGGGTGGGGGTGTCTAGGGGGGAGTGGGGTTTCTCACCACATCTGTCGCTTTGACTTTTCACCCGTTCCGCACAATGATTACCATACGAATTGGGGAGATTGCATTTGAGTATTTTCGCGACAGAGTTTCCGGCCAGACCAGATATTAACAAAGCTAGGTTCACCGCCGCAGCAATTGCATGGATAAGAGGGATAAAAGCAAGCCGTGTTTTGGAAGAATTTGATGCCAAAGAGCTCTACCATGACGACGCATGGCTCGAAACGAATGCCGGAGAGGCATTAGCGCTTAAATCATATGAGCATAATAGCATTTCCGCATTCGGTGTTCGTCTCGAGATACCCGACGACATGGGTAGAAAATGGCGTACTGAATGCGTTTATTCACGCTTCGCTGACGCTGCCTTTCTGCGCATAAGAGGGCAATGCTTTGCTGTTGAACCACATGCGGTTTTAGAAACACCCAAAAAGCCATATTTTATCTCTCAATCAATTGAAGACAATTGGACTGCTTCAGACGGCAAACTACAAATCCAATCAACGCCTCATTACTTGCAAACAAATGCATTAAGTCTAGCGCAGGCTATACTGACAGGGCACGCTACTGAATTTCTTCCATGCATTTATGTCTCTCGTAACAATGACAATAGCTTGCCTCTCGATCCAAATCGGCTCGCGAAAAAAATTGCAGGGCTTGGGCACATAGTTGTCGAGCCTGACAGAGGTTTTTCATTTGAGCTAATGAATGCCAGTAATCGCGAAAACCCGTATGCTGGTGCGATAGGGATATTTGCCCCTAGTGGCAAACAGCTAAGCCGTCTATTCAGGAAAGCAGATGACCGATCTGGTTATAAACTGGAGACACTGTGCGCTTTTAGTGTGAATTCCTTCATGTCCGGTCTGGCCGCAAAACGCGGATGGGAATGGCAGCAAATTCAAGAAGAACAATCGCGCCTTCTTCGTGGGCAGATTTCATCAGAATCAACGGACAGTTTCAATGAATATATTGATTATGTAGATGCTGAACTTAAGGCTAAAGACGAACAAATTGAAAACCTGAAGACGCTGCTAGAGATCGCTAAGGCATCAAGCTCAAATGAAACCATGGATTCATCCGACCTGCTTCCAATCGCTTTGGCAAAGGTTATTGGAAGGGAGCTGTATGAGGGTGAATTTTCTGATCGCCTTAGATTTATTATAAAGCAAATGGCCGTCCTTCCAAACTTAGATGTGGACGAAAGAACTTCAGCGTTCGCTCAGGAATTTGTCAAATCAACAAACTTTACTGGGCGTGCTGCTTCGCTCATTGTCCAAATCAAGGCCGCGAGTAAAGACGGTAACGAAATGCCAAAGAGGCTTGGGGCACTTCTTTCAGCAATGGGCTATTCGAAAACCCAAGAAGGCAAACATCTAAAGTTTAAGGCACCAAGCGATCTGTTTGGGATGGCCGATGAGGTATTGCCTTCTACGCCAAGCGACTCTCAACGTGGTGGGAAAAATCGAGGTGGGGACATTATTAGACATCTCGGGCTTTCAAATCTGCGTGGAAACTAACCTCACAACAAACAAAAAACCCCCCGGCTCTCGCCGAGGGGCTTCTTCATTTCTAACCAGATCCAGTCCGAAAGGACTTAGAGACCGGTGGACACGTCGATCGAGTTGCCTTCTTCGAGTGTCACATAGGCTTTTTTGACGTCTTTGCGTTTGCCAAGCATCCCGCGGAAGCGTTTCGTCTTACCTTTGGTGACGACGGTGTTGATGGCTTTCACCTTCACACCGAACAGCTCTTCAACGGCTTTTTTGATCTGCGGTTTGTTGGAGTCGATGGCGACTTCAAAAACAACAGCACCGTTTTCAGAAGCCATCGTGGCTTTCTCAGTGATGATCGGCTTACGGATCACGTCGTAAAGTGCAGCTTTCGTGGTCATTTGAGGCGAGCCTCCAGAGCTTCGACAGCCGAACGCGTGAGCACGAGCGTGTCACGTTTCAGAATGTCGTATACGTTTGCGCCCATCGTCGGGAGAATATCAACACCAGCGATGTTCGCAGCAGCCGCTTTGAAGTTGGCGTCAATCTCAGCACCGTCGATGATCAACACGCGCTTCCAGCCTTGCTCTTTGATCGCTTTGGCGAGGAACGCGGTCTTTGCTTCTGCGAGTTTCGCATCTTCAAGGATCACGAGGTTGCCAGAGCCAGCCTTTGCAGACAGAGCATGCTTAAGCCCGAGTTTACGGAACTTTTTCGTCAGCTCGTGACCGTGCGAACGCGGTGTCGGGCCTTTGTAAATCCCACCTTTACGGAAGATCGGAGCCTTGCGGGAACCGTGACGTGCGCCACCGGTGCCTTTTTGGCGATAGATCTTCTTGGTCGAGTAGGACACTTCCGAGCGGGTCTTTACCTTGTGGGTGCCGGCCTGCGCGTTGTTGCGCTGCCAACGGACCACACGGTGCAGAATGTCGGCACGCGGCTCGAGGCCAAACAGGGCCTCATCGAGATCCAAAGTGCCGGCTTTGCCGCCGTCGAGTTTGATCACATCAAGTTTCATGCTTCACCCCCTTCTACTGGTGCTTCTGCAGCAGGAGCTTCAGCGACCGGAGCTTGTGCGGATTTCAGAGCAGCCGGAAGCGGCGCGTTCTCTGGGAACGGCTTTTTCATGGCGTCTTTGACCGTAACCCAGCCACCTTTGGAGCCCGGAACGGCGCCTTTGACCATGATCAAGCCACGGTCAGCGTCGGTGCGAACGACCTGAAGGTTTTGGGTGGTGACGCGGGCAGAGCCCATGTGACCGGCCATTTTTTTGCCTTTAAAGACTTTGCCCGGATCCTGACACTGACCCGTGGAGCCGTGCGAACGGTGGGACACGGACACACCGTGCGACGCACGCAGACCGCCAAAGTTGTGGCGTTTCATCGCACCGGCAAACCCTTTACCGATGGATGTCCCGGACACGTCAACGAACTGACCTTCAAAGTAGTGCTCGGCAGAAATTTCTGCGCCGACTTCGATGAGGTTGGCTTCGTCCACGCGGAATTCCGCAACTTTACGCTTCGGAGCCACGTTTGCAGCGGCAAAGTGACCGCGCATAGCTGCCGAGGTGCGTTTTGCTTTTGCGTTGCCAGCACCGAGTTGAACAGCTGTGTAGCCGTCTTTATCAACGGTACGCTGAGCCACAACTTGCAGGTTTTCGAGCTGAAGAACGGTCACAGGGATCTGTTTGCCGTCTTCCATGAACAAGCGGGTCATGCCCACTTTCTTCGCGATGATACCAGAGCGCAACATATCTACGTGCCCTCCTTAAACTTTGATCTCGACGTCAACACCAGCGGCGAGGTCGAGCTTCATCAGCGCGTCAACGGTCTGGGGCGTCGGATCAACGATGTCGAGAAGACGCTTGTGCGTCCGGATCTCAAACTGATCGCGGGATTTTTTATCGATGTGCGGACCACGGAGAACCGTGAACTTTTCGATCTTGTTCGGAAGCGGGATCGGGCCACGGACAGTCGCGCCGGTGCGCTTTGCCGTATTTACGATTTCCTGGGTGCTGGAATCGAGCACGCGGAAATCAAATGCCTTCAGCCGAATGCGAATATTTTGCGACTGCATAATATAGCCTTTCGCGGCTTAAAGTTGAGAGGTGGAAAACGCACCATTGCGCCGCCACGTCGAACTGAAAAGGGCGAGTCACGACTCACCCTCCTCTTTCACACGAAGTGAATTGCTGCCCAATACAGGGGGGATTGGAGCAGATCAACATCTAATGCCGATACCCGTGTGATTTATTGGGATTTTACGCGGTTTTGTCTTTGCAAAAAGGGCGCCCCGAGGGACGCCCTTTCTTAATCACAACCGTTATGGGTTCTCATTGCTTTTGCAAGCAAAAGCAACTGCCACCCGCTGGTCAGAGTTTCTTACAGAAACTCGACCTTACTCAACGATCTTCGACACACCTTATTCGTGCGTCTCGTGATCGTCTCGCTTACTCAACGATCTTCGACACAACGCCGGAACCGACCGTGCGGCCACCTTCGCGGATGGCGAAGCGCAGGCCTTCTTCCATCGCGATCGGCGCGATCAGTTCAACGTTGAACTTCAGGTTGTCGCCCGGCATCACCATCTCGGTGCCTTCCGGCAGAACAACAGTCCCGGTCACGTCGGTCGTGCGGAAGTAAAACTGCGGACGGTAGTTTGCGAAGAACGGCGTGTGACGGCCACCTTC
Source organism: Celeribacter baekdonensis (assembly GCF_900102315.1). Lineage (GTDB taxonomy): Bacteria > Pseudomonadota > Alphaproteobacteria > Rhodobacterales > Rhodobacteraceae > Celeribacter > Celeribacter baekdonensis. Next base: position 116,624 of record NZ_FNBL01000013.1, read on the forward strand.
TTCTTTGGTCAAAATATAGACCTCAGATTCAAACTTCGTGTGCGGCTTCACCGAACCCGGCTTACACAGAACCTGACCACGCTCAACGCCTTCACGATCCACACCACGCAAAAGCGCGCCGATGTTGTCGCCAGCTTCCCCGCGATCCAGGAGTTTGCGGAACATTTCAACGCCGGTACAGGTCGTGGTTTTCGTGTCACGAATGCCAACGATTTCAATGCTGTCGCCAACGTTGATCACGCCGCGCTCAATACGGCCGGTCACAACAGTGCCACGGCCAGAAATCGAGAACACGTCCTCGATCGGCATCAGGAACGGCTCGTCAACCGCACGCGGCGGCTGCGGAATATAGGCGTCAACTGCGGCCATCAATTCACGGATCTTGTTTTCGCCAATTTCCGGATCACGACCTTCAAGAGCGGCCAAAGCCGACCCCGCGATGATCGGAATATCGTCGCCCGGGTAGTCGTACATGGACAGAAGCTCGCGGATTTCCATTTCGACGAGTTCCAAAAGCTCTTCGTCGTCAACCTGGTCCACTTTGTTCATGAACACGACCATGGCAGGGATACCAACCTGGCGACCCAAAAGAATGTGCTCGCGGGTCTGCGGCATCGGGCCGTCAGCGGCGTTCACAACCAGAATCGCGCCATCCATCTGAGCCGCGCCAGTGATCATGTTTTTCACATAGTCAGCGTGACCCGGGCAATCCACGTGCGCGTAGTGACGGTTTTCCGTCTCATACTCAACGTGCGCCGTGGAAATCGTGATCCCACGCGCTTTTTCTTCCGGTGCACCATCAATCTGATCGTAGGCTTTGAATTCACCAAAATATTTGGTGATCGCTGCCGTCAGCGTCGTTTTACCGTGGTCAACGTGGCCAATCGTGCCGATGTTGCAGTGCGGTTTGGAACGCTCAAACTTTTCCTTAGCCAT
>NZ_FNBL01000012.1 GCF_900102315.1 Celeribacter baekdonensis
TGAACCGTCCGACGTGTCGGCGGTTGCAAGCCCTGCTGCCAGCACGCGCTTCGGATTTCTGTCACGATGCGCGACAGGCTTGGGCGTTCCCGCCGTAAGAAATAACGGCGAAGATGTTCTTCGATCACCGCTTCCACCTTGCCGGATATCAAGGTTGTACCAGTCGGGCGGCCCCGTTTCCGAGAAGCCAGCGCGCTGGTGCGCCCACCCTCTTCGGCCAGACGCTTTATCCAGCGCCAGACAGTCGCCCTGCTGACACCAAGCTCCCAAACGGCGTCATTGATGCCACTTTCCAGACTGCCAGTTCCTTTGAGATATGCCTGAACAAGCGGACGCAGAACGGCCGCCCTGCGCGCCTCCTCAGCACCAGCGGCAACGAAGTCTTCGCGATCATCATCCATCAATATTTGCCACACGAAGCTGCGAACCCTGTCTCAGGTTTAAGGGCAAAAATATCGGATTTAAAGGCAAAATATCATATTTAAGGGCAAAGCAAGGCCGTTGATTTCGTTGGATTTCTCATCTCACAATTAAGGGCTACGCGACACCAAGGCAAAGATGCGGGACGTCACCCCGCCAGTTAATGCGAGGATCTGCTTGAGCGACCGCACTTGCAGATTGGATTTCTTCTCCAGCGGCATGGCCGCGATCAATGTCTGGATCATATCCGAAAACTCGGCATCATCGCGCCAATTCGGCAGGTGGTGTTCATCAAGCCGACGGGCCAGTTGGACATCGCCGCGAATGGCATCGACGGCTTCGCTGACACCGTAGCAGACCAAAGATGCCTCCAGCTCGTTGCTGAGATACCTCAAGACATTGAGGAACCGGCGCTGTTCCCTATGCGTGCCCGCAAGAAGGTTGTGGACTTCGTCGATCATGATCATCCGCAGCCCGAGGTCGCGCAAAAGGCCCACGACCCGAACTTCCAGCGAGGCAACACTCTGCGCCTTCAGGCTCAGCGTCGACGACGGGGCTCCGACGGCTGCGAGGATGTGCATATAGAACCGCCGCTCATCAGGAGCGGGTGGCGCCTGCAACAGAAGTAACGGGGTGTGGGTGACGCCCGACTCCGGATCATACTCCGGCGCATAGCGTCGCGACAGGTTGCGGGCGATCATTGTTTTGCCGATGCCGGACGCCCCATGCACCAGAAGGCCAGGCATGCGGGTCTGCCGCGACATCTCAATCAGACCATGCAGCCGGTCCAGCACTTGCTCCGCTCGGGGAAAGCCGATCCAGATGTCCGATTGAATGAGGGCGATGCGGCCGTCGTCTTCAGTTTCTGCCCTCAATTCACCAGCGCTCCACCTTGAACATGGGGCGCGATGGGCGTTGTTGCAGAAAGTCGGCCTGAGTTGTGAGTGCCCCTTTCCCATTCAGTTTCATGCCACGCGGACGACGTGGGCGGTGCCGAGCGCGTTGAAGCGATTGACAAGGGCGACCCGGATGTGGATTTCGGCGGTTTGGCGATCTGGATCCCGCGCGGCGATGCGCTCACCGAAGGCCTTCAGGCATCGCATCTTGGCCTCCACTCGGCTACGGGCGTGGTATCCGGTCCACCGCTTCCAGAATGCCCGACCGTAGTGACGCGTGGCGCGCAGGGTTTCGTTGCGCGCCTTGGCAGCCGGGCAGTCCTCTTTCCAAGCTCGACCGTTCCTTCGGGTCGGTATGATTGCCGTGCCACCGCGTGCGATGACGGCGCCGTGGCAGCGGCGGGTATCGTAGGCACCATCCGCGGTCACGGTGCCGATGTCCTCGTCCTCGGGGATCTGGCCCAACAGGTCCGGCAGGACTGGGCTGTCGCCTTCCCGGCTAGGGGTGAACTCGACGGCCCGGATATCCGAGGTGGCGATATCCATCGCCAGATGCACCTTGCGCCATTGGCGGCGGCCCTGAACGCCATGCTTGCGGGCCTGCCATTCGCCGTCGCCAAGAAACTTGATGCCGGTGCTGTCCACCAGAAGATTCAGCGGCCCTTCGGCACGGCGATAGGGGATCTGCACCTTGAGGGTCTTCTGTCTGCGGCACAGCGTCGAGTAGTCCGGAACGGGCCAGTCTAGCCCTGCCAGGCGCAGGAGGCTCGCGACCATTCCGGCTGTCTGCCTGAGCGGTAGCTTGAACAGAACCTTGAGCGACAGGCAAAACTGGATCGCGGCATTCGAAAAGACCGGCGGGCGCCCTGGGCGTCCCTCATGCGGCGCGTGCCAGGTCATCTCCTTGTCCAGCCAGATCAGCAGCGATCCGCGCTTCCTGAGCGCATCGTTGTAGCTGGACCAGTTCGTCGTGCGGTAGCGGGCGGGCTTGGGCTTGCTCATGCAGATCGTCTAACCGCATGGATTCCCGATGTGAATCCTTCACCGACTGAGTTCTGCAACAACGCCCAGTGCATCACCCAAAAAAAGGGAAACGACGCCAGACCGAGAAGCCTGACGCCGCGCTAGAAAAAAACCCCTGAACACGGTTCTTCTAGCGCAGTGTCCGAACCCCTGCAACCAGCAAAGTGTTTTTGCTGGCAAGAATGTTGTTTGCTCTCGACATGGCATCGTCTCTCTCAGGAGATACGACCATGGAACCAACGACTGGCCTGATCCTAAGGCGGATCACGCAGACAGACCTCTCTGTTTCGGCGCACAAACTGGCCACGCTCATCCTCGACGGAATTGCGTGGAAGGACGGGTATAACGGCCTGCCCCGCGGCACGGCTGCCTTCACCCTGTCCTCTCTGGCAGCGAAGATGGGCGTCTCGCGCCAGTACCTGAGCGTTCTGCTGAGTGAGCTTGAAACTTCTGAACTGAAGCTTGAGCGCGAGAAGTCGAACGGCAAGTTCGCCCCCTGGCTCTTCCGCTTCGCGGCCTTTGACGACGGCGAACAGACCCACGATCTCGTGTCAGACGGAGACGACACATCACTATCTAGAGAAGAATCTAACAAAACTATATTCACAGGACAGATCAACATTGACGGTTGCTCGAACGTGTTCCGAACATGCTGGGCCGAGCTGATCAAGGCCGCGAAGAGCGCCCTACCCTGCTGGAACGTCGATACGCAAGTGATCTGGGAACGCTTCCTTGCCTTCAACCGGGCCCGTGGGAACAGCAAGGTTCCGGCCGGTTTCCTGCTCGGCTTCATGCGCCGGTGGCGCACCTCGCTTGGAGAAGCGACGCGCCCACCGGCTCTCCCCGCACCACAGCCGGTTCAAGAGCCACGAGAGCGCGAGCTGCACGAACAGATCAAGGCTGCGCCAAGCTCGAACCGCCAGTTTCACGCGTCAGACCTGTGTCGCGTCATAGGGCAAGCGGCGTACGATGCGCGCATTGTCGCCGTGATCCGGCAGTTCGGTTGCCCGAGGTTCACTGCTACGCTTGCAGTCCACGGGCGTGCAGTCCTGGCGGGCGAAATCTCGCGGTGATGATGGATCGGGTGCCACAACTCTGGCCAGAACGTATTCAGTCAGGGCAGTTCTGGGATCAAAGCAGGTCGGCGAATTGCTCCAGGTCGGCAACCGTGGCGACCAACCCCTGCTGTGTCAGGATCGCGAGATACTCGTCGACGCTTTTGAGCGGATTCTTGAGGCGCGCGCGAACTTTCCGCAGCGCGGAACAGACCAGACCGGGCGCGAGAGACAGTTGGTTCCGGAAAAAGTCGTCAGGGTGTTGGGTCTCGATGCCAAAGGGCGCAAGTGCCGCTGGTGGGAAGTCCTTCAGGTTCTGCGTGACGATCGCGTCACAGCGCCCAACGATTGCCGCCGCCAGAACGTGCCGATCGTCAGGGTCCGGCAGTGTTAGGGCCGGCACCAATGCCTCGTAGCCGGTGACCAGACAGTCGCGTGTGGCCCTGTCCATCAAGTCGCGAGTTCGTTCCAGCGCGGCGCGCTCCCGATGAGGTTCATTGCGCAGAAGCGCATCAATCCACTCCCGATGGATATCGGCCGTCCACTTGGCCTTGAAAAGGTCTGTGACCGCCAACTGCATCAGTGCATCGCGCATCGGCGCGGGATAAAGGACGTTCGCATCGAACAGGACCGTGTACTGGCTCATTTCGAGCGGTAGCCCATGTCCTGCTCTTGAGCGTCGGCGGCCAGTTGATCGAGCGCAGCTTCACGCTCGGTATCGATCGCGGCCTTGTAGGACATCACGTCTTCCATGCGGACGCGGCGATGCTTGCCGACCTTCCGATGCGGTATGGCACCATCCTCGAGCAGCTTGATCAGGAACGGACGCGAGACGTTCAGAACCTCAGCGGCCTGTACGGTCGAGAGTTCGGCGTTCTCGGGGATGATGGTGACCCCCCGCCCCGCTGCCATCGCCTCGAGGATCTCCATGAGCAGCGATACGGCGCCCGCAGGAAGCTCGATCGGCTCCATCTGCTCGGAGTCCGTCACACGAAGTTTCAACGGCGCGCGCGCCTGGGCGAAGCGTGACAATGCCTGGCCAGAGACGCGCGCAATCGCTGCGTCCTGCGGCGTGGGCGGAAGATGTCGGTGTGCCAGCATGTTCATGGTGGTCTCCTCTCCGGTTTCTGTTCTCTACCACCATATATGAAATAAGTGCAACAAATGCATTAAGTGTTGGTGAGTTTCTGCGCGCCCTGCCGCGTGCTCGCGGTTATCGCTGCTGTCGAGTGAGCGGGTGAGACCCACGCTAACCTTCAGTTTGTCGCCTTCCACATCCTGAACCGCCCCTGTCCTGTCACCTCGCGGATCAGACCCCGCTCTTGCATCCATGCAAGGTTGCGCTGAACAGCGGCGCGACTGGCACTCGTCAGGGCCTGGGCCATTGGCGCAGAGACGAGCGGCCATTCGGTCAGCACTGCGCGCAAGGCCGGCGGCGTCCTGCCCGAGAGCAATGTCATTTCGGCTTCCGCCCGCGCCGACCATGCCTCGATATCGTCAAGGTGCCGCACCGCGGTCAGGCACGCGGCTTCCATCCCGTATAGCCAGCGTTCCAGACGTTCGAACGGTGAACCACCGGCTCGTAGTCCCCCTGCCCCGCCCATGGCCAGAGGCGTGAAGACTGCGCCTCTTCCATCGCTGGCCGCGATCCGCGCAGCTGCGACAGCCGCTTCCATACGGTCGTCGTGCTGCCCGAGCCCCGCGAGGCGCCAGAGGTGAAAGCCCGCGCAAGCGCGAGTGATCGGGTGCAGGTCCGTGGCCTGCCCCATCAGATCCAGCCAACCGCTCGCGCGATCCACGAACGGCTCGGTCTCATCACTGATGTTCTCGGGGTCGCGACGGTCGAGGAAGGCGGAAAGGTCCTGCTCCGGTCCCGGTCCACCCGTCAGTCGCCGAATCGCCCATCCGACTCGCGCCAGCGCCGCCGTGTCGTCCTGGACACCGGACAGGCGCAGCGAGATCCAGAGCGCCAGCCGGTCTTGGCTGATGCGGTCACCGGTGTGCCAGCTCAAATCTGCGGCCTCCATCAGCGCAAGCCGATGCCGCCATCCTTCCGGTCCGCGCTTCAACCGGTCGTCCAGCGCGCCGACGCGACCGGCCACACGGGCAAGACGCGCGGCCTGCCCGCCCTCTGCCTTCCGCCATTCGTCGAGGACCTCGGTTTCACGCGGTTCGGCCCGTGGTCCCGGCGGCAAATAGTCCGGCTCGTCGTCCATCGGACCGGGCAGAAACCACAGGTCGTCCTCAGACGCCTGTTCGACCTCCTCAGCATAAATGCCGAGCGCGTCGGATTCATCATACAATGCGGGGGTTCCAGGCCTCATATGCGCAAAATACAGCTATTTTGAGCTTTACCCAAGGGTTTTATCAGAGTGCGTTTGTACACCTTACATAGCACGCGCGCGCGATGGTCCGCGAGACCTCCCTGATCGCGCTCTGCGTATGGAAACCAAGGGCTTTCTGATGAACAGCGCCACAGAGCGCGCCCTTGCATTCATTTACAAACGGTCGTTTATTGGTGGTACATAAAATTGCAAACGGCCCAGTTTCATGCCGCTGATTGGCTATGCGCGCGTCTCCACCGAGGATCAGACCCCCCTGCCCCAGTCTGAGGCACTGCAGTCTGCGGGATGCGCCGAGATTTTTGAAGAGCACGCCTCGGGCGGCAACCGCGCGCGGCCCGTGCTTGCACGTGTGCTGGAGCGGATTGGCAAGGGCGACACGCTGGTCGTCGTGCGGATCGACCGGCTTGCGCGGTCTTTGTCGCACCTACTTGAAGTGATCGAAAGACTGGAAGGCAAGGGGGCGTTCTTCCGCTCGCTCCAGGACCCGATCGACACTGCGTCGCCCCAGGGCAAGTTCACGTTGCAGGTTCTGGGCGCTGCGGCTGAGTTCGAACGCGCTCTGATCCGCGAGCGTACCAAAGCCGGACTTGCCTCGGCACGCTCAAAGGGCCGCGTAGGCGGCAACCCAGGTCTTCGCGCCAAGGACCCTGAAGCGCTGCGCAAGGTGCGGCTGGCGCGACAGGACGGCTACATGGAGCGCTTGAACGAAACTGCGCAGGATTGGGTGCCCCATGTGCGCCGTTTGCGCCCCGATATGGCTTGGGAAGACGTCCTGCGGATCATCAATGGCCCCCTGCCCCATGATCGGCGCTGGACGCAAAGCCGCCTGCTCCGCGCCGTGAAGGCATACGTGGTGGACGGATTCCTGCCTGCTGAAGTGCTTGGACGCGCTGGACGTCGCGAAACCGACGATCGCCTGCCTGCGATTGTCGCCGCAATCAAAGGTGCTGACCCGGAGATCACCTTGCAGGCAATCTGCGACCGACTGGAATCCATGCGTGAGCGCACCCCTCGCGGTCGCACCAGCTGGCAGCCTTCCTCAGTCAGAATGCTGCTGGAGCGTGCTGAAAAGCTGGGGCTCCTCTGAGGATCACACTTGTGTTGGCCTAACCGATTGCCACTAAATCTAGAAAGTGCTTGCACGAATCTGGTTGGTCGGGCAATAGTCTCGAAAAATAACGCGCGGTCACATAAAAAACGCGCCCACGGATCGGGGCAGACATGAGCGAAGTAGAGCAGGATCTAGACATCGCCATCGGGCACTACGCGGAACTTCTCGCGTCGAACCTGCATGCTCAGCGCGCCGCACACTTCCCTCCGGATGCAAAGAAGGTGATGCGCACTTTGACCAGCGGTGAAGCTGCTGAGCTCCTTGGCGTCGACCATACCTATCTTCGGAAGCTTCATCGAGAAGGAAAGATCGTTGACGTTGAGACGACGGCTGGAAGTCATCGTCGCTATACGCTCGACGATATCTGGGAAATCCGGCAGACGCTTGAAGGAAACGCAAAAAAGTCTGGAACTTACGTGCCTGGGCGTCGCGACGGTGACGACCTTCAAGTTATTTCAGTGGTGAACTTCAAGGGCGGGTCCGGCAAAACGACGACGTCTGCTCACCTCGCTCAGCGCTTGGCGCTCAAGGGGTACAGGGTTCTTGCGATCGATCTCGACCCCCAAGCATCTCTTTCGGCTCTTCACGGAATCCAGCCAGAACTCGACCTTATGGAGGGCGGAACCCTCTATGATGCCGTTCGCTATGACGATCCGGTTCCGATCGCCGAAGTGATCCGCAAGACCTACATCCGCGGCCTTGATCTTATCCCGGGCAACCTTGAACTCATGGAGTTCGAGCACGAGACGCCTGCTGCTATCCAGCGAGGCGGAGCGAAAGCGTTCTTCGCGAGAGTTCATGACGCACTCGATAGTGTTGAAGCGAACTACGACGTTGTTGTGATCGACTGCCCGCCGCAGCTTGGTTTCTTGACGATGTCAGCACTTTCCGCGTCCTCGGGTGTTCTCGTGACGGTTCACCCGCAGATGCTTGACCTCATGTCGATGTCCCAATTCCTGCGAATGACTGCGGATCTCCTGGGAGTGATCAGGGATGCAGGCGCAAATCTGCGCTTCGATTGGCTGCGCTTTTTGCCAACGCGATACAAAGTCGGCGACGCGCCACAAACCGAAGTCATCGCTTTCATTCGCGGGCTGTTTGGGAGGTCCGTCCTGACCAATCACATGGTTGAATCGACCGCAATTTCTGATGCCGGCTTGACCAAGCAAACGCTCTATGAAGCTGACAAGAAGGACTTCACGCGTCAGACGTTTGATCGTGCGATCGAATCCATGAACGCAGTCAACGATGAGATCGCTGAAATCATCCAGAACACATGGGGGCGGAATGGCAAGAAAGCCTAAACTCGGCCTGCCGCTGCAGACCCTTCGCAACGCTCCTGACGCTCTTGAAGGGCGCCGACTGCGTGGCGGTGTATTTGAGATCGATCCGGCGCAGATTGTTACCGAAGGACGATTGGATGACAGGCTTCAGATTGAAGTTGAGGGCCTGAAGAACTCTATCTCCAAGAACGGTCAGCGTGTGCCTGTATTGGTCCGCCCACTTGAAGGCGATCGCTACAACCTGATCTATGGCCGCAGGCGCCTAGAAGCATGTCGCGAACTCGGTATCAAAGTTCGAGCCATCGTCACTGAAGTTGAGGGTGATCAAGCGCTTCGAGATCAGCTTCTCGAGAACCAAGAGCGTCGTGATCTGAGCTTTATTGAACGTGCGCTTGTGGCGACGGCGCTTCTGGACGGTGACCATTTGGAAGGGGCTGAGCGCACCAATCGAGGTGTCGCCGAAGTCCTTAACCTCCACGAAGCTGGGGTTTCACAGCTCTTGAGTGTCGTTCGGACGGTCGGCGAGGAACTCATCCAGGCAATTGGTGCGGCTCCCGGGATTGGTCGCCCGAGATGGGAAGAGCTCAAAAAGGCTTTGGGTGCCTACGACGGTGATCGAGACCAACTGCAAGCCGTAGCTCATGCAGCCAAGTCCGAAAGTTCCGGCTCGGTCGATGAGGTTTCTGAGCGCGCGTTTCTCGCAGTTCTGGCAGCTGCGAAGAGCCCAGAGAAGAAAGCAAACCCGTCTGGAAAGGGCGTGCCTACTGTGGCGATCCCCGGTGTCGGAGCTGCGACGGTCAAGACCGGCCGCCAAGGCAAGCAGCTTAAACTCGATCTGACTACGGATGAACCTGATTTTATCAGCTGGTTGGAGGGTAATGCCCCAAAGCTGATTACCGAGCTTCATGAGCGCTGGAAGCGTTCAGGAGACTGAGGAAGAGCAACCAACAAGAAGGAGGCACGATACAGGCAAAAAGAAAAAGGCCCCGAGAAGCTAGCTTCACGAGACCTTTGTAAGGTTTCGCACCGGGACCAGCCCGCTACAAAATCTCAGTTTTCGCACTTCTGAATGTAGCGTTCTGGCCCCTACCCCGCAAGCGCAAAGCGATTCGCGGGCCGTAGAAATTTTGCCTTCGTGAACGTTTTCATGGAGTACACACCGATTTCGCCGTTTATGCGGCCGATCTCGCACGCCCATCTGCGCGTGATCGAGCGACCCGATGCATCTGTTCCGGGCAGACCCGTCAACAAGTGGGAACTCCTGCGCGAGCTCTCCAAGGCGCAAGCGGCCTTTGGCGTGTCAGAACGTGATTTGACTGTTTTGCAGGGGCTCCTCAGCTTCTTTCCAGACGATGCACTTGGCGGGAACGCCGAGATGGTAGTCTTCCCCTCGAACAAGGCGATCTGTGAGCGCCTGAATGGTATGCCCTGCTCCACTATGCGTCGTCACCTCGCGCGTCTTGTCGAGGCTGGTTTGCTCCAGCGGCGTGATAGCCCCAATGGAAAGCGCTACGTCCGCAAGCACGGCGAAGAGCGCGTCGCCTTTGGCTTCGATCTTTCCCCGCTCTACTGCCAGTCCGAGGAGATAGCACGGGCCGCAGAGGCCGTACGTGAGGCTGAGGAGCGCGTCAGGCGTCTGAGAGAGGTTGTAAGCCTCATGCGGCGTGATCTCGCGGCCCTCGCAGAGTTCGGAGACGAGATGCAGCCAGGCCTAGGCATCTGGGACCAGCTTCGTGACAAAGCTATCCTCACAGCGCGCGCGCTTCGCCGCAAGCTTTCAATTGAGGACCTCGCGGCCTATCGAGCAGATCTTGAAGCTCTCCTCGATCAGGCACGCAACATCATTGATGGCTCTGAAACAGAAGAAATGAACACCAATGATGCTCGATCTGAGCGTCACCATCATAATTCAAATAAAGAATCTATAGATCTTGAACCTGCTTTAGAAAAAAGCGGGGCGGCGGCCGACGTGCCAGATGTGGACAGGAATGAGCCCGTGGCTGACGTCGATGAACAGGACACAAGACACTTGCCAAAGATCCCGCTGCACCTGGTGATCGCGGCATGTCCCTCGCTCAAGACCTTCTACCAAGGCGAAATCCGGCATTGGCACCAGCTTTTCGATGCGGCATGCCATGTGCGACCAGCCATGGGGATCAGTGCATCTGCATGGGAAGAAGCGCAGCGGTTCATGGGTCCGGAGCAAGCGTCGATCGTCGTTTCTGCCATGCTGGAACGCTTTGAGGACATCAGATCGCCTGGTGGATACTTGCGAGCTCTGACTGCCAAAGCTGTGGCCGGTGAGTTTTCCTGTGGGCCGATGGTCATGGCATTGATTGGGCGACGATCTGCAGCTTAACAGCTGTTAAGGTTGAGAGACTGCGTACTGTTCCGCCACCTCGGGATTGACGACTTAACAGCTGTTAAGGTCCGGTCTCGGGAGCGCCAGAACAGGAGAGGGAAAGGTTTGTTGGTTTGAGGGGTGACGGGAAGTGAGATCGGAAGAGTGGCTTCCGGCGCCCGTCGTGGAGAAGATTTGATGGCGAAATCTGCCCAGAAAGTCACCCTGTCCCCGTCCCGGGACATTCCCTTCGACAAGCTCGTGCTGAGCCAGTCCAACGTCCGGCGCATCAAGGCTGGCATCTCGGTCGAGGAACTGGCCGAAGACATCGCCCGCCGCGGGTTGCTGCAGAGCCTGAGCGTTCGGCCCGTTCTGGCGGATGATGGGTCCGAGACCGGTAAGTTCGAAATTCCCGCGGGCGGTCGCCGCTTTCAGGCCCTGTCTCTCCTCGTAAAGCAGAAACGCTTGGCCAAGACGACGCCCATTCCCTGCATTGTTCGGGATGCCAATTCCACCATCCTCGCCGAAGACGACTCGCTCGCTGAGAACATGCAGCGCGCTGCCTTGCATCCGCTCGATCAGTTCCGCGCCTTCGTGGCGCTTCGGGAGAAGGGTCAGGGCGATGAAGAGATCGCGGCCGCTTTCTTCGTCACGCCGCAGGTGGTCAAACAGCGCCTGAAACTCGCCGCCGTGGCCCCTGCCCTGCTTGAGCTTTATGCCGAGGATGAAATGACGCTGGAGCAGTTGATGGCCTTCACGGTCAATCCGGATCACGAGCGTCAGATTCAGGTCTGGGAGGCGATCAAGTCGTCCTGGAACAAGGAGCCCTATCAGATCCGGCGCATACTGACGGAAACCTCGGTGCGGGCCTCCGATCGTCGTGCCGTCTTTGTCGGCGTCGATGCCTATGAGGCTGCTGGCGGCACCATGTTGCATGACCTCTTCCAGGGCGATGACGGGGGCTGGCTGGAAGACCCTGCCCTGCTCGATCGTCTGGTCAGCGAGAAGCTTCAGGCTGAAGCCGAAGTCATAGCGACCGAAGGTTGGAAATGGATCGAGGTCTCGCTCGACCTGCCCTATGGCTACAGCCACGGCTTGCGGCGTCTCAACGGAGACCCGGCGCCGATGACGGATGACGAAGGCGCGGCCCATGCCAGGCTGCTTGCCGAATACCGAGCGCTCGAAGAGGAATACGAGGGCCAGGATGAATTCCCCGAAGAGATCGACGCGCGTCTTGGCGAGTTGGAAGTCGCGATGGAGAAGCTCGAGACCCGGCCGCTGATCTTCGACGCGGGGGAGATCGCGAGGGCAGGGGCGTTCGTGACGCTTGACCGTTATGGCGAGCTTGCCGTTTATCGGGGCTTTGTGCGGCCCGAGGATGAGCCAAAAACAGACGTCGACGTCCACAGCGGTGAACAGGCAGCAGACGGGCCGGGCGTGGAGCTTTCAACGGGGAGCAATGTGGACGGTATCGGCCACAGCACGGTGATCACCTCTGCTGGTCAAGCGCTTGGCGTCAACGTGCCCGACGACGAGGACGATGGTGCGTTGAAGCCCTTGCCTGAGCGGCTGGTCATGGAGTTGACGGCGCACCGGACAGTGGCACTGCGGGAAGCTGTCGGGCGCTCCCCCGACGTCGCGCTGACGCTGCTGCTCCTGAAGCTCGTGGGTGACACCTTCCAGACGTCCAGTTCGGCCGGCAGCTGCCTCGAGGCTTCGGTCCGTCACGTCTACATGTCGGCGCAGGCGAGCGATCTGAAGGACAGCGTGGTGGCCAAGCTGGTCGACGATCGCCACGCCGAGTGGGAGGCCGACTTGCCGCTCGGCGACGATGCCGCTCTCTGGGACTACCTGACCTCCCTTGATCAAGGGAGCCGGCTGTCGTTGCTCGCGCATTGCCTCAGCTTCGGGGTCAACGCGCTCCATGAGAAGGTGAACCCCTATGGTGCCGGTATCTCCGCCAGCGGGTTGACCAGGCGGATGACCCAGTCTGACTTGGTCGCCCAGGCGGTCGAACTCGACATGGTCGAGGCGGGTTGGCAGCCGACGGCCGATACCTACCTGAACCGCGTGCCCAAGGCCCGGATCCTCGAGGCCGTGCGTGAGGCGAAAGGGGAGGGGACGGCGCAACTCCTCGATCACCTGAAGAAGGGCGAGATGGCGAGTGAAGCCGAGCGTCTGCTGAAAGGCAGCGGCTGGTTGCCGGAGGTTCTGCGCCGTCACGATCTGGCAGCACTCGATGGCGCGGAAGGGCAGGGGGCGCCTGAGCTCGTTTCCGACGCTGAGCAAGCCGAAGATGTCGACCTTCCCGCCTTCCTCACCGCTGACCTGCCGAGCAATGAGGCATCGATGATAGCTGCGGAGTGATCTGCGCCATCCGAGGGCGGGGAAACCCGTCCTAGATCACATAAAATACAACAATATCAATATGATGAATGCAAAATCACGCATTCAGGATGAGGAATCATGTCTGCATCGACCATTCTCGACACCGCGCCGCTAGGGGCGCTCATTCGCTACACCGACAACAGTCCGAAACCACCTGCGCGTTTCACGAAGAAGCTCGCGGCCTGGGAACGCTCGAACGGCGTTGGCCGTCTCGTCAAGAAGGAGCCGCCGCGACCCTATCCGACCCGGGCGGCGCCGGCGTCGTTCACGCTGCACGAGGGGAACTTCTCTTCGGACGGAGTCATTCTCGTGACGATCATGCGAACGCATTCGGCTGACAGCGCCTTGACCTTCGAGGTCGCTGAGGAACCACAGCCCGGGCAGGTTCGCGTCCTTTTGGATTTCGGCGGTTGCACGGAGCTGCTCCACCTGGCCGAGTCTGTCACGGCTGCCGAGCTCTGGATCGCCAAAGAAGGCTATCGCAATGCGCGGCTGGAGATTGTCGGCGAAGAAGGCGCTGCTAGGGCAGGGGGCGCGGAGCTTGCCGCCTGAGCCTACGTAGAACCCACGGGGCCCGCCAAAGCGCGGGCCTCTCACCCATCACGACCCTGTCCCGCGAAATCGCGGAGCACCATAGGATCCAATCCAACACGGAAGGAGGTCTTCTACCAAATGTCTGCCGGGAGGCTGGCAGCGATAGCATCAGCGGGACACCCGGCTCCAGTCAGCGGTCGCACCATCCCCCGCTCGCCATTCCCTTCCTTGCCCCGAATCCAGTCTTCGAGATCAACCCGCGAGGGGTCGGACTACGGGCGAGCCCGTGCCGCCGGGTGGATTCGGACGAGCCGAACGCACCCGGTGATGTCAGCCAGTTTTCGGGCCAGCGGGGTCCTGTCGCGCGGGGGATGGTCCTCCGCCTCCAAGACAGGAGCCAAACAGATGTCCCGCAAAGATGCACATGCCTTCGCCGCCTCCCTCGCCGCCACGCTCATGGTTTCGATCGTCGTCTTCCAGGCAGGTGATGGAACCTTTGGCGCCGTCCCCGCCGATGAAATCGACGGAGACGAGGTACAGGTGGTGGGTGAGATCGACCCCTGGGCGTAACGCCCACGGGATCGAAGACGGCTCGGGTTCGGAGCAAGGCTCCGATCCGGGCCTTTCGCCTGTCCACCGTTCCGGCCGACCGGCAGAATGAGCCGACGATGGTCGGCATGCCTTTGCATTAAGAAAACAAGCTCGAGCGTTAGCCAATCTGGCTTTGCACAGACATCAGCGGTCAATTGCAGTGCAATGAATGCAGCTTGAACATCGTCAGGGTTCGTCGGACACTGCGTTGTATTTGGTTCGGGTCACGTCGCATGCTCTACAAATCATTGATTTCCTTATACGGTTCATCGCTTGCGGGTAAATCGGCTCCTGCTGACGACCTGGTTTGGCACTTTACGCCGTCCGAGGATCTGAGGCTTTTTCGCGAGTATGCGCTCGATGCCCTACAGCAGGCAAAAGTATACCTGCTCGACCATATGGCTGCAGCCTATGCCGATACGCTTCATGACGCAGTCGCCAAGCAGGCTTCGGAAACCGGTCTTCCCGCAATGGCCATTCTGGGTGAGGTAAAGCTCCCCGCCGACGTTGTTTGGGTCGAATTTGACGATCGAGAGCTGGGTGTCGCGCGCTTTGAACGGGCTTCACATGTAACGAGACATGACGACAAACCCATAGGCACTGGTCTACGCGGCTATCTCATCGATGATCGAAACAATGGCCACTTGCGCATCACGATGTTCCATCGCCGCGACAATTCGAGGGTCGTCGATCCAATCTGCGCTTTGCTCGTGAAGCGAACTCCGACAGGCGAGTTGAACTACGACAACGTCGAAATCGAGTTGAGCCGTTCCATGGTCGAATTCCGTGTGCGGAGCGGTGATACGATGGAAATGATCAACGGTCGGCGCACGGTGCACCAAGTTGAAACAGGCTACGATCTTTTCATCCCCTACGCGCTCTTTGCGATGCTGGCTTCCCCGGACTTGGGTGGCATCATTCCCACGGAAAACGAGACGTTCACAGCCAAGGATGCCAAGACCGCTCGAAAATTCGGGAAGTCCTGGATTCTAGGCGCGCAGAAATCCCATCTTACAATCCGCATTGGTCCGCAGGCCGCGGCTCACATGGAGGAGCGGCAGGCTCGCCTTGAGTTCGAGCGTCAGGTCCAGGACGGGCGAAGCGGCCCTGTTCGCCATTGGGTGAGCGAACATGAGCGGCGCTATCGCAGCGGTAAGGTTGTGTTGGTGAAGGGGCACCACAGAGGGCAATTGCCTGCGCCTAATCTGCCAACGCGTGTGATGGGACCAAGACCCGAGGCAACGATTTTCGAGTTGGACGCAGTTGATCCGTCCGACCCAGACTGAACCCGGAGTTTTCCATGCAGCCATGTCGTCCGCCGTCAATCTATCGTCGCCACATTGACGAACAGCCGTAGTTTTCGGCCGTGACCGGACCAGGTCGGCGCCAAAAGCTCAGAATGCCGGAAACCCTGCGATACCGGCGCACAAGCGGTTTCCATTCTCCCCGATCAGTTCGGCCAGGAAGTGGTCCATCCCGTGGCGATAACTTCCGCCTTGGTGCAACCTTTCGCCATCTGCCAATCCGAGACCGTGGGGATTGACCTGGCGGCTTTCTTCCGCATTTTCTGCAGAGCGTTGGGCGACAATGTCCCGAGATCGAAATCAGCCGTTGGTGCGGTTCGTGTCCTGAATATTCCGGTATCGATAGCCTGTCTCGGCAAGGCCCTGCATTCCCCTGCAGGGAAGGGCAGTGGGGCGAGAGCTGGTGATAGCCACTTTGGCCGCTGGTGGGGTGCTGGGCTTTGGGTCAAACAGTCCGATTGGCAAGGGGACATGGTCTGGCATGGGCTCCCCGTATCTCTCTGTCTCCTGGGCCATCCCTTCGACTGACAATCCCCTAATCCCGTTCGGTCTCCTGCGCGCAACCCCGCGTCAGTCCGGGCCGTGTTGGCCGCCTTAGGCGTCCTGCCCGCTCCACCCCGGTCCTTTGGGGGTTTCCGGTGTCCATGCTGTCCACCGTGCACGCGTCACCCGACGGGCTTTTTCAGGGTCTTGTCGAAGGGACGGTCCCGAAGACAGGACACACAGGAGCTTATCATGCAGAACATCGTCATCCTCGCCGGCAACATCGGTCAGACCCCCGAAGTCCGCACCACCCAGAGCGGCACCAAGATCACCAACTTCAGCCTCGCCACCTCGCGCCCCCGCCTCTCGGAAGGCCGTGTGATGCGCGACGAGAACGGCTACCGGGTCATGGACACCGAATGGCACCGCATCACCTGCTTCAACGGTCTCGGCAAGACGGTCTCTGAGCATTGCGAAAAGGGCATGAAGGTCCTCGTCCACGGCCGCATCCACTACACCAAGTGGATCGACAGCATGGGGAACGACCGCTACGGCTGCGAGATCATTGCCGAGAAGGTCGACTTCCTGAGCCGCCCGAAGTCGGCCGAGAACGAAAACCCCGAACTGGTCGACCGCGACGATGAGATCCCGTTCTGAGGAACGGGGTCTCCCCCCCCCCTCAGGCCCGGCGGGGAAACCCGCCGGGTTCGCTGCACTGCTACAATGTAGCTTCGAGCCCACTTTGGCCGATGATGCAATGCAGCTATCTGCCGAGCAGTGCACGCATTAACGGGTTCGTCATGGCAATGTCGGGCATGCTTTCCGATCGGTATGGAATATTGAATTTAATCAGGTCGTCGGACTCGCGCGACGCTTCGACACCAATGCTCTCAGCCATGTCCTCTAAGATATCGCCGATTGCCTCGAAGGCATCCAAATTCTTCCATCTCCCAAACTCGTTCCAAAGCGCCTCCTGCATTTCAATCAAGCGTTCGTAGAACGGAGAAAACCACCCAAACTCAGCCTCATCGGTGAGAGCAGGCGGATGCGTTTCCGGGGTTTCCTGCGCCGCTGCAGCACCCACAAAGTAAGATGAATACTTCAGCAGATCGCCGAGCTTCCCATATACTTCCCCTACAATCTGCCCAACATCCCCGTGGGTCCGATATGCCTTAATCAGCTCATAGCATTGGCCCCTGGTATCGCCCAACACCTTGACCAAGGTTTCGAGGTAACCCTCTACGGGATCATCTCCAATGGAGCCTGCGATGCGGCATACAGCATACTCATCCCACGTTGCCAGAATAACCTGCCAGCGCATGTTATCTAGGATATTGCTGTGTGTTTTCTGAAGAAGAAACCCGGGGAACGACTTGTCAAATGCTGCTGTCACCTCCACATGCGCGCATTCGTGTGCAATTAGGTGAAGTGATTGCCAAAAGTATTCGGTTTCCTCCCCAGGTCCTTCTAGGATGCTGAGCGCGTAGTTCGCGTTAAGTACTAGATGCGTTTTGATCACACCGTCGCGAATTACCGTGGGCGCCATTGCAACACCGATGGCGACACCTTTGGTGGCGGTGAGTGTGTAGGTTGTCTCATATCCACGATCAAGATCAGCCAGTGCTTCGTCGTAGTCGAAGGCGACCGTCACGCCATCCAGGTTGGTTAGGTCGATGGATTGGCTGATGACGCTGAGAACGGAATGCAACTTGTACATCGCCTCCTTGGCGTAGTCCTCGTCTGGAAACATTCTGGCGGAAAACTGAAGATCGCTCGGAATCGTAGTGCCTTGTGGCAGTTCGGCGGTCTTGCCCTCTTCATCCTGCAACTTGCTCACCTTTCACCCCCTAAGTCTGAGATTCCCACGCACATCTAGAGATGGACACATACTGCGCTGGTACAACCGAATCTGGGTAGGAAATTCGGCGATTGCGCAATCGCAGCGAGCGCCCGCTTCGTCCCGCATTGCCGCCGCTCGTGCCTCTTTTGAAGAGTGAGAGAAAGGCTGGTTGCTTTCGCGACAGGTTAAAGGCTGGGAGAGTGGCTCCCGGCGCCTGTCGCGGAGGAATGCCGATGGGCGTTGTTGAAGTTCTGGATCCGGTACAGCCGACGCGGGCTGGTGGCTGGAAGGTGGATGTGAGCCGGGGTGAGCGGAACGGGCGGGTGTCGTCCGAATGGTTCAACCGGCCCGATGACGAGCGGTATCTGTCGCTCGACGATCTCTGGGCGAGCGTGAAGGGTCGCTCCGAGCGCAGCCGCAGCCGCGTGGTGCAGACAGCGGACATCCGCGTCGAGGCCGCGCGCGACAGCGCCGAGCGATTGCACCTGGTCCTGCCGAAGGCGCATGAGCCGGTCGTGCCTACCCATTGGGCGTTTGGCCAGCTTGCCAGCATTGTCGGCGCTCCGGCCTCCTACCTGCGGCAGTTGCCCGCGCCGCTGGCGGGGATCAACCTGCAATACGGCCTGACCAACCACCGCGCCGAGCAGGTGAAGACTCTCGAGACGGAAGACGGCCAGACCGAACTGCGCGCCGTGACCGGTCCCGACTACGGCCGCATCCATGACTTCGAGCTTGTCGAGGCGGTGCAGCGCATCGCGGGCAATGGCACGGGCGATACGCGCTGGAAGGTGCCGGGTGTGCTCGACTGGTCGACCGGGGTCTACAACCCCGATGTCGAAATCAGCCGCGATACGACCACGCTCTACGCTTCGGACCGCGATGTCTTCCTGTTTCTGGTCGACGACCGCAATCCGATCGAGGCGGGCAAGTTGCCCGACGGCTCCCCCGATCTCTATTTCCGGGGCTTCTATTGCTGGAATTCCGAGGTGGGCGCGAAGACCCTCGGCATGGCGAGCTTCTACCTGCGGGCGGTGTGCCAGAACCGCAACCTCTGGGGCGTCGAGGACTTCCAGGAGATCAAGATCCGCCACTCGAAATACGCCGCTTCGCGCTTTGCCCATGAGGCGGCCCCGGCGCTGACGCGGTTTGCCAACTCCTCGCCGCAGGGCTTCGTGAATGGCATCAAGGCAGCACGGCAGCAGGTCGTGGCGCGCAGCGACGAAGACCGCGCGGATTTCCTGCGCAAGCGGGGCTTCTCGAAAGCGGAGTCGGGCAAGATCATCGAGAAGGTGCTGATGGAGGAAGGCCGCCCGCCCGAGAGCATCTTCGACTTCGTGCAGGGCATCACGCGGCTTGCGCGCGACAAGACCCAGCAGGATGCGCGCCTCGACATGGAAGGGCGCGCCAAGAAGCTCCTCGACCGGGTCGGCTGACGCGAAGCCCGGCACAGCGACCGCCTGCATCCGCGGCGGTCGCGTTTTCCTCTTCCACATGCACGCCACTGGCCCCGCCTCGAGAGGGCAGGGGCTTCGAGGTGGGCAACTCGCGAGACCTCCATGACCCCCCAGGAAAAAACCGTCATCCTCGAGGCCCGAGACATCCTCGGCCGTTATCTTAGCCAAAACCCCGTCATCGACAGCTGGCAGGGGCTTTTGGACTATTGCGCGCTTACCGTCCGCGGCCCGATCGAGCGATTTCACGTGCTCTATCTCGACCGCAAGAACCGCATCCTTGCCGATGAGCTCCTGTCGACCGGAACGGTCGATCACGTCCCGGTCTATCCGCGCGAGGTGATCAAGCGGGCGCTGATGCTGAACGCCAGCGCCCTGATCCTGATCCACAACCACCCATCGGGCGATCCAACGCCGTCCGAGTCCGATCTCAGCATGACGAAGGAGATCCAGAATGGCTGCAAGTACCTGGGCCTGACGTTGCACGACCACATCATCGTCGGCGCCGGGACGGAGCTGAGCTTGCGGGCCCTCGGCAAACTCTGAGGGCCCATCGGACCCATCACCGCCGCCCCTTCGAGGAAGAGGGCGGCGGTTTGGTTTTTGACGGATGAGGCGGGGAGAGAGGCTTCCCGCGCCGTCGGAGATACTCCCATGTTCGACCTGTACTTGCCCATCCACCCGACCGCCTTCGCGCGGGGCATCCCGCCACATTTTCCCTTGGGCGACACCGATCCCGATCATCCCTTCGCCCTGACACTGTCGCGCCGCGCACCGGCTGACCTCATGTCGGGCCGGGCCGCCCCGCTGGTCCTCGCCCGTTTCGCTTCGCTGGCCGAGGCCATGCAGGGCGCGATCGATCATGCCGAGGGGATCGACCCGGGTGCCGCACCCCAGCTTCTGGCAATCCTCGACCGCGACGCCCGCCTTGTGCTGGCCGGGGCCGCCAGTGATTACGCGGTCGCCTGGTGCCACCCGGTGACGAGCGCGGCCGAGGCGCGGGGCGTGGTGACCGAGGCGAGCCAGCTGCGCGCACAGGCGGGCCGAGCGGCCACCTGGGGTGAGCCCGATCTGGCGCAGCGGCTGCGCCACCGCGCCGATCTTCTGGATGCGCGGCTGGTCGATCCGCTCTGGCGCGGTTTCGCCGCCCGGGCGCTGCAGGTCGCGGCGTGAGGCCCGAGAGACAGAGGAGGGCAGGGAGGAATTGGAGTTGTTCCGGGTGAGAGAGAACGCCCGGGACAGCTCCGATCCCTTCCCTTGACCGGAGACACCCGATGACCCTGACCGAACCCTCCCTCACGCCGCCTATGGTGCCCCCGACCGTCGACATGGCGCAGATCATCGCGGCGCATGCCGAACGCACGGCTCGCATCGAAGCACTGCGCCCTGGCAACAAGGACCGCCTCTTCGACGGCCTCATGGCAGCCGGCATCACCCATGTCACCGTGACGTTCGATGGTGCCGGCGACAGCGGCCAGATCGAAAGCATCGGCGCATGGTCCGGTGATACCGCCGTCGATTTCCCCGCCACCGAAATCGAATACGCCGCGCTGACCTGGGACGACCCCGAGGTCGAGATGCGCAGCCTGTCGCTCGAGGATGTTGTCGAACAACTCGCCTACGACTTCCTCTCCGACACCCATGGCGGTTGGGAGAACAATGACGGCGCCTGGGGCGAGTTCTGCTTCGACGCCGCTGCCCGCTGCATCCATCTCGAGTTCAACGAACGGTTCACCTCGTCCGAACTCACCACCCATGATTTCTGAGGGGGCGGGTATGGCACATCCCTATCACCACGCCCTCTCCTCGGTGAAGAAATGGGGCGGCACGGTCGACGACTTCATCGCCGTGCATTCCTGGTTCGACCAGAGCAAGGAGATCACAGCCGACTTTCGGCACCGGGCGCTGCGCCACCATGCGGAGGGGATCTTCATGGCCGAGACGATTTTCGGGCAGACTCTCACGCTCTCGACCGGGCGCATCATCCCGACCCGCTGGGTCGGGGAACAGCATGTGAAGGAAGACCTCGGCTTCATCCCGAGCTTCGCCGACTGGGTAAAGGCGATCCGGCCCGAACCCTGGATGGGCCGGGCCGAGCGGATCGAGGCCCTGGTTGATCCGCATCTCGCCTCGCCCGTGGTCGAGGTCACCTGAGATGAGCGATCCAGCCTATCAGCGCCTCGGCCTGTCCGAAACGGCTTCGCCCTACGCCGTCCTGCGGGCGGCGGTCAGGGCGCTGCATCCCGACACGCGCGCCCTTCGCACCTTCCGGACGGCGCGCAAGCGCTTCTATAGGCAGATGCTCTGCGCGCATGCCGCGCGACAGGCGGCAGGCGACAGTCCTACCGGCTGATCGCCCCCAACCACCCCTTCATTCCAACACAACGCCCGGCCGCCCGGCCGGGTTTTCCTCATTCAGGAGGTCCCCATGGCGGATTACTTCACCCATTTCTCATGCCTGCTCGACGTCGGCACCCCCGACAAGGCTGCTCGTGCACTCGCGCTGTTCCAGAAACTGCGCGCAGCGGATCAGGACGCCGACGATCCGGAGGTGGCGGGTTTCACCCTCGTGCATCAGGACGCGCCCGAGGGCAGCACCCTCTGGATCCATGATGACGACGACGGCGATGTCGAAGCCGTCATCCGCTTCGTGCTCCGCCTTGCGGACGACCTCGATCTCACCGGGCTTTGGGGGTTCCAGCATGCCCTGACCTGCTCTCGGCCACGACTCGACGCCTTTGGTGGCGGCGCGCATGCCATCGATCTCAGCACGCGCAAATCCATCGGCTGGTCCAGCACGCAAGAATGGCTGGCCGCAGCATTGAACGGGGAGGGCATCGATGCCTGAGGTGATCTGCACCACCGTCTACCAGTTCCCCGAACTCTCGGATGCCGCCAAGGAGAAGGCGCGCAGCTGGTATCGCGAGCTTGGCCCCCATGACGATTGGTGGGACGCGGTCTATGAGGATTTTGAGCGGGTCTGCGAGATCCTCGGCATCCGCCTGAAAACCACACCCATCCGCCTGATGGGTGGCGGGACGCGGGCCAAGCCTTGCATCTGGTTCTCCGGCTTCTGGAGCCAGGGCGACGGGGCCTGCTTCGAGGGCTACTGGTCCCACGCCAAGGGCGCGGCCGCGCGCATCCGGGACTACGTACCCACGGACACGACGTTGCATGGCATCGCCGACCGGCTGCAGGCCATCCAGCGGCGGAATTTCTACCAGCTCGCCGCGGAGGCCAGCCACCGTGGCCGCTATTACCATGAATGTACCATGTCAATCGACGTCACGCGGGACAGCGCGACCTGGCAGCCGCCGACTGAGGACGCGGAAGAAGTCGTGACCGAGGCGCTGCGTGATCTGGCCCGCTGGCTCTACCGCCGGCTTGAGGCCGAATACGACCACCTCACTTCGGATGAGGCCATCGAGGAGGGGATCATCGTCAACGAGTATACGTTCACGGAAGGAGGGCGGCGGTTTGGGTGAGCTGATCTCGTTCCACGCAGACAAGCGGGGGCTAGGTGTTGTCAGTCGGCAATGCTCACGGCTTCTGCCGCACGACCGTCATGACCCGGGAATATTGTTTGATCCAGATGGCCTTATCTGGGCTCAACCATTTAATCAGTTCCATGATCTGACTATACTCAGCGGTGATATTTCGATGATGAATTGGTTCATGATGAAAGACGCGGTTGCGAAATTCACGGACATCGTCACAGCGCTTGTATAGTTGTGCATAGGAAACAGGCCCCGGCAGGTGAGGGAAGTCTCCATGCAGATTTGCCCAGAAGACGGGTTCGTGCCTTGGCAGCAGCATTTTCACCCAGAATCCAAAATTGAGCTCTGCGGTCATTCGCCCTGAGGTAACCGCGCCCGTTGTGACGAGCTTGTCGCGTGCTGTTTTTACTATGCGCTTGCCGCCGCTCTTGATCTGCAAGAGAAAGGCAGGGTCATCCCACCATTGCGGACCATAGAGCGCGATGAGGCGAGCGACGATTATGTTCCTTAGACTGACCTCGGCTGCGCTCAGTACAGGGAAGAAAGCCTCACTGAGCTGAATGTTCCAGCCATAGAGGGCGAGAGCGTGATCTGGATCGTGACCAGCAGCAATGAGGTACTTCGTGAGGCGTTCTTGAGAAATTATATTTGTTACCAAGTACTTAATGCTCCGATCGACTGTTCGCACGACTTTCACACTGCGCTTGACAGTCGTGCGAAGATACCCATATATGAGAGCAATCGAAGGCAAAGTCAGGCCTTCAAACCCTTAGAAGCCCGCGACAGCCGTTACAGGTCCTCGCGGGTTTTCGCTTTTTATACATCTACTTACGGAAATCCAAGAAGATTTGGCGAGGCAAACTCTCAGCCCAATATGGTGCGGTGGCGCTTGGTCATCCCACTATTCTGCTTCTAGTCGACCTTCACCAGGAATGGCTTTTCCAAGCTCAGAGTTATGACGTGTGAAGATACCGCAGGCCTGTGACCCCGTTCGTCGGGGGACGAGCGCCCCGTTCCTGTCACTTGTTCCCGTCGATCCACTTCGACATGAGCCCCTTGTCGCGGAAGCATTCGTCCGGAACGGCGCGCCTTTTGATCCGGGCGAGTTTCTCAGCGAAGGCCACCTGCTTGGACGTGGGCAGCCGGTCCATGTCCGATACCGGTTTCATCTGGGCCTGAGCCTCGATCCAAGCGCTCAAAGATCGCCGGTCTTGCTGAACCTCCCAGGGCAGGAGCGTTCGGTTGCGCAGGGCGAGCGACCGCGCATAGGCAATCTGCTTGGGCGTTACGGGCAGGGCGTGCTTGGTGCTTTCCATTGTGGAACCCCCTTTCTGGCTTGGTTCTAAAATAGAACATAACAAGAACAAAATCAAGCCAAGCGTCGGGAACACCTTGGTGCGAGAGGGAGAGAGGGGCCGGGAAAGATCAGGTCCGAGGCTGCCCGAGATAGGGTGTCCGGGCCTGATCCTGTCCTTCATTCCGGAGTTTCCCGATGACCCATCTTGCCCCTGTTGCGCAGGCGTCCTTGCCTGCGCCCGTTGTTCCGTTGGCAGCAAATCCTGCCCCTGCGATCGTTGCTGTTGCCGAAGCGCTGCAGCCCGATCTGGCGCAAGGACTTCAGATCGACGCGCTGCACCTGCGCCGCGAGATGGAACATGCCTTTGGCGGTTCCGATGCGACCGGTGCCTGGGACTGGAAGCTCGCCTATGAGGCGGGTGAGGTGGCGCAGATCCTCTTTCTGCAAAAGTTCGGTCGGGCGCTGCTTGCGCGTGCCGGCTCGCCTGCGGCGCTCTTGCCGATCCTCGCCAAGGTGGCAGGCCTCTTACCCACGCACACCCGGCGGTCGGAAGAGATGGAGCGCTTTCAGCAATTCTCGACGCCGCTGCCTATGGGGCTCACGGCTGTGGCGGCAGCACAGCTCACGCCCCGAGATCTCGTCCTCGAGCCGTCGGCCGGGACCGGGCTTCTGGCGATCCTCGCCGAGATCGCCGGCGGCACTCTGGCTCTGAACGAGTTGGCGGACACCCGCGCCGACCTTCTTCGGCTGCTTTTCCCGGGTCGCCCCGTCACCCGGTTCGATGCCGCGCAGATCGATGATCATCTCGGCGAAGAGACCCGCCCGAGCGTCATCCTGATGAACCCGCCCTTCTCGGCCCAAGCCAATGTCGATGGTCGGTCGACCGAGGCGACGGCCCGGCATCTGCGCTCGGCCCTCGCGCGTCTGGCCCCCGGCGGACGGCTCGTCGCCATTACCGGAGCTGGTTTCGCGCCGGATGCGCCTGCCTGGGCCGAGACCTTCGGCCGTCTGACCGAGACCGCGCATCTGGTGTTCTCCGGCGCGGTGTCGGGCGCAGCTTTCGCCAAGCACGGCACCAG
Organism: Celeribacter baekdonensis; assembly: GCF_900102315.1. GTDB lineage: Bacteria > Pseudomonadota > Alphaproteobacteria > Rhodobacterales > Rhodobacteraceae > Celeribacter > Celeribacter baekdonensis. The sequence continues at coordinate 24,939 of NZ_FNBL01000012.1, forward strand.
CTTCGAGACGCGGATTTCTGTCTTTGACAAATGCCGCGGCGGTGAGCCGGGCGGCACCACCGCAGACCTGCGCCAGCCCACGTCCCCGGACGTGGCACATCTGATGTCTCGGGTCACTGCCGAGGTCCCGCCGCGCCTGGAGCTTGATCCGGCAGCTACCGTGAGTCTGGGCCACACTTCCCTCTTCCCGGGAAGTCCTGCCCCGACCCCCCGCAAACCCGTCAGCCGATCCCGCGCGACCTCCGCAGCTCAACCGGCGAAATCAGACATACCGATCGAGGTCGAAGACCTAAACTACGCGCTTCGCGACGTCGCCGGGGACGAAGATGCCGCACGGCTGTCCGACGCGATCTACGAGACATTCCGTTTGCAGGCTATCGACATCCCAGACGCCGCATCGCACCCGACCAAGCTTGTGCAATCGGCGGCCATGGCCTCTGTCGCACCGCCGAAACCCACGTACCGCCCCAAGCTGCCCCCGGCCATCCTGCGTGACGGCCTGCTGTCAGACGCGCAGCTCGAGACCGTCATCTACGCGGGGGAGGCGCATGGCGCGCATCTCACTGGGTCTTGGACCGTCGATGAGACCGGTGACGTGGTCTCCGCTGCACCGGACGATGCCGCTGACGCCGTCCGCTTCCGCCGCGGCTTCTTCCTCGGCGATGGCACCGGAGCGGGCAAGGGCCGCCAGTCGGCTGGGATCCTGCTCGACAACTGGTGCCAAGGCCGCCGCAAGGCGCTCTGGATCTCGAAGAGCGACAAGCTTCTGGAGGATGCGCAGCGCGACTGGTCGGCGCTTGGCCAGGAGCGGCTTCTGGTGACGCCGCTGTCGCGTTTCGCACAAGGGCGCGACATCCCTCTGACCGAGGGCATCCTCTTCACCACCTATGCGACGCTGCGCTCCGAAGAGCGGGCGGCCAAGAAATCCCGCGTCGACCAGATCGTCGACTGGCTCGGGGCGGATTTCGACGGGGTGATCCTCTTCGACGAAAGCCATGCTATGGCGAATGCCGCCGGGGGCAAAGGCGAGCGGGGCGATACCATGGCATCGCAGCAGGGCAGGGCGGGTCTGCGCCTGCAGCACAAACTTCCGAATGCCCGCGTGGTCTATGTCTCGGCCACGGGCGCGACGACGGTCCACAACCTCGCCTACGCGCAGCGTCTCGGGCTCTGGGGCGGGGAGGATTTCCCCTTTCAGACCCGGTCGGAATTTGTGGAAGCCATTGAGGCTGGCGGTGTCGCGGCGATGGAGGTTCTTGCCCGCGACCTCCGGGCGCTCGGTCTCTACACGGCGCGGTCGCTGTCCTATGACGGTGTCGAATACGAGATGCTCGAACATGCGCTCAGCCCCGAGCAGCGCGGCATTTACGATGCCTATGCCGGGGCCTTCGCCATCATTCACAACAACCTGATCGCGGCGTTAGATGCGGCGAACATTTCTGGCGAGAGCGGCACGTTGAACCGTCAGGCGAAATCCGCCGCGCGGTCAGCCTTCGAGAGCGCCAAACAGCGCTTCTTCGGCCATTTGCTCACCTCGATGAAGACCCCCACGCTGATTGCATCCATCGATGCCGATCTGGCTGCGGGTCATGCGGCGGTCATCCAGATCGTCTCGACGGGCGAGGCACTGATGGAACGCCGCCTGACGGATATCCCGACTGACGAATGGAACGATATCCGTTGTGACATCACCCCCAGGGAATACGTCCTGGACTACCTTGCCCATTCCTTCCCGGTGCAGCTCTACGAGCCTTTCACCGACAGCGAAGGTAATCTTTCGTCGCGCCCCGTCACGCGAGACGGCCAACCGGTCGAATGCCGCGAGGCCGTCCGACGGCGCGATGCGCTGATCGAGAAACTGGCTTCGCTTCCGCCCGTGCCGGGCGCACTCGACCAGATCGTCCAGCGCTTCGGCACCGACCTCGTCGCCGAGGTCACGGGCCGGTCGCGCCGTATCGTGCGCAAGGGCGAAGGAAGTGCTGCGCGCCTCGTCGTGGAAAATCGGGCGGTCTCGGCCAACCTCGCGGAAACCGCCGCCTTCATGGATGACGAAAAGCCTATCCTGATCTTCTCGGATGCCGGGGGCACCGGGCGCAGCTACCACGCCGATCTCGGGGCGAAGAACCAGCGCTTGCGGGTCCACTACCTCCTGGAACCCGGCTGGAAGGCAGATGCGGCGATCCAGGGCCTCGGGCGCACCAACCGCACCAATCAGGCGCAGCCGCCGCTGTTCCGGCCGGTCGCCACCGATGTCAAAGCGGAGAAGCGGTTCCTCTCGACCATCGCGCGTCGTCTCGACACGCTTGGCGCGATCACCCGCGGCCAGCGCCAGACTGGCGGGCAAGGGTTGTTCCGACCCGAGGACAACCTCGAGTCGCCTTACGCCCGTGATGCTTTGCGCCAACTCTACCGCCGCATCTATCGTGGCGATGTCGTTGGCTGCTCGCTCGGGGCGTTTGAGGACGCGACAGGTCTCAGCCTGACCGACGACAACGGGCTAAAAGACGACTTGCCGCCGATCACGACTTTCCTCAATCGCCTGCTGGCGCTGACGATCGACATGCAGGCCGTGCTGTTCGCGGCCTTCGAGGAGCTGCTCGATCAGCGAATTGCGGGTGCTATCGCCGCCGGGGTCTACGATCTCGGGCTCGAGACACTCCGTGCCGAGAGCTTTCGAGTGACCGACGCACGTGTCATCTACGCCCATCCCGGCTCCGGCGCAGAAACCCAGCTTCTCACCATCGCGGAGAAACGCCGCAACACGCCGACCTCGCTCGCGGATGCGTTCGACTGGCTGGATGACCCGAAGGCGCGGTGTCTCATCAACAGCCGCTCGGGCCGGGCTGCCGTGCAGGTTCCCGCCACTAGTCACATGCTGGACGATGGGACCATCGAGCCGCGCCTGCGCCTGATCCGCCCGCTTGATGCCAGCACGGTCCCGGCCAAGGTCATGGAGGACACCCACTGGCTCGAGGCCGACCGCGCGGCCTTCACTGCGGCGTGGACTGCGGAACTGGCCGAGGTGCCGGAGTTTTCGGGCTCCACGCTGCACATCGTGGCAGGTCTGCTGCTGCCGATCTGGAAGCAGCTTCCCCAGGATGAAACCCGGGTCTATCGCCTGCAGACCGATGACGGGCAGCGCATCATCGGCCGCCGCGTCTCGCCTGCCTGGGTCGCGACCACGCTGGCCACCGATGCGCCCAAGCTCTCGGCCGCTCAGATCCATGCCCTCGTTCTGGAGGGCAAGACCGTGGTGTGCCTGTCCGAAGGGATGGAATTGTACCGCTCGCGCGTCATGGGCGCGAACCGGATCGAACTGTCGGGCTTCTCGGAGGCAGCCAAGGATCGGCTCAAGGCCGATGGCTTCTTCTCGGAGATTATCAGTTGGAAGCTTCGGCTGTTTTGCCCGACCGACGCCGATGGCATCGCGATACTGGATCGTCTGCTTGCACGTTGTCCTGTTGCAAGGCTACATGATCGCGGAGGTTGTTGACCCATGTATTCCGAGACCGAAGACCTCGTGCGCGATCTGGCTGAAAATGCCGAAGGCGTCTGTCGTGCCTACCTTCCCGCCGGACGGCGGGAAGGATCCTACTGGATCGTCGGCGATCTGCAGAACAACCCCGGCCGGTCGCTCTTCGTGCGGTTGACGGGCCCTGCGTCGGGACCAGGGGCAGCGGGCAAGTTTACGGATGGGGCCACAGGCGAGCATGGCGATCTCTTGGACATCATCCGCGCCCGGATGGGGATCACGCGCTTCCCCGACCTTCTCGCCGAGGCCCGAGCGCATCTTGGCCGTCCGCAGCCGGTCGTCCCGGATAGGCAAGAGCCGAGGAAGGCCAAGGCGCTCGGTGGCACTCCTGCGGCGGCGGCGCGTTTGTTCGCTGCCTCGAACCCGATCACAGGCACGCTTGCTGAGACCTACCTCCGTTCCCGAGGCATCACCCAATTCGGGGCGAACGGCGCCTTACGCTTCCACCCGAAGTGCTGGCATCGGGAAGAGGGGCAGACCCGGAACATCCCCAGACCGGCGATGATCGCGGCGGTTACCGATGGGGCAGGGGCCGTTCAGGGCGTGCATCGCACCTGGTTGGCCGCTGACGGGCAGGGGAAGGCGGCAGTGAAGCCAGAGCGTCGGGCTATGGGTCACCTCCTCGGCAATGCTGTCAGGCTGACCCCGCAGGATGACATCCTCGTCATCGGCGAAGGCATCGAGACCATGCTGTCCCTGTCCGAGGCAATCCCAGGTCTGCCCGTCTGGGCGGCGCTCTCGTCGGGACACCTCGGGGCGGTTCTGCTGCCGGAGGGGCTCCAGCGCCTCTACATCGCCATCGATCGCGATCCGGCCGGGCATCGCGCGGCAGAGAAGTTGAGCGCCAGAGCCTCCGAGGTCGGGGTGCACGTGCGCGTGCTGGAGCCGCGGCTCGGGGATTTCAACGATGATCTTCGGGCAAACGGCAAGGACGCGCTGCGCCAGCATCTGGCGGGTCAGATCGGGCCAGAGGATCGGCATCGCCTGCCCAGCTGAGCTGCATCGCGCAGGGGGGGCTGGGAGTACGGGGAAGGGGGCTGCATCCCAGTCGTGGCTTTGGATCGTCGTCCTCACCCCATCCCGGGCCTTCCGCATCCACCCGTCACCCGAGCGGCCTTCAAGAGATGGGCAGGCCGTCAAAGCAGTTGCCCCTGCAAGGTCGGAAGGGAAGCTATTTCCGCCGGCGGCAAAGCCGCCTTTGCATCGCGAGACAAATAGCTTCCCTGCCGACCTCCTCCACGTTGTTCCGGCCCCGGTGAAGCCGGGGTGAAGGGGCAACCGCCCCGACGGCTCGGGTCTGCCCATGAAGGCCGCGCGGGATGACGCGCGGACGAGACAGGCCCGGAGGCAAGAAACCGATGACGATCCACACCCACGACGACGCGTATGAACCCGCCCATAGCGCATCCCAGACCGCCCATGCGCTCGACGAGCTCCAGCTCTACGGCTATCGCCCCTTTGACGGGCCCGATCCGCGCCCGATGCCCGATGGGCAGCGCCTCGCCGTCGCCGTCGCCGACATCTTCGACGCCCTCGTCGCGACCCTGGAAGACACCCGTATGGAACCCGACCTCGAAGAGGTGCTCTGGGGCCAGGTCAACCTCTTCCACCGCGCCACGGCCCGGATCGAGCGGACGCTCGATGAGAACGAGCAGGCGCAGCGCCGCCTCCAGCGCGAGCAGGACGGCTCCGAAGTGAAGTCCGTCGAACTCGAGCGCCTGACGGCCGAAGGCCTGACTCTCGTTGAACGGCGCAACTGCATGGACATGATGCGCGATCACGCCGCCACCGAGTTCGTCCATCACACGGGATCGACCTGGCGCCCCCGCACCGGATCAATCGTGAACCGCCAGCACATGACCGCCGCTCTGATCGACAGCCGCGATTTCCTGGCCGCCAAGCGCCGCGCCGAGACCGAAGTGATGCTGCCCGCTGGTCCCAAGGTCGCCCTCACCGGCGGGACCGATTTCAACGATCACCGCCTGATCTGGGGCAAGCTCGACCAGGTCCGGACCAAGTATCCCGACATGGTCCTCCTGCACGGTGGCAGCCCCAAAGGCGCAGAGCTCATCGCCGCCAAATGGGCCGAGGCTCGCAGCGTGACGCAGGTGGCCTTCAAGCCCGACTGGACCAAGCACGCCAAGGCAGCGCCCTTCAAGCGCAACGACGCGATGCTGGATGTGCTCCCGGTCGGGGTCCTCGTCTTCCCCGGAACCGGTATCCAGGAAAACCTCGCCGACAAGGCCAAGAAGCTCGGCATCCCGGTCATGAAGTTCGAGAAGGGGGCGTGAGCCCTCTCTTTCTTTTCGGGACAGAACAATGTGGAAACGTCGAAGAGCGCTTGATATTGTGGTCTGGAGAGAGGCGCCAACAACATGTTCGACACGTCGCAGCAAATGGAAGTGTTCCCGACAACGGTCGATCTCAAGCGGATCGACCCGTCTCTCAACATGCGGCGCTTCTATCGAATGAGCGTTCAGCCGGACCTGTTTGGCGGCGCATGCCTTGTGCGGGAATGGGGCCGTATCGGGCTTCGAGGGCAGATGCTAATCGAACAGCATGATGACGAGGGCAGGGCGGTCAACGCTCTGATGAAGCTGTCGGCGACGAAGAAGCGGCGGGGCTACAAATTATTGGGCGAAATTTGAAGAAGCGGCCCGATGCAGCCACTGACTTTGAACTCAAACGCTGCACGGTCATTTCCCAAGAGATGTATTGCTTTGAAGCGATACGCGAAAGGCTGTGAACGTGAAGCGCAAGCCGACCAAGCACGTGATCTAGAGCAGGAGCGGCAGGTGTACGAACGCATGCTTGGGAGACAGTCTGAGGCATCTCGTCAATACAGCGTGGGTAAATTTAAGTCAGCTTGAGCACTTGCTGGGTGAAGAAGCTATTGAAGTTGTGAATTTTTATCGCGCCATCATGTATTCGCTCTTCAGGACCAGCAAGGTCATGACCTCGTCGTCACCCACACGGAACGACTGCTCAGCAAGCTCATACCGATCGGCGCCCTCTGTATCGAACCAGGTGTCCGCGTCCATAAGAGACAGCGAGATGTCGTCCCGGGCTCCCTTGTGCAGGATATCGTGAGCGTTGCTCTGCGGGTCAAGTGTTCGACGCAGGAACCATCGCTCCCCGACGCTCTTCGATCTCTTGAACCAGTTGAGGCCGCCGCGGCTGTAAGAGGCCAGGAGGCTCGGCTCGAAATCCAGATCCACCAAGCGATACGCCATGGCCGTCTTGCTGACAGAAAAGGCGTCCGAAAGAAGACGGACGGTGCGCATATCGAATTTCTTGAAGTCATTCAGAGCGCTCTTGAGCATGAACTCCGGCATCAACAGCTCTGAGGCGAACCGGTTGGCGCCCTTCTCTCGGGACATTCCTCGTTCCCGCCCCTTGCTACCCCCGATATCCTCTTTTGCACAAAACAGATGTTCTCCCCTGTGCCATTCCCAGTGCCCCAGTTCGTGTGCGAGGGAGAACCTCTGGCGCCGTAGATTTCCATGCGCGTCATTCACGGCGATTATCGCGCGGCCGACGTCAGCTCGACCATGGATGCAAGCCTCACATCCGTCCATTTCCCGGTAGTCAACCTTGGCACCTTGAAGCCAGGCAATGGCTTCAAGGTTGATGTCTTCCGGTCGCTTCAGGCGCAAAGCCTGGAGGATCTCCTCAGCACGACGCGGAGAATGAGTCATTCTTCATCGCCGTTTTTGTCAGGCCAAGCGTCATCGTCGAACAGGTCTTCCAAGTCCTTCTCGATCCCTTTTCTGTCTCTCTCCGACAGCTTCTTTCCATGACGAGCGGCCACCGTATCGGGCATGAAGTTGCCAGGCCTGTTCGCAGGCCTGCGTTGAGCCATGGAGACGACATTTTGGTCGCGCGTTGCACGATCTTGCTCAGCTGCGGCCTTGGCTTCCTTCATTGCCATTTCGGCGACCTCGTCTTTCGCGGTCTCCAGCCAAGCTCTCATGCGATCACCGAAAGCAGCAATGTCCTCCCCGGCCTCTTCAGCCTCTTTTCGAATATCCTCGTCTGAAGCGTTCGTGATAGCTTCGTCGATTTCCTCCGCCAGGCGATCTTGAAAGGTTTTCTTATCCTTCGCCATTGAGCATCTCTTTCATTTCCGGGTGTGCGTTGCGTGTCCTTTTGACCCGCTGCACCACCGTGTTGTATTCCCTTTCATTCCAGTCGAGGCCCGTCATGATCTCGGACTTCGATTGCCCTTCCTCCAGAGCCAGGAGGTATAGCTGTGAATCGTCATCACCCTCGAAGAGCGCCATGAAGCGGGCCATAAATTCTTTCTCGAAGAGCTGCCCTTCTTGGTTGCACGACGAGGCAATGTCCTTCGCGGCCTCCATGTCTTTGTCGGCGTTCTTGCGAAACCCGATCTTAGGCCGCTCCGATGCAATGCTCCGCATCACGCCGGAGAGAAAGTCCATAAGTGCAACACCTTTGGGCCATTGGCGTGTCCCGGTGATCTCACTTTTCATCACCCTCATGACGGCCTCTTGAAGGACCTCCTCCTCGTCGCCGACTCGGTTGTTCCGAATGCACCAGTTGCGCGCCTTCTGAAGGAGCTTTCTGAGTGCGACATCATCGCGGAAGAGAAGGTCCAGTTCGTCAGTGAATTCCTTGAGGGTATTGAACTCTTGGGGTGTGTCTTTCGCCATGCCAATCGCCATCTTCGCTGCTCTTAATATACATATGCGCACGCAGCGACCTATCGCAGTCAAGAAAATTCAAAAAAATATCAAGGCTAAGAACGCGAACCCTCTTGTGCCGCGCATACACCATTGATGGCGCCTGCTGCGGGCGTCGAGCAGACAAGAAAAGGATTTGCTGCCATGACTACCGAACAGATGGAAATCGAAGATCTCCAGGCCGCCCTGAAGGCCGGCCGCAAGCCCCGCGACCACGGACCCTACAAGGTCAAAGTCGGCGACCACGACCTGAAGTTCACCGACGCCGTCATCGACGATCCGACGCCCACCGGCCGCCAGATCATCGAGGGGGCCGACTTCCGTAAGGCCGAGGAACACCTCGTGTTCCAGGTGCTGCGCAACGGTGAACTTGAAGAACTGCGCCTCGAGGAAACCACGGATCTGCGCCCTGGCCAGGTCGAGCGCTTCCTGGTCTTCCCGAGCGCGGAATCCTTCCGCTTCGACATCGATGGCAAACGCCTCGAGTGGGGCCACAAGGTCATCAGCGGGCGCGTGCTCAAGAAGCTGGCCGGGGTCGATCCCGCGAAGTTCGCCGTCTGGCAGGTGATCCCCGGCAAGGATGACATCCTGGTCGGCGACACCGATCTGATCTGCCTCGCGGATACTGGCCTGGAGCACTTCTTCACCGGCGTGCCCCAGACCACGGAAGGGGGTGCGGCATGAGCCTCCTCCCCCGTCAGGATCGCCGCTACCTCGAGGGTCGCGGCATCACCGTTCGCGAGGTCATCGAAGGCGGAAAGAAGGGCGTGATCCTCACCGGGATCACGCTGCCGGAAGGCAAGTATCAGGTCGCCCAGGTGGATATCCTGATCCTGCTGCCGCCCTCGTATCCCGAGGTCGCCCCCGACATGTTCTACGCCGTGCCGCATCTGAAGCTCCTTGTCGGCCAGCGTGAGCCCCGCTGCACGCAGGCACGCCAGGCCTTTGATGGCCAGAACTGGCAGCGCTGGTCTCGCCATAACAACCAGTGGCGTCCCGGCACCGACGGCATCTGGACCATGCTGAAGCGGGTCGAAGAGGCCCTGGAGGTGGCGGCATGAAGCGCAGCGACATCACCCTCCACGCCCGTCACCGCGACAAGCTGCAGGCGCTGCTCGCGCACCCCCGTGGGCACGAGGGCGCCGCCTACATGCTGCTCGGCAAAAGCGAGATCGCGCAGGACCCCTGGGACCTCGAGCCGCGGACCCGTTACACCTCCTACGAGGTCATCGCGATCCCGCAGGAGGACCGCGTCGATGCCAGCGACAAGCACGTCACCTGGAATACCAACTCCTTCGCCCAGCTCTGTCGCCGGGCCAAGGAGGAAGGCCTGGTGCCGGCGATCGTTCATAGTCACCCGGGAGGCTTCGACGGTTTCTCGGACCAGGACGATCGCAACGAGCGCGACCTCTTCACCATGGCTCGGAACCGTAACGGCGAGGGGACACGCTTGGTGAGCGTCGTGCAAGTCGGTGACGGCCTCTACCGGGCACGGGTCTGGGAAGACGACATGACACCCTTGCCCTGTCGCCGCGTGACCGTCATCGGCACTCGGCTCGAGATCCAGTCGACCGACGTGCCGACCCCGTCGGAAGCCTTGGCCCGGCAGGCACTGGCCTTCGGGCCGGAGGTCAACGGACTCCTCAAACAGCTCTCCGTTGCCGTGGTCGGCTGCGGCGGCACCGGCAGCCCGGTGGTCCATCTCCTCGCTCGCCTCGGCGTGGGGCGCATCTTGGTCATCGACGATGACGTGGTCGAGCATTCCAACCTGAACCGCCTGTATGGCGCGACCCGAAAGGATGCTGAAAACGCGGTGCCCAAGGTCGACGTCATGGCGCGCGAGGTGACGATGATGGGCCTCGACGTCGAGATCCGGTCGATGAACGGCTGGGTGGATGCGCCGCATATCCGTGACGCGCTGAAATCCTGCGACGTCATCTTCGGATGCACGGACGATCACGCCGGGCGCCTCTACCTGAACCGCGTGGCGCACTTCTACCTGATCCCGGTCATCGATGTCGGGCTGGTCCTCATGCCCCGTGATGATGGTGAGCCCGGCCTCCTCGAGATGGCCGCGCGGGTCAGCGTGCTGTTTCCCACGTCGGCGTGCCACGGCTGCCGCGGCACAGTCGATCGCGTCAGGGCTCGCGAGGAGGACCTCCAGCGATCGGACCCCGTCGAATATGAACGGCAGAAGACCGAAGCCTACGTCCGCGGCGGAGGTAATCCCGCGCCGGCCGTCGTGACCTTCACCTCCGAGGCCGCCACCATGGCAGTGAACGAACTTCTTGCCGGTCTCGTTGACTTCCGCGGCGGCGGTGGATGGACATGGCAACGCTATCGCAAGCTCGACAAGGGTTTAGAGCGTTCGCAGGCGGCGCAGCCTCGGTCCGACTGCCCGGTCTGCGGCAGCGAGGAATACTGGGGTCTCGGCGACATCGATCCGTTCCTGGATCGCATCGGGTGAGCGGGATGATGATCGACATTCTGCGGAAGAGCCTCGAGCTCTTCCGCCTCATTCCACGAAGTGACCTGCTTGCCAGGGTAACACCCAGACACCCGACGCCGGATCAGATCGTGCCGGGGGAGATGACCATCGTGCGCGATGGCGTCGACAAATGGGCCTGCTTCCACTGCCCTGGTGGGTGCGGCGAGACCATCAAACTGTCCCTCAGCAAGAACCGGAGGCCCAGGTGGACGGCCATGTCAGACTGGCTGAGGCGCCCGACCATCTCGCCGTCGGTCCGCCAGACGAACGAATGCCGGTGTCACTTCTGGATCCGGCAGGGGCGGATTGACTGGTGCAAGGACAGCGGCCCCGGGGCGGGATAGCAGTCGAGCGTTCGGGTTGCGTTCGGGGACCCCCCAGAGCCGGCGTGCCATGCTATTCCTGTCAGCAACATGGAGTGATCTGATGGAAACGATGGAACGAGACGCCGAGTATATCGCCAACCAGTGCAAGTATATCCGCAAGATGTTCTCTCTAACCCAGGAGAACCTTGCGGACACCTCCGGGTTGACGGTCCGCACGATCCAGAAGGTGGAAAGCGGACGGCACGTGCCCGAGGTGCAGACCTTGCGAAGCCTCGCGCGCGGCCTCGGGTTCGACATCACGGTCTTCTCCAAGCTCACCCCCGAGGAGGAGAAGCGCCAGCAGGAAGAAATGGAGCGCGCGCTGAAAAAGACGGTGCTCGTGCCCACGTCCCCCATCAGGAAGCCCAACGACTTCTATTCCCGTAACCGCGAATGGCACGGGCTCCTGTTCAACGCCGGCGCGGTGGAGGCCGGCAATGCCCTCGAACTGACTGCCGCGATTTCGGACTGGATGACCGATCTGGACGGGATCTGGGATATGAGCAGCGCCGGCCAGCGGCTTGAGTATTCGGCCGCGATCTCCGCGCTGTGTCTCGAGTTGGAGGGCCTCGGATATCTCACGCACTTCGGTCACTTCCGACAGCAGCACATGCACGACAAGGGGATGATCCTGGATATCGGGATGATCACCTTTCTTCCGAAGGCCGGCCGCGATGGCGTCCGCTACGGCATCGTCACCCTGGAGGACCCGTGGGAGGTTCCAGAACAGGATCGCCCCAAGCTGTGATTTGTTCTCGACGGGCCTCTCTGTCTGGTCATGACCATCATCTGCACGTCTGTCGCAGGCCTGGCCATATCGGCCGGGCCTCTACTTTTCAGAGCTGACCGTCATGAGACGACAGGCGAGTTCACGGTCGCCCCATCGGGCCGCGAAGGCCTCGCTTGTCGAGAACCAGCCGCCATCGTCGCCCTGGCCGTGGTTGGCCCCCATACAGGAACACTGGCACTCATGGCCGATGGCGTTCATGCAGGCCGGAGCGCAGATCTCCTGCTCCCGGTAGGGTTGGATGACATAGATCAGGCCCCAGCGGCGAAGACAGCGGTTCACGAGGTCATTGAACCATGCCTTGGGACTCTCCCAGCATCCCAGTGCCGAGTTCCAGCTTGGCCGGATGCGCCGGCCATTCCTGAGCCAGGCATAGTTGTCGTCCGCATAAGGAAGGCGGACCCTGACCCGTTCGCCCTTGCCGTCACGGCGAAGCGCGACAGGGATTGTCTTCTGGTTCCATGCCGCCTTCAGGCGGCCTTCGTCCTGTATCGTCATGCTCGTTGCAGCTCAATCAGGCTGAATCCGGGGAAGCATTCTCAATAAAGCGCTACTTGGAGCTATTTTATCGCGCTGGTTTTTTCAGATTCTTAGCTAGCCCGATTCAAATATCAATAGGGCAAAAAAATTACATAAAACGAATTATGCGTATTTTGGTAACATATTGATAATAAATACCAATATGAAGTCATCGTCGCTTGCGCTACTCCATATGGTCTAGGTTCAACCAGTACCTCGTATGCCGTCGCTCACCGGTCCGGCTGAGCGCACCTTTCTCGACCAGATCCTGCAGATCGCGGGTTGCGGTTGCGCGTGAAGTTCCGGTGATCTTGAGATAGTTGTCGGCGCTGAGGCCGCCTTTGAAACCGCCAGGGCCTTCCTGAAACATTCGAGCGATGGCCTTGGCCTGGCGTTCGTTCAAGTGGTCTCTGTGACGATCGTAGAAGTGTGCCTTGCTGATGAAGAAGCCTACGCGGTCGAGTGTTGCCTGTTGGGCCTTCAAGACAACTTCTGCGAACCAGACGAGCCAATCGGTCACGTCGAGCGTTTTTTGATGCTGCTCAAGCTGATCGTAGTATCCCTTGCGCTCCTTCTCGATGGTGAAGGCGAGCGAGATGAGGGTGGGCTGGCCAATGTTCTGCGCCAGCGACTTTTCAGCGAGGGCGCGACCCAAGCGGCCGTTGCCGTCTTCGAATGGGTGGATACTCTCGAAATAGAGGTGGCTTAGCCCTGCGCGCGTCAGTGCTGGAAGCGGCTCTGCTCCCCCCGGACCGGTCTTGTTGAACCAATCCGCGTATCGCTCCATCTCAGGCATGACCCGCTCCGAGGGCGGCGCTTCGAAATGGATCGTGGGCCGGTCAAGGCGGCCGGAAACGATTTGCATCGCCTCGGCGTGTTGTCGGTAGGCCCCAATGGTTTCCAACCGACGGTCATGGGACAGGAGCATCCGATGCCAGCGGTACAGTGTCTCATGGGTTAGCAGCTCTGCAAAACTGGAATAGACGTCGACCATCATTTCCGCGACGCCCTGTTCGCGCGGTTTGGCAGGGTAGCTGTCCGGATCGAGGCCCAGATGGCGGCGCAGCGAAGATTGCACACTGAGCCGATCGAGGATTTCACCCTCGATGGCGCTCGTCTGCATCGCTTCCTCGCTGAGCAGTTCGATGCGGAGTTGCTCGCGTTCCGGCTGGCTGACATGATGGACCGCGCCGAGGATTTCTCCGGACGACAGCAGGAACGTCTGCTCAAACGGCTCCAGAGCGGAGGCGTCATACCGGAAATCCGGCCAATCAGGCAGCGTCCAGTTCCAAGCCATGAGTTATAGACATCCTTTCTATAACTCACATCTAGACCACTTCTGAGGCATAGAAGTCAACTCTATCGCTCAAAGGACCTGCGCGATGGGGTGACCCACAAAACGACGCGAGGCCTTGAGCTATGCCTTTTCAAGGTGCGTCAGACCTTGCTGACGCGGTCTGGGGGCCTTCGGATCGGCGGGGTTTTGTTCCGGCGCTTGAAAGAATGGTTCATAGCGAACGTCCGCCATGGCGCCGTCGAACCAGGCAGGCTGCACGTCACCATTGTTCCATTGGTACAGGTAGCCAACCAGATTTTCAGATGTCTTGCAGAGGATGCGCATGATCGGTTCGCCAGTCAGGCGGGGCTTCGTGTTCATAATGCGTTCCTCCAAAATGGACCTCGTAACTCTTTAACAATGAGGTCATAAAAAAATCTGTTCGGCGGTGTTAATGGCGGCATTATGCAACTTCAAGGCGAATGGCCGCGTATGGGCAAAAATCCACCGGCGAAGTGAAAGTTGTCCTTTCAGATAGGTTCCTTAAGGTCCGGGCTGCTCATGCGGCGATGCAGCGGGAACAGCAATTTCTTCCAAGATTCTGTCGATCTCGCCCCATATGCGTGGTTCCACCTGACCGCGGATCAGAGCCCATTTACTCAAGACGTCGAGGGGGTCGTGGTCCCGGAGGAGGACACCCAGGCTGGCTGCATCTACTGCCAGAGATGTCCGGGCCTGCCACTGCGTGTTTCGAGTGCGTCGCTCCTCAGCGACTGGGGCGAAGACCGGCGACAGTTGCCAGCCTTTGACTGCACGGCGCAGGGCGGCACGCACCACATGTGCTGGCTCAACACCACAAGTCTCCAGCGCTGCTTCCTGTCGTTCGAGTGCGTTGACCCTGATGTCGATCTTCCGGGTCGGGCTCAATGCGCGCGCCGATACGGGAGCTCTCAGGCTGGTATGCGGGTCAGAGCTTTCCGCGGTGACTTGGTGCGGCGCCACGGTACCTCCCGGCATAAGCTCTGACTCGTGCCGATCAGCGTCAACGTCAGTGGCTGGGGTGCCTGTCTTTGTTGCTGTGACCTGTGCCTCATCTTCCGTCCCGGGAATCTCGCGGTCACCCTGTTGCAGGGTGGCGGCGTAGGCTGGGTCGGGCCTGGTGATGGTCGGGATCTTCTTGCGCAATCGACTGTCCTCACGCAGCAAGAATGTTGTTGAGGATGTCCGTCGCCTCCTCGAGCGCCTCGACGACATGACGTACATGTGGACGCATCAGAGGGTTTGGATCAGATTGCTTTTCCAGTGCCAAGGCGTGGAGAAGCCCCTTCTGGTCCATCTCCTTGTAAGTGTTCCGCCGCATCATGACGGTCTCAATCACCGGGAAACGGGTGAGCGCTTCTTCAATCAGGGCGGCGTCAGCACGGGTCGTTTTCGGGTCGACCATGTTCAGGACGACGTGGTGGCGCGGAAGGCTGGAGGGGTCGTCAACACGGGATTTCAGTTTCTCAAACCAATCAGCCGTCTGCGCTCCGACATCGAAATCAGATGTCGACAGCATGACGGGCGTCACAATGTGGTCCGCAAGCACCGCGATGCCGTCTGACCATTCGGCACCGACCCCCGCGGTATCGATGAAGATGAAGTCTGCCGTGCCTGCCATGTAGACCTGATCGATCTGACCCTCGACACCCGCCACGCTTTCGACGGTGGCCGAGCAGAGAAGCGGCGAACTCAGCCCACCGGCTTCCGCCCGAGCATGCCATGCCCCGAGTACTCTCGTGCTGTCCGTGTCGATCAACATCACTCTGCGTCCGGCGGCGATCGCGGCACTGATCAAGGCGCGCGAAAGCGTCGTTTTTCCACTGCCCCCTTTCCGGGCCATCGCTGCGATCACCACAAGATTTTCGTTCGGCATTCTGATCCTCCGCAAAAATAGTGAATCGCAACGATAATGCAAAAGCGTCGCTAAACGCATGAGGCGGAGGGGTCAAGCAGAAGTCGGGATGCGAACTGCGTTTGGCATGCAGCGGGTGGCGTAATGCGATGACCGTGCGACGTCTGCCGTGGCGCCGTCAGCATTCGTCGCGGGGCACCGCACACCCTCCAAATGTCGGGATGCGCTCGGCGATGTGCTGCGGACGGAATGCAGGTGACGGATAGCGCGCTCCAGACGACGGGAGGCAGTCTCGCGTATGGCGTTCTGCGGGTGACGCGAGACGGTCAGCGCGCGGCAGAACCCGTCTTGCGGGGTGCAAGAGACGGGGCGCAAAAGACGCGATGCGCGATGCGGAGACCGCATCGCGTGGTGCAATGAGCGCGGCGCGCGATCCATTTGACAAAGGACGGGAAATCGCCCCTGCAGGGCGATTTTCTACATTGAGTACAATCCCTTATGGCCGACTCCACTTGCGTTGGGAGTCGGCGGGCTTGTACGAAGTTGGCAAGAAATAGGAACGTTAACTTCAAAATGTCCCGCCGCCGCAGACTGTCAGAGATCGAGCGATCGACCATCGCCCAGGAGCGCCGGAACGGCGTCTCCGCGGCGTCATTGGCCGCGCGCTACGATGTCAGCCTGAAGACGATCTACAACGTGGTGAACCACCGGGATGAGCGTCAGACAGCGAACGGCAGCCGATCGCGGGTTGTGGGGATCCGGGTCTCGGACGACGACCTGCGCCGGTTCGACGCGGCACTGTCGCGGCGCGGGATTGCGCACCGCTCTGATGCCATGCGCCGCCTGATGCTGGCGGCCGAAGGTGTCTTCTTGCCCGACGACGAGATGTGTGACGAGTTGCGCAGCCTCGGCGCCGCGCTCAACCGGGTCGGCAACAACGTGAACCAGATCGCGCGACGTCTGAACGAGGCCAAGGTGCGGGGCGAGAGACTGTCCTACCCGGCCTCAAGTCACCGTGACGTCCGCGCCCTTGCGGGTCTGGTCTTCGATCTGGCCGACCAGGTCCAGGAGATGTCGCGTGCGCGGCGCAGCCTGCTGGACCTTGAGATCAGCTCTGCCCTGGCGGGCCTCGCCGAGAGGGATGAGAATGGCGCGGAGTGACCGGGTCCGTGGCATCGATCCGGCGCTTTTCGACCGCGGCTGGAGCCGGGTTTCGGGATCCTGGCAGGGGCTTTCCAAGGGCGCGCAGATGGTCCGGGCCGCGCGCGGCTATTCGCCAGCGATCTTCAAGGCTATCTCGAAAGGGGGCTGCCACACCGGGGCGCAGCTACGGGCGCAGCTCACATATCTCACGACGAAGTCGACCCATATCCTCGACAGCCGCGGCACCCATGACGGGAAGAAGCAGCTCTCGGAAGCCGAGATCAACCGAGTGGCGCGGCGGTTCGAGAACCAGTGGAACGAGCGCTACAGCCCCAAGCTTGGCCATACGTCGCATCTGCTGATGGCATTCCCGGTTGGGACCAGTGGTGAAGAGGTGCGCGATATCACCCAGGCCGTCTGCGAGAAGTTCTTTCAAGGTGAGGGCTCGCAATTCGACTATATTGCTGCAATACACCAAGATCGCGCGCATCCACATGCGCATATCGTTCTGAACCGCCGCAGCAAGGATGGCGAAATGTTCTTTCTCGGGAAGGATCATCACTTCAACTACGACGCCTTTCGCGAGGCGATGGTCGAAGCGGCCAGAGGACACGGGATCCGGCTCGAGGCAACGCGTCGTCTGGATCGCGGCGTCACGACCTACCGCGCCGAGATCGATGAAATCTACAAGGCCCGCGACGAAGGTCGTCCCCCAGTCGAGCGCCAGAGAACCGGTGCTGACCTGGCGGCCGCTCTGGAAACCGTCCGGCACAACGCTTTGATCTATCGCGGGCTCGCGGCGGAGGCGTCCCGTTCGAATTTCGAAGACGTGTCCGAGGCGCTCGAGAGGGCCAGCACCATCCTTGCCAGTGGCGGTCAGATTCAATCTGACGGAGCCATCTACATGTCCCAAGACGAAGCAGCGTTCGACACGCTGATCACCGAGTTTTCTCAGAACATTCGCCAGATCGAGGCGGCGATCGACAGGGCGCCAGCGGCCGAGAGGCCGGTGATCGAGCGCAAGCTGACCGACGTTCTGGCCTCGGTCGCGCATTTGAACCCGCTCGGGGATCGCTCCGCCGCCCTGGTCGATGCCCCATCCCGGGACGGCATCTATGCAAGGCCGAACTTAAGTGAAGAACACCTCGCGCGTATTGACGATGGAGAGGTGGCATCAAAGCTGGCCGAGGCGTTGCAAGGCACGGGCATCGATGCCGAGGCTGTGGCCGCGCGCCTGCGGGAGGGGGCAGGCAATGCCGCATTGGAGCGCCAGTGGCTGGCACAGGATCTGCAGGGGATTGCCAAAGCAAGCGACCTCGATCTGGAGAAATCTGCGGACCGGGAAGACGCGCTCGACCGGCTGGAAGCCGTGCATGTTCGGTTGGGCGATGTTCTGACTGACGTGCGCGTCCTGCGCGCGCCAACCGAGGTCGACGAGGTGGATGACGCTGAGGCAGCGCTTGGTGAGCGGTTGACGACACCTAGGAGTGATCTCGCGCAAGACGGGTCCGACATCTTTGCCCCATCGGAGCGGCAGGCGTTCAGGGCGCTGGTGGCGCAGTTCCGTCGGACGGATTTCGATCATCCGTTCTCCGACGACCCCTCGGTGCGGCGGGCGGGCGCCGTGGAGGTGGAGGAGGCCCGCGTTGCGTTCGACGCCTATGCGCAGAGATCTCCGCAGCATGCCGAATTGGCCTCGATGGCTTGGGAACAGATGACTGACAGTCGAATGCCGCCGCAATATGCGGTATCGGAACAGGACCGCACACTTCATGCTGGCGACATGGACCTCGCCTTGCGGGATCCTTCGGATCATCTCGGTCCGATTACCGAAGAGCTCCGTACCCTCGCCCGCTATCGCACGGAGATGCCGGATGACGAGTTTGGGCAGGCCGTCCAGGACGAAATCAACCACCTTCGTTCGCTCGGCGCGTCGCGTGCCTATATCAGCGAGCGCAGTTTCGAGATCGAGGACCAGGCGCGACAAGACTACGCCGAGCGCCGGTATCTGGAAGAGACAGCGCCAACCGTCATGGCCTTTGTGCGAAACGCAGACGTCGAGGGCCCGCTCTCCGAGGCAGAGCGACATGACATCGTCCGGCAGGTCAACGAACGGCTAAGCCCCGACGCAATCGACGCGCTGCGGGCCGGAAACGCAGAAGTCCTCGATAAGTTCACTGAGGATCCGCTCCGCCAGCTGGAACTCGCTAGAACCTATCTCCAGAGCAGCGAGGTCACTGCGCATGGCCCGGCCATGGAGCGCGTTCTCGATGCATTGGCGGAAGAACAGATAGAGGCGCAGCGCGCACGCCACGCCGCGGCACATGGTGAGAAGGGGATCACCCATGGATAAAGGCAAGATTGCCCTAGGAGTGTTGAGCCTCGTGCTGGTCGGTCTCGCCATGGGCTATGTCGTGGCGACCGGCTTTGTCATGTTCCGCTATGGGCTTTCTCCCACGCGTTTCGACGTCACCCTGCTTGCCCGCGAATATCGGGGTCTGTCTCAGTCCGCACCAAAAGACTTCCTCTGGGTGAACCTCATACTTGGCGGCTTCGGTCTGGCATCGCTGATGCTGAGCGTCACGCTTCTGGGGGATGCATTGACCCGCTTCGGGACGACGCATTGGCAGACTCGCAGCGAGATGAAGAGGAACGGTTTCTTTGCCAAGCCCGGCGGCGGCTTCCTTCTGGGCAAGCTCGGCTCCCCGAAATCCAAGCGCCCGTTCCTAGTCTCAAAAACCTTCCCCCACGCGCTGATCGTGGCGCCCACGGGCCGGGGCAAGGGCGTGGGGTTCGTGATCCCGAACCTGCTGACCTACAAGGGCTCCGCCGTGGTGCTCGACGTGAAAGGCGAGAACTTCCGCGAGACCTCGCGCTTCCGCGCCAGCATGGGGGACAAGGTTTTCCGCTTCGCGCCGACCGACTGGGACCGACCAACACATCGCTATAATCCGCTGGCGCGCATTGCTGCCATGACCAACCCCGACCGGCAGCAGATGGAGCTTAAACTCACCGCGAAGCTCTTCCTGCAGACCGACAACGAAAAGCTGAGCGGCCTTCTCGCAGGCGGTATCGACTTGTTCGTGGCGGCCGGTCTTCTGGCTTTCGAGCGCGGCGTGCCGACCATCGGCGAGATCTACCGCATCACCGCCTCGGGGGGCGACAAGCAGAAGGAATATCTGAAGCGTTCGCAGGAGGTGAAGAACACCTCGGCCAAACTGATCTTCGAGCGTATGGCCTCGACCAACAACGACACCCTCACCTCCTACCTCTCGCTTCTCATGACATCGGGTCTCGACACCTGGGACAACCGCGCGATCGACGCGGCCACCGCGACCTCTGACTTTTCCTTCCGGGATATCCGCCGCCGCCCACATGCGATCTATCTTGCGGTCGAATCCGAGATGATCCGCCCGCTTGCCCCGCTGATCCGCCTCTTCTTCTCGGACCTGATCGCCTCGCTGCAAGCACAGGAACCCGGCGATGACGAGCCCTGGCCGGTGATGATCATGCTCGACGAGTTTGACCGGCTCGGGAAAATGCCAATCGTCGCCGAAAGCATAAAGACGCTGCGCTCCTTCGGCGGCAACCTCGCCATCGTGACCCAGACGATCCCGGCGCTGGACGAGATCTATGGTGAAAACACCCGCAGGTCGCTGCAGGGCGGCGCCGGGGTAAAGCTCTACCTCACCCCATCCGAGCAGAAGACCATCGAGGAATTGAGCCAGGCTGTCGGCAAGACCACCAAGCGTGTGGTGACCCGCTCCCGTGCTGTTGGACGCAATCCATTCGAAGGGCGCAGCGTCTCGGAGAGGACAGAAGATACCCCGCTCCTGACCGAGGATGAGGCCCGACGCATGGACCTCGACGAGGTCATTCTCGTGATCGACGCGCAGATGCCCATCCGCGGGAGAAGGGTGAAGTATTTTGAGGATCCGGCATTGCAGATTCTGCACGCCGGTCAATCGGGAAGCTTCCCATATCCAGACGAGGACAAACTGAGGCGGGATCGGCAGATGTCCGAGACCCGCGAGACGGTGGCTAGGCTGAAGCAAGAACTGCAGGAGGTGCGGGCGGCTGCGGGACCGCGGGACGTCGGCCCGAATGCGCCCAACGTATCGAAAACCGACCCTGTCAGCGCAGCGAAGGCCCGCGGCCGCGCGGCTCGTGTCGCTGCAAGCGGCGGTGGCCAGGGCCAGCTGTCGCTTGATGTTGAGGGCCTAGGTATCACGAACACAGACCGGACAACGCTTGCTTCGGCAGTTCAGACAACGAGAGCTATCATCGCGGAGCACGGATGAGTTTCGCAGGAGTTGACGTTCATTCTCCTCGCGGCGAATGTAACTGAAGAGCCCTTTGCGGACGACAGCTGCACATGCGGTCTTGACCGCGTTCCGGCCATTGGTAGCAGAAGGCACGTATGGCCGTCATGCCAGACACGGGATGCGGTCTGGCGTGACGGGTTGCGCGCATCGTCGACAACTGCGATCGGGAAGGGGGCCGCATGGGAAGTTCGAAGCGGTGGTTTAGAAGGGCGCTGTTGGTCCTGCAGGAATGGTGGGACGGCGCCTATTCCGGTGATGCGTCCCGGGCTCAATACATGAGGTCTAAGGCATGAGTTACTCCGCGATCCTATTGCTCGCCTTCGTCATCGGCATGGGGCACGCGCTTGAGACCGATCACTTGACCGCCGTATCCAACATGCTGGCTCAGAAGGGCAGCCGCCGAGCGCTGATTGCCCGTGGGGCATTCTGGGGGCTGGGACATACACTCGCGTTATTCGGTTTCTGCGCTGCTGTAGTGCTGCTGGGCCTTACAATTTCGGGCCAAATGCAAGCAGGACTTGAATTTGCGGTTGGCGTGATGATCGTGGCGCTCGGCACGCAGACACTTTGGCGGTTGCACCGAGACCGCGTACACATCCACATGCACGAACATGACGGCTCCCAGCACATGCACGCCCATTCGCACAAGGGAGAGACGCTGCCTCACGGCGAGGTGTGGCACAACCACAGCCACCACAGGACCAACGCCAAGGCCCTTGGTATCGGGCTGGTTCACGGCGCCGCAGGCTCAGGAGCGCTCTTGGTGCTAGCAATCAGCGCGACACAGAACATTAGCCAAGCTTTGGCGTATTTCGCCGTGTTTGGACTGGGTTCGATGGCCGGAATGGCGGCGTTGTCCACGGTGGTCAGCTTTCCGTTGCTGCTAGCTCAGCGCGGGGCGAATTGGCTTCGAATTGGGACCTCTGGAGCAATCGGGATAGCAGCGCTATGGATCGGCGCAACCATCATCGTTGAGAACGGAACAGCGCTTAATATCTTCGGAGGCTGAAAGCGTACTCGTCAACGCCTCACGGCCTGCACGCTTGATTCGGTCGAACAGCAGAAGGTGCGGAAAGTCCCGCATTGTGTGAGTTCATGCACAGTGCGGCGAAAGGCTGCTTTCTCCTTTCTACTCTCGCAAACGTTTTGCCCGTTCCGCCATTCTGACCACCTGCGCGCTTGTCGTTGCCGCGGCGCTCCGCACAGCGGCAGGCGTCTGCACCGCGCCTCGTCCGATTACTTCGCTTGTCGTGAGCGCACCGATCCGCGCCCGGCCCTTCACGCCGTCGGTATTGAAGATCCCCCGCATGATCCCGGTCGATCCAGCGACCACAGCGGGCGCTGCGGCTACCATCAGGTTCCCAGAGATCCCCCGCACAATCAGGGGCGTTGCAGCGACGAAGCCCTTGGCTAGGAACACCATGACGAAGAACGGCACGAGCGATCCGATGTTGGTTGCCGAGTTTGGATCACCGAGCTGCGCGAGAAGCGAATTCGCCATGCCGACGACGGTCGAAAACATTGCTGCGATGACGATGGGGTAGAAGGCATAGCTGACCGTCGTCGAGACCCACCTATGGAAGAAATCCTTGGTCGCGTCGAAGAGCGACAGAGCGATCATGATCGGAGCAAGGCCGAGCATGAGGGTCAGCATCATCTTGGCGAATATGAGGACGATGCCGGTCATGAAGCCAAGGAGGCTCAAAAGAATAAGCCCGATGCCGCCTAGGATCGCGCCCGTCATCCAGTTCAAATTGCTGCCGATGGCATTCAGGTACTGGCTGAATTTTTCGATCAGGATGTCGAATTCGCCGGCAAAGTGTGTGGCTCCGGCTCCTCCGCCGCCAACCGAAGACACTAGTGCGCCAGCGACGTAGTCCAAGCCTCCAATGACGGCGTTCGCTACTGCATTGAAGTTTGCCCAGTTGAAGGCGAAGAGCCCTATCAGCATCAGCTTGATCAGGTACCAGAAGAAGCTGGCCCCATCCATGCTGCGGAACTGGAATGCCATGTTGATGCAGACGCCGATTAGCGAAAGCGTGACCATCAGCAGGACGATCGTGCCGGTATTGCTTGCCACGGCCCCGAACTGGGACTCAGCCGCATCGACAAGGAACGCGTCTGCCGTTCCGACCATCCAGCTGACGACGCCCATTACCAGTTGCCTTGAGCTTCGCAGATTGTACGCACGCTCGGCTCGAGTTGCTTCCTTACTTCAATCCAGTCGCGGCGAAACGCTGAATGCTCGGCTTGGCTAAGGCCTGCATACCTTTCATGATACTCGCCATCGGAGCTACCCCAAGCGGGAAAGCGGGTTTCACAGCCGCAGTCGCCAGATTCAGCGATCTCCTCCCAGGCCCGAATTTCGTACAATTCCATCAAAGCTGCTGCCTTGTAGGCTTCCCGCGGATTGATTTCGTCCATCCAGGTCGGGCGCGCCGGACGATCGTTGCAGATCCGGTATTGTTGAGGCGACATATCGACCGTGAGATCGTTTGAGATCGGAGGCGAAGTCTGTGCCACAAGTGGGCCCGCAAGGGCGGCAAGCATGACTGCGAGGATTGGTTTTCGCATCTGGGGGGTTCCTTTTTTACTCAGCGGCAACGGAGGGGCTCTTGTTGCCTCTGCCGTCGACCGTGTCGAGGTTCAAATCAGTGGTTTGGCCCGGGAGAAAGAACTCGGTGATTCCGCGCGCGCCTTCATGGCGGCCTGCCTGAATGATCACGTCGATTGAGCCCTCGATATAATCGAGCATGTCGGCATAGGTCATCGGCACATCGGTTTTCAGGGCGGCGATGGCGAGGCGGCGAACAGCAAGTTGTGGGGTCTCGGCATGCAGCGTGGTCAGCGATCCACCGTGGCCGGTGTTGATTGCCTCGAGAAACGTCATCGCCTCGCGACCGCGGACTTCGCCTAGGACAATCCGGTCGGGTCGCATGCGAAGCGTTGAGGCCAAGAGCACATCGGCACTGCGGGCATCCGTGTCCCGGTCCGCGATCAACGTCACGGCATTGGGCTGCTCGGGGCGCAGCTCGGCCGCCTCCTCGATGGTGATGATCCGCTCTTCGGGCGGGATCAGCGAAAGGATCTTGCGCGCCGCCACCGTCTTGCCGGTAGATGTACCGCCCGAGACGATCATGTTGAGCTTGTTCTCGACGCAAAACCGCAGCGCAGCGTCGATGTCGCCGGACCTCACCACATCACGAAGCGCGGCGTTCCGTTCCCGGCGCAGACCCTCAAGGCTGCGTTCCTTGCCGAAAAGGAATCCGAGTTTGACCTTCTCAAGCGGCAGGGAGGAGAAGAACCTAAGAGAAATCGAGAAACCGCCCTCGACTGCCGGCGGCTGGATCACCTGCGCGCGGATCGGGCGATCACGATATAGGATCGAGACCGAGACGATAGGCTTCTTGGTGCTGAGCGTGGTCGAGGCGGCGGAGGCGATCTGGTTGCCGAGGTCCTTGATCTCGGTCTGGCTCAGCGGGCTGCCGAGACCTCGCATGAAGTGGTCGCCCTGGAATTCGCCCCAGACTTGTCCGTCGGGATTGATACAGATCTCGATCGTGTCGTCGCGCAGGACCTCGGGGCCGAAACGGTCGAGCGACGCTTCCAGATAACTTGCAGCCATGTCAGAAAATCTCGAGGTCACGATCAACCATGACCGTGATCCGTGTACCCTGGTCGACATGTATCACTGGCCGGATCGCCAGATAGTCCTGCATCACGCTTTGCGTGCTATCGCGCAGGTCGGTGCCGACATCACTCGCAACATCGGCCGCCGCCTCGCTGTCGATTTGACCCGCTGCAGCCGCAGGCAGAGCGCCGATCAAGGAGATCAGCGCGGCGGAGCCGAAGCGTTGCGCGAAACGGGTGTCGACAAACCCGGTGGTGCCAGTACGGCCGAGTTCGTCTCCACCGAAGGCGCTGATCTGCACAGTCTGATTGTCGGGCAAGATGATCCGGTCCCATGCCACCATGACGCGCGATTGGGCGAGTGCGACATCGGAGCGGTAGCGCCCGATCAGCCGCGCGCCGCGCGGGATCAGGATACGGGTTCCATCGAACGAATGGACGTCTTCCGAGACGATGGCGCGGATCGCGCCGGGCAGTGTGCTGTCGAGAGCCGTCTCTGTGACAGCCTGAATCATGGTGCCCTGAACAACCGTGTTCGATGGGTTCGCGATCACTTCGGCACGTGTCACCTGCGCAGGTTGTGCGCCCGAACGAACAAAGGCTTCATCTGCATTCAAACGTGCGGCTTCCAGCGTGTTCTCCCTATCCGCACCCGCGCCCATCCCGGAGAATGCGATCATAGGAGACGCGATACGCTCTGCGCGGGCCTCAGCTTCAGCAGCGCGCCGCCTTTCGAGTTCGGCCAGCCGCAATTCTTCTTCACTTGGTCCCAATGAGGTCGGCTCTGGTGGTGCAAGCCGTGCAAGTTCCAAGTCCATGCGGAGCTGATCCAATTCGCGGTCCCGCTCGGTCAGCTGCCGCTCGAGGGCACGCTGAGCCTCGGCGGATGCTTCCTGTAAGGTGGCAATTTGCGCCGTCAGGTCCGCAATAGCCTGCTCCGCCCCGCTATCCGCGGCCTCGGCCGGTCTTGCGCGCAGGTCCTCGAGTTCCGCTCTCAATGTCGCAAGACTTTCCATCAGCGCGAGTTCAGACTCGCTCGGACCTGTGTCCGCAGGCGGGGCTTGGCTGGGCTCCGGGGTAGAAATCGGCGCCAGATCTCCGAATCCGGGGCCGCTGCTCTGGAACTCCTCCGGCGCGGCGGTCGCCATTGGTGCTTCTGCCGACGGCTGTAGGGCAGCCCACGCCAGACCACCTGCTGCGGCGATGCCGACGACTCCAAGGATCGCGGCAAGCGGTGCAGGCCGCTTGTTTGCCTTCGCTTTGCCTGTCGAACCTTCGAGAGCCGCGAGGCGCGCGGCGAGGTCTTCCGTACCTTCGGTCATGATGTGGCCTGTCCTGCGTCCTGGACGCAAATCACCTCTTCGCCAAGGCGAAGGACCCATTGCCGGTTGACGCCGGACACGCGGATGACGCCGTCACTCAAGGCTTGGCTGTTCACCGCGCGTTCCCTGCCGTTCGAATATCGGAAGATGGCGGGCACCGGCGCGTTCCGTGCAAACCGGAAATACGTGAAGGTACCATCATCCCAGATGGCCGTCGGCGTGAACTCTTCTCGGGCGCTGACCGCATAGTTCGCGTTCGGCGCATCGGCCGCAACCGCCCTGGTGGGTTGCACGCGGTTTTCAGGATAGCGGAACTGCACGACATAATGCGGCGTCTCCCGGGCTTCGACGACATGGAAGTAGTAGGAGCGGCGGTTGGTGTAGACGGTGATGTTGGTGGCGACGCCAGATGCTGTCGGCTTGATGGCGAAGGCACGGCCACCCGGGACACCGTCGAATTGAAACCCGACCGTATCGCCGGCGATGATCGAGCGGATGGTTTCACCCTCACCGAATTCGACTGTGGTGACGCGGGTCAGAGTCGTGACGACACGGTAAACCTGGCCTTCAGTCCAGGTCGCGACGCGCACGCGATTGTCATGAGAACCTGGACGGGGCGTAGTTTCGGCCAAAGCAGTCGTTCCCGCGAACGCGAGAATACTGGCGGCCAGCAGCGCAGAGATTGGAGTGCGAGTCATTCGGAACGGTCCGATCGGATGGCATATTGGGTAACGGTGAAACCGAAAGGGTTTTGCCAAACATCGTCGATCGCTCGGGTCCGCTCGGGCCGGAATTCGAACATCAACGTGGCAGTGAACGATCCATCCTGTACCCCCTGAGGGCTGGTCAGGCGCTTTCTGAGCCGCACCTGGGCGCGGTTATCGCCAATAAGGGTGATCGATGCGATCTCAACGGCCATCTCGGCCGCAGCCCCGTAACGCGTCGGCGGATAGCTGTCCTGCCCCGATGTCCACATCGCGCGCATGCTGGCCTCGGCCGATCCGGAAGACTGTGCCAGGACACGGCGGACACGAAGATCGTTGTCGAGCTGGTTGTAGGTTTCGCGGTCGAAAATGTAGCGGTAGATTTGCGCTTCGATCACGGCAGGCCGTTCGGCGAGCGACACGGTTTCAACCGTGGCATTGGGGAGCGCCATCCCGGTCGCGGGATCGTAGGGCACAACCACGGGAGGCGGCGTCTCGACCATCAGCGCGACAGCCGCAGCCGTCAAACAGCCGAATACGCCAAAGCCTGCCCCGGAAATGCCGATCATCCGCCAAAGCTGTTCCCGGCGCAGGGCACCGTAGACAAGTTCCTCTTCCACGAGCTCGCGCGCAGTCATCACCCCTGCCCCACTCATGGCTCAAGATCCGGCAAGGTGAAGTCCATGTAGCGGCGTTCTTCGGCAACCGTGGCGGCGTCGACCACGCCTGCATTGCCTGCGCCTAGGGTTTGGATCGCTTCCAGCTCCCACATCCGGGTCATGGCGATGGCGAGTTCCGCCGTGACGCGTGTGTTATGATCCATCGAGGCTTTGAGATCCTCCATGTCGGGGATCATCTCGACCAGACGTTCCACCCGTTCGAGAGACTGTTCCGCCTCTGCGTGGCTGTTCTGCGCCGCCGCCGACATCACAGCACCTGTGGTGGCCCGCGTGGCCACGCCTTCGGCGCCCGGATTGCCGCTGGTGGCGATCTCGCGGAGTGAATCCTCGTCGAACCCGGCGCTTGCCAGCGCCTGTTCCATCTGCGTGCGCATGGGCCCGGCATTGGGCCCGATGAGCGCGCTCCAATCGCCCGCCTGGATGCCTCGGATCAGGCCGGGGATGTCTTCGAAGTTGGCCTCAAGCAAGGTATCGAGGTCCCCGCCCATGGCAAGTCCGAGGATGCTGCGCGGCCCGGTGAGCGAGGCATACATCTCGTTCAGCTGATCGAGTTGGCTTTGCAGCATGTCCAGTTGCTCCAACGCATTGTCCAGAAGATCGGTCTGGATCCCGAAATCCTGCAGCATCTGCTGAAGCTGGCGGATTTCCTGGGCAATGTTCTGAGTGTCCACCGTGGGCACACCCTGTGCCGCGACAGGTCCGGTAACATTGAGGGCAAGCGCGAGAGCGATGCTACCGGCGAAAAGGGAACGGGGCAGGCGCAGGTTCAACGCAAATCCTCCTGACTAAAATCCATGTATTGCCGCTCGGCAGCTTGCGCTGCCGCCAAGGCGATCTGCTCGGCGCTGAGTGGCTCGGTTCGGGCGGCCTTGATCCGGGTCCGGATTGCGACCAGCCGGGCCAGTTCGGCCCGGGCATAGGTGTTGAGCGCGATGGCCTCGTGGAGATCCTCGGTCTCACCAATGCGGGTGATGATGTCCTGAACCCGCAGGGCGGCGGCACGGACCGAGACCAGCGAATAGTCGCCATAGACCCCTGCGCCGTGGGCCGAGAGGCTGAAACTCGCGTTGGCGAGGAGCACAGGATCGATGGTGCCGAGCGCATCGATGCCGCCCACGGCCGCGAGGTAGCTGTTGTACTGCTGCGGGATCACCACGACATAGTGCTGGGTTTCCGCGAAAGGCGGCACACCGCCATAATCCTGCACATTGCCAGGACCGGCGTTATAGGCGGCGAGCGCATGGATAATGTTGCCATCGAACATGTTCAGCATTTGTGCGAGGTATCGCGCACCGCCGGTGACCTGCAGATAGGGATCGTCGTAATAGGCCGGGTAGATCCCGAGATCGCCCGCGGTACCGGGCATGATCTGGGTAAGTCCGAAGGCCCCTACGGGTGAGCGTGCCCCGATCTGGAAGCGGCTCTCCTGCCAAATCAGCGCCTGCAAGAGACAGCGCCATTGCACGAGCGAAAGACCTGCGCGGCCGACCCCGGACAGACTATGGGTGTCGCGTGCTGCGCGGATGATCAGCTCCTCGATCCCCTCCCTGGCATCGCCGAACATCCGCGCTGCCGCTGGATTGGTGTCCTCGGGCGCATAAAGACTGGCGGCCGCGCTTTCGACGTCGTCTACCGCCCCCTGCCCCGCCTCGAGCCCCGCCACGGTTCCGGCCACGTCTCCAGCGCCAAGCGACATGGCATCCATCAGCCCTTCGAGGGAGGCGAGTTGCTGGCGCTCGATTTCGGCCAGTTCCTCCTCGCGGCTTAGCCGGACCTGCTGCAGTGCCAGGTCCCGATCGGTCTGCTCAAGGATGGCCTGCCGCTCTGCGAAGAGGCGCAGATCGAAGGTCGGCACGCCTTGGGCGACCGCTGGCCCTGCCGTGGGACCTGCCAGTGCAAAGCCGATCATCGAGAGAGGTAGCCAGGTCCGCATTGGCTCAGCCGCCCGCCCCCAAGAGGACGAAATCGCAAGGACTGTCGCGGCGCGTGACCTCCGCCCCCATGGTCGAGATCGTGGCGGTGGCGGTTCCTGCCTGCGCAGGAGCCTCGCGAAAATTGAAGCAGTTGGCTTGCGGGGGGTTATGCTGCGCACAGGCTGTCAGGGTCAGGCCGAGCCCGAGCAGCACTACGCTGCGAATGATGGTACGGGTCATGTCACTCTCCAGAAATCAGGACGTTCGCGATAATCGGCGCCGACAAGCGCTTCGCCCTTCTCCATTCCGCCAAGGATGGTCACGAGCGGGCCGAGCGCGCTGAGATCGGCATCGATCACGACGGAACCACGGTCGTCGCGTACAAGCGCGAGCCGCGAGGCCGAGCCGACGCCCAGAAGCACGTCGAGCTCTTTCTCGGTCAGGCCGAGCATCGCGTAGTCAGCGGCGGAAGCACGAATGTTGGGCAAGAGCACCTGCGTCGGCACCGCTTCCACGATGGTCTTGCCGGTGCGCGTGCGCTCGAGCTGGCTGGCATATTGCGTCATCATCACGACGACGGCGTTCTGCTTGCGGGCGGTCACCAGCCAGTTGCTGAGGCGCTCCGCAAAGTAGGCGTTGTCGAGGGCTTTCCATGCCTCGTCGATGACGATGATGGTGGGCTTGCGGTCCTCGATCACCCGCTCGACCCGGCGGAAGAGGTAGGACAGGACCGCCATGCGTTCCCGCTCGCTCTCGGAATCGAGGATGCCGGTGAGGTCAAAGCCCGCGACGTCTCCATCGATGCTGAAACTGTCCTCGGCATTGGCCCCGAAGATCCAGCCGTAGCGACCCTCGGCCGTCCATTCCTGCATACGCTCGAAGAGATCGCCCTCGTCATCGGTCGAGACCAGCAGCGAGGCGAAATCCGACCAGTTTCGTAGGCCCGCATGTCCTGCGCTCGCGTTCTGGCGCACGACTTCCTGCAATCGGTTGGTCTGAACCGGGGTTAGCGGTCGATCGCGCCGCTCCAAGAGGCTCGCGAGCCAATCAGCAAGCCATGCCTGGCCCCGCATGTCGATCTCGGTCTGGAGCGGATTGAGGCCCGTGGGGCGCCCCGCCCGCACGGTCGAATAGCTGCCGCCGAGCGCGCGGACGGCCATCTCCATGCCCGCGCGATAGTCGAATACGAAGACCCGCGCACCTGCCCGCCGTGCCATGGTCATCAGGAAAGCCGCCAGGACGGATTTGCCGGAGCCGGGACGGCCGAGGATCAGCGTGTGGCCTCCCGTGGGCTCGCGATCCGGCGCGCCCTGTTCGTGGAAGTTGAAGCGAAAACCACTGCGCTCGGGTGTCGGAAAGAGCGTGATCGGCACGCCCCAGGGGACTTCCCGACCTGTCTTTCCGAGCGGGGTGCGGTGAAAGGTGGCGAGATCGGTGAAGTTGTGGTTCGTGATTGCGGCCTTGCGGCTGCGCGCCCCTGTGTTCCCGGGATGCTGCGCCATGAAATGCGCCCGCGCCCCGAAAGCTTCCGAGATCAGGTTGATCCCGGAAGTGGCGGAGATGTTGCGGATTTCGGCCGCGATGTCGTCAAGCGCCGTCTGGGTGCGGGCATAGACGGCCACGGTCATGTGGTGCTCGCCGAAGATCAGGCGTTTGGATTCCAGATCGTCCTGCGCGAGTTCCAGTTCCTGGGCGAGACTGACGGCTCCGTCATTGGCGGCCTGCATTAGCCGCAGCTGCCGCTTGATCCGGCCCGCCATGATGTTGGCGTTGATCGGCACAAAAGAGTGCGTGACCACCATGTCGACGGGCAGATTCAACTCGTCGAGCATCAGGCTATCGGTCTTGGCCGGGTAGTTCTTCACCGCAAAGATCGCCCCGAGCTTGTCGCCGACGGCACCGTCCGAGAGTGCGATGGTCGTGCCGCGGAAGGTGACGCGCGTATTGGCTACGTCCTCGGCGATCACACCGAGGCGCGACCGGGGGAAAAGCGGGGACTCCTCGCCCGTGTTGAGTGAACCGAGGAAGCCCAGAAGCTCGCCGGTGCTTGCGGCCAGCGGGCGGGGCTTCAGCTCATCGAAGGAGGACAGCAGAAACCCCACAACCTCGTCGAGCTTGCGCAAGCGGCGGGTGGTGTCGGCCGCATGTCGCGAGCGAGACGCCCCCAGACCGAAGGGCAGACGGCTGCTCGCCTCGGGGCGCTTCAGCACGGTCAGAGTCAGCGTCTTGTCGCGCAAACTCGCGCGGCCGAGATGCGCGTGCCATCGTTTGTCGACGGCGGCCGCAAACCCTTCGCCCGGAACGGGCGGCAGGGTCACGTCGACCGCTTTCGAGACCTTGTGCAAGTAGAATGAGAACTCGGTCCCGACCTGCGCCACGATGCCAGCCAGCAACCCTCCGATCCGGTCGAGATGCCCGTCCTCGCTCGTGGTGCTGTTCACCCCCTCGAGCCGGATGCATTGCATCAGCTCGTTGCCGCGTGTCCGGATCGTTCGGTCGTTCACGAGGCTCACATAAGGCAGCATCATTGAGAGCCGCTTCTCGCCCTTGACCCATGCGGGTAGCGCGGTCAGCGGATCGATGGCGTTCTCAATCTCATCGGCAATTCCATCACGGGGCATAGCTGTCGCCTCCATGCAGCTTGCGGTTCGTCGTGGGCGGGGTTTCCTGCAGGGTGATCACCAGGACATCGAGGAAGTTCGGATCCCAGTCCGCGGCCTTCCAGAGCGCCGGCCAGGCCAGCCCCGCGAAAACAGCCACCACCCAGCTCTGCACCCAGAGGAACAGAAGCGTCGAGCCGAAGAGCCAGACCATGGCGTACATGATCGGCAAGCCCATCAGCTTGGGTGGCCTGAGAAGGCCGATGAACACGCGGGACTGGTCAGCCATGGCCAAGAACTCCGGGATTGCTCAGGTGGTCCAGATGGCGGCGACGATGGTGGGTGCTGCGGCGATGCCCGCGATTGCAACCACGACCCAAAGCGCCTGACGAAAGTCGAGGATGCCAAAGAGCCAGGAAAGAAACACACCGATCAGTGCGAGCGTGCCAATCACGATGCCCAAGGGACCGGTGATCGCATCGACAATGCCTTGAAGCAGGGTCTGTACCGGCGAGAGGTCGATGCTTTGCGCAAGCGCTGGACCCGCCAGCACGATAAGGGCCGTCGCGCCGAGCGCGACGATCGCCCGCGTGCGGAGCACGCTTTGACGTTTCCTCGATGTCATGAAAGATCTCCTCTGAGCCGCTCAAACACGGCAGTCACACGGGCCACATGCCCTTGGGTTTCTCGAAAAGGGGGGATGCCGCCGTGGCGTGTGACCGCCTCAGGGCCAGCGTTGTACGCGGCAAGGGCCAGAGAACCCTCACCGAACTGGTCGAGCATCATCAGCAAGTAGCGGGCTGATCCGTCGAGGTTCTGCGCAATGTCATGTGGGTCCACGCCGAGGTCGCGGGCGGTATCCGGCATAAGCTGGCCAAGGCCTATGGCACCGACAGGGCTACGTGCAGCCGGATTGTATGCGCTCTCGACTTCGATATTGGCCCGGTAAAGGAGCGCCCAATCAGTGACTGAAAGCCCTGCGCGACGCAGCGCACCATGCCCGGCATACCGCAGAGCCGTGGTCTCGATCGCATGGAGGATTTCTGGGGTGGCGCGGGCGGCGGATCGAGCCGGGATCGCTGTCTCGCTCGTTGCGTCAGGAACGCGAGGTTCTGCGAAGAGAAAAAGGCGCCCGTTTGCCTCTTGAGAAGAGGAAATCAATTGGCCGTCTGGGCCAACCGAAAAGATGAAACCGTCGGCCAGGGCCGGGGGCGCGGAACAAACGCCTGTACCCAAAGCAACGACGAGCGCAGTCGCGCGGTCAGCTGCCTTTGACCGGAGGCGCGGCGTGGCGCTCGCGGCCACCTTCTTCAAGTGGGATGCTAGCGGTCGTACAGCCCATGTCGGCCAGGAAACTGACAAGGCCAACGATGGTTTTGAAGTCGCGGAGCTTGAGGACGCTTCGGCTGGTGACGAGCATCTTATCGTCACGCTCATCAGTGGCGACGGCGCGGATGACCCACGAGCCGTACCAGCTGTTATGGCGCTTCTCTGCTCTCTCCTTGCAGACCACCTCAATGAGGTAGCCCTCGGCGAGCAAGCCGCGCAGTCCGTCTTCTGTAACCACATTCGGGGCTTCTTCAATCATGGCCTTCCCTTGGGTCCTTGTTCTGCCTGGGTGCAGTATCAGGCCCACGGGGTCGCAACACCGTGAGCGATACAAAACAACATTAATGATAGCAAGACAATAATAACGTGTTGACGAAGTTCGCCTTGCTCCGATAACGGTGATAGCCGACAGAATGATAATCTTAAAGGCGGCAAAGGAGTTTTGCCCTGCGGCTGTTTATTGCGCGCAACGCACCGTTGCTGTTCGCGTTCCTGCTTGGAAGCATGCCGATAGCCGCGGCAGCAGATTGCGTACCTCCCGAACGACCGTTCTTGCCTCAGTCGCAAGACGACATGCGTGCCTACGCCGATCTGATCAGAAGCGATTTCGAGACCTACATTGCCGATGTGCAGGACTACTTTCGTTGTCTCGACGCCGAGCGCGCTCGCGCCTTTGTTGAGGCGAGGGAGGTCAGTGATGACTACGCCAGGTTCCTGAATGCTCTCGAGTAAGCGACTACGGGTTTGTGCCGCCAGTAGAAATCAACCGTTAGACCAACGCTCCGTCAGTCTCTAACGCAATGATGTTTTTCAAGCGGGCGATCATGTCGTCACCGCTTGCGACATCCGCGCTCGCACATTCATTGATCGATTAGGATTTCAGCAGTTTGTTCAGACTTCTACGAAGAATGTATGAAAAATTGGCCCACACGTTTTGGTGACTTGCCGACATTTTGTTTCAGCAATACAGCTTCAAAAATGATGTACAGGATTCGGGCCTTTTTTGGGATACTCCAGATTGCCTCCATATTGGTGGCAGTGACCCTGATGCCGTCCAATGCATCAGCCATGGTTTCGTGCTCTGTTGAACAACTCGCCCAGGAGTCTTCAAACGAGCGCCACCATCATGAAACGGACATTCCGGCTGCAGATATCGACCATGGAGCAGACCACTGTGCGTCACATATCTGCGTGGTCGGAGACTTCGTAGGTGCCGAAAGTTGCACAAAGCAGTCCGCTAATGTTTCCCTCCGGTCCTGGGATATTGCGTCCCTAGTCCGTTCGGCCACACCCGAAGGTTTGCGGCGCCCTCCTCGCGCCTGATGCACCTGTAGCCGCAGTTTGACTGCGACCATCTGCATCTGACATTTCGAGGAAATCTAAGTGAAAATTCTGCTTGCGGCATCCTTGCCGCTGTTCGGGGCCGCCTGCTCGGCGCTTCCTGAACTTGAAACCGTGCCAGCGCTTACGGCGGCGGTTACATCGCCTGTGGTCGCGTCTGCGCAACCCGGGCCTGTTGTTGCTTACGCGGGCTACTCGGTCGGAGAACCGGCCGAATGGCGGACGCTGAATGATGAACAACGGGAGGGTGGCGAATGAAACTGCCTCTTCTCATGGGGTCCATGTTGCTGGTGTCCGCCTGCGCCAGTCCTGCCGTTCTTGAGCGCGCAAAACCAGATCGCGCGGGCTTTGGCAGTGTCGAGACGGGTGCACGCCAGGCTCTAGGGGCCACACCGATCTGGAACCTGTCTGCCGCGGACCTTGAGGAAACGCGCAAGAGGGTTCACGCCATGGTGCATGGTAAGACCGTCAGCGCCGACACCGCAGTGCAGGTTGCCCTGATAAACAGTCCCGCACTTCAAGCCAGCTTCGCTGAGCTAGGTCTGTCCTCAACTGACTTATGGGAAGTGGCTATGGGGCCGGTGCCCTCGATCGGTGTGTCAATCTCCGGGTTGGCTGGCGATGTCACTCGCACACTTGAGGCAACATTAATCAACTCCCTGCTCGACGTGGCAACATCCGCACCGCGGACCCAACTTGCGGAGATTCGCTTCAGACAATCCGAACTTGCTGCGCTCGCCGACACGATAGACTTGGCCGTTGAAACCCGCCGGGCCTGGATTGAGGCGGTTGGCGCTTTCGAAGCCGCTGCACTGATCGCTCAAACTCAGGGCACTGCCGAGGCAGCGTCCGAACTTGCTGTGCAACTGGGCCGTACCGGCGCGATGAGCAAGGCCGATCAAGCAAGAGAGCATGCCTTTACTGCTGAGCTTGCCGCCGAACGTGCAGCCGCCCAATTGGAGGCGCAATTGGCCAAAGAAAAACTGCTTCGGCTGATGGGGCTTTGGGGTAGCGACACCACTGTATTCGTGCCGGACTCGCTGCCCGCCTTGCCTGGTGGCCCGCGCGTTGCAGGAAATATCGAACAGCTGGCACTGGCAAACCGCGTAGACCTGGCATCTGGAAAGCTGGAACTCGAGGCGCTCGCGCTGGACTACCGTCTGACCGGGCAAACCCGTATGGTCTCGGACGTCCAGTTGGTGGCTGGTTTCGACCTGGAACGTGCAGCCGGAGAAACCGAGGCCAATCCAGCGCTTGCTCTAGATTTCGAGATCCCGCTCTACGACACCGGTCCGCTGGTGTCGAAGCGTGGCCGCATGGCCTATCTGCAGGCAGCGAACAGGCTGGCCCAGCAGGCCGTCGATGCGCGTTCGGACGCACGCATGGCCTATAGGGCCATCACCGGTCGCCATAGCATCGCGCGGCATTGGCGCGACTCTGTTTTGCCTCTGCGACGCCAGATCGATGACGAAGCGCTGCTGTCCTACAACGGCATGCTGACCTCGACCTTTGAATTGATCGCTGATGCCCAGGAGGGGCTCGCTTCGCGCCTCTCTGCCGCAGAAGCGAAACGTGACTACTGGCTTGCCGAAACAGACGCGACCGCGGCGATTTGGGGCGGGGCAATTACTCTGACCGGAGGTAGCGAAGAATGATGAACCGTCGTCAATTACTGGGCGCGGGATTGACCGCGAGCGCTGGAGCTGTGCTGGCGAACGCCGGGGCCGCGCAAACACGCTTTCGCGATCTGCCCGAGGCCGCCTTTACCGACAGCCCCTATACACAAGTTCCCCCAAGGCCTTCGGATCGGTTCGACTACAACCCCGTTGTAACACTGAACGGATGGTCTTTGCCGTATCGCATGAACGGAGATGTAAAGGAGTTCCACCTCGTTGCAGAGCCTGTTGAAAGGATTATGGCGGACGGGATGATTGCGCGGCTCTGGGGCTACAATGGCCAATCCACCGGACCCACAATCGAAGCGGTCGAAGGCGAGCGGGTGCGTATTTACGTAACCAACCGTCTTCCGGAACATACCAGCGTGCATTGGCACGGACTGATCCTGCCATCGGGAATGGATGGAGTTGGTGGTTTGTCGCATCCCGGCATCCCGCCGGGTAAGACCTTCGTCTACGAGTTCGACCTCATCAAGTCCGGCACCTTCATGTACCACCCGCATGCGGACGAGATGGTACAGATGGCCATGGGCATGATGGGGCTCTTCATCGTGCATCCGCGCGACACGGCGTTCATGCCGGTGGACCGGGATTTCGCGTTCCTCCTTGCGGCCTATGACATCGACCCGGGGACCTACATCCCGCGCGTGGCCGAGATGACCAATTTCAACATGTGGACCTGGAACAGCCGGATCTTCCCGGACATCGATCCTCTGGTGGTCAACAAGGGGGACCGCGTCCGTGTGCGTTGTGGCAACCTGACGATGACCAACCACCCAATTCACATGCATGGCTATGACTTTCAGGTCACCTGTACTGACGGAGGCTGGGTGCCGGAAAGTGCCCGTTGGCCCGAGGTCTCGATCGACATTCCTGTAGGCGCCATGCGCGCCTACGAGTTCGACGCGATTCACGAAGGTGACTGGGCGATCCACTGCCACAAGTCGCACCACACCATGAATGCTATGGGCCACGACATCCCTACATTTATTGGCGCCGACAAGTCCCGCCTGACCCAAATGATCCGCCGCCAGCAGCCTGGCTACATGCCGATGGGCACGGCGGGTATGGCGGATATGGGCGAGATGTCGATGGAGATCCCCGAGAACACCGTGCCGATGATGACCGGATGGGGGCCGCATGGCCCATTGGAAATGGGTGGCATGTTTAGCGTGGTGAAGGTTCGCGAGGGCATCGACCGCGACGATTACAGCGATCCTGGCTGGTACGACAACCCGCCCGGAACACAGGCCTACGAATGGACGGGCGAGCTGCCCGAACATGCATACAACACCAGTCCGAAAACCGTGATCACGCCGCGCGGCGGCGTGCGGCAGGGCTGATGCCAGAGCACAGGAGAAACACGCTCATGAAAACTGCACTTTTGACATTGGGGCTGGCCCTGATTCCCGCCCTCGCAATTGCGGACGCCGGGCACGGCAACGGTCAAATGGCCATCGGCATGCCTGCGATGCATGGCCATGAACCCACGCGAACCATCGATGTGATAATGCGTGAGGACTACGACAAGGACGCACCGTTCGTCTTCGAACCCTCCTCGGAAATGACTTTTTCTGAGGGTGAAACCGTGCGCCTGCGCATCACGAACATGGGTGAGGAAACCCACGAGTTCGTGATGGATTCGATGGCACAAAACGCTGAACACAAAGAGCTGATGGCCAAGTTCCCTGAGATGGAACATGACGACCCTAACGCTGTGCGCCTTGAACCAGGTGAAGAGGCGGAGATCCTTTGGACTTTCAACAAGGCCGGCAACTTCGAATTCGCCTGCCTGCTGCCCGGCCACTATGAAGGCGGCATGCACGGCGCCCTTACTGTCAACTGATCTCAAATCAAAGGAAACCAATCATGACCAAATTTTTGACGCTCGCCGCTGCCCTTCTGATGACCGCTGGAACTGCAATTGCTGCTAGCGATAGTGCCATGTCCTCGGGCACGGTGACCAAGATCGATGCCAAGTGGAACAAGATTACTGTCGACCATGGCCCGCTGGAAAACCTCGACATGCCAGCAATGAAAATGGTCTTCGTTCTCGCCGATCCCGCGATGCTGGAAGGGCTGAGTGAAGGCGCACAGATCAACTTCGTTGCCGACCGTGTGAATGGCAAGCTGACTATTACAGAGCTGGTGCAGTAACTACAGGTCGCGCGCCCTGTCTCGCAGGGCGCGCGATTTCATTCGTCGTCGGAGATCATGAGAAAGTTGCGTCGTCTACGACAGAAAGATCCGCAAGAATTGGACAATCCGGTCGGTGATCGCCAGCACACTGGTGCACGAGAGACGAAAGAGTTTCTTTCATCGACATGAGTTTAGAGATCTTTTCATCAATCTGGCGCAGGTGCTCCTCTGCGACGGCCTTTACCTGCGCACTTTCTCGATTGTCATCGTTATAGAGCGCCAAAAGCGTACGGCAGTCTTCGATTGTAAATCCCAAGGCTCGCGCTCGTCCGATGAATGCCAGCTTATGAAAATCGATCTCTCTGAAGCTTCGATACCCGTTTGCAGCGCGCAAAGGTGTTACTAGACCGATATCCTCATAGTAGCGAATGGTCTTGGCCGGCACTCCTGACCGCTCGGCAACATCACCAATGTTCATTTCTGCCTCCTCTCACTCGGCCGGGACGGGGGCGAAGTCCTCCACCCGCCCAGACTCTTGGCGCTCGTCCATCGCCGGTCTTACGCGCCGCAGCCGCAAGGCGTTCGTCAAGACAAAGACCGAGCTAAGTGCCATCGCACCGGCAGCGACGACCGGTGACAGCAGCACGGCGAAACTCGGATAAAGCGCTCCGGCGGCCAAGGGTATCAAAGCCACATTGTAACCAAAGGCCCAACCAAGGTTCTGTTTGATGTTTCGCATGGTGTGTCGCGAGATCTCGAAAGCGTTCACAACGCCGCGAAGATCACCGGACATCAATACGACATCTGCGCTTTCGATCGCCACATCCGTGCCAGTGCCGATGGCGATGCCAACATCCGCGTGGGCGAGCGCGGGTGCATCGTTGATGCCATCGCCAACAAAGGCCAATGTGCCCTGCTGGCGCAGATTTTCCAGTGCCGCCACCTTGCCGTCGGGCAAGACCCCCGCGATCACGTGGTCGATACCAGTCTCTTCGGCAATTGCTTCTGCCGTTTCGCGTTTGTCGCCGGTAATCATTGCCACCTTCAAACCCAGACTGTGCAGTGCGGCAATCGCGGCTCGGCTCGAGGGTTTGACCGGATCGGCGACGCCAATCGCAGCCACCGCCTTGCCATTGATTGCGGCGAAGAGTGCGGTGCGACCTTGCCGTGCGAGCATAGTTTCAGCCTCTGCGAGTTCACCAAGATCGATCCCTTCGCGCTGCATCATTCGGTCAGCTCCGACAACAACCTCGGCCCCGTCAACGATGGCGCGCACGCCATACCCTGTAATCGAAGTAAACGCGCTCGGTTCCGACAGTCTGATGTTTTCCGCCTGCGCGCCGCGCACGATAGCTTCGGCGATCGGGTGTTCTGATCTGGCTTCGACCGATGCGACTGCCGCAAGAACGGTGCAGCGCTCGGCTCCTTCCGCCAGCACAAGGTCGGTCAGCGCGGGACGTCCGGCGGTGACGGTGCCGGTCTTGTCCAGAGCGACAACCTTGACGTCCCCCAATGCTTGCAGAGCATCCCCCTTGCGGAACAACACGCCCATTTCAGCAGCGCGACCGGTCCCGACCATGATCGACGTCGGCGTCGCCAGTCCCATCGCGCAGGGACAAGCAATGATGAGAACTGAGACACCCGCGACCAGCGCATAGGTGAGGGCGGGATCAGGGCCGAATATTAGCCAGACAAGGATCGTCAAGGCGGCGAGGGTCATCACAGCGGGGACGAACCAAAGCGTGATCCGATCCACCAACCCTTGAATGGGGAGCTTGGCGCCCTGCGCATCTTCGACCATGCGGATGATTTGGGACAACGTGGTATCCGCACCAACACGCGTTGCTTTATAGGTCAGACTGCCCGCGCCATTGACCGTACCGCCCGTGACAGGATCACCAGCCGACTTGCCGACCGGCACGGGTTCCCCGGTGATCATGCTTTCATCGACATGGCTTTCGCCGTCCACAACCTCACCGTCCACGGCGAGTCGTTCTCCGGGGCGCACAACAATCAGATCTCCGGTGCGCAAGGCATCGATCTCGACCTCGACCGCATCGCCGTCACGCAAAATACGCGCCGTACGAGCCTGTAGGCCGAGCAGCTTCTCGATTGCAGCCCCTGTTCGCCCTTTCGCTCGCGCTTCGAGCCAGCGCCCGATCAGGATCAGGACCACGATGACCGCGGCGGCCTCGAAGTAGACAGCGCGGACGGCCTCGGGCATCAGCGACGGGAAGAACGTTGCGACAACTGAATAAAGATAAGCTGCGCCTGTGCCGACGGCGACCAGACTGTTCATGTCTGGAGCACCTTTCAGCAAGGCCGGAAACCCTTTCAGATAGAACTGTCGGCCGGGCCCAATGAGCACAGCCGTTGTGAGGATGAACTGGATCAACCAGCTGGCCTGCTGTCCTATGGTATTGTTGATCGCCATATGCACGGCCGGGATCAGGTGCCCGCCCATTTCCATCAGGAAAACCGGCAAAGCGAGTGCTGCGGCCAGTGCCACCCGGCGTGCCAACCCGCGCGCTTCCTCTTCTTTTCGCGAAGTGCGATCCTGTGTTGCCGTGGCCTCGGCCACGCTGGCTGGATATCCGGCTTGCTCGGATGCACGGATGAGGGCCACAGGGTCGGTCATGCCCTCAAGATATGTGATGCGCGCATTTTCCGCCGCAAGATTAACGTTGACCTCCAACACGCCGGGAACCGAGGCAAGTGCCTTATCGACGCGCCCGACACAAGAAGCACATGACATGGACGCGATGTTCAGCGTCACGGATGCCGTTCGCGCTGGATACCCGAGATCTTTCAGGGCTTGGACCGCATCTTGCAGGTGGGACGAACCATCCACGCTGAAACGCGCAGTCTCGTTCGCGAGGTTCACCGAGACATCGGATATTCCCCTCAACGCGGCTAGGCCCCGATCCACGCGCCCTACGCATGAGGCGCAAGACATTCCTTCAATCGAGAGTGTCACTTTGGATTGATCTGTCATTTCAGTCTCCTGGAATCCCATTTGACACCCCAAATAGGAGTT
Organism: Celeribacter baekdonensis; assembly: GCF_900102315.1. Taxonomy (GTDB): domain Bacteria; phylum Pseudomonadota; class Alphaproteobacteria; order Rhodobacterales; family Rhodobacteraceae; genus Celeribacter; species Celeribacter baekdonensis. The sequence continues at coordinate 66,342 of NZ_FNBL01000012.1, forward strand.
CCAGTGACTGGAAGGTCAATACCCAATTTGAACTTTCCTGGCTTCGCTTTAAAAATCTACGGAGACCCTTGACCTTCCCCCCACTGGAAGCCCCATCTGCACTGAACAAGCTGTCACAGAGGAGACATCGACATGAAATTCAACGTTCCCGACATGAGTTGTGGTCATTGCACCAGTACGATCGAAAAGGCGATCAAGGCAGCTGACGCAAATGCGAGCGTATCTTGCGACATTCCGGCCCGCACGGTTTCTGTTGAAGGTGCACTGTCAACAGAACGGCTGACGGCCCTGCTTCGTGAAGCTGGGTACGAAAATACCGTGACTGCCTAATCTATGGGTCATCGCACCCGTCGTGACGGGTGCGATGACCTAGCGATTTCTAGCGACGGATTTGCCTGGTTTTCTGAGGTTCCGCAGATCATGAGCGCGAAGGCAACAGGATGAGAGCACTGCCTAGGAGGCAAAGAAGAATGCCTGCAATGTCCCAGCGGTCCGGTCGGCTCCCCTCCACTAGCCACATCCAGATCATGGACGCCGCTATGTAGACGCCCCCGTAAGCTGCATATGCCCGACCGGCCATTTCGCTTTCTGCGCGCGTCAAAAGCCATGCGAAGAGTGCCAAACTTACCAGACCTGGCCCGACCAAAAGCGGCGAACGATCGAGCCGCAACCATGCCCAGAAAGCAAAACATCCAGCGATCTCGGCAAAGGCAGCAATAAGATACCAAAGGTAAGTCATCTTCTCGCCGCCTCTTTCAGTGGTAGGCCGTGCCTAGGTCTTTTGGTCTGTAGGGGCTCCGACTCATTCGCCTGCATCATTGCTCATCGGGCGTGATGTCAGAACCCACCGCAGAGTGCTAGTTTGCCGACGCCCGCACGTTGTCGACCAGTTCCGTGAGCTTATCGCTTTCCACGAAGCCTGGAACCAGATTGTCGCCGATCACAAATGAAGGCGTGCCACTGAAGCCGAGCGACTGCGTCAACCGCATCGAGGTCGCGATATGCTCTTCAATTTCGGGGCGCTCCATGTCAGTTTGAAGGCGTTCGATGTCGAGACCGACCTCTTGTGCTATCCTGAGAACGCTTGCTTCTTCCGCCCGGCCGTTCATACCCATTAGGGCCCAGTGGAATGCCTCATACTTGCCTTGCAGCCGCGATGCGAGTGCAGCTTTGGTTGCAAACACGGATCCGTCCCCGAGAATTGGCCATTCGCGATAGACCAGACGCACATTGGGGTCAGCCTCCAGCAGTGCCAGAACTTCCGGCATAGCGCGGCGACAATATGGGCAGTTGTAATCGAAAAATTCGATAACGGTCACATCCCCATCGGGATTGCCGAGAACCGGTGCATTCGGGTCTTGCTCGAGCAATTGTCGCTGATCGCGCAAGACGGTTGCCTGCGCTTGTGCCTGGGCTTCGGCGTCCTGACGTTGAAGTATTTCGACTGCTTCCATGATGATTTGCGGATTCTCGCGGATAGCCTCATATACAAGTTCCTTGACCCGCGCTTCGTCCAGGTCTGCGGCCTGCACTGCCATTGGAAGTAAGGCAAATGACGATACGAGCATCAAATTTCTGAAAATCATGTCCATTATCCCTCTTGTTCTGCTGCTGTGCGTGCGGCCTGAGCATTGCGCTCTCGCTCTGGCCAGGTCGACTTAATGAAGCCGAGAATGTTCCAAATTTCCTGATCTGTGAGTTTGCCGGCGAAGCCCGGCATGCCACTGTCGAAATCTGAGCCCTGTTGTCGCATCAGTTCCGCCCCCCCGAGCTTGGTGTAGGAGAACAAAATCTGGTCACTATGGTGCCAGGTATGACCGTTGCGATCATGCGGCGGCGCGGGCAGGCGGCCATCTGAACCAGGGCTTCGCCAGTCTGGTTGCCCTTCGAGATTGGCGCCATGGCAGGACGCACAGTTTTCAGAATAGAGAGCTTGCCCCAGTTCGATATTGACGTCGTCAAACGGGGAAGAACCCTGGGAGGCATTGCCGCTGAACCACCAGGTTGCACCTAGCCCAATCAGGCCAATGGATGAAATTACCGCCAGGTAAGCTGATCTCATGCGACCTCCAGCCACGTCATCATGCCGGATGCCGCGTGCGAGAGCATGTGACAGTGAAACAGCCACTTTCCCGGATTGTCGGCAACGAAGGCGATCTCGCGAGTCTCGCCACCGAACATCAGCAAGGTATCCCGCAGGGGACCAACTTCACCGCCCTCCAGCACCTCCCGGAAATGCATCCCGTGCAAATGCATGGCGTGGGGGAAGGATGTATCGTTGTAGATCTCCACTCGCGCTGTTTCACCGCGTGACAGGCTAGCCAGTGGCTTCTCGGTCATGCCCACGGTACCATTGAAAGCCCAGAACTGGTTCGCGTCGACCAGTTGGCGGAACGTTTTTCGCTCACCCTCAAGTATGGCTGCGTCAAGGTTGCCCATTGCCCCGCCTTCCATGTTGAGCCTGATGCGTCTCGCCTGCTCCAGTCCCGGCACATCCATATTAGGGTTCGGTGGCAGAACTTGGGGGACATCCCGCACAGCGGAGGCCAAAGTGCCGGTCACGCGAAACTCGGTTTGGGCAAATCCCTGGCCGTCTTCAAGCCGCACCAGATGAGCACTTTCCCCTTCATCCGCAATGACGTCGACAAACAAATCCGCTCGTTGGCCCGGCCCAAGGATGATCGGTTCGCTGATCTCACTCGGCGTCACCAGTGGCATTCCGTCGAACGCCATCACCCACCCCTTTAGACCTGACAGGCCCAAAACAAAGATCCTGGCATTTGCCGCGTTGATCAACCGAAGCCGCATCCGCTCACCCTGGCTCACGTTGAGCGTAGAATTGAAGCTTCCGTTGGTGGCGACAAAGTTGCCACGTCGGCCTGCATGGCTACGATCATGAACGGCTTCAAAATCTGGGTCGAGTTGTGCGGTCTCCGGGTTGAGGAGCCAATCGTCAAGAATAAGGACTTCATCGCGATCAACATCCGGGGCTATCGGTTCTTCGACGATCAACGCTCCGTAGAGCCCACGAGCGACCTGTTCGACGGAGCGATTATGCGCGTGAAACCAAAAAGTTCCTGCATCTGGAACGGCAAAATCGTAGTCGAAGGTTTCGCCTGTGGGGATGGCATCTTGGGTGAGCCCGGCCACGCCGTCCATCGCATTTGATATCCGCACGCCATGCCAGTGCAGGGACGTCGCCTGCGGCAACTTGTTGACGAGCCGACGTTGAAGACGCGCGCCCTGCCGAACACGGATCACGGGGCCAGGAAACTTTCCGTCATAGCCCCAAATCTCCGTCTTGGGGTAGTCCGGAGGGGCGAGTTGTACGGCGCCACTTTGCGCTGTCATCACCTGAAATTCAGGGGTGGCTGCAGATCCGGCCTTGGGGAAGAAGCTCAACGCACTCATTGCCAACCCCGATTGAATGAATGCTCTTCTGGTGTGTGTCATTTCGTTCTCGTTTGTTGTGCGAGCCAGTTTTGGCTCACACATTGTCTCTATTGCAGTCACATGTCTTTATTAGCAGCGGCGCCCTCGCCCTGAGCGACCCGGTCGGCTCGAGGTTCGTCACCATCAAGCAAGTACACGGCCATCGCTTCCAGATCATCGGGGGACAAAAAGCGCGTATTGCCCTGCACGACCTCCACCATGCTGCCGCCGAAAGCGTCGCCTGACGGCGTCACGCCAGTACGCAACGCATAGGCGAGGTTGGAAACGGTCCAGCCGCGTTCCGCCAGTGAGTTCGGCGTGATCGAAGGCGCCTTGCTCCCCCCTGGCAATGCCTCATTTCCAGCAAAAACCGCGTCAAGCAGGCGCCCGCCTCCGATATTGCGTGGCGTGTGGCAAGCACCGCAATGTGCTGCACCTCGAACCAGCTCGCGACCGCGGTTCCATTGTGCGTTTTTCTCGTCAATGGGTTCCGTGGGTGGATCGTAGAGATAGGCCGCCCGCCATAGCTTCAGGCCCCATCTCTGATCGAAAGGAAACTTGACATCATGCTCAAGCGCTGCCTCGGCGACCGGTGGCACGGTCTGGAAAGCTGCCCAAAGGTCGGCAATGTCCTGATCCGTGAAATCCGCATAGAACGGATAGGAAAAAGCGGGATAATACGGCTCTCCGCTAGGACTGATGCCCTGGCGAACCGCCTTGGCGAACTGCTCAACCGTCCACCCCCCGATGCCGCTCTCTTTGTCTGTCGTCAGATTGGGCGGAAAAAACGTGCCAAAATCTGTCGCCAGCCCCGCGCCGCCTGCGAGTGCGGCGCCGCCAGCCTCTGAATTGGTGTGGCATGAAATGCACCCGGATACGCGAGCCAAATAGGCGCCGCGCTGGACATCACCCGTTTGCGTGATCGACGCGGGCACCTTGCCAATCGGCCAGATCACAAGGCCGCCGACCACAAGGGCGCCAAGCGCCCCTGCAGCAAAGACCAGTTTTTTCATCCGGCCCATCTTTACTTCGCCTCGTAGCGGAATTTCGCGTGACATGCCGAACATGTCTGGGTCACCATGTTGAATGCCCCATCTGCGGGCATCGAGGCATAGTCCATCATCGGGCTTCCTGACGAAGTTCCCATCATGGACGAAGCTCCCATCATGCCACCGGGGGATTGCGTGCCCATCATAGAGCCTGCATCCATTCCCGCCGCTGACGCCATAAGCCCGTTGTCGGCGGCTTTGGCAAGACCTTCGCTAACCACCTTGAGCTGCTCTGCGAGCGCACTGAATTCTTCCCAATCCGACCAGATCTCGGGCTTTGCTTCCGACGGTTTCCCAGCAGACCCTTCGGGAAACAATTCGGTCATGCCTTCGCTATGTTCGACAAAGACGCGTGCTCCCGCACGAACAGCTTCAGCATCATAGGTGATTTCACCACGCATCATCGGAGCCAGTTCTTTGACCGATTGCCCCATGGCCATCATGCCGTCCATGCGTTCCTTGACGACGCCTTCCGCGCCACCATGTGCAAATGCAGCTGCGGCCATTGTCGTTCCTGCCAAGAGGCCGATCATCAGTTTGCTTTTCATCGTTCCGTATCCTGTATTTCCATGCTTGATAGATTTAATTTGATGAGGCGTGGTTGCCCCTAGGTCAGGATAGGTGTTTGGGAGGCGGGGTGTCCCTTAGGACATTCCGGTTAGAAAAGCTCTGATCTGGATGTTCGCGAGGCAATTGCGACAAGTTGGTCGAAGCTCTCGGAGCTGATAAAATGACAATTACCATATTTTTCGAGCAGTCCGGCCCCGGATCGCAATGCCCGGGGAGAAGATTATCTGCATCTTCCTCATGAGAGGTCTGATGTTTTTGCGCACTTCGTTCGGAAACTTTGGCAGCGACCGTTTCATGGCCAATTGCATCGAGAGATCCCGCCGGGAGAACGACAAATAACGCAATCGAGACCAGCAGGAGAATCTGGATCGCGCTACGGAAGATGTTCAGCCTGACGACCAAAGTCAGTTGATCCCGTTCGCGCGCTGCAGTTCGCGCACGTATCCAGCAATCATCTTCACATCACCTTGGGTGAGGCCTTCAACGGGAGGCATATTGCCAAAATTCCAATGATGAGATTGGACGCCGTTTTGCGCCGCATTCAGGAACGCGGCATCGGAATGGTGGTTCGGCTCGTAGATTTTGTGAACAAGCGGAGGAGCGACCCCATTCTGGCCTGCGGCATTTTCACCATGACAGCTGGCGCATTTTGCCTCGAACGCGCGTTGCCCCATTTGGGCTTGCGGCGAAAACTCAGCGGGAATTATTACATTGGCAATGGGCGCGCCCTGAGGAATGCCGCTCGTGTCCGGCGGAACCATTGAGTGTCCTTGAGCGGTCTGCGCCGGGGCCGGCTGCAACGCTTGCCAACCGACCGCTCCAAGGCCGAGCACGAAGAACCCGCTAACGAACCATCCCCAGAAATTCATAGTGTTTTACTCTCCTGCATGTGATCCGTTCAGATCAACTTAACCTGCGTCCCGACCGGCGTGCGATCGAAGACCTCTTCTATATGTTCGTTGTAAAGGCCGATGCAGCCGTTTGATGATCGACGCCCGATTTTCCGCGTGTCTTGGGTTCCGTGGATCCGGTAGTATTGCCACGACAGATAGAGCGCACGCGTTCCCAGAGGATTGGAGGGATCTCCTCCAGGCACATAGGCTGGCCATTCCGGATTGCGTTCCCGCATTGAAGGGGTCGGCGCCCAACTTGGATTTTCCCGTTTCTCGACAACTTCTGTATACCCGCGCTTCGTCAATTCATCAGTCAAGGGAACAGAGGTCGGGTAAATCCGCATCTCTTCATCCTCTGTCCAGTGTTGGAGCACCTTTGTGACAGTATCCGAAATGATGATGCCCTTCCCGAGACGGTCAAAGTGATCACGCCAATTGTGGAGAACGAACGACGAGATATTGCGTCTTACCACACCAGCCTCTTCCGCCCGAAGAGTGTGGGGGGTCATCAAGAATGCGCCTGAAATTGCAATCAGGCTCCGCCTGTTCAAACTCGGTCTCTCTGCCATTTGTTCGTCCTTGGTTACTCAATTGGACGAGACAGGCATTGCTCAGATGGGGCTGAATCTCAACCGCAACAGGCCGCAAGATTTGTATCGAAGTGTATCCTTGACCTTCCAGCGGGAGATCAAGCTAAACAGGATGCGTTGACCAAAATCAGAGGTGGATTCCATGCAAGAGGATAGCGAGTCAGGTGGCAATCGCCACGGAAAGTTGATGCACTGGGGCATGATGGCTTGCTGTGCTGTCATGCTTCTACCCATCGCAGCTTTCCTGATTGGCGGAGGCACCGTCGCAGGCCTTTGGGCAAACGCTACCGTCTTTGCGCCTCTGGTGCTCTGCGTTGGCGCCCATTTTGTGATGCACAAGATGATGGGGCGTTCATGCCATGGAAGCAAAGAGCACAAGCAGACCGCCCCCCAGCCAGTGCCGATTGAAGATATGACCGACAGCGCCGTCCGGCGGTAAGTCGAAATGAGAACAAGAGCGCGGCTGGCGACTGTCTTCTTGGGAGCGATTTTCGTGAGCGCTTGTTCCGGCGGACCAGTCCTGTGCCCGACAAACCCGCCGCCAACTTTGTCGACAAAGTCACCAGAGCTGGAGCTGCCCAATGGATGTCGTCTGGCAGGGCCTATCTCCAACGGTGTGGGCCAGTTGGATTGTGTAAACGGCCGATCAGGCTTTGTTGCCACTCAAGTTCAAAGCCTGGAGATAGTGCGATGACCATCTGGCGCTCGCCAATCCGTCTTGCTTTCTGCGGTACCCTCGCTGCCGCAATGTTCTGGCTCTTGATCCCCTTTGCTGCAACGGCCGAGGTATCAGTCGCCCACAAGGTCACTGCGGTGGAAGCGCGGCTGATCTCCGCCGAGGATGCCGTTTCCGCCGAAGCTCAAACGCTCTCCGCCGGTCTGGATCTGAACCTTGCTGACGGATGGAAAACCTATTGGCGTTCGCCTGGCGAGGTTGGCATTCCGCCACAGATCGACTGGAGCGGGTCGACGAATGTCGCGGGCGTTGATTTCCTATGGCCTGCGCCCGAGCGGTTCACTGCCTTTGGCATCGAAAACTTCGGCTATCATGATGAGGTTGTCTTTCCACTTCAGATCACCCTGAAGGATCCTGGGGAACCTGTCGAACTCAGAGCAAACGTCAAGCTCTTGACCTGCTCAGCAGTTTGTGTCCCCCAGGATTTTGACTTGGCACTTTCGTTGCCTCAGGGGAACTCAATCGATCAAGTCTCGGCTAATCGTATCGGGGCATTTCTCGCACGCGTTCCGGCGGAAGGAGGAGCGGCAGGCGTGACCGCCGCCACATCCCATATAAACGATGATTTCACCCGCCTAACGATAGAAATAGCTGCCACGACTGCCTTCAAAACCCCGGACGTCTTTCCTGAAATTGGTGATGGCAACACGTTGGGGAAGCCCGACATTCGCCTTGGGGCAAGCGGGCGAACGCTTTGGGCTGAATTCCCAATTCTTGCCTACATGGCAGATACAGACGCGCCGCCACGGGTAACCGTGACGGACGGGCCGGATCACGCCCTCACCGTCACGCCAGATCGGGCAACAACCGCCCCAACTCCCCCTTTCAGTATTGATCGGGTGGTCCCCGGCATTGATCAAGTGATCTGGATCGCCATCATCGCTTTTCTTGGGGGCTTGATCCTGAACGCCATGCCTTGCGTGCTTCCTGTTCTGTCGATCAAGTTATCTTCTGCCCTGAAATCCGAAGGACGCGGCAATGCCCAAGTCAGGGCAGGCTTCTTGGCCGCCGCCGCCGGAGTCATGGTCTTTATGTGGGCACTCGCGGCTGTTCTCTTCGCATTGCAAAAGATTGGCGTTGCCGTCGGTTGGGGGCTCCAGTTCCAGAGCCCAACGTTCCTGGTTCTGATGCTCCTGATCCTTGGTCTGTTCACCGCAAACCTGTTTGGACTGTTCGAATTCTCTTTGCCAGCCGCCCTGACAACGCGGTTGATGAAAGCAGGAGGTACGGCCGGTTATGGAGCGGATTTTGCCACCGGATTTTTCGGGGCGGTCATGGCTACTCCCTGCTCCGCGCCGTTTCTTGGAACAGCTATCGCATTCGCACTTGCGGGGCGGGTGATAGACATCGCTGTCGTTTTCACCTTTCTCGGGTTAGGTCTGGCCAGCCCATATCTGTTGGTGGCCATCGTGCCGAACGTTGTTCGGTTCGTGCCCAAGCCCGGCCGCTGGATGATCGCCTTGAAAGCCGGCCTTGGCATCCTCCTGATGGGTACCGCGGCATGGCTGTTCTATGTCCTGCTCGGCGTTGCTGGATCGCGCGCGGCCCTAACAGTTGCATCTCTCGGTGCGGTTATGCTCTTCATAGCGGCATCGCCCTGGGTGCCAAGATCTCTTCGCTGGCCCTTTGGGCTGGCGCTGGCGGCACTCGCGGTCGCGGCCGCGCCATTCTTGGCAACACCCGCCGCACCCGATGCCCAAGCAGGAAAAATTGCCTGGGTCACATTTGACCGCGGCGATATTGCCCGTCGGGTTTCACGCGGAGAGGTCGTTTTTGTCGATGTAACCGCCGATTGGTGTTTGACCTGCAAAGCCAACAAGGCGCTCGTTCTTGAACGCGACCCGGTTCTTTCGGCATTGAACAGCTCTGGTGTCACGCCGATGCTGGCCGACTGGACCCGCCCAGATGACGCGATCACCCGTTTTTTGGAGACCAACAACCGTTACGGCATTCCATTCAACGCGGTTTATGGGCCGTCTGCTCCCGAAGGAATTATCCTGTCTGAAATATTGTCGACTCAGGATGTTCTTGCTGCTCTGCACGCGGCGCGTCCGGGGGCCGCTCAAGCAACGCTCATCGAGGACGATGTGAAGGTTTCCAGATTTGGAAACACTTTGGAGCAAAGTGCCGACTGAGTAATTTCGCCTAAGCTGCGCATCAAGGACGCCGAGTCAGGCAGCATTTAACGCCCTGATTTAGATCAACCACACCATCTGGATAGCGTGTTATAATCACCTAGGAAGGACTCAAATCATGCGATCAAGGCCACATATCGATGTCAGAAGAGTGTCGCGTATTCGCGTCAGCTTCGTCCTGATATTGATCGGAGCCTTGTTTTTCGGTCTCATTGCCGATGGTTTGCATGCGCATGAGGGCGAGCCTGCCGGGTTAGAGACGCAGATTGTTCAGGTCACCGACGCAAATTCCTCCGTCCACGTTATTCTGGACGCGGATTGCGGAATTCATCCCGGTTGCGCCGCTGCTCTGATCCCTAACGGGCTTGTCAGCGCAGTAGTTTCGAACCGTAGCACGCGAATGGTAATGTCGTGGCGGCAATCGGCGTCTTTCGCCGATGACGAATTCATACACGTCCCCATTCTCTTCTGAGCATTCCAGTCAGCGAGGTAGCGAAGCGCCTCCCTTTCGGCTTTTACGCCAATCGTGACGCTTAGGTTTTTCGACAGGCTCGTAGTCTGGATGTCCGGATTCTGCCTGACCGCGCTCCTCACTTCATTCGCTCCTATTAACCGTGGATCCGCCGGTTTTCTGCCCTCGCCACGGCCACCGCATGATCTCGACCAGATAAAGGTTCCAAAAATGAACATGTCGCCCCGCATCGCCTATACGCTCGCCACTTTGTTCGTGTCAGCACCAGCTTTGGCCGCTCCGCCTACGGTCTTCATTCCAGAGGGCAGCGCCAATTCAGTCCTGATGGTTCAGGCGGAGACTGGAAAAGTCCTGCGTCGGATCAATGATGTCGAGGCGGTCCACGGTCTCGCAGGCGCACCCGGCGTGCCGTATCTGGTCGCCGGCAGCTATTCGGAGATCCCGCGCGAGGATGTCGCGGCGCTAGAAAAGCCCTCCACCGTGTCTGCAGACGATCACGCCGCGCACCACGCACCAAAGGCCGCGCCAATGGGGCCACCCGATGCCGGGATCAGTCTTCTCTCGATTCTGGACGCAAAAAGTGGCGATATCCTGCGTCGGATAGAGGTGCCGGGTGCCGTACATCATACGGCAGTTTCCCCTGATGGACGCTTTGCCGTTGCGACCCATCCGGCAGGTGACGGAATATCGGTGATTGACCTGGCGACTTTCGGCATGACGGCATTTGTCCCGACTGGATCGATGCCGAACTATGCAGCGTTCGGAACTGATCCCAATCTCGTCTACGTCTCCAACACCGGTAACGGAACGATCAGCGAAGTAGACCTGTCGCGGGGTATCGTTCGTCGCAACTTCATTGCAGGTGACACCCCGGAACATACGGCGGTTTCGCCCGAAACTGATCGACTCTTTGTGGCAGACGCGGACGCAGGTCAGGTTCTGGAACTGTCTTTGAGTACCGGTGAAAAGCTGCGGACCTTCGAAATTGGCGGCGAGATTCATGGACTGGGGCTGTCAAATGATGGGGCAACTTTGTTCGTCGCGGGTAGGGGAGAGGACAAACTCGCCTCAGTTGCACTCGCTACCGGGGAAGTGCGCACAGCCACGCTTGCACCAGAACCCTACCACCTGACGGTAATTCCAGGCTCCGACATCCTTTATGTCTCAAGCCGTGCAGAGCCCGTGGTTTGGCTCATCGATACCAGCTCACTGCAAACGCGTGAAACAGTTTCTGTCGAAGGAGAAGGACATCAGATGGTGGCGCTTCCCTGAAGGGCTGCCGATGGGAATGAAAGGCACAGGATCATGGCACAGGACACTCGCCCAACACTTCGTTTTCTGGGAGCCGCCGGAACAGTAACCGGATCGCGCTATCTGATTGAAACCGGGGATCGCCGCATTCTAGTTGATTGTGGCTTGTTTCAAGGCTTCAAATCGCTGCGGGACCGCAACCGCAAGGCGTTTCCGGTACGCCCCTCCACCATTGACACCGTACTTCTGACGCACGCGCATCTCGATCACTCAGGCTATCTGCCTGCGCTGATCCGCGGCGGGTATCGAGGGAAGGTGATGTGTACCGAAGCGACGGAGGAACTCTGCGGCCTGATCCTGCCGGACAGCGGCCATATCCAGGAAGAGGAGGCACGTTTTGCCAAAAGGCACCGATACTCCAAGCACAAGAACCCCAAGCCGCTCTACACGTTGAAAGATGCTCAGGCGGCGCTTGAGCATTTGCACAGAGTTCCCTTCAACAGCACAATCGATGTTGGTGACGGAATATCCGCAGAGTTCATCCCGGCGGGCCATTTGCTCGGTGCGGCGCAGATCCGTATCAGACTGCCGGGAAGGACAATCCACTTCAGTGGCGACCTCGGCCGACAGAACGACGCACTGATGCGACCACCACAACCGTTCTCAGGTGCGGACGTGTTGGTTTGTGAATCCACCTATGGCAATCGCCATCACGCAGCCATCGACGCGGAGGAAGAGCTTCTGCCAATCCTGAAACGTGTTTTCGGGCGGGGCGGTACGGTTCTCATCCCCTCATTCGCGGTTGGGCGCGCGCAGGGGCTTATGTATCACATTGCACGCCTGCAAAACCGCGGCGAGATCCCATATGTGCCGGTTTATCTCAACTCGCCAATGGCGATCGACGCGACCGAAATCTACCACGGCCATCACGAAGAACATCACGTTGCCTGGGAGGATTGCCTTGCGATGTTCCAGATCGCCAAGCGGGTCACTTCGGTCGAGGAGTCGAAGAAGCTGAACACGCAGCATGGCCCGATGATCATCATTTCGGCGAGCGGCATGTTGACCGGCGGGCGGATCCTGCATCACCTCGCCAGCTTCGGCGGCGACCCGCGCAACGCAATCCTGCTGTCGGGCTTTCAGGCTGGCGGTACCCGCGGGGCGGCACTGGCCGCTGGCGCGGACAGTCTGCGCATGTTCGGTCGAGATTTCCCGATCAGGGCAGAGGTGATCCAGCTCGAAGCCTTTTCCGGACATGCCGATGCCGAAGAGTTGCTGGCCTGGATGCGCGCGTCGGATCGCGCGCCGCGCATGACCTATGTGACTCACGGCGAACCTTCTGCCTCGGACCGGCTGCGCTGGCGGATCGAACATGAACTCGGCTGGCCTGCCCGCGCCCCCGAACACCTCGAAACGATCCGGCTGGACAATCCAAAATGACAGAAATCGACAATACGCTCGCCCTGTCCCGCGCGGGGATCGACACTTACCGGCAACCCGTTGTCTTCATGCGCGAAGACTGCCACGTCTGCCGCGCCGAAGGCTTCGCAGCCCTGACCCGGATCGAGGTCACGCTCGGCGACAGGTCGGTGATTGCCACGCTGAACGTGTTGACCAATGGCGACTGGCTGCCCGACGACACTGCCGCCTTGTCGGAAGAAGCCTGGGCCGCCCTGAAGCCCCAACCGGGGGACCGGGCAAGTTTTACGCACCCGGAGCCACCGGACTCCGTCTCAGCGATCCGCGCCAAGGTCTATGGAGAAACCCTTGAGCAGCAAAGGTTCGACGCAATCATTCGTGACGTCCTCGATCATCGTCTCTCCGATCTCGATCTGGCAGCCTTCATCACCGCCTGCGCGGGCGACCGGCTTTCGATTGCGGAAACCATCGCACTGACCCGATCCATGCAGGCGGCGGGCGAAACGCTGGATTGGGGCGGCGCCGAGATCTACGACAAGCATTGCGTCGGGGGGCTTCCAGGAAACCGCACCACGCCGATCATCGTTTCGATCATCGCGGCGGCGGGGCTGATGATCCCCAAGACCTCTTCTCGCGCGATCACTTCCCCCGCAGGCACGGCCGACACGATGGAGGTCATGGCTCCCGTCTCGCTCGACATCCCCGCGTTGAGACGCGTCGTCGAGGCTGAGGGCGGGTGCATCGTTTGGGGGGGCAACCTCGCTCTCAGCCCTGCGGACGATGTTCTGATCCGGATTGAACGGCCACTCGATTTCGACAGCGACGGACAGCTGGTGGCGAGCGTCTTGTCGAAGAAGGCTGCGGTCGGTGCGAAGCGCGTGCTGATCGATGTGCCCGTCGGACCAACGGCCAAGGTCCGCTCGGCGGAAACCGCCGCTGCGCTGGCAGAGCGGCTCCGCGCCGTTGGCAAGGCCATCGGCCTGACGCTCTCGATCCATCAAAGCGACGGGACTGCACCTGTCGGACGCGGAATTGGACCCGCACTTGAAGCCCAAGATGTCCTTGCCGTGCTACGCCGCAACGAGAACTTCCCTGTCGACCTGCGCGACCGTGCACTCGACATCGCTGGAGCGCTGCTGGACCTTGTCCCCGAGACGGGCGGCGCGGGCGGGCGAAAGGTGGCCGCACAGCTGCTCGACAGCGGCGCTGCCGAGGCGAAGTTCATTGCGATTTGCGATGCACAAGGCGGTTTCACTGAGCCCGGTGAGGCGCGTTATCATGCGGTGATCACCTCCCGCACGGCGGGGCGCCTCATTGCGATTGACAATCGCCGCATCGCGCGCACAGCGAAACTCGCCGGCGCACCGCGGCAGCAGCTCGCAGGGCTGCGCCTTCTGGTCCAGATCGGTGACCATATCGAATTTGGCAAGCCGCTGTTCGAGATCCACGCCGAAACGCTGGGAGAACTGGAATACGCCCGCTCCTATGCCGAGGCGCAATTGGGACTTTGCACAATTGAGGAGGCAAACTGATGACCATTATCGCCCCCTTTCCCGGCATGGAGCCATTGGCGCGCAGAATGGCGGCGACATCCGGTGCCGAAATCCAGCCGGTGGACTTGCACCATTTTCCCGATGGTGAAACCCTCGTGAAGCTCGGCGGCGATCCTGCAGGACGCGAAATCGCCTTCCTCGCCACGTTGCGCGATCCTGATCGGCTGGCGTTGCCTCTGCGTTTCGCAGCTCTGACGGCGCGCGAACTTGGGGCCGCGCGTGTGGGGCTGGTCGCGCCCTATCTTGGCTACATGCGCCAGGACAAGCGGTTTCATCCACGCGAAGCTGTGAGCGCCCCGATCTTCGCGGGATTTCTTGATGAATGTTTCGACTGGGTGATGACCGCTGACCCCCATCTGCATCGCAACCCGAGCCTTTCAGCGCTGTTCCGCATTCCCGCATATCGTGTCGCCACAGCCCCTCTGCTGGCCGACTGGATTGCGGCGAACGTTCCAGAGGCCGTGCTCCTTGGGCCTGACAGCGAAAGCCAGCAATGGGTGGCTGAAGTCGCCAGGCTCGCCGGACGCCCCTACGAAGTGCTGACAAAACATCGCTCCGGGGATCGGCAGGTCGAGATCAGCCTGCCGGGCAGCGCCGTTTTCCGACAGGGGACACCCGTGATCCTCGATGATATCGCCTCGTCCGGACACACGCTGATCCGAACGCTCGAACAACTCGAGCAGGCCGGTGCCCGACCTGCGACTTGCGTAATTATCCACGCGGTTTTCGCACACGGCGCAGAGGAAGCAATCCGCCATGCCGGTGCCGCGCGGATCGTCAGTACCGATACGATTCCACACTCAACGAACGCAGTCTGCGTCGGCGAGCTGTTAGCGACAGAAATGAAAGTTGCTCAATGCGCCACTTGACCTTCCAGTTACTGGAAGAATTAGGTTTGAGGCAATGAGCTAGAAATACGGGAAAGGATCCCCGAATGAACAACCATCACGAACATGCCAACGGATCTGACGATCAAGTTCCTTCTGGCTACGCGGGCACGGTCTTCACTTGCCCGATGCACCCCGAGGTACGCCGCGCCGAACCGGGAGATTGCCCGAAATGCCAGATGCATCTGGTGCCGGAGGGCGAGCCCTCGCAACACCACGCCCATCATCAGCACACGGGCGACGCGGTGGAGCCAAACCACTTGGACTCGGTTCCCAACGACTACACTGGCCCGGTTTATACCTGTCCGATGCACCCTCAGGTGCGCCAGACGCATCCCGGGTCTTGTCCGATCTGCGGTATGGGGCTGGAACTGGAATCGGCCGCCATGGAAGCGGAAGGCCCGAACCCGGAGCTTGTGGACTTCAGCCGTCGTTTCTGGGTGGGGGCCATTTTGACCGTACCGCTCCTTGTGCTGACCATGGGCCCCTATCTTGGCCTGAGCGGGGTGCGCGAGATATTCGGTGAACGCGTCACCCTCTGGGTCGAACTCGCGCTCGGGACACCCGTTGTCTTTTGGTCCGGCTGGCCTTTCCTTGTTCGTGGCTGGAACTCGTTCCGGACAAGGAACCTCAATATGTTCAGTCTCATTGCCATGGGTGTAAGCGCCGCATGGCTGTTCAGCATCATCGCCGTCCTGGCACCGGGCATATTCCCCGATGGGTTCCGGGATGCCGAAGGGCATGTCGGCGTCTATTTCGAGGCGGCGGCTGTGATCGTCACGCTGGTCCTTGTGGGACAGGTGATGGAGCTGCGCGCTCGCGAAGGCACTGGCAAGGCGATCCGTGCTCTTCTGGATATGGCCGCCAAGACGGCACGTATTATCCGCGACGACGGAAGCGAGGAAGAGGTTCCATTGGAACAGGTCCAGGTCGGCGACCGACTACGTGTGCGACCCGGTGACAAGGTGCCGGTCGATGGTATGGTCGTCGAAGGCAGGTCCTCAGTTGACGAAAGCATGATCACGGGCGAGCCGGTACCGGTAGAAAAGGTCGGAGGAGACCCTGTAACGGGCGCCACGATCAACGGAACCGGCAGCCTGATCATGGAGGCGACGCGCGTCGGCGCCGACACGATGCTGAGCCAAATCGTCGAGATGGTGGCCAATGCGCAGCGGTCTCGCGCGCCGATCCAGAAATACGCCGACAAGGTCTCCGGATATTTCGTGCCTGCAGTTATTGGCATCGCCGTGCTGGCCTTCATTGGCTGGGCCATTTGGGGCCCGGTCCCGGCCCTTTCCTATGCTCTTATTGCGGCCGTTGCCGTTCTCATCATCGCTTGTCCCTGTGCCCTCGGCCTTGCGACACCGATGTCTATCATGACGGCGACGGGGCGCGGCGCGCAGGCGGGTGTCCTGATCAGGAATGCAGAGGCACTGGAACGGTTCGAGAAGGTCGATACCCTGATCGTCGACAAGACCGGCACGCTGACGGAAGGCAAGCCGAAACTTGTCGGCGTCTACCCTGAACCGGGTCACGATGAGGTAGAAGTGCTTCGGCTTGCCGCATCGCTGGAACGCGGCTCCGAGCATCCTCTCGCGGAAGCCATCGTACGCGGTGCTGAAGAGCGTGGCGTCGACCTGGCAAAAGCCGACGCCTTCGAGGCGGTCACCGGCAAGGGCGTCAAAGGCACGGTGGACGGGCGGGTAGTGGCGCTCGGCAACGTGAAACTCCTGACTGACCTCGGACTTGATGCAGCAGAGCTTCGGGACAAGGCGGATGCCCGTCGGGATAATGGCGAAACGGTTATGTTTGTCGTCGTCGAGAATGACGTTGCCGGTCTTGTCAGCGTCGCAGACCCGGTAAAGGCGACCACACCGGCCGCCCTGAAGGAACTGCACGCACTTGGGTTCCGTATTATCATGGCGACGGGAGACAATGAGCGTACCGCTAGGGCCGTCGCGTCCAGTCTAGGCATCGACGAGATCCGCGCCGATGTGATGCCGGAAGACAAAGCGAAGATCATCAAGGAACTTCAGGCCAAGGGGCACAAGGTTGCCATGGCCGGCGACGGTGTCAACGATGCACCTGCCCTGGCTCAGGCCGATGTCGGGATTGCCATGGGCACCGGCGCCGATGTGGCCATTGAGAGCGCAGGGTTCACGCTCGTCAAAGGGAACCTCGACGGTATCGTGCGTGCGCGCAAACTCGCCCGCGCGACCATGCGGAACATACGCCAGAACCTGTTCTTTGCTCTGATCTACAACACTGCGGGCGTGCCCGTCGCTGCGGGGATCTTGTTCCCATTCCTCGGGATCTTGATCAGTCCGATGTTTGCGGCCTTTGCCATGAGCGCTTCCTCAATCTCGGTCGTCCTAAACTCCCTTCGGCTACGGCGCGCGCAGATTTGAGGGGAAACAAGAACGATCGCGAGGTCCATCAGACCGTTCAATAAACAGTATTGGGTACAATCCATCGCCGGAGAAGGGGCAACAGCGTTCAGACAATCACCTGCAAACCAAGGAGACCAAAATGACCTACATTTCCAGACAGATGATCTTAGCCATTGCTGTGGTGTGGGGGCTGCCAGTCGGCGCCCAAGACAGCGGGCATATGACAGATAATGGGGCGATGAGTCAGATGATGAGCTCCGGACTGTTCCTGCCAAACATGGATGCAGCCAAGGGGCGTGCGCTGTTCGCCTCGAAAGGCTGTGTCGTTTGTCATTCTATCAACGGGGTCGGAGGCGAGGATGCCCCCGCCCTTGATGCAGCGTATATGGACCTGCCAATGAACCCGTTTGAATTTGCCGCCCGAATGTGGCGCGGCGCGCCGGCGATGGTCGCTGCCCAAGAGGATGAGCTCGGCGGGCAAATTGAATTCACAGGTCAGGAGCTTGCCGATATCATCGCGTTCGTTCACGATTCCGAAGAACAGAAGGCATTCTCTGCCGGCGACATCCCCGAAAAGATTGAAGAAATGATGCACCAAATGGGTGAGGAGGATCACGACTGAAGCGTCAGGGGATATCGCAGTAGAATAAGGCAATGCGTCGAAAGTTTCATTTGCGCCCTAAGATGCCGATCCTATGGCGGACCGCTTCTGCGCCAGCCAAAGTAATCCAAATCCCGCGGCTAACATCGGCAAGGAAAGGACTTGCCCCATCGTAAGCCCCCAGTCACCAAACTGCACAACATACCCAATCGGATTGTTCACGTCTGCGAATTGAGCGTCGGGCTGGCGAAACAACTCTACAAAACTTCTCGCAAAACCATATCCGGCCAGGAAGAGCCCGCAAATTGCCCCTGGTGTCCTAAGCCATCCGCGCCGCCACGCAAGGAATAGGAGAGCGAAGCCAAGCAACAGGCCTTCCAAAAGGGCTTCGTACAGTTGCGAAGGATGCCGTGCGCAAATGTCGGTTATTCCCGGGCATGATTGCGCTGCGTCACCGGGAAATATGACGGCCCAGGGCATGTCCGATGGGCGGCCCCATAGTTCATTGTTTATGAAATTTGCGATCCGGCCCAAGAACAAGCCCGGAGGCGTTGCCAGAGCGAGAAGGTCAGCCATGCTCAGGAGCGGCATACGCTGACGGATGCCATAAACAAGCGCGGCAATGGTTACTCCAGCAAACCCACCATGAAATGACATTCCCCCTTGCCAGACCTTCAGAATTTCTAACGGATTGGCAAGATAGAACCCGCGCTGATAGAACATCACGAACCCTAACCGCCCGCCAACGATCACCCCGATGATAATCCAGGTCAAAAGATCCTCAATTTGGCGCGGTGTTAGCGGGGCGCCCGATGCAGGCCACAGAGCGGCGCGTTTGACCGTGGCAACACAAATTCTCCAGCCGACGAGAAGGCCGATGATATAGGCCAACGCATACCAGCGGAGAGTCAACGTAAACGTGCCGATCTCAACCGAAAATATATCCGGCCCGATATTTGGGAACGGAAGTGCGGACAAAGGCATGGACATTCTTTCTAGTCATTCGGGTGAGGTCGGATCGTGCACATACGCCGTTCGTGCTCTCTCATGGTTTGTTCATCGCGAGTGAAGCTTCCGCGGGCTATTGGCCCGACTGGAGTTCTTCCAAGGACTGCAAAATGACACTTTGGCGCGGGTCTTCGGAGGAAACGGGCACCAATAGCTCTTTGGCTCGACTGTACGCGTTCAAGGCGAGGTCAGTTTCGCCGAGCACCCTGTAGGCCCTGCCAAGACGCATCCATCCATCGATATCGTCTGGTTCAGCCTCAAGGCGTGTTGCCAAACGTTCCACCATGGATCGGATAAATGCATCTCGATCGACATCATCCATCTGGCTGGCCGCTTCGACATCTGCAGCAGTGGGGCCGGGCGAATTGCCTGACATTACTGGAGCATAATCCGACAAACTGATAGGCGCTCGGCCTAGTGCCGCACCTATCCGGTTTGCTTCCGCGACAAATGTTTCCATCCAGGGTGCGAACCCATCCACTTCGTCCAATCGCGTGAGAAGACGATTGTAGGCCTGCTCATTCGCACCCGCTTGCGCAAGCCCGACAGCATCGTAAAAAGTTCCAGCAGGATTGGTCGGATCGAGCTCAAGTGCTCTTGCAATGGCCCGCTTCGCTTGGGGTGTCACGATCCCCTGTTCGGAAACGATGAGAGCTTCCGCATAGATCGAAAACACAGCAGAATCGGCATTCATGGATTGTGTTGCACGCTCGTAGGCCGATGCGGCATCCGAAGCGCGGCCCAATTTCATGAAGGTCTGTCCAAGGAGCATCCAGCCCTCCAAGGCTCCGCCTTCTGAATCCGCCTGCAACCGCTGCAATAGCTTCTGCGCCAACGCTTCGATTTCACGATTTTGCGCGACCTCTGCCTGGCGATCCTCGAAAGCGATGCTGGATAGGTTTGGCGCTCCAGCAAAACTGTAATACCCCGCCGCGAACAGCGGCACAAAGACCGCAGCAGCCATGAGTATGACCCTGCCGCCGCCGTTGGATTCCCCGGTGTTTTTTACTCTCCCCACGGAGAGAACCCGCCGCTTGATTTCCTGTCGCGCCGCATGCGCCTCTGCGACAGAAAGCAGGCCGCGTTCAGCATCCCGATCGACTTCAGACAACTGGTCCTTCAAAACTGCGAGAGTCCTGTCTTCGGCCGGACCTTGCACCAAGGCAGGCTTCCACGCCGAAGCCGCAACAATACCTGAGGCAGTCAAGGCGAGGACTGCCATTGCAATCCATATCATCGGTGGTCCCCTTCGCTGGATGAAGTGAAAATGCGTGCGACCTCGGCCTCCTCGTCATCGCTCAGGTCTGCGATTTTTTTTCTTTTTCGAGAGCCCATCAGGATGCCGCCACCGATCCCCAGAGCCAAGAGCCCAAGGAGTGGGGGGGTAAACCAGAGAGCGTAGGTCTCGGGTTTAAACGGAGGCTTCAGTAGAACGTAATCGCCGTATCTCGCTTGGATGAAAGCAATTGCATCTTCGTTCGTGTCACCCGCAACCAACCGTTCCCGGACCAAAAGTCGTAGGTCGCGCGCAACGCCGGCGTTCGAGCTGTCAATATCCTGATTTTGGCAAACTACGCAGCGAAGCTGCCTGGAAACCTCCCGTGCCCGAGCCTCGAGGATTGGATCGGAGAGGATTTCGTCGGGCTCAACAGCCTGCGCAGACATTGGCATGATGAGTGCCAACACAAGGAAAAAACGACGCATGTCAGCTCCTCTCCTCTAACACACCCGCTTGTCGGAGAGCCTGGCGAAAGGTTGATACAGCCTCTTCACCGACGATCGGGCCGACGTATCGGTAGAGCACCGTTCCATCGCCTCCGACAATGAATGTCTCGGGCACACCCGAAATCCCCCACTCGATCCCGGCACGACCTGACAGATCCAAGCCAATACGTTCGTACGGGTTCCCGAGATTTTGAAGCCAATTGACCGCGTCTACCGGTTGATCCTTGTAGTTGATCCCGAACAAACGCACGCCATCGCGCTCAACCAAAGCGCTCAGAACCGCGTGTTCGGCACGACAGGGAACGCACCAGGAAGCGAACACATTAACGACGACTGGCGTTGGGTTTCCGAGCAGGTTTTCCCGAGACAGTCCCTGTACATCAAGACCCGGCACCGGCCCGAGAATGAACGAGGGAGCTGGCTGAGAAATGAGAACCGAAGGAATCTCGCTTGGGTCACGATTGGGATTCAGGCCCCACAAGAAAAATCCGCCGACAATCACTGCCAGTACCAAGGGAATAATCGCTACAGCTCGTTTCATTGCTCACTCCGCTGCGACCGGTTTCGTGGATCGTGCCTTGGAGCTTTGGGGTGCCCCGACCCGGAAGCGGCGATCGGACAAGGACAGACTGCCGCCTATGACAAGCATGGCCGCACCCAACCAAAGCAAGCCGACGAATGGCTCATAGAGAATACGCAGAGTCCAGGCACCGCTCTCTTCGGCTTTGTCCAGAGAGGGTTCCGTGATCGAAGCGTATAGGTCTCCCGCCAGGGTTGACCGTATCGCCGATTCTGTTGTCGTACTTTGTGCGACCGGATAGCTGCGCCGTTCAGGTTTGAGAGCCGTCACGAAAGAGCCGCCCCTTTCGACGCGCAGGGTTCCCTGATCCGCAATATAGTTCGGGCCACGAACGCGCTGCACACCTTCAAATGTGACATCAAATCCCGCAATGTTGACACTCGTGCCGGGCTCTACAAATGCGATCTCTTCAGATTTCCAAACCGAAGAGCCAATCATGCCGATCATCAAGACCGCAACTCCCGCATGAGCGAGCGTCATTCCATGCGCCGCGCGGGGCAAATTGCGGGCACGCCGGATGCTTTCCTGGAGCGGAACCTCGAACAAACGGACCCGCAGCGCCCATTCACGTAAGGAAGCAAAAAACAACCAAAGCGCGATGAGGATCGAAAGATATGCCAACACGGGCCCGCCTTTGGCGAAATACCAAATTGCGAGCGTTGCCAGCACCGCCAGCACCACCACGAAGCGGACACGTTGAAGCACTCCGACGAGATCGGCTCGTTTCCAGGACAAAAACGGCCCCAGACCCATGACAAAAACCAAGGGGAGCATCATTGGTACGAACGCGCCATTGAAGAACGGCGGACCGACGGAAATCTTGTCACCAGAAACGGCTTCGAGAAACAGCGGATAAAGCGTACCGAACAGAACCGTGCCAGTCGCTGTAGCCAGGATCAGGTTGTTTAGCAACAACCCTGCCTCTCGACTAATCGGCTTAAACAACCCGCCACCTTCCATCATTGGCGCCCGCCACGCATAGAGTGCAAGTGAGCCACCAATTGAAATCGCAAGCAGGCCAAGAATGTATAGGCCTCGCTCCGGATCCACGGCAAAAGCATGCACAGAGGTCAGCAAGCCAGACCGAACCACAAATGTGCCGAGGAGTGACAGCGAAAACGTCAAGATCGCGAGTAGGATTGTCCAGCTTTTGAACGCGTCACGCTTTTCAGTGACAATCGCCGAATGGAGAAGTGCTGTCCCGAGAAGCCAGGGCATAAAACTGACATTTTCAACCGGGTCCCAGAACCACCATCCACCCCAACCCAGTTCGTAATATGCCCACCACGATCCCAGAGCTATCCCCGCAGTCAGGCTGATCCACGCGGCCAGTGTCCAGGGTCGAACCCATCTTGCCCAGGCTGTGTCGATCCGTCCCTCGATCAAGGCTGCGGCTGCAAACGAAAAGACGATCGAGAAACCGACATATCCAAAATACAGCAGAGGCGGGTGCATCGCGAGGCCGATATCCTGGAGCAGAGGATTGAGGTCAGCGCCATCAAGCGGCGGAGGAAAGACGCGCTCGAACGGATTGGATGTGAAGAGAAGGAAGGACAGGAACCCGACGCTGATCCATGCCTGCATTGCCAAAGTTCGCGCTCGAAGTGTTTCCGGTAGGTTTGAGCCGAAAGCAGCAACCGCAGCACCGAAGATGGTCAGAATGAAGACCCAGAGAAGCAACGATCCTTCATGACTTCCCCAAGTCGCCGCGACTTTGAAGATCATTGGTTTCAGCGAATGCGAATTGTTCGCAACGTTCAAAACAGTGAAATCAGAGACAACAAAAGCGCGCATCAAGGCTGCAAAGGCAAGTCCGACGAAGACGACCTGCCCAAAAGCAGTCGACCGGGCCGAACGCATCCAGAGAAGATTGCCCCGGGCCGCGCCGAAAAGAGGAATAGTCGATTGGACGAGGGCCAACGCCAATGCGAGGGCCAGCACAAAATGGCCGAGTTCCGGGGTCATAGGAGCCTCACGATCTTTAGCAGTGGGGTCGACTGGTGATCACTTTCTCAGTCGTCTAGAGCGGCTTTGCGCTTGCGATACTCTTCTTCATCAATCTCACCGCGCGCGAAGCGATCCCTGAGAATGTCATGCGCGCTCGACCCGGAGGCACGGCCCTTTTCGCTGAACCAGCGAACGGCGAAGAATATCAGCGCAATAATCACGCCCCAGAACACGATCATCATCAGCCCTCCCAGCATTCCAAATCCACCGCCCCACATGTGGCCGTAATAATCTCCGCCGGGGTCCGCCATGGCGGTCGTCGCGAACAGTGTGAATGCTGCGGTTGTGTTGGTAAGTCTAAGCATGTCGGTTTCCTTTTCTGTCATTTCATGTTTCAGCAACTGGCAATCGAATTGTCGCGATAAGCCCCCCGTCCGGGTGGTTCGCCAGACTGATCTCCCCACCCTGCGCACGAAGAATGGACCTTGCGATCGACAGGCCCAGCCCATGCCCGCCGGTTTCCAGAGATCGGCTTTCTTCAAGCCTGAAGAATGGGTCAAATATGCGTTCCAATTCTGCGGTTGGAATCCCCGGCCCTCTGTCAGTGACGGAAATTTCTATTTCCCCCTCGGCTGATATCCAGCCCAGGGTTGCGGACCCGCCGTAGCGCACCGCGTTCTCGATCACGTTTCGCAATGCGCGTCGAATGGCATTGGGGCGCAATCGAACCGTGACTTCGGGGCCGTCAGAGAGCACAAACGGTACGACCATATCCCCCCGCAGAGCTTCTAGGAACGATTGCAGGTCAACATCCTGCATTGGTTCGTTCCCTGAGAGACCTTTCGCGAAGGTAAGGGTTGCTTCCACCATCGACTGCATTTCTTCGACGGTTGCGACGAGACTCTCTCGGGTTTCGTCTTCCTCTACCATTTCTGAATGTACTCTCATTGCGGTGAGCGGAGATCGAAGATCATGTCCAAGGGCCGCCAGAACCCTCGTTCTGTCGGCAACGAACCGTGTCAGCCTGTCCTGCATACGGTTGAAACCAGCGGTCAGCTCCCGAACCTCCTGGGGTCCCCGTTCTGGCAACGCGTCTATGTCTTCTCCACGCCCCAATCGTTCCGACGCCCAGGCCAATCGCCGCAGAGGGCCCAGCAGTCCGGTCATGACAAACCAGCTCACTGCGACCAACAGGGCCATTGCCGTCAGACCAAATGTCAGCATGGAATAAAGCGGCCACTGGATCGGCGGACGCTCAAAGCGCGTACTTACGTTCAACCACTGGCCGCCGGCGATCGAAATTGAAAGGTTCATCTCGATTGCGGACAGTTCACCTCGCATCATGGCCAAGTGCATCTCGGTCATTTCGTGCGAAAGGTTCGGTAGCGGCAGGATCGCGCCTTGGATCTGGTGAAGCTCCACACGAATGTCGCGACTGTAGCTGTCGTTCAGGAGTGCGCGGACGCGGGTTTCAACCAACCCGCCATCCGAATGGTCGCTATGTTGCACAAGCGGCTTCGTCCCGAGGTCAAAGCGAACAAGGGGCGAGTTCGCCGCGCGGATAATTGATGGGCGCAGGTCAGCGGGTGCCTCTTCAATCAAGCGCGCAACATTTGCCGCTCGTCCAGCTGCCTCAAACCCAAGAGCAGCCCGTATGGCGAGGCTTCGTTCATCGGCGAAGAGCCACAGGCTGACAAACTGTGCGATCCCCAACGCGATAATGATGAGAAGAACGAGTTGGACCCGGAGAGATCGTAGGAGCCGCCAGATCATTCGGACACCTCG
Organism: Celeribacter baekdonensis; assembly: GCF_900102315.1. Taxonomy (GTDB): domain Bacteria; phylum Pseudomonadota; class Alphaproteobacteria; order Rhodobacterales; family Rhodobacteraceae; genus Celeribacter; species Celeribacter baekdonensis. Next base: position 91,365 of record NZ_FNBL01000012.1, read on the forward strand.
ACGTCGACCGACAGGCAGTAGCCGCCGCTTCTGATCGTCTTGATAATACGTGGACGGAGAATGTCGGGCTCGAGCTTTCGCCGAAGGCGCGAAATCTGGTTGTCAATTTTCCTGTCCAACGGACCAGCGGAAATGCCCTGAGAAAGATCTAGCAACTGATCGCGGCTCAACACCATCCGAGGGCGCTCCAGAAGGACCGTCAGCAGTTTGAATTCTGCGACCGTAAGAGCGGTCTCTTGTCCCGCGTCGTCGAGAAGCACCTGCCGGTCTACATCCAAGGTAAGGTGTGCAAAGCGGACTTTGCGGCCGCTCAGAGATCCGGTGAAGGCCTCTTTGTGCTCGCTTCTTCGCAGGACGGCTTTGATCCTCGCAAGGAGTTCGCGTGGATTAAACGGCTTGGGAAGATAATCGTCCGCACCGATCTCCAAACCGACAATACGGTCCGCATCTTCACCGAGCGCGGTTAACATGATGATCGGCAGTCGCCCTTCGCTTGACAGACGTTGGCAAACGGAAAGGCCATCCTCGCCAGGCATCATGATATCCAGGACCAGTAGGTCGAAGCTTCCGACAGCCAGCTTCGCGTCCATCTCCGCCGCATCCTTGGCAGCGGTTGCTCGCATGCCATTCTTTTCCAGATAGCGGGTTACACTTTTCCGGATCTGTTCATGGTCATCCACGACGAGAATATGTGGCGCGTGTTGCATGGGGCCCTTCTAAAGCATTGGAAATCAGACGGTCAGGTTCCTTTTTGTCGCCAATTGTATCAGCCCCTGTCCATTGCGACAGACGGATACAAATCCACGGGTGTACGTCCTTACATTCAAATGTTTGATGCCAAGTTGTATGAGGTCAAAAGAAGGAAAGGCTTCAAAATGTCCTACTCAACAAAAGTTTCTACCGGTCTTCTGGTTGCCGTTCTCACAGCAGGTGCTGCGCTCGCCGATGACAGCCATCACCAAGCTGCGGGCGGTGAAAGCGTCTCTCCCAATGTACTTGCTCAACCGATGGCAGGGACGGGCGGGCCCGGAATGATGATGGGTGGCGGCATGATGGATCCCAGTCAGATGGCCGAGCATCTTCAGATGATGCACGGCATGATGCGCATGATGATGCAAATGCATTCGGGCATGATGAGCGGAAACGGCAGCATGATGGGACCAAGCACAACCGGTCAAGGTATGTTCCCGATGATGGGGGGCAACATGATGTCAATGTTCGATATGGATGGAAACGGCGCGGTGTCTCCCGAAGAGGCGCATGAGGGCCTTCAGTCGATGCTGTCGGACTATGACGCCGACGGTAATGGCACGCTCTCGATTGACGAATTCGCGTCGCTTCACGCCAAGGCGATGCGCGAGACCATGGTCGATCGTTTCCAGATGCTTGATGCTGATGGCGACGGCCAGATTTCTCAAGGCGAAATGGTCGCCCCTGCCGACAACATGGCACAGGGTATGGCCGCAAATCCCGGAATGATGACGGACGAAGACAACTGAACCCCGTCGTTCAGAAATTCCCCATTCAGGTAAGCCCGTCAACGGTTCGGTGCTTTGGGTTTGCCTGAACAAGATCGAGAGGGCTCAAAATGAGTTATACCTACAACAGACATCTGCCCAATACGGCGATTGATGATGCGGAGATGCGCCTGCGCGAAGCCCTGAAAGAAAAGGGATTTGGTGTACTGACCGAAATCGACGTACAGGCAACAATGAAGAAAAAGATTGACCGCGACATGGATGGATACCGCATTCTGGGTGCGTGCAACCCTCATATGGCATGGGAGGCCATTGGGCTGGAGCCCCGTATAGGATCGATGCTGCCTTGCAATGTGATCTTGCGGACGGTCGAAAACGGCACTGAAATCAGCGCTGTTGATCCAGTGGCTTCGATGGCCGCTGTCGAGAATGAGAAGCTGCACGAAGTCGCCGCGCAGGTGCGCGATATGCTGCGATCTGCGGTTGATAATGCATAAACTAAACTGAGGAGGCAGACCATGCTGAGCCGCCGTCAAACTTTTGGCCTGTTCGCATCGAGCACCTTGCTTGCCTATTCGCCAGCTTGGGCTGACAACCATGACGTATGGGCGCTCGATACTCTCCATGATGCGCTGAAAAGCGATTTGGCAAGGCTTGTGGACATCCGCAGACCCGAGGAATGGCAAGATACCGGCGTCGCGGAGGGGGCGTGGCCAATCGACATGACCCATCCGCGGTTCGGGGAGCGCCTCTTCGACGCCCGCGATCTTGCTGCGGGACGCCCGGTCGCCCTGATTTGTCGGACCGGCCATCGCTCAGGTCTCGTAATGAGCAAGTTGCGTGAAGCGAAAGCTGCCGGCTTTGTTGACGCCGTAGGCGGGATGCTTGGCGCCCCGGGGAGATCCGGCTGGATCGAGCAAGGTCTGCCGACAGTAACAAGAGAAGCCGCACTGGCCGCCCTCCCAAGTGAGCTAGCGTGAGACACAAGCTATACCATGACAAATCGTAGAGCCTTCATCGCCGGCTTGGCTGGCCTGCCGTTCGCCACAGGTCCGCTGGCGGCCATCGCACAGGGGAGTGTCAGGGCGTTGGCTATGCCACCATTGCTCGACGCAACCCGCGATCGGCATTTCCGTCTGACTGCCCAAAAGGGCAAGACCGATTTTACAGGACTGGGCGGCGGTGAGACCTGGGGGTTCAACCAATCCTTTTTGGGGCCTACGCTACGTCTTCCCGCAGGAGCTTCGACGCAAGCACAGATCGACAATACGCTGTCAGAGAAAATCTCGGTGCACTGGCACGGTATGCTGATACCCGGCGAAGTTGACGGCGGCCCACACCAGACCATTGAACCGGGCACGACTTGGTTTCCCGAACTGGATCTGACACAACCACCCGCTACTCTTTGGTACCACTCGCACGTTCATGGTGACACCGGACGACAAGTTCAAAGGGGATTGGCCGGTGTGATCCACGTTGATGACGGTCGGGACGATGCTCGGGGTCTCCCGATCTCATACGGCGTCGATGATTTGACCTTGGTTCTGCAAGACCGCCGGTTCGACCGGCAGGGCCGCATCGATTATGGCCTGTCTATGCCAGATCAGATGATGGGTTTCATGGGCAATGTCATTCTTGTTAACGGTCAGCTAGGCACCCAGGCTGTCGTCCCTCGCGGTATTGTCCGTTTGCGCTTGCTCAACGGCTCGAACGCGAGGATTTATCCCCTATCGTTTTCTGACCGTCGCGAGATGCACCTCATCGCGACGGACAGTGGCTATCTCAATCAACCTGTCGCCATTGAGTCCCTCGTGATCGCTCCCGGCGAACGATACGAAGTCCTCGTCGATTTTTCGGGAGGAGAGGCTGGCACGCTGGTATCCTCTGCAAATCCCAATCAGATGATGGGTGGGATGATGGGCGGCGCGAGCACTGCTGGGGGGAGCTTCGTAGTTGTACCCTTTGGTGTGGATGCGAGACTTCCTGCCCGCATTCTGGAAATACCCGCCGACTTGGGCGGCGTCCTGCCTGACGGTGAGGCCCGATCAGTCAATACACGTCAGATCACACTCGATATGCCAATGGGGATGGGCATGATGATGCGTAGGTCGAATGATCGGTTTGCGATCAATGGGCAGTCCTTCGACATGGGGAGGATAGACTTGTCTCTTTCGAAGGGGGCGACCGAGATTTGGCAAGTCTCCTCAAACATGATGATGCACCCGTTTCATGTTCATGGCGTGAGGTTTCAGGTGCTCGCCGAAAACGGAAAGAAACCAAGCATACAAAATTCTGGCTGGAAGGATACCGTGCTCGTAAATGGCCGAGTCGATATCCTGGTCAGCTTTGAGCAGACGGCAGATCGCGCCAATCCCTTCATGTATCACTGTCACATCCTTGAACACGAAGATGGAGGAATGATGGCGCAGTTCACGGTCACATGATCGTGCAAGCATGGGGATATGGTCGCCTGATTGGTTGTTTGGCGATAGCAACAGTTCTGTCTCTTGCAGCTTTCGGTTTTTTTTCGGGCACGGTTTCTCTGAGCAATCTTGGGGTCGCCTTTTCACAGGCTGAAGTGCAGCGCCATATTGAAAATGCCGGAGCCGTTGGCCCCCTCGCGGTTATTGCACTCATGGCCCTCGCGATTGTCGCAAGCCCCATACCGAGCGCACCAATCGCACTTGCCGCCGGGGCTGCATTTGGTCACTATCTCGGAGCCGCCTACGTAGCCATAGGCTCGGAGCTCGGTGCTACAATCGCATTTGTCTTCGCGCGAAAACTCGGTCGAAGCACAGTTCGGCGTTTTTTGGGTAAGTATTCAGAGTTCGGGCTGTTGGGGTCGCAAAAGGCTCTGATGTTATCAGTGTTTGCGTCCCGCCTGCTTCCATTCGTTTCTTTCGATGCAATCAGCTATGTTGCGGGCTTGAGCCAACTTCATCTATGGCGCTTCATGCTGGCAACTTTTGCCGGGATTTTGCCGGCGAGTTTTGTTCTTGCCCATTTTGGAGCTGTGGCCATGTCAGGGGATTGGGGAACGGCTGAATGGATCACGATAGGACTTGGGGTTGTGACAGCACTGCCTTTTGTCTTTTTGACCCTCAAAAATAGAAAGCAGATCGACGATGAATAGCGACTATAAAGCGGGCAGCATTTCTCTTTGGGATGCCGTCGCCATGGGGACTGGTGTCATGATTGGCGCCGGAATTCTGGCACTCACAGGCCAAATTGCGGAACTGGCCGGCCCTACCTTTCCACTTGTGTTCATCGTTGGAGCCATCGTTACAGCCTTCAGCGCTTACACTTACATAAGAATGTCCAATGCCTACCCGTCAGCTGGCGGAATTGGAATGATCCTGCAAAAGGCCTATGGACCAACCGCCGTAGCCGCTGCAGCGGCTTTGCTTATGGCTCTGTCAATGGTCATTAACGAAAGCCTAGTCGCACGGACCTTCGCAAACTATTTGCTCCGTGGACTGGGCATTGCACCAGATGGCTTACTGGTTCCGGCAATAGGCGTTGCTCTCATTATCGCAGCCTATGTCGTCAACATCTCGGGCAACCGCTCTGTAGGCTGGATTTCCCAGTTGCTCGCGGTACTGAAGGTTGGCGGTATCACTCTGTTTGGGATCTCTGCGCTTTGGGCCGGCGGGTTTACTTTTGGCACAACAGGAGATGGAACAGCTTCACAGGGTCTCAGCGGATTTGTTGGTGCCACAGCGTTGGCAATTCTGGCATTCAAAGGGTTCACGACAATCACCAACAGCGGCGCCGAGATAGTGGACCCACACCGCAACATCGGACGCGCGATCATCATTTCATTGGCGGTCTGCGTAGTGGTGTATCTCTTGGTAGCATTTGCGGTGGGAAGCAGCTTGCCGCTTGGCAAGATCGTCGAAGCAAAAGACTATGCGCTCGCGGAAGCGGCAGCACCGTCCCTTGGGGAAACGGGCTTCTATCTGACCGTCGCGCTCGCTTTGATCGCAACTGCATCAGGCGTGATTGCCAGCATCTTTGCGGTATCTCGTATGTTGGCAATGCTGACAGAGATGAAATTGATCCCGCACAGTCATTTTGGGATGTCAGGCGGAGTCCGCGACCATACACTGATCTACACAGTAGTGATTGCGAGCCTGCTGACCATTCTCTTCGACGTTAGCCGAATAGCGTCGATGGGGGCCTTCTTTTACCTTGTAATGGATATGGTTATTCACTGGGGAGTGTACCGAAACCTTAGGGCCGAGCTTTCTGCGCATGGATGGATCATGTTGACTGCAATCGGTCTCGACGCGATCGTGCTTGCCGTATTCGCTTCACTAAAGTGGCAGAGCGATCCAATGATTGTAGTGGTCGCATTCGCGATCATGGCTTGTGTATTGATCTTTGAGCATTGGTTTCTTCAGCGCACAAAAACCGAGCCACATCAACATGATCACAATGGGCATTGAGTGCTCGCGTGATGACCAGGTATCGAAGCAGTAATTCTTAGCGCTTCCAACATTCAAATTGGTCGGGTTTGAGCGATTTTGAGACCCACTTTGCCGATGTGTAGGACTACTTTCGTTGCCTCGATGGCGGGCGCCAACGCGCGTTTCACGAGGTCAGTGAAGACTATGGAAGACTGGTCGAGCCATTGAAATGAGGAAACGCAAGGGCTTAACCGCCGTCGAGATCCTCGTAGTAGACGAGCGCGGGCATGTTGCGGCGCTGATGCACGATGCGCAGGATGACTGCCGCCCCATCCGCCGCATCTAGCCGCTTGTAGAAGATCACGTGACGTTGGCAGTTGACGGACCGCAACCCCGGAACGAAGAGACTCCTGTCCCGACCCCGGTCGGGATCCCCGGTGATCTGCTCGAAGGCGTTGACCAACTGGCGGTAATAGACGAGCCATTGGTCCCTACCCCAAGTTTCGACGGTGTAGGCACGGATCTCTTCAAGGTCGGCCCTGGCCCGACCGGAAAGTCGAATAATCATATGGGTCAGCGATCAAATGCATCCGGTTCGAAGGCATGAGCATCGAACTCGGCGAAATCCCCATTTTCGGCCAGGGAGGCTGCTTCCTCTAGGTCGGCCTTGAGGGCATAGAACTGCCGGGCGCCATCCTTCTCCATCAGCATCCTTACGCCGGCGCGCACGACTTCGCTCAGATTGGCGTAGGCGCCGGACTCGATCTGCGCCTGCACATATTTCTGCATCGGTTCGGTCAGGTGGACGTTTGGCATCAGACTCTCCTATCCATGCTCAATCGTATCAGATACTGACATAGATATTCAAGCTCATGCTCGATCCCAACTTGGGCCCCAAATCGGCTCGCTGGCTGCTCCCGCCCTTCTGCTCCCGGATTCCATGCGGAGAGCCGGGCCGGGCAGTTTCCCGATACAGCCCTTCCCGAGGCCAGGAGCGCTGCGCCACGCGGTTTGGAGGGCTCATTCGATCTGTCCTTCCGTGACCACTTTCGCGGCCACATTGGAACACCCAATTTCCCCTTTGTAACAGACGTTTGTTTAGCAGCTAACATGAAAGGGGTCCGCAATTTTGGCCACTTTCAAGACGCAGAAGCAGCCAGAACCGGCGTCAGATCTTGGAAGCGGTCAAGCGACACAAGCGAACAGTCGCAAGCAACCATCAATCAAATCTCCTTGCTATCATTAATGTTGTTTCGTATCGCTGCACCATTATAGATGGAGTCGGCATCATGAAGCACGTGATCCACAGCGTGGCAACAGCCACGGCACTAACCATATCCGGACTAATGGCCTCGTCAGGTCCGGCTCAGGCCTATCAGGTGGACTGTGCAATCCTCCTCTGCCTTGCGGGCGGCTGGCCTGCCTCCGCGCCCTGCGCGCATGCCAGAGCGGTCTTCATTCGGCGGATCACACCATGGCCGATCGAGCCGCCCTTACAAATCTGGCGGTGTCCGATGGGTGTGTCGTTCAACGATCCCAGCCCGATGTCGCCTATGGAACGCCTTTATGACACCACGTTCCGCGATCCGCCCGAACCGCAGGAATCGACTTCGAAACCCCTTGTTCGCGTCCAAGCAGATGAGCAAGCTGACATCGACATTTCGGGCGACGCCTTTGATTTCGTGCGCAGCATACGGGTCTATCACATCCAGTATCGCCAGCACGAAAACCGAGATGGCGACTGCAATCGCAGCGACTCGACGCGATTGGGGTCCTACGGCGTGCAGGGCGACTACCGATGGACAAGATCCACCGTGGGCCAGGTGCCAGCCGCATCCGGCCTGAGCATCCCGAATGGATGCGGCAGCTACTTTTACCGTTCCGTCTTCGTCGACTGGCGTGATCACGCCGGGAACTATGGCTCTGAAGAGGTTCGCTACTGACAAAATCTGCGCGCGGTATTACCGCGCGCGTCCTGACAACCCCGCACGGAAGGCTGTGCAAAACCCCCGAAAAGGAGACGACGCCAGACCGTGAAGCCTGACGCCGTGCTAGAAAACTCCGTGAACAAGAGTTTCCTAGCGCACCGCTAAAACACCCGCAACCAGCAAAGTTGTTTTGCTGGCAAGAATGTTGTTGTCTCACGACATGGCGTCGGTTCTCCAAGGAGACCTCGACCATGGAATCTACGACCGGCCTGATCCTGCGACGGATCACACAGACAAATCTCTCTGTTGCTGCGCACAAGCTTGCTACCCTCATCCTCGATGCCATCGCCTGGAAGGATGGCTACAACGGTTTGTCGCGCGGAACGGCAGCCTTCACCCTCTCGGCCCTGGCGGAGAAGATGGGTGTTTCACGACAATATCTTTCGGTTCTATTGAGCGAACTTGAGACGTCGAAGTTGCAGCTCGAGCGGGCAAAGCCGAATGGAAAGTTCGCGCCCTGGATCTTTCGGTTTTCCGCCTTCGACGAGGAGAGTGAAACCCATGATCTCGTGTCAGGTGAAGGTGACACATCACTATCTAGAGATAATAATAACAAAACTATCTTCTCAGGACTGATCGACATCACCGCGAGTTCGAACGTTTTTCAGACCAGTTGGGCAGAGCTCATCAAAGCAGCGAAGGCCACGTTGCCCTGCTGGAACATCGACACCCAGGTCATCTGGGATCGCTTCCTCGCCTTCAATCGGTCCCGAGGCAACGGCAGGGTGCCGGCCGGCTTCCTGCTTGGCTTCATGCGCCGGTGGCGAAATTCGTCGGGAACTCCAACTCGTCCCGCGGTCAAGCCGCCCGCGAGACCAATAACGGACCCCAAAGAGCGCGAATTGCTGAGACAGATGCAAGCCGCACCAACTTCGAACCGCCAGTTCCACGCGTCCGACTTGTGTCGCTTGATCGGATACACTGCCTACGAAGCGCGTGTACTCGATGTGATCCACGAGTTTGGGTGCCAGAGGTTTTCAGCGACGTTGGCGGTGCACGGACGAGCGGTGCTGGCAGGGGAGATATCCAGGTAGATTCACCTGCCAAGCTTTGGATCCGGGAAGGCTCTGCCCCCGCGTACAGAAAATCGGCAGATAATGAAGTTTATGTTAAATTTCGAAGAATTCAGCGCGTAGGGACTTATTTTGCAGCCTAAAGTCGACATCAAACTTCATCGGATTTTTTCATCCGAGCAGACAAATGTTGCTGACTACATTTAGATCGTTCCGATCCTCCATTAATCGTGAAGCATCTGATGTGATGTCAATTTCCAGGCCAGAATCCTTTTCTTGCAGAATCGCTGGCTACCCGTCACGCGCCCACGCAATTGCGGACTCGGTATCGCTGGATTCGAACCACTGCATCTCGGAGCCCGTCAGTAGGTTGACCACCCGTGCGCCCCATTCCATCCATCTGCGTTCTCCGACAACCGCTATGCGACCGAAATCGTTCACGTGGGCGGTGTCGACCTTCAGATCTTCCAGCATCGCCGAAGGCTCTTCGTAGCCCTCGAAACTTGTAAGGTCGAGAACCAGACCCGGATTATCGGTTGTTCCAAGACGCTCATGAAGCAGCGCGTGCATTTGCTTGAATTCTGTCTCCGTCAACTTGCCTTCGCAGACGAGCCCGATGACATCATCACGCTCGGTCAGCGTTTCCTTGAACATTGGTCTTCTCCTTTTCACTTGCGTTGCCGTGACAGTAGAGATCGGCGTTCTGATGAGCGCGATCCTCGTGCTCGAATTCGAGGCTGGAATGGCTGATGCCGAATTCTTCCTTCAGCCGCTTCTTGATCGCGCTCTTGATCTCTTCAATCTTCGACCACCCTTCGGCTGCCACGACGACATGGCAGTCGAGCGCAGCCTCGTGCTCTTGCATTTGCCAGAGATGGACGTGGTGGACGTCGGCGACGCCTTCGACTTTCCGCATCGCTTCGACGACGGCCTCGTTGTCGATGTCCGGCGGGCTCCCGAGCATCAGGGTTCGGATTGGGCCGCCTATTTCAGTGAAAGACAGATACAGGATGTAGATCGCGATGCCGATGGTGATGGTAGGATCGACCAAACGCATGTCGTAAAGGATGATCATCGACCCAGCGACGATAACCGCGACCGAAGCAAGCGCGTCCGACAGGTTATGCAGGAAAAGCGCGCGGATGTTCACGCTCCCCTTCTGCATCGAATAGGTCAGCATTGCGGTCAGCGTGTCGACCACAAGCGCGATTCCACCGAGAATGACGACGGTCCACCCCATGACTTCGGGTGGATCAATCATGCGCATGCCACCTTCGTAGATCAGATAGAAGCCGATCACGATGAGGGTGGTGTAGTTGATCAGGGCCGCGACGATTTCGACCCGACCATAGCCGAAGGTCATGCGCTCATCGGCCGGGCGGCGCGCGATCTTGCGTGCGGCGAAGGCAATGACAAGCGAGGCCATATCGGAAAAGTTGTGCAGCGCATCGGCGATCAGTGCCAAACTACCCGAGAATATGCCCCCGACGATCTGCGCAACGGTAAGAAGCCCGTTCGCCCAGATCGCGATGGCAACCCGCCGATCGCCAGAATCCGGTTCGATATGCGCGTGCCCATGATCATGCGGCATTGGCAGGCTCCTCATGCGCGTGTGTCGCGCGTCGGTCAGTCTTGAGGCGGCCGCTGCGGAAACCACGTACGCGCGCATTCATCCAGTGGCGGATGATATGACGGTAAAGGGCACCACGCAGCCACCCAAAGGATTGCTCATGGGACAAATAGAAGGCGTCCGGCGTATCGTACACGCCAAAATCTTGCACAATGCCGGTTTTCTGAATGTAGGTATCTTCTCCGTTCCAGGCGACGGGAGGCGCGCCAAGGCAATCCGTGCCCGCGCCATAACCGCAGAGACTTTCTGTGTCCGAGAATGACGTTTGCAGGACATCGAGGAAAGCGTCATCCAGGATGAAGCCTTCAAGGTTGATCCAGGCACCTTGAAATTCGATCTCGACCCATGAGTGGAGAATTTCCTGCGGAGCAAGCGGATACACCAGCTCAGGGACAACACCGCGCTGCAAGCCTTTGTGGATCGTAAACCCATGCAACCGGCAACGAATGCCGACACCACGCAGCAGCGCCATCAAGAGCGTGCCTTTGGTATTGCACTGCCCATAGCCGTCGGAAAGCACTTCGGATGCGGGGATGTCGTCAGCTCGATTGTATCCGAACGCGATTTCATTCCGAACGAAATCATAGGCAGCTCCGATCCGATCGTATTCGGATAAGCCGCGCCAGCTGCGGTTCTCAATTAGACGCGCAAGAGGCGCGGCATCAAAATCCAGTAGTTTGGTGGGTACAAGTAGGGGGTCGGTCATCTGCAACGGGTCGCTCCTCGAATCGTCTTGGAACAAGACTAATTGCTATAGTCACTATAGCTTCAATCCTTTCTTTCAGAAAGAATCTCCCGCAACTATTTGTCCGTGTGAACCGCTTTGTGGTGTTCGCCGTGTGCGTCGCGCAGGATGTCGATACCGCCCCAGGCCGCGATCCCGGCGACGATCACACCGACGACAAGGTCCGGCCAGTTGGTTCCTAGCCAAGCGACGAGGCCACCGGCCACGACGATCCCGAGGTTCGCGGCGAAATCGTTGTAACTGAAGGTGTTGGCCGCGCGGATATTGACGTTTGGATTTTTGAGCTTAGCGAGCAGCCAAACGCAGACTGCGTTGATAGCCGCCGCGATCAGGGCCATTGCAATCATGATCGTCCCGAGCGGATCTGACCCACCGATGTAGCGGCGCCACGCATCGTAGAGGATGCCTGCAGCGAACAGGATCAGCAGCCCGCCGGAAACGTTCGCCGCCCCGCGTTTCCATTTGGCGGATCGGGACAAAGCGAAAAGGCTGATCGCGTAGACGAAGCTGTCGGAGAGGTTATCGAGCCCGTTGGCGATCAGGGCACTTGAGTCGCCGAAGGCGCCTGTTGCGAAAAAGGCCACGGCCAAACCGATATTGAGCGCCAGAACGATCCAAAGCGTCCGTCTCTCCATTGAATCTTGTCTAGCGGCCATTTTGTGGTTCCAGCTTGTGTTGTACGACACATTAACTTCTGCGGCTGATCTGCGTTCCAGCCGGAATGTTGGCTGAATTCCTTCAGGCCCCGATTTCCTCGTGTTCGGTCAAGCATTCCGAATGGTCCCGCAACACCTCAAGCACCTTGCAATCTCCCGTCCGCCCGCCGCTGCATTCGTGAACCATGCGTTTCAGTTCCGTGCGCAGCGCCTTCAGGCGGGCCATGCGCTGCTCCACCTGTTTGAGCTGGCGACGCGCGATGGCATCAGCTTCATCACAGGGCCGATTGGGATGGTCGCTGAGGTCGAGCAGCTCGCGGATCGCATCGAGCGAGAAGCCGAGTTGCCGCGAGTGGCGGATGAAGGACAGTCGATCAAGCTGTGCATTGTCGTAGCGCCTCTGTCCGCCTTCGGTCCTGCCAGGTTCGGGCATGAGTCCGATCTGTTCGTAGTACCGGATGGTCTGCACTTTTGTGCCAGTCTTCTTTGACAGAGTACCGATCGTGAGCATTTTCGCCTCCATGAAAAAGATACAGTTTGTGTAGGTTTTGCCGTCGGAATAGACAAGTGTCGGATTCACAGACGCGTGAGTTCAAGCTATACCATGATTTCGTGCTTGAACCTCTAGCAGCTAGAGGATGTATCCGCACAAGCAATAAGAATCAAAATCAGGCGAACAGGATTGTCCCTTACATCGGCACAGAAGTTTCTTTGGGTTTTGGCAGGCGTGGCAGCGCTTGCCTTCGTATGGCTTTTGCTATGGTCCGATTATCGTGCCGATAGCGCCCGAACCGACGCCGAACCGCCTTTTTTCGCTGAGTTCGAACTGACGGACCACCAGGGTATGGTTCGAACCGAGGAGGACTTTGCGGGGCGCTGGATGCTGGTTTTTTTCGGCTTTACCAACTGCCCCGACGTCTGCCCGACGACCCTATCCGAGGTCGCGGCGGTGATGGACGGTCTGGGCGACGATGCCGCCAAGGTCCAGCCGATTTTCATAACAATCGACCCTGAACGAGACACGCCCGCAGCACTCGCCGAATACGTCCCGCTGTTCGATGCGGGCATCATCGGGCTGACCGACACGCCGGAACAGATCGCCGCCACATCCGAGACCTTTCCGATCTTCTTCGAACGCGTCGAAGAGGCTGCGGCGCCGGATGGTTACACGATGGGCCACACGTCGCATCTGTTCCTCTTCGATCCCGACGCGGGCTTCGCCGACTCGTGGCCCTACGGCACCTCCGCCGAAGAGATCCTCGCCAATCTGGAAGAGAGGATCTGACCGACATGAACCGTATGTCCGGAGAAACAGCCCTCGGGCTGGCGTGGATCATCGCGCTCGTCGCCTCGCTTGCCGTGCTTTTCATCGGCGAGGTGCTGGGGCAGACGCCCTGTGTGCTGTGCTGGTTCCAGCGCGCCTTCATGTTCCCCTTGGCCATTGTCCTCGGGCTCGGCCTTTGGTGGCGGGACGGCCGCGTGGGGCGCTACGGCATCGCATTGGCGCTTGGCGGCGGCGCAATCGCCCTCTGGCACATGGGGCTGTACGTCGGTCTTGTTCCCGAACGCGTCCAGCCCTGCACGGCCACCGGCCCCTCTTGCACCGATGACAACCAACTGGTCTTCGGCATCCCTATCCCGCTGATGGCGCTCGCCGCCTTCGCGCTGATCGGGGCGCTGTCGGCCCTTTCATTAAAGGACACACGAACATGAATCGACGCGGCCTGATCCTGTCCGTTCTTGCCCTCGGCGCCGCCGGTTTCGGCGGAGCCACCTGGTTTGCAAACCGCCCCGGCCCAGTGGCCGAAGCGGAGCCCGTTGCTCCGGAACTTGCGGAGGCGATGATCCGCCCCTACTCGCCCATCCTCGGGCCTGCGGATGCGCCCGTCACGATCGTCGAATTCTTCGATCCGGCCTGCGAGGCCTGTCGCGCCTTTCATCCCATCGTGAAGGACATCATGGCCGAGCATGGGGATGCTGTCCGCGTCGTGATCCGCTACACGCCTTTCCACGGCGCGGCATCCGAGGAAGCGATCCGCGTGCTCGAGGCGGCGCGCATGCAGGACGTTTACATGCCGGTGCTCGAGGCCGTTCTGCGGGAACAGCCGAGATGGGCGTCGCACGGTGCCCCGGAGCCCGGCCTGATCCTTCAGATCGCCGCCACGGCCGGGCTCGATGCCGAGGCCGCCCGCACGCAAATGCTGGCACCCGGTGTCGTGGCGATCCTTAACCAAGATCGTGCTGACGTCGAGGCCGTGGGAATTCGCCAGACGCCCACATTCTTTGTGAACGGCAAGCCGCTCGATCCATTCGGGGAGGCAGAGTTGCGTCGTCTGGTGGCCGCCGAAGTCGCTGCCGCGCAAAGCTGAATGGAAAGGGCAGGATCAGAACGATGAAAAAGTATATTTTGACTGGCACACTGGCCGCGCTTTTGACCCTAGGAGGGCTCTCAGTGCCCGCGCTGGCCGGACCCGAGGATGTTGTCGTCGAGAACGCGTGGTCCCGCGCCTCCATCGGGATGAACCGTCCCGGGGCCGCTTACATGACGATCCGCAACACTGGCGACGAGCCGGTGACGCTGATCGGCCTTACAACACCGCTCGCGATGATGCCCGAAATTCACGAGACGAAGACAAATGCCGAAGGTGTGAGTTCCATGAGCCCGGCGGGGGAGATCGCGATCGCCCCGGGCGAGAGCATCGCGCTCGAACCGGGGGGCCTGCACGCAATGCTGATGCGGCTGCAAGAACCAATGACGGAAGGGGACACTTTTCCGCTGACACTGCTTTTCGACGACGGAGGCGAAGTGACGGTCGAGGTTCCGATCCTCGGCATCGCCGCGCGGGGGCCAGAGGACTGATGCAGCGACGGGCGATCCTGGGGTACGGCGCGGCTGGTGTCGGGGCGGTCGCCCTGATGCTCTTCGTCGGTTGGTGGCGGGTCGACGGACCCGGTGCACCCGCACCTGTCGGGCAGCGGCCTGTGACCCTTACCGAGATGGACTTCCGTCTGACGGATCATGAGGGCAACGCGGTCGGGCCGGAAACCCTGATCGGTCGCCCGACGATGGCGTTCTTCGGCTTCACCTACTGTCCCGATGTCTGCCCGACCACGCTTTCTGACATTTCGGGATGGCTCGACGATCTGGGAGACGAGGCCGACGAGATGAACGTGGTTTTCATCACGGTCGATCCCGAGCGCGACACTGTAGAAACGATGGCCGAATATGTCGGCTACTTCCATCCGGCGATCCGCGGCTGGACGGGACCGGAAGAGCAGATAGCGCGCGTCGCGGACGGCTTCCGCGCCACCTACGAGCGAGTACCGGCGGAGAGCGGCGATTACACGATGAACCACACCGCGAGCGTCTTCCTGTTCGCAGCCTCTGGGCGATTCGTCACCATGATCGACTATCACGAGCCCAAAGAATTCGCGGTGCCGAAGATCCGCCGCGCGCTGGAAGAAGAAATGGAGGGGGCGACATGAGGCTCAGAACTTTGGCGGCTTGTGTCGCAATTGCGGGGACGGTTTCGGGAGCGGCTATCGCCATCTCTGATTCCATGTCGAAAGAACCCGTGCCGCCGGAACTTGCCCAGGCAGGTAGCTGGATGCCCCAAGGTCCTGAAGCCCCCCAGAACGTTGACATCCCCGTGACGCTGCCCGCGGCGGCATGGGCAGACGATGCACCCGACCTCAGCCCGCTGCCCCTTCTGCAGGCCGCGTTTGCCGACAGGCCGGTGCAAGCGATCGAGCCACCCCTGTCGACGTGGTCGCGCGACATTGCTCCGGGCGAAACGCTCGATTTCTTGCTGTCAGAGGCCGGTCTTGCGGCACCTGACAGAGCCGAAGTTGCCCTCGCGCTTGGCGCGGAATACGATCTGCGACGGCTGCGGCCGGGGCACTCGGTCACTGTTGCTTCGACCATGGACGGCAGCCCCCGCACCGTCTCAGTCGCCGTCGAGGACGGGGTTCGGATCGAGGTGGTTTTCGGCGAGCAGTTGTCCACACAGGTCGTGGCTCCGGATCCGGAGATCGTAACCCTTGCCGGCGAAGCCGTGATCGACAGCTCGATCTTCGCGGCACTCGACGAAGCCGGCATACCCGCCCGTTTTTCCGTGGACCTTGCGCAGATGCTGGGTGGGACCGTGGATTTCCGCCGCGAGATGGCCGGCGGCGAAACACTAAGGCTTCTCTGGCGTGAGGCGCGGGTCGGCGAGGACAGGATCGGACAGCCCGAACTCGCCTTCGCCGCACTGGACATCGGCGGTTCGCTCTACGAGATCGTATGGCCTGACGACGGCAGCGGTCAGGCGACGATCTACGTCGATGGCGAGGTGCTGCGCGTCTTCGCACAGCCGGTCGAGGGTGCGCGCCTCAGCTCGGTGTTCGGGCGCCGCACGCATCCGGTCTTTGGCAACGTCCGGATGCACACCGGCGTCGATTTTGCAGCGGCACGTGGGACACCGGTTCAATCGACGGCACCGGGGCGGGTTAGTTTCATTGGCTGGCGCGGTGGCTATGGCCGTGTGGTCGAAATCTCGCACGGCTCCGACACCATGACGCGCTACGCGCATCTGAGCGCCGTGCCGGAAGACCTGGCACAAGGCCAACGCGTTGCGGCGGGAGATGTGATCGGCCGCGTCGGCGCGACTGGCACGGCGACAGGTCCGAACCTGCACTACGAAGTCCTCGTGGATGGGCGCCCGACTGACCCCCTCACTGACGACCGGCTCGCCGAAGCAGCCGAGAGCGAAGCGGATGATACCGCCGCGCTCTCGCGTCTGGCCGAGGCGCGCGCGCTTCTGAATGAAAACCTCGGCAGCGAGATTGCCGAAACGACAACCGAAAGGCTCTGACCCATGAAACGCATGACCCAAGCTCTGGCAATCACCCTCGCCCTGTTACCAGCGGCCCAGGTTCTCGCAGAGGCAACGGCGATCGAGGTCCGCAAGACGAACGGTTGCGGCTGTTGCCTGTCTTGGATGAACCATCTCGAAGAGAACGGGTTTGTGCCGACCGGCCAGGACATGTTCGGCGGGCTTCTCGTGCGCTTCAAGCTAGACAACGGCGTGCCGCAGCGCATGGTCTCCTGCCACACCGCGCTCATTGACGGCTACGTGATCGAGGGCCATGTACCGGCCGCTGACATCCGCCGCCTTCTCGAGGAGCGCCCGGACGCCGTCGGCCTCGCTGTTCCGGGGATGCCCTATGGCTCGCCCGGCATGGGGCCAGAAGACGACCGCGAGGCCTATGATGTCTTCCTCATCCGCAAGGACGGGTCGACGGAAGTCTTTTCGAGCTACGCCGAAGGATAATCTGGCCCGCCCATGGAAAATCTGTCTCCGATAATGCTTGGCTTTCTCGGAAGTCTCGCCGCCGGTTCGCTCACGGCAGTCGGAGCAGTTCCCGTGCTGTTTGGGCGCATCCCGTCCCGGGCCACGCGCGATCTGTCGCTCGGCTTCGCCGCCGGTGTCATGCTGTCAGCCTCGTTCTTTTCGCTGATCATCCCGGCATTGAATGCGGCAGAGCCAATGTTCGAGAACGGCGCGATGCCTGCGGCCATCGTGTGCGTCTCGATCCTTCTGGGAATGGGGGCTGTCGCCCTGATGAACGAAAAGCTGCCGCACGAGCACTTCAAGACAGGACGCGAAGGGCCCGAAGCGGCGTCTTTGCGGCGGGTCTGGCTGTTCATCATCGCAATCACGATCCACAACTTCCCCGAAGGCCTTGCGGTTGGGGTCGGCTTCGGATCCGGAGGTATGGAGGGCGGTCTGCCTCTTGCTGTCGGAATCGGGCTTCAGAATGCGCCCGAAGGATTGGCCGTCGCTGTATCTCTGCTGGGCGAGGGATATCCGAAGCTGCGCGCCTGGGGCATCGCGGCGCTGACGGGCATGGTCGAGCCGATTGGCGGCCTGCTCGGGGCCGGGATCATCACACTGTCGGAACCGCTGCTTCCATGGGGTCTGGCCTTTGCCGCGGGCGCAATGCTCTACGTTATCAGCCACGAAATCATCCCCGAAACCCATCGCAGCGGCCATCAGAACAGGGCGACGCTCGGTCTCGCAGTCGGGCTCGTTCTAATGCTGTTCCTTGATGTCTGGTTGGGATGAGGCAATGTCACTAAACAAGGTATCTCCGATGATCGGCGTCTTCGCAGCACTTGCTGCGTTCGCGATCGATCAGATCACCAAAGCCATTGTCGTTGCGAATGCCGTCACTTTAAGCGCCGGGATTCCTGTGTTTCCGGGATTCAACCTCGTCTTTTATCGTAATGACGGCGTGACTTTCGGGATGTTGGGCGGCGCGCCGTGGTGGAGCCTCATCGCTCTCGCTCTTGCCATCTGTGTTTGGCTAGGGGTTATGCTGTTTCGCGCCGAAAATGCGGTCGAAACACTTGCCTATGGCGCGATCATTGGCGGAGCCCTGGGCAATGTCATCGATCGTGTGCGGTATCGGGCTGTAACAGACTTTCTCGATTTCTACATTGGCACAACACATTGGCCTGCCTTCAACTTGGCCGATGTATTTGTCGTCAGTGGCGTGGGGCTCTTGCTCGCCGCGCCATGGATCAGCGCGCGGCGTTCGATCAAGTCGTGAAGCCGGAAATTCTGAACCGCATCGCTCTGCGCCACCGTTTTCTTTCGCGGGTGACGCTTGGTTTCGTCGCCGGGGCGCTGACCGTTCTGACTTTCCCGCCTTTCTCGATTCTCCTACTCGTTCCCGTTGCCTATTCCGCGTTGTTTGTCGGTCTTCGCGGTCTCTCCTTCGGGCGTGCTTTTCTCGTCGGCTGGGCGTTCGGACTCGGCCAGTTCGGTTTCGGGATTTCATGGATCGCGGAGAGTTTCTACGTCGAGGCCGAGCGGTTTGGGGCGATGGCGATCCCGGCCGTCGCGGGATTGTCCGCAGGTCTCGCGATTTTCCCAGCCATTGCCGCTGTGCTCTTCGCCGAAATCGCGCGGCGCGGAGCCCTGGGCAATCTCCTGGCCTGCCTCCTGTTCGCGACCTTCTGGACCGTGGCCGAGTGGTTGCGAGGTCACGTTCTGACAGGTTTTCCGTGGATCCTCGCCAGCTACGCTCTGGTCGATTACGCCGCGTTGCGCCAGCCCGCCGCCTGGGTCGGAAGCTATGGACTAAGCTTTCTCACCGTGTTCGTCGCGGCACTTCCCGTCGCGGCTGTCATGGCGTCCGGGCGGCAACGACTGACCATCTCGCTCATGGCGCTGGCCGGCATCGCGACGATGTGGGCCGTCGGCACACTTCGCCTCCAGTCGGATACAGAACAGCCACCCGGTGTGGAGCTGCGCATCGTCCAGGGCAACGTTCCCCAAGAGGAGAAATGGGCGCCCGAGAACCGCGAGGCAACCTTCGCGCGTTATCTTGAGCTTTCAACCCGGCGCGGCGATTTCGACGTTCTTCTCTGGCCGGAAACCGCCTTTCCGGGTTTCCTCGATGAGGATACGGAGGCACGGGCCCGCATTGCCGCAGCGCTACCAGACGGCAGAGTGCTGCTTACCGGTGTGCCGGACCGTGTACCGAGCGAGGATGGCACCCGATATTTCAACACGGTCCAGGCATTTGACGAGACCGGCGAGATCCTGACCGGATACGCGAAACACCATCTCGTGCCCTTCGGCGAATATGTGCCATTCCGCGGCTGGTTGCCCATCGAGCGGCTCACGGCGGGTCTGGGCGATTTTACGCCCGGACCGGGCCCGAGAACGCTTGCGCTTCCGGGTGTGCCGCTGGTCGCCGTGGCGATCTGCTATGAGATCATCTTCCCAGGGCATGTGGTCGACGACCTGTTCCGGCCGGACTGGATTTTCAACGCGACAAACGATGCCTGGTTTGGCACCAGCATCGGACCCGAGCAGCATCTGGCTTCCGCACGTATGCGCGCCGTAGAGGAAGGCCTTCCAGTCATCCGAGCCGCGAATACGGGCATCTCTGCGGTCATCGACGCGAGCGGAGAGATCGTTGCGCGGCTCGATACCGGCGAAACGGGCATCATCGACGCTAGCCTGCCCTCCGCGCGACCGCCGACACTCTACGCGAGCTTCGGGGACTGGATGCTGTTGGCGCTCATCTTGGCTTCGTGGAGCTGGGCAATGGCGCCAATGCGACGGCTCACTACCGCCGCATGAGAAAGACCGTCATGCAAAGATGTGGATAGGTGTCCCGTCCTTCACCATTGCATAGATGTCCTCGATCTCCCGATCCGTGACCGCGATGCAGCCAGCTGTCCAGTCGCGGACATTTGTCGGGTCGATGCCGGGGCGTGGGCCACCATGGATGAAGATGTCGCCGCCGGGGGAAAGGCCCTGCGCTTCGGCAAAGGCGATGTCGGCCTCGTTCGGATAAGAGATGCCAATCGAAAGATGGTAGGTGCTGTTGGGGTTTCGCCTGTCGATTGTGTAAACTCCTTCCGGAGTCCGGCCATCCCCTTCGAATTGTTTGTGACCCTCAGGAGCGAAACCCAGCCCGACCGGATAGGTTTGCAAGACGCGATCGGCTCCGTCGAGAACAAGCAAGCGCTGTCCCTTTTAAAGCCGAACACGGGTGACTTCGGGTCCGTCATAGCTGCGGAACTTGCTGGCACACCCGGACAGAAACGCTACCAACCCGCCCAACAGGACGGCGCGGCGGGGAAATCGGATGGTCTTCACTGCTCGATGCCTCTTTGGTGAGGTCTGATATGGACATCACGTTACCTTGCAAATGCTGCGTGATCAATGTCCGTGGGCAAGCGCGGCCTTTGCCATCTGTGGGCCAACCTGCTCACCGCCGGACGGCGGCGCCTTGGCCTCTTGGCTGTTCAGCAGGCGCAGGGCATTGGCCACCACCAGCAATGACACTCCTACGTCGGCTGCAATCGCGCCCCACATCGATGCCAGTCCGAACGCGGTAGCGACAACGAAAACGCCCTTGGTCGCCAAGGAAATACCGATGTTCTGATGAATGATCGACATTGTCCGGCGCGAATGACCGATCAGCCAAGGCACCTTGCCGAGATCGTCGGTCATCAGGGCTATATCCGCCGTCTCGATTGCCGCGTCCGAACCAACGGCACCCATTGCGATGGCGTAATGCGCGCGCGCCATGGCCGGGGCGTCGTTGACCCCGTCGCCGATCATGGCCACCATGTCATGCGTTTCGACCAGTTCTTCGATGGCAGTCACCTTGTCTTCGGGCAGAAGCTCGGCACGGACCTCGTCGATGCCGACCTCGGCTGCAACAGCGTGCGCTGTCCGCTCGTTATCACCGGTCAGCATGACGATGGTCTTCACACCCTGCGCGTGGAGCTGCGCCACGATGCCTTTGGCATCCGGGCGGATACGGTCGCGCAATTCCAAGATGCCGGTGACACCGGTGTCGTCGCCCACGGCAACAAGGGTGCTGCCAGCCCCTTCGATGCGGTCGCGCAAATCCTTCGGAATGGCGTCGCCGAAACCCTTCTCCGCGGCAAACCGGTCCGACCCCAGCCAGATCGACCGGCCGTCTGTGCGTCCTTCAAGTCCCCTGCCCGGAACGGTTCGGGTATCTTCCGCGGCGGATACCTTGATGCCGTCGGCTTCTGCCCGCGCAAGAATGGCGCGCGCCAAGGGATGCGAGGAACGTGCCTCCAGCCCAGCGGCGAGGGTCATCAGATCTTGCGCCGAAGCCCCGCCCAGCGGATGCACCGCCGCCACTTCGGGCTCGCCCATTGTGATTGTGCCGGTCTTGTCCATGGCCAGCGCGGTGGTCCGACCCGGTGCCTCGACATAGGCACCACCCTTGATGAGTACGCCCGCCCGCGCCGAAGCGGTGAGCGCCGCGACGATGGAGACAGGAGTCGAGATGACCAGAGCGCATGGGCAGGCGATCACCAGCAGCACGAGTGCATTGTAGAACCAATAATCCCAGGCTCCACCGAAAATGAGCGGCGGCAGCAGGGCAATTGCGATGGCGAGCGCCATGACGATAGGCGTGTAGATGCAGGCGAACTTCGCCACCCACTGCTCCACCGGCGCGCGGCGGGCATGGGCGTCACCGACCATGCGGATGATCTTGGCCAACACGGTATCCGAGGCGGCCTTCGTGGCGCGCACCGTCAGTGTGCCTTCGCCGTTGATCGTACCGGCATAGACTTCGTCGCCCCGTTCCTTTGGGACCAGCGCACTCTCTCCGGTGATTGGCGCCTGATCGACGGCCCCTGCCCCATCGACAACCTCACCATCCAATGGGATGCGGTCTCCGCCGCGCACGACGAAACGTGCGTTGATAGCAACCGCAGAAGCCGGAACGTCCGCTTCTGAGCCGTCATCATTAAGAACTCTTGCCGTCGGCGGCGCCAGGTCGAGCAGAGCTGAAACCGCATTCCTCGCACGCCCGACGCTCCAGCTTTCGAGGTAGAGCGAGAGCGAGAAGAAGAACGCGACTGTCGCCGCCTCGAAAAATTCGCCAAGCCCGATGGCACCGGCCACGGCGACCACCATGAGCAGGTTCATGTCGGGCGACAGCCGCTGAGCGGACGACCATGCCTTGGGTGCCACGAGCCAGACACCGAACAGGATCGCAACCGCGAACAGCCCTGCCTCGACCAGTGGCATCGGCGCTTCGCCGTGACCCGCGAAGAGGCCGAGCGCCCCGCCCATGCCGGTCTCGATGATGTGCCACAGAAATCCCGCGGCCCAGAAGCCTCCACTGAGCGCCGTAAACAGCCGCTGTCTTGCAAGATGGGCCGCCTGGTCGACCGACGCGTTCTCGGCATCCCAGGGCTTGGCGGTCATGCCGGTGCTTGCCACCAGTTCTGCAATTTCGCCGTCCGATACACTGCTGGCGCTGTCGAGAATAGTCATCCGTCCATTGATCACGTCGAACGCGAGATGCTCGGCTCCACCGATCTTCGGACCGACCACCTTGTTCAGGATTGCTACCTCCTCGGCACAATCGAGGCCGGATACCTGAAAACTGCGCCCGCCCGATGGCGCGGGCGTCGTCGGAACGATGTCGCCGCACGTTCCGGCGCCCCCGCAGCAGCTGCCGCCGCTTGTCTGGGCATCTTCGGCGTGATCGTGGTCGTGACGATGGGTGTCGGACGGCATGAATGGACCTCTGGATTCGGGTGCTTTACCATGACATAACCCCTACAGTAGCTAGAGCTTCAAGAGCAAAATACGGTGGTATTTCAGTTTGCTTTATTGCTAGAGGATGCGGCGACCGGCTCCATCACGCCTTGAGGCATGAAAAGCCGATGCAAAGAAAAACAGACACGAAAGGAAGCTTGATGCGGGTTTTGATGCTGAAGCAAAAAATAATTGTTGCAGTGGCGCTGTCTCTTACGGCCGGGTGCGCAATCCAGCCGACTGGACCGGGCGACTCGGCAGACCGGCGGGGCAACGTTCCCGAAGCCGTGATTGCAATGGCTGCCCCGAATCAGGATGTTTCAACCGCGCGCTTGGTGCCCGAGGACGGGTGCTACTGGTACGAACACAGCGGCCCCGTTGAAACGACCTTGCTGCCGCTGCGCACGGCGAACGGCAACCCTATCTGCGTCGCGCGGGAAGTGTGACGACGACCCGCACGTCACATCAATGCGCTGAGAGTTAATTACCTCATTCAACTTCTCGCGGTAACGCTAGCCTCAGCCGAATAAAGATGTGCTATCGATCCGATCTCGACGTTCGGATAAAGCTCGTTGATGTGTGCCATAACCATCCGCACGCAACCCGAACTCGCACGACCGCCGATGCTTCTCGGATAGGGTGTGCCTTGTATCCGAAGATAGGTGTCGCGATCACCGACATAGAGATAGAGCGCCCGTGACCCGAGAGCGTTTTCCGGCCCTGGTTCCATCCCATCGGCCCATTGTGCGTTCACGGGATCGCGTTCGATCATGTTTTGTGTTGGCGTCCAGTGCGGCCACCTGACCTTGCGCTTGATGTTATAAACACCCGGCTCGTAGAGGTTGCCCCGCGCGATCGCCACGCCGTAGCGCATCGCGGTTCCACCCTCCTCAATGTGGTAGAGATACCGCGCGACCGCATCGACATGGATGTCTCCCGGCACGAGGCCGTCCTTCGCGTCCACACGCTGAGGCAAGAAACGTGGGTGTAGTCCCCAAGGGTTTGACGTGGCCGGATCGAAGCCGGGCGGGCTGACTTGCGCGTCCCATTCAGCCTTCTGAGCCTCGGTGGGCCAGCTATCGGCAAACACAGGGTTGGCCACAGTCGCCGAAAAGAGCGCTGTTGTCGTTTGAATAAAGTGTCGTCTTGTCAGCATGTCGTACCCTTTCGGTTCCCACCGGCAATCAATGGCAAGAACGATATAGATTCTCGTCGACTAGATAGGACTTCTAGTGGCTAGAGGTTCAAGGGTAAATTTTCGTGAACGCATGCACGCGACCCTGGTAGCACATGCTTGCCTTGCGGGCGGGTTAACGGCCAACCAGGTCAGGTCCGAATTAGCGTGGTAAAGCGGGAGTCAGGGGGCGGAGTAGGACAGATTTGCCGAATTGATCCCCCGGTGGATCGGTTTTGGTCGAAAGATACTATCCTGACACCCTGTCGATCTTCACCCGCCCGTGTCATTGGCCGAAACTTCGGCTTGGAACTCACGTTGTCGCTCAGGCCAGGTGCTCTTGATGTAGACGAGGATAGCCGCGATCTCTGCGTCTGTCAGATCCTCTCCGAAGGCCGGCATGTCGCTCTCGTATCCCGGCACGACGGCCCCGACCCCGCCTTTAGTGATCTGAAAAAGCATGCGGTCTGAATGGTGCCAAGTGTGGCCTGAGTCATCATGCGGCGGGGCCGGCATTCTTCCTGTGTCAAGACGACGACGCCAATCGGGCTGACCCTCGAGGCTGGCACCATGGCAACTGGCGCAGTTGTCCGCATAAAGCTGTTGCCCTGCCATGACCTGGGATGCGAGCACGGGCTCTCCCAAAAACGTCAGTCCCTCGACACGCGGGTCAACCGGTTCCGATTGGGCCAGCACCACAACGCCGGTGGTCGCGAGCGCGGACACTAGGGCAGCGAGGTGCACTGACCGCCTGACCGCACACTTCGCCGATCGATCTTTCGGCCCTTTATTCATCGGCATAAATTGAAATTCCGTCTGGGCCAAAGGCGTAGGTCCTTAGCGTGCCTGACTTGACCGCAGCCATGCCCGGCGCGTTCGCGGGCATTCCCGGCAAGGTGATACCCGTTATCGCCGGACGGGTTTCCAGCAGCCGATCGATGATGTCGACGGGGACGAGACCGCTGACATAGTAGCCGTCGATCTCGGCCAGGTGGCAGCCGATGCCCTGGGCGGGCACACCGACTTCGACCGAGCGTTTGTCGAAGTCGCGGTCATCCACACGCGTAACGGTAAAGCCGTGTTCTTCGAGATAATCCCCATAGGCATCACAGCAGCCGCAGCCCGGATCGCGCCAGATGGTGATCTGCCTTTCGTTGCCCGCCAAATCGGACGCCATATCGCCTGTCGCTTGCGCCCAGGCCGATGTGGACAGGCCCACCATTCCGACAATGCCGCTGCCAATCAGGCCAAGCGCGTTTCTTCTCTGCATCATTTTCTCCATCATTGTTCTCCTGTTTCGATCCAAGTTGCGCCGCCGTCACGGCTGATTTTCAAGATGCCGCCCAACAGGGCAGCGATGTAGGTCTCGTCTCTTGGATGAACCGCAACAGCGGTCGCAGCTTTGCTGGCCCGCTTTTGCCAGATGACTCCGCCGTCCTGCGATGCCCAGAGGCCCGAGGGCAGCGCGGCGTACATCACTTCCGGCGCCGAGGGGGCACTGGCCAGCGACAGGATCGGTTCACCTCCAGGCAATGGCGCTTCGGACGGTGGGGCTTCACCCGCAACCAATGCGTCCATCGCGTTGCCTGGCTGCACGTCCTGCCAGCGACAAAAGCAATCGGGCACCCGCGTTAGGCCAACTTCGGTGCCCGCATAGATCCAGATCCCGCCCATGCCGGTTTCAAGCTCGACCGAAGCCAGAGCAAGAGGATCGCGCTCTGCGTCGTCGAGCCAGGGGCGGTCCATGGCGAGCGACCAGGTTGCACCGGCGTCTTCGCTCTTCCACAACCCGTCGCCGCGAAGCGAGGCATAGATCATGTCCGGGTTCCGCGAGGCGATAGCAACGGCAGTGATTTCTCCGTCAGGCAGCCTAGCTTCAAAGATACGCCACGAAGCGCCCCCGTCTTCGGAAATGCTGACACCGCCCTCGGCCAGCCCCGCAACCACAAGTCCGGGCCGGTCGCGATGGGTCGCCAGCGACAGCACTTTTCCGGGTGTCTCTGCCGCGGTCCAAGTCCGGCCGCCATTATCACTGACGAACAGCCCTCCTCTCGCCAGCAGGATGGTATCACCATCAAAGGCAAGTGCCGCTGGATCACCATCGCTCGCCGCGAGTGCGAACCCCGGCAACATCGAAGCGACGCCGATACTGAGTGCCGCGGTGAGTACCTTGCGCCGGTCTGGCCGAAATTCAATCTCAATCGACTTCAATCTGCATGCTCCCCTGCTCATGCGACGCGGATCACGCCCATCATCCCGGCCGCCTGGTGCTCGAGGATGTGGCAATGGAACATCCAGTCTCCGGGATTGTCGGCGACCAGGGCGATTTCGACCTGCTCGCGCGGCGCGATCAGCACGGTGTCCTGCCATTCACGGAATTCGGTCCGAACGCCATCGCGGCTGATGACGCGGAAGGAGTGGCCGTGCAGGTGGATCGGATGGTCGAACGCCGTGGCGTTCGTCATGTGGAGGACATGGCTCGCGTCGCGCTCCAATGTCAGGAAGGGATCGAGCATGTGCCCTTCGGCCGCAACGCCATTGACGAACCACATGCCGCCGCCCACAACGCCACCCATCATTCCGCCCATCATGCTGCCTGACTGGCTCAGGCCCATCTGGCGCTCGACCATTGCTCCCATCATGCCCCCGGTGAACAGGATTTCGTGACGACGGGCCGCGTTCAGATCAGGTTCGACAAGCGGATTGGCTGGAAGGGCAATTTCCCATTCCGGCGGCGCGGCACGCAAGGGCGTGTCGTCAAAGACGACATCCAGCAGGTTGAATTCATTATCGCGATAGGCGCGGTCGACGATTTGAAGCGTGGTTCCCGGGTCGGCAGGGCAATCGAGCATTATGTCGGCACGCATCGCCGGGCCCAGAACCACGACACCGTCAGGCGCGGCGTGCGGGGTGATCGGCTGGCCGTCGAGCGCAATGATGCGCGCGGAAAGGTCGCCGAAGTCGAGCGCGAAGATGCGGGCGTTGGCGGCATTGATCAGCCGCAACCGGATACGTTCGCCTTGCCGCACCACGAAGACATCGGGAACACGCCCATTTATCGTGACAGTATTGCCCAGACGGCCCGCATGACTCATGTCCATGGATGCGCCGAAGTCATCCGCAATCGCCGCGTCCTGTGTCAGCCGCCAGTCGTCAAGCAGCCAGGTGACATCGCGGTCGACCCGCGGCGGGTTGGTTTCGTCGATGATGAGCGGTCCGGCCAGCCCACGTCCGACCTGCTCGAAACTGCGCTGGTGCGGGTGATACCAGAAAGTCCCGGCATCGATCGCGTCGAACTCGTAGGTGAAGGTTTCTCCGGGTGCGATCGGCTTCTGCGTTAGGTGTGGAACCCCGTCCATCGCGTTCGGCAGACGAAGTCCGTGCCAATGGACGGTGGTTTCCTCGTCCAGACCGTTTGTGACGACGATGCGCAGCCGATCGCCTTGCCGAACCCGTAGCTCCGGGCCGGGAACCTGACCGTTGAAGCCCCAAACGGGGGTTGCGGGATAAGGTTCTGGGACCAGCCTTGCCTGTCCCGGCGCGGGGCGCAGCGAAAAGCTGCGGATTTGCGGCTCGGCGCGCAAGGGCCTTCCGAATGCCGTAGCGCCGATGCCCGCTAAGGAGGCTGCAAGAAAAGATCGGCGACTGAAAAGGGAATTTATTTGGTAGGACATGGATGAACACTCTCTGATTTCACTGTACGCCGCCAAAGCAATTGCGTGGCGACGTTCATGGATCCGCGCAAACGCCCATTTGAGGGCGTCCGGCACGGGGAAACACACGAAGCGCAATCAGGCGCCGTGTGTCAGATCAGAGGTAGACCCGAGGAGGTTGCTTGGCCGGGGGGCCGGATATTCCGTGCGGAACGTCCACGAGCTGGATTTCATGGGCTGCGGTGGCAGCGATCGGGCTGGTACCAGCCGGGATCGAAAGAAGAGCGGCCATTCCCGAGGCATTGCACGCAAAATCACAGACGGAACCCATCTTACCGTCTTCCAAGCTGCCGCAGGCGTCGCAATCGTCCATAGCCATCATGCCGCCATCCGTGGAGACCATTGACGAGGCCATGGCAATTGAGCCAGCAGACTGCGCGACCGCGCCGATGGCAAAAGCCACCAGCGAGAGGATACAGATAAGGCGTGCCCAACGTCTCATGATCTTGATCTACTACCCGCGCGATCCGAATGCCAGCGGCACAATATCACGTTTCTTGGACCATCCAAAAATTGGCTCGTTCAAATCCTCGGCCAACCGACTTGTTGCAGCGGCAACCACCTGCCTATGACCGCTGGGCAAACGCCGCGAACAGGGCAAGCGTGCGCTCGCTCACATGATGCTCGATCCCTTCCGCGTCGCGTTCAGCCGTCTCGGGGTCGAGCCCGAGGCTCAGGAGAAACCGCAAGACGATCTCGTGGCGGTGTCTGCATTCCTTGGCAAGCGCCCGGCCTTCCTCGGTCAGAAAGACCGAACGGTATTTCGCGCGAGTGATCAGGCCGTCCCGCGCCAGACGGCCGAGGGTTTTGGCGACCGTCGGCGCGGTAACGCCCATCCGGGCCGCGATATCGACCGGTCGGGCTTCGCCGTTCTCGTGGATCAACTCAGCGATCAATTCGACATAGTCTTCCGCCACCTCGCTGCGCCGCGCCTCGCGCACACCGATGAAGGCCTCGGCGCGGGATTCGACCGCACGTGCCTCTGCCTCGGTTGATTCAAGGTTCTCATCATCCGTCATGCCGTCACCCTCGCACGATCAGGATTGACTCGTAAAGCCTGAGCGATGATTATTAGCCTATGCTAACTTTTTGCGCCGGGACTTTGGCCTGCGTGTCATCTGAAGGGACAACGTCCATGCCTGTCGATACCAGCAAGCGAGGGCGCGAGGTGTCGTCCGCCGTGGAGACATCGCTGCCCACAGCGCCACCTGGCGTCGTCACGGAGCCAGTTTCGGCGTCGCGACGCGCGTTGTTGGTCGGCGGTCTGGTGGCTGCCGGCGGAGCGGCCGTGGCCGCGAGCCGCGCGCAATCCCAGGCAACGCCCGACCCGATGGCGGGGCATGCGATGCCCGGCGGGGCGGTCGATCCGTATTCGGCCCATGACAGTGGCATGGCGCATGGCAACATGACGATGGTCGGCCAGGTCGACCACGCCCGGAACGGGTTCGACCCGACGGCCATGCTGACCGACTGGGAGACAGGCCAGACCGAAGTTCTGCCGGATGGGCGCACGTTACGAACGTTCGAGGTGGACGCCATCGACGTGGAGATCGAGATCGCTCCCGGCGTTTTCTTTCCCGCCTGGACGTTCAACGGACGCGTTCCCGGCCCCGCTCTGCGCGCCAAAGAAGGCGAACGGC
This sequence comes from Celeribacter baekdonensis, assembly GCF_900102315.1. Classification (GTDB taxonomy): domain Bacteria; phylum Pseudomonadota; class Alphaproteobacteria; order Rhodobacterales; family Rhodobacteraceae; genus Celeribacter; species Celeribacter baekdonensis. The sequence continues at coordinate 120,913 of NZ_FNBL01000012.1, forward strand.
TACGGATCATCTTTCGCAACCTCGGTTCACACCCGCATTCCATGCATTTTCACGGCATTCACTCTGCGTGTCGCGTTGCCCTTAAATCTGAGACACGACGCGTTCGGGGATATTTTTTGCCCTTAATTATGAGATTCCACTGCCATCGCGCCTATGCTTTTCGCGCGCTGCCGGGCGATGTAAACAACCGCGGCAAGCAGACGTGGCTCCTTATCGAAGGCGCGCAATAGAGCAACCCTTGCATAGTCGTCGATGCCGGAGCTTGAGATGGCCGCTTTGACCAGTGGACGGGATTGGGCTGCATCAATTGCAGCAAGGCAAAACAGCCTTACTTCCAGCCTGTGGCCCTGAAGAGCGT
>NZ_FNBL01000014.1 GCF_900102315.1 Celeribacter baekdonensis
GGTGGATTCACAAACGAAGTGCAAATTCTTTACTAAAACAGAGAGTTGCACGGAGGATGAAGAATGGAACCCCACTACTGTCACCTGAAGCTGGACGAACGTCGCAAGCTTGCAAAGTGGCTTGAAGCCAAAATGCCGATTTCAGAGATCGCGGATCGACTGGGTCGCGACCCGTCCACGATCTACCGAGACATTAAGCGTAATCGGTACACGGACGACGAACTGCCTGAGCTAAATGGGTATCACGCGCTCGTCGCTCAGGACAAATATGAGCAGCGCCGCGCGATCCATCGCAAGATGATCATTCACCCTGATTTGAAAGCCGCCATCGAAGACCGCCTGAAGGCTGGCTGGTCGCCCGAACAGATAGCCGGCCGGATGCGGATCGAACGGCACCCGATCCGCGTGAGCCACGAGACGATCTATCGCTTTGCCTATTCCAAAGACGGTCGCAAGGAACAGTTCTACCGCCATCTCCCTGAGCATCGCCGCCGCCGCCGGCCGCGTGGTTACCGCAGGCACAACAGAACCCACATATTCGACGTTCAAAGCCTGTCACACAGGCCTGAGCGCGTCTCAGAACGCTTAGAATTCGGTCATTGGGAGTGCGACTTGGTGATGTTCCGCAAGGAGCATGGGAAGGTAAACGTGACGTCACTGGTTGAGCGCGTCAGCCGCTATGCCGTCGTGATGCGTAATGAAGATCGCCAATCCAAACCGATCATGGAGTCCCTGATCAACGGGTTGGCTCCCCTGCCCGCCGACGCGCGCCAGTCGATCACCTTCGACCGCGGCACCGAGTTCTCGGCCTGGAAACTTCTCAAGGCCGGGATCGGTGCGGATGCCTGGTTCTGTGACCCGCAAGCGCCCTATCAGAAAGGCACTGTTGAGAATACGAACAACAGGCTGCGCCGATACCTGCCAAGATCAACCGCACCGACGGCGCTGACAAATCGATATTTGAGGTCGATTTGCCACCGCCTCAACGCAACGCCGCGCAAGTGCCTTGGCTACCGGACGCCCGCTGAGGTCTTTGAAAGCAACCTGATGGAAATACAGAACCGGTTGGAGTAAAACGAGATATCAAGAACTGCACTTCACTGTGAGTTCACATCATGAATGTTATACTGCGTCAGCCAATGCCGTGTGATGTCGCACAGATGAGCCAGCACGGCTTCCGACCCCTCTGCAGACCTCATGGGCACCTCAAGCGACAAAGGCAGATCGTCAGGCAAAGCCGCCACGAAACCACGTAGATCAATCTGGCCCTCACCCGGCGCAAGCCGCGCTTCACGCGCGGTGAACAGCAACTCATCGGTTGTATAATGCGCGGCCATAGGCGCGTCACACAGATGCGCAAAGGGAAGACGATCGGGCGCGACCGTCGCAAGCTGGGCGAGCGAGGAGCCGGAGCGGTCAAAATGCAAACTATCAACCAAGAGATGCACCTCAGGTCCGGCGGCCTCGACAACCTGTAGCGCCGTGTCGAGATCGGGCACATTGGTCCAAGGGAAAAACTCGTGAATGATCGCCACGCCGCGCGATTTACCCGCCTCCGCCAGCGCAGACAGCGTGTCGGACAGTCGCGACAGATCAGGGTCATAAGGGGCGGTGATCAGGTGATGCGCCCCAAGCTCCGCACCCATGTCGAACAGCCATTCATAGTCCGCAACCCGCGTATCGGGCGTCACCTTGAGAAACTCGATGTCACCAACGGCGATCCCGGTGGCGGCCATCGCCGTTTTGGTGGCGCGTAGCATCGCGGGGTCGTCATAAAGCGGGTAGCCGGGGGAGGTGTCGGTCACGCGCAAAAGCCGCAGTCCGACGCCATCAAACCCGGCTTTGGCGGCGGCTTCGATGAAACGCGGCGGGTCAAGGTCGATGGCGGTGAGATGGGCGGCACTCAAGCGGCGGGGCATGATCACATCTCCTGTGTGGCGGCATGACGTCCGGCCACAAACCCAAAGGTCATGGCAGGACCAAGGTTGATCCCACCCGCTGGATAAAACCCACCAAACACATTCGCATTGTCCGTGCCCGCGGCGTAAAGCCCCGTGATGACCTGACCCTGCGCGTCCAACACCCGCGCCGAACCATCGGTGCTCAGGCCCGCAAAGGTGCCAAAGCTGCCCGGCACAACCTCAACCGCATAAAACGGCCCCCGCTCGATCGGCGCGACGTTCGGATTTGGGGTGTATTCGGGATCGCCTTGCAACCGCATATAGGCGGTGCTGCCGCGTCCAAAGGCCGGATCTTCACCCCGCTGCGCACCCTCATTCCACTCTGCCACCGTTGTCTGCAACCCGGACGGATCAATACCACAGGCTTTGGCCAGCGCCGCAATCGTCTTGCCCGTTTTGAGATACCCGGATGTGATCCAATAGCCAAAGGGCACCGGCGCGGGGCGCACAATGCCAAGCCCGAAACGCCGCAAGAAACGATGATCACAGACCAGCCAGGAGCGCGCCGGGGCATCGGCGTCGACCGCATCCATCATGGATGTCACATAATCATGATAGCCAAGCCCCTCATTGCAGAACCGTTTGCCATCCGAAAGCACCCCGATCACACCGGGTTTGCCGCGGTCAATGATATGCGGGAACGGGCCTTTGGACCCATCCGGCCACACAACATGCGAGACCGGACAATAGGCGCTGGCACTGGCCAGATCGAGATCCATCACGGCACCAACAGTTTCGCCAAGCCGAAGCCCGTCGCCCGTTGCCGAGGGCACGGCGAGGGTCAGGTTTTCGTCATTGCGTTCAAAGGTTTCCGCGCGACGCGCGAGGTCATGACCATAGCCGCCACAAGCCAGAACGACACCACATTTGCTGATCAGTGTTGGCCCATCCTTCAGACGCACCCCCGTGATGCGGCCATCCTCAAAGATCAAATCAGAGACGGATTGCGACACTCTCAGATCAACCCCCGCATCCTTGGCCGATTTCATCAAGCGTCCAATCAAAGCCGCCCCATTGCGCAGCTCCATGCCCCGTTTGTGAAACGCAAGATCGCGGAAATGCCGCAACACGCGGCGGGTCACATAGGCAAAGGATTTGACGGAGCGCGTCATGGTCATAAAGGCCTTGAGATCAGCGCCGGATTGAATCGTCATGCCCTTGAACGAAGTCTCTTTAAGAGGCTTGCGCAGGATGTTCACGCTCGCGCCCAACGCCCGCGCATCAAAGGGTTTGGCAATCACCGATCGCCCTCCCATGCCCGCACCCGGCTGATGGCCATAAGTGTCTGGGATGACCAAACCGCCATCAAATTGCAGGGCGGTGTTGTTTTCGAAAAAGGCGACCATTTTCGGCGCGGCATCAAGAAAGGCTTCAACCTTTTCCTCTTTGTAATAGTTGCCCGTGACCGCCTTAATATACTGGCGCGGCGCGTCTATGTCCTCGACAATGCCCGCGCGCTGCGCCACCGGATTGCGGGGCGCAAAAATCCATCCGCCAGACCAGGCCGAGGTCCCGCCCATCACCGGCTCTTTCTCAAGCACGACAACAGAGCGCCCCAGATGCGCGGCGGTCACGGCGGCACTCAGCCCGCCCGCACCAGACCCGATCACGATCAGATCAAAGGTCTCTTGAGAAGGGGTCGCGTGAGCAGTCATGATATTTTCCTCCAAATTGGAAAGACTTTTCATACTTGCATGAATTAACGTCAAGTATCATGTATATTTCCACATTAACATTGTGTTATTCATGGCCGAGCGTCAGTGCCCGATGAGGACCCATCCATGCGTGATATCACCCTGAGACAAATCGAAGTCATTCGCGCCGTCATGCTGCGCGGCACGATCATGGGCGCGGCGGAGTATCTTGGCGTGTCTGCGCCGGGTGTCAGCCGGTTGATCAAACACACCGAGGAGACGCTGAACCTGCGGCTGTTTGAACGCCGCTCCGGGCTCTTTGTCCCCTCCGTCGAGGCGCAAACCGTGTTCGACCAAATCCGCGCCGTTTATAAGGGGGTTGAAAACCTCCAACTGTCTCTTGAGAGCCTGCAAAAAGGCGAAAACGTCCAACTTGCCTTTGCCTCTGCCCCCTCTGTCGCGCAATTCATCGCCGCCCGTGCCCTGCGCAATGTCCGCTCCCGTTTCCCCGATCTGTATATCGACCTGAACATTCTCAAGATCGAAGAGACCGTCGACTACCTTTTGTTGGAACGGGGCGAATTTGTGATCATGAGTTCCAAAGTCGACAACCCCGGCATCGAAACCGAAGAGATCGCCGCGACCACCTTGGTCTGTGTGTTGCCAGAGGGGCATCCTTTGGCGGAGAAAGACGAAATATCGGTTCACGATCTGGTCAATGAACCTCTAGTCGGGGTCGATCCCGATGATCCCTATGGCGCTTTGCTGGTCAAACCGTTTCTGGATCACGGCATAGACATGCAGCACAGTATGCGCGGGCGCTTCGCCCAGACCGTTGTCAGCCTCGTGCGTCATGGTCTTGGCGTTGCGTTGATCGACCGCTTTTCCGTTGCCGAAGTATACATGCCCGGAATCGTGCGTCGTCCCCTGAAAGAGGCCAGTTGCATCCGCAGCTACGTGGTCAAAAAGCAGGGGCGCGTCTTATCCAGCTTTGCCGAATACGCGATAACGCAGTTTCGCAAAGAACTGGTGCTTGCATCGACTGAGCCGTTAAGCTCCTAAAATAGCACCGCTTTTACACGCAAGACCGTGTGGTGGCAGATGATAAAATAACACTAGGTTAATAATATCAAAGTTTCGGTATTTGACGTTATTCACAATTTGCATATCTGTTATGCACAGGCGAGCCAAGGACCAAAGGCTCTGCACAACATTGATGGGAGGACATCTATGAAACGTTTCTTGATCGGCGCAGTCTCTGCACTGAGCCTTATGTCGGCTGCGGCCGTAGCACAAGAGTACCCAACCAAGGAAATCCAAGGGATCATCCAATGGGGGGCCGGTGGTTCGACAGACACCGTGATGCGCGCCGTGACGCCCCATGCCGAAGAGATCCTGGATGGCACGATTGTGTTGCAAAACATGACCGGCGGCGTTGGCGCCATCGCGTTGAACCATGTCGCAAACGAGGATGCTGACGGCTACAAAATCTTGATGGGTGCGGAGAACCCGCTGTTGTACAAAGTCATGGGCTTTGGCGACAAAGACTACTCTGACTTCACCCCGATCAACATTCTGGCCCGCGGCACGCCCATTCTTGTGGCCGGTGCGGACGCTCCGTTTGACGATTACGCTGGCATGATCGCATATATCAAAGAGCATCCGGGTGAAGTGCGCCTTGGTTCCACAGGTCCGGGCGGCGTGCCCTCGGTTGTCACCGCGATGATCGAAACGGTCGAAGGCGATCTTGACGTGATTTCCGTGCCTTACGATGGCGACGGCCCGGCATTGACCGCCCTGCAAGGGGGCGCAATCGACGTCATGCCCGCCGTTTTGGGGGCTGCGATTGAAAGCGTGCGTGCGGGTAAAATCAAAGCCCTCGCCGTGGTGGACGTCGAAGAAAACGAATATCTTCCGGGCGTTGCCCCGGTGACAGCAACCAACGAAGGGTTTGCGACCTATCTGCCCTGGGGTCCGTTCTTTGGCGTTTTCGTCAAAAAAGGCACACCGGATGATGTCGTCAAAAAACTCGAAGGCGCTTTTGCCGTGGCCGCGACCAATCCGGGCTTTACCGACCTGATGGAAACCCGTGGCTTCACCTTGATGAGCATTTCGGGCGACGAAGCCGAGGCCTTCCTGACCAAATGGCAGCAAGGCACCACCTGGTTGCTCCAAGACGCTGGCATGACCAAATCTTCGCCTGAAGAGTTCGGCATAGCCCGTCCCGGCGAATAAGCACCAGACGTCCAAAACGCGTTCGGCTTTGGCCGAACACTGGCACCGCCCTTTCCGGTAAGGGGCGGTGTTTCAATTCACAGCAGACAAACTCTTGGAGGAGAGATGCAAGATCACGTTCATCACCATGACTCGACGCGGGACGGCTCGTCGGACGCCACCCCTGGTGGCATCGTCGACAAACGTCGTCCTGGCGAGCTTGTCTTTACCGCATGTCTCGTGATCTTCAGCGGTGTTCTGCTGTGGAACGCCTATGGGATTTCCGGGTTTGAGGCACTGTCCGGCGCGGGATCTGTCCCCATGGCCACAGCGGCCGTGATGCTGATCAGCGTGACGATTGTCTTTTGGCGTACTGTGAAACTGTCGAAAACAGAAGACGAAACCGTGATGGAAGACATCACGCCACCGCTCGTTATTATCCTTGCCCTGTTTCTCGTCGCCTATGGCATCCTTTTGAAACCCCTTGGATTTTTACCAACATCCGCGCTTTTCCTGATCGCGTCGATCAAACTTCTCTCCAAACGCAATTGGGGATTCACCCTGCTCGTCTCGCTGGGCAGTCTGCTCGCGATCTATCTGGTGTTCCGCATCGTGTTCACTGTCTTGATGCCCGCAGGCATCGTTCCCGAGGCTGAGGCCCTTCAGCTGTTGCGCAATCTTTTTAAAGGAGGTGCATGATGGACGCGTTCATGGCATTTCTGACGATTTTCACCCATCCTGAGTTGTTGTTGCTGGTCGGCGTGGGCACATTTGCGGGCGTTTACGTCGGCGCGATCCCCGGCCTGTCTGTGACCATGGCGGTGTCGATCCTCATCTCTTTCACCTTCTCCTGGGACGTGCTGCCCGCGATCTCGCTGATGATCGGCATCTATATGGGCGGCGTGTACGGCGGCTCGCGCACGGCGATCCTCTTGAACATCCCCGGCGCGCCCTCTGCCATCGCCACCGCGATGGACGGTTATCCCATGGCACAGCGCGGCGAAGCCGGTGAAGCCATCGGCACCACCACCGTCATGTCGTTTTTCGGCGGTCTGGTCGGGATCGTTGTGCTGGCCGTTCTGGCCCCGGTTGTCTCGGATTTTGCGCTTAAATTCCAACCGCGTGACTATATGCTCTTGGCCGTTCTCGGCATTCTGCTTGTCGGTTCTTTGTCCTCTGGGTCGTTGGTCAAAGGCATTTTTGCGGGCGCTCTTGGGATTGCCATTGGCGCAGTCGGCATGGACCCGTTGACCTTTACCGAACGCTTCACCTTTGACATCCCCTTGATGCGCGGCGGTATCAATTTTATCGCCGTGATGATCGGCATGTTTGGCGTCTCAGAGGCGCTGATGCAGTTGCATCATGTCGATACCCCCGCGATCCGCCAGAAAATCAACCGCATCGTTCCCTCCTTTGGCACGATCCGCAAACACTTGCCGCTGTCGCTTCAGACCTCGACCATCGGGGTTCTGATCGGCGCCCTCCCCGGCACCGGCGGCGATATCGCGGCGTTGATGGCCTATGATCACGCCAAACGCGTCACCAAAAACCCGTCGCGTCCCTTTGGTGAAGGCGCGATTGAGGGCCTTGTGGCACCGGAAACCGCCAACAATGCCGCCGTGGGCGGGGCCTTTATCCCGATGATGACGCTGGGCATTCCGGGCGACGCGGTGACCGCGATCATGATCGGCGCGCTGTTCATTCACGGGCTGAATCCCGGCCCGATGTTGATGGTCGAGCAACCCGATATGTTCTGGTTCATCGTCGGCGCTTTGGTCATGGCCAACTTCTTTATGCTGCTGTTTGGCCTCACCGGCATCAAACTGTTCACCAAGATCGTCGAAATGCCGCGCGCTGTGTTGATCCCGCTGATCCTGCTCTTGTCCATCGTCGGGGCCTATGCGGTGAACAATTCGATCACCGATGTCTATTGGATGCTCGGCTTTGGCGTCTTTGGCTATTTCATGCGCCATTATGGCTATCCGCTTGGTCCCGTGATCCTTGGTGTGATCCTGTCACGCCTTTTGGATGACAACTGGCGGCGCGCCATCATTTCTGAACGCGAAGATTTGGGCCGGTTTTTCCATGGCATCGTGACCAGCCCGCTGTCGCTCGTGCTGTTTGTCGCCGTGATCCTGATCTTTGTGTCGCAAACCCCGCTCTGGACCAAATTCCGCAAGAAAGAGACCGCTTCAAAATGAGTGCTCCCGACCTTCTCCTCGGCCTGATCGGCGACAATATCGCCGCCTCCCGCTCCCCGCGTCTGCATGAGCTGTGCGGCGCGCAAAACGGCAAACATGTCCGCTATGACCGCCTTGTCCCGCATGACATCGGTGCAAGCTGGGACACGATTTTTGCGGGGCTGGCGGCCAAGGGCTATCGCGGCACCAATGTGACCTATCCGTACAAGGAAAAGGTCGTGGCAAAGGTCGAGATTGATGATCCTCTGGTGCGGGCGATCGGCGCGGTCAACACCGTGATCTTCGAGAACGGCCACGCCAAGGGCTTTAACACTGACTATTCCGGCTTTGTCGCCGCCTACACCCGCGAGCGCGCCGCGATGCCCACGGGTGTCACCTTGATGATCGGCACTGGCGGTGTGGGCCGGGCTGTGGCCTTTGGCCTCATTGCCCTTGGTGCGGCTGAAATTCGTCTGGTCGATATGGACCGCGCCAAAGCCGAGGCCCTTGCCGCCGATCTGCGCAACGCCGCCCCCGACACGACGGTCACGGTATTTGACAGCGCCGTCGAGGCCGCCAAGGGGGCCGTCGGTTTGATCAATTGCACACCCGTTGGTATGGTTGGCAAAGAGGGAACCCCCCTGCCCGTCACAGCGATGAAGGGGGCCGAATGGGCCTTTGATGCGGTTTACACACCCGTCGAGACCGAATTTTTGACCGGTGCCGCGGCCCATGGCCTCGACATCATCTCGGGCTGGGAATTGTTCTTTTTCCAAGGCGTTCACGCTTGGGGCCTGTTCACCGACCTGCCGCTTGACCAAGACCGCCTGCGCCAAGATCTTTTGTCCTAAGCTCTCTTAAGCTGTCCAAGGAGCCTGCCATGAAAACCTCGATTGCGACCGTTTCTGTTTCCGGCGATCTGCGCGAAAAACTCGACGCCATTGCGGCGGCCGGGTTTGATGGGATCGAGATTTTCGAACAAGACTTCATCGCCTTTGACGGTAGCCCACGTGATGTGGGCAACATGATCCGCGATCACGGGTTGGAAATTTCGCTGTTCCAACCCTTCCGCGATTTCGAAGGCCTGCCCGAACCCCTGCGCGCCAAGGCCTTTGACCGGGCCGAGCGCAAATTCGATCTCATGCAGGAACTTGGCACCGATTTGGTGTTGGTCTGTTCGTCGTGCCATCCACAGGCTTTGGGCGGGATTGACCGCGCCGCCGCCGATTTTCGCGAGCTGGGCGAACGGGCCGCCAAACGCGGTTTGCGTGTGGGTTATGAGGCGCTGTGCTGGGGCAAACATGTGAACGATCACCGCGACGCTTGGGAAATCGTGCGCCGGGCCGATCATCCGAACATCGGCATCATCCTTGACAGTTTTCACACGCTGGCGCGCAAAACCGCACCCGACAGCATCCGCTCGATCCCCGGCGACAAAATCTTTTTCGTTCAGATGGCCGATGCGCCGATGATCGACATGGACCTGCTCTATTGGTCGCGCCACTTTCGCAATATGCCCGGCGAGGGCGATCTTGACGTGACGGGATTCACCCGCGCCGTCATGGCGGCGGGCTATACGGGGCCGATTTCGTTGGAGATTTTCAACGACCATTTCCGTGGCTCCAACACCAAACAAGTGGCCAATGATGGCTATCGCTCCCTCATCGCCTTGATGGATGATGTGCATCGTGCCGAACCCGGTCTCAAACTCGACCTGCCCACCCTGCCCCAGCGCGTCAAGCCCGAAGGCGTGTCCTTCGTCGAATTTGCCACCCGCGGCAAAGAGGCCGAAACCCTGAGCGAGCTGCTCAAAACCCTCGGGTTTGCCCGCGCCGCCACCCATCGCAACAAAGCCGTCACACTGTGGCAACAGGGCGACATCCGCCTTGTCATCAATGAGGCAACCGACGGCCACGCCGCCCATGCCTACAACGCGCGGGGCACGACCGTTTGCGATCTTGGCATCCTGGTCAACTCCGCGCAGGACGTGATCACCCGCGCCACAGCCACGGGGGCACAGAGTTTTTCCCAAGACCTCGACATTGGCGAATTGGACATTCCGGCGATCCGGGGCCTTGGCGGCTCTGTGATGCATTTCATCGACAAAGAGACGGGTCTGGATCGGGTCTGGGAGGTGGAATTCAAGGTCGAAGATGCACCCGATTTGATCGGGGTCGGTCTGATGCATATCGACCATATCGCCCAGACGATGAGCTATGAGGATATGCTGAGTTGGACCCTGTTCTACACCGCCATTTTCGACGTCAATAAAAGCCCGATGGTCGATGTGATCGACCCTGACGGGTTGGTGCGCTCGCAAGTGATCGAAACCCGCGATGGGGCGTTTCGCATCACCCTCAACGGCGCGGACACGCATCGCACCTTGGCGGGACAGTTTCTGGCCGACACCTTTGGCGCTTCGGTGCAACACATCGCGCTGGCTACGGCTGATATTTTTGACACCGCCGCAAAATTGGCAGAGCGCGGCTTTGCGCCCCTGCCGATTTCCCCCAACTATTACGACGATCTCGCAGCACGGTTCGATTTCCCGCCGGGTCTTCTTGAGAAAATGAAAGCCGCGCATGTGCTCTATGATCGCGATGAGAAGGGTGAGTTTTTTCAACTCTATTCCGGCAGCTTCGCCGGTGGGCTGTTCTTTGAAATCCTTCAGCGTGGAAGCTACACGGGGTTTGGCGCGCCGAACGCACCGTTCCGTATTGCCGCCCAAAAACGCCGCCTCCGCCCCAAAGGCATGCCGTTGCGCTGAGCGATCAGCTTGGCAGATTGTTCAGCCCTGTGGCCGACACACCGCCATCGGCCAAAAGGGTTTGCCCGGTGACATAGGCCGCACCCTCCCCGGCCAAGAAGGCGATGATGGCGGCAATGTCCTCGGGCCGTCCGACGCGGCCCAAAGGCACTCTTTGCGCGCGGGCGTGCTCCAACCCTTCCTTGGCATAGATCGCCGCCGTCAGTGGCGTGCGGATCATCCCCGGCGCGACGGCATTGACCCGAATACCATCCGCGGCCCATTCCATCGCCAGATTTTCCACCAATGAAATCACCGCCGCTTTGGCGGGGGCATAGGCCGCCTGCCCCAGATGCGCCTGCATCCCCGACATCGACGCGACCACCACGATTGTGCCCTTGGACGCCTTGAGCGCGGGATAAAACGCCTGTGCCAAAACGAAAGTCGAGCGCACATTGAGATTGAACATACGGTCCCATTCCTCAAGCGATTGCTCGGCCAAGGGCGCGGGCTTGCCCGCCCCGGCGTTTGAGACAAACACATCCAGCCCGCCCAGAAACCCAAGCGCCTTTGCCGCGATATCGCGCGCGACAGTGGCGTCGCCCAAATCTCCCGTCAAAAACAAGACCTCGGCCCCGTAGCGTTCAAGATCGGCAATCAGTGCGGCGGGGGCCGGATTGCGCCCCGATGCGGTGGTCACAATTTTTGCAGGGCGGCCCGCAGCCTGTGCCTCTCGTGCCATCTGGCGCAATGTCGCACCACCAATGCCTTCGCTTCCACCCGTCAACATAATCCGCATGATCGTCCTCCCTTTCGCGCGTTGGAGGACAGAATTTCAAACCACATGAGGGGCAACAATGGACATTTCCCTAAGAGCCTTAAACCTTTCGTAAATATCCAAGATTTTTCACGCCTCGTGCATCGCGCCACCCGTCAAATTCTCTCAACCTGTCGCGATCATATAGGGGAGGCATGGCTGATGAATTTCACAGGCAAGACGGTTGTCATCACCGGCGGCGCGGCAGGCATTGGATGGGCCTGCGCCGAGATTTTTGCCGCGCGTGGTGCCCATGTCGCACTGCTTGATCTGAACGGTGATCTGGCCCGACACCGCGCGGCCGAACTGGGGGCGGATCATCTTGGCCTTGCGGTCGATGTGACCGACGAGCAAGCGGTGATCTCTGCCTTGGGTGAGATTGGCCCGGTCGACATTTTGATCAACAACGCAGGTCTCGGCGACGTCAACACGCCGACAGTCGATCAATCCCTCGCCCATGTCCGGCGTTTGCTCGACATCCATCTTGTGGGCAGCTTTTTGATGAGCCGCGAAGTGGCACGCGGCATGATCGACAGCGGGCGCGGCGGGGCCATTGTCAACCTCGCCTCCATCGCCGCCCTCACCGGCCTGCCCCGGCGCAATGCCTATGGCGCGGCCAAGGCGGGACTTGTGGCGATGACAAAATCCATGGCCGCCGAATGGGGTCGTCAAGGCATTCGGGTGAATGCGGTGGCCCCCGGCTATGTCGCCACCGACCTCGTGCGCGGATTGATCCGGGATGGGCTTTTGGCGGAAGACAAAATCCTCAAGCGCACCCCTTTGGGACGGATGATCGACCCGTCTGAAATTGGCGAAGCGATTGCCTTTCTCGCCTCTCATGCGGCCTCCGCCATCACCGGCACCGTGCTTTCGGTCGATGCCGGTTGGATGGCCTATGGGGCCGCAGATGATCTTTAGCGCAATGATCTTTAACGCAGCAGGGAAACCGCAATCGGGCGCAGGATTTCGTGGCGCGTCGCGCCTTGTGATGTGGCCATCGGATCGCCGCCCCACAGCGTGACAGTTTCGCCCGGTGTTTCACCGGAAATCACCCGCCAACGGGCGACCAAGGGCTGATCGCTTTGCACCTCATTGCCAAAGGTCAGACTTTGAAGACCGGGCGCAAACAGCGGCCCAACCGTGTCATTCGGGTGCTGGGTTTTGCGTCCCGCCTCCGCCGCATCCAAGGCTGCGCTGCCTTGCAGTCGGGTCATCATCATATTGCGCTGCGCGACGATGAGCGGAAAACCATATGGCACGAACCCCTCGGTCCAGTCACGGTTCGCCACAAACCCGACCCGCGCTGCGGCGCGCTCTTCAAGGCTTTCGTAAATCCACAAATGGTAGAGCCGGTTGAGCGCACCAGTGTCGGTCAACCAATATCCCGCCATCGGCAAATGAGAGGTCAGCGCCTTCATCCCCGTGCGCATCAACAGCGCCAGATACTCTGGCCCGGTTCCGGGTTTGAGGTCATAGACCCGCAATTCGTAAATCATATCATCCTCCACGTAGCGCTTGGACAATTCCACGGCTGGCACCGGGAAAACATGCAAAGTGCGCGGTTTGACTTGGACGATTCACGCCTTTTGCCGCTCTGTTTGATAGGTCTCGCGATAGGCACCGGGCGGTTGACCCACACGTTGCGAAAAGAAGCGCGAAAAATAGGCCGGGTCTTCGAACCCAAGATCATATCCCACCTCGGCCACGGTCATCGTCATATAGATCAAACACCGCTTGGCCTCGATCACCACCCGTTCATGCAAAAGCTGTGAGGCGGTCTTGCCCACCCGCGCCTTGCAGGCCAGATTGAGCCTTTGGATGGAAACGCCCAGTTTGGAGGCATAAAATTCAAGCCCTTTTTCGGATTTGAAATGGATCTCCAAGATTTCGCGGTATCGGCACAGGAGGTCATAATCGCGGTCCACGCGCTGGGTTTCCTCGGCCCCAACTTCAAGCCGCAACCGCATCAGCGCCACGAGAATACGCTCAAACTGCGCCTTGATCGCCAAGCGCCGCCCCGGTGCATTCCACGTATATTCACGCCGCATCCACTCAAAACTCTCGCGCAAGGTGCCGCAATTTGGGTCACCCTCAATCAGGGCATAGGCCGCAGGATGCTCCAAAGCGTCGGCAAAGCGCGCGTCGCCTTGGGTCGTTGCCTTGGCGTAGGTGCAGGCGGCAGTGATCACAAAGCCATCCGTGCCCGGCAAAAACCGGATTTCATGCACCATCGCCACCGGGATGACCACCATCGCAGGCACGGGGATTGCATAGGTCCGGGCTTCAATCTGGATCTCCCCACCGCCGCGTTCCACGAACAAAAGCTGGACGTGATCCGGATGCGCATGGGCGCGAATTGTCCAATCATTGGCCCCGGACCGATCCCGGATCGGTTCAACGTGAATGAAGTCAAGCTCCACCTCCGCAAGGGTGTCACCATAGAGATAGTAGCGCGGAATCGGTTGCTCTGCTGAGATCAGCATGGGGTGTATCCTCCTCTTTGCTCCCAGTTCCTCCTCCGGGAGCACCTGTGAATAGTGCAATGAATATCGGCGTCCGTCCATTCGCGTGACACAGGGCATTTGCCATATCTCAACCATGGGAGGCGGCTGATCCGCGCCGCACAATAGGAGGAGATATCATGCAAACGCGTCTCAGGGATGGCACGGAATGCGATGTACTTGTCATCGGGTCGGGGGCGGGTGGGATGGCCACCGCCATCACCGCCGCCAAACAGGGGCTTGATGTCATCATCATCGAAAAAGCCCCGGTCTTTGGTGGGACAACCGCCTTTTCCGGTGGCGTTGTTTGGATACCCGGCAATCCCAATTGCCCGCCGGACGACATCGCGCGGGCGCGCGAATATATGAAACACGAGACCGGAAATTTTTATGATGAGAGCGCGGTGAACGCCTATCTCGACACCGGGGCCGAAATGCTTGCGTTTTTCGAACGCGAAACCGAGGTCAAATTCAGCCCCTCGCTTTATCCCGACTATCACCCGGATGCGCCGGGAGGGGCCGACGTGGGTCGTTCGCTGACGGCAACGCCCTATGACACCAGCGCGTTGGGGGACAACCTCAAACGCCTGCGCCCGCCGCTGTCGACGATCACCTTCATGGGGATGATGTTCAATTCCTCGAATGCCGACATCAAACATTTCTTTAACGCGACCAAAAGCGTGCGCTCTTTCGCCTATGTCGCCAAACGCCTTGCCGCCCATGCCGCCGAAGTGGTCCGCTATGGTCGCGGCACGCATGTGACCTCGGGCAATGCCTTGGCCGCGCGGCTGGCGAAAAGCTGTTTTGATCTGAACATTCCGATCTACACCGACAGCCCCGCGCGGGACCTTTTGACCGAACGCGGGGCGGTTGTTGGTGCCAAGATCAAAGGTCAGATGGGCGATGTGAGTGTGCGGGCACGCAAAGGCGTGGTCTTGGCCGCAGGGGGCTTTGCCCATGACATGGCAAAAATCCGCGAGGCCTATCCGCATCTCAAACGCGGCGGCGAACATCTCTCGCCCGTGCCCAAAGACAACACCGGTGACGGCATTGATCTTGGCCGCACGGTCGGCGGCCAGTTCGAGGTGCGGTTCCCGGAAACCTCCGCCTGGATGCCCGTCTCGAAAGTGCCCACAAAAACCGGGTTCAAACCCTTTCCGCATCTGATTGATCGCTACAAACCGGGCATCATCGGCGTGTTGAAATCCGGCAAACGCTTTACCAATGAAAGTGCCAGCTATCACGATGTCGGTGCCGCGATGATCAAGGCCTGCGAGGGCGAGACAGAGACCGCCTGTTGGCTGATTGCGGACCGTCCGACGATCCGCAAATACGGTCTTGGCTTTGCCAAACCCGCCCCGGTGCCACTCGCGCCCTATCTGAAAAATGGCTATCTTGTTTCCGGCAAGACGCTTGCCGATTTGGCGCGAAACGCAGGGATAGACGCCAAAGGGTTGGCGGAGACGATTGCCGCCTACAACAAGGACGCCGTGCGCGGCGCGGACCCCGAATTTGGCCGTGGGGCCACCAGTTTCAACCGCTATCTTGCAGACCCCGACGTGGGTCCGAACCCCTGCGTTGCGCCCATCACCGAGGGGCCATTTTATGCGCTCAAACTCGTTATGGGCGATCTGGGCACGTTTGACGGGCTGGCCACGACGGTCGAGGGCCAAGTGCTCGACACAGAAGGCACGCCGATTGGCGGGCTTTACGCAGTGGGCAATGACCGCGCCTCGATCATGGGCGGCAACTACCCCGGTGCGGGGATCACGCTCGGCCCGGCGCTGACCTTTGGCTACATCACAGGCCGTCATCTGGCGGGAGTGGCATAAATGAGCTGGATTGATTTTACAGGCAAAATCGTCGTCGTCACCGGCGGCTCGGGCGGGATCGGCCGGGCCATGCTGGACGCGTTCAAAGCCTTGGGGGCCACGGTGGTGGCCCTCGATTACCGCGCAGAGGACGCCGAAGCGGCGGCCCATGCGGTCGGCGGATATGGCTTTGGCTGTGACGTGTCCGACCTGCGCTCTGTTGAGGCGGCGGCGGGTCACATCGCCAAACTTGGCGGTGCGGATGTGTTGGTGAACAATGCTGGCATCCTGCGACCCGGTCCGCTTGAGGACCTGGCGATTGAGGATTGGCAAGCCATGCTCAAGGTCAACTTGGATGGCTGTTTCGTCACCGCTCAGAGCTTTGGCAAACAGATGATCGCCAAAGGGGCCGGGGCTTTGGTCCATGTCGCCTCGATTTCTGCCAGTCAGCCGCAGCCCTTTTCGGGCGCTTATTCGCCCGGCAAGGCCGGTGTGGCGATGTTGTCGCGGGCGCTGGCCTATGAATGGGGACCAAAGGGCGTGCGCTCGAACGTGGTCTCGCCCGGTCTGGTGCTGACCCCGATGTCCGAGCCGTTCTATGCCAATCTTGCGGTCAAAGCCGCACGCGAGCGCCGTGTGCCCACCGGGCGCATCGGCACCGCACAAGACATGGCCAATACGGCCGTCTTCCTCGCCTCGGCGCGGGCGTCCTATATCAATGGTCAGGAGATTGTGGTGGACGGGGGGCTGAGTCAAACCTTGATGGGGAGCGTCCCCCGTCCGGGATATACGGAATAATCTCAAAAAGGTGGGGGTGGCGATTACGCCACCTCCTCCATGTGACCACCAAGGAAAAGCTGGCCCACTCTGGGATCGCCCAGCAAAACATCGGCCCGCTCGTGCATCCGCATTTGTCCCAGTTCCAACACGATCCCATCATCCGACATCGCAAGTGCGGCTTTGGCGTTCTGTTCGACCATCAGGATCGTCACACCCTCGTCGCGCAGGGTTTTCAGGGTTTCAAACACCTCCTGCACCAGATTGGGCGACAGGCCGATCGACGGTTCATCAATCAACACAAGTTTCGGATCAAGAAGCAGCGAGCGCGCGATTTCGAGCTGTTTTTGCTGCCCGCCCGACAATTCAATCGCCTTGCGGTCCTTGAATTTGCGCAGCATCGGGAACTGATCCATGACCAGTTCCATCCGCCGTTTCACGCTGGGTTGATCGGATGAGGTGATCCCGCCCATTTCCAGATTGTGCCACACAGAAAGCTGCGGGATGACATTGCGGCCCTGCGGCACATAGGTGACGCCATGACCGATCATCTGTTTCGGCGTCGAACGCGTCACGTCTTCGCCATCAAACATGATGGAGCCCGATTGAATATCCAGCATCCCAAAAATGGCTTTGAACACCGTCGATTTTCCCGCCCCGTTCGGACCGATCACCGTGGTGATCGTGCCGCGCGGGATGGAAAATGTGGTGCCATTGAGAATGGTGATTTTGCCATAGCCCCCGTAGAGGTTTTTCAGTTCCAACATTGCCGACATGTCAGCCTCCCAGATATGCGTCGATGACGTTTTGGTTTGCACGGATGTCCTCGGGCGCGCCTTCGGCAATGATTTCGCCTTCGGCCAACACGATGATCCGCGTGCACAGCGACATCACGAATTCCATGTTGTGCTCGATGACCACAAAGGTCGTGCCATGTTCGCGGTTGTAGGTGATCAAGCGCTCTTTGAGATATTGCAGCATGGTCAGGTTGACCCCGCCCGCCGGCTCATCAAGCAACACCAACCCCGGCCCCGCCATAAACGCCATGGCCGCATCCAACAGCTTTTGTTGGCCATAGGACAAAGACCCCGCCATCTCGTCGCGCAGATGCCCGAGACGGAAGAATTCGATCATATCCTCGGCAGCGCTGGTCAGTCCCGCATCCGATTTGCCGAACAGGCGGGTGAACATCGTGCCTTGGTGCTCTTGACCCGCCATGATGATGTTCTCGATCACCGACATTTGCGGAAACACCGAAAGCTGTTGGAAGGTGCGGCCAACGCCAAGCCGGTTGAGATCATGCGCCTGTGCGCCTGCGACAGACTTACCATTGATCTGCACCGTGCCCGAACTCGGCGCCAGTTGTCCGAGAATACAGTTGAACAGCGTCGATTTGCCGGAGCCATTCGGACCAATAAGGCCCAGAATTTCGCCCTTTTGCACCTCGAATGAGACACCATTGACGGCTTTGATCGGTCCGAAATGCTTGGTCATGTCTTTGACCGATAGAACGGTTTCAGTTTGCATCACAACTGTGCTCCCTGTTTGAGATCGCCGCGCTCTTTGCGAGGTTTCATCGCGATCAGGAGTTTACGCCCAAGCCCTAAAAGCCCCTGCGGTGAGAAGATCATGACCACAAGCACCAGAAGCGCGTAGATGATGAGGTAATAGCCATCGGTAAAGCGCAGCATTTCCGGCAACAGCACGACAAGAGCCGCGCCAAGGATAGGACCGAAGAAATAGCCAGAGCCGCCGACAATCACCATGAGCAGGATTTTAAGCGACAGGATCAACGTGAACGAGCCGGGTTCGATGAACTGCACCAAGGGCGCTTGCAGCGCCCCGGCCAGACCGGCCATGGACGAACCGATGGCAAAGGCCAAAAGCGTCATGCGGGTTGTGTTGAGACCCAAGGAATTGGCCCGGATCGGGTTTTCGCGCAGGGCTTTGAACGCGCGACCCCAAGGCGAACGCAACATCCATGCCATCGCTCCCGCTGTCACCAGGAAACACACAACCGTAAAGTAATAGAACGGCAGTTGCTTCATGGTGTCGAACGGCCCGAACACCGGGCGCGGGATGCCGACAAGGCCAAGTGAGCCGCCTGTGAGCCATTCCTCGTTGCGCAAGACCAGAAAGACGAGCGCATTGAAGGCGAGTGTGACGAAGGCCAGAAAATGGTGTTGGACCCGAAGCGCCGGGTAGCCCAAAGCCAAGCCGATCAAGAAGGTCGCGGAGATCGAGCAAAACACCGCGACGAGCCAATGTACGCCCGCCATGGTCAAAAGTGCCGTGACATAGGCCCCGATCCCCATGAATGCGGCCTGCGCCAAACTGATTTGACCCGCGTAGCCGAGCGTCAGGTTCAGCCCCATGGCGGAGATCGAAAAGATCAGCCAGGAACACAGAATGTAGATGATATAGTTGCTCTGCCCTATCGGCGCGAGCAGGAGAGCCACACTAAAAGTGATCAGGAAAAGAATGCGAAAAGCGGTCATACGGTCCTCCCTTCGGACGTGCCCATGATGCCTTGTGGGCGCACCATGATGATGACGATGAGCAGGATAAGCGGGATCGCCGTGCGATATTCGGCAGAGATGTAAACGGCGGCCAGATTGTCCAGAACGCCGATCAAAAGCCCGCCGACCAGCGCGCCACGGATTTGGTTAAACCCGCCGACGATGGCCGCGATAAAGGCAATCATACCAAGCGTTTCGCCGTTGGAGAATTTGGCCAGATAGACCGGTGAAATCAGGATCGATGCGATGGCGGCCAAGGCACCGTTGATCAAAAACGTGTACATCACCATCCGTTTCACATCGACGCCAAGGATTTCGGCCACACGCGGATCTTGCGCGGTGGCTTGCATGGCGCGGCCCGTGCGGGTGCGTTGCAAAAACAATTGCAGGGCGATGATCGCGGCAAAAGCCACGGCAAGGTTACAGAGATCCTGAACCGACACCGACGCACCAAAAAAGTCCATCACATGCTGCGGAAACAGCGACGGAAAGGGCTGACCTTGGGCGGAATAAAATTCCTTGACGCTTTCTTTCATCAAAAGCCCCAGTGCAATGGTGGCGATCACCAAAGGCATCGTGCCATGCGGCAGCATCGGTTCAACCACCAGCTTTTTGAACATCGCGCCAAGGATCACGATCGACAGCACAAAGGCGGTCAGGATTGCCGCCCAAAGCGGCAGTCCAAACAAGGTCATCCCCGCCAACACGAAAAAGGCAGGCAACATGACAAATTCGCCCTGCGCGAAGTTGATGGTTTGCGAGGCCTGCCACAACAGGGTGAACCCCACGGCGGCCAAGGCATAGATCGCACCGGACGACAGGCCCGATATGAGGATTTGCAGGAGTTCGGCCATCGCCATTCCTTCCCGTTTTAGTGTTAAAAGATCCTCTGCTCCGATGGAACAGAGGTCGCGGAGCGGTGCCGCATGTGTTGCGAAACTCAGTTGGCGGGGAGAACTTCGGAGACCGTTTCGCGGCCATCCTTGACTTCCACCATATAGCTTTGGCGCGACACCTCACCGACGTCGTCCCAGCACATGTCGATCAAAACGCCGGGGTAGGTGTTGGCATCAAGACACAGCCCGTGCACAACATCGGCAAGTTTTTGACTGTTCACTTCGCCGACCATTTCCGTGCCGTATTTGATCGTATACGCGCCGATATAGCCCTTCATCCCGTTGTAATCGGGGCTATAACCGAAGCGCTTAGAAAACTTTGCCGCGAATTCTTGCACCAAAGGATCATCGGCGGCGATGGTGAGGGCGGCGTGGCTTTTGGCGCCATTGGCCGCCGGACCCGCCAGATCAATGACCTTCTCAGAGGTCAAAACACTGTCGCCAATGCGCGGAATGTCGAGACCCTGTTTGACAGCTTCCATCAGGAACCGTGCTGCTTCTTCTTGGGTGAGGTAGATGAAAACCGCCTCAGCGCCGGAGTTTTTGATCTTCAAAACATCGGCGGAAAAATCCGCTTGGCCCTGTTCAGAGGGCACATCCGCCACAACGTCCAAACCGGCCGCTTTGACGTTTTCAACGAAACTGTCATGGCCGCCTTTGCCAAATTCCGTATTGGCCCAAGCAACGGCCACTTTGCTCACCCCAAGCTGATCCTTGAGATAGGTCGCGATTTTGGGCATGCCCTTTTGCGCGCCCCAATTGGTGCGGAAAATATAGGGGTTGCCCTTTTGTGTGATCGACGGCGCCTCTGAGGCGGTGAATTGCGGGATGCCGTTTTGCTGAGCGACCAACATGTTCACCACAGTCGAAGACGAATACACCGTCCCCAACAGCGCAAAAGCACCCTCATCAATGGCCTTTTGCACCAAGGCGCGGCTCACCTGTGGGTCGGTTTGTGTGTCGTATTTTGACATATCGACCTGCATCCCGAGGATTCCACCCTGTGCATTGATCTCATCAATCGCAAGATCCACGCCATCGGACCACACCGACCCTGCGGCAGCCCCAGGTCCCGACAGTTCCGCAATATTGGCGATTTTCACCGTCTCAGCATGTGCGGACATCGCCATCATCATGACGCTCAGGCTCACACCCGCAAAAACTCTACGTTTCATATCCATTCCTCCCATGTGTTCCCCCGATGATTTGGATCATCAGAGCTGTGCAATCGGCTGGCGTCATAGCGCGCCTTTGCCGGATCACCCCGCGCCCCATCATATGAGGCGCAGGGCGGGCAGCCTGTCTCAGTTCGGCGGCAAAATGGTTGTGATGTCCTGTGCGCCATTTTTGACTTCAACCATGAAACTTTCGCGCGACACTTCGCCGGTTTCATCCCAGCAAATGTCCATCAAAACGCCGGGATAGGTGGCAGCATCCAGACAGGTGCCATGCAGCGCATCCGTCAGTTTTTGGCTGTTCGCCTCGCCAACGATCTCCGTGCCGTATTTGATCGCATAGGCACCGATATAGCCTTTGATCGCGTTGTGATCGGGGCGATAGCCAAACCGCTCGGTGAACTTCGCGCTCATTGCCTGCAACAGCGGCACGGGGGCGTCCGCCGAAAGTGCGACATGACCCAAGGCACCCTCGGCGGCTCCCCCGGACAGGTCGATGACCTTTTGCGACGCCAAAACCGTGTCGCCCACCATCGGAATGTTGAGACCTTGCTTCTTGGCCTCAATCAAAAACCGCGCGCTTTCCTCTTCGGTCAGATAAATAAACACGGCTTCGGCGCCAGTGTTTTTGATCTTGAGAATATCGGCGGAAAAATCCGCCTGGCCCTGCTCGGAGGGCACATCAGACACGACCTCAAGCCCCATCTCTTTGGCCACATCGACAAAGGCATCATGGCCGCCCTTGCCATATTCCGTATTGGCCCAAGCGATGGCCACTTTGCTCACCCCCAGACCGTCTTTGAGATAGGTGCCGATTTTGGGCATGCCCTTTTGCGCGCCAAAGGTGGTGCGAAAAATATAGGGGTTGCCTTTTTGGGTGATCGAAGGGGCCTCGGAGCCGGTGAATTGCGGGATGCCGTTTTGCTGGGCGACCAACATGTTCACCACGGTCGAGGACGAATACACCGTGCCCAACAGCGCAAATGCGCCCTCATCAATGGCTTTTTGCACCAAGGCGCGGCTTTGCAGCGGGTCGGTTTGACTGTCGTATTCCGACATATCGACCTGCATCCCAAGGATGCCGCCAGTCTCATTGATCTCATCAATCGCCAAATGCACCCCATCGGCCCAGACCGACCCAGCGGCGGCCCCGGCACCCGAAAGTTCGGCGATGTTGGCAATTTTAAGTGTGTCCGCCTGCGCGGCCCATCCCAGACCTGCGGCAAGCGCGGTCCCTGTCAGAAGTGTTTTCAGCATAGTATCCTCCCTGATTGATGCTGGTCGTTGAAACGGGGCTATGTGTTTTGTTTTCCCGCTTTCATTGCTGTCATGGTGTTCCTGTCATGGCGTTCACCAAAAGATCCGCTTGCGCGTTGAACATGCCAAGCCCGGGCATGGTGGCGCAGCCTTTGGCCTGCGCAATCGCAAGCTGCGGCGTGATCTCTGGCTTGGTGATGCAGTCGGCCACGAATTGGTGACTTTGATAGTTGTCGGCCTCAATCGGCAGCGGATCGCCTTCGCGCATCCCCACGGGCGTGGCATTGCCGATGAAATCATACCCTGTTGGGTCTGCCGATCCGGCCCCCACCTGTCCGGGAAACCGCGCATCAAGCCGTGCAATCGCGGCGTCGCGGCGCGCCTCATCCGCATCGTGAATCGCCAGATAAGCGGCACCGCGCGCGAGGATTTCATATGCAATCGCAGCGCCCGCGCCGCCGACACCAACCAAAAGCGCGCGTTTGCCCGCAACCTCATAGCCACAGGCCGCAACGCCGTTCAGATAGCCCTGACCATCGGTGTTATCGCCCTCCCAAGTGCCGTCCTCACGCTTGTGCATCACGTTGACGGAACCTGCGAATTGCGCGCGTTCGGAGGGGTGGTCGCATAGCGCGAGCGTCGCTTGTTTATGGGGCACGGTCGCGATCAAGCCGCGCACATTATGTGTCGTTTTCATCGCCGCCACAAAGGCCGGATACGCCGCCGCCGTCACATGCGTCGGAATGACAAGCCCATTGATCCCGCGCGCCACAAGGATTTCCGTCAACAGGCCCGGCGATTTCACCTGAGCAATCGGATCCCCGGCGATCGGAAACAACACGGTCTCCCCCGTAAGTGTCACGTCCATCCCGTCCTCCTCCCTGACGCGCCTCACGCAACGTCACCTCGCCCTCAAAATTGCAATCCTTCGCCGATTTAAGAATGGACGGCGCTCCATATAAATTGGACAATTCGCTAGACCCCAAAGTCGGGGCCGTCGCCCGTTCACAGACACGCAGCCTGTATGTCAGAAGTCGTGCGCCAATGGGTCAAAGTAGTGGCAATCCCCTCCTCCAAAGAGGTCACACGCAGCGCATCAAACCAATCAGAATGGCCCCCTCCTTGGAGCAATGCGGGTGTTTTAAGCCTTGGCCCCTCGCCCGAAACCGTGGCATCCGGCACCGCCCGCTTGAGCGCTGAGATAAAGTCATCAACCGTGGCCGAGACCCCATGCAGGTCATAGACCTGTGCCCCCTCCCAAGCGTCAAAAAGCCCGGCCACAAAGGCCCGTGCAACGTCTGAGACATGGACAAATCCCACGGGGCCGGAAAAATGAATTGTGGCAGATTGTCCAAGAGCCGCCGCCCGCAATGCAATCGACGGCCCGGCTGCAATGCCCCTGCTCTCACCGGGGCCATAGACGATATAGGGGCGAAATCCGACGCTTGGCAGGCCGTGATCCAGCCACGCACAGCGCGCCATGCCCTCAATCGCCAGTTTGTGCACGCCATAAAGGGTCTCAGGATTTGGCAAGATGCCCTCCCCCGATCCGTAGACCGCCGAACTCGACGCGTAGGTCAATCGCTCCACGCCGTTCTTGATCGCCAAATCCATCACCGTTTGACTGCCGATGAGATTCACCTGAGCGGCGCGCAGTGGATCGGCCTTGCAATCGACGGTCATCAGCCCAGCCAGATGGACAACCGCACCACAACCTTCCATCCCCCGTGCCACGTCTTCGCGCCGGGTCACATCGCCCGCAACGATCTCACAGCTCTGCGACAGGCCGCCCCGCACGAAATCAAGCGTCTCGGCGTTGGGATGTCGATCAAACACCCGTGGGCGCAACCCTTGGGCCGCGAGGTCTCGCGCGACGAAAGCCCCAAGAAATCCGGTCCCGCCAGTCACCAAAACTGGCTTGTCTTGCCAGCGGCTCATGATGCCATCCGATCAGTGTGGGCGGTCTTGCGCTGCGCCGCATGGGTCGCCGCGATCGAGCCAAAAACAATACCCGGACCAATGGTGATGCCGGGGCCGGGATAGACCCCGCCCATGATCGAATTCATATCCGCCCCAGCGGCATAGAGCCCGTCGATTACGGCGCCATTTTCCGTCAGCAAACGGGCGTTTTCATCGGTGACAAGACCCTGAGCCGCGCCAATATCGCCCGGATACAGTTTGACCGCATAATACGGCCCCTTGCCAATCGGGCGCAGGGTTGGGTTCGGCCCGCCATGGGTGGCGTCGCCATTGGCGCGCTCATAGACGGTTTCACCGCGGTGAAAATCCTGATCCACGCCCTGCTTTGCCATCTCATTAAACCGCGCCACGGTGGCGCTCAGGTTTGTGCCATCTATGCCAAGCTGCGCGGCAAGATCGCTCAGATCACGCCCCTCGGTCAGATAGTCCTCGGCGATGAACGGCCCAAAATCCTTGGTCCCCGGATGGATCATGCCCATGCCGTATTTGCGCGCCGCTGCCGCGTCGGCAATGAGGAACGTCGGAATATGCGACCCGTCCTTATCGGCGGCATACATGGCAGAGACGAATTCGTGATAGCTACGGCTTTCGTTGACGAACCGCTTGCCGTCGCGCCCAACCGAAATGATCCCCGGTTTGGAGCGGTCCAACACGAAATGCGGAAACGCGGCTTCTGTGCCGTCTGCCCGTTTGCGGATCGACACCGGCGCCCAGTAACATGGCTGTGCCGCACTATCAGAATAATGCGCACCAAGCCCGAGAACGATGTCATGCAACTCCCCGGTGTGACCGGGGGCGGCGGGCGACACGCGCGGCGTCGGCGCGGGCATCATGGTCTGACGTTTGACTGGGTGACGGGCAAAACCGCCGGAGGCCAGCACCACCCCTTTGGTCGCTGTGATGTCGAAAGACTGCCCGCCTTGCTCCAAAGTAAGCCGATACGCCCCCTCTCCGAGCGGCGTCAATCCCGTGGTTTTGGTCTGGGTGACAATCTCAACCCCGCGCTTTCGCGCCTCATAGAGAAACCGCCCGATCAAGGCATTGCCCATCAACAGACGCGTGTCGCGACCATGCGCCCATTTGCGCAAACAATAGCGTGCGACGATGCGAATCGAATAGGCCAGCGAGCGCAGGCTTTTCTTCATCTTGAGCAAATGCGCGATGTCATCCCGGTCGATCTGCATCCCGCCCAAAATAGTGAATTCCGGGATCGGTGGACGCACGAGCTTTAGGTCATCGCCCAGCAGCGCGCCATCAAAGGGCACAGGCTCAAGCGCGCGACCAAAGGCGGTCGAGCCTTCGAGTTCAAACAAGTAATCGGGATGGAAAGGACGGCCCCGGAACCGGACGTTTGTCTCATCCTCAAGGCGATGGATCGCGCCGGGGCCGCGTTTGACAAAGGCCTCGCGCAGGGCACGCGGCGCGCGGTTCCCAACAGCACGATCCAGGAACGCCAGAACCGTCTCTTCGCTGTCTTTCGCCCCCAATTCATCACGAAACCGGGTGTTCGGCACCCATGTGGTTGCCGCCGACAAAGCCGAGGTGCCACCAAGAAATTCTGTGCGTTCCACCAGCAAAACGCGCGCGCCTTCAAGAGCCGCAAACACGGCAGCAGACAGGCCCGCCGCCCCTGCCCCAAGAACGACCACATCGTAGCTGGCGCCATTTTCGAGCTGTGCGCCAGAGCGCGATTCTTTTGACATAGATCCCTCCCTGAGCGCTCAAGTCTCTCATTTAACAAGACTTTTATAACAAACGCCCTCGTTCTTTCATCAGCATGTCTTAAATTAGAAACTCTTTCAACTTTTAAATCTTGTTTTATTTTTAGCTTTGGCTGATATAGTTCTGGAAAGCACAGGCGCTCCGAAACGCCCGCCTGAGGGAGGACACGCATGACACAGACACGATTGGCCATTGTGGGGGGCGGCATCATTGGGCGCACCCATGCCGATGCGATCCGCGCCTGTCCCGGCACCGATCTCGTCGCCATTGTCGATCCGTTTGAATCGGGTAAATCCCTTGCCCAAGATTTGGAGTGCCCCCATCTGGAAACGCTCGCGGCCCTGATTGAGTTGCGTCCAGACGGGGTGATCATAGCCACGCCAAACGCGCTTCATGTGCCTCAGGCGATGACATTGATCCGCGCGGGGATTCCTGTGCTGGTCGAAAAACCCTTGGGCGACACGGCCCATAGCTGTGCGGCTTTGGTGGCCCTGTCAGATCGCACAGGGGTGCAGGGGCTTGTCGGTCACCACCGTCGCCACAACCCCATCGTTCAAGCCGCCAAAACGGCCATCACCGAGGGTCGATTCGGCACATTGGTCAGCGGCACAATCTCCGCCACGCTCTACAAGGATGCCCGCTATTTCGATGTTGCCTGGCGGCGGGAACCGGGCGCGGGCGGGCCGATCCTGATCAACTTGATCCATGAAATCGACCTTGTGCGGCATTTGTTTGGCGAAATCACAGAGGTCACGGCCCTCACCTCAAATACCCAACGCGGCTTTGACGTCGAAGACACCGCCGCCGTGATCCTGCGCCTTGAAACCGGCGGGTTGATCACAATTTCTCTGACCGATGCGGGTGTGGGACCATGGTGTTGGGACACGACCGCAGGCGAAAATCCGGCGCGGTTTCCGGCGATGCCCGCCGTCTCGCATGTGTTTGCCGGGACACAGGCCGGGATGAGCCTGCCGGATCTGTCGCTTTGGACCCATGAGGGTCCGCGCGATTGGACCATGCCTCAGATCAATCGGCCGCTCGATCTGGTCACAACCGACAGCTATGTCGAACAAATTCGTCATTTTTCCGCCGTGATCAAAGGCGATGAAACCCCGCGCATCACCTTGTCCGATGGCGCCCGCAACATAGCGGTGATCGAGGCGATCCATGGGTCCATCACACAAAGACGCCCTGTTCCGCTTGGCACACACAGGATAAACACGTCGTCAAAGCCAAAAGCGATGATGGAGTAAGCGATGTCCGGTGTGATGGAGAGAACCCTTTCGATCCTTGAATTTCTTGGGAAACATCCCGAAGGCGTTCAAGTGAGCGCGATCGCGAGCGAGCTGGATATGCCCGCCTCGGCAGCGCATCGGTTGCTCAAAGAACTGTCGCAATACGGCTATGTGCGACAACTCAGGACCCAAGGCGATTACGCTCTCACCATCAAACTCGCAGGCATCGGGTTGGCGTTTTTGGCCCGCACCGGCGTGCCCGATATTGCACAGCCCATCCTTGATCGCTTGGCGGCGGATTCGCGCGAACTTGTGCGCCTGTCCGTGATTGATGGCGAGGATCTTGTCTGGGTCGGCGTGGCACAGGGCGCGGTGGCGGGCCTGCGCTATGACCCCGGTCGCGAACAGGGGATCAAGGTGCATTTGGCCGGCTCGGCGGGTGGACATGCCTGGCTGTCAACACTGACGGATGAACAAGCACTTGAGAAAATTGGTGCCCAAGGGCTGCGGGCGGATTTTGCCATGGGGCCGGGCGCGCCTACGTCGATTCCAGAGGTGCTGGCCTCGCTGGCTGACACCCGCAAACGTGGCTATGCCACCATGTCCGACAGCTATCATGCCGGGATGGCGGCGATGGCTGTTCCCATTTTTCGCAGCGAAGACCATGCTGTGATCGGCTGTCTGTCCATCGCCGGTCCGGGTGTGCGTGTGACGCCCGAATTGATGGACCAATTCCACCCGCTTCTGCGTGAAGCCGCCGATGAAATTGGCGGTGCGTCAGAGGCCTCCTTCTTTTTCAACCGCAATCGGGCCCTGCCCGCAGAGACCGAAACCCGTCAGGCTGGCTGACCGCAAGGTCCTGTCATCTGACCCGAATGCGCGGACGTCTTTCGCGCTGTGAAACGAAAGCAGGACAATGGACAGCGAAACGGCGGGCGTCACCGCCTGCGACGTTCTGATCGTTGGATCAGGCGCAGCGGGATTGTGTGCCGCGATCACGGCAGCAAAAGCAGGGCTTGATGTCATTGTGGCCGAGAAAACCGGGGTTTTCGGCGGCACCTCTGCATGGTCCGGCGGCTGGCTTTGGATTCCACAGAACCCACAGGCGATCCGCGCCGGGATCACTGAGCCCGACACCAAACCCCGCCGCTATCTGCGCGCGATTTTGGGCCATCGCGCCAATGATCCGCGCCTAGAGACGTTCTTGCAAAACGGTCCCGACATGCTGCGCTTTCTCGAAGAGATCGGCGTCATGACCTGGGTTGATGGCAATCATGTGCCTGATTTTTACGCTCATAATGGTGCCGCCGAAGGCGGGCGCTCTGTGACCACCGCGGCCTATGATGGGCGTCAACTTGGACCTTTGATGGCGCGGCTGCGTCCGCCACTCGATGTCGTGTCGCTTTGGGGCATGGGCATCGGCAGCGGTGCGGATATGGCGCATTTTTTCAATGCGACCCGGTCCCCAAGCGCGCTGTGGCATGTCACCAAACGGCTGGCCAAACATCTCTATGATCTGGCGCGTTACCGGCGTTCGATGCAGCTTGTGGGCGGCAATGCCCTTGTGGCGCAGCTTTTGAAAGGGGCAGCGGACAGCGGGGTTCAGCTTTGGCATGACAGTCCGGTGACCAGCCTACGCCATGATAAGGGTCGGATCGTGGGTGCATCCGTGATCAGACAAGGGACGCCAATCCGCATCACCGCCCGCAAAGGCGTGGTGCTTGCGGCGGGCGGCTATCCGCATGATGCCCTGCGGCAAACACACAGCTTTGCCCATACAGACACTATTGCGCATGCCTCTGCTGCGCCCAAATCAAACACCGGCGACGGCTTGCGTTTGGCTGAAACGGTTGGTGCAGCGCTTGACATGAACATTGCTGAACCCGCCGCATGGGCGCCCGTGTCCCGCGTCCCGGATGGTGAGGGCGGGTTCAAAAATTTCCCCCATCTCATTGATCGCGCCAAACCCGGATTTATCGCGGTGGATATCAGAGGGCAGAGGTTTGTTAATGAGGCCGACAGCTATCATGAGTTCATGAAAGCCCTGTTTGCGGTGACGCCAAAGGGGCACGCGCCGGAGGCTTGGCTGATCTGCGATCACCGGGCGCAGAGGCAATTTGGCATCGGCTGGGCCAAACCCTTTCCCTTCCCGCTCACCCGCTATCTGCGCACGGGCTACCTCAAACGCGGGCGGCGGATCACAGATTTGGCGGCGCAGTGCGGCCTGCCCACCGAGGCGCTTGCACAGACCATCGCGCGGTTCAATGACAGCGCGCAGGCTGGCCACGACCCGGCGTTTCACCGCGGCGCATCGCTTTACAACCGCGCCCAAGGTTGGGCCAAACACAAAGGTCCAAACCCGGCCTTGGGGCCATTGGAGCGCAGGCCGTTTTATGCGGTCAAACTCGTGCCCGGCAGCCTTGGTACATTTGCCGGGATCAAAACCGCCGCCGACGGGCAGGTGCTTGGGCAAGACGGAGCGCCGATGCCCGGGCTCTATGCCATCGGCAATGACGCCGCCTCGATCATGGGCGGGCATTACCCGTCTGGCGGCATCACCCTCGGGCCGGGCATGACGTTTGGCTACATCGTCGGTCGCCGAGTTTCAGGTCAACCAATCAAAGGCCTAACCCCTCCCATTTCACACCACACAAAGGATGCATGACATGACCTATTACGAAATCACAACGCTCAAGACCGTGATCTTTGGCGCAGGAAAGGCCTCGGACGGGCTGCAAAACTGGCTCGCGGCGGGCAAAGGCACGCTGCTCGGGGCGTTTGCCACCGACATTGGCACCCTCAACGAAGTCTATGTTTTGCGCGGCTTCGAGACGCTGGACGAGATGATGGACGAACGCGAACGCGCGGTGATGTCCGACAATCCGATGGGCTGTATGGAGCATTTGGTCGACCTGCGGTTTGACAGCTACAAACCCTTTGATTTCATGGCCCCGATCACCCCCGGCACCTATGGGCCGATCTACGAATTTCGCACCTATAAGGCCAAGCTGAACGGCGTGTCTGTCACCCAAGACAAATGGCGCGACGCCATCCCGGCGCGTTCGGAATATTCGCCGCTGACCATGGCGATGTGGGGCCTTGATGGTGCGCCGCGTATCACGCAAATCTGGCCCTATAGCTCACTTGACGCCCGCACCAAGGCGCGCAGCCAATCGGTCGCGGACGGCAAATGGCCGGCCAAAGGCGGCCCGGACTGGCTCACCCCACAGATGACCAGCGCCATCGCCCTTCCCTTGCCATTTTCCCCGCTGAAGTGAGTGCCATGCCCCATAAATTCTCTCTTGCCTTTTTGACCACACATGAGGTTCCGCCACATGAGGCGGTGCGCATTGCGGCGGCCACCGGGTATGACCTTGTGGGGCTACGGTTTTTACCCGCCGCCCCAACCGAGGCCCCCTATCCGATCCTGTCTGATCCGACAGTTGAAACTTTGGTGAAAGCGGCGCTTGAGGAGACCGGAATCGGCATTGCCGATATTGAAATCGCCCGGCTCAAACCGGACACCAATGTCGAAGACTTTCGTGATTTTCTGGCGCTCGGCCAACGGCTTGGCGCGCGCAACGTGCTTGTTGCGGGCGATGATGCAAACCATGATCGTCTGACCGAAACCTTTGCCGCCTTTTGCGATCTCGCAGCCGAATATGGCCTGACCGGGGATTTGGAGTTCATGCCCTGGACCGGGGTCAAAACCCTACCCGAGGCACAGCGCATCGTGGAAACGGCGGGGTGCGCCAATGGCGGCGTTCTGATCGACGCGCTGCATTGGGACCGGGCGGGCGGGACGGTCGCGCAGATTCAAAACCTGCCCCCCGCGCTCATTCACTACGCCCAGCTTTGTGATGGTCCAAAGCCATATGACCCTTCCGATGCCGGGATGATCGAGATCGCCCGAGGCGCACGGCTTTTGCCCGGAGACGGCGGGATTGATCTGATCGCCATGGTGTGCGCCTTGCCGCGTGATCTGGTTCTGAGCGTCGAGGTGGCCCAGATCGACAAGGCCAAAACCGTGGATGCCCAGAGCCGTGCCGCCGAAGCGCTCGCACGGTCCAAGGCACTGGTGACCAAGGCCACCTGAACGATAAAGGTCGGATCAACGCTTCGATGCAGGGCTGCGAAGCCCTCGCATCGGGGCCCGCGTTTTTGTGAGACATCGCGATGGGGTAGGATCACTACAGCTCATCAGCGAGATGACGGCCCACCATCGCCATCCGGTCGCCCATCACCGTTGAAATCAGCCATGGCATCCGCGCGGCGGAATCATCAGAGACACGCCATTTGGCGAAAACACCGGCTTTTTATCGACCATTTTGTAATACATGACCCCCTGCCACGGCCATGGCCCCCGCAGCCCCACAAGGAATTCTTCATCACCATCTCCATCAAAATCCCCGCAGAGGATTTGATGGCCCGGACCTTCGCCATTTTCATTGGGGTCGCCGTAAACATCCAGAACCTGCCGGGACCAACGGGCGGTGGCCGGATCGCTTTCGGGATCACGGGTATAGATGGCGACCGTATTGCCATGAAACGGCTCGATGGCGGCGACACAGCTCATCGGAACGCCATCAATGCGCCCCGCATCAAGGTCGCCACTGCCCTTAAACCCGGTTTCCTCGAACTGCGAGGTCTCGCCTGTGCCGATCCGCACATGCTGCCAAGCGGCTGTGTTCGTATCATAGTAAATCCACGTCACCCCTTCGTCCGAGGCGACCAAGACAGAGTCACGATCCGAGCCGGGAATAAGGCCGCGCTTTTTCTCCGCACCGGAACTGCCGAAACGATCAGATGGGCCTTGATCATCAGGCGGCAAAACTGGCGATAGGGCAGCGGCTCGATCGGGTAAATATTGTCTTCGCCCGCCACAATCGGCAGGATCGCCTCACGCACCACCGGGTTGAGATGCAGCGGCATCACGATGCGCAGCCCCGCTTCGAGGTGGATCAGCGGCACGTCGCCCGCCGCGCGTTTCCACCGCGTCACAAGATCAAGGGCGAGCGCCGGGGCCATCAAAAACCCGTGGCGGTACATGCCATTGACGTGGATCACATCGCCGACATGCCGGATGGCGGGCAGATTGTTTGGAAAGGACGGGCGCAGCCCCGCCGCCGTTGTGATGACCTCGCCCTCCGCGAAACCGGGGTGAACGGTATAGGCCGCCGACAGCAATTCCATCACTGCCCGCGCCGTGATGCCGCCCGCATCATCGCTTTCGATCATCGTGGCCCCGACCATGTAACGCCCCGCGCCGCGTGGCACGATATAGACCGGAAAGCGCGGATGCAGCAGGCGGATGGACCGCGTGAGTGCCACATCCGGGGCATGCAGTTCCAACATCTCACCACGGACTGCACGCAGATCGCGCAAAGCCGCGCGGGCCGAGATTCCTGTGCAATCCACCACGGGATGGCAAGCGTCATGCGTGACCCGGAATATCAAGCCACGCTTCGCACGACCTGAAACAGCGGAATCGTGAGGTCCGATGCACAGGACATCACCCCCCTTTCCGACCCCGTGCGCGACCGCTTGGAGCCGCGCTGCTGTGGTCGCGATCTGCGGCCCATGTGGAGATTCCACACCCCCAAAACATCGCCCTTGCGCAGGGCTTTGAGACGGACCTCCATATCCGAAGCCCACATCGCCGCCCTTGCGGTCTGATCCCGACCAATGATCTTGCGGTGCGGCAACTATGGCTTGACAGAAATAGTTTTATATATAAACTTATGTTGTAACATATAGTATAATCAAAGGGGTTGGCATGCCGTTGACAGGGTATGAGGATGTCGCTTTTGCGCGCGACACCAAAAACAACAAACGGATCGAAGCGCACCCTTTGGCATCACCGCCTGTATGCTGGTCCGCAGACCCCCATGGCGGCGCGACACCCACAGAAGACCGGGCGTTCAGCAACTTTCAGCTTTGGGTCTGACGCAGCATGGACACGGAAACAGTATACACCCGCTTCATGGATATTGCTGCAAGACGCGGCGAAGCCCCGTTTTTGCACGTGCTAAAAGAAACCGCAGAGATCTATGACATCCCCGCTGGCGACATCAGCTATGCGCAAATGGCCGAACGGACAGAGGAATGGCGCAGAAAATTCGCGGCAGCAGGCTATGGCGCTGGCCACCGGATCGGCCTGTTGTTGCAGAACAGACCGGTCTTTTTGGAAATATGGCTGGCCCTGAACGCGCTTGGTGCGTCGGTTGTCCCCATCAACCCGGATTTGCGTCTGGCAGAGTTGGAATACCTTGCCGAACATTCTGAAATGGTGCTGGCCATCGTGCTGGCCGAACGGCTGGACGAAATGAAAACCGCCGTGGAAAATGCCGGGCTGTCCGCCCGGATCACCACACCGGATGGCGAACTGCCCACCGCCGTGACGACAGCGGCCTCTGATGCTGCGCTGACCACGCTGACCGAATGCGCCTTGCTTTACACGTCGGGCACGACCGGCAAACCCAAGGGCTGCATCCTATCCAACCAGTATTATCTTTACTCCGGGGATTGGTATGCTCAGGCTGGCGGACACATCAGTCTGCAACGCGATTGCGAACGCATGCTGACGCCCCTGCCCGTCTTTCACATGAACGCCATGGCGGTGTCGACAATGGCCATGATCACCGTGGGCGGCTGTCTTATCATGCTTGATCGCTTCCATCCGCGCACCTGGTGGGACTCGGTGCGCAAAAGTGGCGCGACCGTGGTACATTATCTGGGGGTTATGCCGCCCATGCTGATGCGCGCCGAACCTTCGGTTGATGACCGCAATCATAACCTGCGTTTCGGGTTTGGCGCGGGCGTCGACCCGAAGCTGCACGCAGCTTTCGAAGACCGCTATGGATTTCCTCTGATCGAAGCCTGGGCCTGTACCGAAACCGGTTCGGGTGGCGTCATCTGCGCCAACGAGGACCCCCGCAAGGTGGGCACGGCCTGCTTTGGCCGCAGCGGCAAGGACGTGGACGTGCGCGTGGTTGACGATGCTGGCAACGACGTCCCCACAGGTGCGCCCGGCGAAATGCTGGTGCGCCGGGCCGGGGACGATCCCCGCTACGGGTTCTTTTCCGGTTACCTGAAGAACCAAAAGGCCACGGATGAGCTGTGGCAGGGCGGATGGCTGCACACCGGCGATGTGGTCCAACAGGATGAAGACGGGTCACTGCATTTCGTTGATCGCAAGAAGAACGTGATCCGCCGATCAGGTGAAAACATCTCGGCCGTCGAGGTGGAATCGATCCTCAACCGGCATCCGCAAATCAGCATTTCTGCCGCCATCGCTGCACCCGATGACATACGCGGCGATGAAGTCGCGGTGTTCGTGATCCTTGAAGATGCCACAGGCGACGCGGCCAAGGCGCAAGAGATCGTAACCTGGGCGCTGGACCAGATGGCCTATTACAAGGCCCCCGGATGGATCTGCTTTGTCGATGAACTGCCCCTGACCGCAACGCAGAAAATTCTGCGGGGACAACTGAAAGACCTGATGGTCGCGACCTTTGCCGCAGAGGGGTTCATCGACACCAGGCCTCTGAAGAAACGAAAAGTCTGATGGCACAACAGCAACCCTATGACGGCGTTGTGGTCTGTGCGCCCGTCACCGTGCCCTATACGCGCTATTCCGACAAGACAGCGCATTGGTGGGCGGGCAGTGCCCTGAAAGAGCTGTCGCGCCAAACGGGGCTGGGGCCTGCCGATTTCGACGGGTTCTGCTTTTCAAGTTTTTCGGCGGCCCCGGACACGGTCGTCGGCATGGTCCAGCATCTTGGCCTCAGCCCGCGCTGGATGGATCATATCCCCACCGGCGGCGCAAGCGGTGTCATGGCGCTGCGACGTGCCGCGCGCGGCGTTCAGGCTGGTGACGTCGACCTTGTTGCCTGTGTGGCCGCCGACACCAACCAGATCGACAGCTTTCGGCAGACCCTCGCGGGGTTCTCGCGGTGCTCGCAGGATGCCTCGTATCCTTACGGGTTCGGCGGGCCGAACGCGACCTTTGCACTGATCACTGATGCATTCATGCGGGATTATGGCGTGACCCGCGATGACTTTGCCAAACTCTGCGTGGCACAGCGGTCGAACGCATTGTCAAATCCACATGCGCTGATGAAAAAACCTTTGACCCACGATGCCTATATGGCGGCCCGTCCCATCGCGGACCCTGTGCATCTTTTCGATTGTGTCATGCCCTGCGCCGGAGCCGAGGCCTTTGTCGTGACAACCCCCGAAAAAGCGCAAGAGCTGGGCCTGTCCACGGCACGTCTGTCGGCGACAATCGAACGTCACAACGCCTTTGCCGAAGATCCGGTTCAGACCCGCGGGGGCTGGGCGCGCGACATTGATGCCCTGTGGTCGGCTGCTGGCTGCACGCCACAGGATGTGGATATGGTTCAGCTTTATGACGATTATCCGGTGATCGTGGCCATGCAACTGGCGGATCTGGGTTTGTGCGACAAGGCAGAGCTGTCACAGTTCATCGCCGCACATGATTTCACAATCACCGGCTCGATGCCGCTGAACACCAATGGCGGGCAACTTTCCGCAGGGCAGGCCGGCGCGGCGGGCGGGTTCCAGAATGTGACCGAAGGCTTGCGACAGGTTCTGCATTGTCCGCTGGGTGATCAGGTGCCTGACGCCAAGCGTGCGCTGATCTCGGGCTTCGGACTGGTGAATTATGATCGCGGGGTCTGCACCGGAGCCGCCATTCTTGAGCAGGACGTGCTGCGATGACCAATCCGTTGACGCCTCCGAAACGCAAGGACCCGCTGCTGAGAACCCACGTTGGCCATGTGTCGCCAAACCTGCGCAGCCGCGCAGCAACGGCGATGGCGGCACGGGCCGGTCAGGGCCGCTTTGTGCTGCAGGTCTGCCACGACTGTCGCCGCGCGACTTACCCGCCGCGCGACCGCTGCCCGGTCTGCTGGGGCGAACTGGATTGGCAGGATCAGCCAAGGGGGGCAGTGATTGAGGCCGAGACGACAGTGCGCAGCAGCGTCGATCTGTTCTTTCGCGACCATCTGCCCTGGCGCATCGGCTCTGCCCGTCTGGATGCCGGACCGATGGCAATTGTGCACCTGCACGGCGACGTGAAACAAGGCGACCGCGTACGCATGGAGCTGAAGCTCGACCGGGGGGGCAATCCGGCGCTCTTTGCGCTGCCAGAAAAGGAGACATCGCATATGGCTGACGATCCACAATTGCGCCTGTTCACGGCAGACCCAAAGGTCCGCCGCATCCTGGTGACTGACGGCAGGGAGGCGACCGGACAGGCCGTTGCCAGCGCATTGCTGGACGCGGGGGCGACAACCGTGTTTCTGGGGAACGCCGATCCGTTGATGCGCTATCCGGGACAGGACCGGATCGAAGCCATCGACGGGATCGAACCCGTTGCCCTGAACCTGACGGACACCGGCAGCATCGAAAAGCTTGCCGCCCAATTGGGCGGGCGTGTCGACATTGTTGTCAACACGGCCAGATTCACCCGGTCCGGCGGCGTCGGCTTTGGCGGCAAACTGAGCGACCTGCAATCCAGTCTGGACCTTGAGGTCACTGGGCTGATGCGCCTGGCCCAGGCCTTTGCTCCTGCCCTGTCGGCCCGGTCCGATGACGGGGTCAACGCGGCTGCGGCTTTCGTCGATGTCGCGTCGATCCACGGCCTGACGGGCAACGCGGGTTTTGCCGGGTCTTCGGCGGCCGCGGCGGCGCGTCTTGCGCTTGTCGCCAGCCTGCGGGGGGAAATGGCACAGACGGGCATTCGTGTCATGTCGGTCCTGACCGGCCCGGTCGACGACAGATGGCACCAGTCAGTGCCCCCGCCGAAAGTCACGCCAACACAAATTGCGCGCGCGGTTGTCACCGCCCTTCAGAGCGGGCAGGAAACCATCTGTGCGGACGATGTGGCACAAGACGTTATGGCCCGCTGGCAGGCCGATCCCGCCCTGACAATTCGTGAGGAAAACAAATGAGCCAATCGTTGCTTTCGGATCTGGCCGTGGCACTGGCCTCCGGTGCGGTACGTGTCATCGACCTGACCAATACGCTAAGCCCGGATTTCCCGGTGATCGTACTGCCCGCTGAATTCGGCCAATGCGCGCCGTTTCGGATGGAAAAACTGTCGCGTTATGACGACAACGGACCGGCCTGGTACTGGAACAACATCTCGATGAATGAGCACTCGGGCACCCATTTCGACGCCCCCGCGCACTGGGTGACGGGCAAGGACTTGCCGTCAAACACGGTTGATGCCATTCCGGCGCAGGATTTCATGGCCCCCGTTGTGGTGATTGATATATCCGCCGAGGCCGCCGCAGACGCCGATTTCGTGCTGACCCGCACCTTCCTCGAAACGTGGGAAAGGGAAAATGGCCGCATCCCGCCAAGGCACTGGATTGCGCTGCGCACCGACTGGTACAAACGCGTGGGCACGCCGGAATACCTGAACCTGCTGGAAGACGGCGCCCATTCGCCCGGACCGGACGCGGGCGCCGTGGAGTTCATGGTGCATGAGCGCAACTGTATCGGTCTGGCGGTGGAAACCGTTGGCACCGATGCCGGTCAGGCAAGCACCTTTACGCCCCCCTTGCCCGCGCATTCGATCCTGCACGGCAATGGCAGGTTCGGCCTGCAATGTCTCACCAATCTGGACAAGCTGCCGACCTTCGGCGCGCTCATCGTCGCCTGCCCGCTCAAGATCGAAGGTGGCTCGGGCAGCCCGCTTCGCGTGGTCGCATTGGTGGGAGAGACGAACGCCTGACGGCACAGGATCGGCCAAGACCCCAGTCTGTTACATCAACGGAGAAACAGAATGAAGATTTGGTATCAAAGCTATGTCGATTACGAAAATGGCGCGACCTATTGGGAGGCACTCAGGCCACATCTGCAAGCCTGCGTTTCGCCGGGGACGGAAATCGAGATTCACGGCATCACACCCTATGACAGCTACGCCCACCCTCTGGTTGAATTCCGCTGCGCCCGCGAGATGATCTGTCATGCGGTCCAGGCTGAGCGCGAGGGCTACGACGCTTTTGTTGTGGGGCATTTTCAGGATGCAGGGCTGTATGAAGCACGCAGCGCCGTTGATATCCCCGTCATCGGATTGGGTGAGGCGACGATGCTTTGGTGTTGCCAACTGGGCCAGCGCCTTGGGATCGTGACCATCAACACCCGGTTCATCCCCTGGTTCCATCAACAGATTGGCAAATATGGGCTGCGCGATCGTGTGTCGGGCGTTCATGCCATGAGCTTTGAACCCGGCCAGATCCTTGGGGCCTATGGGACCGAAGACAAGGCGCGCGAGGTCAAGGACCTGTTCGACAAGCAGGCGCTGCCGCTGGTTGCCAGCGGGACAGATGTGGTGATCCCTGGTGGCGGCATTCCGATGCTGCTGTTCTCCCGGTTCCAGAACCATCAGGTCAACGGCGCGCCGGTCATCAATGGTATCCCGATCGCGGTGAAGATGGCGGAAATGGCCGTGAGCCTGCGACACCTGAACGGACAGGGGGCAAGCCGCACCGGCGACTTTGTGAAAGCCCCGCCACAGGTGATCGAAGAGTTCCTGAGCCACCCGAAAGGGCTGTAGGCATCGCCCTCAGATCATATCGCCCGCCCTAAAACGCCGATCGCGACGCATCGTCGATAATGAACCGCCAACCCGCATCACCCTGATGGCGCAGCACTTCGATACCGCCCCCGGTCAGATTCTGCAGCTTCCCGTCGGGATCGGTAAGCTCAAGCGTCCAATGATTGGTCGAAAGCGCGATATCGTTGTGAACGACATGAATGCGGTCGCCGATTTCGATTTTCGGCTTCAGCGCCAACAGCCCTTGATAATCAGCACGGGTCGCCGCATTTCCAAGCAGTTCAACCCCGTCAGGATTGATATAGGTGACATCCTCGGCATAAAGGGCCACAAGCCCGTCCAGATCACCCGCATTGAAGCGATCCTGCCAGGCATCATAGACCTTGTCCAGATCGGTGACTGGCGCCGTATCGCTGGATGTTTGTGCAAACATGCCGCTGGCGGACAGTCCGACACCCGACGCAACCAGCCCGGTGCCAACCAACCGCAAGAACTGCGCGCGGCTTAGATCGACTGACTGTTTCGCACCGGCACCAGACCTGTCGGAAGGCAACGTGCATAAGGCGTTGTAGATTGAACTGAACATTGGTTTGGCCTTTCCCAAATCACTGATCTGAAACACGCTAATGGCGGCGAAACGGGCCGTCTATTTCCGTTCAGGTTAATTCTTGTGCCGTTTCGGCCAAAACCAACGATGCCGACCCGGGCATCCGGTCTACACCCTGCCCCTGTCGGCCCAACCAACCACCAAAATCCGCGCGCCGTTTTCGCCAAAACTGCATTGGTCGGGCGATGGTCTGTGCCCGACAGATCGCTGCAATCACAGGAAAAACCGTGGAAAATGGTCTGTCCGTGGCAGCCACGCTGCGGTGACAGGCGGCACGTATTAATATGCTGGTAAATAATTTTACTTGTAAAATACATTGAAGCAATCTTTACTGATGGCCAAGGATTCGCCCAAAGAACGCGAAATTGCGGCTGGAGCGACACGCGCAACAAGCAGCCCACATTCAACACTCAAGGGGAGTTAATCATGCAATCCAAGATCACGCTTATCAAACGGCTGGCCGCATGCGTCGCGGCGGCCACGTTGCTGGCCGCACCAATGGACGCCGAAGAAGTCACCCTGCGCGGCGTCACCTGCTTTCCCATCGGCGCCCCTCCGGGCGTTCCGTTCGAGGAAATGGTCAAAGAGATCAATGAAAAGGGCAAAGGGGTTGTCCAGATCAACCTGCTGGGCGGCGCACCTGCCATCGGCAGCCCGTTTCAGGTTGCCGAGCGTATGGCGCAAGGG
Source organism: Celeribacter baekdonensis (assembly GCF_900102315.1). GTDB lineage: Bacteria > Pseudomonadota > Alphaproteobacteria > Rhodobacterales > Rhodobacteraceae > Celeribacter > Celeribacter baekdonensis. Next base: position 40,310 of record NZ_FNBL01000014.1, read on the forward strand.
GCCTATGACATAGCGGGTTGCCCCGAAGCCTTCTTTGGCAACCTCGTTCCAGAAGCACCCGTGCTGCGCCTTCAGGAAAAAACCTTTGCCGAACTGCGCGAAAACGGCGGTATTGACTATTTTCAGGAGCTGATGAACGCAAAAGGCGCCTATTTCGTTGGCCGCCACCATGACGATGGTCCGTTCAACCTGTTTCTTGGCGAAGGCAAAGCCATCGACAAGGCCGATCTGACCGGTCTGAACCTACGCGTTTCGCCGGTCTATACGGCATTCTTCAAGGCCCTTGGCGCAACGGTCCAGCGGTCTTCGATGCCCGAAGTCTATACGTTGATGGAAAGCGGCGCGGTCGACGGCTACGGCTGGTCGGTGCGCGGTGTTTCTCCGTCATGGTATCCGGTCACGAAATACCGGGTCGAACCGGGCGTCTATCGCGCGTCGATCCACACCATCGCGAACCTGAACCGCTGGAACGCGCTGAGTGACGACGCCCGCGCGATCATCAACGACGTGGTAATCGGTGCCGAAACGCGGATGGAAGGTTCGGGCGAATATGCCCAGAAGCTTGACGAGGAAACACGCAAGTCGCTTGAGGAAAATGGCATCGAGACCATTACCCTTGAAGGTGCGGAAGCCGAAAAGTGGATCATGATCGCACGCGACTCTGCCTGGGACGAGTTCATTGAGCAGAACCCCGAGACCGGACCAAAGCTGAAAGAGCTTTTCACAAACGGTCAATAACAAAAACAGGTGCAAAGGGCCGGCACATCATCACGCGGTGATCTGCCGACCCGACCTCAATACCAACCGGAGACGTTGATGACGCCCCTTATTGACAAATTCGAAGTCCTTTTCGAGAAATTCAACATTTGGATCGCCATATGTGTGGCCGGATCAATCGGACTTTTTGCAACACTCGTTCCCTTCGACTTCTTCTCGCGCAAGCTGGGCGGGCGGGGTCTGGAGTGGTTGAACGAAGGCGCGGAATACGGCCTGTATGCTGGCGTTTTCCTGTCATCCGCATGGGTTCTGTACAAGGGCGCGCATGTCCGTGTCGATATCATTCTGACCGCGCTCCCGGCCCGCATTGGCGCCAAGGTAGAACGCGCGATTGACCTGTCCGGTGCCCTGCTATGCCTTCTCATGGCGTATTTTGGCGCAAAAGGGACCTTTAGCAGCTACATCTTCTGGTCCTTGCCGGACAAGGACCTGCAAGTGCCCAATTGGATCGTGCTTGGGGTTTTCACAGTCTCGTTTGTCATGTTGGCAATCGAATTCCTGTTTCGCTATCGCCGCGCAGGCCGCCCCGACCACGAAATTTCGACGGACATAGGATTTTGATGATGGAATGGTATTCAGCCATGATCCTGCTTTTGGGGATCGTCTGCTTCTTCCTGTTCTTGGGATTACCGGTCGCCTTTGCCTTTATGGCGGCAAACCTGTTCGGAACGGTCCTGTTCATCGGAGGGCTCGCATCCATCGGGGACTGGACCATCGCATCCCTGTCACTTCAAAGCATGCCAATGGAGTTCCACGAGGCAATTTCATATTCGTTATCGACCATAGCGCTCTTTCTTCTCATGGGGGAAATCCTGCTTGAAACCGGAGTCGCGTTCAAAGCCATCGGGGCAATCGAGCGCATGATCTCACGCGTACCGGGCCGCCTGTCCATTGTGGCAATTGTGGGCGGTACGGTGTTTTCGTCCCTGTCCGGCTCGACCGTGGCGAACACCGCGATCCTTGGTAAGGTGCTTTTGCCCGATATGCTGCGGCGCGGTTACAAACCTGCTATCGCGATGGGGCCGATCATGGCCGTGGGGGGCATTGCCATGCTGATCCCGCCATCCTCGCTGGCGGTGTTGCTGGCAAGCATTGCACAAAAATCCGTGGCCCTGCTGTTGGTGGCGGGCATTATTCCCGGATTCCTGATGGCGCTGTGTTTCTTTGCCTACATCATCATCCGGTGCACCCTGAACCCCGACCTGGCCCCTGCCTATGATCCTGACATCAGCTATCTTGACCGCCCGCTGACCTTTGCGATCAACACCCGCCGCGGTACGGTCTGGTCACGGACCTATACCGGAAAATGGCTGCGGATGGCGAACAGGCTGCTGCCAACGGTTGTCTATATCCTCCCGCTGTTCAGCATCTTTGTCGTTGTCGTGGGCAGCATTTTCACAAACTTCGCCTCACCAACCGAAGCCGCGGCCATGGGGTGTCTGGCGGCGCTGGGGGCCTGTCTGTTCTTCCGGCTCTTCAAGAACAAGTTCACGATCACCGGCATCGAAGGCGCCGATTTCGGCTACGCCGAGATTGGCAAGGCCCTGATGGAAACCGCCAAGGTCAACACGATGATCATCTTCATCATCGCGGGATCGCTGGTGTTCACTCAGGCAATGGCCGTCTCCGGTGCCACTCAGGGCCTGTTGCAAGCCCTGACCGCGCTTGATCTGTCGCCACTGTCAGTGGTGCTGTTCATGATCCTGATCCTGTTGTTCCTTGGCGCATTCATGGATCAGGTCAGTATGCTTCTGCTGACGCTGCCGTTCTTTTTGCTGGGGCCAAGCTCATTGCAGGCAATCTATGGCATTGATCCGATCTGGCTGATGGTGCTGATCCTCATCACGATGGAAATCGGGCTTTTGACGCCGCCGTTCGGTCTATTGCTGTTCGTGATGCGCGGTGTCGCCCCGGACGGGATCACCATCGGCCAGATCATCCGCTCTGCCCTGCCGTTCATCCTGATCGAGTTGGCGGTGCTTGCGCTGCTGATCTTCGTGCCGGGCGTCGCCACCTGGCTGCCCAACCTGATCAAATAGTCAAACCGACTGGCATCGAACGCGGCCATGGCATCCCAGGGCCGCGTTCGCTCAGTTCAAAGGTAACGTCCCGACAACAACGCACCGCAATCTGGAACGTGGGGTTTCAGACCCAGTTTCGTCAGCATCTGGTGAGTTGTCGCCACCGCGGCCGAAACAACGGGAATGCCACATTCGTCCTCGACCTTCTGGATCGCGGCAAGTGACGGCATCTGGACACAGGCGGACAACACAAGCGCGTCGATGTTCTTGAGGTTCGCACGTTTGTAGATCTCGGTCAGGTTCATCGGGTCCTGCGCGGCCACCTCAAGGTTGTCGGGGATTTCCAGCGCGATGCTGTCGGTCACCTCGATCCCTTCCGACGTGATATAGTCGGCCACCATGTCGGTCAGAGGGCGCATATAGGGCGTCACGATGGAGACCCTTTTGGCCCCCATCAGGTGCAAACCGTCGACCAGCGCACCGGCAGAGCTGACCACCGGCGCGGGGTGACCGTTGTCCACGGTCACCTGGTGCAGGCGCTTCTGGCTTTCCCGGTGATAGCCCCGGCCCATGGACATGATGGCGACCAGACAGGCATAGCCCATCACATCGACCGATGCATCGCTCAGCTCCATCGCGCAGCGGTCGCTGTCCGCGTCCATTGCCTTAAGCTCTTCCGCAGTCACCTTTTTCATCCGCATACGGCTGGAATGAAAGGAAAAGCGGTCCCGGTAGATGGATTCGCGCGCCCGCAACATCGCCGGAATCTCGCGTTCCATCGTCAGGTTCGACGACGGAACGATCTGACCAATCTTCAGGGTCTTATGCATGTTTTCCATGTCAGTCTCCGATCTTGACGACGGGGTTGCGCAAGACGCCAATGCCATCGACACCGCATTCGATCACATCACCGGGCCACATCCATTCCTGCGGATCACGCCCCGCACCAACCCCCGCCGGGGTGCCCGTGGCGATGATGTCGCCGGGTTCAAGCGTGATCCCCGAAGAGATGTCAGCAATCAGCGTCGGGATGTCGAACAACAGGTGCTTGGTATTGGACCGCTGTTTTTCCTCGCCGTTCTTTTTCAGCCAAAGCACCAGATCATGCGGGTCCGCAATATCGTCGGCGGTCACAATGGCCGGGCCAAAGGGGCAATAGCTGTCCTGCCCCTTCGAGAATATCCACTGTCCCGCGCGACGGTTGTCGCGGGCCGATACATCGTTGATCACCGAATAGCCAAACACATGGCTCATCGCTGTGTCCTTGGAAATCCGCGTGGCACGCTTGCCGATGATCACTGCCAGTTCGACCTCCCAGTCGAGCATCTGCGTCATGGACGCGTTGTGCTGGATCGGCTCGCCAGTTGCGATCACGCTTGTCGGCGGTTTGGAAAAAACCACCGGTTCCTTGGGCAGCTCCTTTGACGTGTCCAGCGACTTGGCGCTTTCGGCGACATGTTCAACATAGTTCAAACCAATGCCGAAGATGTTCTTACGCGGTCGCGGGATTGGCGCCAGCAGGCGTATGTTTTCCTCGGGCACCGCGATCCCGGCAGGCCGCGCGCTTTTGGTTTCGGACAAGGCGCGGCTGATGGCGGCCAAGGCATCGGGGCCCAGGTCGATCAGCGTAAGCATATCCGATGGCAACGCGGCACCAACGGCCTCGCCCAGGTATTCGACGTCAATCACAAGGCCGTCCTGAACGACCCCAAGGCGACCTTCGGCTGCGACACCGTCTTTGTAAGTTACGAGTTTCATCTTTGGGAATCCTGATACATTATGCGCTGACGACCTGATGGCCGTCGTTGTCTTGCAAAGCCTGCTCGGCGTAAAAGCCCAGCTTTCTCATGGTCGGCAGGTCATGGAACGAGAACAGGCAGGCATCATCGCCGCTTTGCGTGTTGCAATGTTCGTGCCACATCCACGGCGGCACGCAGAAGATGTCCTTTTCCTTCCAGTCGAAGCGCTGCCCGTTGATCACCGAATAGCCTTCACCCTTGGCCACCTGATAAATGATGTTGCCGGTGTGGCGATGCGCCTTGGTGTGTTCGGACGGGCGCAAGAGCTGCATGTTCGCGCCCATGGTCAGCATCGGATCGGCACCGGTCTTGGGGTTGATATAACGCATGATCACCCCGTCATAAGGCGACCCATCTGTGACCTTGGCGTAGGTTTGCAGCGCCTCATAGGTCTGGTCCCAGCGGAATTTGAGCAAAGGCGAATAGGATTTGTCCCACTTGTCCAGTTCGGGCATCAGTGCAGGTGCCCCATAGGTTGCAGGGCTGTCATCCAGCGGCAAATTGCTGGCCTGATAATCGTCGGGATGCACTTCGTAAAAATTCGCCTCAAGCGCGTTGGTCAGCGGAATGTCCAGCCCATCCTGCCACAGACAGGTGCTGCCATCCTCTTCGATCCCGTGCTCGTGCCATGTGCCGTTGGGGGTCAGCACGAAATCCTTGGCGCCAAGGCTCATCTTGTGGCCCTCGACAATCGTATAGGCACCCGTGCCTTCCATAATGAACCGCAAGGCAGAGGCCGCATGGCGGTGCGCCCCGGCGCGTTCGCCCGCCTTCATGGTCTGGATCCCCGAGAACAACCATCCGCAGGCGGCACTTACATCCTGACGTTTCGGGTTGCGCAGGTAGACCACCCGTCGGCCCGCATCCTCGGGGCGGACCAGGTCAATGGCGCGCAAAACCTGCGGGCGCAGGTCTTTCCACCGCCACAGGACGGGATCGGATTTCGGCGTCGGCTCCCAGGGCTCGATCGTATTTGCAACGGTCCACAGTGCGCCTGTATCCTGCTTCGCAAGATCCTTGTAGTAAGCCTCCAGCTCTGGCGTGTCGCGCACCCGCGCGCGCCCCAGAATATCATCGTCCTTGGCAATATCAGTCATGATTTCCTCCAGTCTTGATTGGATTGCGGTTGTTCACTGTCGCTCGGCATCGGCTCAGCAGTGAGATCCGGCTCGGCTGCCGGACCGGTTTTCAGGGTGACCGCCGTCTGCGGCACCTGATTGACCCTCAGGTCAAAGACATCGAACCGGTTGTAGTGGCCCGTGATGTCATGCATCTGCTTGGGTTGGATGCATTTACCCAGGTCGATTTCGGCGTAGACGATGCCTTCATCGTCAATCAGGCCCTCCCCGATCGCACGCCCATCAGGCCCGATAATCCCCGAATAGGCGCTTGATTTGCGTTCAAGCATTGCGCGCGCATCGGGGCGGATTTTCTCCATCTCGGTGATGATTTCATCCGACACCGTCGACGTGGCAATGACGGTAAACACCTTGCCTTCAAAACTGTGCGACATGCCGCGCAGCTTGATCGCCTCGGCCATGTCATAATTGGGCGGCGCGACCGGCAGCGAGATATAGCTGGCGGCATGCACCAGTTCGCCCTGCGCCAGTAAGGTGAACCGCGCCAGCGTGTTGGTGTTCTCGCCACAGGCCAAACCACCCAGCGGGCCGATTTCGGTGTCATAGACCTTCAGGCTGGAACCATCCCCGCCCGTCCATGTCAGTTTCTCGGCCCAGGTCGGCACCAGCTTGCGGTGCTTGCCAAGAATCGCGCCGTTCGGACCGATGAACAGCAACGTGTTGTAAAGCGCGCCCAGCGACACCGGGCTACGTTCGTTCAGCCCGATCACGACATGGCATTTGTTGGCCCTTGCCGCCGCCTGAACGACTGCGACCTCGGGCCCATCGGCAAAGACCGATGCCCGCACAAGCTTTTCGAACCAGGCACCGCCCGTCACCGGATCGGTGATCCAGTTCCAATACGGGTATCCGGGAATAAAGACCTCGGGGAACACCACCAGGGATGCGCCGTTGCCAGCCGCCTCGGCAATCAGTCGCGCCGCTTTGTCCACCGTGCGTTTGGCGTCCAGAAACACGGGGCTCGCCTGTACCGCCGCAGCCGTAAACCTGGGAAAATCATCCAGAGGAAGCATGATTACTCTATCCTTTTCATATTGTGCGGCTTCATGCGCGAAGGCCGGAAAACCGCGGTTTTACCGCCGCAGGGGAACGACCACCCGCCCTGCTCGCACGCCACTTCTCCGACAAATTTGCCGAAAGCATATAGTGTGCTCTGACGGATTCTGTCTGCGACAGACATTGGGTCTTCTTTATTTAACATCATGTTTTTTCATCATATTCTGATGTTTTTCCGCGTATTTTTCCGAAGTCAAAAACTGGCCGTTGACTTATTTTATATATAAATCTATTTATTAACATACTTTTTTTTCAGGGAGACACCAATGGCAGAACGATCCTTTGCGAAAGAAGTCCAAGACCTGAAGCTCGGAGAGGGCGATCAGTTCCGGGGTGAGGGCATCTTGGCCATTACCAAGGCCCTGTTGCAGTCAGGCGTCGCCTATGTCGGGGGGTATCAGGGTTCGCCGATTTCACACCTGATGGACGTGCTGGCAGACGCCAACGATATCCTCGATGACCTCGGCGTGATCTTCCAAAGCTCGGCCAGCGAAGCCACGGCGGGCGCGATGCTGTCGGCCTCGGTCATGTATCCGCTGCGTGGTGCGGTGGCATGGAAATCAACCGTCGGAACCAACGTGGCTTCTGACGCGTTGTCGAACCTTGCGTCGGGCGGCGTCACTGGCGGCGCGATGGTGATCGTCGGCGAAGACTACGGCGAAGGATCGTCGATCATGCAAGAACGCACCCATGCCTTTGCGATGAAGTCGCAGATGTGGCTGCTGGACCCGCGCCCGGATCAGGAATGTCTGGTCAATCTGATCGAAAAGGGTTTTGAGCTGTCCGAGGCGTCCAACACGCCCGTCATGTTGCAGGTGCGCGTGCGGTCATGTCACATGACCGGCGAATTCACCTGCAAGGACAACAAGCGCCCCGCATTCACCCTGCAAGACGCGATGAACAACCCCAAACGCGATCTGGGGCGCATCGTGTTGCCCCCGGCCGCTTACGACCACGAAGTCGAGAAGATCAAGGTGCGGATGCCCACCGCCATCGACTTTATCCGCGATCAGAACCTGAACGAAGTCTTTGGCCCCACCGGGACAGACAAGACCGGCAAGACCGGGCTGATCGTTCTGGGTGGCATGTACAACAGCACCATTCGCGCGCTGCAATTCCTGGGGCTATGCGATGCCTACGGCAATTCGCGGGTGCCGATCTACGTGATGAATGTGGCCTATCCGACGATCAAGTCCGAGGTCGATACATTCTGCGAGGGGCTGGATGCGGTGCTGGTGGTGGAAGAAGGCCAGCCGGAATATATCGAACAGTCTGTCACGACCGTTCTGGCGCGCGAAAAGCGCCCCACCATGGTGCACGGCAAGGACTATCTGCCAATGGGTGGCGATTATACCGCTGCCGTGCTCACCGACGGGATTGGCCGCTTTCTTGAGGATCACGAACCAAAGCAGCTTGGCAATCGCGCCCCCGTCCCCGATCCGGTGCCGACCCTGACCAGCCCGGTGATCGACAGGCTCAGGGACGTCGTGCCCGCCCGTCCGCCCGGCCTGTGTACCGGATGCCCCGAACGCCCCATCTTCGCGGCAATGAAGATGGTGTTCGAGGAAACCGGCACCCATCACGTGTCGGCTGACATCGGCTGTCACCTATTTTCGATCCTGCCGCCTTTCAACATCGGGGCGACGACCATGGGCTTCGGTCTTGGGCCTGCCTCGGCTGCGGCTTTCAACGTCAAGGGCGCGAAACGCTCTATCTCGATCATGGGCGACGGCGGGTTCTGGCACAACGGGCTGACCAGCGGCATTGGCAATGCGGTGTTCAACAAGCATGACGGCGTTTTTGTCATTGTCGACAACTTCTATTCATCGGCCACGGGCGGTCAGGATATTCTGTCGTCCCGCGCCCAGAACAAGCGCCGCAAAACCAACAATTCCATCGTGGACGCGGTCAGGGGCATCGGCGTGACATGGGTGCGCCAGGTTGACCACACCTATGACGTCACCCGGATGCGGGAGGTCCTGAACGAGGCGCTGACCACCGATGCCGAAGGCCCCAAGATCATCGTGGCCTCCTCCGAATGCATGCTGAACAAGCAACGGCGTGAAAAGCCGAAGGTGGCCAAGGCGATCAAAGGCGGCAAGCGTGTGGTGAAGGAGAAATTCGGCGTCGACGAGGATGTCTGCACCGGCGATCACGCCTGCATGCGGCTGTCGGGTTGCCCCTCACTGTCGATCAAGGAACTGGATGATCCGCTGCGCGATGATCCGGTGGCCTCAATCGACGACACCTGCGTCGCCTGTGGCAATTGCGGCGAAGTTGCCGACGCAGCCGTGCTGTGCCCCTCCTTCTTCCGCGCCGAGGTCATCCATAACCCGACGGGCTGGGACCGGTTCAGAGCCAATCTGTCAGGGTCCGTCATCCGATATCTGCAAAGCCTGCGCGAAAATCGTGCGGTCCGTTTCGAGGATCAAACGACATGAAAGACGACACAGTCAAACTGGATCTGAAACCCGGCGGACCGGCCACCGAGCGCCCGATCTCCATTGCGATTGTCGCCATGGGTGGTCAGGGTGGCGGCGTGCTGACCGGATGGATCGTGGATTTGGCCGAAACCCACGGATGGGTGGCACAGTCAACCTCGGTTCCCGGCGTCGCCCAACGCACCGGCGCCACCATCTATTACCTGGAAATGATGCGCCCCGGAGAGGGTGGTCAGAAACCCGTGCTTGCGCAGATGCCCACCCCCGGCGATGTCGACGTGGTGATCGCCTCGGAATTCATGGAAGCCGGCCGGTCGATCCTGCGCGGGATCGTGACACCGGACCGCACCACGCTGATCGCCTCAAGCCACCGGTCGCTGTCGATCAGCGAAAAAACCGCCCCCGGCGACAGCATCGCCGACAGCAGTGCCGTCACCGACGCCATCGGCGTTGTTGCCCGCCACGAGATCGTTTTCGACATGAACGCGATGGCAGTGCAAAACGGATCAGTGATCTCTTCTGCAATGTTCGGCGGCCTTGCGGCATCAGGTGCCCTGCCGTTCGCGCGCGACGCCTATTACGATGTGATCCGCAAAGGCGGCAAAGGCATCGAGGCCAGCATTCGCACCTTTGACGCCGCGTTCGAGCGCGCGGTGAAAGGGGACGAAACACCGCCTGTCGCATCATCGGATACACCTCTACCCGTCGCCATTCTGCCCGAGCGTCTGCGCGATCGGCGCGCCGACGCCATGCTGACGCGCCTGCGCACCGAACTTCCCGCGCAGGCCCATGGCTTTGCCTATCTGGGTCTGCAAAAGGTCGTCGACTTTCAGGACCCGGCCTATGGCGACGAATATCTTGACCTTCTGTGCGATCTGGCCCGGCGGGATCACGCCGCAAACGGCGATGCACATGGCTTTGAATTCACTGCCATGGCGGCCAAATACCTTGCGAATGCCATGACCTATGATGACGTGATCCGCGTCGCGCGCCTCAAGACACAAAGCACCCGCCGTCAGCGGGTGGCGGATGAAGTGGGCCTGAAGGACGGGCAAATCCTCAACACAACCGAATTCATGCATCCGCGTATCGAAGAGGTCGCCTCGGTCCTGCCGGTGGGTTTGGCAAACTGGTTGAAATCACGCGAAAGTCTATATGCATGGCTGAACCGCCGCATCGACAAGGGACGCCGTGTCCATACCTACAGCCTGGTGTGGTTCCTTGCGCTGTACTTTGTCGGCGGCTTGAAAGGCATGCGCCGCAAATCGCTGCGCCACCAGACCGAGGTCGCCCACCGTGACGCATGGCTGGCCGACGCGTCACAGGCTCTTGTGAAAAACTACGCCCTTGGCGTCGCCATGCTGACCTTTCGCCGCCTGATCAAAGGCTATTCCGACACCCATATCCGCGGCCAGTCAAAGTTCGAAAAGGTCATGCAGGCTACAAAATCCATCGCCGAGCGTGACGACGCGCCAGAATGGGCGCAGCGGCTTTTGACCTCTGCCATCAAGGACGCGTCAAGCGACGATATTGACGGCACAATCAAGACAATTGAAAGCTTCACGCGCGCATGAACCAGATAGACATGAACCAGATCAACACCACGACGTCACGGCCCAAACCGATCCGGCTGGCCGACCTGCCATCCCGCGACTGGAGCTACCGCCACATCTTCAGACACGGTCAGTGCGACCCGGCGGGCATTGTCTATACACCTGAATTCTTTAACGTTTTTAACCATACCGTCGAAGCCTGGTTTTGCGAACATCTGGGGATATCCTATTACGACCTCATCGGCCCCCGACGTATCGGGCTGGGCTATGCCAACGCCCACGCCGAATTCTTTGCCCCCGTCAGAATGGGTGATCAGATCGACATTTTCATCCGCATCACCCGGATCGGCGGCAAATCCTATACCCTTGAGCTGAACGCCATGAGCGGCGAGGTTGAAAGCCTGCGTGGGTATTTCACGACGGTCACGACCGATCTGAACACACACACTACGATTTCGATCCCCGTCGAGGTCAGAGACGCATTGAACCGGTACGGCATCTCCGATAAAAGTTAGCATGTAAACATTTGGAGCCGCAGATAGAACGATGGCAGAAGATACCCCGGCTCAGACTCACACTGACCGCCGCAAGAACGAAACGCGGCTGTGGCTTGGCATCTTGGATGTTCACAGCTTTATTTACCCCGAACTGAACAAACGGCTCAAGGAACTGACCGCCATAAGCGTGTCCAAGTTTGATGTTCTGGCACAGCTGAATCGCTATCCAGAGGGCCTGAGCATGGGCGACCTTTCGGCGAGGCTGAAGGTCAGCAATGGCAATGTCTCGGGACTGGTGAACCGTCTGCGCAAGGACGGGCTGGTGGACAAGACGATGTCTACGGATGACCGCCGATCCTTTGTCGCCGTCTTGACCCCGGCAGGACAACAACGGTTCGCCGAAGCGGCCCGTGTTCACACGGAAGTGCTGGGAAAATGCCTGTCGCATCTGGATACGCAAACCCTAGAAGACACCACCGCCATGCTGAAATCAATCGTCAACATGCCCGACAACAAGGTTCCCTCTCAGGATGAGTGAACACCAGAAAACAGAGGATTTCCCGTTTAATTCACCAGAGCAGCTTGCGCGCTACCTTCCCTATCTCATCACGCGGCTCAGCAATCGGTGGCGTACCGGACAAGACGCAGAACTGAAAACCCTTGGCATTCAGGGCGCGTCCATGCGGATCATGTCCTGTCTTGCCGCCTACAACCAGCTTACGGTTAACGAGGTGTCGGTGCTTTCGGTGACCGAACAGTCCACTGTCAGCCGGTTGGTGGAACAGCTTGTCTCACAGGGTCTGGCTCGACGAAAGATAGACGAGATCGACCAGCGCGTCCGCCGCGTTTCCCTGACGGCCAAAGGGCGCAAAAAACTGGCCGAGACGGCGCCGATCGTGAACGCAGGCTATCAAAACATGATCGAAGGCATCGACCCCGACGATCTGGCGGTGTGTATAGATGCCCTTCAGGCGATGTTGAAAAAAGTGCGTGTTCACGACCTTTGACCGCACTGTCAGATGGACGACACCGTCGGCCCCTGCGCTGCGGCGACAAGGTCTCGGGTGTAGGGATGCTGCGGATTGCCAAAGACCTCTTCGACCGGACCCTGTTCGACAATCTCGCCTTTGCACATCACCAGCGTCCGATCACAGACATGGCGCACAACCGCAAGGTCATGCGAGACAAGCAACAGCGAAAACGCCGCCTCCTTGCGCAACGCGCTCAGCAGTTCGAGAATCTGCGCCTGAACCGAAACATCCAGCCCCGAGACGATCTCGTCAGCAATCAAAAGCTGCGGATTGGAACACAGCGCCCGCGCGATATTCACCCGCTGTTTCTGCCCGCCGGAAAGTTGATCGGGAAAGCGGTCGGCCACCTCTGGCGGCAACATGACCTTGGCCAGCAGGGTCTTGACCAACTCCGCACGGGTTGCCGCCGAATACGCCCCGCCCCGCCCCTCAAGGGCCTGGGTCACCAGCCTGCCGATCTTGCGACGCGGGTTCAGCGCCGATTGCGGATCTTGAAACACCAGTTGGACCTTGTCGAAAAAGTCCGCGCGCGGCGCGGTGGCGCGGTCCAGCCCCACCAGCTCAAGCACACCCGTGCTCACGTCCTCAAGGCCGACAATCAACTTGGTCAGGCTGCTTTTGCCCGATCCGCTTTCCCCTACGATGCCGACGAATTCGCCTTCACGCACGTCAAAATCCAACCCGCGCAGCGCATGAACCTCGCGCACGCGCCCAAGCCAGTCGTGCTGGCGATAGGCTTTGCCCAGCCCCGTCGCCCGCAGCACAAGCTTTTCGCCCAGCCTTCCCGCCGCCGTCCCGGTTGGGGCCTCGACAGCGGTGATCAACCCGGTGCGCTCGGGCCAGTGACAGGCACTTTTGTGCTCTGTCCCGACACCATCCAGCGCCGGTCTGGTGCTGTGACACTGATCCTCTGCCAGCGGACAGCGCAGCGCAAATTCACAGCCCGGCATTTGCATGCGATCCACCGGCCCCGGCATCGTTCCGGGCAGGATCATCAACTGTGCCTTCGGCCCCGACAGGTTCGGCGTCGCAAGATTGAGACATCTGGAATACGGGTGCATCGGCGCATGAATGATGCGCTCCGCCGCACCCGTTTCAACAATCCGCCCCGCATATAGCACCGATACATCGTCGCAGACATCGGCGGCGAGTTGCAGATCATGGGTGATGAAAAGCACTGCGGTGTTGTGGGCCGCGCGGGTGCGGGCGATCAACTCGACCACCTTTTTCTGGATCGTGACATCCAGTGCCGTCGTCGGCTCATCGGCAATCACCAGCCGCGGATTTGACGCAAAGGCCATCGCGATCAGGACCCTTTGCAACATGCCGCCCGACAACTGGTGCGGATAGCTTTGCAGCAAGTCCCAAGGTCGATCCAGCCCGACCTCGGTGAACAATTCGACCGCACGCTCCTGACGTGTCTTGGCGGTCCGCAACCCGATTCTGGCAAGGTGGTGACAGACCTGATGGCCAATGGTCAGACTGGGGTTCAGCGCGCTCATCGGTTCCTGCGGAATAAAACCGATATCGCGCCCAAGCAGGTCGCGGCGTGTTCTGGCGTTCATATCCGTCAGCGTCAGCCCGTCGAATTCAATCGCACCGCGTGAAATCTCCAGCCCCTGCGGCAGGGTGTCGGCGATGGCGCTGCCGATCATCGACTTGCCCGCCCCGGATTCTCCGATCACGCCGTGAATCCGCCCCGCACGGATTGTCAGATCAATCCCGTTCAGAATATTGTGCCCCGTCATCAGCGAAATTTCGAGGCTCTTGATACGAAGGATGTCATGCTCGGTCATGCCTCAGGCGCTCCGCTGTGCTGTGTGGCGCGGATCAAGCGTGCGCCGCAGCCCGTCGCCGAAAAGGTTAAAGCTCAGAACCGTCAGGAAAATCGCAAAGATCGGCAGCGCAAGCCCCCAGGGCGCGTAATACATGTCAATCCGAGCATCCGCGATCATCTGGCCCCAGGCCGGCACATCCGATGGCACCCCCATCGCCACGAAGGACAGGATTGCCTCGACCACAACCGAGATTCCCATTTGCAGGCTCAACAGCGTAATCAGCATCGGCAGGGTCGCCGGAAAAATCTCTCTTATGATGACGCGGAAATGGGAAAACCCGATCAGTCGCGCAAAGGCCACGTAATCCTGCCCCCGTGCCACCTGCACCTCGCTGCGCAGGACACGGCAGAACCGCGTCCAGTCGACCAGAACAATTGCCAGGATCACCTTGTCGATACCGATGCCAAGCCCGGTGATCAGCAACATCGACAACACGACCGGCGGGAACGACAACCAGATCTCGACCGTGCGGCTGATGATCCAGTCGACCCAGCCGCCGAAATAACCCGCCAGATGGGCAAAGAACGCCCCCAGCAACATTGCGCCAAACGACGCCGCCGCAGCCACGGTAACCGCCGTGCGCGCGCCATAGATCAGCCGCGACAGCGTATCACGTCCCAGACTATCCGTGCCCAACGGATGCGCCATGGAACCTCCATCCGCCCAGACCGGCGGCGCAAGAATGAACAGCAACTCCTGATCATTGGGATGATAGGGCGCAATCCATGGCGCGAAAATGCCACAGACCAAAACCAGCAGTGCAACACTGCCACCAATCAAAAGCCCAGGATCAGGCAGGCGATACATTTTTCCCATCATCCGTTCCTCAGCCGTGGGTTCAGCAGATAGGCCAACGCATCCGCAATCGAATTGAAGATCAGTGTGGTGGCACAATAGATCAGCGAAATCGCCATGATCACTGATAGGTCCGCCGTCTGCATCGCCTTGACCATCAGGTTGCCCAGCCCCGGGAAGGAAAAGATCATCTCGACCAGCAGTGTGCCGCCGAACAGCCCGCCGAACTGCGTGCCCACAAGGATGACAACCGGCACAATCGCGTTCTTCAGCGCCTGACCAAACAAGATTTCCCGATCACTCAACCCGCGCAGCCGCGCCTGTTGGATATAGCTTTGCTGATAGGTATTGATCAGGCTGGCGTGCAGCACCCGCACAATTGTCGGGGAAAAGGCCAGACCCAGCGCCATCACTGGCAGGGCAATATGTTCAAACGCGCTGACGATGACCCGGAAATCCCCGGTCAGCACCGCGTCGATCAGCAAAAATCCCGTGTACGACGGCACCTGCATGCCGGGGTCAAGCCGCCCGTTGACCGGAAAGATCGGTATCAAGACCCCCAGCAGCAGGATGAAAAGCAGCGCCAACAGGAAATCCGGCAGCGCCATCACCGCCGATGTCACCACCAGCCCGACCGACTCCAGCGCTGTGCCCCGTACAGCAAAGATCAACAGTCCGCCGGTCATCCCGACGCAAACCGCAAAGATCAGCGCACAGATCACCAGTTCGATCGTCGCGGGCAGGCGATCCAGAACCACCGCGGCAGTCGACGTGCGATATTGCGCGGATTCACCCAGATCCCCCGTTATCGCCGCCTGTGCCCACATCGAATACTGCGTCCAGATCGGCCGGTTCAGCCCCATCGCTTCACGCTTGGCCTCGACCTGCTCGATTGTCGCGGAGGGCGGCAGCGACATCTGCGCCGGATCGACGGGCAGAATGCGCAACGCACCAAAAACCAGCACCGTCACCACCGCGAAAACCGGCACAATCGCCAGAAGCCTGCGGACAATGACGCGCAGAATAGCAATAAACAAAGCCGCACCTCCTTGCACATAAAAGACACGCCATGGCCGATCACGGCCATGGCGTGCGGATGATCGACTTGGCCTAGCTGATCGTGATGGCCTCTGGCCGGATCAGACCGTTGGCCCAGGGCTTGATCTCAATCCCGTTGCGATAGCCAATCGTCTGGATGGCCTGCAAAAGCGGGATCATGGCACCTTCTTCGATCAGGTACTGGTTGAACTCTTCATAGCCCTTGATGCGCGTATCATAGTCCGGCTCTTTCAGCAGCGGCTTGATCATCGCCGTCACCTCATCCGTGCGATAGGTGGCAAACGGCAGGTCGGCGTCAAACATGTTCCCGGCAAAAAGCTCGGGATCGCCGGTGCCGTTTTCCCAGACAAACAGCGAGGCGGGGGGCAACTTGCCCGAGGCATTCAGCTCGTACCACTGCGACTCGGTGATCACAGTCAGATTGGCCTTGATCCCGACCTTTTCCCACATCGTCACAACGGCGCGGGCAATGTCATAATCACCGGGGAACTGACCGTTTGTGGTGGCAAAATCAAGCGTGACAGGATTGTCCGGGCCAAAGCCCGACGCCGCCAACAGCTCCTGTGCCTTTGCCACGTCATAATCGAAATGGAAATCGGGCAGAAAACTCGGCATGCCCGGAATGGTGGGTTGGTTGATGGTCACCGCATCCCCGCCGAAAAACGCCTTGGACAGCAGGTCTTTGTCGACGGCATGATGCGCCGCCAACCGGACGTTGCGATCCGCAAAAACACCATCGGCGCGGATCGTGACATAGATGATCCGTGCAATCGGATTGGTGACCGCATTCAGGGTGCCGCCCTGTTCCAACCGCTTGACATCACGGATCGAAAGCTCGGTTGCAATGTCCACGGTGCCGGATTCCAACGCGGCCAGCCGGGCCGTCGGATCGGGAATGATTTCAATGGTGATCTGCTTGGCCGACGGCAGGTCGCCCCAGTAATCATCGCGCCGGGTCAGCACGATACGGCTGTCACGCTGGTATTCCGTGAGCACGTAGGGGCCAGTTCCCATTGGGCTGGTCTTCATCTTCTCGGGGCCGACCTTTTCGGCATAGGCTTTGGAAACAACATAGCTTGCGCTGAAGCTCAGCCATTGCGCCACAATCGGAGAGGGCTTTGAAAACTGCATGACCGCTTCGGTCGGTGAGAGGATCTCAATGTCCGAAACCGTGCCGAATCCCACCGCAATATCAAGCTCCTCGCCCTGATTGACCCGCTCGAAAAAGGTATAACGGAAATCTTCGGTGGTCAGCTTCGATCCATCCGAAAAGGTCACGTCGTCGCGCAGCGTCACGTGCATGCTCATCGCGTCATCTGCCAGAGTCCACTCGGTCAGCAGACCGGGGGTAAGCTTCAAATCGCTAGTCATGTCGATGGGCTGGTCAAAGACCATCTTCAGAATTGTCTGCGGATCCGGGGACAACCGCTGATTGGGGTCCCAGCTTGCCGTGTCTGTTGTCCACGCAATGGACAGGTTATCGACCTCACCCGCAAAGGCAAAATTCGGGCTGACCAGCAAAGTGCCGCCAGCCGCCGCTGCGAGCTTCATGAAAAGACGTCTATCCACACTGTTCATCTGATATTTCCCTATTGATGCATTCATTTTCTTTTTGCTGCCAGTGGCAGATCGTCTTGGGTTTCACCCTGACCCGGACCGGTCGGGAAGATTGCCGGACGCGGGCCCGGCGCAACTGGTCAAGAACGGTCAGCGGCAATCCGGTCGCCCCCGGTTCTGGCGTCTTGCCTCAAGATTAGGGGCCCCCTAATGTGCGGTCTATACCAGTTGAGGCCATTAATTTTGCGAATCAGGCCATTTCAACACGGTTTAACGCATTCGGTAAAAACACCAAAAACATGCTATAGCATTATTTCACATACAAAGCAGATTCGAAACAGGACGAATTCGATGCATGCCCAAGACCCAGACCACAACACACACCCCCCGAAGCGCCGCAAGCATCCGGCACCGCAAGAGGCCACCTTGCGACAGTTCTTTCTGGATCCGATCATCAACGAAATGCGCGGCCCGTCGCTCAAGTGTCGGCATGCCCTGGCCCGGTTCAACCTGAAGCCCGGCAAATCCCTGAACCCCTACGCGCCCTTTCCGCTGAAATCCTACGTCGCCTTTTTCGAAGAGGCCGCAAAGGCACTGGATCGTCCTTTCCTGGGCCTCGAACTTGGCCAGAACTTCCGCCTGTGGGAAGTCGGGCCGGTCTATCCGCTGCTGGCCACCGCCCCGACCCTGCGCGAAGCGCTCGCCGTTTTCCTGCGCTTTCAGGCAAGCTGGCAAAGCCACACAACCAATGACGTCCGTCAGGAGTTCGGAGAAACCAGCTACGGCTATTCCATTGATGACATGACCATTTGGCCGCGCCTTCAGGATTCCGAGAATTCCATAGCGGGGTTATGCGCGCTGATCCGCCAGCTTTTTTCCGAACGCTGGAGCCCGGTCGAACTTTGCTTTGAACATGACATCACCGGGCGTGAGGCCACGTTGGAACGATATTTTCGCTGTCCGGTCAAAGGCAACGCCGCCACCAACAGCATTCTGTTGCGCGACACCGATCTTGATCGCCCCATGCAAGCCTGGATCAATTCGAACGCGTCAGCACGGGCGATTGTCGAAATGCATCTTTTCGATCTTCTGCGCTCGCCCGAGGGCAGCTTTCGCCCAATCCACGAACGCCTGTCACAGCTGATTGATCAGCGTTTGGGGCGCGAAAGCGTCGATTTGGAAACATTGGCAGAGATACTCGGCGTTGCGCCGCGCACCTTGCGCCGACAGCTTGGCACCTTTGGGACCAGTTTCAGCGAAATTCTCAACCGCGAGCGCCGCAAAAAAGCCGAGATGCTGCTCAGCACGGGAACAATCAAACTCAGCCAGCTTGCGGCGCATCTGGGCTATGTCAATCAATCCGCCTTTTCGCGCGCCTTCCGGGACTGGACTGGAGAATCCCCCATCGTCGCCCTGCGCCGCGCGCGGCGTATCGCCGGAATGACCGAAGACGACGGTCCCGCGTCCTGATCCGATTTCAGTCGAAAGCCGATGTTTCCAGCCGCATACACACCGCGCGGGGCTCGGTATAGGCGTGGATCACTTCGGTCCCGAACTCGCGGCCAAGACCCGACAGTTTGGTGCCTCCGAAAGGCATGGCCAAGTCCAGCACGTTATGGGTATTGATCCAAACCGTTCCGCAATCGAGCTGTGCAGCCAGAAGATGCGCCTTGTTGATGTCGCGGGTCCAGATGCTTGCGCCCAGCCCATAGGCCGTGTCGTTCGCCAGCGCCTTGATGTCGCGCGGATCCTGAACGGGCATCGCCAGAACCACCGGCCCAAAGACCTCTTCATGCGCAATCTGCATGTCTGGCCGCCCGCCGCTCAACACGGTCGGGCGATAGAAATACCCCCTGCCCGCATCGCGTGCCCCACCGCACAATGGCTCCGCCCCCTCTTCGATTCCTTTGGCCACCAGCGCCGAAACCCGATCCAGTTGGCGGGCGGAAACCAGCGGCCCAAGCTGAACCAAAGGGTCAAATCCGCTGCCCAGTTTCAAGTCCTGCGCGAGTCGTGCCACGCCCTGCGTCACCTCGTCAAAGATCGACGCCTCGACCAACAGCCGCGAACCGGCGGTGCAGACCTGTCCCGAGTTCGGGAAAATCGCATTGGCGGCACCGGGTATCGCCTGATCCAGATCCGCATCGGCCAGCACAATGGTCGGGGATTTCCCACCCAATTCAAGCGTCACCCGCTTCATCGTCCGCGCCGAGGCGGCAAGGATCTTTTGCCCCGTCAGCGTCGATCCGGTAAAGGCGATCTTGCGCACCAGCGGGTGATCAACCAACGCCTGCCCCGCCTCGTGACCATAGCCGGTGACAATATTGACCGTCCCCTCGGGAAACCCGGCTTCAAGGATCAGTTCGCCCAGCCGCAGGGTTGTCAATGACGCCTCTTCCGAGGGTTTCAACACCACGGTGCAACCAAAAGCAATCGCAGGTGCCAGCTTTTGCACCGCCTGCCCCAGCGGAAAATTCCACGGCGTGATGCCACCCACAACCCCCACAGGCCTGCGCTCGGTATAGGCGCGATAGGTGCCGCCATCGTCAAAGAACGGGGAAAGCTGAATGTATTCCCCCGCCATTTTGGAACTCCACCCGCCGTAATAGCGCAAGGCATCCATAGCAAATTTCATGTCCACATTGCGCGAAACGCCATAGGGCTTGCCGTTGTCCAGCGTCTCCAGCCGCGCCAGATCGTCGGCATCCCGCTCGATCAGCAACGCCAGCCGTTCCAACAAACGACCCCGGTCCAGCGGGCGCATCTTTTGCCATGACGGGCTTTCATAGGCGCGGTGCGCCGCTTGCACGGCCCGGTCCACATCGGCCGCCGTCGCCGCAACGACTTCGGCGATCTTTTCTTCCGTCGCCGGATCATGGACCGCGATCAAGCGCCCCTCGATCCCGTCACACCATTGCCCGTCGATCAGCATCCTGGCCGCGGGGATGCGTACAGCCGACCCGCCCGCTCTCTCGATCATTACATTCATTGTCCGTTACTCCCGCTTTGGACCGGCCCAGGGCGCGATCCCTGATTACTGATGCCGAGCGACCTTACAGTCGGTCAAACCGATAGGGTGTGGGGTCGACGACCGGCGTACCGCCAGTGATCAGATCGGCCGCCAATTGCCCCGCCGCCGGAGCGGTGCCAAAGCCATGGCCCGAAAAACCCGAGGCCAGCGTCAGCCCCGGCAGCTTTTCCACCGGTGAGATCACCGGCATCGAATCCGGCGTCACGTCGATCATCCCCGCCCAGCTTTGCTTGACCACCGCCGCGTTGAACACCGGCCAGGCCTTGCAAAGGTTGCGCATTGCATCGGCGTTCAGCCCGTGATGAACCGCAGGGTCCATTGTGCGCAGTTGCTCCATCGGCGAACGTGCGTCCCCCGACCAGCGCCGCGCCAGCGCAAGGTCACGCAGGAAATCCCCGCCCAGCGACACGCGCACATTCTTCCATTCCGCTTTCAAAACCGGCAGATAACGATGCCCGATCATCAGGTGATCCAACATCAAGGGTGCAAAAAGCGCACCCCGCTGGGTGATGGTGTAGCCGCCATCGTGCCGCTTGCGGAACGAGAAATCCGCAGCCCCGACGGCAATGTCCGTCGGCCCCTCCATCGCACCGGTGCGAAACACCGAAGCGACAAGCGGCAGGATCGGCAAGGCCACGCCATGGTTGGCCAGAAAGCGCCGTGACCAAATGCCCCCGGCCAGCAACACCTGATCGCACCGAATTTCGCCCCGCTCGGTCATCACACCGCTAATGGGCCCCGCCTGGGTGACAAGCCTGCGCACCGCGCAGTTTTCAACGATCACCGCCCCCTTGACGATGGCCGCTGCCGCAATCGCACTGCTGGCCAGCGTTGGTTCTGCCCGACCATCCGAAGGCGTATGAATGCCGCCGTACCAGTTTTCCACACCGCCCGGCACCAGCGTGTTGATCTGAGCGGGGCTCAGCAGCCGCGAATCCAGCGACCGCCCCCCCGCTGATCCAAGCCAGCTTTGATGCTTTTCCATCTCGGCTTCTGTGCGCGCGACATACATGATGCCCGCCTGCCGATATCCCACATCCGCGCCAACCCGTTCCGACATCGCGGCCCACAGCCTGTCCGACTCCACCGACAGCGGCAGATCGGAAATGTCCCGCCCGGTCTTGCGGACCCAGCCAAGGTTGCGCGAAGACTGCTCTGCGGCAAGACGCCCCTTTTCCAGGACGACAACCGGAATCCCCCGCTCTGCAAGGCTCAACGCTGCGGTCAAGCCAACAATACCCCCGCCGATCACGACAACGCAGGTCGCCTCGGGGGTATCAAGTGATGTCTGAACAGGCGCGATAACCGGGGCCACAATCCTAATCCTTGAATACTTGCATCTGGTTACTGCGCGTCGGTCAGCAGGATGTCCCGGACCTCTACCTTCGACGCCCCGCGATAGGCGGTGACATCAATCTCGACCTTATATTCGGTCGATCCCAGCGGCGGGCAGGTCATGGTCAGCGTCGGGTTGATCCCGCGCATCCTTTCCCCGTAGGCAGTCATAATCGTGTCGATATCCTTGGTGAACTGTACATAGACCCGCGCCGAAACAACATCTTCGAGACAGGACCCCACCGCACTCAGCGCACGTTCGATATTGGCAAGAACCTGCTGGGTCTGCTCGGTCAGGTCCTCGGGGATCAGCTTGGTCCGGGGATTGCGCCCGGCGGTGTTGGACACGAAAATCAGGTTGTCCACCGCGACAAGACGCGAATAGCTGCCGTGTTCTTCAAAACGCGAGCCGGTTTTCAGTTTTACAATCTCGGTCATGGTCTTCACTTCTTTCAGGAAAATTAACAGCGGTCTCTGGAGGCGGCAGGAGTCAGCGCAGTGCCGGGCTGTCCCAAAGGTTCAGCGGCACGCCAATGCCCTTCTCGACAGCATTGCGATAAACCACCGTGCCCCAGGCCACGTCCTCAACCGGCATCCCGCCGACCGACATCATGATGATCTCGTCCTCGTCCCGCCGTGCGGGTGCCTCTCCCGCAACGATCTTGCCAAAGTCTTCCAACTGGTCGGGCGCAATCCGGCCCTCGTCCACAAGGTCCAGCCAGCGGATACCGACCGCAGGGATGTGCCGGTGCACCGGCTTGGAGTTCTCCTCGAACCACGCGTGATACAGGCCCGGATTGTCCAGAACCTTGCGGATCTCCGGTGCCTCCATCCCAGCGTCGATGTTGCACAATGCCGGCATCGCCAGAAATGTGCCGGGGCTCACCCAGTCCCGTTTGACCGTCGGATAGGTCGAAGGATCACCCGTCGCCCCCGACCCGCAGAAGGTGACAATGTCGCAATCGCGCACCACCTGTTCAACACTGTCGACAACGGTGACCGTGGTGATCTGCGGAAACGTCTCGGCAATCCACGTCAAAAACGCATCAAGGTTCTTCTGTCCGCGCCCCTTGATCTTGACCGTGTCAATCAATGGGCAGACCGCCATGAATGCCGAAAGCGAGGTCTTGGCCATTACCCCAGGCCCCAGGATCCCCACCGTTCTGGAATTCCTGCGCGCCAGATGGCGCGCGCCGACGCCGGGGATCGCGCCCGTGCGATAGGCCGACAGCAGGTTGGCCGACATAAAGGCCAGCGGCGCGCCAGTGTCGGCATTACTCAGAATGAACATCAGGATCGACCGTGGCAGCCCCTTGTCGCGGTTCTCGATGTTCGATCCGTACCATTTCATCCCGGCGGTCCCGAAGCGACCGCCCAGATAGGCGGGCATCGCCATGAACCGCCGATCCGGCGTTGGCCGCGGCATGTTAGGAAAGGGCGAGGTTTCAGGAAAAACCACCACTGATCCATGCGAATTGTTGTTCACGCCCGCCATGCGATAATCGCCGCTGTACAGCAGGCCGAACATTTCTTCCATCGTGTCGACACAGGCCGCCATATCGGTCACGCCTGCGCGGATCATGTCCGGCTCAGACAGGTAAAGAAAATCAATCCGTGTCGACGTTTTGTCCCCGTCAGGGCTGTGATCACGATTTTTCTGAAGCATCGAAACTACTCTTCTTACTCTTTGATCTGCTGAAGCTGTCATGAAGACACCGAACAAGACATGACAATAACGGCCAAATATTGTGCAAATCGGGCCAGAAAAGCCCCGTTTCCAGGCCCTGCCGCCGGATCAGCAGAATGGCGGCGAACGCGTCGGCATGTTGATTTCATAATGCTCTGACAGAAACGGCATGCCTTCGGCGGCCAAAATCCGCAAGAACATCGCCCGCAGATCCTGTGAGGTGAGGGCATGAGTCCGCGAAGGCTGCAACGCCTGTTTCAGACCGAGGGCACGACCCGGCACAAAAGGCGCGGTCGATCACCGATCTGGCGCTGCCCGCACCGATCCGCGCGGGGAATACACCCGCGCGACCACATCATCGTGCGGGCAACTTTCGTGAAAAACGGGCCGTCAAACCCTCAGAACCTGCTGCGAAACTGGCCCGGCATCAGCACCCGGCATCAGCACGATGGCCCCGTGCCCGCATGGACCTGACGACGTGACAAAAAGGCCGCTCATCTCAGTTGATCCCATTCGCGCGCTGCAATTCGCGGACATAGGCGATGATCGCTTTGACATCGCCCTGTGTCACACCCTGTTGCATGGGCATATTCCCAAAACGCCAGTGATGGGCCTGAACACCGCGTTCAGCCGCCATGAGAAAGGCCATATCGCCATGATGTGAAGGCTCGTAGATCTTGTGAACCAGAGGCGGGCCAAAGCCTTCTTTGCCGGCGGCATTCTCGCCATGACAGGCGGCGCAGACGCTGTCAAACGCGCGCTTTCCGATCTGCGCATGGGCTGACAGCGCCTCAGGCAGAGCGATCGCAACAATCGGATCGCCTTGTGCGGGGCGTGAGGAGGAGGCGAGCGGTGCGCTTGCGGGTTCAGGTTTAAAGATAAGGTAGGCCCCGAGAGCCAGTGCCGCAGCACCGACCAGAGGCAGGACAAATTTGTTCATGGGTGTTTCCGTATCAAAGCGTGACGACTGAGCGCGCCACAAGAAAGGGTTCAGGCAAAGCTGAACCCGATACGGGGAGGCGGGAGGTCAAGGCCCGGAGTGCGTGTCAGGATGTGCGCCACTGTGGGCGCAGGATAGCCGATAGGGCGCAAACTGCGACTGACCGGATGGTCAAGGCGATGATTGGGCGTGAAAAGGACGCAGATCGCCCCATGCGGACAGGGGATGTCAAAGGGCGCGGCATCCGACATTCGGTCCGGGCAATCGGGACATGGGCCAAGGGGATGCATGGACATGACAGTGTCCTGCGCCATCGCAGTCATCTCATGCGACATCCCCGCGCGTGGCGCGGAGAAAACGGTCAACAAACCGATGAGCAGGATGATCACAATACGGTGCAAGCAGCTCTCCATGACTTTGGATGGTCACTATGATTGGATGGTCACTATGAAAGGTCGCAGAGATTTGGTCAACGCGGTGTTGTGCCGCTGGCCTCCTGGCTCAGGCCTCGTGGCTCAGACCGTCAAGGATCGCGCAGTCTGGCGCTTCATCGCCATGACATTGCTCAATCAACACGGTGAGACGCGCCTCCAACGCCTGAAGGTTTGCTATTTTTTCCCGAACCGAAACAAGATTTTGCTCGGCCAAGGCACGCACATCGCGGCTGTGGCGCGACGGGTCTGCCTCAAGCGCGAGCAATGTCCGGCACTCGTCCAAAGAAAACCCCATCAACCGCGCCTGTGCCAGAAATCGCAGATCTGCGATCTGGGCGGCATCAAAATCGCGATAGCCATTCTCGGCCCTGTCTGGCGCGACAAGACCGATCTCTTCGTAATAACGGATCGTTTTGACTGGCAGTCCGGTCTGGGTCGAGGCATGTCCGATATTCATCGCAATCTCCTTACCGCTTTCATAAAGCCTACAGCAACTGGAGGGTAAAGTCACATCGACGTGAGAGACGCATTTCGGACATCAATGCGGGCGGCTGACCCTCTGGAATTTGAAATCTCACATCATCGCACCAGTTTTAACCCATGCCGCCGAGCAAAGTTTCGAAATACCCCCTTGACCCTCCAGTTGCTGGAGGCCCTACCTGAGGAGGCGAGGTCAGAATCCGAGAGCATCAGGAGTGAACCATGACAGCGCACGACAACCAGCACCACCACGACCATAGACCTGCCGTGATCCGCGATCCGGTATGCGGCATGACCGTCGACCCGAATGCAGACAAGCCGCAGCTCGACCACGAGGGACATAGCTACCATTTCTGTTCCGAAGGGTGCCGCGAGAAATTCAAAGCCACACCCGAGGCCTATATCAAAGCGACCGATCCCGTCTGCGGCATGTCGGTGGAGCGTGCCACCGCCGCGCATATGTCCAAACTCGATGGGGAGCGGTTCTATTTCTGCTCCGCTGGCTGTCAGGAGAAATTCGAAAAAAGCCCGGCGCATTATCTCGGGGCGCGGCCGGTGAAAAAAGCCATGCCGGAGGGGACACAATACACCTGCCCCATGCACCCCGAAATCATCGAAGACCATCCCGGAGATTGCCCGAAATGCGGCATGGCGCTGGAACCAATGACGCCCTCGGCGGACAGCGGACCGAACCCGGAACTTGTTGATTTCAAGCGCCGGTTCTGGATCATGGCACCGCTGGCGGCGGCCGTATTTGTGCTTGAAATGGGGTCCCATGTTGGACTGCCCTTCGCGGAATGGATTGGACATAAACCGTTCCTCTGGCTTCAGTTCGCGTTGACCACGCCTGTGCTCTGGTGCGCGCGGCCTTTCTTCCTGCGCGGTTGGAAATCCGTGGTGAATGTCTCGCCGAACATGTGGACCCTGATCGCACTCGGCACGCTTGCGGCCTATCTGTTCTCCCTCGTCGGATTGCTTGCGCCGTCGGTGTTTCCACCGGAAATGTTGGGCAATCATGGCCTGCCGCCCGTCTATTTCGAGGCCGCCGCCGTGATCCTCCTTTTGGTTCTCGTCGGTCAGCTCATGGAACTGACTGCGCGAGAAAGAACAGGGGACGCGATCCGCGCGCTTATGGACCTCGCGCCGAAGACCGCACGGGTTGTCACCGACGATGGAGAGAAAGACGTCCCACTCGATGAGGTGCAAACCGGCGATCATCTGCGCGTGCGCCCAGGCGAAAGCGTGCCGGTGGATGGCGAGATTCTCGAAGGCCACTCTTCGGTCGATGAAAGCATGATCACCGGCGAACCGCTGCCGGTCGAAAAAACGCAAGGCGATGCGGTGACCGGCGGCACGCTGAACACATCCGGCTCCTTCGTGATGGCGGCGCAGGCCGTCGGCGCGGACACCACCCTGTCGCGCATCGTCGCGATGGTGGCGCAGGCGCAGCGTTCGCGCGCGCCCATTCAGGGACTGGCGGATCGCGTGTCGCTCTACTTCGTGCCTGCCGTGGTCGCCGTCGCCCTCATCGCCTTCCTGACTTGGCTGGCACTCGGGCCAACCCCGGCTTTGGGCTATGCCACAGTGGCCGCCGTTTCCGTGCTTATCATCGCCTGTCCCTGTGCGCTTGGTCTTGCAACGCCGATGTCAATCATGGTCGGCACAGGCCGCGGTGCGCAGGCGGGCGTTTTGATCCGCGATGCGGAGGCGCTCGAACGGTTTGCCAAGGTCGACACGTTGATTATGGACAAGACCGGCACGCTGACCGAGGGAAAGCCCTCGCTCACCGATGTGATCGCGAGTGGGATCTCCGAGGACGATCTGAAATCCTACGCCGCAGCCCTTGAACGCGGCTCCGAACACCCGCTGGCCGAAGCCATTTTGAGCGGCACAAAAGACGCACCAAAACGCGAGGCGACGGGGTTTGAGGCCATCACGGGCAAAGGTGTGGTTGCCATGGTCAACGATGCCCGGATCGCTCTGGGCAACTCTGCGCTGATGCTGGAGATTGGCGCTGAACCGGGTGCCTTGACCGAGGTGCTTCAAAATCTGCAATCCGAGGGCAAAACCGCCATGTATCTTGCCAAAGACGGCGTGGTTGTCGGCATTCTCGCGGTGGCGGACCGGATCAAGGACACGACGCCAGACGCGATCCAAGCCTTGCACCGCGAAGGCCTGCGCATTGTCATGGCCACCGGCGACAGCATACGCACGGCTGAAGCGGTGGCAAAACAGCTTGGCATTGACGAGGTCCACGCCGAAGTTTCACCAGAGGGCAAAGCGGCGCTGGTCGAAGAGCTGCGCACATCCGGGGCACGGGTGGCGATGGCAGGCGATGGCGTCAATGACGCCCCCGCGCTGGCCTCCGCCGATGTGGGGATCGCCATGGGCACGGGGGCCGATGTTGCCGTGGAAAGTGCGGGGCTGACGCTGGTCAAAGGCGATCTGACGGGCATCCTGCGCGCCCGGCGTCTGGCCGAGGCGGTCATGCGCAACATCCGCCAGAACCTGTTCTTTGCCTTTGCCTATAACATCGCAGGCGTCCCAATCGCCGCCGGGGTGCTCTACCCAGTGTTCGGCGTGCTCCTCTCACCGGTGATCGCGGCGCTGGCGATGAGTTTCAGTTCGGTGTCGGTGATCGGGAATGCGCTGCGATTGAGGCGGGTAAAGCTCTGAAGCCTGTGACATCACCCTCAGAGTGTGGGAGGTGGGATCAGGTTTGTGCAGGAAAACGAATGATGGGCTTTACCGGATTTACTATCGGCCAAGGCTTGTTCCTGTTGGCCCATATCGTAAAATTGGCACATCTTATCGAAGGTAAATCGGCCTCTATGTCAAGATCAACAAGTTTCGAGACAAACGCTTGGCGTCGTGGATTTCGCCTTCGATGATGCCTTTGACGCTGGGCCGAGCCAAAAGGAAGGTCGGATTGATCGGCACTTCAGGCACGGGATCAAACAGCTGGCGTGTAAGCGGCGGTCTCTTTGCATTTTGCAGTGTGGTGGAACACCTAGGACACCGAGGATGACGCCTTGCGAATATGGTATTGCTTCATCTTGCGATAAAGCGTCGGGCGAGAAATCCCCAAAACCGCCGCAACCCGCGTCAGGTTGCCGTTTTCCGAAATCATCGTCTGGCGGATGGCCGATGCTTCAATGCTTTCGAGATCGCCGGAATGACCTTTGAGGATGTTTGGCAGTGGATCTTCTTCGCAACTGGCGAAATCGTCCTGCAATTCGGGCGGCAAGTCCCTCAGGCGCACAAGATCATCTGTCTTGATCAGATAAACACGTTGCACCACGTTGCGCAATTCACGCACATTGCCCGGCCATTGATAGGCCATAAACCGTTTGATCACCTCATCAGAGAATGTCATCGCCGGGCGCCCGGTTTCCCGCGCATAGCTTTGTGAAAAATGAGCGACCAGTTCAAGCACGTCATTCGCACGGTCCCGCAGGGGCGGCACTTCGATGGTCACCACGCCAACGCGATAAAACAGGTCACGCCGGAAATTGCCTTTTTCGATCTCTTGCCGCAGGTCGCGGTTCGTCATCGCCACCAGCCGCACGTCAACCGGACGGCGTTGGCTGCCGCCGACCCGATAGATCGCACGTTGTTCAAGCGCCCGCAGCAAATAGGGTTGCAATTCAATCGGCATGTCCCCGATTTCGTCGAGGCACAGCACGCCGCCATCGGCCAATTCAAACTTGCCCGCGCGCCCGCCGCGCACCGCCCCGGTGAAGGCCCCGTCCTCATACCCAAAGAGTTCGGCCCCGATCAGTTCGCCGGAAATCGCCGCACAGTTCACCGGCACATAGGGGGCCTTTTCACGCGGCAATCGACTATGAATCAGCCGCGCGAACAGCTCCTTGCCGACGCCGGTTTCCCCATGGATCAGCACGGAAACATTGGCTTGCGCCACGCGCTCGGCCAATTCGATTGCATCGACCATTTTGGGCGAGCTACCAATAATCTGGATCTCACCCTCGTTCACATTGCTGCGCGGTTTGATCGTACATGTTGCGGGCACTCGGGTCGCATTGTTCTTATTTTTCAAAAACAACGCCGCACCGCGATAGACGCCTTCCAGCTTCAGCCGCTCGACACCGTCCGTCTCAAGACTCAGCGGCAGCAGGTTCGTGATCTCTCTGTCTGAGAGCTCCAACAGCTTTGGCAACAGTTTGTGACCGACTTCCAACTCCTTGGACCGCAACAAGGTTTTTTCATCCACCCCGCGCCGAAACAGAACATGGCCGTTCTTATCCAACAGGATCACACCGCGATCCACCCGACTGTATTCGGACATCATGAAGGCTTCGAGCAGCATGGCGCGCTCGTCCTTCTGCTGCTCGGCGAGGGCAATTTCAATTTCGCGCGCCGAGGCCAAAACCAGAGCAATATTGTGTTGGCGGAAAATCTGGGGCGGGCCAGACAAATCAACGACCCCGATAATCTCTTGGGTAAACGGATCGCGGATCGGGGCCCCCGCACAGGTCCAGGCCTGCACACCTTCCACGAAATGCTCGGCGGCATGCACATAGGCGGGCTTTCCCGTCGTCAGCGCGGTGCCGATCCCGTTGGTCCCGATGGTTTGTTCATTCCAGTCTCCACCGATCTCAAGATGGATGCCCTGACCCTCGTCCAGGATCAACTCGTCCCCAATGGCGTCGATGATGACGCCCTGATCATCCGCGAGGATCAGGATCGTCTTGGCTTCTTTCAGATAGGGTTCGAGACGCTTAAAGGCGGCCGATGCCGCCTTGCGCAACGCGGCATTGCGTTCCTGCCGCAGGAACACCCCGTTCTCGTCAATGATCTTGCGCGACGCCTGCCCACCGGCATTGACCCCGAGCTCCCGGCTGCGCTGCCACGAGGCAAGGATTTCCTCGCGCACGGTGTCAGGTCGCGCCTCAGCATTTTGACCGGAGGACACAAAGCGCTCCCACGCCTCACGGGTATGCTGTTCCGAATAATCGGAACCGCATATCAGCCCCGCAGCCTTGTCATTTTGCATGTTGAAATAGCTTGAACGGGTCATGATGAGGGGACACGCCTTCCTTTCTCATAGCTGATGATTCAAAAAGCGCCGTTTTTCCTCACGTGCTTTTCAGGTCCAACACACTCTCAAGCTCATTCGCCAAATCCTTCTCGGTGAAGTCGCGGGTGATCTCAACGCCTTCCAAATGCTTCAACCGGGTGTAAAGATCGTCATCCAACGGGGAGAGGAATCCATTTTCCTTGGTCGCAAGAACCAGCTTTTTAGACATGAAATTGCCGCGAATTTCGCCCAACATCTGAATCTGCAACCCACTGGACTTGTCCGCCAATACAACGCGGTTGTTCAGGCTGACTTTCACATAGGGTTCGGGGGTGTCGTTGCGCACAGGCCCTTTGAGATCATAGATCATCAACCCGTCGAGCTTGGGCTGTTCCCGCCGTTTCGCCTCTTGCTGGCGCATACGGGTATAGCCACCGCCGCTGAGCTGGTCGGCGAGCTTGCGGATCACGGGCATATTTTCAGAGATCAGGCGCTTCGCCTTCACATCTTCCGCACGTGGACCTTCCCTCTTCGAGAAAATATCCAATTTCAGTTCCTCCCTGATTAAAAGATTAGCAGCAGTTGTCTCGTCTCTCCAAGAGAAAAGACCGGCCTCGTCCAGCGGAACACATCATCGGTTTCATGGTAAAAACGGCTGAAACCCGTCGAATTTTGGAAAAACACGTCACGGATCAGATGGATGCAGCCTTCTGTGAGACGCCTCGTTTCCCGATTTTCGGAGCATGAGTGTGCAGAAACTGAACAACGTTTTCTCCGCAGATACGGACGAGAACACGGGTTTGGCAGTGCCAAAGGCGGATTTCTGACCCGCGAGAGACCAACACCGAGGGCTGCCAAAGGCCGAAATCCGGCCTTTGGCATTCTTATTCATAAACGATCAGCGCAAATCGAAACGGTCCGCATCCATCACTTTGACCCATGCCGCAACGAAGTCTTTCACAAAGCCTTGCGCGTTTTTGTGGCTGGCGTAGACCTCAGACAAAGCCCGCAATTGCGAGTTCGATCCGAACACCAGATCAACCCGCGTCGCGCTCCATTTCTTCGCCCCCGACGCCCGGTCACGCCCTTCGAACAGCGTTTCGGAGTCATCGACCGGCACCCATTCGGTGTCCATGTCCAAAATGTTGACGAAGAAATCGTTGCTGAGCGTGCCGGGGCGTTTGGTCAAAACGCCGTGCTCCGATCCGCCCTGATTGGCCGCCAGTGCCCGCATCCCGCCAACCAAGACGGTCATTTCCGGCGCGCTGAGTGTCAAAAGCTGTGCCTTATCCACCAAAAGCGCCTCGGCAGGATAGGTATAGGCGGCTTTCTCATAGTTGCGGAATCCATCTGCGACAGGTTCCATTGGCGCAAAGGAGTCTGCATCCGTTTGCTCAGCAGAGGCATCCATGCGACCCGGCGTGAAGGGCACCGCAATGGCCGTCCCGCCGTCTTTGGCCGCCTTTTCAATGGCCGCATTGCCGCCCAAAACGATCAAATCCGCCAAGGAAACTTTTTTCCCGTCGCTTTGCTGACCGTTAAAGGCGGTTTGGATCGCGCTCAACATGTCCAGCACCTTGGCCAGACGGGCGGGATCATTCGCCTCCCAATCCTTTTGCGGAGCCAGTCGGACACGCGCCCCGTTGGCACCGCCGCGTTTGTCAGAACCCCGGAATGTCGAGGCCGAGGCCCAAGCGACAAAAACCAGATCCGACACCGAAACACCCGAGGACAGGATTTCTGCCTTGAGGGCGGCGGCATCCGCATCCGTGATCAGGGGATGATCTGCCGCAGGGATCGGGTCTTGCCAGATCAAATCCTCGGCGGGAACCTCGTCCCCAAGGTAGAGCGCTTTCGGCCCCATGTCGCGGTGGGTCAGTTTGAACCATGCCCGTGCAAAAGCTTCGGCGAAGGCTTCGGGATTTTCATGGAACCGCTTCGATATCGGCCCATAAATCGGGTCCATCCGCATCGCCATATCGGCGGTTGTCATCATGACCGGAACTTTCGCACTCGATCCGTCGACCTGCGGCGCGTGATCACCCTCAGACAGGTCCTTGGCGTGCCAGATATGCGCACCGGCGGGGCTTTTGGTCAGTTCCCACTCATAACCGAACAGCAGGTCGAAATAGCCATTGTCCCACTGGATCGGGTTCGCGGTCCAAGGGCCTTCGATGCCCGACGTGGTGGCATCCACCCCTTTGCCCGACGCATGCGCGTTCTTCCAGCCCAAGCCCATCTCTTGCAGCGGTGCCGCCTCAGGTTCCGCCCCCACGAGCGCGGGATCACCGGCCCCATGTGCCTTGCCGAACGTGTGCCCGCCCGCAACCAAAGCAACCGTTTCCTCGTCGTTCATCGCCATCCGCGCAAAGGTTTCGCGAATGTCACGGCCCGACGCGATCGGATCAGGTGTGCCGTTCGGACCTTCGGGGTTGACGTAAATCAGACCCATCTGCACGGCGGCCAACGGATTTTCCAAATCGCGCTCGCCAGAATATCGTTTGTCGCCCAACCATTCGGTTTCCGAGCCCCAATAGATGTCTTCTTCGGGTTCCCACACGTCTTGGCGACCGCCACCAAAGCCAAAGGTCTTGCCGTTCATGCTTTCGATTGCCACATTGCCGGCCAGGATCATCAGGTCAGCCCAGGACAGCGCGTTGCCATATTTTTCCTTGATCGGCCACAACAGACGGCGGGCCTTATCAAGGTTGCCATTGTCCGGCCAGCTGTTCAGCGGCGCGAAGCGTTGAGTGCCCGTTGAGGCACCGCCACGCCCGTCGGCGGTCCGATAGGTGCCCGCAGAATGCCACGCCATGCGGATAAAAAACGGACCGTAGTGACCGTAATCCGCAGGCCACCAGTCTTTGCTGTCGGTCATCAGGGCGGTCAGATCGGCCTTGACCGCTTTCAGGTCGAGTTCTTGGAACGCTTCGGCATAGTTGAAATCCGGCCCCATCGGGTTCGAAGCCGGGGTATGTTGGTGCAAAATCCGCAGATTGAGCTGATTGGGCCACCAGTCGCGGTTGCCCTGCCCCGAAGCATTGGTTGCGCCGTGCATAACCGGACATTTGCCCGTGGGATGCTGATTGTTTCCGTCCATGGTTTCCTCCCTTTAAAGTGGAACATATAGTTTGGGCCCATACGTTTTAAAGCACGGGACGGGCATCCCGGTTTCCCGGGCTGCCCTGATGTAAAGCAAGAGACGGTGTCAGAGCGTCTTTTTGCCCATTTCGGATGCGATGTAATCTGCCTGCCGGATCGCCAATGCCACAATGGTAAGCGTCGGGTTTTCCGCCGCGCCGGTGGTGAACTGACTGCCATCCGAAACAAACAGGTTGGCAATGTCATGCGACTGACCATGCTTATTGACCACACCATCACGCGCCTTTTCAGACATCCGGTTCGTGCCCATATTATGGGTCGAAGGGTAGGGCGGCGTCGGGAAGACGCGGGTTGCGCCCACGGCTTCGTAAACGGCAATACCCTGTTTGTACGCGTGACTGCGCATTGCAATGTCGTTCGGGTGATCATCAAAATGCACATTCGCCACCGGCAACCCATGTTGATCCTTTATATCATGGTTCAACGTGATCCGGTTGGTTTCTTGTGGCATATCTTCGCCGACAAGCCACATGCCAGCCATGTTCTCGTAATGATCCAGCGCCGTGGTGAATTCACGACCCCAGCCGCCCGGATCAAGGAAGGCCGCCATGAACGGCAGGCCCAGAGACAGCGTCTCCATCTCATAACCGCCGACAAACCCGCGCGACGGATCATGGCGCGCTTCGTCTTGGATAATCCCGGCCATGGTGGTGCCACGCCACATACGGACCGGTTTATCAAACACGCCGTAAACCGATCCGGTCATGTGACGCATATAATTGCGCCCGACCTGACCCGAACTGTTCGCCAAACCATCGGGGAACATGGAGGAGGCCGAATTCAACAACAGTCGCGGACTTTCGATTGAATTCCCGGCAACACAGACGATCCGTGCCTTTTGCGCGTGCTGTTGCCCTTTGGCATCGACATAGACAACGCCGCTCACCCTGCCCTTTTTGTCATGCTCAATCCGCATGACATGGCACCGCTCGCGCACTTCCAGATGTCCGGTCGCTTCGCCTTTGGGAATGTCCGTATAGGCCGAGGACCATTTCGCGCCCCATTTACAGCCCTGAAAACAAAACCCGGTTTGCTGGCACGCCATGCGGCCATCATACTCGGCCGAGTTGATCGCCATCCGGCCCGTGTGGACCTCTTTATAGCCCAGGGCCTTTGCCCCGGCTTCGAACACTTTGTAGTTGTTGTTTCCCGGCAAACCCGCCCGGCCACCCGTGCGTGTGACGCCCAGCTTGGTTTCTGCTTTGGTGTAATAATCGTCCATCTCTCGCGGGTCGATCGGCCAATCCAGAAGGTTCGCGCCCTGGACATCGCCATAGATCGTTTTGGCCTTCCATTCGTGATCCTGAAACCGCAAAGACGCGCCTGCCCAATGGGTCGTGGTGCCGCCAACCGCCTTTACAATCCACGC
Source organism: Celeribacter baekdonensis (assembly GCF_900102315.1). Taxonomy (GTDB): domain Bacteria; phylum Pseudomonadota; class Alphaproteobacteria; order Rhodobacterales; family Rhodobacteraceae; genus Celeribacter; species Celeribacter baekdonensis. The sequence continues at coordinate 75,349 of NZ_FNBL01000014.1, forward strand.
AGGCAAGCCCGAAAAATCCTTGGCCACGCGCCAGTCGCCCGAGGTCGACCGAGGGTCGGTCCACGCAAGTTGGCCAAAGCTGTCCCATTCGTCATTGATATAATCCTCTGGCAGATACCGCCCGCCCGCTTCCAGCGAGACAACCGAAATCCCTTTTTGTGCCAATTCATTGGCCAACACGCCGCCACCGGCCCCGGTGCCAATAATAACAACAACGCTGTCGTCATTCAGATCAAAAGGTGCAGTCATTGTTCAAACCCCTCAAAGCCAATTGATGTCATCGAAACCGCGGTCAATGTATCCGCCTTGCGAAAAGCTCTCGCCCTCGTAGCCAAAGATCGGCCAGACGGCTTTTTGGTTGTACAGGCCGGTGACCAACCCACCGCGGATCTGTTGAAAGAACGGGCTGTTTTCCATCGCACGCAACAGATCAACCCGGTCGCGTTCCCAACCCACGTCGATGTAGCGCGCGTAGCCGATGCCCTTTGCCGCCGCATCCAAAGCGGCGATATTCGCTTCGATGGTTTCGGCGGCCTCAGCCGTGTCATAACCTTTCATGGCGATGGCGTAATATGCGTCAGAGACCTGATCATGCGGATAGATATCGCGCGCCATTTGGATCAGCGTTGCCATGGTTTCGGATGTCAGATGGTCGACCTCCAAAGCCCAGTTTGCGGCCTCCACCCGGCCCGCAACAAAACCGGAGCCAATGGCGAAGTTGGCGCCGAAGACTGCGCTTTGCGACAACAATTGCCGGCGCGTCATACCTTGTTTGTGAAGAGACATGTTTTCTTCCCTTTTCAATTTTTACTGATATCTGCCAGCGCGTTGCAGAACTTCGATCTGGTAACCATCCGGGTCCTGAACAAAGAAAAACCGCGCCAGTGTTTTGCCATTGCTTTTGAAATCAACCACCTTGCGCGGGGCAAACCCCGCCGCCTCGAAACGGGCGTGTTCGGCTTCAAGATCATTGACGCTGAACGCAAGATGCCCGTAGCCGTTGCCCAGATCGTAAGGCGCGGTTGTGCCCTTATTGACCGTCAGCTCCAGTTCAAATGTGGCCTCTGTGTTGGACAGATAGACGAGCGTGAAATCGTCAAAATCAATCCGCTCCGCGACCTCCAGCCCAAAGGCCGCGCGGTAAAAGGCGACAGACTGGGCCTCATTGAGCACCCGGATCATGGAGTGAATTGCTTTTGCCATTTTCAGTCCTCTACGCTTGGAAATTGTAAATGCCCTGCGACCGGGAGCGAGGATCCGGTCGCAGGGACGCAGTCATCGGCAAGGTCAATGGGACGATCCCTTGCGCGTTGACTCACCGGTCCGGGACCTCAGGGGACAATCACCCCGCGACCGGTAAACTTGCGATCATTGAAATCGACGATGGCCTGATTGATGTTGTCGAGACTGTATTCGGTCTGGTGCATCTTCACCTTGCCGTCGGCATTCATTTCCATGAGTTCGACCAGCTCAACAAAGTCTCCCACAAGGCTGCCACCGATCTTGATCTCGTTCGCGACCAAGTCCAGCGTCGGCACTTCGACGATGCCGCCATAGCCGACCATGATCAATTCGCCACCCTGACGCAGCAGTTTCCAACAGATGTTTTGGGTGCCATGTTCGCCGACAAAGTCGATCACGACATGCGCGCCACCGCCCGTCGCCTCCTTCACCTGTTCGATCAGGTCCGGTCCGCCGTCGAGAACGATGTCTGCCCCCAACTCTTTGGCAAGCACTTGCGCGGCGGGTTCGCGGTCAACCGCAATCACCCGCGCGCCGCTTGTGTGTTTCAGCACTTGCAACGCGATATGACCAAGCCCACCGATCCCCAAAAGCACAACATAGCCCCCCGGATTCAGGAGTTTGGCCGCCTTTTTGGCCGCGCGGTAAGCCGTGATACCCGCATCCGCCATGGGCGCGACTTCGAGCGGGGTGATGCCGGTGTTCAGCTTGATGACCGAGCTTTCGCTGGTCTTGAAATATTCGGCAAAGCCGCCGTCCAACCCGAGACCGGGGAACAGCCCGTGATCGCAGTACATGTCATGCCCATACCGGCAGCTCAGACAGATGCCGCAGCTGCGATGTGGGTGACAGATCACCGCATCGCCGGGTTTGACCGAGGTGACGGCACTGCCCACGTCTTCGACCCAGCCCGCATTCTCATGGCCCATGATATAAGGCAAAAGATTGCCCCCGGTATCCATGATGTCTTTCCAAACACCTTCGATGATATGCAGGTCGGTGCGGCACAAGCCGGCTGCACCGACCTTGATGATCACCTCATCCGGCGCGGTGATTGTGGGAGGACGTACGTCTTCAATCTTCAGCTGCACCTTCATTGTGGGATCATATTCGTAGAGTCTTGCTGCTTTCATGGTCAGGTTCCTTCCGACTGTTCAGACCGACCCCGTCACGAGGTCGGCCACCATTTCATTCAAAAACGAGGTCAGGGACGGCCCAAAAGTTCAGCACCACCACCGCGCGCAGGGCCTTCGGTCGGATCGGCTTCGCCTTCTGCAAGATCCCCAACAAGCGTTTCGGTTGTCAGGATCAGCTGGGCGACAGACGCCGCATTCACCAGGGCTGAAGCCGGGACACGCGCGGGGTCAATGATCCCCATCGCATACATGTCGCCAAATTCGCCGGTCGCCGCGTTAAAACCATGGCCCGTGGCGCCACCGACAACGGCCTTCGCCACAGCGTCGACATCTGCGCCAGCATTGCTGGCAATGCGCCGCACCGGTTGCGTCAGGATCGAGCGCACCAGTTCCACGCCTTTGGCGACATCGCCCTCGGCTTTGACCCCATCCAGACAGGGCGCGATCTGTGCCAAGGCGGTGCCGCCGCCCGCCACAACACCGTCCTCGGCCGCCGCCCGCACCGCGCACAGCGCATCCTCGATCAACTGGATCGTCCGCTTTTGTTCGACCGGGGTGAACCCGCCTGCATAGATGATCGCGCTCCCCCCCGTCAGTTTGGACAGCCGCTCGCGCAGCTTGTCTTTTTCGACATTCGGCGGTGCGACGTCATACTGCCGTTTCACCTGATTGCGGCGTGCTGTGATCGCCTCGGCGTTGCCCTCACCGCGCAGGATCGAGGTGCCAGAGGCATGTGAGCGCACCACTTCCGCCCCGCCAAGCTGTGCGCGCGTGACCTTCTCGATCTTCTTGCCAAGATCGCGGGCCAAAACCTCACCTCCGGTCAGAATGGCAAGATCATCCATCATCGCGGTGCGCCAATGGCCATACTCTGGCGGGTGGACGATCAAGTATTTCCCTGCACCACCACCCTCCAGCAACCGGATCACCACCTCAGGCGCGATCTCTTCGGCGATGATCATAAGCGGGCGGTTTTCGCCATCGGCGATGGAAATGGCCGTGTCCAAAATTTCAGGCTGAAGAATTTTCTGATCGGTCATCAAGATCAGCGGATGGCGCAAGATCGCTTCCATGTTTTCACGATCCGTGACCATGTGATGCGAGATATATCCGCGCTCGATGGACATGCCCTCGACCACATCCATCGTCGTCTCGATGGTCACGCCAAAATCGGCGGAAATGACACCGCTTTTACCCACCCGGCGAAACGCTTCGGCAACCAATGCACCAAGGGTCGGGTCCGTCGCAGACACCTGCGCCACGGCTTCAAGATATTCCGGGTGCGCCTCGCAATCGCGTGAGGAGGCATCAATCGCCTTGATGATCTCTTGCACGGCCAGATCAATCCCTTTGCACAGATCGACCGGCTTGACACCGCTGTTGGCCAGCTCCACGCCTTTCTGGATCAACGCATTCGCAAGAACAATCGCTGTCGTGGTGCCATCACCGGCCACATCGTTGGTCTGCATCGACACTTCGCGGACCACCTGAGCGCCCATGTTTTCAAAACGATCGCTCAGTTCGATTTCGGATGCGATGCTCACACCATCGCGGGTGACAAGCGGTGTTCCCACCGGGCGGTCGATCATTGCATTGAGACCCTTCGGGCCGAGCGTGGGCTCAACCGCGGCGGCAAGCCGCGCCACACCGCGGGCCAGACAGTCCCTGGCGGTCGTTCCATGCACCATGAGTTTCGCCATATCTTCCTCCTTCTGCCCAAGAGGTTTCTTGGGCTTCCTCCTAAAACGTTTATTTTATCAAAGACTTATCGCCCCGCGTTGGCTCCGTCGCGGGGCGGCACACGCCCGGCAATAAAATCAACCAGCGTTGGCCCCTCGGGGCCGATCTCGACTTCTTTGTAGCGGGTTTTGGCAAGCCCCCGGCATAAGGCGCCGTTGAACTCCATATTGATGCGGGTGCTGCGGAGGTGGATAAGATGTTCGGTCAGCGCGGCGGCATTGATGGGTTGCCCGTCCCAAGTCGGAAAAGCCAGATCATCCGGGTTGACCGCCAAACCTTGAGACAGGAGCAAGTCCAGATACCGAGGCATCTGCCGCAGCTCTTCTTCTCCGGTAAATTCGATCCGCTGAAGCGCCGCTAGCGGCATAGACACGATATCCTCCGCCCGATGCCCAAGCGCCTGAAGACCCAGCAAAACAACCTCTTGCCGCCGGTCAAAGGCTTTGGACATGAATTTCGCAACCACGTCGTCCAGTCGCTCTCCCTTGCAATACTGGGCAAAGATGTCGTGGTAATTCCGCCCGCTGTTCACGCCCTCATTAACCTCATCGCCAAAACAATGGTCGTTCAGATGAACGGTCATCTCTTTGACCCAGGGCAGTGAAGTGATCTCCTTACGGATGCCGAAGGCCATCAGAAAGGCAAAATTCGGCGAACACCAATATGTGGGGAGTCGAAATTCGACTCGCACCGTTCTTGCATCCGAAACTTCGACGGTCTCGACGAAACCCATGTCTGTAATGGGTTCGTCGAGTTCTGGGTCTGTCACCGCTTCGAGACGGTCCCAGACGTCGAGTTCCAGCTCTGTTTTGAGAGTGGACACCAGCATTGGATCACTCCGCCGCAATCTGAACCGGAGACCCGGACAGTTCGATTTTTTTCTTATTCACATCAATGTCGTAAAGACGTGCAGCGTTGAGGCCGAGGATCTTTTCTTTGATCTCATCGGTCAGTTGCACACCCCGTTCCTGGGCGATGTCCTCGGGGATCTGATAGTCCCAGAATTTCTCAACCAGCCATTTCGGCGTCCAGATCGCATAATCTGAGCCAAACAACAGCTTGTCCTCACCCAGCCAGAACAAAAGCTCCGCCATGATCTCGCCAAAATAACGCGGGCGCGAATGAATAAACGGCAGCGCCACGGCCAAACCGCCATAGACATTGGTTTCCTGCGTCGCGATCCAGCAGAACTCATCCAGACGCGGCAGACCGCAATGTTCGATGATCCAGTTCAGGTTCTGAAAATCCGTCGCCGCATAATCGACATCGCGCACATCAAAGGCATCCATCGACAGGGGCGTGATTGTCGGGCCCTTGTGAACATGGACGTTCTTGATGCCCAGCTTTTCGCAGAGTTCAAAGCATTTGTAGGCGGCCGGATCGTTCAGCGCCCAGCCCTTGCTGTCGCCGTTCCATTCGGCCGTGTACATTTTCACGCCCTTAATGTCGAAGGTCTCTTTCATGTAGTGGATATATTCCAGAGCCTTTTCGCCATCGCGCGGATCGAACGAGCCGTTGACGATAAAGCGCTCAGGATGGCGGGCGGCCATTGAGGAGCTGCGCTCGATCGAGGAAAAGCCCTTTTTGTAGAAATCGTTGAGATAGGTCGATTGGATGATCGCCATGTCGTCCGGGCCATCGACGAAGAGATCGCGATAGACGTCATCTTCGCTGTATTTTTCGAACTTCGATTTTTCCCAAAGCTCCTCAGATGGGCTCAGGTTGGTATGATAGGCGTAGAAGCAATCAATGAATTGCTTGCCGTGGATATTCGCCTGATTTTCAGGGCTGCCGTCCCAAAAATGGGTGTGCCCGTCGAGTACGAAAATCTCTTTCCCCTCAGGTGTCTTGAACATGGTTTCCTCCCAAATTGTCGTGGTTCGTTTGGTGTTTGGTCGAGATTGCGGCGGGTCTCATCGCAACCAGAGTGCTCTGTGGATTTTTGGGTTCAGAGGGCGCGCAGACCCGCGCCCTCCCGTCCTCGCGCCATCAAATATATTCGAACACGTCGTCCATATTGCCGAAGAGGATCACCATGTTGTCATCCACGCGGACCATGCGGCCATAGTGGGTGGAGGTGTTCACCTCAAAGATCTCAGCGGTCATTTCGCGACCGAAGAATTCGCTGATCTCATCCATTTTGAAGATCAGCTTGCCTTCGCCATCGACCCGGATCGTCGCCGGGTTGTAGGTGACCGTCACGTTCGGGTCCTGCCCCATGAATTCGGCGATGGCGCGCGCCTCGACCGAGTCATTCATGGTGATCCCACACTGGTGTGAAATCGTTTGATCGAAGGTGATGTCCTTCATAGATTTGAAAATGTTCTGCTTGGAAGCATCACGTGCATTGATAGACATTTCTCATTCCTTTTCAGAAAGTTAGCTGAGACCCAACTCGGTGACGATCTGGCTGATCCGCTCATGCGAAACAGCTTTGACATCTTCGAACGATACCGGCTTGGAATGCGGCTGCGACCAGATCGGCTGCAACGCGATGGCGGCTTTGTCGGCCAGGTCGCGGTGCTTCGCGAGCCAGCCTTTGAACAGCTTGCGGTTGTGATCGCCGTATTGTTCGTCGTTCGCCAACAGGTAAATCAGGTCCACGGTGTTCGCGAGGTTGCGCTCGTAATCCGCTTCGGCGGCCGAGATCACCGGCGGCGTGATGAAGTCGTTGTTGGCGGCTGCGGCCTGCATGAAAAAGCCCGACCGGATCAATTCGCCGACCAAAGGTTCGAAGACGATGTTGATCGCGAAATATTGTTCGAGATAATCCTCACAGCCCATGATCGTCTCGATCGCTTCGCGGGTTGGCTGCCAGATCGGATCTTCGAGCCAGCATTTTTTGCCCAGCTCATCATCCCAAGCCTCAAGATCCATGCCGATTTCGGCCAGATACAAGGTGATGTCCTGTGCAAGGCGCATCTTGTATGAGGAATTGGTCAAAGTGGCGTTGTTGATCATCTGGGAATAGCCATAGCGCTGCGCCTGCATCAACGACGTGCCAAGGCCAAATTCGGCATGTTTCCAAGCGCCCAAATGTTTTTGCAGGATCATCTGCCAGTTTTTGTCGAAAGAGCGCGGCGCACCGGCGCGGCGCGCATTGGTGATCACGCTTTGCACCATGCTCTCGATCTTGGACTGGCGCTGATAGTGGGTGCGTTCCCATTCTTGGTCGGGTGCGCGGAATGCGTGCCAGTTGCTCGACCGCGCGGCCGTGCTGTCTTTCGTGTAGGCGCCGCCACCTTTTCCGCCCTCGAATTCAATGATCCAGTCTTGGATCAGGTAGCGCTCGGGATCGGGTTGCACGTCAACGGTGACGTCTTCGTAATGGGTTGCCCGTTTGCCGCGCGGTTCGAAATAGTTGTAGCGGCGGCTGGTTGAGCCGACGAATGTTGCGGCACCGGCGGCACCGGACCCTACTGAACTTGATGTTGCTACCATTGTAGCCTCCCTTTGGTTGGTTTCACGTCACTAGCGTTCGAGCCGGGTTCAATGGCCCGAAGAACCGGAAGTGGGTGTGAACTTGTCGTAGAAAATGCGGTCTGTTTCGAAGTTGCGCATGAACAGAACGGGCGTCAGCGCGTCGATCATCGGCGGCGGTCCACAGGCATACACGTCCCCCTCCCCGTCGCAGTCGATCTCCTTTAACCGCGCGTCGACGCATTCATGGACAAAGCCACGCGCGCCAGCCCATCCGCTGTCATCGGCCTCATGGCTGAGCACCGGAATGAACTCGACATTCGGGTGGGCGTCGGTCAACGCCTTGATCTCGTCCAGTTTGAAAAGGTCGCTCTGAGACCGCGCGCCGTAGAAGAAATAGATCGGGCGCTCTTCTGCGCTCACCACCTGATCGTTCAAAATCGACCAAACAGGCGACATGCCCGACCCGGCACCGACAAGGATCATTGGTCCGTCTCGTCCTTCCCGTCGAAAGCACATCCCGTAGGGCCCTTCGATTTCGACTTCGGCTCCGGCTTTGATGCCGCCATCGTCGAGTTCGTTGGAGAACCGTCCGTCAGGGTATTTTTTGATGATGAAGCCGAGGTTTTGGGCTTCGCTCGGCGGATTTGCCATGGAGAACGAGCGTGTAATCTTCTCCCCTTTTTCCGTTTTGACTGTGATGTCGACATATTGACCCGCCCAAAATTTGAGAGGCGCATCCAGTTCAATTTGAACAGCGCGAATGTCATGGGTCAGTTTTTGGAAATCGACGATCTTGCCGGAATACTGTTTCACCGGGATCGACTTGGACAGGACCTCTTCGTCATAGTTCAACAGTTCGATGTCAATGTCGCTATAGGCATGCGCGCGGCACATCAGGATATGCCCGCTGTCTTTCTCCATGTCATTCAATGCGAAGGTGGAGTATTTCAACATCTCCGTTTCGCCATTCAGCTTGACGCATTTGCACGCCGAGCATTGCCCTTCCTTGCACCCGTGAGGTAGCGCGATCCCCTGCCGGAACGCGGCGTCGAGAATGGTTTCGTCTTCCTCGACTTCAAACTCCACTCCGACCGGTTCCAACCGGACAGTATAAATATCCGTCATTGTGTCCTCCCTATCCACAGCGTGCAGACATTGCACACCGGGTGGAGGGGGCCGTCAGTCGGCCCCCGCCGTGTTGGTTTAGTTGCACGGGTTGATGGTGAAGCCTTCGCGGTACTTGGCGATATGCGCATCGCGATCCGTATCCGACATCGCGCGCAGCATGTTCAGCGGCGAGCGCAGCGTGTGACCGCGCACGTGCTCAAGCTTCCACATATCCTTGTTGTCGAACCGCAGGTGCGGCTGAGCGACAAGGGTTTCGCCATCTTCACGGACGAAGTTCAGATCCTTGATGGCATCCGCCAGATCCCAACCGTCATAGACGCTTTCCCATTCGCGCTTGCCCGAGAATTTGCCCATCGCAGGCGTCGGACGGCCCTCGTATTCATCCGAGAACGCGGAGACTGCGGTCCAGCGATCCAGCTCATGCGCAAAGGTGTGCCACTGGCCGTCGATCTGATCGACAACGATGTCTTCACGGACGACACATGGCACCAAGCTCGACCAGCACCGATGCGGATAGACGTAGCCGGTGTCTTCGTTGAAGGTGACGACCGTTTCGCCCGGCTTCGACAGCTTGGAGTACCATTTCCAGAAATCACCGAACTCGGCGTACCAACCCGGATACTTGTGCTCGAACCATTCGAAATCTTTTTCGGTCTGAGCTTCGATCCGCCAGAAGTTCACCGGCCAGCCAACGGCGAAGAACTGAGCGATCTTGTGAACGTAGTTCTTCTTGGTGATCCGGTTCCAGGCTTCCTGAACGTCATCGTGGTGTACTTTCACACCATATTTCTCAAGCGGAAGCATGTAGGTGCGGTAGTAGTCTTCAAAGATCCAGCGGTGCCACATTTCCGCATAGGACTCTTTGTCCTTGTCGCGGTTGGTGGTGCCGTATTCGATCAGCGTACCGATGGCGGCGTCAACGATGGCGTGGTTTTGCCAGAACGCGTAACGCAGATCGCGTTCCAAAAGCAGGTGGTTCTCCGGCTCTTTCAGCGCGGCCATCAACATCGAGTGACCGTTGCCAATGTGACGGCTTTCATCGGACTGAACCGACAAGAACACGGTGGGCAGCGCGTAGTCGCCATTGCGGGCGGCTTCCGACGGCATGGCCACGAAAAGCGTGTTGGTAAAGGCCGTTTCGGCAACCACGGTCAAATACATACAGGCCGAAGTCATCACGTCACCGGTGATGAAGCCTTCGCCAAATTGGCGACCGATCGTTGTGGCATAGCATTTGCCAAACGCTTCTTCGGTGATGTCAAACCCGGCCGGGTCGATGTAGTTTTCCATGTACCACTTTTTCAGGTTCATCTGAATCGTGGAGTGACGGAATTCGTCCACCATCTGCATGGTAAACCCGGTCCGCAGGTCTTCGCCCGGTGCCAGACGTGCAATCATCGCCATGGAGCGTGCAGCCGAAATTTCCGGGAAAGGGATGATGGCCAAGAACAGCTTCATCCATTCGACCCAACGGGGTTGCACGTTACGGAACATGTCACCGCGCAAAGCGGCGTCAAGTGCACCATAAACCCGGTTGTCCTTTTCTTCCTGCATCGGGAAGTAGGAGCGCAGAACCTGTTTCATCGGGTCGCGCGGCGCCTTGGTGATTTTGTAATCCGTCGGGAAGGTGCTGGCTTCCTGCACATAAGAAGGGTTCCAACCAAGATCGGAAATCTTCTTGGTGGCCTCCCCCACCGAAATCCCACGCTGAGACGTGATTTTATTAAGCGTTAAAGTCATGCCATGAGCCTCCTTAAAGCTCTGCGACCGGAATCCCGGTCACCTGTTGGCGGCTTTTGCCGTTGCGTTTGAGCGCCGGTGTTCAATCTCCAGCGGCGCCGGTTTTCGGCAAAGGTTGAAAAGATCGACATCCTTGCGATGGCCGGCATGTGCCTTGGCCGATCACCCGAATGCCCTCACTCCCTATCCTTCGTTCTTTGAGGCTGCCCCGCGTGGCGCAGTTGCTCGCGTCTTGTGCAGTTCTTGTTGCAAACGGCGTTCCACAATTCGGAAAACTCTGGGCCTGAGCGGGTGAAATTAATTAAGTTACTGTTTATATTATATATTTTTTGTTAATTTATTTTGCACATCTGAAATCAGGCTCTGACCGGCCCCGCGTGAAATGGACATATTGTCGCATATTGTGTCACTCTGACGTTGCGCAGAGTTACGAAGCGTTACACGTTACACTTGACGCATTTTACACTTTGCCCGGACAGGCTCGGGTGGACGAAAAACGCAGTGCTCAAAACGCGGCGCTCAAAATGCAATGTGCCGCGCATTCGCCCGGCACATTCTGTGGATATTTCTCGAAAATTTTGCCCTGACGCGGACGGTTTCGACACCTCGAAATCGCGTCGAAACATCAGGCGTAAAGACGTCGCTTCGCGGCGGGTGCAAGACCGATTTCCTGTCGATATTTCGACACGATACGTCGGGACACGCTGATGCCTTCCACTTGCAACAGCGCCGTCAGCCGACGATCAGACAAGGGACATGCTGAATCCTCGGTGGCAAGAAGGGCCCTGATGCGCGCCTGAACTTTGGCTTTGGAATGTGCCATGCTGACCGAAGCCGCGCGCGCGCAAAGCACCCGCGCCGCAATCACGCCATGGGGGCCTTCGATCAACAGCCCGTTCAACACGCGGCACACGGTGCTTGCATGGTATCCGGTGATCTGGGCGATTTCCGACATGGTCATCGGTTCCAAAGCTTCGGCCCCGGTGTGGAAATACGCGCCTTGTCGATCCACCAAAACCCGCACCACCTGCTTCACCGCGGACTGACGCAACTCCAGCGCTTGTTTCAGCGCCCGCGCCCGCGCAAGCGCCTCACGCAACGCGGGGGTCTGCCCACCTTTTGGCATCGGCAAAACCGACACGTCGGACGGCTGACCAGAGAGAAATTCAATCTCCCACCCCGTCGCGGATAACGTCACCCTGACATCCGGTTCGCGCAAAAGCGTCGCATCCGTCATGAAAACAGCCCCTGGTTTCGGGTTCAGCCGACGGATCACCGACAGGCAGGACATCACCTCCTCCATCTCAAGCCCGGCCGCTTTGGCCAGACAGGCGGGACCGCCTTTTTCAAACGCCCCCAGATGGGCCAAAACACGCCCCAAGGTTTCGGTCATGGCGTCCTGATCTTCCAACTGAAGCCGCAAACACTCTTCCAGAGTCCGGGCGAAAAGCCCCGCCGGTTCGACACGTTTCTGGATGATCTTCAACGCCGTTTCGACCACCTCCGCCCGAAGGCCCAGCGTCGCGGCAATCTCCGTCACCGACCGCCCAAGCCAGCCGGATGGATCAAGCTCCTCAATCAAGGCGGTGACCAGTTTTTCCAACTGCCCGCCTTGTAAAATCAACCCGGCCAGCTCGCGAAAGACGTGATCATAGAGGCTTGAGGCACCTTCAACGGCTGTCATTTCAAGAACATCCGTCGCACTGACACCGCCCGCGCTGCGGGGGCGCAGTACGATCATCGGATTGTCCCGCGCGGTTTGCGCAATGTGGTCGTCCAACTCGCCCGGCGTCATGTTCAACACCTCGATCACCTGACCGATTTTGAACACCTGTGTCTGTCTGGCTCGCATATGTATGGCTAGCGACATCTCTTTCTCCCTTCGTCCCTCTCGGGACAACTCCTGCGTCCCGGTTGGGACAAAACTCTGGCCATACGCGCGATGGCCGGTTTATCGTGGCTTAACTGAAACCCGGACACACAGCCCGATGCACAAGACCGATCCGACTGGCGGAACACTCCCTTTCGAATGCGCGCCACCCGAACTGTCCTATCCCGGCCTCTCGCCACAGCTTTTGGCCCGAGTGAAACAGCTTTGGGCCGCAAAGGGGCTGGACTTTGATCGCCATTGGCGCGACGGGGTGCGCAGCCTGCCGGGGTTTCGGGCGCTGCCCCGCGTTGAGAACGCACCCAACAGCGCCGAGGTGGATCTGGTCTTTCTGTTTGACCAATGCATCCTCTGGGTCCGGGCGTTGCACGCGGGGACAAGTTGTGGGAGCTCCCATCACATCGAAGGCCTGACTCCGGCGCAGTGGCACGGGCTTGCGGCCCTGTCTGCACGGCTGACCGAACAACTCAGCGCCCTGCGGCTTCTGGCGTTGACGGACCTGCCGATGCCCGCCATGCAAATCGCCCGGTCGATTTCCGAAGACGTGGATATGGCTCTGGTCCTGCTGATCCGCCCCAAACTTGCGCAACGGTTTGCGGATTGCCAAAGCGTTGAAGAGGCCAATGAATTTTGGCGGCGTCACATTGCAGGCGGACGGGTTTTTCGGACCATTTCCGAAAAGCTCTATACCGTCGGCATTGATCACTCCGCCGACACCGACTATGCGAAATGGCGCAAAACGGTGCTGACCACGCTGGGGGCGGCGGTGCACAGCAACGCGCTCAACACCCATGTCCCGACCCGGCAACACGACAACGTGCTGGTGAATGACGACAGCTTGCATTTTGCCACGTTTCGAATTCATGAACTCTGTGCCTTCGCTCAACTGGTGGAACCGGATTTGACGAAAATATTGGATGTGGCGGGCGCAACAGCCGCCAACACATCCTCCTCGACCAACCCGCTTGCGCAGTTGGCCGGACCGTTGAACAGTATACTCGTGAGTCAGATTCAAAGGCTGACCGCCCCCGGAACGACGCCCACCGGAGTGCGGCAGGCGTCAAAGCTCCATTAGTGCTTGAGGTCTTCGGCTTGGCCAAGGCGGTTTTCGGCCACCCAGCGCGCGGCCAGCACAAGCGCCCCCGCCGCAAAATCTTTGCCGTGCTCCTCAACCATCTCTTCGGCCACTTTCGCCAGTGCCTGAAAAAAACGGTCTTTGCTTTGTTCTTCTGTGGTCAATGCTTGTGTCATTGATCCTCCTCCCTTGGTTTTCTATTTGAACATGTTGTCTGGGAATGTGACGATGGACACCGTGCCATCTTCGCTTCCCAATGCCAGATGCGTTCCGTCCCCGGACCACGCGACCGAGGTGACGGCAACGCCGGTTCCTTCGCGCAGCATCATCTCCTCGGACTGCCCCACCCGGCAAATCGTGACCAACCCGTTGCTGTAAACGACGGCGCAGAGGTCGCGCTTGCCGTGAACCGACAGCCGATCCACAATCGTCAATCCCGGTTTACCTGTCGTGATCGGATCCCCTTCGTGATCCCCGAACGGCAGTTCAGGCAACGCCCAGCCCACCACCCGAAAGGCCCCGGACGCGACCAGGACCCGCGACGTTGCGCTGAAATCCACCGACTGCACAGCCTGTGGAAAATCAACAATCCGATCTGCGGTTCCGGCAGCGGCATCCACCACAAAAACGGATTTGTCGCGACACCCCGCAACCAACCAGCGTGCGCAGGGCGACCAGCGCATTGCCAAAACCTGTCCCTGACAGGGCAATGTCGTCACAGGCTTAAGACCTTCGGCTTTGACAAGGCTGATATGCCCCGGCCCCCAGCAGGCCAACATGCCACCATCATCTGACACCGCGATGTCACACACGTCATGCGTCAGCTCTGTGCTGCACAGCGGCTCGCCACCCTCAGCACTCAAAACCGAAATCTGATCGCCGCGCCCGACCACGATCTGTGCCGCGCCCGGCATCGCAGTCAGTGCCGTGATGTCAACGCCCTCACTGGGCAGCAACCGCAGAAGCTGGCCGCGGGGCGTCGCGCGCCAAAGCTCTTCTCCCTCGCTATGGACAAAGGCAAATCCCTGTGGCCCAAGCGGGCACATTTTACTGTCTGGCCGTGCCGTGGCATCCCGGCTGGTCAGGGGCATCGGCAGAGGTTTTTCCCGCGCCCGAATGGTCGTCCGCCCGGTGTCCAGCTCTTGCCGTATCCGTTTTTCCGGGCCTTCGGCATCCTTCACGCCGACAAATGTCATCCGACCGTCGGCCTGAACCACCGCAAGCGCCGTTCCATCCGTGTTGAACAGAACCTGCCAGATGTTTTGGTCCAAATCCCATGTCCGGGCCAACAAATCAAAAAGCGAGAGCGCCTGAGGCGGCATATGCTGTGTCATTCAGTTTTCCTTTTTCATAACGGTGTCGATTTCCGCATCCAGTGCAGAAAGACGCCCTTCCAATGCATTGATCCTGTCGGCGCTGCGCTCCAACGCGGCCTCATTTTGGCGGCGCGCGACCTCACGGTCCTTGTCGACCACGCCATCCTCTTCGTCCTTCATGTCCAGCACCATCATCCCGCTGGCCTTTTGGTTCAGCCGCATGTGCTCGACATTGGCCGCCGCGATGTCCTGTGTGACCTTCAGACGGTCCATGAGAATATCTTGAATGCTGCGTGATTGACCTGTCATTGCGGCCCCCTTTAAATGAGCGTTGTTTGACGCATTGAAGGGCCGACATGATGATTGATCCCGCCGACATCCGATTTTTCCAAACGCTCGCGTTGGTGTGTCGCCAAACCGATGGCGTGGACATGCGCTGTCAAAACGCCATCCAACAGGCGCTTGACACCCGTGATCCGCAGGACATGCGCGCGGCACGTCGAGCCGTTGATGCTCTGGACGATGCGCGCAAAAATCAGATCTTGCAGCAGGTGCATCGGCTGATGGCCACCGATATGTCTGCGATCTGGGACGTGATGTCCTACGCCTCGGGGCAAACCAGGCAACGACCGAACTGAGCCCGCATCGCACACGCCATACGCCCATGTCTGAAATTTCTCGCGCACGGCTATCCCCTCCCCTGAACATCCGGTCTTTCGTATGGGCAAGGCTATCGAAGCGACAGGATGACGCAATGAAATCCGCTTTAAACAGGGGGTTTTTTGCCCAAATGCGCGGTGCCACGGAAAAGTTGTAAAATAGCTTTACGTTTTCATTTTGCGGTTGGAACATATTGTTCCAAAAGAGATTTTTCTGCACTGCAGTATATTTTCCCAATCGCGCTCATGTTCGAATCACCCCCTTGATTTCGTCTGATGATTCGCGCTGTTCTGGGTCTGTCTCAGGCCAAATGAGAGAGCCACATGACCCGCTTTTCCACCGATCAGGCACCGCAAAATTTTATCCTCCGGCAGGTCCGGCAAGAGGATCGGCCGATCCTTATTCAGCAGTTGAACGATCCCCGGATCGCCCCTTGGCTTGCCGCCGTGCCACAGCCCTTTGGCCCGTCCGAGGCCGATGCGCTACTGGCCCACGGCCAGCATCCAGACGAACATCTTTTGATTGTCGAACAAGGCGGCGCAGTGGCGGGGTGCCTTTGCATCGGGGCTTCGCTTTGGTATTGGCTCGATCCGGCGTTTTGGGGCCGCGGGCTGATGCATCACGCGCTACAGGTCGCCATTGCCACCCATTTCGCCACGCTCGCACCGCCGCTGACGGCCACATGCCATACCGACAATGCGGCCTCGCAGGCAGTGCTGACACGGCTGGGTTTTTCGCCCACCCCAACCCTGCGCAAAATGTTTTTCCAAAGCACACAGTCGGCGCAGCTTTGCCGTGATTTTGTGATGACGCCCGAACAATGGCATCTGTTGCACCCGCCGTTGATTGCGCTCAATGCCGTCAGCCTGCGTCCGGCGGAGCAAAAGGACGCCACGACCTTGGTGCGGATGTTGCCCCATGCCGGATCGCCGATCTGGCCGACCCCCGAAACGATCCGCGCGTTTATCGAAACGCATCGCTTTCGTGGCCCACCACGGGGTCTTTTTGTCATCGTGGACATGCATCGACGCAGTTTGGGCATGGCACTTCTGACAGAAAACACGCCCGCTTTGTGCTTTCTCTCAGATGAAGACGCAGCCCGTCACCATGATCACGTCACCGCCGCATTGGCGCAAGGCATCGGCTCTGTTCAGTCTTTCAGATGTGAATAAACCGTGTTGCGTGAGATGCCCAAACGGCGGGCGGTCAGTGCCACATTGCACTGACAGATTTGAAAGACACGCCGCACCTCAAGGCATCGCTTTTCTCGCATCGGAACCCCCAGACAACGGGCACAGGCCCTCGTCTCGCTCTGTTGCGCCGGAAAGAAATGGTCCACCTGAGTCTCGCGTACGATCCCGGCGGGACAGCTTGCCACCAAGACCTGCAAATGATGCCGCAGATCGTTCAAATTGCCAGCACGCTCCATTGACGCCAGCTTTCTCAGAGCCTTGGCTGACAGCTGATGCTGCGGCGATAAATCCGCCAGCATGATGCGCGCCAATTTGTCGAAATCCGTACGCGCCTTGAGCCCCGGCAGGTCAACCGTCAGCATGTTGACACCCGCGATCACTCTGCTGCGCCTGCGTGTTTCATCCTGCTGTGGCTGATCCGTCGCCACCACGTACCAATGCCCTGCCGCCACATCCCTGCGCACACTGTCGAGGACCATGTTCAGCTCGTCTGCGGCCAGACCCTTCAGCGCAGAAACATTTTCCAGCACCAATGTGCCACCCTGCGCCAGTGAAACCCCCGACGGTGCGGTGGTCTGCATCAAGTCCCCGATCACCCCGTGCATATCCGTGTCTTGGATCAACCTGCGGCAGTCTACGGCGATCAACGGTTTTGCCGGATGCACATGTCGATGTATGACCTCGGCCATAACCGTTTTGCCGCTGCCCGTCGCGCCATGGATGCACACCGGCTGGCCCACATCCGCCGCCCGGCGCGCCACACGCAAACATTCGCGCACCAGCTCGTCGTCAAAGACAAGCTCCTGATCCTGAGGCTCAAGCCGGTAAAGACGGGGGGCACGCAGTGTCACCTCCTGCGCGGGCGCACCACCTGAGCGCGGTCGCGACATTGGGCGCAGCCGGGCGAAATAACTCGCATTCAGCCCATCCGAAAGCTCGACCGTGTCGCCCCGGATCAGTTTGCGCAGGATCGACCGAAAGGTCCCGTTAAAGATGTCACTGAACCGGCTTGTGGCCACACAGTTCAGACCCGACAGCAATCTGGCCGAACTTCTGTTGGCGCCGGTGACATAGCCCTCTTCGTTCACCGACACCATGCCCACACTCTGCGTCGCCAAATATTCGGCTCTGGGATGGAACTGTATGATGTAGTCCCGCCGATGGCTTTCGATGAACAATCGGTTCTCAATATTCGTCGCCGCCAAACTGACCAGAGCTTTGGTGTGATACTGTCGGGCGGACACTTCGGAAGACGCATCAAGCAACCCAACGATCTTGCCGTCCGACGCAAAAATCGGGGCGCAGACACAGGACACCCCGCCGTGCCGCGTAAAAAAATGCTCGGGCCCGGTCACCATACTGGTCTGTCCGGTGCACAGCGCCAACCCAAGCGCATTCGTGCCGCGCAAATCTTCGCGCCAGATCGAGCCGGGGCGCACGCTGCGCGAACATTCGGCGGCATGGAATTCAGCATCCATGATGGCGTCCAAAACGGTCCCGTTCGCATCCGCGAAAGCCGTCATATAATTCGTACCGGCAATCTGAGAACTCAGAAGTTCGAGTTCGGGTCGGACGATTGCCATCAAGCGCTCGTTCTGCTGACGTGCGATTTGAAGCTCCTGATGCGAAATCACCGCCTCCACCGGCGCGCCACCGGGGTCCAGTCCCACGCGCAGACACCGCTGCCAACTGCTTGCAATCTCCTCGGGCATTGCGCCAAGCGCAAATCGTTCACCAGCGTCCAACGCCGCGCGCGCCTGTAGAAATGCTGTTTTCATGCTCATGAAGCGCACGATCCTCCCTTGATCCCAACAGTTTTACCCTGAAACGCAGGAAATCAACGGGAATGTTCAGTTTTTGAACATCGAATGTGAAGGATGCTCAAAAAGCCTGACCGTGATCAGGGGCCAGCGCCGTTACGCAGCTTGTCCAATGAGAGGGTGCCTCACGTCCCTGTCTGACCCACACAAATTGCAAAATGGCCTTGGGCTTATTTGGGCTTATTCGGTGTCGCCCGCCGCATCAGAAAAGGCCGCTTTGTCCGTCCCCAGCAGTGGGGCCGCCTTGTCCAATGACATCGGGCTGCGTGAGAACCGGATCGGTGTGCGTAGGCCTTCGATCCCCTCTGGCGCGATGCGCATGGCGCGGGCGTCGATCTGTGGCTCGGACAGGGCTTGGGCCACCGAGTTGATCGGACCGACCGGCACACCCGCCTGTTCAAGTGCGGCGATCAGATCATCCCTTGACCATGCGGTCGTGGCATGGACCAGCGTCGCGCAAAGCCTCTCGCGATGCGCGACCCGCGCGGGATTGGTGGCGTAGTCCGGGTTGGTTTCCAGCCCCTCAAGCCCAAGCACACGGGTCAACGCCGCGAATTGCCTGTCGTTGCCACAGGCGATGATCAGATGGCCGTCGGCGGAGGGGAACATCTGATAAGGCACGATATTGGGATGGGCATTGCCCAACCGTGTGGGGGCAACGCCGCCAAGGAGGAAATTGGTGGCCTGATTGGCAAGCACACCCACGCCGCAATCCAACAGCGACAGGTCCACATGCTGGCCCAAACCCGAGCGCGCCCGCTCCGCCAAGGCGGCCTGAATACCGATCACACCATAAAGGCCGGTGAACACGTCGATCCATGCGACGCCGACTTTTTGTGGCTCGCCACCGGGTTCGCCGGTCAAATCCATGATGCCGCACATGCCTTGGATGAGGAAATCATAGCCGGGCTGTTTGGCGCGCGGGCCGTCTTGGCCAAAGCCCGTCACAGAGGCATAGACCAGGCGCGGATTGCGCTTGGACAGGCTGTCAAAATCAAGCCCAAATTTCACCAGCCCGCCGACCTTGAAGTTCTCAATCACCACATCGGCATCGGCAATCAGCACCTTGAGCCGGGCCAAATCCTCGGGGTTGGAAAAATCGCAGGTGACGGATCGCTTACCGCGATTGGCGGCATGAAAGTAGGCCGCGACCTTTTCCGTGCCACCATCAGGGAGCGGACGTTCGATAAAAGGCGGTCCCCAGCGGCGCGTATCGTCGCCGTCCGGAGACTCGATTTTAATGACCTCGGCCCCCAGATCCGCCAGTGTCTGGCCGATCCAGGGACCGGCCAGAATACGGGCAAGCTCTACAACCTTGAGACCCTTGAGAGGTGCGTCGCTGATCATGGATCAGCCGAACGCTTGCAGGCCAGTGATAGCGCGCCCGAGGATCAGGGCGTGTACGTCATGTGTGCCCTCATAGGTGTTCACCGTTTCCAGATTCTGGGCATGGCGCATCACATGATATTCGATCTGGATGCCATTGCCGCCGTGCATGTCACGGGCGTTGCGCGCAATATCCAACGCCTTGCCACAGTTGTTGCGCTTGATCAGCGAGATCATCTCGGGCGCGAAACGACCCTCATCGAACAGCCGGCCCACGCGCAGCGCCGCTTGCAGTCCGAGCGTAATCTCGGTCTCCATATCCGCGAGTTTCTTTTGGTAGAGCTGCGTTGCGGCCAGCGGGCGATTGAACTGATGGCGGTCCAGCCCATATTGGCGCGCCCGATGAAAACAGTCTTCGGCCGCCCCCATCACACCCCAGGAAATGCCATAGCGCGCGCGGTTGAGACACCCGAACGGACCACCCATCCCCTGAATGTTCGGCAAAATCGCCTCTTCGCCCACCTCCACATTGTCCATAACAATCTCGCCGGTGATTGAGGCGCGCAGGGACAGTTTGCCGCCAATTTTCGGCGCCGACAGGCCCTTCATACCTTTCTCAAGGATAAAGCCACGCACCTTGCCGCCATGCGCCTCCGATTTGGCCCAAACCACAAAGACATCGGCGATCGGGCTGTTGGAAATCCACATTTTCGACCCGATCAGGCGATAGCCGCCGTCGGTCTTGATGGCGCGGGTTTTCATGCCTGCGGGATCGGACCCTGCGTCGGGTTCGGTCAGACCGAAACAGCCGATGAATTCACCGCTTGCCAGTTTCGGCAGGTATTTTTTGCGTTGTTCTTCGGAGCCATAAGCGTAGATCGGGAACATCACGAGCGAGGATTGCACCGACATCATCGAGCGATAGCCACTGTCGACACGCTCCACTTCGCGGGCCACCAAACCGTAAGAGACATAAGACGCGCCAACGCCGCCGTATTCTTCGGGAAGGGTCACGCCTAAAAGCCCGTTTTGGCCCATTTCGCGGAAAATCTCCGGGTCGGTTTTCTCTTCGAGATAGGCCGCTGCGACGCGGGGCAACAAACGGTCAGTGGCAAAGGCGCGGGCCGATTCACTGATCATGCGTTCTTCGTCGCTCAGTTGCTCCTCAAAGAGGAACGGGTCCGCCCAGTTGTAGGGGATGCCTTTGTGTGAAGATGTCGACATGGAGTCTCCTTTGGGGGGGGCGGTCAATTTCGAGTGACCTGTGTGGTTTGGCAATTTTCATGCAATTTTTATGATTGTATCAGGCGGAAATGGCGAAATAAAACGAGATTAAGGCATGCATTCATGCAATAATGGAATGCAAATGAGACAAAGACGCTTCCTTCCCTCGATCAAACTACTCTTCGCCTTGGATGCTGTGGTGCGGCATGGCTCGGTCACAGCCGCCGCCACTGAGTTGAGCCTGACGCAAAGCACGGTGAGCCGATTGATCCTCAATCTTGAGGCGCAATTGGGCAAGGAGTTGTTCACGCGCGAACATCGCCGTTTGATCCCCAATGCCGCCGCGATCAGTTATCAACGCGACATAGCGCGCGCGCTGGATATGGTGCAACGGGCCAGCATGACGGTGGTGACCAACCCCGACGGCGGCACCCTGTCCCTTGCGGTTTTGCCGACCTTTGCGACCCGGTGGCTTGGGCCACGTCTGAGCGGGTTTCTCAACACCTATCCCGGCATTGCGATCAATATGTCAACGCGCATCGGCCGATTTGATTTCGCGGGCGAGGTGTTCGATGCCGCGATCTATTACGGGACATCGGATTGGGCGGGTGTCAATCATTTGAAGCTCTTCGATGAAACCGTGACGGCCTGTGTCTCGCCCGGATTTGCGGCGTCGCATCGGCTTGAGACGCTTGATGATCTGGCCGATGTGCCGATGCTGCACCTTGAATCTCGTGACACATTTTGGAGCGACTGGTTCCACGGGCAGGGCGCTGAACCCTCCGGCGCGGGCGGCATGTTGATGGACCAATTTTCGATGGTGATTCAGGCGGCGATTTCCGGACTTGGCGTTGCGCTTTTGCCCGACTATCTGGCGCAAATCGAAATCTCTGAGGGGCGGTTGTTGCCGATCTTCAAACAGGCGGTGCCGGTGCGGGGGGCCTATTGGCTGGTTTGGCCCAAGGACAAGGACGACCACGCACCTTTGGTCTCGTTTCGGAATTGGCTGTCTTTGGCGGCCAAACCAGAGAGCCCCTCTTGACGGAACCGTCACATCCTGGCCGTCCATGAAAAAACACTGTCCGAACTGAGTGACCTGTCGGCGCTCAAAGCCTCATTCCTGCGCTGGCAAAAAGGACCGCCAACGCAACGGCTGGCGGTCTATCGGCGTATTGCAAACAGGTCGTGACGGCAGAACGGTCACGCGTTTAGAATGCGATGGAATAGGCCAAGCCCACGCCAAAGCTCTCATAATCCGATGCCCCGATCCCATCATAAAACCCGGTCAGTGCAAGGTTTGATCCGCCGTCAAAGGCATAGATCAGACCCAAATCCACGCGGCCGCGCCATCCCTCAGAGCTTAGCTCAAGGGTGCTTGCAGCGCCGGTGCCCTCGCCATGGGCCCAGATGGCCGCGACCCCGCCATTGATCCGCAAATCCGCGTTTGCCAGCGGCACGTCATGCTCAAAGTCCAGCCCAAGCGCCGCCTGAGCGAGGCCGACCCTTTGCTCGGGGATGATATTGCCCAGCCCATCTTGATAGGTCAGTTGCGTGTCTGACGTATAAGACAGGTCAACATTCGGGCGCAGGGTGGTTGGCCCGTAAGCCATTTCTCCGGCCAATTTCGCCTGAAGCAGCCACCGCTTTGTGTCAAACTGATCGGTGTAAGTGCCATAGGGTGAAATGTCATTTGAGGTTCGCCCATAGAGCGCCCGCCCCTCAAAATAGAGCGGATGATTGGGACTGCGCGCGATGACATAGGGCCCGACCAACCACCCCTGCCCCGTGACGCTCGCAAACCCATCTGTTTGATCCGCATAATCAAATTGCACCATCGCCCCGACCATCAGGTCAGGCGACAGGGTCGCATGGCCACCCAATGCGCCAAAGACATAGCGCGTCTCGGCCCCCGCCTCATCCGACCATGACCCCGTCAAAGCCATCCAAACCGGCTGTCCCGCTTGGCTTGCAATGTCAAAATTGCCCGACCCCCGGCTCACCTGCGCATTGAACCTGCCGCGGTTCTGCCCCGTCAGGAAGGGGATCAAATCCGGTTGGTTGGCCAGCAATTGCGTGGCCCGTGACTGAAGAAACGCGGCGATCTGTTCTTGGGTGTCGGCCACCGTTGTGTCAGAAATGCTCAAACTGTTGGAGGCGGTGCTGAGATTGCCCGCCGTGTCTTGTGCGGCCCCCTCCAGCACTGACACAGACGCATCCCCCGTTCCGGTCAGCGTCACCAGGGCCGTGTAGACCGCCGGGCCGCCCGTGACCCCGGCCACTGTGGCGTTTGCGAGGCTGATGTCCGAGGCCGCAAAACCGGTCACATCCTCAGAGAAGGTGAAGGTCAGAAGAGTTGTATCCCCGAACCTCGCCGTCTCGGCCGCGCCACTGATCACAAGGCTCGGCGCGATCAAATCGGTCTCAACCTCAACCGTGGCCGCAGGGGACACATTGCCCGCTGCATCAGAGAGAGTGACCCGAACCGTGCCACTGGGCTGCCCAAGGTTTGAGGTCACATCAAAGGCCCCGCTGCTCAAAAGCACGGTTTGGGACGCGCCATCCGGGAAGGTGATGGTGGCCGTGGCTCCCACTTCGCCAGACCCCGAGATGGAGATCGACGCCCCAAAATTGACCACTGTGGTCTCGATGATCGGCATCTCCGGCGCGGTCACATCGATCACGACCACGCGAAAACTGACCTGCGCCGCAACATTGCCGACACTGTCCGTGGCATCCATCGTCACTATGGTCTCACCGATGGGGAAATCATAAAAGCCGGTCAAAACCGTCGCACCAATCGCATAGGTGATCGCCAGGACTTCGCCCGAATTATCCGTCACAGACCCCAAGGTGGTGACATCCAAGGCGGCGGTGTTCAACCCCGCAGCCGTGTCCAGATTCTGGGTCTCGGGGGCGGTGATCACAGGCGCCTCCGCGTCACTCACTGTTACGGTAAAACTGACCTGCGCCGCCGCATTGCCCGCGCTGTCGGTCGCGTCGATGGTGATCGTGGTCACACCCGATGGGAAATCATGGGGGCTACTGATCACCGTGCTGCCGATTTTGAACACCGGCACGAGGCCTGTGTCACTGTTGTCCGAAACGCTGGCCGCAAAACTCACCGAAGCGGTCGAACGCCCAGCATCCGCCGCCTGCGCGATGTCCGAAGGTGCTGTGATCACCGGGGCTTCGACGTCGCTGATCGTCACGGTGAAACTCACCTGCGTCGCGGCATTGCCTGACGTGTCTGCCGCATCCATTGTCACCGTGGTGACGCCGGTGGGGAAGTCATAAGACCCGCTCAAAACGGTCGAACCCACCTTATAAGTGATCGCAGGAACTTCGCCGGAATTGTCGGTCACAGACCCCAAGGTGGTGACATCCAAGGCCGCGGTGTTCAGGCCCGCATCGCTGTTTGCCACTTGATCCACCGGCGCGCTCAGAACCGGCGCTTCGGTGTCGAGCACCGTGATAAAGGCCGATTTCGTTTCCGTTCCGCTGCAGCCATCGAGATCGTTCGCAGTCAGAGAGACCGTGTAGGAGCCGGGTGCGGTGAAGGTATGCGTCACGGAGGCGAAACTTGTAGAGGTCGCACCATCACCAAACGCCCACGCCATGCCGGTGAGGGGGGACGTCGCGACGGTTTCGTTTGTAAAGGTCACAGCCAAAGGTGCATCGCCAGAGGTGACATCCGCCGAAAAGTCCGCCTTAGGTCCAATCGCTTGTACGGTGTTTGCAAGTGTACGCGTGTCGGTTGCGCCAAGGGCGGTTGTGACGGTCAAACGAACGGTGGCCGTGATATTTGAGAAACTATGGGTTGGGCTTTGCTCTGTCGAGGTGGTGCCATCGCCAAAATCCCACAGCCACCCAATGATCTCGCCCGTGGTTCCGGCGGTTGAGGTGTCGGTGAAACGCGTGGTCACGGGGCTACAGCCAAAAACACCCGACGCGGTGAAATTCGCGATGGGTACCGCTGAATCACTCACCGTCACCGTAAAACTCGCCTGCGTGGCCGTATTGCCGACGCTGTCGGTGGCGTCCATCGTCACCGTGGTGTTTCCGATGGGGAAGGCATAGCTGCCCGTCAGTACAGTTGCCCCAATCTTGTAGGTGATCGCTGGCACCTCGCCCGAATTATCCGTCACAGACCCCAAACCCGTCACATCCAGCGCAGCGGTGGACAGGCCCGCATCGGAGTCGACCGTTTGGTTTGAGGGCGCAGTGATGACCGGCGACGTGACATCAATGTTTAGCGCATTTGCGCTGGATTGATATGTGGTCGTGATCCCATCAAAGACAGAGGCACAGATATAGTCGCCATTGTTGGCTTCTGATGTGATCGAAAACGACACGCCGGACGAGAAGGCAATTGAGGGTGCATCGCTGGCGTTACAGGAGGCATCGGCGCTGAAGCCATATTTTGTGATGGCAAGCTGCCCACTGTCCGGGTCGGTGGCGGTGATGGTGATCTGGTCGCTGGTTGTGACACTGGCTGAGACATCACCGGTGAAGGACAGGCCTGGGGCGGTGTTGGTGCCTTCGCTGATGTAATAGGTGTAAAACCCGGCGCTCATCCCGCCCGCATCCGACACAAGCCGAAACGAAAAGCCCATAAAGTTTTCATCAGCATAGGGGAGCTGTGCGCCGTCTTGCACGAAATCCGCGATATTGGCCTCTGTCGTTCCAAGGCAGTTTGCAATCAAGGTCGTGGTGATTGAGGGGCCCGAATCGATCCCCGGAGTGATGCCGTATGCGGGGTTGCCTGCCGTGACGTAGTTGCCCCCCGCATAGCCGTAGGACCCAAGGCCACTAAGGACCACACCGGCCGTTATCCCCCCGTCTTCGGTTGTGCTTGCCATGACATTGCAAGCACCGATCGTGGATGTTGAGCGATACCTGGTGTCGCCGCCGCCGACAAAGGCAAAGGCGGCTTGAGACCCCATGACTAGACCTAAAAGCGCAATCACAGCGCAGCGGATCAGCGTCACGCGCCAGCCTGCGCCGAGACGGTGGCAAATGCCATTTGTTTTGACTGTCATGATCGCCACCCCCAAAAGTAAAGCCCTCTTGTCGACATACGCCATCCTGCCTGTCGATCTATATGTGGATTCACACATGTGGCGCAGAAAGCACAGGTGATGTTTCACCCTGCGGTTTTAGCCTAAGCTCTTATTTTTAAACGCGCCAAATGGAGACCGTCGTACCGGGCTCTCCCGTTTGAATGGAAAAATTTGCGTCAATTTTTGATGCACGCCGCCGCATCCCCGTCAGACCATAACGGGGCCTGTCGGCATTTTGGGCGGCACCGACGTCAAACCCACGACCATCATCCGAAACCGCGACCCGGCGGTGGTCGGCATAGACCGTAATCGTGCTGGCCTGCGCATGTTTGATCACATTGGTGATCGCCTCTTGCACGATCCGCGCGATGTGCACATTGTCAGACGGGTTTTCGGTCGGCCAGAGTGGCTCGTCCTGGATTTGCCACTCAAAGGTGACACCGTGCTGTGCCAACAACCCCTCAAGCCGTGTGCGCATCATGCCCAGCAGCGTGGCCAGACTGTCCTGGCTTTCGATGCTGTCCATCATCAAGGCCAGATCGCGCAGGGCGTCCTCCAAGGCGGTGCGCAGGGTCGGGTCGTCGATGGATTGGCTTTCCATATAGGCCAGCGTGTTGACCAATTGGCCCCCTACCCCGTCATGCAGCTCCAACAAAATGCGGCTGCGTTCCTGACTGATTGTTTGGGTCTTTCTCACCGTGGCCAATTCGTTGAAACTTGTTTCAAGCTGCGCCGATTTTTCGGCAATCGTACTGTGCAATGTCGCGGCCAACTCTGCATGCGCCGACAGGCTTCGGATCAATTGCGACAGGATCAGCCAGAGACAGACCAGCGCGGTCAAAAGCGGCATCAGATGCAGCAAATTCATGCTGCGGGCCTGCGTGTGGGTCAGCACCAAAAACAACCCGTCAAAGGCAAGCGCAAGCGCAAGGGACAGCGCCGGGAAAAAGATCAGAAAGTCGATCCTTGGCACGAAACGACGATGCTGCCACATGACCGCAACCGTAACGAGACCAGCGATTGCGGCGCATAAATTGACCGCCATGGTGGCCGGATAAACGTATTGCATGGGCAACAGAAACGCGACCAAAACACCGACACAGATCAACCACGGCAGCACCCGCTCGCTGCGCAAAGGCGCGATGCCAAGGAAGCTGCGCACAAATCTCAACATGAACAAGACGTAGCTCGCGACAAAGAGGGCATGCAGGCTTTGAGAGATTTGATAATCGCCAACGGTGACATGCGTCCCAAGTAAAGCCAAAAAACCACAGGCCGACACACAGGACAGAGCAATCCAAAGAAACATCCGCTCCTTGGTCCGCGCAAGCCAGACGACAAAATAGCCCAAGGTCAGCAAGATCATCAAACCCAAGGCCAACTGCGTCAGCCCCTGCGTGAGCATAAACCGGGTGTCATAGGGCGTGCTCAGCGTCTCCAGATCGCCAAAATGAAAGGGCTGCAAATCAAGTTGCCCCGGCACCGGACCTGACAGATCGAACATCACCCTATTCTCGCCCAGCTTCAAAAGGCTCGGCGACACTTCGACCAGCAAAGGCGCCATCCAAGGATGCCTTTGCTGTGGCTGCGCGTGGACCAAGGCCCCATTCACCGAAATTCGTAAGTGATGATTATACTTGGGAATGAAAAACGCCTGCATCTGTGTGGGCACCTCATTCAAGGGGACCGTAAACTGCAAAAACTGATGCTCAATCCCCGGCGTGTAGCGCGCGGGCGTCGAAAATGGCAGGTCCAATGGCACCGGGTCGCCACAGTCAGGTTGCGCGCAATGAGCGACACGATCAAAGAACATCGTGTGTTCAATCGGCCGAATGTCTCCGATGTCCACAGCGGAGAGCACCGTGAGCATGGCAAGAATCCAGACCACGACACCGCCATAAACCCGCGCGCCCGCTCCCATCAGATCATGCCATTCTTGGCCGCCTGCGCGACGGCCTCAGTGTTGGAACTGACCTTGAGCTTGCGGTAAATTTGCGTGATGTGATTGCCCACCGTGCCGCCGGAAATACCAAGCTGATCACCAATTTCGCGGCGTTTGTAGCCGCGTGCGATGGCGCGGAGAATTTCCGTTTCACGCCCCGTGAGCATCTCCATATGGCTCGTCGCAATGCCAGCATGATCGCTCAAAAGGTTCAAAACATGGCGCGCAATCGCCGGGCTGATCGGACTGCCGCCATCAATCAAGGTTTGGATGTCATCGCCAACTTGCCCGAGATCCCCGCCCTTCAAGATGTAGCCCCGCGCCCCGGCTTGAATGGCCTCCACCACACGGGCCTCGTCGCCAAAGATCGAGATGACCAGCGCATCGACCTCCCAATCGGCAGCGGCAACCGCTTTGATCGCTTCGATCCCCGACCCGTCCGGCAGGCCAAGATCAACGAGAACAACCCGCGGTTTGAGATCAAAAAGCCGTTGCAGCCCATGATCCAAAGTCCAACAGACATCACCCACGACCAAATTGGCATGCACCGCCACAGCGTTTTTCAACCGCGCCGCGATGTCTGGCCTGTCTTCTATAATTAAAACGCAATGAGGCATCATCTGCCGACCAATCTTTGGATGTGATCGGGCAAAACTATCATGTTGGGCCCTCTTGCCTAGATGTGGATTCACACCCCACCCGCATTATTTTGAGCATCCGCAAAGCGCGCGTCTTATGCCCGACTGATCAGCGTTAGAGGTCAATCCGTCACCTGCGCTTTAAGTAACGGGATCGGGCAGGTGATATACTCATTGGTCTCCTAAACCCGATCCCAAAAAGGAATCGCATCTTTTTTGCACGAGGTCACTGAACCGACCAAAGGGTCACAGCTTGCGTTACTCGCTTTGAAGGATCATTTCTCATCAAAAACGCCTGTCCTATGAGAGCATGCCCCCTGTGGATAAGTCCAAAACGATAAAATCGCTTAAAATCAATATGTTAAATTCACACTCAAAAGTGCTACATTAACATTTCTGCTCTATTTGGTAGTGTTTCGTCCACGCGACGCAAGATAGGTGCAAATGTTTTTCTTGAGTTTCACCAATTCAAACGGCATATCTGTAACGCGAAAAGAATAATTAATACGTCCATCGCGTTTCTCGAAGTGAAAACTCGGCAGTCATAGCCAAGTAACGCAGAATGGGCCAATCGAGACAGGCGGACGATGATGCATCCAGTATTGCATGACAAGCTCAAGGCCGATGCTGAAAAGCTATCTGAGGCGCTTGAACATATGTCGAAGTTATTTCTGGCTCCCAAGGAGGAAAAAACGCTCCGGAGCTTTACCACCGCAGAGGTCGGAGAACTTTTGCGCGTCAGCGATAGCTATCTTCGCAAGGCTCATTTTGACGGGCGTATTCCCGAGGTCGAACAGGGTCCTGGCAATAAACGTCTCTATACGGGCGAAAATATTCTCGAGATCCGTAATATTTTGGCTCAGAACGCCAAAGACCCTTACCAGTTCCTTCCTGGACGTCGTCCGGGCGACAAGCTTCAAATCTGGTCTACGGTCAACTTTAAAGGCGGCTCAAGCAAAACGACGACAACCGTGACGCTCGGTATGCGGCTGGCGCTGCGTGGCTATCGGGTCTGCCTGGTCGATGCCGACCCTCAGGCCTCGCTCACAACCTTTTTTGGCTATCAGCCTGAACTGGATTTTCGTCAGGGCGGCACTCTTTACGATGCGATCCGCTACAATGATGGCGAAACATCTCGACTGCCCATCACGGACGTCCTTCGGAAAACCTATTTTCCGAATCTGGATCTGGTGCCGGGTGGGATTATGCTCTCGGAATTTGAAACCGAGACACCAACCGCTTTGAGTCGCGGCGAACAACCCGTCTTCTTCAACCGGATCAGGGATTCGTTGCGGCAGGTTGAAGATGATTATGACATCGTTCTGATCGACTGCCCGCCCCAGCTTGGCTATCTCACGATGGCGGCGGTTTGTGCCTCGACCTCACTGCTCATGACCATCATTCCTGAGCGTGTCGACCTCGCATCCGCCAGCCAGTTTCTGACCATGGCCTCGGGTGTCTTGGAGGTTCTGTATTCCAATGGCGGCATTGGCTCCTATGACAATTTTGCCTATCTGCTGACCCGCTTCGACACAGCCATCAGTACACAACAGGATTTGGCCGAATGGATCAGAGAGTTGCTTGGCGACAGTGTGATCAAAACACCTTTCGTCAAGTCCTCTGCCGTCAGTGAGGCAGGTCTGTCGCAAAAGACGATCTTTGAGGTTGACCTTGCGGGGACAAAGAACCGCAAGACCTATGATCGCGCCTTGGAATCTGTGATCAGCTTTTCAGACGATATTGAAAAGATGATCCAATCTGCTTGGGGAAGAGGGGGTGTCAATGAAACGTGATCTTCTTGCCAAAAGTCTGGCGCAAATGGGGTCCAAAGCCTCCGCGCCAACAGAGACGCCTCCAAAAGCGACTGAAGCTGCGCCTCGGTCGCTCAAAAGCATGTCCGACGTTCTCTCCCAGGTTTCCGCCCAATCCGCACAGGAGGTGGACGTCCATGAGATTGCAGATTCTGAAATTGCCGATCGGTTTGATGTTGCCGAGGGTCTTGAAGATCTGATCGAGTCGATCCGGACATCTGGGCAACAGCTCCCTGCCCTCCTCCGCTATCGGCGTGGAGTCGGACCACGTTACGAGGTTGTTTATGGCCGGCGCAGAATTGCGGCCTGCCGTGCGCTTGGGATCAAGGTCAAAGCCTACATCAAAGAGATGGACCAGCGCGAGGCGCTTATCTCGCAGGCCTTGGAAAACTCTGCCCGCCTTGAACGGAGCTTTATCGAACAAGCCCTTTTCTCTGTCAAACTCGAAGAACAGGGCTTTACCAGAGCGGAAATTGGCGACGTTCTTGCCGTCGACAAGGGCACCCTCAGCAAACTGATTGGTGTGGCGCGCGATGTTCCGACTGCGATCATCTACAAGATCGGTGCGGCCCATGATGCCGGACGTCGCCCTTGGCTTGAACTCCGCCGACTTGTTAAGATCGAAACCGCTCTCTCTCAAGATGCGGCCCAGTCATTGGTCCCAGATGTCGGGACCCCCGCCGAAAAGTTGAACAGCCTCATTGAGAGCCTTCAAGCCGCAGAACGCGCCGCGAAGATTATGCCCGATCCGTCCGCAAAGGCGCCCTCCCCGTCTCTTCTGACCCGATTAAAGGACGCACCCGTCGCGTACCGGGCAAAGGGCAAGCGGCTTGTGATTGAAATCTCTAATACCAAGGATCAGGGCTTTATCGGCTATGTCGAGGCAAATTTGGAACAGCTCTATGATGAGTGGGTGAAAAAGAACCCTTGAATTTGGCAGAGGTCAAAATAGGGTAAGCCTTTGATTTCATTAAGGTTGGCCGTGGCCAACTTTGAGAAAACTAGAAACGAGCAGCAAGGAGGCAGACAAAACCACAAAAAGAAACCCCCCGAAGGCAGTGACGCACTCCAGAGGGTCCCGATTTACTAGCACTCTATTGGTACCCCTAAAAACGAATCTCTGCAACACCGTTTTCGGTGATCGGTATCCTTTTGTCGTCTGAAATTTAATGAAACACGTGCAAGTCACGACCCTTTCGGTCGAGGCACAGCAAATCTGTGCCATTCAACACGCCACGCCCTTTGAGGGAATGGGCGCAATCGAACGCCAACCTTATTTCAAACCGATCACACGGCGCGCACTCATGACCGCGGTCAACACCGTATCCAAAGACCTCGGTCTGCGTGCGGCCTCCGTTGTTGTGGTGGATGCGCTTCTGAGTTGCCTGCCCTGCAAGGATACAAAAACCGGCGTTGATGCACCTATCACCCCGATGACATTGCTCACCGTCTTTGCAGCAAACGACACGCTGTGCTTTCGCGCCAAAGGGATTACCGACCGGCAACTCAGACGCCATTTGGAGCGTTTAGAATCGGTTGGCCTCATTCAACGCAGGGACAGCGCGAACGGAAAGCGGTTCCCAATCCACCGTGGTGGCAAAGTCATCGGTGCCTTCGGCATCGACCTTTCCCCTCTTCTGGCCCGGTCAGAAGAGTTCCTTACGCTTGCCGAAAAACGGCGTCAGGAGGCCGATGAACTGCGCGGCCTCAAATCGTATATCTATAAACTCCGCTCAGAATGCGCCCTGCTTTGCCTCGACGATGAGGTAAGTGCCTTTGTGGAAGGAACGCGCAACATCATGCGGCGGGCCGGGACCACCCTCACGCAAGCACGCGCCATTGTCGCCAAACTCACGGATATTTTGATGGGCACAGCAAAGGAAAAGGACACCCCCCTGCCCGCTTCCGACACGGTCCCCACCGAAAATATGCAGGCATCACCAGAAACGCAGCCCTCGGTGCAAACCATCGAAACAGGTAAAACGCCCGCCACAGACGGACAAAACGTCCGTCACAATGAGCCTCCAAAATCATATACAAAAAAAACAACGCATGGCTCGATTTCAAATATTTGGCTGAAACTCGACACTATCGCTGCATTTTATCCCCAAGTACCCAAAACAGAACACGACCTTCATCAAGTGATCTTTGACTTTGGAAGACTGCTTAGAATAGGTCCAAACACTTTGGCAAAGGCGATTTCAACGCTAGGCAACATCGGGACATTGATGGCACAAGATCGTATTGCGGCCAAAGCGGATCACATCTCAAACCCAGACGCATATCTTTCAACAATTTTGGAAGGCTCTCTTTGGCCAAGAGTTGGCCATGGCCAACTTTCCCATCCTACATAAGAAGCGACATCGCTATGTTACGACTTCGGCACCGTCAGAGGAACCAAAGGATGTCCCATCAATTGCACGAAGACTGCTACTTGAGCTATGTGTCAGCAGCGTCAATAAATTGCCCTTTGCCTGTCTTGGACTGTTTGGTGAATTGAGGGGGAGCGCCCCTACAACCCCGCAGCTTTGGTGAGGTTGACGCGGAACCTGTCGCGGCGGCGTTGGTAGCGGCGGGTCATTTCAGCCGAGGCATGGCCGAGATGCTTTTGCACATAGCGCTCATCCACGTCCGCCGAACTGGCAAGCCCCGCGCGCAAGCTGTGGCCTGAGAACAGGGCGAGGCGGTCCTTTTCCGGCAGATCAGAGCGGATGCCGGCGTCGAGCACCGTTTGCTTGATCAGGCGCGCGACATGTTTATCGCTGAGGCGTGCCTCAATGGCCCGTTTCCCATCGCGCGAGCTGCGCACAAACACCGGCCCGAAATCGATCTTTGCGAAGTGCAGCCACCGTGTCAGAGCGTGAACGGGACAAGTTTGCTCTGATGATCCACGGCCAATCTCGACCTCGCGCCAGCCGGTCTTGGCATTGAGTGTCAGAAGCACACCATCGTCGAGAATGTCGATCCAGCCGCCAGAATCCGGCGTGTCGTCCTTGTGAATATCGAGGCTGACGATCTCAGACCGGCGCAGGCCACCGGCATAGCCCAAAAGCAGGATGGCCCGATCTCGTAGACCTCGCAAGTCGTAGGGCAGGGTGGCGATCATGGCGACAATGTCCTCGGCCAGGATCGCTTCCTTCTGCACCGGCGGGCGCGCGTGCCTGCGTTTGATGCCCGCCAGCACCGTGGCGATGTGGCGGTTTTTGCGATCAAGGGTGAAGCCGCGTTGCGCGTAGTTCCAGACAAGGCCGGACAAGCGGCGGTCGATTGTCGATACCGATAGAGCAGGGGAGGAGCCCGACCCGGAGGCGAGATCCGCAAGATAAAGCCCGATCATTTCGGGTGAGGCGGGCAGCGGCTCCGCACCCTTCATCCGGCACCAGCGGGCAAAATGCGCCCAATCCTTTGCATAGGCCTTCAGCGTGTTGTCCGAGGCTGCGGCGCGGGCATAGTCGCGGGCGGTATCGACCAGCCGGTCGAGCGCGCCGGAACCCGCCATATGGGTGGGCACATCAATATCCCCAGTCTCGTCTTGTTCGGCCGATGAGTTTGCCTTATACTCCTTATTCATACGCTTACTCCGAGAGGGTTTTATGGGGCGAATCAAAGTCAATCTGACGCTGGATGCGGATGTCGCGGCGACCGCCCGTGCCCTTGGGCTCAATATGTCGCGCCTTGCGGAGGCGGCGATCGTCGAGGCTGCCAAGACCGAGCGGAATCGTTTGTGGCGTGCGGAAAACCAGTCGGCGATCAGCGCCTATGCCGAGGAGGTTGCCAAAGAAGGTTTGCCGCTCGCTGGCTTTAGAAGCTTTTAGGACGGAGATCGCATGGCGCAGTTCGACCTTTACCGCCTCAAGGGCGGGCAGCTTGTCGTGGATCTTCAGACCGATCTGATTGGCATCGATGCGTCGCGGATTGTGGCGCCTTTGCGCGACGCGGGCCGATATGCCGCTTTTCCAGGGCTGACACCGTCTGTTGAGGTGGCCGGGACGGCTTGGATCGTTCGGGTTCAGGAACTGGCTGCGGTTCCAGGATCGGAGCTGCGTGAGCCAGTCGGGTCTCTGGCGGAACATCGCGACGCTTTGAAGCGCGCTCTGGATATCTTGATCGACGGGGTTTAACGCATCCGATCCGGTCGCAAACGGCGCTGACGTCGATTTTTCCGACTCTGAGTCCATCAATTTCCCCAAGAATGTCGGTCTGCCGGAATTCTTGAGACTGCGTTCCATGTGTTTTCAATAGCTTGCCTGTGTCGCATTTCTGAAACCGATTCAAGGTATGTGAGACTGGACGCCGATTTGAATCACCATTGGTGAGACTATCCGGCATCCATGCACTGAGTAAGTTATGTCCGATAATTTTCCAGCTGACAAGGATTGGGAAGAGGCGGAGTTTCGCGCCCGGGTGCTCGCGGAGCTGCCGGCCCAGCTGACTCAGGGCAATGTCGACTGGGCCATACGTCAGCTAAATGTCAGCCGATCCACGCTTTTTCGTCTGGTGAAGCAGTTCCGCGAGGACGGGCGGACCAGTGCACTTCTGCCGGACACCCGGGGCCCCAAACCTGGCATGCAGCCGCTGGACCCGGCGGTGGAAGAAATCGTGTCCCGCCACTTCAAGGGGCTTTATGCCACCCGCCGCAAACCTACCAGAACGCGGTTCTGGCGGGAGGTCGCCGCCGATTGTCGGGCTCAAGGGCTGGCACCGCCCTCGATCCGTCGTCTGGGGCGCTGGCTGGAGCAACATGACCAGGCTAAGCTGATGGCCCGGCGAGAGGGCAAGGACAAGGCCGACCGGCGCTATCTGGCCACGCCTGGGGGGCTGGTCGCCAACGATCCGCTGGATATCGTCCAGATCGACCACACCAAGGCTGACGTGACAGTGGTAGATCCGGTGACACGACGCCCGCTCGGTCGGCCAACGCTGACGGTCGCGATCGACGTGAATACCCGCATGGTTCTGGGCTTCCACTTGTCCCTGGAACCGCCCTCGCTGCTCTCCGTCGCCCTCTGCCTGACCCATGCGGTGATGGAGAAAATGCACTGGCTGACGGCGTGCGGGATCAGCACGGAGTGGCTGGCGCGGGGCATCCCGACCGCGATTTATGTGGACAATGGCGCGGAGTTCCATGCCCGGGCTTTTCAGCTTGCCTGTTCCGAATACCAGATCGACCTGCAGTACCGTCCGCCCGGCACGCCGCGCTATGGCGGGCATATCGAGCGGCTGATCGGCACGATGATGGGCGCGATTCACCTGCTGCCGGGCTCGCATTTCTCGAACATCTTCGAGCGCGGCGATCTCGATGCCGAAGCCGAGGCGGTGATGACCTTGCGCGAGCTGGAAACCTGGCTGGCGCTGGAAATCACCGGCTCCTACCACGCGCGGGTGCATAGCGCGTTGGAAATCACGCCCTCGGCGGCCTGGGCAACACGGGTGGACGAAGTCAGACTCCGTATACCCGCCGATCTGCGCCAGTTCTTGGTCGATTTTCTGCCGTCTGAGCAGCGGGTTTTGCAGCGCGACGGCCTGCATCTCTTCCACATCCGCTACTGGGCGGACGAGTTGCGTTGGCTGATGGGCCGGGAAAGCCGCAAGTTCACGCTCAAATACGATCCGCGCGATCTCTCGCGCATCTTCGTGCTGACAGAGAGTGGGATCATCGAAGCCCGACCTGCTGATCTGACACGGCCTGCGATCACGCTCTGGGAGCACCGCGCGGCGCGGCGGGCCCTGCGCGAGGCTGGACGTCATTCTGTGGACGAGGAGTTGATTTTCAGGACGATCGAGGCGCAGCGCGACCTCGTCGACACCGCGGTACGGCAGACCAAGGCCACGCGGCGTCATCAGGCGCGGCGGGCGCATCTGGCACCCCGGCGCATGATCGACGTGACACCGGATGACGCCGCGCGAGATGCCTTGCCCGCGCTGGAAGGGGAGGGGAGCCCGTTCCTCAGCCATCCCGGCTTCAAGGTCGAGGAATGGTACGACGATGACTGAGTTCCCGCATCTCTACCCGGGAGCCGGCAAGATCGCCGCGCTCAGCGCCGACGAGCGCATTCACCGGATTCGCGCCGACCGCTGGGTCTCCTATCCCAGGGCCGAGGCGGCCTTGGAGAAGCTGGAAACGCTGATGTCGTTTCCCGAGCGCGCCCGCATGCCGAACCTGCTCATTGTCGGTGACAGCGGCATGGGCAAGACGATGATCATCGAGAAGTTCACCCGCGATCACGCGTCGAGCTTCGACGAAGCCAGTGGACGGCTGCATATGCCGGTCGTTGCGGTGCAGATGGTCTCGGGGCCCGACGAGTCGCGCTTCTACCGCCGGATCCTGGCGGCGATTGGAGCCCCCGAGCCGCCGCGGGCGACACTATCTGTACTTGAGAGTCTGGCCTTGCGACTGCTCGCCGAATTGCGCCCGGGGATGCTGGTGATTGACGAGATCCACAGCCTGCAGGCGGGCACGATCCGCGAACAGGCGCGATTCCTGAACATGCTGCGCTTTCTGGGCAACGAGCTGCGCATCCCGCTGGTTTGCGTCGGCACCGCACAGGCCCGCAACGCGCTGCGCACCGATGATCAGCTGGTGCGTCGCTTCGAGGCCTTCGCATTGCCGCCCTGGCGGGAGGGCGAGGATCTGAACGGGCTGATGAGCACGCTCACGCGCACGCTGCCGCTTCGGCGCCAAAGCCAGATCGACGGACACGCGCTCGCGCGGATCATCAAGGTGACTGGCGGCATCACCTCGGGCATCTTTTCGATCCTGTCGCAGCTGGCGATCGCCGCCATCGAAAGCGGCGAGGAACGCATCCTCTCGCGCGATATTCTGGGTGGCGACCGGTTGCAGGCGGTCCTGGGAGAGCCGGTGTGACGGGGTGCGGGCGCCTGCCGGTTGTTTACGCCCCCGAGGTCGACGAACGACTGTCTTCCTGGGCCGCGCGCATGGCCCCGTTCTACGCCATGACGGTTTCGGAATTCGTTGCAGCGCTTGGCCTGAAGGGGCACGACGTGTTCGACCTGGAATGGCGTCTTTCGGAAGGGCAGGGGGCTCTGATCGCGGCTTGGACCGGCCTTTCGCCTGAGACCGTGCAGGCCATGACCTTCCGGGAGTTGGGGTCTGCGGCGCGCATGATGATCGCGCGGAAGAACCGGCATACGTGTCCGCTCTGTCCCGAAGAGCTGCATCGCAAATCCGCCGCGCTGCCGTGGCGATTCAGTTGCCCGGTGCATGCTGTGGAGTTTCGGGACGCGACCGGCGAGACCCTGTCCGACCGGTTCGGTGCGGATTGCTTTAAGAAACTTGAAGGGCATGCCGAGGCCGGTGCCGCGTATCTGGATGCCTGGGCGCGCAGCGCGGGGCAGGGAGACCTGGAAGCGCCCGAAGTGCTTCAGGTTCTGACGGCGCGGCATCGCCGGGCCTCGCCGCCGAATGTCGACGAGCAACCGCGGATGTCGCTCCAGACCCGGCGGGACTACCATGATTTCCTCACCACGCCGATCCTCCGGCAGGCGCTGACGGTCGTCGTTCCCGAATACGATCAGGTGGCGCCAGTCCTTACCAAGCCGGTGCGCCCCGGTCTCCACGCCCTGGCGCAGGGCTCGCTGTTACAGGCCTTCGCGCTGACGGTTGGCATCGACCGGATCATCGAGGATCCGGTCAAATGGGCGATCTCAATCAAGCTCATGAGCGACGCGGAAGGGCAGGGACGGGTCCGGGAAGCGCTCCGATCATGGCCACTCTCGTTGAGGCGACGCATCTCGGCCCGGTTCTGGCGCGCTGAGCGCGACGAGAGCGCACGCCAGTCTGCCGAAAAAGCCGCGAGACAGCGCCAGTCTCACAAATACCGCACCATCCAGTCTCATAAATACCGGTACAGAATCTCATGAACCCCGACTCGCTTTTCAGGGAAGTGCTTGAATCTCATGAATTCCGGCCATCCGACAAA
>NZ_FNBL01000019.1 GCF_900102315.1 Celeribacter baekdonensis
TGTGAACTCACAGTGAAGTGCAGTTCTTGATATCTCGTTTTACTCCAACCGGTTCTGTATTTCCATCAGGTTGCTTTCAAAGACCTCAGCGGGCGTCCGGTAGCCAAGGCACTTGCGCGGCGTTGCGTTGAGGCGGTGGCAAATCGACCTCAAATATCGATTTGTCAGCGCCGTCGGTGCGGTTGATCTTGGCAGGTATCGGCGCAGCCTGTTGTTCGTATTCTCAACAGTGCCTTTCTGATAGGGCGCTTGCGGGTCACAGAACCAGGCATCCGCACCGATCCCGGCCTTGAGAAGTTTCCAGGCCGAGAACTCGGTGCCGCGGTCGAAGGTGATCGACTGGCGCGCGTCGGCGGGCAGGGGAGCCAACCCGTTGATCAGGGACTCCATGATCGGTTTGGATTGGCGATCTTCATTACGCATCACGACGGCATAGCGGCTGACGCGCTCAACCAGTGACGTCACGTTTACCTTCCCATGCTCCTTGCGGAACATCACCAAGTCGCACTCCCAATGACCGAATTCTAAGCGTTCTGAGACGCGCTCAGGCCTGTGTGACAGGCTTTGAACGTCGAATATGTGGGTTCTGTTGTGCCTGCGGTAACCACGCGGCCGGCGGCGGCGGCGATGCTCAGGGAGATGGCGGTAGAACTGTTCCTTGCGACCGTCTTTGGAATAGGCAAAGCGATAGATCGTCTCGTGGCTCACGCGGATCGGGTGCCGTTCGATCCGCATCCGGCCGGCTATCTGTTCGGGCGACCAGCCAGCCTTCAGGCGGTCTTCGATGGCGGCTTTCAAATCAGGGTGAATGATCATCTTGCGATGGATCGCGCGGCGCTGCTCATATTTGTCCTGAGCGACGAGCGCGTGATACCCATTTAGCTCAGGCAGTTCGTCGTCCGTGTACCGATTACGCTTAATGTCTCGGTAGATCGTGGACGGGTCGCGACCCAGTCGATCCGCGATCTCTGAAATCGGCATTTTGGCTTCAAGCCACTTTGCAAGCTTGCGACGTTCGTCCAGCTTCAGGTGACAGTAGTGGGGTTCCATTCTTCATCCTCCGTGCAACTCTCTGTTTTAGTAAAGAATTTGCACTTCGTTTGTGAATCCACCCCACCTACATCAAAAAGTCCTATAATCAGTCTTATGTTTAAAAATTGTCAATGAATTCGCTGCTCGCTTTAGTCATGTGAGGTCGACGGCGCATACAGGTGCCTCAGTTTGCTATCATTACGGGCGGCATGTGTTTGGTAAGCTCATGGGGGTGAACTGCCTTCCCACCAAACCGCAGCTATAGTTGTGGGATAGGTGGGGAAAGGGGCATTGATGGGCATCGCGGTTTTGAGAATTGATTTGGGCAAGACTGTTTAGGGTCTGTTGACGTTTGAGGATCCCCAAATCGGCATTGCCACGCATCTGAAAACCCAAGACGCGTGCTGTGCCGTGATCGCCATGATCGAAGACGCCAGCGCCATTGACGAGATCGTGCAGGTGGAAGGTCTGGACGCGCTGTTCATTGGACGGGCTCATTTGGCCGTGACGATGGCGACGTAAACATGCGTGTTGCCCGAACGGCCCGTTGCCATGCGCTATACTTGGCGTCTCGATCAGCCGCTTTCATGGTTGGCACAAACTGCCGGTCGCAAAACCACATTTCGGCAAAGCCTGCCTGATCCGGATATAGGCCTGCGCGGCTGCCTGCGAGCCACGCAGCGCCCATGGCGGTGGTTTCTTGGCACACTGGGCGATCAACGGGCACACCGATGATGTCGGACAGAAATTGCATGGTCCAATCCGATGCGCTCATGCCGCCATCGACCCGCAGGATCGCATCGCCACCGGGCGCGCGCCAATCGCGGTGCATGGCTTCTAAGAGATCACGGGTCTGATAGCCGACGGATTGCAACGCCGCACGGGCGAATTCGGCAGGCCCCGAGTTGCGCGACAGGCCAAAAATTGCCCCGCGCGCCTCGGCATCCCAATAGGGCGCTCCAAGTCCGGTAAAGGCGGGCACCATGATCACAGGTTGCTCCTCGTCGGCGGCTTCGGCCAAGGGTTGGGTTTCTGTCGCATCCCGGATCATTTTCAACCCGTCCCGCAGCCATTGAACCGAAGCGCCGGCGATAAAAATCGAACCTTCGAGCGCGTAGGTTGGTTTGCCGTCCAGTTGATAGGCGATGGTGGTCAACAAACGGTTTTGCGAGGTGACGGGCGTGTCGCCGGTATTCATCAAAGCAAAACAGCCAGTGCCATAGGTGGATTTCAACATGCCGGGTCGAAAGCAGGCCTGACCGATTGTGGCCGCCTGTTGATCGCCTGCGACACCAAGAATGGGGAGGGGACGCCCGAACAGGTCGGGGCGCGTCATGCCAAAATCGGCGGCGCAATCGCGGACCTCGGGGAGCATATCCATGGGGATGCCCAAGAGATCACAAATCGTCGTACTCCAGCGCCCTTTGCGAATATCATACAACAGGGTCCGGGCCGCATTTGTGGCATCGGTCGCATGCACTTTGCCGCCCGTCAATTTCCAGATCAGGTAGCTGTCGACGGTGCCAAACAACAGATCCCCGGCTTTGGCCGCAGCGCGTGCGCCCTCGACCGTGTCGAGCAACCATTTGACTTTGGTGCCGGAAAAATAAGGATCAATCAGCAATCCGGTACGGTCGGTGAACATCTGTTCATGACCCTCTGCACGCAAGCTCTCACAGATTGCGGCGGTGCGGCGGTCTTGCCAGACGATGGCATTATGGATGGGCTGACCCGTCTTGCGGTTCCACACCACAGTGGTTTCGCGTTGGTTGGTGATCCCGATGGCGGCAATGTCGCGTGTGTCTATATTGGCCTTTTCAATGACCGCACGACAGGTGCCAGCGGTCGTGGCCCAGAGGTCAGACACATCATGTTCGACCCAACCGGATTGTGGGAAATACTGCGGGAATTCTTCTTGGGCGACTGCCGTTGTTTGCAACTGAGCGTCAAACAAGATCGCCCGACTGGAGGTCGTGCCCTGATCAATGGCAAGAATATATGTCATGAGGGTCCTCCCCGTTCACGCAAAATGGCCGGGCATAAGCCGCCGGGCACAAAAACGGGGCGCAGCAGATCTGCCGCGCCCCGGCAAGGGTTACAAACTTATTGCTTCCAGGAGGAAACAAGTTCGTCATAGCCGATGGTCATCGGGGTTTCGTCCTCGTCGGCCAGCTTGGGCTTTGGTGCGCCCGGCTGTTCCAACCAATAGCTGTCGTCCTCTTTGTCGTTGAGAACCGGACCAAGATCGCCTTGGATTCCAGCGCGTTCCAGACGTGCCATCACGCTTTCCATATCACCACAAAGCTGATCAAGCGCCTCTTTCGAGGTTTTCGCACCGGACATGGCATCGCCGATGTTCTGCCACCACAGCTGTGCAAGCTTCGGATAGTCAGGCACGTTTGTACCCGTAGGTGACCAACGGACACGGTCCGGCGAGCGATAAAATTCGACCAGACCACCCAGTTTGTCCGCGCGATCGGTGAAGTGATCGGAATTGATGGTGGATTCGCGAATAAACGTGAGACCGATATCGGATTTCTTCACATCGACAGTCATAGAGGTGACGAACTGTGCGTAAAGCCATGCAGCTTGGGCACGATCCACCGGAGTGGATTTCATCAAGGTCCAGCTGCCCACGTCCTGATAGCCAACTTTCATGCCCTCTTCCCAATACACGCCATGCGGGCTTGGGGCGAGGCGCCACTTTGGTGTGCCGTCTTCGTTCATCACAGCATCAGAGGCGACCAGAGGTGCGACAAAGGTGGTGTACATGAACATCTGTTGCGCGATATTGCCCTGTGCCGGAACAGGACCCGCCTCAGAGAAGGTCATGCCAGCCGCTGAGGGAGGGGCATAGTCTTGCAGCCACTTGATCGCTTTGTCGATGGCATAGACAGCCGCAGGGGAGTTCGTCGCCCCACCACGATCGACACAGGCCCCAACGGGTTGCGATTTGTCATTCACACGGATGCCCCATTCGTCGACCGGAAGCCCGTTCGGTTCACCCTTGTCGCCCATCCCGGCCATGGACATCCACGCGTCGGTGTAGCGCCAGCCGAGGCTCGGGTCTTTTTTGCCGTAATCCATGTTGCCATAGACTTCGACGCCATCAATGGTGCGCCCGGTAAAGAATTCGGCAATGTCTTCATAGGCTGACCAGTTCACAGGCACACCGAGATCATAGCCATAGGCCTCTTTAAAGGCCGCTTTGATGTCAGGGTCATTGAACCAGTCATAGCGGAACCAATAGAGGTTCGCGAACTGTTGGGTCGGGAGCTGATACAGATCCCCATCGGGGGCGGTGGTGAACTGTGTGCCGATGAAATCCGCGAGGTTCAGCGTCGGCGAGGTCACGTCCTTGCCCTCATTCGCCATCCAGTCGGTCAGGTTGCGCACCTGTTGATAGCGCCAGTGGGTGCCGATCAGATCGGAGTCGTTGACATAGGCATCATAGATGTTTTCGCCAGACTGCATTTGGGTTTGCAGTTTTTCGACCACATCGCCTTCGCCGATCAGGTCA
This sequence comes from Celeribacter baekdonensis, assembly GCF_900102315.1. GTDB lineage: Bacteria > Pseudomonadota > Alphaproteobacteria > Rhodobacterales > Rhodobacteraceae > Celeribacter > Celeribacter baekdonensis. The sequence continues at coordinate 4,553 of NZ_FNBL01000019.1, forward strand.
TGCGTGACGTTGATGCCTGTGATGGCTGTGAACGCAGGGGCAAGCACTTGGGATTCGTATTCATGGGTGGTGATGGTCTCGGAGACCACGTTGATCGACATGCCCTGAAACGGTTGCGCGGCATCAATGAACCACTGCATTTCTGCTTCTTGATCGGCACGGGACAGGGTCGACAGGCCCGCGATCTCGTTGTCCAGAAAGTCAGTCGCTGCGGCCATATCGGCCCAAGCGGGTTGAGTAAGCGCAAGCGCCAATCCCAGAGCCGTTGATGATTTCAGTAAGACGTTCATAATAGGTTTCCTCCCTTTGGTTGAACGTAGGCGTAGAGCCGGCCTGAACCTCTTCCATTTTCCAGGCCGGAGTTTGTCAGCACCTACACCCAGCGAAACACCGCTGCGGCATAGACCAGACAGGCAATCAAGGCGTAAGCTTGTGGGCCGACGCCCAAACCAAGCCACGCCAGATTGATAAACGCGGACCCCAAGAGCGTGATGAACAACCGATCCCCCCGCGTGGTTTCGATCTGTAGAATACCCTTGCGGGGCATCTCGGGGAATTTGATCGCCAGCACCGTAAAGGTGGCCAGAAGTCCAGCGATGATAAGAAAAAATGTGGCGGTGGGCCATGTCCAGGCCATCCAGTCAAGCATAGCGAACTCCTTTCAAACGGCGCATCCTTTACACCCGTCCCAGGGCAAAGCCCTTGGCGATGTAGTTGCGGACAAAATAGATGACCAATGCACCGGGAACGATGGTCAGGACACCCGCGGCGGCCAGCACGCCCCAGTCGACACCGGCGGCCCCGACGGTGCGGGTCATGGTGGCGGCGATGGGTTTGGCGTCCACAGAGGTCAGGGTGCGGCTCAGCAGCAATTCGACCCAAGAGAACATGAAGCAAAAGAAGGCCGCGACGCCGATGCCGCTTGCGATGAGGGGCGTGAAGATTTTCACGAAAAACGCCGGGAACGAATAGCCGTCGATATAGGCGGTCTCGTCGATTTCCTTGGGCACACCCCGCATGAAGCCTTCCAAAATCCAGACCGCGAGCGGCACATTGAACAGACAATGCGCCAGAGCCACCGCAATATGCGTGTCAAAAAGGCCGATGCTGGAATAAAGTTGAAAGAACGGCAGGGCAAACACGGCAGGCGGTGCCATACGGTTGGTCAAGAGCCAAAAGAACAGATGTTTGTCACCCATGAAACTGTAGCGGCTGAACGCATAGGCGGCCGGTAGCGCGACGGCGAGACTGATGGTCGTGTTCATCACAACATAGATCAGTGAGTTGACATAGCCCATGTACCAACTCGGGTCGGTGAGGATGGTCGCATAGTTTTCAAACGTGAAATTGCGGGGCCACAGGCTAAAGGCGCCGAGGATTTCGGAGTTGGTCTTGAGGCTCATATTGAGCAGCCAATAGATCGGCAGCATCAAGAACAGCAGGTAAAGCCCCATCACCACGGCCCCGCCAGAGGGGCGCATCCGTTTGGACGTGGTGCGCGGTTTTTCAATTTTCATCTCGGTCGCCTGGGTGACGACGTTTGGAATTGCGGTATCGGTCATTTACTTGCCATCCCTTTTATCAATCGTGGTCATCACCGTGTAGAACACCCAACTGATCGCCATAATCGTCAGGAAATACATCAGGCTAAAGGCGGCCGCAGGTCCAAGATCAAATTGCCCCAAGGCCATTTTCACAAGGTCGATGGAGAGGAAGGTGGTCGCATTGCCCGGACCGCCCCCGGTCAAAACGAAAGGCTCGGTGTAGATCATAAAGCTGTCCATAAAGCGCAGCAGGATCGCAATCATCAACACGCCCGCCATCTTGGGCAATTCAATGTAGCGAAACACGGCCCAGCGGCTGGCTTGGTCGATTTTCGCCGCTTGATAATAGGCATCAGGGATCGAACGCAGACCAGCATAGGCCAACAGCGCCACGAGCGAGGTCCAGTGCCAGACGTCCATCACGATCACAGTGATCCACGCGTCCATCGTGTCTTGGGTGTAGTTGTAATCCACACCCAGCGCGTCCAGCGCGTAGCCCAAAAGCCCAATATCGACGCGGCCAAAAATTTGCCAAATGGTGCCCACCACGTTCCACGGGATCAACAAAGGCAGCGACATCAACACAAGACAGAACGAGGACCAAAAGCCCTTTTTCGGCATGTGCAGCGCGACATAAATCCCCAGCGGCACTTCAATGGCCAAAATGATGCAGGAGAACATCAACTGACGCCCAAGCGCGTTCCACATCCGATCCGAATGCAACATGTCATCAAACCAATCGAGGCCTGCCCAGAAAAACTGGTTGTTGCCGAACGTGTCTTGGACAGAATAGTTCACCACGGTCATCAATGGGATGACGGCGGAAAAGGCGACAAGGATCAGCACGGGCAGGACAAGGAACCATGCTTTTTGATTGACGGTCTTGTTCATGCGGCGTCCCCTTTTGCACTGACGCGCCAGTCATTGGCGTAAACATTGATCCCTTCGGGCGCAAAACTGATCCGGTCTGTCCCTGCGGGAATGTCGACCCCCTCACCGATGACCGCGTTTGTTTCGCGCCCCTCGACGTTCAGGCGGACAATCTTGTGACGCCCGACGTCTTCGACGCGGTTGATCTGCGCGGGAATACCCGCGCCGCCCGCGCTCAGCCGGATGAATTCAGGACGCACGCCAAGCTGTGTTTTGCCGCTTGCCACATAGGTGCCACCCAGATCGACGGTGGTGTCGCCAACGCGGGCCGTGGCGCCCTCAATTGTGGCGTCAAACAGATTCATACCGGGTGAGCCGATAAAATAGCCCACAAAAGTATGCGCGGGGCGTTCGAACAGGTCTTGTGGCGTGCCAATTTGTACGACGCGACCGTCATACATGACGACGACCTTATCCGCAAAGGTCAGCGCCTCGGTTTGGTCGTGGGTCACATAGATCATTGTGTGCCCGAAATCCTGATGCAGTTGCTTGAGCTGCGTGCGCAATTCCCATTTCATATGCGGGTCAATCACGGTCAGGGGTTCATCAAACAAGAGCGCGTTGACGTCCTCGCGCACCATGCCGCGGCCAAGCGAAATCTTTTGTTTTGCATCTGCCGTCAGGCCGCGCGCTTTGTGATCCAGCTCCGCTTCCATATCAATCATCTTACCGACGCGCTGGACGCGACGTTTGATCTCGGCTGCGTCCATGCCCCGGTTTTTCAGCGGGAACGCAAGGTTTTGCCGCACTGTCATCGTGTCGTAAACAACAGGGAACTGAAACACCTGCGCGATGTTGCGGTCTGCCGTCGGGGACATCGTCACATCGGTGCCATCGAACAACACCCGACCTTGTGAGGGGATCAACAGACCGGAAATGATGTTCAAAAGCGTGGACTTGCCGCAGCCGGATGAACCCAAAAGCGCATAGGCCTCGCCATCGGCCCAATCATGGTTCAACTCTTTGAGCGCAAAGTCGTTTTCACTCTTTGGGTCCGGCAAATAGGAATGCGCAAGGTTCTCAAGTGTGATCTTAGCCATGTGACACCGTCTCCGCATAAGGGGCAGAGGCGACAAGGGTGCCGTCCTCAGCAAACAGATAAATCCGCGATGTATCGAGATAGACGGGCAGCTTTTGACCCGGCTTCAGATCGCGCACACCATGGATCAAACCGACCCATTTCGCGTCAAAATGCGACAGATGCACAAAAGTTTCCGAGCCGGTAAGTTCCATCACGCCAAGCGTCGCATCAAAACCAAGCTTGCCGTCGCCCGGCTCCAACGAAAGGTGGTTGGGCCGGAACCCAAGCATATATTTGCCATCGGCGACATGTCCGCCCACCGCGGGAATGCTCTCTTCATGGCCAAAGTGCATCAGATCGCCGCGTTTTTCCACATGCAGGAAATTCATCGGCGGATCGGAGAACACCCGTGCGGTCGTGGCATCCATCGGGTTGCGATAGACCTGTGCCGTCGGGCCGAATTGTGTCACCCGGCCTTCCCAAAGGGTCGCGCAATTGCCGCCCAGCAACAGGGCTTCTTCCGGCTCCGTGGTGGCATAGACAAAAATCGACCCGGATTCAGCAAAGATGCGCGGGATTTCGGCGCGCAACTCTTCGCGCAATTTGTAATCCAAGTTCGCCAAGGGTTCATCAAGCAACACCAGACCGGCGTTTTTGACCAAGGCCCGTGCCAAAGCACAGCGCTGTTGCTGGCCGCCCGAGAGTTCAAGCGGCTTGCGGTCCAGCATCGGGGTCAGTTGCATCAACTCCGCCGTCTTGCGCACGCGGCTGTCGATCTCTGCATGATCAAGCCCCATCAGCTTCATCGGCGAGGCAATGTTGTCGTAAACCGTCATCCCCGGATAATTGATGAATTGCTGATAGACCATCGCGATTTTGCGATCCTGGACGCGTTGTCCGGTCACATCCTCACCGTTCCAGCGAATGCGCCCCTTGGTCGGCACATCGAGCCCCGCCATCAGGCGCATCAAGGTCGTTTTGCCCGACGAGGTTGGCCCCAACAGCACATTCATCGTGCCGTTTTCAAGCGCCAAATTGGTCGGATAGATAAAGGTCTTGCCGCCAGCAACATAGCTGACGTCATCGAGTTCAAGTGTCATGCAATGTCCTTTGCGTGTGCGCGGCGCTCGGTCATGTAGGTTTCGAGGGCGCTGGCCTTTACGGTGCGCAGGCCCAATTTGCTGCGTCGCCACAGAACATCCTCTGCGGTACGGGCAAATTCGCGGTCCATAAGCCAATCGACTTCCGCTGCGGTCAATGTCGCGCCGAAATCCTGCCCAAGTTCCTCGGCGGTTTTGGCGTTGCCCAAGACATCGCGTGCCTCAGTGCCATAGGCACGGATGAGACGACGCGCCCAGCGATCATCAAGGAAGGGATAGGTTTGGCGCAGATCGGTGATAAGGGGTTCGACCCCATCGACGGGAAAATCCCCACCGGGCATGGCAACCCCTGCGGTCCATGGGCCTTGCGCCACGTCCAGACGGGTGCCGATTTTCTCAAGCGCGCTTTCGGCGAGGCGGCGGTACGTTGTGATCTTGCCGCCAAAAATATGCAACGCCGGCGCGCCAGCACTGTCGTCGATCTTTAGCGTGTAATCACGCGTCGCCGCCGTCGCAGAACTCGCACCATCATCATAAAGCGGGCGCACACCGGAATAGGTCCAGACGATGTCCTCGTCGCGGATTGGCTCTTTCAAATAGGCGTTCACAAACTCAATCATGTAGCGCTTTTCTTCGGGGGTGCAGACCGGATTTTGCGACAGGTCGCTATGCTCATTGTCGGTGGTGCCGATCAGGGTGAAATCCGTCTCATAGGGGATCGCGAACATGATCCGCCCATCAGTGCCTTGGAAAAAATAGCATTTGTCGTGATCAAACAAACGCTTGGTGACGATATGGCTGCCACGCACAAGGCGAATATTGTCGGTGCTGTTGGAACCGATCTGTTGTCGTAGGATTTGACCGACCCATGGACCGCCCGCGTTGACGACCATACGGGCGCGCATGTCGTGCGTGTCTCCGGTTTCAACATCTTTGAGCGTCACGGTCCAGATGCCACCCTCGGATCTGGCGGACACAACTTTGGTCCGGGGGAGAATTTTGGCACCCCGCGCCACCGCGTCGCGCGCGTTCAAAATCACAAGGCGTGAATCCTCGACCCAGCAATCGCTATATTCATAGGCTTTGGCAAAGAGGGGTTTGAGCGGTGCGCCTTCTGGCCCTTGCTTGAGATCAAGCGTTTTGGTGCCGGGGAGGATTTGTCGCCCACCCAACGTGTCGTACATCAACAACCCAAGCCGGATCAGCCAGGCGGGGCGACGCCCTTTCATCCACGGCATGAACAGGGACAGCAGTTTTGAGGTTGGCGTGTCGCTCTCAAACCGCATGTCCTTTTGGTACGGCAAGACAAACCGCATCGGCCAACTGATATGTGGCATCGCACGCAAAAGGGTTTCGCGTTCAATCAACGCCTCGCGGACCAAACGAAATTCGAAATACTCAAGATACCGCAACCCACCATGAAACAGTTTGGTCGAGGCGGAAGAGGTCGCAGAGGCCAGATCCGACATTTCGGCCAGCGTCACACTTAATCCGCGACCTGCGGCGTCACGGGCAATCCCACAGCCATTGATGCCGCCACCAATCACCAGCAAATCGCAGATCTGCGCATTCTCGCTCACGTTGGATCCTCCCAAACCCTGATGACAGCACTGTGACAAAGCCGCGCCCAAAAGAAAACATATATTTTCGGTTTTTTTCGGTTTTTGTAAAAATTGCAAAAAACACCCTGAATTTGCTGAGAAAAAGAATTGAGAATTGCGCGTATTATCGTAGAAATGAGCAATAGACACAAAACCACGCAGAAACGAACATGGCCAAACCTGATTTCCATGGTCACTCATCCCCTCTGATTCCGCCGCATAGAACAGGTGCAAAGCAGGATCGCCTCACACCAAACCGAAAGCCTCTTTATGTCGCAAAACATCCGCTTCCCTGAGATTCTAGATATTGCCCGACGGGACGGGAAAGTGACGGTCGAACATCTTGCGGAGCATCTTGGCGTCACATTACAAACCATCCGCCGCGATCTGAGCGAATTGGCGAATGCCGGGAGGTTGGAGCGTGTTCACGGGGGCGCGGTGTTGCCATCGGGCACCGTCAACATCGCCTATCAAGAGCGGCGGCGGCTTAATGCGGGAGGAAAGATCGCCATGGCACAGGCCTGTGCCGCGATGATCCCCGAAAACTGTGCGATTTTCCTCAACATAGGAACAAGTACGGAGGCTGTCGCGGCTGAGTTGCTACACCATCGCAATCTCATGGTTGTCACCAATAATATGAACGTGGCCAATATTTTGACTCGAAACCCTGATTGTGAGGTGCTTGTGACCGGAGGATCACTGCGCCAATCCGACGGCGGGCTGATCGGGGACATCACAACCGCCGCGATCCGGCAATTCAAATTCGACATCGGCGTCATCGGGTGTTCCGCCATTGATCAAGACGGCGACATTTTGGACTTTGACCTGCGCGAAGTCGGCGTCAGTCAGACGATCCTGCATCAGTCCCGCCGCACCATGTTGGTTGCGGATCACACCAAACTCAAACGTACGGCCCCTGCCCGGATCGCATCCCTTTCGGAGATCGACGACTTCTTTACCGACGCGCCGGTGCCTCGCCCTTTGGAAAACCTGTGTGCGATGTGGGCGACCCAAATACATGTGAGCCGGCTTGAACGTGAGATAGAATAGCCCCCTGCCCCACCGTCCACACATTTGGCCGTACATCGTTTCGGCAATGCGCCCAGTTCAAAATCGCCGCACCAGTGGGATTTGAGTCTCAAAACCGATCAAACCGATAGGGGCTTGGGTCAATAATCGGTGAGACGCCCATCACCAAATCGGCGGCAAGTTGCCCCGCCGCAGGCGAAGTGCCAAACCCATGGCCTGAAAAACCCGTGGCAAGCGTGAGCCCGTCAATCCCGTCGATCCCACCAATGACGGGTAGCGAATCCGGCGTGATATCCATCGTGCCGCCCCATTCTTCCTCGGATTTGATCTCCGCGAAAGCTGGCCAGTAGGTTTTGATATTGGCGATCGCTTCGGCATTGATGCCCGCGTTCACGCGCGGGTCCATGGTGCGCAGTTTCTCGAATGGCGAGATGCGATCAGGCGACCAGCGCCGCGCGAGTTTGAGATCTTCGATAAACTCCCGCCCCAAAGAAATACGCAACATGTTGCGCCCATGCTTGAACATAGGCAGGTATTTCATCCCCAAAAGCGCATGATCAAGAACCAAAGGCGATCCCACCGCACCGCGTTGACAGACCGTAAAACCCCCATCCATCCGCTTGCGAAACGACATATCCGGCGTCCCCACGGCGATATGTGTCGGTCCCTCTATTGGCGCGGTGCGAATGGCGTAACACACCAAAGGCAAGGTCGGGAAAGAGACGCCCATGTTGCCCAAGAATTTGCGGGACCAAAGCCCGGCCGCGAGGATCACATGATCGCAAGAGATTTCGCCCTTTTCCGTCCTCACACCGCTGACCTTCCCGGCTGAGCGGATCACTGTGCGCACCGCACAGTGGTCGACGATCACAGCCCCTTTGGCGACGGCGGCATTGGCAATGGCGATGGGGGCAATCGTCGGTTCGGCGTAGCCATCCGAGGGGGTGTAAATTCCCCCCGCCCAAGACGTCCCTCCTCCCGGAACCAGTTCCGCAATCTCTTGATCCGTCACCATCCGGCTGTCGAGGTTATACTCTGCAACCGAGGCAAGCCATGCGCGATGCATCTCCATTTCTGCCTCGGTTTTTGCGGCGAATAAAATACCCTCTTGACGATACCCCACATCCACACCCGTGCGCTGTGCCATCGTCGCCCAAAGCGCGTCCGAGGCCAGTGACATCGGCACATCTTTCGGCGCGCGCGATGTTTTACGAATCCAGCCCAAATTGCGCGAGGATTGTTCGCCCGCGACCCGGCCCTTTTCCAAAACGGTGACGGAAACCCCGCGCTCAGCGAGGGTCAAAGCCGCCGTCAACCCGACAATCCCACCGCCGATGATCACAACAGAGGTGGTTTGGGGAGCCTCAGTGGCGGTTTGGACGGGGGCGGTTTTGGGGGCCATGGGGCAGTCCTTGAAAGAGGGGATGTGGAGCGATCAAAGTGACGTGTCGATGTATGCGATCTCGGCTTTGGACGCGCCACGATAGGCGCTGACCTCGATCTCAACTTTGTAGACGGAGGAGCCAAGCGGCGGGCAGGTCACCGTGGTGGTTGGATCGACGCCGCGAAATTTTTCACCGAAAATCTCCATCACAGCGGGGGTGTCGCTGGGCGTTTGGATGAACACGCGGGTGGAGATCACGTCCTCAAGCCCCGATCCCACCGCCTTGAGCGCATTTTCGATATTCTCAAACACCTGAAGCGTCTGTTCGCGCAGGTCTTCGGGGATTTCTTTGGTTTCCGGGTTGCGCCCGGCGGTGTTCGACACCGAAATCCAGTTGTCGACCATCACAATGCGGGAATAACTGCTGACCTGTTCCAGCTTTGCGCCAGTTTTGACTTTGACAATTTTTGTCATGTTTTTTCTTTCTGTTTCAAATGCATAATCGGATCAACGCAGCACAGGTACGTCCCACAGGTTGAGTTTGGTGCCGATGCCTTTGGCGATTGCGGTGCGATATACGCGCGTGCCCCAGGCCACATCTTCGACCGGCATCCCGCCGACCGAAAGCATGATGATCTCTTCGTCATTTTGACGCCCCGGAGTGGCCCCCGCACAAATGTCACCCAAATCCTCAAGATCGTCATGGGTCATTTTGCCCTCATGGATCATATCCATGAACCGCACGCCGATGACCGGAACGTGGACATGTGCGGGTTTTGGCAATTCTTCGAACCACGCCTCATAGAGGCCGATGTTGTCCATCACCTTGCGCACGTCTTTTTGCTCCATGCCCTCGTCAATTTCGCAGGACGCAGGCATCGACAGGAACGCACCGGGTTTGAGCCATTCGCGTTTGACAATCGGGTATTTCGACACGTCCCCGGTCTCGCCAGAGGCGCAGTAGGTCACAATGTCAGAACCACGCACGAGGGTTTCGATGTCGGTGACGATCTCGATATTGGTGATCTGCGGATAGGTCTCTTTGGTCCAAGAGATGAAACTGTCGAGGCTCTTTTGACCCCGGCCCTGAATTTTCAAAGTGTCGATACCCGGGCACGCCACCATGAAAGCCGCAAGGGAGGTCTTGCCCATTACGCCGGGGCCATAAACCGCCACCACTTTCGAGTCTTTGCGTGCCAAATGACGGGCGCCAACGCCCGGCACCGCACCCGTGCGGTAGGCCGATAACAGGTTGGCCGACATGATCGCCAGCGGCGCACCCGTGTCCGTATCGTTGAGCGTGAACATCAAAATGGAACGCGGCAGGCCCTTGTCCCGGTTGGCAATATTAGAGCCATACCATTTCACGCCCGTGGTGCCATATGTGCCACCAAGATAGGCCGGCATCGCCATGAAACGGCGATCCGCCGTGGGTTTTGGCATGTTCGGAAAGGGCGAATTTTCAGGGAAAACCACCATCGCGCCGTGGCTGTCATTGTTCGCGCCCGCCATGCGATAATCGCCTTTGTGCAGCAGCACGAACATGTCTTCCATGGCATCCACGCAACCGGCCATATCGGTCACGCCAGCTTTGATCATGTCTTGTTCATTGAGGTAGATGAAATCAATTTTGGGCAAGTCTGTCATGGGGCTCTCTTTTGGTCGCTGTGTCATGAGTCGCCATGGTTCCGAATGAACACGGGCGACGATCTGATGACCAGAAACGAGATTGTAGACTGGTTTGCCCATTGCGCGGCGCGTCATTTTTCCGATAGTTTACGCCATCCGAGCCTTATCCACACAATGCAGGGACATTTTCAATTTGGATGTCGCCAGTGCGGAAACCCTTTATCTTCAAGGATTCCAATCTCTGTGCGTGTTTTTCTAAGGTCTGCGCGAAATTTAAGCGCTTTGATGTCGTGGCGCATTTTCCATGGCAACTTATTGCGAATCCCCGCGCGGCGCGCATGATCAGATTGCGCGCATGTCTCGCAAAACACACTTGGTCATAGCGAGGACCCCGATGCCTTTACTTGGCGCGGCGAATGTTCGGACCATCTTTTATGGGCGCGCCAAAAGGCGGTGCCATCGGCGTATCCCAATGCCGTCGCAATGCGGCCAACACTTTGCGTGCCTTCCTGTAAGAGCATTTCGGCCCGAGTCCGCCGGATTTCATCAAGTAAAATCCGAACGCTCGTGCCCTCCTCCGCCAGCTTGCGCTGAAGGTTACGCGAGGACAGGCCCAGGGTTTCGGCCACCCGTTCAACGGACACGGGGCGCAACCCGAGAGACGAAGAGACGATGGAGCGCGTCGCCTCCGTGAGCGTGGATCGTCGCGGTGTTTTTTCAATCAAATCAGCGATGTGACGTTCCAACATAGACACCAGTGCGGTGTCTTCCGCACGGTAAATCTCCAACATCGGGCCACGATCCATCACCAGCCGGTTTGTCGCCTGACCATAAAGCACCGGGCACCCAAAATATCGGCGCAAAAACTGTGCGCTTTCTGGCTCCACATGTTCGAAATGAACCTGCTGAGGCGCCCAACGCCCAATGAAATTATCTCGGATCACCTGCGTGGTTGCGACAAGGGTGAATTCGGCGTCTTGCCTGCGGGGCCAGATGTGACCATCGACCAAACGATAGGACCAAAACACATCATCGCCATTTTCAATGAGCGCAACTTCGGTGCCTGTTTGAAGCGACCGCGTGGACCGTACAATCCGATCAATTCCGACATAAATTGACCGCGACAGGGACAAAAGGATGCCCATAGGACCAAGATCCCCGGCACGAATGTCGCTTCCGATCCGGGCTCCGATATGCTCATCCCCGGATAAAGCGGCGGCGCTTTCCATAAATCCCGCATATTCCATCACCGAAAGTCTGGCATAGGGATCCTTCAATATATCAAGGCTCATTCCATGTTTCGACAAAAGCGACTGAGTCGAAACGCCTCGCGCAATCAAACGATCAAGAACGGATCCAAGCACCGTACTGCGAATTGCTGCATGGCCGTGCGTCGCATCTGCCATCTGTTTAAATTTCCATCTGTTTGGAAAAGGAACTTGCGCAAATTATCGCTTTTTTGGCGCGTTTTGCAATGGCGGAAAACTGGGTGGATGACATGTTTAGGGGGCAAAGTGAAACTGACCTCTGATGCTCTCCTAGACTCATTGGATGGCGGTACATTGCATATAAAAACAAATACCGGCTTACAAAGCCGCTGATACGCTCGACAGGAGAGACATATGACCACGCTTTTGAAAATCGGCTCCGCCGCCGTGCTTGCCGCTATGCCTTTGGCAGCTTCTGCCGAATATCCCGAAAAACCCGTTGAGTTCGTCGTTCCCTTTCCACCCGGCGATTTGGAGGACATCCTGACCCGTATGATCGCCGACGAATTTCAGGCCACCTACGGAGTACCCGCGGCCGTGGTGAACAAACCCGGTGGTGGCGGTGGCCCGTTCCCCGGTGCGGTTGACGTGGCGTTGGCTCCGGCAGATGGTTACACTGTCGGCTCCTTCGTGATCGACGTGCCCATGGTCGGTCCATATATCGGCATCGGTCCGCTTGACCCCAACCCGTTTGAGCCTGTTGGTATTTTTCTCAGCTATCCGTTTGTTGTCGCCGCAGCGGGTGACGCGCCCTACACAACCATGGCAGAGCTTGCCGCCTACGCCAAAGATCACGACGTCGCTTTGGGCCATTTCGGCTCCGAAACAAGCCCGGCACGTCACACGCTTGCCCTAGCAAAAGAGCTTGGCTTTTCCTACGCATCCGATGCGGCCTTCGATGCACTCGATTGCAACACACTCGCCTCTGGGGACGCCGATGTCATCAACACCACACTGCAATTGATCCGTCCCTGTCTGGATGATCTCAACATTCTGATGTCGGTGACCAACAATCGCATTCCGCTTTTGCCGGATGTCCCAACCGCCGGAGAGATCGCAGCGGATCTGCCGTTCTCCACATGGAATGGCCTGTTCGTGCACAAGGACACACCGCAAGTGGCCCGTGACAAAATCGCAGCCATCGCAGAGAAAGTGATCCATTCTGATGCCGCAAAACAAATTGCCGCAGACACCGGCGCTGAAATCTATTGGCTCGACATTGAGGCGTCTGAAGCACAGATGCTCAAAGATACCGCAACGCTTCAACGGATCAGCGACTACATTGACTGATCATGCGCCTGCGATGACATCACTGCTGTCATATACTGACGACGGGGCTGCTCGGGCCCCGTCTCTTCTTCTTGCCTCAGGAGCCACGCCATGGAGCGCCTAAAATCCTTTGTTGAGCTGTTTCAGCGTCAACGTCGCCCCGGCGATTTCGTGTTTGCCACGGCGTTCATGGTCTTCGCCTTGGTGAGCCTGATGCTTTTGCCACAAGAAACCCGCTGGGTCGACAAAACCCCGCTGTTTGCCCAGCCCGCATTCTGGCCTGCTGTGGGGGTTTTTATGATGGTCGGTTTTGGCGCAATACATTTGATCGGCTCAATCGCCTCTGAACGCAGTCCGGGACGTGGCAAAGAGATGCTCTATTGGGCGCGGTCACTGGAATTCGTGGCGTGGTTTTTGGCCTATGTGCTCGCCGTGCCCGTGATAGGGTACCTGCCCGCCTCACTGCTCTTTTCCGTGCTGCTGGTCTGGCGCCTTGGTTATCGCAGTGTACAAAGTTTCGCCGTTGCCGCCGTCTTCGGCTTCACAGTCGTTGCCGTGTTTAAGGCCGGCCTCAATGTCAAAGTGCCCTCAGGCGCGCTGTATGCCTATCTTCCCGACAGCATCCGCACCTTCATGATGGTCAATTTCTAAAGGTTTCCGAAATGGATGCGCTACTTTCCGGTCTTTCCCTCCTGATGAGTTTCGACGTTTTGGTAGCCCTCATGATTGGCTCCATTGGTGGTGTGATCATCGGGGCCATTCCGGGCGTTGGTCCCGCTGTGGCAATCGCAATCCTGCTTCCCGCCACCTTTGCTTTGCCACCGCTGGTCGGTTTGGTGATGCTGTTGGGGATTTACGGGTCTTCGATGTTTGGCGGTTCGCTGCCTGCCGTGTTGATCAACACCCCCGGCACGGCGGTGAACGCACTGACCACCTATGACGGCTACCCGATGACCCAACGCGGCGAGGCGACCAAAGCGCTCGGCCTTGCCTATGGGGCATCATTTCTCAGTGGCATCCTGTCGATCCTCGCCTTGATCCTGTTGTCGCCGCTTCTGGCGAAAATCGCGCCGATGTTTGGCGCGCGCGAAATCTTCCTTGCCGCCCTGCTTGGCATCGTTTTGGTGATCGTCGCTCACCGTGGACAAATCGCGGCGGCGGGCATGATGGCGGGTCTGGGGATTTTGTTGCAATCCGTTGGCATGGAGCCGGTGAAATACACCATGCGCTTCACTTTTGGCCAGGACTGGCTGACCTCTGGTCTCGACCTGATTGTGGTGGTTTTGGGTCTGTTCGCGATCTCTCAGGCCTTCTCCTTGCTGGTCGATCCAGAAAGCGCCCCAGACGCCGCCCCGGTCAAAGGCGGCATGGGCCGCGAGATGCTCGGCGTGCTCAAATACAAACGGGTTGCCGCCACCGGATCATTCTTTGGCGTGGTGATGGGGATGATCCCCGGCGTCGGCGAATTCACCGCGCAATTCATGAGCTACACCCTTGCACGCAAACGGTCCAAGACGCCTGAGAAATTCGGCAAAGGCTCCGAAGAAGGCCTCGTCGCCTCCGAATCCGCCAACAACGCCGTGCCCGCCGCCGCGATGATCCCACTTTTGGCGCTTGGCATTCCGGGCGAAGCGTTGACAGCTATGATGTTGTCGGTGTTCTACGTCCATAATGTCGTCCCCGGTCCGGCACTGTTTCGCGATCATATCGACTTTATCTACGCGCTCTACATGGCGCTTTTGGCCCTCAATGTGATCGTCATCCTGTTTATGCTGGTCTCCTCCAATTGGCTGATCCGGTTGATCCGTATCCCCACGCGGTTCTTGGGCATGATGATCCTGATGCTGAGTTTTGTCGGCGTCTATTCGCTGCGCAACTCCGCCGTGGATTGCGCCATTGCCGCCGCCTTCGGGGTGCTTGGGTTGATCCTCAAACGTCTCCACCTTCCGGTGGTGCCGATCATCCTTGGCATGGTTTTGGGCAATATCATGGAGGTCAAACTCCGCGCCGCCATGGCCCGTGTGACCAGCCCGCTGGACTTTGTAGACCGACCGATTGCGGCGTTCCTTGCCATCGTCATCGTGGTGATCATCGCCTCCTCAATCCGCGCGGCCATCCAAAATCACCGCTTGAAAATGGTGCATTAGAGACTGAGCTGAAACGCAAAAGGGGCACCTCACGGTGCCCCTTTGTCGTGAAAACTGTAGCTCTGGATCAGGCCAGAACAAAATCAAACTGCGCCGTCCACTCTCCAGCCCGTTGTTCGCCTGCGGCCTCTTGGACGAAATCAACGATCAGATCGCCCTTCACACCAAAGACCGTATCACCCTCAAGATAGGGGTCACCCGCCACAAACGTGTGGGTGATCAACGGCTTATATCCCTCCGCCACCACGCGAAAATGGGTGTGCGCAGGACGGAACGGATGCCGCCCGATATGGCCCAGCATTTGCCCAACCGGACCGTCATCGGGGATCGGATAGGACACCGGCTTGATCCCGTAGAACCAGTAGCGCCCGTCAGGCCCGGTTTTAAACACCCCGCGATTGTTCCACTTGGGCTGAATATCGGGTTGTTGTACGTCGTAAAAGCCTTCCGCATTGTCGGACCAAACGTCAATCACAGCGCCCTCAATCGGGTTGCCGTCGATGTCCAGAATCCGCCCTTCAAACCGACAGCGTTCCCCTTTTCCGTCCAGTGAAATGTCAAAACCCATCGGACGTTCTGGCGCGCCTTCGACGTGAAACGGGCCGAACACGGTGGAGGGCGTCGCGCCCTTTGGTTTGCGGTTTTGGATCGCATCAACCAACATCGACACACCCAAGACATCCGACAACAGGATGTATTCCTGACGTTCCTCGGAACAAATCTGTCCGGTCGCCGTGAGGAATTCGATGGCCTTGCCCCATTCCGCTTCGGTCAGTTCCACGTCTTTGACAAAGGCGTGCAGATGCGCAACCAGCGCGCGCATCACCGTGGCCAACCGATCTGGCACCTCCGCACCCATACGGGCATTCACCACCTCGACGGATTTACTCTCTTCAAAATAGGCACTCATGCCTGTTCCTCCTCCCAAATATGTTTACGACTGCGGTGCTTCTCCACGCCAGGCGCGCGTCAACATCGCATTCAAAGCGGCCTCTTCGAGCGGGCGGGGATTGGCATAGGGGCTTTTCAGCGCCATCTGCGCCGCTTTGGTGATCCCGCTTTCGGGCATCCCAAGATCAGACAGCGCGCGTGGTGCCCCCAAACGGCCGGACAGATCAAAAATCGCCCGTGCCGGATCGGCCCCAAGCACCGATGTCAAACGCGCCATCACCGGGGCAATCGCCGGGGCGTTATAGGCAAGCGAATGCGGCAACATGACCGTGTGCGTTTCGGCATGGGGCAGATCGAAACTGCCGCCCAATGTGTGACAAATTTTGTGATGCAACGACATCGCCGCGCCATCAAGACACAGACCACAGAGCCACGATCCGTAGAAAAGTTTGGCGCGGATATCGACATCCTGCGGCGCATCCGCAAGCTTTGGCAGCGCCTCGGCCAAAACGCCGATGGCCTCCAGCGCCATGAGATCGCTGACCGGATTGGCATCAGGGGCATAGAGCGCCTCGACCGCATGGGCCATGGCGTTCATCCCCGAAAGCCCCGAAAGCCCGACCGGCAGCCCCAGCGTCAAATCGACGTCATAGATCACCATATCGGGACGGATTTTGGCGTCACGACGGGTCACTTTCTGACCACCTTCGGTTTCGCCCAAAATGTCGGTCATCTCAGAGCCGGAATAGGTCGTCGGCAGGCTGATATGCGCACAGCCTTGGCGTACAGCAAGCGCCTTGCCCAGACCGATTGTCGAGCCGCCCCCGATGGAGACAACCCCATCCGCTCCGCTCTCGTGATAGCTGCGCAGCGCCTCTTTGGTGACCTCAACCGGCGTGTGCATGGCGGCACCGGAAAACTGCGACCAGGAACGCGCCGCAAGCCCGTCAGACAGATCATCAACGGCGTTTACCTGATGTGGCGTGGTCAAAATCAGCGGATGGGTGATCCCCAACCGATCGAGTTCATCCCCAAGAGATCGACGTGCGCCCGACGCAAAAAGGACACGACGCGGGTGAGACAAATAGGTAAAATCTTTCATGGATTTCAAACTCTCAAGGCGGCAAGGGCAAATAAAATGCGGCGGGCCTCTTGCCGGACGACCCGCCGCAGTTGGTGCGAACGCGCTACATCATGTTGGGAACGAACAAGACGAGTGCGGGAAACGCGAGGATCAAGATCACGCGCAACACATCCACCAAAAGGAATGGCCCAAGACCGCGGAAGATCGTGCTGAGTTGCACATCTTTGACCACGGATTTGAGCACGAAAGCGTTTAGACCAACGGGCGGGGTGATATAGCTCACCTCGGTGACGATCACGACATAGATGCCAAACCAAATCAGATCGAACCCTTGGGCGGCGACGATGGGATAAAAGATCGGCACGGTGAGCGTGATCATCGACAGGCCCTCAAGGACACAGCCGAGGATCAGGTAAATCACCGTGATGATCCCGATCACCGCCAAAGGATGATCGCCCACGGACGTCACCAAAACCTGAATGTCACGGCTCATGCCCGACAGGTTGACGTAATTGGCGAATGTCAGCGCGCCGAACAGGATGAAAAACATCATCGCCGTGGTTTTGGCCGTCTCATAGAGGGTGACAAGCGTTTTGGTCACGGTCAGGCGACCTTGCAACAGCACCAAAAGGAACGCGCCCCCGGCCCCCATGCCGGCACTTTCCGTTGGGGTAAACACGCCAAAATAAATGCCGCCCATGACAAAGGCAAAAAGCCCAAGCGCCCCGGCCACCCCTTTGAGTGCGATGATGCGATCTTTGAGCGGTAGCTTGGACTCAATTGGCAAATCAAACTTGCCAAAATGGACCGAAATCCGAACCGCAAGCGCATATAGGATCACCCCCAAAATGCCCGGAAGGATGCCCGCGAGGAACAGCTTGCCAATGTCTTGCTGGGTCATGATGCCGTAAAACACCAGAATAACGGAGGGCGGAATCAGGATGCCCAAGGTGCCCCCCGCCGCGATGGACGCGGTCGAAAGACTGTCCGGGTAACCAAATTTACGCATGTTCGGCAGGGCGATTTTCGCCATGGTCGACGCGGTCGCCAAGGACGAGCCACAGACCGACGAAAACCCGCCACAGGCCACAACGGTCGCCACGGCCAACCCGCCTTTGCGATGCCGAAGCCACGCATAAGCGGCAGAATAGAGATCACGCGCGATGCCCGATTGCACCACGAAATTCCCCATCATCAAAAACAGCGGCAGGATCGACAGCGAATAGCTGCGGCTGTGTTCGAAATAGGTTTGCCCCAAAAGCGAAAAAGATGGGGACCAGCCAATAATGGCCGCTGTGCCCGCCGTGCCGATCAGAGCCAAGGCAAAGGAAATCGGGACGCCAAGAAACAACAGGATAAAGAGGACAAGCGTCCCGAATTCCCAATGGGCCATAAGTTGAGCCATCATCAGGCCTCCTTTTTCGGGCGGTAAAAGACTTCGGCCAAGGTGAGTGCCACCGCGACCCACGTGAGCGAAGATGCCAGATATCCGATGGGTGCCACGGGCAGTTCCAATGTCGCAGTGGTGCCGCCATAGCTGGCGACCTGAGCCGCAGTGATCCAAAGACGCCAGGCAATGACGCCAAGCACGCCCGCCGACATCAGCAAAACCACAGGTTCACGCAGCCGATTGATCCAATCCGGCAGGCGGTCAATAAAAAGATCGACCGTCACATGTTCCCGATCAAGGCTCGCCGCCGGGAGACCCAAAAAAATGATCGCGGCCAAGAGCATTTCGGTCAGTTCCGTCGATCCCGGCACCGGCGCATTCATCAAATAGCGCCCCAACACGTCGAAGACGGTCAAACCCATCATCAAGATCAAAAGCACGGCACAGAGCCAGGCAATCACATGGTGAAAAGGTCGGGCCACCGCACGCGGCAGCCCATCCTCATGACGTCCGGCAATAAGTTCGGACAGGTTCATCATTTTTCAGACTCGATTTTAGCGATCTCGGACAGCATCATGTCATAGGCCGCCTGACCATCGACACCCGCTTCTGTGATCTGCGCGATCCGCTCTTCAACGATCGGCGCAAGACGGGTCTTGAGCGCGGCAACCTCTTCGTCAGAGGCGGCTTTTATGGTGATTTTCCCGTCCATCTCGGCCCGACCCTTGGCATCGGCCGCGTTCCACATCTCACCCGCACGGCGCGCAAAGGCTTCGCCCAAAAGCGGTTCGATGAGGGCCTGATCCTCAGCCGAAATACTGTTCCATTTGGCCTCATTCATGACCACGAACATGGCGGAATTATAAAGCCCACCTTTGACGGTGTAGCCATAGTCCAAGATGTCTTCGAGACTAAAAAAGGTCACTGTTTCAAACGGAAAGAAGATGCCGTCCGCAACACCTTGGCTCAAAAGCTCATAGGCTTTGGACGACGGGCCTTCGACCGGAACCGCGCCCAAATTGGTCGCAATATCATGCGCCATGGTGGACCCGATGCGGATTTTTTGACCCGACACCTCTTCTGCGGTCTCAATCGGTTTGCGCGAGAAAATCTCGCCAGGGCCATGGGTGAACACGGTCAAAACCTTAACGCCGTCATATTCACCCGCATCTTTCAACATCGCGTCTTGAACCCGCCAAAAGGCAACAGACGTGGCCACGGCATCGTCCGAGAGGAACGGCATTTCCCCCAACACGGAGGTTTTAAACCGACCCGGCGTGTAGCCATGCACCGAATAAGTGATGTCGGCGATGCCGTTTTTGGCCAAATCAAACGCCGCAGGGGGCGGGCCAAGCGGGGCGGGCAGAATGTTGATTTTAACGCGACCTTCGGTGACTTTTTCAATGTCCGCGGCCCATGGCACGAACAACTCGGCCACTTGCGGATGGGTCGGGGGGAGCCAGCTGTTCATGGTGAGAACGGTCTCGGCAAATGCCGCGCTGGAAAAGAGTGCGATGGCTGTCGCCGTGGCGGCGATCTTTTTAAGTTTCATGTTCATTTTCACATTCCCTATTGGTGCATTTTGATGGTATGACGCCCTTCGCGGGGTGTTCTTTAGTTATTGGAAAATCACCGCATCATACTGATACATATATGTTATTATATAATCCACGCGACGAAAACGGGACTTGGAGAGACCGATAATGACCAAAATAGTGCCCCCCGAAGAGTCCCAAAAACCCGATCATTTCCGTGATACATGGCCCTATTTTTGGATCAACCGGGTCAACGCCTTTTACACACGCGCGCTTGAAAGACGGCTCAAACCCTTGGGTGTCGATGCGCCACGCTGGCGCGTTCTGATCTCGCTGTACCAACAGGACTACATGTCGGTCTCCGAGGTTGCGGATTTTTCCACCCTCAAACTCAACACCACCACCAAGATCGTTCAGCGCATGATCGTCGATGGTTTGGTCGAAACCCGCGTGCGCCCCACGGACGGGCGCGTGACCGAAGTCTGCCTGACCGAAAAGGGCGACGATCTGCGCGCCAAGGCGCTCAATGAGGTTTACCGCATTCGCGACGAAAGTTTTCACAACGTCACGCCCGCAGAGATCAAAACCCTGAACACCATCCTTGAAAAGATCACAACGGACCTCGGCCGGATTATCTGAGTTCAAGGTGAGGTTCACGCCTGCTCCTCCGTCACAAGATGGTGGAAATCCCGGCTAAACCACACCAGCCCATGACGCGCTTTGGCACTCATGCGGACCTCTTCGACCTGACAGAAAAACACCGAATGCGTGCCCTCTTCTTGGCGGCCAGTGATGCGGCAATCAAACGCGACATTGGCATCCGTCAGCATCGGTGCACCGGTTGGACCCGCCTCCCAGTTGCCAAAGGAAAACCGGTCCACGCCTTCGACAAAGCGGGCGAAAATGCCGGAAAGCTCTTGGTGTTCGGCAGCCAAAACATTGACCGCAAGCACGCCGTTTTCCACGAATTTATCATGCGCAAACGCGCGGGTATTGATGCAGACCAACAGCGTCGGCGGATTGTCCGTCACCGAACACACAGCCGAAGCGGTGATGCCGTGCTTGCCCGCTGGCCCATCGGTGGTGATCAGGTTCACAGCGGCGCCAAGGCGGCTCATGCCTTCGCGAAAATCCTGTTGGGTTTGAGTCAGCTCCATCATCATCCCCTTAAATATCCAACACAAGTTTTGGGCCTTTGGCCCGCGAACAACAGACGCACATCACGTCGCCATCTTCGCGTTCCTCTTCGGTCAAAAACTGATCCCGGTGATCAATCTCGCCCTTAAGAACATCGGTCAAACAGGTGCCACAGACACCCTCTTCGCATTTCACTTCAACCTTGATGCCCGCACGCGCCAGAGCTTTGGCGATGGTGTCATCGGACGCGACCGTCAGCGTCACACCACTTTCGCGGCATTCGACTTCAAAGCTATCGCCCGTAAGGTCCACATCCGCCGAGAAATATTCGCGGTGGACATTGGCGCTGGCGTGACCGGCGGCCTCTGCGGTCTCGATGACCCAATCCATGAACCCTTGCGGGCCACAGACATAAAGATGGGTCGCCGCAGACGGCGCGGGAAGATCGCGCGTGAGATCAAGCCGTTGTGCGGGGTCTTGGTCGTCAAAGTGAAACACCACCTTATCGGCAAACCCACAGCTCTCAAGCGCGTCGCGAAAGGCCGTCACATCCGCCGAGCGGGTGCAATAATGCAGCGTGAAGTCCTTGCCGATGGCGTACAACCGTTTGGCCATGGCGATCATCGGTGTGATGCCAATGCCACCGCCCAAAAGCACGGTGGTCTGGGCCGTTTCATCCAACGGGAAGTGATTGCGCGGACCTTCAACGGTGAACACCGCGCCTTCTACAGCCGTTTCGTGGACCTTAAGTGACCCACCACGACTGTTCGGGTCTTTGAGGACACCGATTTCGTAAAATCCGGTTTCCGCCGGATCGGAGCAGAGCGAGTATTGCCGCCACATATCGAGGTCAGGCAAATAGAGATCAAGATGCGCACCGGCCGCAAACGGGCGAATGTCCCCGCCGTTTTCCGGCACGAACCGAATGCGGGAAATCCCGCCACGGTCATCCATTCGGGCGCTGACCTTTAGCTTTTGTGCGTTGTTTTCGGTCATGATTACCTCACATACAGCCCGCCGTTGACGTCCCAACAGGCACCGTTGACAAAGCCCGCGTCAGGGCCCGCCAACATGACAACCATCTTGGCCACAAAATCAGGATCGCCGAGTTTTTTGACCGGGATGCCCGCAATGGCGTTGTCGATAGTGTCGCCCAAAACCGCGCGCACCATTGGCGTGTCCATCGGGCCCGGTGCGATGGCGTTACACGTCACGCCAAACGGTGCGAGGTCGCGGGCAAAGATTTTGGTCAGCGTCAGGATTGCGCCTTTCGAGGCCGCATAATGCGCCCCGGTGGCGGTGCCGCCGTTTTGACCAGCCAAGGAGGCCATGTTGATCAAACGACCGTAGCCTTGCGCTTTGAAATAGCGGCCAAAAATCTGACAGCCCGCAAAAGTACCACCGGCGTTTGTCGCCATCACCTCGTTGAAAAACGCGGGATCAATGTCGAGCACATTTTGCACAGCGGTGCGCGCGGCGTTGTTGACCAGAACCTCGACCGAGCCATAGCGTTCAACACATTTGTCGAGCACCGTTTGGAAATCCTCAGGCTTGGAAACATCCAATGTGGCCGTGATCGCGGTCTCTCCCGCCAAGTCCAGTTCAGAGGCCAAAGCTTTGGCCTCTTCGCCCGGATTCACATCGGTGATGACCACACGGTAGCCCGCTTTGTGCAGCGCCCGGACGGCCTGCGCGCCAAAGCCGCGCGCACCGCCCGTGACCACTGCGGTCGGGATGTGTTCTGGAAGAGGCGCGCCCATCAGAACAAATAGCTGAACGAATTCAGCATCCCATCAGAGTTCAAAAGACGGATGATCTTTTGGTGCAATCTGAAACCGCCCTCAGTGGCTTTGAGGGTGTATGCGACATTGCCCGCCCACACGCGTTGACGGCCAAATTTGTCCTCGATGACATGTTCCGCGCAGGTCACGGTGACCAAATCGCCCTCTGTGCCCTCGATTCGAAACCGCGACAGTGTGCGCACGGTTTGAGCGGGCGGCGCGGACGAGATGGAAAAGCCTTGGTGAAAACGGCCAATCCGGTCTTTGCGCATTTTGGCGTTGTCATAGCACAGGTTGACGCTGTTTTTGAAATCCACCGTGTCGCCGATCGGCATGATGTAAAGGCCATCAGCGGTCCACAGGTCCAGCCACTCGTCATATTCCTTGGCATCCAGCATCGCGCCTTCGGCCCAGATGAAGGCTGTGACATCGGCCAACAGGGATTTGGTGTCGATTTTGCTCATCTCAGTCATTTTGCCATCAAGCCTTTCCACATTTTGTAAGCGGCACGCATGCCGGTCTCAGCGGAGATGTGACCACGCGGCCCCGTTGGGCCATCGACCTCATCGACCATGCCGCGGTTCACAAGGATCTTGAGGTCCTCGCCACCTTTGGTGCCGCGCTGAATGCGCTCCCACACTTCGGCGTCGTCCGGCGAACCAAAGCCCATCGGCCCTTGGAAATGCTCATGCAAACGAATCCGCGCTTGGTTGGCGGCGTCCGGGCCGCCGTCCATGCCGATGGCAATGTGGCGGATGTCGGTTTGTTCAACCGAAATCGGCGTGAGCACGCGAAAGAACGCCAGAGAGAAGGACACATTGGGGAAAAGGTTGAGGTTGAACCCCGCCCCGCCCACGGCACGGACGATTTTCTTGACCTGATCCTCGGGATAGCCTTCGTCACGGATTTCTTGTGCCAGCTCTTCAAAACGGGCCGGGATCGGCGCGTCGAGATTGGCGTCGAGGTCTTCAAGCTCCGGGATCATCATCATGATCGAGTGACCGTTGCCCAGATCCTCAACCCAGCCTTTGCCCTTGTCGAGGAAGTCGAACATCTCTTCGGTCTGACCGTCGAGCGTTTGCATAAAGCTCTTGTGCACGACCGGGAAATGATAGGCGTCGGTGGTATTTTCCAACTGCACTTTCCAGTTCATCGGCACGGTGAACTGATGCTCGCCCAAAACCTTGACCGGGAAGCCACCGCCCTGTTTCATGAACAGGTCGATATAGCGACACACCGCCTCGCCCAGAAACTCTTCGAGCGGTTCGATGTCTTCTTTGAAGGTTGCAAACACCATGCCGTTGTAGGATTCGGTGCGCAATTTCAACAGGCCATGCTGAGCCTTGTCGAAATCGTCGCCATACTGTTCCGGGTAGGGCAGCGCGCGCAAAGAGCCGTCAAGCCCATAGCCCCAACCGTGATAGGGGCATTGGAACGACGAGGTCTTGCCCTTTTTGACTTCGCACACCGTGGCGGCGCGGTGACGGCAACGGTTGACCATGCAATGGATTTTGCCCTTGCGGTCGCGCACCACGATCACCGGTTCAAGACCGACGTTGGAGAGTTTGAACGAGCCCTTGTCAGGGAATTCGCTTTCATGTGCGATCCAGACCCAGGTGTTTTTGAAAATCTTTTCCATCTCTTCGGCAAAGAGATCAGGATCTTCGTACATGGCGGTTCCGACCAGCGCATTCTCTTCGTCGTAGAGCGCGTCAAGGTCACTGAACTTTGGCATATCGAGAGACATATCAGCTCCTTCTCAGTGGCATCGGGGCGGCGTGCAAACGGCACACCCCGTAAAATTAAAGTTGCGGGATTTCCAAAGCGCGGCCCATGCGCGCCTCAACGGTCATGTATTTCCAAAGGCGGTCGTTGCCCTCGCCCACCACGATGGTGCGCAGCAGGTTGCACGCGGCTTGGACGTCTTCACGGGTCGGGAAATCACAGAGCATGTACCATGTGAACGGAAAGCCAGAGGAAGCCCCGACCATGGTCTGATCGTCATCAAACGTCCCGACGATTTCGACGCCCTCCATCTGGTCAATGCCGGACATCAACTCTTGGGTGGCTTTCCAAACCGGGCCGATTTGGTCAAACGGCAGGCTGAAAAACGTCGGATGGTTGTTAAAGCACAACAGGGTGCGGATCGGCTTTTGGTCGCTCATGGGGTTGTCCTCTTTCGGGAATATTTCGTGCAATCAATCGGTTGTCTTAGGGGTAGCCGGGCATGGTCGGTTGATCGAAAAAACCGGCCCCCGCAGCGGTCCAGGTGCCCTCGCCCATAAAGGCGTGTTGGGCGACACAGGCCGCATCCACCATGCACCGCCCCAAGGTATGGCCCGTTTCCATCACGCCAGAGCCACCGATGACAAAGGCAATGCGTGCCGCCTCTGCGCCATCGCGGGCGGCTTTTGTCGCCACCAGACGCAGGCGGATTTTCATGTCCTGTGACACATCGCCGGTGGTCTTGAGCTGATCCCAAGCCGCCTCAATCGTGTCGTAAAATGCTGCGCGCGCACCCATCAAGATGCTCTGAGCCTTGGCGAATTCGCTCTGCACATAGGGGCGTGCGCCGGGGTTTGGCGCGCCAGTGATCGACGCGCGTTCAGCGGCGTCTTTGACCAAGAAATCAAGCGCTTCACGTGCAGCACCCAAGGCCACCACAGCCAAAACCTGTGCCGCCAGTGCCATCGCCGGATATTTGAAAATCAGATCGTCCATCTCGGGTTTGCCGCCACGGATAAAGGTCCACTCAGGGGCAATCACGACATCTTCGACCACCGCGTCATGCGATCCGGTCGCAGACAAGCCAATGGTGTTCCACGTCTCATCAACAAACACCTTGTTGCGCGGCAACACGGCCACACGAGGCAGCGGCGTGTCATCCCCTTCGACCTTGATGCCCGCGCCAACCAGCGAGGCCCCCATGATGCCAGAGCACCACGGCCAGCGGCCTTTGACCTTGAACCCGCCATCGACTTTGTCGGCCTTTTGCGGCGGGAACATTGCGCCCGCGAACACGGTGTTTGGGTCTTTGCCGTAGATTTCCGCATAGGTCTGCGACGGCAGTGCCGCCAAATAGGTGGCGGAGACACCAAAACTTGCGACCCACCCCGTAGAGGCATCCGCGGCAGAAATATCTTCGATCAGACGACAAAACTCAGCCGGTGTTTTTTCAGCGCCGCCAAACCGGGCGGGCACAAAAGAACGGTAAACGCCAATGTGTTGCAGCCGCTCCACCACATCCAATGGCACATGGCGAAGCTGGGTAAATTCGGCCCGGCGGGCACGGATTTGATCCAAGACAGAGATGTAGAGGGCATCATGTGCCTGATCCGCGGAGAGTTTTGACAGTGAGGTCATTGGCTTTGGTCCTTTGACTGAAAATCGGGAACACAAGAGACGATCCAGCGCGCAATCGCGCACAGTCGGGCCTCTTCGCCTTTACGGCCAACCAATTGCAGCCCGATGGGCAAGCCGGAGTTGGTGCGCGCGGGCAAGGTGATGGCGGGGTGGCCGCTGAGGTTAAACGGGCGCAAAAAGCGCGTCAGCGGCAGAATGGTTTGTGGGTCTTGCGCCTCGCTCAGCGTCGGCGGAATCACCGGCAATGCGGGCGTGACAAGCGCATCATACTGATCCAAAAGCGCGTCAACTTCGGCAGTGAAGGCGGTGCGCACCGCTTCGGCCTCGGCCAATTGCGCCTCGGTCACGTGGCGCGCCGCCGTCAGGCGTTTGCGAATATCCGCGCCAAGGGGCGCGCCTTCGTCGAGCAAATGCCCAAACGCGGCAGCAGTTTCATAGGAAATCACTGTCATTCCGGCCTGAAACGCGGCTTCAAAATGCGTGAGGCACTCGTAGCCCATACCCGGATAGGCGTCCATCAAGGCATAGACCAAAGGATCGCCCACTTCGGCCACAGGATCGGATTTGATCCGGGTCAATTTGGGAGCGTTGATGAGGGTTTCGGAGGTAAAGGTCGGGTCCATTGCCGCCATCGCGGTCTCGATCATATCCATGTCGCGGGCAAAGGCCCCGACACAATCAAGCGAGCTGTTTTTGGGCGACAGACCCTTGCGGCTGATCCGGCCAAAGGTGGGCTTGATCCCGATCACACCACAGCAAATCGCAGGCTGGCGCACCGATCCGCCGGTGTCCGTGCCAATGGCAAAATCACATAGACCTGCGGCCACAGCGACGGCGGAACCGGAAGACGACCCGCCGGGAATGCGGTCCGGCCAATTGGGGTTCACCGGGGTGCCGTGAAATCCGTTCACGCCCGTCATTCCAAAGGCCAGTTCGTGCATATTGGCTTTGCCGATGATCCGACACCCGGCCGTCAACAGGGCCTCGACCACGGCGGCGTTTTCAAGGGCTGGCGCGGCAGAGGCAAAGGCTTCTGAGCCACAGCCCGTCACCGTGCCGGCAATGTCGATGCAATCTTTGATCACGACGGTTGGCCCAGTGCCGCCCATAGACAGCTCTTGGACCAGCGCGTGAGAGCTGGTGGCATGTGCGTTCATTTTCTGGTCCCTGTTTGGGCTTTGACGTCATCTCGCGTGACGCTGTTACAGTAATCTTCACGTATTTACGTCACAGGTCAAGTGAAAGATGAAACAATTTCTTTGCGCATTTACGGAGAGTGCTGTAAAACCTATTTACGGTAATTTTACTGCTTTAATTGCAGGCAACACGCCTCCGCAAAGCTCAATTTTTGCCCGAGGTTTGTCTCAAAATCCAAGGCGCGACACAGCGCCGAACCGAAAGGACGCACATGACCGACTCTGACACCATCGCCGCCCTCACCAAACGGCTTGAACTGCTCGAAGCCGAGGCCGAAGTCCGCCGCGTACAATCCCGCTACATGTTTCTTTGCGACACGCCGATGCCCGAATATGGCGTCAAAGATGATGCAGAACGCATTGATTTAATTATGGAACTCTTCTCTGAAGAAGCCGTTTGGGAAGGCGTTGGCGAATATTACACCGGACAGTTTGGCCGCGCCGAAGGCAAAGCCGCCGTGCGCAAACACTTCGAAGGGTTCTGGGGCGGCAAGACCGATCCGGCGCTGATTCTCAACTGTCACTACCTGACCTCGGAACAGATCAACGTGGCCTCCGACGGCCAAACCGCAACGGGTCAATGGGTCCATATGCAGCCGTGGCTGTTCTCCGATGGCAAAGCCCTTTTGCGCTCATCGCGCCTGTTTAATGCGTTCAAAAAATGTGACGACGGCACATGGCGTTACACCCGCAACCGCACGGAAAACGTCTTTGTTGCACCGCTTCCCGCCACTTGGGCCTCGGATTATCCCTCTGCCTCGGTGTTGATGAAACCGTAAATCACAGCGACTCACAGACAAAAGGGCGCCCCAACAGGCGCCCTTTTTCGGTATACGCATCTCACCAAAGCGCGATTTTTGGCACCCAAAGCGTGAGCACCAAAATTCCAATCTGCATCATCACAAAGGGCAGAACCGCCCGATAGATTTGGGTGATTCCCACATCCGGCACCGCATTTTTGAGATAGAACAACGCCATCCCAACCGGAGGGGTCAAAAACGAGGTCTGCAGGCAAATCGCCATCAGAATTGCCACCCAGGCCGGGTCATGCCCCAAAGCGGTCAAAACCGGCAAAACCAAGGGGGCAACAATCAGGATGATCTCCATCCAGTCGAGAAAGAACCCCAACAGGAACACGATGAACAGGATCAAAATCAACGTCCCGGTCGGCGGCAAGGGGATGGCGTGAAGCGCATTTTCGATCAATTCATCGCCACCATATCCGCGCAGCACGACGGAAAAACAGGATGCACCAAAGATCAACGCAAAGAGAAACGCGGTGGTTGTACCTGTGCTTTCGCACACCTCCCGAAATCCCGACCACGTGAGACGTTTCGACATCAGCGCGATCAACGTGGCCCCCGCCGCGCCAACGCCAGAGGCTTCGGTCGGTGTGGCGATGCCAAAGATGATCGACCCCAAAACCGCAATGACCAAAAGCAACGGCGCAACCAGTGATCCGATCAAATCAAGCACGACCTCGCGCAGCTCACGCCCCGCTTCAATCGGCTTGGCCGGGGCACGATCTGGATAGCGCAGTGCGATAAACACCGCATAGGCGACATAGGCCAGCGCCAACAAAAGCCCCGGCACCATCGCGCCACGGAACAAGTCGCCGACCGGGATCTGCAACTGATCCCCCATGACGATGAGCATGATCGACGGCGGGATAAGAATGCCCAAACACCCGGTTGCCCCGACCACGCCAAGCCCAAGCTGGTCATCGTAACCCGCGCCGCGCATCGCGGGCATGGCAATTGTGGCGAGCAAAACGACAGAGGCCCCGATGATCCCAGTGGAGGCGGCAAGTACCACGCCGATCAACACGACAGAGACCGCCATGCCTCCCGGAACCACCCGCAACACTTGGTGCATCCGGGTCAAAAGCCGCTCCGCCACACCGGATTTGTCCAACATCATGCCCATGAACACGAACATCGAAATCGGGATGAGAGAGTAGCTTGAGAGCGTGTCGAAGATGCGGTTGGCAACAAATCCGATCATCCGCAGAGAGGCCATATCGGCGTCGACGCTAAAGGCATCGAGCAACGTGCCCAAAGCCGCAAAAAGAACCGCGACACCGCCCAAAACGAACGCAATCGGAAAGCCCGAGAACATCACCACCATGAAGGAGGCGAAGAGAAGGAAAACAAAGAGAATATCCATGATTGCGCCTTAGTCTTTGTGGGTCTTGGGACCAAACAGAAAGAGGATGGATTTAAGGCCAATGGCCAGGGCTTGCAGCGCCAAAAGGCTGAGCCCGGCGGCCATCACGAATTTGATGATGTAGCGCGCGGGCAAACCCGAAGGCATGGGCGAGCCTTCTTTGAGGCGCCAAGAATAGCCAAAAATCGTCCACGCGCTGTCCGTGACAAACCACAGGAACGGCAACACCAAAAATACCACGCCGCACAGTTCGACGATGGCCTTTTGCGTGGCCGACATTTTGACATGAAACGCATCGACGCGCACATGGGCGTCTTGTTGATATGCCCATGCCAGACAGGACATCACCGCCACGGCATTGAGGTGCCATTGCAGTTCTTCCAACTCGATCGAACCGATGCCGAAGACATAGCGAGAGGTGACATTGACCAGAATGGTGAGCATCAAAAGCGGTAAAAACAACGCGCCGATTTTACCAACCCGGATGACGAACCCTTCGATGAGCGTGATGACGATTTGCATGATGTGTCTCCCCGCAAATGCGCGCCGGAGAGGCCCCCGGCGCGGATGGCTTAGCGGCGTTCTGCCCAAGGCGCGACAGAGGCGCGGTAGGCGGTCAGCGACTCCCAGACCCGTTTGAAATCGGCATCTTTTGCGACTTGTTCGGCAATTACCTCGTCAAAGGCGGCCTGCAACGGGTCCAACACTTCAGACGGGAAGGATTTGATCTCGACACCAGCAGCCTCAAACTCGGCCACGGCTTTGGCATTCAACGCCATGGTCGAGGTGATGGACTCAAGGTTCACCGCCTTACAGCTTTCTTCGATCAAAACCTGTTGGCTGGCATCCAGACTGTCCCATTTCGCCTGATTGACGATCAGTTCGTTCATCGCGGCGGGTTGGTGCCAACCGGGGAGATAATAGTATTTGCCAACCTGTTGGAGGCCGAGAGTGATGTCGATGGCGGGCATGGACAACTCGGTGCCATCAATCAACCCTTTTTCAAGACCCGGATAAATTTCGCCACCCGGCAAAAGCACGATGGACGCGCCGACCTTGGCCATCACTTCGCCTGCCAGCCCGGCAAAACGCAGTTTTTTGCCTTTGAAATCATCGACCGTGTTGATCTCGAAATTGTACCAGCCACCCGCTTCGCTATCCATCAGACCACAGGGGATGGTTACAACCCCCTGTTTGGCGTAGATTTCGGACCAGATTTCGCGCCCGCCACCGTCATAAAGCCAAGCCGTGTGGGTGATGGCGTCGGGGCCAAAGGGGATGCCGCCAAACAATTGCACTGCCGGAAAGCGGCCCGCGACATAGAGCGGAGAGGTGATCCCGGCGTCCAACGTGCCCTGTTGCACCGCGTCGAAAATTTGCAGCGACGGCACCAATTTGCCCGCGCCATAGATGGTCACATCAAGCGACCCACCTGAGCTTTCATTGAGCGTCTCACCCAAATATGCCGCGTTGGCACCACTTGCGGGCATGGTCAAAGGCCATGCGCTTTGAATGTCGAGCCTGGTCCCTTTGGCCATAGCCGGGGCGGCCACCAGTGTGGAAACCGTGACGGCCAAGGTGACCAGAGATTTGATGTGCGTCTTCATTTGCTGTCTCCTATTGAGTGTGTTCCGACCTTTCCGGCCGTGTTTATGGGACGTGTCGTGGGTGTCGCGCCAAGGCCGCAATCTGTGCTGTGACGGCCTCGGTGCTGGGTTGTTGTTCGATGAGCAGGTCAAGAAATGGATCTTCGACCTGCGTTCGCGTGGCTGAGAGCTCTTCGAGAACGGCAAGCGCGCAAAAAGGGACATAACTTTCGGCGTAACCGCCCTCTTGGACGATCACGAGACGACCGTCACACAGCGCCTCTGAAAGAGCGATCACGCCCTTGGTCATGGCCCGAAATGTTTCGCTATGCGCCAACATACGCGCCAAAGGATCGACGCCATTGGCATCCAACCCGTTGACCACGATGATCATCTCCGGGGCAAACTCAGTGATCGAAGGCGCGATGATATGATCGAAAGCATAGAGATAGGCGGCGTGGCCTGCGCCGGGCCAAATCGGGATATTCACATTTGCACCGATCCCCGCGCCTTCTCCCGTGGCCGCCACTGCGCCCGAAACTCCGGGTGGAAAACAGGCCTCTTGGTGCATCGAGATCGTCAAGACATTCGGATCATCATAAAAACAGGCCTCTGTGCCATTGCCGTGATGCACGTCCCAATCGAGCACGGCAATCCGCCCGATCCCCGCCTCCTGAGCGGCACGCACCGCAATGGCGACATTGGCAAACATGCAAAATCCCATCGGCGTGTCGGGCAGGCAATGATGGCCAGAGGGGCGCGAAATGGCATAGGCGCGCTGACACGCCCCTTCGGCCACATCCAAAACGGCGCGGCTCACCAGCCCCGCAGAGAGCGCGGCAATCTCATAGCTACCACCGGAAAAAGGCGCGGTCGGATGCAGCGCCCCGCCGCCCGCATCGCTCAAGGCTTTAAACGCCTCAAGGTAGGATTTTGGATGAATGCGCTGTAGCTCCGCCTCACTCAAAGGCGCGGCGGTTTTGACGTCAAATGCCTGCGTCAACCCGGAGACATCCATCAAAGATTTGAGCCGCCGTTTGGGATCTGGACTGTCGGCGTGGCCACCACTCGCCGGGGGCTGAACCCAACCGCCAACAGGCTGCACCAAGGCGGAGAGACCCGCTGTGAACCAAAGGGTTTTCTCATCGAAATAAAACGCCGGTTTAGACATGGTCATTCGCCTTCTTTATGGGCCGCGAACCTCTCCGGAAGGCGTCGCGCCGTACGAAACAAAAGGACAGGCCGATGGGTATTCAAAAGGCCCCAGAGCCCTTTTGGAGCAAAGAGCATCATCATGATGGCGATAAGGCCAAAGATCAGCATCGACCACGCCTCAAGATCGGCCAACATGTCGCGCAGGAAAAAGAACACCAACGTGCCCAAAATCGGCCCTTCGATGGTGCCGATCCCACCAATCACAACGATGAAAATCACATAGGCTGCCCAGTTGATCGAAAAGGCCGCATCCGGGCGCACATTGATCTGAACGATGTAAATCAGCGCTCCCGTTGCCCCGGCAATGGCGGCGGCAAATAGGTAGACGATGCGTTTGGTGCGCCGGGTTTCAACACCCACACTGCGCGCGCCATTCTCGGTGTCGCGGATCGCCTGAAGCGCCAACCCGGTTTTGGAGCGCAACAGGAAAAACACGCCAAACACCGCGATGATCGCAAGCGCAAGCGCCACCCAATAGCCCAGGTCTTCGCGCAGATGCCGGTCAAATTGACCCAGAGACCGCACGGTGCGACCGCGACCACCGCCGAGCCAATCAATATTGGCGTTCACCGTCAGACGCACGGTTTCGGCAATGACCCATGTGGCCACGGCAAAATAAGCACCCTTCAGCCGGAACAAAAGCCAACTCACCGGGACCGCGAGGATGACGGCCAGAATGGCGGCAAGAGGCACTGTGAGAAAGGGATTTATGCCAAGGTCTTCGGCCATGACCACAAGGCCATAAGCCCCGATGCCAACAAAAGCCTGTTGGCCGATGGACATCATCCCGGCATAGCCCGCCATCAGGTTCCATGCTTGGGCAAGGGCGAGGAAATACAGGAATTCCAACACCGAGCGCTGGGTGTAACCCGTGGCCCAAAATGGCAAAGTGATGAGTGCGGCCAAGATGACGGCAAGGGCAAAGAGTGGCAGCGCGGCAGACGATGTGCGCGCATACGGGCGGGGGGTCACGATCTGAGACTCGGCCATGATCAGTCCCTCTCTATGGTCTCTGGAAACAGACCAGACGGGCGCACGACAAGAATGCCAAGCGTCACGAGATGGCCCGCAAGTTGGAAAAATGTGGGATTGATCGCGCCGCCAATCGTCTGGGCGATGCCAAGGATCAACCCACCCGCAAGCACGCCATAAATCGACCCCATGCCGCCAATGATGATGACCTCAAAAGCGAAAATAAGCCGCGCAGGGCCGTCAAACGGCGAAAAGTTCGAGCGAATGCCCATCACCACGCCAGTGACCGCGATGATGGCAAAAGACAGCCCCATCGCGAGGCCATAAATGCGCTTGCCGTCGATGCCCATCAGCTCCGCCGTTGCCGGGTCATCTGACGTGGCACGAAACGCGCGGCCCAAAAGCGTGCGCCCCATAAAGGCCTGAAGCGCAAAGATCATCACCAACAAAACCGCCAAAGTCAAAATCGGGAATACGCCGATGGTCACTCCTGGCGCAAGCGTGACCCCCATGGTTTCAATCGCCCCCTGCCGCAGCACCTGACGATCTGCGGAAAAGCCCAAAAGCAAGCCATTCTGGATGACAAAAGACAGGCCAAAGGTGATGATCACCGCCGGCATCATCCCGTCTTTCAGCGTGCGATTGAGGATCAAGCGTTGAAGCCCGTAGCCGATGCAAAACATCACCGGAACAAGCACGGCGAGTGACATGAGAGGCGTCAGCCCCAACACCTGCGTGGTTATAAGCGCGAGGTAGGTTGCGAGAACAATGATGTCCCCATGGGCAAGATTTACGGTGCGCATAATGCCGAATGTCAAAGACAGACCCAGCCCGTAAAGCGCATAAAGACCGCCCAAAAGGACGCCGTTGAGCATGGTGGACATCGCAATCATGCATTTGCTCCAAAATAAGCGTCGATCAAGGCCTGGCGATCCATCTGGGCCGAAAGACCGGACAGTTCTACATGGCCTTCAAGCAGGCAATAGACGTGATTGGAAACACTCAGAGCCCGGTTCAAATCCTGTTCAACAAGGACGACAGAGGTGCCATGGCCGCTGATTTCCGGCAGGCTTTTGTAAATTTGATTCACCACAATAGGTGCAAGGCCAAGGGAAATTTCATCCATCAACAACAGCCGGGGATTGGCCATCAGCGCCCGGCCAATCGCAACCATTTGCTGCTCTCCGCCTGACAGATCCAGCCCGCGATTGTTGCGGCGTTTGACCAGTTCGGGGAAAAGCGCATACACGCGCTCCACCGTCCAAAAGCCTTTGCGTTTTGGATAGCTGCCGATGATCAAATTGTCTTCGACCGTGAGGCTTGGGAACAGTTTGCGCCCCTCTGGCACCATCGAAATACCAAGGCGGGCCAGTTGATGCGCCGAACTGTTTTCAATCGACGTGCCGTCAAAAGACACCCGACCCGTCATCGCCGGAAGCGCGCCACAAATCGTGCGCAGCAATGTTGTTTTGCCTGCACCATTGGCCCCGACGATGGCCAAGGTTTCCCCTTCCTCAGCAGCCAAGGAAATTCCGCGAAGGGCCTGAAACAATCCATATCCGGCGGACAGGTTTTCAACCTCAAGCAAAGCCATCAGCGCGCCCCTTCTAAAATCGCATCCTGGCCAAAATAGGCGCGTTTGAAGGCCTCGCCCTCCATCACCTCATCGGGAGTGCCTTCGGCAATCAATTGACCGAAATCCAAGGCAATGAGACGATCCACGACAGCCACAAGCGCATGCACCACATGCTCAATCCAGATGATCGAGACACCTGAGGTACGAATATCTTGGATCAGCACAACAAGGTCGTGGACCTCAAAATCGGTCAAGCCGCCTGCGATTTCATCCAGCAAAAGCACCTTGGGTTCACAGGCCAGTGCCCGCGACAATTCCAACCGTTTGCGCCCCATCAGAGACAAAGCTCCGGCCATTTCATCGTGGCGTTCCAAAAGTCCCGTGCGCTTGAGCGCGGTGTAGGCCACCTCTTCCGCCGCATCGCCATGATGGCCGCCGCCGTGATAGGCCGCCGTCAAAACGTTTTCCCAAACCGAGATTTGTTCAAACGGTTGCGGCACTTGCGAGGTCCGCACAATGCCTTGGCGACAGCGTGCAGGTTCGGTCAGCCCGGACATATCGCGCCCGTCATAAAGCACTTGTCCGGCACTGGGGGCGGTCGATCCCGCGAGCATTTTCAATAGCGTCGTCTTACCTGCACCGTTCGGACCAAGCACACCAAGCGCCTCACCCGGCGCGAGCGAAAAGGACACCGCATCATTGACCGTCAAAGCGCCGTAGCGCTTGGTCAGGGCCCGCGCCTCAAGCACGGGTCCCAAAGGAGTGAATACCTCAGTCACAGCACTTACCAAACCTTCGGTTCCAAAGTGCCGTTGGTCAAAATATCAGGCGCGACATCGTTAAAGGTACAGACCAATTTGAAGCCGCCCTCACCGTCCGATTGCCACTGCCCGCCTGCGACCGGCGTTTTGGCAACGTTTGGCGCCAAAGCGAAATCGCCCCATTTGATATGCCCAACACAGGTGTTCAAATCGGTGGCATTCATCGCCGCCACAACGGCCTCGGGAGTCACATCTTCTGTGCGCTTGAGCAGATCCACCGCCACCTCGAACAGGGCATGAACATAGCCTGTGCCTTGCAGCCATTGGTTGCCCGTGCCCTCCATGTAAGCGGCGCAAAGCATCTCGGTCGATTGGCCGGTGAGCGACGACACATAGGGGTATTGTGGCCCCCAATAATATTCACCGGAAAGGTTTTCACCCAAACCATCCGGGAAACTTTCAACACCCTTTGGAGTCAAAGCAGCTTTGGCCACAGTGACGAATTTCGGCGTGTAACCCATCTGTTTGGCCTGTGTCATGAAGGTCGCCAAATCAGGTGGAAGCATGACGCCAGTGACGATTTCGACCCCTGCGGATTTGAACGCGTTGATTTCGGCGGAAAAATCATCCTTCAGGTTTTGATAGCGGCCCGGATCGACAAGGGTATAGCCAGCCTCAGACAGAGCGGGTGGAAAACCCAGGTTCGGATCGGCAAAAGCGATCCCATCTGGGTCGTTTGGCCAAAGCGCGCCGACGACTTTATTCGTCTCTAATCCAGCCCAAAGGCCAAAATACACCGCCAAAAGATCCTCAGATCCCCAGAAGAAGTGATTGGTATAGGTAAAGCTTTTCTCCATTGGCGCACCACCGCGGCCAAAGTACCAGGACTGCCACGGGGTGGCCGCAGAAAGGCATGGAACACCGTTGAGTTCACACAGGTCCGCAACCGGGTTGGTCGTATCCGGTGTGGACCCGACGAGCACAAGGTCGACCTCATCTTGGTAGATCAAATCAGAGGCCATATCGCCCGCCCGGTTCGGATCAGACTGCGTGTCCTTTTCGATGATCTCGATGTTGAGCGCCCCCGCCGCCGTCTCAAGTTTACCGCCCAGCGTATCCCGCACGGCGTCGATGACAAAGCCATCACTTTCAGAGATTTGGCTCAGCGCGCCAGAGCGCGGAGAGACATACCCAACCCGCAAGGTGCCCCCTGCGGCATGGGCACGGCGGGCAGACACGATCGACGGCGCAAACAGGGTTGCCGCTGCGGTGGATTTAATCAGGTGACGACGGTTCATGGTGAGCTTTGTCATGGTAAATATCCTTGGAACACACGGTTCAAACGCTGGCACAGACGTTGAACTTGATAAGATCAGCGCATTTTTCGCCGATCATGATGGCCGGGGCATTGGTGTTGCCGGATGGCACGGCGGGCATGACCGAGGCATCCGCCACACGCAGCCCTTTGACGCCATAGACCCGCAATTCCGGGTCGACGACGGACAAGGCCGAGGTGCCCATGGCGCAGGTGCCAACCTGATGGTGATAACTGCCCACGAAAGCGCGGGCATACTCCGCCAACGCTTCATCCGTTTGCACATCCGGCCCCGGATAGACCTCGCGCGTCACCCAGTCTTTGAGGGCAGGCTGAGAGGTGAGGTCGCGAATTTGCTTCATCGAGGTGACGAGACAATCAACGTCATATTGGGTCGACAAAAGGTTCGGATCAAGCGCCACAGGATCGTCGATCGACGCCCCGGTCAACCGCATCTCACCACGCGACGTAGGACGAATGCCCGCCGCGTGCAGCGTGAACGCATTCATCGGCCCCTCCTGCCCCGGCGCATAGGCGGGCACCGAAAAGAACAGCGGCTGAAGGTCCGGCACCGCCATGTCGGGATGCGATCTGGTGAACATATGCACTTGCATCGGTGGCAAGGTCGGGTTGGTCGGGAACGGGTAGTCCGGTTTGCTTTCATAGACCATCGGCAGGAAGGTATGGTCATGCAGGTTCTGGCCCACCCCCGGCAGATCACTGATGCAGTCAATGCCGTGTTCGGCAAGATGCTCTTTCGGTCCGATCCCTGAGAGCATGAGGATTTTCGGGCTTTCCAAAGTCCCGGCAGAGAGCACCACCTCTTTTGCGGCATTGAGCGTGACCGACCCTGAGGCAGTGGCAAGTTGAACGCCGGTAACCACGCCGTCGGTGATCAAAACCTTCTCCGCCCGCGCGCCGCTCATCACCGTCAGATTGGGACGGTTGTGGATCGGGTCGATATAGCCTGCCGCTGTCGAGGCGCGGGTGCCCTCTTTGATGTTGAACTGGATGCGCGAAATGCCGTCAGTGGTCTCGCCGTTGTAATCCTCGTTATAGGGAATGCCTGCTTCGACACCGGCCTTGACCAAAGCCGCCATCACCGGGTGCGGCTCATATTCTTTGATCACACGCAGCGGCCCGCCGGTGGCGCGATAGTCATCCGCACCGCCTTCAAAATCCTCGATTTTCTTGAAATACGGCAGGACAGATTTCCAATCCCAGCCATAATTGCCCTGAAGCGCCCAAGCGTCATAATCCGCCTGATGGCCGCGCACATAGATCATGCCATTCATCGACGAACAGCCGCCCATGACCTTGCCCCGCGGCCAATAGACTTGGCGGTTTCCGGCATGTTTTTGCGGCACCGTCGAAAAGCCCCAATCGTAATCGGAAAACCAAATGTCGATCACCCGCAGCGGGGTGGAGACCATGTCGGGCGTGTCACCGTGACCTGCTTCCACCAGAAGGACGGAAACCGCAGGGTCCTCGGACAGGCGCGCGGCAATCACACAGCCGGCGGACCCGGCGCCACAGATGATATAGTCAAATGTTTTGCCGTTCAGATCGGCGGTGAGCTGGGGATAGGTATGGGCATTCATGGGGAGATGAGCCTCTTGGCAATGGACAAAGAAAGAGCGGTTCGTGCCAGCGGTGCCGACACGAGGGGGGAACTTTGCAGTGACAAGGATGGCGTCCGACCGAGGGTACATCTCGGTCTTCAGATCAATCCTCTCTGTTGTCGCGGCCCCTCTATGGCGGGGGCTTCGCGGGGTAAGCTGCGCGTCAGACGCACAGGGTCTTTAGGCCCTGCCGCTTGGGGAAAGGGACAGGGCCATGCGAGTTACGCGGGATACGCCACGCACACCGATTTCGTTTCGAGATAATTCTCAAGTGCGCCTGCGCCGTGTTCACGACCCACACCCGATTGTTTAA
This sequence comes from Celeribacter baekdonensis, assembly GCF_900102315.1. GTDB lineage: Bacteria > Pseudomonadota > Alphaproteobacteria > Rhodobacterales > Rhodobacteraceae > Celeribacter > Celeribacter baekdonensis. Next base: position 43,378 of record NZ_FNBL01000019.1, read on the forward strand.
AGCCACCAAAGGGCATGTTTTGATCGGGGATGTTGTGGGCATTGACCCAAACCGTTCCGGCTTTGAGTTTTGGCACATAGCGCATGACTTTGTTGACATCCGTGGTCCAGATCGACGCACCAAGCCCATAGATCGTATCATTGGCCATGGTCATCGCCTCATTGGCGTCATCAAAGGGCGTGACTGAGATCACCGGGCCAAACACCTCTTGCTGCATGATCGCCATGTCTTGAGTGGTTTCGGTGAAAATCTGCGGCGCAACATAATAGCCCTCATTCGGGGCGGCCCCGTTGAGAATTGGCTTTGCGCCTTGTTCGATCGCTTTGGAAATACAGGCTTTGACATGGGCCTGATGTTTGGCTGAGACCAGCGGATTGATCATGTTGCCCGGATTCATCCCAGAACCAATCGGCAGGCTCCCGGCGATGGCCGCGATGATGTCGAGCGCCTTTTCGTAGATGCCTTTTTGGATATAAAGCCGCGTGCCGGAGGTGCAGGTTTGACCGGAATTGAACATCGTGCCAATGCCGATTGCCGGGCCCAACAGATCAAGATCCATGTCGTCAAACATGACCATCGGGGCTTTGCCGCCCAATTCCAATGTCACCGGTTTCATATCTTTCATCGCCTGAATGCCGATGAGTTTTCCGGTCGCGGTGGACCCTGTAAAGGTGACTTTATCGACTCCGTCATGTGCCACCAACGGTGCGCCCACGTCAGCGCCGGTGCCGGTGATCACGTTGACCGTCCCCTCAGGGAACCCGGCCTCAAGACAGAGTTTCGCCAGATACATCGAGGTCAGCGGCGTTTCTTCGGCGGGTTTCAACACCACCGTACAGCCCGCAGCCAACGCAGGAGCGATTTTCCAGACGGCCATGTTGAGCGGGAAATTCCACGGCGTCACCGCCGCGACCACACCCACGGCCTCTTTGCGGGTCTGCGCCTGATATTTTGTGCCCTCAGGGATGGCAATGGAGACATCAAAGGTCTGGCCATAAATCTTGGTCGCCCAGCCCGCCATATAGCGGATGTATTCGGCGGAGGATTGTACCTCGATGAGACGCGAAATCATCACGTTCTTGCCGTTTTCCAAGGTCTCGATCTGGGCCAGTTCTTCACCATTCTCCTCAATGAGATCGGCGAGTTTGAACATCAGGGACTGACGCGCCATGGCGCTCATATTGGACCAAGGCCCCTCAAAAGCTGCGCGCGCCGCAGCCACTGCTGCATTGACATCTTCCACGCCACCTGCGGGCACCTGAGCGATTTCTCCGCCTGTTGCCGGATCGTAAACGGCAAAGGTTTTGCCGGAAAGCGCCTCGCAGCTTTGGCCGCCCACGACCATCTTAGGCGCGCTCAAAAAGTCAGCGACAGCCGGGAGGATAGCCTCCACTGCGCTGTCTGGCACAGCAATTTTCATTTTTGACCTCCAAGGGGTGCGTTGTGCGTTATTTCGCCAGGGATTGAATCTCTGGCTTTTGCGTTATTGTTAACGTGAAACTTGACGCAACTGACTCGCCCTGTCAAATTTAAATGAAAGTTAACGTAAAAATTGGTGAATTTTTAAACGGCAAAATGAGTCTATGTCTACAATAACCACTTAGAGAAAAGTGGACTCAGTAGATATTGCGCAGATAAAGCTCCCCGAACCCAAGCGCGAAATCCGCCAGATGGGTATCGGTGTCAAAAGTGGCATGGACCTGTCGATGCTGCGCATGACACGCATGGTCATGACACGCATGGCGATGTGTACCATCACCGCTTCACAGGCCGGTTCAGGCGCATATCTGCGCCACAGCCGAGGTCATTTTGTGGACTTCGGCCTGCAATCAGCTCGGTGCCGCCATGGCGATCCGCCGGTAGCCCGCCGCACCATGGTAGAAGCCATTGCTGAGGCGCGCATCGCCGCTCAGCGCCGCGAGGCGCGCGTCTGCTTCGCCCATCGACAGCCTGCCGTCCACCGCGTCGCGAAACACCTGCGCCACCGCAACCATGTCCACCCTCTGCGGCATCAGCCGAAGATGGGTGACACTGTCCGCCACCAGTTGCGGGGTTTCGGGCAACAGATCAAGATAACTCTCAGACTGGGTCTGAATGCCGTTCACCCGCAGGATTGGCTGCTCGTCACGGCTGCGCAGTGGCATACCGTCGGGATCTTCCTCGCAAACGAACTGACAGTTGTCCTTGGTCCGGCCATGGGCGCGGGCGTGGTAGCAACGCGCTGAGACGGCAAGAGAGACGCGGCCAAAGACCTGCACCTCGACGCCAAGCCCCAGCTCTCTTGCGGCACGCGCAGCGACGGCAATGGCCGGGGCTGGCATTTCGGACGGCAGGCAGACATGGGTCGCGCCCTGTGCGGCCATCCATCCGATGGTTGCCTCGTTATAGGCGTTCATGAACGGACCGATGCGGTGCGGGCGCCGACCTCGCGCAAAGAGGCCCGCCGCATTGTTGATTTCGATCTCAGGCGCGTCGATCTCTGCCAGATCCTCCGTCGCCTTGCGCTCGCGTTTGAGCATGACTTCGGCCAGCGTGGACAAGATCACCCGCTTGCCCGCCCGTTCCAGCCGCTCAATCGTGGCGGGCAGCTCGGCTTCGTGAAAGGGCGCGCGCTTGGAACAAATCACTTCGCCCAGATAGACCTCGTCCACCGGGGCCTCGTCAGCGATGCGGGCATAAAAGTCGCTCCGCGCCTCGGCGGACCAGTGATAGGCGATGGGGCCGAGTGTCAATTTCGTCATGTTGGTCACCGCCATTTCTTTGTTTCGAAAGCCCCTTGGGTCTGCTTTTGCCCCTCGGTCAGCGCGAGAAGATCCGCGATATTCGCCTTTCGCCCGGCCTTGATATCGTCCACCGCCGCACGAAAGGCCCGCACAACGCCCCGGACATAGCTTTTCGACCGCTGCCGTCCCTCGATCTTGAAGGCATGGACCCCGGCCTCAATCAATTCGGGCAGCAACCGCGAGAGATTCAGGCTCACCGGCTCCTCAAAGGCATAGTAGCCCTCGGGTCGGTGCGGCGCAGTGTAGCGGCCCTTGCAGATCGTGGGATACCCCGCCTTCTCGTCTGGACCGAACCGGTCGATGGTGAATCCCGCAAGTTGCGAGGACATCGACCCGTCGGCATCGCGCACATATTCCACGTCCGATGCGGGTGAACAGACCCCGTCCATGTTCGTCGATTGCCCGGTGAGATAGTTTGTCAGGCTGCACCGCCCCTCGACCATCAAACCATGGTTCCCGAAGATGAAGGTTTCGATCTCACAGGGGATTTCCTTGCGGATCTGGCGGATCTCGGGGATCGTCAGAATACGCGGCAAAACCACGCGCTTCACCCCGAAACTTTCGCAATAATAGCGGATCGCCTCGGGCGACGAGGCAGCGGCCTGCACCGACAAATGCAGCCGCACCTGCGGGTGGGTGTGGGCAATGTAATCGGCCACGCCCATGTCGGCGACGATGAAGGCATCAACACCCAGCCGAGCGCCGGTATCCGCCGCATGCCGCCACAGATCCAGCTTGCCGGCGGGCGGATATGTATTGAGCGCCAACAGAACCTTCGTGCCGTGGGCATGAGCATAGACGACCGAAGCGGCAAGCTCGTCAGGCGTGAAATTCAGGCCCGGAAAGTTGCGCGCGTTGGTCGCATCTTGGAACCCACAATAAACGGCGTCGGCACCTGCATCCACGGCCACCCGCAGCGCGGCGGGGGTGCCCGCGGGGCAGATCAGTTCGGCAAGGCTCATCATATGCACTCCTGTCCTTTGGTGTCGTTGAGATAGGCCCGCCGCAGCCGTGCGAGCATGGCCCGCCCCGGCGCTCCAAACATCGCCGCCGTTTCTTCGGCCAGAGACCCGTCGATATCGTCGAGCGCGTTTCGCAGCCGCACCACCGCCTCGGTGTCGCCGCTCACCTCCAGATCGCGCGAAAAAAAGGCTGCGTCGCCGTCCTGTTCGGAATCGACCAACTCCAGCAGCAACAGAAACCGCCCCCGGATCACGGCACCCGTGTGCGGTGCGGCATCACGCGGCACGGCGCGGAACACCAGCGCCTCTGGATCAGGGCGCAGGTGCAGCGCGAAGGGCAATTCCACCGGGTCGATCAGGAAATCAGTCGTCTGATGTGGCCCAAGCCGCGCAAAGAGCGACGGGTGCCGTGCGGCTGTCCGACGGACAACGCGGGACAGAAACGGCTGTATCAGCACACAGGCCAGCCGCGCGGCGGCGGTCCGTCCGGGCCCCGGAGGGCGGGTGTTGACATCTGCATGGATGCTCATGATCAGGGGGTCCGTTCTGCAAGCAACCCGGTCTTGGTCGCGATCTTGGTCTTGGTCACGATCAGGTCAAGCGGGATGTCATGGGGCTGCGGGTGATGGGGGTGCGGATGAATTGTGTTCACCTGCTGCGGACAACGCAATGCCGATGACACCGGGCTTTGGACGCCGTGCCGCCAGCTTGGGCGGACGTCACCGGGCCGCCGCAAGCCATGGGGGATAGCGCGCGCGCGCGCCGCGTCCCGGCGCCGAAACGCGTGCCAGCGTCATCATTGCCCTTACGCTCGCTCGAACCTTGGAAAAAGGACGTCGTTCTCCAGCGCGATATGGGCGGCAATATCATCAAACAGCGTCAACGTGCCACTATAGAGCGATCGCCAAGATCCGCAGGCATGCTCTGGCGGGGTCAGATCGTGTGTCAGTTGCCGGATCAGCGCGATGTTTTCAGCGTGGTCGTCATGATCGGCCCGCATCACCGCTATGGGATGCTCGATCCCCGCGCCCCCGCCATCTCGCATGGCCGGGAACAGGATTCTTTCCTCCTTGGTCATGTGATCCTCCATCTCATGCGCCAGCGTCGCGAGGGCCTGTGCCAGACCCTGAGGCGCATCCGCATCGCCCTCGTGGACGCGCTCGACCCGCTCTGCCAGCAACATCAACGCGGCAAAGTCGGCGCGGTGCATCTCATGATACCGGGTCAAAATATGGTCGATTAGCGCGCCAGTTTCCTGGGGGACGTCCGCGTCGGCAAGAGTGTTCATCATAGGCCCTTTCTCAGGCTAAAGCGTTCCGCCTTTCCCCTGTCTCAGGTTACAGGCGTGGCGCTTTAATCGCCCGGCCCTTGCGCGGACCGCAGCAAATTGGTATCTAAAATACGCATATCATTCTCCAAATACGCACTTCAATTACCAAATCAGGACTGCGACCTTGCGCCTCACCTCCTTCACCGACTTCGGCCTACGCGTGTTGATGCGCATGGCAGGCGACCCTGACCGCCCCTTTACCACGGCGGATCTGGCCGACGAGTTCCAAATATCCCGCAATCACCTGGCCAAGGTGATCTCGGCCCTTGCCGCCGCAGGCTATCTGGAAACCCGACGCGGAGGGGGCGGAGGCGCTGCATTGGCCCGTCCACCCGAAAACATCCGGCTGGGCGACGTGGTCGCGACACTTGAATCTGACCAAGCCCTGGTGGAATGCTTCGCGGCCAGCGGCAACGCCTGCACACTGACCCCGCAATGCCGGTTGAAGGCCCGACTGGGCCAAGCCGAGGCGGCCTTTGTTGCCGATCTCAACCACAGCACACTGGCCGATTGCGTTTACCGCCCTGAAACCCTCTGACACGCCAACAGCGTGACCGCCCCTCGCACGCGCTGGCCAGAATATCGGCCTCGGTCCCCATCATGGGCATCGCGCCGCTTCTGCCGGAAACCTCGACCCAGGTGCAGCCGCCCCGAAAAGCGGTTGGGATATACCCGGATCGCCTTGGCGCTTTGGCGCTCACAGCACAAGCGGCGCGGCATAAAGCGCCAGCATGAGAAGGCATAGTCCCGTCAGGCACACATCGAACCCGCGCCGCCACCTTGGTGCCCGTTGCAGTCCCATATAGTCGGCAAGGATGATCCGGGCTTTTTGCCAGGCAAGCGCCATCACCGCCACACCCGCCACAATGGGCCATTGCGCCCAGATCCCCGATGCCGACAGAGCTGTTGAGCCAAAACTGAGGGCCACCAGCAGCGCCCAGGCGATATAAAGCGACCGATGTGTCATTGCAAAAGATAGATCACGGGAAAGAGCAGCACCCAGATCAGGTCAACCATGTGCCAAAACGCCGTGGCGTCCTCTATGTTGTCAACATGATCGCGCCAGGCAACGAGCACCAACAGAACGACACCGGCCGCGACATGCGCGGCATGAAATCCTGTCAGCATGAAGTAGAAATTGAAAAAGACATGGGTGTCCCAAACGATGCCGCTTGCGGCCTTGGAGGCAAACTCCGCCCCTTTGATCCACAGGAACACCACGCCAAGCAAAGCCGCTGCGACAAGACAAAACCGCGCTTTCGTCCGCGCGCCGCCCTGACGCAAGGCATTGGCCAAGGCTGCAAGAAAGCCGCTGGTGATCAGGACAATCGTGTTGATCCCCGCCGCGGTGCGATCCAACATGTCCTGTGCCTCGGCAAAGCCCTCGGGGTCGGTGATCCGAACAGACAGGAACACGATCAGCCCCGCCCCGAAGACGAGCACCTCACTGACAATCAGAATCCACATTAACAATTCGCCGGGCAATGCGTCCAAAGCATCTTTATCGGTCATGCGGGGAGCATCCTTTCACAGAATGAAAGGCGCGAAAGGGTGGCAATCTTGCTCTGCGTCTCCCAAATCATTTTGTCAGCTCACTTATGTCCGGTTCCCTCTTTTGTATTAGTATTTGAAATACTTATTCACAAGCCTAAAAGGGGCGTTGACTGACGCCCCTACCAAGCAACCCGCACAACAAGCGCAGTCACATTGTCGAATATTGGGCATCTTTGTCTCGATGTGGTCCCGCTAGTCAGGGTGTCGAGGTGAAGTCATCCATCAGAATGAAAGTAGCGTCTTGCCGCTGGTGCGCGTTGATCTGTGGAACGAGGCGACGGAAATGCTCACTCGCGCAGTGGGCATCGAGGGCAGCCCTGTCCGGCCAAGTTTCGATAAAGATAAAATGCCCCGCATCTTTCCGGTCAACGAAGAGATCGTAGCTGATGCACAGAGGTTCTTCTCTCGTCAACCTGACGAGTTCATCATAAAGTGGGCGAACGATTTCGACCGCCTTGGCTTGAATAAAGTCCTGTGCGATGACTTTGAGCATGTCATTTTTCCTTGTCGCTTTCTTATTTCGTCCGCCCACAGCTTCGCCCGGTTCGGGTCACGCAGAGGGGTGCCCCGCAGATTGCGGCGCATCATCGCAGATTGCATACCAGTTCAGCTTTTCAGAGGTGAACTCATGGAACTGGTTTTTGAGACCGATGTCCGTATCCAGCGCGTTTGCAGCGATAGGAAAAGTAGCATCCGTGGACAGAATCTCTCCAAGTGAGGTGCCGCAAATCTGACAGAACATTACAGGAACAAAATGGAGTGAACAAGGGCGGCAATGGTAAAGGTTTCCCGATGCGGGTCAGCTTAGCCATGAAGGCCAAAATCATATGACGTTCAACATGTATGGAGGCGCATCGGTTGAAACGGAAGTGTCAGGATCGTTTCATCCCTCCCCGCATTTATCGGTCGGCTCCGGGTCAGGCGGCCAGTGCGATTGCCGTGTCTGTGCGTCATCTGTGCTTCTGGCGCGGACCTGCTGACCGCAGGTTGTGGGTGTGTCACAGATTGTGTCACAGATCGTGGATTGCTCTCAGAACCCTGAATGAGTTTTCAAAAACTCCGCTTCCTCTGGCGTATCATCGCGCCCCAGCACTGCGTTGCGGTGAGGAAACCGACCAAATTGGGCGATGATGTCGCGGTGCTGATGGGCAAAATCCAGCGCATTCTCGTTGCCGAGCGCTTTGTAGAGTGTCACGGATCGGTCCTGATCGGCGAGCACCTCTGAATGCATAAAGGGCAGGTAGAAGAACTGGCGTTCGGTTTCTGAAAGGTCCTGATCATAGCCGTGATCCAGCGCCGTGCGGGCATGGGTCAGGGCAATATCATTACTTTCGAAGGACCGCCCCGAACCGCGGAACAGGTTGCGCGGGAACTGGTCCAAGGCGATGACCAGCGAAAGCGCGTCTGCCGCGTTCTCCATCCAGGGATCGAGGTCGCCGCGATGCGCGGCTTCATAAGTTTCGGCAAAGTCGGTTTTGATCCGCGCATCGACTTCATCGGAACGGGCAAACCAATAGGGCTGCACCGTGTCCGCGAACCAGAAATCGCGAATGTCTTTTGCTGTTTTCATGACTGTCACTTCTCTGGCAATGGAATGAACTCGGCTTTGTCGTCCTCGGGCAGATCGAAAACACCCTTGCCCCAATTCGCGGCGCGCCATTCTTCCTTGGCGGCCTCGATCTTGTCCTTGCTGGAGGACACAAAATTCCACCACACATGACGCGGCCCGTTCAGCGTGGCCCCGCCAAGTGCCAACAACCGTGCACCCTGCGCTCCGGCCTGCACGGTGATCTTATCGCCCGGGCGGAACACCATCATGCGCCCGGACTCGAAGGTCTCGCCCGCGATGCTGACCTCACCTTGGGTGATATAAAGCCCGCGATCTTCATGATCGTCCGGCAGAGGGAAGCGCGCGCCCGGTGCAAGCGTCACATCCAGATAAAAGGTTTCCGAGAACATCGTCGCCGGGGCCGTTTCGCCATAGGCTGTCCCGAGGATCAGCCGGGCCTCGATCCCCTCGGCTTCGATCATGGGCAGGGCGCCCTGGCCATGATGTTCGAACAACGGCGCACGGTCTTCATCCTCTTCGGGCAGGGCCATCCATGTCTGGATACCGAACAGCTCTTGTGGGGCCTTGCGCGACTCGGCTGTGCTGCGCTCGGAATGGGTCACGCCACGTCCGGCGACCATCCAGTTGACCGCACCTGGTCGGATCACCTGATTGGTCCCAAGGCTGTCGCGGTGCTGAAAATGGCCCTGATAGAGATACGTGACAGTGCCAAGGCCAATATGCGGATGGGGGCGCACGTCGATGCCCTGATTGGTCAAAAGCTCGGCCGGTCCCATCTGGTCGAAAAAGATGAACGGACCAACCATCTGACGCCTTGGCGCGGGCAAGGCGCGACGCACCTCAAACCCGCCCAGATCGCGGGCGCGCGGTATGATCAGGGTTTCGATGGCATCCACACCGATCTCGTCGGGGCAGCCGGGGTCAAGAGCGGGGTTCCAACTCATGGCACTCTCCTTTCAGGGTCAGGTTAGCCGCAAAAGCGCGCCCTTGAAAAGCGATAGCTGTTCGTCACCATGGAACGCAGGGTTCCATATTGTCAGTGTTGAGTGAATGTTGCGACGTCCCCATTTGGCTGACAGAGATTTGTTTCCAACGGGGGGCACCATGACAACCGGCATCCATCACGTCACCGCAATCACACGCAATGTTCAAAAGAACGTCGATTTCTATGCCGGTTTTCTTGGCCTCAAGTTGGTGAAACAGACCGGCGGCTACGAGGACGCAGAGCAATTGCACCTGTTCTATGGTGATGCTTTGGGCAGTCCGGGCTCGATCATAACCTTTCTGGTCTGGCAGGACGGCGCACCGGGCCGCGTCGGTCTTGGCGCGCTGTCTGAGGTCGCCTTTACGGTGCCCAGAAACAGCCTGGGCGATTGGCTGACCCGTGCGATGACCGCAGGCATTCAGGCCAGCGGACCGACGCGGGAACTGGGCGAAACGGTGCTGCGGCTGCGCGATCCCGACGGGATTGTCGTGAAGCTTGTGGGCGGCGATGCTCCGGCCACCGCCCCGCTGACCGATCCCGTCGCGCCGACACGGATTCACGGCGTGACCCTGCTGTCGGAGGATGCGCAGGCGACGGCGGATTTTTTGGCACGGTTTGGCTATTCCGAAGCGTTGCGAGACGGGCCGTTCATCCGGTTGCGGTCGGATCGGGACGTGGTGGATGTGCGGGCCTCGGCAGGGTTCGTTCCGGCACTCCCCGGCACGGGTATGTTCGACCATGTGGCCTTTCGAGCCCGTGATGTCGATGCCCTTCGCCAGATGCGACTGGACCTGCGCGCGCAGGACGGTGTGACCCAGAACGGTGTGACCAATGTGCATGATCGAAAGTATTTCCTGTCGCTCTACGTGCGGGAACCGATGGGAACGCTGGTCGAATACGCCACCGATGCCCCCGGTTTCACCGTGGATGAAGACGCCGCCCATCTGGGTGAGACCCTGATGATCCCGGCCACAGATGCGGCGCGCGCCGCTGATTTACGCGTGACCCTGCCGCAATTTGCCCGTCCGGGCGAGGAAAGGAGACCCATGAGAGACCTGCCCTTTGTTCACCGGTTCCATACACCGGAAAACCCCGACGGCTCTACCATTGTGCTGTTGCATGGCACCGGCGGGAATGAAGCCGATCTGATGCCTTTGGCCGCCAAGCTGAATCCGCGCGCCACTCTTTTGGGGGTTCGTGGCCGAGCCACCGAAGAGGGGATCACGCGCTGGTTCCGCCGCTTTGACGCCGTGACCTATGATCAGGCCGACATCCGTGCAGAGGCGCGCGCCTTTGCGGCGTTCGTCGAAGGGGCGACCCGGAGTTACGGGCTCGACCCCAAGACGACGACGTTCCTTGGGTATTCCAACGGGGCAAACCTCTTGGGTGCAATCTTGCGGTTGCATCCCGGTGTGGTGCACCGAGCCATCCTGCTGCGTGGGATCGAGGCGCTCGAAGACGCGCCAACAGCCGAGCTGACTCACAGCGAGGTTCTACTTTTGACCGGCGCGCAGGACCCGTTCGGGCGCATGGTCCCGCCGCTGGAAGCCTCCCTCAGGTCGGGTGGCGCGACGCTCAATGCCCAGATTATCAACGCCGGACACGACCTGTCGCCCGAAGATGTGCGCATCGCCGCAAAATGGCTGGCAAAGATCACGCAAGGAGAACCGACATGACCGACCTCGTATTGTCAAAAGAAGATGGCGCACGGCGCGGGCGATACGTCGCCCGTCTCGCCGGGATCGACGCCGAAGCCGAGATCACATTTCGCCATCAAGGCGCGGGCATCATCAGTGCGGATCATACCGGCGTGCCCGCCACAATGGGCGGGCATGGCGTTGCCAAGGCGCTGCTCAACTACATGCTGGAGGATGCGCGCCGCGCCGGGTTCCGCATTATTCCGATTTGCCCCTTTGTGCGCAGCCAATACGCCAAGCATCCCGAATGGGCCGATCTGTTCACAACCAAACCTGGCGAAGATCCATAAGGAGAAGAGGTCATGGCCGAATTGTCAGGCGTGACGGAGATCAATCAGACCGGGGTGGGGTCTGCCTGACATTTCCAACGTCCGGCAGACCGAAGGGCAGCACGTCGATCCGGTTGCCGATGCCGAGAGCGGGAAAGCCCGGCTCCCGGCCTACAGGCTGGCGGCAAAGGCCTTGATGTAATCGCCCAGCATCGTGCGCGTCTTGTCGTCGGTCAGGTTGCCCGCCTCATCATAAAGACTGCCCGCGCGCGAAACCATCAGGCGGCCTTCGGTCCACAGATCGCATTTCAGCGTTCGCAAGACCGGCAACCAATGGTTCTGCGCCATGATTGTACCGAACCCGCCCGGAGAGGCCCCAATCACGGCGATGGGTTTCCCCACGAACAGCTTCAACCCCTCGCCCCGTGACATCCAGTCGATCGCGTTCTTGAAGACGCCGGGGATGCCGTTGTTGTATTCGGGCGTGACCAGCAGCACGCCATCCGCCGATGCAAGCTGCGCCTGCAATACATGCACCGCCGGGGGCAAACCTTCGGCGGCTTCGGTATCGGCATTGTAGAGCGGCACGTCGGCAATGGACCCGATGTCGATTTGCACGTCATCGGGTGTCACCTCTGTTGCCGCGCGCAGCAGTCCTGTATTGAAAGAGGCTTTGCGAAGGCTGCCGGAAATCCCAAGGATTGTGCTCATTCTTCATCTCCTATGTGTTGGAATTCATACCCACATTGAGGGCATGTGCATTGCGGTCGTTGAAACTGCTTGCGCCGCACGTCCTGATGGATGCTGTGGGCGATTTCTCTGCTGATGCCAAGGTCACGGCGCAGCTTTTCGATCTTGCGACCTTCGCGCAAGTCAATTTGCCCATCTTCAAGCGCACAGCGGAATTCCTCGCGCAGCAGATCGCGGCGGCGGTGCAGATGATCGGCCAGACCGCTGGCGATGATACCGGCGGGAAGTGCGGCCATGCCGACGCCCAAAATGGTGATCGCCCCACCAAATACGCGCCCCAGCGGCGTGATTGGTGTGACATCGCCGTATCCGACGGTCGTCAGCGTGACCATCGACCACCACATCGCGGCGGGAACAGAGCCGAAGGCATCCGGCTGTGCCTCGTGTTCGACCATATAGGCACCGGCGGCGGCGAATATGAGCAGGATCGTCAGGATGGAAAAGGCGGCCAAAAGCGTCGCCGCCTCCTCGCGGATCACCGCCATCAGAACGGACAGCGCTGGCGAATACCGGGTCAGTTTGTAGATGCGCAACAGCCGCAAAACGCGCAAGAGTTGAAAGTCCAGCGGCATGAGAAGCGTCAGATAGAAAGGCAGGATCGCGACAAGGTCGATCACCGCCATCGGAGAACGCATGTAGCGCAGCCTGGCCTGCCACGCGGGCTCGTCCGGCCTGGCTTCGGGCGCGGCCCAGACCCGCGCAACATATTCCACGGAAAAGGCGAGGGTGACAAAGAGATCAAAGAGGCGAAACTCAACCCGATAACGCGCGAACAGGTCGGGCACGGTTTCCAGTGCCACAGCAGTGACACTGGCAAAGATGAGAACGATCAGACCAATCTCAATCGCCCAAGACACCCGGTCAGTGCGACTGGGATTTTCCAGGGTCTGATAAACCCGATGCCGTACGTGAGAGGCGGTCCCGGTCATCTGTCAGCACGTCTTTCGCGAAGGGCCGTGCCAAGTGGCCAAACGATCTGCGAGAAAAGCGCGGTCCCAAACAAAGTGTTGCCCACGATGGCCGGCACATGGGGCAGAACCAGAAGCAGGACGACCGTCACAGCGATCCCAAACAAACGCACACCGCCATGAGAATGCCGACGCGTGGTGTCGCGCCCTTCGACAAGCTGTTGCAACAGCCAGATCGATGCCAGAAAGCTGGTCAGGCCAACGGTTCCGATGATGCCATAGTCGTATGGATATGGGGCCAGAATGCCGACATAGATTTCCCCGGCCAACGCCACACCGACCATGACCGTCGACCACATCAGAACGATGTGACCGAACCAGTAACCCAGCAACGTCTCCAAAGTGCGGGATTTCGGCTTTGCGTTGCCCACACCATCAAAATAGATCCAGGCCATAGCAAAAAGCGACAGGCCACCGATGGCCATGTTCAATAGGGCCCCGGCCCCAAGTTTATAGATGCCCTTGTCAGACAGCGTGACGACCATCTTGAAGAATCCCTCACCGAGCAGGATCAGCATGATCAGGGCGAAACGTTCGGAGATATGACCAAGCCGCGGCACAAAACGCTCCAGCCTCAGCGTGCCGATCTTCGGCAACATGTATTGCAGTTGGATGGCGATGAGCCCTGCACCAAACAGCCAATAGGCCAAGGGCTTTGGCAAGAAGGCGGATATGGCGAATACGGTCGAGAGGATGAAAAAGTTTCGTCCTTGTTCGTAGGCCAAGCCGCAGCGATCATTCTCGCCGCCGCGTGCGCGCCAATACAGCAATCCGGTCAGCCCGCGGTTGGCTGCGAATGCCAGTGCAAAATAGACCCAACCCTTGCCGGTCACCGAATTCAGGGAGGCGGCAAAGAACATGACAGTCACGATTTGGGCCGCCATGATAAGGCGATGGGGAATGTCGGTGGAAATATAGAGCGAGTTATAGATTGAACTATCGGCCCACGCGTAGAAGAACGCGATAAAGAGGCCCGTGAAGATCAGGAACCCATGCCAGTCCAAGTGATGCGACAGGAAATTCCCCAACAGGAAAATCGTGACCACATGGACGAGATCAAAGAACAATTCGACCCAATGAACGTGGTTTGTCGGGTTTTCCACATCCATGTGGTGTTGCGGCTTTCGCCAGATTGGAAATTCAGTCATTGCTACGTCCCCTGTTCATCCTGAAATCCTGCAAAATTATCGGACGGTTAGCAACTTTGTTGCTGTGCATGCAAAGAGCCGCCGAAACCGGCAGCTCTTCAAAAGTTCAGTCCAGCGGTTTCAATCCCGCCTCAATCTGATCCCGCCGCGTTTCGAGGAAAGGCGGCAGGGACAGTGACTCGCCCATGGTCTCGAACGGCTCATCCACGGCAAAACCGGGTGTGTCTGTGGCGATTTCGAACAGATTGCCACCTGGCTCGCGGAAATAGAGCGACCGGAAGTAATACCGTTCGACCTCGCCCGAGGACGGCACGCGAAAGTCATTCAACCGTTGCGCCCACGTGTGGAGCGTCGGCACATCCGGCACGCGAAAAGCGACATGGTGCACCGCACCCGCCCCTTGACGGGCCACCGGCAGATCGGGCTGAACCGCAACATGCAGTTCCGCCGATGGGCCACCATCGCCCATGCTATAGACATGGACTTGCCCGACGCCATCGGGGCTGGCGTATTCCCGGAGTTTTCCCATGTTCATGACCTTGGTCAGGATCAGATCTGTTGCCGTAAGATCGGGCACGGAGATCGTGATCGGGCCCAGGCCCCGGATCTGGTAGCTCGCCGGAACCGGGCTGCGGTCCCAAGGATGGGCGGTTCCCGGTTGATCCGCGATCAGGCGAAACCTTTGACCTTCGGGATCTTCGAAATCGAGGCTGGCGCGCCCGTCAAGTGCGGCAATCTCTCCAACCGTCAGATCGGCATCGCGCAAGCGCTTCGCCCAATACTCCAGACTGTTTTCAGCCACCCGCAGACCGGTGCGGCTGATCGAATGCGTGCCACGCCGTTCGGGCGCAACCGGCCAGTCAAAAAAGGTCAGGTCGCTGCCAGGGCGGCCCGCACCATCGGCAAAGAACAGATGATATGCAGAGGTGTCGTCTTGGTTGACGGTCTTCTTGACCCGTCGCATTCCCAAAGTTTCGGTATAAAAGCGATTGTTTGCGGGCGCGTCGGCGGTGATGGCCGTCAGGTGATGTATACCGGTAAGTTGCATGATCGGCCTCCTTTCGTTGCGTTGAATTTGGGTGCGGGGCACGGTTTTATCCAGACAAGCAATGCCGCATATGGTGTTCGACAAATGCGAACGACACGGGTATTCCTGCCCTATGCGTTATGATCTCGACCAACTGGAAACGTTCCTCGCCGTTCTCGAACTCGGGACCGTGACGGCGGCCGCCGCGCGGCTCAACCTGTCGAAATCCGTGATCAGCAAACGGATCAGCGACTTGGAGCTTGAACTGGGAACCGCCCTGTTTCGGCGCAATGCCGGCCGGATCGCCCCAACAGAAAGCGCTCAGAGATTTGCCGAGCGTATCCGGCCCGCACTTGCCGATTTGCGCTCCGCCGCCGAAGCGGCGGCCTGGGGCAGTACAGAACAGCTGCGCGGAACCTTGTCGATTGCCGCGCCCATGAGTTTCGGCACGCTGCACCTCTCTTTGATCCTTGGACGGTTTGCCGCGCAAAATCCCGCGTTGAGCCTGCGTATCGAATATGATGACAGGACGGTGGATCTGGCGCGTGAGGGTTTCGACCTTGCGGTTCGGATCGGTCCATTGCAGGACAGCGCGCTGATGGTCAGAAAACTCTGCAACGATGTCTCGGTCGCCTGCGCTTCACCCGCGTATCTTGATCGGCATGGCCGCCCCGAAACGCCGCAGGATCTGACTGGTCAGCCCGTGATCGGCTATAGCCACATGCCAAATTCCACGCTATGGCGGTTTCGCACCGGTCGTCGCGACGTGCATCCGGCCGTCCGTGAAGCCGCCATGGTCAACAATGGTGAAACCATGCGTGATCTCGCAATTTCCGGGATTGGCCTTGCTATGCTTCCGGGTTTCATCGCATTCCCCGCCATCGCGTCAGGACAGCTTGAGCGGGTCCTGCCCGAGGCCACAACCCGCGATATGCCGATCAGCGCTGTTTGGCCACACATTCACCCGATGCCCGCAAAACTGAGGGCGCTGATCGACTTTTTGGCGGATGAGCTGGCTGATGGCGCGCCGTGGAAGACACCGTGGAAGACACCGTGAAAGAAAGTGGCCATCTTGCAGGTCCGCCCAATCTTGGGTCCGCGATCCGTAATGCGTGAAACGAAGGCACCGTTGAGATCAAGCGTGGTGCCGTGTCAGCGGCGACAACGCCGGGCAAAAGCTCTGTCACAATCGAAAGATAGGCGATCAGTTCAGGAATGCTGAACGCCAGGTCACTGATCGGTGTGGATCGCATGATCTCCCCGTTCAGTCGTGTCTCCCCCGGAACTGGGTCGTATGGCGCTGGTCGTCACGCACCGAACCATTATTGAAACAACTGCAGCTGGCCCATGGTTCATCGCATCGGCTGCTGAAATGTTGCGCCCCCGCCTACCAATGATGACGGCCAGGATGACGGCCAGCTCGCGTTCGAAATCGAACCAGTCCAAGGCTGCGGGTCAGCCACGTTCACCTGCGACACCACGTTGTTCACTGTGTGGACGCGGCAGTCTGGTGGCGAAGCATCGGTCCCGCCGCCGCATAGGCTGGTCGGGCGCGCAGCCGCGCCAGGCAGGCGCCGAGGTTTCTGGGCAAACCGAACCCTTCCTCTTCGGCCCAGGTCAGCACATAAAACAACCCGGCATCCGCAGCGGAGAACTCACCCAGCAAATAATCCTGCTCTCCAAGGTGCTCTGACAGCAGAGACAGACCTTTCGTCACCTCCTTGCGGCCATGCGCCCGGATTGCAGTCTGCGCCTCTGGCGAGTCGTGGAACTTTGCAGGCACTTTCACGAAAGTGAAGCCGCGCATGTGAACCGAGCCGATGATGAAATCCAGTGCTTCGATCACCCGACTGCGCGCAAGCTCGTTTGCTGGTTGCAAGCCTGCCTCCGGATGCGCGGCGGTCAACCAGGTCGCAATGGCCTGGAACTCGGTCAGGACGGACCCTTCGGACAGACGCAGCGCCGGCACCTTACCCTTGGGATTCAGCGCCCGATACGCCGCCTGAGTCTGCTCGCCCTTGCGGAGGTCGACAACAACGCATTCAAACGCCGCACCGACCTCGTGCAGAAGGAAGAGAATGCCGTTCGAACAGCTCCCGGGCGAATGAAAAAATGTCATCATTTGGTGGCACCTCACCCGGCGACAAAGCGCATCGGCAATTGTTGATATCCGCGCAGCACATTGTTGATTTCAAAGACCGGCTCACCCACCTCGATCCGGGCGACCCGTTCGATCATCGCCTGCAGGATCGCCCGCATCTCAAGCCGCGCAAGCTGCATCCCCATGCACTGGTGCACACCGTGGCCGAAACCCACGTGATCGGTCAGGACGCGGCGATGAACATCGAAACGCTCGGGGTTCTCCCAGCGTCTTTCGTCGCGATTGGCCGAGGCGTAAAGGATAAGAACACGATCGCCGGCGGGTATCACCGTGCCGTCGACGCCATAATTTTGCGCCGCAAAACGTGTGAACCCGCGGATCGGAGCCTCAATTCGCACGGCTTCGTTGATGGCATTCGCGATCAAACTGGGGGAGTCGCGCAACGCCTGCCACTGATCCGGATTCCGACCCAGATGATACATCAGGTGGCCCGTAGCGAAGATCGTGGTGTCAAGGCTCGGGGCAATGTAATCGCGCGTAAATTGCGGCACCAGACTTGGTTCGATCAGCCCCGCGTCCGCAGCATCATAGAGACCGGCCACCCAGCTGCCCGGCGTCACCGCGTCACGCGTTGCGCCGTTGTTGCAGAACTCCCGCAGTTCGAGAATTGTGGGAAAGGCCGACTCGCAGCGATCATTGACCCCGCCAAGCGCATCGAAAGACGCGGCCGCCCAGCGAAGCATGCTGAGCCGCCCCGATTCAGGCAATCCCAGCAGTTCGGAAACAACGGTCAGCGGCAGAATCTGCGCCAGATCGCGCATCCCGTCGAAGCCATCGCGCGACACCAGCCCGGCCACTGTTTCATCTGCGGTGGCAACGATGCGGTCTTTCACCGCGGCCAAGCCGCGGGGCATCACCGGCGCCGCAATCACCTTGCGCAGCTTGCCATGCTTCGGCTCATCCGTCGACAGGATGTTGTTGTTCGCAATTGCATTGACCATGTCGTTGGCCGCGACACCATTTCCTGAGATCAGCACATCGTTCGCCGCAAGCGCCGCAACGACATCCGCGTGCCGCCCAATGGCCCAGAGGGTGTTCCGAGGCAGCCATACTGCGGGACCTCGCTCGCGGATTTCCCGGTAGTGCCCATAGGGCCTCAGTATTGCTTCATCGGAATAGATATCGACGTCGTATTCTGGGCGCGCGTGTTTTTTGGCATCAAACATTGTGCTTCCTCCCTCCACCAGCATGGCGAAACTGGGGTCGCCCGCAAAAGAAGCGTGTGAAGTATGTCCACGATGCGGACAAACCCCTGCAGTGCGCAGTTGCAGCAGTCCGCCGGAAACCTGTCGCGCGTGCGCTTTTCAGCGTGTCGTGGAACTGGACATTCTTTGGATGGGCCAGCCGGGACGGGCAGGATGTCCAACAATAGACGCCAGTCGTCAGAGCCGAATACCTGCGCGGTCCAAGCGCAGGCTTGACGTGTGCATATTTATGCACATATATACTGGGCGATGAAAATTGACTGAGCAGGGCCATGCAGACCGAATCCTATATCCAAAGCTGTACCGATATGTTGGACGACCGGATGTTCGCCGCCCTTCAGGACCCGGCGCGTGTCGCGATTCTGCGGCGCATGTTTGCGCTTGGTCGGGCCGATATTTCGTCCATTGCCGAAGGATTCCCGCAAGACCGTTCCGTCATCTCGCGCCACATCCGCATTCTGCGCGAAGCGGGCATCGTCAGCTGCGAAAATGTCGGGCGACAAACGCTCTGCGACGTCGATGGCCCGGCGATCCTGCGACGGCTTGAAGCGATGACCGAGCAGATGCGCGCCGTCGTCGCGGCCTGCTGTCCTGAAGAGTGACTTTTTTGACCAAATAGGTGCATTCATGCGTCCATATGCAAACAAACTACGGCTGAACCGGCGGAGCCTTCTGGCCGGGCTGACCGGAGCCGCGGTGACGGCACAAACCAGTGCCGCTCAGGACGGGTTGATGCCGTGGATGCAAACCCTCGGCGATGACGACCTGCCCTATGGCCTGCCCGGCCCCCGCGTGGCCAATGTCGTTCGGCGCCCGGCGGCGGATTCGCCCGGTTTTGAAATCTGGCATACGCCGCTGGAACACCTGCGCGGCACGATCACGCCGAATGGCCTGCATTTCGCCGTGCATCACAACGGCATTCCCGACATCGACCCGGCAGAGCACCGGCTGGTCCTCCACGGCATGGTCGCGCGCCCCCTGAGCTTTGATCTGAACAGCCTCGCCCGCTATCCGCTGGTGACCCGCACGGCCTTTATCGAATGCGCGGGGAACTCGGCCACCAATGCCGTATCGCCATGGGCCCGCGACATGACGCTGGGTGACGTGTCAGGGCAAATTTCCGCCGCCGAATGGACCGGCATCCCCCTTCGCATTCTGTTCGACGAGGCGGGGATTGATCCGGCCGCCACCTGGGTCATCGCCGAGGGGGCCGATGGCGGCCGGCATATGCGCAGCCTGCCGCTGCGCCCCCTCGTCGCGGAAGGAATGCTCGCCCTCTATCAGAATGGCGAACCGCTGCGCCCCTCGCAGGGGTATCCGATGCGCATCCTGATGCCCGGCTGGGAAGGCAACGCGCAGATCAAGTGGCTCCACCGTCTTGAACTGGCCGACCGTCCAGCATGGAGCAAGGACGAATCCGGTCTCTATGCCGATCCGCTTGCAAACGGGAAACTGCGCATGATGAGCCTTGCGATGTCGGTCAAATCAGTCATCACCGCGCCCTCGGGGCAACAGGTGATCGCGCCGGGACCGCGCCAGATCGAAGGGCTGGCCTGGTCCGGGCGCGGGCGGATCGCGCGGGTGGAACTGTCGGTCGACGGCGGGCGCACTTGGACCGAGGCAAGGCTACAGGCCCCGGTGCAGCCCAAAGCACTGACGCGCTTTTCCCTGCCGTGGGACTGGCACAACGAGCGCGCCATCCTGATGAGCCGCGCCACAGACGAGACCGGAGACATGCAACCGACACGGGACATCTGGCACGACATTTTCGCCGGGCATTCCTTCAACCACTTCAACGCTATTCAGGCCTGGTCGATCAACCGATCCGGCGAGGTGAAAAACCACTATGCCTAAGATCGCCCTCCTGGCCCTCATCGCTTTCACCACCGCAGTATTCGCCGTCAACGCCGCGCTGTCGCAGGTGTCCGATCAACCCGCGATCACAGGGTCCCCGACCCCCGCCCTTGGCCAGCCGTTCGAAGAGGTTGACCTGCCCGAAGCGCTCCGCACAATCTGGCCCGATGGGCGCAATCTGCCCGAAGGGCGCGGCGGCGTGGCAGAGGGCGCGCAAGTCTATGCGCAGCAATGCGCCTCGTGCCATGGGGCGACGGGTGTCGAGGGGCCGAACGCGCGGCTGATCGGGTCGGATGGAGTGTTCGGTTTCGGCGACCCGCTGCGACCTGTGCGCATCAACAGTCACCCGATCCTGATCCTGTCCGCAGGCGGCATGTGGCCGCATGCGACAAGCCTGTTCGCCTATGTCCGGCGCGCGATGCCCTATGGCGCGCCCGGCACCCTGACGGACAACGAAATCTATGCTGTGACGGCTTGGATTCTCTACCGGAATGGCGTGTTGCCAAAGGCCGGTGTGCTCGACCGATCAAGCCTGCCGCAGGTCTCGATGCCCGGCGCGGCGCGTGTTGTTCTTGACCCCGAAACAGCTGCGGCTGTTCACCACCCAAATCCAACTCGGTCACGCGGCACTCAGTCCAACGCCGGATCCGCCGATTAGATCGCTTTCGCGGCCTGGGCCGCCGCAGCGAGGACCTCCTCGCGCAACGTCGGGTCCGTCACCGCGCGCGCCATGCCCGCCGCACCCGACAGCACCGCAACAAGCGCCCAGACCTGATCGCGCGACATCCGCTGGCCGGGTCCATTTGCAATCTTGTCCACGATCTCCGTCAAACCCTCCGCATAGGCGTGCCGCGTCTCGTCATCCGCGCGCGCGACATCGGCGGTCAGGGTTGGCAGGGCGCAAGCCTCGTCCAGACCTGTGGCCATCCTGTCACCGAGGTAGAAATCGACGAACTTGTCCCGCCAGTCCGCACCGTGCCGGGCTTGGAAGTCCTCGATTCCGTTCAGAAGAAAACCCAGCCCATCGTCGACAGCCATGCGAAAGGCTCCGGCCTTGGAGCCAAGATGGGCGTAGAACGCGCCCGATGTCAGGCCCGCCTCCTTGGCGAGAGCGTCAACGCCGATCCCCCCGAACCCGCCTTTTCTAAAGCCCCTGCCTGCCGCCGC
>NZ_FNBL01000023.1 GCF_900102315.1 Celeribacter baekdonensis
TCCCTTCGTTGGACAAAAGCCGCTGAAGCCAGAAACCGTCGTACCCGGTCTCAAAGCAAACGACAGGTCGTTGATCCGCTCCGCAAAGCTCCGTCGCCGCCGCGACGGTCGCTCGAACCAGATCGATCAGTCCCGGCGTGTCAAACCCGTCCAAACGCACAGACTTGATCTTGGCCAAATGCGGCGCATCAAGCGCAACCAGCCATTTCGATTTGCTCAGATCAATGGCGACAAAGCAGGTCGCCGCAATAGATGGTGTCATCATCTTGGAAATCTCCTCTCTTTTGATTGTGCGCCAAACCTATCCGCTAAGCGCGACCTCCTGCATGGAAACTTCTGAGAGCGTACGAGCTCGCACAGGGTAGCAAGAAGTTCGACTGGTCTCGTGACCGTTGCGCCAATGCGCCTGAGGATCAGCCATCAGAGGTGATCCTTGAGGTCCATATCCCGGAAGGCATCGGCAACATCGGTGAAGAATGGAAAGAAGTGCGAGATGGGCTTCGTATCCTCACCAGCCGCTGGCAATGGCGGGAGGACCACGCCGGAGACAACAAGCTCTTACCAGTCAGACAAACCCTCAGGCCTGGTCAACCTGCGCGCTATGATCACGGCGAGTTGCAGGAATGCGACGCGGAAGCCTTCGTCGCAGGGCTTGTGCAGCTACTCCGCGAAAAGGCCTCTCTGCAAGATTGGGACGACGCTTGCCGTCTCGGAGACCTAAAGCGTCACGCCTTTAACCTGAGACAGGGGAAAGGCGTGACGCTACCAGACATATCCATGTTGTGGGCGCTCCGCCATAAACCCGTGATTCAGGTTTATGGCGCAACGCTTTAGCCTAGCGAAAGCGCTCAGTTGGATCAAAATGGTGCGTTGTTGCGACGACCACATCAAAATAATGCTGGTCAGTCATTGGCAACCCGACTTCGGGTTATTGACCGTTTCTTCAGTCAAAGCACGATCATTATCCTGAACGTACATTGGCCTGGTCTTGAAGATGCATTAAGCAAGCCATCAGCTCATCGAACGCGATAGCGTCTGACTGAAGCAGTCCCACTTCCTGCATTTTCCGATAGTCTTGCGCCAGTGCCCTGTTCTCCAGCGCCTTTGAGGCGACACCTACGGCCTGCAGGCGATCAAGATCGTACCAGTGACGCGCATAGCGGTCGCCGCCTCGAAACGCGCCCCGCAAGCAATATGCATGGATGGCCGTCGCCTTCTCCCAAAACGTCCGTTCTGCGTTCATCACCCGAGGAGTGGCGGGCGGTTTTGTTGGCGAGCATGACCGCGAGACACGCATGCCCCTACCTGACCACATCAGCGCGCGGCATGAAAATCTTTCACCCCTGACCGACGGCATGATCGCGTTTGACCAAGGAGCAGCGCATCAGGTCGATCCTGTTGTTGCTGCCGCAATCCTCGCTTTCGGTTTTGTCTATATCCACCCGTTTGAAGACGGCAACGGCCGACTGCACCGCTACCTGATTCATCATGTTTTGGCGGAACGCGGCTTCAACCCGCCCGGCGTGGTCTTCCCGGTGGCCGCCGCGATCTTTGAGCGCATCGATGAGTACAGAACGGTCCTTGAAAGCTATTCCACACGGCTGCTGCCGCTGATCGCGTGGGAGCCGACGGAGAAATTCAACGTCTCTGTCTTGAATGACACGGGTGATTTTTACCGCTTCTTCGACGCGACCCCGCACGCAGAATTTCTTTATTCATGCGTTCAGAAGACGATTGAGAAAGACCTGCCGTCTGAGACGGCATTCCTGCGAAACTACGATGCGTTCCGAGGCCAGGTCGAAGACATTGTCGACATGCCCGAACGCACCATCGACCTACTGTTCCGCTTCCTACAGCAGAACGGCGGAAAACTCTCCCGCCGTGCAAGGGAGAATGAATTTCGAGCTTTGTCCGACGATGAAGCGGCGCGGATTGAACGTATCTATGACGAAACCTTTGGTTCTGGCGAATAGTCTTCAAGATCAATCAATTCGCGTCGCATTTTTTCGCGTGGCAAAAAGATGATCCAACACCCTCGCCATCCAAACTCGAGCATCAACATATCGACACTTACAAATGGCGGCACCTGATCGAGAACTTCATTGGAAAGCTGAAAGAATACAGAAGGATCGCAATGCGCTGTTGCAAAACCGACGAAAGTTTCAACGCTTTCATCTCCCGCGCGGCGCGCCATCATTCGCCTGAAGTGAACGTCAAAAGGCCTTGGTCTTCTCCAGTTCTGACAGCTTAGGTTATACTCGAATAGCCGCTATTTGAAATGCTTTAAGGATAGTGAGAAAGGACTACGTCCTGCGGTAGCCACAAAACCATTTCAATCCCGCTTGCGCTCAACGCCATGCGCTCTGCACAAATCTGCGAGGACCGAATGCAGGCGGGCAATGATTTCTCCTCGTGGTGACACGGTTCGCTCCACGATACCGATCTGCCGATTGATCTGGGGCTGTCCAAAGGGCAATCGAACCAACTCTAGGTCTTCGGGTTCTTGCAGCGCAACATGCGGGACGACCGAGACGCCAAGACCCTGTCGGACGCAGGTCACTATTGCGCCAATCGTGTCGATCTCCGCGATGTCTTGCGTAACACAGCCAAGCCGCGAGATTTCCGTGTCAATGAGGTTTGCAAGCGGAACCGTGCTTCGGAACCGTACATAGGGGCTGGTGTTCAGCAAATGTATCGAATCGGATGATCGCGTTCCCTTTGGTGCTATCAGCCAAAGTGGTT
Source organism: Celeribacter baekdonensis (assembly GCF_900102315.1). Taxonomy (GTDB): domain Bacteria; phylum Pseudomonadota; class Alphaproteobacteria; order Rhodobacterales; family Rhodobacteraceae; genus Celeribacter; species Celeribacter baekdonensis. The sequence goes on from NZ_FNBL01000023.1 coordinate 2,743, forward strand.
CGCGCAGGAACGGACTCCAGCGCAAGGCGTTCGGGAAACCGACGTGTTCCGCGACGACGGCAGCATCAAGCCGACCCGCTGCGACATCTGCGATCAGCGTGGATGACAGCGACACACGAAGGTTCGTTTTCAGCAAGGGATACTGGTTGCGCATCTGCACGATGGCTTTTGGCAGAAGATTCAAAGCACTGGAGCGAACCGATCCCAGCATCAGCGTTCCGGCAATCTGGTCGCCGCGCAGGCTGGACTTGGTGTCTTCCTCAAGTTGCAGGATTGCTCTTGCAACCTCAATGACTTGCATCCCATGGGGTGTCGGCCTTGGCGGCCTCGAAGAGCGGTCAAAAAGCGTTGTCCGCAGTTCCTGCTCAAGGGCGTTGATCTGCTGGCTGACGGCGGAGGGAGTCAATCCGACGATATCCGCAGCTTGGGCGAAGGTGCCATGACTCGCGATGGCGAGAAGTGTGCGAAGCTGTCGTGTGTCCATTATAAATCCAGATTTTCTTAACTTAATAACCAGAATTACGCGTTTTTGTAAAGATGTTCTGTCTGTTAAGTAACTCAGAGCAGGAGGACTGCTGCGATCTTTTGGGAGATGGATCGTGGCCATACCAAAACCGAAACCCCAATAAGTGCGTCTCAATCTCGGACGCACATCGGAGATTTTTTGCGATGAGCAAGACCATTCTCGTGACCGGCCCCGATCTGGATCCGAGCGCTACCCGCCTGTTGACTGAACACGGTTACGAGGCCGTACACACGCCTCCCTATGCCGACAGCGCAGTGATTTCCGACTACATGGACCACACCGGCGCTGTGGGGATTGTCTCGCGTATGGGGCGGATCGATGGCAGTGTCATGGATCGCGCGCCACAGTTGCGCGTGATCTCCAAACACGGCGTGGGTGTAGACAATATCGATCTTGCTGCTGCGGCCGAACGTGGCATCCCGGTGCTGGTTGCTACCGGCGCCAATGCGGTTTCGGTGGCGGAACATGCGATCGCGCTGATGCTGGCAACAGTGAAACGCATTTTGCCGCTGGATTCAGGGCTGCGTGCGGGACGCTGGGAAAAGCCGGGTTTCGCTGGCCACGAACTCGCGGGAGCAACGCTTGGCCTCATGGGGATGGGCGCAATTGCGCAGGCGACAGGACGCATGGCGCGGGGGCTGGGCTTGAACATTGCCGGCTATGATCCCTTTGCGCCGGATGCGGCCTTTGCGGCCCAATCGGCAACGCGTTGCGCCAGTTTCGAGGAGCTGCTTGAACGTTCGAACGTCCTGAGCCTGCATTGCCCGTTGAACGACCAGACACGGCAGATTTTGAATGCTGGAGCGATCGCGCGCATGCCGGCAAGGTCCTATGTGGTGAATACCGCGCGCGGGGGGCTGATTGACGAAGTGGCGCTTCTGAAAGCGGTTCAGTCGGGGCATCTCGCGGGCGCGGGGCTCGACACATTCGCCGTAGAGCCGCCCTCCACCGATCATCCGTATTTCGCAGAGCCGAACATCGTAATGACCCCCCATATCGGCGGTGTCACACGTCAGGCAAACGCCCGTGTGGGTGTCGAAGCGGTGAAGGGCATCCTCGATCTGCTCGCAGGCAATCCGCTGCCGGCTGAACGCATCGCCAACCGCAAGCTCTTGGACGCCGCAACGGCCGCTCCGGAAAAAGTAGAGGACAGACCATGACTATCGGATTTCGCATTCTAAACCGCACACAGGTTGCGCCAAAGGCACAAGTTGACGCCTTCGCAAAGCTGCCGGTGGCCAATGTTTCGGACAGCATGTCGCGCATGACGGCGGCCGGGTCGCGCATCCGGCCCATGCATGCCACAGGCCCAATGGCCGGTGTGGCGCTTACGGTCAAGGCGCGACCGGGCGACAACTTGATGCTGCATAAGGCGATCGACATGGCCGGACCCGGCGACGTCATCGTGGTCGATGCCGGCGGCGACACCACAAATGCGCTCTTTGGCGAAATGATGCTGGCCTATGCGATCAAGCGCGGCGTGGCGGGTCTGGTTTTTAACGGCGCGATCCGCGATGCCGATGCGATCCGTGAGACGAACCATCCGGTGTTTGCTGCCGGTGTTACACACCGCGGTCCCTACAAGGATGGTCCCGGCGAAATCAACGTGCCGGTCAGTATCGATGGCATGGTTGTCCATCCCGGCGACATCGTAATCGGTGACGGCGACGGCGTGCTCTGCATTCCAACCGCCGAAGCCGAAGAGATCCTTCGCAAGGCACAGGCCAAGCTCGAGGCGGAAACCCGCCAGATGCAGGCAATTGCTGAGGGCACGAACGACCGGGCATGGGTGGATGCCGCGCTGAAAAAGCTCGGCTGCGCCTTCCCTGAAGACTGACCAATAGCATGAACAGGAGGATACCCATGCTGAAACTTATCCAGAAGACCGCACTCGTTGGCGCAATAATCCTGTCCGCAGGTGCCGCCCTTGCGGACTACCCCGAGAAACCGATCCAAATCATCGTCGGTTTCGACGCTGGCGGCGGCACCGATGTGATGGCCCGCACCGCGGCACCCTTCATAGAAAAGTATCTGGGCGAAGGCGCGAGCCTCGTGGTCAAGAACGTGCCCGGCGCAAGCGGCCAGATCGGCATCACCGAGACCGCGGGTGCCGACCCCGATGGCTACACCATCGGCACCTTCAACCTGCCTGGCATGATGGCGCGTACCATCGACCGCAAATCTGCCTATGATGTCGACAGTTTTACTTACCTCGCCAACGTCGTGAACGATCCCAACGTGATCGTGACCTCCAAGCGCGGTGATCTCGATACGCTCGAGAAGCTAATCGCCGAAGCCACGGCCAATCCCGGTGCTGTCACTGTGGGCATGTCGAGCCTTGGTGGAGACGACCACTTCATGCTGATCAAGTTGCAGCAGCTGACCGGGGCAGAATTCACCATCGTTCCGTTCTCGGGTTCGGCCCCGGCGCGCACGGCGCTGATGGGTGGGCACGTCGCCATGGGCATCCTCAACATCTCCGAGGTCGCCGAATTTCAGGAAGAGCTGAACATCCTCGGCGTCGCCCAGGCCGAGCGGTCGCCTTTCGCGCCCGATCTGCCCACTTTCAAGGAGCAGGGGCTTGATCTGCTGAACGGCTCGATGCGCGGCTTCGTGGCACCCGCCGGTCTGCCCGCAGACATCGAGGCAAAGCTGCTCGACGCTTTCGGTCAGCTTGCCGGTGATGAGGAATTCCAAGCGGCCATGGCGGCGACCGCCAATCCGGTCGAAGTGGTGACAGGTGCCGAATTCAAGGCGCTTACCGCAAGCCTCTACGATCTTGCCAAGGGTGTCTGGGAAACCACGCCCTGGAATTGATCCACGCGGGCGCGGGGGATATCTCCCGCGCCCTTCCCTTACCCAATCAGGAGCCGGAGTTATGTCCAAACCCCAGAACAATCGATTGCTTCGGCCTGAAACGCTGACCGCAGTCGGCATCACCGCCATCTCAGCGGCGCTCCTTGTCCCGACTTTCGGAATGCGTGCAATGTCCGCCCTTCTGCCCGCAGCCATGCTGATAGGGTTGATCGGGCTGTCGATCCTGCTGCTGCTTTCGGATCAACGCAAGGCCGCCGCCAACGAAGAGGCAAAACCGATGACGCAGGCCCCGAAACGGGTGGCCGGCGCCTTCTTGCTGGTTGTTGCCTACGCGCTCGCCACCGATTTCGTCGGCTTTTACGCCAGTACCGTCATCTCGATCCCGCTCGTGGCCTGGGTATTCGGATTTCGTCACCCGCTCGGCCTTGCCGCCGCCACGCTGGTCGTGGTCGGTTCGATCTGGCTGATCTTCGACTTCGGGATGTCTCAGGAATTCCCGTCCGGTCGTCTCTGGGAAAAATGAGGTCAACATGTATTCCGATCTTCTGAACGCCCTGCCCGAGGTCCTTAGCCTCGCAAATTTCGCGGCCGTCATCATCGGCGTAATCGCCGGGATCGTCGTTGGCGCGATGCCGGGGCTGAGCGCAACCATGGCGATTTCTGTCCTCGTGCCCTTCACATTCGGGCTGGAACCACTGGTCGCTCTGGGCCTGATGGCCGGCATTTACAACGGCGCCATGTACGGCGGTGCCATTCCCGCCGTGCTTTTGCGCATCCCCGGCACCCCCGCAGCGGTCGCCACCACCTTTGATGGCTACCCGATGGCCCAGAAGGGCGAAGGCGGGTTCGCGCTGCAGGTCGCTGTCGTCTCCTCGTCCATCGGCGGCATCGCCAGCGCTTTCGCACTGATGCTGCTCGCGCCGCCGCTGTCGCAAGTGACGCTGCTCTTCGGCCCCTCTGAAGTGTTCTGGGTGGCCATCTTCGGCCTCGCCTCCATCATCTTTCTACTTGGCGGAAGCCCGGTCAAAGGTCTGATAAGTGCCTGTTTCGGAGTATTTGTGTCTGTGATCGGGGCCGACCCGATCTTTGGCACCGATCGATACACCTTCGGTCAGCTTGAAATGCTGGACGGCATCAGCATCGTCATTCTGCTGGTGGGTCTCTACGCGTTGCCGCCTGTCATTGACTTGCTGGAAACGCCGCTCAAAACCGAAACGGACGCGAACAAGTTGGGCACCGAGCCGATCTGGCGCACCCTGCCGCGCATGGGCCGGTTCTGGAAGACCTGGATCCGCGGCTCGCTGATCGGCATCTGGATCGGTATCCTTCCCGGTGCGGGCGGCTCGATGGCGGCGTTCATGTCCTACAATGAAGCCCGCCGCGCCTCTAAGACGCCCGAAACCTGGGGCAATGGCGAGCCCGAAGGGGTCGCGGCAGCCGAAGTTGCCAACAACGCCGACACCGCTTCGGCTCTGATCCCTGCACTGACGCTGGGCATCCCCGGGACGGCTGTCGCGGCTGTGATGTTGGGCGGCTTGATGATCCACGGGCTTCAACCGGGCCCGATGCTGTTCCGCGAGAATCCCGACGTCGTCTTTGGCTTCATGTGGCAGTTCCTGTTCGGCGCGATCCTGCTGGTCTTCCTTGGCGGTTCGCTGGCCACCAACAGCTTTGCACGCCTGCTGAACCTGCCGCGTCCGCTTTTGGGCTCGGTCATCATCGTGCTGATGCTGATTGGGGTCTACTCGATCCACGGTCGGATGTTCGACGTCTACCTGATGCTGGGCTTCGGGGCGATCGGCTATGTCATGGACAAGCTGAAGTTCCCACTGCCGCCGGTGGTGCTGGGCCTGATCCTTGGCGCCTTTGCCGAGGAAAACCTGCGGCTTGCCCTGCGGATCGGGCGCGGCGACTGGACGATCCTGTTCCAAAATGTCACCAGCCTTGTCATCGTCGCGCTGACCATCGCGGTCATCGTCGGCCCGCTGATCAAGCGCCGCTATGTCAACAAGCGGCTCAAGGCAGAGCTTGGCTCCAAGACCGGCATGGAGGAGTAAGCCTTGACCCTTCGCAGCCCTCATCTCGACATACGCGAAGCCTGGCTCGCGCAGGGCTGCGAAGAGGTTCTGTCCCCCGAACAGCCGATCTTCGACGCGCATCACCATCTCTGGGACCGGCCGGGAAACCGGTACCGGGCAGCGGAGTTGATGAAAGACATGTCCGACGGGCATGACGTGCGGGCCAGTCTCTACGTTCAGTGTCGCACTGGCTACCGCGGCAATGGCCCGGACGAGATGCGGCCATTGGGTGAAATCGAGACTATCCTGGATTGGGGGCACGACACGCCCAATCATCCGATCGGCATCGTGGGGTTTGCCGATCTTCAGCTGGGCGATGCGGTCGGCCCCGTTCTCGATGCGTTGATTGAGGCGGGTGTTGGGCGTCTAAAGGGAATCCGGAACACGACCGCCTATCATGCGGATCCGGCGGTGCGGTCCAATCCAAATCCGGCACCGGACGGCTTGTTGAGATGTGCAGCGTTCCGCGATGGAGCACGCGCCGTTGCCTCCCGAAACCTGTCGATGGATATCTGGGCCTATCACACCCAACTGCACGAGGTTCACGCACTGGCCCACGCCCTCCCGGACCTGACTGTGATACTCGACCATTGCGGCGGCCCCTTGGGTGTTGGTCCATATCTGCGTGGCGATCCGGAACACTTCCAGCAGTGGCGCAGCGCTCTGGCGCGCCTCGCCGAGTTGCCCAATACGCGGATCAAGATTGGCGGCTTCGGGCTGTCGGTCATGGGCTACGACTATGCCGACGATCCCCTTCCGCCGCATTCCAGCCGGATGGCGACGGACTGGGCGCCTTGGGTCGAAACCTGTCTCGATCTGTTCGGCACTCGGCGCGTAATGTTTGAAAGCAACTTCCCGGTGGACAAGGGGCAATTCGGCTACCGCGCCCTGTGGAATGCCTTCAAGCGGCTTTCGGAACCCCTGACCGACGACGAACGGCATGACGTGTTCTGGCGATCGGCTGCTCGCGCTTATGGGGTCGAAGAACAACTTTTCTGGAATGACACTGGGAGGACACAGTCATGAAACAGACTATCGCGGCAATATTCGCATTGGGCCTGTCGGCATTGCCGGCGCTTGCCGAATACCCCGAGAAACCGATCAAGCTGATCGTGAGCTATTCTGCCGGAGGTGGAAGCGATGTACTGGCGCGCACTGTCGCCCAATTCCTTAAGGCGGAATTGGGCGACGGGGCGTCAGTTGTGGTCAAGAATGTTCCGGGCGCCGGCGGCCAGATCGGGTTCACGGAAATCGCCACGGCTGCACCCGATGGCTACACGATCGGTATCTTCAACCTGCCGGCGGCCCTGGCCCTGACCAACGACCGCGATGCCAGCTATGACGTGAACAGCTTTACCTACCTGGCCAACTTCGTGGACGACCCCAACACTCTCGTGGTCAGCACATCTTCGAACTTCGAGTCGCTCGAAGCCCTTCTTGCAAGCGCCATGGAGGCACCGGGTGCCATCACGGTGGGCCTGTCGTCGCTGGGCGGAAATGATCACTTCTCCGCCAACATGATCAGCGCCTCATCAGGTGCCGAGTTCACGCTCGTGCCCTTCAAGGGAGCGGCTCTTGCGCGAACGGCCCTGATGGGCGGACATGTGGCGGTCGGCACAATGACCCTCAGCCAGACCATCGGTTTTCAGGATGAAATGCGTGTTCTGGCCGTACTTTCGGGTGAAAGATCGGCGTTCCGCTCCGAGGTTCCTACGGCAAAAGAGCTGGGCCTCAATGTGACGATGTCCTCACTGCGCGGCGTCGTCGCGCCTGCGGGTCTCGATCCGGAAATCGCCGCAACGCTGCGGGATGCCTTGAGTGCGGTAAACGCCAATGCCGAGTTCCAGACCATGATGGCGGACCAAGGTAACCCGATCGCCTTCAGCGCCGGAAATGCCTACGCCGAGGTCGCCAAGGCGCAGGACGAGGTCGCCCGCAAGATCTGGGAAGAAACGCCCTGGAACTAGAGGGCTGGAGGGCGCGTGACACGTTCCATTTCAATCGCAATCCCTACATTTGCAGGAAAACAATGGCATCCCGTGAGGGTGCAATAGGAGGAGAAACATGTTGAAACTAAATGCACTGGGTGCAATCGCACTCGTCGTGGCGTCCGCCACTGCGGCACAGGCCGAGGAATGGACCGCCTATACTTATTCTTCGGTGTCGACGACTGCGGCAGTGAAGGGCATGAACCGGATTGCCGAGCGCGTTGCGGAAGAAACTGCCGGCGACCTGACGATTCAACTGCACCTTGGCAAGACGCTTCAAATCGCGTCGTCGGACATCACGCAGGCTGTCGGTGACGGCGTTGTCGATTTTGCCGCTGACTTCTTTTTTTCGGGCAATGTGCCGCTCGCACGGGTCCTGAACCTACCGATGCTGATCGAGAACGATGAGGAATGGGCCAAGGCCTATGCGGCGATGGAACCGGCTTTGGTCGAAGCTTTCGCGGCGCAGGACGTGGTCTTGCTTGGGCACTACCGCTATCCGGAGCAGACGATTTTCACCACTTTCGAGATCGACAGCCTTGACGATCTCGAAGGACACAAGATCCGTGTAACCTCACCTGAGCAGGGACGGTTCATTGAGGAGTTCGGCGGCGCAGCGATTACGCTTGCCGGAAGCGAAGTTCCGACGTCTCTGGAACGTGGCGTGATCGAGGGCGTGCTGACGGCGTCGGCCGGTGGGGCCAAGAACTGGCATGAATTCCTGCCCCACAATTATCGTTTCGCAGTGAACTACGGCAACTCGATGATCATCGCCAACGCGGACGCGTTCGACGCACTGAGTGCGGACACGCAGGCCAAATTGCGCGCCATCGTCGCCGAAGAAGGTCCGGCCACCACAGCGGCCTTCACCGAAGACGAAGGTGTCCAGATGACGTCGCAAGCCGCGGCAGGTATGACGATTGTGAACGCGGCGGCAGGCGATGCAGAGGCTGCACGCGTCAAGCTGGCGCCCTTCTGGGAGGCCTGGGCAAAGGAGAACGGCCCGGAATACGAAGCCGCGCTTCAGACCGTCCGCAACGTGATCGGTAAGTGACATGCAGGAGCAATACGATCAGGGACCGGCATCAGCCGGTCCCATTTTCGAAGCGACAGAGAGACTGACCCGCCTTGCCACCGGTGCGGTTCTGGTCGCCTTGGTCACGCTTGTCTGCGGCGAGGCATTCCTGCGCGGGGCCTTCAACTACTCCCTAGGTTTTGCTGAGGAACTGACCGGCTACGCAGTCGTCATGCTGACGTTCTTTGGCGCATCGCTCGCCCTTCGGCAGGGATCGCTGTTTCATGTGCATTTTGTCTTTGACGCCCTCTCTGAAAGCGCCCGCATCTGGCTGACCCGCGTATTTGCGGCATTTGCACTGATCATCTGCGTTGTCCTCGCCTGGAAGACCAAGGACCTGATGCTCAGCTCTCTGGTGCGTGAAAAGTTCGCACCGACCGTGCTGCGCACACCGCTCTGGATCCCGCAGATGCTGATGCCATTGGGGTTTGCGATGATCGGCGTGTTCATCTGCGAGAAATTTCTGCTCACGTTCGACAGATTTAAGGACTGATTCTGATGGAAGCAATTCTCGCATTTGGCCTGCTGATCGGCCTCATCGTTGGCGGTCTCTGGGTCCAGTTTGCCGTCGCTGGTGCCGGGATGTTCTATATCTGGCTGCTGAAAGGCTTTGGTGGCTTCAAGGCGCTCGGGATCGTCAGTTGGGGCGCGTCCAACAGCTTTACACTGGCGGCAATTCCTCTTTTTGTGCTGATGGCCGAGATCCTGTTGGGCTCGGGCTTGTCCACGCGGCTTTATAACGGAGTGGCCCCCTTCATGCGGCGTCTTCCAGGTGGGCTGCTGCACACGAATATCGCCGGAAGTGGTATCTTTGCCGCGATCTCTGGCGGCAGCGCACCGACCGCCGCCGCCATGTCGACGGTGGCACTGCCTGAACTGGCCTCACGCGGCTATAACCTGCGCCTGACGGCCGGTTCACTTGCGGCGGGCGGGACGCTGGGCATCCTGATCCCCCCGTCGATCACCATGATCATCTATGCCACCTTCACCGAGACCTCGATCGCGCGTCTGTTCGCCGCCGGTCTCATTCCGGGCATCCTGTTGGCACTGTGCTACATGGGTTTCATCATGCTGCGGGTCTGGAACAACCCCGCACTCGCGCCGCGCGACACACGTCGCGCCACACCGGCCGAACTTGGTCTCGCGCTGCTGGATATCGTGCCGTTCCTCATGCTCATCGTCATCGTGTTGGGCAGCATTTACGGGGGTTTTGCCACGCCAACCGAAGCGGGTGCCATCGGAACCGTCGGCGCGATCCTGATCGCTGCACTCTATCGCAAGCTGTCCTGGAAACTGATCGTGAATGCGCTGTCGCGTACCGCGAGTATGAGCGGAAACATCCTCTTCATCGTCTTCACCTCGATGATCTTCGCCTATGCCACCGCGCTTTCCGGCGTGGGCGAGGATCTTGTCGCTGCCCTTGAGGATGCGCAAGTCTCACGCCTCGCCTTCCTGTTGATTGTCATGGTCGTATTCGCCATCCTCGGATGTTTCATGGAAGGTCTCGGCATGATCGCGATCATCGTTCCGGTCATCTTTCCGGCATTGATTGCGCTTGATGTCGATCCGATCTGGTTTGGTGTCTTTGTGGTGATCCTCGTCGAGCTTGGTCAGCTTACGCCGCCGCTCGGCGTTATTCTCTTTGTTGTTGCCAGTTCGTCGGACAAGGTGAAAGTGGAAGACGTGATCATGGGAACCCTGCCGTTCTTTGTGATCATTCTGGGCTTCATACTGTTGCTGATCACCTTCCCGCAGATCGCTTTGTTCCTGCCCACCTTTACTTTCGGATGACACCATGACCTATCCCTTTCCTGAACCTGTCGTCATTGATGCCGAGGTCTTCGCAGAACTGCCGGTTGCGCTGCGCCGACCCGGAGTGACGTCCTATTGGGCCGACCGCAATCGCCGCGGTCAGGCTGTTGACAGCTTTATCGAAGGGCCGTCCTTCGACCGACAGGGCAATCTCTATTTCGTCGACATCCCCTTCGGTCGCGTTTTCCGGGTGACGTCTTCGGGCGAGGTGGGCCAGATCGCGGAATACGACGGTCAGCCCAACGGGCTGAAGATCCACGCCGACGGCCGCATCTTCATCGCGGATTTCCAGAACGGAATCATGCAGCTGGACCCAGACAAAGGGGAGGTCACGCATGCTCTGCGTGATTGCGACACCGAAGGATTCAAGGGTTGCAACGACCTACATTTCGGACACGACGGCGCGCTGTATTTCACCGATCAGGGCCAGACCGGGCTGCAAGATCCGACCGGACGCGTCTATCGGTGGCAGATGGATACCGGCGCGCTGACCTGCCTGATCGACAAGGTTCCAAGCCCCAACGGGCTGGTGCTGGACCTGAACGAACACATGCTGTTCCTGGCCGTCACCCGCGCCAATGCCGTGTGGCGTCTGCCCCTGTCGCCCAACGGGCGGGTGAACAAGGCTGGTCTTTTCATCCAATTCTCCGGCGGACGCGCCGGGCCGGACGGGCTCGCTCTGACCGATCAAGGCGGTGTCGTCGTCTGCCAGACGGGTATGGGCTTGATCTGGGTGCACGACGTGTTGGGGCGTCCGATTGCCGTGGTGCGGTCGCCGCAGGGGTTGGGCACGACAAATTGCGCCTTCGGTGGCCCGGACGGGCGGACCCTGTTCATCACGGAATCGGATAGCGGCAGCATCCTGAAAGCCGAGTTCGCGCCAGAGCTGGGAATCTCCGGTGCACCGATGTTTTCGGGCTGGCTCTAGCTTGCGGTCATCTTATCGGTGCCAGAGAAAAGAGAACCCGGCGCGCAGGTTGTTTTCACGGTTGGCAAGGACAGCGGTGTCCGCCGTCAGCACCAAAGTACCGAAACCGGCGCTGCGCACTCTGTCGATCAGTGTCGTGATACGGTCAGTCTCGCCCGGTAAATAGGCTTGGAACCAGGTCGGGGATTGGATTTGATCACCCGTTCCATCGGTGTAAGGGAAGATCCGCTGAGGACATAAGGTATGCCTGCGCGGCTAGCCGCTTGCGCCATGGTCATGTCCCCATCCCGCGCCATCAACGCGGCGATGCCCATCGGCGCTATACCGAAAGGAGCCGACCAGGTTTCGGCCAATAAATCACAAGTGGTCGTCCGCCCTTGCACGCCGCGCAACACCGAGGGGACCAACCTGTAAGCGTCCAGGGCCGCTCGGTTGTCGGCTTCAGCAGCTCCGGTTTCCGCCGCGCCCGCGATGTATCCGAACAATGGCCGCGGAAGGTGGCGCCGCGCAGCATGTTCGAAATCATTGAGCGTCAGTAACATGTTTCAGAAGCCATAGAGCCGTTCTGGGTTCAACCACATACAGCGATGGAATTGTTCTGAACTCAGCGCTGCGCGGCAGAGGTCCAGCATCGGGGGAATTTCCGGAAGCGGCGTCGACGTCATTACATGCGGCCAATCGCTTCCCCAAATGCATTGGTTAGGGTAGTCCTGTCCGATCCGTGATACCAGTTCGGCCAAGTCCTCGTAGGTGCCTACCCGCTTGCTGACCCGCGTCGGCGAGAGCTTGACCCAGACGCGCCCGCTGTCCATCAACCGGAACAACGGCTGTTGCGTGGCGGCGTCCAGAGGATCGACGTGACCGATATGGTCAAGGATCAGCACCATCCCTTCGGGCAAGGTAGGCATCAGGCCCGCAATTGCGGCAAAACTGCGCGGCTCGGTGTTGATCTCCAGATGCCACCCGATCGATGCAGCAGACCTGGCCATCTCCGGCAGGTGTTGCAGCGCGCTATCGCCAAGGCGGGCGCGGTCCTGAATCCGTATGGCGCGTACGCCCGCAGCATGCAGCGCCGGCAGGTCGGCAGTCTCGGGGTCGATGGTCGCGACGCCACGGAGCTGAAGCGGCGCTTCGGTGGCCAGAGCGTCGACCAGCCGGCTGTTGTCTGTCCCATCGACTGACGCCTGAACGACGACCGCGCGGACAATCCCCAGAGGCAAAGCCTTTGCCGCGTAATCGACGATGTCGAGCGGCGGCGGCACGTAGGCCCCGGCCGGCGGGCTGTCGCTCTTGGAAAAGGAATGCAGGTGGCAGTCACAGATTTCATGCATTGCGCGACGTCCTCAAGGCCAGAAATGCGCTGATCGCAACGCTGATCACGATCAGTACCAGCAGGCCAACGGTGATGGGCGAGTGGACAAAGATTTCAAAGCTGCCGCCGCTGGTAAGCAGCGCCTGTCGCAGGCTTTGCTCGAATGGCAGCCCGAGGATCAGGCCGATCAGCAGTGGCGGAAGCGGAAAGCCGCCACGCTGGAACATAAACCCGAAAACACCCGCACCCAGCATCACCCAGACATCGAACAGGTTGTTATTGACGGAAAACGCCCCAAAAATCGCGAGGATAGTGATTGCAGGCAAAAGGTGCTTCGGCTTGATCCGGGTGACGTGAATTGCCACACGAAAAAACAAAAGGCCCAGGATCACTGTGGGAATGGAGGAAAGCAATAATGCCTCGAAGATCGCATAGACCTCAAGCCCGTGGTCGCGGAACAGGAACGGGCCGGGCGCCAACCCATGCAACATGAAAGCGCCCAAGATGACGGCGGTCACCGCATCGCCGGGAATACCAAGGGCAAGGGTCGGCACCAACGCTCCGCCGGTGACGGCATTGTTGGCGGCTTCCGGCGCAGCAACGCCTTCCGGCGCGCCCTTGCCGAAGGTCTCGCTTTCCAAGGATCGCGATCGTGCGAGATTGTAGCTCATGAAGGCTGGTACCGTCGAACCAATCCCGGGAAGGATGCCGACGAAAGTGCCGATCACTGAGGATAGCAACAGCGTCGCCCGCATTCGCCAAAGTTCAACCAGGCGCACGGCCGAACTTTGCAGTTCGGGCATCTCGGCATCGGTTGCGACCGGCTCGCGCTCGAAGACCTGAAGCAGCACTTCGGAAACCGCGAAGAGTCCGATCAGGACGGGGATCAACTGGAACCCGTTCTCGAACGCAAACGACCCAAAGGTAAAGCGCGGCGTACCGCTGATTGGATCTAGCCCTACGATGCCCGCACAGATGCCGACAAGCACCATGATCAGCGCGTTGAGCCGCGACCCGCCGCCGAACAGGGTAATCACCAAAAGCGCGAACAGCATCAGCATGGTCATCTCGGCCGGCCCGAAGTCGAGAGCAAAGCGGGCCAGCGGTTCGGCCAGGGCTATCAAGACGATGCAACTAAAAACATTTCCGAAGACACTGGAATAAAGCGCGATGCGCAAGGCACGGCCCCCTTCGCCGCGCCGCGCCATGGCGAAACCGTCGACCGCGGTCGCAGCAGATGACGGCGTGCCTGGCACATTGAGTAGCACGGCAGAGATAGACCCGCCGAAAATTGCACCTTGGTAGACACCCAGAAGCAGGATGATCGCTGGGATCGGTTCCATCGAAAATGTGACTGGGATCAACAGGGCAATTGCCATTGTGGGGCCGAGCCCGGGAATCGCTCCGATGATGATGCCGGACACGATGCCCACAACAGCCGCAGTCAGGACCCAGATGTCCATCAATTCAAGAAAGGCGTCGAAGAGCAATGCGAGTGATCCTTGTTGTCAGGCCGTGTCGATGAGTCTCACGGCAGCGGTATGTTCAGCCCGTTCCGACCGCCAAGGAAGACGGCGGCGGCCAGGATCAGCGGAACGCCGACAACCAGCAGGGGGCGCCTTTCGCCGAGCGACAGCGTCACGGAAATTCCCGCCACGACCGCTCCGGGAAAGAACCCGAAACGCGGCATCAACCAAAGCGCGGTGATGGTGGTCGCGATCACGATCAGCACGCGCAGAACCCGGCGCGGCGGGCCGGCATAGACGTCCGGCGTCCGCCAGCTCACGGCCAGGCGTGCTAGCAGCGCCGCCGTGAGCACCCAAAGCACAATGCGCGGCAAAGTCCGCGCATCCGGTCCCTGAGCACCGAATCCAAAGACCTCGATCTGCCTGTCTAGAAGGTACAGCCCTGCCAGAGAACCGGCCAGCAACACCAGACAGGTTAGTGTACGGAATCCCGGGCGGAATGCTCCGCCCGGGTTCGTTGTTACGGTCAATTCGACTGACCCATGGACTTGGCGATCTCTCGGTAGGCGTTCAGGTTTTCTTTGATCGTCGCAGTCAACTCGGTGCCGGTCATGATCCGCACAGGCTGGCTAAGCTCAGTCATGAAGGTCTTGAACTCATCGGACGATGCAACTTCTGTGAAGGTTGCTTCCAGTTTGTCGCGGATTGCGGCGTCCAGACCGGCCGGTGCCATGATGCCAACGATCGAGGGGAACTCGGCGTTGTAGCCAGCGTCCTTCAGAGTCGGCACATTGGGGAAGTCCGGGTCGTTGGTGCCGTCCAGAACACCTAAGAGCCGCAGTTGGCCGTCCAGCACAAGGTCTCGATAGGCGGGCACAAGCGCTGCATCGACGTGACCACCCAGCACCGCAGCCGTCGCCTTCGACGCGCCGTCGAATGGCACGTGCTGAAGATTTCCCCCCATCTCCGCCGCAATAGAAGCAAATGCCAAATGAGCACCGCCCATTGCTCCGGCGGTCCCGTATGTTACCGCTCCACTCTTGGCTGCTTCAATCATCTCGTCGAGGGTCTGATAGGGCGAGTCGGCTGGCACGAGGACACCATGGAACGGACCAGAATAGTTCAGGATGGTTGTGAAGTCGGAAAGTGGATCATAACCCACATCCCGGAGAGCGGGCGTCACGAAGGACGGCGACGACGTGGTAGCGATCAGGGTATAGCCATCGGCATCCGCTGAGGCGACCGCACGCATCGCATTGGTGCCGCTCGCGCCGGGCTGGTTCTCGACAACGATGGGCTGGCCGAGCAATTTTTCAGCCATCGTTGCCATCTGACGAGCAGAAATGTCGGTAGTTCCACCTGCGCCGTAGGGGACCACGAACGTAATCGGTCGGCTGGGAAAACCCTCTTCGGCCAGTTCTTCGGCCAGTGTTGCTGCGGGCGACAAGGCAATGCCAACCAATATGGCAAGGCTAAAACGTCGGGTGAATTGCATGGTTTCCTCCATCTGCATATCGGTCCGGTTCGCAAGCCTTGCGCGAGAACTTTTGGCCCACCGCGACTCACTCTGTTGTTCCCACGTCACCGCGTCCCGACACTCGATAAAACGCTGTCGCTGTCTGCGGCAAGATGAACTCCGGGCCCCTCCATCCAACATCATACAAAAAGCATTGCTTAACTAAAGCGCCTTATTCTAATTCTTTAATTAAGCATAGCTCATGCTGGATCGTCCGAATTTATTCTGCAGGAAGCGCGTAATCGGGTAAAAGGCTCCCGCGCCGACCGGGGTCCGACATTGCCAAGCCTATACTCTTCATCGGGGCTGGCTGTCAGCCGGGCGGCGTCATCGGTGTCGCACCTTTCGCGAAACGCGTTCCTCATCCGTCCTTCAAGCCCGCATCCTCGAGCAGCTCCCGATCGGGCAGATCGCGCAGGCTGTCTAGCCCGAAGGCGACGAGGAACTGCTCGGTGGTGACGAAGGTATAGGGCGCGCCGCGTTGAGGGGATCGCGGCCCGGTCCCGATCAGCCCCCGTGCATGCAGCCGCCCGATCAGCTCACGGTTGATCTCTTTGCCAAAAATGTCCTTCAGCCCGTCGCGGGTGACTGGCTGGTGGTAGGCGATGGCGGCCAGCACGGCGATATCGAAATTGCTCAGGTCCAGCAGCTGATCCCCGACATCCGCCGCGGCGCGGATCGCGGGGGCGTAGACGGGCCGCGTCCGAAACATCCACCCACCGGCGACTTGTGCAATCTCAAAGGCTCGTCCCTCAAGATCAACGGCGAGGTCCTCGACCAACAGATCCACGGACGCCCCCTGCCCCACCACACGCGAAAGATCCTCTCGCGGGACCGGTGAGGCGGAGGCAAACAGCACCGCCTCGATCCGGCGCATCCATTCGCGCCAGCGCAGCTCGGGCGGCAGGTCGGCCAATTCGCGATCAAACCCTGACTCTGCCATTTTACACCCCGTACAGCCGGAAGGTGTCACGCCCGGTCAACTCGCGCACAGCGCCGAGATCGACCAGCCGGTCGCAAAGCCGACGCGCGGCGCGATCCGGCAAAGGTAACGCAGAGGCCGCGACAGCATCGCAGGTCAGGAATATCTCGACGGCGTCCCCGGCCCCCTTGGCGCGCAGCTTCGGTGCCACCGCTTTTAAGTGCGCGACCCGCCGCGTCAGGTCCAAGGACAGGCGTACAGCCTCGGGGACCGAAGTGGTCACCGCGCGGTGGCACGCCAGCCGCAACGCCTCGCCCCGCTTATACAGGTCGGCACGCTTCAGACCCAAAGACAGCAGTGGCACCAGATGCGTCCAGCCAAGCGCCTGTGCCAAGGCGGCATCTGCCAGGATCAGCGCCGAGACCTCCGCGCGCGGAACATCCATCAGAACGGCTTCAAGCACCGTTGCTGCGCGCGCGACCGGCGTGCCCTGCCCCGCGTCGCACTGGTCGAGCCAGTTCGCGATCTGGTCAGGTTCAAACTCAGGCAAGGCGCGATGCAACCCCTTCATCGAAACCGGCCGCTCCACCGCGCGCCGCCAGGACATATAAGTTTCGCCCGCCGGTCCCGGCAGATCGCCGGGGCGCAGCAGGTGCACCGCATCACGCAGCTCCCCTGCCCTCTCCGGTCGCCCGGAAAACGCGACACAAGCCTCTGCTGCCCGCAACGCGAGCCTGTCCCGCAACAAGGCTTGGGGCACCTCTTCGCGTACCAACACAAGATGCATGTGACTGAGCGCCGCCCCTGACAAAAACGCCACAGCTTCAAGGGTTTCGCCATGTGCAGTGGTGACCCAGGTGGGCATCCGGGGTAATGTGTTGTGGTTGGGCTGTTGAGGGATATGTTCGGTTTTCATGTTGAGAGCCTACTTCAAGGCGGCGCTTTCTGCCAGATATTTCCGCCAGAACCGCCCCAGCTTGTACAATCCATTCATGTCCAATAAGTTTGCATTATCGGACATATTGCAATACGCTACGATACAGTCTCATAATGAACGGTTTTTTTGTCGGATGGCCGGAATTCATGAGATTCAAGCACTTCCCTGAAAAGCGAGTCGGGGTTCATGAGATTCTGTACCGGTATTTATGAGACTGGATGGTGCGGTATTTGTGAGACTGGCGCTGTCTCGCGGCTTTTTCGGCAGACTGGCGTGCGCTCTCGTCGCGCTCAGCGCGCCAGAACCGGGCCGAGATGCGTCGCCTCAACGAGAGTGGCCATGATCGGAGCGCTTCCCGGACCCGTCCCTGCCCTTCCGCGTCGCTCATGAGCTTGATTGAGATCGCCCATTTGACCGGATCCTCGATGATCCGGTCGATGCCAACCGTCAGCGCGAAGGCCTGTAACAGCGAGCCCTGCGCCAGGGCGTGGAGACCGGGGCGCACCGGCTTGGTAAGGACTGGCGCCACCTGATCGTATTCGGGAACGACGACCGTCAGCGCCTGCCGGAGGATCGGCGTGGTGAGGAAATCATGGTAGTCCCGCCGGGTCTGGAGCGACATCCGCGGTTGCTCGTCGACATTCGGCGGCGAGGCCCGGCGATGCCGCGCCGTCAGAACCTGAAGCACTTCGGGCGCTTCCAGGTCTCCCTGCCCCGCGCTGCGCGCCCAGGCATCCAGATACGCGGCACCGGCCTCGGCATGCCCTTCAAGTTTCTTAAAGCAATCCGCACCGAACCGGTCGGACAGGGTCTCGCCGGTCGCGTCCCGAAACTCCACAGCATGCACCGGGCAACTGAATCGCCACGGCAGCGCGGCGGATTTGCGATGCAGCTCTTCGGGACAGAGCGGACACGTATGCCGGTTCTTCCGCGCGATCATCATGCGCGCCGCAGACCCCAACTCCCGGAAGGTCATGGCCTGCACGGTCTCAGGCGAAAGGCCGGTCCAAGCCGCGATCAGAGCCCCCTGCCCTTCCGAAAGACGCCATTCCAGGTCGAACACGTCGTGCCCCTTCAGGCCAAGCGCTGCAACGAATTCCGAAACCGTCATGGCGTAGAACGGGGCCATGCGCGCGGCCCAGGAAGACAGTCGTTCGTCGACCTCGGGGGCGTAAACAACCGGCAGGCGCCCGCACCCCGTCACACCGGCTCTCCCAGGACCGCCTGCAACCGGTCGCCACCCAGAATATCGCGCGAGAGGATGCGTTCCTCGCCGCTTTCGATGGCGGCGATCGCCAGCTGCGACAGGATCGAAAAGATGCCCGAGGTGATGCCGCCAGTCACCTTGATGATCCGCGCGAGCGCGTGTCCGTCGATCTGGCTTTGGCGCCGAAGCGGCAGCGTGCGCGTGAGCGTGCTCATCAGCCCGTTCAGATCCTCGCCCTCCCGCCAGGGCGGCAATGCGAAGGCCTCGAAGCGACGCACCAGCTGATCATCGGTGCGCAGCGCGTTGCGGGCCTGTGCGGTGCCGACGCAAACCAGCGGGATGCGCAGCTCGTTGCCCAGAAAGCGCAGCATGTTCAGGAATCGCGCCTGTTCGCGGATCGTGCCCGCCTGCAGGCTGTGGATCTCGTCAATCACCAGCATCCCCGGGCGCAATTCGGCGAGCAGTCGCAAGGCCAGACTCTCAAGTACAGATAGTGTCGCCCGCGGCGGCTCGGGGGCTCCAATCGCCGCCAGGATCCGGCGGTAGAAGCGCGACTCGTCGGGCCCCGAGACCATCTGCACCGCAACGACCGGCATATGCAGCCGTCCACTGGCTTCGTCGAAGCTCGACGCGTGATCGCGGGTGAACTTCTCGATGATCATCGTCTTGCCCATGCCGCTGTCACCGACAATGAGCAGGTTCGGCATGCGGGCGCGCTCGGGAAACGACATCAGCGTTTCCAGCTTCTCCAAGGCCGCCTCGGCCCTGGGATAGGAGACCCAGCGGTCGGCGCGAATCCGGTGAATGCGCTCGTCGGCGCTGAGCGCGGCGATCTTGCCGGCTCCCGGGTAGAGATGCGGGAACTCAGTCATCGTCGTACCATTCCTCGACCTTGAAGCCGGGATGGCTGAGGAACGGGCTCCCCTCCCCTTCCAGCGCGGGCAAGGCATCTCGCGCGGCGTCATCCGGTGTCACGTCGATCATGCGCCGGGGTGCCAGATGCGCCCGCCGCGCCTGATGACGCCGCGTGGCCTTGGTCTGCCGTACCGCGGTGTCGACGAGGTCGCGCTGCGCCTCGATCGTCCTGAAAATCAACTCCTCGTCCACAGAATGACGTCCAGCCTCGCGCAGGGCCCGCCGCGCCGCGCGGTGCTCCCAGAGCGTGATCGCAGGCCGTGTCAGATCAGCAGGTCGGGCTTCGATGATCCCACTCTCTGTCAGCACGAAGATGCGCGAGAGATCGCGCGGATCGTATTTGAGCGTGAACTTGCGGCTTTCCCGGCCCATCAGCCAACGCAACTCGTCCGCCCAGTAGCGGATGTGGAAGAGATGCAGGCCGTCGCGCTGCAAAACCCGCTGCTCAGACGGCAGAAAATCGACCAAGAACTGGCGCAGATCGGCGGGTATACGGAGTCTGACTTCGTCCACCCGTGTTGCCCAGGCCGCCGAGGGCGTGATTTCCAACGCGCTATGCACCCGCGCGTGGTAGGAGCCGGTGATTTCCAGCGCCAGCCAGGTTTCCAGCTCGCGCAAGGTCATCACCGCCTCGGCTTCGGCATCGAGATCGCCGCGCTCGAAGATGTTCGAGAAATGCGAGCCCGGCAGCAGGTGAATCGCGCCCATCATCGTGCCGATCAGCCGCTCGATATGCCCGCCATAGCGCGGCGTGCCGGGCGGACGGTACTGCAGGTCGATCTGGTATTCGGAACAGGCAAGCTGAAAAGCCCGGGCATGGAACTCCGCGCCATTGTCCACATAAATCGCGGTCGGGATGCCCCGCGCCAGCCACTCCGTGCTGATCCCGCACGCCGTCAGCCAGTGCATTTTCTCCATCACCGCATGGGTCAGGCAGAGGGCGACGGAGAGCAGCGAGGGCGGTTCCAGGGACAAGTGGAAGCCCAGAACCATGCGGGTATTCACGTCGATCGCGACCGTCAGCGTTGGCCGACCGAGCGGGCGTCGTGTCACCGGATCTACCACTGTCACGTCAGCCTTGGTGTGGTCGATCTGGACGATATCCAGCGGATCGTTGGCGACCAGCCCCCCAGGCGTGGCCAGATAGCGCCGGTCGGCCTTGTCCTTGCCCTCTCGCCGGGCCATCAGCTTAGCCTGGTCATGTTGCTCCAGCCAGCGCCCCAGACGACGGATCGAGGGCGGTGCCAGCCCTTGAGCCCGACAATCGGCGGCGACCTCCCGCCAGAACCGCGTTCTGGTAGGTTTGCGGCGGGTGGCATAAAGCCCCTTGAAGTGGCGGGACACGATTTCTTCCACCGCCGGGTCCAGCGGCTGCATGCCAGGTTTGGGGCCCCGGGTGTCCGGCAGAAGTGCACTGGTCCGCCCGTCCTCGCGGAACTGCTTCACCAGACGAAAAAGCGTGGATCGGCTGACATTTAGCTGACGTATGGCCCAGTCGACATTGCCCTGAGTCAGCTGGGCCGGCAGCTCCGCGAGCACCCGGGCGCGAAACTCCGCCTCTTCCCAATCCTTGTCAGCTGGAAAATTATCGGACATAACTTACTCAGTGCATGGATGCCGGATAGTCTCACCAATGGTGATTCAAATCGGCGTCCAGTCTCACATACCTTGAATCGGTTTCAGAAATGCGACACAGGCAAGCTATTGAAAACACATGGAACGCAGTCTCAAGAATTCCGGCAGACCGACA
>NZ_FNBL01000017.1 GCF_900102315.1 Celeribacter baekdonensis
AGCTCATTGTGGCCTTGTGGCGATATGTGGAAACGGGACTTGTCCCGTCTGGCGCGGTTCTGAAGGCGGAGGTGTAATACGGGATACTGAAACTTCAGAATAACGCGCAACGCCGGATGGTTGAGTGACCGAGAAGATTGATGGTCTTCACAAACCCTGTAGAAGTTTGGTCCCAACCAAGGCGGCTCCATTCCGGGAACGTGAACGGAAATTTGGTTCGGGCAGCACGCCCACCGTATGCAAGTCGATGCCACTGGAGTGAGCATAATCGAGGAGCCAAACCAGCGTTGCACAGAAAGAAAAGGACTTGAAAATGTAATTTCCTCATGCAAATCGATTTTCCAGAACACGGTCTCGCCCCGGATCTCGACCGCGCCGAAATCGTGCCAGCCTTCCGGGTCATTCTCGGGCTCGAATGTGGCAAACTCACCGGCGGCCTTCACCGCCTCGGCCATGAAGCCGTCGCCGGCCTCCATGAGCGAACGGGTGACGTGCATCCGGCCCTGGATGGGCTGCGCGGGCGGCACCCCAAGGCACGCCAGCTTGCGGAACGCGTCGTTCTGCGCCGCGATCACGGTCGAACCCGGGCGGTCTGGCTGGGGTTGAACGGTCATGGACATGTGGATCTCCTTTGAGAAGTTTGAAACACCCTTCTAAAAGCCCGCTTTTTCTTTTCCGCTTGGCGGATGAACCGAGGCCGAAGGTGCCCTACCCGAACAGCCCCTTGGGTCTGTAATTCGGGTTGGGGATGGTTTCGATCCAGCCGCCCTGTTCCTTGATGCTCTCGAGCGCTGCCGAGAGCGGATAAGCGCCCTCGGACGGGCTCCACCAATAGGCACCGCGCTTGCAGACGATGATCTTGCGGCGGCCGTCTTCGAAGCAGGCCACCCGCAGCGTCTTGGGTTCCTTGCGTGACATGCGAGTCTCCGTTCTCCGTGTGGTCAGGCCGCCTCGGCACTGCGCCCTGCCCTGCCCGTCTCCGATCTGGCAATCAGATAGTCGCAGGCGCGCTGCGCGTCCGCGGCGTGCTTGAAGATCGCACCCTTGTCCGACCGAAGAACGCGCAACCAGTTGTGGAGGTAGGCGGCATTCATCTCGAGCGTATGCGCCGTGAAGCCGAGCGTCTGACCCAGGAACACCGAGGTCAATTCCGCGACGATCTCCTCGCGCGCATAGGACGTGTTGCCAAACTTCGAGAACCCGAAATCACGGTTCAGCCGATGCGGGGCTTTCGTGGCATGGGCCTTATGCCGATGTCGGCATAATGTGCATAATGCCGCGCTCCGGTTTATGCCGCGCCGACCCTTACAACCTGTTGCGTTGCGGTTAGATCGGCGCAGCATATCGGCATAATTCAGAGCGCTTCGAGGAATGCCAGGAGTTCGTCACCCGGTCGATATCGTCCACCCGTCTGGTCAACCGGCTTTGTCAGAGCCATCGCCTTTTCTTTCAGTTCGATATCGGCGTGGATGTAGACCTGTGTCGTCTCAATCGATTCATGGCCCAGCCAAAGGGCGATAATCGTTCGGTCCACACCGCTCTGTAGAAGCTGCATTGCAGCGGTGTGGCGCAAGACATGGGGTGTGACGCGCTTCAGTCTGAACGTCGAGCTGGTCGAGGCGGCGGTTGCCGCATGTTTCCGAACAATTCGCTCAACCGCATCTCTGCTGAGCGGCCTGCCACGGATGGTTGCGAACAGGGGATCGCTGGGCTCAGTCCGGCACTGCGCAAGCCATGCCTTCAATGCAAACCGACTGTCTGTCCGAAGCGGCGTTGCGCGTTCTTTTCGACCCTTGCCCACGCATCTGAGGTGCGCTCCGGTGCCAAGCTCGACATCGCCAACGCGAAGGCCGATCACCTCCGATACACGCAAGCCGGTTTGGAGCATTGTGAGAAGCAGAACGCGGTCGCGCCGCCCAAACCAGGTCGTCTGGTCAGGTGCCTTCAGCAAGGCCTCCATCTCGTCACGGGTCAGGAAGTCCACGACGCGTTTTTCGTGCCGCTTGGACGGCATCGCCAGCACCTTCTGGCAATGGTGCAGGAGCTGGGGCTCACAGCCCGCGACGTATTTGAAGAACGAGCGAATGGCCGCGAGGCGAGTGTTCCGGCTTCGCGCGCTGTTACCTCGTTCCTCCTCGCAGAAGGTCAGGAACCGACCGATGATGTCGGCGTCAATGTGAGCCACATGTAGCTCAGTCGGCGGCAGCCTTGTCTGCGCCTCGGCGTATCTCAGCAAGAGCCGGAAGGTGTCGCGATAGCTGGCAATCGTGTTTGGACTGGCCTGCATCTGGGTCAACAGCCGCTCGGTGAAGAACCGCTGCACATAGACGGGCAATGGATAGGTTGCGATCATGATGCGTCCTCCAAAACCCGCCGTTCGGCCCGCGCCGCGGCTAACTGCATCAGCTCGGGCACGGCCTCGATGTACCAGAACGTGTGCTTGGGCTCGGAATGGCCGAGATAGGTGCTGAGCTTGTACATTTCAGTTTCGATGTCCCGGCCATCCCGGAACCAGTCCAGGATGGTGTGAACGGCAAATGTGTGCCGCAAATCATGGATGCGTGGCCCATGTCCGTGGCGGTTGAAGGCTTGTGGTGACCGAAGGCCGATGTTTCTGCTGACCTGCGCGAAGTTGTAGCGTGCCCCGCAATCTCCCGCCGGTTCGCCATCCTCTTTGATGAAGAACCGGGATGATTGCTGCGGAACCAGACGATCCCGCAGCTCGGCATATCGAACAAGCCAATGAGCGGTATCCTCGTTGACGGGAAGCTGTCGATCCTTGCCATTCTTGGTGTTTCTGAGCGTTAGGATAGCGCGTTCCAGATCGACGTCATGCTGATCCAAAGACAAAGCTTCGTTCACGCGCATCCCCGTCACCGCGATCAAGCCGAACAGGGTCTGCCACAATGCGGCACGGAGGCCATAAGGTGACGGCAGTCGACCGGCTTCAACGACAAGATCCGCGATCTGACTGGGCGCATAGATGTAGGGGACACGCCTTCGGTATCGGCCTGTGACAAGCTGGCTGGACGGGACCTCGGTCCGATTGTCGTGCTCCGCAAGCCAAAAGGCGAACCGGCGCACCATACCAAGGCGATGAGACCAAGTGTTGTTGTCCGCGCTGCCGTAGTTTGCCTTCCAATCGAGGAACAAGGGCGTCGAGATCCGATTGAACCCGTTTTCACCGGCATAAGTCGTGAACTTGCGCAGGACCCGTTCCTCAAAGGAGAGGTCAAACCCCATCGAACGCCGAAGGGCCAGATATTCATCAAGTCGTTGGGACAGCGTCTTCATTGGGCGTCTCCCGAAGTTGGCCAGGGGCGCGAGATCGAGCGCAGGGCAGCCACATCGTATTGCGCATAGATGGTTGTGGTCATTGCAGATCGGTGACGCAGCACGTCCCCGATCTCAGCAAGCGAAGCACCCTTTCGCAGCATGTCGGTGGCCAGGCTGTGCCGCAGAATGTGGGTGCCTATATAGGCTTGTGGCGGGCTAATGCCGGTCGCGTCATAGGCGTCTCGCAATATCCATCGCAGGATTTGCGCGTCCTTGAACCTCTTGAAGGGCGGTTTCACCGACACGAACAGCGCGCGGTCCGGGCCCCGGCGCTCATTCTTGATGTAATCGACAATCGCCTCACCAACCTCCGCCGACATCGGCATCCGATCGTGCAACTGCCTCTTGCCGCGGATCAGGATTTCTCCAGCGCGCCAGTCGATGTCATCCAGTTCGATCGCTGTCACTTCCGGCGCACGAAGACCGAGACGGGCGATCAGCATCAGCATTGCATAGTTGCGCCGACCCGTTTTCTGGTGGTCGCGCACCACCTCAATGAGCCGGTTGACCTGTTCCGGCTCCAGATACCTCGGGATGCCGGTCGGTTTGGGCTGCCTGGCTTTCGGCACAGCATTGCTCAAGTTGCGCTCAGTCTTTCCGCTCCAGAACAGGAACTGGAAGAGGTTGCGAAGATGCGATGGGCCTGTCTTGTCCCGCGGCGCGTTTTGTTCCTTGCGCAACCAAAGTATGAACCCAGTGATGTCGTCTGGCTTGATGGTGTTCAAGTCACCCAGGCCAGAGCCGAACTTCGCAGTCAGGAACCGATCAAAGAACCGTAGGCAGTGATAAATTGTGTCCTCAGACAAGCCGCGCTGACTGCGAAGATAGGTTTCGTATTCCCGTTTCAGGCAGGCCCTCGGTGACATGTCGAGCGGCGGTTCTGAGCGCGGCGGTGCGCCTGCATTTTCAATGAGATAATCCCTGAACCGATTGATGCGGTACCGACAGTGCTTTTGGTCTCTCGCAGAAGCCGCACTGATGATCGACGTCGCCAGATGGTCCACACGATCATCGGTCAGCTCAGTGGGACAGACGTCTGCCTCCAGCATCGCCGCCCAAAGCGCCTCGGCTGTGGTTCTGTAATTGGCGATGGAACGGAGGCCGTATCCCTCCGCCTCGATCTGTAGGGCAAAGCGATCGGCATGGCTGCCAGCTTTCAGTTTCCGCCTCGTCGTTTGATCTGGGTGCGTATCGTTTTCCATGAGTGTTTCCTTCTTTTGGTTGAAGGTTGCACCTATGGCAGATCGCCGGCCCCAATTGCGCAGTTCGCCACGCTCACATGGCGGTTCTGAACTACAGTCTTATGCAGCCGGAAAACGACAAAAACCGCAGGAAACAAGACTTCGCCTGAACAAGCGCGGCATAAACCGGAGCGCGGCATTATGGGCCAGCTCATGGGCCCAGACCCCGTAGAAATTGCGTGGGTCCTGGAACCGCGTGATGGACGGCATGTAGACCTTGTCCACGGGCGGCAAATAGTACGCCTCCGTGCCCGTGAAGACGGTCGTGATGTCGATGGCATCGAAAAACGCCTGCATGTGCGGGATTGGCTCGGACCGCGGATGCTCGGGCACGGGCTCCGGGTCCGGAAAGAAGCTGTCGGGCAAGCCCTCGATCTGGCAGGCATTGAACACGCGGTAGGATTTCTGAAAGCGAAAGATGCGGGCTTCCTCGGAGTGATCATCCCCGTCGCTGCGGTCATGCTCATCGCCGCCCGCGTCTTTCCGGCTTTGACCGTAATAGACGACGACAGAGGATTTCTCGCCCTTGCGGACCTTTGCGTCCAACGCATTGGCCTGCGGCAACGTCATCCAGAAGGGAGAGCTGTGGCCCGCCATCACGGTCCGCATCGTCAGCAGGAAGTTGTTCACTCCCTGGTAGGGTTCACCTCCCACGCGCAGGGGACGAGAGCTGCCACCTGCGGTCCAGGGCTTGCGCCACGGCAGGACGCCGCGCTCGATGATGCGGATGATTTCGTTTGTGATGGCCTCGGAGGCATCGAATTTTGGCGTGCGGGATCGGGCCATGGCTGGCCTCCTTTCGAGTTTTGGTGAGAAGATTGGGGATCAGGTTGACCGACGGGGCCGCGGATCGTTGGCGATCCTGGCACCAAGCACTTCGACCATGTCGATGTAGGTGATCAGCGAGACGGACCTGCCAGGGCCGCAAGGTTCAGGGTCGGGCGATCCGTCCTGCGCCACCCGCGGCAGGTTCGCGAAGGCGATGACATCGGTGACGGGTCGGATATCGATGAACGGGGTCCCTCGTGCGACCGCAAGAGTGGCCAAGGGAAAGCGCTCGATCGGCGCAAAGGTCGACACGGTGGTCCAACCGAGATGGATGAACGTGCCGCCCTCTCCGCAGATCACATGGGCATTCGGCAGCGTCGCTGCCTGCCCGAGATAGCCGAGATCACGCAGGACGGTCTGGCGTTCGAGCTGCAGTGCCTGGCCCGTCTGGCCGGTTCGGCGTAGTTCCTTGTGTCGCCACCACGAGGCAGCGGTCGCGCGTAACACGCGCAAGACACCTGTTTGCATCGGAATGCCCTTCATCAGGAAAGACAGACCGGAACCCGGCCCGGACCCATCCGAGGGACCCCAAAGGCCCTCATCCGTCAGTCACAAAACCCGAAGAACACTTTCTCTTTTCCCAGGCCCTTTGTGCACACAGCAGAACTGAAAACCCGGCACATCTGCCGAAGCCATTGATTTCATGCAGCAATTCTAGATCGGCACCCAAGATCGGCAACGCATATCGGCAAAACCTTGCTTGAAAGTACGAAATGTGTTTATTTTTCAATTACTTTGCAAACATGGAAGATCGGCAAAAATGCTGGAAACACCCGCCAGGATCGAACCCTGCTTCTTCGAGGAGCATATTCCCACAGAACTGGCAGACCTTTCGGTCGACATCCAGAGGGAAGCCACCGGGCTGGGACAAGGGTTGCATCCTGACAGCGCAGCCGAACTTGCCGATCTCGTCCGTGTGATGAACTGCTACTACTCCAACCTGATCGAAGGACACAACACGCGCCCCCGCGACATCGAAAGGGCGCTGGCTGGTGCCGAGCTTGAGGAAGAAACCCGTCCCCTCGCCCTTGAGGCCCGGGCGCACGTCATCGTTCAACGGGCCATCGACGAGATGCATCGCAAGGGCACCCTGCCCCGCCCCACATCCGTCGAATTCCTGACTTGGGTCCATAAGAGCTTCTACGACGAGATGCCGGATGAGTTTCGGGTCATCGAACATCCCGACGGCACACAAGAGCCCATCGTTCCGGGACGCATGCGCCAGGATGACGATCGGGAAGTTGCGGTCGGGCGCCACCTACCGCCTTCATCATCGCGGGTCGCGGCATTCATGGACCATTTCGACAAACGGTTTCAGATTGCGGCGCAGTCTTCGAGCGGACGGATCATCGCGATCGCGTCTGCACATCACCGGCTCAACTACATCCACCCTTTCCCGGATGGTAACGGCCGTGTCAGCAGACTGATGTCTCATGCCATGGCCCTCACAGCGGGGATTGGTGGCCAAGGGCTCTGGTCCGTATCACGTGGGCTGGCCCGCGGGCTAACCGATCGGGGCGAGTACAAACGGATGATGGATCTGGCCGACAGTCCACGTCGCGGAGACCGCGACGGACGGGGGAACCTGTCAGAAGCGGCACTGAAGACGTTCAGTGAATGGTTCCTAAAGGTGACGCTCGACCAGATCAGCTTCTCAGCAAGATTGTTCGATCTCGGCGGACTGGACCAACGGTATCGTCGTCTTGTTGCAGATACCATCGATGACAAGCGAGCGCCGGAACTAATCTCGGCGGTTCTTCGGCATGGGGCACTGGAACGAGGCGATGCGCAGATTGTGCTCAAGACGTCCGAGCGTACTGCTCGCAACACGCTGAGTAAACTGACCGCCGCCGGATACATGACGTCCGCCTCGCCGAAGACGCCAGTTCGGTTGGCGTTTCCGTTGGATTATCGAGAGCGGCTCTTTCCAAACCTCTTTGGAGATGGTGACCTGACTGAGTGATTTTCGTTAGTCCGCGCTCTGCGCAGGAAAGCGCGCCTAGGGAGAAAGTGGACAGATCCCCTAAGCATTGAGTTCACAGCTGTGAACCTGTCTTCTGCGCGACGATACAAGACGCAGTTCACAGCTGTGAACTTTTCATGCAGCGTCCTTTCTCATAAGGGCCATGATCATGGGACCACAGGAGAATTCACCGAGCGCAGCCTTTGCAGACAGCGACCGCAAATACCCACCAGGTGACCGGATGTCGCCGAAGCGTTCCAACATTGCCAAGATGACCACCGATGCCTCTTCCGGGCCCATGTACTGTTTGGCCTCTTCCCACGCTGAAGGTGAGACGCCCATCATAGGTCTTATTACACCGGCCACCCTTACTAGATCATGCCAGTGGCGCACAGGTCGTTCAGCATAAGTTCGGTATTCAGAGCAAGCGGCCAAAACGAGACCGAGGGGTATTCTAGGTAGATTATT
Source organism: Celeribacter baekdonensis (assembly GCF_900102315.1). Lineage (GTDB taxonomy): Bacteria > Pseudomonadota > Alphaproteobacteria > Rhodobacterales > Rhodobacteraceae > Celeribacter > Celeribacter baekdonensis. The sequence continues at coordinate 7,837 of NZ_FNBL01000017.1, forward strand.
GTCGACCGAGACAGGCTCATCAGTCCCACCCTCTACAACCAGTGCTGTCGCCGGATCGGAGACGCTGCCATCGCCCTGCGCTTTTTCTAAGCGTGGTTCAAAATCATAAGAGTCTTTATTTGAATTCTGATAGTGCTGCTCATTTGTGACTTCATTGGTGCTCATATTTTGTGACTGCACTGGTTCCAACAGGTCCCTAATAGCGTTGAGGGCTTCGGACAACGCAGATTCAATCTGCTGCAACTCTGCAAAGTCAAGCTTGCGGCGAAGGTCACGCGCCGTCAGGACGCACAGGTCGGACGCCTGGTCCCAGATGGCGCGGTCAGGGCGCAGAGAGCGGCCGTAGTCGACGAGACCCGCTAGATCACGGCGCATGAGGCTTACAGTGGATCTAAGCCGCTTGTAGCGCTCCTCCGCAGCACGGACAGCCTCTGCGGCTTCGCACACTTCGACGAAGCGTTGGGCGAGGGGGGCCAGATCGAAGCCGAAAGCGATCTTTTCGTCCCCATACCGGCGCGCGTAACGCTTGCCATTGGGACTGTCGCGACGCACGACGAAACCGGTTTGCACCAGGTTCGCCAGATGCCGCCGCATGGTCGAACAGGGCATGCCGTTCAGGCGCTCACAAATAGCCTTGTTGGACGGATGCACAACAGTTTCACTATGGTTCCCGCCAACGATCGTGGCCTGATGGAAACTGACCAATGCCTGAAGCACGCTCAAATCACGGTCGGACAAGCCGAAGGCGATACGGGCAGCGGCGAGTTCGCGAAGTGCTTCCCACTTGTTGACGCCGGAAGGCGGGAGGTCCTGTTGCGCCGCTGCCTGATAGTGCAGAATGGCAGCATTTATGGGTCGCCTGAAAGGCGTTACGGGGGTGTAGTCCATTTTACATTCACGAAGACAAAGAAAACACGGTCCGCGAATCACTTAAGACTTGCGAAAAACGGCGTCCGAGACTAACTTGAGAGTGCTAAGAACAAGTCAGGGTCTCGTAGGGCGGTCGCTTTGCGGGACCTTTTCTTTGGCTTTTTCGTGCCTCCTGTTTTTGGTTTCTGCTCTTCCTCAGTCTTCTGAACGCTGCTTCCAGCGTTTGTGAAGTTCTTCAATCAAATCATCGACTTCAGACTCTACCCAGTCGGCAAACTTACTATTCTGCAACTCGATCGAGATCCCTTTGGCGGTGCGTTTGAGCGTGCCGCCACGTTTGCCCCCAATCCTGAGCGGCTGACTGGATGCAGCAGAAGGGGAGGGGGCCTTGGCCGGTTTGACTAACCTTGTGACAACCTTCGACACGGCCTCGAACGCCTGCACAGAGGGGTCGTCGGTCGCAGGTGCGGCATCAATCACCATGGCCACATCGGCCTTGCCATGGGTTTCGTCAGCAAGGCGTATCAGGCTGCCCCGATCCAGGTCGTTGTCCGCGATGGCACGGCCCATGGCCTCCCACCGGGGTCGGCCGATGCCGTGTGCAGCACCGATGGCGCGGATGAGGTCTGTACCGACCATGTCGGCGACGGCGATGGCCATGGACACCGAAGATTTGGTCACGGTCAGAATTTCTGCAACCTGTGATTGATTTCCAAAGCCCGACGATACGAGTTCTTGCGCAAATATCGCCTTTTCAATGAAGGACAAATCGCGGCGCGCCATGTTTTCGGAAATCTGCGCACGCAGGGCACTGTCATCATCCAGATTGGCGACCAGTGCGCGCACCTTGGCGACCTTGTCGGACTGGCGGATCGCCTCAAGCCGGCGGCGACCATAGACGAGCAGATAGCGGTCCGTCTCTGACGGGTGCCGGCGCACAAGAATTGGTACGGTCTGACCATTCGCCTCGATTGCGGCGCGCAGATCATGCACATCCGCCGGATCAAGCCGGTCGGCCATTCGGTCGTCGACGATACTGGCCGGGTCGAGTTCCCAAACATGATGTGAATCGACCGCATCACGGGCCGAGCGCAGGGCGCGGTTGGACGTCATCATAGGGGTTACGGCGCCACCCTGAGGGGCAGGGGCCGGGCCACCGGCTGCCGCGAGATTGTCGAGCATCGACATACGTTTTTTCTTGCCACTCGTCATGCCCGCCCCCACGTTTTCTGAATAAGATCAGCGACTTCGTCGTTCAGCGCGTTCAGGCTTTCAAGGGCGCGATCGTAGGTCGTGCGGGTAAAGGCGCTCCGCTCGACTTCGTATAGGGTTTGCTTTGTCAGACCTGCATCGGAGATCGCCGTGGATTTGAGCATTGGCGAGTTGAGCACCGCATCGCCATACATGGTGCGCAGAAAGGCGACGATCCGGTTTTGTGGTGCATCCTGAGGTTCATAGCGTGTCAGCGCATAGCGCATCCAGTCATGGGACATGTCCGCACCGCTTTCGGCGATCACGTCCATTAGATCAGCCGTCATGCGCAGAAATTGCGACATCGACATCACGTCGAGCATTTCCGGATGAATTGTGACCAGCACGCCGGTGGCGGCCGAAAGTGCGGACATGGTGAGAAAGCCCAGTTGCGGCGGGCAGTCGATGACCACAACGTCGTAATCGCCGTCAACCTGCGCCAACGCCTCTTTCACGCGGAAAAAGAACAGGCCTGCGTTGCCTTGTGAAAGAGCACGCGGCGTTTCGTGTTCGAACTCCATCAGTTCCAGATTGCCTGGGATCAGGTCGAGGTTCGGGATATAGGTCTTGCGGATGACGGCGCGGATCGGCTCTGGGTCGTCATAGCGGATCGCGTCATAGAGCGTGCCGCCATCTGTCAGATCGAATTCGGGCTGTACGCCATGTAACGCCGTGAATGAGGCCTGCGGATCAAGATCAATGCCCAGAACGCGATAACCGCGCAAGGCCAGCCGTTGTGCAAGGTGTGCCGAAGTCGTGGTTTTGCCCGAACCACCCTTGAAGTTCATCACACCGATGACTTGCAGGTGATCGCCGTCACGCCGTCCGGGGATATAGTCTCCGGGCTTTCGCGCGGTCTTTTCCAGCAGGACACGCAGTGCCTGAATGTCCTGCGCGGAATACAGGCGACGATTGCCGGCCGTCAGTTCAGGCGATGGGCCCTTGCCATCAAGGTTGATTTTGCGCAGGTATGAGTCGTTCACACCAAGAAGCGCTGCCGCCTCGCCGGAGGTGAATTTGCGCATTTCCTTTGTGGCGTCAGGGGGAAACAGGCTCTCGCGCTGCGAATGCAGCTGGTTGGCCAGCCACTCGGAATGCTGGCGGATGACCGCGTTCAGGTCCTGATGCACGAAAGTCTTGTTCATCTGCCCTCTCGATCCGCGCAACGCATCTTTGGCGTGTTCACGGTTATTGACGTTTTTTGCCTCGTTTCCGTGACTATTGCCGTAAGAGTCGGATTCGCGCAAGTTTTTTCCACATCTTGTGTGAGCTCACCATCGAAACACAAGCCCGTTCGCTGTCGTCGTCGAATGCTGATCTTGGCAATTGCGGCAGGATGATATACATATAGGATCGTATATCCACTTGGAGGAACGACACCATGCAAGTTGCAAAATGGGGGAATTCGCTCGCGGTCCGGCTGCCTGCCGATCTTGTGCGCGAACTTGGCCTCAAAGAGGGTGACAAAATCGATCTGATAAAGGACGACGGTACTTTGCTTGTCCAGCGCCAACCTCGCGCCGATGAAGTCCTGCAAGGGCTAAGGCGGTTTCGCGGAAAGCTATCCAAGGACGCACGCCTGAGCCGCGACGCTGCGCATGAGCGCTGAATTCGCGGATACAAATGTCGTCCTTTACCTTCTTGACGACGGCCCAAAGACGGATCGGGCGGAAGACATCCTGGGGCAGGGGCCGCGGATCAGTGTGCAGGTCCTGAACGAAGCGATGGTCAATTGCCGGAGGAAAGCCGGTCTCAGTTGGGAGGAGACCGGCACTTTTCTCGCAGGGGTCCAATCCTTGTGTCCAGTCGAGGACCTGTCTGTGCAAACCCATCTCGTGGGCCGAGCTTTGGCAGAAAAATACCAGCTTTCGGTCTATGACGCGATGATTGTGTCGGCCGCTCTTATTGCTGGATGCACGACTTTGTGGAGCGAAGATATGCACGGCGGATTGCTGGTCGAAGATCAGTTACGCGTCGTCAATCCATTCACCTGACCAGAAAATGGGCTGCAACCTTGCAATCGTTCCATGAGTTGGAAGATTTGCAAGGTTGTGTTTATTGCGCGGACTTCAGCAAGCCCAACTTCTCTGCGCGTTCCAGCAGCATCCTTACTGACGAGGGCTGCCAGCTTGTACGCCCACGTGGTGTGCGTTCGCGCATGGATTCCAGCCTGTCACAGATCGTCTGGAGCGTGATGTTGGGGTCCGCGCCCTTGATCGCTGCGACAATCGCCGGCAGGCGATCGTCGCTTTCGCGGCGTCCAGCGCGACCAAGCACTTCATTGGGCAGAAACCCATCGCGCACATAGGCTTTCACGGCGCGTAGCAGGCGACTTTGGGTCCAGCGACGCGCCTCGGGCAAGGGGCCGTTGATGATGCGTACCACGTCTTCCCAGGCCAAGTCGGGGCGCAACCGGCGCACATGGGGCACCCAATCTTGTGCCGTCTCGTTCAGACGCTCCATGTAGCCGTCCTGTCGCGCCAACCGCACCTTACGAAGAGCGGCAGGGTCTTTGGCCCGCAGTCCGGGGTTCCCGCCGACCCGGCCCTTGGCACGGGCGCTCGCCAACCCCGCCTTGGTACGTTCGCGGATCAGCGCCCGCTCGAACTCGGCCGCGGCGCCCAACACCTGCAGCGTGAACTTGCCTTGCGGGGATCCGGTGTCGATCGGGTCCTGAATGGAACGAAAGAACGCCCCCTTGGCCTCCAACCGTTCGATCACCTCGAGAAGGTGCGACAGAGACCGTGCGAGCCGGTCGATCCGTACGACAACCAGCGTGTCGCCCTTGCTGATGCGCTCCAGCACGCGCGCAAGCACTGGCCGGGCACGATTGCCGCCTGAGGCGTGCTCTTCGAAGATCTCGACGCATCCCGCAGTTTGCAGAGCCTCAGACTGGGGCAGGGGGGTCTGATCCTCTGTCGATACGCGGGCGTAGCCTATTGTCGCGTAGCCCTTAATTGTGAGATGAGAAATCCAACGAAATCAACGGCCACCCTTTGCCCTTAAATATGAGATTTTGTCTTTAATTCCGATATTTTTGCCCTTAAACCTGAGACAGGGTTCACAGCTTCGTGCGGCAAATATCGATGGAAAATGATCACGAAGACTCAGTTGCCCCTGGTGCTGAAGAGGCGCGCAGGGCGGCCGTTCTGCGTCCGCTTGTTCAGGCATATCTCAAAGGAACTGGCAGTCTGGAAAGTGGCATCAATGACGCCGTTTGGGAGCTTGGTGTCAGCAGGGCTACGGTCTGGCGCTGGATAAAGCGTCTGGCCGAAGAGGGTGGACGCACCAGCGCGCTGGCTTCTCGGAAACGGGGCCGCCCGACTGGTACAACCTTGATATCCGGCGAGGTGGAAGCGGTGATCGAAGAACATCTTCGCCGTTATTTCTTACGGCGGGAACGTCCAAGCCTGTCGCGCGTCGTGACAGAAATCCGCAGCGCGTGCTGGCAGCAGGGCTTGCAACCGCCGACGCGTCGGACGGTTCAGCGCAGGCTGGATGCAATGGATGCCCGTGAAATTGCCAAGGCACGCGAAGGCGCAAAGGCGGCCCGCCAGAAATTTGCGCCGGTCGTAGGCGACAACAAGGCAAACCGGCCACTGGAGGTCGTGCAAATCGACCATACGCCTGCAGACATCATCCTCGTCGACAGTTTTGAACGCCAACCAATTGGGCGGCCTTGGGTCACGCTGGCGATCGACGTCGCAACGCGGATGGTGACCGGATATTACACCTCTCTCGAGGCACCTTCGCGTCTGTCGGTGGCGCTTTGCCTGACACAGGCGGTGGCCCCCAAGGCGGAACTTCCGGCGGCATTGGCGTGCAATGTTCCTTGGCCCGCGCAGGGTAAACCGCATAGCATCCACGTCGATAACGGGCGCGATTTCCGGTCGCATGCCTTTCGGTCGGCATGTGCAGAATGGGGGATCGATCTGGTCTATCGGCCGCCAGGCAGTCCTCATTTCGGAGGGCACATCGAACGATTGATCGGCACGATGATGGGGGCCGTGCACCTGTTGCCTGGAACAACGCAATCCTCGGTCGTGGCCAAGGGCGACTATGACGCCGAGGGCATGGCCACGATGACCTTAAGCGACTTCGATCGCTGGTTTGCTCTGGAAATCTGCCGCTACAACAACAGCATTCATTCAAGTCTTGGCTGTACGCCCGTCGCCAAATGGGAGGCGCTCTCAGCGGAAATGATGGGAGACATCCCCTTCGAGATGGAAGCCTTTCGGGTGAGCTTCCTGCCAAGCGAACTGCGTAAGGTCAGGCGTGACGGCATCCATCTGTTCCAGATACGGTACTGGTCGGATGCTCTTGCAGGCCACATTGGGCGCGGCGATGGGAAGGTGGTCGTTCGCTACGACCCTCGCGATATCTCAATGATCTGGGTCGAATTGGACGATGGCCGATATGTTGAGGCGCGTTACAGAAACTTGGAAATTCCGCCCGTGCCGCTCTGGGAATATCGCGAAGCCATGAGGAAGGCCCGTGCCCTTGGCAAATCCGGGTCCAATGAGCTGGTCCTGGCTGAGCTGATCCGACAGCAACGCCAGATCGAGTTTGAAAGTCGGGGCCTAACGAAGGCCGAACGCCGATCCCGTGAAAGAAAAGGGACATTGGAGGGCACCAACTCGGCTGTCTCGAAAACCGAAGGGCTGCGCCCGATCGACACGGGTGATACATCGCGCCCATTGTTCAAAGTGGAGAGATGGTGAATTGAGGGCAGGGACAACAGAGGAAGACGGTCGGATCGCCCTCATTCAATCGGATATCTGGATTGGCTTTCCGCGGGCCGAACAAGTTCTGGACCGTTTGCAGGGTATGATCGAAGCGCCAAGGCAAACCCGTATGCCTGGCCTTCTTGTGCATGGCGCGTCTGGGATCGGCAAGACGATGATCGCCCGCAACCTGTCGCGCAGATATGCACCGGAATATGACCCAGCATCGGGAATTACGCGAACGCCGCTCTTGCTGTTACAAGCACCGCCAGCTCCCGACGAACGGCGGTTCTATCTGCACATCCTGGCGTCCATCGGGGCACCGGCCACGGCACTGGGCGCGCGCGCTCAAAATGTGGCCTCCCTCGAAGTCCGTGTTATTGCGCTTTTGCGCGACCTTGGCCTGCGGATGATCATGATCGACGAGGTCCACAACCTCTTGGCCGGGACCCACCGCGAACAGCGACGCTTTCTCAATGTTCTTCGTTATCTCAGCAATGAGCTCGAGGTGTCACTGGTCTGTCTTGGGGTCAGCGAGGCCCTCGACGCCATCCGTGGTGATATCCAGCTTGCCCGACGGCTGGACGAACATCACTTGCCAAACTGGCGCGACGATGCCGAGTTCTCGGACATGATCCAGACCCTTATTGCTGCCATGCCACTGGAAAAGAAGTCCAACCTGAAGGTCAAGTCACTCAAGCAGATACTTGCACTGACCGGTGGGGTGACCTCGCGCATTTTCGCCCTGATCAAGGATCTTTCCATCGACGCCATTGTAACAGGTGATGAATGCATCACCGATGACGCAATCGTAAAATGGACGCCGGTTTGGTCGCGCCATGCGAACCCCCATCGGCGGCTCGAGAAGTCCGGGGTGTGAAGCCGCACCCGCTGCCCAAGACTGTCGCGCCGCTGCCCGACGAGTTGTTGTCAGGTTGGTTGTCTAGGCTGGCGGCGGCCAACTACTGTGATGATGCGGAACTACTGGCTCATCTCAGAATCGATACCGCGCATGGCACCGCCTTGAACTTCAACGTCGACGCGGCTGCGGCGGCGAAGATTGCCAACGCCGCACGGATTGACCCAGATGTTGTGCGATCTTTGACCTTCCCAGCAATGACGACACGAGAAGCCTCGCTGACGGCCCAGATACCATTCCAGCATTGCCTGCAATGTTCCAGAGAGGGCCTTTCGCTCAAGCATTGGAGGCGAGCCTGGGCATTCGACTGCCAGGTTTGTGGGACGAGACTTGTGCCGACGCTCGGCAAGGCCAGTGGCGAACAGATGCCCGAAAAGCTGATAAATCGTGCGCGCAACGGCGCCGCGCGGCTTGAATACGCCGCGCGATTACGCAGCTCCAAGCAATTTCGGCGCGCAATGCGCGCGGTCACCTTTGCCATATCATTAAAGGCCTTCCGCGGAGATCCGTTATACGCTCTTCAGGGCCACAGGCTGGAAGTAAGGCTGTTTTGCCTTGCTGCAATTGATGCAGCCCAATCCCGTCCACTGGTCAAAGCGGCCATCTCAAGCTCCGGCATCGACGACTATGCAAGGGTTGCTCTATTGCGCGCCTTCGATAAGGAGCCACGTCTGCTTGCCGCGGTCGATTACATCGCCCGGCAGCGCGCGAAAAGCATAGGCGCGATGGCAGTGGAATCTCATAATTAAGGGCAAAAAATATCCCCGAACGCGTCGTGTCTCAGATTTAAGGGCAACGCGACACAAGGAGACCAGATCGAAGCCGCCGTCACGGCGGCCAGGATTGCGAGCAGCAACGGAAACGGTGCTATATTTGCGCCGCTCGCCATGGGTGGAGCAGGGGGGCTGCGTGCATCTGGTTCTCCGGACGAACGATTGGCCCGTTGGTTGGCGGGGATGGAGAGCGCTGTTCTAACGGCGATGCGGCATCTGGATCAGACTGAGGCTTGGACGGTTCAGGCAGAGGCTGAAATGGCGCCACTATCCGGCAAAACCCCTCCCGCCTTACGAGCTCTCTTTGCAGAATGGCCCCTTGTGTCTGCTCCAATGGCTGAGTCCCAGATTGGTTCCAGCCGCGCAGCCGTGCAGCGAAACCTTGCCTTGATGGAGGAAAAGGACTTGGTTCGTGAGGTGACAGGGCTGGGGCGGTTTCGAATGTGGCGGATTGCAACTTAGTATTTGCCTGGAATGTGGGCAGAAACACGCATAAGCGCGCTTATGGCAAATAATGCGCAGGGACCCGCTGTATGTTGTAAAAGCGAATTTTACGTCCCAGCACTTTGTCGATTGTGTTTTAGAGCTAGCTCCATCCATTCGCTTCCAAATTATGGGTGTTTGCATCAACCAGCCATCTATTTGGTCGGTGCGTTGGGTTTCGGGATCACTTTTTGAAATTCAATTCATTGGCGAGCTTTGAGGTTTCTCGTAATTCTGCCAGAGCTTCCTCTCTTTCTTTTATCTCGGCGCGAAGCTTATTTTCGAGGATTTTTGATATCCTTGCCCATTCGCGAAGCTGCGCTCTTGAGCCCCTGTTTTTATATATTTCTAACCAAACTCTTATATCTTCAAGCTTCATTCCGAACCGACGACCTCGCAAGATCAGCTTGAACCGCGCGATCTGTTTGCGATCATAACTTCGTTCACGCCCTTGTAGCGTGGGTTTGAGAAGTTCGAGATATTCGTAATACCGCAGGGTTCGGGGGGTGACGTCGAATTTCCCGACCATCTCTTTGAAGGTGAGCGTTTCGTCATCGGACTTGTTCATGGCGTCACTCCGTTCTGATATATGGTCGTGTTAGCGTCTCGTCGTCTAATCCTAACGTGAACTGGCGAATAACCCTTTGCTGGTTTTTCGATATGCGGACGGCGAATCCCCTGAAACCCGCCGGAAAAATCGCGACAGGCTGGCAGTTTCCGAAAAACCGAGGCGATCTGCAACTTCAGCCAGCGGTAACTCGGATGTATCAAGAAGCTCCCGTGCGCGGCGCAAGCGCACGCTATCGATAATCTGGCGATAGCTCATCGACTGACTGGCAAGTTTTCGATGTAAAGAGCGTTCTGACAAATGAAGCGTTTCGGCCACTTCCGGCGCATTGGGAAAAACGCCGCGCACCTGCATCAACACCTGATAAACCGAATTTGCTGTTCCGGTATGCTTGGGGCCGGTTTCAAGCATATTCTCGCACAAAACACGATAGTTTACCGCAAGAAGGGCATTCGCCAGCGGCAGTTTCAGCGCGCCTGTTCCAGGATGAAAGTGAATGCAACTGCGCGGTGCGCGATACACGATTTCGGTTTGCCAGCGCGCTTCTAGGTTCATCCAGCCTTTCGGGCGGTCCAACGGGCATTCGATCAGACGGATGGGCAGGTTTTCTTGACGCAGGTCCCGGAAGAAGGTCGGGCCGGACCCAAGCAGCCGTTCATGAACAAAATCCAGAAGATCGGGCGGTACATACTGGTCGTCGGCAACAAACCCTGTTGCAAAACCTTCATCGTCCTCTGTGATGTCATATGCCAGCAGTGCGTATCCCAGCCCCTGCATTTGCGTGAAAACCCTCAGCCCCGCTGTCACATTCTCTGAAACTAGCGTGGCAAGCCCGATAGGGCCATACGAGATCAGGCTGTAACGCAGACCGGTGACAAAAGCGACACCTTCAATATGCGCTGTACTCCGGCAAAAGGCACGCAGGAATGTGAGTTCCTGAATACCGTCCAGCGTGCCCCATGGATCCGAGAGAAGGCTGAGCTGCAAACCTGCTTCTTTGAGCAATGGGTCAGGATCAATGCCGTGTTCGATCAGCACGTCACACATGAACTGGATGCTATGTTTGGGAAGACGCAGGTTTTGGAGCAAGCCCACCTTCATGACGATGACCTCAAAATTCTACTGATGGGTAAATAATATCGATTTGGCAGAAAATGTCAAATTTGTGGCGTTTTCGGACATTCCCTGCCAGTCCTAACCCTGCGATGCTTGATGCAAGAGATGGGGGAGGGTTAGGGACACGGTCGCGATCAGATGCACTTTTGCGCCATTTGCAAATCCATGATTTGTTACCGCCCGATTGCTGATCCGACGTATGATAAAACCCGCCAAACTTGCTGATAGTATTCTGCTTTTCCGGGAACGATTTATCCCGGGCAGCGCATCATTCGCCTTGCAGGAGAAACTTCTTGGGGCGTGAAACCGGGAGGAAAACTATGAAACGTCGGAATTTTCTACGCAGCGCCGGGGCGCTAACTTTGGCCAGTACCTTGCCTGCGCCAATGGTTCTGCGGGCCGCAACGCCCGAAGATTATCACATTGCGGGCATTCTGTCTTTCTCGGGCGCATACGGCTTGATCGGCAATGACATGCGCAAAGGCGCGGAACTTGCCGTGGCCATGCGGGGTGGCGAATTGTTGGGCAAAAAAGTCCGCTTCAGCTGGGAAGACGATGAAACCAAACCCCAGCCCGCCGTACAAAAAGCAAGCCGGCTGTTGGCGGAAGGCACGCAATTGATGTTTGGCGCGGTCAGCTCAGCGTCGACTCTGGCACTGCAAAGCCTGTCCACACAGCGCAAGGTGCCGCATCTGGTCACGATTTCCGCAGACGACAGCATTACCAAGATGGACGGTGCGCGTTACTCATTCCGTACGTCCAACACGTTGGCCATGGAAATGAACATGTGTGTTGAATTCGTAAAGAAACGCGGGATCAAGAGAGTATACGCGGTCACGGCTGATTATCAGGCCACGCGCAGCGCCTTTGACGACTTTGCCGCAAAAGCAAAAGCCGCCGGTGTCGAGATCGTCGGGAATGACTTTGCCCCGCTTGGCAACCGCGACTTTTCGGTCATCATCGACAAGATGGCGCGTTCGGACGCCGATGGTATTCTGGTTGTGGCAACGGGCAATGACGGCGTCACCTTCTGCAAGCAGGCAGGTCAGGTTGGGATGGGTCAGAACAAAGTGCTGTTCGGCCCCGTGCTTCAGGATGAAATCTTTGCAGCCGCGACAGGCGAGGCCGCATTGGGCGTGAACTCCGGCGTGCGTTATCACTTCTCGCTCGACAATCCGGCAAACGCCGAATTCGTGACGGCCTACCGTGACGCAAACGGTGACTACCCTTCGGCCTTCGCGGGCGAGGCATTTGACGGTCTTCGCTGGTGGATGGATGTCATCGAAGCGACTGACAGCTGGGATGTGGAAACCTGGGTCGATGCATTTGAAACATCGGTCTATGAAAATTCGGTCGAAGGGCGCAAGGAAATGCGCGCTTGTGACCATCAGGCCAAACAGGTCGGTCTTTGGGGTGAAGTTGTGAAGGGCGAGGCACCATTGCCGGACCTCACCATGAAAATCACCGAAGAGTTTTCGGCAAATAGCCTGTTTAGCGACTGTTAATCGATCCTCCCTGAACTGGGCGGCGCTGTTCCCTCGCGACATGCGTCGCCCGCTTTTTTGGGGTGAAACTGAGGAACCCTGAATATGTCCATTATCGTGATCGGGCTGAGTCTCAGCTTTCTGCTGTTTCTGCTGGCAGCGGGCTTGACCCTTATTTTTGGCATGTTGGGGGTGATCAACTTTGCCCATGGCGCGCTTTATATGCTTGGCGCGTTTGTCGGGTATCAAATTGTTCATATGACCGGATCGTTCTGGTTGGGACTGCTGTTTGCGCCGCTGATCGTCGCCTGTGTTGGTGCGCTGATCGAAATTTTGGCGCTGAAACAGGTCTATGACCGCGACCACATTTTTCAGCTTTTACTCACTTTCGGATTCATTCTGGTCATCGACGACGCGACAAAGATGATCTGGGGATTTGACTATAAGCAAGTGCCGACACCAGAAATCTTCATGGCACCGATTTCCATGTTTGGCAGTCAAATACCGTCATACCGGCTTTTTGTAATCGGTTTTGGTGCAGCGGTTTCTCTGGCACTGTTCTTGCTGCTGGACCGTAGCAAATGGGGCATGATTATTCGCGCCGCCAGTTCCGATCCGGAAATGGCTCAGACACTCGGTGTAAATGTAAACCGGGTTCGCACCGGCGTCTTTGCGCTTGGTGCGTATCTTGCGGCTCTTGGTGGCGTGGTTAGCGCACCGTTGGTGCCGATCGAACTGGGCATGGGATTCAGCGTTATCATCGACTGTTTTGTCGTGGTGATCATCGGCGGGCTTGGGAACATTCGCGGCGCAATCCTTGCGTCGTTGCTGTTGGGCATGACGCGGGCGGCCGGATATACCTACGCAACTGAATGGGTCGAACTACTTACCTTTGCCCTGTTGATCGGAACGCTGATGTTCCGGCCTGCGGGCTTGTTTAGCACAAAGGGGCGTTCGGCATGACACGCAGGATTATCGGTCAGGCCCTGATGGGCATTATTATCGCAGTTATGATTATCGTTCCGTTTTTTGTGCAGGATGAGCAATGGGTGAACCTTGTCAGCCTGATCCTGATCTGGGCCTTGTTCGCAATCGGCTTTGATCTGGTCTTCGGGGTGACAGGTATGCTGTCATTCGGCCATGCGGCGTTGTTCGGGGCAGGGGGTTATGCGCTCACAATCCTCACCCTCAGCTATGGCGTCGGTTTTATACCGGGCCTTTTTGCAGCGGCGATTGTCGGAGCGGTGCTGGCTTACCTGATGGGGCTTTTTGCGCTTCGGGTTTCGGGGCTTTTTTTTGCACTGCTGACACTGGCCCTGGCGCAGATGATGTACATCCTTGCGTCCAACAAGCTGCGCGCAATCACCGGCGGATTGGACGGTATTCCAGGCGTGCCGCGGCCTGACTTGTTCGGGATCAATTTCTACGACAACCACAACTATTATGGGTTTATCGTGGCGGTTTTCCTGATCGGACTGGCGCTGATGGCATTGCTGCGTGGGTCGCCATTCGGGCGGGCATTGCGCGCGGTACAGGCGAACGACGTGCGCGCCGCGCAACTCGGATACAACGTCCATAGCTTGCGCCAATCGGCGTTTATCGTTTCGGGTGCGTATGCAGGTGTTGCAGGAGCCCTGCTGGCATCGTTGATCTTCTACATCTCTCCGCAAATGCTGCATTGGTCCACATCGGGCGACGTTTTGATCATGACCGTGCTGGGCGGCAAAGGCACATTGCTAGGTCCGATTCTTGGCGTGGCCTTGTTTGAATTACTGAAAGAAGAACTGAGCCAAATCACCCAATATTGGTACGGCATCCTTGGTCTGGTGTTCATTTTTGCCACCATCTTCCTACGCAACGGTATTGCCGGAATGTTCCAAGGTGATCAGGACGAAGGAGACATGCAATGACTGCCGGATCATTGAGTTGCAACGATATTCAGGTCTCCTTCAGCGGGTTGAAAGCTGTCAACGGTGTGACGTTCGACTTCCAGCCGGGTCAGCTTTACGGGATTATCGGACCTAACGGTGCGGGCAAGACCACGTTGATGAATGCGCTTTCGGGTCATGCCAAGCTAAGCGGTGGTCAAGTGATGCTGGACGGGCGCGATGTAACGGGCCTGTCGGTGCATAAACGGACCCGCATCGGTCTGGGCCGCAGTTTCCAGATCACCAAGATCTTCGCCGGCATGTCGGTGCTTGAGAACCTTCAACTTGCTGCTTTTGCGCATCTGTACAGGTTGCAGCCCTTCTGGCTTCCGGCGGGCCGCTTTCCTGCAGTCAGGGAACGGGCCGAAAGCGTTCTCGAAGAGATCGGCCTGACGGTGATGGCGCACCGCCCCGCCGAAACCTTGTCTCACGGCGATCAACGCGCATTGGAAGTCGGGCTGGCATTGCTGAGCAACCCATCGGTCCTGTTGCTCGATGAACCATTGGCCGGTGTTGGACATGACCAGATCGGGCCTGCGATGGAGCTGATAAAACGGATCGTCAAGGGCCGCACCGTGCTGCTGATCGAACACAACATGGACGTTGTAATGCGGGTCTCCAGTGCTTTGGTCGTGATGGTTCAAGGGCAAATTCTGGCGTCTGGCAGCCCTGAAGAAATCCGCGCAAACGCCGAGGTGCGAGCGGCTTATCTGGGAGAAGAGGAATGAAGCTGCTTGCGTTGGAAAGCTGCAATGTCACTTATGGCAAGGCGCAGGCGTTGCATAGCGTGTCGATCGAAGTCGCACAGGGCGAAGTTGTTTCGCTGATCGGGCGCAATGGCGCAGGCAAAAGCACCATTCTCAAGACGATCATCGGTTTAAAGCAACCGGTTTCAGGGCGCAGAGTCTGGAAAGGGGACGACGTTACCGCGCGACTCCCGAACCAACTGGGCCGTCTGGGCATTGGGTATGTCCCCGAAGACAGGCGCATTTTTGACAATCTGACAGTGCATGAAAACCTGCGCATCGCAACCGTCATGGGACGCACTGGCGCATGGACCGAAACCCGGATTTTTGAAATGTTTCCGGTGCTGCTTGATCGCGCGTCACAGGCGGGAAACACGCTTTCGGGCGGCGAACAGCAAATGCTGGCGATTTCGCGCGCGCTTTTGACTAATCCGGAACTGTTGCTGCTGGACGAACCGACTGAAGGCCTTGCCCCGCTGATCGTTGATGAATTGGTCGATTCGATGCGGCGGATCAACGAAGAAGGTATGACGCTTTTGCTGGTTGAACAGAACCTGCGCGTGCCGATGAAATTGGCCCATCGACAGTACGTTGTCGACAACGGGACCGTCCAGTGGAGCGGCACGACAGCAGATTTGCTGGCCAACCGCGAAGAGATCGAAAAGCTCATCAGTGTATGAGTTCAGACTGGCAAGGCGGGAAAATCCCGGAAACCAAGATAGGAAACCGTTATGCGTGTGATCGATTTCTTCGACAGGGGTGTCGCAATCAACCCTAACGTGATCGCTTTGGAAGATGCTAAAATCGGCCGGAGTTACGGCGAAGTTCAGGAACGCACATATCGTTTCGCCAATGCCATCACTGCCGAAGGGTACGGACGCGACAAGATGGCCGGCGTTTACAGCCCCAACTGCGTGAGCGGCCTTGAAGTTATGCTGGGCTTGTTTCGTGCCGGCACGATCTGGGTTCCCGTCAATGCCAAGAACGGCGTAGAAGAAAACGCGTATATCCTGGATCATAATGATGTGGAGATTCTGTTTTATCACAGCGATCTTGCACCGGCGCTGGAACAATTGCGTGAACTTTGCCCAAAGATACAAAAATTCATCTGTCTGGATAAACAAGACGGCGCGGCACCATGGCTGGAAGACTGGATGGCCGCGGCCCCTTCAACCGATCCCGATGTGCCGCTTGGCCCTGATGATCTTGTCGGAATTTTATCCTCTGGTGGGACAACGGGGCGGCCCAAGGGGATCATGCTGACGCAGTTGAACTGGACCACGCTAATCGCGAACTATTATGCCAGTTTTGATGCCGGACCTGACCCTGTGCATTTGCTGATCACGCCTATGACCCACGCGTCAGGGGTGCTTGCCATTGCGTTGATGGCCGCTGGTGCGCGCAGCGTCATCCTGCCGGGATTTGATGCCGCCAACGTTCTAGACACAATTGAAAGCGAGGGAGTGACCCATCTGTTCCTGCCGCCGACCGCCGTTTACATGCTGTTGTCGCAACCGGAAGTTGCGCAACGTAGCTTTCCGTCATTGCGGTTCTTTCTTTATGCCGCCGCACCTATGGCCATTGACAAGCTGCGCCAATGCCTGAAGATTTTTGGGCCGGTCATGGCGCAGTGTTTCGGACAAGCAGAATCGCCGATGTTCTGCGCGCTGCTGACGGCAGAGGATCACAATGTTATCGGAGATCCGGCCCGCGAACACCGGCTTGCAAGTTGCGGCAGGCCCGCACTTTTGACACCGATGGCGATCATGGATGATGACGGTAACATTATGCCGCGTGGTGAGCATGGTGAAATTGTTGTGCGCGGAAATCTGGTGATGAAGGGGTATTACAAAAACCCCGAAGCAACCGCAGAGGTTTCCCAGTTCGGTTGGCACCATACCGGCGACATCGGGTATCTGGATGACGAGGGTTACCTTTATATCGTGGACCGCAAGAAAGACATGATCATTTCGGGCGGCTTCAACGTTTATCCCTCGGAAGTCGAGCAGGTGATCTGGTCGCATCCTGCCGTGCAGGATTGCGCGGTGATCGGTGTGCCTGACGAAAAATGGGGTGAAGCGATCAAGGCGGTGATCGAACTCAAACCCGATGCAACGGTGGAACCCGAAGCAATCATTGCATTGTGCAAGGAAAACCTTGGCAGCGTAAAGGCCCCCAAAACGGTTGACTTCTGGGATGAACTGCCGCGCAGCCCCGTTGGGAAAGTGCGCAAAAAGGACATCAGGGATACGTTCTGGCAGGGGCAAGCGCGCAGAATTTAGGGAGCAGAATTATGAACATCGCGTACATTTTGACACAGTCCGCGCGCGCCTATTGCGATCGACCTGCCGTCTGCTTGGGGTTGTCGACGTTCAGCACCTACACCCAATTACAGGACCGCAGCGCGGCCTTGGCCGCTGCGCTGAAACAGCGCAATCTGGTAAAAGGTGACCGTGTTCTGATCTTCATGGGCAACCGGCCCGAATATATCGAGATCCTGTTTGCCATCTGGACTGCCGGATGTGTTGCCGTTCCGTTGAATGCCAAACTGCACCCTAACGAAGTGACCTATATCCATGCTAACTGTGATGCCGCACTTGCCTTTACCGACCGGCCGGAAGACGTCGAAGGGTTTTCAGCAGTCATTGCGGTCGGTGGACCGGAATATAATGCGGCGTTACAAGCGTCAGCGGATTTGCAGCCTGCACACGCTGCGCAAACCGATCCGGCATGGATTTTTTATACCAGCGGCACGACGGGCCGCCCGAAAGGGGCGATACTGACCCACCGCAACCTCTGGACCATGACCACGAGTTTTCTGGCCGATATGTGTCCGGTTACGGAAATGTCGGCGGCGCTGCATCCGGCACCGCTGTCTCATGCGGCAGGGCTGTTTATGCTACCGTTTGCGCAGCGGGGCGCGGCGAATGTTGTGCCGCAAAGCGGTGGATTCGATCCGCATGAAATCGTGACGTTGCTGCATGAATATCCCCATTCATCTTTTTTTGTCGCACCCACGATGCTGACGCGTCTGACGGCCTGTCCTGCGCTTGACACGGCGGCCATCGAAAACCTTGATCTGTTGTTCTGCGGCGGTGCGCCGATTTATGTCGCAGACCTGCGCCGGGCGATGGCGCTGTTGGGCAACCGCATCTGGATCGGATACGGACAAGGCGAGGCACCATGTACGATCACTTATCTACCACCGCATATATTGAGCTGGGAAATTCCGGATAGTTGGCTGGGATCCGTCGGCATTCCACGCACCGGCGTCACGGTCTGTGTGGTGGATGAAACAGGCACACAATGCCCCCCAGATGTCGCGGGCGAAGTGATCGTCAGTGGCGATGTGGTGATGGCGGGATACTGGGGCAATGAAACGGCAACGGCGTCAGCCTTGCGGGACGGCTGGCTCCATACCGGCGACATTGGCAGCGTGGACGCCCACGGTTTCCTGACGCTCAAGGACCGGTCCAAGGACGTGATCATTTCTGGCGGGTCAAATATTTATCCGCGCGAGGTCGAAGAGGTGCTGCTGCGTCATTCCGGCGTGGTCGAAACTAATGTTGTTGGCCGCGAGGAGGCCGAATGGGGCGAGGAAGTCATCGCGTTTGTCGTGGCAGAGCCGGGCGTGACCGCACAGGCGCTGGACCGTTTTTGTCTGGATAACATAGCGCGGTTCAAGCGACCCAAGGCCTATTGCTTTGTTCTCGAACTGCCCAAAAGCAGCTACGGCAAAATACTTAAGACAGAGTTGCGCCAGATGCTGACCGACCCCGATACACAATTCGAAAAACCATAAAAAAGGAGACCCAAAATGACTGCCATTATTGCCGGTGTCGGCATGATCCCTTTTGCAAAACCGGGCGCATCGGCACCTTACGACGAGATGGGCGAGGTGGCGATCCGTCTTGCACTGGATGACGCCGGTATCGCGTTCGAAGACGTGCAACAGGCCTATGCCAGCTATGTTTACGGCGACAGCACAAGCGGGCAGCGTGTGATTTACCGCGTGGGCATGACGGGCATCCCGATTATCAACGTGAACAACAATTGTTCGAGCGGTTCAACAGCGCTTTTCCTCGCACGGCAGGCTGTCGAAAGCGGTGTGGCAGAATGTGTGCTGGCGGTGGGTTTTGAACAGATGGCCCCCGGTGCGTTGGGTGTTGTCTTTCCCGATCGCCCGTCACCGCTGGCGGAATTTGATGCCGCCACGGACCGGCTGATAGGGGACGTCGATCTGCCGATGACGCTTCGGTATTTCGGCGGTGCGGGCAAGGCGCATATGGAACGATTTGGTACGAAGATGGAGACATTCGCCAAAATTCGGGCCAAGGCTAGCCGCCATGCCGCGAACAACCCACTCTCGGTTTTCCGCAAGGAGATGACCACGCAGGATGTAATGGGTGCGCAGGTGATCTGGCCCGGTGTAATGACACGGCCAATGGCTTGTCCGCCCACCTGCGGCGCTGCGGCGGCGCTTGTGGTGTCCAAAGGGTTCGCTGAAAAAATGGGCCTTGATACAACTGTACAAATCCGCGCGCAGGCAATGACAACGGATAAACTGCTGGACCCTGAAACCGGCGACATGATCGAAGTGGTTGGCGCCAGGCTGAGCCGTGATGCCGCGCGCATGGTCTATGAAAAGGCGGGCGTGGGTCCTGACGATATCGACGTGATCGAATTGCATGACTGTTTCGCGCAGAACGAATTGATTTCCTACGAGGCCCTGGGGCTATGTGCCGAAGGTGATGGCGAAAAGTTGGTCGATGA
Organism: Celeribacter baekdonensis; assembly: GCF_900102315.1. Lineage (GTDB taxonomy): Bacteria > Pseudomonadota > Alphaproteobacteria > Rhodobacterales > Rhodobacteraceae > Celeribacter > Celeribacter baekdonensis. The sequence continues at coordinate 27,472 of NZ_FNBL01000017.1, forward strand.
TGGCGACAACACCTTTGGCGGGAAATACGTCACGAACCCGTCTGGTGGTCTGCTGTCAAAGGGGCATCCACTGGGTGCTACGGGGCTGGCACAGTGTTTTGAGTTGACCAACCAACTGCGTGGAAAGGCAGAGAACCGGCAGGTCGATAATGCGCGGCTTGCCCTCCAGCATAACGTTGGGCTGGGCGGTGCGGCGGTTGTTACACTTTATGAAAGGATTACAGCATGACAAAACCACCAATGAGAGATCGTGACGATTTCGGCGTGGCACTTGTCACCGGTGCAGGTTCTGGCATCGGACAGGGGATTGCTTTGCGGCTGGCGGAGTTGGGCGCGAGGGTTGTTGTCACTGATATTGCCGAAACAGGCATAGCCGATACGGTCAAGCAGATCGAAGCGGCAGGTGGTACAGCGCTTGGGCAAAAGCTTGATGTGTCGGATCCGGCATCGGTGAATGCGGCATTTGACGAGACGGAACGCTGGGACAAATGCGTGGATGTGCTGGTGAACAATGCGGGTATCGTCGGGATTAATCCGTTCCTCGATTTTCCTTTGGAAGACTGGAACCGCGTTATGGCTATCAACCTGACAGGCAGCATGTTGTGCGCGCAACTTGCTGCGCGTGAAATGGTTCGTCAGCGATATGGCAGGATCATCAATATCACGTCGGTCAGCGGCATCCGCGCAGGGGTCGGGCGCACGGCTTACGGCACGTCCAAGGCGGCCTTGGTGGGGCTGACACGCCAGATTGCGCTTGAAGTTGCGGCGCATGGCGTCACGGCAAACGCGATTGCACCGGGCGCCATTACAACTCCGCTCACCGAAAGCACCTATACCGAAGAAACGGTTGCGCGCCTGTTGCCGATGATTCCGGCGGGTTACATGGCCGACCCTGCGGATATCGCGGCGGCAGTTGCCTATCTGGGCTCGCCTGATGCGCGATATGTGAACGGTGAAACACTGGTCGTTGATGGTGGATATGTCTGTGGCGGCATGATGCAGACTGGCTCGCTGGATCTGGGCACAAAAAGTTCGTCCTGAACACAAGGTGTCGCGCGGCGAGGCATTTTTTCATGTCGCGCGCATCATCGGGGAACGCACTATCTTGATGTCGCCGGATTGCTGATTCTCCGATCAAATCGGACGGGAGAAACCGACAACCTACAAGCCTATGTAACCTAACGTAAATTAGTTCTTGATTTGATTATATATTTTTGATTACTTACTGGTAAGTAAATAGAAAGACGCACGCATGACTCAAGCGAATGTACTGGTCGAATACCGTGGTCCGGTTGCGTGGCTGACGTTGAACAGGGCCAACAGTCTTAATGCACTTTCTGTCGACCTCATTGGGGAACTGCGCGCCGCGATAAGAGAGATCGCTGTGGCAAAACAGGTGCGCGCAATTGTGCTGACGGCTGCGGGGCGTGCGTTTTGCGCCGGTGCCAATCTGAAGGAAGTCCTCGCTGGTCTGGATGATGCCGATACGCAAAAGGGTGATTTTCTTGACGCTATCGGCGCGACGTTTCAAGCGCTGCGTGATTTGCCGAAACCGGTGATCGGCGGGCTGAATGGCATTACCGTTGCGGGCGGGCTGGAACTCGCGATGTGTTGCGATGTGCTGATTGCGGGCGAGAGCGCCAGAATTGGCGATGCTCATTCGAATTTTGGTGTGTTCCCTGGCGCAGGCGGCGCTGCTGTCTTGCCGTGCCGGATCGGACTCGCAAACGCGAAATACCTCTTGTTTTCGGGCCAAAGTCTACCAGCGCGCGAATTGATGCGCATGGGGCTGGTGCAGGAAGTGGTTGGTGATGACGCGCTTGAAGCGCGGCTGCACGAGTTCAGCCAGTTGCTGGCGACCAAAAGCCCGCTGGTCCTGTCGCAGATGAAGCGGGTAGCCAATGCATCCATCGAAATGACGCAGGTGGAGGCGCTGAAACAGGAACTTGCCGTGCTGCGCGAACATCTGAAATCCAACGATGCGGCCGAAGGACTTGCCGCATTCGGTGAAAAACGAAAGCCGGTTTTCACCGGCACATGAGCGGAGATTGAAATGACAAAAATTTACATTGCCGGGGTCGCGATGACCAAAATGGGACGCCTCGACGGGGCAACGGTAAAGTCGCTGACCTGCGAGGCTGTCGATGGCGCGATGGCGGACGCCGGCATTGGCAAGGATGACATTCAGGCTGCCTACTACGCGAACACAACACAGCGACATCTTGAGGCGCAGTTGATGATCCCGGGCCAGATCACCCTGCGCGAGATGGGATTTGAGGGCATCCCGATGGTAAACGTCGAAAATGCATGTGCCAGCGGGTCAACCGCGTTGAACCTTGCGGCTCAATTTCTCAAAGCAGGCGAGGGTGACGTGGCTTTGGCCGTTGGGGCCGAAAAAATGTGGACAGGTGACAAAGCTAAGATGTTCAGCTTTTTCGATGGCGCGTGGGATGTGTCCACCGTTGAGGAAAATACCGAAAAACTGATGGCGCTGGGCAAAGGCATCGACGTGCCGAATGACACCACTTCGGACAAGCCGTTTTCAGTCTTTATGGCGATTTACGGAGCGTTCGGGCTGGCGCATATGCGCACGTTCGGCACGACCCAAAAACAGATTGCTGCGATTGCAGCAAAGAACCACATGCATTCGGTTGAAAATGAAAAGGCGCAATTCCGCGCGCCTTATACCGTTGACGAAATATTAAGCGCACCACCGATCACTTATCCTTTGACCCTGCCAATGTGCGCCCCGATGAGCGATGGCGGTGCCGCTGCGGTTCTGATGACCGAGGCCGGATTGAAAAAGTTCGGGATCAGCCGGGATCGTGCCATCGAAGTGCGCGCCAGCGTGATCCAGACCGGATCAAACCGCGCGCCGGAGGATTATGAGAACCACCTGACCGCGATTGCGGCACGGCGGGCATATGAAATCGCCGGTATCGGTCCCCAAGACGTATCAGTTGCCGAAGTGCATGACGCAACAGCGGTGGGTGAGTTGATCCAGATCGAAAACCTTGGGCTGTTCCCATTTGGCGAAGGGGGTGCTGCATCCGAGCGCGGTGACACCTCCATCGGCGGGCGGGTGCCGGTGAACCCGTCGGGCGGGCTGGAATGCAAAGGCCACCCGATTGGCGCGACTGGGTTGGGCCAGGTTTACGAACTGGTATCGCAACTGCGCGGTGAATGTGGACCTAGACAGGTCGAAGGTGCGCGGATCGCCATCGCGGAAAATGGCGGCGGTTTGATCGGTATCGAAGAGGCCGTGGCCTCCATCCTTATTCTCGGGCGCTAGGAGCGAAAGATGTTCAAAACCGAAGAGCAGATAATGGCTTGCGATTCCTTGCGCCGGTTTCTGGATGACCAGATCGAACCGGAATACCTGAAGGTTAAGGATGCGCCGTTCGAAAAAGAAGTCATTCAGGGTTTCATGACGCGACTTGCCGAGTTCGGTCTGACATCGGCCCCGCATCCCGAAGAAGCGGGCGGTATGGGGCTGGATTGGACCACCCACCTGATGCTGTTCGAAGAGGTTGGTGTTACGGCAATAGATATCGCGCTGCCCATTCTGATCAACGTGGTGGCAGGTGAGATTCTGCTGAAGCTCGGGTCTGATGAGATTCGCAAAAAATATATCGGTCCGTTGCTTGCCGGTGAAATTACCGCGTCGATGGGCATATCGGAACCAAATGTCGGGTCCGATGTGGCCGCTGTCAAAACCCGAGCGCGGCGGGACGGCGATGACTGGGTGATCAATGGCGAAAAGACCTGGATCACCAATGGTCGCTTTTCGGATTTCCTGATATGCACCTGCGCCACCGATGAGGGCCTGACCCATATTCTAGTGGATCGCAAAGAGCATGGCTATGAAACCCGCGACATCAAAAAAATGGGTCTGAACGCACAATCCACGGCACAGATCTTTCTTGATGACGTGCGTGTGCCGATTGCAAACACGATAGGCGAGGTCGGCCGCGGCTTGCAGCAAACGCTTGTGGTGTTTGAACGGGCGCGCGTTCACATGGCCATGTGGGGAATCTCCCTGGCACGGCGCGCGTTGGAAGAGTCGATCAGATATGCGCAGGAACGCAACCAGCACGGCAAGCAGATAGCGGGTCACCAGCTCATCGCAGACAAGATCGCCGTAATGGCCACAGAGATTGATGCTGCGCGGCTTTTGACCCTCCGTGCCGCTGGCATGATCGACCGCGGCGAACGCTGCGACAAGGAATGTGCCATGGCCAAATGGTACGGCACGGAAATCGCAGTGAACGCAACGCGCCAAGCAGTGCAGATCCACGGTGGCAATGGTGTCACCACCGATTTTATCGTCGAACGGCTGGCGCGCGAGGCCATTATCGGGCCGATCCCGGACGGGACTACAGAAATACAAAAATTGCTGATCGCACGGACGCTTACCGGCGTGCAGGCATTCAAATAGGAGCGGTCATGGAAATCGAAGGCAAGACAATCATCGTCACCGGCGGGGCATCGGGTCTTGGCGCGGCGACGGCGAAATATCTGCGAGCACGCGGTGCCAAGATTGGTATTTTCGATATGTCGCAGGGCGCTGGCGATGCGCTGGTCAAGGAACTGGGTGCTTCAAACGCAATGTTCTGCAACGTCGATGTGACCGACGATGAAGGCGTGGACGCGGCAGTTGACGCCGTGGTTTCAAAATTCGGTGCGCTGCATGGGTGCATCAACTGCGCCGGGGTCGTCAGCCCGATGAAAGTGATCGACCGTGACGGCAAGGCCGCGTCGCTCGACACATTCCGCCGCACGGTTGATATCAATCTTGTCGGCACATTCAACGTAATGAGCAAAGCTGTTCAGCGGATGTTGTTGAATGAACCCGAAAACGGCGAAGAGCGCGGTGTTGTTGTCAACGTCTCCTCTGGTGCTGCGATGGAAGGGCAAATCGGCCAGCCGGCTTATTCGTCGTCAAAGGCGGGGGTGATGGGCCTTAACCTGCCTGCCGCGCGCGAACTGGGTGCCAAGGGCATTCGCGTCAACGCGATTGCACCCGGCCTGTTCGGCACGCCGATGGTCATGTCGCTGCCCGACAACGTGATCGCAAACCTCGAAGCCTCTGTCGAAGCGCCCAAGCGTGTCGGCCGGATGGAAGAATTCGCTCATTGCTGCGCCTTTCTGATCGAGAATTCATATATGAACGGCGAAACCGTGCGGCTTGATGCTGCCACGCGCCTGCAGGCGAGATAGGGCGATGCTGCAACGCTCAGGTCCCCTCAAAGGTGTACGCATTGTTGAAATGGCAGGTCTTGGCCCTGCGCCGTTTGCTGCGATGCATCTGGCTGATCTGGGCGCTGAAGTGGTGCGCATCGCGCGGCCCGGTCAGAAATTTCCGTTGCCGATTGATGCGAAATACAATCTGTTCAACCGCTCGCGCCGCAGCCTGACACTTGACCTGACAAAGGCCAGAGATGTCGACCGGCTCTGGCAGTTGATCGAACGTGCCGAGGTGCTGATCGAAGGGTTCAGGCCGGGCAAAATGGAAAAGCTGGGATTTGGTCCGGAACAGGTGCAGGCGCGCAATCCGGCCTTGGTCTATGGCCGATTGACCGGATGGGGACAGGAAGGGCCGCTGGCACATGCAGCGGGCCACGACATGAATTATGCCGCCATAACCGGTGCGGTTTGGGGTTTGGGCGATGCGGACCGCCCGCCACCTGCACCGATGAACCTGATCGCGGATCAGGGCGGCGGCGCGATGATGCTGAACGTTGGTATCCTTGCAGCCCTGACTCATGCGCGCGCCACGGGGCAGGGGCAGGTGGTCGATACGGCCATGACGGACGGGGTTAACCTGCTGATGACCATGCAGCACGGGTTGGTCGCATGTGGCGCTTGGTCTGATAAACGGTCTGGCGATTTTATCAACGGCGGCGTTGCGTGGTATCGTTGTTACGAAACGGGCGATGGCAAATATGTGTCCGTTGGATGTCTCGAACCGCAATTTTTTGCCGAACTTCTGGCACTTCTGGGCCTCACAGACGATCCGCGCTTTGCCGATCAATACGCACCCACCGCGCAGGCCAGTATGATGGACGCGCTTACGGAGATTTTCCTGACTGCGACCCAACAGGAATGGTGCGATATTCTGGAAGGCAGCGACGCGTGTTTCGCACCTGTGGTTTCTCTGGCTGACGCATCGGATCATGCGCATAATCGCGCCCGGGGCAGCTTTGTCACAGTAGGTGGCATCGAGATGCCGACGCCCGCACCGCGATTCTCGCGAACACAACCCGACACACCGACGACCGGAGATGCGGGAGAAATCAGCCTTGATGAAATCCTTGAACACTGGGGGAACAACGCATGACTGCCTTGTCTTTTGCCGATGCGATGCAGCTTTTTGTGGTCGGCCTGTCACAAGGGTGCCTTTATAGCCTGATCGCGATTGGTCTGGTGCTTGTGTATAAGGCGACTGAGCAGGTGAATTTTGCCCAAGGCGAATTCATGATGCTGGGGGCATTTGTCGGGTATCAGTTCATCGTGCTGATGGGGATGCCCTACTGGCTGGGTGCGATGTTGACATTGGTCTTCATGGGCGCATTCGGCTACGGCGTCGAAGCGCTTGTGGTGCGGCGCCTGACGGGCCAGCCGGTGTTCACTGTCTTTATCCTGACGCTGGCATTGGGTATCGCGCTCAGGGCGGTTGCAGGGATAATTTGGGGGTTTGGCAACTATTCGTTGCCTGCTCCGGTTGATGGCAATCTTACACTGGGCCCAGTGATCATTTCTTGGGCCAGCGTGTTGTCGATTGTTGTCACCGCGGTTGTCGCCAGCGCGCTGTACCTGTTTTTCCGTTACGCTCGGCAGGGTGTCGCCATGCAGGCGTTGTCCCTGAACCAGTTAGCAGCGTTCTACATGGGTATTCCTGTGAAACGGCTGACATCCTCGATCTGGGCAATGTCCGCGATCTTTGGCGGGATTGCCGGACTGCTCCTGGGGCCAATGACGTTGGTTTCGACGCAGATGGGTTTTATCGGGTTCAAGGCATTTGCAGGGGCAATTGTCGGTGGTTTCGGCTCCATCCCCGGTGCGGTGATCGGTTGCTTGCTGATCGGTGTGACGGAACCGTTTTTCGATATCATGTTCCCGACCCTCAAAGGAATTGGTGCCTACTTGATCATGTTCCTTGTGCTGTTGATCCGTCCGCAAGGCCTGCTGGCCCAAATTTATGCAAAGAAGGTCTAAGCCATGCGCGTAATTTTTCGCAAATCCTATGTTCAGGACATCCAGCTTTTCCGCGACCGTGGACAGGCATTCTGGTATCTGCTGTTTGCCGCGATCGCACTGGCCGCGCCGCTGTTTCTGGACGGCTATTTTCTGGATGAACTCTCATTCGTATTCATCTATGCTATCGCGGGTCTCGGGCTAATGGTGCTGACCGGATTTTCCGGGCAGGTGAGTTTCGGACAGGCGGCGTTTGTCGCAATCGGTGCCTACACTCACACGATCCTGCTGACCCGTTACAGCGTGCCGTGGCTTTTGTCGCTGCCGATAGCGGCGTTGGTGGCTGGGCTGGTCGGGTTGGCCGTCGGACGGATCTGCGGAAAGATGCACGGGCTGTATCTGGCGATTGCCACGCTTTCGATTGCGATTGTGACCGAACGGCTCATCGGTGGTGCGGGCGATTTCACAGGCGGTCATCGTGGCCTTTCGGTGCCGGAAATCAATATTCTCGGGCTGGCCATCGACGAAAGCTGGAAAGTTTATCTGCTGAATTTTGTCATCTTCGTGGGTTGTATCCTGATCGTTCGCAACCTGACACGCACAAGGTCGGGTCGCGCCATGATTGCGATCCGCGACTCCGAAGTGTCGGCGCGGGCGTTGGGAACCAATGTGGCCTTCTTCAAGGCATATGCGTTCTTCATCTCGGCAGTTTTTGCGGGCCTCGCGGGCGGGCTGCTGGCGCACGCCTTCTTCTACATCACGCCGGAAACCTTCGGAATGGGGGAATCCATCCGTCTGCTGTTGATGATCGTCGTCGGCGGGATCGGAACCATCCACGGCGCGGTTTTTGGGGCGTTCTTTATCGTGCTGCTGCCAACCGTGTTGAGCTGGGTCAAGATCGTGCTGCCCAGTGCAGTCGCCACGTCCGGCGGTTTCGATAGTCTTGCATTCGGTCTGATCCTGCTGGGGTTCATCCTGTTCGAACCTGACGGACTTTATGGACGCTGGACCAAGATCCATCACTATTTCAACGTGTTCCCGATGTACAAGAAGCGCAGTTTCCAGCGTCAGAAGACATTCCTCAAAACGGAGCGTTTAAGATGAACGGGTTGGAGATAGATAACGTATCGCTTTCCTTTGGTGGTTTGAAAGCGGTGGATGGCTTGAGCTTTTCAGTTGAACCGGGGTCGGTGTTCACCATCATTGGCCCCAATGGCGCGGGCAAAAGCACGGTGTTCAACCTCATCTGCCGGATTTACGATCCGTCGCAAGGCGACATCCGGTTCAACGGCAAAAGCCTGCGAAAAGCGAAATCCCATGAGGTAATCAACCACGGCATTGCGCGGACGTTCCAGAATATCGAACTGTTCGAACATGCGTCATTGCTTGATAACTTGCTGATCGGGCGCATCCGTCACGGCAAATTCGGGCCTCTGAGTGAGCTGTTTTTTACCCGTTCGCAGATGCGTCAGGAACTGGCCCACCGCCGCAAAGCCGAAGAAATAATCGAGTTTCTTGATCTCGAAGGCTACCGTCATGCACGGGTTGCGGATTTGCCGTATGGCGTGCGCAAAAAGACCGAAATGGCCCGCGCGTTGGTGTCGGAGCCAAAGATCCTGTTGCTGGACGAACCGTCAAGCGGACTGACCAGCGAGGAAACCGACGATACTGCTTTTGTGATTGAAGATATCCGCGAGGTCCTGGGTGTCACCGTTGTTATGATCGAACACGACATGAAACTGGTGAACAAAGTTTCGGACATGGTGCTGGCCATCAACGAAGGCCGGTTTCTTGCAAGCGGCAGCGCATCCGAAGTTCAAAGCGATCCCGATGTTCAGGCGGCATATCTGGGAGGGCAGGCAGCATGACCGAGGTACTGCGCGCCAGCAACGTCGAAACGATGTATGGCAGGGTGATGGCCATTCGCGGCATCAGCCTGACGGTCAAGGAAGGGTCGGTCGTTACGGTCATGGGCTCCAATGGGGCGGGCAAAACGACGATTTTGAAAACCATCTCCGGCGCGCTTGATCCGTTCAAGGGGCAGGTGGAATTTGAAGGGCGCGATATCACCGCGCTTGACCCAGATGTCATCGCGCGCGTCGGCATCGCCCATTCACCCGAAGGGCGCGAAGTGTTTTCCCTCTTGTCGGTCAAGGACAACCTGATGATGGGTGCCTATTGCCGCAAGGATCGCGATGAAGTGGCGCGTGACTTGGAAAAGGTGCTGGGCTGGTTTCCCGTGCTGCGCACCTTTCTGGAAAAGCAGGCGATCTATCTATCTGGCGGGCAACAACAGATGTTGGCTTTGGGTCGCGCGTTTATGCAGCGTCCGCGCGTGATGTTGCTGGACGAGCCGTCGCTGGGCCTGTCACCGCTCCTGATTTCCGAGATTTTCCAGATCATCAAACGGATCAACGTCGAAGAAGGCGTGACCATGTTGCTGGTTGAACAGAACGCCAGTGTTGCGCTGCCGGCCGCCGATTTCGGGTACGTCCTTGAAACCGGCCGGATCGTTATGGAAGGTGAACGCGACGTTCTCATGAAAAGTGCTGACATTCGCGAATTCTACCTTGGCATCAAAGCAGAAAGTGCGCGCGGCGACCGCCGCTGGAAAGCAAGAAAGACGTGGCGATGAACACAATGCAAGACCAATCCACCGCAGGATGGACGCCGCCGCCGGTCCAGATTGACGGCTGTGACACGTTCTCCAAACTGTTCCGGCAGAACTGCAAGAAGTTCGGCAACAAAATCGCAATCCGCGAAAAGGATTTCGGCATCTGGAAAGAATTCAGCTGGCTGGACTATTACGCATCCGCGCGCAGGGTCGGGTGTTCACTTATGGCGTTGGGCTACCGTGAAGGTGACGTGGCCGCGATCATTAGTGAAGACAACAAGGAGTGGGTGTTTGCCGACCTTGGCATCCAGTGCATCGGGGCCACGACTCACGGGCTATATCCTACTTTGCAGGAAAAGCAAGTTGCCTATCAGTTGAACGATAGCGGAGCGAAGGTGCTATTCGTTGAGGATGAAGAGCAGCTAGATAAGTATCTGGGTGTGGAGGACCAGCTTGATCATCTCGAAAAAGTTATCGTATTTGATATGGAAGGGTTGCGCAGTTTCCAGCATGACAAAGTCATAGGCTGGGAAGAATTTCTCGCACTGTCGGACGCTAAAATCGAAGAACTGAGCGTTGAATTTGAGCGCCGCGTTGATGCGGGCGATCCCGAAGATATCGCAACGCTGATCTATACGTCCGGCACAACCGGTGCTCCCAAAGGTGCCGCGATGTCGCACCGCTTCTTTCTAGCGCAATCGGATAATTACCCCGAATTGCCGCTCGGACCGGGCGATGAAGTTTTGACGTTCCTGCCGCTGTGTCACGCGGCCGAACGGATCCTGTCTGTCTGCGTGCCGATCCGTCACGGCATAACCATCAACATCGCGGAAAGCGGCGATACATTTGCCGCTGACATTCAGGAAGTCGCGCCAACATTCATCTTTGCGGTGCCGCGCGTGTGGGAAAAATTCTATTCCCGTATCAATTTTGTGATGAATGATGCCACCGCATTTGGCCGGTTTGCCTATGACCAAGCCCTGAAAACGGCTGGACGCAGGGAGGCATTGATTGCTGCGGGAAAATCTGTGCCGACGATGCTTAGGCTTAGGCATAAGGTGCTGGACTTTCTGGTGCTTCGAAATATCAGGGTCGAACTGGGACTGGCGCGCGCGCATACGATCGTATCGGGTGCGGCACCGATTTCAGCCCGACTGCTCAGCTGGTTCAATGCCCTTGGGGTGACAGTACAAGAGGCATATGGCCAGACCGAAACCGGCATTGTGACTGCAACCATACCGGGCAGATCACCGATCGGTTCCATCGGCCGGGCAATGCGCAATGTCGAAGCGAAACTGGCCGATGACGGTGAAATCCTCATTCGCTCATCCAGCAATTTTTCGGGTTATCTGAACCAGCCTGAAAAGACGGCGGAAACCGTGGTCGATGGCTGGGTCTATACGGGTGATGTTGGGACGATGGATGCCAATGGTGACCTAACTATTCTGGACCGCAAGAAGGACATCATCATCACCGCAGGCGGCAAGAACATTACGCCTTCGCAGTTGGAAAACGAGCTCAAATTCTCGCCCTATATTTCTGATGCGGTGATCATCGGGGACAAGCGCAAATACCTGAGCGTGCTGATCATGATCGACCACGAAAACGTTGAAAAATACGCGCAGGAAAAGCGTATCCCGTTTTCCAACTACAAATCCCTGTGCGCAAACACCCAAATCCAGGACTTGATCGAAGGCGAGGTGGAACAGGCGAACAGCGGTTTCGCGCCGGTCGAGCAGGTAAAGAAATTCCGGCTGATCGACGTACTTTTGACAGCCGAAGACGACGAGCTGACTCCGACGATGAAGCTTAAGCGCAACGAGATCGAGCGCAAATACAAAGACCTGATCGAAACGATGTATTGAAACACCAAAGGGAGAGACCAATGAAGAAACTAGCAACAGCACTTGCGTTTACCGCAATGACAGCCACCGGCGCGATGGCCGAGGGGCTGCAGGGCGTGACCGACGACATGATCACGCTTGGCACCTATACGGACCTAAGCGGGCCGTTGGCAGTCTGGGGTGTGCCCGAGGCGAATGGCCTGCGCATGCGCGTGGACGAGATCAATGCGGCGGGCGGCATTCACGGTCGCCAGCTTGAGATTATAATCGAGGACACGCAATATCAGGTGCCCCGCGCGATTCAGGTTGCAAACAAACTGATGCGCCGCGACCAGATTTTTGCGATGGTTGGCGCGCTTGGCACACCGATGAACCTAGCGATCATGCCGCAACAAATTGAAGCGGGAATTCCCAACATGTTCCCGATGTCGGCCGAGGTCGAGATGTATGAACCATTGGATCCGATGAAATACGCATTTTTTCGCAGCTATACAGACCAGTTTCGCGCGGGCGTTGCATACTTCAAGGAAAATGGTGATTTCTCAACACCCTGCATTGCGCAACTCGCAAATGAAGCTGGTGAATCAATGGCGCTTGGCGTCACGCAGCAATTGGCAGAGTATGACATGAAAGTCGCGGCCAAAACGGAGCATTCGGCAACCGAATCCGATATGCTCTCGTCTGTAACCACATTGAAAAACGCCGGTTGCGATATCGTGTTTCTGGCGGGTGGGGTGCGCGATACAATTCTAGTTGTTGCAACATCTAAAAAGCTTGGTTTTGAACCGACTTTCGTGACTGGAATGGTGTCCTATATGGATGCAGTTGCGACTGCCGCTGATGGCGCGATGGATGGTCTATATCTGGTATCGCCTTTTGTTTTTGCGAACGCAGGAGACTCCGAAGGGGAAGCAAAACGTATCCTGGAGAGTTACAGCGAAATTTACGGTGAAAAGATGGCCCCACAAGCGCAGCTTGGTTACGTTTTCATCGACCTGATTGCCGTGGCGCTCGAAGCTGCTGGTCGCGATCTGACGACCGAAGGATTTCTGGCCGCAACCGAAGCGATCACTAGCTATGTTGATCCGATCGGCGGCCAGTCGGTCAGCTTTGGCCCGGAAGACCATCAGGGCATCGAAAGTCTGATTATGGCAAAAGTCGAAGACGGTAAATGGACTATTGCGGCCCGCGGGCTCGACTACTAATCTGTCAGTGATAAATGCGGGCGGTGCTTCGGTTCCGCCCGTTGGTTTTGAAAGAGTAGCTTTGACTAGAATCCATTGGCACAAAAAAACCAAAGATGCCAAAGGCCAGCAAAAGCTGAAACGGCGGGCCATGCTCAATCTGGCCGCGCATTCGTTTTCAACAGTCGGATACAAACAGACATCGATGGATGACATCGCAGCGGCACTCGCAGTCACCAAGCCCGCGCTTTATTATTACGCCAAAAACAAAGAAGATATCCTGATGCAATGCGCCCGCATCTCGCTGGAGCGGGTCGAGCTATGCTTCACATCGGCAAAGGAAGTTCAGGGTAACGGGCTTGATCGTATCCGCGTATTCTTTAGAGTCTATGCGAACATGGTTGTGAGCGAATTCGGCTCTGCCTTGATGCGCGAAGCGCGGCGCAATCTGACCGGAGAAAATCAGAAGAATTTGCGTCAGACAATGATAGACGGTCAGAATTTTCTTGAAAGTATTATCGCAGAAGGGATCAAAGACGGTTCTATCCGCGATTGCGACTCAAAGCGCCTCGCACATGTGCTTTTTTCGGCCTTCAACCAGATGCCGATCTGGTATAATCCGAAAGGGCCGCTTAACCCAGAGAGTATTGCAGATGAAATGCTGGAACTAATCATCCATGGCGTGGGTGCGAAGAATACTTGATTCTAAATTTGTTGCCTATTCAAACAGCGCCGATTTTATTAAAGATTTAACATAAGATGGACTCTCGGATTTTTGAAGGAGCACTTTCATAATTAACATAAACTTCATTATGCGAATCTATCATGTACGCGGGTGCGCGCTACCCCCGACTGCGACTCTTGTTAGAAAACAAAAGGCGCAAGATAGAAGGTTGGCGGTACGCTGGGGTGCCGGTGAACGTGATGGCGCTCGACCATATTCCGCGAGTTCAAGCGCAATCCTTCTCCGATCCATGCATCCCGCTGGTCGAGGTGCCATAGAGTGTCACGCAGCATCTATTGCGGCATCTCCCCCGAAATCCGTTTGAGTCCGGCAGCGCGGGGATCATAGTGATAGCCCGTTATTGTGCCGTCCCTGATCTTTTCGACAGCGTCGTTGATTACAAAGAGAGGAACGAGGAACCATTCTCGCGGGACCACAGGCCTTCCAAAGCGATCCATGATCTCGATCTCGAGCCGTGCAGGTTCGAAAATGCGGTGGATCAGGTTCTCCAACTTGGACCGATTGATGTTGTAGAGCTCGTATGTCGCGACCACCTCGACATTCGCCATCAGAAACGTCGGCTGCAACTGCGCGCCGGCGATCCGCTTCTCGACGCTCATATTGGTAACGCCGATCTTGTGCACCAGTTCCCGGTTTTCCGTGACGAGTGGATGATCGGATTTGCTGCGAAGCACATAAATGATCCCGCTCGCCTCATCACCATCGATTGTCTGGTCCGAAAAAAGTGGGCCTGCCGATGGGTCAGTGATTCGGCGTCCCGCGCCGTCCTTGTTCAACGCGCGCTGGAGCGAGCGCATCAGCATGTTGCTCTCGGTGCCGTTGTCAAAAATCACCCGCAGACGAGCATCGGTACGACCTTGCTCATTCGTGATGGTCTCACCCTTTTCAGTAACATAGGCTTTCTGACCGCCGACGATGAAAAAGCGGCCCTTCTCAATCTCGGCTTTCATCTCGAAAGGGCGGGTCTCCCGCAAACCGCTATCCAGTTCTTTCTGGACCATCTCGAACAATGGCTTGAACTTCGAAAAATCTTCGCATTTTTCGCGATTGGCGACCTCGTCGGCGGCCTTTTTCTCGGCTGTAGAGCGGACATGCTTCAATTCTGTGAGTGGTGACTTGGCTACTTCTACGCCCAACTCAGCGAGCAGGGCATCGTCTTCTAGATCTTCGGCGCCCGACGTTGAGGCCGCAAAGGTTTCTGCAAGAAGACCTTGCTCGTCCAGTGGGGCAAGGAGATCGCGGCACTCCTGCAAGTCGCGGATCCGATCAAGACGCACGGCGTAGAGGCGTTCAAAGATATCAAGATCCTCCCCGTGTTGGGGAGGCTGGCCATGCTCCTCTGCAAATCGCGAGATTTCCTCAAAACCTGCGACGATGCGTTCTTCGCGTGGTGTGCGGCTGAGCTGCTTCTTGACTTCGACCTCGACGCCAAGCTCAGCAAGGAGGGCATCATCTTCGTCGGTGAAACTCTTAGCCATTGGCAGCTTCCTGCTTCATGCGCGCGAGATAAGCCACACCTTCGGCCATTTTCTTTTCCCACGGGTCCGGTGAAGTAATCGACGGCAGGCGGCCTCGCTCTTGCTTGAACTTGACGGCTCGCTTCGCAAGATCGCGCGCCTCATCCGGTGACAGTTGCACTTTTTTCGCCGAGATGACGGCCTGGACCTGCCGAAGGCTTTCCTCGCTCATAGTCTTTGCCAGAATCGAGTAGGCTTCGCCGAACGGGTTGATGCGATCAATCAGGTCGATGTCGAGTTCGCGCACGTCCATTGCGAATTTGCGCACCCCGTCGATCAAGGCGGTATTGCCGGTTGTTTCTGTGTCATCGCGGTTCGACAGCGCGATCTCTTTTGCCTTTTGGGTCAGGTTCAGCGCAGCAACTGCGTGTTGGCGCACCGCTTCCTGATCCTCTGCATCTAGCTCTGGGAACCTAGCACCGACAATCTTGCCCATGCGGACCTGCGTCAGTTCCTCCGGCACCAGCTCTTCGTCGAAGAGACCCCGTTCGATCGTAGTCTTGTCCTGAACGAAAGCTGTGATGACCTCATTGAGGTCCTCTTGGCAGATGCGCTTGGCTTCCTTGCTCTTGGGTTCGACCAGGCCTTTGATTTCGATCTGGAACTGCCCGCTGGCCTCGTCGAAGCCGACGTTTTCCTTGTTGGGATCATAGCCGCCCTCACCGTAATCAAACCCTTCGACAGGGCCACTTTTCACGGTCTTGGGTGTGAAGTTGAAACGCGGGGCCAGCACCTGTTCCATCAGCAGGCTCGCTGCGATCGCTTTCAGTGTATCGTTGACTGCCTCGGTCACGGCTTCGGCCGCGGCGTCGGGCTCCGCGATAAGGTTGGTGAAGCGCGCGCGCATCTTGCCCTCGGCATCGCGGGTGGCACGGCCGATGATCTGCACGATCTCCGTCAGGCTGGCGCGATAACCCACCGTCAGGGCGTGTTCGCACCAGATCCAGTCAAACCCTTCTTTCGCCATCCCGAGGGCGATGATGATGTCGACATGGTCGCGGTTGTTCTTATGCGCAGGGTCCTTCAGTGCGTTGGACACCTTGTCCCGCTTGGCCGGTTCATCATCGACCAGATCGGCGATGCGCAGCACCCGCTCCTCGGGCGTCTTGACCAGCTGAAAGCCTGTGATGGGATCCGCTCCCTGCCAATCGCCCAGGGCGTCAATGATATGCTCGACCTCGCGATGCTTGTCCTTGGTGCTTTCGCGCGAGTTCACGTTCGGGATGTGAAGGATCGTCTTCTCGGTCGGATCCAAAACCTTGAGAATGTCGTCCGCATAGGACCCGGAATAGAAGAAATAACCGATGTCAAGCGTCTTGAGGTATTTGTAGCCATTCAATTGCTGATAGTAGGTATAGGTGAAGGTATCGAACTTTGCCTCATCTTCGGGCGACAGAACGGCTTCGGCATCGCCGCGGAAATAGGACCCGGTCATCGCAACCAGATGCACCTTGTCGCGCGCGACAAGGGCGCCCAGATGCGTGCCCAGCTTATTATCAGGGTTGGCAGAGACGTGGTGAAACTCGTCTACCGCGATGAGCCGATCGTCAAACGCTTCAATCCCGAACTTGTCCACGGCGAACCGAAAGGTCGCGTGGGTGCAGACCAGAACCTTGTCGTCGCTCGCCAAGAACTTGCCGACAGCGCCCACTTTGCCATCATCCCCGCCGGGAGCGTTGCACAGGTTCCATCGCGGTTGCACGGTCCAGTCTGCCCAGAAGCCGTACTTGCTCAGTGGCTCGTCGTTGAAGCTGGACCCGATGGATTTTTCTGGCACCACGACGATGGCCTGACGCAGGCCCTGGTTGTATAGCTTGTCGAGTGCTATGAACATGAGCGCGCGGCTTTTGCCAGATGCCGGCGGCGACTTGATCAGCAGGTATTGCTCGCCCCGCTTCTCATAGGCACCCTCTTGCATTTCGCGCATGCCAAGCTCGTTCGATTTGGTCGAGCTTCCATTGGCCGCGTAATTGACAGAGACGGAAGGAACTTGCTTTGTCATGATGTTTTCCTTCTGAGGGGCGCAGAATCATTCGCTTTAGGGCAGGCAATCAAAACCCGATCAAGTAGCGATACCGCACCACGCCTATCGTAACAGTATGATTTATATGTATTTTCCAATTTACGCCCTCTAGCCCACATACGCACAATCAAAACCCGATCAAATGTTATCCCTGTCACGCCCATGAGGGGACATAGCCAGCACGAGGGCGTTCAGCATCCGCAGGACGGATCAGACCAGCATCCAGCGTTGCGCGAATAACCCGCGACGCCTGCGCAGCGTTCTGGTCGTCGATGCCGAGCCGCTCCCGAAGTGTCGCGTTCGTCATCTTCTGACCGCCTACGTATTTGAGCGCGGCATGTTGGTAACACGCTCGCACGGCTTCTTCCGGTGTCATGTCCGCAAAGCGGCGTGGTGCAAACAGAACCACGCGCACGGCGTCTCCCTCCATGCGGAAATCCGGTGGGGGCAACTGGTGTAGCTCAACCGCCGAGATCACCTTGTCGATGCCGGTGCCTTGTTCTTCGCAAAGTTTCATGCGCCGCATCAAGGAAGCAAGAGCTTCATTTCGGGAACGCGGGGGCGAGTCCAAAAACCGGTCGGGGCTAACCAAGGGGGCGCCCGGGTTCGTGATCTCCATGCGATCGCTGAATAACTCGATGAGTGGACCGGCACCGGTGATCGTCATGTCCTGGTGGATCAATGCGTTGGCGATCAATTCGCGGATCGCTATCGACGGGTAGAGCGGACGCTCCTCGCGGAATGCTTTACCAATCAATTCGTTGCGGGGCAGAAGGCCGTCGATGTAATCCACCAGCCCCTGAAATCCCGCTGCATAGCCGCGCTGGCCGTCCTGGCGGTGGCTCACGTCATCTGCACGTCCGGTGCCAGCATAGGCCACGAAACGAACCCCTTTGCGCTCTACAGAGGGGCCGAAATCGGAAAGTTTCTTGGCATACAGGATTGCGCCCAGATTGGTAATGTTCCAGCGGTCGCTTACATCTTTCTGGATCAGACGATCTGCCAATAGCTTGTCGAAGATCCCCTGCCTGTTATCCGGCAAGGGCTGGCCCGTAAGATCGAAGTAGTTGGCGTAATTCAGCCGCGCAAGAACGTCGTCGCCGGACAGGAACTGCGCCGCGACGCCTGTCTCCCAAGCGTAGGGCTGCAACTTGCTCCAGAGGGCACGCAGGCGTTCCGGATGGTCGGACAGGCGCGGCGTGGCACTGCCGATGCGCAAATAGGCGGTCCGGTCAAACTCTACCGGAGCGGTTGCGGCGGCGGGGATAGTCAGCAGGATCAGGCGCTGCCCGTCATGATCGACCTCTTCGAACCGGAACTCGATGCCCGGCTGGAGGTGGTTGGCCACCCACAGTTCGAGCGGCTGCCCCTTCTCCTTTTTCACGGTCGGCTCGAAACTCGTGCCGACAACCGCATGATCGCCGTCTCGCACCCCCCAGACCACATAGGCATAGTGCTGATCGGCCAGCCGTGCAGCATTGGACAAGGCAGAGATCAGCTTGCCGATCAACGGCCCGTCGGCATTGTTTTCCTTGAACTCGATCCATGTGGTTTCCGCTGGTTTGGCACGCAGATCGTCCACCAACCTGCGGGTGCGTTCCGCGCTCATGACAGGGTCAAGGGTCATAGTGTGTCCACTTTCTGACCCACCACGCCTGGGTAGCGTTTGTCGTAGGGGCATTCCTGTATTGCTCGCCGGCCCAGGTCGTTCGGCTTGGCCGGGCTACCGTTGGTGGCATAAATAATCGAAATGGAGGGAAAACCTTTGATCATTGACCTCTCACCCGCTTATCAAAACGTCTTAAAAATATGCGGGCTGTGATCAGGATTATTTGAAACCGAAAAGCACAATCTTCTTCATCTGACAGGCCCGGATGGCTGCCGTGCGGATGCAATCTTGCCCACAACCCCAATACGTACGCAGGTTTGCCTCTGTCGTTCTCCCACTCATTGTATTCGTGAAGTAGGAACGGTCCCGATTTTGTATCTGCAAGATATTGCCTCTTTGCGTCATCGCTAACCTTAGGATCACATCCAAAATACTCCGCAATTTTGTCCAGCAGTTCCTGATAGAAATCTCTGATCATCGCGTTGGCGGAAGACCAGTTCCCTTGCGAAAAGTTCTGAATCGCTTGATCCAAATGCCCCTTGGCGGCGCCCAACCCGTGCCGACCAAGTAAGGCCTCAATTTCGCTGGTCGCCTCTCGAAAATCTGTCTCAGGTACATCCTCAGGCAGCATCCGCCTGAGAACAGTCTGTGTAATGACCCTTGGAGCGTCATCGAAAATGGAAGATCTGCCCATTGGGTCTGGAACCTCCTCTTCCACAAGTGTGAAGCCATCCATTTTCAGACCAGCAAGAAGACGCAACCAGACATCTGGCTTGTTGCGCTTGCTTTGCTCGGATGCCGTAATTGCATGCTCAATCATGGCTCTGCTTAGGTCACAGTTTCCGTTGACCGTCGGAACAGAACGTCCCCCCATACTGCTTCTTGCGAACCGAACCATTTCAATGGCCTTCGATGCTACCGATCCAGAACCACAGAATTCGTCAACACCCCACCCTAGGGTGAGAGACGAGAAAGCGGTTTGTGTCGACATTTCAGCAATCATCTCGCCCGCTGCCATCAACGTCATGCTGTTAAAGTCGCTCATGCGCTCACCTTCGTCGTCATCTTCGTGTACATCTCGAACAGTTTTTCCAGCCGTTCGGTGTCGTTGCGGAAACGGCGGCCGATGTAGATGCGTTCCAGCACCTCGTCGTTGTGGTCATGCGCTGCGCGGAGGTTGGCGGGCATTTTTTCGGGGTCGTAGAGGTCGGCGATGGTGGCGGGGAAATGCGCCTCGCGGGCCAGAAGGATACCTTCGGCCGCCGCTGTCAGGTCGGCGCGGTTCTTTTCGGTCAGTTTCGGGACGGGGAAGGTGTTCCAGCCCATGGTGTTAGAGTAGCGATATCGAGTTTCCAGCTTCCCGCAAACCGTGGCGATCCAGACCAGATGCAGGCGCGAGGCGATCAGCGCCATGTTCCAGAGCGGGGCATCGTATAATGCGAGAGCGAGATTGGATACGCGAACGTCACTGGGCATCAAGCCACACGGCAGGTATTCTCGACGTTCAGAGGATACGCTTGGAACGACGATGGAATTTACTTCTCCAATGATTGTTCGCTCGAACTTGTACGGCGTCAGCAAGCCCGCTTTGCCGCGCTCGCTCCCACCCTGTCGGTAGATTCGAATGCGCTCCAAACGTTCCGCAATCGGAGGTATTGAGAATGCAAGTTCTGCTTGGTGATCTTCAATCCAAAGACAATATCTTTGTTGCCCATTGATGAACTCGCTCGATCCTACAATTGGCTTCACGAGAGGAGATGCCTGAGGGAAACCTTCCAAGAGATCGTTCGCTTCGTCAGGCGACAGTAACAGGTTGCCCTGATCCCGCGGTATGTTGCCGCCGAACATTGTCGCTATCTCTGCAATTGGTTCAGAGGCACGTTCAACAATAATATTGGCCCCTTCGGTGAGGTATGCATTTATGGCTTCGACTGACTTCATGAAGTCAGCTCCATAAATAGCTTTGGACCGTTCACCAACAGCGGCGATCCCAACGATCACACAGGTGACCTGAGCATTCTTGCTCGCATTATTGCCCCAAAGAAAGTTCTGATGTCCGAAAAATATTTCTTGTCCGTTCTGAAAAATTCGGGGCCAGATCAACGGAACTTGGACACCTTGGCAAATCGAGTTTGTAGAAACAAACGCGAAACAGCCGCCATACTTGATGAAGTCCGATGCCTTCCAGAACCAACCCGCGATGTAGTCAATTGCACGTACTTTTTTGTTTCCTGGTAGCAGCGCGTTCAGATCGTCCTTTTGCTCCTTGGTCTGATATTTGTCGCCGACATAAGGCGGGTTTCCGCAAACATACGTCTCGCCTCCTTCATTCGCGAAATCGATCTGCGCCTGATCCAGCGGCGACATGAACAAGTCATCCGCTTGAAACTTCACCCCCGTCCCCGTGGGCGGGCAGACCGACAGCCAGTCCAGCCGCAGGGCGTTGCCACAGGTGATCCAGTTCTGCGCGTCTAGCGGCAGGAACTCGGCCAACGCCTCTTTCTGGCCGCGATAGGTCACGTCGCATTGATATTCCGCGATGATCAGCGCCAGCCGCGCGATCTCGGCCGAGAAGTCGCGTAGTTCGATCCCGCGATAGTTGGTCAGGGGAATGTCGGTGCGGCGCAGCGGCTCGCCCCGGCGCTTGTTGATCTCATACTCGATCGCGCGCATTTCCTTGTAGGCGATCACAAGGAAGTTGCCCGACCCGCAGGCGGGGTCGAACACGCGGATCTTGGCCATGCGGGCGCGCAGATTGGCCAGCTTGCGGGCGTTGTCGCCCGCCGCCTCCAGTTCTGCCCGCAGATCATCTAGGAAGAGCGGGTTCAGCACCTTCAGAATGTTCGGCACGGACGTGTAGTGCATGCCGAGGACCGAGCGTTCCACCTCATCCGCGACGGCCTGGATCATCGAGCCGAAAATATCGGGGTTGATCTGTGTCCAGTCGAGGCTGCCGATATGGGACAGGTAGCGCTGCGCGATCTTGGAAAAGCGCGGCACATCGGTGCTGCCCGAGAAGAGGCCACCGTTCACATAGGGAAAGGTGTCGGCCCAGCGGGGCAGCTTGGCCTCGGCCCGTTTGGGGATGGCGGTGTTCATCGCACGGAAGATCTCGCCGATGACTTCGTGCGTGTTCGACCCGTCGCGGTTCGCCATCTGGTCGATGGTGGCGGTGAACAGGTTGTCGCTGACGAAGATGTCGGTGTCTTCGGCGAAGAAGCAGAAGATCAGCCGCGCCATGAAATGGTTCATGTCGTGGCGTTTTTCGGCGCTGCCCCAGTCGGGGTTGTCCTTGATCAGCTCGACATAGAGCCGGTTGAGGCGGCTGGTGGCGCGGATGTCAAACGCACTTTCGCGGATCTGCTTGACGGTAGAGATGCCGGCGAGCGGCAGGAAGAAGCCGAAGTGATCGGGGAAATCGGTGTAGCGGCAGGCGATGGTCTCGCCGGTGGTGATGTCCTCGGCCTCGAGGTCGATGCCGTCAGTGGCGAGGATGAACTTCGCCTTGGCGCGGGAGGTGGCAGGGCTTTCGCGCAGGGCGGCGAGGGTTGCCGCGATTTCGCCCGGGACGCAGGTCGCAAGGTGGATGTTGTTGGTCTGCAGGACGCCGCCGATGTCGGACTTGTTCGATGCGCCGGTGCGCAGGCGCTTGATTGTCGTCTCCTTGTTTCCGAAGGCCATGAGGAAGGCATAGGGGAACTCTGCCGCATCAAAGGGCTGCTCGGCGAGTTCGGAAACGGCTTGTTCAATCTCAACGGCGTTCATGCGGTAGTCCAGGGGTTGATCAGGTCGATCTCGCAACCCTCGAAGTCAGGCGTGTTGCGCGTGGCGACGGAGGCACCACGGGTGTGGGCAATTGAGGCAATCTGGCAATCGGCCTGGGTGATCGGTCGCCCGGCGGACCGTCGTGCGGCGGAGATGGCGGCATAGGACTGCGCGGCGGCGCTGTCGAAAGGCAGAATGCGCCCCGCAAGGTCCTCACGCAGGATGCTGTCCACTGCATCAACCAGCGCGGCGCGCCGCTTGCCGTTCCCCATGATCGCGAGGCCGTAGCGCAGTTCCGCTTCCGATATCGAGGTCAGGTAGACGTTGAGCCCGTCCTGCGCCGACAGCCATTGCTCGACCCTCGGCTCGGGAGCCGGGCGCAACAGCTCAGAGAGGACATTCGTGTCGAGGATGATCATGCGTCAGGCCTGGTCGAACGCGGGCGGTTCACGCATGGCTTCACGCTGCGGAAGGTCGAGATCAACGCCACCCAGAGGCGCGACCCGCTCGCGGATGGCCGCGGCAAGATCGTGGGATGGCTTCGCTTCGCCGACAACATGGCGCAAGATCTCGCGCGCCTCCTCTTCCATCGAACGGCCGTGCTCAGCCGCACGGATGCGAAGGCGGCGCTTCACGTCATCGTCAAGGTTCCGGATGGTAATGCTTGCCATGATCTCCTCCTGATAGGAGTGTAATCATCGCAATCAATGCGATCAAGGCTAATCGCTGGAACGCATGGTTTCCTCAGGGTGGGCAAGCCGACGCTGTCAGCTCGCGATCTTGCTGATCACCGCAACTGTTATACGCATCATCAATGTTGCAATAGTATATTTTCGTATGTATGCTGGGTGAAGATTGTCAAGGGTCCTTGCCATGCGTTTCGAATTCAAAAACCTCGCTCTGGCGGCCTTTTTAGCTCTCGCCTTGTCCGGCCCAACAGTTCCCACGCAAGCCCGCGCCCAAACCTATCCGATCGACTGCGCCATCTTGCTGTGTTTGTCCGGTGGCTGGCCGGCTTCTGTGCCATGCGCACGCGCGCGGGCCGAGTTCATCCGGCGCATCACACCTTGGCCGGTGGAGCCGCCGCTTCAGATTTGGCGCTGCCCCATGGGTGCGTCTTACGATGGTCCTGCCAGGTCGCGCCCCACGGACCGGATCTTCGATGCCCTATATGGTGGTTCAGGAACCCCACCAAACTCTTCAACCCCGCTTTTTGATCAGGCAGCCGAGGCAGGCGGAATGCTCGGGCTGAAAGGCTCCAACGCGGCTTGGGACAACCTCGTAAGGGCTGATTACGCCCTCCAGCTCGTAGAAGACCGCGCCGACATCGATATCAGCGGGCCGGAATTCAATTTCGTGCGCTCTATTCGCGTCTTTGACGTTCGTTATGCTCGCCAGCACGAATCCGGGCGAGATGGCGACTGCAACCGCAGTGCCGTCGTTGTCCTCGGCACCTACGGGATCCAGGGCGATTTTTCCTGGAGGGCGTCGTCACCCGCAGCGCTGCCTGCTGCGCATGCCGGTCTCGAGCGATGGGGCGAGCACTGTCCGAGCATTTATCACAGATCCGTCTTCGCGGAGTGGCGTGACTATAGCGGGAATTACGGCTTCGAGCAGGTCAATTACTGACTGTTGAGGCGCCGCGACGTCGCACAGAGCCTTGTAAAGATTAAACCTGTAACGCAGGCACAAGCACACAATCGACGGCCATAAAGGCCATAGTCTTCCATGTCAGTCGTCGCGACAGGGCAGCTGCGTGAGAGACGCGAAGTCGATTTCAGCTTTATCGGCATCGCTAAGATCCGGGTAAATCCTTGAGACGCGCTGTGGGCCATGCATGTCCCACCGGATTGCCAGAGCACCTGTGTTCCAGCGATATACCCAGCCGACAATGGTTTTTTCATCGGCTGCGATCAAATTGGCGATCGCGACGCCTTCGACCTCATTTTCGTTCACTGTTTACTGACTTCCTGCAAATTGGCGTTGCGGATAGCAGCTCAGATCCAAAGCGTTTGCTGCAACCATATGCCGGGCCTCGTTAAAATCGGTCACTGTTCGTCCTCGCGGTAACGAATTCACAACGGGAGAAGTCAGCTCCCGTGCTCTCGATTGATGAAATTGCTTAAATCCTGTGGTCGGGCTCCGTGGCGGCTTCGACGATCGCCAAAACCTCGAAGGGGTCAAAGCCGATGGCGCGCGCCAGAACGACCAGTTCGACGACGTCGATCCGGCGTTCACCGCTTTCGAGGCGTGCCACGAGAGATTGATGGCACTTGAGCCTGTCCGCCAAGTCGTCCTGGCCCAAGCCTGCGCTTTTACGCGCGTCGACCAACGCCTGGCAAAGTGCCACCTGTCCCGTGCTTCTGATTGTCTTTGCCACGCGTCACATACCTTTTGTGACGTCGCTAGCGGATGAAATCTGTTATCTAAAAAGTAGATATATGAGGGTGTTATCGGCGTCTGGTTTCCATGGGCTGCAAGTCTGATGCTCCCGAGGTTGCCCATCAATCCCCTACCGATTGTAGAAATCGGCCATATTCCTCGCTGACTTCGCGCGCTTCCTCGAAAGCGCGGGCGCGTTCGCTGTCGAGGCAACGGAAGTAGCTCTGGATATCCTGGATGTAGTCTTCGAAATCGCCACGGATGATATCCGCATAGTCCCGCGCGGCCTGCGAATCGCTTGGCAGGAAAGGGCGGGATGGCGCAAAGCAGGATTCCGCCAAAACCGGTCCGGGAACGCAGATCAGAAGGGCCATAGCTTGCAATGGGAGCAGGCATGTCAACCTTGGGTTTCTCAAACCTGTTATCTCCTTGATCGCAGACACTGGCCGTGACTAGTGTTTGCGTGACCAAACTACAGCTAAAGCACGATATTACATCTTGCGGTTGATAATATACTATCGTAACTCTGGGCTTCAAGTAGGAATGCCTGGGGTCGCGCCATTGGAGAAAGCGTGAGCCGGGCCATGAACTGGGACATCGAAGCACCAAATGTGGTTACGGAAGCCAGGTTCCGCGAACTCGTGGAAAGCGGCTATAGCGCAGAAATCCTGTGCCAGGAGTCGGCACACAAGAAAGGCCCCAGCTATTACGGGGTCTGGATCATGCGTGTGGTCACCAACGAAGGCGTGGAAAAGCTCCTCGTCACCGCCCGCACTCGGACGACCTACAACGATATCAAGATCCGCGAGTTCAAGACGATCTCCGGCGTGGTGTCATTCTTCATTGGCCTTGGCTTTGCGCATGTCGATCTGCCGCTTGAGGCGGGCACAAGCCGTACGCACAAACTTGCGCCGTCAGAAAAAGCCCCATCAGACAAGGGCGCTGACACCTAGCCTTGTCTGTCTCTGGCTGGTCGCCGCGCCAGCCTCAGCGCAAATGGTCCTGGTCATGGAGAGCGACGGCTCTCTGACCCCATCCCGGTCTCAGAGCGGTTTTGCCCGGAACTACAATGACGGCATTGGTCAGGGTTCGGCCTACGATGGGATCGCTATCTTCGGCGAGTTAGAGGCCGAGCAAGAGGGCGTCCAAGTCGCGGCCCTTGCCCGCCCGACTCCCCTGCCCCACGCAGATGTCCTCTCCGGGATTCAGACCACGGCTTTGCGCTATGCCGGCCATCCCGGCCTGCGTCGCGCGGGGCTTTCCGTGACGGATTGGCTGGCTCTCTATCGGGCCAATATCGAGGTTGAGAGCGCCTACCGGCAGGATGCGATTTCAAGTGCAGGTGCCATCGGCCTCGGTCAATTGATGCCCGCAACAGCGCGCGACCTCGGCGTTGACCCGCGTGACCCCCAACAGAACCTCGACGGCTCTGCCCGCTACCTCGCGATGATGCTGGAGACGTTCGGCGATCCGCATCTGGCGCTGGCGGCCTACAACGCTGGTCCCGACGCCGTGCGCCAACACGGTGGCATTCCCCCTTACCGAGAAACCCAGAACCACGTGGCCCGCGTCATGGCTGTCGTGGCCCGATTGGAAGGATCAAATTCATGAAACAGATTTCAAACCTCTTTGTCGCCTCGCTGGCGCTATTCCTGTTCATTGCCGAGCCCGCCCTTGCACAGAGCATCGATCTCTCCCCGATCCAGAGCTTGTTGCAGGGCATTGTCGATGCGCTGACTGGCCCACTTGGCGTTGTCATCGCGACGCTTGCCGTTCTCGGGGTCTTTCTCAGCTGGTTCTTCAACATCATCGATCTGCGCCAGGCGCTTTGGGTCCTCGTGGGCATCGCCGGTGTTGCGGCCGCCCCCACCATCGTTGCCGCGGTCTTTGCCGGTGGCTGAACGCTCGCCTCTCTTTCTCGGGCTCGTGCGCCCGCCGAAGCTTTTGGGCCTGCCCATCATGTACGCGATGGTCTGGCTCTTCGGATCGGTGCTCTTGTTCGTCTGGGTCCAGCACATCGCGGTGCTGGGTGTCGCGGCCCTGCTCTACCCGTTGCTTTGGAAGGCCGCAGATTGGGACCCGCGTTTCATCGACGTGATGGTGACGGCGCTGCAGGAGACACCGCCCACGCGCAACAGGTCCATTCATGGCGGGGACAGCTATGCCCCGTGATGACGCCCGTGATGCTGCGCTCGATGCCCGCACAATGACGCCAGACTGGTATGCGCGCGAGACCCGCCTCGCGCATATGCTGCCCTATGTGAGCCTCGTTGACGACCAGACCGTGCGGACTCGGGTGAACGAACTCTTCCGCTGCATCCGGCTCGAGGGGATCAACAGCTACACGACGGACGATGCCTATCTCGACAAACTGACGGCACTTTTTGCCCGCATCGTCGCGCAGCTCGGGCCGGAATTCAGCTATTACGTCCACAAGGTCTCCAAGGCCATCAAACCTGATCTCGACCCGATCCGTGAGGACAGCTTCGCTGGCGAGGTTGACCGGCGCTGGCGCGCGAAACTCGAGACCAGCGGGCTCCGCGACAAAACACTGACGCTCACCGTCATTCACCGCCCGCCGCACAAAAGCCTCCTGCCGTTCCTCAGCCGCAGCGCACCGGACCGCCTGAGAGAGGAGACCCGCAAACGCCAGCAGCGCCTCAGCGAGGCCGTGAACGTCTTCCTCTCGGGGCTGACCGAGCTCAAGCCGCGCCTGCTGTCAGCCGGATCGGGAGAGTTGGTGGGATTTTTGGGCGCGCTCAACACGGGCACCGAGCTGCCGCTCTACCCGGCCAACACCTACGGCTTTCTGTCCTTCAACGTCGCCAATACCCGCGTGACGTTTCACGGCGATCATTTCGAGCTTTCCGAAGGCGTCGTGGGGCATCGCTACGGCAAGAGTTTCACCATCGGGGAATACTCGGAAGGCACCTCCTGCACCATGTTCGACATGCTGAACCTGCCGGTCGACATGATCGTGACGCACTCCTTCACGCCGATCAATTCGAACCTCATGGCGGGCCGCATCAAGCGGCAAAAGCGCCAGATGCAGGCCAGCCAGGACGCAGCCCTCTCGCTCCTGGAAGCCCTCGACATCGCCGCCGATGATCTCGAGGCCAAGCGCCAAAGCTTCGGCGAGCATCACATGGTCGTGACGCTCTTTTGCGACACGCTCGAAGAGCTGCAAACCCTCAGCGCGGAGATCGTGAACGCCGCCGCGACCGAGGGCGTGAAGATGATCGGCGAGCGGGTCGCGGCCAAGGCGCATTACCTCAGCCAGCACCCCGGCAACCAGCCCAAGCGCGTCCGCGCCAGCGCCGTCACCAATCGCAACTTCGCGGATTTCGCGGCGTTTCATCGGACCCAGCTGGGCAAACCCGCTGAGAAAACCCCTTGGGGCCGGGTCATCACCTATCTGCCCACGCCGGAGCAAAGCGCCTACCGGTTTTCCTATCACGAACAAGGCTCGCCCGACAAAGAACCGACAAGCGGCCATAGCCTGATCATGGGGCGGCCCGGGTCAGGTAAGTCTGTGCTTTCGGCGTTTCTCATGACGCAAGCCCGTCGCGCGGGCGCCCGGATCTTCGTTTTCGACTACCGCCTCGGGATGGAGATGGCGGTCCGCGCGAATGGCGGGCGCTACGCCTCCCTGAACGCCGGTCAGCCCACGGGCCTCAACCCGCTCTGGACCGAGACCGATGCGCGCGGCACCGCCTGGCTCTCGGACTGGCTTGCCACGCTTCTTTACCGCGCTGACAAGCCGCTGACCCCGGCGCAGACCAACCGCATCCAGGAAGTCGTGCGCCAGAATGCCCAGGCCACCAACCCGGCCCTGCGGAACTGGCGGGATTTCGCGTCGCTTTTTGTGTCCACCGATGATGGCGGCGATCTGCACCAGCGCCTGCTCGAATGGACCGAGGACGGCCGCTATGGCTGGATCTTCGGGCAGAGCCTCGAGGACACCTTCTCGCTCAAGGGCGATGTGGTGGGCTTCGATCTGACCGGCATTCTCGACAGCGAGGCCGACAAGGAACGGATGGCGGTCCTCTCCTATCTCTTCCGCCGGGTCGAGCGCGAAATCGAGGACCGCCGCCCCACCATCATCGTGATCGACGAGGCCTGGAAGGCCCTCGATAACGCGTATTTCGCCGAGCGGCTGTCGAACTGGCTGGTGACAGCGCGCAAACAGAACACGGTCGCGGTGATGATGACGCAATACGCAAGCCAGCTCGAGCGCACCCGGACCGGCAAGACCATCATCGAGGCGGTGCCGACGCAGATCCTGCTCCCCAATATCCGCGCGCAGCCAGCGGACTACGCCATGCTGAACCTCACGGAGAAGGAGCTCGATGTCCTTCTCAACACGGGCAGCAACAGCCGCTTGGCGCTCATCCGTGACGATCAGGGCTCGATCGTCGTCGATGCCGATCTGAGCGCCCTTGGGCCCAATCTCACCATCCTTGGCGGCATGGAAAAGGGCGAGGCGCTCGTCGGCGCCGATTACCGCGACCGCCCGGACTTCTGGAGGCTTTCATGATCCGTATTCTTATCGCTTTGGCTGCGCTCGGCGCTTTGGCCTCCTGCACCCAGTACCGGGAGCCGCAGGCGAACTGCTTCACATTCCTCGCGTCAACGGCACCCGTCGCGCCTGATTGCACCTTCACGCCTCTCGGCACCCCGGAGGGCGGCATTGACGTCTAGCCTGCCTCATATCCTCGCGTTTTGCCTGCTGCCCGGTCTCGCCTTGTCTCAAGGC
Source organism: Celeribacter baekdonensis (assembly GCF_900102315.1). GTDB lineage: Bacteria > Pseudomonadota > Alphaproteobacteria > Rhodobacterales > Rhodobacteraceae > Celeribacter > Celeribacter baekdonensis. The sequence continues at coordinate 57,108 of NZ_FNBL01000017.1, forward strand.
GTGCCGACCAATGACAGTGGGCTGACCGCGCGTGATATCGTCGAAACAGGCGATCGCGAGGCCGACTTGGCCCTGCAGGCCGATAAGCTCGCCGTACGCGAGCTCATTGCCGAGATCGAACGGGAGCAGCTGGAAACCCTGCAACGCATCCTCGATGCCCAGACCAGCTTCGGCGGTCAGGGCTTGCCAGCTATGGTCTCGGGGCTGGAAAGCGGCAGCGGGGATCCGGCCCGGTCAGTCGAGGCGGTCTATGGCAATGCCGACATCGACCCCAATCCCGGCGGTGCGCAGATGTTCGGGGATGCGTCTGAGAACATCGAGCAGCTCATCATCCGCGTTGCCCAGGAAACCAGCGGCTTTGCGGGTGTTGGCCGCGCAGGACTCTCCCCCGTCCAATGGCGCGCGCTTCTACAGGCCCTCATCTGGCAGGAAAGCCGGTTTACGATTGGGGCACGGTCTCCCGTCGGCGCCTATGGTCTCACCCAGATCATGCCTGGGACGGCCAGCGATCTGGGCATCAACCCGGAATACTATGACAGCCCCTATCTGCAGGTGCATGGCGGCGCGCGCTATCTCGCGACCCAGCTCAGCACATTCGATGGCAACATCATCAACGCCCTCGCGGCCTATAACGCCGGACCCGGCCGGGTTTTCGAGTATGGCGGCGTGCCCCCCTTCCGCGAGACACAGCACTACGTGTCGGTCATCCCTGAACGCTACAATCTCTATCTAAGCCGTATCGGCGGGATCGAAGCGCTTGGCACGATCGACCCTGCTCTGCTGGCCAATGCGAACCTTTCCATTACCGGGCATGGCGCCGCCTTCTATGGCAACAATTCCCCTGCGGCGATCAGGCAGGCCACCCTGCGCATTGCGGATATCGTCGAACGGATTTCCGAAACGGAAGATGTGCAGGAGAGCGTCGCGCTCAACACCTATGCCCGCGCCGAACTGGTGCGCCTCGTCGCGGCCCGCATCCGGCTTAAGGCGGTGCGGACCCGTGTCCTGAGCGCAGAAGAATTGGCGCAGGCCAGCGCGCGCATGGCCGAGGGCGCCTTCATGGACTTCACGATCAGGGAGATAGACTGATGGGACGGATGTTTCTGAGAACGGCTTTGGCCACGACACTTGGGATTGGCCTGCATCTGGGAGCCATCTTCCCTGCCGCGGCGCAGGGCGTGCCCGTCGTCGACACGCAGAACATCGCGCAAAACATCCAGCAGCTCCGGCAGATGATCGAGGATGAGATCCTGCAGAACGAGCAGCTGACGCAGCTCCGCGAACAGCTTGCCACACTCACGGACCAACTCGCGGAGCTGCAAAGAACCTACGAGGCCCTCACCCGCCTCGCCGAGCTTCCCGAAATCATCCGCACGGAAATGGAAGACGAGTTGAACGGCCTGCTCGACCAAGAGTTCGGGGACATCCTCGCCACGATTGAGGCGATCAAGACTGGGGATTTCTCGGGCCTCTCGGGCTCCGGCGCAGGCGAAATCGAAACCCAGATGGACCGGGTGCTGGCCGATCTCGGCTTCGATGAAGACACGCTCTCGGAAATGGCCACGAGCGGCAATCCCGGGGCCAACCGCGTGGCGACGCAGGCCACCACCGGTGCCCTTGTCTCGGCGGCGGCCCAGAACAGCTATGAGGATGCCGGCCAATCGCTCGAGCGGGTCGACCGCCTTGTCGGACTCATCGACGACATGGACGAACTAAAGGAAAGCATCGATCTCAACACGCGCGTGACCGCGGAGCTCGCCATTGCGCTGGTCGCCATGTGGCAACTCGAAGCGGTGCAAACCGTGGGCGATGGCACAGGCGGCGTGATCGATGCCGCCACCATCGCCGAGGAGCAGCGGTTTATGGACTTCACGCTGCCCGAGTTGCGGGCAGACTGATCAAGGGTTGTGACAGGTGGCGAGTGAACAGGAAATCATCGAGGAAGAGCTGGTCTACGGTGCCCTGCGCCGCGAACGGCTCTGGCAACGCCTTGGCCTGATGGGCCTTGTCTTCGGTATCATCGGCTGTCTGAGTGCCGCGGCTGTCTCGATCCTCGATGTCGACCCGCCCCCCGTCGTTGTCCCCTATGATCCCGCCACCGGCTTTGCACTCCCCGAAGCCTCGGTGGGCGCCTCCTCGGTGACCGCCAACCAGGCGATCATCGAGGCGGAGGTCTTCCGCTACGTGACCGATCGGGAGGTCTATAACCAGCTCGACAACGATCTGCGCATCCGCAGCGTCCTGCGCCGCTCGGACGGAGCTGCCGAGAGCGGGCTGCGCCAGATCTGGAACAGCGCCAACGAGAATTACCCGCCGACGGTCTATGGCCCCAATGCTCGGCTCGACGTGGAAATCCTCAGCATCAACCGGATCGGAACTAACCGCGCGACGGTCCGCCTGCGCAAGCGCCTGACGTCCATTAACGGCACCCAGACCGGCCTCTTCACTGCGACGCTTCTCTTCGAGTTCCGCCCGGAGACCCGCCGCTCCATCGATGAGGTCTGGACCAATCCATTCGGCTTCACCGTCCTCGAATATTCCATCCGCTCCGACAGATTGGAGAACTGACGTTGTTGTTTATAAGATCGCTTATTTTTGTCATTGCCCTGTTGCCCGGCCTCGCCTCTGCCGAAGCCATCCCGCGTGGCGGTCCCAATGACAGCCGGGTGCGCTTGGCCACCTACCAGGAGGGTCAGGTCTACCGTCTCAGCGTGTCGCTCACCCATGTGACCACCATCGAGTTCGGCGAGGGCGAAAGCATCCGCTCAATCATCGCGGGCGACACCGAGGGCTTCGAGATCGACGGCGTCCCGGGCGGTCAGGCCTTCGCGATCAAGCCTGTGGCGCGCGGGGTGCATACCAATGTAACAGTCTATACGAACCGCCGGAGCTACTACTTCAACGTCCAGGAGGTCCGCAGCCCAACCTTCTACGTGGTGCAGTTCCGCTATCCAGACGACGCTGCGCGCCCGACCCGGGCCATCGCGGCCCAAGCGCCGAACTACAACTACGGTGCCAGCGCGCGGACCGAGTTCACGCCAACCCGCATCTGGGATGACGGGACGTTCACGTATTTCGCGTTTCCAAGAAACGCGCCTGTGCCAGCGATCTTCCGCTACGCGGGCGGCCGCGAGCGCACGGTCAACACGCAAACTCCTGAAGACGGCGTGATCCGCGTCAGCGGCGTGAACCGCCAATGGGTCCTGCGACTTGGCGAAGAGGTGGTCTGCATCGAGGCGATCCCGCCCGCGGAGGCCGCCTCATGAGCGATACCGGGAACACCGAGCTGGAAAGGCGCCTCGCCGCCCTTGAGAAAGGCAGTGCCCGCGCGCCCATAGCGGCGCAGCGCCGGTCGCCCCTTCTCGCGCTGGTTGTGGTCCTCGTCATCGGCGCGGGTGGTGCCCTGCTTTATCTCCTCTCACAGCCCGAAGAAGAGGAAGCCTTGCCGACGGCCACTCCGGACGTCTTCCAAAACGAAGGGGATGGCTTTGGCGCTATCGAGGCCTTGCCTCCGCCCGAGCCCGAGGTTGTGTTCGTCGGACCAGACCCCGTCGAGCCCAACGCGGAGCTTCTGGCGCAGATCACCGCCCTGCAGGCCCAGATCGAGGAGTTGCGCAACGCCCCTGAACCAGTTGTCGAGGAAGACACCGCCGCCGCAGAGGCAATTGACGCGCTGACTGCTCAGATCGCGGCGCTACAAGCCGCCTCGGAAGCAGCACAGCAACGATTTCAGGACGAACTGACGGCGCGGGATCGCAGCCTTGAGCAACTCCGCATGGATCTGGAACTGGCCCAACTCGAGGCCAGCCGACCGCAACCCGCGCCAGTGGGCCCCACGGAAGATGAGCTGCGCGCACGCGAGCAAGAGCGACTGCGCCGCGAGGAAGAAGCCCGGCGCATGGCCGAGCTGGAGCGCCGCGCCGCGGAGGAACGCGCCTTCCAGGAGCGGCGCATCGCCTCTCCCACCATCGCTTTTGGCGGTGCCTCCGGAGCGAATGAAACGGCTCTGACCGAACGCACTTTTGGCGAGGTGACGGATTTCGTGCTGAACGGGGCGCTGCCCTCTACCGTGACGCAGGCCGAGGTGATCGCCAATCCCTCCAACACCGTCATCCAGGGCACCATGATCCAGGCCGTCATGGAAACTGCCCTCGACAGCTCCCTGCCCGGCCAAACCCGTGCCGTGGTTTCCGAGGATGTCTACAGCGTCGATGGCGCGCGCCTCTTGATCCCCCGCGGATCCCGCCTCATCGGGCGCTACCGCGCCGGCGTCGATATCGCGCAGCGCCGCGTCACGATTGCCTGGGACCGGATCATCCTGCCCGCGGGCCAAACCGTCCAGATCAGTTCATTCGGGGGTGATGAACTGGGCCGTTCTGGCGTCACGGGTTTCGTGGACACACGCTTCGCCGAGCGTTTCGGGTCGGCCGCCCTGATCTCGCTGATTTCCGCGGCACCAAGTGCCGCCGCTTCCGAGGTCCAGGATGAGACTGCCGCCGACGTTCTCGAAGACGTTGGCGATGATCTGGCAGATGCCACGGACAGCGTCATTGGCGATTACCTCTCCATCGGCCCCGTCATCTATGTCGACCAAGGCGCACGCGTCACGGTCATGGTCGACCGCGATCTGGAGATATTCTGAGCCCATGTCGCTGAGCTATCTCGAAACCTCGCTCGACCGGATCGACGCCGCCGCTCGCGACGATGTCATCGAGATCTGCATCAACCCTGATGGCACCTGCTGGGGCGAATTCCAGGGCGATCACTTCATGCGCGCGCTGGACCAGAGGCTGACGAGCGTTCAGGTCAGGGACCTCGGCAACCAGATCGCCTCCTCGGCCAATACCACGATGAGCAAGGACCGCCCTATCGTCTCGGTCTCGATCACCTATAAGGGTCGCCCGATCCGCGCGCAGGTCATCACCCCGCCCGCCGTGCTCTCGGCCATGTCGATCAGCCTGCGGTTCTTCTCAAGCCTACCGCTCGAGCGCATCGCACTCGATTTCGTCTACGGAAAAGAGCGCAAGCTCGAAGACCTGCGCGTCGAAAAAAAGCGCGCCTTGCGCGCCGTGGTGGCCGCGGGTTTGATCGATGATGCGCTGGCCTTCTGCGTCGAGAACAAACTCAACATGATCGTCTCGGGCGGCACCTCCACCGGCAAGACCGTAGCCGCGCGCAAGATCCTCTCTCACGTACCGGCCGAGGAACGCATCGTGACCATTGAGGAAGCCGCCGAGCTTCTGCCGACCCAGCCCAATGCCGTGACCCTCATCGCCAATCGCGACGCGGAATTCCAGACCGCCGATGTGCTTCTCACCGCCACGCTGCGTATGCGCCCCGACCGGATCATCCTGGGCGAGGTGCGCGGCAAGGAGGCCATGACCTTTCTGGAAGCCATCAACACCGGCCATGGCGGGTCCATGACCACGCTGCATGCCGAAACCCCGCAATTGGCCGTGCAGCGGCTCGCGATCGCTGCACTCAAGACCGAAATCCCGATGACCTATGCCGACATGATCCAGTACATCGAAAATTCCATTGACGTGATCATCCAGGCCGGTCGCCATGACGGCAAACGCGGCATCACCGAATTCTACCTCCCCGGCGCAACTGAGATTGGAACTTCCCCATGAAAACCTTTGAATATGACATCCTGTTCTTTCCGATGGACCGTAAGAACAGTCTGATCGAGATGCAGGCGGCATTGAATGCGAAGGGCCAGATCGGCTGGGAGGTGGTCTCAATCAGTTCGTCGGAGTTTGCCAATATCGGGCACACGGCTTTTCTGAAGCGTGAAACCTCCGACGGTGCCGATTTTGGAGACAACCGATGAAGCGTGGTGCAGCGCGTTTCTTGTTACTGTCAGTCGGTTTGGGCTTGATGGCATCGCCCCTAATGGCGGAGCGCAATCTCATCCCCAGTCTTGAGAGCATTCCAGATGTCTGCCCCGAACGCCCGAGCGAACCTGACTGGATGCAGAACATCGCCCTTCGAGACGCCTACCAGCGTGTCTTGGTCCAGGACATCTACCGGGCACAGAACATGGAGCGGATCGTTGAGACCGGATCCTGCGACTGCGGTCTTCGCTTCCCAGCATGGGATAACGCCGAAGTCACCTTCCAAGAAAACCACGCCAATGCGAACCGTTCAGAAATGCTACAAGCGTCAGACAGTTACAACCGCCGCGCAAGTGATCTTCGAACAGAATCTCAAGCGATCTGCGAAGCAGTGGGTAAGTGGTAGGGGAACTCTGAAATGAGCGTTGTCACCTACTTCGTTGAAACCTCCCAAGGCTATCTCAACACCGCCGCCGAGACACAGTTCGGGTCTGTTGCTGCCACGGTGGGAACGCTTCTCGTTCTTGGAACAACGCTGGTGGTGATCCTCGTTTTCCTGAACATGATCTATCAGTACAAAGCGATGGACGGGCGAACGGCATTCTGGCTTGCGGTCAAGATTGGTCTCATCGGGATATTTGCAACCAATTGGGTGCAGTTTAACGCACTCTCGTCCGCAATCCTCGCGGGGATCGACAGTATTGCGGGCGCGCTGGTCGCCTCCGTCGGTGGTGGCGTTCCAGGTCCATCGGGGACATTTGCAGAAGAATTTGACCGGCTCATCGCCGAGCTTGGAGAATACCTTAACGCGGCCGGGTCTGAGCTCAACTGGATGGCCGGCGCGATGCTCGACATTGTTGGCGTGTTGATGTTGTCGATCTTGGGAGGGCTCGCTGCATTTATCTTGGTCGCGTCGCGTTTGATGATCGCGCTGCTCATTGGCATCGCACCCGTGATGATCTTCCTCACCCTTTTCGAAGTGACCAAGGATTACTTCGCGCGCTGGCTGTCAGCACTGGTCTCCTTTGCGCTCTACCCAATCGTCGTGGCAGGCGTATTCGCAACAATCACAGGTGTATCATCCGCCCTCATTGGTGAACTCGGCGACCCGGAAGGGGCCTCAAATATAGGCGCGCTCATCCCCTTCTTCATGATGGTCCTCATGGCCAAGGGCTTCATCATCGCCACGCCGTTCATCGTTCGCGCGATCTCAGGGAACATTATGATGCCAGCGCTGTCTGGGGGCTTGGCAGGAAGCTACAGCTTTGCGCGCGCTGCGATGGGCAATCAGCAGGCTTACAATCGGTATCTTGTTGGTGGTGCCAGTGGAGCCGAATATGCAGCACTCAGAGCACGGCAGTTCTTTGGTGCCCAACAAATGCCGCAACGGCCGGGAATGGCAAATGTGACACCTGCAGGGGGCAGTCCACCCACCGGAACCGGATCGCAAATGATGGCGCAGCTGGCTCGTTTGGGAAGGTTGGGGAGGCGTTGATGAGGTTTTTTTCTGCGACGCCGTTGAACAATGAATGAGCGAGGGTCCCATAAGCATTCGCCAGTAAAAACGGTACCATTGGAGCTGGTCCAAGCAGTCCTGCGCTCAGCAATCAATGGAAGATCTGTCGGGCTTGAAGAGGCAATACGGACCCTGGATTGCGATGCCCATCATGCTGACCTCATCTTGCGCCAGATGGCCGAGGCTGGGTACTTGGAGCCTGCCGACATCTTTGACAATTTGTTTTATTGGCAGCTAACGCCGAATGGGACTCGCCTCGCACTGGAACCCAAGCGAAAGCGTATCGGGCGCGATAAGGTTCAGACCATCATTTCTGAACTTCTCGCCCGGGCCAAGGTCATCAACGGTGATTCCGATCGCCTGCAGCGCATCACCTTGAAGCTATTCGGCAGCGCGCTTGAGGAGCGAGACGACTACGGTGACGTCGATGTTTCTATCGCGTATCTACGACGCCAGCTGAGCGATATCGAACGTGAGCGCATCGAAAACGCACTGAAAGCCCGCCAAAGCAATTCAGATCGGCAAACCTTTCAAGGGCGGCTCATGGGCGCGGAACGTCAGGATACGCGGGAAATCATGGCGTTCCTGAAAAAGGGTCTGCCACATCTTTCGCTCATGAATGATGATCCTATGGACCTCGGGACACCGTACCGTTGGCTCGTCGACCACGACGTGAAAACGGACAGACCAGTTGATGTTTCTGACGATATCGTTCGACCCAATGGGCCTTCGATCCTCGACCAACACCCGAGGAAACCGTTACCGCCAATCACACTGCTTGAAGCACGACACAGAGCCATTTCTGCGAATACCAAAGTTGCGATTGATGACATGCACATAGGTTTGGAGGACGCAGCCGCGCTCGAAGAGCAAATGTGGTCTCCAAAGGTCACACGCGAAGGCGATTTCGTTGCTAACGACATCAGAAGTGAGAAGCGGGTCAAATTCGCCGGGTTTCAGCACTTATGTCCGATCTGGAAGAAAGACCTAGGCGGCGTAGCGATGTTGAAGGAAGCCCTCGACTGGTGCGATGAACATAAGGTTTGGATCAGAGACCTATTTCCGAGAGTTTCAATCCAACGGTCCGACCGGACACATATCATACGCCTCGGGTGGGGCCATGACCTGATCTATTTCAATGTCGGCGGTAAATCGACAACTGGGAGCCTGCTTCCTATAAATCGAACACGCGTTTCCAAAATTGACTTGGCCGGCGCTTATGCGGTCGGAAGGGCACTTTCGAAGATGTATGATGAAAGCCGGTGCGCGAAAATGCCATGGTTCAGCGCTGACATTTTGCTTCCGTTAGTCGAGGTAGACAGGCTTCCAGATTTCCCGGGGCTGCATAAAGTTGGCTCGTTCAAAGAAGGCGCGTTTCAAGGCCTGCGGGAGGTCACCTTCTTCCGAGCTCGGATCACGCGCCCTACTCCGAACGAACCTGTTTCAATAGAAAAGCACGCCTAAGCGCCCGGCTCCACCTTGACGATCAACTGGCATTGGCTGTCGTACCTGTACTCATGCAACCTGCGTTCTTGAATGAGCTGAACGGCTTGGCCGCGGCGAACGCAAACGGAAACTCGCCGCCGCCGTCTTGACGAGTAGCGATTTTTTCCAGGGCGTCTGCGATTTCTGTCGGGTTCATTTAGGGTCCGTCGGTAAACTCATGCGAATGCCACAGAAATTTTGGGGCGATGACGATAGCGACATGTGCCTGAAACGGTCCTGAACTGCCGTTTAACGCTGATCATTTGCTGTAATGCGGGTTCCAGACTGCGGACATGGTCGCTAGGTTGCAGAAAATTGCGAGGATAGAATGAAAACAAGAGTATTGGGTAGCCTCGTTGGCGGAGCTATCGGCTTCATTGTAGGTACTGGAACTGGCATTGTCGGCGGAATCTTTGGTGCGATTGCAGGTGTACTTGTCTTTACGGCTATTGGTGCTGCTTGGGGATGGAGCGCAGGTCCTGATCTTGCAAAAACAATTCATCGCTGGCGAGGGAAATGACGGCCCGTTGCCGAATTTTCGTCCGTACTTCAAGAGCTGCAATTCCGCGTCGCCATAACAGTCATTCGTGAAACATGCAGCGATCTTGGTTTGGAATGAATGTGTGCAGCACCCTGTACCGGTGTCGCTAATGAGTGATCAAAGCTCTGGCTAAGACATTAACCTGGGCGAAGTGAATTCCTAGATTAGGTCGACATGACATCCATTGCGCCAGCCCCTTCCACTGCGGATGCCCACAAGTACAGTGTGCTCTTCGTCTTTGCGGCGGGGGTCTTGTGGTCGACCGTCGGCCTTGGCATTCGCCTGATCGAAGATGCTGTCGTGTGGCAAATACTGCTCTATCGGTCGATCAGCATGTCGCTGTTTCTTTACGTGCTTATCCGCGTGCGGTCTGGGGAAAGCCCGTTTGTTCAGATCCGCCGCATCGGCGCCCCTGCCATCATCGCGGGGCTTTCACTGGTTGCGGCCTATTCGGGCGGGATCTACGCGATCCAGAACACCTCGGTCGCGAATGCCATGCTTTTGTTCGCGACAGCACCGTTTATGGCTGCGGTACTCGGATGGATCGTGTTGCGAGAACCTGTCCGCGCCGCAACCTGGATAGCGATCGCCGTCGCAATCGGCGGGATCGGGATCATGGTCGCCGACAAGTCCGGAGGCGTCGCCCTGAAAGGCAGCCTTGCCGCGCTCGGTTCGGCATTCGGTTTTGCACTCTTCACCGTGGCGTTGCGGTGGGGCCGCACAGGGGAAATGCTGCCCGCGGTGTTCCTGTCGGGACTCTTTGCGATCGTCATCACTTCGGCCATATGCTTGGGCCTTGGGCTCTCCTTCGTGCTGAGCCCCAGTGATGGCTGCATTGCAATGGGCATGGGGGTATTCCAGGTCGGTGCCGGACTTATCCTCTATACACTGGGCTCGCGCAGCTTACCCGCCGCAGAACTCGCTCTGCTTTCGCTGGCCGAAGTGCTGCTCGGCCCACTCTGGGTCTGGCTGTTTCTAGGGGAAACCGCGTCCGTAAACACCCTGATTGGCGGTACAGTTCTGCTCGCGGCGATTGCGGGCAATGCGCTGTCGGGCAAGCGAAGAAAACCACCGCCCATAACCGCACCTTAGAATGGCAACCACGGCCCATAGCCGACCTTGAGAACGGTCCCCAAATGCTGCGCTCGCAGCTCGGTTTGCGGCCTTTCGCTGCAAGAGCAAAATTTCGCAAAAACCACCTCAAATCATGGCGTTTAGTATGGGGTGGATAGCTCGGGTGGTACTAAGGCAGAAAGTGACCGACGCGCCATTGTTGCAGGTACTGACCCACAGAAGGATTCCGGTTTAGCGTTTGGATCGTATCCAATACTACTCGCGCATCCGCTCCCTGAAGCCTTGTCAAATTGCGGAGAATGATACCAGTAGCCTTTGCTCGGACTGCCGACAGTGAGCCAACTGTCCAAAGTCCTCTGATTGTTGCCAATGCCACTTCAACATGAGAACGTATTTCCGCACCTTTCTGTCCTAGTAAGGAGCTATACTTTGCAAAGTCGTCTTCAGTAATCTCACCCGATGCCATCATCTCGGCAGCAAACAGCAGGCGATCTGCGTTCGTGCTGAGAGCATCCTCGCCCAAATATTGTAGTTCGAGTGTTCCTCTGACTACCTTTTCGACGGGAATGCGTTTCTGTTCTTCTAAATGGACTAGTAACGCCTGCATCCAAGCTCCGGGGACGCCAAACAAGCCCTCTGCCCAGTTTCTCAGGTGGAAGTCATCAGAGATTAGAACGCGACCTGATCCATCCGCGGCGAAAATATCATCGAAGAATCGACCCCCGGCCTCTCTTCGAAACCGAATTACCTCATCCGGCGGGTCAATCTTGGCGACAGCGGGCAACACAGCGCATCTTGATTGAAGCCACCGTAAATCAGCACGTATCATATCCAGTTTCGCGACTACGTCTTCCTCCGACGTTTCAGTCATAATGATCTGCCCATCGCGGATAGAGATGTTCCCGGTCCTTCTTTCGCCGAATTCACTATCAAAAAAGCTTGTATCTTCGAGTTGCCGCAATCTCCGAATGTAAACGTCAACGGTTTCTTGAGTTACTCCGATCTGGCCAAATTCTTCTTCGACCGCAGTCTCAATTTCTAGGCGGCGCATCAAATAGAAGGCCGCAGCGTCAAAGATCACACCAGACTTCTTCGCAGAAAGCAGCGATCTTTGAGCCTTCTCTTGGTCCACGTGCGAGCACGACGAAACTTTCGGAGGGATGCCGCATTCCGAGTAGAGGCCGAGAAGTGCGTCGATTGGGTCAACACCTAGGTGATAGCCCAGGATGTAGATTGGGTAGGACCCTTCCAGATACTCCGCTGCTTTGCTTTGTGCATAGTCCACCCTTTGTTTGAGCATCGCCTTCATCTCATCAAGGCCGGACGGGTCCTCAAAGTTGACTGATACCGACTTAAACCCTGAGACGTTTGGGAAACGCTCCTCAAACTTATGAGTGATTTGGTGAAACGCCGCTAAGGCCTTGTGCTTGACAGAAGTTATTCTCGCGGTGCCGTTTCCTTTGAAGGGCCAGTCAAACTCTTCTCCTACGGACTTACCAAGCGCGGCGATGGCGACAGGGTGATCCAAAGCAATGTTACCCTCTCTTAGGGTGAACAAGTCGTCGTCGGTCTCAAGCGTAAAGGACTGTATTGAACCGTCGCTACGCACAATTTCGAACGACGCGCCATCCTGAACTACGTCGACTTGGAAACTGTCGTCTGCATCTTGGGGACGTCCAAAAGCAAGGACGCTCGCACTGAGCGCCAACCATGCCTGAGCGTCATTCTGATTTTCACAAAAAAGCCGGTATGCAAATGCCCGAGCACGCTCCAGCTCACCGCAAAATACAAGAAGCTTAACGTAGTTCGATCTGTCTTCGACGGTTCCTGTGAGTTTTGCATCATCTAGACTGGTGACAACGCGCTTTATCCTGTTTTTGTCGTTTGTTCGGAGAAGCGCTTGGACGTACCAATCAAGGGCGTTTAATGATTTTGGGTTGTCTTCGAACAATTTCCTAGCAGGTGGGACGGCTTTCGCAGCTACACCACTTAGGTACGCCACATTTGAGCTAAATCGCCATCCAAACACCGACTCTTTGACTTGCGGCGACAGGGTCTCATCAATTTCCTTCGCAAGGGTTCCCAAATGGCCCCTTAGACAAGCGTCACATAGCGTTTCCAACGCCGGGCTTAGTTTGCGAAAACCGACTCTATCTCGAAGCAGATCGGTGCACTCTCTAAAAAAGCCACGAGCAAGGAGTTCGTCGGCTGTTTGAAGCACGGTGAAGAAATCCCAACCGTCAGCTTCACTGAGAGACGCCAATAGATTCGCCTGCTCTTGTGAATGCTCGTGAACCTCAATCGGAAGGCTCTCAAAATCCTTTGGATTGGTCTGAATTTCAAAAGCCCGCTCGTATGCTGATTTCAACAGCATTAGTTCTGTTGATTCAGGGCTAACAGCGGCCAACTCATCGAGTGCTTGGTCAGCAATTTCACGGTTCAGTGAGTTGATGCCAATCCTAGCTTTTGTGGTGAGAGCATGTGTTCTCAGTCCTTCCTCTAGTCCAGCTTTCAACACCGCATCAATTCTTTCCAGAGCATCGGCAACGGCGCCATTCTTGGCTTCGATCTCCGACGCCATTATCTGAAGATCGAAGGCGTCCGCGTGCGGGCGAATTAACTCCAACGCATCATGGTCCTTGTCTTCCTGAAGAAAGAGAACTGCTCGCACCTGAGCGACATCACTGCTCAAAGACGGAAAGGTTTCGAGCGCACGGTCCAATAGTCTTGCGGCGTCGGCTGTTTTTCCGACTAGCCTGAGTGACACTGCTGCATTGTTTGCCTGAGATGGAAGCAGAAGTTTGTTCGGCGGACGTTTCTCGAGCGAATTTTCTAGATCGCGCCGCAGTATCTCGGCGCATCTTTCGACTTCGTCTTCGAAACCTTCGGGCATTTTTGCCCCAAGCAAGAAAGCTTGGTTCTGCTTGACGTTGTCGAGGACAGACAAAGCCCACATCGTTCCGATAGTGTCGTTTTCAGGTGCTACGGCAAAAGCGCTATCGAGTTCGGCCTTGTAGCTTTCCGGCCGAACTCCCCGGCAGTATTCCAAGAAAGCAGCTTTGACATCCTCTGAAGCCATCTCCTCAGCAATGATGTCTTCGGGCTGGACTTCTTCATTCAGGTTCCGCGCCGCGTGGCATAAAATGCAGGCTGCAAGAGTGCGATGATCTCCATCGATCGCCAGTAGTTCTGTTGCCCGTTCCAGAGCTGACCGATCCTCACCATCAAGCAATTCTGCAAACGCCAAGGCGGTTACGGCCTTCGGATGATCTGGAAAGAAACCATGCGCGGCCCTGAGCGAAACACTCGCTCTAGGGAAATCACCGATGTCTTGTTGGATGACTCCAATGTTGAAGTTTAAACGGAAAGCAAAGTAGCCGTCGGTGTACGGGTCTTCGGATTTTAGATTTTCCAGCAGTTTGACGGCTGTATCGTTGTCACCCTGTCGAGCGATATTTCGATATTCCAGTATGCGTTGAATTTCTGGCCGATCATCATCGTCAAAGGTATCATCTGCGAACGACTGAATTTCAGTCTCGCTGCCACCCTTTTGAACATGAACCAGAATTTCTCGCGCAAGCGGAGAGTCTTTGTCTGCAATGATGTAGTTTTGAATGGACTGATCGACCGTGTTTCCGTCACCACTGACGTCAACAGATTGGGTGTTGGTCGATTTGTCAGCCTGAAACAGCCTCTTTAGAGGCGACGGTAGACTGAACTTCATCAATCACCGTTGCTCTCACTGCTATTGCTGTCCAAACGTTGGTTCACGGTGTTGCTTTGACCGGACACTTTTGCGTTTTGGTTGACGTTTGTTGCCCCTTTCTTCCGCCAAAGGAACAACCCCACGACGGATGCAATTGCCGTCACGATCCCTGCAATCCAATATCCTTGCTCTAACATCGTCCTGTCCTTGCATTCAGTACCAGCGAAATATTCGGTTGGCCGAGGCACACCAAATGCTTCCACCGACAGATACTACGCCCACAATATATGGTACTTTCTGCAGTGAATCCATAGCCACAATAGTCAGATAGCACTGGAACCCCAACAAGGGCCGCTTTCATTCGTTCAAGCTGTTGATTGGCTGGGCGCAGCGAAGGTTCGCTTTCCGTACCTCCCTGACAGACAGGCGATGCCCACTACGCTATCGAGCAACCAGCTTTTAGCTATCCCCCTCCCGCAGCATCGCTTCCATTTCATCCAATCCATCGACGGCGGAGCGCATCTGCGCCTCATCAACGACGATCGCAGCTTCAGCATCCACGACCTGACTCTCGAAATCCATCTCCATCTGGCGCAGTTCCTCAGCGATCACAGCTTGAACGACAGGCGCGGTCTTTTTTGAAGCGACGTCGGTTTGCCCTGACGTTTGACTGCCAGCATCTTGGCGTGCGCTCTCCACAACCGCGTCAGTTTCAGACCCACTTGGTCCGTTTGCTGGCGGCGTCATCGGCATGGCACGCACACTCAGCGGGAGATTCCCCTGCGACCCACCTCCCCCCGGCTTCGGAAACGGCAACTCGCCTGATTGCGCCGCGTGGATCGCCTTGAACAGCCGATCGTCAAAATACTGGATCCGTTTTGCGCGGACCGGCATTTGGGCATCGATGACCATGACGATCTCGTCGAGGGGCAGACGGCGCGCCTCATCTTCGGGCAACAAAGAGCTTTCTTCGGTCCGGGTCGACTGGCTGCGGCCCTCGAAGGGGTTCTTGCCGATGGACTGGGAGCGCGTGACGACAGTCTTGGTGGTCTTGCCAACGGCCTTACTCAGCTCCTCGACGGTTTTTTCATCGGAGGGCGTCAGGTAGAGTTTCACGCCGGCGTTGCCCTGCAGGGCGCGGCGAGTGTTCTCGCCGTAGATTTCATCGAGGGCGGGGATCGTCTGCGTGACCACGGCAAGGTGACCGCGATAGGTTCGCAGGGTCTCGATGCTCTCGACCACGATGGGCATCTTGCCGAGACGGTTGAACTCGTCGAGCATGATCATCACTGGCCACGGCTCGTCTGGCCCGGGATCCTTTTCCTGCATGGCCGAGAGCAGGTCGGAGAAAAACAGCCGGATCAGCGGCGCGAGGGGTTTGACCATCAGCGGCTGGACCACGAGATAGACCGAAAAGGGCTTCTTGCGGATTGTCCGGAAATCAAAGTCCGACACCGCCGTCGCCTCATCGATGGCCGGGTTCTGCCACTGGTCCAGCCCCGAGGTCATCAGGAGCGAGACGTAAGAGGTCAGCGTATCGTTGTTGGTCGAGGCCAGCCGGGTGAAGATCAGCTTGGCGGCCCGGTTATCCACCTCGTGGCCGCGCGCGAAGTATTCCTTCTGCTTGTTCCCGCCCGACGCCGCGATGCGGTAGATCTCGCCCAAGGTGGGGCGCTTGCGCTGGAACGCCAGCAGGCCTGCTGCCACGAAGAGATCGATGCCGCCCTTGAGGAGGCCCTGCACCCGGTCATTGTCGCTCTGCAGGAACAGCGTCGCGAGAAGCTGCAATTCCATCTGCTGGCGCGCGGGATCTTTCAGTTGATAGATGCGCAGGAGCGGGTTGTAACGATGCGTGCGCTTGCCCTCCCAATCGGTGGGGGCAAAGCGATAGACCTTGTCGCCTTGGGCTGCGCGATGCCGGGCCGTGGCCTCAAAGCACTCGCCCTTCACATCGAGCGTCACGGCAGAGCCTTGCCAGGTCAGCAGGTTCGGAATAACGAAGCCCGTGGTCTTGCCGCGGCCCGTGGGCGCCACAATCAGCGCATGGGGGAAGACCTTGGAGCAAATGTAATTGGCGCGGGAGCCGGGCGGCCCAAGTTTGCCGAGGATGAACCCGGTCCCGGGCGCCCCGAAGAACCCATTGGCCTTCATCTCGCGCGCGGTCTGCCAATGGGTCTGGCCAAAGCGTGTCAGGGCGGACCCCGAGAGGGCGAGGCTCAGCATCAGGCCGGCGGCGGCAAAGCTGCCGATGATCAGGTGAATAAGTTGTGCGTCCTCCGGGCGGCGATCGAGGATCGCCAGATAGTTATGCGCGATATAGGCAAAGTCGATCTCGGCCCCGAAGCCGATATCCTGGTAGGTCAGCACCGCGGAGGCGATGGTATAGCCCATGGCGGCGGTCACCAGCGTCACAAGCAGGACGCCCGTGGCGATCCGCGCTTTTCCCATGGAGGCGCTCAATGGACCTGACCCCGCTCGGTCTCGCCATCCACGTCTGTGGTGCGGTGTTTTTCGTATTCGGTGTCGGCAAGATCATCGACCACCTGGCGCAAGGCCTCCGTGTTGGCCGTCGCGGCATCCGATTGCAGGTAAACCTTGGCGACATAGAGCCGGTCGAGGCGGTCCTCGAGAACCTTTTCCAGCGCATCGGCATCGCCGGATGTGAGGCGGCCCAATTGGCGGTCATCCAGCACCCGCGCGATCTCCTCGCGGAAGGCGTCCCGCTCCGCCTCGGTCTCGAAGGGCGCGGACAACTCTCCCGCCCGCTCATGGTCCAGGACGCGCGCAATCTCGCCTGCGAGGCGGTCGGACCGGTCAAACTGCGGTGCAGTTTCACCGCGGGCTGCGAGGAGTGCGTCGCGCGTGCCAGACCCAAGCCCCTCGCGCAACTCGTTTTCGCGGCGGACCTGATTGATGACCTCCGTGTCGCGTATCTCGACGACGGCCGCATAGGTCGCGCCGAGCCCACGGGCGAGGTGGGACGGCATGTCCGGATAGCGCGCTCGTAAGTCATCCGTGACAGCATCTGCAACAGGCGTGCGGAGGTCGCGTCCCTCCATGATCCGGTCGACCTCGCGGGTGATCTCGCTGGCGCGGGCCGCATCGGTGATGGTCTCCCTGTAGGGTTCAGACCGGTCGATCACATCGCCGGGGCGTGCGAGCAGGTCCCGGTGTGCTTCGAGATACGTGCGCTGCTCCGTCTCGATCCGGCGCTCCGCCCGTGAGACAACCTCCCAGTCCCGGTCCTCGATCTGCTGCGCAGTCAGGCCGTCTGCGCGCATCTCCTGACGGATTGTCCCTTCCATCTCCCGCACCGCGCCCTCATGATAATGGAACCGCTCGCTGACCGGTTCCGCTTCCATGACACCATCCCGGCGCAGCACGGTCTCCCGCTCCAAGAGCGTACCAAGCGCGACATGCACATCGTTGAGAATGTCGCGCGCCTGTTCCAGATCAGCGCGGCGTTCGAGGTTCAGATCGCGCGCCTCGGCCACTTTGGAGAGATCATCTGCGATCCATTGATGCTCGAGCGCTGCATTTGAGGCCCCGGTCTCGATCCGGGCCACCACTTCGGATGTGCTGATCCCCGTGCCCCGTAGTGCCGCTTCAATGCGCGATCTCAGATCGGGCTCTGCCAGACGCTCGCGCTGGCTGGCGTTAATATTGGCCTCGGAATAGATCCCACCCTCCGAGGGGGTCTCTGACAGCGTGGATGATCGCAAACCGAGAGGCTGCATGTGCTGGACCTGCGTCTGGATCTCGATGAGACGTTTTTCCAGCACGGGACGTTCCGCGTCGGACTTCTCGGCGATCATGCCCTGCACCCGCGCAAGCTTCTCCGCATAGAGGCTTCTGAGATCCTCGAAACTCTGATCCTCTGCCATATACACATCTCCTGTTCGGTCCACCTGCCCGCCATGCGCCAGCACCTCGCCCGCGCGGAAGAGTGCCGCGGCAATATCCTCGCGGGCCTCCCGGGAGGCCTCTGCGGCAAGCGAATGGTAGACGGTTCTGGTGTTGGCGATCTCTGCCAGCGTCCGGGTCAAGTCGGCCCCTACACGTTCCCGCTCGCGGGTTGCGCGCCCCTCCTCTTTCGCGGCATAAACCTCGCTGGTCCGGGCTGGGTAATGTACAACCCCGCGATCCACCCGGCGCGTGGCCTCGAGGCGCACACCATACTTCTCGGCCTCCTCGACCATGGCGAGGCGGAAATCGTCATAGTTGAAGCGATGGTTGCGCCCCAGAAAGAAGAACTCGCCTTCCTGCGAGCGGCGGTTCAGCACCAGATGCGCATGGGGGTGATCGCGGTCCTCATGCACCGCGATGATGTAGTCGAAATGCCCCGCATCGGTCTGGAAGAACCGCTCGGCCACATCCGTCGCGATGTCGCGCACATCCTCTCCTCGCGTTCCGATGGGGAAGGACATGAGCATATGGGTCGTCTGGCCCAGCTTGGGCTTGAAGCCCGCATCCCACCGCTTGGCAAAGCGCGCGGTCAGGTCCTTGATGTCACCCGCCTCGAGCTTGGATTTGCCATCCAGAAACCCGGTCGAGTCGACGATATGGGTGGACTTGGTGGTGAGGTAATCGAGCTGGTTTGCGAGCTGCGATTTGGTATGCGCACCCCCGCCCCGGATCGCCTTGAAGACCGCCGGACGGTGCCCGGCTGCCGCGCGCATGAGCTGGGTCTGCTTGGCCGCGTGCAGCCCCTGCATCGAGCCCCGGACGCGGCTCCAGCCATCCCGGAAGACCTCGCCTGTGACGGCATGGACGGCATCATTCAGCCGCATGGGCAAACTCCCTCAGCGCGGCTGTGGCCTGCAGCTGCATTGCGTCCCGACGACGGCGCAGAAGCAGATCGATCTCGTCAGCAGAATCGAGGATGAACCGCGCCAGCCCGCGCATCTGCGCAAGGCGCAATTCGGTGAACTCGGCACTCGTGCCGCCCACGGCCGCCTGCCCCCGCCGGTTGGCCTGCGTCATCTGCTTGGCGATCTGCGCGACCCCATTACCGACCTCGTGCAGCGAGGCGCGGTAGCGCGCCATCTCGGCCGCCATCTGCGCGTCCGGAACAAACACCCCACCCGCCGCCTGAATGAGCCGCCGCAGCCCCTCGGCCCGGCTCTCGAACCCGGCTTCGGCCAACACCTCGTCGAGCGCCGCAAGCTCCGCAGCCGTAACCTTCACACTGACCGCTAAGACCGGAATTGCGGCATCCGTCTGGCGCTCAGCATCAGCTTTGAGCGTGTACTGAATCGCCCGCACCGACACGCCAAACCGTTCCGCCAGCACTGAAGTGGAAATGCCTTCCGCAGCTTCGCGAACGATCTCCATGCGGTCCGCATCTGTGAGACGTTTTGAGCGCGACATGCGAAGAAAGACCCCCTATTTCCTGCCACCTTCCACCAAGGCTGCCCCTACCTTACGATAATATACCATTCTGTCAATTATATACTTACGTAGCCTTCAGGCTCAGGCAGCCTTGGTGTCCGCTTCCCCCGCGGCCCGCAGGGACGCGGCTCTGCCGCCCTCACCACCGGGCGACCCACCTGTCCTAGGGGTCCCGTCCGCCAGCCCCGCCCGAGGGTCTGGCCGAACGCGCATGTGTTCGGACGGAACCGCGGGCGGGCGCAAACCCCACCGACAGGGCGGACAGGCAGGGTCAAGGAGGGCCAGATTTGGCTTGCCAAATCTCTGCCGCAAAAACCGGGAGGCCCTGGCCGATAGGTTTTTGTGGATGGCCCCCTTGAGGCTGACTGGCCGGTCTGTCGCGGCCTGATCATTTCGGGAGGAGTGCGTCTGTTGAACGCGCAGCGGCCGACGGCTTCGTGAAGTCGCCTCGGGCGATCTGACCGCCGGACGCGGCATCCCTGGAACAGGGATCGGGCCGCCCCAAGATCGTGCTGGGGCGGCCCATCCTCGTCAGAGGATTTAGTCCTGGGGATCTTTCGCGCTCGGTGGGAACATCACCAGCTCCGAGACCGCGACCGGGAAGTCGAGCTTGAGGCTGAAGAACTCCGAGCCGTCCCCGTTGCGGGTGTTGCGGAACATCGCACCCACGCGCTGAAAACGGGTGCGCTCCTGGCCATCGGTGTCGGTGAACTTGACGGGGACGGTGGCGACGTAGTGGTTGGTCATTTGGGTTACTCCTTGTTGCGATGGGGATCATCCAGCACGGGGGCAAGAGGCCCGGTCGCAAGCGCAAATGCGGAGGGTCCGCGGCCAGCCGTGGAAGCCGTATTTGTGCTTGCCGAAGCGGGAGCGGAGGGCACGGACGGGCCGACCCCGTGCGATCCACATCTATGAGCAAAAAGGAGTGATCCGGATGACCCTTGCCATCACGCAGCCGCCACCATCCGCGTCCGCGTCCCGCCGAGCCTGGCCGGGGTGCTGACGGAGCCCGCCCGCGTGGATGCGATGTTCCGAAACACGCCCCGAGGGACGTGCAGGTCTTCAGCCTCATGTGCGACGTCTCGACCCCTCGCGTCTTGCGCTGCTGACGATGTGCGTGAGGTGCGCACCATCCCCATCCCGTACCGATGCGGATGGGCCGCACTCTGACGGACTGGGTAGAGGGATGGCAGTGCCGGCCGCTGCAGACTGCCGATCACGCATGACCGATCGCACGCGCCATGAGACATGACGAAAGGGCCGCGCCAAGCGCGGCCCCCTCTCTTCAATCCTGCGACGCCTTCTTCGCCGGGTCCGCAACCCGCATGACCGTCAGGCCTTTCGCTTCCGCCTTCTGCCCGAGGTTCAGTGCGACCCCGTTGCCGCCGAAGAGTACAACCCCCGTCGCCGCGAACTTGTCGTCCAGCATCTCATCGTTGCACTTGAACGGTGCCGCCCGCCCGTGCGCGGACCAGCGCGGATCGAAGCGCGCCTGCGCGACCCCGCGTGCCCGGGCCCACCGAGCCGCAATCATCTCCGCCCCGTGCTTGCCACCCTTGTGGCAGAGGAAGATCTCCTGGTTGCGGTTCTGCTTGATGCGTTCGCGAACCTTGTCGAGCGTGTTGAAGATCACATCGACATCGGTCCAGTCGGTGGCGCCTGAGACGATCAGGGGAACCCCCTCGACTTTCGATTTCTCGGCAGTCTCGCGGTCGTGCTGCTCGAGGAGCTGCCGCGCCTCGAAGACCGCCCCGGTCTCTTGCGCCCGGACGCTTGCGCGCGACCCGGCTGCCGGGATGAAGGCGTGGCCCGTCTCGACCTCGTAGCATTCCGCCGCTGCTTCGCTCATCACCTCGATGGCGCCGACAATCTCGCGCAATTGCACAAAGCGCGCCTGCGCCTCTTCGAGCGCGGTCTCGGCGATCTCCGATCCGTCGTGAGATTTTGCCAGCGCGCCGATCTTGTCGGCGGTGCGGTCGACCTCCTTGCCAAGCGCCACCTTGCGGCGCTGCAGGATCGTGGCGAGCCCATGGGCCAGCGGTTCGATTTCCGCTTCAAGCCCGGTCCCGCGCAACTGCCCGAGCAAAGCCTCGAAGCTCTCGCGGATGATGTGGTCGGTCAGGATGTGATCTTCCGGGATCGGCAGCTGCGCGTCCTTCTCGGTCAGCCCGAAAAGTTCGATCGTCTCGTAGGTGTTTGCGGTGTCGTAAGCCATGTCTGGTCTCCAGTGTTTGGTTCCTAGGCCACCACGTGAGTGTGGGGGCATGGCCGAATGCCTGGTTTCCGAATCTGCCCGGGTCAGGGACGGCGCAGCCGCCGGCTTGCCGGGCGCAAAAGTTTTCTGCGCGCAACACTCGACACATGCGCGTCCTCACGCACGGGACCGCCCCGCGCCACTAGCCTCGCCCTCACCGAAAAGTTTTGCGATCCTTGACGCGGGCTGATTTGGGGGCCATCCGGAGGATATGCTTCCGCACTCATGTGTGTGTGTGTTTTGACGGTAGGTTTGCCCGACACGAGCAGGCAAACGGCCCGACCGGACGCGGGAGACGGATGGAGCGGCGGGATCGTTTTGCCACGCAAAACAGACCAGAGCGCAATCCGGCGGAGCGGCCGGGGAGGGACGTGCTCGCGAGGCGGGCAAACCGGGATGCCAGGCGCGACGCCGCGGTGAGGCCGCATGGCCGAATGCGCGACGGACCGAAGGGCCGTTCTCCCCTGCGACACGCGAAGCCGAGCTGGGGAGGCCGCAAGGCTTAGCCCAAGGTTGATGCGCTGGCGACGCCGCTGCAGACTACACGGATTACTTGCCCAAGCATTCGACGTGATGGGCGGGAATCGGACCTGCGGTTTTTCCGTCGCAGCACTTTGTCATATCCGATGTTCATCTTAAAAAACGTGAGTGTCGTGATCTTTTCAATCTTGCTGCGCCAAATATCTCTACAGCTACTGTGTTTGCCGTATCCTCAAGCGGTTCTCGATTTCTGTGTGGATGTCGTAACGGGTATCAATCGCGAGTTGCAGCGTAACAGCTATCGCGAAGCGGATGTCTTCGTCTGGGCTCAGGCCGCCACCCGAAGAGTCGCTGCATTGTACTCGGATTGGTATGATCGCATCTCCGCCAAATGAGGGGGTCAAGACGCGCGCGTGGGATAGCCGACGGGACCAAACGGTTCCTTTGGCAATAGCATTTGACGTCGGAACGTCACCCTTCATCTTAAGTCGCCATTCGTTATCTGGTTCGTCCCCTTCATCAGCAGCAACGGCCTCAAGGCGTGCGAGCCTGTACCTTGCACGCGCGACATCTATAGGAGAAAACCAAGCAAGTGTGACGAGGAGCGATCTATGCACCCGGTCATTTGACAATGACTGTGGCAACGGCATTTCAAAGACTCGTGCACCATCTTTGCGGACTGTGCCGAGGCCGACCAACGTCGCTCCCTTCGGCGGCCCTTCGCTCATAAGGTCCTCGTTCACAAGGCCATAACCGTATCCAGACAGGACCTCAGCACCGGCATGTTCATGATTCTTGCCTGACGCCATTTGGGAGCTGCGAAGGTCTGCTGCACTTTCTGGCCAACGAGCCCCGTGGACGGTCAGGGTTCGCGTCAGAAGCGCCATGTCGCGTCGAGGGAGTTCTTGTCCTTCATAGGCGCCGTCTGGCCCTGTCAATGCAGCGGCTGCTTGCAAGATGGATCTGGTAGTGAGCGCAGCTGCACAACTTGTGCCACATGCCCATGCTCGTCGGCCAGATACTGCGGACGAATGCGGTGGCGCAGCGACTAGGAGACCGGACGCAGGAAGGGCATTTGCTACCCGAAGGTTTAGATTTCCGCTTATGGAAGAAGCGCGGACGTCATGACGGCCGCCGACTGCTATTACATCGGGTTTGATGGCGCGATATGCTCCAGGACCAGCCGCCGACGAAACCGCTGGAACCACCGATGCTGCGTCATGAACAGCAAGTACGCCAGCTGGCAGAATGCCAGAACCCTTGGCGGCGCTGCTTGTCGAAGCGGCACCAACCGTAAGCACGTTCATGGCTTCTGCTGGAGATAGCAGAGTTCGCCTATGCCGTTGCGCTCGCCGTGCTTCATCCACCATCGCTTGACGAGCCTCGATGGCCGCATCCTCAAATGCGGTGGCGTTGATCCCGGAGACTGTTAAAGCATCGCCAACATTTCCAGCCGATACGACAAAAAGAACGCCGGCTCGATATGCCCACCAGTCAAGCAACCGGGCCAAGGCGCTCAAGCGGCCAGTGAAATGCCCATTCATCACGCCGATGGAGAGATTCACGACGAAAGCATCGGGAGCAATTGGGTTTTGGCCCTCTAACGCCGCAACAAGCGCTGTATGGATCACGTCGACGAATAGGCGACTTTCGGGAGAAACCGCAGTATTGTCATTGTCAACAAGCACGGGAATCGAAATAAGTCTGCTGTCGGAAACTGGTACACCATCAGCGTTCAAATCGCCTCGAAGAATCAACGATGACATTGAGGTAGCATGACGACGCTGCCGAACCTGAGACAGGCGCACAAGATCGTGTACATCCTCGATGTATACGCCATCGTTCAGATCAGGATGTGCCGCAATGGGAGTGCCATCCAGCAGCAGTGCGCGAGCTGGGAGTTCGGGGTCAAATTGAGCGTCACGCCGACTTGCAGGATCATCCCCCGGCCCAGCGTCCCCCGCTTCATCTTCAACCGGTATCGTTTGGGCTATGGTTTGAGGTAAAATAAATTGCAGGCCGTCCAACGTCGCCAGCCCTTCCGGCGCCGCTGGATTGTCCAGCATCTCTCGGACCGCACCAGCGGGCATCGATGCCAGTAGAGCGTCGTAAACAAAATCGATTTCGGAGATTATGCTACGTGCAATTATGTTGCCCCCGAAAGCTTCAACCCGCGCTTGAGCCTCTCGTCGCCACTGATTTCGGCGCTCATCACTGCGCGTTGGCCAAATCTCGAGCTCGAGGTTCACGGCAACTTCGTCGTCGAAGGGCAAGCGATCACGAATGATCTCTCGTGCCTCAAGTGTCAAACGATCTGCTGGTCCCCAAGGACGGAGTTCAGCCAAAAGGTCGAAGAGATTACGCCAAGGAGTTTGACCGTCCGGAAGATCTTCACCTCGCCTGTAAGTTCGCCAAAGCCGACGTAAGGTCTGCAATGAGCCTTCAGTGGGCATCGTTGCATATAGAGTTGGATTTGCGAACTCGATTCCATCGATTGGCATCCCGCCAGGGAGTGCGTAATCGTCTTCGAGGTCGACCTCCGTAAGCACTTCGATACCTGCATCGCGCGCAACCCGAATAAGATTTGCGATTGGAACGGCAGAGACAAACACCATCGCGCGCTCGGGCGCTATTCCGGCAGGATCCGCCCGAAGCGAGACAGCGGCATCCTCGCCTTGAAAAGCTTGATCTAGGCGTGAGAATTCTCGTCCAAAGCGCTCAGCCTGAACCGTGTGACCACCTGCGGCACCCCGCGGACGGGGCATTTTGGGTGGAGAACCTTTGATACG
This sequence comes from Celeribacter baekdonensis, assembly GCF_900102315.1. GTDB lineage: Bacteria > Pseudomonadota > Alphaproteobacteria > Rhodobacterales > Rhodobacteraceae > Celeribacter > Celeribacter baekdonensis. The sequence goes on from NZ_FNBL01000017.1 coordinate 82,181, forward strand.
CTGTGTCGGCCGCTCTCTAATCGGAAGGGGGAGGATCGGTCGCTCGGTCATGGGAATCACTTTCTGGTGCTCGGCCGGAATGGTTGTGCCAGGCACGTATTCGATCGTTGATCAATGTTCTCAATGTTATGCGTCCCTGCGCAAGAGCCCAGCGACGATGTAAATCATGGAAAAAGGTCTCGGCTTCCGAAAAGCTGAGCGGCGCTACCGCCTCTCTGAGACGCTTCGGCGTATATCCGGCCGGACCATCGAATTCCCGAAGCCGCTCAGCAAAATAGGTCGTCATGTGCTCATCATCTGGGCGATCAAGCGTCAGACGGATTTCGAACCTGCGCCAAGTCGCGCGATCCAGTAGCTCGGGATGGTTGGTGGCTCCAACCAGAACGCAGTAGGATGGGAGATCGTCAAGCTGCAGCAACAGCGAAGTGACCAGTCTCTTTATTTCACCGGTTTCGTGCAAGTCGCCTCGTTCTTTGCCGATCGCGTCAAACTCGTCAAAGAATAGGACGCAGGGTTCGGTTCGGACATAGTCGAAAAGCCTCCGGAGTCTTTGAGCGGTTTCACCGAGGTAGCTGGTGATGACCGCGTCATATCGAACGACGAACAATGGCAAGGCAAGCTCAGAAGCTATGGCCTCCGCCAACGACGTTTTGCCGTTGCCGGGCGGACCAACAAGCAGCAGCCGATGCCGGGGTTCAAATCCATGTGCCCTTAGTACATCAGCGCGCGCCTGCTCTTCGATCAGTTCAAGGCACGCATTTCGGTTTGCTTGGGTCAGATAGAGCTGAGACAACGCTCGCTCTGGATGGCGGCGATCAATTCCGCCCGAGCCATCTCGAACTCTTGGGCTGCCGTTGGCCGGGCGTCCAGGAATGTTGGAGACAGGCGCAGCAGAAACCGCTTTGGCAATACGATCAGCGACGCCAGTGTGTTTCTTCGCGCGCTCCTCAGCCGCAATGGCTTCGGCGGTAACCCGGACGGCATCCTGGTTACCGGAAACTCCGGCCTTTACAAGTTCGACGATCAGCTCGCTGCGCACAAATTTCTCCAGTCCGGTCCTCGACCGATTTCGTACTTTTATGACGGATTCAAGAGATTGTCACCCGATTACGCATTTTTCTTTCCGCAAGGCTCTTGCCTACGCGAGGCATCCTTCTTGGGCAATGCCGCGTCCACATCATCGTTGAGAGTATAAACGACCGTTTCGCCGGAGCCTCACCGTAGCGCGCCGGTAGTTCATTAGTGGCCGCTCAATGCCTAGCGTACGGCTTCAGTCCAGATCGACGCCGCCGAGGCGCGGCGCATGTACATGCGTTCGGATTAGGAACGCAGCGCCCGCGCCCGCGATGGCGCCGAAGAGATGCGCCTCCCAGGAGACGCCGGATTGGCCCGGAAGAACGCCCCAGAGAATGGAGCTATAGAGGACACCGACCACCAGTGCCGCGCCCAGGGTGATCAGCGAGCGATCCAAAAGACCGCGCGCGACGAGGAAGCCAAACCAGCCGAAGACCAGCCCCGACGCACCGATATGGATCGCCGAGCCGCCGAACAGCCACACGAGTCCGCCGCCGAAGCCGATCACCACGGCGTTCACCGGCAGCAAGGCCCGCGTGGTCGTGGCCACCAGCAGCCCACCCATCACCAGCAGCGGCGGCGTATTGGCCATCAGGTGACCGAAGCTTCCATGCAGGAGGGGCATGGCGATGACACCATCCAATCCGCTTACGTGCCGGGGGATCAGGCCGAAGGCCGGGTTCAAGCAGTAGCCGGTGATCCAATTGACGACTTGGACCGCCCAGAGCAGTGCGACAAAAGCGGCAAGCGCCGCGGCGCGCTGGAAGAAGGCGCGCATGTGATCCCGGTTCATCATGTTGGCGACAGTAGACGTCACCACAGCACCTGCAACGGCTTTCGCGCGCTGCACAGGATGCCACCTCCAGGAAAGGGGGTTTGAGGCGGCCAACCTCGGTACGGCTCAAGCCAAGAGAATGGCTCGGATCTTACACGGTGTTCCCCGGGCGAAAGGGCTGCGGTTCACGCTCGGGACGCTTCAGGGCTTCGGCGTATTTGCGCGCATTGTCATCGATCGTGTTGTGCCAAAGCTTCGAGACGAAGGCCCGGGCGTCTTGGACCGTCATGTCTTTCAGCGAAGAGGACAGCGCCATGAAAAGCTCATCCTCGCTAATCGCAGCGGCGCGGTGCATGGCATCCGCGTAAAATGACGGGTCGTTGAGAACCTGCTCGCGCAGCGGCATCCGCGCGAGGTTCTCCTCCGGGATCGCCATGAAGATCGTGTCCTGAACTTCGGTCAGATACGCACGCCGCGATGTGGACACCGGCTTTCCCGCCGCCTTGGCCTCCAGAAATGCCTGCCTTGTCCTGTCGAGCTTTGCCCTTGCATGGATCATGATGACATCACGCTTGCGGTCAAGCAGCGCAAATCCGGTGCAACGCTCGATATGAGCAAGAAGCTCTGCAACCTCTGCTTCTACATCAAAGCTCTCGAACCACGGAGCTTTTCCCAGTCTCGCCACCATGCGCCTACCTTCGTCCATTCGATAATATATTATCGTATATCATATTCAGCAGATCGCAAGCAGATGGCGCCCGTCATGCAGCCAAACATGGAAAAAGGGGAACCGTGATCCCACGGCTCCCCTTTGGGTTCAGATCGTCTCGCCCTCGCGTGCCAATTAGGCGACCAACGACAGCCCCGTGCCTGCGTCCTGCGGCTGCTCACCGCTGTCGATGAACGGGATGATGGAGAAGGCCTGCCCGCCGCGCTGCTCTTCGTTCTGCACGGCGTTCACGCGCAGGTCGCCATCGGGCGTGTTGATCAGCAGCGACAGGTAATCATTGCCCGTGCGGCTGCTTTTCGCCATCCAGGCCGAGCCGACGCGGATCGGTGTGCCCCGGGGCGAGCTGACCTCGATACGGTAATCGGGGTGGGTTTCCTCGGATTTGTAGCTGTTCTCGATCAGCATGAACTCCAGATCGAACATCATGTTGGCGATGTAGCCGGTGAAGGCGTTGTCGGCGTCCATGGCGGTGAGCTCCCCCGAGATCGAGCCGGATTTCACCAGGCCGTTCGAGACCAGCGGGATGATCTCGAATTCGCCGCTCTCGGCCGCGCGCGCCTCTTTCGTCTGCACCGCGTTGACCCGGAACGGACCCAAGCCGACATCGATCTGCATCGAGATGTAGGGATTGCCGCTGGTATTGCCGGTCTCGTTCCAGGCCGTGCCGATGCGCACCTTGCGGCCTGATTTGTTGACTGCCGTCACGTCGTAATCCGGGCTGCGTTCGGACATCTTCGGGCGGTTTTCAAGCTGGATGGCGATATCGAAACGTGTCGAATGGATCATGCCGGTGTACTGAGCGGCTGCGGTCTCGACATTGCGGGTGAGGGTTCCTGCGAACATGGGTTGGTTCCTTTTGGATTGGCCGGTGTCTGACGTCCTTGCCAGCGCATCCGGGATTGCTTTCTCGACCCCTTGAGGGATCACAAATCAGAAAGCTTGCTTTCCTTTCAGCCCTGCCCACGGGTCAGAGCTGCCGTCCGAGTGGGAATGCCCCCGCGCCTCCTAGTGCTACGCCCCTCCCCTGCCCGTTTGGTCTTGATTGGCTGCCCGGATTTTCCGCGCCGTCCTCCGATCGCGCGGTGAAGAACTCCGCCTCTTTTCCGTTCAACCGGTGCCCGCTCCGGTCGGTCAGGCCGATGCAGCTACCGTTCGGCTGATAGGTGATGAGGTACTGACCGAGCCGGTCCTTGTGGACAACGTAGCCGGTATTGGCCCAATGCACGGTCTGGCCGGCATCGACGGCCGCCATGATGTCTTCGAGTGTCATGCGATCCTCCTCAAGAAGAATGGTGGGGAAACGACGCAAGAAGCCCGATCTTCCGACCGGGCTTCCGTGCGGCATTCGTTTGGCAAACGACCGAGACCTGTCAGGCGCTTTGCGTGGCTTGCATCGCGCGCGCCGCCATCCAATCTTTCAGGCCAAGAACCGTTCTGCCGGCGGCGACCTCGGAGGCCCAGGCAACCCTTGGGTCGCCCCAGGGCTCATCGCCGGCATGCCGGTCGATATGGCCATTGGCCATCCATGGCTCGGGCTGGATCCGTCGCAGCCAGTCCGCCATGCTCGGGATGCGGCCTTGGCAATCTTCACGGACATGCTGCTCACCGATCCAGCGCACGGGAATGTCCCGACCCGCGCTATTGGTCAGGGTCAGGCCGAAGACACGTTCGGCCTCAAACAGGCCTTGGGCATGGTGACGAAAGGCTCGGTGCGTGAAGAGCGCGAGGTGCTCTTTCGAGGCGTCAAACCAATTGTGCACAGCCTGATAGTCAGACGGCACCCCGCCGAATTTTCGGGCGGAGCTTTCGGCATGATGAAGCGGATGGGCCATCTCAAAGACCCTCGACATAGCTGTGCGAGCATTCGACTTGAGCGTCCGCGTGATCGAGGATGATGCTGTCTAGTGCTATGTCCCAGGTCAGCGTGCCGTAGCCGCCCTCATTGTTCTCGAACCCCGGGTGATGGTGATAGGCGAGCGACCAGGCGAAATCGCCAATCTCTGTGGCAAGCGGCTCCGGCAGTTGGACCTCTGCAGGCTGCACCGTCACATCCTCGACATTGCCGGAGTCGCCATAGCCTTCGTATTCGGCAGCGACCTCGCTGATGCCAAGCGCACGTAGTTGCGCGAGCAGTTCCACTCGAGATGCCTTCAAGGTGGTTTCGCGCTCTGCACGCCACTGAGCCGCCATTGCGGCATAGTCGATCTGGGGATTGGTCATGGGTCTGTCCTCTTGTCTGCAATTGGGGGGCCGGGCGTGGCATTGGCCCGCGCGCCCGGAACGCGCAGACCGGACAAATCCCGATCTGCGACGCCCCACCCAAAGCCTGCTTTGGCTTTTCAGGCGGCTTGTTCTGCCGCTCTAGCGGCTCGCTGGCCCACGATCCGGGCCAGAATGCTTCCCGTGTCGATCCCGTCCCCATGCGGCAGGAACACCCGTAGCTGGAAGGCAATGATCTCGGTGAAACACCCCATGGCCTTGAGACCTTCAATCATGCCCCGATCCGCACCGCCCAGCTCGAGACGCATCTCGCCTGCGACCCGGCGACGGGTCAGGGTGAGACCCCGGCCCAGATCGACAGGTGCGGTGGTGCCGAGGGCGGCGGTCAACATCTCCTGCGGCGTTTGCGGATTGGAGACGAGGAAGCGGGCGCGCAGCGCTGCCGCCCCTTCCTCGCTCAGCGTGCGCCCGATCATCGCCGTCGCCCCGTCAGGCGTGACCCGGTAGATGCGTTCATTGGTGGTCGGAATGTCCTTCCAGATCGGCAACAAGAGCCCGGTCAGCAGGTAGAGCTTGGTTGTGGTGGTTTTTGGCAGGGATGCAGCCTCGGCATCCCAAAGCTTTGCGAACTCGGGCCTTTCGATGTCTTCCCAGGCCGAAGACGTGAACCGCGCCTCCTCCAGGTAGCTCGACCCGTTTGGCCGCACAACCTTGCGCATCAGCGTCACGATATCCTCGTCATACATCTGCATTGGCCGCGCCGAGATGAGCGCCGCGCGACCGGAGGCGCGGTTGACCATCGGTAGCTTGTCCGGATTGCGCGATATGGCCTTTTCGGCCCCAAGGACGTGGACCGGGTCCGTCACCTTAAGTCCGATGATCCGCGTAACCGCGCCGGATGCCGGGCAGGTCCAGAGATCCTCCGTGGAGACCTGTTCGATCTTTTCGCCACGCAGGGTTTCCACGCCGAGATCGAGCGTGCCCGCCGCGCGCGCCCGTTCAGTCTGATCGGCAATCCGGCGCATGAACTCGGCAAAGAGCGCGTTCTGCATGTGGATGGGAAGGGCAAGCACCCGGTTGAGAAACCGCTGGATCGGGGGAAGCTCCTCAAGGAGCACCCCGTCCTTGTCGATCAGCCGCAGGGCCGTCCAGTCGGTGAAGCTCTCGTAGCTCATCGCCTCAGCGCGCCCGGCGGCAAGATCGGCGAAATACCCACGTAGTGCGGCCCGCGCGATCGGGCTTTCGAGATTGTCCTCCTCGCGGAACATGCCTTGCGAGCCGGTCTCGCGCTGACCCTTGGTCAAGGCCCCTAGCTGGTCGAGGCGCTTGGCTATAGTCGAGGTGAAACGCTTTTCGCCATGCACATCCGAGGTGCAGACCCGGAAGAAAGGCGCGCTGACCTGGGCAGAGCGATGCGTGCGGCCCAGCCCCTGGATGGCCGCATCGGCGCGCCAGCCGGGCTCCAGAAGATAGTGCCGCCGCCGTCTCTGGTTCTTCGCCGTTTGGGCTGCGTGATAGGACCGGCCCGTGCCGCCTGCATCGGAGAAGATCAGGATATCCTTTTCGCCGTCCATGAAGGCTTGGGTCTCGGATGAATTGCTACTGGCGGCGCGCTTCTCGATGAAGAGGTGGCCATCGTCCGCCTTCAGAGGTCGAATCGACCTTCCGGTCACTTCGGCCACGGCCTCGTCGCCAAAAGCCCAGAGGATCTGATCGAGCGCCGAGGGGATCGGCGCCAGCGTCATCAACTCCATCATGGCCGCATCGCGCAGGGCGAGCGCCTCGCGCGAGACAACGAGCGCCCCGGTCTCATCCCGCAAGGGTTCCGCCACCATATTGCCGTCGATCTCGACCAGCTTTTGCGCATGGATCGGGAAGGCCTGTTCGAGGTAGCCCAGAACATAGTCGCGCGGCGTCAAGGCACCCTCGACGAGTTCATCCTCCGGGTCCATCGCCTCAAGCCGACGCTTCAGCAGGCTCTCGCCTGTCGAGACAACCTGGATGACGCAAGCATTGCCTGCCGCCAGGTCGTCCTTGATCGCACGGATGATGGTCGGGGCTTTCATGCCCATCAGGAGATGGTTGAAGAAGCGCTGCTTCGTGCTCTCGAAGCGGGACTTGGCCGAGGCGCGAGCAGCCGAGGCATTAGTCTCGCCCGAGGCGTCGTTGACGCCGGTCGCAGTCAGCGCCGCTTCGAGATTGTGGTGGATCGTCCGAAACGCACCCGCATAGGCGTCGTAGATCTCGATCTGGGCCGGGGTGAGCGCGTGTTCGAGTACGTCATATTCCACGCCGTCGAAGCTGAGGGCACGCGCCGTGTAGAGCCCGAGCGTCTTGAGATCGCGGGCAACCACCTCCATGGCAGCCACGCCGCCGGCTTCCATCGCAGAAACGAAACCCTCGCGGCTCGGGAAGGGGTATTCGGGGCCTTGTCCCCAGAGACCGAGACGCGCGGCATAGGCCAGGTTGTGCACGCTCGTGGCGCCCGTGGCCGAGATATAGAAGACGCGAGCGCGGGGTGCTGCCAGTTGCAGCCGCAGGCCAGCAAGGCCCTGCTGAGAGGGTTTGACCCCCCTGCCCTGCTCAGACCCTGCCGCGTTCTGCATGGCATGGGCCTCATCAAAAGCGAGGACGCCTTCGAAGTCTTCACCCATCCAGTCGAGAACCTGGCTCAGTCGCGTGGTACCGCATTTGCCCGCAGACCGCAGCGTGGCGTAGGTGACGAAGAGGATTCCGTCGCCCATCGGGACGGGCTGATCCGGTTTCCATTTGGAAAGTGGCTGAATGTCGGCAGGCGAGCCGCCGAGATCGGTCCAGTCGCGGATCGCGTCCTCGATAAGCGTGGCGGATTTGGAGACCCAGATCGCCTTCCTGCGCCCGGAAAGCCAGTTCACGAGAATGAGCCCCGCGCATTCGCGGCCCTTGCCGCAACCGGTGCCGTCGCCGAGGAAATAGCCAAGGCGATAGGCACGTGCATCCGAGTCATCATCGGCGCGCGTCAGCTTGGTCTGGTCGTCATCGATGGTAAACCGACCGGGCAGATCACGCCCATGGGCATCATGCGCCATGATGATGGTTTCCAGCTGCGCCTCGGAGAGATCTCCCTCCTCGACCAACCGTGCGGGCAGGCGCAGGTCATCACGGCCCGTATTTGAGGGCATCGGCGGGGCAACCGAGGCCATGGCGATGCTTTCAACGAGCGGCGTGGGATGTTCCTGCGCACCCGCGATCTCGATCCGCTGTGGGCGGTAGCGCGCATAGATATCCGAGATGGGCGTGTTGTCGCGCGGAGTCTCAAGGCTCTTGAAAGTGAGCCGGCGGACGGCATTGGCCCGGGGTTTGGAGGCGGCAACAGGCGCAGCGCGGCGGTTGCGCGGGGCAGATGATGGAACGGTCGGCTGAGCATGAGGGATCGCCGCAGCCTGTTGTACGTGGCGCATCTCGGGCCGGGTTGCGGCCACGGCGTCGACATATGCCAAGGCTTCATCCAGATCCCGCACAGGAACGCGGATCATTTCGCCGTCCTCCTGCACCTTGTCGAAGACCATCAGCTGGGTTTCGACAGAGGTGCCGAGCTTGCGGTAGACCTGCCCCGGCATCGTGAGTGCCAAGCGCGGCGTCAGGAGACCGCAGGCGCGTGACCAATGCGCGGCATCGCGTTCGGGCGTGAATCCCGGCGGCATGATCGCCACCAGCCGCCCGCCGGGTGCCAGACGCTTTGCAGCCGCGATAAGATGTTTGGCGGCGATGTGCTTGTCTCGTGAGCGATCGACCGAGGAGGCGAAGGGCGGATTCATCACCACGACGTCGGGCAGAACGGGCGTCTGCAGCAGATCATCGATATGCTCGCCGTCATGGCCTGTGACCTCGCCGCCGAAAACCGCGCGCAGGAGGCGCTGGCGAAAGGGGTCGATTTCATTGAGCAAAAGCGTGGCACCGGCCCGGGCGGCGAAAGCAGCCAGGGCACCGGTGCCAGCCGAGGGCTCCAGCACGGTCTCGCCCTTGCGGATCGCCGCGGCCCGGAAGACAAGCGCCGCGAAAGTCAGCGGCGTGGAAAACTGCTGCAGCCGGATCTGCTGCTCTGACCGGCGCGTTTCCGTCAGCAGCCGCGAGGCAAGCAGCCTTGCAGCGGCGATGTCACCTGAAGCACCTTCCCCACGCAGCAGCACCTGAACAGCCGCGGCCTGCATCAGGTCATAGGCCATGCGCCAGTCCCAGGCACCGCCGGCATCGCTGCCATGGAACGTCTCGCGCATGATACGCGCGAGCGCTGAACTGCGCAGGGGCTGGTTGTCGACCTCCGCGCCGATCTGCTCGAGGGCAGAGGTGAGGTTAGCGTCGGATTCAACAGGATTGGGGAGCGTTGAGAAAGGCTTGGACATGGGAAATTCCTTTGGATCAGGGTCTGAGTTCCAAAGGACAAAAAGCCCGCTTTCGCTTTTCAGGGTGATGAGCTCAGACCAAGAGGCATCCAATCGCCGACCGGCCAATCAAACGGTTTTTCGGAGTTAGATTAGAAAACTGAAAAACCCGCCGCAATGCGACGGGCTTTTGCTTTCTTTGTGCAATGAGGGGAGGCATAGTGCCCGCAGTCTCAAAGCTCACGCCCTATATGGCACCGAAAGTCTTTACTGTCAATGTATCCACCGTTCACGGCTGATGAAGAACACCACCTTCCGAACGTCCTATCCGCACCTAGGTTTGCGACCTATCTGCGCGAAACCGGCAATGATAGGACGCGAGCTCTCCACCTATACCACTGGAATCTTCAAGTATCAGCCGCGTTCATGGTTCCACTCCATGTTTTGGAAGTTGCGCTGCGAAACGCGATCGTGGAAGCAATCGAAGCTGTCCATGGAGGAACATGGCCTTGGACACAAGGCTTCATCCGTTCGTTACCGAACCCGCGCGGTCCGGCATACAGCCCCAAACGAGACCTCGAAGGTTGCGCAGCACAGCAACCCACTGCCGGAAAGGTCGTCGCCGAACTGAAGTTCGTGTTTTGGGAGAAGATGCTGACAAACAGGCACCAAGGCAGACTGTGGGACGATCATTTCTACGCAGTGTTTCCGGACGCGCCTCGTGGTGTCGCTGCCAGCCAGCGCCGATCTGAATTAAGGTCTGACATTGAAGCCGTGAGGAGGCTCCGCAACAGAATCGCACACCATGAGCCTGTTTTTCCGCGCGCCCTTCAGGATGATTTTGATCGGATCATCCGCTGCATAAGATGGCGCAACGAAACGACCAGCAACTGGGTGCTGGAAATCGAGACGGTGCGCGCACTACTCGCTGTGCGCCCCTAAGCGTCCCGCCCCGCCAGGAACTCCGCCAGCACTGGGCTGGCATCGCCTTTTGCGGAGCTGAGCAGCTCCGAGCCCGCAAGCGAGGCCTTCGACAGGCGCACGAGCCCACCGGTTTCCTCGATGCGGTAGCAGCGGCGTTTTTGCCGCCCCCGCTTGTAGTACGTCGCGGTGACAATCTGGCAGGTGCTGCCATCGGTGAGCGTCACAGGGGCCGCGAGCCTGATCTTGTCGCCTTCCTCGTAGTCCGGGATCGACGCCCAATCCCGGCAGCGCTGACGCCAGTCCTGGGCGTAGCTGCCTTCGTCTTTCAGGTCGGAGAGGCGCTCGATCAACCCAAGGGGGGCACGCGACTCGTTCGGGCCAGCGCTTTCCTCCATATCCTTGTAGCCCCAGCAGCCGTCATCGTATCGGGTGAGGAAGACAGCCCCGAACGTGATCGAGCCATCCGCATCGGTCAAATAGGTCGTGTCCTCGACCGGCGAGCCATCGATACTTGTGACCTTTGCCGCCGCGTACCAAGTCGAACCCACCTTGCAGGCTTTGACCAGTTCCGTCTTGCGCCTGTCGCCCTCGAAGGTGCACAGCCGAGCAATCTCCGCTTTCTCATCCGCGTAGGTCTGGACGCGGCCGTCGGTGTAGAAGAGCCATCCCATTACGCCACCCTCCGGTCATCGAGTTCCATCAGCGCATCGAGCGGCACGCGGTAGGGCTGCATGGCGTCGAAATCCTCGCAATTGCCGCAGTTCTGCACGATCGCGAAGGTGTCGCAGGCATCCTTGAGAATGACCCGGAAGGTGCCGCCGAGGCCCGAGGGCACTTCGTAGGTCCCGCCGATGAGATAATCCGAGGCCCGGCGCACGAAGACACGGATGCAGTGGCCATCGGTGGCGAGCCGGATCGCCCCCCGCCCCCGGTCGATGAGCACCTGCACGTCATCCAGGATGTCGGTGTAGAACTGGCCGGTCAGATCGCGAAACGCCATGCGGCGCTGCGCCATCCAGTCGGTGTCCCGAAACGGGTTCATGCCGTCGGCAAAGGCGAAGGAGGGATCGGCCTGTTCGGTGGTGACAATACGGGTGGTCGTTCCGTCGATACCGTTCGAGCGCAGATGCACACCATTGCCGACGATGAGGATCAGAGCGGGCCTGTCCACGGGTCCGTTCCAGTTGGGCAGGAAGGTCTGGCAGGCGCGCGCATGGGCGATCTGCGCCGCCACAGCGGACGCAGAGAACTTGAGAATAGCCATGGGGATGTCTTTCGGTTGGGTGTGGGAGCGTCGACCCGCGCAGGGAATGCCTCGCGCGGGTCGCGTGAGGACTCAGGCCGCTTGCGCGACCTCGCTGTCAGGCTCGGGATTTTCCGCAGTGGGCTCCGCCTCATCAAAGGCGACACCGGCGGTCTGCATCATCGGCGGGCACCAGGCGGCGACGGCAGCGCGCTGCGCGTCCGTCAGTGTGGCGAAGGGTTCAGCAAAGAGCTTGTCGCAGAAAGCGACGATCTCCTTCTTGCTCGACGAGGCCAGCGTCACCGCCTCCTGGGCCAATCCCAGATCCTCGCCGAGGATCTTCAGGAGCCAAGCCTTCTTGAAGCGGTTGAAGAGCGCCGCATTCGGCGTCCAGTGGGCGCGGATGTCGGGCATGATCTCGATCTCGAACGCATGCATCAGGCTGTCGCGCTGGCGGTCCCGCGCGAAGCAGGACTGCGTGGTGCTGGCCGTGGCATAGGCCACGAGCTTGGCCTTCTCGCCGGCCTCCAGCGCGCGAAACGCCGCGAACTGATCGGCGGGCGCGCGGGTGTCATCGAGCCAGGAGAGATCAAGCGCATCATGCGCCGCCGCCACCTGCTCGAGCGAGGTCTCGTCGATCTCGTCCATCTTGGCATGGCTGCGGTATTCCTTGCGGGCATCGATCTTGATCGCCTGCGTGACACTCATGCCGCTGGCCAGAACGTCACTGACCAGCTTGAAGAGCGTCAGATCGAGAGTGGCCTCCGGATGCAGCGCCATCGCGGCGCCAAGGGCCATGGCCCGCTCGGTCTTGAGGTCCTCAGCCAGCGAGGCCGGGTAGGTGATTTCGCCGGCGTCCGGGGCCTCCTCCCCCATCGGGTTGGCCGAGGAACCGCGCGCGCCTTCCTCTTTGACGGTGTCTTCCGGGCGGACGAGGCCAACATGGAGGGTCACCTGCCCGCCCGACCAGGACGCGATCACCCCAGACCGCGCGAGGTCCTCGGCGCTGTAGGCCTCCTGCAGGTCGCGGGCTTCCTCTTCCAGAGCGTCCACGCGCTCGTAAAGGGCATTGTAGGCACCGTCCTCGAGCCCCTCATCCTCCATCTCAAGCTGCAATTTCTCAAGCTCGGCGGTGATTTCATCCACGCGCTTTTGCGCAGCCTCATCAGGCTCGATCGGGCCGGGATAAACGCGGCCGTAGTCGGCCATGGTCGCGTAATCATAGCGGACCATCGCATCGGCCCAGGCAAAGCCCAGCTTTATGCGGGCCTCTTCGGCGGCGGCACCGAGCTTCTCGAGCAGGATGGTTTCGACCAGCGCTGCATCCTCCAGCACGGAATGCTCTTCCAGAAGGTCAGCCGCGACGGCGCCGCCGCGGGCCTCATAGTCCTCGCGCACGAAGGCCCCGATATCGTCGCTGACCTGGACGCCGCGGGACTTGAGCGCCTGGCGGACTGTATAGGCCTGCAGGTAGCTATCTTCCTTGGTGAGCGCCTCGAAGACCTCGCGCTGCACCTCCTGGCTCGGATGCTCCGCAAAGGCCTTCATCGTGTCGAGCGTGATGGTCTTAGCCCGGGCCGCAGCGCGGATCTCGGGGTGGATCAGACCGTAGCGCAACCGGCCTTTCACGGCCGCCACCGTGGTGCCGAAGGTCTTGGCGATCGTCTCGGGCGTCTGGCCGTCGACTTCCATCATCCGGGCGAAAGCCTCGAACTCGTCGATGGCGTTCATCGGCGCCTGGGTGATGTTCTCGGCGAGCGACAGGGCAGTGGTGACGTCGCAGTCGTCAGGGACAAGCCGACAGTCGACCTTGGTTTTCGCGGTGAACCCTTTGGCGGCCTTGTCCGCGACTAGTTCCTTCAGCGCGGCATGACGTCGGCCACCGGCGAGGACAGCATATTTGCCGTCAAGCTGCTGGACCAGGAGCGGCTGGAGCAGGCCCAGCACAGCGATGCTGGCCTTCAGATGGGCGATGTTCTCGGGGTCATAAGTTTCCGGCGCGTTGCTGCGCACATTGGCGGGGTGGGCGACAAGATCGCCGATGGCGACGGTGAGAGGGGCAAAGCTTGTGGTCATGGGATATCCTTCCAGGTGGGTGAGGTGTGGCCCGCGCGCGCGCGGGCGTGACCAATCCCCGGCTTCAGGGATCACCACGACAAAAGGCCCACTCTCCCTTTGAGGGGACAGTGGGCCTTCATCGCCTGGGGTGTCAGGAGGGGGTGTCCCCTGCCCTACCAGTCGCGCGCCAGCATGATGGTCAGCACGCGCATGGTGGTAGCGGGATTTTCCGGGGTCTCAGCCCCGTAGCGGAAATCCGAATCTGCCTCATAGAAGTTTCCATGCAGGAGGTCGCGCTTAGCGGATAGGTTTGGCGCACAATCAAAAGAGAGGAGATTTCCAAGATGATGACACCATCTATTGCGGCGACCTGCTTTGTCGCCATTGATCTGAGCAAATCGAAATGGCTGGTTGCGCTTGATGCGCCGCATTTGGCCAAGATCAAGTCTGTGCGTTTGGACGGGTTTGACACGCCGGGACTGATCGATCTGGTTCGAGCGACCGTCGCGGCGGCGACGGAGCTTTGCGGAGCGGATCAACGACCTGTCGTTTGCTTTGAGACCGGGTACGACGGTTTCTGGCTTCAGCGGCTTTTGTC
>NZ_FNBL01000008.1 GCF_900102315.1 Celeribacter baekdonensis
CGCGGTCCAAGCGCAGGCTTGACGTGTGCATATTTATGCACATATATACTGGGCGATGAAAATTGACTGAGCAGGGCCATGCAGACCGAATCCTATATCCAAAGCTGTACCGATATGTTGGACGACCGGATGTTCGCCGCCCTTCAGGACCCGGCGCGTGTCGCGATTCTGCGGCGCATGTTTGCGCTTGGTCGGGCCGATATTTCGTCCATTGCCGAAGGATTCCCGCAAGACCGTTCCGTCATCTCGCGCCACATCCGCATTCTGCGCGAAGCGGGCATCGTCAGCTGCGAAAATGTCGGGCGACAAACGCTCTGCGACGTCGATGGCCCGGCGATCCTGCGACGGCTTGAAGCGATGACCGAGCAGATGCGCGCCGTCGTCGCGGCCTGCTGTCCTGAAGAGTGACTTTTTTGACCAAATAGGTGCATTCATGCGTCCATATGCAAACAAACTACGGCTGAACCGGCGGAGCCTTCTGGCCGGGCTGACCGGAGCCGCGGTGACGGCACAAACCAGTGCCGCTCAGGACGGGTTGATGCCGTGGATGCAAACCCTCGGCGATGACGACCTGCCCTATGGCCTGCCCGGCCCCCGCGTGGCCAATGTCGTTCGGCGCCCGGCGGCGGATTCGCCCGGTTTTGAAATCTGGCATACGCCGCTGGAACACCTGCGCGGCACGATCACGCCGAATGGCCTGCATTTCGCCGTGCATCACAACGGCATTCCCGACATCGACCCGGCAGAGCACCGGCTGGTCCTCCACGGCATGGTCGCGCGCCCCCTGAGCTTTGATCTGAACAGCCTCGCCCGCTATCCGCTGGTGACCCGCACGGCCTTTATCGAATGCGCGGGGAACTCGGCCACCAATGCCGTATCGCCATGGGCCCGCGACATGACGCTGGGTGACGTGTCAGGGCAAATTTCCGCCGCCGAATGGACCGGCATCCCCCTTCGCATTCTGTTCGACGAGGCGGGGATTGATCCGGCCGCCACCTGGGTCATCGCCGAGGGGGCCGATGGCGGCCGGCATATGCGCAGCCTGCCGCTGCGCCCCCTCGTCGCGGAAGGAATGCTCGCCCTCTATCAGAATGGCGAACCGCTGCGCCCCTCGCAGGGGTATCCGATGCGCATCCTGATGCCCGGCTGGGAAGGCAACGCGCAGATCAAGTGGCTCCACCGTCTTGAACTGGCCGACCGTCCAGCATGGAGCAAGGACGAATCCGGTCTCTATGCCGATCCGCTTGCAAACGGGAAACTGCGCATGATGAGCCTTGCGATGTCGGTCAAATCAGTCATCACCGCGCCCTCGGGGCAACAGGTGATCGCGCCGGGACCGCGCCAGATCGAAGGGCTGGCCTGGTCCGGGCGCGGGCGGATCGCGCGGGTGGAACTGTCGGTCGACGGCGGGCGCACTTGGACCGAGGCAAGGCTACAGGCCCCGGTGCAGCCCAAAGCACTGACGCGCTTTTCCCTGCCGTGGGACTGGCACAACGAGCGCGCCATCCTGATGAGCCGCGCCACAGACGAGACCGGAGACATGCAACCGACACGGGACATCTGGCACGACATTTTCGCCGGGCATTCCTTCAACCACTTCAACGCTATTCAGGCCTGGTCGATCAACCGATCCGGCGAGGTGAAAAACCACTATGCCTAAGATCGCCCTCCTGGCCCTCATCGCTTTCACCACCGCAGTATTCGCCGTCAACGCCGCGCTGTCGCAGGTGTCCGATCAACCCGCGATCACAGGGTCCCCGACCCCCGCCCTTGGCCAGCCGTTCGAAGAGGTTGACCTGCCCGAAGCGCTCCGCACAATCTGGCCCGATGGGCGCAATCTGCCCGAAGGGCGCGGCGGCGTGGCAGAGGGCGCGCAAGTCTATGCGCAGCAATGCGCCTCGTGCCATGGGGCGACGGGTGTCGAGGGGCCGAACGCGCGGCTGATCGGGTCGGATGGAGTGTTCGGTTTCGGCGACCCGCTGCGACCTGTGCGCATCAACAGTCACCCGATCCTGATCCTGTCCGCAGGCGGCATGTGGCCGCATGCGACAAGCCTGTTCGCCTATGTCCGGCGCGCGATGCCCTATGGCGCGCCCGGCACCCTGACGGACAACGAAATCTATGCTGTGACGGCTTGGATTCTCTACCGGAATGGCGTGTTGCCAAAGGCCGGTGTGCTCGACCGATCAAGCCTGCCGCAGGTCTCGATGCCCGGCGCGGCGCGTGTTGTTCTTGACCCCGAAACAGCTGCGGCTGTTCACCACCCAAATCCAACTCGGTCACGCGGCACTCAGTCCAACGCCGGATCCGCCGATTAGATCGCTTTCGCGGCCTGGGCCGCCGCAGCGAGGACCTCCTCGCGCAACGTCGGGTCCGTCACCGCGCGCGCCATGCCCGCCGCACCCGACAGCACCGCAACAAGCGCCCAGACCTGATCGCGCGACATCCGCTGGCCGGGTCCATTTGCAATCTTGTCCACGATCTCCGTCAAACCCTCCGCATAGGCGTGCCGCGTCTCGTCATCCGCGCGCGCGACATCGGCGGTCAGGGTTGGCAGGGCGCAAGCCTCGTCCAGACCTGTGGCCATCCTGTCACCGAGGTAGAAATCGACGAACTTGTCCCGCCAGTCCGCACCGTGCCGGGCTTGGAAGTCCTCGATTCCGTTCAGAAGAAAACCCAGCCCATCGTCGACAGCCATGCGAAAGGCTCCGGCCTTGGAGCCAAGATGGGCGTAGAACGCGCCCGATGTCAGGCCCGCCTCCTTGGCGAGAGCGTCAACGCCGATCCCCCCGAACCCGCCTTTTCTAAAGCCCCTGCCTGCCGCCGCGACAAGCCTGTCACGCGCGTCCGCTCCCGTTCCTTTTGGTCGAGCCATGTCTCAGATCCTTTAATTAAAATAACGATCGTTATTTTTCACTTGACGATATAGCGATCGTTATATTACCTGTCATCACGAGCGTTATATAACGATCGGTATCAAACTTCAACGCCAAGCGCAGAGCGCTCATGGAAAGGATAAAACTATGCCATTGCAGGTTATCGTCACCGAAGGATTGCTCAGCCCGGAGGCGGAACACTCCGTCTTTCACGACCTCACTCATCTGCTTCTGGAATTGCACGGCATTTCCGACAATGCCTTCATGACGCCCAACATCATCGGCGAAGTTGTGGTGGTGGAGAAAGGTCGCAGTTTCTCGGGCGGCGCGCCCGCCGACATTGCGGTGTTCGAACTGAAAGCGCCCTCCTTCGTGCTCGCTGATCCGGGGCTGCAGAAGGCTTGGATCGCCAGAGGCACAGAGATCATCGAAAAGGCGGCACAGGGTCGTGTCCCGGCGAACCGGATCTACGGCAACGTCGTCCACGCGCTTGACGGTGCCTGGGGCATCGCCGGTGTCGCCTATGACAACGCGGCCCTCGGCCAGGCTGTCGCCAGCGGCATCCCGATCTGACGACAGACCGACCGCCGTCGGCAGCAAGGCATCTCTCCCTTCCAACCAATCTTTCTGACGCGCCGGAACGGATCGTCCGCACGACCTCGTGTCAGAACCACTCTCTTGCAAGGATCACGTCACATGAGACCCTCCGCCCTCCGCGGCATCAGAGCCGCCACATGTATCGCAGCCCTCCTCGGAGCCGTCGCGATGGCTCAGGCCGAAACCAGCGCAGAACTGACGATTCCCGGCCCCGTCAAAGTCATGGAGGTCGATTTTGAAGCGCGCCCCGTGGCCAAGGCCGACTTCGGATATTTTCGCTTCGTTCCGGGCCAGGTCGCGCCGGTGCACCACCATCTCGCTCCTGCCATCGGCCTCGTGTCCAGCGGGCGTATCCTCTATCAGGCCGAGGGCGAACCGGCCCGCATCCTGAACGAGGGCGAAGCCTTCTACGAACCCGCCGGGCCCAGCATCCTGCGGTTCGACAACATGTCGGCCACGGAATCGGCGGTGTTCATCGACTTCAGCCTTCAGCGCGAGGGAGAGCCGTTCATCGCCCTGGACGAGGAACCCGCGCAACCGATCGACCGGACGTCACTGCCGACCATCGACCTTGGCGGGCGTACTGTCGGGCATGTGGATGTCTATTCGCGGCACCTACCGGCCTCCGCCAGCGCTGAACTGACGGCATCCGAACCGCTGATCGGGATCGTGGCCGAGGGGGTTGTCGAGTTGCGCCTTGATGGCGGCGAGACCACGCGCCTCGTCGAGGGAAACACCTTTGCCCTGATTGAGGAGGGCGCAAGTGCCGAGTTGGGCAACGGGTCGAGCGAGGTGGAGGCCCGCGTGGTCACCTATCACCTGCGGTGATCATGGCGCCCCTGACTGCACGCCAATGAAGCAAACAGGCCGGCGGGGCAATCGTGTCCTGCCGGTTCACCACCAATCAGCAAAGGCCATGTCCATGATGTCCCACTTCGAAAACAGTCCGGCACGTCTCCTGCACACGATGCTGCGTGTCCGCAACCTCGACCGCGCGCTCGATTTCTACTGCACTGCCCTGGGCATGCGGGAAATCCGCCGTGAGACGTTTCCAGAGGGCCGGTTCACGCTGGTCTTCGTCGGTTACGGCGAAGAGGCCGACAACACGGTGATCGAACTGACCCATAACTGGGACGAGAATGCCTATACGCATGGCACCGGCTTCGGACATATCGCGATCGAGGTCCCGGACGTCGAAAAACTTTGCTCAGACCTCACGCAGGCTGGCGTCCCTGTCATACGACCAGCAGGTCCAATGCGCTATGCGCCGGTCGAGACGGGTCAGCGCGACATGATCGCCTTCATCACCGATCCCGACGGCTACCGCATCGAACTCGTCGAACGCAAGCGAGCGTGATCCGCCTATTCAAAAGACCCCTGACATCTATCAGCACCCCTCAAAACAGTGGGAACTCAAAGGCCCCTCGTCAGACTCACACGTCCCGCCAACCGGCCGAATGACCTGTCCGAACGGGTCTCGCAGGGTGGTCACAGCGCCATGGTCGACATGTTCAACGTGCCCGAGGATGACAGGTTTCAGATCATATCCGAGCATGCCCCGAAAGAGGGCATGATCTGGCCGGACTCATTTCTTGGCATAAAGCATGGTGACATGGTCGCCTTTGTCCAGATCACCTGTGCGGCAATTGAAACGCCCAGCAAACCGATGACAGCACCCCGCAACCGCGTGCGGTCGGGTCGATGCCTTGGACGTGTCGCCAGCGCCAGCCTCAGGAGCAAGGTGAACAGCGGGATGGAGGCGAAAAGCACGCCGCCAAGACTGCTGGGAATGCGGGTCTCTCCCCAAGCGATCGCGGCGAAAGGAACGGCTGTGGTCAGGATGCCGACAAGCAGATAGCCCCGACAACGCCGAAGGTCTGTCGGCCATCTTTCGCCCTAGGCAACGGCAAGCATCCCAAGCGCCGAAGCGGCGAGGAAGGCCCGGCAGAACGCGGCAAGTTGGGGCGGGTAAGTCACGGCCGCCATATTGTTGAACAGAAAAGCGAGGCCGAAACCGGCGACAGCCAGGCCGAACAGGACGTCTGTCCAGACCCTTTCAAGTCCAGACAGCTCCTTGCTTTCCTTATCGTTCATTCCTTGCCCAGCAGGGCGAGAAGGGACTTGGCGGCCTTGTGTGAGGACATCGGATTCTGCCCGGTCACCAGCAGCCCGTCCACGACGACATGTTCCGAAAAGGCACCGCCATCGGAAAAGGACGCGCCCGCTTCCTCAAGTTTGCTTTGCAACAGAAAGGGCACCACCTCGGTCAGACCGACAGCGGCTTCCTCCTGATTGGTAAAGCCGGTGAGGGTCTTCATGTCGACCAGCGGGAGACGGCCCTCGGCCCGGCAGCCAAGCAACCCGGCAACGCCATGACAGACGGCCCCCACCGGCTTGTCCCCTTTGACCGCGCGGCCAAGCACGTCCGCCAACTCCGACCATTCGGGAAAGTCCCACATCGTGCCGTGACCGCCAACCAGAAACACCGCGGCAAAATCCGCCGGGGCGGCATCGGCAGCGACCGTCTTGTCGAGCGCAGCCTGCGCTTGCGCGTCCGCAGCGAAACGTTCCACGCTTTCGGTGCAAAAGTCGGCACCCTCGCTTCCGGGGTCGATTGGCGGGCGACCGCCTTTCGGCGTCACGATGACGGGCGTGAGGCCAGCATCCTTGAAGACATAATAAGGCGCGGCAAGCTCTTCGTACCAAAAACCGGTCTTGTTGCCGGTGCCGCCCAATGCGTCGTGGGAGGTCACAAAAAGAAGTATGTTATTCGAGGTCATGAGGATCAGTTCCTTTTTCAGTTGGCGCGGGATTGGTTCAGTCGAATGTCACGAGTGTCTTGCCGCGCCCCATCGTCGCCTCGGCATGGCCCAAGGCCTCCCGAAGCCGCGAGATATGGAAACGACCGGAAATTTCGGGTCTGAAGGCGCCGTCCAGCGCCAGGGTGACCAGGGAGTCGTAAAGCGAGACGATGGACTCGCGCGGAGCCTCGGACAGGAACTTGGTCAGCCAGAAGCCCCGAAGGCGCAGATCCCTGAACACGAACTGGCCGGCATCGAACCGGGATGGTTGCCCGCTCATACCGCCGTAGATCACGAGCGTTCCGGATGGCCCGATCACCTGCGCAAGGCGACCGGTGGATGAACCGCCGATAGCATCGAGACCCAGCTTTATGTCACCCTCGCCGATCAGTTCGGCCACGCGACCGGGCAGGCTGTCGTTATCGGCAATGACATGCTCAGCACCAAGCGCCCGGAGGTCGTCGGCAGCGCCCCCCCGGCGCAGGACATTGAGCGTCCGAAGCCCGCGCCTTTTGGCAATCTCGATCACCGAACGCCCGACGGCAGAATTCGCCGCGTTCTGGATGATCCAGTCACCTTGAGACAGAGCAGTAAAATCCTTGAGCATCAGAAAGGCTGTGGCCGGATTCACTTTCAGAACCGCGGCTGTTTCGGTTCCAAGTCCGGGCGCGAGTCTGATGAGCTCGCTTTCCCGCAAAACTTGCCGTTCGCGCCAGTTGTCCGTGCGCAGGGAGATGACGCGATCACCCGGTTTCACGCCGCCGACACCTGCACCAACCGCTTCGACAATGCCCGTTGCCTCATTGCCAAGCGCATCGCCGTTAACGGGTGTGCGCGGGTAGACCCCGCGAAACAGCAACAGATCGGAGGGATTGATCGGGAATGCCTCGATACGAACAAGCACCTGATCGTCGGCGGACAGGATCGGTTCCGGCACGTCGGCCCAGAATGCGACCTCCGCCGGGCGGCCTGTCTTTTCGAATTGAACCTGTTTCATGCGGAACCGCGCGCCTTCTTCTTGGAGGGACGCGCGGCCCGAAGAGCCTCCGACGCCCAGACAGAGAGCATGTCCGCATCGTCAAGGATGTCATCGGGCGCTTCGTAATAGGCGGCGACCGTGACCGCCCCCGACGCACCGCTGTAGCGAAACGGCGCGCACTCACGGGCTTTGAAGGCCATTCGGCTGGCATCATCCACCTTCAGGTAAAGAACGCCCTTCATGACAAAGCCGAACTGGACGCCGTCCGCGCGCAATCCCGCGCCGCCGAAATAGCGGTGAACGGATATTTCGCCGATGCCCTCGATTTGCTCGGCGAAACCCTCTGCGAGCACGCGTTGAGACAGCGTTTGCGCAGTCATCACGACGCTTCCGCAGGTGCGAGAGGAAAGAAGCCGTTGATGGATTTCAGCCGGCCCTTGTCATCATGGGTGGCAAAACTGGCGCCAAGTTGCAGGGTCACGCCATCGCCGTTCAAAAGCGCCCATCTCGCCAGAGACCTGTCATGATGATCAATCACCTGAAGGATCTCGAACCGCCCGCCGGGGACCTGGCTCTGAAAGCCGCCCATGAGGTCGGACAGCGCCGCGCGCCCCGACAATGCATTGCCGGGATCGCAATAGGTCGCGTCCTGCGCAAGGCAGTCCTGCAACTCGCTTTCGCGCATGGCCGCATCGGACGACCAGATTTTTGCGTAACGATGCCAAAGGGTTTCAGCGTTCATCATGCTTCTCCAATGTGTCGAAATGGGTGTTGATCATCTTGCCGAGTCCGCCGGTCTCGTAACCGGCGCGAACCAGAACCAGAACACCCTGGTAAAGGGCCAGTGTGGCCAGGGCTTTCGCCTCGTCGCCGCCAAGGCGATCGCTAAACACATCCCGAAGGGTGACGAACGCCTCGCCCACGAAACCCGGCATTTCCGTCTCGCCGAATTCGATCGCGGAATTCGTGATGAGGCACCCTGCGGTTCCGCCACCCGGCTCATCCAGCAGCGACAGGAACAGCTGTCGCAGGCCCGCTATGCCGGACCCCTCCGGCGCGTGGTCCCGGATCCGTCGCTCAAGCACCGCGCGGTTATAATGTTCGCTCGCTGCCTGAAACAGGCCGCGCTTGTCGCCGTAGCTGTTGTAGAGGCTGCCCGAGGTCACACCCGTCGCCGTTTCAAGATCGCGCACTGAAGTGGCGGCAAAACCGCGTCGCCGGAATGCATGCATGACAGCCGTCAGCACAGTGGTTTGATCATATTCGCGGGGACGGGCCATGTGTTTGCCTCCAATTTTAATATGCGTGTTTTATAATGATCATTTTAAAACTGAGTCAAGACCGTTTCCGAGAAACCTCAAAGTGACGGTCGTCAGATCAGACTTAGGGATTTCGAATAGAGGATCATGCGCATTTCCGAAGGGCGACGCTGGAGGGCGGCAACAACGGCCCCCACCCCGTCAGGTCGCCGACCCGGCGGGCAACATGCCGTTGGCGCGATACCAGGCGACGCCATGCAATGGTTTCTGGCATCGGGCGGAACGAAAGCCACAGTTCGACCTGCGACCTGACCGGATCGAACCGGCTGTGCTCAACCTCGTTGCGCATATTGCGCACCGCCGCGCGCTCGCATCGACGTTGATCGCCTTGAACTTGGCCCAGTGGCTGAGGACATGGCAAAGGATTTCTTCGGTCCGATAACGGAGGACTCTGCTCGTAAGCGCCACGCCTGAGAAAATTGCCCTCGTCACCGGACACAAGGACTGGAAAACACCGCCGCCACCGCCTCGGCCGCCTGCTTTCCATCAGTGTTTTCTGGCCGCCAGTGTTTTTCTGGCGCGCCGCACGAGCGTCATCAGCACCCAAAGGCCGGCATAGGACATGCCCGCGGCCTGAGGGCGCGGATCACAGAGGTCTCAAACCCCCAATTTGTCGCGCAGCGCGTACCACCACGATCCGATCACAGAATACGGCACCCGCAACGCCCGCCCGCCGGGGAACGGAATCCAAGGCAAGGCGGCAAACACGTCAAACCGGGTCAGATCGCCATGGATCGCCTCGGACAGGATGCGGCCAAAAGTGTGCGATCCGGTGACGCCGTGACCGCTATAACCGTGGGCGAAATAGGTGTTGGCACCAAGGCGGCCCATCTGTGGCACCCGCGAGAAGGACAGCGCGAAATTGCCGCTCCATGCATAGTCGATTTCGACGTCTTTGAGCTGCGGAAAGACCTTATCAAGGTTGCCCTTGAGCTTGGCCTTGATGTCCTTTGGATCGGCCCCGCCATAGACCGTGCCACCGCCAAACAACAACCTCTTATCGGCAGACATACGATAATAATCAAGGATATAGCGCACGTCCTCAACGCAGACATCGGTGGGCATCAACTCGGCTGCCAAGGCCTCGCCCAGCGGTTTCGTCGCCATCACTTGCGTCGACACCGGCATCACCCGCGCGGTCAGTGCCGGGACCACATGGCCCAGATAGGCATTGCCGCAGAGCACCAAGGTTTTGCAGGTCATAGACCCCTCAGCCGTGCGCACAACCGGCCGCGCCGCCTCTGTATCCGCCGAGATCACCGGCGACATTTCATAGATCACACCACCCAAGGATTCAAACGCCGCCGCCTCGCCAAGCGCGAGGTTGAGCGGGTGCATATGGCCACCGGAATGATCAATCATGCCGCCGACATAGAGGTCCGATTTGACATGGGCGCGCATCTCATCCCGGCTCAGCATGTCCTGATTGTGAATGCCATACCCGGCCCAAAGCGCGCGGCGTTCTTCGAGTTCCTGCATATGTTTCGGCGTCAAAGCGGCAAAGACATTGCCCTCTTTGAGGTCGCATTGAATGTCATAGGTCTTGATCCGCTCGCGGATGATCTGACCGCCCTCTTGCACCAAACCGGCGACAAAACGGGCCGTGTCAGACCCGTAGCGCTTGCCGATGGTCTGAAGGCTGGCGTTCAGACCGTTGACGATCTGACCGCCGTTGCGCCCTGACGCGCCCCAACCAACGCGCGCACCTTCAAGGATCGCAACCTTATAGCCTTTTTCAATCAGATGCAGCGCGGTCGAGAGGCCGGAATAGCCCGCGCCCACAACACAGACGTCAATCTCATGATCGCCGGTCAGCGCCGGACGGTCCGGCGCAGGGTTGGCTGAGGCGGCATAATAGCTTGTCGTATGCGCGCCGGTGCCCGCGTAAGGATGAGTCATCACACGGCCTCCAGATAAGAATGATATTCGAAATCAGTGACATGACGGGCAAAGCGGCGCAGCTCCTGTTGTTTGCACTGCACGAACATGCGCTTGAGTCGCTTGGAATAGATGTCTTCGACATGGCGTCCGCGGCTAAAGGCTTCGATCGCCGAGGCCCAGTCATAGGGCAAGTGAAGCAGGTCTTGCGAATAGGCATCACCGACGATGGGCGCGCTTGGCACCCATTTGTTTTCAATGCCCAAAAGCGCGCCGCCCAAGATCGAGCAAAGCACCAGATAGGGGTTGGCATCCGCCCCCGCGACCCGATGTTCGATCCGCCGCGCCTTATGGCTCCCGCCGGGGATACGGATCGAGGCGGTGCGGTTTTCATAGCCCCACGACACGGTCGAGGGCGCATGGGCACCGGGTAAAAGCCGACGGAACGAATTTTCATGCGGCGCGAACACCAAGGCATTTTCCTGCATCGTTTCCAAAAGACCCGCAACCGCTTGGCGCATCACTTCGGTGCCGTCATTGCCGCCATCGTCAAAAACGTTGTTGCCCTCTTCATCGACCAGCGAGAAATGGACATGCATGCCCGAGCCGGAGCGGTCGCCGTAAGGTTTGGCCATAAAGGTCGCGGCAAACCCGTGTTTGCGGGCGATGCCATGCACCAGACGTTTGAACAAAACCGCATCATCCGCCGCCTTTAGTGGGTCAGCGACATGCATGAAATTGATCTCAAACTGCCCTGCCCCGTTTTCCGAAATGGCGGCATCCGCCGGGATGCCTTGGGCCTTACAGCCGTCATAGATTTCATTGAGGAACGCGTCGAAATGCTCCAACTCATCGAGTGAGAGCGCGCCGTCAGAATCGAGGCGCTTGCCAGTGACCGGCGAGCACGGCGGTTGCGGTGCGGCCTCGGAGGGGTCAACAACATAGAATTCCAATTCGGTCGCCACAACCGGCGTCAGACCCAGCGCTTTGAACCGGGCTGTGATCGTGTCGAGGGCGCGGCGCGGATCGCCCGGAAACACCGACCCGTCTTCTTGCCGCATCCAAAGTTGGGCAAAGGCCGCCGGGCGGCTGATCCAATCGACCGGGCTTAAATCGCGCCCGGTGAAATCGCACAACCCATCGGCATCGCCGGTGTCGAACACCAATTCGTTGCCCTCAATATCCTCGCCCCAAATGTCCATGCTGAGCAACGAGAGCGGCATCCGTAACCCGCCCTCCAAGATTTTATCAAGCTGATCAACCGGCACACGTTTGCCACGCATCACACCGTTAAGATCGCAAATACAGGCGAATATCGTCTCGATTTCCGGGTTCTCAGAGCGCCAAAGCTCTGCCTGTTCCGAAGCTGTTACCGATCCTGTCTGTGCCGATGTCATATCGCGCCCCTAAATGTGATACCATTTATTCCTTTGTGATCTCTTTTAGGCTTGTGTCAACCTCAAACACGCGCCATTCTCGCGATATTGAGACAACAGCAAGGTCCGACACCCATGGCGGCATCAGCTATTCCTGAATTTACGGGGGATCACGGCACCACCACGCAGGAATATGCCTATAGCCGCTTGCGCAATGCCATCATTGTCGGTGCTTTCGCGCCCGGAACCGCGCTGACCATTCGCGGGCTGGCACAGGAATTGAACCTCAGCCCCACCCCGATCCGCGAGGCGGTGCGCCGGTTGAGTTCGGAAAATGCCATTCAGGTGTTGGGCAACCGCCGCCTCAGAGTCCCCGACATGAGCCTTGGGCGGTTTGAGGAGCTGGTGCATCTGCGCATCAGTTTGGAAACCCACGCCGCAGAGCGGGCGTTTCCCTATATCTCCACCGTCATCATCGAAAAAATGCGCGCACTTGATGATCAGATGGATGTGGCACTGGCCGCGGGCGATTTGGATGCGCTGACCCGGATCAATCAGGCCTTTCACAAAGACCTCTACGGGCTCAACCCGCATCAAGCGGTGATGCCGATGATCGAAAGCCTGTGGTTACAGCTTGGGCCCTTTCAGCGCCAAGTGATCAAAACCATCAAAGTCAGCGCCATGATCGACCGCCACAAAGAGATGTTGGCGGCCATGGAGGCGCGCGATGTGACGGCGCTGTGTTCGGCGCTTGAAAGCGACATTCGCGATGGCTCGATCCGCCTTGGCCGCGCCATATTGCGCAACCAAGCCGGGGAAACTGTGACCTAAAGCGTCACGCCTTTCCCCTGCCTCAGGTTAAAGGCGTGACGCTTTAACGCCCGTTTATGCGCCCGTCATATCCGGGGCGGCGGTGATGGCCAAATCACCGGGATGATCGGTCGAAGAAATCGGCTGACAGGCGACCGGATAATGATCGGCGGTCGTGCATTGCGACACGGGGTATTTATCCACCGATTCACAGGCGGCAAGTGTCAGCGTCAGTGCAAAAACAGCCAAAATGGAACGGGTCATAATGAACCTCCTGATTTGAGACAGCAGGACGCGTTTGCGCCCTTTGCTATCTCTCAAATGTGCCGAATTGACAGTTTTTTCAATTGTAGATTCGCCAAAAACGAACTGATCGGTTCACTTTGTCGCAGCACACACATCCCCCTTCCACCCCAAAGGGCGCGCGGGTCAAAAACCGCACAAAAATCAGACAATGATTTCGAATTTGGTCACATCGACCATGCCGCGGTCGGTGATTTTGAGCGCCGGAATGACCGGCAGCGCCAAAAATGCCAATTGCAAAAACGGCTCTTCCAAAGTCACCCCCAAGGACGCCGCAGCCGCCCGCAGATCGACCAAATGATCGCGCACCTGTTCAAACGGCAAGAGGCTCATCAACCCCGCCACGGGCAGTGACAGTTCAGCCAGCACCACGCCGTCACGGACCACAACAAAGCCGCCTTCGATTTCGGACAGGCGGTTCGCGGCCACGGCCATATCATCGTAATCGACACCCACAGCCACGATATTGTGGTGATCATGACAAACGGTCGAGGCAATCGCCCCCGCCTTGACGCCAAAGCCTTTGACAAAACCCGAGGCGATATTGCCGTTTTTGCCGTGCCGTTCGATCACGGTGATCCGGGTCAGATCGCGGGCCGGATCGGGGCGTTTGTCGCCATCGACAATCGGGATGGTCTCGTGCAGGTGTTCGGTGATGATTTTGCCCTCAAGGATGCCAATCACATCGGTCTGCTCGCGGTTGCCGGTGGTGCGGAAATCCTCCGCCGTCACTTTGCGCGCTTTGACCGAGTGCCGCCCGATCGGATCGACAGAGCCGCGCGCGGCAAAGGCGGCCTCCGTGACCTCAACCCCACCCGCAAACACCATCGTGGCATGGCAGCCCTCAAGACTATCCAGCACAACAATATCGGCACGTTTGCCCGGCGCGATCATGCCACGATCTTTCAGGCCAAAGGCCTCGGCGGCGGACAGGCTTGCGGCGCGGTAGACCGCCAAAGGCGAACTGCCCAATGCAATCAAGGTGCGGATCATGTAGTCCAAATGGCCATACTCAAAGATGTCCAACGGGTTGCGATCGTCGGTGCACAGGCACATGTAAGGCGCGGTCAGATCGGACAAAAGCGGCTGCAACGCGTGCAAATCTTTCGACACCGAACCCTCGCGGATCAAAACCCGCATCCCCTTGCGCAGCTTTTCACGCGCCTCATCCGCCGTCGTCGCCTCATGTTCGGTGCGAATGCCTGCAGCGATATAGGCGTTGAGATCGCGGCCTGAAAGCTGCGGGCAATGGCCATCAATATGCGCATCTTCAAACAGCGCGAGCTTTTTCATCGCCTCCGGGTCGCGGTGGATCACGCCCGGATAATTCATGAACTCGGCCAGACCGATGGCGGACCTATGCCCCATGACCTGCGCCAAATCATCGGCCAAAAGCACCGCCCCGGCGGTTTCCATATGGGTCGAAGGCACACAAGAACTGAGCTGCACCCGGATGTCCATCACCGTGTGCTCAGAGGCCGCTTGAAAATAGCGGATGCCATCCAGACCGATGACATTGGCGATCTCATGCGGGTCACAAATCGCTGTCGTCACACCGCGCGGCGCAACACAGCGGTCAAATTCAAACGGCGTGACCAGAGAGCTTTCGATATGCAAATGCGTGTCGATAAAGCCCGGCACAATAATCTGGCCGCTGACATCAATCTCGCGCGCGCCCTCGTAGCTCTCATAGACGCCCGCGATCCGATCCCCGGCAATCGCCACATCGCCCGCGATCAATTCGCCGGTCATCAAATCAAAAATCATCCCGCCTTTCAGGACAATATCCGCCGGGACCTCGCCCCGCGCCACGGCAATACGATGTTCCAGATCACTCATGCTCATCTCCTAAACCCACTTGGACTAAACCCGAACTGCGGGCACCCGTTCAATATCCTCCGGCAGGCCAAGCGCGGCCCGTTCCGCATCGCGGCGCGCCACGAGCCAGACGACCCGTGCGCCCGTCGCGACCTCGTCCAAAATCACCTTGCGCTGATCGGACACCAGCCAGTCTTCGGTGCCATGATCGCGCCCCACCACGATACGCGCGGCATCGCGGCGCGCCAATTCCAGGATCGGCACAAAACTCGCATCCGAACAAAGCACCAGATCCGCCTCCTGCAACCGCTGCACCGCGCGCAGGGTCATCAGGTCGGGTTCAAGGCTGCTGACGGGCAACAGCGTCACGGCCCCCTTGGTGCCCGCCTCTTTTGGCGCGCCCCCGGCCTCAATCGCGTGCTTGATCAGTTCCGCCGCCTCGCGTTCGGCGCCGCGCGCATGAAGCCGGCGCGGCGCGTCATCATAGACCCAGCGCCAAAACGCGCGGCGGTTTTCGCGCGGCACACGCTGCGCCACCGCGCCCCTGAGCCGCCCGCCCAAGCCAACCAGATCGCCCAAACGCGGCTCCAAAATGCTTTCCAGCCGGGTTTTGATCTGACGTGCCAAAATCGGTGCCGCCCCTTCGGTGCCAATCGCCACCACCAAAGGATCGCGATCCACAATCGAGGGCGTCGTCGCCTCACAGAGCGCAGGTTGATCGACCACATTGACCAAAGCCCCTGCCTCACGCGCCAAGGCATGCAACGCGGCATCTATCCCCGGACAGCCGGTGCCAATGAACGTCAGCGCAGCACCACGAAACAGCTCCGGCGAGATCATTCCGCTGTGATGGGTCGCGCGGCCCTCATCGACCAAAGCGGCCAGTTCTGGGTCCAGTTCGGGGGCGACAAAAATCAACCGCGCCTCGGTTTTCAACATCAGCCGCGCTTTTTGCGCCGCCGTTTCCCCGCCGCCCACGATCACAACATCGCGCTCAGCCACCCGAAGGAACATGGGAAAAAATTTCATCGACGCGACCTCTTGGTTTGGGTTCTTGGTGCTATTGGGTCTTTCGGCAAAACTCCCTGATTGGCGGCCAAATGACAAGGGCGTGCACGCGTGCTCTGCGCATTTCATTTAGCAAAGAGGGCGATACCAACTCCCCTTCCGCCCCCCTGATCGCACCACAGCGCCTATGACCTCATCATCGGCGGCGGCTTTGGCGAAGATCGGCAAACATATGACGATGGGGCCGCCCCTTCTTGTCGATCCCCAGCTTGTCGATCCCCTGCTTGTCGAAACGTGATCCGCACCCTATCGTTTGGGTCAAGGGAGGCGATATGAGCAACACGATTTTAAGCCTGGACCAAGGCACGACCTCGACCCGCGCCATTCTGTTTGACGCGGACCTGCGGCCAATTTCCAGCGCCCAAGAGGAATTCACCCAATATTACCCGCATCCGGGCTGGGTCGAACATGACGCGATGGACCTGTGGCAGACCTCCGTTCGGGTGATACGCAACGTGTTCACGGACACGGTCACGGACTCTGGCGCATACCCAGCCGCCTTGGGTCTGACCAATCAACGCGAAACCACCGTGGTCTGGGACGCCGAGACCGGTAAGCCCATCGCCCCCGCCATCGTCTGGCAGGATCGGCGCACGTCAAACACCTGCGCCAAACTGCGCGAAGAGGGCTTTGAGGCGGAGGTGACAAAGCGCACCGGGCTTTTATTAGACCCGTATTTTTCCGCCACCAAACTGGCCTTTATCCTCGATCAAACCGAGGATGCCCGCGAGATGGCGCGCGCGGGTCGGTTGAAATTTGGCACCGTCGACACATGGCTGATCTGGAACCTGACAGAGGGCAATCCGGGGGGCCGGGTCCATGCCACAGACGCCACCAATGCCTGTCGCACCATGCTCTATAACATCCATGAAGGCGCATGGGACGCCACCATTTGCGACCGCCTCGGCATCCCGACAGAGATGCTGCCCGAGGTGCGCGACAGCTCCGCTGACTTTGGTGAAACCACACTGTTTGGCGCGCCAATCCCCATTCGCGGCGTGGCGGGCGATCAACAGGCCGCCACCGTCGGTCAGGCCTGTTTCCGCCCCGGCATGATGAAATCCACCTATGGCACCGGTTGTTTTGCCCTGTTGAACACCGGCACCACCCCGGTGACATCGCAAAACCGGATGCTCACCACCATCGCCTATCAATTGAACGGCACACCGACCTACGCCCTCGAAGGGTCCATTTTTGTCGCGGGGGCCGTGGTGCAATGGCTGCGTGACGGGCTTGGCATCATCACGGACGCCAAGCAAACGCTTGAACTGGCACAACAGGCCGATCCCGAACAAAACCTCTACCTCGTCCCCGCCTTCACCGGCCTCGGAGCACCTTGGTGGGACGCCGAGGCGCGCGGGGCCATCTTTGGTCTGACCCGCAACACCGGGCCTGCGGAGTTTGCCCGCGCTGCCCTGGAAAGCATCGGCTATCAAACCCGCGATCTGATCGAAGCGATGCATGCCGATTGGAGTGCCACGCCAGAGGACACCACCCTGCGCGTCGATGGCGGCCTGTCGGCCAATCCCTTTGCGATGCAATTCCTGTCCGACATTTTGGGCGCGCCGGTGGACCGCCCGGCCAATTTGGAAACCACCGCCTTGGGGGCCGCCTATTTGGCCGGGCTTGCGGTCGATCTGTGCCCCCCGCCTGAAGAATTTGCCAAGGTCTGGCGGGCGGATGCGACCTTTAGCCCACAGATGGACGCGGCGCTGCGCAAGGAAAAATATGACGGCTGGACCGACGCGATCCACCGCACATTATCAAAGAGATAAGATCAAAAAGTGGCGCTTCGTGGCGCTTCATTGCAGCCCAAATACTCAAATCAGAAATAAAAAAGGGCGGGATCACCCCGCCCTTTCCACATTATAAATCAAACCCTTACAGGTAAGAGTTCACCAGGTTCTCCAACCGCTCCTGACGCCCTGAGCGCGGCTCCGGGTTGACGGTTTCGGCCAGAACGCGGGCTTGGATCGTGTCCAGATCGCCGTCTTTCAGCATCGCTTGGTTCGCGGGCAAATCCCAATCGGCATAGCGCGCCTGACGGGCCGCTTCCAATTTGCCATCTTCCAACATCCTTGCTGCGGCTTTGAACCCGCGCGCACAGATGTCCATCGCGCCGACATGACCCAAAATCAAATCTTCCGGGTCCAGAGATTGACGGCGAATGCGGGCATCGAAATTGGTGCCACCCGTGGCGAAACCGCCGACGCGCAAGACCTCGTAATAGGCCAGTGCGACTTCGGGCAGGTTGTTCGGAAACTGATCCGTGTCCCAGCCGGATTGGTAATCGTTGCGGTTCATGTCGATCGAACCAAGGATGCCCAATGAACCCGCCAGCGCCAATTCGTGATCAAAGGAATGACCGGCAAGAATGGCATGGCCCTGTTCGATGTTCAACTTGACCTCATTCTCCAACCCGTAGCGTTTGAGAAATCCGTAGATGGTGGCGACATCGAAATCATATTGGTGTTTCGACGGTTCCTGCGGCTTCGGTTCGATCAGGATCGTGCCATCCCAGCCCATTTTATGTTTGTAATTGACCACCATTTCCAACATCCGCGCGGCTTGGTCCGCCTCGCGCGTCAGATCGGTGTTGAGCAGCGTCTCATAGCCTTCGCGCCCGCCCCAAAGGACGTAATTGGCCCCGCCCAGTTTGATCGTCGCATCCATACAGGATTTGATCGTCGCGGCGGAGTAGGCAAACACGTCCGGGTCCGGGTTGGTCGCCGATCCGGCCATGAACCGGCGGTGGGTGAACAGGTTGGCCGTGCCCCACAAAAGCCTGGTTTTCGACGTCTCCATTTTTGCGGCGAAATAATCGACGATCTCTTCAAGATTGCGTTTGCTTTCCGCGAATGTCGCGCCCTCGGGACGGACATCAAGGTCGTGAAAACAGAAAAACGGCGCTTGCAGAATGTCGAACATCTCAAAGGCCACATCGGCCTTGAGTTTCGCCTTGTCCATGCCCTCGCCAAACCACGGGCGATCAAAGGTGCGCCCGCCAAACGGGTCGCCGCCCTCATAGGCAAAGCTGTGCCAATAGGCGACGCCAAAGCGAAGGTGATCTTCCATCCGCTTGCCCATCACAACCTCATCGGGGTTGTAATATTTATAGGCGAACTCATTATGCGAGGCCGGGCCTTCGTAATGGATCTGTGGAATGCCTTTGAAAAACTCAGTCATGTCAGCCCCTTAATGGCAACCTGTGCCGATTTGAACCGGGCGAACCCGTCTTCAAACGCAGCGCTCAGGCTTTGGTTAGGTTCAAGTGTTGTCTCAATGGCGGGCGTCGCGGCCATCTCGGCCCCGCCCCCGGTTGCGGCCATTTGGCCAAGGCGCGCCGCACCATAAGCGCCGCCAAAATCCCCCGCCACGGGCAGGTCCACGGCGACATTCAGCGCGGTAGCGATGGCTTCGACCCAGTAGTGGGATTTCGACCCACCACCGACCGCCAAAAGCCGGTCAATTTTGGTGCCGGTCGCGGCCAACGCCTCGGCGCAATCTTTGATCGCGAAGGTCACGCCCTCAAGCACGGCGCGGGTGCCCGCAGCACTGTCCGTCGCATGTTCCAGCCCAATAAAACCGCCGCGAATGGCGGAGTCGTTCAACGGCGTGCGCTCGCCGCCCAAATAGGGCAAAAACCGGGTTTTTCCGGGGGCTTCAAGCCCGCCAAGCGCACGGGTCAGCGTGGCCGCGTCTTGGCCGACAAATCGCCCATACCAATTGAGCGCATCGGTCGCGGCCAGAATCACGCCCATCTGATGCCAGGTGTTTGGCAACGCGTGGCAAAAGCTGTGAACGGCGGTGTCGGCGTCCGGTTGATAGCCGTCATTGGCGGCAAAGAGCACGCCGGAGGTGCCCAAGGACACAAAGGCCTGCCCGGCTTTCACAACGCCCACCCCGATGGCCGAGGCGGCATTGTCTCCACCGCCGCCCGCGATGACGCAGGTGGGCGAGACGCCCCATTTGGCGGCCAGTTCGGCGCGCAACGTGCCAGAGACCTCAGAGCCCTCGACCAAACGCGGCATGAAGGACCGGTCCATGTCGGTCGCGGCCAAAAGGTCATCCGACCAATCGCGCGCGCCGGTGTCAAACCAGGCGGTGCCGGCGCTGTCGGACATCTCGCCCACATGCTCCCCGCTCAGATAGAGCCGCAGGTAATCTTTCGGCAAAAGCACCTTTTTGAGCTGCGCAAAAATTTCCGGCTCATGGCGTTTGACCCAGGCAAGTTTCGGCGCGGTGAATCCCGGAAACACGATATTGCCAGTGATGGCACGAAAGCGTGGATCGGCGTCCATCTCCGCCGCCTCGACATGGGAGCGGGTGTCATTCCACAGGATGCAAGGACGCAGCACCTGATCCGCGCCGTCCAACAAGGTCGCACCATGCATATGCCCCGAAAGACCAATGCCCTTGACCGCTGAGAGATCGGCCTTGGTGCCAAGCTCGGCCATCACGCGATCACAGGCGGCAAGCCATGTCGCCGGGTCCTGTTCCGACCAGCCATCATGAGGGCGCTCATTGGTCAGGGCCACATTGGCTTCTGCGACGACATGTTGCGCCTCTGTGATCAGGATGGCTTTGAGACCAGAGGTCCCGAGATCAAGTCCGATATACATGAGATATCCGTTTGGTTGTCGGCGGGCGCTTTGGATCAGCGCCCACCGTGAGAAAAGGGTGAGAAAAGGGAATGGGCCAGATCAATACGCCTGCGGTGGCTTTTTCCCCATGATGATCATGCCCAGAATGTCCTCATCCGTGACCTCGCCGACGTTGACCGTGCCAACGCTTTGGCCGTTTTTCATCACCATCGCGCGATCACAGAGCCGCATGACGTTGTGAATGTCGTGCTCAATGAGGAAAATCCCCAAACCCTGCGCTTTGAGTTCTTCGATCAGTTCGGCGACCATCTGGGTTTCATGCGGACCAAGCGCGGCTGTGGGTTCGTCCATGATCAGGATTTTGGCGTTGAAATAGACCGCGCGGGCAATGGCGACCGATTGGCGTTGACCGCCTGAGAGCGCGCTCACCGGCTCTTTGAATTTCTGGAAATTCGGGTTCAGCCGCCCCATGATCTTGCGCGTCTCGGCCTCCATTGCCGGTTCGTCGACAAAGCCAAACGGTGTGACCAATTCGCGACCCAAAAACAGGTTGGAGGCGGCGTCCAAATTGTCGGCCAAAGCCAGCGTTTGATAGATGGTTTCGACATTGTATTTGCGCGCATCGCGGGTGTTGCGGATCTCCGCCTTCTCGCCATTGATATAGACCTCGCCCGCGTCCTTTTGATAGGCGCCAGACAGGCATTTGATCAGCGTCGATTTGCCCGCGCCATTGTGGCCCAACAGACCCACGACCTCGCCGGGGTGCAAGTCGATGGACACATGATCCACCGCCTTGATCCCGCCAAAAGAGATCGAAATGTCTTTGAGTTCCACCAGCGGCGTGCCGGTATTGGGGTTCTTGCCCATGGTTGTGTCTGCACTCTTTTCCATGCTCATTCCCCCTTAAATTTTCATGCCAAGGCGTTTGCGATACTGAATGTCGATCCAGACAGCAAAGACCAGAACCGAACCAACCACGATGTTTTGCAACGGCGCATCGACACCGACCATGGCCATGCCCGATTGCAGGGATTGCATGATCAAAGCGCCCAGAATGGCCCCGTGAATGGTGCCGATCCCGCCGGACAAGGCCGTGCCGCCGATCACCGCCGCAGCAATCACGCGCAGCTCATCAAGCGTGCCAATGTCATTGGCGTGGCTTTGCAAACGGGCCGAAGCGATCACCGCAGAGAGACCACAGAGAAAGCCCATCAACGCAAAGATCTTAACCGTCAAAAGTTTGGTGTTGATGCCCGAAAGTTCCGCCGCATCCGGGTTGCCCCCCGTCGCAAAGATGTATTTACCAAGGCGGGTTTTCTTGGCCACAAGGGTCATGGCAATGGCGACGACGATCAAAATGATCACCGAAATCGGCAGGCCGTAAGCCTCGGAATAGCCCGCGGGCATGATCTCGCCGCGCGCTTCAAACAGGCGTTTGAGTTTGCCCACCGGGATGTCATAGGCGTTGAGCGTGGCGATATAGCCAAGGATCGCAACCACGGCGACACCGCCGATGGTGACTTCGGCCCAGAGCGGCTTGATCGGAAAACCGTGGTTTTTCCGGGCGTTGCGCGCGTTCCAAAGGGCATAGATGGTGAATGCTGAGGCCAAAATGCCGACCGCCCAGGACAGGGTGACGCCCAATGTGCCCTCGGCCCCGCCCAGGACGGTAAAGGTTTGATCGAGCGGCGCAATGGTTTGACCATCGGTGACGTACCAGCCGACATAGCGCCAAATCAACAGACCGCCCAAGGTGACGATAAAGGCCGGGATTTTTTGATAGCCAACCAGCCAGCCATTGAACGCGCCGATGAGGGTGCCGACCGCCAGACAGGTCACAATCGCGATCGGCGCGATCAGCGGATTGCCGTAATCAAGACCCACGATCTGTGGCAACCAGCGCGCCTGCATCATCGCGCCAATGGCCGAGGAAATCGCCAACAAAGCCCCGACTGAGAGGTCGATGTGGCGGGTGACGATGACAAAGACCATGCCCGTCGCCATGATCGCAACCGAAACGGTTTGCACGGTCAGGTTAAAGATATTGCGCGGTGTGACAAACCGCCCATCGGTGAACATATTGAACGCCAGCGCGATGAGGATAAACGCCCCCACCATGCCCAAGAGCCGCATGTCGATCTCCAACAGGGAGAAAAACCCTTTGTTGCTGGAACTCTGTGGGCCCGCCTGTGTGTCTGCCTGTGTCGCCGCTGTCTGTGATTGGTCCGCCATTGTCGCCTTCCCCTAGGTCTGAACGAGGTCTGCGCCTCGTGTGCCTCATGTCCCGATCTTTATGTCTTGATCTCTGCTCTGCCTGCGCGTGTCGGATAACGCGACAGCAGATGTGATGAGGCGGACCGCCCCCGCCGAACCCGGCAGGAACAGTCCTAAATGCCCGGCGAACCGGGAGGATTTTAGTCCTGAAACCAATCAGTTACAGGGGGCCGGACCGTTTTCAACGCCCTGACACAGCGCGTCTTTGGTGATCCAACCGGCGTCCACAACCACCGACAGATTGTCTTTGGTGATCGGGATCGGGGCCAGGAATTTGGCGTTCATGTCATTGCCACCCGGAGTGGTGAAATCGACGGTGCCATCCACATCGGCCGCCATCATGCCGCCCGCCAATTCAACTGCGATCTCGGCGGCGTTTTTGCCAAGTTCACGGGCGTCTTTCCACACGGACACGGTCTGGGTGCCCAAAGCCACACGGTTCAAAGCGGCGTGATCGCCATCCTGACCGGACACCGGGATGCCCGCCATGCCTTGTGCGGCCAAAGCGGCCACAACACCGCCTGCGGTGCCATCATTGGAGGCGACAACCGCGTCCACTTTGTTGTCGGTGGCGGTGAGGATGGATTCCATGTTGCGCTGTGCGTTGGCCGGGAGCCAGGCATCGGTGTAGGCCTCGCCCACGATGGTCACCGCACCGGAATCAATCGCCGCCTGAAGCACCTCTTGCTGACCGCCCCGCAGGAAGTCGGCATTCGGATCGGTCGGCGAACCTTTGATCATGACATAATTGCCGGTCGGCTGAACATCGAACACGGCTTTGGCCTGAAGACGACCGACTTCAATGTTGTCAAAGGTCAGGTAATAGGCGCGTGAATCTTCGATCAGGCGGTCATAGGCGATGACCGGAATGCCTTCGTCAGCCGCCATTTCAACGGCCGGAATGATTGCCTGGGTGTCTTGCGCCAACACGATGAGCGCATCCACACCCTGTGCGATCAGGCTTTCAATATCGGCGAGCTGTTTGGCCGACGACGATTGCGCATCGGCGGAGACATAGGTGGCCCCAGCCGCCTCAAGCGCTGCTTTCATCGCGCCCTCGTCGGTTTTCCAACGCTCTTCCTGGAAATTGGACCAGCTCACACCAACGGTGAGATCGGCGGCGAACGCCGAAGTTGTAAAGCCAGCAGCCACAATGGTGGCCGCCATCAACATGGATTTACGCATGAATATCCTCCCAAATAACCACGCCGGTCTCACTCCTCCTACAGATAAGTGCCGACGGGTCCCGACTCGCAGTCGGGATGGCGAAATCATGGCATATTTAATTTGAGTGTCAAAATAATAATAACGCCCAACATTCACTTTCTGATGGATATTCAAAATAAACCATGCATTAATCGCTGAAACCTTAGGCGAAAAGGTGCGTAAATCGTCTATTAAATTAGATTGGCGAATTTTTATGATCCCTGACGTAACAACAGACATCCCGACGGATACGCCGGCCGATCCACTCACCCAGCCCCACCCGAAGGCGGGCTGCGGCCCCCTGTTCCCAAGCGCAGACACCGGCGCAAAACCCTATAAGCGCCAAGTGTTTGAGGCGGTGCGCGCAGCGGGCGCCATTGCCCGCGTTGATCTGGCGCGCCAACTTGCCATCTCGCCCGCAACCGTCACCCAAATCGCCTCGGATCTGATCGGCGCGGGGTTGATCGAGGAAACCGAATTGCCCCGGCGCGACACGGACTCCACCCGTGGCCGTCCCCGCGTCGGACTCAAAATCAACACCACATCTGGCATCATCGTCGGCATCAAAATCTCGGATCGCTCCAACTCTGCCGTGGTGCTGGATTTGGCGGGCAATCTTTTGGGCTCGGCCACCCTGCCCGCGCCCCCAATGGCACGCTCGACCGACGAGATACTGATCGAAGCCGAGGTCATCGTTGCGGCAGGTCTCAAGGATGCGAACCTGACCGGCACGCGCCCCACCGCCGTGGCCCTTGGCCTGCCCGGCATGGTCGATTTCGACGCCGGCCATGTGCTGTGGTGCCCCTTCATGGAAGCCGCCGATATCCCGCTGCGCAACCTCTTGGCCGAACGTTTGGGCGTGCCGGTGCGGATCGACAATGATGCCAACCTTCTGGCGCTGGCCGAACTGTGGTTTGGCGCGGGGCGCGGCTTGGACAACTTTGCCGTGGTCTCGATCGAACACGGGCTGGGCATGGGTCTTGTGATCCGGCACCAGTTGCACCGTGGTGGCATGGGGCACGGGATGGAGCTTGGCCACACCAAAGTGCAACTCGATGGCGCGCTCTGCCGCTGTGGTCAGCGCGGCTGTCTTGAGGCCTATGTCGCCGACTATGCCTTGGTGCGCGAGGCCCATACCGCGCTCAACATCGGCCCGCAAAGCCGCAGCGCCGACGACATGTTGGAAACGCTCTATCGCCAGGCCAAAGACGGCAACGCCTTGGCGCGGACGATTTTTTCGCGTGCCGGGCGCTATTTGGCCGCAGGGCTGGCCAATGTGGTGACCCTGTTTGACCCGGCATTAATCCTTCTCTCCGGCGATCGTTTGCGCTACGATTTTCTCTATGCCGAAGATGTGCTGCACGAGACCCGCATGTTGACCCACAAACCCGGACGCCCGCCGACACCGGTGGAAATTCACGCCTGGGGCGATCTGGTCTGGGCGCGGGGCGCGGGCGCATTGGCGCTTGATCTGGCCACGGAGATGCTTGTGGGATGACCCGCCGTTTTTTGTTCCCCCTCTGTGTGCTCTGCGCGCCCTCCACCCTCATGGCGCAATCCATTCCGCAATTCCAAAATCGCTCCGACGCCCTGCCCGCGCATGTCTACGGCGGCGGCTGGGAACATTTTGTCGGCGGCGGCGTGGCGTCCTTTGATTGCAATGGCGATGGGATGACCGATCTCTTTGCCGCAGGCGGTGAAAACCCCGCCAGCCTGATGGTGAACCGCTCCGAGCGTGGCGGGACATTGGCCTTTGACCGTAGCGAGATCGCCCAGATCACCGGCGTCACCGGGGCCTATCCGATCGACATCGACAGCGACGGGATCACTGATCTCGCGGTTCTGCGGGTCGGCAAAAATCTACTGTTAAAGGGCTTGGGCGATTGCAGCTTTGAGGAGGCCTCAGAGGCTTGGGGCTTTGACGGTGGCGACCGCTGGACCACCGCCTTTGCCGCCGGGTGGGAGGGCGACAA
The DNA here is from genome assembly GCF_900102315.1 of Celeribacter baekdonensis. Lineage (GTDB taxonomy): Bacteria > Pseudomonadota > Alphaproteobacteria > Rhodobacterales > Rhodobacteraceae > Celeribacter > Celeribacter baekdonensis. The sequence goes on from NZ_FNBL01000008.1 coordinate 25,883, forward strand.
CACCCGCCCGACGCTGTTTTTCGGCAATTACGTCGACCGCGACAACCCGGATGGGCCATTTGAGGCCTGTGACACCAACGAATTACACCGCCCAAACGCGACAGGATGGGACAAAACCATCCTGTCGCCGGGGTTCTGTACGCTCTCCGCCCTGATCTCCAAAGGTGCGCGCGGGGTGCAAAACCTGCGCCTCTCGAATGATCGGCATTACTATGTCAAAGGCGGTTACGAGCAGGTCTATGACCTTCAAAACAATCGCTTTTTAGATGAGAGCGATGGCTGGGACCGGGTCTCGCTTTGGGGCATGGGCATTGCCGAGCGCGACATCAATGGCGATGCGATCCCGGATGTGATGCTGACCTCGATGGGCGATCAATTGCTGCAATTTGGCCGTGCGGATGGCCATTATGAGGCCGCGCCTTTTGACATTGGCACCTACGCGCATCGGCCGCATTTGGGCGATGACGGACGACCCTCGACCGGCTGGCAGGCGGATTGGGGCGATGTCGACAATGACGGGCGCGCCGATCTGTTTATCGCCAAAGGCAATGTCGAACAAATGCCCTCAAACGCCGCGCGCGACCCCAACAACCTGTTGCAACAAAGGCCGGACGGGACGTTCCGCGAGGTCTCGATTGCGGCGGGCGTGGCGTCCTTGGAAAAATCGCGCGGCGCGGGATTGGTGGATTTGAATGGTGACGGCAAGCTCGATCTGGTGGTGGTCAATCGCGGCTCCAACATGGAGCTTTATGAAAACGTAACCGCCAATACCGGGCAATATCTGGACGTCTCCGTGGTGCAATCCGGCGCGAATAAAACCGCTGTCGGTGCGGTGGTGTCGGTGCTGACCAACCTTGGCTTGCAAGTGCAAGAGGTGAGCATCGGCGGCGGGCACGGATCGGGCAAGGCGGTGCCGTTGCACTTTGGCCTGGGTCACGCGGTGAGCGCGAAGGTTCAGGTCACCTGGCCCGATGGCGTTGAGAGTGATTGGGTAGACCTGACCCGGTTTGACCGCTGGGTCGAGCTGGCGCGGGAGTAAGGTGCGGGCGTTGTGCGAGCCCAAACCGGCCTATCACCGCAAGTTTCGTCGTGGCTTTATGTCTGGACCGAACGGCAGGTACGACAATGAGACGAGCATGTCTTTTTTCCTGAAATTCCGGCCCAGTCACTACCGCAGAGTAGATTTTCAGGAATTTCTTCAATGGCTTCTTTTGGGCCAAAAACATCCCAGATGTGCTCCCATCCCCCAGTGGAATATTTCGATACGGCTATGTTTTCGTTCCATTTTTCTAGCCACATCTTAACCCAAAGAAAATCGTGCGCAGGGACTTCATCAAAGTCCTCGACGAAAATTGTGGCTTTACAAAACCCTGGCATGGATTTTCCTATCACTTTGGGAACTGTTCTTTTGGGAAGCAAAACGGGGGTTCCGCGTCATGTTATCCTGTCCTCAAATCGGCCGCTCATGACAAATGGCGCGGACAGCAGCCTTTCCCCCGACCTACTTCTCAAACGCCAATCCCGACGGCACCGTCTCCGGTACGCCCAGCCGATTTGGATTGTCTTCAAGCGCGCTCAAAAACGTCATCAACGCGTCGATTTGATCGTCGGGCAAGCTCCGGTCCGGCACTTTGATCGCCGACAGGATCGCCGCCACATCGGCCTCCGTGTCCATCACCTCCCAATCCGCAACCGGCAGAACGGGCAGCACAGCCTGTGCGCGATCATAGGTCATCAGCGCCTCTGAGGGGGCAAGATGCGCCACTAAAAAGCCGCGCAGATCGGCGTAGGCGCCGGTGTGACCATAGGGGGATGTCAGCGTGACATTGCGCAGGGCGGGCGTGCGAAAGGCGTAGAGGTCTTGCGGCTGGCCGGTGACGCGGAACCGGCCTTCGTCGCGCGCGCCCTGTTCAAAGATCAACGTCTTGCCGGGGCCAAATTGCGGCTGGCCCATGGCGTGAAACGCGTGATCGGTCTGAAACGCGCCGGAATGGCAGGCGGCACAGCCCGCCTCGCCGTAAAACAGCGCCATCCCCGCCTTGGCCTGATCGCTCAAAGCCGCCTGATCCCCGCGCAGGTATTGGTCAAAGGGACTGTTATCAGAGCGGAATTCAAACGCCATAAACGCCGCCACCGCATTGGAAATATCGGCAAAGGCAATGGCGCGCCCAAAGGCGATTTCGGGATAGGTCGCTTCAAAACGCTGTTGATACGCGGGGATCGCCGCGACCTTACCCGCGATCATGTCCCATGCGCCGCCGGGGCCGGAAAACTGGCCTTTGCGGATCGCTTTGGACAGGGGGTTTTCGCTGACTTGCCCGCCCATTTCATCGGGTGAGAGCACGGGGAATGCCGCCTGGGTCGCCAAAACGCCCGACACAGTGGCAAAAAACCCATCCTCAATCGGCACGCGCAAATGGCCATCGACCTCCTCGACCCGACCATCGTGAAACATCCGCGTATACTCATGCGCGCCTAAATTATAGAGCGCGGGCGCGTTGCGCGGCACGCGATGTTCAGGCAGGTTTTGCGGGTCCGCCACACGGGTCGGCCCAAGACCGACCCCGCCCTCGCCCAAGCCCAAAGAGAGCCCATCCGAGGTGCCCAATTTTGGATGGTGGCAGGTGGAACAGGAAATATTGTCATTGCCCGACAGGATCGGATCATAGAACAAAAGCTGACCCAGCGTGACCTCGGACATGGTGACCGTTAGGTAATCTTTATCCGTGACCGGCGCGGGCAGATCAAATCCCAACACCGGGCTGGCCAGACTGGCCAAAATCAAAGCCGAGACACCGGCCCTATTCCGCGTATTCAACATAGGCAAATGCCCCCCCATCGGGCGACCATGACGGCACATTGATCGTGCCCTGCCCGCCGGTCAACGTCACCAGAGTTTCACTCGGTTGACCCGGCCGCCACAGCCGCAATTCCACATGCATCATCGGCGGATGACCCACCGTGCCCTCGGGATAGGCCAAATAGACCACCGCATCGCCTTCGGGTGCGGGATGCGGGAACCAATTGACCATCGCGTCCTGGGTCATCCGTTCCAACCCCGAGCCATCGAGGCGCACCCGCCAAAGTTCGGACGCCCCGGTGCGGTCCGAGTTGAACCAAATCCACTCGCCATCAGCGGAGAAATCCGGGCCATCGTAATGATGCCCGCCCTCGATCACGCAATGTTCGCCGGACCCGTCGCTTGCGGCCACGTAAATGCCAAACAACCCCTCGCGCACCGCCGTGTAGCATATCCATTGGCCATCGGGCGATATGCCATGAAACCACGACGGGCGCTTGTCTGTGACCTGTTCCGGGTCGGCCTCGCCGTCCAGAGATTGCCGCCAGATCAGCGCACCGCGGCCATAGGTGTGATCCGAAAAATACAGGGTCGCGCCATCGGGTGAGATGCCGTGATCATTGTTCAGATTGATGCACAGCCCGGTGTCGATCTCCAACAATTCCGGCGCATCCAGATCAACCCAAAACAGGCTGCCACCGCCATTCACAATCAACGCCGTACCGTCCGGCGTCCAGTTGGGCGCGGCAATCTCGACATCGGTTTCAAGCACGGGCGTACTGATCCGATCCTCAAGGTCAAAGATCATCAAACGCGATGTCCATTGTCCGCCAAGTCCGCCAAGTCCGCCAAGCCCGCCAAATTGAGCTGTCTCATTCGTCATCGCGGCCCCTCCCGAGCGTGTTTGCACCTAGAGTACAGCCTCAAAGAGAAGCCGCCAATGACTTAAATCACAACCACTTAGACTAATCTTGATCGCTTTCCGACGACAGCGCCCAGAGGTTGATTTTCTCCTCGTCTGCCGCCTCATCAATTGCCGCCAATTCTTCCGCCGTAAACGTCAAGTTGCTCACCGCCCCCACACAATCGACAACCTGCGACGGCTTTGACGCCCCAATGAGCGCCGTGGTGATGCCCTCATCGCGCAACACCCAAGCGATCGCCATTTGTGCCAATGTCTGTCCGCGCGCATGTGCGATGTCATTGAGCGCATTGAGGTTTTTGATCGCCCGATCCGACACCATCGACGGGGCCAGGGATTTGCCTTGGGTGGCGCGCGAGCCTTCGGGGATGCCTTTGAGATATTTCGCCGTCAACATGCCCTGCGCCAAGGGGGTAAAGGCGATGGAGCCGACACCCAACTCTTTGAGCGTGTCTTTCAACCCGTCACGTTCGACCCAGCGGTTGAGCATATTATAGCTCGGCTGATGGATCAGGCAGGGGGTGCCCAACGCGTTGAGAATGGCCACAGCCTCGCGGGTGCGGGCGGAATTATAGGACGAAATCCCCACGTAAAGCGCCTTGCCCTGCCGCACGATGCTATCCAATGCGCCCATGGTTTCTTCCAGCGGCGTGTCGGGATCAAAGCGGTGCGAATAGAAAATATCGACGTAATCCAACCCCATGCGTTTGAGCGAGGCATCACAAGAGGCCATCAGATATTTGCGCGATCCCCATTCGCCATAAGGTCCCGGGTGCATGCGATAGCCCGCCTTGGAACTGATGATCATCTCGTCGCGGTGTCCGGCAAAATCGGTTTTGAGGATCTCACCAAAGGCCGCTTCGGCACTGCCCGGAGGCGGGCCGTAATTGTTGGCCAGATCGAAATGGGTGATGCCATGATCAAAGGCGGTGCGCAGGATGTCGCGCTTGACCTGATGCGGCGTGTCATGGCCGAAATTATGCCACAGCCCCAGTGAGACGGCGGGCAGTTTCAGCCCGGAGTGACCGCATGTGCGGTAGACCATCGTGTCATAGCGGTCTTTGGCGGGGGTATAGGTCATCGGGGCCTCCTTTTGGCTCAAAGCCAGCTGTCATAATCGCTGACCAAAAGGTGCAGCGGTGCTTCGTCTTCTTCGATCTGGCTGAACCGCCCGATCGGTTGGTGAAAAATATTATCCGTGCGGTCATCGTTCACATTCGACACTTCGCCGATCAACACCTTACCGCCCTCGCCCCAAAACGCATGCCAATGCCACGGTTCCAAAGTCACGCTTTCCCCCGGCGCCAGTGCAAGATGTTCGCCCGCTTTCAAGGTCCGCATCTGACCATCGGTCCTCACCTCGACCGGGGCCGTGTCATTGAGCACGCCATCCTCCGTCCGGGTATAAAGTTGCAACACCAACGTTGCCCCGCCGCGGTTGATGATGTCTTCGGTCTTGTAGATATGGTGATGCATCGGGGAAAGTTGGTTTTCCTTCGAGATCAACAGTTTTTCGGCATAGAGCGGCCCCATGCCCCGCGCCACATTGGCGGCATTGCCATTGCGCAGGGTAAACAGGAACAGGCCCAAACTGTCGAAATCGCCCTGACCATAATCGGTGATGTCCCAGCCCATCATATGATCGCGGATCATCGCGCCATCTGTGGCCACGCGGGCCTTGAGCGCCTCGGGCGTCAGATAGGCAAAGGGCGGCATGACAAAGCCGAAAGAGCGCATAAAGGCATCCGACTCTCGGATGATCTCGTTGACAATGGATCGTTTCATCTGGCCCCTCCCAAGGTCGCCTCATAGAGATTTTGAACTGTAAAATTCGCTTTCATATCTGCATCTTGTGGTACAAAGGTGATCTTTTGCGGCATGTCTGGCAATAGCGTCACAGCATTGGCCGAAAACCGCCCCGGCTGATCTGCCTCAAGCATGACAAAAAGCGCGAGCGCTCTGGCCTCAAGTGTGATCTCAACTTTTCCGCGCAACTCCTTGGTTTCAATCACAATCTGAGGATCAATCAGATCATAAGTCTTGAACGGTTGTGGCGCATGACTGTCGCCGCCTTCGCCGCCCTCATTTTGCCCCTTATACTGCCATGTAAAGACGTAGAGTTCATCCTGTTTTAACAGGCTACGCTCCAACTCCAAAACATCAAAGGCTTTGTGGGTCATCGCCGTGACACAGACCTCCGCCAAAGGCCGCACATCGCCTTTTGGCGTGACAGCGGCAACCTGAATAGACACATCAACCTCTTTCGGCAGGTCATTGATAAGTTTAAACACATCTTTATCGCCCTGCGGCACGACCGTGACCAAAACCGGGGCATAAAACCGCGCGGCCATATGGTGCAAAATCTTCCAGCCGCCGCCATAATCCAAGCTCGACCAAGAGGCGCAGGGCCATGTGTCGTTGAGTTGCCAATAGAGCGTGCCCATGCAATGCGGTTTCAGCGCGCGCCATGCGGTGACGGCGGTTTTGATCGCGAGCCCCTGTTGCACCTGCGACAGGTATACGAGGTCTTCGAACCGCTCCGGCAGGCGAAAATCGCGCATCATCGTGCCCACGATCCGCGCATTGCCGCCCGCGTTTTTCTGATGCGCGTCCATCACCGCAGAGGCCATATTGCGGTCCTCGGGCGCGATGAACCGGCGGATCACCGCCATGGACGGAAAGGACTGAAATCCAAATTCGGAGACAAACCGCGGCCTCATCTCGCGGTAGGCCTCAAACGGCATATTCTCGTGCCAGACGGTCCACACATGCATGTCGCCCGAGCTGTCCTCATGCCAGGCATCGCCAAAATTCAAAGGCCCCAGCGAGGGCGAGGACGGCCACCAATTGGCCTCTGGGTCCGTGTCAAAAAGCGCATGTTCCAAGGTCTGATTGAGCCGATCATACATCACCAGATAGCGGTCGCGGTTGGCCCGCGCCTCGGGAAATTCGTGCAACATGCCCAAAAGCTCATTGTCACCACACCACAGCGCCAAACAGGCGTGATGCTGCAACCGCTGCACCTGTTCACGCACCTCAGCCGCCACATTGGCCAAAAACGCCCGATCTGCCGGGTAGAGATTGCAGGCAAACATAAAGTCCTGCCAGACCATCAGCCCCATCTCATCGCAGAGATCGTAAAACCAATCCGGCTCATAACGCCCGCCGCCCCAGACCCGGATCATGTTCATATGGGCGTCGACGGCGGATTGTAAAAGATCGCGCACGTTGTCGCGCTCAATGCGCCCATGCAGCGCATCCGCCGGAATCCAATTCGCCCCTTTGGCAAAAACATCGCGGCCATTGACCCGGAATTTAAACCCGGTGCCTTTCGCATCTTGAACCGTCACATGCTCAATCCGTCTGAGCCCGATCCGGCGCGTCGCGACCGCCTCACCGCACCTGAGCTCAAGCGGATAAAGCGGCTGATCGCCCTGCCCGTTTGGCCACCAAAGCCTTGGCACCTCCACAAAAAACACCGCCTGCGCCACGCCATCCGTGACCACGGCCTCACGCGTTCGATCCGCAAAGCGCATCTCAACCACCGCGCCGTCCCCATGTTCAACATGCGCCGTCACCGTGACCGACACGCTCTCGGCCTCAATATCATGATGCTCCTGCGCCACATGTAAATGCGCAATCCGCGTCTTCATTGCAGGACAAATACTCACGCCCCCGCTGACCCCAAACGGCGCCAAAGCGGCGTTCCAATCCCAGCCAAAATCGCATTGCTGTTTGCGCAGCATGTTGATGTTGGAGATCGGGCAATTGCCCTTATGATAGGGGATGTAAAACGGTTGGGATGTTTGCAGCGCCTCTGCCGCGTGGACCACCGAACGGAACCGCAATTCGATCTGGTTTTCACCCACATGGGCACAGTGCGACAGGTCCACCCGCCAGGTCCGAAACGCATTGTCGGCGGTCAACACAGCGACCCCGTTCACCAAGACATCGACGATGCCATCAAGGCCTGAGAGCACCATCTCAACATCCGCCTGCGTCAGCGTGACCGTGCGGCGTAACACCCAATCGCGCGTGGCAATCCAGCGCAGCGCCGCCTCTGTGTCACCGGCATAAGGCTCCGGCCCATGGCCCGCGTTGACCACGGTCGACACGCTGTCAAACGGCAGCGAGACCGGCAGATCATAGTCGCCCTGCGCATCCGCAAACCGCCACCCCTGTGTCAATTCAATCTCGGCCACGATCCCTCCGCCATGATCTCTCCGCCATGATCCCTCCACCACAAGCCTTCCCAGCACAATCCCGGTCTCCACACTCTATCTAAAACGTTTTAGTATCGCATCAAAAGCGATTCTTTCACTGTGATTGACCGAGGTGCCCGACGATGCGTTTTTCCATGTTGGAAAATTTTCCCGAAACGTCTTACCGTTCTGTCTCGACCCCAGCGACCGCACAAGCGACACTGCTGTGATCCAAGGTGGGCGAATCTGACGTCCTCATAAGGAGCGGATATGACAGGTGAGGATGAGCACGAAAAAACGGCCCCTGTGACCACGCCCCTCTTGTCTCCGGGCGAGCGCCCCACTCTCAAGACCATGTCTCGCATCACCGGGCTGGCCATCGCCACGGTCAGCCGCGCGCTCTCCGATGCGCCGGATATTTCGGTCGAGACCAAAAGGCGTGTGCGTGAATGCGCCGATCACATCGGTTATCAACCGAACCGTGCCGGTCAGCGCCTGCGCACGGGCAAAACCCATGTCGTGTCGCTGTTGATGCCCACCGAACCCGACATCATGTCCCATACCGCGCAGCTGATTTCCTCTATCGCCTCCGGTTTGCACGGCACGCCCTATCATCTGGTCGTCACCCCCTATGCCCCGAATGAGGATCTGATGCGGCCGTTGCGCCATATGATCGGCACCCGTTCCGCCGACGCCGTGATCCTCAACCAAACCATGCCCAAAGACCCGCGCGTCGCCTATTTGATGGAGCGGGGATTTCCCTTTGCCACCCATGGCCGCACGATCTGGGCGGATCAACACGCGTGGTTTGATTTTGACAACCGCCGCTTTGCCGAACTGGGCATTGCCGCCTTGGCCCGGCGCGGGCGGCGTCATGTGTTGATCGTCGCCCCGCCTCTGGATCAGCTTTATGGTCAGGACATTCTTGAGGGTATCACAAAGGCCTGCCAGATCCATGGCATGACGCCGCTCTGGCTCAAAGGCGCCACCTCGGACAGCGCCTCCAAAGTGATTGAAACCGCAGTGAGCGCCGCCCTCGAAGAGACCCCCGAAATTGACGCCATCCTTTGTTCCTCGCCGATGAGCGCCATCACCGCCATTGACACAGCCGAGCAATTGGGACGGGTGATCGGCAGAGATTTTGATGCCTTCGCCAAGGAGGCAACCCCGCTTTTGACCCGGTTTCGTCGCGAGGCGCTGACGCTTCATGAAGATGTCGCCAAGGCTGGCAAGGCATTGGCCTGCGCCGCGCTTCAGGCCATCGAAGACCCCAAAGGGCCACGGATGAGCGGTCTTGATATTCCGCACTATCAGGATCCTTTGGACGCCCCATCACCCGATCTCTGATTTTTACGTTGACCTGATCCTGCGTCCCGCTAAACCGATCACGCGCATCTGCCACAGTCGAGGGTCTCACGATGTATCACAGCCTGTCCCGTTGGGTCGCGCGTTTGGCGCGGCTGACCGCCTATGCTGGCGGGCTGAGCCTTTTGGCCGTGATCGCGTTGACCTGCGTTTCCATTCTGGGCCGGGCTTTGGATGGCGTAGGCTTTGGCCCGATCCCCGGCGATATTGAGCTGGTTGAATTTGGCATCGGATTTGCCGTGTTTTCCGCCATGCCTTATGCCCAATTCGCCCGCGCCCATGCTCGGGTCGATCTGTTCAAACCGCTGATGGGGCATCGGCTCAATCGCCTGTTGGAACTGATCGGTGATCTGTTTTTGTTGGGCTTTGCCACTCTCGTGGCATGGCGGCTTTGGCTTGGGATGATTGACAAAGGGGCCTATCACGAGACCTCATTCATCCTGCAAATCCCGGTGGTCTGGGGCTATCGCGCCGCCATGGCGACCTGTGTCGTGGCGGTGATCGTGGCGCTCTACTCTGTGCTGCGCTCGACCCATGCGCTGCTTTTTCCCACATCACAGCCCACTTCTGCGGAGGCCACGCATGAGCCGCTTTGAAATCGGCCTTTGGTCTTTTCCCATCCTCTTGGTGCTGATCTTTTTGCGCATCCCCATCGGGGTCGCGATGTTTGCCGTGGGCTTTGGCGGGGCCTATCTCCTCAGTGGCAACTCCGTGATGATGTTGAGCCAATTCAAACATTTGATCTATGGCGAATTCTCGTCCTATTCGTTTTCCATCATCCCGCTGTTTTTGTTGATGGGCCATTTCGCCACGATGGGCGGGATGTCGGCGGGGTTGTTTAAGGCGGCGGAAACATGGCTCGGCCACCGCAAAGGCGGGGTCGCCATGGCCGCGGTCGGCGCCTGTGCCGGTTTTGGCGCAATCTGTGGATCGTCCTTAGCCACCGCCGCCACCATGGGCAAAGTTGCGCTGCCGGAGTTGAAAACATACGGCTACACCGGGCGTTTGGCGACGGGAGCGCTGGCGGCGGGCGGCACATTGGGCATCCTGATCCCACCCTCTGTGATCCTCGTGGTCTACGCCATGTTGGCCGAACAAAACATCGCCAAACTCTTTGTCGCGGCCTTCATACCGGGCCTTTTGGCGGCGCTTGGCTATATGATTTGCATCTCGATCTACGTGCGCATCCGGCCCCAATCCTGTGGGCAACGCGACAAGGCACCGATGGCCGAGCGCCTCACCGCGCTTGTGGCCGTCTGGCCGGTTTTGACGATTTTTGTCGCGGTCGTGGGCGGCATCTATTTGGGTATTTTCACCCCGACCGAAGCCGCCGCCGTGGGCGCGGCAGGCACCGGGATTGTCGCGCTCGCGAGCGGCGGATTGACATGGCGCGGCACGGGCGAGGCGATTTTGGAAACCGCTGCCTCGACCGGCATGATTTTCCTGATTCTGATCGGCGCGAAAGTGTTCAACAACTTTTTGGCGCTGTCCGGCGTGCCAATGCAGGCCGCCGCATGGGTCGGTACTTTGGGCCTGACGCCATGGGTGATTTTGGCGGCGGTTTTGCTGCTTTATCTCGCCTTTGGCTGTGTCATGGACAGCCTGTCGATGATCATCCTCACCATCCCGATCCTGTTCCCGATCTTGGAGGGTTTGGATTTTGGCCTGCCCCATGGCGAATTTGGCCTGTGGTTCGGCATCGTCGTCTTGATCGTGGTCGAGGTTGGGTTGATCACCCCGCCCGTGGGGATGAACCTGTTTATCATCAATGCCTTGGACAAGGACACACCAATTTCCGAGACCTTCAAAGGCACGCTGCCTTTTGTGATCACCGACCTGATCCGCGTTGGGATTTTGATCGCCTTCCCGGCGCTCACCCTTGGCCTTGTGCGGTGGATTTATTGATGCCTGCACTGCCGCCCAGCCCCCTTTGGGGGGTTCAAGCCGCCTTGGAGCCGATCGGTGGCGGCCATCGCAATGCGGTGTTCCGCACCTCGGGTCTCAAGCGCGATTTGGTGTTCAAATCGACCCGCCGCACGGAGGCGGCGCTGAGCTGGCTCACGCCCGTCATGGACGCCGCCGAGGCCGCAGGGTTCACCGTCCCCCGGCTCATCCCGGCGTTGGACGGCGCTTTATCGGCGGCGGGATGGACCTGCGAACCCTATCTGGAAGGCCGCCCCTTTGCGCCCGAAGACATTCCCCAAATCGCGCCTCTGATCGACAGGTTTCACCGCAACACCCGCGCCCTGCCGCAGCGTCCGGGCTTTCTGAACAGTCTCGACCTGATTGAGGCAACCACGGGTGGCGATGTCGATCTGATGGCCATGCCCGCCGAGATCATCGCGCTGTGCCGCCGGGCGTGGCAGGCGGCACAAGGCGAGATTGGCGTGATCCATGGCGATCTGAACGCGGGCAACCTGATCGACACCGCGCACGGTCCGGCGTTGATAGATTGGGATGAGGCGCGGGTGGATTTGCGCGCCTATGACCTGATCCGCACTGATCCCGAAACCGCCAGCGCGACGGAAAAAACCGCAGCCCTCGCCTGGGAAGTGGCGTGCAGTTGGGGGATTGAACCGGAGCACGCCCGAATTTGCGCGCAGGTTTTGCAACGACGGATTTAACCAGCCTCTCGCCCGTCGAGCTTGGCCAGATAGCCCGCCAGACTCGCATCCAGCGCAGCAAATTCCTGTGCTGTGAGCAGCGCGGTCAGGCGATGTTGGGTGGCGACATGATCCTCGATCACCCGATCAATCAGGGCAAATCCCGCCTCCGTCAGACCGACAATCGCCCGGCGCGCATCCTCTTTGTCAGATCGGCGTTCCACCAGACCTTTGACCTCTAACCGATTGATTCGATTGGTCACTGTGCCTGAGGTGATCATCATATTGTCCATCAATTGCCCGGCTGTGAGCGCATGCGGCGGCGCGGCGCGGCGCAATGTGGCGAGCAAATCGAAACTGGCTTGGTTCAGGCCATGGCGGGCAAAGGTCGCCTCCATTTCGCGCGACAACACGCGGGTGATCCGCCCCAATCGGCCAATCAGCCCCATCGGTGCGGTGTCAAGATCGGGCCGGGCTTTCGCCCATTGCGCCCGGATGTGGTCAATCTGAATGCTGTCATCGCTCATGCAACAGAGTTTGCAGAAAATCATCTTGACGTCAAGATTTCTCGATTTATCTTAACGTCAAGATAAATTCAGTTTCCTCCAAAGGCCGCACAATGCCACATCCCTCCTCCCGCAGCTCCGATATCCTGCTCACCGCCCTTGCCCCCGCCATCTGGGGCTCGACCTATCTTGTCACCACCCGTTTTTTGCCCGAAGGCATCCCCTTCAGCGTCGCGCTTTTACGCGCCTTGCCTGCGGGGCTTTTGCTGCTGGTGATCCTGCGCCGCCTGCCGCCGCTGGCGCTTTGGGGCAAAATCTTTGTCTTGGGCGCGCTGAATTTCACCCTGTTCTGGAGCTGTCTGTTCATTGCCGCCTATCGCCTGCCGGGCGGTGTGGCGGCCACTTTGGGCGCGATGCAGCCGTTGATCGTGTTGATCTTGATGCGGGTTTGGATGGGCGCGGCGCTGCGACCCTTGGCGGTATTTGCCGGGATTGCCGGCGTTTTGGGCGTGGCGCTTTTGGTGCTCACACCCGCCGCCACATTGGACCCGCTTGGCCTCATCGCAGCCCTGATCGGCGCTCTGTCCATGGCCATCGGCACGGTTTTGACCCGCACATGGGCCCTGCCCGCCACGCCGCTCACCGTCACGGCCTGGCAATTGGTGGCCGGGGGTCTGTTGCTTTTGCCAATCGCGCTGATGCTTGATCCGCCGATGCCGCAAGTAAGCGCCACAAATATCATCGGCTTTGTCTATCTCGGCCTGATCGGCGGGGCTGTGACCTATTTCCTGTGGTTTCGTGGCATTGCCCGGCTGGACCCGCAAACCGTTGCGCCCTTGGGCCTGTTAAGCCCGTTCACCGCCGTGATCTTGGGCGTGGTGATTGCCCGCGAAAACCTCTCCGCGCTGCAATCGCTTGGCATGGTTGTGGTTTTGGCCTCGGTCTATCTGGGCCAATATGCGCAGGCCCCGCGCCGCATGAACCCGGCCTGAACCCGGCCTGAACCATCTCAGCCAAAGAAAACGCCCGCCGGATGTGGCGGGCGTTTTTTAGGCGGCTGTGTCGGACTGGGTCTCGGGCGGCACAGGCTTTGTCACATCGCCCAAAGCCTTCATCGCGGCGAATTGCGACAAGAACACCTGCCCGCTCAAATCCTGCAACAAATGCGATTTTTGCAGACGATCCATCACCGGACCTTTGACCTCAGAGAGGTGCAGTTTGATCCCGGCGTCATTCAGACGTCGGTTCAACTCTTCGAGCGTTTCAAGCGCCGAAGAGTCGACATCATTCACCGCCGGACACATCAGAACCACATGTTTGATCACCGGGTTGTCGGCAATCCGGTCCAAAATATAATCCTCCAAGAACCGCGCATTGGCAAAATACAGGCTCTCATCCACCCGGATCGTCACCATCTCCGGCACCGTCAACACGTCATGACGGTTGATGTTGCGAAAATGCTCGGACCCCGGCACCAGACCGACCTCGGCCACATGCGGGCGCGAGGTTTTATACAGGTGCAGCGCGATGGACAAGATCACCCCAGAGGACACACCCGTCTCCACCCCGAACCACAACGTCAACAGGATCGTGGCCAGAACGGCGGCGAAATCGGCCTTGCTATAACCCCATGTGGTTTTGAGGATTTTGAAATCCACCAACGAGAGCACGGCGACAATGATGGTCGCGGCCAGCGTCGCGATGGGCAAGAAATAGAGCAAAGGCGTGAGGAACAAGGCCGCAAGCGCGATGCCCACGGCGGTAAAAGCCCCCGCTGCGGGGGTTTCCGCGCCCGCGTCAAAGTTGACGACCGAGCGCGCGAAGCCGCCCGTCACCGGATAGCCGCCCGAAATCGCCGCGGCGATGTTGGAGGCACCAAGGCCGATGAGCTCTTGGTCCGGGACGATGCGTTGGCGTTTTTTGGCGGCCAAAGTTTGTGCCACGGAGACGGATTCCACAAAACCGATGATCGAGATCAGAATGGCGGAGCCAAAAAGCTGGCGCCAAATCTCAGGCGAGAAATATGGCAGCGTGAGCGGCGGCAGGCCACGCGGCACCTCGCCAACGATTTTCACCCCATGATCATTGAGCGAAAACACGAATGAAATCAGCGTGGTGACCACAACGGCGGCCACGGGCCCCGCCTTGGTCGCAATATCCGCCATGCGCGGGCCCACGCCTTTGGAGATCAACAAGGGTTTCAAACCTTTGCGCACCCAAAACAAAAACGCCGTCGCCGCCACGCCGATGATCAGCGTGATGAAATTGGTCTGACCGAGGTGTTGGGCGAGCGAGATCAACCGCTCCGGCAAAGTCTCTCCCGAAGCGGAAACGCCAAAGATATGTTTGATCTGCGACGCCGCGATCAGGATGCCCGAGGCGGTGATGAACCCCGCAATCACCGGATGCGACAGGAAATTGGCAAAGAACCCAAGTCGGAAAAACCCCATCACCAAAAGGATCACACCGGAAATAAACGCCAATGTGATCGCGGCGGCGGCATATTCGGCCGTGCCTTGCAGTGCCATATTGCCGACAGCGGCGGCGGTCATCAACGAGACAACCGCGACCGGCCCCACGGCCAAGGCGCGCGAGGTGCCAAAGATGGCATAGGCGACAAGCGGCAGGATCGAGGCATAAAGCCCCATCTGCGCCGGTAGCCCCGCCAGCAAGGCATAGGCCAGCGATTGCGGGATCAACATGATCGTCACGATGATCGCCGCGATGCCGTCATTGGCAAAGGTCGAGGGCGTGTATTTCGAACCCCACTCAAGGATGGGAAGGTAACGGCGCAGTTTGCGCGGGTCAAATGACCGGGTCACAGACAAGGGACTGTCCTTTCGCTTGGACACAGGATCGGGGAGGACGTCCGGGCAGATGATGTATTCTGCCCGGCATAATGTTTATTTCGCGTGAACTTTTTCGGGTTTGATCAACCATTCTTTGCCACGCAACATGGCTTTCCAATAGACCGGCGGCAGGATTTGTTCTTTCAAAATCCAAGCCTTACGCGTGGGTTTCGTGCCATCCAAAAGCCATTTTGGAAAAGACGGCAACAACACCCCGCCATAGCCGAATTCGGCCAAAACGATCTTGCCCTTCTCAACCGTGAGCGGACATGAGCCATAGCCATTATAGGCCGATTGCGGTGATTTCCCGTCGATGTCGGCGGCAATATTGTCGGCCACCACCGGGGCCTGCATCCGGGCTGCGGCGGCGGTTTTGGCATTGGGCGCGTTCATCACATCGCCCAAGGACCAGATGTTGTCATACTCTTTGTGGCGCAGCGTGACCTGATCCACATCGACCCATCCGGCGGCATCGGCCAGCGGCGAGACGCGGATGAAATCCGGCGCGACCTGCGGCGGCACCACATGGATCATGTCGAAATCGACGGTGATCATCTCCTTTGCCGCGTCGGGTTTGGCGATCTCGAACGTGGCGGTTTTGCCCGGCCCGTCAATGGCCACAAGGTTGTGGAAGAAATTCACATTGGCACCGTAGCGCGCGATGTACCCCTCAAGTGCGGGCACATAATCTTTGACGCCAAACAACACGCCGCCCGCATTCATGAAATCAATCTTGATATTGGGCAAAACGCCGCGCGTTTCCCACTCATGCGCCGAGAGGTACAGCGCCTTTTGCGGCGCACCGGCGCATTTGATCGGCATCGGCGGTTGGGTGAAAATCGCCTTGCCGCCCTTCAACTCCTGCACCAATTTCCAAGTGTAAGGTGCTAGATCATAACGATAATTCGAGGTCACGCCGTTTTTGCCCAAGGTCTCGGTCAGGCCCTCAATGCCTGTCCAATCGAGTTTCAGCCCCGGACAGACGACAAGGCGATCATATTTCACCACCCGGCAGCCGTCCAAGATCACCGCGTTGTTTTTCGGTTCAAACGCCGCCACGGCGGATTTGAGCCAATGCACCCCGCGCGGGATCAGGCTGCCCATGGTTTTGGCGGTGGTCTGCGCGTCAAACACGCCCGCGCCCACCATGGTCCAGCCCGGTTGGTAATAATGCGTGCCCGCCGGGTCAATGATCGCAATCTCAAGATCAGGTTTGCGCGCCTTCAAAGACGACGCCAGCGCCACCCCCGCAGCCCCGCCACCGACGACAACCACGTCGAATTTGGCATCTTCGACACTGTCCGTCGGCGTCACCCCGCCATTGGCAATGCGCCGCGCCACGCCCGACATGTCATAGCCTGCGGCTTTGGTCGCGGCCAAAATATCGACCACGGATTTCTCTTTCGCCATCGCCAAAGACCACAGCGTCGTGGTGCGCGTGCCCGTGCGGCAATAACCAAACACCGGACCGGGCAATTCGGTTAAAGCGGCGCGAAAGGCCTCCGCCGTCTCTTCGGTGACAATGCCCGGCGTGACCGGCAAATAAAGAAATGCCAAACCTGCGGCCTCGGCGGCGCGCTGCATTTCCTCATGGGCCGGCTGATCGGGGGCCTCGCCATCCGGGCGGTTACACACCACCGCCCGAAAGCCACGACGGGCCAATTTCGCCATGTCATCGACCTGAATCTGTCCCGACACGGACAATCCATCCGTGATTTTTTTAATGTCCATGCTGCGTCTCCTCGCAAAGCAAGACGAGTCCGGCTCCCGCCCGGACCTGTCCCAAAACCGTACATACCCCGTTCGGGGTCGTGAAAGCCGGGACAGAGACGCAAATGGGCGCGTCTTAGCCCCTTAGAAAATCAACCATCGCGCTCAGGTCATAGCCTGCGCCTGCGGCCTGTTCGACAATCTCATCGGCGGACAAGATGCCGATTTGGGTCAGCGCCCAAGTGGTGCAAGAGCGCGTGCCGGAGCGGCAATAGGCATAGACAGGACCGTCCAGTTCGGCCAAGGCCTGTGCCATATCCGCGATCAGATCGGGGGTGAATTGCCCCGGCATGACCGGCAAATAGAGGTAGCTCAGCCCAGCCGCCTTTGCCGCCTCTTCCATCACATCCGACGACAAACCCGCCTCGACTTCCATATCCGGGCGATTGTTGATCAGCGTTTTAAAGCCTTTCTCGGCCAAACGTGTGACCTCGTCGGGGGTGATTTGGCTGCTGACCGTCAAAGTGTCGTTGATCTTGTTGAAATCCATGTCTGATCTCCTGATGTGCGTGGGGCCGCCCTGCCCGTTTCTCGGGCCTTTTGGCGACAAAGCGGCAACGCGCCCCACGACATCAAAAGAGGTCTTAGAGCCCGTTCACCGGAACCTTCAGGAATGTCTTGCCATCCTTATCCGCCGGGGGCAACTCACCCGCGCGCATGTTGACCTGCAAAGACGGAATAATCAGCCGTGGCATCGCCAATTGTGCATCGCGTTCCTCACGGAATTTGACAAAATCGGCCTTGGTTTTGCCGCCGCCAACGTGGATGTTATGGGCCTTCTCGTCGCCCACCGTGGTTTCCCACGCAATGTCGCGGCCATTCGGGCCGTAATCGTGGCACATGAACAGGCGCATGTCGTCCGGCAAGGCCAGCAGTTTTTGGATGCTGTCAAACAAGATGCCCGCATCGCCCCCCGGAAAATCGGCGCGCGCCGAGCCGCCATCGGGCATAAACAACGTGTCGCCGGTAAAGGTCGCGTTGCCCATGGTGTGGGTCATACAGGCGGGCGTGTGGCCCGGCGTGTGCATGGCGAAACAGGTCATTCCGCCAACCTGATAGGTGTCGCCGTCCTTGAACAGGCGATCAAATTGCGAGCCATCGCGTTGGAATTCCGTGCCCTCGTTGAACACTTTGCCAAACACGTCCTGTACAATGGTGATGTTTTCGCCAATGCCGATTTTCCCGCCCAGCTTGTCCTGAATATAGGGCGCGGCAGAGAGGTGATCGGCATGGACATGGGTCTCGATCAACCATTCGAGTTTCAGGCCCTGCTCCTCGATATAGGCGATGATCTCGTCCGCACTTTTGTAGGAAATACGCCCGGCGGCGTAGTCAATATCCATGACGCTGTCGACCACCGCACAGGCGTTGGAGGCCGGGTCTTTGACGACATAGGAAATCGTCCATGTTTCCGGGTCAAAAAAGGCTTTCACCTCGGGGTTGACCGACATATCGACGGGATAATTCGATGCCATTTCTCTCTCCTCTTTTCATTTCAATCGACGCGGACGCTCAATTGGCCCGGCCTGCGGCCTTGGCCGCCGTTAACGTCATCATAAACTTGGCGACAAAAATCCCCGCCACAAGTGCGACAAAAAACACCCAGACATTGGCATCCAGTGCGCCAAGTGCCGGAAGCGCGCCGCCCGGACAAAACCCCGCGATGCCCCAACCGACGCCAAAGACCAGGGAGCCCCCCACCAGTTTGGCGTCAATCACCCGGCTCGTCGGCACGATAAAACGCGGCTCAAAGGCCGGGGTCTCATAGCGTTTGAACAGGGCGCGGTAGCCAAAGAAACTCACCGTCACAGCCCCGCCCATCACAAACACCAGCGAGGGGTCCCAGGTCCCGGCAAAGTCAAAAAAATTCAACACTTTCGCCGGATTGGCCATGCCGGACATGGAAATCCCAAGACCAAAGATCAGCCCGGTGAGATAGGTCAACAGATGTTTCATCACGCCCCTCCCACCACTTGGCCGAACACATGACGGATCAGATAGACCGTCACCGCCGTCGCGAACATAAAGCTCAGCGTGGCCACAATCGAGCGCGGGCTCAGCCGCGACATGCCGCACACGCCATGGCCCGAGGTGCAGCCCGACCCGTAGCTCACGCCGATGCCAACGATAAACCCGCCGATGATCAGCGCAGGTGTCGACACCGGCACCTCAACCACCGGCATATGCCCGGTCAACGCCGCAAAGGCCAAAGGCCCCGAAGCCATCCCCGCCAGCAAAATCGCCCGCCACGCCCAATCCGACGAGTTCGCCGGGGTCAAAAACCCGGCCAAAATCCCGGTGGCACCAAAAATCCGACCCTGAAGCGCCATCAGCAACACGGCGGCAGCGCCGATCAAAAGCCCACCGATGAGCGAAGCCCATGGCGTAAACTCGGTTGGCGAAAATTCCGTGATCATTCTGTCTGCCCTCCCGAAAGAGGGGCTTTGGTATCAGCCCAATATGTCATCTGTGCATGTCCTCCTACGCGGGTTTCCCGCTTGTATGCGCCCAGTCTATGCGAGCGCAAACGCTGCTGTCGGTGAGTTTGTCACATAAGAGGGGTGATGGGGGGATTTGTGGGGGGATACGGTGGACTGTGGGCTGAGTGCGCGTTCTTTTTGAGCGGTCAGACGTCGGTTGGTGGCCCGGAAGCCGCGATTAAAGCAAAGTCCTACGGAAAGAAAAGCTGGCATTAAGGGCTGCAAGGATGGATGACGGCAATGCGGACCTTGCCGACCTTCACGCCTCTTTTTCGAATGACTGCTTCCATTGAAAGCACTAATTAGTTTTAAATCTATAAGATGCAAATTTGACTTATTTTCTTAAACTGGAGACTGGATCAATGGCAAGGCGCAGTAGCGGTGGCTTTGGCCTCATAATCCTGGGTTTCATTGTGGGCGGGCCAATCCTTATTGGCCAAAAAATATTTGAAGGGGACCCTACAGTGATAGCAGTCGTAGCGGGCGCTATTGCACTGTTGATTGGTTGGAAAATTACGTCTAAGCGGCACGGCGAAAGACAGGCGGAAGAAGCACAGAAACAGGTGCTATCGATAGTCGATCAACACAAAGAAGCACTTGTTAAGCTTCATCGACAAAAGGTCTATAAAGGCGATTATGGTGAACTTCGGTTCGAAGCTTTTGAAAAAGAAATCCGTTACTTTTTCCATAATGTTTTGCTACCAGAAATGAATGTTTCATGCGGCATCTTACAGCTTCCGGAGTTCTATCAATACGTTGTGGCAGCAGTCTATTCTGTTGTGGGAGACGCGGAGCCAATAGGCGTTGATCTGGATGCAATTCCATCCGATCCATTTGAATTTGAATACTGGACAGCTGATGTTTTGTGTCAGAGCGGGTGGGACGCTCAAGCTACTCAAGGCAGCGGCGATCAGGGTTCTGATGTGGTTGCGAAATATCATGATCATACATGCATCATTCAGTGTAAGCTGTACAAGAGCGCAGTAGGCAACAAAGCCGTTCAAGAAGTTGATGCCGCTCGGACCTTTTTTGACGGCGATAGCGCAGTCGTGGTCGGGAAAAGTGGATACACGCGATCTGCCAAGCAGTTGGCCCATAAGAATGGTGTACTTTTACTTGATGTGTCAGATCTGCCGCAGCTTTCCAGCATTCTTAAACTAGAATAATGCAATTAACGGCAGGTGCATGCGGCACCACAGAGCCAACATTCGTGCTTCCCACAGCATCAAGCACCTCGGGCTCAACCCCGCCATTCGCTGCATCCATGCTCAATGGCGGCTTTGACGTGACATCCCTTTCCGCCAGAGATCACTCCCCCTGCGCGTCCGCCCGTGACTTACCCGACACGTTGAGCGCCAAGGTGGCGGCCATGAAGCCGTCGAGGTCGCCGTCCAGAACGCCTTTGGTGTCGGAGGTTTCAAAGTTGGTGCGAAGGTCTTTGACCATCTGATAGGGCTGCAACACGTAGGACCGGATTTGGTTGCCCCAGCCGGCGTCACCGGCGTTCTCATGCGCCTCATTCACCAAGGCGGAGCGTTTGTCCAATTCCATTTGATAGAGGCGCGATTTGAGGGCCTTCATTGCGATGTCACGGTTTTGGTGTTGGGATTTCTCCGAGCTGGTCACCACGATCCCGGTCGGAAAGTGGGTGATCCGCACGGCGGAGTCGGTGGTGTTGACGTGCTGACCGCCCGCCCCCGACGAGCGATAGGTGTCGATGCGAATGTCGGAGGGGTTCACCTCGATCTCGATATTGTCGTCCACCACCGGGTAGACTTTGACCGAGGTAAAAGATGTGTGGCGCTTGGCGGCGCTATCAAACGGCGAAATGCGCACGAGGCGGTGCACACCAGACTCGGATTTCAACCAGCCATAGGCATTGGGACCGGAGATTTTATAGGCGGCGGATTTGATGCCCGCCTCTTCGCCCGCGCTCTCGGATTGCAATTCGACCTTATAGCCCTTTTTCTCCGCCCAACGGACATACATCCGCGCCAGCATCGAGGCCCAGTCACAGGACTCGGTGCCACCCGCGCCGGAGTTGATCTCAAGGAACGTGTCATTGCCATCGGCCTCGCCATCCAACAACGCCTCAAGCTCTTTCTCAGCCGCCGTTTTGGTCAGCGCCATCAGTGCCGCTTCGGCCTCGGTGATGACCTCCTGGTCCTCTTCCATCTCGCCCATCTCAATAAGCTCGATGTTGTCTTTCATATCCTGTTCGATGGATTTCGCGGTGTTCACCGCATCCATCAACATCTGGCGCTCGCGCATCAGTTTTTGCGCCCGCTCGGGATCGTCCCAAAGGGTCGGGTCCTCGATCATCGCGTTGAATTCCTCAAGCCGATGCGGCGCAGTTTCCCAATCCAGTCGCTGCTTGAGCAGTGCCACGGATTTTTCGATTTTGGCCACAGTGTTTTGGATTTCAGCGCGCACGGGTGTCTTACCTTATTCTTGTCTCAACGTTCAAAGCGTCTCAGGAGCTCAGCGCCTAAGGGGCTCAGCCTGTGTGGAGATTTACGCGCACCGCCCCCAAGAAACAAGGGGGCGGACAGGCGGATCTTGCGAAAGGGTTTAATACAGCCCGCCCGAGGACAGCGAGTTGATCTTGGCCTTTTCGGGCACTTTGATCACCTTGCCCGTCGAGGTCTGAACCTCGCGTTGACCACTGCCATCGCTCGCACCCGACACCAAGGGCAAATCCGCCCCCATGGCAAAGCCGCCATCATACATCAGACCAAAGATCGGCTCTTCGCCATCGCGGAAATATTCGGCCACCACATTCGGACCCGAGGCGTCATCATTGAGACGGGCCCCCGTATAGCGGTCGATTTTGATGAAATGCCCGCCCGGTGGCACTTTGAATTTGCCGCCACCGTATTTCTTGACCGCGTCTTGCATGAAGGCGTCAAACACCGGGCCACAAAACCCGCCGCCCGACGCACCAGACATCGCCCGCGGCGTGTCATAGCCAATGTAACAGCCCGCGACGATATTGGAGGTAAAGCCAATGAACCACGCGTCTTTGCCGTCGTTCGTGGTCCCGGTTTTACCCGCAACAGGCACGTTCAAATGCACCCTGCCGGCGGCGGTGCCGCGCGAGACCACGCCCTGCATCATCGAGGTCAATTGATAGGCGGTGATCGCGTTCATCATCCGTTCGCGATTGGCCGTAATGGTCGGGGCTTTGCCCGGCGCAAGTGTGGCGACCTCGCATTCAGGGCAAGCGCGTTGATCATGTTTGTAGATGGTGCGGCCCCAACGGTCCTGCACCCGATCGACCAGCGTCGGCTCCACCCGCTCGCCGCCATTGGCGAACATCGCATAGGCCGAGACCATTTTGAACACGGTGGTTTCTTCGGCGCCCAAAGCCGAGGCCAGATATTGCCCCATGTGGTCGTAAACGCCAAAGCGTTCGGCATAACGCGCCACCGTGTCCATGCCGACCTCTTGTGCCAGACGGATGGTCATCAGGTTGCGCGACTGTTCGATCCCGGTTCTGAGCGGCGTTGGCCCGTAAAAGGTGCGCGAGGCATTTTTTGGCCGCCAGACACCTTGGGGTGTGTTGATCTCAATCGGGGCGTCCACGATGATCGTCGCGGGCGTAAACCCGCTGTCCAAAGCCGCCGCATAGACGAAGGGTTTGAACGAAGAGCCCGGCTGACGTGTGGCCTGTGTGGCGCGGTTGAACACCGAGTTTTGATAGCTAAAGCCGCCCTGCATCGCGATCACACGGCCGGTGTTGACGTCCATCGCCATGAACGCGCCCTGCACCTGCGGCACCTGCCGCAGGCTCCAGCGGATCAGATCGCCCTCACCATTGTTGCCGGTGGTCATGCGCCGGACATGGACCACATCGCCACGCTCAAAATTGTCGCTGAACCCGCCTTTGATCCATTTGATGTCCTCACGCGGCACCGTGACTTCGCCGACCTGTTCGACCATCACCGTCATCTCCGAGGAGCCAATGGTGTTGACCGCGCCGACCGACCATTTGCCATCGAGCGTCACGTCGCGCGCCACTTGCACAGCCTCAAGCGCATTTTCCCATGTGCCATCCTCCAGCGTGGCCACATCAATCGACTTGCCCGTGCCGCGCCATTGGCCCCGGCCCCGGTCCAACTCTTCGAGCCGTTTTTGCAACGCATGCGCAGCACTGGTTTGCATCTCCGGGTCCATGGTGGCGCGGATTGAGAGGCCGCCCTCAAAGAACTCCTCTTCGCCAAAGTTCTTGGACAATTGGCGGCGGATTTCGTCGGTGAAATAATCGCGCGGCGGCAGGCTTGCACGGAAGCTCTCGTAATCGCCGTTTTGCACCGATTTGATCGGTTTTTCCCGCGCCGTTTCGTACTCCGCCTGACTCAAATAGCCGTTCTCATACATCTCGCGCAAAACGAAATTGCGCCGTTTGAGCGCCGCATCATAGTTCTTCACCGGGTGATAGGAATAGGGCGCTTTCGGATGAATCGCCAGAAACGCCGCCTCTTCCGCGGTCAGCTCTGAGAGCGATTTGTTGAAATAGGACTGTGCCGCCGCCGTCACCCCAAAGGAGCGCACACCAAGGTCAATCTCGTTGAGATAGAGCCCAAGGATTTGATCCTTGGTCAGGGTCTGCTCCAACCGGGTGGCCAGGATCAGCTCTTTGATTTTACGTTCGGCGGAGCGATCCGAGGACAGCAAAAAGTTTTTCATCACCTGTTGGGTGATGGTCGACGCACCACGCAACGCGCCGCCTTTGGCCGCATCCAGCGCCGCCGCCGCCATGCCGCGCAGATCATAGCCGTGATGGGTGAAGAAATTTTTATCCTCTGCCGACACAAACGCATATTTCACCAGATCGGGGATTTCTTCGGGCGGGGTATACAGGCGACGTTCCTTGGCAAATTCGTCGATGATTTTGCCTTCACCGGAATAAATCCGCGAAATCGTCGGCGGCGTATATTGCGCCAAGGCTTCGTGATTGGGCAAATCGCGCCCATACATCCAAAAAATCCCGCCAATGGCCAAAGCCAACAGAAAGGCCCCCGTGGTCACCCACGAGAAAATCGTCCCGAAAAAAGAGAGGATAAATCGAAGCACTTGATTGCCTTTCCCACCACCTGACCCGGCCCTGACTCGCATCAACGCCCGATCTTTGCTCCTCCTTATACAGGCACGGCCTCCGGGTCAAAACATCCCCCGCGCAAATGTGAGCAGAAAGACGCCGCTTGTGATCGCCGCTTGCACAGTGAGGCTTGCCCTGCCCCGTCTGCACGCCTATCTGCTCATCACTATGACACCCGAAAACATCCTACCCACCTACGAACGCCAAGCCAAAGGCTTTGATCGCAACCGCAGCAAGGCCCTGTTTGAACGGGTCTGGCTGGACCGGCTCTTGGCCCACGCCCCGCAAAGCACTGGCAAACGCCGGGTGCTTGACCTTGGCTGTGGCGCAGGTCGGCCGATTGCGCAATATCTGGTGGATCGCCGGGTTGAGGTCACGGGCGTCGATGGCGCGGCGGCCATGGTCGCCTTGTTCCAAGAGAACCTGCCCAATGTGCGGGTGTTTCACGAGGACATGCGCGGGCTCGACCTGCAAGAGACCTTTGATGCGGTGATCGCCTGGGACAGTTTCTTTCACCTCTCGAAAGACGACCAACGGGCGATGTTCAAAACCTTCGCCCACCACCTCGCGCCCCGCGGCGTGTTGTTGTTCACCTCCGGGCCTGAGGACAGCGAAGTGATCGGCAATGTCGAAGGCGAAGACATCTACCACGCCTCGCTTGGCCCCGACGAATACCGCGCCCTGATGACTGAGCAAGGCATCGAAGTGCTGCGCTACGTCCCCGAAGACCCCGAATGCGATTTCCACACAGTATGGATGGCGCGTTTGGCGGGGTGATGGGGCTGCCAGATGTCGGTAGAGCGGGACTTTTGAGACATTCTCTGCGGTTGCGCCAATGTCGGTTTTCTGTCAGCCCATCTTACCCTGTCGGGGATCGTCCGGATCAAAGGTGCATCCGGGATAGTCCAGCAAAAAAGATGCCAACTTAGGGCTGGCTTCGTGGATATGCGGATACAACTTCGCCACGACCGATGAATCGTGGTTGTCAAACGCTCCCAATTCCCCACAAATGAAATCAACGGGTTCAGCATATGCAAACATTTGCACGGAGTGAGCTATTCTTGGGCTGCCATTTGCTGTGGCAAACCCCTCTAGTGCATAGGCTGAAAGCATCAGGTCAAAGGTCGCAAGACTAAGGCAACGTTCTGCGATTGTCAGGTGGTTCTCTGTAAACCACTGTTCGAGTTTGGTAAGAACCAATAGGTCTTCGGCCGTCAGCCATTCACGCTCCGGTATCCACGAATGCTGGTGATCAGCGATTTTCGTGGATATCCCCCGGTATTTCCCCCTTGGCCCTGTTCCGTCACAACCTGTTCCGCCAACGCTGCATGCACAGTGGATTACGTGGGAAAGAAAGAGATACGTTTCTTCGAACGCTTCATCTGTCGAAGGTGAGAGTGCCACCAACCAGGGTAAGGACGCATAAGTCGCAGGGTAGACATCATCCTGATGGTGCAATTCTTCCCAAAAGAGTTCTTTTGCAACGGAGATGTCCCATTCCCTAAAAAGGTTTTTCAATTGAACGTTGACGGAGCGATTGCCGTAAGGGCCATACAGACGACTCCAGATTTCATCTTCAAGATCAATCTTCATAGGGGTCCTTAGTTAAGGCAAATGAACGGCAATCCCAGTATAGCTTACCACGCAATAGCCGACTTTCAATCGTTCCGCAGCATCCGGCACAATGGCCTCAAACCGGACATCCCACCAAACACCTACCGATGTTCAAGAAACGCGTGCGCCTCCAAAAGGCTGTCGGCGAGGCCGTCGAAAAAGCCCGGCACGCCAATATCTATCAGGTCTGACGGCGCGTTTTCGTCTTGCGTTGTCGCGCTTTTGGCGGGCTTCACATGGACAAGCGCGGTGGGCGTTTCAAGCAACTCCCGATAGCTTGCGCCTTTTCCGTGTTTGAGCACGTTGATGGCGAGATAATAGATGTGGATGCGCTCAGCGAGATCCCCGCGTCCGGCTTCTTTGAGCGCGGCGGTCAGTTTGCGTGAAAACGGGCCGCGTTTGAAATGGTGCTGCATCCGCGCCTCGAACAGGGTAAAGGCATCCACGGCGGCCAATTCAAGCGCGACTTGCGCGGCGCGAAGGTCTTGTGCGTTGGACGAAGTCTGCCCTGCCAAGATGATGTCTTCGGATGTCTTTGCTTTGGCCTGTGCCGCCGCAATCAGGTCCGGCACGCTCTGTGACGCTGTCATCGTTCATGTCTCCGTATGGGTTCTCCCTTCCATACGCGAAGCGGCGCGGAATGACAGGGCGAAACGATTCATCTGAGCCGCGTAAACTCAGTTACGGGGGCGCGAGGCGCATAAAGCGACCTCATTTCCGCAATTTTCCCATCGCCACCCGTTCCTCATCCTGCCAGACATAAAGTGCGTCGCGGATGGCCCAGGCGGCGCGGGTGCGCCAGGCAGGGTCATTGAGTTTGGCGCGGTCTTTGGGCGAGGACAGAAAGCCCAACTCCAACAACACAGAGGGCATATCCGGGGCTTTGAGCACGGAGAATCCGGCTTCCAAGCGCGGGCGTTTGTGCATCCCCACGCTGGCTTGCAACTGCGTCACCAATGCCTCGGCCAAACGGTCGGTGCGCGGTGTGGTCTCATTACGGACCATGTCCATCAACACGCCGGCGATCACATCGTCTTGATCGCTCAAATCCACGCCCGCCAATAAATCCGCCCGATCATGGCGTTCGGCCAGTTTTTGCGACGCCGCATCCGAGGCGCGATCGGCCAAAGTATAAAGCGTCGCGCCCTCGGCCCGGCCTTCGGAAATCGCATCGGCATGGAGCGAGATAAACACCTCCGCCCCCGCCTCCCGCGCCAAGGTCAGGCGGGTTTCGAGCGGCACGAACGTGTCATCATTGCGGGTCAAGGTGACGTCAAAGCCACCGGCGCGGATCAGCACATCCTGCAATTCACGCGCGAAACTCAGCATCAAATCCGCCTCGCGCACACCATCGCGTTCGGCACCCGGATCAATGCCGCCATGGCCTGGGTCCAGCACGACCTTCAACGGCCCCTCGCCAAATTTTTTGCGTGGGATCACCGCATCGTCCGGCTTGGAGCGGCGGACAAGCTGCGCCTCCAACGGCGTCCCGGCCCCCAAAGCGAAGTCGTCAGAGGCAATCGGATCAAGGTTGAGCCGCAACACCGCCCCCGCCTCATCGCGCGACATTTCGGCATGGACCAGCCCGTAAGGACCGGCCAAATCCATCACCATGCGCGACCAGCCGGGGACAAACCCGCCGACCCGCAGGTCGGTGACGCCCTCAGCCGTGTCAAAGGCCTGCGCGTCAAACCCGGTCCAATCGACCTCGGAAAAATCCACGACGATGCGTCTTGGATCATCGAGAGAGAAAATCCGAAACGGCACAGGTTGGGACAGGCGCAGCATCATCTCAAGACTGTCCCCCTGATCGACCAGCGCCGAGGCCGAACTGTCGGCACGCGCCAAGGCGGTCAGCCCGTCTTGCGCCTCAGCTGTGTGGACCATGGGAAAGACGGCGAGCGCAGAAAGAGCCAGAGCTTTGAAAACCTGCATCGAAACCTCATAAAACCGGCCGCGTGTCCGACCTTTGGCGCAGTGTAACCGCCGAAGGCCGATCTGAACAGCCATCAGCGCCGCCAAGACGCGATCACTTTTGTGCCAATTCGGCGGCCATAAACGCAGACAGGCGGCGCAGGCCTTCGCGGATGTCCTCGGTCGAGCGGGCATAGGAAAACCGCATCGTCTGATGGCCGCGTTTGGGGTCAAAATCCAATCCCGGCGTCACCGCCACCCCGGCCTCATCCAAAATGCGCGCACACAAGGCGCGGCTGTCCCCGGTCAGTTCCGACACATCGGCATAGATGTAAAATGCCCCGTCCGGCGGCGCGATCCGGTCAAAGCCGATTTTCGGCAGCTCTTCCAACATCAAACGGCGGTTCTCGGAGTACACATCCACCAGCGCCTGACAGTCCTCGCGGCCTTCAAGCGCACCCAAGGCAGCCACCTGCGCGGCATGCGGCGGGCAGATGAAAAAGTTTTGCGCGAGGCGTTCAATCACCCGCACATGATCCTCGGGCACCACCATCCAGCCAACGCGCCAACCCGTCATCGAAAAGAATTTCGAGAACGAATTGATCACATAGACATCGTCGGACAGCTCCAGCGCCGTCACCGGGCGTGCGCCATATTGGATGCCGTGATAAATCTCATCGGAAATGAACGACACGCCCCGGTCCTGACAGGTCTGGATCAACGCGCCCATGGCCTCTCGGTCCAACATCGTGCCCGAGGGGTTGCCGGGGCTGGCGACGATCAGCCCGTCCAGACCATCGGGGATCTCGCTTGGCACCGGTTGCAGGCGGTTTTCCATTTGGGTCTGAATGCCCACCGGCGTGATGTCGAGGCCCGACAGGATTTGCCGATAAGACGGATAACCCGGCTCGCCCAACCCCACCTTGGCCCCCGCATCAAACAGCGCGGTAAAGGCCAAAATAAACGCCCCGGAGGAGCCCGGCGTGATCACCACCCGCCGCCAATCCAAGCTGACCCCGTACCAGTCCTGATAGAGTGCCGCGATGGCTTTGCGCAGCTCCGGCAGGCCAAGGGCGACGGTATACCCCAAAGGCCCCTGCTCCATCGCCTGTGCCAGACGCGCCCGCGCGGCTTTCGGTGCCCCCGTGGCGGGTTGACCGACCTCCATATGGATGATGTGCCGCCCGGCCTCCTCATGCGCGCGCGCCGCCTCCATCACATCCATCACGATAAAAGGATCGACTTCAGAGCGGCGGGAGGTTTTCATCGGGCATATCCTGTGGTTGTTTAGGGCCTGAAATGCCAGCGCCCGGGAGGAATTGCAATGCGGCAGATGATGCGCCAAGCGGTGACGATATGTGTGGCTGTTTTGGTGATGCTCTGCCTGCCGCTGTCGGCCTGGGCCAAGGGGATTTTGCGCGACCCGGATATTGAATATGCGCTTAATCGTCTGGCCGGTCCGATCTTTGACGCGGCGGGGCTGTCGGCCACGCGGATGAAAATCGTCATCATCCATGACGATCAACCGAATGCCTTTGTCGCTGATACCTCGCATGTGTTCCTCCATTCCGGCCTGCTTTTGCGCCTTGATACGGCGGCCGAAGTACAGGCGGTGATCGCCCATGAGGTCGCCCATATCACCGGCGGCCATATCATCAGGCGTCAGGCCAATATGAAAAACGCCTCGACGGCGGCGGCCCTTGGCATGTTGCTTTCCGGGGCGGTGGTTGCGGCCACGGGCAATGGCGAGGCGGCGGCGGGCATCGCCATGGGGGTCACCGGATCGGCACAGCGGGTGCTGTTTGGCCACACCCGCGCCGAGGAAGCTTCCGCCGATCAGGCCGGCATCCGCTATATGGCGCGCGCGGGCATTCCGCCGCAGGCGATGCTCGATGTGCTTGAGATGTTTCGTGGCCAGGAGGTCTTGTCCGAAAGCCGCCAAGACCCTTACGCGCGCACCCATCCTTTGACCCGCGAGCGTCTGCGCGCGCTCAAAGGCTATGCAGCCGCCTCGAAACTCACCGCCAATCCCGACCCGGAGGCCAACTATTGGTACGCCCGTGCACGCGGCAAGTTGGAGGCGTTCATCCGCCCGCCCGCCTATACGCTGCGCCGGGTGTCCGCCTCGGATGGCTCCGACATCGCGCTGATGCGCCGCGCCGTGGCGTTGCACCGCGTGCCCAAGCCGAAAGAGGCCATGGCCACCATGGCCCGCCTCGTCGCGCTGCGCCCAAAGGACCCCTATTATGCCGAGCTTCAGGGCCAGATCCTATTGGAAAGCCGTCAGTTTGACGCCGCTGTCGCCGCCTATCGCCGGGCGGCGCAAATGGCACCCTCCGAGGCGCAAATTCAGGCCGGGCTTGGCCGCGCGCTTTTGGCAACCACCAACAAGGCCAACCTCCCCGCCGCGATCAAGGCGCTTGAGGCGGCGCGTGCCCGCGATGGCTATGATCCCGCGCTGTTGCGTCATCTGGCCTCCGCCTATGCGCAATCGGGCCAGGACGCCATGGCTGCGCTCAACGCCTCTGAGGCGCATGTGATGCGTGGCGATTGCAAAGCGGCGATGTCTTTGGCGCAACGCGCCACTGCGGCGCTGGGTCACGGAAGTGTTGGGTGGAACCGGGCGCAAGATGTGGTAAACGCGTGCGAAACCGCTCTCAAACGGAGATAGAGATATGCCTTTTGCCAAAGCCTGCGCCCGCCTCGGTGCCGCGGCCCTTTTGACCGCTTCCACCGCGCTTGGCGCCTTTGCTTTTGACATCGGTGACATGTCCGATGCCGAGCGCGAGATGTTTCGCGCCGAAGTGCGCGCCTATCTTTTGGACAATCCCGAAGTGTTGATGGAGGCGGTGGACGTCTATCAAGCGCGTCAGGCCGAGGCACAGGTCTCCAGCGATGCCGACATGATCGCTGCCAATATGGACGCGATTTACAACACCGAATTTGATGGCGTCTACGGCAATCCCGAAGGCGATATCGTGATGGTCGAGTTTACCGATTATCGCTGTGGCTATTGCAAAAAGGCCTTTCCAGATGTGAAGGCGCTTTTGGAAAAAGATGGCAATATCAAATTGATCGTCAAAGAGTTCCCGATCTTGGGCGAGGCCTCCGTTTTGGCGTCGCGCTTTGCCGTTGCGACCAAAATGGTGGCCGGAGATGACGCTTATTTGACCTTCCATGACGCGCTGATGGAAGCGCGCGGCGATGTCACAGTCGGCGCGCTGCGCCGTTTGGCCACCGACCTTGGCATCGACGCCGATGCGGTTGTCGCCAAGATGGACAGCGAAGAGGTCACCACGGTGATCGCGAAAAACCACCAACTGGCGGCGGAGTTGCAAATCTCTGGCACACCGACCTTTGTGATGGGCGACCAGATGCTGCGCGGCTATGTGCCCTATGATGCGATGGTTGAAATCGTGGCGGAGCTGCGTGGGTAATCATGTGGCGGAGCTGCGTGGGTGACACGATCGGCTTACGTGCAGAAATGACAAAACCCCGCCAATGGCGGGGTTTTTATTTGAGTATTTGAGCTGCAATGAAGCGGCTGTGGTGCTTATTCAGCGGCCTCGGACGCAGTCTGAGCCTCGATCTCGGCGGCTTTGGCTTCGACCTGTTCGACGATATGGTCAACCATATTGTCATTGGACATTTTATGGCTCTGCGCCCCACCGAGATAGACCATGCCATGCCCGGCTCCGCCGCCGGTCCAACCGACATCGGTCATCAGCGCCTCACCCGGACCGTTGACCACACAGCCGATGATCGACAGGCTCATCGGCGTTTTGATATGTTCCAACCGCTTTTCCAGCGCCTCAACGGTTTTGATCACGTCAAAGCCCTGACGCGCGCAGGACGGGCAGGAAATGATGTTCACACCGCGGTGGCGCAGGCCGAGAGATTTGAGGATTTCATAGCCGACCCTGACCTCTTCGACCGGATCGGCGGAGAGGCTGACGCGGATCGTGTCGCCGATGCCCATCCACAAAAGCTGACCCAGCCCGATGGCCGATTTGATCGTGCCGGACATAAGCCCGCCCGCCTCGGTGATGCCCAAATGGATCGGCGCATCGGTGGCCTCGGCCAATTGTTGATAGGCGGCGGCGGCGAGGAAGACATCGGAGGCTTTGACCGAGATTTTGAAATTGTGAAAATCGTTGTCTTCCAGAATTTTGATGTGATCCATGCCGGACTCGACCATCGCGTCGGGACAGGGTTCGGCGTATTTGTCCAACAGGTGCTTTTCCAAAGAGCCGGCGTTGACGCCAATGCGGATCGAGCAATTGTGATCCTTGGCAGCCTTGATCACCTCACGCACCCGCTTTTCATCACCAATATTGCCCGGATTGATCCGCAGGCAGGCGGCACCGGCTTCGGCGGCCTCGATGGCGCGTTTGTAATGAAAATGGATGTCGGCGACGATCGGCACCGGGCTTTCACGGCAAATCTCTTTGAGCGCCAAAGCCGAGTCGCGGTCGGGGGCGGAGACACGCACGATGTCGGCCCCGGCCTCTGCGGCGCGCACCACCTGATCCAAGGTCGCTTTGACATCGGTGGTCAGCGTGTTGGTCATGGTCTGCACGGTGATCGGCGCGTCGCCCCCCACCGGCACATTGCCCACCCAAATCTTGCGGCTCACGCGTCGGTCAATGTTGCGCCAAGGGCGAATGGGATTGTGCGACATGGGAACGGGCCTCTTTTGGGACGGTTTTGGGAACGTCAATTCAGCCCCCCTTAGATAAGGCGGCACACCGCAAGTGACAAGCGGCGGAAGCGGCAGAGTGATCAGATGAAAGCCGGTTTATTGGCCGTTTTGGGCGACCTGAAAGGCCTCGGCGACGGTGTCATTGGCAGCCAGATCGACCTGCGCAAAACTGTCCGACACGTCCGCGACCGAAAGGGCGATGTTTTTCACCACAGACCCAGAGGCGCCGACCGGGCCATAGGCCTGACCGTTGACGTCGAAATAGACACCACCGGCATTGCCCGTGCGCAGGATCGGCGCTTTGTCCATCGCCGGAACGATGTAACGTTCACCGGCATCGAGAATTTTTTCGAACAAAACGGAACCATCGGCGGCCTGGACGCGCACCCATGACGGGCGCACAGCGACCAAGGCCAATTCGGGCGCGCCCTCTTCGACCACGCGCACATCCCCCTCGTCCGTGTCGGAAAGCGCCGCCAAGGCAATGTCAGACGACATGGCGCTCAGGCGCTCTTCGCGCTCGGCGGCAAGTCCTTCGCCCGCCAAAGCCCCAACAGAGCGCGGATCAAGCGCAGCAATAGGCCCGTCACGCGGCACCAGAACCGGCACATCCAGCGCCTGCGGACGATACAACCGATCCAGCGCCTCGGCGGAGGGGGTCGCAAGACCGACGCTCTCGTCCATCTGCGCCAAACGGGTCTCAGACCCCGCGCCCCCCAACGGAGCCACTTCGGCGATCACGGCCGGAGCCTGATCAACAGGGGCCATTTTGACCTTTTGGATTTCTTGCAACACCGACCAGCCACCATAGCCGATCACGCCCAAAAGCGCGAGCAACACAGCGGTAGACCCCAGCGCGCCGGGTTCGATCCGGGCCATAAACCCCTGTCCGCGCGGGACAAAGCTGGCGTTGGGATCGGAGAATGGATCTTTCTTGACAGGCGCCGTCGCCGCCTTGGCCGGTTTGCGCTTGGTTGAGGCTTCGGGCGACATGCCGTGGGCAACCGTAAAGCCACTTTCAGAGCAAAACCGTGCAAAAGCCCAATCGGGATCAAGATTCAGATAGCGGGCATAGGAGCGCACATACCCCGCGATGAAACCCTGGGTTTCAAACACAGAGGGGTCAGAGTTCTCAATGGCGGCAATATAGGTTGCTTTGATCTTCAGCTCACGCTGAACATCCAAGAGCGACTTGCCAAGGGTGGCGCGTTCTCCACGCATGACGTCTCCGAGCTGAAGCTCGTAATCGTCAAAACCGCGAGGATGTTCCTGCTCCTCGACGTGTGGCTTTGTCCACCGCCTGATCATGCATTCGCCCCAAATTAACCTGCCCGCCCTTTAGGCGTCGATTCGTCGCCTAAAGTTGATAACCTGTTACCATATGCTCAACGGGGCCGCCCAGCGTATATCTTGATTAACCCGCCATTTCGGCGCGATTCAGCGCACAATGGCTCCAAAGCGCGTCCAAAGCATGAACCAAAGCATCCATTTCGCGCGGCCCGTGAACCGGTGAGGGCGTAAAGCGCAACCGCTCTGTGCCGCGCGGCACGGTCGGGAAATTCACCGGCTGAACGTAAATGCCATACTGTTCAAGCATCATGTCGGACATGAGTTTGGTGTGTTTCGGATCTCCCACAATCAACGGCACGATATGCGAGCCATTGTCGGTGATCGGCAGACCAAGGCCTTTGAGCCGCAGCTTGAGGATTTTCGCTTGGGTCTGATGCTCTTCGCGCAGCTTCACACCGCCCTCACCTTTGAGGAAGGCGATCGACGTCGCCGCCCCTGCCGCCACGGCGGGCGGGATCGAGGTGGTGAAGATAAAGCCCGGCGCATAAGAACGCACCGCGTCACACATTTTGGCCGAAGCCGCGATATAGCCGCCAAAGACGCCAAAGGCCTTGCCCAGGGTGCCGTTGACAATGTCGATCCGGTCCAAAAGACCGTCGCGTTCGGCCACACCGCCCCCGCGCGGACCGTACATGCCAACCGCGTGCACCTCGTCGAGATAGGTGAGCGCGTTGAATTCTTCGGCCAGATCACACAGCTCTTTGAGCGGACCAAAATCGCCATCCATCGAATAGACCGATTCAAAGGCGATGAGTTTCGGCGTTTCGGGATCGTCGGCCTCAAGAAGTGCGCGCAGGTGATCCAGATCGTTGTGACGGAAAATGCGTTTCGCGCCACCATTGCGACGAATGCCTTCAATCATCGACGCGTGATTGAGCGAGTCGGAATAGATGATGAGACCGGGGAACAGCGTCGGCAGGGTCGAAAGCGTGGCATCATTGGCAATATAAGCCGAGGAGAACACCAAAGCCGCCTCTTTTTGATGCAGGTCGGCGATCTCCGCCTCAAGACGTTTGTGATAGACTGTGGTGCCGGAAATATTGCGCGTGCCACCAGAGCCCGCGCCCGTTGCATCCACCGCCTCTTTCATTGCCGCGAGAACGGACGGGTGTTGACCCATGCCAAGATAATCGTTGCCACACCAAACAGTTACAGGTTGCTCTGAGCCATCCGGTTTGGTCCATGTGGCGTGCGGAAACTGCCCGCGCTTGCGTTCAATATCGATAAAGGTGCGGTAACGCCCTTCGTCGTGCAACCGTTGAAGTGCTTCGTCAAGCTTCGCCGTATAGTCCACTGTTCGTCCTTTCGCGCGTCTCAGGTTCGCCTGTTTTAGCGGCATCAAATGAAAATTGCGACTCATATTCACATTTCGCAAGATAATACCGCAACAGCCCCCTATGAGCCTCTTCTGCTCTGCCTTGTCTGCTTCACCTTCTTATGACGTATCAATTCCCTTTCAGAATGATCTATGTCAACCCGCCCGCCCCCTCTGGACACCATTTTTCAGAGGCGTAAGCTGCGGCAAAATATCCCGAGCATGATAAAAGGTTTCCCATAATGAACTCTCGCCTCGCTCTGGTGCTTGAACGCATCGACACTGATCTTGACGCCACACTTGATCGCTTGATGACATTTTTACGCATTCCGTCGATTTCGACCGACCCGGCCAACAAGGCCGATTGCCAAGCGGCGGCAGAGTGGCTGGCAGCGGAATTGACCTCATTGGGCGCGGAGGCCGAGGTCTGCGCCACGCCCGGTCACCCGATGGTGATGGGCAAAATGGGCTCCGGTGGGCCGCATTTGCTGTTTTACGGTCACTATGATGTGCAGCCGGTGGACCCGCTCACCCTCTGGGATCACGACCCGTTTGCGCCCTTTGTCGAAGAGCGCGCGCAGGGCAAAGTGATCCGGGGCCGCGGCGCATCCGACGACAAGGGCCAGTTGATGACCTTTGTCGAGGCCTGCCGCGCCTGGATTGCCGAAAACGGCACCCTGCCCTGCACCATCACCTTTTTCTTTGAGGGCGAAGAGGAAAGCGGCTCGCCCTCCCTGATCCCTTTCATGAAAGCCAACAAAGACAGGCTCGCCGCCGATCTGGCGCTGATCTGCGACACGTCGATGGTCGCCCCCGGTGTGCCCTCGATCTGTAGCCAGTTGCGCGGGATGCTCAAAGACGAGTTCACCCTGACGGGTCCGACGATGGATCTGCATTCGGGCCATTACGGCGGCCCGGCGCTCAACCCACTGCGCGAGATCTCGAAAATCATCAGCACATTCCATGATGAGGCGGGCCGCGTGACGATCAAAGATTTCTACGACGGCGTGCATGAGGTGCCCGAAGACATCCTGCGCCAATGGCAGGGCTGTGGCTTTGACGAGGCGGATTACCTGTCCGGCATTGGCATGACCAAAGCCCATGGCGAGGCCGCCTATTCGACCTTGGAACAACAATGGGCGCGACCCACTTTGGAGATCAACGGGCTTTGGGGCGGCTATCAGGGACCGGGCACCAAAACCGTGATCCCGTCGGAGGCGCATTGTAAAATCACCTGTCGTCTGGTTGGCGACCAAGACCCGGACGCGATCCGCAAAAATCTGCGGGCCCATGTCGAAAGCCGCCTGCCGGTGGACGCAAAAGTCACATGGAACCAAGACCTTGATGGGTCCCCTGCTGCCGTGATGAACACTGCGCGTGCGGAATTCGAGGCGGCGCGTCAGGCTCTGTCCGACGAATGGAATCGCGAGGCGGTGTTTGCCGGCATGGGCGGGTCGATCCCGATTGCGGGCTATTTTACCACGATTTTGGGGCTGGATTCGATGTTGGTGGGCTTTGCCGATGATGACGACCGCATCCACTCTCCAAATGAGAAATACGGCCTCAAGAATTTCCACAAAGGCATCCGCTCCTGGGCGCGGATTTTGGACGCTGTGTCCAGAGCATAAATCTCGGGCCTAAGTCTTGGGCCTGAAGTTTGCGCCTGAAGTTTGCGTCTATAGAAAAGCCCCGGAGAGCGCTCTCCGGGGCTTCTTTTATGCGGGTTACGCCAGATCGGGTTCGATCGTGGTCGACCACAACAACGTGTCAGCCGCATCCAAAAGCGACACTGTCATGGTCCGGTCAGCGGCGGAAATATCGACCTTGCCAAAGAACTGATAGCCATCAGAGGGCGGCAGGTTGAACTCGCCTTCCGGCGGCGCTTTGGCGAATTCGACTTTCGGGCCAAAGGTGTTGTCATACTCACTCGGGCCAAAGGTGCCCGCGTGCAGCGGACCGGAGACAAATTCCCAGAACGGTTCAAAGTCCTGAAACTCGGCACGCTCCGGGCTGTAGTGATGCGCTGCGGTGTAATGCACATCGGCGGTGAGCCAGACGGTGTTTTTGACCTTGGCGTGTTTGATGAAGGACAGCACTTCGGCGATGTCGAATTCACGCCCCAGGACCGGACCATCACCATTGGCCATGTTTTCAAACGCCTCTTTGCCGTCGCGCACCATCATGCCGATGGGCATATCGGCAGCGATGACTTTCCATGTGGCTTTCGAGGTCGACAAAGCGCCCTTGAGCCAAGCAATCTGTTCGGCACCCAGAAAATCCTTTGGCGTCGGCTGACGGTTGCCGTCATTGTCGTCGCGGTAGGTGCGCATGTCGAGAAAGAACACGTCCAACATCGGACCATAGGAGACCTTGCGATAGACGCGTTTGGGCTCTGCGGCATTGACGCGGATCGGGTACATTTCAAAAAACGCCTGCGCCGAGCGGGCAAACAATTTGGCGGCGGATTTCTCGGTGTAACGATCATCCGAGGCGAAGGTCTCGTTCGGATACCAGTTGTTGGTGACTTCGTGGTCATCCCATTGATACAGGATCGGAACTTCGGCGTTAAACGCCCGCACATTGGTGTCGAGCATGTTGTATTTATGCGCGGCGCGGAACTCATTCAGCGTCTCGGCCACTTTGGTCTTTTCTTCGACCATGACGTTTTTCCACATCGTGCCGTCTTTCAACTCGACCTCAGCCGAGAGCGGGCCATCGGCATAGACCGTGTCACCAGAGTGGATCATGAAATCCGGGCGGTGGCCCAGCATGGTGGCATAGGTGGTCATGCCACCGCGCTCTTCGTCAATGCCCCAGCCCTGACCGGCGGTGTCGCCCGACCACACAAAGGACACATCGCGCAGGGACCCCGGCGCGGTGCGGAAATGGCCCGTGACGGCCTCGGAGACGGAATTGGTGTCCGACAGATCGGCCATGGCGACGCGGTAGAAAATATCCTGATCCGACGGCAGACCTTCGAGCAACATTTTACCGGTGAAATCAGAGGTATCGCCGACGGAGAGCGGCTGAACCCGTGTGGCATTGGCGAACGTGTCCGTCGTGGACCATTCCACCATCATTTTGGACTCGCGGTCGGCGCGGGCCCAGATCATTGCACCATCATGGGCGACATCGCCGGACTGAACGCCATGGGTGATCAACGGACGTGTGGCGGCGCGGGACAGGCCGGGCATGGCAAGGGAGCCGGCAAGGGCAGCGCCCCCGGCAAGCGCCTGACGGCGCGTGATACGGATCGACATATGAGGTCTCCGGATTGGATGTGCGTTTATGAGACGCGGAGCTGATCCCCGTCGTCTTCAAACGCACTGTCTCGGAGAAATGTGTCAGACAATTTTCCGAATGGTAAAATCTGTCCGACAGTTTCGTGACACGCAGCGACTAGACAGCCTGTCCCCGGTCGCCCCGCACCAGTTTCAGCGCCAAAAGCCCCCAAGGCAGACCGTGGAACACCAGATCAAAGATGTCGATCGACCGGTGCAACTCACCCGCCAGTAGCATTTTGATCTTTTCCCACACATGCGGTTCCGGGAAAAACGGCGCCAGCCCGAGCGTCAGCGCGGCAATCACAAAGGTGGAGGTCGGGATTTTGTCAAAAAAGCTCATGATACTCTCCTGCCCCATCGCAAGCGCGCAGACCAGAGGGCGTCATGCCGCAGGGGGATGGGTCACAGGGGAATGGATCTCAGGGGAATGGGCGACATAGGCCTCAGCCGCCTCTTTCGTATCAAGCACCCGCGCCTGACCGCCTGAGAGCACCGTCACCACGCCCTGAGCATGGGGCAGCGCGGCGATCTCGTCCAAGGGCAGACCACAGATGATCCCGCGCAAAAAGGCCGAGACCACGCCATGCGAAATGATCACGGTGGGCTGGGTGAGGCTGGCCAGATAGGCGCGACAGCGGGCCTCCAAAGCCGCGCCCCCCTCGCCGTTCGGGGCGCTTAAAAACAGCGAGAACATATCCTTTTCTTCCGCCGATCCAAAGCCCCGCTCCGCCACGACTTCGGCGCGCAACCGGCCTTCCCATGTGCCGGCGAACACTTCCTTGAGCCCGTCCACCGCCTGCACTGCGCGCCCCTCGGCAACGACAGATGCGGTGCGCCACGCTCGGCCCAAAGGGCTTGCGTGGATCGCGATCCCCGGATGCGCGGCCAAAATCGGTGCCAAAATCGCCCGCTGCGCATGGGCCTGCGCCATGCCTGTCTCAGTCAGCGCACTGTCAAGACGGCCCTGAAGACGGCCTTCGACATTCCATTCGGTCTGGCCGTGGCGCAAAAGATAAAGCGTGGGATAGGTCACAGATTGAGTCATGGAATCGGAGTACTGTGCCGAACCGGGTCTGACAAGTTAGATTTCGTCTCAGCCCTGCGGCAAAACCACGCTGAGCCAAAGCAATCCGGCAAAAAGCCCCGACCAAAACGCCCAGCGGAGGATAAGCCGCGCCAGTTCCTGGGGGGAGACATAAACGACAGCGCGTGCCGGCGAGCACCTCCGCGTCACCCAGATCACCCCCAAAAGCATCAGCCGCACCAGCGCCAGACACAAACAAACCGTCAGGACAAGTGATATGCCAAAGCGCACATCCAAGGCCTTATCGGACGATCATCGGAAGGAAAAATGGTGGGTGATAAGAGATTTGAACTCCTGACATCTTCGATGTGAACGAAGCGCTCTACCACTGAGCTAATCACCCGCCGTGGCGCGGTGTTTAGCGCCACGGCCCCCTTGATGCAAGAGGCGAAATGCAGATTTTTAAAGCGCGAGGCTTTAGCTTTCTGCGGCTTCGGTTTCTGTCGCTTC
This sequence comes from Celeribacter baekdonensis, assembly GCF_900102315.1. Classification (GTDB taxonomy): domain Bacteria; phylum Pseudomonadota; class Alphaproteobacteria; order Rhodobacterales; family Rhodobacteraceae; genus Celeribacter; species Celeribacter baekdonensis. The sequence goes on from NZ_FNBL01000008.1 coordinate 66,194, forward strand.
CTCGCCTGAGACATCGCCCGTCTCGGCGTCTGTCATCATTGCTTTCGGGCGGCGCAGCTTGGCGATGACGATATGTGCGCCCGAGCCTTCGCGTTGGCGGTTGACCGAAACCTTGCCGAGCGGCGGCAGGTTCAATTCGTCGCCACGCTGAAGCGCATCGCCCAGCTCTGCCAACACCGCTTCGAGCACTTTTTTGGCATCAGAGCGTTTCACACCAGAGGCCTCAGCCACTTTGGCGATCATTTCTTTCTTTTTCATCGTGGTCACTACACTTGCTTCAGGCGCATCAACCGGGGCGGCATCTGTGCTGCTGGGGACGGTTTTAAGCGGCTCTGGATTGGAAATTGTTGTCACAGGAGACTCCGATTTTGGCGTGGTTGCCGCTTTGGTGCTGCGACGGGGGGATGTGGATTTTGATGTGGTTTTCCTGACAGCGGTCGGTGTCTTGCGGCTGCTGGTCGAGGATTTTCGGGTTGCCATTTGAACCTCTTTGTTTCGCTCACGGAAACCTTAACGCCACAGCCCCCCTTGGCGCAAATGGGAAATGAACGAATGGTTTATCTCATGGGGTACGACGCGATCGGACAGCATGATTGCTCAAAACTCTGGCAATCTCGGGGTGAACCACAGAGTCTTGGTGGCATATCAGCCATAAAAAACCGGCCCTCAGGCCGGTTTTTCACTATGATTGTTTTCGAGACGAGATCAATGCGCGGTTGCGCCCTGCCCCTCACCCGTCGAGGTGATTTTGGCCAAACGCGCCGCCTCATCGGCCTCCGCATCCCATTCCACCGGCTCAGGCTGGCGCACAAGCGCGTATTTGAGCACTTCAGAGACATGGGTGACCGGAATGATTTCCAGCCCCTCTTTGACGTTGTCCGGGATGTCGGCCAGATCTTTGACGTTCTCTTCAGGGATGAGAACGGTTTTGATCCCGCCGCGCAGCGCCGCCAAAAGTTTCTCTTTCAGCCCGCCAATCGCCGTCGCATTGCCGCGCAGGCTGACTTCGCCGGTCATGGCAATGTCTTTGCGCACCGGAATCTGCGTCAGCACCGACACGATGGTCGTGACCATCGCAAGACCGGCGCTTGGTCCGTCTTTCGGCGTCGCCCCATCGGGCACGTGGACGTGGATGTCCATCGTGTCAAACAGTGGCGGCTTGACCCCAAGAGAGGGCGCGATGGAGCGGACATAGGAACTGGCCGCGTCGATGCTTTCTTTCATCACATCGCCGAGCTTACCCGTGGTTTTCATCCGCCCCTTGCCGGGCAGTTTGAGCGCCTCGATCTGCAACAGATCACCGCCGACCGAAGTATAGGCCAGCCCGGTCACAACACCGACCTGATCCTCCTTCTCCGCCAAGCCGTAGCGCACTTTGCGTACGCCCAGGAACTCCTCAAGCGTCTCGGAGGTGACATGCACCGCCTCGACCTCTTTGCGCACGATTTTGGTCACCGCTTTACGAGCGATCTTGGCCAATTCGCGCTCAAGGTTCCGCACCCCCGCCTCGCGGGTGTAATAACGGATCACATCCATGATCGCGCCATCCGTGACAGAGAATTCCTTGGCTTTGAGGCCGTGATTTTTGATCTGTTTCGGGATCAAATGCTGTTTGGCGATCTCGGCTTTTTCGTCCTCGGTGTAGCCCGAAAGCGGGATGATCTCCATCCGGTCCATAAGCGGCCCCGGCATGTTGTAGCTGTTCGATGTGGTCAGGAACATCACGTTGGAGAGGTCATATTCGACCTCCATATAGTGATCCACGAAGGTGGAGTTTTGTTCCGGATCGAGCACTTCGAGCATGGCGCTTGCCGGGTCCCCACGGAAATCCTGACCCATCTTGTCGATCTCATCGAGCAGAATGAGCGGATTGGTGGTTTTGGCTTTTTTCAACGCTTGGATGATCTTACCCGGCATCGAGCCAATGTAAGTCCGGCGGTGACCGCGGATCTCGGATTCATCGCGCACGCCGCCCAAAGAGATGCGAATAAATTCGCGCCCCGTGGCCTTGGCAACCGATTTACCCAAGCTTGTTTTGCCGACGCCCGGAGGCCCCACAAGGCACATGATCGGGCCTTTGAGTTTTTGGCTGCGCTGTTGCACCGCGAGATATTCGACAATGCGTTCTTTGACTTTTTCCAAACCGTAGTGATCCTGATCGAGGATGTCCTCGGCCCGGCTCAGGTCCTTTTTGACCCGCGATTTCACGCCCCATGGGATTGAGAGCATCCAATCCAGATAGTTGCGCACCACGGTGGCTTCTGCCGACATCGGGCTCATGTTTTTGAGCTTTTTGATCTCGGCATCGACCTTGTCCTTGGCCTCTTTCGACAGCTTGGTCTCGGCGACTTTCGCCTCCAGCTCCGCAATCTCATTGGCCCCGTCTTCGCCGTCACCCAATTCCTTCTGAATAGCCTTCATTTGCTCATTCAGGTAATATTCGCGCTGGGTGCGCTCCATCTGGGATTTGACGCGGGTTTTGATCTTTTTCTCGACCTGCAACACCGACATTTCGCCCTGCATCAGGCCGTAAACCGCCTCCAGGCGGTCATCAATGGCCAGCGTTTCCAAAAGCTTTTGCTTTTGGTCCACTTCCACCCCCAGATGCCCGGCCACCAAGTCGGCCAGTTTCGCGGGTTCACGGGTCTCGGACACGGCGGCCAGCGCCTCCTCCGGGATGTTCTTTTTCACCTTGGCGTAATGTTCAAACTCTTCGCGCACCGAACGCAACAACGCGGTGATCGCGGCGGGATCGCCCGCGCTCTCTTCGAGCGGGATGACCTGAGCTTCGAAATAGCTGTCATTTTGGGTGAATGCGCTCAGCCGGACGCGGGACTCGCCCTCGACCAACACCTTGACCGTACCATCGGGCAGTTTCAAAAGCTGCAACACATTGGCCAAGACGCCGACGCGGAAAATGCCATCAATATCCGGGTCATCGACCGACGGGTCCATTTGGGCGGCAAGCAGGATCTGCTTGTCCTGGTTCATCACCTCTTCCAGCGCCTTGACCGATTTCTCACGGCCAACAAACAGCGGCACAACCATATGCGGAAAAACCACGATGTCGCGCAGCGGAAGAACGGGGTAGGATTGGAGTTGCTCGTGCATGTTCATTCCTTTTATTGGCAAAAGAACCAAGCCCCGGCTTTGCGGCAGCTTTGCGCTCTTTCCTGTCTTAGTGACTACATCTGGGGTGGCCGCCCGCAGATTTCAAGCAAGACAGGTTGCATGTTGCATCGCAGTCTGCCTTTCAACGGGCGGCCCTGCAAGAGTGGATTTGCGTTGAAGTCTGTGTCACGGCGCCTGACACGACCCGGCTTGATCAACTTCACGTCCAAAGCCATTAGAAAATAAAAGAAAGGTCTGTTTGCCTTATCTTCCACCTTATTCGTAGGCCGCGTGTTATTTGCAGGCCGCGCGGATGTGCCCGCCTATCTTACAGCGGATCAATGTCACCCATCGCGCGCTTGGCGTGGAACTCCGCTTCCCAAGCCGCAAATGTTCCGCCCGCAATCGCGTCGCGCATGCCTTGCATGATTTCCTGGAAATAATGCAGGTTGTGCCAGGTCAAAAGCATCCCGGAAATCATTTCCTGCGCGCGAAAGACGTGGTGCAAATAGGCCCGCGAATAGTGGGAACAGGCCGGGCAGGAGCAGTGTTCGTCCAAGGGCCGCGGATCATCGGCGTGACGCGCGTTCTTGATGTTCACCTGCCCGCGCCGGGTCCATGCCTGACCCGTGCGGCCAGAGCGCGAGGGCAAGACGCAATCCATCATGTCGATGCCGCGTTTGACCGCGCCCACGATGTCATCCGGCTTGCCAACCCCCATCAAATAGCGTGGCTTATCGGTGGGCAACATGTCGGGGGCGAAATCGAGGCAACCGAACATCGCCTCCTGCCCCTCGCCCACGGCCAGACCACCCAGCGCATAGCCATCAAAGCCAATTTTCTTGAGCGCCTCGGCACTTTCTTCGCGAAAATCTCGCTCCAATCCGCCCTGTTGAATGCCAAACAGCGCGTGCCCCGGACGATCGCCAAAGGCCTCACGAGACCGTTCCGCCCAGCGCATCGACAGGCGCATTGATTGCGCGATCCGGTCGCGATCGGCGGGCAGCGCCGGGCATTCGTCGAAACACATCACAATGTCAGAGCCCAACAGCTTTTGGATCTCCATCGAGCGTTCCGGCGTCAACTCATGTTTGGAGCCATCAATATGCGAGCGAAAGGTCACGCCCTTTTCGGTCAGCTTGCGCAGATCGGAGAGGCTCATCACCTGAAACCCACCAGAGTCGGTTAAAATCGGCCGTTCCCAATTCATGAACTGATGCAAGCCCCCCAGCCGCGCAATCCGTTCGGCGGTGGGGCGCAGCATCAAATGATAGGTATTCCCCAACAGGATGTCGGCCCCGGTGGCGCGCACGCTTTCGGGCATCATCGCCTTGACGGTGGCCGCCGTGCCCACGGGCATGAACGCAGGCGTGCGAATGTCGCCACGCGGGGTGGAGATCACCCCGGTGCGGGCGCGCCCATCGGTGGCGTTGAGAGAAAATGAGAATCGCGGGGTGTGAGCATCTTGGGTCATGAGGGAGGGATTTACCCGCAAAGGCGCGTCAGGGCCAGAGGCTCGCTTTGAGGGTCGCTTGGAGCGTCGCTGAGGCACCTTTCCCCCTTATGGTCCCCCTTATGGCGCATGTGGCCACATGAAAAAGCCCGCCCCACACACACGGGGGGGACGGGCCTCACTTGGATCAGCGCACGTCACTCCGCCGCTTCAACCGTGGCTTTGGCGTCTTCTGGAATGGCCAAAGACAGGATGATCGCGGACATGCCGGCCAATGTGATCGGTGCGGCAAAGACCTGTTTGAGGATATTCGGCAGGTGTTGCGTGGCATCGGGCACCAAGGTGACGCCAAGTGCCAAGCCAAAGGACACCGCCATGATATAGACCCGGCGCAGGGTCATCTCGACCGAGGACAGGATGCGAATGCCCGCAACAGCGATGGTCGAGAACAACACCAACGTGGCCCCACCCAAAACGGGTTTCGGGATGATCAAAAAGAACGTGCCGATGATGGGGAACAGGCCAAGCAGCACCAAGAACCCGCCCATATACATCCCCACATGCCGCGAGGCGACGCCGGTCATTTGGATCACGCCGTTGTTTTGCGAAAACGTGGTGTTGGGGAAGGTGTTGAACACGGCCGCAATGGCGGAGTTGACGCCATCGCCCAACACCCCGCCTTTGATGCGCTTCATATACAGATCGCCTTCGACCGGCTGACCGGAGATCACCGAGTTGGCGGTCAAATCACCCGAGGTCTCAATCGCCGTCACCAGATAGAGAAAGGCGATGGGGATAAACAGTCCGATGTCGAAATCAATGCCGTATTTGAACGGGATCGGCAGGGCAAAGAGTTTGGCGGAACTCAGCGCACCGAAATTCACCATGCCAAAGAAACTGGCCACGATGGTGCCGACGATGAGGCCGATCATGATGGCCGAAATCCGCAGGGTCGGTTTGCCGATAAAGGTCATCACCAAAATCACCGCCACCACCAATGTGCCAAGCAACAGATAGAGCGGCTTGCCAAGGTCTTCGCCCGCCCGCGCGCCACCGGCGAAATCGGTAAAGCCCGATTTGATCAACGACAGCCCGATGACGGTGATTACAACCCCGGTCACCGTGGGCGTGATGATGCGTTTGAGCTTGTCCAGAAACTGCGACAGGATGATCTCGACCAAAGAGCCGACAAGGCAGAGGCCAAAGATCATCGCCAAAATATCATCCGGCGTCCCGCCTTGGCTTTTGACCGCAAAGCCCGCGGCCAACACTGCGCCTAGAAAGGCAAAGGACGTGCCTTGCAGCGACAAAAGCCCCGATCCCACCGGGCCGATGCGTTTGCATTGAATAAACGTGGCCACGCCAGAGACAAAAAACGCCATCGCAATCAGGTACGGCACCTGTTCGCCCAACCCCAAAGCGCCGCCGATGATCAGGGACGGCGTGGCGATGCCGACGATGGAGGCCAAGACATGTTGCACAGCGGCCAAGGCGGCTTTTGACGGCGGCGGCACATCCTCTAGCCCGTAGACTAGCGGCATAAAGGTTTCTTTACTCATCGCGGTGGTCCCCTTTTCGGTCGTTTTTCAGTTTTTGGTCTTCCCTTCCGCAAATCTGCGTCCCCATCGCCTGTAACAAAAGCGTTACCTGTGCCTGGCCCGATCTCCCTCGCCCGCGTTTTTTCCTCGCTTAAGAAAACGGCAGTTTTGATGCATACCCGCACAGGAATGCCCCTTTCTTCAGCCATCGCGCCGCGCGCCTCCTGGCCGGGCGTTGCCAAGGCCCCTTTGCCCTTCGCCACAGTCACGCGCCACGGTCACGCGTCACGGTCACGCGTCACGGTCATTCGCTACGTCACGCGCCCCTGTCACGCCCCCCTGCGCGGCCTTTCACCACCCCTGTCACAAAATTCACAAACCCTCTTGTCATACACACAGAAGGATGACATTGGGCGCGTGTAACGCGGCACACGGGGAATTGAACGTGGCCGCGACGGGACCTCCCCCAGTAAATGAAAGACGACAATGATGGATAAAGCTCCTTTCGCTTTGGGCTGGGAAGAATGGACTGCACTGCCGGATCTCGGCTTGCCCGCGCTCAAGGCCAAGGTGGATACAGGCGCGCGCACCTCGGCGCTGCATGCCTTTGACATCGAACCCTTTGGCAAGGCGGATGCCCCGAAAGTGCGCTTTAACATCCACCCCATTCCGGCGCGCGAGGACATCGTGATCTCTTGTTCCGCCGATGTGGTGGATCGCCGCGAAGTCACCTCGTCCAATGGCGAAACCGAGCTGCGCTATGTCATCTCATCCGAAATCCAGATGGGTGATCGCCGCTGGCCGATTGAAATCACTCTGACCAACCGCACCAATATGGCCTACCGGATGCTTTTGGGCCGTCAGGCGATTTCTGAAGATATGATCGTTCAACCGACCGAGAGCTTTTGCCAACCGGTTTTGGACGACAGTGCCTATTTCACCACCGCGATCCGCGACACCTTGCCATCGCGCGCGCTGCGCATTGCGGTCCTGTCACGCGAACCGGACAATTACTCGACCCAACGGTTGGTGGATGAGGGCGAAAAACGCGGCCATGTGGTTGAGGTCATCGACACCGCGCGCTGTTACATGGTGATCAATGCCATGGCCCCGGAGATTTATTACGATGGCGAGCGCCTGCCGCGCTATGACGCCGTGATCCCGCGCATCGGCGCGTCTATCACCTCTTATGGCACCGCCGTGATCCGGCAATTTGAAACCATCGGCACGTTTTGCGTCAATGGTTCCGAAGGCATATCCAAATCGCGCGACAAACTTCAGGCCCATCAGGTGCTCTCACGCCACCAGATCGGGATGCCGACCACCGCTTTCGCCTCCTCGCCCAAAGACACCGACAACCTGATCGCCCTGGCGGGCCAGGCGCCGCTCATTGTCAAACTGTTGGAAAGCACCCAAGGCCGCGGCGTGGTCCTGGCCGAAACCAAAAAGGCGGCGCAATCGGTGATTTCGGCGTTTCGCGGCCTCAAAGCCAACTTTTTGGTCCAGCATTTCGTCAAAGAAGCTGCGGGCGAAGACATCCGCTGTGTCGTCATCGACGGCAAAGTCGTGGCCTCGATCAAACGCTCGTCTTCGGGCGGCGATTTCCGCTCCAACCTGCACCTGGGCGGCACCGCCTCGACCGTGCGCATAAGCAAAGCCGAACGCGACGTCGCGTTGAAATCCGCCAAGGCCTTTGGCCTTCGTATGGCGGGCGTCGATCTGTTGCGTGCCGAAGATGGGCCGAAAGTGTTGGAGGTCAATTCCTCGCCGGGCTTTGAAGGCGCGGAGACCACCACCGGCAAAAATTTGGCTGGAGTGCTTTATGACATGATCGAAAAACGGGTCCGCCCCACGCCCGCCCGCAAAAGCCGCAGTAAAACCTGATCTCAGCCACAGAAATCCCCCACAGAAATCCCCCGCACTGATCCCTCGCACCGCCCGTGCCCCACGCCCGGACGGTGTTTCTTTTTTAAAACAGGCCATTCTTTGATCTGTGCCATAGCGCCGTTACCAAGACCGGCGAACACTGGCCGCAACTGTCACAGATAGGTGCCCCATGTCCGCCCCCTCTTCCTCACTCTGCGCCCCCTCCTGCCCGCTTGCACCCAATCCGGCCGATCTTTTGACGCGGGTCCGCACCCTGCGCGATCACATCGCCACCGAGACAGACACGATCTGGAGCGATTGGGCCGATCTCGATATGCGCGAGGCCTTTCGCCCCTCGGCGCAAAACCTCGCGACCTATCTGGCCTTCCGCCACACCGATCTGTCCGCCGTGCAACCGGATTTGGCCGCCTTGGGCCTGTCGACCCTGGGCCGCTGCGAACCGCATGTGCGCGCGTCTCTTGATGCGGTCGAAGCCGCGCTCAGTGGCCTGACCGGAGTGCCCGCCGCCTTTCCCGATCCCTCACGCCTGACCCGTGGCCCCGCCCGGCTCGCCGCGCGCCGCGACACCGCCTTTGGCACCGGGGCCTCCGGTGCGCCGCGTTCACGCATCTTGGTGACGGTCCCGACAGAGGCCGCCACTGATCCCGGTCTGACCCGTGACATGATCCGGACGGGCGCGGACGCCATGCGGATCAATTGCGCCCATGATGGCCCCGAGCTCTGGGCCGCGATGATCACCAACATCCGCGCAGCGGGCGTTGAGATCGGGCGCTATGTCCCGATCCTGATGGATTTGGCCGGGCCGAAACTGCGCACTGGCGCTGTCGCAGGCCCCAACAAAGCGCGGGTCTGTGTCGATGATCGGCTTGATATTCTGCGCGAGGCCCCGAAAGCCAAGGCCAAACACGCCGCCCTCTCGCTGAGCCACCCCGAATTGATCGACCGGCTGACCCCCGGCATGGCCGTGTTCATTGATGACGGCAAAATCGGCGCGGAAGTGGTTGAAATCACCTCAAAAGGCGCGAAATTGAAAGTCACCCGCGCCGGGCCTGAAGGGGTCAAACTCAAACCCGAGAAAGGCTTTAACCTGCCTGCGGTTGAGATCGACATCCCAGCCCTGACCGAGGACGACCGCACAGCGCTTGATTTCGTCGTCGGGCGCGCCGATTTGATCGGCTATTCCTTTGTGCAGACGCCCGAAGACATCCGGCTTTTGATCGCCGAAGTCGACAAACGCCTGCCCGAAGGCGGCCACCGTCCCGGCGTGGTGTTGAAGATTGAGACCAGCCAAGCGATCCGCAACCTGCCCCGGCTGATCGTCCAATCGGGTGCGTTGTGTGAGACCGCCGTGATGATCGCACGCGGCGATTTGGCGGTGGAGATCGGGCTGGAGCGCATGTCGGAGATGCAAGAAGAGCTGCTTTGGCTCTGTGAGGCGGCGCACACCCCCGTGGTCTGGGCCACGCAGGTGCTTGAGGGCCTGATGAAAGAAGGCCTCGCCACCCGCGCCGAAACCACCGACGCCGCCATGGCCCAACGTGCCGATTGCGTGATGCTCAACAAGGGGCCGTATGTCTGTGACACGATCCGGTTTTTGTCGCGGGTTTTGGGCCGGATGGATCGGCATATGTCGAAAAAATCCGCCCGCCTTGGACCGCTGCGCTCGTGGCGTGGAAATATTTCGGTGTAAGACCCCCTCTGGACGCCCGCCCACCTATTCCCTATATGTTCACTCGGATATAGGAGAACGCGCAGATGAGCGAAGAGGCAAATCCCATCGAGGGCACACCGCTGATCAAACCGTCGAGCACGGATCACCCGCTGCATGATGCTGTGGTTGAGGCCTGTCGCACGGTCTATGACCCGGAAATTCCGGTTAACATTTATGACCTTGGCCTCGTCTATACGATTGAGATCAATGACGAAAATGAAGTTCTCATTTTGATGACCCTGACCGCGCCGGGCTGTCCGGTTGCCGGCGAAATGCCGGGTTGGTTGGCCGATGCGATCGAACCGTTGGCCGGGGTGAAACATGTCGATGTCGAACTGACATGGAACCCGCCGTGGGGCATGGAAATGATGTCCGACGAGGCGCGTCTTGAGCTTGGCTTCATGTAAACGCCGAGATTTGACCCAGATTTAAGACCCAAAATGGCCTGTGCTGCGGCGGCGGGCCATTTTTTATGGCAAATCCTTTGGGGGGCGTCTTTTGGCCCACGGCCAAAGCCAACGCCAAAGCCAAAGCCGCCACCGCCGGTCCTGCGCCCGCAGCCGCCGCAGCTCTGCCTCACGCAGCGCTTTCTCAGCCCGATAGCCCGTTGGGGCCTGCGCATTGACGCGCGGCAGATTGATCGGAAAGAACGGCCACATCGGCATCTCCACAGTTGCAATTTTAAAGGATTGAAGCGACTGTAACGGCAGAGACATCACCCAAATACCCAACATATTGGCAATTCAGGTTTCAAAAATGAAAGACGCCCTTGGTCGCGGCACGCCAAAGCTGGACGATTATTACCTGTTTCTCGCCGTGGCGGATGCGGGCGGATTGTCGGGGGCCGAAAAGGCCACAGGCACCTCCCAGCCGACGCTGTCCCGCCGCATGGGGGAACTGGAACGTACCCTTGGCAAGCGCCTGTTCGAACGCGGCCCCCGCGGCTACACATTGACCTCACAGGGCCGTGCGTTGTTGCAAGAGGCCGAAGCGCTACGCGAAGCCGCCACGCGCCTCTGCCGCTTTCAACTCAAAGAGACCGCCCCCGAGGTCCGCATCACCGCAGGCGGCTGGACCACGCGCTATGTCGCCCGTCACCTGTCGCGAATATGGACGCCGGAGTGCGCGTGGCGTCCGGCCCTGATGGCCTCAAACTCCAACGTCGACATTGCCCGGCGCGAGGCCGACATCGGCATCCGCAACCGCCGCCCAGAGCAAAGCTGGCTCGCCGGACGCAAACTTTCACCAATCACCTATGCCGAATATGCGGTCGGGCCAGAGGTGGCGGGCTATGTCACCCTGCACCACGATATGCCGACCACGCCGTCGGAACGTTGGCTACGCAGCACGCACTCCAACGAGATCATCGCCACCGCCTCAGACGCCCGCTCCGCCGCCGACATGGCGGCTGCAGGCATCGGCCGCGTGATCCTGCCAACCTTTGCCGGGCGCGATGTCGCGGGCCTCATGCAGGTCTCGCCAGAGATCGCCGCGCTGACCCATGACGAATGGCTGGTCTGCCACCATGACGCCCGCCATGACCCTCCCGTGCGCGCCGCGTTGGAGGGGTTGGCGGAGCTGTTGACGGCCCCGGAACGGTTTGCGGCGTAGCGCATACAAAAATGGTTTCTTTTTCAAATAGAAACCGATATAGGTTGCAAAACGCCCTTCTTTTAAAAGCCCATATGACTCTCACAGTCCTGACAGGCGACATCGCCAAAAGCACAACCCTTTCGCCGGATCAATTTGATGCGGCTCTGCGCGCGCTCGCTGACGCATTTGCCGATATCAGCGGATGGGGGGCGCCTGCGAAAATGTCAAAGCATCGCGGTGACGGTTGGCAAATTGCGTCTGAAGCCCCAAACGAAGCGTTTAGAATGGCGCTTGTCATACGGGCACACCTGCGCAGCATCTCACCCGCCATTGACACACGGCTGGCTATTTCAACCGGATCAGGAACCTTGCCTGAAGCCATAGAAACAACTTCAGACGCAACTTTTGTATTGTCAGGCCAATGCCTTGACCAGATGAAAGACCCCATCCGGATGTCCTACGCAAACGGCGGACCACTTCAAGCCGTGGCCCTCATGATCGACCATATTTCAAGCAGTTGGACAGAAACACAGGCCAAAACCATTCTCCCATTTCTGCGCAGCCTCACCCCACCGACACAAAAACAGGTCGCCGACCTTTTCGGCGTGTCACGACAATCCGTCGGAAAAACCTTGGACGCGGCCGCCTATCACCTCCTGCTCGAAGTGCTGCATACACTGGAAGAGGAAACAGTCTATGCCTGAAACCCTCGCCGCCCTCTTTCTCGCCCATGTTCTTGCCGACTACGTGTTTCAGTCCGCCGCCATGGTCGACACCAAATCCAAACCCGAGACGTTGTTTCTGCATTTTCTCATCGTGCTGCTCACCGCCATGGCCACGACCGGCCACGTCGCCTCCCCGGCGATTTACGCCCTCGCGCTGATCCATGTCGCGATTGATGCGATCAAGGTCAAAGCCTTCTCCGATAAATTCCTGCCGCATATCGCGGACCAAGCGTTGCATCTGCTCACCCTTGCAATCTTCGCCAAAGCCGCGCCGGATATCTATGCCAGCGGAGTCTATGGCGATCTCTCTTGGTTGCCCAAACTCATGCTTTATGCCGCCGGATTGATTTATGTCACCCGCGCGGGCGGGTTTGCTGTGGGCAAATTGATGGCGGGCTTTGGCGACAATCCGATTGAGGAGAGCCTTGATAAGGGCGGGTTTTGGATTGGGCTGTTGGAACGCGGGCTGATTTACCTGTTGTTGATCGGCGATATGGCGGGCGGCATCGGGTTTTTGGTCGCGGCAAAATCGGTGTTGCGCTTTGAAGCAACACAAGATGGCAAAAAAGCGGAATGGGTGATCATCGGCACATTGGCCTCCTTTGGCTGGGCCCTTGCGGTGACGCTCGCGGTGATGTTCCTTGGTGCACAGCTACCAGACCTTGGAATCACGGGCCAAACACCCTAGATTGAGGTCAAAGGAGACCTTCTCATGTTCGGCATTCCCGGAAAACAAGCTGTCACCCTCACGCCAGCCGCAACCAAACAGATCGCGCGGTTGATGGAGAAAGATGGCTCCAAAGGCCTGCGCATCGGCATCAAAAAGGGGGGCTGTGCCGGGATGGAATACACCATGGACTATGTGTCCGACCTCAATGCGATGGACGAGGTCGTTGAACAGGACGGCGCGCGGGTGATGATTGCCCCGATGGCACAGATGTTCCTGTTTGGCACCGAGATTGATTACGAGGTCTCGCTTTTGGAATCCGGTTTCAAATTCCGCAATCCAAACGTGGTGGACGCCTGTGGCTGTGGCGAGTCGATCAAATTCGACGAAAGCCTGACGCAGGGCACCTGATGGCCGCCACGCCAGAGGAGATTGAGCACGCGCGCGATCTTTTCGCGGAGTTGTCCCCCGTCACAACGGGACGTATGTTTGGCGGTACGGCGCTTTATCTCGACGGGGATGTGATGTTTGCCTGCCTGTTGGGTGGGACGATTTGGATGAAATCCGACACCAGCACAGAGGCGGCGTTCGCAGCCGCCGGGTCGCACCCGTTTTCTTATCAGAAATCCGGCGGCACCACGGTGGTGCCCTCCCTCATGTCCCTGCCCGACAGTGCTCTGGACGATCCAGAAGAGGCCGTGCACTGGGCGCGACTGTCCTATCCCCCCGCCCTCAAAGCCGCCCAAGACAAACGCCGTCAAAAGGCCCGAAAAGCCGCGAAAAAGGCCGCGTCATGAGCGTGTCCGACGAAGACATCGCCTTTGTTCACGAGTTGTTTGAGGCGGTGGGTCCGATCAGTCATCGCAAAATGATGGGCGGGCTGTCGATCTATTCGGACGGTCAGATTTTCGCGATCCTCTCATCCGAGGGCCGGATTTACCTCAAGGCCAAGGGCGATTTCGCCGCCGCCCTCGCCTCAGAGGGGGCGGAGAAATTCGAAATGGGCGATGGGCGTGGGATGCATTACTGGACCCTGCCCGAGACCGCACTTGATGATCCAGCGCTTGCAAGCGATTGGGCGCAGCGGGCCTTGGCCGCGCTTTAGACCCGGCCCGTGCTCGCCGCGTTACTGTTCCAAAGCGTCGATCATATCGACCCGCGTGCCGTGACGACCGCCCTCAAATTCAGCGGTCAAAAAGGCCTCAACAACGCTGAGCGCAAGACCCTCCCCAATCACACGCGCGCCAAGCGCCAGCATGTTGGCGTTGTTGTGCTGACGGATCATGCGGGCGGAAAACTCATCGGAACAAACGCCACACCGGATGCCTTTGACCTTGTTGGCCGCCATCATGATGCCCTGCCCCGTGCCGCACACGATGATGCCAAACCGACAGTCGCCGGAGGCCACACGCCGCGCGGCGGCCTCGCCATGCATCGGATAATGCGTGCTTTCGGGTGTCGTCGGGCCGATATCGACCACCTCCCACCCAAGAGAGGCGACATGCGTGGCGATCGCTTGGCGCAACGCAATGGCGGCGTGATCACTGGAAAGAACGATGCGGGTGTTGGCGGTCATGGCGATTTGGTCCCGTTGTGTCAAAGCCGTTGCGCGGCGTGTCTCTGTTGTCGCTTGTGGCGTCAATTTCACCACAATTCAAGACCGCGCAACCTCCCCTTTGCCGCCAAAGCCCGGCCCAAATGTCGCAGATCCCCCGCCTCCGCCCCAAAACGCCGCTCTGTGCGGCACATTCCCCCCGATTTGCGCCACATCAGAGACGTTAGCGCCCACAGTCGCTTGACTAGCCCCAAGAGGCTGCAATGATGCGGCCAACATGGAGAAGGAGAGCACGCATGGGACGCAAACTGGCCGCAGGCAATTGGAAAATGAACGGGCTCAACACCAGCCTCAAAGAGGCGCAGGCTCTGGCCGAGATGTTCCCGGCCCCGAAGGTCGACATTCTGTTGTGCCCGCCCGCGACCTTGGTGGCGCGCATGGCCGACGCATTGGCTCACACCAAAATCGACGTCGGCGGGCAGGATTGCCATATGAAAACCTCCGGCGCGCACACGGGTGACATTTCAGCGGAAATGCTGGCCGATGCAGGCGCGGATTACGTCATTTTGGGTCACTCCGAGCGGCGCGCCGATCATGGCGAGACCGACGCTGTGGTCTGTGAAAAAACCATGGCGGCGGTGATGGCGGGGCTCAAACCCGTGGTCTGCGTTGGCGAAACCTTGGCCCAACGCGAGGCGGGCGAGACATTGGAAATCATCCGCCACCAACTCTCGGCGTCGCTGCCCGACGCGGTGGACCTGTCCAAACTCGTGGTCGCCTATGAGCCGGTTTGGGCCATCGGCACCGGCAAAATCCCGACGCTTGAACAGATCGCAGAGGTCCATGACGACATCCGCGCCACATTGACCGCGCGCTATGGCGACACGGCCAACGATGTGCCATTGCTCTATGGTGGTTCGGTCAAACCGGGCAACGCCGCCGAAATTTTCGCGACCTCAAATGTCGATGGCGCGCTGGTCGGTGGAGCTTCGCTGAAAGCGGCGGATTTTGCCGGAATCATCACGGCGCTCGAAGCGGCCTGACATAGAAACGCCGCGCTCATCCAAAAGCGCGGCGTCCCCCCGCCTTTAGAGCGCGGTCACATCATGATCATAGAGCCAGGCAAATCTTTCCACCGCCTGGCGCGGTGCGATTTGACCGGCAAAGCGCAAAGCGGCATGGCCGACAAAGCGTTTCGCGCCGCTCAAATGGTAGTTTTTTGCATTGGCATTGGCCGCCTCGATCACCCGAACCACCCGCGCCCGACGCAAGGATTGATAGGCCGCAAGCGCCTGATCAAGCGGCAGTTTCGCCAAACAATCGGCCAAGACCCAAGCATCCTCCAAGGCCATATTCGCGCCCTGCGCCAAAAATGGCAGGGTTGGATGGGCGGCATCGCCCAGCAAAGCCGTGCGGTCCGAATGCCAACGCAGCGCCACCGGATGCCGAAACAGGCCCCAGCGCGCGACCTCAGTCACCCGGCCCAAAAGCCCCCTCACACCGGGGCAAAAATTGGCGAAATGGCTCATCATCTCCGCCGGGTCGCCGGGGTGGTTCCACCCCTCCTCATGCCACTCCGGGCGCTCTTCGACGGCCACGATGTTGATCAACGCCCCGTCGCGCAACGGGTAGCTGACCACATGTCGCCCCGCCGCCATATGGACCATCGCCAAAGGGGCCTCGCCGCCCGTCGCCGGAACCGTGGCGCGCCACGCGGTTTGGCCGGTGAAAAACGGTTTGGCCGGACCATTGAGCATCGGGCGCAGCACGGAGTTGACCCCATCCGCCCCAAGCACCACGTCATGACGCGCCTCTTGTTTCCCCGCCTCTGCCCCCTCGGCGAACACAAGGCTCACCCCACCCGCATCGCCATGAATGGCCTGAACGCTATGCGACAGGCGGATGTCGACCGCCAGATCGCGCGCGCCCTGTTCGAGCAAAGAGATCAAATCGGCGCGGTGCATCAACAGGAAGTCGTCATTCGGACGGGCTGTTTTGACATCAAGATGCAAGACCTCGCGCCCCATATAGCCATCCATCAAACGCACGCCCTCAGAACGCATCGCGACCGCGGTCGCATCCAACCCCAAAGCGGTCAAAACCCGCGCGCCGTTCGGGGTGATTTGCAACCCGGCGCCGACTTCGGTGATCTGGGCGGCGCGTTCATAGACCGTGACCTTGGCCCCGCGCAGCGCCAAAGCCCGCGCAAGCGCAAGCCCCGCCACACCCGCGCCGAGGACGGCGATATCCTGACCAATCAACATGGAACGTTCCTTATCTCTGGTCCCGCTGTCGCAAAAGAAAACACCGGGAGATGTCCCCCGGTGTTTGCCATATCTGTGCACAGTCTGTCACGCGCGCATAATGCCGCGAGAGAGGGGAACGGCCTAACCACCTGAGCGATCCACGACTGCGTGATCAATCAATCGTCACATCGCCTGAGCGATCAATCGTCACGATGTACTTTTTCGCGGCGCTCGTGGCGTTCTTGCGCTTCCAAGGTCATGGTCGCAATCGGACGCGCATCGAGACGTTTGAGCGAAATCGGCTCGCCCGTCACTTCGCAATAGCCATATTCGCCCTCATCAATCCGGCGCAACGCCTGTTCGATCTTGAGCACCAGCTTGCGTTGACGGTCCCGTGTGCGCAGTTCAAGCGCGCGGTCGGTTTCCTCAGAGGCCCGGTCGGTGATGTCGGGAATATTACGCGTGCCGTCCTGCAACCCTTCGATGGTGTGGCGGCTTTCGTCCAATAGATCGGCTTTCCACGCCAAAAGTTTGCGGCGGAAATATTCGAGCTGACGCTCATTCATGAAAGGTTCGCCCTCAGCGGGGCGGTAGTCATCAGGCAGGAAAGCTTCGGCCTTCATCTTTGTCACCTTTGTCGTGTCAGTGAGCGCGCCTATGGCCAATGATGTAGTGTCGTCAGCCATCCGGCACCCTCCAATTGCGGCTCGTTTACCGCGTTTGTTCAGGGATGTCACGTCACAATCTCTGTCGCATTGCACCTTTCCCAAGCCTTGTTATGATCCGGCCTATCCCTTGTCCGAGAGCGCATAAAACCGATGAAATTCTCCTCCACCGACAGCTATATTGCCCCCACAGACCTCACCGTCGCCGTGAATGCCGCCATCGCTTTAGAGCGGCCGTTACTGGTCAAAGGCGAACCGGGCACGGGCAAAACCGAACTGGCCCGCCAAATCGCCAACGCCTTGGGGCTTGAGATGATCGAGTGGAACATCAAATCCACCACCCGTGCCCAACAAGGCCTTTACGAATACGATGCGGTGTCGCGCCTGCGCGACAGCCAGCTTGGCGACCCGCGCGTCGAAGACGTGCGCCATTACATCAAAAAGGGCAAACTTTGGCAGGCGTTTGAGGCCGACAAAAAGGTCGTGTTGTTGATTGATGAGGTCGACAAGGCCGATATCGAATTCCCCAACGACCTGTTGCAAGAGCTCGATAAAATGGCGTTTCACGTCTATGAAACCGGCGAGACGGTCAGCGCGAAACAGCGCCCGGTGGTGATCATCACCTCAAACAACGAAAAGGAATTGCCCGACGCGTTTTTGCGCCGCTGTTTTTTCCATTACATCCGCTTTCCCGACATGGACACGATGCGCGCCATTGTAGACGTGCATTTTCCCGGCATCAAAGAGCGGCTTTTGAGCACCGCGCTGAGCCAGTTTTACGAGATCCGCGACACGCCGGGGTTGAAGAAAAAACCATCGACCTCCGAGGTTTTGGATTGGCTGAAACTGTTGCTGGCCGAGGATCTTTCGCCCGAAGATTTGGCGCGCGACGGCAAGGATGCGCTGCCGAAATTGCACGGCGCACTTTTGAAGAATGAACAAGACGTGGCGCTGTTTGAGCGCCTGGCCTTTATGGCGCGCAGTGGCGGGCGGCGTTAACCGCCTTTTGCCTCACTCCGCCTTTTGCCTTACTCCGCCTTGGCTGCGGCTTTGGGCGCGCGGGGCTTTTTCGGCTTGGCGGCGGGAGCGGCGGCGGGGGCGGCGGGTTTGGCCGCGGCCTCTGCCTTGGTCGCGGCTGCCGCTTTGGCGGCGCGCGGTTTCGCAGCCGCCTTTTTGCGCGGGGCCTTCGGCTTTGGCGCCTCAGTGACGGCCGCTGGCATCAGCTCCGCCTGTGCCGCATGCCAATGTTCTTGATCGCGGCCCTCGGGTTGCCCGTCTTTGAGCCAAAGGAAATACGCCGCATCGCGGATGTGATCGTCGGTTTGGGTCTGTTGTGTCATATGTAAATCTGATGGGTTGTGAGGGGTGATGCCAGTGTAGCATCGGGACTAAGCACCCGTGGTTAAGATTTCGTGACAGAACCCGCGGTTTGCACCCCCTTTGGGCGAAAACCGCCGCGCAAATGCACCGAAGCCGCACAGGGCGCATGGTTTTCAGGCAGTTCAAAAACGCACACACGGGACTTGCTTCGGGTCGCACAAAAGATCACAGCTTGCAGCGAGACCCCACAAGGAGTGCCCCATGTCCCTGACCATTCGCCCGCTGACCCATGAGGATCGCGCCCCTTGGGCGGCGCTTTGGCGCGATTACCTGACCTTTTATGAAACCACACTGCCGCAAGAGATTTATGATGCCACATTCGCGCGCCTGACCGACCCGCATGCCGTGGAACGTGGCGCTTTGGTGGCGGAACTTGACGGGCAACTCATTGGGTTGGTTCATTATATTTTCCACGCCCACAATTGGCGGATCGAAGATGTGTGCTATCTCCAAGACCTGTTTGTCTCTGAGGCGGCGCGCGGCACCGGCGCCGGGCGGGCGCTGATCGAAGGCGTTTATGCGCTGGCCGATGCCCATGGCACCCCCAATGTCTATTGGATGACGCAGGCGTTCAACGCCACGGCGCGCCAGCTTTATGACCGGATCGCCACCCTCACGCCGTTCATCAAATATACGCGCAGCTAGAGACCCCGGCGCGGGCTTTGATTTGCTTTTGGCGCGCAGTGCCGTAAATTCTCCTCGAATTGAAGACGCGCGCGCCACAGTTGCTTGGTTTGATCCCTGATACTTAGATTGTCCTGATACTCAGGTTGTAATGCGTAAAGGCATAAGGTTTGACAGATATGAAAACCGATCCCCGCACGGCGCCTGTCCCCGCGCGCATAGCATCGACAAAGCCCCGTGTCTTTCGCCCCGCTTTTGGCCTCCTAAGCCTATCGCTTTTGGCCGCCTGCGCCACGGCCCTGCCGCAACACCCGCCCTCGACGCGCGCGCCCGCGATGGTGCTGGACCTGCCACCGATGAAAGTGTTTTCCGGCACAGCGCCGCGTCACACCACGCGCTCCAATGCCTCGCTGGCGCGCGATTTCCTTGACCTCAGCTTTGCCTTGGAAAACGGCACACCGCTCGCGCAAATGACCCGGTTTGAAGGCCCGATCACCCTGCGCGTCACCGGCGCACGCCCGCCGATCTCGCTGGGTCCTGATCTGGCCGCGCTTCTGCGCCGCTTGGACCAAGAGGCCGGGGTCAAAATCACCCGCGTCTCGGCGGGCAGCCCCGCCTCGATCACCATCGAAACCCTGCCCCACGGCGAATTGGCCCGCCGCGCGCCCAACACCGCCTGTATCGTCGCGCCCAATGTCTCGGACTGGAGCGAATTCAAACGCGCGCGGCGGCCAAATCTGAGTTGGACCAAAGTCGACATCCGCACCCGCTTGGCGATTTTCATCCCCGATGATGTCGCCCCGCAAGAAATCCGCGATTGCCTGCACGAAGAATTGGCACAGGCTCTTGGCCCCCTCAACGATCTCTACCGCCTCGCGGATTCGGTCTATAACGACGACAATATCCATTCGGTTTTGACCCCGTTTGACATGTTGATGCTCAAAGTCACCTATGCGCCCGAGTTACAGTCGGGCATGACCCGCGCCGAGGTGGCCGCCCGTCTGCCCGCGATTTTGAAACGGCTGCATCCGGCGGGCGAAAGCGTCCAGACCCCCGTCCAAAGCCCAACCCCGCGCGCATGGACAGATCATGTGACCACCGCCATGAGCGCGGGGCCGATCCCGGCGCGCAAAGCCGCCGCCGAAGCCGCCGTGGCCATCGCGCGCGCGCAAGGCTGGGACGACGCACGCGCCGGGTTTTCATGGTTTCTTTTGGGGCGTTTGGCGTTGAGTTCCGACCGGGCCTTGGCCCATAGCGCCTTGACGCAGTCGGCGCATATTTACGGCGCGCATCCTGAAACCCGGTTTCATGCCGCCCATGTGGCAATGCAACTTTCCGCGCTGGCCCTCGCCGAAGGCCAAGACCAAGCCGCCTATGAAATCGCCGCCCGCGCCATTCCTGCCGCGACCGAGGCCGAAAACGCCGCCCTCTTGGCCTCGTTGATGTTAACCGAAGCCGAGGCACTGGACGCCATGGGCCGCAGCGGTGATGCGCGCGCGCTGCGCCTCGACAGTCTGGGCTGGGCACGATATGGCTTTGGCTCAGATGCAATGGTTCGGGCCCGCGTCGCCGAAATTGCCGCCCTCGCCCCATAACGGCACGCGGCTTGGTCGGTTTGAGCGCTGTGTTTTGGCACAGCTTTGGCGCAAAGAGCCCGCGCAAGGGAGCAAAAAGATGATCGTAATCCTTCTGGCGCTGATCGGCGGCTTTTATGGCTGGCGGATCGCCAAAAAACGGGACGGCAACCGGCTGGATAAGCTGCAATATGCAGCGGTGTATTGTATGGTCGGTACTATGGTCGGCCTGCTGTTGACCGTGATCATCGAGCGGCTGATCTAAGGGGGCGGACGCGATGTTCCTGCCGTTTTTTCAGAGTTTGCGCGCGGAGGGCATTCCGGTCTCTTTGCGTGAATATCTGAGCTTTTTAGAGGGCATGGATCGCGGCCTGACCCTCTATGACATTGACGGGTTTTACTATCTCGCCCGCGTCACCATGGTCAAAGACGAACGCCACCTCGACCGTTTTGATCGCGCCTTTTCCAAATCCTTTCAGGGTCTTGAAAGCATTTCCTCAGACGACATCTTAAACGCTGTCGATCTGCCCGAAGACTGGCTGCGGCGTGAGATGGAAAAACATCTCAGCGCCGAAGAAATGGCCGAGATCGAAGCCTTGGGCGGGTTTGAAAAGCTGATGGAGACGCTCAAACAGCGTCTTGAAGAGCAAAAAGGCCGCCACCAAGGTGGCAACAAATGGATCGGCACCGGCGGCACCTCGCCCTTTGGTGCCTATGGTTATAACCCCGAAGGCGTGCGCATCGGTCAGGATAAATCCCGCCATCGCCGCGCCACCAAAGTCTGGGACAAACGCGAATTTCGCAATCTTGACGACACGGTGGAACTGGGCACGCGCAACATCAAAGTGGCGATGAAACGGCTGCGCAAATGGGCCCGCGATGGCGCACATGAGGAGCTTGATCTCGACGGCACCATCCGCTCCACCGCCGAACATGGCTATCTTGACGTGCAAACCCGGCCCGAGCGGCGCAATGCCGTCAAAGTGCTGATGTTTTTCGATGTCGGTGGCTCGATGGACGATCACATTCGGGTGGTTGAGGAGTTGTTTTCCGCCGCCCGCGCCGAGTTCAAACATCTCGAATATTACTATTTTCACAATTGCCTCTACGAAGGCGTCTGGCGCGACAATGCCCGCCGCTGGGGCGAGACCGTACCAACGCGCGAAGTGATGAACACCTATGGCAAAGATTACAAAGTGATTTTTGTCGGCGATGCCTCGATGTCCCCTTATGAAATCGCCATGCCGGGCGGTGCCAATGAGCATTGGAACCAAGAGGCGGGCGAGGTCTGGCTGACACGGGCACGCGACACTTGGCCCGATCACATTTGGCTCAACCCGGTGCCCGAGGCGCATTGGGGCTACACCCATTCCATCGGCATGATGGATGAGATTTTCGACCACCGCATGGTGCCGATGACCCTTGCGGGGTTGGAGCGCGGCATGAAGCTTTTGGGACGATAGGGCTTGGCCAACGCGCGCCCTGCCCCCATATTCACATCATGTTGAGATTTACACCCATCCTTCTCGCCCTGATCATGGGCCTTGTCATGTACCGCCTGTCGGCTTGGCGCACTGTGCGTCAGTTGGAAGCGCAGTCCAATGAGTTGGCCGACCCGGAACTGGCGCGGGTGTTCATGCGCTTGGCCAAGGCGCTCGATCTGCCGCGTGTGCGGGTCTATCTCTATGAAATCGACCCGGTCAACGGCCTCGCCGCCCCTGACGGCAAGGTCTATATCACCCGTGGGTTTTACAACAAATTCCGCGCGGGAGAGATCACATCTGAGGAAATGGCTTCCGTCATTGCGCATGAGTTGGGCCATGTCGCCTTGGGCCATTCCAAACGGCGGATGATTGATTTTTCGGGGCAAAATGCGCTGCGCAGCGCCATGGCGATGATCTTTTCGCGTTTCATCCCCGGCATCGGCCCCTATATCGCCACTTGGCTCACGCAAATGTTGGCGGCCAAACTGTCGCGCTCGGATGAATATGAGGCGGACGCCTATGCCTCCGCCCTACTGGTGAAAGCCGGGATCGGCACGGGGCCGCAAAAATCGCTGTTCGATAAGCTCAACCGCCTGACCGGCGCGCGTGGGGCCAAGACGCCCGCGTGGTTCATGAGCCACCCTAAGGTCGAAGAACGGATCAAAGCGATCGAGGCCAATGAGGCGAAATGGGCGCGTTAAGCCGCCCCTCTTTACCGTGATTCAAATACTCAGCCTAACGCCTTGCCCAAACGCGGCATCCGCGCCTTTTTCATCAGCTTGCGCAGCTCCCATGGCTGACCGGACAGGCGCTCCGCCTCTTGGCGCACGGTTTCAACCGCGCTTGCGACCTCATCGGGATAATCCGACCAGAGCCGCCACAAAAAACTGTCCGGGTCCCAGCGTTCGAGGCCCTCTTCGGCCAAGATATGCCGTGGAAAATCCTGCGCGTTCAGAGTGATGATCGCATCGGCATTGCCGGCAATCGCCGCGGCCAAAACATGGATGTCATTTTCGTCTTTGAGATGAAGCCGCGCCTCAAGCCCTTCGTGGCGCTTGACCGACGCGTTGGGAAAGGCAGCTTTGACCAAAGCGACTTCGCCGCGCGCCTGCGCCTCGCCTGTGGGGCCGATTTTACGCGCGGCGCGGGCCCATTCTTCCAAAATACGATCCGACCATAGCGGTGTGAAAAGCCCCTTGGACGCCACGGTCAAAAGCACCTCCCGCATGACGGTGGGGTACAAGACACAGGCATCCAAAAGCACTTTCATATCAAGGTCTTCCCCGCCGATCTTACGGCATCATGCGGTAGAACAGGGCTTTCAAATAACCGCTCTCGGCGAGCTGCGGCATGAGCGGATGATCGGCGCCGGCAAAGCCCGTATGGATCAATTGCGCCGAACGTGCGGCGCGACCAATGCCACGGTTACAGGCGTTGCGGAAGGTCTCAAGATCGGCGGCATGGGAGCAAGAGCACAGGCCCAAATAGCCGCCTTCGCGCACCAAGGGGGCCGCCATCCGCGCCACCCGTTCATAGGCGCGCATCCCTTTTTCAATGGCGTTTTTCGACGGCGCAAAGGCGGGCGGATCACAGATCACCACGTCAAATGTTTCGCCCTCTTCCAACAGCGCGGCCATGGTGTCGAACGCGTCGCCCTTGCGGGTGGCAAAGCGATCTGTCGCCCCCATCGCCGCCGCGCCCTGTTCCGCCAGTTCAAGTGCCGGCGCAGAGCTGTCAACGGACAGCGCCGAAGCCGCACCCCCCGCGAGTGTGGCCAAGGCAAAGCCACCGACATGCGAGAAGACGTCCAAAACCTTTTGACCCTTGCCAAGACGCCCAGCAAAAACGTGGTTCTGGCGTTGATCGTAGAACAGCCCGGTTTTTTGCCCGCCCATGATGTCGGCCATATAGGTGGCCCCGTTCATCTGAACCGGGATCGGGCCATCCACCGCGCCCGTGAGGATTTCGGTCTTTTCTTCCAAGCCCTCAAGCCCGCGCGCGCGGCCCGTGCCGTTCATCACCACAGTGGAGACGCCGGTCACTTGGCGCAAAGCGGCGGTGAGCATGTCGATGCGCACATCGGCCCAGGCGGCGTTGGGTTGCACGACACAGGTGTCCCCGAACCGATCAATCACCACGCCCGGAAGGCCATCGGCCTCGGCATGGACCAGCCGATAAAACGGCGCATCGAACATATGCGCGCGGTGCTTCAGTGCTGCGGTGAATTTGGCCACAAACCACGCCTCGTCAATCTGCTCATCTTCTTCGCGGGCCAAGACCCGGCCGAAAATGCGTGAATTGGGATTGACGGCGACGAGGGCCAGAAAATGGCGTTCTGCGTCTTCCAGCCGGGCGATGGTGCCGGGCAGGATGGATTTGGTGCGGCGATCGACGACCAATTCATTGTCATAGACCCAAGGAGCACCGTGGCGAATGGCCCGGGCGTTGGCTTTGGGTTTGAGGCGAATGGTCGGAATGGAAAATGAGGGCTCTGTCATAGAGCCCTCATATCTGGGTTCTGGCCCTCAGGACAAGAGGGATCAGTGCCGAAGGATCAGAGCGTCATCGGTTTGCCCAGTTCCGCTTGGATCACTTGCGCCAGATGGGCATCAATCCGCGATTTTTGGGTGATGCCGGCACGGTCGGCCACAATGGCGGCGTTTCCCCCCAGCGCATCAAGCGTGGCGTTGACCATATGCGCGGGCACAATCACCGCACCGGTGTTGGCATCGCGCACCGTCAACAGGAATTCGATCTCATGTTTGCTGGGCAGATTGGAATAGCGCACCCGTTCGGTTTGCGCATGAAACCGGACCAATTGAACATCCAGAGTCACCGCTTTTTGACCCGAAAGCGTTTTCGCGCCCTGCATCAAGCCCGCTTCCATCACCGCTTTGACCTGCGCGTAGCGATCGCCATAGGGATCTTCGCGCCACACGATGTCAGCGCGCGGTTTGATGCCATTGTCTTCAGACACGGTCAACGTGTCGGGCACGACGACATGGACCTGTGTGACGCGAAAATCCGGCGCGACCAAAACCGCATCGGCGGTCGGTAACGTGGCTCCAAGCGGCGCGCTCAACGGCACGGCGCGGGAGATTGTGTCCGTTGTGCAGGCGCTGGTGGCGGCTGCGAGTGTCAGGGCTGCGGCGAGTTTGATGAGCTTTTTCATGTTCGGCCTCCGGGGGATGTCCCCTCTTCATTCATGGTTAATTTCCATAAAGATTGAGGCAGAAATAAGAAAATCCCGGAGCATTTCCGGGATTTCATAGGTGTTTTGGTCACTTACCGCTCTGCGCCCCTGAGGGCATCCGCGGTCTGGGCGTCAGGCCAATTTGGAGGCATGCGACTTGGAGGCATGCGACGCAGCAAAACGGCGGCGCAGCCATTTGCCAAACGCCAGAACCATCTCGCGTGCGGCCTCAGCGCGCATTTGATGGGCCTGCTGCTCGATGGCGAATGTGTCGATATAAGCAACGCTGCGCGTGTCTGTGTGAGTGTTCATAGGATCATCCTTTTCAAATTCTGGTGCCGATCTGATCGACCACCGGACCAATGTGTTGATCCTCCCGTTGCGTTTGAAATTAGGTCATCACATCTGACATGACGAGAGACAATCCCGAAGACCCGCCATGCGTCAGTCGCAAAGCCTTTGCACGCATCCCTTATCTCTGGCAGGTTGGGACCAAACAAAAGCGCCGCATTGCCGCATGCTCCCGCATGTGATGGACAGGAGCGCCAATACAGTTTAGGTTAGCGCTAACGGGCCTATGGCCGCCCCCCAACACGGGGCGCGCGCGGCACAAATGCGCCCGAGCCACACAAAGACACGCATCCAAAGACACGCACTCAAAAGGCCATGCCATGCCCCTGAATGATCAAATCGCCGCCGTTACAGCCCGTATCATCGAACGGTCCCGCCCAACCCGCACCGCCTATCTTGCCCGCCTCGCGCAAGCGGCAGAGCAAGGCCCGGTGCGTGCGCATCTGTCCTGCGGCAATCAGGCCCATGCCTATGCCGCGATGGCGGAAGACAAAGACACCCTGGCCGATGGACGTGCGCCCAACCTTGGCATCGTGACCGCCTATAATGACATGCTCTCGGCGCATAAACCCTATGAACATTACCCCGATCTGGTCCGTGCAGCCGCACGCGCCGCAGGCGGCACAGCCCAAGTCGCGGGCGGCGTGCCCGCCATGTGTGATGGCGTCACCCAAGGTCAGCCGGGCATGGAATTGTCGCTGTTCTCGCGCGACACCATCGCGCTGTCGGCCTCCATCGCCATGTCGCACAACTGTTTCGACGCGGCGCTTTATATGGGCGTCTGCGATAAAATTGTCCCCGGCCTGATCATGGCCGCCGCCGCTTTTGGCCATGTGCCAACCGTGTTTGTGCCCGCCGGACCGATGACCTCGGGCATCACCAATGATGAGAAATCGAAAGTCCGTCAGAAATTTGCCACCGGCGAGATCACCCGCCGCGAATTGATGGACAGCGAAATGAAGGCCTATCACGGCCAAGGCACCTGTACCTTTTACGGCACCGCCAACACCAACCAGATGCTGATGGAGATCATGGGCCTGCACCTTCCGGGCGCGTCCTTTGTCAATCCGGGCACCGAGTTGCGCGATGCGTTAACGACACAAGCGGCGAAACGCGCGATGGAAATCACCGCTTTGGGCAATGACTACCGCCCGGTTGGCCATATCCTGGACGAGAAAGTGTTTGTGAACGGCATCGTCGGCCTGATGGCCACGGGCGGCTCGACCAACCTTGTGTTGCACCTGCCCGCCATGGCACGCGCCGCCGGGATCATTTTGGACCTGCAAGATTTCTCTGACATCTCGGATGCCACGCCTTTGCTCGCCAAGGTCTATCCCAACGGTCTGGCCGATGTGAATCATTTCCATGCGGCGGGCGGGCTTGGCTATATGATCGGTGAACTTTTGGAGGCCGGATTGCTGCATGAGGATGTGAAAACCATCGTCGGAGACGGGCTGTCGCTCTACACCAAAGAGCCGAAATTGCGCGACGGCGTTTTGACCTTTGAAGATGGTCCAGAGGAGAGCCTCAACGACAAAATCATCCGCCCGGCGTCGAACCCGTTCCTGCCCGTCGGCGGGTTGAAAGAGCTGAAAGGCAACATCGGGCGCGGGGTGATGAAAGTCTCCGCCGTCAAACCCGAACATCATGTGGTCGAAGCGAAAGTGCGGATTTTCCACGAACAGCATGACGTCAAAACCGCGTTTCAAAATGGCGAATTCACGCAAGACACCGTGGTGGTCGTCCGTTTCCAAGGCCCGCGCGCCAATGGCATGCCGGAACTGCATTCGCTGACGCCGACCTTGGCCGTATTGCAAGATCGTGGACTGAAAGTGGCGCTCGTGACCGATGGCCGGATGTCGGGTGCGTCGGGCAAAGTCCCCGCCTGTATCCATGTCTCGCCAGAGGCCGCCTGTGGCGGTCCCATCGCCAAATTGCGCGATGGGGATTTGGTGCGGGTCGATGCCACCCATGGCGTTTTGGAGGTGCTCGAAGAGGGCTTTGACGCCCGCGATCTGATCACCGCTGACCTTTCGGCCAACACGGTTGGCATGGGCCGCGAGTTGTTTGAAACCTTCCGCCAAAATGCCGGTCCCGCAACCGAAGGCGCCTGTTCGCTTTACTAAAGCGTTGCAGATTCAATCGTGAACAATGCGCTCTAAAACGTATCCCCCCGAATGCAAAATGTCATCCGGGGGGCTTATCTCCTTCGATCTTCAGACCAATTCCGCCAAAGCGGCTGCATCAAAGTTTTGCAACCGGTCCATGGCCCCGGCTTTGACCTTTTCGACCCACTGGGCATCGCCCAAAAGCGCACGACCCACGGCGATCAGATCAAACTCGTCTGTCTCCATCCGGCGCACCAGCTTATCAAGCGGCGTGACCTCCGAGCCCTGCCCGGCGAAGGCCCCGCCGAAGTCGCTCGACAGGCCAACGGAGCCGACAGAGATCGTCGGAACCCCGGTGATTTTCTTTGCCCAACCGGCAAAATTCAGCCCCTCTTCGCCGTCGATCTCCGGGAATTCAGGCTCCCAGAACCGGCGCTGCGAACAATGCAGGATGTCAACGCCCGCATCGACCAGAGGCTGCAACCAGCGTTCCATTTCTGCCGGATCGGAGGCCAATTTGGCGGTGTAATCCTGTTGCTTCCATTGGCTCAGCCGCAGGATGATCGGGAAATCAGGCCCCACAGCGGCCCGCACCGCCTTGACCACCTCAACCGCAAAGCGCGAGCGCGCCTCGATCGTCTCGCCGCCCCATGCATCCGTGCGCAGATTGGTGCCGGACCAAAAGAATTGGTCGATCAAATAGCCATGCGCGCCGTGCAATTCGGCAACATCAAAGCCCAGATCCTTGGCCGCTTTGGCGGATTTGGCAAAGGCCGCGATTGTGGCTTCGATATCGGCCTCAGACATCGCCACGCCGCGCAGATCACCGGGGCCGACCAAGCCAGAGGGGCTCTCTACCGGGGCCTCGGGTTCCCATGCGCCCGCGCGCGTCGATCCGGTGTGCCAAAGCTGCGGCCCCATTTTACCGCCCTGCGCGTGCACCGCGTCAATCACGCCTTTCCAGCCCGCCAAAGCCGCATCGCCATGGAAAAACGGAATCCCCGGCAAGTTGCGCGAGGCCGGGCGGTCGATCACCGTGCCCTCGGACAGGATCAGCCCCACCTCATGCGCGGCGCGTTTGGCGTAATAATCCGCGTTGGCGGCACCGGGGATGCCTTCGGGGGCCATGCCGCGCGTCATCGGCGCCATGACGATACGGTTTTTGAGGCTGAGGGATTTGTAAGAAAACGGGCGGAAAAGCGTGTCAGGTCTCGCCAGGGAATCTGTCGTCATCGTGGTCTCCGGGAACTATATGTAAATCTGTCCCGCCTCACATATGTTGGCGCAAACACCAAGCAAGGGGCGCGCAGGGCATTGGACAAAAACGCTCATCCCGGCCCTCTGCCTCAAAGCGCGCGCAAAGCCGTGCGCCCATCAAGTTTGACTTTATTTCCGACGCTTTTAGCGCTAACAGGGTGACAACCCTCCAGACCCGAAAGGACGCGCCCATGACCCCGCAAGAGGCAAGCCTGAAAGCCGCCGAAATTTGTGCCCTCGCCCCCGTGGTGCCCGTGCTTGTCGTCCATGACCTGGCCCATGCCCGCCCCTTGGCAGAGGCTTTGGTGGCGGGCGGATTGCCCGCGCTCGAAGTCACGCTGCGCACGCCTGTCGCCCTCGATGTGATCCGCGAAATGGCCAAGGTCGAAGGCGGCGTGGTCGGTGCCGGCACGCTTTTGACCCCCGCCGATGTCACTGCGGCGATTACGGCGGGCGCGACATTCGGCGTCTCTCCGGGCGCGACCGATCGGTTACTCGATGCCTGCGAGGCCGCCGATCTGCCGCTTTTGGCGGGAACCTCCACCGCCTCCGACGTGATGCGCCTGTTGGAACGCGGCTACACGGTGGCGAAATTTTTCCCGGCTGAGGCCAATGGCGGTGCCCCCGCGCTCAAGGCCATCGGCGCGCCTTTGCCACAGATGAAATTCTGTCCAACTGGCGGCATTTCGTTGAAAAATGCCCATGAATACCTGAGCTTGTCCAACACGATGTGTGTCGGCGGCTCTTGGGTGGCACCGACGGATTTGGTCAATAAAGGCGATTGGAAAGCCATCGAAGAGCTGGCGCGCGAGGCGGCGGCCCTGCCCCGCTAAGCCATTAGCGAACGGATCAAAACAATCAGGTCAGAGTCAACGCTCTGGCCCTTTTGTCTTAAGGGCGACGCGCCCGTGATCCGCCCCGGCGATGCGGTGCCTCGGCCAATTCGCCCAGACCCTCTTGCAACACAACCGTCATCGGATGCGACGGCCCGCCATATGGCGCATAGAGCGCCAACAAGCGGCGAATGGCGATTTGGGGCTGAAGTTCGGGCGCGAGTTTGATCGCCCAATCGAGGAAAATGGAGCGCGCCTCGGACATGCTGAGCCCGTCAATCCGGTAGGATTCCCGGATCAGCCCGCCGGGATCAAGCGCGGCGTCCACCGTCACCTCTGGGGTCGAGTCTTGGTCCGAATAGGCCATGAGTGTCTCCTGTTGCCCCGACTTTGATGTTACCCGATGTGCTATCCCTCACAGGCCGGGCGCGCAAGCACCTGATCCAAGATCAGCGCCGCCGCCCGCGCCCGCACGGCCACCTCTTCGGACAGCGCCGCCATGCTCACCGCCCCGTTTGAACGCAGCAAAAACGCCCGGCCACCCTCGCCCACGGCCTCCGGGTCGAGTTTTTCGCCGGTCAAAAGCCGGGCCGCCGATTGCAGCCGCCACATCAACCGATAGGTCTCACAAAGCAACGCATGTTCCGCCTCGGTGAGCCAGCCACACTCCAACCCGGCCCGCAATTGCGCATAGACATCCTGACAGCCGGCGCCTGCGATCAATGCGGCGGCTTCCGCACTCAGTTCAATATCCATCATCCGACCGGGACCGTTTTTGGGGTCCCAAAGCGAGCCGGGTTTGGCCTCGGCCAAGCGCACGCGCATCTGCTGAGTCTCTTGCCGGATGCGGGATTCGTCTTTCGGCGCGGTGATGATCTCGGTGCGAAACGCCTCAACGGCAGTGACCAAAGCCTGATCCCCGGCAATCGCCGTGCCCCGTGTCAGCGCCAGATGTTCCCAAACCCATGCCTCGTTTTTCTGATAGTTTTCAAAGCTTTCATAGGAGGTTGCCACAGGCCCCTGTTTGCCCGAAGGCCTGAGACGCATATCGACCTCATACAGCCGCCCTTCGGCGGTTTGGGCGGTCATCGCGGTGATCAGGGCTTGGGTCAGACGCGCGTAATAGGTGCGCGCGGGCAAGGCGCGTGGGCCATCCGAGGCCTCAACACCTCCCGCGTCATAGATCACGATCATGTCCAGATCAGAGGCCGCCGTCAGCCGCCCCGCGCCCAGAGAGCCCATGCCCAAAACCATCGCGCCCTTGCCCGGTGGCGGGCCATATTTGCCGGAAAATTCGGCTACAACGCGCGGATAAAGCGCGGCCACACAGGCCACCGCAAGATCGCAATATTGTGCCCCGGCCTCATCGGCGGTGATCAAATCGCGCAACTGATGCACACCGACGCGGAAATGCCATTCCTTGGCCCAGCGACGGCAGGTATCAAGTTGGCGCTCATAATCCCCGGCGCGTTCCAACACGTCGCACAGTTCCGCCGTGATCCCCGCGCGCCCCGGCCAAGGCGCAAAAAACGACCCGCCGATGACCGCGTCCAGAACGCCCGCGTTTCGCGACAGGTAGCGCGCCAAATGCGGCGCGGTGGAGACGATGTCGAGGATCAGGTCAATCAACTGCGGATTGGCCTCGAACAAGGCAAAAAGTTGCACCCCCGCGGGCAGACCGGCCAGGAAACCGTCAAGGTGGCTGAGCGCCTCCGTCGGACGATCAAGCCGTTGAATCCGCGCCAAAAGATCGGGTTTGAGCCGATCAAAAATCTGTTGTGCCCGCAACGTGCGCAGGCAAGGATAGGTTGACCAGCGCTTGGTGATTTCCTCCTGTTCGGGCGGCAAATCCGGCGCGGGAGCGGTCTCTCCGGGGGCAAAAAACTCCTCGGTCAACCCATGCACCCGCAGGCAGCGTTCACGCAGATCGGTGCGCATCGCCTCCGTCGTCCGGCCCATCAAGGCGGCCAAACGGTCGAATTCCTCGGGCGTGTTGGGCAGGCTGTGGGTCTGGGCATCGCGCAGCATTTGCAGGCGGTGTTCGACCTCGCGGTGCGCCTCATAATCACGGCTGAGCGTCTCGGCCACCTCCGCCTCGACCCAGCCCTTTTCGGCCAGTTTCGCCAAGGCGGGCACGGTGCCACGCGCGCGCAGCTCCGGGTCACGCCCCCCCGCGATCAATTGCCGGGTCTGGGCGAAAAATTCGATCTCGCGAATACCGCCAAGACCCAATTTCATATTGTGCCCTTCGAGTTTCAGCGCCCCGCCAAGCCCCTTATGGGCGCGAATTTTCAACCGCATGTCATGGGTCTCGCGGATGGCGTTGAAATCAAGGTGCTTGCGCCACACGAAGGGGGTGAGCTGATTCAAAAACCGCTCCCCCGCCGCAATGTCGCCGGCGCAAGCGCGGGCTTTGATATAGGCGGCGCGTTCCCAGGTCCGCCCAACGCTTTCGTAATAGCGCTCGGCGGCGTCCATCGAAAAACACACCGGTGTCACCGAGGGGTCCGGGCGCAGGCGCAGATCGGTGCGAAACACATAGCCGTCCCCGGTCAAATCGGACAGCGAGGCCATGGCACGACGGGTGGCGCGGATAAAGCCTGCGCGCGCTTCCATCTGGTCCACGCCCTCAAACCGGCTTTCGTCAAACAGGCAAATCAGGTCAATATCCGACGAATAATTCAACTCCGCCGCACCATGTTTGCCCATGGCCAGCGCCACCATACCGCCACAGCTTTCAATGTCGTCTTCGGTCTGGCCGGGGATTTTACCGCGCTTGATTTCGCGCGCCACATGCGCCCGCATCGCCACATGACAGGCCCGATCCGCCAGCAAAGACAGCGACCCGGTGACGTCGCTGAGCGCCCAAACCCCGCCCAGATCACAAAGCGCGGCCAAAAGCGCGATGCGCCGTTTGGCTTGGCGCAGGCCGGGATCGATTTGGTCAAAGGGCAAGGCCTCAATCCGGGAAATTTCATCGGACAGCGCGCGCATCGGGTCGTCAAAGGCGGGCATCAGCCACGCCGCCTCGGTCAACACCAGACCATGCAGATAGGGCGCAGAGCCTGCGGCACCCTGAACAAGGGCGATTTCGTCTTTGGTCAGCCCCGCAACCGCCTCGGCCGCCTCGGCGCCACGCTCGGGATCATAGGCGCGCGGCAAGCGCGTGATGCGACGGGAAACGGCGCTGATGTCGGACATGGTTCCTCCTGAAATCTTGCCCCGAGCATGGCCGATTGCACGTCTTGCGCAACCCAAATCGACACGGTTTGGTGCGGGAAATCAGTTGGTGCCACCGATGATCAAAAGCCTCACCCGTGTCGAAACGGCACTTAAGGACGCGGGCCGCTCAATCCATATTTTGCGATCGCACCGGCAGATTTGGCGACAGTCGCAGGAGCGCGGATGGCGGTGTTCACACGTTGCGGCGTCAAACGCGCGTCGCATAGGCCGCAAGCAGCGCCGGGAATTGCGCCGGATCAGGCATCCCCTCAAAACTGTGTTGGACCGGGATACGCACCCAAGGCAACCGGGCCGAGGTCATCGTTTCGATGAACGGAACGGTCCATTCGGCGACCTCAAACAGGGTCGGCCGCACATTGACCACCGCGTCAAAGCCGGTGATGCGAGTGAACATCCAAGTCTTGCAGAAAGGGCAGACATAGTGATCCAACTCAGGCCCCTGAATGCCGCCCTTTACCACGTCGCCACTGACGACGCGGAAGCCTTCGGCGGGCACCATCGCGGTCAAGGAAAAGGCGCTGGCGCTCATCTTCTGACAGCCGCGACAATGACAGGCCGCGGTCATGATCGGGGCCTTTGCCACCTCAATCACCACCTCACCGCATCGGCATGAGCCGATTTGGGGCAGTTTCATATCTACAGCCACATTTAATACCCTTGTTTAATACCCTAGTTCAAATTTGGAGGACATCTCATCCTATATCGGCAGTCAAACACAGCCTCACATTGGGGGCAATAGAAACTGTTTCCCATAAAAAAACACCTAAGCCATTATTTATAATTGCATTTTCAAATTAATGTAAAAAACATTCACATAAACCCTTGCACCAGAAACCCGCCGAACCCATTTTGGTAATGTGAAAGACATTCACATCAAACATCACAACCTTCCGAAAGGGTTCATCAATGACCGACGTCACCTCCACCTACACCGCTCAGGATCGCCCTATGGGCTGGTTCCGTCGCGCCGAAGGCTGGCTTGACGATAAGGGCAAAGGGGCCTGGATCGCCGCAATGGTCCTTGGCTTCGTCTTCGTCTGGCCGGTTGGCCTTGCACTTCTCTTTTACATGATCTGGGGTAAAAAAATGTTCGCTTGTAAAAATCGCTCTCATCACCGCACTCATCGCTGTGGCTCCCATGGCGAAACCTTCCGTGCCGCCCGCGCCGCCGCTCGCCCGTCTGGCAACAGCGCCTTTGACGCGTATAAGACCGAAACGTTGATGCGTCTGGAAGAGGAACAGGATCAATTCGAATCCTTCCTTGAGCGCCTGCGCGCCGCAAAGGACAAGGCCGAGTTTGACCAGTTCATGGAGGACCGCGTGAAAAAGGCATCTGAGGCACGTACCAAGGATCATGACGCCAAAGATCATGACGCCAAAGATCATGACGAAAGCGCCGACAAAGAAGACGCTTGAGCCACACACCCGAGATCGGGCAGACTCGACCCTGAGTTTGCCCATCCCGTCCAAGCCCTGAAACCCGTCAAACTGACCTGACACAGAGATGTGAGTGAGACCATGTTCCACGATGATACCGCCCTTTGGGGCCTTCCCGACCCGGAACGCCAGCCGGGGTTTTACGACGCCGTCCCCACCAAACGTGCGCTTGCCTTTGTTGTGGACCTGATCGTCACCACCTTGATCGCGGCAATGATCGTACCGTTTACCGCCTTCACCGGAATTTTCTTTTTCCCCTTTCTGGTGGCGGTGGTCGGGTTTGCCTATCGGGTCGTCACCCTGACAAATGGCTCCGCCACGCTGGGGATGCGCCTGATGGGGATCGAGTTTCGCACCTCAAAGGGCGAGCGTTTTGATCTTGGCATGGCGCTGTTGCATACGGGGCTGTTCACCGTCTGGTGTACGATGGGCCTGCCGCAGGTGATCTCAGTTGTCTTGATGCTGACAACCGGGCGCAAACAGGGGCTCAGCGACCTGATTTTAGGGTCGGCGGCAATCAATCGGCCCTCTGCATATTGAGATCCGTTTTCAAACTTCCTAAAAATAACGGAAAAGGGCGCAGATGCGCCTTTTTTCTGCGTTTTTGGGACGAAACTCGCAGATGAATTTACTGCGATGTGATCGGGGGGCTTGGCGCGTGGGTCAGGACTTGCTACCTTCCCTCTGCGTGCCGTTAACGCGCCCTTTGTGAAATCATCCTAAGTCGACTTTATGCGTCATACCCTCCCCCTCGCGCCGCAGTTTTATGTGACGGCTCCACAGCCCTGCCCCTATCTTGAGGGCCGGATGGAACGAAAGCTGTTCACCTCCTTGCAGGGCGAGAGCTCCGATCAGCTTAACAACAGCCTGTCGAAACAAGGGTTCCGGCGGTCACAAAACGTGTTGTACCGTCCAACCTGTGCCGATTGCAGCGCCTGTATGTCTGCCCGCATCCGGGTGGCCGATTTCAAACCATCGAAATCGCAACGCCGCGCGATCAACAAAAACAATTACCTCAAACGCGCCGCAACCTCGCCTTGGGCGACCGAGGCGCAATATGAGCTGTTTCGCGACTATCTTGAGACCCGGCACGCCGACGGCGGCATGGCCGATATGGATGTGTTTGAATTCGCCGCGATGATCGAAGAAACCCCGATCCGCACCCGCGTCATCGAATATTACATCACCTCACGGGGGGGCACGCCGCGCGAATTGGCGGCGACCTGTTTGACCGATCTGTTGGATGACGGCCTCTCTATGGTCTATTCGTTTTACAAACCCGATTTGGTCAAGGACAGTCTTGGCACCTATGTCATTCTGGATCATATCGAGATCGCCCGCGAGGCTGGCCTGCCTTATGTCTATTTGGGCTATTGGGTGCCCGGATCGCCCAAAATGGGCTATAAGGCGCGGTTTTCGGCGCTGGAGGTCTATCAGGGTGGCCAATGGGTCGACATGATAGACCCGGACGATTTTTCCGCTGAGGCCCATCCGATTGAATCCGAACCGATCGCGCAACAGGTGGCCAAGATCGACTTGCCGGACACCCATACTGTGCCCCACCCGTCGCGCGCGCCTCGGTCGGAGTATTAAAGCCGTATCCCGTTAAAGCGTCACGCCTTTCCTGGTCTCAGGTTAAAGCCATGACGCTTTAGTGATAGGTGCCGTGCGGACGCATCGCATGGGCGTCAACGCGAGCAGCCACTTGAATCAAAAGCCCCAATTGTTCGGCCAAGGACACCGCCAAAGACGCGATGTCGGCCCGGATCAACAGCATCGCCATCAAAGCCGCATCCTCGCGCGCGCCCCGCGCCGCAAGGCGGACAAATCGCGCCATCACCGCCTCATCCGCACCCAGACAGGCACAGTCCGGGTGGTGCCGCATCAAAGGCCGGCGCGCGTGGCGTTCAAACACCATCATCATCTGGCCATAGACCTTGGAAATGTCGCTGTCCTTGCCCGCAATCTGCGCGCCACGCATCAGCGCCACGACCATTCGACCCTGGGCGTCGAGCTGGTCCATGCGGCCAACCGGTTCGGCACCCTCGGCCTCTCGGGCGGGATCAAGACCAAAGGGATCGTGGGGAGAATATGACATGGGTGGTCCTTCGATTCATTACCCGAGTATTTTTATCGGATAATTTCAAATCCCACAAACCTTATTTTCCGGAAAAGAAAAGCCCCGCTCAGTGGCGGGGCTTTTGGTTGTATCACAGGCCAGTCAAAAGGCTCTATTTCGACAACAGGTTCGGCACAATCGTGACGATGTCGGGGAACATCCACAGGATGCCAAGCCCCAGAACCTGAATGAGCACAAAGGGGATGATCCCTCGGTAGATATGCCCCGTGGTCACGGAGGGCGGCGCCACGCCCCGCAGATAGAACAGGGCAAAGCCAAAGGGCGGTGTGAGGAAGGAGGTCTGAAGGTTGACCGCAATCATGATCGTCACCCATTTCGGGTCCATCGTGCCGCCGTAGATCACCGGGCCGACGATAGGCACGACAATGTAGATGATCTCAAGGAAATCCAACACAAAGCCCAAGATGAACAGCACCAGCATGACCAAAAGGAAGACGGTGAATTCATTGTCAAACGAGCGCAGGAAACTTTGGATGTAATGTTCTCCGCCAAACGAGATCACCACGAGGTTCAAAAGCTGCGAGCCGATCAGAATGGTGAAGACCATCGACGTGACCTTGGCGGTTTCACGCACCACGACCCCCAAAGTGCCATCACCCCACAACACCCAGCAGGCATAGAGAATGCCGAACATCGCGTAATAGAAGGCCACGAGAGCCACGACATAAGCCGCCCAATCTTCAAACGGCACATCGCCCCGGCCCAGACGCAGGTCGAAATTCGACCCGATCAGGATCATGATGACGACGGAAAACGCCGCGCCCAAAATGATTTTGCCAGATTTATGATGATCGGCCAATTTGCGGTAAGCCGCCAAAAGGATCGCGCCCCCGGCCCCAAGACCTGCGGCAGGTGTCGGGTTGGTCACACCGCCCAAGATCGAGCCAAGCACGGCAACGATCAACACAAGCGGCGGGAAAACCACACGAAACAGTTCGTTTTTACCCAACCGAATCGCCGCCTCTTTGAGACCATAGACCATCAAAAGCGCCGGGATCAGGTAATAGAACGCGGCGGTGCCGGAACTGGTCAGCGGGCTGACAAACAGCGCATCCATCGCCAAGATGCCCGCGATCCCGGCAGCCCCGATCAGCAAAGGACGCGGATCAGACGACGGTGCCACACCGCGACCAAAGGCCAAAACAACGCTCAAAAGCACCATCACGGTCAACAGGCCATTGCCGAGTTTCGGCGCGGTGTCCACCGCCACGGCGATCAGCCGGTCGATCTCTTCCGGGCTGCGCTGAACGCTTTCCACGGCCCCGCCAGCGGCCTCAATCGCGGCCTGTTCCGACAGGGCGGTGTTCCACGCATCCTCGCCATGCAGTTCGATCATCGCCACTTCACATTGCTGCGACACATTGGTGCGCAGTGAGGCGCGCGCCCCCGCATCGGTGTATTCCTTGACCAACACCGATTGATTGCCCGCAATCCCGACCTGACCAAAGACAATCGCGCCGCCGATCAAAATCACCGGGATCGCCAGGAACCACAACAGGCCTTCGCGGCGGGTGATGGTGTCATGGCTGGTGTGCGACAGATGCACGGGCGGGGCTTTGTGCGGGTTCAACAACGCATAGCCAAAGGCGTAAAGCGCATAGAGGAAGGCTAGGAAAATCCCCGGCAACATTGCCGCCTGGAACAAGGTGCCGACAGACACCACCGCCGGTTTGCCCAGATAGGTCAAAGCATCGCTACAGCCCACGGCCTGTGCCCGCGCCTCTTGGGCGGCGGAATAAAGATCGCCCGCCAATGTGCCGAGCAAAACGATCACGATGGAGGGCGGAATGATCTGACCCAACGTGCCCGAGGCGGCGATGACGCCGGTGGCAAGCTCTGGCGAATAATTGTGCCGCAACATGGTCGGCAGTGACAAAAGCCCCATGGTCACCACGGTCGCACCCACGATGCCGGTCGAAGCAGCCAAAAAGGCACCGACGATGACCACGGACACTGCCAAACCACCGGGGATCGGGCCAAAGACCCGCGCCATGGTGGTCAACAGATCGTTGGCAATTTTAGACCGTTCCAGAACGATCCCCATCATTACGAACATCAAAACCGCCAACAGCGTTTCGATCGAAGCCCCCGCAAAGACGCGTTCGTTCATCCGATTGACGATAAAGGACAGGTTGCGATCAATCGCCTGTTCCCAACCGCCCTCAAACAAGGGCTGCATATAGGTGGGCAAATCTGGATATCTGAAATGCGAAATGGTGACCGGATTCACCCCGGAATTGACCAGATCACGATAGGCCTGCGCATTGGTATCAAGCGCCTGGTGCACCAAGATCCCGGCACTGTCCAACGCGGCAATGATGCCAAAGGACAACAACCCCGCGCCGCCAATGGCAAAGGCCACCGGGAAGCCTGTGAGAATTCCACTGAACAGACAGAGGAACACGATGATGAGGCCAATTTCTACGCCATCAAGTCCGAAAAACATGTCTTTGATCCCTCTTAGTCTTTTGTGCTGGTCACATTTTCGAACCGGAAAACCGGTGCCCACTTGTCCTGAAAATGCTCCATTGTGCTGGTCACATTTTCGAACCGGAAAACCGGTGCCCACTTGTCCTGAAAATGCTCCATTGTGCTGGTCACATTTTCGAACCGGAAAACCGGTGCCCACTTGTCCTGAAAATGCTCCATATTAGTGCGTGCCCTCAAAGGCTTCTTCGCCCGCGCCAAGCGTGTCCCGGTCAAGATATTTGCCAGCCGACTCTTCGCCCTCAAGAAATTCGAGATAGGAACGGTAGAAAAACGCCAGCGCCTGAAGGATCACGAGGCCGATGAAGCACAGCATCAGGATTTTAAACAGGAAATAGCCGTTAAACCCGTTGGCCGAAAACGACACGGTTTCGACATTCCATTTCACGATCCGCGCTTTGCGCAGCATCAACTCAAGCTTGTCAGAGGCCGACACTTTCGGGGTGATCAGGTGCCGCCAGAGAAAGAACCATGCGTACATCCATGTCAAAAACGCCACCGGCAGCATGAAAAACAGCGAGCCGAACATGTCGATCACCCGTTTCGCCCGATGCGACACCCCGGCATAGACCAGATCGACGCGCACATGGCTGCCCTGTACAAAAGCGTAGGACACGCAAAGCGCGACGACGAGGGCGTTTTCAAATTTCAGGCTTTCGGAAAACCAGCCGACCGATTGGGTGAAGCCCGCACCAAAAGGCGCGATGGTGATTTCGCCCAGCCTAAAGATCGACTGAAGGAAAACCACCATGATCTGTTGCAGCACCATCAAAAGACCAGCCCATGCGGCGACGCGGCCAACGGTGTTGGTGATTTTCTCAAGCCCGCGCACCAGCCCCCACATAAACGGACGGTAGAAAAAACCGATAAGGCTGATAACGATGATAATGTCCAAGAAAACAAACAGAAATTCTTTGGACCCACCAAAATAAACAAAGCGCAACAGGCTTTCTTTATTCGACCAATCCAGCCATGCGCCCGGATGGGTCACGGCCTGAATGATGTGCCAAAATCCAAGGCC
The DNA here is from genome assembly GCF_900102315.1 of Celeribacter baekdonensis. Classification (GTDB taxonomy): domain Bacteria; phylum Pseudomonadota; class Alphaproteobacteria; order Rhodobacterales; family Rhodobacteraceae; genus Celeribacter; species Celeribacter baekdonensis. The sequence continues at coordinate 106,477 of NZ_FNBL01000008.1, forward strand.
GAGATTGACGACAAGGGCCAAAAGCCCGTCGAACACCGCGCCAAAGAAAGATGTGCTGGCCTGCTCTTCCATGGTTGCTGTCCCCTCTTCGGACCGGCTGATGCGATCCGCTCTTTTCTAAATGCGTCTGGGCGGTGCCTTATACCTGCCACGCCTCAGCGGCAATGTCTCAAGCCGCAAAATGCGCGCGAATACCGCGCGCATTTTCGTTTTTTTCACAGTGCGATGACTTACTTGAGGTTTGCCAAAACGCGGTCACGCTGGGCGGTGTAGGCGCTGTCAGAGCGACCGGACCAGCCAGACGTGGAGGCCATTGCGGCCTCAGCGGAGGTGCGGACTTCGGCAAAAAGCTCATCACTCATATAGCCATCGAGAACGGTTTTGGAGGCGGCCCCATAGGCATCCCAGACATCGTCGGAGAATTCTTTGACCTGAACGCCCGCAGAAATCAGACGTTGAAGCGCCGGGCCATTGTTGGCCATGAACAGCGCGTAGTTGTGCTGATGGCCTTCACCACAGGCGATTTCGATGGCTTTTTGCTGCGACGGGGTCAGGCTCTCGAACACTTCGAGGTTGGTGACAACGGACAGCGCCGCACCCGGCTCGTGGAAACCAGCGGGGTAGTAGAAATCACAGACCTCTTGCAAGCCGAGTTTCTCATCCGACCACGGGCCGATCCACTCGGTGCCGTCCAGCGCACCAGAGGACAGTGCTTGGTAAATCTCGCCGCCCGGAAGCACCTGAACAGAGGCACCAAGTTCGGACAGAGCCTGACCACCAAGGCCCGGCATACGGAATTTCAAACCCTGAAAATCAGAGGCGGATTTGATTTCCTTGCGGAACCAACCGCCACCCTGCGCACCGGTTTGACCGGCGATAAAGGGTTTAAGACCAAAGATTTCGCCCAGCTTGCTGTGCAAATCCATACCGCCCATGCCGTAATACCACACCATCATTTCCGGTGCGGTCATGCCGAAGGGCACGGTGGTGAAATAGGCCCAGGCCGGGTGTTGGCCGGTGAAATAGTAATCGGCACCGTGGTACATATCGGCCTGACCTGCGGTCACGGCGTCAAACACTTCGAGACCGCCCACGAGCTCGCCCGCGGCTTTCGGTTCGATCGTCACCGCGCCATCGGTCAGCGCCGTGACAGAGGCCGCAATGCGCTCCACAGTGTCCCACACACCGGCAAGACCGCGCGGCCATGTGGTGACCATGGTCAGCGTGCGTTTGCCCTGCGCGTACATCGGCGCGGCCAGTGTTGTGGCTGCGGCGGCGGATGCGCCCCCAAGAGCAGAAGTTTTCAAAAAAGAACGACGATCCATAGATGGTTTCCTCCCAAAATAGTCTATGGCGAATGGTAAGGGCCTTCAGACAGCATCAGGATCGGCATTCGCGGCTGACCGCGAAACTCCCCCGTTTACCCCCCTCGCGCCCCAGATCCGGCCGAAACCGAACCGAGCTTGTTGGGCGACGTTAACGCCGTCACTCATGCGTTTGAATACCCAACTCTACGCAGCTAAGGTCTTTTTATGACGCGTCATCACCAGTTCAGCGCAATTTTCGTGCGACCAAACCAGAAGACAGCCAGATGATTGACCTGCCCCCTCGCCCCGCTATCCTTTGATTCGTTGCATGACCGCCCCTTGGCCCTCTTAGCCCCTTTTAGGACCCCCTTCTCAATGCCCCGCCTGATCCCCGAACTCACCTATGCGCGCAAATTGTTTTTGCTGGCGACCCTGCCGTTGTTGATGGCGGTGTCGGCGATTGCCGTTTTGGTGGCGGATCAATCGCGCAACATGGCGGATCACGAGATTTCCGAACTGGAGGCGCAACTGATTTCGGCCAAGCGGCAGGAATTGCAAAACTACCTGCAATTGGCCCGCGCGGCCATCACCGCAGAATACAATCCCGCACCGCCCGATGACGAAGAGGCCAAGCTCAAAGTCACGCAAATTCTGTCGGCCATGACCTATGGCATCGACGGCTATTTCTTTGTCTATGACTATGATGGCACCAATCTTGTTGCTCCGCGCGACACGCGGTTGATCACCCAAAACTGGAGCGGATTGGCCGACAGCATCGGCACGCCCGTGGTCGATGAGCTCATCACCCTGGCGCGACAAGGCGGTGGGTATCACAGCTATCTTTGGCAAAAACCTTCGACCGGAAAAGAGGCACAGATGATCAGCTACGTGGTCGGGCTACAGGACTGGCAATGGGCGATTGGCACCGGCGTGTTCATCGACGATGTGCTGACGTCGGTCGCCGCCGCGCGCGCCCAGGTCGAGGCGCGCATCCGCCGCACCTTTGTCTATATCGGCGCAATCACCATGGCCGCCACGCTTTTGGTGTTTATGTCCGGCGTCACGATCACCATCCGCGAACGCCGTTTGGCCGATGCCAAACTCAAAGAACTGACCCAGCGCATTTTCGACACGCAAGAAGAAGAGCGCGGCCGCGTGGCGCGCGAATTGCATGACGGGATCAGCCAGATTTTGGTTGGCGTGCGCTATGCGTTGGAATTGGCGCGACGGCAATTGGCCAAGGACGACCCGAACGCCCCCGTCAGTTTGGATCGCGGCGTCGAGATGCTGGGCGGAGCGATCACCGAAGTGCGCCGCATCTCGCGCGATCTGCGCCCCGGCGTGTTGGATGATCTGGGGCTTGGGCCGGCGCTCAAGGCCCTGACAGAAGAGTTCCAAACCCGCACCGGCATCAAAACCGAATTGGAAACCGTGGTGTTTCGCAACCGCCTGGACGAAGAGGCCCGCATCGCCCTGTTCCGCATTGCCCAAGAGGCGCTGACCAATATCGAACGCCATGCCGAGGCCACCGAGGTCACGATCAAACTGGCCGGGCATCGCACCGGGGCGACCTTGTTGATCTCCGATGACGGGCGCGGCTTTGACATGGCGGAGCGGGCCAAAGCCGGACGCGGGCTGGGCCTGCGCAATATGGCCGAGCGGATGGAACAGCTTGGCGGCACGCTGACCATCTACAGCCTCTCGCCCGGCACCGCCATTGACGCCACCGTGCCGCTCAAGCATATCCTGACGCCCGCAGGATCAAGTCGTCCCCCAGCCCCAGTAGGAAGTGCCCGATGAGTGAAACACCGACCCGCGTCTTGATTGTCGACGACCATCCAATGGTGGCCGAAGGCATCCGCGCCCTTTTGGAGACCTTTGACGATCTCGATGTTGTGGGCACCCTGTGCAATGGCCAGGAGGCGGTGGATCAGGTGATGAACTTGGCTCCCGATGTGATTTTGCTTGATCTCAACATGCCCTGCATGGGGGGGCTGACGGCGACCGAACTGTTGTTGGAACGTCGTCCAGAGACCCGCATCCTGATCCTCACCATGCATGATGGCCCCGAATATATCGGCGCGGCGCTGTCACATGGCGCGATGGGATATGTTCTAAAAGACGTGCCGACGGAAGACGTCAAAGAGGCGATTGATACGGTGATGAATGGTGAGAAATACCTTTGCACCGGGGCGCAGGCGGCCATCAAACCCACCAAAATCCGCGACGGGCGCGAACCGTTGACCGACCGCGAACAAACCATCCTGTTGGAACTGGCCCAGGGAAAATCCAACAAAGACGTGGCCATAGCCCTCGACATTTCCGTGCGCACGGTCGAAACCCACCGCAAGAACATCAAACGCAAACTGGGCATTTCCTCCACCGCGGGGCTGACACGCTACGCGATGGAGCATGGTGTGTTGCAGGGCACAGGTCGGTTTTAGAGGCCGGTTTTAGAGGCTGGTTTAGAGCGCGGCCGAACCTCAGGCCGACAGCCAGCCCTCAAGTTTGGTCTTATCCGGCAATCCGCCCGCATGGACCAGCGTGCCGTCAATCGCGATCCCCGGCGTCGACATGACCCCGGCCATGGCGATGGATTTCGGGTCGGTGACTTTCTCGACCTCGACCTCAAGACCCAGTTTGGCCGCCGCATCGCGGACCACATCAACAGTGGTTTCACAGCGTTTGCAGCCGGGACCATAGACTTTTACGGATGTCATCAGATGTCTCCTTTCAAAAGATCAGCTCAGAAGATCAGATTGAACAGGAACCCCACGGCCAAAATGCCGCTGCCGACGATGCCAATAAAGACGGCGATGAGGCGATAGGTCAGCACCTGTTTGAGAATGATCATTTCAGGCAATGAGAGCGCGATGACGCTCATCATAAAGGCCAGCACGGTGCCAAGGGCTGCACCTTTGCCCAACAAAGCCTCGACGATCGGGATCACCCCGGCGGCATTCGTATACATCGGAATGCCCATCAGCACGGCGGCAGGCACAGACCACCACGCCTCGGCGCCCATGATTTTCACCATGAAATCCTCGGGCACATAGCCATGGATCAGCGCGCCCATCGCGATGCCCAACAGAATCCACAGCCAGACCTTGCCAAAAATTTCCCGCACGGCTTCTATCCCCGCCCGGTAGCGTTCGATCATCGTCATGCCGTCGCCCTCGATCTGGGTCGGGGCGGACGCGCCGGAATGAATGTCGCGCACCCAGTCCTGCAACCAGCCTTCGAGGTGCAATTTTCCGATGACAAACCCGGCGATGATGGCGATGAGCAGCCCAAAGGCCAGATAGGTCGCCGCCACTTGCCAACCGACCAAGCCAAACAGCAGCACAAGCGCCACCTCATTGACCATCGGCGCGGCGATCAAAAAGGAAAAGGTGACGCCCAAGGGCACGCCTGCGGACACAAAGCCGATGAACAGTGGCACGGCAGAGCAGGAGCAAAACGGCGTCAAAATGCCAAGGCCCGCCGAAAAGATATTGCCCACGCCCTCGCGTTTGCCGGACAGCAGCGCGCGGGTTTTCTCTGGCGAGAAAAAGCTGCGCACCACCCCCATGACAAAGACGATGAGCGTCAAAAGCATCATCACTTTCGGCACATCATAAAGGAAAAACGCGATGGCTTCGCCGGTGTGGCTGTGGCGTTCCACCGGCAACAGGCCGGTGATCCACTCGGCCAGGGGCGCGAGTTGATGATAGAGCATCCACCACAGCGCGAGCGCGGCGACAACACCCAAATGCCACAGCCAATCCGGGCGTGACGGGTGCGACGGGTGTGTGAAATCTGTGCTCATGCGACGCTCCTTTGCGCGCTCTGCGCGGCATGGCACACCGCATCCAGAACCGCCCTGACCTCGGGCGACAGATCCGGGTTGACGCGATAGCGCACCCATTGCGCATCGCGTCGATCCAAAACCAGCCCCGCTTGTTTCAGCACCTGCATATGCCGCGACATCCGGCTTTGCGTCGCCCCGATCCCCCGCATCAATTCACAGACACAGTGCTCGCCGCCGTCCGACAAAAGGCGCATCGCCTCAAGGCGGGTGGGGTCAGCGAGGGCGGAGAGGATGGGCAGAATCATGAAGGTGCTCCTTTATGCGCATAGGCGCATATTCACCCCCCCCTCACCTTGATCTGGATCACATCAGGACATCCATGCCGAACATTCAGGACGGACATTCAGCACGGCCTCTTGAACGCATAAAAAACGCGCAGCCCCTAAGGGATGCGCGTTCATGGTCTCAGAGTGGATCAAGCGGATTAAAGCAGCCCCAAAACCCGGTTGCGTTGGGCGGTGTAAACGCTGTCCGAACGCCCCGTCCAACCCGAAATCTCGCCCATCGCGGATTCGTAAGCCGCGCGGGTTTCGGCGAAAATTTCGTCACCCATATACTGGTCCAACACCTCTTTCGAGGCCGCGCCATAGGCGTCCCAGACATCGTCGGAAAATTCCTTGATCTGGGTGCCGCCGCTGATCAACCGCCCCAGCGCCGGGCCGTTGTTGGCGATGAACAAGGCGTAGTCGAACTGGTGACATTCGGCGGCCGCGACATCAAGGATGCGCTGCTCGGCGGGGCTCAGGCTGTCGAACACCTCAAGATTGGTGTTGACCGACAGCGCGGAGCCCGGCTCATGAAAGCCCGCCGGATAGAAGAACTGACAGACCTCTTGCAGGCCAAGTTTTTCATCTGACCACGGCCCGACCCATTCGGTGCCGTCCAATGCGCCCGAGGAGAGCGCCTGGTAAATTTCGCCCGCCGCCATGACTTGAACCGAGGCACCGAGTTTGCCAACCACTTCGCCGCCCAAGCCCGGCATGCGGAATTTCAGACCCTGAAAATCGGCAACCGATTTGATTTCCTTGCGGAACCAACCGCCGCCTTGCGCGCCGGTTTGACCCGCGATCGAAGTGTGCAGGCCAAAGACATCGCCCAACTGTTGATGCAAATCCTTGCCGCCCATGCCGTAATACCAGCTCATCATTTCCGGCGCGGTCATGCCGAAGGGGGCCGTGGTGTAATAGGCCCAGGCCGGGTGCTGACCGGTGAAATAATAGTCTGCGGCGTGGTACATATCGGCCTGACCGGCGGTCACGGCGTCAAACACCTCAAGCCCGCCAACGAGTTCGCCCGCCGCGCGTGCGTCGATCACCAACGTGCCGCCCGACATGGTTTGCACGTTGTCGACAAAACGTTCGACCGCATCCCAGACACCCGCCAGACCACGCGGCCAAGCGCAGACCATGGTCAGGGTGCGCGGTGCCCCTTGGGCCAGAGCCGGAGCGGCCAGACCGGCGGCGGCAGCGGCAGACGCCCCGCCCAGTGCCGAGGTTTTCAAAAAAGAACGACGATCCATAGGTGTATCTCCATCAGGCGCGCGGAGGGAACGCCCCCGCGTCAAATCGCAGGCAACCTACAAAGGCAGATCGAAAGATTGAAGGGGGCGAAGCGCGACATTTCGCGCGAATGTTGCGCGGGAATGCAGAGGGGGGGATGGATTATTGCGGAGGGAGGGGAACAAGCCTGAAATCGCGAGAACTAGTTTGCACTTCCATCAACAGACTGACTTTCAGGTATTTCCTTCACCCAAAGCACTTCCTTGGTTTCAATTCTCTGCTCATTTTCGCCTATAGTCAGAACATTGAGGTATGCCTCATGGATCTTTGGCGTCCTAATTGCTAGCGCTACAGATCGCGCAGCTTCACGTACATTTCTACTTCCAACAAGACAAAGCACCTCTCGACCAAGCGGAGTTAGAACAACAGCCTCAAATTCAATTTTTTGCTCCGGCTCCCCATGCAAAAATATGATAATATTACCTTCTCTGATAGAAGCGTCTCCCTTATCATTGAATATCACAGTCTTTTGCAATCCTAGCCCGCTGGCCCCATGAATTAATCCACTAGCCTCAAGATGTATCAAATGGCTAATATCTTCGCCCTGTGCGGGATTGACGAGTTTTGCAGGTGCGTTGTCGCCAAATGACTTCTTGGCAAAGTTCTCAAAAGTCAGCGCATCGGCTTGCGAAAACTCGGAAAGAAAGCGCAAAGTTCTCGTTGAAAAACGCCCCGGCTGCCGAACTTCTCCGGACAGAACCCGCCCCCAAAGCCCTTGCAATCGTTCGCTTGATGCATCCTCAGCGTAGCGCTCAAAAATATTGAGCCAATCATCGTCTAGCTCAGTTAAATTGTCCGCGGAGACTTCTTTCTCAGAAGTTTCACGAGCATTTTTCCGCAAATCTTCAACCATCGCAGCTGCAACCGCTTCACGGTTTGACTGTTTACGGTATTCCTTCCTGATCAGCGTGTTCATGGCACGCTGCGCAATTTCAGGATTTGCCTCCACACCTGACACAACCGATTGAGCAATATAGGCTTCAACTAACTTGTAGGACTCCGTTTGAGCATCGATTTTCGCCTTTTTTTGATTAAGCCATGCAACAGGCACATCTACAGTCGCACCAACCAAACGGTCCAAAGCTTTGATAACACCCGGCGTCAAACCTTTTGGAATTGACACAAGAGCGTTAGCAATTTGCGCAGGTAAATTGGTTGGTTCGTGATCCAAATGTTTCTCCTCAAAAACAGCAGTATTACAGACATCAATTATGTTCTGATTGAAATATCATAGCAAGATACTGCTTTTTTAACTTAGCACATGACACAAAATAAGGGGCGCGGTTTTCACCGCACCCCCTTTCGATCCTAGGCCTGATACCCTAGAGGAACCGCTTACCCGATCAGCGCGCCGTCTTCGCGCCACACGGAAATCACCGAGGAGCGCGGTTTGCCAGCGCCGTCCGGCCAGGAGCCACCCGGGTGTTGGATGCCCACGAAAGCAACCTTTTTATCCGCAGACCAGCACAGGCCCGTGACCTCAGCCCCGTTCGGAGCGGTGAGGAAGCGGCCGATGTCGCCGGTTTCGGTGTTGCCAACCAGCATCTGGTTGTTGCCTTGGCCTTCGAACTCGCCTTCGTTGCTGTCATCGCCATCGGTCTGGATCCAGAGGTAGCCATCCGAGGAGAAGGCCATGCCGTCGGGCGAGTTGAACATATTGCCCGCCGTGACGTTTTTGGAACCGGCATAGACGTTGTCATAGACGCTCGGGTTGCCGGCCATGACATAGAGATCCCATGTGAACGCATCAGCGGCATGATCTTCGCCCGCTGGCATCCAGCGCACGATTTGACCAAAGTTGTTGCTCTCACGCGGGTTCGGGCCACCGACCGGGGTGTCGTCACCACCGGCGTTCGGTTTCACGCCACGGTTTTTGTTGTTGGTCAGGGCACAATAGGCCTCCACCTTGGACGGGTGCGCGGCGACCCATTCCGGGCGATCCATCGTGGTCGCGCCGACTTTGGAGCCAGCAATACGGGAGAAGACAAGGATGTCTTCGATCGACATGCCAGTGGTTTCCGGCGTCAAAGCCAACCATTCGCCCGACATATCGTCGTTGAATTTGGCGACATAGAGCGTGCCGTCAGAAAGCAGGCCCTCGGTGGAACCGCCCTCGGTGTACACGCCGTTGGAGACGAATTTATAGATGAATTCGCCACGCTCATCGTCGCCCATATAGACCACAACGCGACCATCGGCGGCCTGAACCATTTCGGCGTTTTCGTGTTTAAACCGGCCCAGAGCGGTGTGTTTGATCGGAGTGGACGCCGGATCAAGCGGGTTGATCTCGGTGATCCAGCCATGACGATGCGGCTCGTTCGACTCTTTCGAGAGATCATAGCGCGGATCGAATTTCTCGTAAGCGTAGCGGCCTTCGCCGCCGATGCCGTAGCGTTTGAACTCGTCGGTGACGTCATACTCACCAGTGGCGCCGAAATAACCGTTAAAATTCTCTTCGCAGGTCAGGTAAGTGCCCCAAAGCGTCTTGCCCGAGCCACAGTTGTTCATCGTGCCTTTGGGGGACATGCCCTCAGGATCGGCATTGGTTTTCACCAGATCGGAGCCCGCCGCCGGGCCGTCCATGGTCATTTGAGTTTCGTGGGTGATGCGCCGGTTGTAGGGGCTGTCCACAACGATCTCATAGCCGTTGCCCATGTCAGCCACTTCCATGACGGTCACGCCCTGCAAGTTTTTGAGCAACAGCACTTCGTCGGCATTTTGCGGCAGGCCCTTGGAGGCTTCCGGCAGGTTGATTTTCGAATTCACATATTCGGAATTGACCGCGATGATCTGTTTGTCGCCATCGGTGAACAATTCCATGCCATCGGTGTTTTCACCAAAGACGCGGTCGGATTTCGACACGTCAACGCCGGTCTCTGGGGAATAGGCATCTTGTGCATCGGAGAACAACGCATCGCCCCAACGTGCGAGCACTTTCCACTGATAGCCCTCGGGCACATGGATGTCGTGATCGGTCGCGATGTCGATCGGTTTAAAGGCAAAGCCCATGCCTTCGGCGCGTGCGGCGGTGGTGGAGGACAAAAGACCCGCCCCCATGGCCAAAGCGCCCGACCCAAAGGCCAGTGCACCGCCCAGGAACCCACGACGCGAAATGGCACGCTCGACCACGGCATCAAAGCCGTTGGCCTCAGGGCGCGGGTCACGCATCTCGTCAAATTCATCCCAAGAGAGATCGGTGAAATCCTGATTGTTCATTTTTGGCTCCAGTGCAGTCAATGTTGCTCTATCTGCGCAAACGTCTTGGGGCGTCAAAGACCCCCCGCGCTCGCGTCCTGACCACAGGTGCCGATCTTCGGCAACAGAGCGATGACAGACAGACGACAAAATGATGAAACCGCAGCTTGACCTTGCGGCAGATGCGCGCTGTGGCCGCACCAAACCGTGCAGCCGCCCCGCCTCGATTTCGCTCCTATTCAACACATTGCACATGGATTGTTCTTGCCGCACGGCGCGGCTTTCGGCAGACTTTGCCAAAGACGCAGGCAAGACACGGGATCAATGCCTCACAGGATCAACCTGCGGGCAACGGACCGTGACTTCGCAGGACTGGGAGGATCCGGCATGTTGGAAACGGCTCTTTTGGAGGACCGGCGCGGCGCGCCTTTGTTGCAAGATAAGTTGACCACAACCCGCGACTGGTCGGTGGTGAACGCGTTTTGCGCCAAGACCTATATGCCCTTGTCGACCCGCCCCCTCACCCGCGGTATGGACCCAAACGCCACCATCCGAAATCTCAAGATCGGGCGGATCACCTTTAGCCGCTTTTGCTTTGGCACGCCGACACGGGCCGACGATTTTGACCCAACCTCCGGCAATATCATCGTCGTCAACACGCTGCGCGGCTCGGTGCGTCATCCGCTCAATGGCAATGACGCCGTCGACACCCGCCCGGGTGACAGCTATGTCGTCGATTGCAGCCGCACGAGCTATTGGAACCTTGCCGATGGTAATGATTTACAGCTCAACCTGACCATCCCACATGCGCTGATGGAGGAAACCGCTGCGCGTTGGTACGACTTTGTGCCCGAAGATGATCTTTGGCAAAATCGCCTGATCTTTGGCGCCGGGCAATCGGCATGGTTGTCGCTTTTGGATTACGCCACCCGCACCCTTGACGCCAAACATGACGGCATTGCGGACGCATTTATCGAACGGCGCATCGAAGAAACCCTCTGTCTTGATCTGTTGCGCAATTGGGCGGACTGTGCCGGGCTCAATCTGGACACGGGTGCGCGCGCCGCCGCGCCGCATTATGTCCGCGAAGCCGAACGGTTGATGCAAGACACCGCCGCCCGCGCGCCGACCATTGGCGAGGTCGCAGCCCAGCTTGGCATCACCGCGCGCAGCCTGTCGGACGGGTTTCGCCGGTTTCGCGGCATCACCCCGCATGAGTTTCTCACCGCACAACGGCTGGATGGGTTGCGCGGGGCGCTACACCTGGCGCAGCCGGGCGAGACCGTGACCAGCATTGCCCGCGCGCGAGGCTACGTGAACCTTGGCGCGATGACGGCGCTCTATCGCAAGCGGTTCGGGGAAACCCCCGCCAACACGCTGCGCAATCGCCGCATCTGAGTCTGCGCTCCATCAGTGCCCCATCAGCGCAGCGTCCCTGTGGTGCACTGCCCCTGAGCCGCAGTGTCTGTACGGATTGGAGCGTTATACTATAACGAAACCTTCCTCCCAAACCACCCCGTTTCGGCAGTGCGGCATAGTCCGCTTCCGATTTCGAACCGGGATTTCCGCAATGGATCAGCCCACGGTATACTGCGGTCTACTCTTCGCTCTCAGTCCAGCTAGGCTCCTGTCCGACACGGGCCGCGCACAGGCGTTCGCTCGTCTCACGCAACGACAGTGTCGTAGACTTCTGGAGGAGAAACACAGATGAAAGCACTCGTATATCAAGGCCCAGGCGAGAAAGTTTGGACAGAAAAAGACAAACCCGGCATCGACAAACCCACCGACGTGATCGTCAAAGTGACCAAGACCACGATTTGCGGCACCGATTTGCACATTCTCAAAGGTGATGTGCCCGCCGTGACCCCCGGCCGCACCCTTGGCCACGAAGGTGTGGGCATTATTGAGGCGGTCGGCTCCGCCGTGCAGAATTTCAAACCCGGTGATGCCGTGCTGATCTCCTGCGTCACCTCCTGCGGCAAATGCGCCAATTGTAAGCGTCAGCTTTACGCCCATTGCTCGGATGGCGGTTGGATTCTTGGCCATAAGATCGACGGGACACAGGCCGAATATGTCCGCATCCCCCATGGCGACAATTCGCTCTACCCGATCCCAGAAGGTGCCGACGAAGAGGCGCTGGTGATGCTCTCTGACATCATGCCCACCGGCCTTGAGATTGGCGTGCAATACGGCAACGTCAAACCCGGCGATACCATCGCCATCATTGGCGCGGGACCTGTTGGCATGTCGGTTCTGTTGACCGCGCAATTCTATTCACCCGGTCGGATCATCATGGTCGACATGGACCCGGCGCGGTTGGAATTGGCCAAAGAATTCGGGGCCACCGACACCATCCATGTCGGCAGCGAAGACCCGATTGCAAAGATCATGGAAATGACCGGCGGTCTTGGCGTCGATGTCGCCATCGAGGCCGTGGGCGTGCCTGCAACCTTTGATATTTGCCAAAAAATCGTCTCCGCCGGCGGCAACATCGCCAATGTCGGCGTGCATGGCACCTCGGTCGAGCTGCATATCGAAGATCTCTGGATCAAGAACATCAACATTTCGATGGGTCTGGTCAGCACCAACACCACGCCGATGTTGTTGAAAACGCTGGGCACCGGCAAGGTCAATCCGGGCCGGTTGGTGACGCACCGGTTCAAACTGGATGAGATCATTGAGGCCTATGAGGTCTTTGGCAACGCGGCGCGCGAAAAGGCGATGAAAATCATCCTCACCGCTTGATCTATCTTGTTGATCTGTCGTGAAACCGCCCCCGCCGGGACTGAGACGTTTCGGCGGGGTGCAACAGCGGCGGCGCATCGCCTGCCCACCTTGCCAGCCCCCAAAGCCCCCGGTTAAGATTGCGGTGATTTTACCCAAGAGGCTTTACCCATGCCGATATTCGCCGCTGTCCTGCCTTCCCTGCCGTTTTCCCTGCGTGCGCTGTCGCACACGCTGTCGCACAGCCTTGCGTTTGGCGCGGCCCTTTGGGCCATGGCCCCCGCCCCCGCCAGCGCCGATCAGATTTTGGATTTCAGCACCTTGGACGAGATCGAGTCGTTGCTCAAAGGCTTTGGCTCGGTCGAACGCGACACCGATCGCGAAGGCATCGCAATGTTTCGCGGTCGGATCGATGGCAAAAAATACAGCCTCTATTTCTACGATTGCGACGGCACAACCGATTGTAAAAGCGCCACGTTTTCCGCCTTTTTCGACGGCGATGACTACATCACCGACCTCTCCGAAGTGAACGATTTCAATTATGATTTCCGCTTTGGCAAAGCCTCGGTCGATATGGACGGCGATTTGGTGTTCGATTTTTCCTTTAGCCTGATGGGCGGGATGCCACGCAAAACCCTTGATGACACGATTGATTGGTGGCGGGAGATTTTGAACGATGGCGAGGCCTATTTTGACCCCGACACCCATGACGACTTTAAGGCCGCACCGCCACCAGAGCCCGACACTTTGTCCCATGATTTGTGAGCATGATTTCGCAATTCCCGCCTGAACCCGCAAAAGTCGCAACTTTATTTCAACACACCGTCGATCTACGACACTTTGTTTAATCAATATGCCGATTTTATGGTTGACGCCCTGCGTCCACGACCATAATGTTCGCTGCACAGCAATAAAGGACCCCTGAAAGGATCCACGCCATGAACGGCATTCTTGTAGTAGTAGGACAACAGCGCATGGGCCGGTGACGGTTGACCATATAGGTTCCCATGCGCCCCCGCCAAAACGGGGGCTTTTTTATTGCCTAAAACAGATTGATTTGTGAGACGGAGAGTAAGATGACACGTCAAATGACCGGAGCGGAGATGGTGGTTCAGGCCCTGAAGGATCAGGGTGTGGACACGATATTTGGCTACCCGGGGGGCGCGGTCCTACCCGTCTACGATGCGATTTTTCAGCAAAACGACATCAAACACATCCTTGTGCGCCATGAACAGGCCGCGATCCACGCCGCCGAAGGCTATGCCCGCTCGACCGGCAAACCCGGCGTCGCCTTGGTGACCTCTGGCCCCGGCGCGACCAATGCGGTCACCGGGCTGACCGACGCGCTCTTGGACAGCATCCCCCTCGTCGTGTTCTCCGGTCAGGTTCCGACCTTTATGATCGGCACCGACGGGTTCCAGGAGGCCGACACCATCGGCATCACCCGGCCCTGTACCAAACACAACTGGTTGGTCAAAGACACCGACAAGCTGGCCGAAACCATCCATCAGGCGTTCCACGTCGCCACATCGGGCCGTCCGGGTCCGGTGTTGATCGACTTGCCGAAAGATGTTCAGTTCGCTGACGGCACCTATGTCGGCCCGGCAAAAGCCAAGGTCAGCCATTACCAGCCCAAGGTGAAAGCCTCGATCGAGGACATCAACAACATCGTCCAAATGCTTGAAAAAGCAGAGAGACCGATCTTTTACACCGGCGGCGGCGTGATCAATTCCGGCCCGGCCGCCTCGCAACTGTTGCGCGAATTGGTCGAGGCCACGGGCTTTCCGATCACCTCCACACTCATGGGTCTGGGCGCCTACCCGGCCTCTGGCAAAAACTGGCTGGGGATGCTTGGGATGCATGGTCTCTATGAGGCCAATATGGCGATGCATGGCTGTGATCTGATGATCAACATCGGCGCGCGGTTTGACGACCGGATCACCGGGCGGATTCAGGATTTCTCCCCGAATTCCAAAAAGATCCACATCGACATTGATCCCTCTTCGATCAACAAGGTCATCCGCGTGGACCTGCCGGTCCTGGGCGATGTTGGGCATGTCTTGGAAGATGTGCTCAAGGTCTGGAAATCGCGCGGACGTAAGACCGCGATCACCAAGGCGTGGTGGGAGCAGATCGACACATGGCGTGAAGTGCGCTGTCTGAGCTACAAGAACTCCGACACGGTGATCAAACCGCAATATGCCCTCCAGCGCCTTGAAGCGCTGACCAAGGACATGGACCGCTATATCACCACGGAAGTCGGCCAACACCAAATGTGGGCGGCGCAGTTTTTGGGCTTTGAAGATCCGAACCGCTGGATGACCTCGGGCGGCCTGGGCACCATGGGCTACGGTTTCCCCGCCTCCATTGGCGTGCAATTGGCGCATCCTGAGAGCCTTGTGATCAACGTCGCGGGTGAAGCGTCGTGGTTGATGAACATGCAGGAAATGGGCACGGCGATGCAATACCGCGCGCCCGTCAAACAGTTCATCCTCAACAACGAACGCCTTGGCATGGTGCGCCAGTGGCAGCAATTGCTGCACGGCGAACGCTATAGCTCGTCCTGGTCCGAAAGCCTGCCCGATTTCGTGAAATTGGCCGAAGCCTTTGGTGCCAAAGGCATCCGCTGTTCCGACCCGAAAGATCTCGATGACGCGATCATGGAGATGCTGAACTACGATGGCCCGGTGATCTTTGATTGCCTCGTTGAGAAACACGAAAACTGTTTCCCGATGATCCCGTCAGGCAAGGCCCATAACGAAATGCTGATGGGCGAGGCCTCGACCGAAGGCGCGATCATGTCCGACGGCGCGGTTTTGGTGTAACCCGATGAAACGGCTGATGAAAACACTGCGCACGGCCCTCGCCCTTTTGGTGGCGACATGGGGTCTTGCGGGGTGCCTGTCGGGCGAGGCCACCGAGGTCTCGCAAGACGGGTTCACATTTGCCGTTGAGGTCACGGGCGACACTGCCGTGGCCAGAAATTATCACACGGGGCGGCTTAATTTTGCCAAGCTCGAAGAAGCCGCCCGTGCCGCCATTGAAACCGCCTCCGGCTGTGCCGTGCGCACGTTGGTGAAACGCGGTGAGATCAACACATTCGATGCCACGCTCAATTGCGCGGGCTAAGGGAGAGAACACATGTCTGCTCTACGCATCCAACAAGGCTCCACCAGCCATTCCGCCTATGACCTTCGCGACTACCACGCCGAGGTGATTGAAAAACACACGCTGGCCGTTTTGGTCGACAACGAAGCGGGCGTTTTAGCCCGCGTGGTCGGGTTGTTTTCGGGTCGGGGTTATAACATCGAAAGCCTGACCGTAGCTGAGGTCGATCACGCGGGGCACCTGTCGCGGATCACCATTGTCACCACTGGCACCCGCGATGTGATCGAACAAATCAAAGCGCAGGTCGGGCGCATTGTCCCGGTTCATGATGTGCATGACCTGACCGTCGAAGGCCCGTCGATCGAACGCGAATTGGCACTGTTTAAGGTGCATGGCACTGGCGAAAAGCGCATCGAAGCGCTGCGTCTGGCCGAAATTTTCCGCGCCAATGTGGTCGATAGCACCTTGGAGAGCTTTGTCTTTGAAATGACCGGCACGTCCGAGAAAATCGACGCTTTTGCCGATCTGATGCGCCCGCTGGGCCTGATCGAGACCGCGCGCACGGGTGTGGCGGCTTTGGGTCGGGGCGGCAAAGACTAAAACGTTTTGGGTTAACCCCGCATGTGACATCTGACAGAGCGCCCTTGGGCGCTCTTTTCGCGCCTACCTCATTGGCGCATGTTTGTCGAAATATCCCCGCACCAAAGCCGGATACCCCCCGCGCGGATGAATGCCAATGTCATGTCGCCGCCGGATCATCACCGCCAAACTTGGTTCAAGACGTTCCAACAGCAATGGCGAAGGCGCGCGCACGTCTTGGGTTGAAATGGCGCTGCCGAACAGGAACCTCGGATTGCCAAGATAATTTGGTTCAAACCCGCCGAGGTTCATCAAGGGCACGCGGTCCATCGCCGAAATAAAAGAAAACCCAAGCATTTGGCGAAACACGATCCCGCGATAGCGGCGCATCGACATCGCTTTGCCAAAGCCCACCCTTTCGCTGGCGACACGCGACATAAAGCCCGAGATTTGCATCACGCCCACCTCATCGCGTTTGAGCGTGAACAAATGGCAACTTAGCGCGCAGGCGTCAAAATAGGACACCCGATAATGCAGGTAGGGCCCGTCTGGCAGTTCCGCCGGCGAGATCCCCACCTCGCTCAATCCGCCCAAAAACCCCGCGAGTTCGCGCACCGCAGCCCCTTTTTGAGCTTGCGATTTGATGCTGTCCAAAGGCTCCAACAAAATCCGCGCATCCACATCAAAATACTGACAGATGCGATATAACACATCCGGGCGCGGGAACGCTTCGGCTTTGAGATAGCGATTGTATTGCGTACGATTGATGCCAAGGTCGCGGCACAGCTGTGAGACGGAGGTGGCACCTTCCGACAGACGCGTTAAATTCTCTCCGAAAACACGCCTCAGCTGTGCAGGAGATACATCCTGTTTCACGTCATGCCCCCCTCAGATTGCATTCTGTTGAAAAACAAAGCTGCGCGCTTCTCGGGGCATGGCGAAGACGTTGTATCACATGAAAACCCGCCCTGATGACACAGAGTATGCGCAAAAATAGGGTTGGTTGATACAGTTTTGTGTAAAATCTTAGGATAGGCTGTCCGCTTGACGCCAAACAGCGTCAGAATGATCATATCATGACACATAAATCCGAATGTTATACGCCTTCTGCTCATGATACGAGTATATGCTCAATGGATGACATGAATTTAAAAGGTTTCAATTATGGACGGAATCGTTCTTTGGTCCGATCCTGACACACATAAGGCCGTTATTTGGTGTAGTGATCACGGCGATCTCGCCTATGCTTGTGGATTGGACATTCTGGTTGGTGGGTTCTCGATGCCTGAAACAGGAACGATGGTTTCAATCAAGGCACGCTATGAAAACGGCATTCGCATTTGTTATCATCTGATGCCCATCCAACGCTTTGCTGCCCCGGAAATTGCAAATCATTTGCGAGAGTTGGCCGAAGACGTCACAGCCGCATAAAATCTGGCCAAACAGGGTCGTCCACGACGCTTCACAGGCTTCATTCTGGGCCATCACCGCCGCGCCAAGTCCCGCGCGCCAAATCCCGCGCACCAAATCCCGCGCGCGTCCTCTCTCGCATACCGCAGCGTTGAACGAGTGCCGCAGTTGGGTGAGGCACGCAGGCTGGACAAGGGAGCGCCGCCTCAATAAATACAAAGAGAGTGCTGTCACAATGAACTGCCGAGGAAGGCCCTTGCCCCGTTATGAGCAACCCTATCTTTCAGCTTCTCGAACAGCGTAACTCCTGCCGCGCCTTCCTGCCGGATGCGGTGCCTTTGGCCGACCTGCGGGACATACTCTGCGCCGCGCGACGCGCGCCAAGTGGCGCGAACCTACAGCCCGGCGGGTTCCATGTCTTGACCGGCGCGCCGCTTGATCGGCTGCGCGAGGCACTTGCCTCTGTTGCGCAAAGTCCGCCCGAGCCCTCCGAATACAGTTATTTCCCAAATCCGTTGCCGCCTCATCTGCGCGCGCGGCAAACCAGAGCCGGGTATGCGCTTTACCATGCCTTGGGGATCGAACGGCGTGACATCGCCGGACGGCAGGCGCAATTTGCCAAGAATTACCGTTTCTTCGATGCCCCCGTCGGCATCGTCGTGACCATCGAGCGCACGATGGGCGCGGGCTGTTTTATGGATCTGGGCATGGCGTTGATGGCCTTGATGCTACACGCGCACAGCATGGGCTATGGCACCTGCGGCATCGGGGCGCTGGCCAATCACGGACGGTTGACGCATCAGACGCTCGGTCTGGCGCAGGACGACATCGTGGTGTGCGGGATCGCTCTTGGCCGACCGGACGGGCAGGCCGCGGTCAATGCTCTCAGGACAGAGCGCGCGCCGATTGAGGACTACGCGACGTTCCATGGTTTCGAGAAAGATCACCCCGATGAGCGCGACTGAGGTCTATCTGGGAGACAGGCGGCTTCGGGGCGACACCGGGGCCGATACTGGGGCCAACACAGGGGCCGATACCGGGGCCAACACTGGGGTCGATACCGAAGGCGAAGAGGCCGCAGCCCTGCGGCGCTTGTTGACATGTCTCAACTCCGGCCAAGCCTTTCGCGTGCACCCTCGCGCCCCCTTCGTTCTGGAAATCGCAGGCCGGGAGACCATCGAATGCTGCACATCGGGAAGCTCGGGACAGCCAAAGGTCATACGGCGCAGCCGAAGCTCATGGACCGCAAGTTTCGCCGTCAACCGCAAGCTGTTCGCCCTCGCCCCCTCCGATCGGGCGGCGGTTTTTGGGGCCTTGAGCCATTCCCTGACGCTCTACGGCATCGCGGAATCCCATCACTGCGGGCTTGGTCTTCACCTGCTGCACGGGCTGCGGCCCAAAGCGCAGATCGAACAGCTGAACCGTCACCAGATCAGCGTGATCTATGCGACGCCGACGCACCTGCGGATGCTGAGCGGTCCCCCCGTCCCCTCGGTGCGTGTCGTGCTGTGCGGTGGCGGGCGGCTTGATGAGGCGACCCGAGCGCATGTCGCGCAGATGTTCCCCCGCGCGGAGCTTCGCGCATTCTATGGCGCCTCCGAGACAAGTTTCGTGACGCTGACCGACGCCCAGACGCCCCCCGGTTCGGTCGGCCGCGCCTATCCCGGCGTGACGCTGGACATCCGCGCGGCGCAGGACGGTGTGGGCGAGGTTTGGGTGCAAAGCCCCTATCTGTTCGATCATTACGTCGACGGTGAAAGTGCCGCGACGCGACGAGATGAAGCGGGTATGACAGTCGGAGAGATCGGACGCCTCGACGAGAACGGCTATCTTTTCCTGATGGGGCGGCGTGATCGGATGGTCACAATCGCGGACCGAAATGTTCACCCCGAGGCGCTTGAAACGCTCTTGGCCACACTTTTGCCCGACCGCCTGTCGACCGTGACCACATGGCCCGACGCGCGACGCGGGCATGTGCTGGTCGCCTATATCGAAACCGGGGCCACGGCTCCCCCCGATGACGCATGGCTGCGCCAGGAAATCACCAAGGCCCTCGGTGCGACCATGGTGCCACGCAAGATCATCCTGACCGCCCACTTTCCCCTGTTGGCCTCGGGAAAACCGGATCTCGCAGGCTTGACGCAGGCTCCCCCATGGCCTTGATCATCGCAGCCCGCCGCACCGCAGTCGTGCCCCGTGGCGGGGCATTTTCAACCTTGCACCCGCATGAACTCGCCGCACCTGTCATTGATGCCATGTTGCGCGATACCGGCCTGAAACCCGGCGACATCGGGCAAATCTTTCTGTCGAACGCTCTGGGCGGCGGCGGTAATCCCGCCCGTATGGCCGCGTTGTTTTCCGGCCTTGGGCATGTGTCGGGCATCAGCATCGACGCCCAATGTGCAGGGGGGCTTGATGCGATCGCGATGGCGGCGGCTTGGGTCGATGCGGGGTTTGCCCGTGCGGTCATCGCAGGAGGAAGCGAAAGCTTTTCGCAGCGTCCCCTGCGCGCAACGCAATCCGGTCAGGACGGCGCGCCGAGATTTTACACCCGCCCCCCGTTCAGCCCATTTCCCGAACAGGACCCGGACCTGACCGTTGCTGCGGACCATCTTGCGCGCGATTTGGGCATTGCGCGGCAAGAGCAGGATGATTTTGCCATCGAAAGCCATCGCAAGGCCACGGCGGCACAGGATGTTCTGAGGGCCGAAATCGTTTCGATCCGAGGCGTGGACAGGGACGCCTTCACACGCAGATTGACCATGAAAACCGCCAGTCGCTCCAAAGCCTTAGCGGGTTCGGTCAGCGCCGCCGCAACGGCGGTGGAGGCGGATGGGGCGGCCTTTTGCCTTGTCGTGGCCGATGATATGGGGGCTCTCGCGGATCATGCGGTGTCCATCCGCGCCCATGCCAGCGTCGGCGCGGATTCGGCATTGCCCGGAATGGCCCCCGTCTCAGCCATCAAACGCGTGCTTGCGGCATCCGCTCTCACGCCAGATGATCTGGGGACCATCGAAGTGATGGAGGCCTATGCCGCGCAGGCCATCGCATGCATCAGACTGGGCGATCTGCCCGAAGACAGAACCAACATCTCAGGTGGCGCTCTGGCGCGCGGTCATCCGATTGGAGCCTCCGGTGCCATCTTGGTCTGCCGCGCCTTCCACGAGCTGACGCGACGCCCCGGCCCCGCCCTGTGCACCATCGCCGCTGCGGGTGGGATCGGCTCTGCACTGGTCTTGGATGCGTCCGTGTAACGCCCGCCGCCTTCACCCCGCCGCCCTCACCCCTCTGCCGTCATCGCGAACAGTGCTCACTCAGACGGACAAGAAGACTGGCAAGAAGACTGGCAAGCTGCGCATGGTTCCGTTTTGTTGGGCCACGGCAAGTTGGCAGCACGGTCTGGTCTCTGGGCGTCGAGCTTGAAGCTGCTCTTGCGGTCTCAGAGGCCATTGAAATCTAAAGATCCAACCCCAACCCGGGGTGAATTTCGCATTTTCTGAACCAGAAAAGCACCCTGTCTCCCTCATACCAAGCGCCAAAAGGACAAACACGTCCGTGAATTTTGCAAAACTTCGAAAAGCAAGGTAGACAAAGTCGTTGCCTGAGGCCACCAATTCAATCGCACAGGAAACCTGAGTGACAGCACCGAATTTGTGCATCTGTCATTTGCGAAACGCGTGGGGAAGAGCTTTGAACACCCAATTGAAAGATTTTCCGATCATTCAAGCCTTCAAACACATGCAGGTCGCGCTTATGATTTTAGGATCAGAAGGTCAAATATTGCATAGCAATCACAAGACCAATCGCTTGTTTGGCTATGACGAAGGCGAGTTGATAGCACGCAACATATGTGATGTTTTAAACGTTGAATCCTTGGCTGAGTTGAATGCTTTCATCGAACCTCCTGCCGTGGATACCCTCATTAAAAAAATAGCGGGACGCCATAAAAACGGGGATCTGCTCACTCTCTCGGTCCATGTCACGATATGGATTGATGCCGACCATGGCCCACAACATGCACTGGTTTTAAGAGACATTTCAAACGAGTTGAAAACCGCGAGTTTGGTCAGAGACGAGTTGAAACGGGCGAACAATGCCATAGTTGGCGCTCATATTGGCGTTTTTGAATACAACCCCGTTGATGACACCGTGATTGTGTCGGATATCTGGCGAGAGTTGCTGGAGTTGACCCCCACGGACGAGGTGGACGTTCAGGTGGAATGGCGCGAGCGCGTGCATCCTGACGACCTTGACGCCGCACTGGAGCCAATCCGACTTTGTCTTGAAAACACACGCGAACGCGCCCGTTGCGAATATCGATTACGGTCGCGGGATGGAACGCAATGGGGCTGGATGCGCACCGATATCGCGGTGTCGCAACGGGATGAGGCAGGTCAGCCTATTCGTTTGAGTGGCGCAATGATGGATATCTCCGACATAAAGGCCACTGAAAACGCACTGCGCGCGAGTGTCGAACAGTTCAGAGCCTCTTTCGAAAGTCCGGTCATTGGGAAAATCATTGTCGGTTTAGACGGTCATTTACAACGTGTGAATGCGGCTGTGAGTAATCTTCTGGGGTATTCCAGCGAGGAGATTCTGACTTTCGATTTTCAAACATTGACGCATCCTGATGATCAGGGTGATGAAATTCGTCTATTTAACCAATTGAAATCCGGTGAAATTTCGCATTACGAGATCGAAAAGCGCTGCATTCGGGCGAACGGGTCCATCATGTGGGCGCTTGTAACCGTGAATATGCTTAAAGATGCTGATGGATGCCCGGAATATTTCATATGCCAAATAATAGATATCACCGAAAAACGGCGTCTCAACGAGCTTAAAAGTGCGTTTGTGTCCACCGTCAGTCATGAGTTGAGAACGCCGCTGACATCGGTTCTTGGTTCTTTGATGCTGCTGTCCGCCCTGAACGACGAACCCCTGTCGGATGAGGCTCAGCGTTTGTTGTTCATTGCGCAAAGAAACGGGGAGCGCCTGCGCGGTTTGGTCAACAACATTCTGGATTTCGAAAAGTTTTCGGCCAATAAGATGCAGTTCTCCTTATCGCGAAAGCAGCTTGTCTTGCTTGTCGAGGAGGCCGTGATGGCAAATTTAGCCGCTGCAGATATATCTGATGTGCGTTGCAACGTCATCTGCCCGGATCGGACGGCAAGCGGTTTTGTTGATCCTAAACGATTTGAACAGGTGATGGCCAACCTCCTGTCTAACGCCACAAAATTTGCCCCCAAAGGGAGTTCAATCGACATTTCGATTATTGCACAAAGCGAAGCCGTGCGTATTTCCGTCAGCAACAAAGGTGAAGGCATTCCTGTGTCCATGCAGGCTCAAATGTTCGAGCCCTTTTTCCAAGCCTCTCCCGGAACGACCCACCCCAAGGGTGGGACTGGTCTGGGTCTCAGCATCACCAAACAAATTGTTGAGCAGACAGGGGGGGAAATCGGCTTTGAAAGCATTCCAAATGAGACAACCACATTTTGGTTTACAGTTCCGATAGAAGACCCAGGCGGGAGTTCAGCCCACTGATCTGTTTCGGGTCACTTTGGAACACCGTAGGTTGAGTGAATATTTATCGGCCTCGGCCCGTTCTTTTTCTCCTCAACTCGGGCCTCGGCACGCGCAATGGCGCGTGCAAAAGTCTCTTGGATCAAAAGCGCCACACTGGTGTTGGGTTGCAGCGGGTTTCCGGCGGACACTTCGATATCCAGAGGATCACCATTGTCGTATTCGGAGTTCTTTTCGTCGAGAATGGTCTGAATGTTGGCTTCCACCTCTTCAGAGCTTTCAAAGCGTGGCCCGTTGGAGACAACAATGTAAGCACCGTGGCCGACATAGGACATCAGATAGCTGGTTGTGCCCAACGCGTTGGAAATCGCATCTATCACCTCCGTGAGTGCATATGAGAACTCCGCCACTGAGGCGCGGGCATGGATGGCTTCGATCTGGTGTATTTTGACAGCAAAGATATGTGAGCCCCCAAGGCCCGCTCTCGAAAGCTGTTTCAGGTAATTTTCCAAGGCTCTTTCATCGACAAGGTTTTTGATACCCTCAATCATCACGGCTTCGGAAAGAGGGGATGGGGTGCCGGATCCAACAGAGGGGGACTGCGGCAAACTCTCGCCACTCGTGTGCAGGTTACTTTTCCGGGCGACCATGAGTTCCTTTGCCAGTCGCAAACGCGTCCGCAATTCAACTATGTCGAACGGTTTGCTGGCATAATCTGTGGCCCCAGCTTCAAAGGCACGATCAATGTATTCCCGCTCTTTCATCGCAGTCAGCATGACTATTGGCGTCTTGCGATAGGACGGGATTGCACGGACATGGGTGCAAAGTTCGATACCATCCATCTCAGGCATATTGATATCCAGAAGGAGACATTCGAATGGTATCTCACTGTTTTTCAAAAGATCCAACGCAGCGGCCCCGGAGGGGGCCGTCGACACTTTGGAAAACCCCGCCTTTAGCGCAATCATTGGAAGAAGTTCAAGTATGTACGGGTCGTCGTCGACAGCTAGAATTCGCATGTATGCCTCTATAGTAGAAATGTGACAACCGTCGTTAACTCATACAGCCTTTAGGAAGATGCAGAACAACCCGGTCAAACCATTAGGGTACACCCAAATAAAATGCAACCAAATGCGATGACAATCAATAACCCACAGATTTTTCGGTCATCATGATTTAAATCATCTTGAATACAAAATCAGCTTAAATACACAGCCCAACGTGATGTCTGCCTGTGCTGAGGCACCTGCCATTGATATTGGCAATGCATGAAATCTGTTGCAAATGGTGTCTTCAATGCTCGGCGTATTGAGCAAAGTTTGGCGCAGTACTGGGGTGTTGAACAGGCTCCATCGGTCCGACTAAAGCGTCACGCCTTTCACCTGAAGCAGGAGAAAGGGTGACGCTACCAGACATATCAATGTTGTGGGCGTTTTGCATGACGCAGGGGTCAGAAATATCCGAAACAATACGCATGTTTCATGACAATTTCATCAAGGCGTTTCCCTCGCCGCAACCGCCCGGCAACCACCCGACCGCTTTTGAGGAGCGGATGCCGCAAGTCAGATATAGCGGGCGAACGCCTCCGACAGAGCACTTCCCGATAGCCCAGCCCCCAGCAGAGCGGAAAGAAGCAACCGGGTTTTCACGGCAGACAGATCACCAGCCAACAGGGCGCCATGTTCCACCAGCGTCACCCCGCCGCTGTCTTTGCCATAAACCGCACGGGTGCGCCCCTCCTGGCAACGGGACGCGACCGCGACGACACAGCCTTTTGCAACCAACCGCGCGACCTCATCGGCAAAGCCTTTCGGCGCATTGCCGCGCCCAAAAGCGGACAGGACAATCCCTGAGGCACCATGATCCGCCGCCAGCCCCATCAGCCGTGGCGTACTGCCAAGACCGAGGCCAATCAATTCAACATCCGGGTCGAGCTTCGGCGTATCAAGTGCCACACGCGCCTGCGCGGGTCGCGTGTAAAGATGCACTTTGCCATGATCCACCTCGCCTAATTTCCCATGGCCAATCGAACGAAACGTATCCACGCGCGAGGTATGAGCCTTTGTCACATAGCGCGCACCATGAATGTCGCCCTCGAACAGGATGACCGGCCCCGCGCCTATCAGCTCTGCACTGGCAGCGGCACAGATCGCATCGTGGATGTTGCGTGGCCCATCCGTATCCGGTTGACCGGCATGGCGCTGTGCGCCTGTGAACACCACGGGTTTGTCGGTGTTTGTGAGCACCCAAGCAAGGAATGCGCTTTCTTCCATCGTGTCGGTCCCATGGGTGACGACGACCCCATCCACCGCATCATCGGAGAGCACGGCATCGATGCGGCGACACAGGTGATGAATCGTGGCAAGGTCGAGCGCATAGCTGCCCGCGGCCTCGAAATTCTCAACCAAGACTGAAATTCCATCCAGCGGATCGTGCAGACTGCGCAACAAAGCTTCGCCGGTGAGCCCCGCGTTCACGGCACCCGCAGCTTTATCTGCAGAAGAGGCAATGGTTCCGCCAGTGGCGATAAGGGTTACATTTTTCATTGGGTTTCTCTCGACGAGTGCGTTTCTTTTTAGCTGGCGCGGCGATTGGTGCGCGCCTTGGTGGCAGCCAAATCAACCAATTCATTCCACCGGCGCACGACATAGTTATGTTCGTCCATGGTGGAATTCCAAATCGCGATATGACGACACCGGTCTTCGCGAGAGCCGCCCGAACGGGTTTCCCCCGCCCGTATCGCCGGACGTCCGGCCACATCCTTAAGAACATGCGCCGCAGGTTGGCCTTCGTACCAATACGCCCAATCGGCCTGTGGCAGATGCGCCTTCACCCGTTCAGGCACAGACATGTAATAGCCCTGTCGCGCCACCACGGCCCCCGCATAGCCATCAAGATACCAGTTCAGCCACTCATAGGCGCGGTCGAGTTTTTCCCCCTCCAACACGCGGGACAGACACATGCCGCCATGCCATGCGCGGTAGCCTTCGCGCGGATGGGCCTGACGCACGCGGACACCTTGGCGTTTCATTTCGACGATTGTGGGCGACCAGATCGAGGCGAGTTTGAGTTCACACTCCAAAAACCGCTCCACTGGCTCATTCGCACGAAGCCAGAAGGGACTCAAATGCCCGCTAAGGATCAGGGACCGGGCATGTTCGCTTAAAGCATCGATCTCTTCGACACTCATGTTGCCCATATTCTCGAAACTCATCTGCCCCGATGCCGCCAGTGCCATAGCGAGATCGAACAGACCGATCGCCGGCTCATCCACCAATGCGACACGACCCGCCCATTTTGGATTCAGCAGTTCCGCCCAACTCACGATGTCACGGTCGACATCCACGTCAGTGGTTTCAACCGCAAAACTGTCAAAATTGTAAAAGGTAGGCAGCATGGATATCTGCCCTGTCGGACTGTTCGAGAGGGTCATGTCGTGTTGGACGAACAGGCGTGACGCAGGGATATCGCCCAGCGCCTGACGCCCCGGCGCGCCGGGCATCCGCGACAACTCACCCAAATCGTCCCAATGTGTAATCCGGCGGGTATCAATGGCCTGCACCGCGCGCCAATACCAGACAATGTCGAGATTATGAAAACACTGATCATAAATATCATAGCTTGCCGGGTCGAGCGCGGCGGAACGTTGCGCGCTGTTGAAATCCATTTCGATGAATTCAAGAGGAAACCCAAGATCACTCTCAGCGCGGTCTTTTAGAAAGCGCCAAGGCTGGATTTCAGTTGTCAGGATGCGAAGCGGCTCTGTCATTCCGCCGCAGTCCTGGCCTCAGAAAGCCCCATGAAGGCTGTAAAGGAGCGGCGAATTTGGTCCGGCGACAGCCCTTCAAGGATAAAGACGATCCGCGACTGGCGTGGCCCCTTTGGCCAATTCACCATATGGGTCGGAGCATGAACGAGATGTTGAACACCGTGTATCGCAATCGGGCTGTCTTCGCCCTCGATCGCTAGAATACCTTTCACTCTGAAAATCCTCTCACCGTGCTTATGCAGTAAAAGTGTAAGCCAAGTCCCGAACATAGTCCAATCTATCTCCTGCTCAATCACCAAGGAAAAGCTGGTGACGCCAAGCGCGTCGTCATGGTGATGCGCGTGGTGGCGGTCATGCGCATGATCATGATGGGTATGTTTGTGCTCTGCGTGATCACAGGCTGGTCCGCAAAGGGGATCGCCTCCCCCCTCGCTGGCAAGAGTATTGGCGAAATCGGTCGAGCCGAAACCCCCAAGGATCACGTCAACAGAAGCCTCTGTCGTCAAAATAAGTGCGCCCGGATTGATCCGCGCGAGACGCCGCCGCAGCGCCTGTTCCGTCTCTGGCTCCGTGAGATCCGTCTTGGTCAACACGATCCGGTCCGCCGCCGCAATCTGACGCACGGCCTCTGAGCGATGCTCAACCTGAAGCACAGCGTTGACCGCATCCACTGTTGTGAGAACGCCGCCATTGGTAAAATGTGACCGCAGCACAGGATGCGCGGTCAGCGTTTGCAAGACGGGATATGGATCAGCCAGCCCTGTCGTTTCGATCACCACCCGATCAAAGACGATCTCGCCGCGCGCCCTTAGGCTATGGAGATTGGACAATGCATCGGCCACTTCACCCCGAACGGTGCAGCAGATACAGCCGGATTTCAACAACACCACGGTGTCATCAATGCGGTCCAGCAGCTCGTGATCCAACCCAACCTCGCCAAACTCGTTGATCAGCACGGCCGCGCCTTTCATCGAGGGATCGGTGAGCAGGCGTTGCAGAAGCGTTGTTTTGCCAGACCCAAGAAACCCAGTGAGCAGGATGACAGGAGTCATAGGCTTGTCCTCTCTTCCATCCATTCAATGAGATCATCGTCGAGCGGATCAAGATCGCGGCCCGATAAGGCCTCCGCCTCCGACCAAAGATGGGACAGGGCCTCGAACACGCTGGAGCCACCGGTCGGAGACGTCATGACATAGGACCGCCCTTGCCAGACATCAAGCTTAAGACGGCGATATGAGAGGACTGCATTGGCAGACTTCAGGCGTCGCATGCCCTCGGCACGGCGCGATTGCGTGTCATGATTACGGGTGTAGACACCTGGGCGCACAATCGCGTTGGTCCAGTGGTCATCACAGCCAAGAATACCGCAAAGCGAACACATGCCTCTCTCCTTCGTCTCGTTAAATGGCGGACGGAGCCGGGGATTGCCCGTCCGCCAAAGGCACCGCGAGGTTTAGCCGCGCGGGAACTTTTTGTCGTAGTTGTCGGCCATTTCGTCCATGGTGACAAATTTCACACCATCATGCGCGGCCATATGTTTGAACAAGCGTTCGAGCATCAGCAACACTTGCGGACGGCCAGAGACATCCGGGTGAATGGTGATCGGGAAAACGGCGTAATCCATGTTCTCATAGACCCAATCGAACTGGTCCTGCCACATCTGTTCGATGTCGCGGGGATTCACGAAACCGTGGGAGTTCGGGGATTTCTTGATGAACATCATCGGCGGCAGGTCGTCGAGATACCAGTTGGCAGGAATCTCGATCAGATCGGTTTCCTCACCGCGCACAAGCGGCTTCATCCAGTCCTCGGGCTTGCCGGCGTAGTCGATCTTGGTCCATGTATCGCCCACACGTACGCGGTACGGCTCAAAATCCTTATGCATCAAAGAGTGATCGTACTTGATACCCTTTTTGAGCAGAAGCTCGTTGGACACGGCCGAGAATTCCCACCACGGCGCAACATAGCCGGTCGGACGCTTGCCCGAAAGTTCGGTGATCAGATCAATACATTTGTCGAGCACTGCCTCTTCCTGTTCAGGTGTCATGGCGATCGGGTTTTCGTGGCTATAGCCGTGGATACCGATCTCGTGACCGCGCTTTGCGACTTCTTTCATCTGTTCGGGAAAGGTCTCTGCGGAGTGGCCGGGAATGAACCAAGTGGTTTTGATCCCGAATTTGTCGAACAGATCGAGAAGACGGATCGAGCCGACTTCGCCTGCGAACAGACCGCGGGAAATGTCATCGGGGCTGTCTTCGCCACCGTAGGACCCGAGCCAGCCGGCCACGGCGTCAACATCAATCCCGAAACCGACGAGAATTTCTTTTGCCATTGGATTTGTCTCCTGTTGGGGGGTTAAGTGTGAATAAGAGTGACAGAGGCCGGGTCGACCCCAAGGGTGATCGGTGCGCCCAGTTCAAGCGCGCGCACCTCGGGACGATCGGCGCTCACTTCGACGGCAATCTCACGGTCCTCTGAAAGCCGCACTTTGAGATGACCGACGGCGCCAACCAACTTGCGCTCGGCCAAGCGGCCTTCGAACCGGATTTCGCCCGGCGTGTTCTGTGGCGTGATGCGAAAGGCCTCCGCAGGCACGACAGCAAGGCTCTCATTGCCAAGCCCGACACCTTCGATCAGACCAAAGGGGGTCTCAATCCGGCCAAACCCTTTTGCTGTTGCCCCTTTGGGTGTGCCCTCGAACACCGTGTTCGAGCCGATGAAATCCGCGACAAAGGGCGTTTTCGGCCTGCGATACAAGTCGCGCGGCGGGGAGATTTGTTCCACCACCCCGTTGGACATGACCACGACGCGGTCTGAGAGGCCAAGAGCCTCGGATTGCGCATGGGTCACGAAAATAAAAGTGATGCCCAGTTCGCGCTGCAAAAGCTTCAATTCGTTCTGGATGATCCGTCGTAGGTTTGCGTCCAGCGCTCCGAGCGGTTCGTCGAGCAAAAGTATTTCCGGCTCAACGACCAGACCACGCGCCAGCGCGATCCTCTGACGCTGGCCCCCCGATAGTTTATCGGCCTTGCGATCCGCGACCTGTTCGAGGTCGAACATATCGAGGATGCGATCCACCTTGCGGTCGCGTTCCGTTTTGGGAGTGCCTTTGACATCAAGCCCGAAAGCGACATTCTCGCGCACCGACATATGCGGGAACAACGCATAGTTTTGGAAAATCATGGAGGTTGGCCGTTTCTCAGGCGGGACATCTGTCACATTCTGCCCCATCATCAAGACGTCGCCATTGGTGATGTGCTCAAACCCTGCGATCATCCGTAAAGTCGTGGATTTACCGCATCCACTTGGTCCAAGAAAGGCCACGAATTCGCCCTTCTCCACTTTCAGGTCGAAATCAGAAACAGCAACGGTGCCGTCAGGATAGGTTTTACCAACGGAAATAAGTTCGAGGTCGTGGACCATGGCACTCAACTTTCGGTTTTTAAGCATTGGAAATGGGCGGGCGTCCGAAGAGGCATCAGACGCCCGCGGTCACGCATCAGGCGTTCAGGAATTCGTCCCAACGCATGATCAGGTGATCGTACTCATTCGGCCACTGGTGCCAGTACGCAACGTTGGACGCGCGCTCATCAAGAGACCCGCCATCGCGCAGATCGCCCGGATTGATGCCACGCTCCGGCTCACCTTTCCACGGCTGACCCTCATACCAGAAGGCGTATTTGTCGGGGTCCATCGCGTCTTTGATGTTTGTGGACGGCGAATAGTAGCCCTGTTCGGTCACGGCGATGCCCGGCTCACCCGACAACCAGAAGTTCGCATAGGCGATGACGGCCTCGCGGTTTGGCGTCCCCTTGAGCATTGATGGACCGATGGCCCAGCCGCGATACCCTTCTTTTGGTGTCGCGTATTTGGCGGGCTTACCCTGTGCCTTCACCGCCATGACGGCGGGCTGCCACGCGTCACAGACAACCATTTCCCCCGAAGCCATAAGGTTCACCAGCTCACCGAAATCGCCCCAAAGCGCACGGAACTGACCGGCTTTCTTCTTGGCGATAAGGAATTTGGCGGCTTCGTCGATTTCGGACTTCGTCGGGTTGCCGGGGTTTTTCGCCTCAAGCAAACCGAGCGAATTCATTGCGAGGACGGCCTGACCGATGGCGATGAGCGGGTCAACGTTCAGGCCAGATTTCCCTTGCCATTTTTCATCGAACAGCGCGGTCCATGTGTTGGCCTCCTCGGCGCTCAACACGTCGGGATTATAGCCAATGGAGTCGTAGTTGTAGACGGCTGGCACCATGTAGAGCTGTGTCTGCGCATCGTCCGCCCAAATTTGGCCGGAGATCTGCTCTTGCGGCTGCCATTTCGGGTTGGTTTTGGTGAAAGTGTCGCGGATCGACGCCCAGTTCGGAAGCTCCGCTGCCGGAATGGTTTCCACATTGTCGGTCGCGATCAGCGCCGGAAGGCGCTCGCCGATGATTTCCCAGCAATCGTAATCCGAGGAGCCAGACAGGATTTTGGTCTGGGCGTCCGGAAATGTGGACGGCGTGCCGGAGGTCGCTCCAACGCCCGTCTGGACCTTGAACATTTCAAGAATGCGATCCTGAACGGTCGTGGACAGACCGGTGGTGCGCAATTCCAGATCGGAAAGGTTCGCGGCATAAGCCATGCGCGACCAAGGGTGCAAACCGGAACCAAGGGCGGCAGCCCCCGCAGCGGCACCGTATTTCAGAAAGGTACGGCGGTTGGATTTCAAAGTCATAGTGTCTTTCCCTATTGCTGGCGTATTGACGTTGATCGAAAGAAAACGAGGCGTTATTCGCCTCTTATCATTGGCGACTTCAGTAGCGTCCGGGGGCTAAGCCCCCATCCACCGTCACGACCTGACCGGTGAGGTAGGACGCGTCAGAAGACGCAAGAAACTTGATGACATTGGCGATTTCAGCGGGTTCGCCCAATCGCTTCATCGGGATGTAAGGCGAGGCAATCTCGGCAGCATCCGGTCCAAGGCTATGCCCCGGATTGAGAAGCTGCGCGGTGCGAATGTAACCCGGAGCGACGCCGTTGACGCGTATGCCCTTCTGGGCATATTCCACCGCCAGACCGCGGATCATACCGATCACACCGGATTTCGCGGTCGAGTAATGCACATGCTCGTCCCAACCGTAATTCGTGCCCATAATGGAAGAGAGGCAAATGATTGACGCGCCCTCTTTCATCGCGGGCAAAGCCGGACGGATCACCCGCAACATGCCATAGAGATTGATGTCGAGGGTCTCATGCCAGGTCTCGTCGGTCATCTCCGACATCGGGACCCGCAGGGCGATGCCCGCATTGGCAACGATCACGTCGATCCCGCCGAAACGGCTGTTGAGATCACCGACCAGCGCATCCGCCGCCTCGGTAGAACGCACATTCAATGGGTGGAACTCTGCACTGCCACCGGCATGCTCGATCTCTGCGACGACGGCTTTGCCTTTGTCTTCGAGCACATCGGTTACAACGACATGATCGCCTTGGGCGGCAAAGGCCAGAGCGGTGGCGCGGCCAATGCCGATGCCTGCGCCGGTGATGAGAACAATACGTTTATCCATTTGATTCATATCCGTTTGAAGAGGTCAGAGCATGACGTCGCCGGAGTTCGGCCCGAGCGTTTGTCCAACGAAAAGCGCCGCATCGTCGGAGACAAGGAAAGAGACAACACCGCCCACTTCGGCCGGACTGCCAAAGCGTCCCAAAGGCAACTCGGCGCGCTTGGCGGTTTTCCAATCTTCGGACAAAGCCTCGACCAGAGGTGTATTGATCGGCCCCGGCGCGACGGCATTGACGCGCACGCCCTTGGCGGACACCTCACGGGCGAGAGATTTGGTCATCCCAATCACAGCGGCCTTGGCCCCTGCATAATGGGTCAGTTCAACACCGCCGATCTGGCCGAGTTGCGAGGCGATATTGACGATATGCCCCTGCCCTTTCGCGAGCATCGCGGGCAGGCAGGCCCGGGTGCAAAGGTAGTTGCCACGGACATGCACGGCGAAAATCTTGTCGAACATCTCTGGCGTGATCTCGATGAAAGGCGCCTGATGGCCGAAGCCCGCGTTGTTGACCAAAATCTCCGGCGCGCCGAAATCTTCGGTGATCAAAGCGATCATCTCGGTGACGGCGGCCTCGTCGCTGACATCGGCGGCATAGGCTCCGGCAACACCCCCGGCGGCATGGATTTGCGCGACGGTTGTTTTGGCGACCTCAAGCGAAAGGTCATTGACGGCGACGATATGCCCGTCGGCGGCGAGACGTTGGGCGATCGCGGCCCCGATGCCAGACCCTGCTCCGGTAACAAGTGCAATCATCATGCGTCCTCCTGGCCTTTGTAACGCGAGGCTTTGGATGTAAACCGCTTCATCAACAGTCCGTAGATGACCAAAAGCGTGAAGCTGAAGAGCGTCGTGAGAACACCGAAAGCAAAGAGATTGGGATAGATTTCCACCGAAAAGGTGCCATAGATCGCCAGCGGCAGGGTCAGGTCGCGGCCAGCCGTAAACAGCGTTCGCGCAAACTCGTCATAGCTGAGCGTGAAAGAGAACAGCATGGCGGAGAGCACCCCCGGAAAAATGATCGGGAACGTCACGCGGCGGAACGTCTGAGCCGGGCTGACACCGAGAGAGAGGGAGGCTTCTTCAACCGTGCGGTCGAACCGATTGAAAATGGCGAGCATGACAAGGAAAGCAAAGGGATAGGTGTAGACAACGTGCAGGACGAAAGACGTCCCCCACCATGCCCGTCCGAGATCGAGCGTATTGGACAAAAGCGCCATCCCGAGACCGACCAGAACCCCCGGCACCATCATCCCGAGGATGATGAGGTAAAAGGCAGGACCGGAGCCTTTGAATTTTGTGCGAAAGGCTTCGGCGCTCATAACGCCAAGAACCGTGGCGACCACCGTGGTCATAAAGGCCAGAACAATAGAACGGATCAGGCTCTCGCCCACTGGTAGCTGGGACACGCGAGAGGTCTCGGCCAGCCCCAGAAGATGCTCATACCAGTAGATCGACCAGTCGCGGATCGGAAATTGTGGACCGCCGTCGATGCTTTGAAAGGAGAGGATCGCGAGGACGATCATCGGCCCGTAGAGAAACAGCAGAAAGCATGCCGTATAAATGGCGAGGGTCGGACGAAGGATACGAGATTCCATGGCTCACATTTCCTTTCGCAGATCGACGAGACGCAGAGCGAGCGCGATCACGGCGGTGATGATGATGGTGAGCACGACACCTGCGACGGCAGCGAAGGCCCATTTGAGCGAACCGACCTGGCTCACGATGATATTTCCAAGAAGGTTGACTTTGCGGCCCGAAAGCGATGCCGCGGTCGCGAACTCGCCAAGCACCATGACGGAAACAAAGATCGCACCGACAATGACCCCCGGCAGTGACAGCGGAAGAATGATCCGGCGGAAAATGGTTCCGAAGGAGGCTCCGAGATCGCGTGCGGCTTCGATCACGGAGATGTCGATCCGCCCCAGCATGAAGGTGATCGGCCCAACCATGAATACGCAGTAAATCTGGGTCATGCCGACAAGCACGGAAAACTCGGAGAACAAAAGAAAAGTCAGAGGTTCAGAGATGATCCCGAGTTTCATTAGGATCACGTTGATCGCCCCTTCGGTCCCCAACATCGGACGCCATGCGATCACACGGATCAGGAAAGAGGTCCAGAACGGGATCACACAGGCCACGAGCAGAGCCGTTTGCAGCGTCTTGTTGCGCACGAAAAGCCCGATGAAAAGCGCCACCGGATAGCCGACCACAACGGTCGCGATCAAAACGATGAGCCAGATGCGCAGTGTGGTCCAGATCGCACTGAGATAGGTCGCAGAACTCAGGAAGTGTTTCCAACTTGCGGTGGTCAGGGTCGAATTCACCGAGAATGTCGTCTGGGTCCAGAAGGACACATAGATCACCATAGCCATCGGCAGGACCATGAAGAAAAACATCCACAACAGGCCCGGAGTCAAAAGGCTGATCGCGCGACGCCGGTCCTTTTTCTCGCGCAATTCGGCGGGGGAATGTGTGGTGGCGGAGTGGGTGTCTGTAGACAGGGCTGACATCAGGCGGCTCCGTGAAATTGGCGCAAGGCTTGCGGGGCAAAGTGGATATCGTAGCGCTGACCTTCGACAAGATCGGGCAAGCGGGGTTGGCTCAGGTGATCAATGACCTGCAAAAGCGTGCCGTCATCCGCGCGAAAAAAGGACAGCGCGGTCGGCCCGTTGAATTCTCCAGTCAGATATTTCGCGCCCAAAGCGGGACGCCCTTGCGGTGCGGCGCCTTCCGCGCTCACATCCATCTGGTCAAACCGCACAGCGATTGTGCCCGAAGAGAAATCACCGCGACACAGCCCGGCCTCAAAGATGTTCCATGCATTGAGATGCCGCGCAGCCTCGGCATTTCCAGGTTGGTTGAAAAGCATATCGGGTGCGTCGGACTGCACAATGCGTCCATTCGCAAGAACCGCCACCTTGTCGCCCATGGTGAGAGCTTCTGTTTCGGAGCCGGTCACATGAAGAAAGCTTACGCCGAGACGTTCCCGGATTGCTTTCAACTCGTCGCACATCCGTGCTCGCAAGTTGGCGTCAAGCGCCCCAAGCGGTTCGTCAAGCAGAACAATCCGCGGTTCGCATACCAGCGTTCGGGCGAGCGCAACGCGCTGACGCTGCCCGCCGGAAATCGCACTGACCGCCCGGTGACCAAAGCCCGACAGCCCGACAAGCGCCATCATGTCTTCGGTCCGCTCTTTGATTTCGGACTCTTTGGTCAACGGCGCAGAGGCCCTATAGCGCAACCCGAACGCTACGTTTTCGGCCACGGTCAGATGTGGAAAAAGAGCGAAGTTCTGGAACACAAACCCAATGTCGCGCAGATGAGAGGGCTGGCCGTCGATCCGTTCGCCATCAATGGAAATCTCTCCCTGATCGGGTTCTTCGTACCCCGCGATCAGGCGCAAAAGAGTCGTCTTTCCCGAACCGGACGCGCCAAGCAGCGACATATATGTGTTTTCCGGGACGACAAAATCCACGCCACTCAAGGCGACAGTTTCGCCGTATCTGCGGCTTACTCGGCTTAGCGTCAGCACTGATTTTCCCCTGTTTCGATATTTTTGATTTTGTTGATACAAACATCGATTCTTGTATTTCGTAAAGTAAATAAATGATCTTTGTATTCTAAAAATCGTTTTGTTAAAGTGAGGTGAGCGCAAGGGAATGCATTATTATTGTACTATTAAAGGCTTAAGCCGCATTTGCTTAAAGTTATGGCGCTCTGTTATTTTTGATTTTTGCGCACAAAAATAATTTGCTTTTATCAATTCCTCCCACCTCTTATTGTCAGGGAAGGAAACCAGACGAGGCAGAAATGGCCATTTCAGAAGACCCCGCGCCCACCACTGAAGATAACGACAAGCGGGCACCTCTTTTCGAGGTTGCCGCGGAATTCATTCGCCACAACATCGCGCTCGACCACCTCTGCCCTGGCCTGGTTTTGCAAGAAAGCGCCCTGGCCGAGCGACTAGACATGTCGCGTGCCACGGTCAAAAGAGCGCTTGAAATCATCGAAGCCGAAGGGGCAATCCAAAGGTTCTCTGGGCGTGGTTTTGTGGTGGCCGGCAGAGACCTCACGCCAAAACGCGTCGACCTTCGCCAAATCGAACTGGATCACAGCACGCTGTCCGAAAGCGTTGGAAAGCCCAGTTGGCTCCGAATTTACGATGACGTCGCCTATCACGTGACACGGTGTCCTGTGTTTGGACGTTACCGCATTTTCGAGGCGCAGATGGCGGAAGAGTATAACGTCTCCCGCACAATCATCCGCGATGTTCTTGGACGCCTTCAGGAGCGTGGCTTGGTCCAAAAGAGCCGCACCTCCCGCTGGGTCGTAGAGCCCCTTACATCTAAGAAAATAAAGGACAAATTCGAACTACGAAGCATCCTTGAAGTGGCAGCACTCAAATCAGCAAAGCTTCCAACCGAAAAACTTCGATCCCTTGCAGAAGAAATCCGCACATTCTCGACACAGTCGACGCTGACTCCGGCTCAGTGGTTTTCTCTTGATCAGCGCTTTTTTGAAATGGTTATTCTAACGACGTCGAACGCGGATCTTTCCGCATTTGCTTCGAGCAACCGCATCGAATTAGAGGCCTGCCAGTCGGCGCTCTTTGCCCTGGGTCTCCCGCCGGACACGCAATCGAGTCTGGAACTCGGACAAGTGATTGAACTCTCCCTTTCGGGCTCCATAACCGCCGCCGCAAGCATGCTTGCGATGCATCTCGAAAAGGCGCGCGACCGCACCATTGCACAGCTCAAAATCACCGCCATCATCCCTCCCCCCCTCGACTTCCCCCCCTACCTCCAATTCACCTGAATCGGTCCCCACGGCAATCGGCGGCGCAGCATACCCTGAACATCGGCCTGACTGCCGAGCGGCTTCGCCAGAATCCGCATATCCATGCCCGGCAGCTTGCGCCACTGACACGTCCCGTTCTGTCACCAGCTTCACAGCCTCAAACTTGAACTCCTTCGTGAACTTCCGTCTTACCATGTCCGATCTCCGATTCCTTGGTCACGATCTTATCTTCGTGTCCACGAAACCGGCAGCAGCTCAGAAAACTCTTTCCGTCTTAGAACCGAACGATTTGCAACGCCTTCTATAAGGGCAGGATAACCGCTTCTGTGCACCATCTCAAAATTCGTCTACGTCCGGGCTGACGGTATTTACTTCAAACTGCGCATGGCTGAGGAAAACAATGCATTCTAATGCTCATTGGAGCGGATGAATGGGACTGTTCCAGTCCGCCCCAATGCCGCGCTGATTTTATGCGCCGCTTCCAATGTGATGTTTCGAAACGCGCGAGGTTGTGTGTCAAACCGCTCCGCAGGGACGCTTTGACTGATCACGCCAACCGGCAAATTGGCATGATTTCGGATCAACGCCGCCGAGCAACTCACGCCGTCTTCGTGATGAATGGGGCCGGCGCAATACCCGTCAGCCTGGATGCGGGTCAGGTCTTCGCGGGCCGCCCGCCTCACCACCGTGGGCAAAGCCTCAAGATAGGTCTCGCGTTGATGTTGCAAAAAAGTAGAGAGGTGCAGCAAGCCGGGAGGCGCATCGTGCAAGGCGGTGGCCGGGCTCAAAACCGAGGTCGTGACCCGGACGTTGCGCTTTCCCTCGACGGCGGTGAGCACCAACAAGCGATCCTTGTCATGGCGCGTTAAATGCACCGTCTCGCCATATTCGTCCTGAAGCGCATCAAGCACAGGTCGCGACACGCGAATAAGCGCCGAATTGTCCTCCAGCACACGGTGCAGCGACGAGATCAACGGCCCCAACCGATACCGCCCGCGATCAATTTTTTGCAGCATGCCAATATCAACAAGGCCGCTGACCAGATCATGGGTGCCACTGGTCGAATTGCCCGTTGCACGCGCGAGGTCCGAGAGGCTGTGTTCGGGCGAGGAATGGGTGAATTGGCGGAGAAGAGTTCCGATTTTTCGAATGGTTTTCATGGCGCACCTCCGATCAAATCTTTCCGGTAATGGCGGAAAAAGTCGAGGTATCTCTACATACCTTTCGATAAATATTATCTCATGGCAGTCTCAAATTTCCAAAAGCGCGACACGCGTATGTGGGAAAGGGAGGACGACATGAAAGACCAGGCAACCAGCAAAACAGCGCCCTACACTGGCGCGGAATACCTTGATAGCCTTCAGGATGATCGGTGTGTTTATATTCACGGCGAACGTGTGAAGGATGTCACGAAACATCCCGCATTTCGCAATTCGGCGCGCATGGTGGCGCGCTGGTATGATAAATTGCATGCAGAAAAGGACACATTGGGACGGCCCACGGACACCGGGTCGGGAGGATGGACGCATCCGTTTTTCAAAGGCACAAAAACCGTCGAAGATCTCGTCGCAAGCCGGGATGCCATTGCCGGGACCCAACGTGTGGCCAACGGCTGGATGGGGCGAGCGCCCGATTACAAGGCGTCGTTTTTGGGCACTTTGGGGGCCAACAGTGCCTTTTACGGCGAATACGCCCCCAATGCGAAGCTGTGGTACAACCGGACCCAAGAGCGTCTGGATTACTGGAACCACGCCATCGTCAACCCACCGATCGACCGTCACTTGCCGATTGAGGAAACCGGCAATGTGTTCATGCAGGTTGAAAAGGAAACCGATGCGGGGTTGATCGTCTCAGGGGCCAAAGTGGTCGCCACCGGCTCGGCCCTGACGCATTACAATTTCATCGCGCATTATGGCATTCCGATCAAAGAAAAGAAATTCGCGCTGATCT
This sequence comes from Celeribacter baekdonensis, assembly GCF_900102315.1. GTDB lineage: Bacteria > Pseudomonadota > Alphaproteobacteria > Rhodobacterales > Rhodobacteraceae > Celeribacter > Celeribacter baekdonensis. The sequence goes on from NZ_FNBL01000008.1 coordinate 145,797, forward strand.
TCACCGCACCGATGGGCGCTGAAGGCGTCAAACTGATCTCGCGCGCCAGCTACGAGTTGAACGCAGCCGTTATGGGCACACCGTTTGACTATCCCCTGTCCTCTCGGCTGGATGAAAACGACTCCATTCTGGTGTTCGACAAGGTTTTGGTGCCGTGGGAAAACGTCTTCATTTACGGCGATGTGGAAAAGATCAACGCATTCTTCCCGGCATCGGGATTTGTGCCACGCTTTACCCTGCACGGGGTCACGCGCCTCGCGGTCAAACTCGACTTTCTGTCCGGTCTGTTTTCCAAAGCGTTGGAGGCCACGGGCGCGGGCGGCTTTCGCGGACCGCAAACTGCGGTGGGCGAGGTTATCGCATGGCGCAACCTGTTTTGGGGCCTGTCTGATGCGATGGTCAAAAGCCCGGTGCCGTGGGAGGGCACGGAGGGGTACAACCTGCCCAATGTCAACTATGGTCTGGCCTACCGCGTCTTTGCGCCCATGGCGTATGGACGGATCAAAGAGCTGATCGAACGCCACGTGGCCTCTGGTTTGATCTATCTGCCGTCCTCCTCGCTTGATTTTGAGTCAGAGGAAATCCGCCCCTATTTGGACCGCTTTGTGCGCGGCTCCAACGGGATGGTGGCGATTGACCGGGTCAAACTTCTCAAACTGTTGTGGGACGCTTTGGGGTCCGAATTTGGCGGGCGGCATGAGCTTTATGAAAGCAACTATGCCGGCAATTACGAAAATATCCGCATCGAAACCATGCTGACCGCGCAGGCGACCGGCGAATTCGAGATGATGCAAAATCTCGTCGAACAATACATGGCGGAATATGATCTCAGCGGTTGGACCGTGCCCGACATGATCAACCCATGGGATGTCAACCGTCTTGGCGGCGGCTTTCAAGGGTAAAAATCCGGGTGGCCCGCCTGTGTTGGGCCACCCTTCAAAACGGGAGGATGAAATGGGATTGAACTTCAGTGGATCTCACACCCAAATTGTCGGGGATCGTCAGATACAGCTCGACGCCAGCATCGTCACAATCGGGGCCTTTGATGGTGTGCATCGCGGCCATCAAACTCTGATCCGACGTGCCGTGGCCGAGGCCCGAAGCACAGGCGTGGCCTGCGTGGTCTGGACCTTTGATCCCGCGCCGAAAGTGTTTTTTGGCCGCGCTGCGCCGCTCTCCACTTTGACGGATAAAATCGCCAGACTGGCCCGGCTTGGCCCGGACTATATCGTTGTGGCCTGCTTCAACAAAACCTACTGCACCCGTTCGCCAGAAGACTTCATCACTGATCTGTCGCGCCTGTCACCTCTGACGGTTCATGTTGGGGACGATTTCCGATTTGGCTGTCGACAAGCGGGGGATGTGACCCTGTTGGGACAGCATTTCAACGTCGCTTTGGCGGACCCGGTTTTATGCGACGGCGGCCAAGTCGTCTCCTCAACCCGCATCCGGGGATTGCGCGCAGACGGTCACCTGGCTCAGGCCAAAGACCTGCAGGGCGCGCTTGGATTTGACGCCTTGCTCGCCGGTCGGCTGATGGCGGATGACACAAGATTTAAAGAAGAAACCCATGTCTAAGACAGCCCTTACAATCGACCCCCGCGCGCTGCGCAACGCCTGCGGCAGTTTTGCCACCGGCGTGACGGTCATCAGCACAACGACGCCTGAGGGTGATCACGGCATGACGGCAAACGCCTTTATGTCCGTGTCATTGGACCCGCCGCTTGTGTCGATCTCTCTCGATAAAAACGCCAAAATGCTTGAGAAAGTGCGCGCCTCTCGCCGCTACGCGATCAACATCCTGTCCAATGAGATGGAGGGGGTCGCGCTGCATTTCGCCGGACGTCACAATCCCGATATGGCAAAGGTGTTCAGCCCGTGCAACGGGTTGCCCGTCCTGTCAGGTGTTGCGGCCTTTTTCCTGACCGATGTTGTTCAGGAAATCGAGGCCGGTGATCACGTTATCCTGATTGGCAAAGTGACCCATTTCGAACAGGACAGCGCGGCCAAGCCGTTGTTGTTTTGGGGTGGAAAATTTTCTCAGATGATGCCCGTGCTCTGATCTTTGTTCCGCCCTGAGGGGGGGGCAGCACGGCACCTGTGGAAATTCGAAATTTCTTACGAAAAATCAGCCTGTGATGGATAAAGTGTATGCGCTTTGATCCGATGAGGGGTCTCCGTCAAAAATACATTCGCGCCATCCGCTGCACCGGTCCAGCGACGAAAACTATCCGCAAGATCCATATTTGTAAGCTCAAGTTTTCCAGACGCTTTTGCATGCGCCCGAGACTCTCGTGGTGAGAACAGGTTCCGAGTTTTCAAGGCCATTTACCCTATGCGGAGTTTTTCACCGAAACGGGCGGTTTGCGGGCATCCTCCGCAAGTCGAAATCTCATGGAGAGATCAGGTGACTCTGCCATTCAGGCGATCCTCAAAGTTGGGTTTTCTCGGCACCGCTGCAGGACAGATTCATGTCCTTGGTGCTTGATGCTGCATCGCGGACAATTGTTGGCCTATCCCAATCCGAACGGCTGAAAGTCTTGCAAAAATCACCGTAATCCCTTACGCAAGCCGCATGTTCATGGAGATTTTATGACCCGATAATGCGGGGAGGCAAAGCGCCCTCCCGAAGCACAGCTAACCAAATCCAACGCCGCCGCGTGACTTCTGCGGGCGAATAGCTTTGTGCAATCTGGTCATTCTAAATTTATGGCACGGGCTTGGCCCGTCCTTCGAACATGAAAGATCCCAAAAATGATACGGGACTATTCCGATTTCTTGCCGCCTTCGGGTTCGAGCAAGATCCCTGAACGCGAGCCTTCTCCTATGGAAAGACTTGGCTGGAACCCTTTCTTCAGCCAACAAACCGATCTTGACGCGGCTGCTGATGCACCACCGGTTCGCGTGGTTGAAGTCCACAGAACCGGCCTGCGGGTGCTGGGTGAAAATCTTGATACCCTCATCCCGCCGGTGCCAAATGCGACAGTCGGTGACTGGTTGATCTATAATCCGCAAAGGCCGTCCAATAGTAAGGTGTTGGAACGCAAGAGTGTTTTTGAGCGTCGTGCGCCGGGCTCAGACCGCAAACGGCAACTGATTGCTGCCAATGTGGATACGGTCTTTATCGTCTCGTCCTGCAACAAGGACTTCAACATCGCGCGGCTCGAACGCTATGTCGCCTTGGCGTTCGAGGCGCAGGTAACGCCTGTGATCTTGCTGACCAAGGCAGACCTTTGCGACGACCCGGACGCCTACGTTAAAGCGGCAAGCGCGATTTCAAACCGTGTTTTGGTCGAGGTGCTCAATGCCTTGAGTGACGAACCAATCGCCAAGTTGGCTCCATGGCGCAAGCCGGGCCAAACGATTGCCTTTCTGGGGTCGTCTGGTGTCGGCAAATCGACACTGGTCAATGCTCTCTTTCGCGATGGTATGGCCGATACGGCTGCCATTCGCGAAGATGACAGCAAGGGCCGCCACACGACGACGCGGCGACAATTGCACTTTACAGCCGAGGGCTGCGCGGTGCTGGACACGCCCGGCATGCGAGAGCTTCAACTCACCGATGTAGAGACCGGTATTGCAGATGTGTTTGCTGACATCGTTGCCTTGGCGCGCCAATGTCGTTTCAACGATTGCAGACATGGCACAGAACCCGGTTGCGCCATCCAAGGTGCATTGGCGCGCGGCGAGATTGATCCTGACCGACGTGCGCGATGGAACAAACTGGTCGCGGAAGAACGCTTTAACGCGTCCACTTTGGCCGAACGTAAAACTGCCGACAAATCTCTTCATAAAATGATCAACGCGATCCAGCAGAAAAACAGGAAATAAGACAATGATACGTAGATATAAAGCGGACGATACCGATGCCTTGATCGCAATCTGGGATATGGCAGAACCACTCGCGCACCCTTTCCTGTCGGATGAAGTCAGAGATCAGGTGCGCAAAGATATGCGAAATATCTATCTGCCAAACGCCGAAAACTGGGTCTTGGAAAGCGAGGGCGCGCCGGTCGGTTTCATTGCGATGATCGGCACGGAAATTGGAGGCTTGTTCCTCGCCCCCTCTGAACAAGGCAAAGGCAGGGGGCGTCAAATGGTAGACCATATCGTTGCCCTCAAAGGACCGCTGACCGTCGAGGTTTTCAAAGACAACAAAATCGGTCTGCCGTTCTACCAGCGATATGGCTTTGTTATAATCGGCGAAGGCGTTTTTGACGCCAGCGGCGACGAAACCTTCAAGATGGCAATGCCCGCTTCGTAAAATGACCGGGAGGCGTTGATTATCAGCGCCTCCCATCAACGGTGCTCGCCGCAAGGAGACCTGAACTGTTGTTGACCCGACGTGATGAGTCAAAAAAACTGCGGTATAGCAACGATCAGGTTATTGTTTGGCCAGAAGGAAGACCAATGATCACTCTGCCCCTCGTGTGGCTCGTAAGTGTTCTGACGACAATCGCAGCTTTTGCATTGGCGCAGGACACCCGCATGCCCTTTCAAGCGCGCCTATTTCTATGCATTTTTCTTCTGACCTTGGCGAGCATCGGCGTGTTGCTTGGGCTCCGACTTTCATTCGACGCGCCCTTGGCTGCTCGGCTTCAGCCGTTGGTGGCCGTGATGGTCGCACCTTCGGCTTATCTCGGTTTCTCGGCTCTGACCCCGGACCTGGGGTCGAACTGGCGCAAGACGCTCCTTTTGCGAGGCGCGCCGGTCGTTGTCGCGCAATTGGCAATACTGGCAAACCTCCCGATCTCGGCAGATATGTTTGTCCTTGGGATCAACAGCATCTACCTCGTTTTGATGGCCCGCCTTCTGCGCCGCCAAGCAGATGACTTCGTCCATGTCGCGCCGCATGCCTTGATAATCCTGCGCTCCGCGATCAAAGCCACCATTGTCCTGCTTGGCATGATGGTGGCGACGGATCTTTCGATTGTCGCCGCCAGCCTGTTCGCGGGCGATGCCTATATCCTGACATTTCTGACCGGGGTGTCGGGTGTGTTCACGGCCTTCGTCTTTGTTGTCGCTCTCATCGGCGCACCGATGCTGCTTCAGGTCACAAAGGGCGGTGCAACAAAAGTCGAAGGGCCGACCGACAACGATCACGCGACACGGGCGGCACTTGATGCGCTCATGAATGACGCGCACCTCTACACGGACAGCAACCTCACGCTTGCGCGGGTCGCTCGGCGGTTATCCGTCCCTGTGCGGGATGTCTCCAACGCGATAAATAGAACGACAAGCGAAAACTTCTCCCGCTATATCAACGGCTTTCGCATTCGCCACGCCCAAGAGACCCTGCGCAAGACCGACTTGTCCATCACGGAAGTGATGTTTGAAGCGGGCTTTGTCAGCAAATCAAGCTTCAACACCGAATTTCGCCGGGTGACCGGGCAAACTCCGTCACAATTTCGCACTGATAATGCCACCAACTGACGGACACAGATAAAGCGCCATGATGGCGCGGAGCGCAGTAAGCCTAAAACGCGACGGCAACAGGCCAAAATGCAAGATGCGGGCAATATGGGCAACCATCGCGTGTTCGAGGCCACGCCGCCAGAACAGCCAGCCGAATGCCAACCCAAGCAACGCATTGAGCCCGACAGTGCGCAAAATCACAATCGGAGTCAGAGGCGTGAGTGCTGCAATCGCTGGCAGGTGACCCGTCGCGGCATCGAAATCTCCACTCCGAGGCAAGCCGCGACATACCAGTCGAAAACTGGCACGAAATTGCACCAGCCGCGCAACCAGATCGCGCGCATGTCCGACCGCCACAAGGACTGGCGACGCATCGCGATCAGCTATGACAGATGCACACACACTTTCATAAGCCCATATGCATCGCCGAAACCGTCATCTTCTGGTCATGAGCCCTGAGCCTGAAGCTCAGAGCACGCGGTCCGGCTTGTCGCGGCACCAAATATGTCGGCCACGACGGAGCGTCCCGGATTGAGAACGAAACCATGACTTTCACTCAATCCACTCTCAATAATGATGTCTGCCTCGGGGTCGTCCATCTGGGCGCTAACGCGATACATATCGCTGACCACATCATCGCCAGCCGCCAGAGCTCCGGCGACCCGCCGGGATCGCAGGATCAGACGAATTGGATGGGTTTCACTGGTAGAGATGCCTTCGCCTCCGAAATCGCCTGCGACGAAACGGATCGGGATGGTCAGGCAATCGTGGCTGTCATCGCTCTTCACGATCACGGTGCCGCGTCCCGTGACCCCCCTCAGCTGTAGCAGCGTCGCCACGCGCGGGGCATCAATGTAGGCAACCCCATAGGCCCCGGCAGGTATTTCTTGTCCTGCCACCGTCTGAACGGCAGCGCTCATGGGCCAGTTGGTTTGCTGATCTGCCTCTTGGGCGCTGGCTCCGAGCGAAGTGAGGAGCAGCGCGACCGGGGCGGTCATAAGAAGAGTGAAAGTTTCGCGCGACATGTCTGGTGTCCTTTTGTGCATGGTTGGTTGAGTTGCGCATGTGGCTGCAACGCCTTGCACATGACGGATGGCGCCGGGCAAAGAGCCCGAATACGCGATCCAGAACGTTCGAAATCGCAATTTCGGACATATTCACACAATCATCGATTTCCGCTTTGTTCCACACTGCGGCACTCCAGCCAGTGAAATTGCTGCGCGGCGCACGAAAGACAGCAATGCGAAAGCTGTGCCGCAGCGTCAGGTCAATTGGCCAACGGCAGGTCAGGGCCGGAGGCCTCTGTGTGGACACTCCGCCGCCCGACCTCTTGGCAACGGTTGGCGCGCGCGGCGGCCTGTCCGTGCGGCGGCCTGTCCGCGCGGCGGCCTGTGCGTGCAGTGGCGGTGCCGGCGAAGCCAAGCTCCGGGTGGGCGAAGCCAAGCTCCGGGTGGGCGAAGCCAAGCTCCGGGTGGGCGAAGCTCATCGACGAACAGAGCGACAACGCGCAGCAGATGATCTTCGCCGATCCCGTCTTCGAGACGCTCCGGAAAAATGCTGCCTGCGACCGATCCCCCCCGTCGATGAAACCCGACATTGCGCCCTCCATCAGCCATGCCCGAGTCTATCATGAATAGGCGTTTCCACACAGCATCGGCCGAAATCCGCATCCCAAAATTGACCGACCCCACCTCAGTGAATGATCTGAGGTGGGGTTTTCATGCGATTGGCCTTGATGTTCGATCCATTTCGACGCATTGAGGCGCTCTTTTCACAGCGCCCCTCTTTTGGCCCCCGAGTCCCTATGCCACGTTTTCAGATTGACAGGCCGCGCCGCCTCTCGCACTCTCCCCCCCATGACACATCTGTTCGCCATGACCGCGTATTATCGCCGCTCCACATAGGATGCGGCCATTTGTCATGTAAATTTCACGGCCGCCATAGGGCGGCTTTAACTTTGTTGGTGTCCTGTGGCGCGTAATCAGGAGACCCAAGTGATGACCAAACCCCGCCCCGCCAAGACCTCGCATCTGACGCATGTGCCCCTGTCCATCCGTCCGATGGAATGGGGTGATTGCGCGCGCGTTTTGCAGATGATCGACGCCTTGACCCGCCAACACGGCGACCGCATGAGCCTTGACGAGGCCGCGCTGATCGACCTGATCTACGCCCCCTCGCCCTGGGCGCGGATTTTGGTGGCGCAGAGTCACGGTAAAATCGTGGGTTATGCCGCCCTTGTCGGCGGGCTTCAGTTGCAATTTGGCCTGCGGACCATGGATTTGCACCACCTCTATGTCGACGCGGATCAGCGCGGCATGGGCATTGGCCGCGCCTTGATCATTGCGGCGCGGGAAACCGCGCGCAATCTGGACTGTGTGCAACTGACGGTCGGCACCCATGCGGAAAACAAACCGGCGCAAGCGGCCTATTTGGCCTGTGGATTTGAACCTCTGGCCCCGCGAGGCCCACGCTTTGTGATGGCTTTGAGCTAAGGAAAGGGCTGAGGCGCGCGTGCCCCTCAGCCCAATGCTTTACAGCTCGATCACATCCACGCGCTGACCTTTGACGGCAAGGCCGATTTCGCCCTTGCACAGGCGCAGCGCATCGACGCCAAACACCTCGGCCCGCCAGCCTTTGAGCGCCGGAAAATCGCGTTTTCCAGCGGCGATCATATCCAGATCAGAGGCCGAAGCGATCATTTTTGCGGCAACATTATAGGTGTCGGATTTCGCCTTGAGCAGCACCCGCAACATATCGGCCAAAGCCGGATTGACCTGTAACTTATCATTGCTCAGGTCCAGTTTGGGCATCTCGGCGGCGGTGTATTTTGCGGCTTTTTCAATGGCTTGCAAAATACCGTCGGCGATCTCACCTTTGCGCGCTTCGCGCAGCAAAAGCCGCGAGCGCGACAGGTCTTGCAGCGAGGTCGGCTTGGTTGACGCCAATTCCAACAAAGCGTCATCCTTATAAACGCGGTTGCGCGGGATGTCGCGGCTTTGCGAATAAATCTCGCGGAAGGCGGCGAGTTCCTTGACGGCGGCCAAGAATTTACCCGAGCTGGTGCGGGTCTTGACGCGTTTCCACGCCTCATCCGGCTGCACCACATAGGTCGCGGGCGAGGTGAGGATTTCCAGCTCCTCGGCCACCCATTTTTCCCGGCCTTCGCGTTTGATTTCATCACGCAGGAATTCGTAAATCACCCGCAAATGGGTCACATCCGCCAGCGCATAATTTTCCTGTGCCGTGGTCAAAGGACGGCGCGACCAATCGGTAAAGCGCGAGGTCTTGTCCAAATTTTCCTTGGCAATTTTGCGCACCAAGGTCTCATATCCGACCTGTTCGCCAAAGCCACAGACCATGGCCGCGACCTGGGTGTCGAACAGCGGATCGGGGATCACGCCGCCTTGGATAAAGAAAATCTCAAGGTCCTGACGCGCCGCATGAAACACTTTGACGATGCTGGTGTCGCGAAACAGCTCATAAAGCGGTGCAAGATCGAGGCCCTTGACCAACGGGTCCAATAAAACCGCATCCTCTTTCGCATCGCCCGGAATGGCGAGTTGAACGAGGCAAAGTTTGGAATAATAGGTCCGCTCGCGCAGGAATTCGGTGTCGACCGTGACATAGGGTTGCTTTTTGGCGCGGTCGCAGAAGGCCTGAAGGCCCTCGGTCGTTGTGAGTGTGATCATCTAGACTTCTTTTTTGAGCGGCGCGGGGTCATCCCGCCGATTGAACCGTGATACGGGGTTTGCGGTCGAAATGAAAGTGCTTTGCCCAAAACGCGGGGAACAGCAGTTACAGATCGACACGGGTGATGTCCCCCACGACAAAGCGTCTGAGGACGGCAGGATAAAGCGCATGTTCGCGTGGCAGCACACGGGCCGCAAGGGTGTCTGCGGTGTCATCGGGCAAAATTGGCACCCGCGCCTGCCCCAAAATCGGCCCGCCATCCAACTCGGCGGTGACCTCGTGGACCGAACATCCGGCCTCGGCATCCCCGGCCTCAATGGCGCGTTGATGGGTGTGAAGGCCTTTGTATTTCGGCAAAAGTGAGGGATGGATGTTGAGCATCCGGCCCGCATAATGCGTGATGAATCGCGGCGTCAGAATGCGCATGAACCCGGCCAGTGCGATCACATCGGGCGCATAGGCGTCAATCGCAGAAATTAAAGCCTCTTCAAAGGCTTCTCGGTCACCCTTGAAGTCTTTGTGATCGACAACAGCCGTGGCAATGCCCATGTCAGCGGCCTTGTTCAGCCCGCCCGCGCCCGGCACATTGGACAGCACCAAACAAGGCCGGGCCGGATGATCACCGACCATGGATTTTGCCAGCGACACCATATTTGAGCCGCCCCCCGAGATCAGAATGGCGACCTTTTTATGCGTCACGCTCACTTAAGCTCGCCCTCATAGGTCACGCCCGCGCCAAGGGTAATCTCGCCGATACGGTAGACTGTTTCGCCCTCGCCTTCCAACAATGCGCTCAGGGCATCCGCTTGATCGGCGGACACCACGGCGACCATGCCGATTCCAGCGTTGAAGGTTTTGAGCAATTCATGCTGCGACAGGCCCGCAGTTTCGGTCAGCCAAGCAAACACCGGGCTCAAGGTCCAAGCGTTGAGGTTGATGTCGGCACCGTAGCCTTCGGGCAACACGCGTGGCAGGTTTTCGGTCAAGCCGCCACCGGTGATATGGGCCAGCGCATGAACACCGCCCGCGCGGATCGCTTTGAGCACCGGCTTGACGTAAAGCCGCGTCGGTTTAAGCAGCTCATTGCCCAAAGTGTCATCCGAGAACGGCGCAATATCGGACCAACGAAAGCCCGCGACTTCAACGGTTTTGCGCACCAAGGAATAGCCATTGGAATGCACGCCATTGGAGGCAAGACCCAGCAAAACATCCCCCGCCTGAACGCCTGCCGGCAGGTCAGAGCCACGCTCCATCGCGCCCACGGCAAAGCCCGCAAGGTCGAAATCGCCGTCCTCATACATGCCCGGCATCTCGGCGGTTTCGCCGCCAATGAGCGCGCAACCAGAGAGTTCGCAGCCCTTGGCGATGCCTTCGATCACCGCAGTGGCATTGTCGAGTTTGAGTTTGCCCGTCGCAAAATAATCCAAGAAAAACAAAGGTTCCGCGCCCTGACAGACCAGATCATTGACGCACATGGCGACCAAATCGATGCCCACGGTCGAGACGTGATCGGTGTCGATCGCGATGCGCAATTTGGTGCCAACGCCATCGGTGGCCGCAACCAGAATCGGATCGGTGTAGCCCGCCGCCTTGAGATCAAACAACGCCCCAAAACCGCCCAACCCGGACATCACCCCCGGACGCGCGGTCTTTTTCGCCGCCGGTTTGATCCGCTCCACAAGCGCATTGCCCGCATCAATATCCACACCTGCATCCGCATATGTCAGGCCGTTTTTGCCGTCGCTCATGATCTCTGGTCCCCAAACTGGCATCATTTGCTCCGCGCTTTAACGCAGATGGGGGATAAAGAAAAGCGTGAGCTTGCAAAAGCACGCGCAATCACAGCCACTCTTGACCCCGGCGCGCGTCCGCAATAGTCACAGCATTGGTAGGGGCCTGTAGCTCAATTGGTTAGAGCAGAGCGCTCATAACGCTTTGGTTGCGGGTTCAAGTCCTGCCGGGCCTACCAAACCTCTTTCAAATCAATGAGCTGATGGAAGAACGGGCATTTTTAACGCCCTCTCCCGCCTTTGGCGCGGGGTTGGTGTTGTGATGCGCCAGATCAGCGTGCCAAAACCAAATCGGCCTTGAGCCCACCAAGCGTCTCGCTGACCCCAAGCCGGAGTGTGCCACCATGACGGCGCGCCACATCAAGCGCGATGGCAAGGCCAAGCCCGACGCCCGAGCCGCGGTTTTGATTGCGCGCGGCGTCCAGGCGCACAAAGGGTTGCAAGGCGCGTTCGCGGGCAGAGGCCTCAATCCCCGGCCCGTCGTCTTCAACCGACAGGACCACGGCACGCTCAAACAGGCGCAGGCTCAGTTGGGTTCGGTTGCCATAGCGCAGAGCATTTGAGACCAGATTGTCTAGCGCGCGGGCCAGAGCCTCGGGCCGGGCCGTAAGCCAGACCTCATGATCCGGCATCTCACCAAGGCTGACCTGCCCCCCGGCACGTTCGGCCTTGGCTTTGGCCGCCACAACCAGCGCACAGAGATCAAGCCGCACTGGCTCTTCCAATGTGTCAGAGCGGGCAAAGGCCAAAAAGGCATCAATCAACCGCTCCATCTCATCCAGATCGGATTGCATGTCGGTGATGTCTTTGGCGTCCTCGGGTGGCACATCGAGCATGGCAAGCCCCAGACGGATGCGCGTCAAAGGCGTGCGCAGGTCATGCGACACACCGGACAACATCAATGTGCGCTGTTCGATCTGGCGCTCAATACGCGCCCGCATGTTCAAAAACGCCGCCCCGGCCGAGCGGACTTCGACCGCGCCCGCCAACCGATAAGGCCGGATTTCACCGCGACCAAAACTTTCGGCAGCGCGCGCCAATTGTCGGATCGGCCGCAATTGATTGCGCAGGAACACCGCCGCGATCAATGTCATCACCACGCCGGTGAACAGCGTCCAGACCATCAATTGATGCGGATTGGAGGCCGACGCGCGACGACGCGGCAAACGCACATCCAAACGGCCCGCATCGGTCAGGATCGACAGATGCACCACCGTGGGCTGCGTCAACACATCCACCCCCTCTACCCCCTCAATTCCCGTGCGCAAAACCGCCGCAATGACCCGCGATGAGATGTCATACCAAGGCCGCGCATCGGCGACCGGATCAAGAGTGCCAAAGCCAGAGGCAAATTCCAACCGCGCGTCAAGTTCGGCCAGAGCTGGGGCGATTTGACCCTCGGGGATACCCTCCACCGCCGCCACATAGAGATTCAGTTCGGCCACCACCCCGCGCATCAATTGGCGGGTGATGTCTTCAAAATAGCGTTGCGAAAAGGTAACCATGACCACAAGTTGGATCACCACCACGGGCACCAAAAGGATCAAGGCCGCGCGCCCATACAGCCCACGTGGCATATATTTTTTGAGCCAAGTAAAAAACATGCGCTATTGGTAGCCTTGCTGCCGCATCAATGGAAAGAGAAATCGAGTGGACCCGCGCCCAGACACCCTGACCCAGCTTGACGATGCCGTGATCCGCATTTTGGCACCGAACCCCTCGCCGATGACCTATTGGGGCACAAATACCTATGTGCTGGGCACCGGAAAAGCCCGCGTTTTGATCGACCCCGGCCCGGATGACGCCAGCCACCGCGCGGCAATTTTAAACGCCCTGCCCCAAGGCACCCGCCTCACCCATATCCTCGTCACCCACGCACATGTCGATCACAGCGCCGGCGCGCGCGCTTTGGCGCAGGAAACCGGCGCGCCGATTTTTGCCTTTGGCGATGCCCAAACCGGCCGCGCCCCACATATGGACGCGCTGGCTCAAGATGGGCTTTTGGCCGGGGGCGAAGGCTTGGACCACGGCTTTGTTCCCGACGAAACCGTCCCCCATGACACCATGCTGGACACCCCGGCGGGCGCGATCAAAGCGCTGCACACCCCCGGACATATGGGCAATCACCTGTGTTTTGGCTTTCACGATACGGTGTTTTCCGGCGATTTGATCATGGGCTGGTCTTCGTCGCTGATTTCCCCGCCCGATGGCGATGCGGCGGCGTTTCGTGACAGCTGTGCCTTGGTGGTAAACCATGCCCCGGCCCGGCTCTATCCCGGTCACGGCGCGCCGGTCCAAACCCCAAGGGAACGGATCAGGTTCCTGTTGAATCACCGGGCCGCACGTGAGGCGCAAATTCTGCGCGCCTTAGGCGAGAAACCAATGGATCTCCTCACCCTCACCCGCGCAGTTTACACCGATCTGCCAGCCTCTCACCTGCCCATGGCTGCCCGCAACACATTGGCTCATCTCATTGATCTAAGCCAAAAAAATCGGGTTTCAGCCACGCCAAAACTGGCTGAATCCGCGACCTTTTCAGTGCGTTAAAAGAAAGCGGCACAAAAATCCAAGTTTTGTCATAAAACCCCCTTGCACGGCCCAAACCACATAGCTATACAGCGCCACATGTTCCGGCGTAGCTCAGCGGTAGAGCAGTTGACTGTTAATCAATTGGTCGTAGGTTCGATCCCTACCGCCGGAGCCAATTCACCCTTGATTTCGTTGGGTAAATTGGCACGACATAAATTCTACTAACAACCTACTCTTGCTTTTGAGGTGGTTGTTCGCGCCCTTCCAGCCCGTCGAACGCTCACGAAGTCGTGAACAACTATCGGGCAGGTTCAAAGCCGTCACGCTCAAAGGTGCACAGTTCGTCGGCTTCTAGCGCCGTGACCATGGGAACGTCGTAGAGGCGGCAATAATGGCCCCGGCTGGCGTGAAGGCAACCGCTGCAACCGGCCACCATAGCTTCGTGGTCGCCCTTGGCATGAATGCGGTCGTGACAGTCGCCGCACGGGGCGACAAGTTCAAACAGGAATTCATGGCCCCAATGGTCGTAGCTTAGGTGGTGCACTTCAGTCGCTTGCGCCAACCTGCACCCCTCGCACTGCCCTTGCGCCCGGTCCATGACGCGTTGCCGACGGTCGCGCCATTCCGGCGAAGCAAGATAGGCGTTGTGGGCTTGCTGGTAGTAGCTGTCGCCCCGTTCCTTCGCCTTCCATCGCCGTAGCTGGATTTCGACGTATTTCAGGTCAATCTTTTCCTTGGCAGCTTTCCGAGTAGCCAAGTATGCGTCGTGCATCGCATCATCAAAGCCGGGCAGTTCTTCCGCGTTCGGTGGCGCTTTCAAGGCATTGCCCACACGAAGCCCGCAATCCAAGCACTGCATTCTTATGACGGGGTGCCCGCCCTTGTTCGTGCCGCGCCGAAGTTCTTTCCGTTCATGTTTGCATTCGTGCTTCGCCAAATCCGAAAACTCTTTCGCGCATCGCTGCGACAAGTCTAAGTCGATGGTCAATTGCTTGCCGTTGCGCGGGTCGATTAGGCGCATGTTGTTCTCCTACCGTCGTCTAGCACTAAGTATAGACGAACAAGGCCAAACTATCCAACGAACTTGGCACCTTCCCGACGTAGAATGTCGCGCATAAAAATGCCCCGGCTGCGTCGGTGCACGCGAACCGGGGCTACCCAATGCAAGTTGCAACAGTGGGCATCGATCTGGCCAAACATGTTTTCCAGGTCCACGGAATTACCAAGGATGGGCAGGTTGTCTTCAATCGCGCAATCCGCCGAGCACAACTCATGCAGTTCTTCACCAATCTGGAACCCTGCCTGATCGGCATGGAGGCGTGTGGATCCAGTCATTACTGGGCGCGGGAACTCAGCAAACTTGGGCATGATGTTCGCCTGATCCCAGCCAATTATGTAAAACCCTACGTCAAACGCGGCAAGTCCGACGCCAATGATGCTGAAGCCATCTGCGAAGCAGTGACGCGTCCGACGATGCGGTTTGTTGCTCCCAAGTCCGGGGAACAACAAGCCGTGCTCTTCCTGCATCGCGCGCGCGATTTGATCGTCAGGCAGCGAACGCAATTGAGCAACATGCTTCGCAGTTTGCTTGCCGAATTTGGCGTCATCATTCCACAAGGGACTGGGACCGCGGTCAAATATGCAAAGGGTGTTTTGGAGGGCGAAAAACCAGCTCTTCCAGAGTTCGCAATAGATGTCTTGAGTCAACTTAGCCACCAACTTGTTGCGATGCACTTGCGCTTCCGCTGGTACGAGATGCGCATGCGGCTGCATTCGAAACTGGACAAACGCGTGATGTTGCTACGCACGATTCCCGGCGTTGGCCCAGTGACCGCTTCGGCCATTGTCGCCACTGTCGGCGACGCAAAGCAATTCAAGAATGGCCGACAGTTTGCTGCTTGGATAGGCCTCACGCCGCTAAACTTATCCAGTGGCGGAAAGGAACGCTTAGGCGGATCACGAAAATGGGCGACCGTTACATCCGACGTCTTCTGGTGACCGGCATGACAGCGCGATTGCGGCAAAAGAAAGTGAACCCTGATCGTGTCGATCATGGGCTATAGGCCTACTGGAACGAAAGCCTGCTCGACTGGCGACCGTCGCAATGGCGAACAAGACCGCACGAATAGTCTGGGCAGTGCTGACCAGGAACGAATACTATCGGCCCCACGCAGCCTAAGGGAAGGAAAAGGAACACCCGAGACAGCAAGACCATTGAAATGATGGCGCACAGTCAGCCCGCCAACCAAGACAACCCGTCGAATGTCCAGGACACAGTGTTGTTCGATAAGCCGTTTGGGACTTGGTCGCGGAAACCATCAGGGCCAGCGACTACGAGTGCCGCGCGAACAGGCCGGACACACGTCTGCTTCTGACCAGTGCAAACTCACCTCAAAAAATGTCTTGCTATGCAGGAGCTATCCACACACGACCATTCGTTGCACAATCAAACCTACAAGATGAGCCAAAGGCTCTCTTGGTTTAGGCCGCCATTGCTCCCAAAAACTCTGACAACGGACACCCTGTGGCTATCAATACTGTCTCGAGCCAAGCGGAAACACTGCTCAAGTGGTCTTGAACCTCAAAGTCGCTTTGTCCCGACCCATCTGAATGTTTCCGGCGCGTTTACTGTAGATTGGAGGCACCTAGACCAATCAGATATGGAAAGGACGTTGAAATGGGCAAAGGACAAGGAAACGGCGGAGGCTGGCCGTCCACAACAGGCAACCCAAGTGGCGGCGGACGTTCTAACGGGGGAGGCAAGGGGAAGTAGACGAACACTGCGCCCCTCACGCAAACCTGTGGGGGGCGTTTTATGCGCGCGCGTGACGCACCAAATGAGGCCAAAACGCCAACCCATCATCAAAGGCACTATCCAAATCCGCCGAAGGATATTTATCACACAGCTCAGACAGACCTACCTCCTTGGAAAACTGCAGGAACCCCAGAACTGATCCAACGCACCATGCGACCGCCGCCAACTCTTCCGCGCGATTGGGATGCTCTTCCTCCGCATCAAAATTCGCGGCAAATGCGGCTGCCAAGAGAGTGCGATGCCGATCCAATACGCGCGCGGTGAGCCTTTTCTTACTGCGATCCAAGGCACTTAACTCGTCCGCAACTGTTTGCATCGGCCCACCATCTGGGTCTCCGCTAACCAGAAGCGTCGCAACGTTTTGATACACGGGCTTTGGCCCTCTCTTAGGTACCGTTTTTGGTTGCAGAGTGAAGACTTGTAGCCAAGACACCCATGCGCCTCCAAGCTGGTCAGCCCGTGCGGGGACAAGGTTCTCAATGTCGATTCTTGACCAAATACCGACACTTGAAATGAGTGCCATCACCCACAGAAAGAACATGACATCACTGGTGACCAAACGCTCAACACACTCAATTTCCGTCTCGTTGGGCACGGGAATGAGAGGTTTACCAGCTCCCACCCACGGATAATACAGGAAGTCCTTAGGCGTAGCTTTTCCGCTTCGTGAACCCACTGCGAGCTTCTCCGCCCGCTCAATCATTTCCAAGATGGAAACGCGCTTCCTCGGACTAGATTGCATCACAGGCGGCGAAAGCAAAATCGAGACATCGTTGGTAATCGGGAAATCCGACAATGACGACATTTGAAGCGCCTTTATTTCCCTGTAGGCTTCAGAATCTGAAGACTTGCTTTCGTGATACCGTTGGATTTCTCGGCTGAGACGTGTTTCTTGCTGAAGTCCTTTCAACCCATCCGCGCGAAGCGTCCGTGCAAGGGCTCGGTAAAGCCTGACGCTTTCCTTATCCGTGTCATCCCGACTACCAAGGAAATCTGCGGGCCCGATGTCGCCCAACTCGTTGGTGGTCCCGTTGCAGGTGCCAAACTTGAGAAAGAGGCGTTTGTAATATGGAAAAATGAACATTCGGTTCTCTGCGAAATAGACGTTTACAACAGACCCAAACGCTTACTTGCATTCTTGCGTGGAAGAAACCATCAGCATTGATTGCACCACCGAACCGTTTTTCGAATTGTTTCCCGTTCGAGACCGGCCCTTTCCGGGCCTTCGTCTCTTCATCAGGTGCCGCGTTGCAGCTTCACCAGACCGGTCGTTCGCTGCGTTCGCACTCGTGGAGACGGGCGAGCGGCAGAACGGGACGAAGCTGTCAGCCGCACGGCCAATGATAACGACTGCTCCCAGCCCCTCCTATCTCGGGCTGCGACGACGCGAAACATTTCGACAACCTTGGGAAAAGTCGACGCTCAATCAGGCGATATGCACCCTGCGCCTTGCGCAAGTGGTCGCAAAGCCCAGGGGGCGACGTTTAGTCTCGCGTCATATTCCGGCAAGAACAGAAGGATCGCCGGTTCGCCAGATATTATCGATGGTCACATGCTGGATGACCCATGCATCTCCTCGCCGCACCAATTCGACGTCATACCTGTTCTTCATCAGGTAGTGGCGCGTGTGATCCGCGCGCGGCACGTGTTGCGCTTCTACCAGCGCATCCAGACTGGCAAGGTCACCATTCAGGATCACGCGAGGATTGCTGACAGAATGCGACGTGTCGAGGGGGGCGAGTGAACCCAGCAAGGCCGCGACGATGGTGTCCCTGCCTTTGAGCACGAGATAGTCGAACCCCGCTTTTTTGCCGGCGGGCCGAAAGTCCGACACGGCTCCTTCGGCAAAGGCAGAGGCCAGAAGGTCCCTGTCTCGCAGGTCGATCCCGGCGGCGAAACGGTAGAGGGCATCAGTCACCGCAATGATGTCGGATGTGCGATCTTGGTGCGTCATGGTCTCAGGTCTCCGCATGGGCTGGCATTGAGTCCAGCAAGGTGATCCGCGTGTCCGCGATGGTTTCGGCAAATCCCGGCCCGAACAGGCCGGCGGGTGTCTGGAAACCGGGGCGAGCTTCACCGCGCATGACACGGCGCGCCGCTTCCGCCGCCGCGAGGGGCGTGAAGCTGTAGCCGTTGACGGTGTCCAGAACCGCGCGGACGCTGAGGCCATCGGCGCCGGTCACGCAAACAGACGCCTGATAGCGGCTGGCGTTGCGCTCCTCACTCGTCGGGCCGTCGGGCATGTCGGACAGATCGCCTTCGGGGAAGGCGGTGCCCGACACATGAACAAAGGTCTCCACGTTCGGTGCTCCGGTGCTGCGCCAGAGGGTGATGAGATCGGGAAGCGTCACCGGGAAGCAGGGCACCACCCCCATGCCGAAGTCGAAATCCATCAACTTCGATGGGTCGCGGTCTACAAGAACGCCATCCACCCGCGCCATGGTTCGGGTTGTCAGGTTTTGCGACGCGCTGATTGCCGACCCGCGCGACATGGCACCAGTGACGTGCAACGCGACGCTGATTTTGCGCGGCTCGGCCACGTGACTGGCCGCAAACCCGGCCAGCGAGCCAAGCATTGCGACACTGCCGCCGCTGCCGGGCAAGAGCATCACGCCAGCCGCCTGTGCCGCGTCCTCCAGCGTCTCGGCCAGCCGGTAGCTGTCCAGTTCCGCCGCGATGTCGAGGTAGTGGACGCCGTTGCGCAGCGCCCCCCGCATCAGGGGGTCAGCCGTGTGCAGGAAAGGGCCCGCGCAATTGAGCAGCACCGCCACATCCGTCAGACCGGCGTCGATATCCGCCGTCTCGTCGAGTGCAAAGACGCGGGCATCGACCCCAAGCTCTTCCGCCAGAGTGCGCAGAGGGGTTTCATCGCGTCCCGCAACGAGTATCGGGAGGCCCAGTGTTTTGGCGTGAGCCGCCGCCATGCGCCCAGTATATCCGGTCGCACCATAGATCATCAGATGTGTCATCAGTGTTGCCAATCCTTGTAAACGAATTCGAGGCTGTAGCCGTCGGGGTCGCGGACCTGCGCCGCGTAATACCTCGGGTCGTAGTGAAGCTGGGGACCAGGGCCGTGCAGATCCTGCGCCCCGGCGGCAAGGGCTGCGGCATGGGCCGCCTGCACCTCTGTCTCGCTGTTTGCAACAAAGCCCACATGAACGGCGCCGGGTGCGGGGTTGCCCTGACGCAACCAGAAAAAGATACGGCCATTGGCACCGAACCCCTTGAGGTCGGGATGGCCGTCTGCCCCGTCGTAATCGTGCCGAACAGTGATGCCGAGCACCGGCAGCACGGCCTCGTAGAAGGCGATGGACCGGCGAAACTCGTGGACGGTCAGGAAGATATGGTCGAGCATGGGGATCTCCTCAGATCATGTAGCCGCCGCCGACTTCGATCGACTGCGCGTTGATCCAGCGGCTCTTGTCGGACAGGAGGTTTGCTATGACACCCCCGACTTCTGCCGCTTCGCCGACACGGCCAAGGGCGGTCTGCCCGGCCAGCAGCGTTTCGAACTCCGCGTTCAGCCCACCGCCAAGGTCGGTGCGGATCGGCCCGGGCGCGATGGAATTGGCGCGGATGCCGCGATGCCCAAGCTCCTTGGCCTGATACCGAGTCAGCACCTCCAACCCGGCCTTGAAGCTGGCATAAGGCGCCACGCCCGCCGTCGCCACGCGCGAGGTCGCGCTGACCATATTCACGATATGCCCGCCATCGGCCATGAGCGACAAAAGCGTCTGCGTCAGGAAGAACGGCCCCTTCAGATGCACGCGAAAGAGCCCGTCGAACTCGTCCTCGGTCACCGTCTCCAGCGGATTGAAGACGCCGTAGCCCGCGTTGTTGACCAGCGCATCGAAGGTCTCTCGCGACCAGACCGATGCAAGGGCATCCGCCACTGACCGCCGGAACGCACCGAAAGATGAACTGACGCCGACATCCAGCGGCAGGGCAACGGCCGTGCCACCCTCCGCCTCAATTTGCGCAACAACCTCTTCCGCCTTCTGACGGTTGGCGTTGTAGGTCAGGATAACGCCCATGCCGTCACGGGCGCATTCGAGGGCGGTGGCGGCCCCGATGCCGCGGCTTCCACCGGTGATGATTGCTATCTTCATTTCGTGTTCCTTCCATTGTCTTGCCTCAAGGTAGGCAACTCGACATCGCCGCGCCCATCCGATCGTGGCGCAAACTTGCCTGATCCTACTTTCTGGCGTGTTCGGGATTGGCGAAGGGCACGAAGTCGGTCACCTTTGACAAGCCCCTAGAGCCCCTAGAGCCCCTAGCGAAAGCATCATCATGACTGCGGACATGACCCAGAAAACCCTCGAAGAGCTGCGCCACCTCATGGCGCATGCCGGAAACCGGCGAACGGAAACCGGAATCCCACGCCTTGCGATGGTAAAGGGACGTGTGCCCGAGCACGAGCTTGCGGCAGTCTATCAGCCGATGATCAACCTGATCCTGCAAGGATCGAAGACGATGTCGGTCGGCGACCGCACCCTGCGCTACGATCCTGCCACCTATTTTGTGATGTCGGTCGATCTTCCGGCTATCGGCACCATCCACGCGGCCGAGGATGGCGCGCCCTATCTTGCAGTTGCCCTGACGCTGGAGCCAGCGCGCATCGCATCCTTGCTGGCCGACATCCCCCCGATCCGCGCAAACGCGCGTCAGGAGGGATTTTCCGTCGCGGCCGTCACGCCGGACCTGCTGGATGCCTGGGCGCGTCTTCTGCGCCTGATGGCGCGGCCAGAGGACATCCCGGCACTGGCCCCGGTTTATGAGCGCGAGATCCTCTATCGCGTGTTGTCCGGCCCGATGGGCACGATGATGCGCGACATCGCCACGCCCGACACGATGCTCCACCGCATCCATCAGGTTATTCAATGGCTCCGGACAAATTACATGGAGCCGGTCACCATAGAGGCCATGGCAAGCCGCGCTGCCATGTCGGTGTCCGCCTTTCATAGGCACTTCAAGACAGTGACCTCGCTCAGCCCGCTGCAGTTCCAGAAGCAGCTGCGCCTGCTACAGGCGAGAACGCTTCTGCTGACCGGCGCAGGGACGGCCACCTCCGTCGCTTTCTCGGTCGGGTATGAAAGCACAACCCAATTCAGCCGGGAATATGCACGCCTGTTCGGCCTGCCACCGTCGCGCGACGCCGCGCGGGTGCTGGCCGAGATCCGAAACACCTCAATCCAACCTTAAGGAAATCAAGATGAATTTTACCCATATTGCTGTCGGCACCAACGACATCGAAGCCGCGCGCGAGTTTTACGACAAAGTGCTGGCCACCCTTGGCTGGTCCCGGATTGCGGATCTGGGCGACACCGGATCATTTTGGGGCGATGGCGCACCCAGCTTCATGGTCACCCTGCCGCGAAACGGTGCGCCCGCCACGGCGGGAAACGGGACAACAATCAGCTTCCGAGCACCGGATCACGCCTCTGTCCACGCCTTTCATGAGGCGGCTATGACCCTCGGGATGCCTGACGAAGGCGCGGTAGGCCCCCGCCCTTGGGCTCCTGGCGCAATGGCGGCCTACACGCGCGACCCGGACGGGAACAAGCTGGCGGTGTACGGGATGGAAGCCACCAGCTAACGCGACAAGCAACAACTGAGGTTCGGCACTGCAGCGACACACCAGAGAGCCGTTTGATAATTCATGATGGGTCATCGGCGAATTGACGTTTCGAGTTCAGCAGGCTTAGCACGATTGACTGCGCCGCCGACTTGAAAGTTCGACGTTGCAAAGGGGTAATACCATTGCATAACCGCCGTCGGCGTTCAGTGCAGCATTCCAGTGGGCTCCTTGCGAGCTTCGGATGCGGCGTGGCATTGGATGTTGGCGGGCTCCGATTAAAGGCAAGAACGGCCCGAAGCGGCCAATCGACGGCCGCTAAACCGACGTCCTCTTCGCGCCCATGCTGTTGAAAAAGTCTTTGTTGCGGCGCGGCAAGTCGTTTGATTCACTCAACTATGAGGGAATTGGAGGATTTCATCATGATGGGAACTCAGGACGCACCGGCGCAGTTGTTTTATGACTTCGATTTGGACCGGCACGTGCCCTCGGATCACATGCTCCGAGAGATTGACCGTTTCCTCGATATGGATGGCATGCGGGAGGTTCTGCGCCCGTTCTACAGCTCCCCTAGGACGTCCCTCAATCGACCCGGGCTGATCATCCGGATGCTGGTCATCGGCTATATCATGGGGATCCGTTCCGAGCGGCGACTTTGGCGTGATGAGGACAAGCTCGAGATTGTCCTGTCGGTTGGGATTGGCGGGGCGACAGTGACGCAGGTGGCGCTCCGCCTTTGACATGCTGATGGCGCCAGAGACAGCTCCGTGCGGCGGGAAATTTCGCGAATTGGCATTTTATCACGCAATGCCCAACGTCGAATGACACTCAAAAATCCCATGTCGATCACTCCATATCTCCCTGAACAAAACCGTCAGGGCAATGTGTTCACATGGGTCACTTCTCAGTGAAAATTTTGGGGCCTACCGGGTCAGTTCTCAACGTAAATCAACACCGATATTGGCGTAATCAGATGCGGAGAGACAATTATTGTTGGGTAAAGCCATTAGAGATTCATGTTCCGTTTTTTAGAGATGACCAAAAGGAGATAAATAGGCGTGAAACCAAAGAGGTGAGATCCGAACATCATGGCCGCAACCCATGGCCAAAGGAAGATGACAGGTGGTCTTTCCTCACTCAACAAAAAAACATAGGGGGCTAGGAGGACTAAAATAAAGATCAGTAGCGTCCCTCGAACTTGTCTCCAATACCCGCTCAGCCATAGGGGACCAAGAGGCAGCGACTTGCCAGTCTTCACCACCTTCTCCACGAAAACCCGGTAGTAGAGCAAGACTTGAGCGGGGGCCGTGACAAATACCATTGCCGTCATGATAAACAGGTGACATCCGGCATATTGCCGGGTGGCTTCGAACCGATTGAAGAGTTCAAGCGGCATAGGTGCCCAAGAAATGCTGCGTCTGATCGTTGATATGACGGTCGGCCCACCAAGCTTACAAATCGCATAGGGCACGGCGACATAGAGGGCCAACACGAGATAGAATATCGGCTTCATTCGGTCGAATGCCGCGCGCAGCTCCGGCGTCTCATCCTTTGAGACGCAATAAATAATAGGGCGACTCTTTATTTGCCAAGGCCAGCGCAGTGTTTTCTTTGGTCATAAAACACTCTGTTTTTCTCTTCGGGGACATGATTTCCCGTACAAGATAGAGCAATATCGAAAAACGTAGGACACTATCTGCCTTCCACACTGAATTTGCCCGAAGATGCTCTCCTGATGCGCCGCCTTGGCGAACGCCCGCGCGGCATCCTGGTCGCGCTTTACGACCCTCGAAATCAAAAGACGGTCGTCCGACAAAGCCTGCACCAATGCTCATTCTTTAATGACAACATAGTAAGTTGATCTCTCGGTAAGGAACGCCAAGCCCACAGGTCAATCATTTTTAACCAAATAGATCAGTTGGTTAAAAATGTGAGAGCTTTGCGGCAATGGGGTGATTGGTGAGAGTTAAACGTGTGGGGAGATCGGGTTTGTTGTGATCCCGACGCGTAAAGCGCTCCTCCGAAGAGATAAATCTATCCGCGCTCGCTTCAGCCGCACCGTTTAGAACGCCTCTGCGAGGCAATGAGACATCGAGCAATAGATCAAACACGCCGCTCACGCCCAATGCCCGAGCGCGTCTACTCAAGAAGCTGACAAACAATTCATCATCATGAAATTTGGCAGATACTAGCGGCATATTCGGTTCTCGGGACAGTTTTAACCCAGCATCCACGATTGCGCACACACCTCCAGCTTGCTTAGTCAAATGCAGCGCCGGTCAAAAAAAGGGGGACCAAACTGGCCCCCCTAGGTTCGCTGATCAGGCTCATATTTGATACCGCCCGGTAAGTTATTTTGCCTGCGGCCTGATCCGCGTCGGGAGCGAACGCATCCGCTCCAGAACTGTATTCTCCTTAGTGCAACACACGCCCCGCAGAGCTGTTGACCAACAAGATCGCACGACAGCCTTTGGCCCCTTCCGTACGATAATCCTGCACCGAATAGGTCACAGGAAAATTGGCGACACAGACGGATTGGCTGCCGCCATAGGCCTCGGCCAAAGGCCCGGCGGCCTCCGGCGCAAAATCGACCTCGATCGTATTGCCGCGCATCGTCAAACGCTCTGCGGTGAGCGCGTGACCGGCAATGGTGAAGACCATATCCATCTGTCCCATGCCCCTCAGCTACAGCCCGACGTGCCGCCGCAGGTGTTGCATTTCATGCAGGTGCCGTTGCGCACCAGCGTGTAGTTGCCGCATTCGCCACAGGGATCGCCCTCATAGCCCTGCATCTTCGCCTTGGTGCGCGCGTCCATCGACATGGACGAAGACACGGTGACCGAGGAGATCGCAGTGCCACTTGTGGTGCCGGATTTCACCTCTGGCACCAGTGTTTGCAGCGCCACCTCGGCGTCAATCGAGCTATCAAGCGCCACGATCCCGCTTTGCATCCCGCCCTGAAGCACGATCAATTCCTGCGGCATCCGTTTGCGCAGATAGCCGGTCGAAGAGATTTGTTTCAGCACTTCGATGGATTTGGCAGAGGCGGCTTCAGACGGTTTTTGCACATTGGCCACGCCCTCTTCTTCGCCGCGCCCCAGATCGTCAAAAGCATGACCCGCCGGTTTCACATGAGCCAAATCGGTACGGTCCAGATAGGACACGGCCAATTCACGGAAGATGTAATCCAGGATCGAGGTGGCGTTTTTGATCGAGTCATTGCCCTGCACCATGCCCGAGGGCTCGAATTTGGTGAAGGTGAAGGCATCGACAAACTCTTCGAGCGGCACGCCATATTGCAGACCGACCGAGATTGCGATGGCGAAATTGTTCATCATCGCCCGGAAGCCAGCACCCTCTTTGTGCATGTCGATGAAAATCTCACCCAGAGTGCCATCCTCATATTCGCCGGTGCGCAAATAGACCTTATGCCCGCCGACGACCGATTTCTGGGTGTAGCCTTTGCGACGGCTGGGAAGTTTTTCACGGCCCCGCGCCACTTCTTTGATGATCACCTTTTCAACGATCTTCTCGGCCAGAACGGCGGCTTTTTCCTGCGGCGTGCCGGTGGCGAGGATTTCCTCGGCCTCGTCATCATCGTCGATCAAAGCGCTCGCCAAAGGCTGCGACAGTTTCGAGCCATCGCGGTAAAGCGCATTGGCTTTCACCCCCAAAGACCAAGACAGCTCATAGGAGGCCAGGCAATCCTCGATGGTGGCGTCATTCGGCATGTTGATGGTTTTCGAGATCGCGCCGGAGATAAACGACTGAGCAGCGGCCATCATGGTGATGTGGCTGTTGACCGACAGGTAACGCTTGCCTTTTTTGCCACAGGCATTGGCGCAATCGAACACCGAATAATGCTCTTCTTTGAGGAAAGGCGCGCCTTCGAGCGTCATTGTGCCGCAAACGTGATCATTGGCGGCGTCGATGTCGGCCTTGGTAAAGCCCAAGGAGCGCAGCAAATCAAAGGACGGATCGTTGAGCTTGGCCTTTGGAATGCCCAAAGTGCCGGTGCAGAAATCTTCGCCCAGTGTCCATTGGTTGAACACGAAACGGATGTCGAAAGCAGAGGGCAGCGCGGCTTCGATTTTCTCGATCTGGGCCGAGCCAAAGCCGTGACCGATCAGCGCGGTGTGGTTGATCCCCGGCGCATTGCCGATGGACCCATGACCGACCGCATAGGAGATGATCTCTTCGATCTCGCTTGAGGGGTAGCCGAGTTTTTCCAGTGCTGCGGGCACCGAGCGGTTGATGATTTTGAAATAGCCGCCGCCTGCGAGTTTCTTGAATTTCACCAGCGCGAAATCCGGCTCAATCCCGGTGGTGTCGCAATCCATCACCAAACCGATGGTGCCGGTCGGCGCAATCACGGAAACCTGCGCGTTGCGAAAGCCGTTTTTCTCGCCAAGGCTCAGCGCCTCATCCCATGCGGTTTTGGCCAGTTCGACCAAATGCGCGTCCGGGCAATTGGCGTGATCCAATGCCACCGGTTTGACCTCAAGCGCGTCATAGCCGGTGGATTTGCCATAGGCTGCGGTGCGGTGGTTGCGGATGACACGGAGCATGTGGTCGCGGTTGGCCTCATAGCGCGAGAACGCGCCCAATTCGCCGGCAATCTCGGCGGATGTGGCATAGGACACCCCGGTCATGATCGCGGTCAAAGCGCCCGCCAATGCCCGGCCCTCGTCCGAGTCATAGCCAAAGCCCATGTTCATCAACAGCCCGCCGATGTTGGCATAGCCAAGGCCCAGCGTGCGGAAGTCATAGGAGCGCTGCGCGATTTCTTTTGACGGGAACTGCGCCATCATCACCGAAATCTCAAGCGTCAGCGTCCATATCCGGGTGGCGTGCATATAGGCTTCGGCGTCAAACCGCCCGTCTTTGAGGAAGGTCAGCAAGTTCATCGAGGCGAGGTTACAGGCCGTGTCATCGAGGAACATATACTCGGAACAGGGGTTCGAGCCGCGGATTTGACCGTCTTCTGGGCAGGTGTGCCAGGCATTGATCGTGTCGTGGAACTGGATGCCCGGATCGGCACAGGCCCAAGCGGCGTGACCCACATCTTGCCACAGATCACGGGCATTGACGGTCTTGGCGACCTTGCCATCGGTGCGACGCAAAAGCTCCCATTCGGCGTCGTCTTTGACGGCCTTGAGGAAAGCGTCGGTGACGCGCACGGAGTTGTTGGAGTTTTGGCCCGACACAGACGCATAGGCCTCAGAGTCCCAATCGGTGTCATAGGTCGGGAATTCGATCGAGGAATAGCCCTGTTTCGCGTAATCGAGCACGCGTTTGACATAGGTTTCCGGGATGCAGACCTGTTTCGCCGATTTGATCGCCGCTTTCAGTGCCACGTTTTTGGCCGGATCGAACGCGTCATCCTCTTTGCCGTCCCATGTGCCGATGGCGTCAAAAATCTGGTTCAACTGGCGTTCGTGCATCTTCGAGCCCGCGACAATGGACGCCACTTTTTGCTCTTCGATCACCTTCCAGTTGATGAATTCTTCGATATCCGGGTGATCCATGTCACAGATCACCATTTTCGCAGCACGGCGCGTGGTGCCCCCCGATTTGATCGCGCCCGCCGCCCGGTCACCGATTTTCAGAAAGCCCATGAGACCGGAGGATTTGCCACCGCCCGACAGCGCCTCATTGGCGGCGCGCAGGGACGAGAAATTGGTGCCCGTGCCGGAGCCGTATTTGAACAGCCGCGCTTCGCGGACCCAAAGGTCCATGATGCCGCCGTCAGACACCAGATCATCCTTCACCGATTGGATGAAACAGGCGTGGGGCTGCGGGTGCTCATAGGCGGAGGTCGAACGGGTCAGCTCGCCAGATTTGTAATCGACATAATAATGCCCCTGCCCCGGACCGTCGATGCCGTAAGCCCAATGCAGACCGGTGTTGAACCACTGCGGGCTGTTCGGCGCGCCCATTTGCGCCGCCAAGGTAAAGCGCATGTCATCGTAATAGGCGCGGGCGTCGTCCTCAGAGGTGAAATAACCGCCCTTCCAGCCCCAATAGGCCCAAGCGCCAGCCAAACGGTCAAACACTTGTTTTGCCGAGCTCTCGCCACCAAAGCGCGCGTCCTCAGGCAGTTTCGCCAAAGCATCTTCGTCGGGAACAGAGCGCCACAAAAACGACGGAACGCCTTTTTCACGGACTTTTTTCAACGCGGCCGGGACACCGGCCTTGCGGAAATATTTTTGAGCGATGACATCGGACGCGACCTGTGACCACCGCGCCGGGATTTCACAATCATCAAGTTTAAACACCACGGTGCCGTCCGGATTGCGAATCTCGGATGTGGTCGTGGTGAACTCCAACTCCGCATATGCGTCTTGGCCTGCTGTGGTGAATTTACGTTCGATCTTCATCTTATGCCCGCCTCATTTTATCAGGCCTCAACCTGATTCAGCCCGTCAAAGCCCGTTGTTTTTCAGATCCGCTGCGGCTTCAAACACAGATTCAAATCCGCCGCATGTCTCAACTCATCGCCCGCCGCATGCCCATCTACATCTTGTGTTCAAGCCTGTGAGCGACATCCCAACCGCAGAGCAAAATTCTCCTCCCTCCGAAGCCGCGCATCGCGTTCGGTCCGTCAGGTGAGTCTCTCATGTCTTCGGTCTGGTCTTGGTGGCCGATCAAACGAAATAATCCGCAATTCCCTACCTAAAACGCATGTTTCAGATCGGTTCCCCGGCGGTCATTCGTTGGATCACTTCCCCGCGACTCTTGTCCCTCACCGCCTGACAACAACTAAATGTAGTGTTCCGTCAACCAGCTCACACAATGTGCAGCGTGTTTGCCCCTCAGGTCAATGTCATTTTAAGGCTTCGTAAACCAAAAAATCGGTTGACGAAAATTGCCCACAGGCAGGCGCGATTCGAATATCTCGGCGTTAATAAATTTTCCTTTGTTTCCCATAGGTTTCGCCAAATACATTAACCAATTGCGCGAGCAATTGTGGATAAGTGCCAGGTGCAAAAAAAATAGTCATACGCGCACAGCCTAAGCAATTTGCCCAAACGGTCGACACACAACATATTGTGCTCACCTCGCCTTTTCGCAGGCGCAGAAAGGGCCCATTCATGATAATTTCAAGGGAAATATGCAGCTTTAACGGGTCACAGCCCGTCGAAAAATCATCGTCAGGTTGAAACTTCGCCGCCAAACAGCATTCGAATCAAATATCGTGGCACGTCCTTCAAAGGCGAAGAGATCGACCACAGCCGTTGCAGAGACACGGCGCATGAACGCAGCGCATGAACGCGGCATATGACAAAGGACACCTAAAGCGTTCCGCCTTTCCCCTGTCTCAAGTTAAAAGCATGACGCTTTAAACGAAAAAGGAGCGCAGATGCGCCCCAAACTCTCGCTAAAACCAGCCACACCGCAATAGCACCCCAACGGGCAATGTCTCTGAGAGAAAATGGTCGGGGCGAGAAGATTCGAACTTCCGACCCCCTGTACCCAAAACAGGTGCGCTACCAGGCTGCGCCACGCCCCGACCGTGCTGCGGTTCCTACCCTGCTCTGCGCCCGATGAAAAGACGTTTTCTGCGCAAAGTGAAACCTTTATGCATTCTCTCCTGCATTCGCCACTCAGTCACAGGGATCAGCGGCCTCTGGCCCAAAGGCCGGATGACGCAAAACATCCCCCACCGAGATCCCCATCGCGCCAGCCAGCCCGCCGTTGATCTCAAGCACAGCAAAGACCGCATTTCCGCCGGAGATCGGCGTGCGATCCAGCGGCACGGCGCGCTCATGCACCTTTGTGATCACGCCACGGCGATCGACAAAGATCATATCCAAAGGGATCAGCGTATTGGCCATCCAAAACGCCGCGGGACCGGGTGTGTCATAAACAAAGAGCATGCCGTGAGACCGCGCCATCTCAGGCCGGTTCATCAACCCCAGCGCACGCTCACCAGCATCATCGGCCAGTTCGACGCTAAAGCGCGCCGAAACAGAGGGGCCAGATAAAACCACCTCATCCATGCGACAGGCATGGGGGGGAGACGCAGGTGTTGCCTGCGCCTGTGCTGCGCCCGAAAGCGCCATCACATAAAGGCAAATCGCGACCTTAGATAAGGTCGCACATCGATTAGGAATCACTGTCCAACGTCTCTGCATGCGCCTCTTCCACTGCATGATCCCAGGCCGTCACATGCGCCGCCATGCGGCCCCGCCGTCCCTCGATCACCCGAAGGCCAATGGCCTCACCGGGCATCAGATCGGCAAGACCGGAGCGACGCAGCACCTCGATATGCACAAACACATCTTCGGGGCGACCAAACACATTGGCAAAGCCAAAGCCCTTGCCCTTATCAAACCATTTCACCCGCGCCGGTTCCAGCGGCAGATCAAGCCCGCCCCCGTCCACCTGTTCGAGATCTTCGAGCATAGGGCCATCGGACTGAACCGGGGGTTCAATCCCCAAAACCTCAATCGCCTGAACCCCACGATCGGTTTCTTGCACCGACAAGCGGATCAAGGCGGCATCCGCAACCGAACTTTGGCCGAAATTGCGCAATACATTTGCGTGCAACAAAATATCGGGTCCACCTTCGTCGGAGACCACAAAACCAAAACCACGCGTTGGATCGAACCATTTGACATGGCCCGATACAACCTTTTCCAAGCCTGTATCGTTCATATTTCCACACTCAAAAGGGGCGGCGCCTACGCACCAACCCGCAATTAGCGGGGCTTTCGCCCCTCATCCCTGCGGCAGACCCTGCGTCAAAGAAGACAAAGGTTCAAGACCTGCTTGACCTGTCTTTTTGACCAATTGCATGTTGCCGCAAGGTCAACCCTCCGTCTTATCAGGGATTTAGACGCTCAATCGTCCAAGCCTCCGTCACAGTCGCACGGGTCCATTTAAATCGGTCGTGAAGGCGAAACTCGCCATCGGCCCAAAACTCGATTTCAAGCGGGGTGATCCGGTAACCGCCCCAAAACGGGGGACGTTTCGGATTTGGTCCGTGTTTCAGCCCCGCTTTGGCGACCGCTTCCATCAGCGCCGTTTTGGACGCCAGGGGCCGTGACTGTTTTGACGCCCATGCGCCAATCCGTGACCCCAAGGCCCGCGATGTATAATAGGCGTCAGAGGCCGCGTCACTTTCGCGTGTCACCAGTCCGCGCACACGAACTTGTCGACGCAAGCTTTTCCAGTGCATGACAAAAGCGGCCTTGCCAGAGCTCTCGATTTCCTGACCTTTGGCGCTTTCATAATTGGTGAAAAACACGAACGCATCATCCGCGATGTCTTTGAGCAACACCATACGCACATTGGGCAACCCATCGGAATCGACCGTGGCCATGGCGATGGCATTGGGGTCATTGACCTCTGTTGCCTCAGCCGATTTGAGCCATTGGCGGGCAATCTCGAACGGATCGTCCCCTGCAAAAATACCTTTACGCGACAGCATGGCTCACCTCCTCTTTGCCTTGTGGATAGCCCTTTGTGAGCGGCACAACAAGGCCCGCACCAAAGCAAGCCCCAGCATCATCTTGGGCAGATTTTGACACCGCGTCACGAATTTACGCCCCCCAGACTTGCTAGGTTTGCGCAAAAGCCCTAAAGCACTTTTCAACATGAATTCTACACATTCTACACAGGTGAGGGCCAAATATGACCAAACTGATGGATGGAAAGCGGGGCCTGATCATGGGGCTTGCCAATGACAAGTCGATCGCCTGGGGCATCGCACAGGCATTGGCGAACCATGGCGCCGAGCTGTGCTTTTCCTATCAAGGCGAACAGTTGAAAAAGCGGGTCGATCCGCTGGCTGAACGGTTGGGCTCGGATTTCGTCGTCGAATGCGATGTCTCCGACGAGGCCTCTGTTGATGCGTTGTTTGCCGCCATCGAGGCGAAATGGGGCAAGATGGATTTCATTGTCCACGCCATTGGCTTTTCCGACAAGGCCGAATTGCGGGGCCGCTACGTCGACACCACCCGCGCCAATTTCAACCTGACCATGGATATTTCCGTCTATTCCTTCACTGCCGTGGCCCAACGCGCCGCGAAACTGATGGTGGATGGCGGGTCGATGTTGACCATGACCTATTATGGCGCCGAACGCGTCATGCCGCATTATAATGTGATGGGCGTGGCCAAAGCCGCCCTTGAGGCCTCGGTGCGGTATCTGGCCGAAGATCTGGGCAAAGACGGCATCCGGGTCAATTCGATCTCCGCCGGGCCGATCAAAACGCTGGCCGCCTCGGGCATTGGCGATTTCCGCTACATCATGAAGTGGAACGAATACAATTCGCCGCTGCGTCGCAATGTGACCATTGATGATGTCGGCGGCTCCGCGCTTTACCTTTTGTCGGACCTGTCTTCGGGCGTGACCGGCGAAACCCACCACGTTGATGCCGGCTATCATGTGGTTGGGATGAAGGCGGTGGATGCGCCGGACATCACCAAAGGCTAAACCGCCTCATATAGACAGATGAGCAAACGGGGGCTTCGGCCTCCGTTTCGCGTTATACCCGGGTATATGACGACAGGATTCCCCGATCTTTTTCGCAGTTTTTTAAGAAACCGCGCTGTAAGAGATTGTGGTGGCGCGATTTTCGCGGCAAAAAAGACGCCAATCTAAACACCACCCCATCAACACCGTCCTCATCAAAGGATTTTGAAATGTCCGACCGTTTGCCGCATGAAAAAGGGTTTCACATCAGCTGGGACCAGATCCATCGCGACAGCCGGGCGCTGGCGTGGCGGTTGGATGGCAAAGGGCCGGACGATGGTGCATGGCGGGCCGTTGTGGCGATCACCCGTGGCGGCATGGCCCCGGCGATGATCATCGCGCGTGAATTGGACATTCGCACGGTCGATACGATCTCGGTCAAATCTTATGATCACCAAGATCAATCCGAAGCGATTGTGCTGAAAGCCCCCGACAAGGATATGATGGGCGATGGCACCGGGATTTTGATCATCGACGATCTGGTCGACAGCGGCAAAACCCTGAAACTGGTGCGCGACCTCTATCCGAACGCGCATTTTGCCACCGTTTATGCCAAACCCGCAGGGCGACCACAGGTTGACACATTCATCACTGAAGTGTCGCAAGACACATGGATTTTCTTCCCATGGGATATGGCACTGCAATATGTTCAGCCTTACCGCGGGCGGGACTAAAGCTTAGTCACACTCACGCGGCGTAGGGCTGAGGTGAAAGCTGTTGCACCAAACGCTCCAGCTTTTCAATCTCATGGCGGGCAAACGCCACGCTGTTGTCAAAGTCCATGCTGCGCGAAACCCCGTCAATCGCACCACAGGCGGAGCGGGTCATATAGCCCGCCAACCGCAGCTCGACCTCATAGGACCGCTCGCGGATGTGATCCGTCATCGCCTCCGCGCGCGCCGCTTGGCCCTCTTGGGCAATCAAAAGCGCCGCTTTTAAATCCGCAATCAGCGCCTGATTTTTCATCTTCTCCATTGGGAAAACCTCACCTTCTCGACATCGACCTCATTCGGCCCCTGGCGTTACCGCCTTATCCACGTGCTTTTTCACATGGGCTCTCTGCGGGCTCTCTGCCCCCATTGAAACACTCAAAAGGGCGATTTGGTTAACGGCAGATGAAAACCCGCCATTCTGAACATCACGCCTTGGTGAAAGCCTTTTTTTTCAGCATCTTGTCGCATTTGAGGTCACAAAAACAACACCCCACTGCGCGCGTTTCCCTCGCGCCCCCCAGATGTGTGCGTTTCTGCAATTGCAGTGCGTTTGGAACCTGCCTAGCTTTGACGGGCTGACACCCCTCACTCAGGATAAACCGCGATGCCCCTTCCCCTGCCCCTTGCTGCCGCCATGGCCCGCACCTTTCGTTCGCCGATCATTGCAGCCAAAGAGTGGGTCGAGGGCGTCAGCTTTCCCGCAGATCGCCCGCTGATCAACGTCTCGCAAGCCGCCCCGATCGCCGCACCCCCGTTGGCGCTGCGCCAGGAGATCGCGCGGATGGCGGTTGAGGATATTGAGGCGCATATTTACGGGCCCGTGTTGGGCCTGCCCGCGCTGCGCTCCGAAATCGCCAGCCAATGGTCCGCCGCCTATCATGCCCGGATTGCGCCCTCCGAGGTCGCCATCACCTCCGGCTGCAATCAGGCCTTCACCGCCGTCATGTCGACCATCGCGGCGCCGGGCGATGAGGTCATCCTGCCAACGCCATGGTATTTCAACCATAAAATGTGGTGCGACATGTCGGGGGTCCATGCCGTGCCCCTGTCCACGGGCGACGACCTTTTGCCGGATTTGGAGGCCGCTGCCCGGCTGATCACCCCGCGCACCCGTGCCATCGTGTTGATCACGCCCAACAATCCCGGCGGCGTCGAATACCCGGCCGAGTTGCTGACCAAATTCTATGCCCTCGCCCGCGAACATCGCATATCTTTGGTGCTCGATGAGACCTATCGCGATTTTGACAGCCGCTCGGAGGTGCCGCATCACCTGTTCCGCCAACCGGATTGGCACGACACCTTGGTGCATCTCTATTCGTTCTCCAAAGCCTTCCGCCTCACCGGCCACCGCGTTGGCGCACTGATTGCCGCGCCAGACCGTCTGACGCAGGTTGAAAAATATCTCGATACCGTTGCGATTTGCCCAAACCAAATCGGCCAGCGCGCAGCCCTTTGGGGGATGCAGAACCTCAGCCAATGGGTCGCGGGTGAACGCGCCGAGATTCTCGACCGCCGCGCCGCGATTTACGAAGGCTTCCCGGCACTTGCGGCAAAGGGTTGGAACCTCTTGGGATGTGGCGCCTTTTTCGCCTATGTCGAACACCCGTTTGCCATGCCCTCCTCAGAGCTTGCGCCTTGGTTGGTCAAACACGCATCGATTCTGTTGCTGCCCGGTGCCAGCTTCATGCCCGCAGGCGACGCACGCGCCGAACGCCAATTGCGCATCGCCTTTGCCAATATCGACCGTGCCGGCATTCAGACGCTTTTTGACAGATTGGCCCAAATCGCCCCCTGACGGGTGATACATTTCGGCGTGATCCGGCTTGCGAAGCCTGTCGTGAGCGCCTAGACACTTTGCCAACCTTTAAGGGAGAAAAACGCATATGGCGCACGGCAAAGGCACCGGTAAGCAATCTGGCACGAAAATGGTGGTTTGGGGGATTTTGGGCCTTCTGATCATCGGTTTGGGTGGATTTGGCACCGCAAATTTCGGCGGCGGCGTCACCCGTGTGGCCCGTGTTGGCGATGAGGACATCACGCCCACCGCCTATGCCAATGCGCTGCAAACCCAAATTCGCGCAATCGAAAGCCAAACCGGCCAAGACATCACCGTGCAGCAGGCCCTGTCTTTTGGTCTGTCACAACAAGTGTTGGGCCAATTGTTGGATCAGGCCGCGCTTGACAATGAGACCGCGAAAATCGGCATTTCGGTCGGAGATGATGCGGTGCGCCGGGAACTTTTGGCGATGGACGCGTTCAAAGGGTTTGACGGCACATTCAGCACCGAAACCTACAAAGACATGCTGGCGCGCAACAATCTTGATGGCAAAACCTTCGAGGCAGGTCTGCGCAAAGATGCGGCGCGCGCCATTCTCACCGGCGCTTTGGCCACGGGCATCACCATGCCGCCCTCCTACGGTCAGGTCGTGGTCGATTGGCTTGGCGAACGGCGCACCATTTCGGTCGCGACCCTCACGGTTGCTGACCTTGAAACCGGCACACCGATTGCCTCTGATGCCGACATCCAAGCGTGGTATGACGCCCACCCGGACGCCTATACCGCCCCCGAAGCCCGCAAAGTCACCTATGCGTGGTTGACGCCAGCGATGCTGACCGATGAGGTGGAACTTGATGAGACCGCCCTGCGCAAGCTCTATAACGACAATATCACCTCCTATGTCCAACCCGAACGCCGCCTTGTCGAGCGTCTGGTCTATGGCTCGGAAGAGGATGCCAAAGCCGCGGCTGAGCGCATCACTTCGGGTGAAACCTCCTTTGAGGACGAAGTCACCACCCGCGGCCTTGATTTGATTGACGTCGATATGGGCGATGTCTCCGCCGATGATCTGTCCTCTGACGCCGCCACCGTCGTGTTTGCTCTTGAGGGCACGGGCGTTGTCGGTCCGGTGATGTCCGATCTGGGTCCGGCTTTGTATCGGGTCAACGGCACATTGGCCGGGACGGAGATTTCCTTTGAAGAGGCGCGCGATGATTTGGCGGTGGAGATGGCCGCAGACGCGGCGGCGCGCCTGATTGCCGATCAGATCGAAACCTTTGACAATGATCTGGCCGACGGCATGACGCTTGAAAATCTGGCCGAGGCCACACAGATGGAACTGGGCACGATGGATTGGACGCCCGAGAGCGAAGGCGGCATCGCCGCCTATACCGCGTTCAAAGACGCGGTTGCAACGCTGAGCCCCGACGATTACCCGGCAATCATGGAACTGGGCGATGGTGGCGTGTTTGCCATGCGTCTGGACGCGATTGTCCCCTCCGCTGTGCGTCCGCTCGACGAGGTTCGTGATCAGGTCTCTGCCGATTGGGAGCGCGATGCCATCGCAACCCTTCTGACCACCCGCGCCGAAGCGCTTGAAACCGATGTGGCGGCGGGCACCCCGATCACCGAGCTGGGTCTGGCCTCCGAGAGCTTTGAAGCGATCACCCGTCAGGGCAACATCGCCTCCATGCCTGCGGGCTTTATCGACGCGGTGTTTGCCCCCGGTCTGACGCTCGGCGGCACCACCTTGATCCCCGGCCAAGGCCGCGTGGTCATCGCCAAAATCGACAAGGTCGATGCCCCCGCCAAGACGGACGAAAACAGTGCCATTGCCGATGGCTACATCACCTCCGCCGCCCAAGGCGCGGCGCAAGACGTGATTGCCGCCTTCTCCAATGCCCTGCGCCTGCGCGAAGGCGTGACCGTCAATGAACCCGCCCTGAACGCAGTGCACAGCCAAATCCAATAAGCGCCGTTTGATCACAAGACGGCGGGAAGACACAGACGAGAAAGACGACAGACATGGCCACGCTTATCCCCGCCTTCTCCACCTTTGAGACCGCCTATGACGCCGGCCTCAATCAGGTGGTGTACGCCAAAGTGGCCGCCGATCTCGACACGCCCGTGTCGATCATGCTCAAACTCGCGGGCGCGCGCACCGACAGTTTCATCCTTGAATCTGTGACCGGCGGCGAGGTCCGCGGGCGCTATTCCATCATCGGCCTGAAACCCGATCTGATCTGGAAATGCGAGGGCACCAAAGCTGCACTCAACCGCAATGCGCGTTTTGACCCCGACAGCTACACCACGTCGGATCTCGATCCGCTGGCCTCGTTGCGAGCGCTGATCGCGGAGAGCAAAATCGACATGCCCGCCGAACTGCCTGCCTCGGCTGCGGGTCTTTTCGGCTATCTCGGCTATGACATGATCCGTCTGGTCGAACATCTGCCCCATGTGAACCCCGACCCGATCGGCCTGCCCGATGCGGTGTTGATGCGCCCTTCTGTGGTGGCCGTGTTGGACGGGGTCAAAGGCGAGGTCACCGTGGTGTCACCCGCCTGGGTCGGCACAGGCCAATCCGCCAAAGCCGCCTATGCGCAGGCCGCCGAACGGGTGATGGACGCGCTGCGCGATCTCGAACGCGCGCCGTCTGAGACCAGCCATGATCTGGGCGAAAGCTTCGCAGCCCCCGCCCCCGTCTCAAATTTCACCCATGAGGGCTACAAACAAGCCGTTGAAAAGGCAAAAGACTACATCACCGCAGGCGACATCTTCCAAGTCGTGCCCGCACAGCGCTGGACCCAGGATTTCCCGCTGCCGCCCTTCTCGCTTTACCGCTCGTTGCGCCGCACCAACCCCTCGCCTTTCATGTTCTTTTTCAACTTTGGCGGCTTTCAGATCATCGGCGCGTCGCCCGAAATTCTGGTCCGCGTCTTTGACGGCGAGGTCACAATCCGCCCGATCGCCGGCACCCGCAAACGCGGCGCGACACCCGAAGAAGACAAGGCACTGGAACTTGATTTGCTCTCCGATCAAAAAGAGCTGGCCGAGCATTTGATGCTGTTGGATCTGGGCCGCAATGACACCGGCAAAGTGTCGAAAATCGGCACGGTGCGCCCGACCGAAGAATTCATCATCGAACGCTATTCCCACGTCATGCACATCGTCTCCAACGTCGTCGGCGAGCTGCGCGAGGACGAAGACGCGCTCTCTGCTTTGCTCGCGGGCCTGCCCGCAGGCACCGTGTCCGGCGCACCGAAAGTCCGGGCGATGGAGATCATCGACGAGTTGGAACCGGAAAAACGCGGCGTCTATGGCGGCGGCGTCGGCTATTTCTCCGCAGGCGGCGACATGGACATGTGCATCGCGCTGCGCACGGCCGTCTTGAAGGACGAAAAGCTCTATATCCAGGCCGGTGGTGGCGTGGTCTACGACTCCGATCCTGAGGGCGAATATCAAGAAACCGTCAATAAATCCAATGCCCTGCGCAAAGCGGCCGAAGACGCCGGGATGTTCACAAGCTCCGGCAACCGCTGACCCTCTTTACCGTGGCTTAAATACTCATGCGGGCAACGTTTGAGTATTTAAGCCACGGTAAAGGCATCAGAGCGGCAGCTCGGTCGTCGATTTGATCTCTTCCATCGATAAGAGCGCCGTGACATTGTAGATCGAGACCTCTTGGATCAGCGCCTGATAGAACTCATCATAGGCCTTGGCGTTTTTCACCCGGACTTTGAGGATGTAATCAATCTCCCCCGCCAAACGATGCGCCTCCAAGACTTCGGGGCGGCGTTTGAGCACCTGTAAAAACACCTCCTGCCACCCGGCTTCATGGGCGTTGGTTTTGACCAGCACAAAGAAACAGGCCTCAAGCCCAAGACTCTCCGGGTCGAGGATCACGGTCTGCTGACCGATCACACCGCCTTCGCGCATTTTGCGGATGCGATTCCACACCGGCGTCTTGGAGGAGCCGACTTTTCGGGCGATTTCGTCCAAAGACTGGCTGGCATCCTGTTGCAGTTCGCTCAGGATTTTCCGATCCATCGCGTCGAGTTGGACTGGCATTTCGGTTTTCCTCTCAATCTTGGAATGACGACCCGGCGCGGGTCTCATCTTGGAACAAACATCCTTATTGACGTCACACCATAGCATAAACTTAGGACAATGTTCTAAATATAGAGACAGAAATCGCAAGCCGAAACCAATGCCCTCGCCAACCGTCTCGCAAGGAATGTCCCATGTCGCGCCCGTTCACGCCCAAAGTCATCACCGCCAACGCGCTTTTGCAAGGGGATGTGATTTACCTCT
Source organism: Celeribacter baekdonensis (assembly GCF_900102315.1). Taxonomy (GTDB): domain Bacteria; phylum Pseudomonadota; class Alphaproteobacteria; order Rhodobacterales; family Rhodobacteraceae; genus Celeribacter; species Celeribacter baekdonensis. The sequence goes on from NZ_FNBL01000008.1 coordinate 184,894, forward strand.
CTGAAAGCGGCATCTGGGTGCGCGCCCTCCATGAGGCGGCATTGATCTTTGACGCCGCGCGGGCAGAGGCGCTTTTGACCGAGGCGCAAAAGGACGGGATGGTCGTGGGCGCCTATCTGACGGATGCGGCAGAGGGCAAACATGGCCCGGAACCGACCCATTTTCGCGAAGAGTTCCGCCGCACAGGCCCCTCGAACTACCCCCACGGCAAGCAAGAAACAGGAGCGCGGGCAAATGTATAAGTACAACGATTTTGACGAAAGCTTTGTGCGCAACCGTGTGGCACAATTCTCCGCCCAGGTCGCTCGCCGGATCGATGGGAGCCTTTCTGAGGAGGAATTCCGCCCGCTGCGCCTGATGAACGGGCTCTACCTGCAACTGCATGCCTATATGCTGCGCGTGGCAATCCCCTACGGGACGTTGAACCCGGATCAAATGGACCAGCTCGCCCATATCGCCGAGACCTATGATCGCGGTTACGGCCATTTCACCACGCGGCAAAACATCCAGTACAACTGGCCGAAATTGCCGGATGTGCCCGCGATCCTCTCGGATCTCGCGGATGTTGAAATGCACGCGATTCAGACCTCCGGCAACACCATCCGCAATGTCACCGCCGATCATTTCGCCGGTGCAGCCGCCGATGAGGTGGCCGATCCGCGCCCCGTCGCGGAACTCATTCGCCAATGGTCAACCGATCACCCGGAATTCCAATTCCTGCCGCGCAAATTCAAAGTCGCGGTCACCGGGGCCGCGGCAGATCGCGCCGTGGTGCGCGCCCATGACATCGGGCTGGTGCTCAAACGTCAGGACGGCGTGTTGGGCGCGGAAATCATCGTCGGTGGCGGGCTGGGGCGGACGCCGATGGTGGGCAAGACCTTGAAAGAGTTTGTGACCTTTGACGATCTGCTGCCCTATTTGGAAGCGACCGTGTCGGTTTGGAACCTTTTGGGGCGGCGCGACAACAAATATAAAGCCCGGATTAAAATCACCGTGCATGAACACGGGATCGACGACATCCGCGCCCGCGTTGAAGACCGTTTTGCCGCGATCAAGCCGACATTTGGCGGTGTGGACATGGAGATGTTGCGCGAGATTGAGGGGCATTTTGTGCCGCCGATCTTTGCCGACAAACCCGTCGATGCCTATACCCGCGCCTATGAGGCCGACCCGGTGTTCCGCGCTTGGGCCGATACCAATTTGGCGGCACATAAGGCCGAAGGCTACGCCATCGTCACCGTCTCATTGAAAAAACCGGGCCAAACGCCGGGGGATGCCACAGCAGAGCAAATGCGCGCCTTGGCGCAGATTGCCCGTGATTACGCCCATGACGAGCTGCGCATTTCGCATGAGCAAAACGTCATCCTGCCGCATGTCCATAAATCCAACCTGCCCGCGCTGCACGCAGCCCTCAAAGCCTTTGATCTGGCCTCGGCCAATGTCGGGCTGGTCAGCGACATCATCGCCTGCCCCGGCATGGATTATTGCGCGCTGGCAACCGCCCGTTCAATCCCCGTGGCCCAAGGCATCGCGACCCGGTTTGAAGAGCTGAAACTCGAACATGACATTGGCGCGCTGAAGATCAAGATCTCCGGCTGCATCAACGCCTGTGGCCACCACCACGTCGGCCATATCGGCATCCTTGGGTTGGACCGCGCCGGTGTTGAAAATTATCAAATCACTCTCGGCGGCGACGGCACCGAAGACATGGTGATCGGTGATCGCACGGGGCCGGGCTTTGCCTATGATGAAATCGTGCCGGCGATTGAGCGCATCTTGCTGAGCTATCTCGATCTGCGCGACGGGCCTGAGGAAACCTTCCTTGCGACCTACCGTCGTCTCGGGCTGGCTCCGTTCAAAGCGGCGCTCTATCCGGCCAAAGAGGAAAAAGCCAATGCCGCATGAGGCCACGCTTTTGAAACAGGAATTCGGCACGGTGGACACCCGTGTCGAGCGCCTGAACGCGCGCTACAAACACCATTCGGCGACCTCGGTGTTGGAGCTGGCGCTGCGGGATCGTGAGCTGGGGCGGATCGCGCTTGTGTCATCTTTTGGTGCCGAGTCGGTGGTGTTGTTACACATGATTTCGGTGATGAAACCGGACACGCCGGTGGTGTTCATCGACACGGAAATGTTGTTTCAGGAAACCATCGACTACCAACTCGACCTGATCGAGCGGCTCGATCTGCGCGATGTGCGGCGCATTCGCCCGTCTCGCGCCAAATTGGACGCCCATGACCCCGAAGGCCTTCTGCATCAAAGCGACAAGGACGCCTGCTGTGATCTGCGCAAAACTCAACCGCTGCAAGAGGCGCTGGGGGGATTTGACGCGTGGATCACCGGGCGCAAACGGTTTCAAGGCGCCACACGGGCCAGTCTCGATTTCTTTGAAAACGAGTTGGACACGCGGATCAAAATCAATCCGCTGGCCTATTGGGCGCCAAGCGATTTGCAGGATTACATGGTCAACAACCGCCTGCCGCGTCACCCGTTGGTGGCGAAAGGCTATCCCTCGATTGGCTGTGCGCCCTGCACATCGCCGGTCAAAGAGGGCGAAGATCCGCGCGCCGGGCGCTGGCGCGATGAAGAGAAAACAGAATGCGGGATCCATTTCGTGGACGGAAAATTCGTGCGCGTGCCGCTTAAAGGAGATGCAGCATGACGCAACTCGTCCAAGACAGCGGCTTTGTGGCCGAGGATTTCACCGGGGACTGGCTTGACCTGGCTTCCGACACAGCGCCTGAGACGCTCGCGCAATATGCCGGGGCGGAAGCGATCCGCATTGATTTTCCGAGCTTTTCAGACGGGCGCGGCTTTACGCTTGCTCGGCTGTTGCGGCTTAAAGGTTTCACCGGGCGGCTGCGCGCGGCAGGTCATGTGATTGCCGATCAATATGCCATGGCACGGCGCGCGGGCTTTGACGAGGTGGCGATTTCCGACGATCTGGCCGCCCGCCAAGACGAGGCACAATGGCTGGCCCGCGCCGATTGGCAGGCTGGCGATTACCAGACGCGCTTGCGCGGGCGGGCGTAAAGGGCCAAAAGGGGGCTGAGTTTCGCCCCGTTCATCTGATGTGGATCAAAGTGACATCCACGATATCCGTTAAGACGGTGCGAGAGACAGACATGACCGAGCAAATGCAAGTGGCAGACACACCAGTGACAGACACATCCGCGACCCCTACCGCAGCGCCCCAAGCCGCGACCGACGTAAAAACCAAAGCCGTTCCCACCCTGCCCGACGCCGCCAAGGTGACCGAGGTCAAACATTGGAACGACCGCCTGTTCTCCTTTAAGGTCGAGCGGCCGCAAACGCTGCGGTTCCGGTCCGGCGAATTCGTGATGATCGGGCTGATGAACGACCCCGACCCGAAGACCGGCAAGCAAAAGCCGCTGCTGCGCGCCTATTCCATCGCCTCGCCGTCTTGGGATGAGGAATTGGAATTCTATTCGATCAAGGTGCAAGACGGCCCGCTGACCTCGCGTTTACAACATATCCAGCCCGGCGATGAGATCATCCTGCGCCCGAAACCCGTTGGCACCCTCGTTGTGGACGCGCTTTTGCCCGGCAAGCGGTTGTGGATGTTCGCCACAGGCACCGGGATTGCGCCGTTTGCGTCCTTGATGCGCGAACCGGAAGTTTATGAAAAGTTTGAAGAAGTCATCTTGATGCACACCTGCCGCGAGGTGTCTGAGTTGGAATATGGTCGCCAGCTTGTCGAACATATCAAAACGGATGAAATCCTTTCCGAGATCGAAGACGGCAAGCTGCGCTATTACCCGACGACGACCCGTGAAGCGTTTCATCACATGGGCCGCGTCACCGACAATCTGGCCTCTGGCAAAGTGTTCGAGGACCTCGGTATCCCGCCACTTTGCCCGGAAAACGACCGTGGCATGGTCTGTGGCAACTTGGCGTTTAACAAAGACATCATGAAAATCCTTGATGGCTTTGGCCTGCGCGAAGGCGCCAATTCCGAGCCGAAAGAATATGTGGTCGAAAAGGCCTTTGTCGACTGATCCACGCCAAGCGATCCAAATGCGAAAGCCCGCCTCAGCGATGAGTGCGGGCTTTTTCATGCGCGGGTGCCCCGCGATTGGACATAGAAAAGCCGCGCAAGGTCTCCCCTGCGCGGCCCTGTGATCAGATCACGTCTGGCTTACATGCCAAGCAGCGTGCGCGCTTTTTCCAAAATCGCCCCCAGAAGCTCGGGGTTGTTTTGCGCTTGGGTCATCGCCGTGGTGATGGTGGCTTTGGCAGTTGCATCAAGCGACGATTCGTTGACCAGAGCTTTGGCTTTTTCAAGATCGAAGCCCTCAACGGTCAGCGCCTCAGGGGTCGCCATGTCGTCGGTCGCGATGTCGTCGGTCGCGGTTTCAACAGCATCGCCTGCGGTCTCTGCCGTGTCTGCCGCGGATTCAACCGCATCGGCGGCCGCCTCATTTGCCGTGTCAACGGCAGTTTCGGCTGTGTCTGCGGCATCTGCGGCGGTCTCAGCGGCTTCGTCCGTGCCACCGGCAACCATATCTTTCGCGCCTTCAACAGCATCCGTTGCCATATCTTTGGCACCTTCTGCGGCTTCGGTCGCCATGTCTTTGGCATCTTGAGCGGCGTCCATCGCAGCGGTTGCGGCTTCGGAGGCTGCGTCTGCCGCGCCTTCTCCTGCTGCTTCGGCTGCGTCAGTGGCCGCGTCAACGGCGTCCGTGGCCGCATCGACAGCGGCATCAGCCGCATCGGACACCGCATCAGCCGCGTCAGAGGCGGCTTCGGTGGTTGCATCGGCAGCGTCAGAGGCGGCGTCGGAGACCTGTTCAACAACGGAGCTGGTGCTCTCGGTCGTGGTTTCTGCCGCTTTCTCTTCTTCTTTACAAGCTGCAAGAGACAGGGCCAAGCCAGTGATCAGCGCGCCGGTTACAAAACGATTGGTCATAGAGTAGTCCTCACCATTAACGGGGAATTACGGTTTCCCGGATAGGTGGCGTATGACATGACGTAGATGCAAAGAAAAGGGGCCAGATCCCCGGTTTTTCCCCATGGATGCCCCATGTCGCCTTCTGTGCAAGAAGACGCCGATATTGGGTTGAATATGGCAAGGTTTCGCCTTATTTTCGCGCGACATGAATTGTAACGACTTATAGGAGCTTACCATAGCCCGCAGACCGCATAACGCCCCGCCGACCCGTGACACCGGACCTCGTATCAACGAACGCATCCGGTCGCCGGAAATCCGCCTGATCGGCGCTGAGGGTGAAAACGTTGGTGTCGTCACACCGTCCCGTGCACTTGAAATGGCGATCGAGGCCGGTCTTGACCTCGTGGAAATTTCGCCAAACGCGGAACCGCCGGTTTGTAAGATCATGGATTTCGGCAAGTTCAAATATGAACAGCAGAAACGTGAATCTGAAGCGCGCAAAAAGCAAAAGATCATCGAGATCAAGGAAGTCAAATTCCGTCCCGGCACCGATGTGCATGACTACGAAGTCAAAATGCGCAATGTCGTCAAGTTCCTTGAAAATGGCGACAAGGTCAAAGTGACGTTGCGCTTTCGGGGCCGCGAGATGGCGCACCAGGATTTGGGGCGTGTGCTTTTGGAACGCGTGGCAGAAGACACCAAAGCCATCGGCAAAATCGAAAGCATGCCAAAGCTTGAAGGTCGCCAAATGGTCATGATGATCGGCCCGCTGCCGAAGTGAGGCGTTGCGTCTGACGTGAATGATGAAGCCCCCGCTGTGAAAACATCGGGGGATTTTTTATGGAGATTGAGAAATATCATGAGCTTTTGGGATCAGCGTTACGACCGACCGGACTATGTATTTGGCACCGAACCCGCCGCGTTTTTACCGCGTCATCTGGCGGAGTTGCCCCAAAAGGCCCGCGTGCTCTGCGTCGCGGATGGTGAGGGCCGCAATTCGGTCTGGCTGGCCGAACAGGGTTTGGATGTGACAGCGTTTGACCCCTCCGTCCCGGCTTTGACCAAGGCGCACAAACTGGCGCAGGCGCGCGGGGTTGCGGTGGACTATCATCAAGCCGGGATCGAGGATTGGGATTGGGACCGCCCTTTTGATCTGATCGTGGCGATTTACATTCAATTCATCGGACCAGACGCGCGCGCCGCGTTGTTTCAACAGTTCGATCGCGCCCTTGCCCCCGGTGGCCGGGTGATGATCCACGGCTATACACCCAAACAGGTCGACTACGGCACGGGCGGTCCCGGCAAGGTGGAAAACATGTACACCGAGGCGATGTTGGCGGCGGCTTTTGACGGCTATGACATCATTGAGAATCGCGCCTTTGAGATGCATGTCAATGAGGGCCACGGCCATATCGGTCACTCGGCCCTCATTGATTTTATTGCGCAAAAACCAAAGGTTGCGGGTTAAAACGCCCCCGCGCCTGCCCCCGCCAAGATCAAGATCAGGATCTGCGGTGCCAAAATGCGCAGGAACATCACCAACGGGTAGACCGACACATAGGCCACCGACGCCGCCCCGGTTTTGCTCATAGACACGGCAAAGGCCAAGGCGGGCGGATCGGTCATCGACCCGGCCAAGACGCCACAGAGGCTGAGGTAATTGAACTTGCCAAAGACCCGCGCGATGACGCCAACGATCAGCAGCGGCAGGAGCGTGATGAGGATGCCATAGCCCATCCACACGATGCCGCCGCCATGCAACAGCGTGTCAAAGAACCGATCCCCCGCGACGATACCGACCACGGCCAAAAACAACACGATGCCAAATTCGCGCAGCGCATGGTTGGCGGCGGGCGGCATGTACCATGTGAACGGTCCCCAATGACCCAACCGCCCCAAAACAATCGCGGCCATCAACGGCCCGCCCGCAAGCCCAAGTTTCAGCGGTGCCGACAGGCCCGGCACAGCGAGCGGGATGGACCCCAAAATCACCCCCAAAGCGATGCCGAAAAACAGCGCCGGGAATTGCACCTCTTGCAGCCGCGCATGTTCATTGCCCAGCTCCAAAGCCACCGCGTCAATGTCGGGTTTTGACCCGACGACGGTGACAATATCGCCAAAGGCCAGCGAAGAGGACGCCTGCGCCGGAAGTTCGACGCCTGCACGGTTGATCCGCGACACGGTCACACCGCGCGCTTCGACGAGGGCCAATTCGCGCAAGGGTTTGCCGAGGATTTTGTCCTTGGTCACGACGATGCGCGCCCAGGTCAGCTTGGTGCCCTTGGTGGTCAGCGGCGTGTCGATTTCACGTCCCATGATCAGCTTCATCGCCGCCAATTTCTCGGCAGGGCCCACCATATGCAGGCTATCGCCCAGATGCAGCATGGTGTCACGCGTCGGCACGATCAATTCGCCGCCCGATTTCATCCGCGACGCGACAACCCCATGGTCAAACAGGTCGGGCACATCCCCCAGACGGACACCGTCAAGGTTCTGGTTGGTCACCTCAAGATTGAGTGCGGGCAAGGCCGCCTCACCACTTTTGGTTTCCAACTTATAGGCCTCTTCTTCGCGCTCGATCGTGATCCCAAACAGGACTCGCACCGCAAACATAGAAATTAAAATACCAATGATCCCAAACGGATAGGTCATCGCATAGCCCATACCGGCAAAGCCAACCTCAGAGGCGGGCAAGCCCAATTCGCCAAGCGCCTGTTGCGCCGCACCCAGCCCCGGCGTGTTGGTCACAGCCCCCGACATCACCCCCATCAGGACCGGAAGCGGCAGGTCCGTGAGCGCATAAATCGCCAAGGTCACCGCCACCCCGCCTAAAACGATGCCAATGGCAGCAAGGTTAAAACGCAGGCCGGATTTGGCGAAAGAGGCAAAAAAGCTTGGGCCGACCTGAATGCCGATGGTGTACACGAACAGGATCAGCCCCAATTCGCGCACGAAATGCATGACATCACTGTCAAAGGTGATCCCGGCTTTCGCGGCGAAATGACCGACCAGAATGCCCGAAAACAACACCCCACCGATGCCCAACCCGATCTTGCGGAACTGAAGTTTGCCAAAGAGCAAACCCAACGCCCCGGCCACGGCCAGAGCAAGGGTGGTGAGGGCGACATCTGAGAGCGGGAAGGTCATGTGCCTACTTTCTGGATCAAACGGTGTGAACGCGGCTTGGCCGCGACACTGCACCGCGCTGGGTCACTTGTAAGTGATATGTATCAATTTTCTGCAAACGCATAACGGCCTTGTGCACCATGCCACGTGCACCATGCCACGCCTGCGCTCTCAACGGATATTTTTAGTGGGCGTTTTTAAGGCGTATTCAGCCGCAGCCTGCCATTTTCTGCGCTTTTATCTCTTCAGTTTGCCCTTTAAGCCTCCGGCGACAACAGCCCGCCCACCCCCATCTGCGCGATGTCATCATCGGTGATGCTCACGCCACACAGCAACCGATCCACCAGCCAATCCACCCCGGTCGGTGCAGACCCGCGCGCGCATCCCGGCAAGCCCAAAATCGGCACCGCCCCAAGCCCGCCCGCGAAAAACCGCGAGCCGGGGTCCAGGGGCAGACCAAAACGGGTGATCACCCCGCCCGCCTGTCGCACCGCCTCAGGGGCCACATCGCCGCGATCTATCGTCTCCACAGCCGTCAAGACAAACACAACCTCGCCGCGCGCGCTCAATAACGCCTCAGCCAGCGCCTCTTCACGGTGCGGCACCACCAAGGTTTCGACCAGGCGCACGCCCAATCGGTCCAATCGCGCCCGCACAAACGCCTCGCCTTTGGCTGTCCCCCCATCGCCACCGATCACGGTTTGAATGAGGCTCGCCGTTTCGGCCAGCACGGCACGCACCCGGATCGTGTCATGCGCGTCCTCAATCACCTTTGAGAGCACCGAGCGTTTGACGCCATACGGCAAGACCCGCACTGTCGCCACGACATCGCCTTTGGCGACCCGGTGGAACTGCGGGCGGGTGGCGATGGCCACGCCCTCATCGACCCGGTTCATCCGGGTGAGTCCGGCGGTATCAAGCCCGACAACCCCGGCGCAGGTCGCCGTAATATGCACCGCCCCCGCCATGACCCGCCCGACGTCCAGATTGGCATCACTGGGCACGGGCACCATCGCCGCGCTGACCCGGCGCGCTGCCTCGTCTTGCGCCACGTCATGCGGGTCTAGCTCCGCGACGCGGACCTCGCCCACTCCGGCCATGACCAGTGCCGCAATCTCTGACGGGCCAAGCGTGCACCCCGCCTCCAATCGCCCCCCAGCCTTAAACGCCACAGATTGGGTCAAAATCGTGCCCTTGGCCTCGCGCACCGGGCGGCGTCCATACATCATGGCCGCCTCATCACCTGGATCACCTGCGCGAGGATCGAGACGGCGATCTCGGCCGGGTTTTGGGCGCGGATATCAAGGCCGACAGGGGCGTGCAGACGGGCGATCTGATCGGAACTCAGCCCCGCCTCCTGCAACCGCGCCACACGTTTGGCATGGGTCCGGATCGATCCCAAAGCGCCGATATAAAACGCGTCCGAGCGCAGTGCGGTGATCAGCGCCGGATCATCGAGTTTGGCATCATGGGTGAGCGTGATCACCCCGGTGCGCTCGTCCAACCCATGCGCCAAAAGCGCGGCGTCCGGCCAATCGTCCCCGATGCTTTCGCCCGGAAAGCGGGTGTCGCTGGCAAAGGCGCCGCGCGGGTCAATCAATGTCACGTCAAACCCCGCCAGCCGCGCCATCGGCAAAAACGCCTGTGCGATATGCACCGCGCCGATCACGGCCAAGCGTGCGGGCGGCATGTGGACCGAAACAAACCGCGGCCCATCCGCCTCGATGCCCGATCGGTCGGCAGCAAAGCGGTCGGGGAAGGCCGAAGGGCCGACAAGATCATGCGTGCCGTGCACCAGATCGGTGACAACGCCAATGGACCTGCGTGCCGCGCGCGCTGTGACCACCTCAGCCAAAATCTCCACGGGGAACACCGCGCCTACGGGTTCAAGCAACACCCGGATCGTCCCACCGCAGGCCAATCCAACGGCAAAGGCCGTATCGTCACTGACGCCAAACTCAAGGAGTTTAAAAGCGGGCGCTTCGAGCAACTCCAAGGCCTCGGTCACCACCGCCCCTTCGACACAGCCGCCCGACACCGAGCCGACGATCTCGCCCCTGCCCGAGACGACAAGTTGACTGCCGACCGGACGCGGCGCACTGCCCCAGGTGTCAATCACCGTGGCCAAAACTGCGCCAAACCCGCCCCGGTGCCACGAAAGCGCCCACTCACAGACCGCATCAAAGGCGGGTTCTGCTGTGGCGGGATCAAAGGGCTTGGTCAAACGTGGCTCCTCAACGTGGTGATAAAAACGGGGATCATGGAGATGACTCTAACGCCGCCGGGGCCAGTGTCCAGATGGGTGATGCCAAATGCCTAACCGCGCGCTGATCCGGGCCGTTTGAATGCGAGGGGCCTGGACGGACGGCTGGCTGAAAGAAAAAGAGGCGTCGCAGGAGAAACGCATCCCTGCGACGCCAGTAAAGTATTCTGCCCACGCACAAAAGGCAGGATACAGCGCGGACGATCGGAAGGAGAGTCCGCGGGAGGAATGCAGGGGCCCAACTGTCTGACTGCGGACGTGAACCTCTGCGCTCGAAAATGTGATAGGACAGCGGGATTGCGAAAACTTTGATCTGCATCAAGTGCGATTTTCGGCCCGATATTGACCTCGCGCAGATCGACGCAAACACGATCCCACCGGACAAAAAACCCATGGAATTTCCTGAAAAATAGACATTCAAGCCTCAGATTCGGTTTAATTTTTCGAAACAATCGCCATTTTTAAACAATGCGCGCCAGAGTGTCGCAGGCTCCCAAATGTCAGGTGCCGCCTTGGCAAAGGCCAAGAGCCGTTTTTCCGCCGTCACAATGCCCATCGCATCTGCCGATTCCATCGGTCCGCCGCGCCAGCGCGGATAGCCTTTCGCGATCATCATCACCACGTCGATGTCCACCGGACGGGACACCACGCCGCGCTCCAACAGCCGCGCACCTGCATTGGCTTCGGCCAAAATGATCCGCTCGACAATATCCGTGTCGCTCAAGACCAAGGCCGCGATGCCGCCGTCCGCTCTCAATTCGGCCAAAAGCGCCTCTGCCGCGCTGTCATCCGGTCCGGCCCCGTCAACATAATCGTAAAATCCGGCTCCCTTGGCTTTGCCTGCGCGCCCTTTTCCGGCCAGATATTGCGCCACAGCGCCACTCATATAGCCCAGTCCCAGCGCGTCCATGGCCTCGCAAGGCCCGGCGGGAAAACCGTACTCCCGCATGACCTGATCAATCTGTGCCGGACGCGCCCCCATCAGCAACAGCACATCAACGGCGGCCCATCCGGCCTCTTGCACCACATTGGCAATCAAACCATCCGTGGCCGACACCGTCACCGGGATTTTGCCAAGGCGGCACAAAAACGCATGGGCCGTCACCAAAGCCTTGGGAGACACATCGTCGGAATGGGCCAATTCGACCACGCGGATCATCTGTGCCGGGGCAAAGAAATGCAGACCCAAAAACCGTTCGGGATGGGCCAAATCACGGGCCATCTCGTCAAACCCGCGATCCGCGACCGTGGCCAAAACCACCTCTTCGGATAAAAATTCTTCGACCCGTGCCAAAAGACGTCCGCGCGCCGCCGCATTGCCTTGGGTCGCTTCGATCACCAGATCGGCGGCGGCAAGGCTATCGACGCGGGCGCTGGCGGTGAAGGCGGCCACTCTGGCATCGCGCAGCTCGGGGCTGATCTGGCCCTGTTGCGCGGCGCGGGTGTAGGCGGCTTCGATCCGGTTTTGAACAACGACCAATTGATCGGCACCATTGCCCAAAAGACGAACATGAAACCCATGATCCAAGGCCGCAACGGCAATCCCAAGCGCCAATGTGCCAGTGCCGACAATCCCAAGGGTGATGACCTCGGCAGGCTCAACGCCGTCCACCCCGGTCAGTCGCGCCGCCTGTCTTTCAGCCAAATAAGCGTGCCGGAGGGCGTTGGATTGCGGCGAGGCAAAACAGTCCTCGCGCGCCGCCTGTTCGCGCCAGACACCCGCATCAAAGGGCATCATCAACGCCGCCTCGACGCAGTCGATGATATGTTTTGGTGCCTCAATGCGCGCCCCGCGAATTTCCGTCCGTCGCGCCGCGATCTCCGACATGTAGCGCGCGCCATCGGCCAGACCACGGGTGGCATCGCGGCTCGGACGTGGCCCCTTTTGGCTCTCAACCAAGTGGCGGGCAAAGGCCAAAGCCTCATCACCGACCTTTTTTTGCACCAATTGATCAACGAGGCCGAGTTTTTGCGCTTGGACACCCTCTATCGGGCGGCCCGACAGCAGGAGCGCAAGCGCTGCGTCCGCACCGACCAATCGGGGCAAGCGCTGGGTCACGCCGCCGCCGGGGACAAGGCCAAAGGACACCTCGGGCGCGCCCAATCGCGCCGCCCGTCCCATCACCCGGTAATGCGCCGCCAAAGCCAAGGCCAATCCGGCCTCAAGCGTCGCGCCATGAAGGGCGGCCACCACCGGTTTGCCACAGGCCTCGATCCGGTCACACAGGGAGTTTAACGTCGGCGCGGCCTCGGTGAGCGACAGGGCGTCAGGGGCATAGCCGGTACAAAAAGACGCGCCTTCGCCCGCCACAACAATGGCGCGCACATCGGAGTCATTGTCCGCGTCCTCGATGGCTTTGAACAGCGCCAAGCGCAATGCATCGGTGAGGGTGTTGACGGGCGGGCACGACAGGCGCAGCACGGCCAACGCGCCTTCGCGACTGGACTGTACCAAATCTTGCTCGGGGGTTTCGCCCTGCGCCGCCTTCACATTTTGCCCCACTCGCATCACACGCCCCCCTTACGCCTCACATCGAACGCCCAAAGCCGCCAGTTCCGGCAAAAGAAACGGCGACAAAAGCCACTGTTTGGCCGCTGCGGATCATTTATCCACAGCTTATCCACAGTTTGGGATCATAATGGCGGAGAGCGGGGTGAGAAAGCAAGAACCCTTTTGTTTCGGGCTCTTGCGGGGCATGGTGCGGGTCACGGGCGGGGGCTGTTCCTGCGCCGCCAGCCTGCGCAAAGGCTTTAGCTGTCTGCGGTTTCGTCACGCGTGGGATAAAAATCGTCGGCAGAGCTGTCCTCCAGATCGGCCTCCAATCGCACCAAATCGTCGGGCAAAGGCAGGCCAAGCGCCGACAGTTCCGACAGCGTTTCACGCAACCGCTCTTGCAGCACATGACGATCCTCAGGCTGGGCCGAAATTTCGTTCAAAATCATATAGGCTTGGGCTTTGAGGGCTTCGAATGCCATCGGCGTGTCCTTTCTCGACAGGGCGAAAAACCGATCTCTTAGACCGGCAGATTGTCCCATATATCGTCATCGTCCTCTGCACTCGCCTCCGCGCTCACATAGGCTGTCGCGGCCGGTTCGGAAAAGGATTTATGCAACTTGTCTTTCAACACGGCTGCGGTGTCTTCGTCTTTGACCAGATCATCCACGATGCGGTCAATTTCGATGTCATATTTTGGTGAATTGGGCATAGGCTGTCCTCCTCATATAGGCGTGCTTGTAGGCGTGTTTGCTAAAATTCACACCTCGCGCCCTCCTCAGGCGCGCGCGATGCGGCGGATCATTTGTGTTCGGCGTTGCGTGCGGCGCAGTCTTTACACACTGGTGTATAGGGTAGCACATCCAAACGTTTTGCGCTGATTTCTTCGCCGCAGGCGGCGCAAAATCCGTATTCCCCGGCAGAAATGCGCTGAAGTGCCGCTTCTATCATCGCCAGTTCGAGTTTCCCGGCCACCCCCATGCCCTCAAGCACCTCATCGCTCTCGCGTTCGGTGGCCAGTTCGGCCCAGTCTTTTGACTGATGAGCGTCCAGTTCGGTTTCAATGTTGCGCAGTCTCAGCGTCAATTCCGCTTTGCGTTGCAGCAATTGCGTTTTTCTTTGAACAAGGTCTAGCATGAACATTCCTCCTTGGAAAAACAGCATCCACTCAAACCGCATCACATGCATTGATGTACATCAACAGAATATTAAAGCGATGGGAGATCTCCCATTGCCGGGAAATGCCCCAAATCGGGCAGATCACCCATATCTTCCGCCATATCTCCCCCCATATCCCCCGCCATATCCCCCATGGCCGGAAACGCCCCAAGGGGAGGCAGATCACCCATATCGCCCATATCACCCATGGCGGGGAAATCCCCCATCGGGGGCAGATCACCCATCCCATTTGAGAGCGCCGGGACGGCGGAGCCACCCGAGAGTGCCCCCATATCGCCAAACCCGCCCTCGTCCGGTCCATAAGAGGCGTCCAAAGGATCGTCATCCTCGGTCACAAAAATCAGGCGAACCGCGCGTTTGCCATTGATTTGGCCCAATTGCGCCCGGCTGACGAGGCGATCATCGGCACGCAATTCCACCTTGGACACCGCAGAGCGCGGGATCGACAAGACCATCCCCGCCTCAAGCGACATCACATCGGCCAAGGGCATGCGAATGCGGTGCAAGACCGTGTCAAGGCGGGCCTCCGATGTCATGACAACCGCCTGAAAATCGCGGCCAAAATTGTTGGGCGCGCCGGGGACGGGTTTGGGCGTGGCGCGGGCATAGGGAAAAACCAACAGGATTTCGCCCTCGCGCACACCGCGCCCAAGCGACACGGACAGGCGGTACACCCGGTACGGCACATCATCGAAGGCAATCGAAATGGAACGCGCCTCGCGCAAGTGCGCGGCAACACGAAAGCCCTCGACATGGGGCGGGTCAGCGACCTCGGCGACGTTGGTTTCGAACAGGGACAGAATATGATCGGTGATTTCCGCACACATCACCGCATCCGTCGCGGTGGGCGCGCGCTCTTCGGGCGGCAGTTTCAACACCTTGCCGGTGGTTTGTTGTTCGACCACGGCGGAGATCACATTGCGGTCAAACACCGCCAAGCCATAGGCGTTGTCCGGCCCCTCCAAGAGCGACAAAAGCGCATCGTCGGGCAATTGCTCCGGCAGGCGCAAAATCGAACTGCGCTCCTCGGCCACATGTGTCACCTGCATCACCAACCCGATCGAATCCTCCGCGGCCTTCGCCGCAGCAAGGCGCAGCGCCTTTGCGGGCGACATCGGCTGAACGTCCGGCGGCGGGCGGCCAACGCCCGCTTTGCGGCGCATCGCGGAAATGATGTCTGCGTCAGACATGGTGGTGCATCAAATGTCCCGGTTTCAATCCGCATCAGTTGTGCATGGGCACGGTAAACAAAGGGTTTATTCCGTTAATCTTTTCGCCTCAAATCGCGTTTTCACCCCGCAGAGGGCAGATTTCACCCCGACCGCGCCCGCACCCGCGCCAGATCAACCCGAAATGCCGCCCCGCCCTGCCCCGGCAGATAGGAGATCGTGCCGCCCAGATTGACCATGATTTCACGGCAAATCGCCAATCCAAGCCCCGCTCCACCCGCTTTTGCATGATCGGTGAGCCGTGAGAATTTTTCAAAAATCACCGCTTGTTTGTCCTTGGCAATGCCCGAACCATTGTCGATGAAATCAATCTGAATCGCGTCATCTCCGATCCTGCGGGCGTAGATTTTCAACTCCGGCTGAGGCGCATCGCAATATTTTCGGGCATTGGTGATCAGGTTGATAAACACCTGCGCCAACCGGTCCGGGTCGGTTTCAATCGCGATATGTTCGGACAGGACATGCCGCCGAATGGTGATCGCACCCGCCGCCCCGCCGGAACTGGCCTGAACCGCGCGTTCGATCACGTCATGCAAATTGGTGCGGGTCCAGTTGAGCGTCACCGAGCCGTTTTCCAACACCGAGAGGTCCAAAAGATCGTCCAAAAGCCGGGTCAGCCGCTGGGCCTCGTCATGGATGATGCCGGAGAACCGCGCCAGACTTTCGCCATCCATCTCGCCCGTCTGCCCCGCCTCGCGCAGGATTTCGGAAAAGGCCCGGATCGAGGTCATCGGCGTGCGCAATTCATGCGAGATTTGCGACAGAAACGCATCCTTTTGGATCGACAAGGCGGTCAGTTTCGCGTTGGCCTCGCGCAATTGCCGCGCGGTGCGGGCAAGCTCTTCGGATTTATGCTCAAGCTGGGTCGAATATTCCAACATCTGCGCGGTTTCATCGGCCACGGCCATCAAATCCTCGACCGACACCAACACGCCACCGGCGATTTGCCCCAACATCGCATGGGCCGTCGCCGCCCCCACCGACCCCGCCAATTCACGTTCCAGACGTTCGATAAATTCCGATGTTGCATCCGGTAGATAGCCCTGTTTGCCCTGCGCTTCCGCCTCGGCTTGAAACAGGTTTTGCGCCTCCGCTGGCCCCAAAATCCGCTGTGCCATGACCAAAAGATCTTCGGCCTCGGCAAAACCATGTGACCAGCCGCGCGTCGATCCGGTGTGTTCAAACACACTGACGAATTGCGCGCCCTGAAGCCGTTCAACGGGGCGCGGAAAGGACATCAGAGAACCCAAAATAAACACCAATGTGTTGAGCGCGATGGACCAGACCACGGCATGCACCACAGGGTCGACACCTTCGACGCCAAACAGCGCCTGGGGCCGCAACAGGGCGATGCCAAAGGGGCCATTGTCGAGAAACGCCTGCGTATATCCCGCCGCCGCGCCAAAGGAGGGCAAGAACATCGAATAGGCCCAGACGCAAAAGCCCAGCACAACCCCGGCAATCGCGCCGATCCGCGTGGCTCCGCGCCAGAATATCCCGCCCAACAGCGCCGGCAGCACCTGTGCGACGCCAGAAAACGAGATCATGCCGATGGAGGCCAAGGCCTCTGAGCCGCCGGAAAAATGGAAATAGAGATAGCCCAGAGCCAAGACGCCAAAAATCGACAAGCGGCGGGCAGAGAGCACAAGACTGCGCACATCGCCCGACATGGTGGCGCCGCCCGTGCGCGAACTGAGCCAGATCGGCATGACGATGTGGTTGGACACCATGGTGGAGAGCGCAATCGAGGCGACGATGACCATCGACGTGGCCGAAGAAAACCCGCCCAAAAACGACAGGGTGGCCAAGATGCGTTGATCATAATGCAGCGGCAAAGTGAGGACAAACATGTCCGGGTTCGAGCCCTGGGGCAACACGTCCAACCCCACAACAGCGATGGGGATGACAAACAAAGACATGCCAAACAGGTAGAGCGGAAAGGCCCAACCCGCCGTAAACAAATGATTTTCGTCGACGTTCTCAACCACGATGACCTGAAACATCCGCGGCAGAGTGATCAGCGCCGCGCCTGACAACAAGGTCAGCGTGATCCAGCGCGTGCCGTGAATGGAATGCTGGGCGACAGGCGAGGCATCAATGCGCGTCATCATATCGCCCATCCCATCGGACAGGCCCCAGACGACGAATATCCCGACACCGACAAGCGCCACGAATTTGACCACCGCTTCCAAGGCGATCGCGGTCACGACCCCGTGGTGGCGCTCATTGGCATCGAGGTTGCGCGTACCAAAGAGGATGGTGAACAACGCCAATCCGGCGGCGACCCAAAGCGCGGTTTTGTCCAGATCGGGCACCACCATGCCGGAGGGATCATTGAGGCCAAAGACTGCGAAAGACAGCGCCACGGATTGCAATTGCAGCGCGATATAGGGCGTGGTGCCGATCACCGCCAAAAGCGTCACCAAAACGCCCAAAGTGGTCGATTTGCCGTAGCGCGAAGAGATCAAATCGGCGACCGAGGTGATCCGCTGGGTTCGGCCAATGCGCACAAGTTTGCGTAAAATCCACCACCAGCCGATCATCACCAAAGACGGTCCAAGATAGATCGTCAGATACTCAAGGCCCGAGCGCGCCGCATAGCCGACCGCGCCGTAAAACGTCCATGCCGTACAGTATATAGAGAGTGAGAGCGTGTAGACCCAAGGCGAGCGCAGCCAGCCCAGCCGTCCGGCCTCCGCCCGCTTTTCCGCCCAAAACGCCACCACGAACAGGAATGTGGCATAGCTCACACAGGCCAGAACAAGGATGTTGAAATGGAACATTCAGCGGCGGTCCCCGGCCCGGTCTTCGGTCTGGTTTTCGGTCTGGTTTTCGGCCCGGTCTTTGGCGGTGTGATCCTCACCCCAACCTTCGGAGGTCGGCAGATCGCCCAACGCGCCCTCAGATCGGCTTTGCGAGGTCAAAAGCTCTTCGGTGCGCGCCGCACCATGGGCCAGCAAAAACGCCAACCACCCCGCCGCCAAAATCCCAAGCGCCCAGACCACAAACACATGCACGAAAGACCGTGATCCAGCGCCCAAGGGCTGATCCGTGCCCTCGCCGCCCCACAAAAGCGGCAAAAGCCACAGGCAAAGCAACAAAAAGGGCAAGAGCCGTTGCGCATCAATCAAGCGTCTGCGCCGATAAGACGCGCGCGCCAGATAGACCGGGGCGCGCCCCTCAGCCATCGCTGCGCGCCTGCGCCCGATCCGGCCCGGCCAAACTGCGCACGGCCTCTAACATTTCGGAATTGGAAAACGGTTTGGTCATGAAATGCGACACGCCCGCCGCCTCGGCCATATCGCGATCTTTCTTTTGTCCCCGCGCGGTCAGCATCAAAATCGGCCGCGTCGCATGCTCTGCCATGCCGCGCAGATCGCGCAGGATGTCAAAACCGGATTTGTTCGGCAACATCACGTCCAAAATCACAATATCGGGCCGTTTGGCCGCCACCGCTGCCACTGCCGTCGCCCCGTCCGAATGTGTTTCCACGGTCCAGCCGTCCCGCGACAGAATAAACCGGATCGCTTCAATTATGTTTGGCTCGTCTTCGATCAGCAACACACGCTTGCCCATCTGACAGACCCTCTCTCCCAAAGGCGTTTTTTCCAATCCCTCATCCGAAGATATAGAAAATCGCATACATCCGCGCGCATCCGTTCCATGCCCGGTGCATTTTGAATCCCCCCTCCTCCCAAAGATAGAATTCAGAACGCGTTAACTGCCTAGCCTTATGGCGTTTCAAAGCACTCATGTCAAAACTTCTCACGCCGGTGTGAGATTTATCGAACGTCATGCGTCTGGCAAAAATGGCCTGTAACCACCTCACAGGCACTGTCTCTTATCACGCGCCCTTACCCCTCTTCCACATCCTCCAAGACCATCGACGGTTCACGGCGGGCCACGCAATTCATTCGGGCGCAGACGCGGCAGCTTGTGCCCACGCCCAAGACCTCGGCGTCGCGCGGGACATGGCCCAGACCATCGAGCCGATCCAGCGGCAAAAACAACATCGTCACCTCGACCACCTCAGGGGCGTCGAAACTTTTGGGCACGCGCGGCTGACAGATCGCATAGGCCAGATAGCGCCGCGCCGGTTGGCCCTGTTGTTCGACCACGCGGCGGATCGGCACCATCGGTCTGAGCAAGGCCTGATACAGCGGCCAGAGCGCACAGGCGGCGCCAAAGCGCGGCGGAGCAAAACCGTCGAGCGGCTTGCGAAAAGTCAGCGCACCGGAGCCGTCACAGATCACAAGGCCCATCGGCGGACGGCCTTCTTTCGGAGGCAAGGCGGCCAGACGGCGCATCGCAGCGGCCAGATCCACGCCGGTTTCCTGCGCCAAAGCCGCCGGATCGGGCCCATGCGCGGCGATCACATCCTCGACCAAGGACACCGGCATTTTTTCCGCCTCGGCCCGCGCCCGCAACACCCATTTGCGCGCCAAACTTTGCGCGGCAGGCGAACGCAGCCCCTCATCCCCGATCAAATCCGGCATCAACCCGCACTCAAGCTCGGGGATGGTAAAGTCGCGCTGCGCCAACCACGCTTCGACCTCATCCAAGGGGGCCGATAGCGTGTCCTCGGATTTGCCCACCGTATCAAGATAACTCACCAACGCCTGCGAGCCATCGGCCAGACGTTGGCTGTCCTCATAAAGGTTGCGGTGAAACCGGGCCTGCCAGTCGCGGTCAATGTCGCCTGCGTTGTTCAAAATTCCCGCCGTCGAACGGATCGCGGTCACGGTCGAGAGGACTTCGTGCAGACTGTCAGAAAGGAACGGGTCATGGGCCAAACGGTCATTGAGCGCTTCTACTCTGCGTTCAAGCGCGGTGATCCGATCGCGCTGCGCCACCACCAAAGCGGCCCAGCCCGGAAAACGTCCGGCAAATTCTTCGGCCCGCGCGGTTTCCGGATCTGTTGTGCCTTTGGCCCCACCACGGCGCGGCCCCGGCGCGGCGTTGCTGGCCGCATCTTGCAGCCCTTCCATCAAAGGCGCTTGTGCGCCTTCGGTCAGCGCGGAGGGTTCAACCCCCAAGGCGCGCGCCAGATCGACCAGTAATTTCCCACCGATTCTGCGGCGGTTGTGTTCGATCAAATTCAAATAAGACGGCGAAATGCCCACATCACGGGCCAAATCGGCCTGTTTGAGCCCCTCTAAAGAGCGCCGTTCACGGATTCGTGTGCCTGTCAGGGCGGATCTGGGCATCGTCTTTCCTCAACTGCGACCTCTAAACGCGAATGATTTCAGTCTCTTTCTGCGGAGGCGAAGGGCCTTATGCTGCGCTTGCGCGAAAATAGATTTACAATGCATACCATGGCATTGTATATTTATTAACAAAAAAATCGTTAACAATAAAGCACTTGTTGATGAATTTTCTCATGGCACTCAGTATTACCCCATCTCGTTTACACCGATTGCTCGGAGACGGGATCTGCGCGCCGCCTGGGCTTCGGGGAGGAAGTCCGGGCGAGCCTGACAAATTCTAGGGAGGAATATACATGTCCAAAACCGATCTGACACGACGCGTTTCGCGTCGCGGCGTGATCAAAACCGGGGCCATTGCTGGCGCTGGTCTCGCGCTGCCGACGATCTTCACCTCAGGCGCCCGCGCCTTTACCAACGAACCAACGGGCGGCACGGTCACCCTCGGCTTTAACGTGCCCCAATCAGGTGCCTATGCCGATGAGGGCGCGGATGAGTTGCGCGCCTATCAACTGGCGGTCGAGCATCTGAACGGCGAAGGCGACGGCGGCATGCTGAACACCTTCAGCTCCAAGGTTCTTGAGGGCAATGGCATCCTTGGCAAAAAGGTTGGTTTTGTCACCGGCGACACCCAAACCAAATCGGATGCGGCGCGCGCCTCTGCCAAATCCATGATCGAAAAAGACGGTGCGGTGATGATCACCGGCGGCTCGTCTTCGGGCGTGGCCGTGGCTGTTCAGGGCCTGTGCCAGGAAGCGGGCGTGATCTTCATGGCCGGTCTGACCCATTCCAACGACACCACGGGCAAAGACAAAAAAGCCAACGGATTCCGTCACTTCTTTAACGCCTATATGTCCGGTGCAGCACTCGCTCCGGTGTTGGCGGCCCGCTATGGTGCGGATCGCAAGGCCTATCACTTGACGGCCGATTACACCTGGGGCTGGACCCAGGAGGAATCCATTGCCGCCGCCACTGAGGCGCTTGGCTGGGAAACCGTGAACAAGGTGCGCACACCGCTTGGCGCAGGCGATTTCTCCTCCTACATCACCCCGGTTCTGCAAACGGACGCGGATGTGCTGATCCTGAACCACTACGGCGGAGACATGGTCAACTCGCTGACCAACGCGGTGCAATTCGGTCTGCGCGACAAGATGGTCAATGGCAAGCAATTCGAAATCGTTGTGCCACTGTTCTCGCGTCTGATGGCGCGCGGTGCGGGCGAAAACATCAAGGGCATCCTTGGCTCCACCAACTGGCACTGGTCGCTGAGCGATGAAGGCTCGCAAGCCTTTGTGAAATCCTTCGGCACCAAATATGGCTTCCCGCCATCGCAGGCTGCACACACCTGTTATGTGCAGAGCCTTCTGTACGCCGATGCCGTGGCCCGCGCCGGATCGTTCAACCCCTGCGCCGTTGTCGAAGCGCTTGAAGGCTTTGAATTTGACGGTTTGGGCAATGGTCCAACGCTCTATCGTGCCGAAGATCACCAGTGTTTCAAAGATGTTTTGGTGGTGCGCGGGAAAGAGAACCCAACCTCCGAATTCGACCTTCTCGAAGTTGTCGAAATCACTCCGGCGGCTCAGGTCACCTACCCGGTCGATCATCCGATGTTCGCAGGCGGCGCATTGGGCGACTGTAACGCGGGCTGATCGCGCCCTCAAAGAGGGGCTGAACCGCAACAGCGGCGGTCCCTCGCCTCTTCCAAACCCAAGTGGGCCGGACCGCATATCGCGGCTCCGGCCTCCGCCACCCCGGCCCAAACGTGGCGCCGGGACAGGTGGATTTTGGTCAACCGACACGCTCAACCCAACAGGTGGGGACCATGGAAACAATCCTTCTGCAATTGCTCAACGGGCTCGATAAAGGCTCGGCCTATGCGTTGATCGCGCTTGGGCTTACATTGATTTTCGGCACGCTGGGCGTGGTCAATTTTGCCCATGGCGCGATTTTCATGATCGGGGCGTTTTGCGCGGTGACATTGTCGCGCATCTTCTCAATCTCGTTTGAAACCGTCGATCCGACCAAACTCGATTTCCTCGGCAACCCGGCCAAAATCAAAACCCCCTATGTCGAGGCGTGGTTTGGCGCGGACGCGGGTGCGTGGATGATCGACTGGGCGGTGCCTTTGGCGATCTTGTTCTCCATCCCGATCATGATCGCGGTGGGATGGGCCATGGAACGCGGCTTGATCAAGCATTTCTACAAACGCCCCCACGCCGATCAGATCCTTGTGACCTTTGGCCTCGCCATCGTGCTGCAAGAGATCATCAAATATTTCTACGGTGCCAACCCGATCTCCACCCCGGCCCCCGACGCGTTCCGCGGCTCGTTCGATTTTGGTGCCGCTCTGGGTTTTGATCCGAATGTCATCATCTACCCCTACTGGCGTTTGATCTATTTCGGCTTTGCCGCTGTGGTCATCGGGGCGGTGTTTTCGTTTTTGCGCTTTACCACCTTCGGGATGGTCGTGCGCGCGGGCATGGCGGACCGGGAAACCGTGGGACTTTTGGGCATCAACATCGACCGCAAATTCACCATCATGTTCGGCCTCGCCGCCGCCGTCGCGGGCATGGCGGGCGTGATGTACGCGCCGATCCTGTCACCGAACTATCACATGGGCATGGACTTTTTGGTGCTGTCCTTCGTGGTCGTGGTTGTGGGCGGCATGGGCTCGTTGCCCGGTGCGGTCGCCGCAGGCTTTCTCTTGGGCATCTTGGAGAGCTTCTCGTCGATGAACGAAATCAAATCAATCATCCCCGGCATCGACCAGATCATCATCTATGTCGTCGCCATCATCATCCTGTTGACCCGTCCACGCGGCTTGATGGGCAAAAAAGGCGTGATGGAGGACTAAAGCCATGTTCGGACTGAATAAAAAAGACACCACCTTCTTACTGATCGTCATCGGGTTGACCCTGTTCACGCCGATCCTGATGCAACCGTTCGCCGAGGGCTCGGGGCTGGCACAATTCAACGGCGGCTACCCCGACTTGATGCAAAAAGTCGCCATTTTCGGCATCTTTGCGGTCGGGTTCAACATCCTCTTTGGCCTCACCGGATACCTGTCCTTTGGTCATGCCGCCTTCCTTGGCATCGGGTCATACTCCGCCGTCTGGATGTTCAAACTGCTGACGATGAACGTCATTCCCGGCATCCTTTTGGCCATGATCGTCTCCGGCCTCTTTGCCGCCGCCATCGGCTATGTGTCCCTGCGGCGTTCCGGGATTTACTTTTCGATCCTCACATTGGCCTTCGCGCAGATGTGCTACAAAATGGCCTATTCCGTGCTCACACCGCTGACCAATGGCGAAACCGGCCTGCAATTGGCGCTGGATGATCCGCGGATTTTGGACAAGGCGATCGAGGGCTCGTCCCTGCCCGTCACCAATATCTTCGGCCTGGCGATGAACAGCACCTACAAACTCGAAGTCATGAACCATGTGTTCACCTTCAGCGTTGGCTTTTACTTTTGTGCCGTCATTGCGATCCTGGCCTTTTACGTCGCCATCCGGCTGTTCCGCTCGCCTTTTGGCATGATGCTGCGCGCGGTGAAATCGAACCAACACCGGATGAATTACACCGGGCTTGACCCAAAACCCTACACTCTGGCGGCCTTTGTGATCTCCGGCATGTATGCGGGTCTTGCCGGCGGGCTTTTGGCGGCGATGGACCCTTTGGCGGGCGCGGATCGGATGCTTTGGACCGCCTCTGGCGAGGTCGTCATCATGACCATCTTGGGTGGGGCTGGCACCTTGATGGGTCCGGTTTTGGGCGCGGGGGTGATCAAGTATCTTGAAAATATCTTCTCCAAAATCAACGAAACCGTGCTGCACAGCTGGTTCCATTGGCTGCCCGACGGGATCGAAGATGTCGTGGTCTGGGTCTTTGCCCGCTTCACCGGCGAAGGCTGGCACCTCACCCTTGGTGTGACCTTCATGTTGGTCGTGACCTTCTTGCCCGGTGGTTTGATCCAAGGCCTTGGACACATTCGGGATCGGTTCAAGAACGGTAAAAAGAAACGCGACAAATACGATGATCCCGACCCGGACCATCACCCCGCCCCCACAAAACGCGTTGCAGGAGAATGAACATGGGAATTCTTGAAGTCAAAGGCGTGGGCAAACGGTTCGGCGGTCTGCAAGCTCTGGGTAATGTCAATCTGTCGATCCACGAGAACACAGTCCACGCCATCATCGGCCCCAACGGCGCGGGCAAATCCACGCTCTTGAACTGTCTGGTCGGCAAACTCATGCCAGACACCGGATCGGTCATGTTCGATGGCCAATCGGTCTTGGGGCGCAAACCCCATGAAATCAACCAAATGGGCATCTCCCGCGTGTTCCAAACCCCTGAGATTTTTGGCGATCTCACGGTGATGGAAAACATGATGATCCCGTGTTTTGCCAAACGCGATGGGGCCTTTCGGATGCATGCGTTTGAAAGCATGGCACAGGAGGGCGATTTGATCGCCAAGGCCGAAAAGATGCTCTCCGACGTCGGCATGTTGGAAAAGCGCGAGATGGTGGCATCCTCCATGTCGCGCGGCGACAAACGCCGACTTGAGATTGCGATGTGTCTGGTGCAGGAGCCGAAACTTTTGCTGTTGGACGAACCCACGGCGGGCATGGCACGCGCCGACACCAACAACACCATCGACCTTTTGAAACAAATCAAAGCCGAACGCGACATAACCATCGCCATCATCGAACACGACATGCATGTGGTGTTTTCGCTCGCCGACCGGATCACGGTTTTGGCCCAAGGCACCCCCTTGGTCGAAGACACGCCGGACAACATCAAAGGTCACCCAAAGGTCAAAGAGGCCTATTTGGGTGAGACGCAACAGGTTTAAAGGGCGGCATCATGACACAAGAGTTCAATCCAAACGCCAATCATGCCGAAACCGCACCTGCGTTCTTTTCCGCATGGGATATTCACGCCTATTACGGTGAAAGCTACATCGTCCAAGGCGTGTCCTTTAACATCCACGAGGGCGAGATTTTGGCCCTTTTGGGCCGCAATGGCGCGGGCAAAACCTCGACCCTGCGCGCGTTGGCCCGTCTGGATAGCCCGCAGGTCACCCATGGCGAAATCTGGCTCGACCACGAACGCCTGCACGACAAAACCTCTTATGAGGCGGCGGTGCGCGGCATTTCTTTGGTCCCCGAAGATCGCCGGATCATCCCCGGCCTGACCGTTGAGGAAAACCTGCAACTGGCGCAGATTGTGGAACCCGTGGGCTGGTCGCTGGATCGACTGTACGACCTGTTCCCGCGCCTGCGCGAACGGCGCAAACAAGAGGGCATCACCCTGTCGGGCGGCGAACAACAAATGCTCGCCATTGCCCGCGCTTTGGCCCGCGACATCAAAGTGTTGTTGCTTGATGAGCCTTACGAAGGCCTCGCCCCTGTCATCGTGGATGAGATTGAAAAGACGCTCAAAATCATCAAAGCACAGGGCATCACCACCGTTCTGGTCGAACAAAACGCCGTGCGCGCGCTCAATTTGGCCGACCGCGCCGTCATTCTTGATACCGGTCGGGTGGTTTATGATGGTAGTGCTAAAGAAGTACTTGAGAACGAAGCGCTAAGAACCGAATATCTGGCCATCTGAATCTGCTCCGCCTTGACCTCCCGCGTCTCGGTAAGGGGCCGCCTGCGCCGGACACCCGGCGCGGGCCAAATGCACTCTCGGGAGGAGGCACTATGACGAACCCCATCTACCCGCCAAGCGACGACTTCGCCGCCAATGCTCTGATATCCAAAGAAAAATACACCGACATGTACGCGCGCTCGGTGAGCGATCCGGTTTCGTTTTGGGCGGAGCAGGGGAAGATCCTGGATTGGATGGAACCCTACACGCAGGTCAAAAAGACCTGTTTTGAGTTCGGGCGCGTTGACATCAAATGGTATTCGGATGGCGTTTTGAACGTCTCGGCCAACTGTATCGACCGCCATTTGCCGAAAAAATCCCTGCAAACCGCAATTATTTTCGAACCCGATGATCCCGAGGCCGACGCCCAGCACATCACCTACAAAGAGCTGTCTGACAAGGTGAACCGCTTTGCCAACGTGCTGCTCTCTCAGGGCGTCATGCGCGGCGATCGTGTGGTGATTTACCTGCCGATGATCCCAGAGGCCGCTTATGCCATGCTCGCCTGCGCCCGCATCGGCGCGATCCACTCCATTGTTTTCGCGGGCTTTTCCCCCGACGCCCTGGCCAACCGCATCAACGATTGCGGCGCCAAGCTCGTCATCACCTCCGACACCGCGCCCCGCGGTGGCAAGCGCACGCCGCTCAAGGCCAACACCGACGCCGCCCTGCTGCACTGCTCGGATAAGGTCCGCTGCCTCGTCGTCAAACACACCGGCGATCAGATCACCTGGATCCAGGGCCGCGATGTCGACGTCAAATATCTGATGGAACA
>NZ_FNBL01000018.1 GCF_900102315.1 Celeribacter baekdonensis
CTGCGTGTAGGGTTCCATCCAATCCAGGATCTTCCCCTGCTCCGCCCAAAACGAAACCGGATCGCTCACCGAGCGCGCGTACATGTCGGTGTATTGGTCTGCGGAAATATGTGCCTTCGAAGCAAATGCCTCTGAAGGAGCGGTCATTGTGGTGGTGTCCTCGGACATGTCGCCTCCCAATTCTCAAATTCTGACGCGACCCTGCACAAGGCAGAGTCCCTTCCTCTGGCTCAGGTTTACAGAGTTTGATGTGAAAATGCCCGTAACTTGCTGCATTGCATAGATTTATTTGTAAATCATTTCACGAATACATGTCAATCTGTGTAAATTAACTTTACTAATCTGAATTGTCATGACTTTACAGATTGTTAGTTTCTATCTCTGCGGCGTAGTGAAATCTTGAAATTGAGTGCTCACGTCGGATGTTTGGGGCGCTGAGCGCCCACATAGGTGCAGCCGTTAAGTGTCGGGCCAGAACGCTGCGATGCGGCATTGGAATGTGCCGCTCGATGATCGACTCGCTTAAGGGGAATTGTTTCATCCGGCGGCAAACCTCCATGACGCCACGATGGCGCGCAGAAGTTTGACCAATTCGGACTACATTCTTCCACAAAGCGCCTCCCCGCATGCCTCGTGTGACATGCGGGGAGGCGTGTTTGGTACAGTTCACAGCTGTGAGGTCATCTAAGATGCCAGCCTCACCTCTTCGCCTTCATTTGTCGTTTTGAGCACAGAGCTGTCACGCTCAAGGGCGGTGGCTTGAGCTTTTAGGGATTGCAAGGCCGCTGTGGTCTCTTCGAACATGGCCGCGTTGTGTTGTGTCACCTGATCCAGTTGGCTGACGGCTGTTGATATTTCCGCGAGACCGACAGCTTGTTCGGAAGCAGAGGTCGAAATGGTCTGAACAAGGCCGTCCAAGCTTGCCACAAGGGTTTCAATCTCCGCGAGCGCATCCCCAGATGCATTCACGAGTTGCACGCCCTCGTCGACTTGACGCCCCGATGTTTCGATCAGTTTCGCAATTTCATTTGCCGCCTCAGAGCTGCGTTGTGCCAGGGCCCTCACTTCGGAGGCAACGACGGCAAAGCCCCGGCCCGAATCGCCAGCTCGCGCGGCTTCAACGCCAGCGTTCAGGGCCAAGAGATTGGTTTGGAACGCGATGTCATCAATGACGCTGGTGATCTTGGAAATCTGGGTTGAGCTTTCTGCAATATCGTTCATGGCTTTGACTGTCCGCTGGACAACATGGCGACCTGCAGTTGAGCGGTCTTTGGTTTGGCCAACCGTGCCGGCAGCATCTTTTGCACTGCGGGCTGAGCTGTCTACAGAAGCGGCAAGTTCGGTGATCGCTGCCGCGGTTTCTTCAAGGGAGGCGGCCTGAGTTTCCGTACGACGGCTCAGATCTATCGCGGCGCTGTTGAGGTTGTCGGTTTCGCCAATGATGGTAGCAGCCCCTTCAACGATGGTGCTGGCCAAACGGCTGATTTTTTCAACGGCATCATTGAAGTCGGTGCGCAGTTTTACATATTCAGGCGGAAAGTCTTCTTTGATGCGCACGGTCAAATCGCCGCGTGACATAGCGCCGAGGCCCGCCGCAAGCGTTGACACGACGCGCTGTTGATTTCTGAGGTTTCGTTCGCGTTCGGCTTCGGCTTCGGCACGCTCCGCCTCTTTCTCCTGGCGGGCCTTTTCTTGTTCTTTGCGACGGCTTTCCGCAACGGCGGATTCACGGAGTTTGGCCTGATGCTCTCGCTCCGCGGCGTCTTCCCGTTCGCGCGCCATGGCGGCGTCTTTTTCGATTTGAGCCTGTGCAAGTTCTGCACGCTCAACAAGGGCTACCCTAAAGATTTCAAGGACGCGGGCCATTTCGCCAATTTCACTTTTGTTGTTGGTCATCGGCACTTCAGTGTGGGTGTCGCCTTGGGACATGGCAGACATACGTGCCTTTAAGGCGTCAAGAGGGTGTGTGACACTTCGGACAAGGAAAGTGGAGGTGAGCCCGAGCGCGATGAGCGCCGCCGCCAGAACGCCATGGCTGATGGCTCTCATATCAGCAAGATCATCATAGATGTCAGACATGTACGAGCCCGTGCCAATGATCCAACCCCAAGGCTCATATTCGCGCACAAAACTGATTTTTTCATCGTCGCCGCTGCCGTCCGGTTTGTCGAAGTAATACGTCAACGCACCGCGACCTTTGGTGGTGGCAATTTCGATCATTTCCTGAAAAATATAGGTGCCGTGGGTGTCTTTGATGTCGGTCTGATCGGTGCCGTTCAGCTCTGGCTTGATCGGATGGGCGATCATGATGTTTTGGTCATTCAAGACAAAGAAGTAGCCGCTTTCGCCATAGCGCATCTTCATCATGGTCTCCTGGCCAAGGGTGATGGCTTGCTCGTGTGTGAGAGCGCCGGCTTTCGCCTGATCGTCGATCTCAATGAGGGTCGCGATGGCGGTATCAACAACATCACTTAGGTGTTGTTCACGCATGGCGAGCGCGGAATTGTAGGCGAGATTCAATAGAATTTCTGTAAGTACTGCGATCAGAACGACGGCAATCACGACGATGGCGTAGATTCGGACTGATAGTTTTGACAGCTGAGCGCGAATCATCTCGATCCCCTTGAATTGTATGGCGTTTGGGAACACCATGAGGGGAGCATCTTAACAATCAGTGCATCGATGTGCGTTTCGCAACACGAGAAAATGCATTCAGCGTTCGCCCAAGGGAGGGGCCGCCTTTGCGGCCCGGTTGATAATTCATTTGGTGATAAAATATTTATTTTTCAATGATTTATGATGTTTCCGCGCAGGGGGAGTGCATGTGGCTATGACATTGTTGTAATGGGGGCGTTAAAGATAGATTTCTTAAAATTTTACATCTCTGATGTGGGCAACCCACAACGAAAGCCCACAGCGAAAGAACGTGCTTCCACTTGCGCTACCCAAACAGGTCACACCTAAACCGGCCAAGGCGCAGATGGCCATTTGGGGTTCAAACCCAAAGGCATCATCCCATTCCAGTCAGGCCTATGCCTCGGATTGTGGGTCAGCGAGACAGCTCTTGAGTGATCTTTTGGGCCAGTTGACGCATAGCAAGGCCAGAGGCGGCGGCAATGCCTGCGGGCGAGGTGTCGGCAAGCGGGACGGCGATGTCAAACCGCACGATCCGTTCGCGCACGACATGATCATAGGACGAAATCGCGAATTGGCCTTTGAGGTCAAACTGACCCGAAGCGCGCGCCACCATTTCGGAGACGCGCACCTCCACAGCCGCCTGCGCCGGGGTGGCCAAGGGCCAAGGTTCCGCCGCTACGGTGGCCGATCCGGCTCGACCAATGGTATCGGCCAGCAACAGCGTTACAGCGCGCACTGGCTCATCCGCCCAAGCCGCACCTTTGACCGGGGTCAGTGCGCCGTCACCGCTCTCCAAAAGGATCTGCGACTCCTCAGCATAGGCCGGAAGCGACACGTCGCGCACCTCAAGGGTTGCAACCCGCAACCGCACCGGCGCTGCGGTCTCCGCCGGGGCCGTGTCGATCAAATAGCGCGGATCGGTGCCGCCACAGGCGGTCAACAGCAAAAGGGCAAGCGGGAGAAAACGAAACATATCGGTCACCGTCCAAACAAGAGGGAATTGGGGTTGCGTTCAATGGCGCGGGCGAGCTTGCTCAGCGCTTGTGCCGCTGCGCGCACGTCACGCAGGGACGAGAGCGTTTCGCGGTTGAAACTGGATTGGCTGCCATAGCCCGCGAGGGTCTTTTCGGCCTCGGCCACAAGGGATTCGATCCGGGCAGACAGTTCCGGCAGGCTCTGCGCCGCCTGTTCAATCGCCGATGCGGCATCGCGGGCAGAGGACAGCGTGGCGTTGGTGTTTTCGACCACGCCGCCCGCGCGCAATTCGGCCAAGGCGCTGCGCGCTTCATCCAAAGCGGCGGTCAGGCTTGCGGGCAGGGCGCGGGCGTCCGGCGTGTCGATCAACCGATCCGCCCCGTCCAAAAACGCCCCCGCAGAGGCGAGGAATTGTTCGACCTCAAGCGAATTGGCCTTGTCGGTCAATTTTTGTAAATCGGCCACCAGTTGCGGCAACTCCGCCGTGGCGCCTTCGATGTCGGCGGCCACGTCTGTGACCGATGTCGCGGCTTCTTCGGCAGCGTCCAGGGCGGCGACGAGCTTGCCCACCGCGTCCGCTTGCCGCAACTCTTCGGACACTGCGCGCAACTCGGAAACGGCGGCTTTCAACTCGGCGGGGAGGGCCTGCGTGTCGGGGCTGCCGAGCAACCCGCGCGCGTCATCCAACAGCGCGACAAATGCATCAGGTGCGGCGCGCAGGGTTTCGTCGCCCGCAAGGCTTTCGACGGCGGCGAGCGTGGCGATGGTTTGATCCAACAACTCCTCGACCGGCAGGTCATTGACCCGTTTCAACAACCCCTCGGCAGTCGCGCCCACATCCGGTAAATCAGAGGGCACGGAGGGCAAAAGCGGCGCGGATTCGGAGAAAATCCCAAGAATCGCCGGGCTTGCGTCCGGGATATCCGCGAGTTCGATCACCAGCGAGGTGTTGAACAGGCTTTGCGAAGCCAGCCGCGCGCGCAGCCCGCCTTTGACGGCATTGGCGAAAAACGCGATGGTTTCTGCGGCGGGGGCGTCGGCAGCCAGACCGAGGCGCTGCGGATCAATCGAAATCATCGCGCGCAATTTGACCGCAGGGCCATCGGGCATGTCTTCGATGAAAGCGCCAATATCAGAAACCGCACCAATGCGCACGCCGCGATAGAGCACGGGTGAGCCTGCGGACAGGCCGCTGACGGATTCATCAAACTCGACCGTCAAATCGACAGCATTGTCGATGGTCTCGCTGAACACACTGTCGCGCGCCTCTTCTTCGCCCTCGAACAGATCAAAAACCTGCCCGGGTCGCACCGGACCTCCGCCGGAAAACACCGTGTCAAAGGCCAACCCGCCGCGCACAAGACTGGCGACCGAGTCAACCGAAAGATTAAGGCCGCTTGGGCCAAAATTGACTGAGAAACCAGAGGTTTGCCAAAATCGCGTGGCGGAGGTGAGGCGTGTGTCATAGGGCGCGTTGATAAAGGCGTCGACCATCACGCCCGAGCCATTGTCGATCAGGCGCGGGCTTTCGATTTTGCCGACTTCGATGCCTTTGTGAAAAATCGGCGCGCCGGGGGTGAGTTGTGATCCAGACGCCGTGCGCAGGGTGATTTTTGTGCCTTTCATACCGGGCAAGACCAAGGGCGTGTCATCGCGTCCGACAAATTTGGTGGTGCCTGCGCCGGGGGCGGGGTCGAACGCGGCCTGAATATAGGCGCCCGAAAGCACGGTAGAGAGGCCGGAAATGCCGCTGGCGGAGACTTCCGGGCGCACGACCCAGAATTCGGCATCGTCGGGCAAGGACTCCGCCACGGTCCGATCAATCCGCGCGCCGATCACAACCGAGGTCAGATCGGCGGAAAAGGACACGTCTTCGACCAGGCCGATGGTGACATCCCGGTAGCGCAGAGCGGTTTCATTTGCGGTGATGCCGGCTGCGTTTTCAAACAGAATTTCAATGCGTTGACCCCGTTCGGCCCAGCTTTGCCAGGCAATGAAAAGCGTCACGGCCAAGGCCGCCAATGGCACCAACCAGACATAGGACAGGTTGCGCCATGCCGAGCGTTTCGGACCTTCGACCACCATCTCTGTTGGCTGCACATCACTCACGGCATTGTCCTCATTCTACGTCCTCGTTACGCGCGTCCCAGATCAGGCGCTCATCAAAACTCAAGGCGGCCATCATAGTGAAGGCAACGGAAAGTGCAAAGCTGACCGCCGCAATCCCCGGCGTGATCGTGGCGGCAAAATCCAACCGCACCAGCGAAGAGAGGATCGCAACCACAAACACATCAATCATCGACCAGCGTCCAATAAATTCGACAATTTCAAACAGGGTGTGACGGCGATGCATCGGCATGTGGACTTTGCGTGTCACCGACAGGCCAAGGTAAATAATCGCAATGAATTTGGCGATCGGGATCACGATGGAGGCGAAGAACACGATACCCGCCACGCCATAGGAGCCGTGATGCATCAGTTCGATCACCCCACCGAGAATGGTGTTTTCCGTGGTTTTCCCAAGACTGGCCGTGGAGAGCATCGGGTAGAGATTGGCCGGAATATAGATGACGATCCCGGCGATGAGCCAAGCCCAGACCTTTTGCAAACCATCGACATCGCGGGCACGCAGACGCGCGCCACAGCGGGCACATCGCGCCACGCCGGGCCGGTCCACCTTGCCACAATGAGTGCAGCCGATCAGACCCGCATCACGGGCTGTCAGGATCGGCGGCGCGCTTCTAAGGTTTTCCAAACGGTCACTCTACTCATAAAATTATCTTTCAGCACGGTCACGATGACCAGCGCCACAAAGGCCCAAAACGCCGGGCCCAGCGAGACATGCGCCAGCCCCGCGACTTTCACCAACGCCACCGCAACGCCAACGATAAACACCTCAGCCATGGCCCAGGGCCGCAGCGCTTCGGCCACTCGAAACGCATGAACCGCATGGCGTGCCGGGTGCCAACCAAAGGCCATCGGTCCCAGTACATAAAGCAGTGTCAAAAACCGGGTCACTGGCAAAACCACAATCAAAGCAGCCATGGCCAGCGTCAGCGGCGCGGTCAATCCGGTGGCATAGGCCATCACCGTGTCCAACAAAGAACTGCGCCGGACCATGCCCGCCGCGCCCAATTCGAGAAAGGGGAAAAACACCGCCGCAATCATCAGGATCAGAGCGGCCAAGGCCAACATGATGATGCGGGTCATCGCCAAGGGCCGCGGCGCTTCGATCACCGTATGACAGCGCGGGCAAGAGGCCGTGTCTCCGACCGAGACAGTGCGATCCACCAGCAAGGCATCACAGGCCGGGCAAGCCAACATCGCATCCGGGTCAGGGAGGTGGGGAGAGATGAGTGCGGTCATCTGATCAGTCTACCCTGTCGCGCAAGTGTTGAAAAGCGGCGCAGCCCCCGTCGTGATCTTCCGGCTTCTCGGTGTTCAATAGGGGGTGTTCAACAGGGGGGTATTCAATAGGGGCCCAATCCACGCGTTCGGCGCAGGCGATGCGCGGGGTTTCGCGCAGAGGGGAGATAAAAGGCCGCTTTACGCGGAAGCAACCTTGTTTTTCCACAAAACCGGCGAAAAACCCCGATTCCGTCCCTGATAAACCCGCGAAAAATCGCCAGTTCTCAATCGGTTCTACAGATTTATGTGGCGGTGCAGCGAAACTAAACATATTTGACGGATGTCACGGAACTGTCATGCGAGTGAGTCGCATGCAGGGATGATGTGAGTCTGAAAAATGAGTCTGGGAAACCAGGGTCGAGAAACCAAGTCGGGAAGCCAGTTCGGTTCAATGTTTGCGCAATGTCAGTAAAGTCACTCTCATCTGATGCGGGCTTGTCCCGTCGTTCCGTTCTTGCCACGTTGTCGGGGTCTGTGGCCGCCGTCGCTTTGGCGCGCACCGCTTGGGCACAAGACGTGGCCCCAACGGCGGACACACCAGAAGTCAGCGCGCCTGTCCCAGAGGTCATGCCCGAACCTGTGGCCGAACCTATCGGGCCACAGCCGTTTTCGTTTGACTGGTTGGACGCGCGCATGGCTCAGGCGTCGCAGTCCGACTATCAGGCCCCTGTTGCCGCGCCCGAGGTGATCACGGATCTCGATTACGATGACTACCGCAAGATTCAGTTTAACCCCACGCGCGCGCGCTGGCGGAATGAGGGCGTGTTGTTCCAAGTTCACGCGTTCCATCCGGGTTGGCTCTACAAAGACACAGTGACGATTCACGAAGTTGTGGACGGGATGCAGACGCCGATGGCGTTTTCCACCGACGATTTCCTCTATTATGAAGATTTGGCGGCGCGTGTGTCACCCCATGTTGCCTTGCCCGGTGTGGCGGGCTTTCGGTTGAACACGCCGCTCAATCGCGCGGACAAGTTTGACGAGTTGGTGGCCTTTGTCGGCGCCTCCTATTTCCGCGCCTTGGCGCGCGATAGCAGCTATGGCCTGTCGGCACGGGGGCTTGCCATCAACACCGGGCTGGGCGGCGAAGAAGAATTCCCGCGCTTTACCGAGTTTTGGTTGGAACGCCCCGCCGCAGGGCAAGAGACGGTGGTGTTTTATGCCGCGCTCGAAAGCCCGTCTTGCACTGGCGCGTATCGGTTTGTCATTCGTCCGGGCGAGGAAACGGTGATTGATGTCACCGCCAAGCTACATTTCCGCCGCGATGTGGAACAATTGGGTGTGGCCGCGCTGACGTCGATGTTCCTGTTCGACGAAAAGAATAGCGACGCCTTTGACGATTATCGCCCGCAAGTCCATGACAGCAACGCCTTGATGGTGGTGCGCCGCGATGGCGATGTGCTCTGGCGTCCGCTCAACAACCCGCCGCGTCTGGCAAGCTCGTATCTGAGCGAACCGAACCTTAAATCCTTTGGCTTGATCCAACGTGACCGGGCGTTTGAGGATTACCAAGACGCCGGGGCCCATTATCAGGACCGCCCCTCTGTGTTGATCGAACCGCAAGGCGATTGGGGTCCGGGTGCAATCCGTTTGGTCGAAATCCCGTCCGATCTGGAAGGCAACGACAATATCGTCAGCTTCTGGGTGCCGAGCGAGAAACCGAAAGCCGGCGAGGCGCGCGAATATGCGTATCGTCTGCGGTGGGGGGCGCTTGGCACCGACCGCGACGGGGATCGCGCATGGATTGTCAATACTTTGGCGGGCCATGGCGGCACCTCTGGCGTCTCCGGCACCAAGGTTTCGCTGCGCAAATTCGTCATTGATTTTGACGGCGGGTTGATGGCAGGACTGCCTGCGGATGCTGAGATGGAGCCGGTCGTGACCCTGTCGCACGGCAAAATCCAACATATCGCCCTCTCCAAAATCGAAAACACCACGCGCTGGCGTCTGGTGATTGATGTCGATGGCGGCAATGAGCGGCTGGTTGAACTTGTGGCCCATGTCGCGGGCTTTGGACGGAAACTGACGGAAACATGGATTTATCAATGGGTACGCACATGATGATGCACGGGTCTCTTTCTGATGCGGCGCAGGACGCGCAAGCGCGGGCCGTCGACACGCGTCACGCGGAGATTTTGCGTGCGGCGCGCCTGCCTCATGCGCCTTTGGCGATGCCCCGGCAAGTGATCGAACGGTCCCTTGCGGATGTCGTTGCAAACACGCCGCTTTTGTCGCGCCTCATCGGGGGGCTCGCCTCCGGTATCGGTCGCACTGCGCGTGGCAGATAACAAATGAGCCAATCAACGTCCCCCAGCGGCGCGCGTTCTGCGCGCGCTTTGGCGTTGCTGATCAGTGTTGGCCTTGGGATTGGCGCTGCGGCATTGTTTTTGCAATTCGGTGCGGCGGACGGTTATCAGATGGTGGATGGTGTGCGCGCCGCGCTCGTGTTTATCACCACGTTTTGGCTGGCTTGGGGCGCGATGCAATCGGTGGAGGGGCTGATGTCAAGTCGGCGCGCTCCGGCATCTCTGAACATGCCACTCACCACCCGCACCGCGATTTTGATGCCCGTCTATAACGAAGATCCTGCGGTGGTTTTTGCCCGCGTGGCGGCGATGGACGTCTCGCTCACCCGGCTTGGTGTGGCCGAACAGTTTGATTTTGCTATCCTGTCTGACACGCAAAATGACCGAGTGGGGACCGAAGAAGAGCGGTGGTTTGTGCGTCTATGGGAGGATCGTGGCCAAGACGCGCGGGTCGCCTCAGGGAAAGCCCCCCGGTTTTTTTATCGCAGACGGGCGCGCAACATTGGCCGCAAAGCCGGCAATATTCAGGATTTTTTTGAGACCTCGGGCGCGCAGTATGATTTTGCGTTGATCCTGGACGCCGACAGTTTGATGGAAGGCGAAACCATCGTTGAAATGGTGCACCGGATGCAGGCGGCCCCCGAGCTTGGCCTGTTGCAAACCCTGCCGCGCATCACCGGCGCGCGCTCGCGATTTGGCCGTGCCATGCAATTTGCCGCCGGGTTCTATTCGCCGGTCTTTGCCCAGGGTCAGGCAGCGATGCAAGGCGTCACTGGCCCGTTTTGGGGCCACAACGCAATGGTGCGGGTGCGCGCCTTTGCGGAAAGCTGCGCCTTGCCCGAACTCTCTGGTCCGCCGCCCTTTGGCGGTCATATCCTCAGCCATGATTACGTCGAAGCCGCCCTTTTGGCGCGCGCCGGATGGGGGGTGCGCCTTGATCCAGATTTGGCGGGGTCTTACGAGGAAGGCCCTGAAAACATGATTGATTTCGCCAAGCGGGATCGACGCTGGTGTCAGGGCAATCTGCAACATATCCGCGTGATTTCCGCACCGGGCCTCAAAGGTTGGTCGCGCTTTGTGTTTTTTCAAGGCATCCTAAGCTATGTCGCACCGCTGTTTTGGGTGATGTTTCTGGCCTCAAACCTCTACGCAACCGCCACGGCGCCGGAACCGGATTTCTTTCCTGAGCCGTTCCAATTGTTCCCGGTCTTCCCGTCCGATCAAACCTCGAAAGCGGTGGGGGTTGCGGTGGGTGTCTTTGGCCTTTTGGTCTTTCCCAAAGTGTTGATCTTGCTCGATGCCATCGCGCGTGGGCGAGTGGCGGAGTTTGGCGGCACAGTCACGGCCCTGCGCAGCATGATAACCGAACTCATCCAATCCTCAATCAACGCGCCGATCATGTTGATGTGGCAAACGCGGGCGGTGATGCAGGTGGTGATGGGGCGTGATGGCGGCTGGCCGGCGCAAACGCGCGGTGACGGGCGGCTGACATTTCCCGAGGCCTATGCCGCCGGTTGGTGGATTCAACTGTGGGGCATCGTGGTGATGGCCCTCACCCATAGTTTCGCCCCCAACCTGATGCTTTGGGTGTTGCCGATTGGCGTCCCCTTGGTGGTGGCCCCTTTGGTGATCTGGATGACGTCAAAGCCCTCTCACCCGCCGGTGTTTCTGACGCCGGAAGAAACCGCCCTGCCGCAGGTCATCACCGATCATCGCCGGATTGTCGCACTTTGGGATGACACATCCCCAAGTGTCTCCGTGCCCAATGCCCAAGTGGCTGAAATCCCTGCCTGATATGTCCCAAACCAAACCGTCATCCCCTGTGTCGATTGGCGTGCCCGCGTCTTCGCGCGGCCCAAATTCACGTGATCCCAGGCTCGACTTTTTCCGGGGCCTCGCCTTGGTGATGATTTTCATCAACCATGTGCCCGGCAACCCGCTTGAGGTGCTCACCAATCGCAATTTCGGCTTCTCGGATGCGGCCGAAGGCTTCGTTTTCATGTCGGGGATGGCGGCGGGGCTGGCTTATCCTTTGGCTTTTGTGCGCTTGCCGTTGTGGCGGGCTGTGGCGAAATGTTGGGGCCGGGCCTGGACGCTTTATTCCGTGCATTTGGTGATTTCCGTGATCTCTTTGGCGATCATGCTGGGCGCGGCCTATTGGTTTGGCGCCGACAAGATGTGGAAGGTCAATAATGTCGGTCCGTGGATGAAAGCCCCGGTGCAGGCGACGATTGGGATCGCCTCATTGGGCCATCAGTTTGGCTATCTGAACATCTTGCCAATGTATGCGGCCTTGTTGCTGATGACGCCGCTGATGATCCTGGTCGGGCAACGCAATATCTGGATCATGTTGGGCGGGTCATTCGCGCTTTGGATTTTCACCGGCGAAACCCGCCTCAACGTGCCCGCCTATCCCAATCCCGGCGGCTGGTTTTTCAACCCGTTCGCGTGGCAATTCCTCTTTGCCATCGGGCTTGCCTGTGGGATGCGGTTGAAGGCGGGGCAGCGGTTGGTGCCAAATGTGGCATGGGCCAAATGGCTGTCATTGGCGATCTTGGTGCTCATTCTGGGCTGGATGAAAATCGACGCGATCCGCGAGGTGGGCAGCGCGGGTTTGGGCGTTTTGCGTAGTCTTGGGGTGCCGTTTTACATCACCAATTTCGACAAAACCTTCCTTGCCGCCCCGCGTCTGATCCATGTGTTGGCACTGGTTTATTTACTGTCCACGCAAAATTGGGTGACACGCCTCTCTGCCAGCCGTTGGGTTTGGCCAATCCAATTGATGGGGCGGTTTGGTCTTGGCTGTTTTGCGCTTGGCACGGTTTTGTCGATCCTCGGCCAGTCGATCAAAGCGGCTCTGATCTATGATCCGTGGATCTTTGACATGGCCTATGTGTTCGTCGGTTTGGCGGTGCAAATGGGCTTTGCCCGGATCAAATGGCAATTGGCAAAGTCCCCTGTGGCGCGGGTCGGGTAGTTTTCAAGCAATGCTGCGGGCCATTTTCTTATCTGCAAACCGGCGACTTTTGGCACCAAGCCG
The DNA here is from genome assembly GCF_900102315.1 of Celeribacter baekdonensis. Lineage (GTDB taxonomy): Bacteria > Pseudomonadota > Alphaproteobacteria > Rhodobacterales > Rhodobacteraceae > Celeribacter > Celeribacter baekdonensis. The sequence continues at coordinate 12,367 of NZ_FNBL01000018.1, forward strand.
TATCTTGCGGCCCTAAATCACCATGCAGACGGTTTTATTCTCAAGGTAATTGTCCAAGCCTTGCGCGCCGTTTTCCACGCCCCAACCTGAGGCTTTCATCCCGCCTTTCGGCAGTTCCGGCGAAAAATAGCTGTGGCAATTGACCCAGACCGTGCCCGCATGGATCGCCGCCGCCAGTCTGTGCGCGTGGCTGAGGTTTTCGGTCCAGACCGAGGCCGCCAAGCCGTATTCGGTGTCATTGGCGAGGTCCAATGCCTCCTCTGGCGTGTCAAACGGGGTGAGTGCCGTCACCGGGCCGAAAATCTCATCGCGCATCAACGCCATGTCGGGACGCACGCCGGTCAGGATGGTGGGGCGGAAAAATGCCGGTGCTTCGTCGATTTGCCCGCCGCCGGTCAAAATTTCGGCCCCCTCGGCGCGGCCTCGGTCGACAATCCCCGCGACCCGCGCGGCATGTGTGGCGTTGATCAGAGGGCCAAGATCGCTGTCCGGTGCCAACCCGTGCCCAAGGCGCAACGCAAGTGCGGCCTGCACCAGCCGTTCGGCAAATTGATCATAGAGTGCGCGCTGAACATAGATCCGCGACCCGGCCACGCAGACCTGTCCCGAATTGGCAAAAATCCCGCGCGCAACACCCGGCACCGCCAGATCAAGATCGGCATCCGCCATCACAATCGCCGGGGATTTGCCGCCGAGTTCCAGTGTCAGTTTTTTGAGATTGCCCTTGGCCGAACCCAACAAATGCCGTCCGATTTCGGTCGATCCGGTAAAGGCCACTTTGGCGACACCCGCATGTGTGGCCAAGGCTTCGCCGACCTCATACCCAAAGCCAGTCAACAGGTTGACCACGCCTTTTGGCATCCCCGCCTCTTCGATCAATTCGCAAAGCCGGATCGCGGTCAGCGATGTTTCCTCGGCAGGTTTCAAAATCACGGTGCAGCCCGCGCAGAGCGCAGGCGCCAGTTTCATTGCCGCCATCAAAAGGGGCGAATTCCAGGGCGTGATCGCGGCCACAACCCCCACAGGTTCGCGTCGGGTATAGGCCATGACCTGTTTGCCCGGTGGGGCATAGCCGATTGAGGGGGTAAAACTGTCCCCGGTCAATTTGGTCGCAAACCCGGCGTAATAACGAAACTGGGCGACTGTGCCGGGGATTTCGCCGAACCGGGCGGTGGCAAAGGTTTTGCCCTGATCGAGGCTTTCCAATTCGGCCAATTCATCGGCATGGGCCTCGATCAGATCAGCGATGTTCCACAACAAGGCCTGACGCGCGGCGGGCAGCATCCCGCGCCATGCGTTTGATGCCAGCGCCTCTTGCGCCGCCGCCACCGCCGCATCGGCCTCTGCCGCGCCTGCGCGTGATAGACGGGTCAAAAGATCACCCGTGGCCGGGTCATGGCTGTCAAACTGATCGGGCAATATCTGCCATTCCCCGCCAATCCAAATCGGTTGCGCGGGCCGGGCCAAAAACGCCAGCGCGCCGTCGGTTTTGGGCGCATGTGGGGTCAAGGTGAATGTCATATCCTGTCCTTTATAAGCGCACGGGCGCGAAACGCCCCGCGCAAAATCGAATGATAGCCGGTGCAGCGGCACAGGTTGCCCTCAAGGGCGGTGCGGATCATCTCGTCCGTGGCATCGGGCGTGTGGGTGAAGAGGCCAACGAGGCTCATCATCACGCCGGGGGCACAATAGCCGCATTGAAAGCCGTTTTCCTCCTCCATCGCGCGCACCAAAGCCCGGCCCTCGGCCAAGGTTTCAAGCGCCTCGATTGTGGTCACGGCTTTGCCCGCCACTTGCCATCCCATCAGCAAACAGGCGTTGATCGCGTGACCATCGAGCAAAACGGTACAAGCCCCACAGCGGCCAATGTCGCAGGCCTGTTTGGTCCCGGTCTGGCCCAATTGTTCGCGCAGGGCCGACAACAGGCTCTCATCCGGGGCAATCTCGGCGGCCTGACCATTGAGTGTAAACCCGATCATGACCGCGCTTCGCTTTCCGAAGACGCGATCACATCCAAAAGGCTCTCTGGCGCAAATGGCGTCACCACGGGCCAGCGTCCAATCGCATCAAACACCGCATTGGCAATCGCGGGCGTCACCGCGCCAATGCCCAATTCCCCCGCTCCGCGCGGCCCATGGGGATCGCCCGGATCAAGCTCTTCAAGGGCGGTGATCCGCATGGTGTTGGGCACATCGCGCAGCGTTGGCATCATATAGCTGTCGAAATTCGTGGTCACCGGACGGCCATTCTGCATCAATACATCTTCGGTCAAGGTGAAGCCCAGGCCTTGGATCAACCCGCCCTCCATCTGGCCCAAATAGGACGCCATGTCGATCACAGGTCCGGCTGCGGTATGCATCTCAAGGTCAAGAGTGCGGACCTGCCCGCTGACCCGGTTCACCGCCACCCGCGCCAGCGTCGCGGCAAAGGCGAAAATGAAACGGGCGTTGCCTTTGGTGTAATCCGACTTTGGAAAAGAGAACTGCGTGGTGAACGTGGCGCTATCGGCCATGGCGTCAAATCGCAACAGCGGCGTGGGCGTATTGGCCCCGCGCGCGCCAATCCCGCCGGGGACAAGTCGCAGTTCCGCTGGGGGTAGGCCAAGTTTGGCACCGGCCTGTGACAGGAGTTCGGTCTCAAACGCCGGTGCCGTCTCCTTGATCCCGCGCCAGACCACATAGCCGCCGCGCGAGGCGGTGGTCGAACCGCTGTCGGGGGCGGTTCCGGTGTCGCCATACACAGTACGAATGTCGTCGCGCGCTACGCCTAAACGGGTGGAGGTTTCGGCATGAAGCGAGGCGATTAAGCCCTGACCCATCTCATCCAGACCACAGAGCGCTTCGATTTTACCACCCTTCAAGCGCAGCGCAAATTCCGCCTCATCTTCGGGCAAAGTGCCAAGTCCGTTGCCCTGATAATTCAGCGCCATGCCGGTGCCGATGATCTCGTCGGGATTGGTCTCCCGTGCATTCCAAAGCGGCGAGCTTGAGGCGGCGTCGAGCATTTCAAGCAGCCGCTCAGAGGGTGCAACCCTTTGGCCCAGATAGCCGGGACTGCCGGGCACGCGCATGTTCAACCTGCGGATTTTGATCGGATCAAGCCCCGCTTTTGCCGCCAGACGGTCCATCTGACATTCAATCGCATAGCTCATCTGATTGGCACCAAAGCCACGAAACGCGCCGCATGTGCCGTTGTTGGTATAGGCGAGCCGCCCGCGTGTTTGAATGTTTTCAATCACATAAGGTCCGGCGGCATGTTCCATCGCGGTTTCTAAAACACCGGGTGACAAAGACGCATAGGCACCGCAATCTGAGATGACATCGACCTCCTGCGCCACCAACCGCCCCGTTGCATCACAGCCGGTTTTCATCCGTATGCGCATCGGATTGCGCTTGGTCCCGGCCTGAACACTCTCCGCGCGGCTGAGGTGAAGCCGCACGGCACGCCCGGATTTACGCGCCAAAAGCGCTAAAACGGGCTGGACCGTCAATTCGTCCTTGCCGCCAAACGCCCCGCCTGTGGGAGAAGAGATCACGCGGATTTTCTCTTTGGGCATGTCGAGAATACGCGACAGTTGCAACCGATCGCGCGCGCCATGCTGACCCCCGGCACAAACCAAAATCCCGTCGTTCTGAGGCCCATCGGGTGCGGCCCAACCGCCTTCGGTTTCCATAAACCCGTGCATCTGGCGCGGGGTGACATAGGTGTCTTCGATCACATGCACGGCCTTGGCCCAACCTTCGGTCAGATCGCCCTTGGCATGGGTGATCTCAGAAACAAGATTGCCATTGTCATGCACCCGCGTGGCACTGGGCATCAGCGCCATTTCCGGGTCGGTGGCAACGGGCAAAGGCGCATAATCGACCTCGATCAGCGCCAGCGCCGCCTCCGCCACTTGCGCGTCAATCGCGGCGACGGCGGCGACCGGATCGCCGCTATAACGTACTTTGTCGGCACAAAGCGCCGGTTGGTCTTGGAAGACGATACCAAAGCCATTGAACCCGGTGATATCGCGGTGGGTGATCACGGCATGCACTCCTGGCAGTGCCTCGGCCCGGCGCGTGTCGATGTGGCGGATGTTGGCATGAGGATAGGCGGCACGCAGGATACGCCCGACCAACATGCCGGGGGCGCGCGCATCGGTCAGATAGGGCAGGGCTCCGCGGGTTTTTCGCGGCATATCCGGGCGGGTGTGCCACCGTTCACCGCCGTCCTGCCGCGAGACTGCGGTGAGGGCCGGCGGCGGGGTTGGACTGGGGCGCAGGGTCTTTGAACTATGGGTTTTGGGGCTTTGTCCGAGCAGGCCATGTGAGATCGCTTTGGCGGCGACACGTTTGCGGTAGCTGGCAGTGCGAAAGGCACAAGACGGCGCGTTTACGGTGGCGATGATCCGAGCCTCAAGATCGGCAGGATCAACCTGCGTCAGAACCTGCCCCATGAGCCATGTTTCGACCTCGCTGAGGCGCTGAGGCAGCACCGCACCACCGCCCACCGAGAGGCGCAGATCGGTGATCCGAGTGTCCTCGGTTGAAAAGGTTCCGGTGCTGACGATCATCGCGGGGCTAAACGCCGCGCGCAGCCCGACCTTGCGCCATATTGAACGCGCCAGCGGGCGGAGTGTAACGGAGAGGATGAGGCCTTTTGGATCACGCAGATGGTCGCGTAAAGGGCGCGGACCGAGGGTGGTGCCAAGCTGGGCATCCAGCGCCAAAAGCGCGGGGATCAGACAGCCCGCGCCAAAACCGATATTGCCGCCAAGGGTGGCGAGACGGCGAATGTTGGGCGCGCCGACATCCCCACACGCCCGTGATAAAAGCGGCAATCCGGCGTGGCGGATGTCCTCAAGGGAGGTGCCCGCACCGATGGTCAAGTCGTTGATTCCATTTGGCAAAAGAGAACCGATGTTGACGAGGTGATCGGGCCGTATCTGTCCTTGGGACCAACGAAACTGATGCCCCGTGCCGCCGACTACGGCCTGCGCGCCTGTGGCGATCAGGGCCTCAGCCTCGGCCAATGTGCTGGGGTGGCTGATCCTCATAGGGCCTCCGGCGTGGTCGTGCCAAAGGTCAGCCCCTTTTCTTTCAACCAGCGGCGATAGGCGACCGAGGAACTGTCGGCGCGGGTCGGGATTTCGCTGCGCGCCTCAAGCGGCAACAACAGCGGGCGCTGGTTTTCGACGATGATCCGGTCTTGCAGGAAAATCACCTGTTCAAAGCGCAAAAGCTGGGTATGGCTGGAGGTTTGATCGAGCAGATACATCACCGGTTGCGCGCGACACAGCCCCTCTTCGATTGGGTGGATGAACAGGGCGATGGCGTCGCGGCGACCGGGTTGATCGGGGGCGTCACGGTAGAGCATGACGACAAAGGGGGTCGGCACGCGGTAGGTCAGTTGGGCGAATTCACCCTCGGGGCGGGTTGTGGTCATTTGCGGTTGAAAAAAGGTGCAATTGGTGGCCCATACTTCGTCCACATCACGGCGGATTTCGGATTTGTAAACCGGCACTTCGGTGTGCGGTTCAGAGCCCAAAATATCGGTGTGGACAAAGGGAAAATGCGCCATGTCGAGGAAGTTTTCGACCACGCGCAGACCAGAGGCCCGCATCGTCACCCAGCCACAGGGCACAACCCGCCGCTCGGGCTCAAACCGCTCTTCGATTTCGAAAACGTCGGTATTTGGCGCGCCGAGCGTGGTCCAAAGACACTCGAATTTCTCCTGAATGGGCAGGGGTTTACCCTTATGCACCACGGATTTCCCCGGACCGATGGTGATCGGGTGACCCAAGAGTTTTGTTTCCTCCACCCGGTCCAAATCGGTGAGCGTGGCGACTGCATACCATTGGTTGAGCGCGACGGGATCTTTGGTGCCTTGATGGGATGTCGGCATCAGCTTACTCCTCAATCGGTCCATTGCGCCGTGCCGCCGCCATTGGCGTCAAGCCAGACCTGGCGGCGGGAGAAATGCCCCGGTGTGAGGCGGTTCAGCCGGTCGATGATCTCGGTCACATCCCCGGTCACCAGCTTGCCGTCCTCGACGCATATCTGGCCATTGACCATGGTCATGATGACGTCAGAGCCGCGCACCGCATGGACCAGATTGTGGTGAATGTTGAACCAACGCCCGTCGGCGTGAAACGGCGTCATCCGGGGTGTGTCGCCGCGCAGGGCGATGATGTCGGCCTTTTTGCCCGGCTCCAAAGACCCGGTGACATCACCCAGCCCCACCGCTTCGGCCCCCAATGAGGTCGCCATGCGCAACACGTCCCAACTGTCCATCGCGGCGGCGTCGCGGTGGCGCAATTTGCCCTTGAGGGAGGCGAGTTTCATCTCTTCGAACATGTCGAAATTGTTGTTCTCTTTCTCTCCATCCGTGCCAATGCCCACGGGTATGCCCGCCGCCAACATGTCGGAAATTGGCGCGATGCCGGAGGCCAGTTTCATGTTCGACACCGGGTTATGGGCGACCGAGACGTTGTGGTTTGAGATCAGGTCGATCTCTTCGGGAGAAAACCACACGGCATGGGCAAACATCGCCATCGGGGTTTCAAAGAACCCCAGATCGCGAAACACCTCCATCGGCTTTTTGCCGTAGCGGGTTTTAAATTCGGCCAGCTCAATCTCAGCTTCGGAACAATGGGTGTGAAAGCCGGTGTTGTGCTTTTTCGCCATGTCGATGGCGCGCTGTTGCCCGGCTTCATCGGCATAAAACAGATGCTCCAACCCGACCCAGACATTGACCCGGCCCTCAGCTTTGCCATGCCAACGCTCAATCAGCGCCTCGTTCATATCGAGCGTGTCGAAATAGTCGTAATCGGGATGCGCGCCAACATAAGGCACGGCGACAATCCGGTTGCCAAGGATCTGAGCGGCGCGGGCCGAGCCCTCCATATAACGCCACATGTCGACCACCGTGGTGGTGCCCGCCAAGAGGCTTTCGGCATAGCACAGATAGCTTGCGGCCTCTGCCTCTTCGGGCAAAAGCACGCGGTGCATCGGGTTGATATGTTGGGTCAGCCAATCCCAAACCGGCAGGTGTTCGGCGGTGCCGCGCAGAAAGCCGGAATGGGCATGGGCATTGATCAGACCGGGCATCAACACCGCCCGCCCCATGTCTTTCACCGTGGCCTCCGGGTGCGCCGCGATGAGGTCGCGTGCGGTGCCCGTGGCCACAATCGTATCACCGCGCACCAAGACCGCACCATGGGGGATCACGGTCAGGTCCTTGTCCATGGTGATAACGGCTTCGGCACTTAGGATCAGGTCAGACATGCGTCCTCCAATATAAATTGCGCCGCCCGTTCACCGATCATGGTGACGGGGGCGTGGGTGTGACAGGCGGGGATGTCGGGAATGACGGAGGCGTCCGCGACCCAGAGGTCGCGAACGCCTTTGACGCCCAACCGAGGGGAAACGGGGGCGTCGATGTGCGTGCCCATTTGGGCGGTGCCGCAACAGTGGAAAAAGGTCGAACAGGCGCGGCGCACGAAAGTGACGGCGTCCTCGCCCGAAACCCTCCGGTCCGGGGCGACGAAATCCGCGAAGAGGTGTGAAAAGCCGGGGGTGAGCACCATGTCCAACAGGAACTCGACCCCGGCCACGAGCGCCTTCAGATCGCGCGGGTCCGACAAGAGGTTTGGCTGAATGTTGAGCGGGTCATCCGGGGCGGTCCCGGTGAGGGTGATCCAGCCTTTGGAATAGGAACGCATGACACCAAGCCCGATGGCAAAGACATCGCCGTCGAGATCGTAATGATCCGAAAGCGCGGGCACGGCAGAGCGGGTTTGAATGGGGAAAGCCAAGAGATCGGCTTGGTCCAACTCGGGCGCGGATTTCCAAATCGACAGCGTGCCGCCGCCATTGCCTTTCATCGGGCCAAGCGGTGATGAGGCGCGGAAATTGAGAGCGCGCAGCAGCGGATGATCCTGAAGATTGCGACCGATTTCGGGGGCGTGGAGGCGGGTTTTGAGGCCAAGACGAGACAGTTCCGCCTCATCGCCGATGCCTGAAAGCATCATCAAGCGCGGGGTTTCCAAAGCTCCGGCGGCGAGGATCACACCAGAGCGTGCGGTCAGTAGATGCTCCGCACCGTCTTTATACACACGGACACCGCTCGCGTGATCGCCGGAAAACGTCAGAGCCAAAGCACGGGTCTCGCAGAGGATCGTCAAACGCTCTGACGCCATGATAGGGCCAAGATAACCCATCGCTGAGGTCCAGCGCAGACCCTCGGGCGAGATGTTGAAATTGGCAAGGCTGACGCCTATCGGCTCCGGTCCGTTTGGGTCCTCAACCACGGGTAGGCCCATGTCGGCCCCGCCTTTGAGCATGGCTTGGGCCAGGGGATGATCGGGGTCCGGGCGGGTGATCTGTAACGGGCCATCGCCGCCGCGCAAGGCGGTTTCTCCACCCTGCCACGTTTCGCAGGCTTTAAAGCTCGGCAGGCAGTCGTCCCACGACCATCCCGGCGCAACGGCGTCCCATCGGGCATAATCGGCGGGCACCCCGCGATACCACATCATCGCATTGGTGGCCGAAGATCCGCCCAAGCCTTTGCCGCGCGGGATTGGGATGTCGCGATTCAAAACCCGCTCAGTGGGGGTGTAGTGATGCCCCCAATCCCATGCGCCGGATTGCAGGCCAAACCACGCGCTCGGGTCTTCGATCTCCGCTACGCCAAAGGTGGATTTTCCCGCCTCGATCACCGCCACATCCGCGCCCGCATCATGCAGCCGGCGCGCCACGGCAGAGCCGCCTGAACCAGAGCCGATCACGATGTAATCAAAGGCGGTTTTCATTGTCTTCCCGTGGGTCAGTTATGTTCAGAAGGGCCCATGATGGTGATCCCTTCGGTGGCTTCGACATGGCGCACAAAAATGTATTTGTCCTCGCGCCCGTCCGAATGTTTGCGCTTGATCTCGGGCTGAACGGTGCCCGCGACCTTGGCGACGACAATATAGGGGTCATCACTGGCCAAACCCGCTTCGCAATGGGCGTCGAATTCGTCCAAAGTGCGGGCGGTGTAGGCGTGTGTCACCCCCGCGCCGCGCGCAATGGCGGCCAGATCGACGGTGCCCGAGGCGGTGTGGGTTTTTGGCCCGCCGATGGATTGGTACATCTCATTGTCCCAGACCACGACAAACAGGTTTTTCGGTTTTTCATTGCCCAAAGTGGCCAGAATGCCGAGGTTGAACAACAGCCCGCCATCGGTGTCGAGCGAGATGATTTGACGCTCCGGCAGTCCCGCCGCCAGTCCAAAAGCCTGCGGCGTGACACAGCCCAATTGTTGCTGAAACAGCGAGGCGCTGCGCATATGCGGTGCGGCATTGTACCATTCGTCAACAGAGGCACCGAGTGAGAGCACCACCAATTCGTCGGAGAGGCGGGCGGCCAATTTTGTCATACACTCAAAGCGTTTCATCGCACGATACTCCCCGAGAGCGCCACGGCGGTGTGGTAATAAGACGAATAGGCCAGCTCATAGGCGTCAAAAATCGCCTGTTCGATCCGCTCCTCTTCGCGTTCGACCACATAGGGGATGCGCAGCGCTTGCAGCACCGGTTCCATGGTCACGCCATGCGGCACCGCCCACCAATTGTTTTCGCCCATATCGCCGCGATAGCTCATCAGCATCACAACCGGGATGCCCGCGCCCAATCCCATCCGCGCAAGCGGTTCAACAGAGGCGCGCAGACCGGAGTTTTCCATCACCAAGGCCGCGCGTTTGCCCGACAGGAACACACCGCCGCAAATGGCAGCACCTTCTCCTTCGTTGGTGACTTGGATGGTGCGAATATCCGGGTCGGCATCGAGCGCCGGATAGAGTTCTTTGAACAGCGAATCCGGCAGGTAACATACGATGCTCACACCCGCCCGTTTGAGCCCTCGGATCACCGCATCTACGGCGCTTTGCTGCATGTCGAACCTCCAAATATCACGCGTCACACTCAACTTGTCAGAGTGGCTATGTTCCGAAAAGACGATGATTTCTCAACGAGATGTTCGTCTGAACGCAACACTTAGGATTTGAGTCCCTCCATGGTGGAGGTGAGCGAGGCGGAGAGCGCCAAGGCGGCCTCAGAGGCTTCGCCTTTGGGGCGGGCAATGAGCGACAGGCGGCGCAGGCCAAGGCCCGCATCCGCGAGCGGGATGAAGACAAGATGGCCGCGGGTGATCTCATTTTGCACGCCAAGCCGGGTCTGAAGGATCGTGCCCAGCCCGCGAATGGCCAGATCAATCATCAGGCCGATGGAATTGGTCCGGGCGCGGCGGGAAAATTCCACGAAAGAGCCGGAAAACATCTGTTCGACCGAACTGCCGAGCGTCAAAGAGGCGTCCGAGAGGATCACCCGCTCACCGGCCAATTCATAGGCTTTTATGGGCCGATTTTCTTTGGTCAGGGCACTTCCGGGTGGCACCAACACCCCCAAGGGCAGGGCAACAGAGCCCAAACGGCGGGCATTGCGCGGCACCCGCACGTCAAAGGCCAAGGCCAAATCCGCCTCGCCCTGATTGACCAAATCCACGGCCTCCTGTGAGCCGGTGACACGGACATCGACGCTGATTTCGGGATGGCGCACCCAAAATCCGGCCAACACTTCGGGCAAAAGCCCGCGTGCGGCACTTTCGATCACCGCCAGGGTCACGGTGCCCCGGCGCAACCCATGCAGGTCGTTGATCTCGGTCAGCGCCCGGTTCATTTCGCCGGTCGATTGGCCGATGTGATAGGCCAAAAGTTCGCCCGCTGAGGTCAGTTTCAGCCGTTGTTTGGTGCGTTCAAACAGCGGTGTGTCGAGGTCCTCTTCGAGCTGTTTGATGGTGCGCGAGATCGAGGAGGGCGCCACATTGAGCGACAGCGCCGCCTGCCGGATCGACCCCAGCCGCGCCACCAACATAAAGTGGTGGACGCGCGAGGACACGAGGCCGAGCCGGTGCAGATCCATCAGTGGTAATCCGGGATGCCGGGCATGACGATAAAGCCCGGTGTGGCGCGCACCCGCCGTGCCCAAAGCCGCAGGGCGGGAAAAGCGTCATGGTCAATATTGCAATCGCGGCTGAGCGCAAAGGCGGGGAATAGCGCAAGATCGGCCAGCGTGATCTCTGCCCCGGCGAAAAAGCCCAGACCTTTGACGTCCTGCGCGCTCATGTGATCCTCCATGATCCGCAGCAAAGCGCGGGTCTGGGCAAGGGTTGCGGGGCCATCACCGGGCACATCCATGATCGAAATCGCGCGGGCGGTGGTGGCAACCGACAGGTCATGTTCTGCGAAAAACAGCCAATCCGTCATCTGTGCCAGTTCGGACGTATCCGTCGGCAAAAGCCGCTTTTGCGGGTCCAATCCCGCCAAATAGAGCAAAATCGCCCCGGTTTGGCGCAGGGTTGCCTCCGCCGTTTCCAAGATCGGCAAGCGCCCCAAAGGGTTCAGCGTCAGATAGGGCGGGGAGACCTGTTCCATGCCGGGGAACATATCGACATTGCGCAATTCCACCGAAAGGTCGCAACAGGAGGCCACAAGCCGCACGCGGTAGCAGGCGTCATCCAGATCATAATTGTGCAAGACAAGCTGGGTCATTGGGCGGTCTCTTTGAGGGGGGCTTCTACATCGCGGCGCAGGGTGGCGAGTTGGTCGAGCAGGCTGAGGCGGATCGCGGTGGGCGTGTCTGAGGGCAGGGTGATGTGCAGCGCCGAATGGTCGGCGTCTATGCTGTGCAGGCCGAGGGTCGGCCGGGTCTCTCCCAACGTGGCGGTGATCAGCGATCCGGTCTGCGTGACCTGTAAGGCCAAGGTGTGCAACCCGGCCAAGACCGCATCCAGAGGCGCGTCGATATAGAGGCTGCGCAGCCCGTCCATCTCGGGCGCGTTTGGTCCGACCTCGGGCATCTCGCCCAAAGGCAATGCGGTCCAGATCATGCCGCCCGCCTCCGCCACCGCATAGCGGGTGACGCAGATTGACGGTGGCACCTCCAAATCCGGATGCGCCGGAATGTAGCGGCAGGTGCCAGTCTCGTCATATTCCCAGCCGTGATAGAGGCAGGCGATGTGATCGCCGCGCACAAAGCCAAAGCTCATTTTCATGCCGCGATGGGGACAACGGTCCTCCCACGCGTGCGCTTTGCCGCCGGTGTCGCGCCAAACCACGATCTCCGCGCCATGCACCGCCGTGCCCGCCGATGTGCCGGGGGCAATACAGCGTGACAGGGCGATCGGCACCCATCCAGTTTCACTCATGTCTCTTCTCCTTTGGCGGGGTTGTCCGCCTGTCGTGTGACCTCGTGGACGATGCAATCCTGTGGCCCGAGGCTGAGCGCCATTTCAAACGCATCCACCAAATCGCGCTGTCCAATCACCCGCAATTTCGCAACTGCATCATTTTGCATCACAGTTGAGAGGGTGATGGACAATCTTGAGGCACGGTGTTGCGCAAACTCGGCAAAACTCTCGCGTGGAATCTGTCCCGTAAAGGTGAATGTCACGCGGTCAATCTGCATGTCTCTGTGCTTTCATCATTCGATAAAACCCCTTTTTATAAGAAAAATGGCGATCTTGGCGGGGGTGTTCGCCGCAGTTAGGCGTGGAAAATTTAGGCCGTCAAGTGTTGTGCTACACGCAACATATGTATCGAAATTTTACGACTATTCACGGTTACAGCACTCTGGAAACGTGGCCCTGCACATGCGATGTGGCCGCCCCACATTCGTGACCTTGGCGACGGATCGTCCGGGCGCAAGGCGGTTCAGGCGCTCTCTCCCCGCAGAGGGCGAAGCGCCGCGCACCTTTCATAGCGTGTCCCTGGCCAAAGCCGGATGGGACATTTCAAAAGCGTTCAAACAGCCAAGAGGACCTCTTAGATGATCTCCACCAAATCCCTGTCCCGCCGTGGGTTTCTCAATATGGGCGCCGCTGCCGGGGCCAGTTTGATCCTGCCGAAAACCGGGGTGATCAAACCCGCCTATGCGGCTGGCCCTTTGGCACCCGTGGCCGAAGCTGACGCGCATATCGCATTCGGTCACACTGGGCCGACGTCCGACGAAGGCTGGACCTGGGCGCATGACCAAGGGATGAAAGCGGTCGAAGCCGCCTTCCCGGCGCTGCGCACCTCCTATGTCGAGTCGATCCCCTATTCGGCCGATGCCACCCGGATTTTCCGCCAATTCGTCGCTGACGATGCCTGCATGGTCTTTGCCACCTCGAACTATGGTGATTTCTTGTACGACGTTGCCAAACGCGCCCCCGACGTGGCGTTTTACGAATGCGATGGCCGCAATCCGATGGACAATTTGGGCACCTATTATGTCGCCCATTGGTATCCGTCCTATGTCGCCGGGATCGCGGCAGGGGCGATGTCGAAAACCGGCAAGCTGGGCTATGTTGCCTCCTTCCCGGTGCCCTCGGTCTATTCCGGCACCAATGCGTTCCTCATGGGCGCGCGCACGGTCAACCCGGAGGCCACGCTGCAATCCATCGTCATCAACAGCTGGTTTGATCCGCAGGCCGCGACCCAAGCCGGTGTGGCGCTGATTGATGCGGGTTGTGATGTGTTGTTTGGGATCATGGATGAGGCCGGTTACCTTCAGGTCGCCGAAGAACGGGGTGCCAAGGCCGTGATGTGGAACACCGATCTGCGGCGCTATGGTCCAAATGCCTATATCTCCTCGATCATGGTCGATTTTGGCCCATGGTATGTCGAACAGGTGCGTCGCCGTTTGGCGGGCGAATGGACGCCGACCTATGACCTCTTGCCCTTTGGGGCCGGTGTGGATGTGGATGCTTGGGGCGAAACCGTTCCGGCCGATGTCGCGGCCAAGGCGGATGCGGTCAAGGCCTCGATCCTGGATGGGTCGTTCAACCCGTTCATGGGCGAGATCAAAGACTCCAAAGGCACCATCAAAGTCGCCGCAGGTCAGACCATGACGGAGGAAGAGCTTTACCATTGGAATTGGTCGATCGAAGGGGTTTCCGGTCTGGACAGCTGATCCATGAGCGAGGATTCGATCCAACAGCGTCTCGGGCTTGCCTCCGGGACGCCCCCTTTGGTCGCCCTCAAAGGCGTGTCCAAATATTTCCCCGGCGTGGTCGCCAATGAGGACGTGGATCTTGCGGTGTACCCCGGCGAGATCCACGCGCTTTTGGGCGAAAACGGTGCCGGGAAATCGACGCTGATGAATATGTTGACCGGCATCTATCACATGGATGCGGGCGAGATCATCATGGACGGGGAAAGCCGCCGCTTTGCCTCGCCGCTTGATGCCATCGCCGCCGGGATTGGCATGGTGCATCAGCATTTCAAATTGGTCAAAGCCTTCACCGTGGCCGAAAACATTCACCTTGGTTGGAACGCCACCCCGGCGCGGATTTCGCGCAAGGCGCTGGAAGAGCGGACCATGAATTTGGCCGACACGCTTGGCCTTGCGGTCAAGCCGGGGGCGGTTGTTGCCGATCTGTCAACGGGCGAACAACAACGGGTCGAAATCCTGCGGGTGTTGGCGCGCGATGCCAAAGTCCTGATCCTTGATGAACCCACCGCCGTGTTGACCCCCTCGGAGGCACGCGACCTGTTTGCGGCGCTTAGGGCCTTTGTGGCGCGGGGCAATGCGGTGATTTTCATCTCGCATAAACTCGACGAGGTGATGGAGATTTCCAACCGGGTGAGCATTTTGCGCGCGGGTCGCAAGGTCGCGACCGAATGGACGACGGACTGTTCCGAAAAATCATTGGCGCAATTGATGGTTGGGCGCGAAATCGTCTTTAACGACATGCGCGGCGATGGCGGCGCACGCAAGATTGGCGTGCCGATGGTGACGCTTGAAGATGTCACGCTGAGCTCTGAGTATGGCACAGTGTTGAAAAACGTCTCGCTCTCGGTGCGCGCCGGAGAAATCCTTGGCATCGCTGGGGTTGCGGGCAATGGTCAGCGCGAATTGACCTATGTGTTGAGCGGGCTTGTCGCGCCCTCCAAGGGCACGGTTACACTGGATGGCGAAGATGTCGGACGCGCTGGCGCGCGGGCCTTTGCGCAAAAGGGCGTGGGTCATATTCCCGAAGATCGGCTTTATGCCGGGATGGCACCAACCCTGTCGATCACCGACAATGCGGTGCTGCGCGAATATACGATGCCGCCGCTGTCAAACGGGCCGTGGTATGCGCCGCGTCGTGCCCTCGCCTTGGCGTGCGAGATCGCCAAGATTGCCGGGGTGATGGTGCCGGATTTTGCCATGCCTGCGCGCAACCTGTCGGGCGGCAACCAACAGCGCCTGGTCGCGCGGCGCGAAATGCGCATTGCCGATAAGGTGCTGATCGCGGCCTACCCGTCACGCGGGCTTGATGTCGGCGCGATCAACACGATGATGCGCTATTTCGTTGAGATGCGGGACCGTGGCGTCGCCGTGGTGTTGATCTCCGAGGAGCTGGAAGAAGTGCTGAACCTCGCCGATCGGATTGCGGTGATGTTTCATGGCGAGATTATGGGCGTGGTTGCGGCCCAAGGCGCAGATATCGAACAGATCGGCCTGATGATGGGCGGACAAAGACAACAGGGACAGGCCGCATGAGCTACCGTTTGCAACGTATGCCGGTCGCGGCCCCAAGCGTGTTGTTCGCCGCGCGGGTGCTGTCGGTGATCTTGGCGCTTTTGACCGCCGCCGTCGTGTTGGCCCTGTCCGGCAAAGACCCGGTGGCGCTGGGCGGCAAGGTGTTGTCGTCGACCTTCGGGTCAAGTTTTGGACTTGAGGATTTGAGCCTGTTGTTTTCGCCATTGCTCTATTGTGGTCTCGCGGTCGCGGTCGGCCTGCGCATCGGTGCGTGGAACATTGGGGCGGAGGGGCAATTCAACCTTGGGGCCTTTGCCGCCACAGGTGTGGCACTGTTCGTGCCGGGCCCGACCTGGCTTTTGGTGCCTTTGATGGCGCTCACTGGCATGGCGGGCGGAGCGCTTTGGATCCTGATCCCGACATTGGCCAAAGCCTATGCGGATGTGTCTGAGTTGATCACCACGCTGTTGATGAATTTCGTCGCACTTTTGTTGGTCTATTGGGTCGCCACCGGCCCTTGGCTTGATCCGTCGGGCATGGCTTTGGCGACCACAGCGCGGCTGTCTGTTTCGGTGCCCTATGTCTGGGGGATCGTGCATTGGGGGCTGCCTGTGGCGCTGATGCTCGCGATCGGTTTGGCCGTGATGTTTGCCTATACGCGCTGGGGCTATGAGGTGCGCATCGGGGGGGGCAATCCGGGTGCTGCCGCCTATGCCGGGATGCCGGTACAGCGTCATGTGATCATCGTCATGTTGATGTCGGGCGCCATCGCCGGGCTTGGTGGTATGATGGAAGTGGCCGGAACGGTCGGGCGGCTTCAGGGCGGGATTTCCAACAATTACGGCTATCTGGGCATTATGGTCGCGGTTCTGGCCCGCGCCGCCCCTTTGGGTGTGATTGCCACGGCGTTTTTCATGGCGGTGATCCTGAATGGCGGGATCGTTTTGCAATCTCAGGGCCTTACCACGCATACGGTTTTGGCCGTCACCGGGCTGATCCTGTTTTACGCCGCCATCGCCGACGAGGTCGCGCGCTATAGGTTGATCCCCACGACTGGAAAAGTCACACCCAAAGGAGCGCGCTGACATGGATATTCTCGCAGGTCTGATCCAAACCGCCTTTTTGGCCGGGGGCGTCTTGGCGCTGGCCGCATTGGGCGAGGTTTTGGCCGAACGTGTTGGCGTGGTGAACCTTGGCGTCGAAGGCCTGATTGCATTGGGCGCGATGTCAGCGGTGGCCACGGTGGTGGTCACGCCGCACCCTTGGTTGGGCTTTTTGGTTGCCATGGGCGTGGGGTTGATTGCGGGGATGATTTTTGCCACCGCCACGGTGATCATCCGCGCCAATCAGGTTCTGTGCGGCTTGGCACTCACCTATATGGGGATGGGCTTGGCCGCCACCTTGGGCAAACCGATTTCTGGCTCGCCCGCACCCGCGACCTTTCAGGACATCCATATCCCGATCCTGTCCGATCTGCCGTTTTTTGGCCGCGCGTTCTTTAGCCATTCGCTTTTGGTCTATCTGATCTTCCTCGTGTTGCCTGTGGCTCTGCAGGTTTTGATGTTTCACACCCGTCATGGCCTCAACATGCGCGCCGTGGGCGAAAACCCGGCGGCGGCAGATGCGGCGGGGATTTCGGTGATGAAAATGCGATTTTGGTATGTCTCTTTCGGCGCGGCTTTGGCGGCAGGGGCAGGAGGCTATCTGACCTTGGTCTTTGTCCCAAGCTGGTCCGAGGGCGTTGTCGCAGGGCGCGGCTGGATCGCCGTCGCCTTGGTGATTTTCGCCGGATTTCGCCCGATCAACGCCGTGCTGGCCGGGCTATTGTTCGGTTTTGTCACCGCCTTGGGCTTTGTCGGCCAGGCGCATAATTGGCCGATTGCGTCCTCCATCCTCTCGATGTTGCCCTATCTGGGCACCATGGCATTGATGATCGTGCCTGTTCTGGCATGGCAACGGATGCGCCGCCTGATGGCCGCACCCGAAGGCCTCACCACCCCCTATTTCCGAGATCAAAGATGAGCACAACCTTCCTTAAAAACATCTCCTATCTGGCCACGTTTGATGACGGGTATGGCGAGGTCGGGCGCGAAATGACGGATGGCGGCGTGCTGATCCGGGACAATGTGATCGTCGCGGTCGGGCCGATGTCGGAGTTTGTCGATGTGGTGGCGGACCGGGTGTTGGATCTGTCCGACCATGTGGTGATGCCGGGGATGATCAATACCCATCATCATTTCTACCAAAACCTCACGCGGGTGATGGTTCAGGATGACGAACTCTTCGTCTGGCTCAAAACCCTCTATCCGATCTGGGCAAAACTCGATGATCGGGCGATGGAAACCGCTTCGCGCATGGCCATGGCCGAGTTGATCATAAGCGGCTGTACCACCTCTTCGGATCACCAATATATCATGCCCAATGATTGCACCTTGGACACGCCCATTCGGGTGGCCCAAGAGATGGGTCTGCGCTTTCATGCGGCGCGGGGCGCGATGAGTCGGGGCGAGAGTAAAGGCGGTCTGCCGCCCGACAGTTGCGTGGAGGAGGAAGAGGCGATCCTGATGGATGCCGAACGCCTGATCCACCGCTATCACGACATGTCGGATTACGCGATGACGCGGATTGTTTTGGCGCCCTGTTCGGCCTTTTCCGTCACCCAAGGCTTGATGAAAGACGCGGCGCGATTGGCACGGATGCATCCCGGTGTGCAGCTGCATTCGCATATCGCCGAGGTGCTGAGCGAAGAGGAATATTGCATCGCCACCTACGGCATGCGTTCGGTCGCCTATGCCGAAAGCTGTGAGTGGCTCGGTCCCGATGTGTGGTTTGCCCATGCGATTTTCCTCAATGACGCCGAGATCAAAACCTTTGCCGAGACCGGCACCGGAGCCACCTTTTGTCCCTCCGCCCATATGCGCTGCGGCCTTGGCATCATGCGGGCGCGCGAGATGTTGGACGCGGGCGTGACGGTGGGTTTGGGCGTCGACGGGTCGGCCTCAAATGACACCTCCAACATGTTCATGGAGGCGCGCATGGCGCAATATTTGCAACGGGTCGCGCCGGACCGCTACCTGTCCGAGGCCCCCGGTGGGCGGGGCGGATTTGGCGGCACACCGGGGGCACTGTCGGCGCGCGAGGCGCTTTGGATGGCGACGCGGGCGGGGGCGAAACTTTTGGGGCGCGACGACATTGGGCAATTGGCCCCCGGCAAATCCGCCGATATCATCGCAATCAAACGCACGCGGCTTGGCCTTGCGGGCACCCAGCGCGATCCTTTGGCTGCCCTTGTGATGTGCGGTCCGTTTGAGGTTGATCATTCCTTCATCAATGGGGTGCAGATCATTGACCAAGGTGCCTTCACGCGTCTGGACGTGGCGGCCGCTTTGGCCGATCATGCCGCAACGATGGATCGTATTTACGCCTGAGCCCAAATTTTAAAGGATGCATAAAATGGCGACAGAGACAGATGGGTCGGTGCTGGACCCCGCCACGCTCGATCAATGGTATTGCATTCAAAATCTGGCCGAAATCCCGCCCTCCGGGCTGACGACCCGGCTTTTGGGTCAGGATATTTTCATCACCGGCGGGGCGGCTGCGATGGCGCGCTGTGGGGATAGGGAATTGCCCGTGCGACTGCGATACGGCTATCTTTGGGTCACATTGGGCGCGCCCAACACCGATGTGCCGCATATCTCAGAGGCGGATGAACTGGATCGCCGCTATGTCCCTTGCGGCGCGGTGAAGGTGAAATCCTCGGCCCCGCGTGTGATCGAGAATTTTCTGGATATGGCGCATTTTCCCTTTGTGCATACCGACATTCTTGGGTCCGAAGAACATTCGGAGGTCGAGACATACAAATGCGAAATCCGCCGCGATGTGGATGAGGTCTGGGCCACCGATTGCGTCTTTACCCAACCGCAGGCTGCCAAATCCGCAAGCGGCGCGATCCGCACCGATTATATCTACCGTATCACCACGCCGTTTACCGTGTTGCTGTATAAAACCTGTCCAATGTCTGAAACGCGCTGGGATGTGATTTGCCTGTTCGTGCAACCGATGGAGCCGGGCCTGTGTCGCGCACATCCGGTGATGTTCTTGCTGGATGAGACCAGCACGGATGCCGATCTGATCGGGTTTCAACAGGTGATCTTTCTGCAAGACCGGATCATTTTGGAAAACCAACGCCCGCGCCTGTTGCCGTTAGAGCCGCGGTTTGAGACCCCAACCCGCGCCGATGCCTCCTCCATCGCTTATCGGCGTTGGTTGAAAGAAAAGGGCTGTGTTTACGGTACAACTTTGGGGCCGGCGGATACATTTACCGTCACTGCGGCATGAAGGATCTGCGCGGACAAAAGGTTTTGGTCTCGGGCTATCATGCGCCGAACCAAGGCACAGTTGAGGGCTTTGAAAACGCCGTTCTGACATTGGATGACGCGGGGCGCATTGTGGGTTTTGAGCCGGACGGCGATCCGACCGGGGCGACGATCCTGCCCTCGGGCTGGTTGATCCTGCCGGGCTTTGTCGATCTGCATGTCCACGCGCCGCAATACGCGCAACTTGGCACCGCCCTTGATGTGCCGCTCGAAGAGTGGCTGCAAACCTACACTTTCCCGCTTGAGGCGCGGTTTTCCGATCTCGCGTTTGCCAAAGAGGTCTACAGCGCTCTGATTGACGATATGCTTGCCCTTGGCACCACCACCGCGCTGCATTTTGCCACCGTTCATGTCCCCGCCACCACGCTTTTGGCCGATCTTTGTCTGGCCAAAGGACAGCGCGCGTTGATTGGCAAAGTGGCGATGGATGACCCGGATCAATGCCCGCCTGAGTATCGCGATCCCTCCGCCGAAGACGCGATTGCGGGCACGCGCGCGGTGATTGAGTATATCAACGCCATGCCCGGCAATGACGGGATGGTGCATCCGGTGGTGACGCCGCGCTTTGTGCCGTCTTGTACCGATGCGTGTCTTTCGGGCCTTGGCGCTTTGGCGCAGGAGACCGGCACGCGGGTGCAAAGCCATGTGTCAGAAAGCGATTGGGAACATGACTATGTCCGTGCCCGAACAGGGCGCTCTGATGTAGAGGCGCTGGCGGACCATGGTCTTATGGTGCCACATTCGGTCTTTGCCCATGGCACGCATTTGTCCTCCTCTGACATGGACCTGATGATTGCGCATCAGGCGGGGGTGGCCCATTGTCCGCTGTCCAATGCCTATTTCTCCGGGGCGGTCTTTCCGCTGCGCGCCGCCTTGGAACGCGGTCTCAATGTCGGGCTTGGCTCGGATATGTCCGGCGGGCCTGTGGCCTCGATCTGGGAGACGGCGCGGATGGCGATTGCGTCATCTAGACTGTTGGAAAGCGGTGTGGACGCCGCTGTTGTGCCTGAGGCGCGGGGCCGGGGCGCGGCGCGGATTGATTTTCGCACCGCCTTTTATCTGGCGACACGCGGCGGGGCCAAGGCGCTTGGCCTGCCGGTTGGGAGTTTTGAGCCGGGGATGAAGTTTGATGCCATTGCCATTGACCCGAAAGCCGCCAAGGGTACGATCCGGCTTTGGCCCGGTTACGACGGTGATCTGGTGTTGGAAAAGCTGCTTTATTCCACCTCGCGCGCCAATATTGCCACGGTCTGGGTCGATGGTTTGCGCCGCGTTGGGTAGCGCACCGTAGAGAAAGGCTGTGGCCTTGGTCAAACGCAGGCATGTGGTGTTGACGAAATCCGCTTAGGCTAAGTCGTTTGTGTCATTTTTACGTCACGTTACATTCACAAATTAAGGTTGACTTTTTACGCTTTTGATTCGGGTAAGGTTTTACGTAGTTTTGAAATATTTTTGTTCGTACTCTGCTTGAAAAATACGCGCAGCTTATTGTGCAAGTGCAGAAAAGGCTCGTTTTTAAAGGATAAATTTGAGTCCCAAACAATTCTAAGCAAGTTTCACGGAAATGACGTCCTTAATAATGTATGAAGAAATGGTCAGCCATTTGGGGGGATTCGAGGCGGCGAGCGTTTCGCCGTTCAAGGGTCCGTAAATATTATGTTGGATACGTCAAACAGTTCTCTGCGCTCACCCGTGCTCGCAGCCACCGCGACGAGAGCGGATCACTACATCTCTCAGGAGACCGCGCAACCCACAAGAATATTCTATCGAAAATATGGCAAACGCATCTTTGATATGCTGCTGCTTTTGATCGCGGCGCCGATCATTGTGCCCGTGGTCTTGGTTTTGGCTCTCTTGGTCAAACGCGACGGTGGCCCAGCGTTTTTTACGCAAAAGCGGGTGGGTATGAATGGTAAAGTGTTTAAATGCTACAAGCTGCGCAGCATGCGTGTGGACGCTGAAGAGGTGCTTGAGCGGCTGTGTCGCGAAGACCCTGCCGTGGCCGAAGAATGGACCACCTTTCAAAAGCTCACCAATGACCCCCGGATCACCCGGATCGGTCATATCATCCGCGCCACAAGCCTGGATGAGTTGCCACAGCTTTTGAACGTGTTCCGGGGGGATATGAGCCTGATCGGTCCGCGTCCGTTCATGCCGTCGCAAATGTCGATCTATACCTCGGCGAAAGGCAAAGCCTATTTTAACATGCGTCCGGGTCTCTCTGGGCCTTGGCAAGTGTCGGGGCGTGGTGAAACCACTTTTGCCGACCGCGTTGCTTTTGATGAGGGCTATGAGCGCGATTTGAGCTTTGCGACCGACGTGAAATTGACATGGAAAACCTTTGCTGTGGTTCTCAACCGCACAGGTCACTGACACCGCACAGCGGACCGTGAGTGTTTGAAAAGGCCGGGCGCTGATGCGTCCGGCCTTTTGTTGGTTCATTGTCTTGCGCCCTCACTTGAGGTTGGAAATCCAACGGCTTTGATAGGGTGCAAAACGGATATTTGGCACGGAGAGGTCAATCTTTTCGCCAGAAAGCAAATCATACCAATCCTCGCCCTCGATCAGGTTGATCGAAATATGCGGAATTTCGGCATCATGGCTGGTCAGGTTGTTGATGGCGAAAATGGATTGATCGCGGGCCGGGGATTGCCGCCAGATGCCAAAGAACGCATCGCCAAGCTGCATGGTGAACTGTGTCGCATTCGGGTGAAACGCCTTTTGTGCGGTGCGAATACTGATCCGGTCCTTGAGCGCGGCCAGAACTTGGGCGTTGAGGCTTTCGGGATCATCAAGCAGGGCGCGCAGCTCCGGGTAATCCCAGCGGTGGCGGTTGATCGCCCGGTTGACCCCGGTTTTCTCGACGCCCGCGTGGTCATTATGGGTCGCCAAAAGCGAATGAATGTAAAAGGCTGGCACACCCTCAAGCGCCATCACGATGCTCTGCGAACAGATAAACCGCGCCACCTGAAGCCCGTCCTCACCCGCCTCAATCGTGCCTTTAAGCGCATCGAAATAAGTGATGTTCAACTCATAGGGCTTTTGCGATCCATCGGCCAAAGCCCGCATCGACACCAAGCCACCCGCATCGCGCACACATTGGATCATCTGATCCAATTCGTCATTGGACAAAAGCCCCTCCGCCCCGCGCACGCCGATCCCGTCATGCGACGCCGAGAAGTTGAGATAGGCACAGCCCAATTGCGCCGGCGGCATCCGCATCAGCCATTGGTTGAGGTGTAATGAGTTGCCCGACAACAGCGCATGCAACAGCAGCGGCGGCAGCGAGAAGTTATAGATCATATGCGCTTCGTTGCGGTTGCCGAAATAGCTCAGGTTTTCCGCATTGGGCACATTGGTTTCTGTCATCAAAACCACGCGCTCTTCGGCATAATCGCACAGCAGTCGCATCAACCGCACGATGGCGTGGGTTTGCGGCAGGTGGATACAATTGGTGCCGAGCTCTTTCCAAACAAAGGCCACCGCGTCCAACCGAATGATCCGCACCCCATTGTCTATGTGCAGCCGCATGATCCGTAGAAATTCCAACAAGACCTCGGGATTGTGGAAATCCACGTCGATCTGGTCGTGGCTGAAGGTGCACCAGACATGTTTGGGACCATTCGCCGTCATCACTTCGCGCAGCAATGGCGAGGTGCGCGGGCGCACCACCTCGGAGAGATCATCGTCCGGCGAGGCCTCAACGAAAAACGTGTCATAGGGCGCGTGGCCCTGACGGTACTCTGAAAACCAGGTCGAGAGCGAGGAGACATGGTTGAGCACCAGATCGGACATCAAACGAAATTCTTCGCCGATCCGCTGAATATCGGTCCAATCGCCCAGTTGACTGTTGACCAAACGGTAGTCGGTGACCGCAAAGCCATCGTCAGAGGTGAAGGGGAAAAACGGCAGGATGTGCACGCCCTTGATCACACCGCGCAGATAGCGGTTTAGGAAATCACGCAACAAATCCAATGGTTTGTGTTGTCCATCGACCAATGTGTTGCCGTAGGTGATGACCAATGTGTCGGTCTCATTCCACAGGTTGTGTCCCGGCGCGCGGGCGCGTGAGCGATACCCGGAGCCTTCGGGCCAAAAGGCCGCAGTGATCTGTTGGCTCAACGCTTTCGCATCGAGATCGGGATAGATTTGTTCAATAAGTCCGCACAGGCGCGTACTGAATTGCGAAGACGGTTTGGCCATGGGCGTCCCCTTCTCTGTTTGCTTTCCTTGGGGTAGATCAAACCACTTGCGTAGGTTCAATGCAGCAGAGGCCAAAGCGACAGTTTCCTGAACAAAAACGGAGCGCTTTGCGTGGGGATGTTGAAAATTCGCCTAAAAATGCGGCGAACGAAACGGTTTCGGTAAATTCCGACCCGTTTTGGGGATATTTTGCCTTAAACGCGGTCCCCGATGAGCGTGTCGATCAACCAGCCACCCGGCCCAGCAATCCGGTCCGGCAATGCCACGATCATCACTTCGCGGATCGCGATCGTGGTCATAATAGCCAAAGCCAACTGATCAAAGGTGATGGCGGTGATATCCATGACAAGGCTCCTTCATACGACAAGACGACAAAAAACGTGCTGACAGGTGAATCGGGCCGAAATGGGGCAGGGTTGGGGCGGCTTTTCGACGTCGCTTAGGTGGGCGTGGCGGAGGATGCAAACGGATCATCCGCGTAACCGACCCCCATCAGATACAATCCCTGTGGCGGACAGACCGGCCCACAGGCGGCGCGGTCACGGGCCTCAAGCGCCGTCGTGACATCCTCAGGCGTCCACGATCCCGCGCCAACGCGTTCCAATGTCCCGACAAAAGACCGCACTTGATTGTGCAAAAAGGAGCGCGCCCGCAGGTAAAACCGATACTCGGTCCCATAGGGGATCACATGCTCTTCGACCCGAAATTCATCCAATGTTTTCACAGGGCTATCAGCCTGACACATGGTCGAGCGAAAGGTGGTGAAATCATGCAGGCCAATCAGACGATCCGCCCCCGCCTGCATCAGATCACGGTCGAGCGGATGGTTGATGTGCCAGGCCTTGCCCGCCTCATGCACCAAGGGCGCGCGCCGGGAAATCAGCCGAAACATATAGCGCCGCTCATGAGCCGAAAACCGGGCATGCCAGTCATCATCGACCCGTGCGGCTTGCAAAATCGCCACAGGCGCGGGTTTGAGGTGATGATTGAGTGCTTCTGACAATCGAAACGGGTCCCATTCTTTCGTCATATCGCAATGCGCGACCTGACCCGAGGCATGAACCCCCGCATCCGTGCGCCCCGCCGCGCCGATCCCCGGACAGTCGGCTTCCAATTTGCGCAACGCCTCTTCCACCGCCTGCTGAACCGAGGGGTGTTCCTTTTGACGCTGCCAGCCGGAAAAAGGCGCGCCGTTGTATTCGATCAAGAGGGCATATCTGGGCATAACGCGCGTTTACCCCGGCACGGGGAAGGCGTCCAGCCTTTCTCCCTTTTAACCCTGACCGCTCATGCTTATCTTAATGCCATAAACATATGAGAAGGGGCGGGATTTGATCCTGAACGATATTGCAGACCGGATTTTCCGGGGCGTTGAAACGGTTCAGGACGGCGTTCATGAGGCGCTGTTTGAGCCCGTGGTGCGGCTGGGCGTCACCGGCCTGTCGCGGGCGGGCAAGACCGTGTTCATCACCTCGCTCGTCGCCAATCTTTTGGACCGGGGCCGGATGCCGCAATTTGGTCCGGGCACCGCAATCACCGCCGCTTATTTGCAACCGCAACCCGACGACACCGTGCCGCGGTTTGACTATGAAACCCATCTTGCCGCCCTCACGGCGCCTGTGCCGCAGTGGCCCGAAAGCACCCGCGCCATCTCCGAGCTGCGCCTGTCGTTCAAAGTGCGCCCAGCTGGGCTTTTGGGCTCTCTGTCTGGCCCACGCACCGTGCATCTCGATATTGTCGATTATCCCGGCGAGTGGCTTTTGGATCTTGGTCTGATGGAAAAGAGCTTTGCCGAGTGGTCCGCCGAGGCGTTGACCGCCGCCACTGCGCGTCCAGAGGGCGCGGGGTTTGCCGAGGCCTTGGCGGCATTTGACCCAACCACAAAACATGCAGAACCGGAGGCCAAAAAACTGGCGCAAAGTTTCACCGCCTATCTGCAAGCGGCGCGGGCGGCGGGGTATTCCGATTGCACGCCGGGGCGGTTTTTATTGCCCGGTGAATTGGACGGATCACCGGTTTTGACCTTTGCGCCGCTGCCCATGGGCGAGGCCCCGCGCGGATCAATGTCGCGGGAATTTGAGCGTCGGTTTGAGGCCTATAAACGCGAGGTGGTGAAACCGTTTTTCCGCGACCATTTCGCCAAAATTGATCGTCAGATCGTATTGGTCGATGCGTTGGGCGCGATCCATTCCGGCCCGAAAGCGGTCGAAGACCTGCGCCGGACATTGGCGGATATTCTGGCCGCGTTTCGTCCCGGTCGTGTTGGGCGTATCCTGTCGCTTTTGGGGCAAAAACGGGTCAGTAGAATCCTGTTTGCCGCCACGAAGGCCGACCACATCCATCATGCGCAACACCCGCGCCTGACCGCGATCATGGAGGCGCTGGTGCGCGATGCCCGCGACCGGGCAGATTATGCCGGGGCGGGCACGATGGCCATGTCCATTGCCGCATTGCGCGCCACGGTTGAGGAAACCGTCACCCACGACGGCAAGCCTTTGGATTGTGTGCGCGGCCTGACGGAAAGCGGAAAACAGGCGGCGTTTTACCCCGGAGAACTGCCCGAAGACCCAAGCCATATTCTTGCCCCCGCGCGCCAAGGGGCGCAAAATTGGTTGGATGGCGAATATGAAATCATGCGATTTCAACCCGCGCGCCTGACCCTGCGCCCCGGCGAAGGCCCGCCGCATATCCGGCTTGATCGCGCCGCTGATTTCTTGATTGGAGATAAGTTATGACAGAGGCCCCCGCCTCACATTCGCGCAAAGGCCCGGTCATGATCGAGATTGACGATGCGCCCGCGCACACGCCGTCCACCGCCGATCCGGTGCCGGACCTTGCCCCGCTTGCGCGCCCGGCGGCGATGGAGCGGATGGCCGTTTTGGCCACGCGCCGGCCTTCGGCTTTGGCGCGGTGGTTTTGGCGGTTGTTCGCGGCACTGTTCACCTTTGTGATCTCATTCGCCGCCTATGATTTCATTCTGCGCCTGATCGAACGCAACGCAATTTTGGGCTATGTCGCCTTGGCGTTGACCGGGGCGTTTGTGGCGGTCTTGGCCGCGATCGCGTTGAAAGAACTGGCCGCCTTTGCCCGGCTCAAACGCATCGACACGCTGCACAAAGCCGCCGCAGAGGCGGCCACCCGTCATGATTTACAGGCGGCCAAGGCGGTCACGGATCGGCTTTTAACGCTTTATGCCCACCGCCCCGAGATCAATTGGGGCAAAGATCGTTTTAATGAACGCAAAGGCGAAGTCTTTGATGCGGATGGGCTTTTGGGCTTGGCGGAAGTTGAACTTCTTGCGCCTTTGGACGCCGCCGCCCGCCGCGAGGTCGAAGTCGCCGCGCGCCAGGTGGCGACCGTTACGGCGCTTGTGCCGCTCGCGTTGGCGGACGTCTTCGCTGCGCTCACCTCAAACCTGCGGATGATCCGGCGGATCGCGGAGATTTACGGCGGGCGCTCGGGCACCTTGGGGTCTTGGCGGGTGACGAAATCCGTTTTGACCCATTTGGTTGCGACCGGGGCCGTGGCTGTGGGCGATGATTTGATCGGCACCATGGCGGGGGGCGGCGTTTTGTCGAAAGTCTCGCGCCGCTTTGGCGAGGGCGTGGTCAACGGCGCGCTGACCGCCCGCGTCGGCGTTGCCGCGATTGAGGTCTGTCGCCCGCTGCCGTTCACCAAAGGTACCAAGCCCTCCGTCTCCGGCACGGTCAAACGCGCTTTGACCGGGTTGTTCAACAAAGAGGGTTAGAACAATTTCGGTGGCGCGTCTTTGGCTTGGTCGCGTTGCACGATCCCCATACGAAACGCCCGGCCGATGCGGTGGGCAATTTCTGACCATTTCGCCGCTGTTTCTGTGTCAAGCTCTGCGGTGAGCGCCTCGTCAAACAGGCCGAGCCACAGGGCGAAATGATGTTCTTTTACCTCCGGGGCCATCAAATGCACCCGTTGAGGAAACCCGTCATATTTCCGTTCATGCAGGATCGCATTGCGCCAAAACCGACCGATTTTCTCCTCATGCGCAGGCCAGTCTTTGACATGAGCACCAAACACCGCGCCCAGTTCAGGGTGGCGGCGCACATTGGCGTAAAACCGGGTCAAAACGCGGTCCATATCGTCATGCGAGATGTCGAATTTCGGGGGCAGGGCGGAGCGTGTTTCATCTGTGCGGTTGGACATCTGAACCTCTGAGTATAAGCCCGCCGATCTTGCGCGGATTTTAAGTGAGCTGCAATGCGGCAAAGGCGCAGGCAAGTGTGCTTGCCCAAGCGCCGCCCCCCGCCTATAAGGCGGATATGACATTCATGGCTGCCCTGATTATTCGAATTAGCAGCCCGGCGCTCTGATCCACTGAGCCGCCGGGACAAGGCGTATGGTGACCCGCGCCGCCCTTCGATCGCCCCAATGATCCCAATGATCCATGCCATTCCCCAAGGACTTCCGATATGTGTTCCGAGACGACCACGCCCGAGTATAAAGACACGCTCAATCTGCCCAAAACCGACTTTCCGATGCGCGCGGGATTGCCCAAACGCGAACCCGATTGGTTGGCGCGCTGGGAGGAGATGGGCCTCTACCAACGCCTGCGTGAAAAGGGCAAAGCCGAGGGCCGCCCCTCTTTCGTGCTGCACGATGGCCCTCCCTATGCCAACGGTCATTTGCACATCGGCCATGCGTTGAACAAAACCATCAAAGACATCATCACGCGCTCGCACCAAATGATGGGCTTTGACGCGCGCTATGTGCCGGGTTGGGATTGTCACGGCCTGCCGATTGAATGGAAGATCGAGGAAAAATACCGCCAAAAAGGCAAGAATAAAGACGACGTGCCTGTGATTGATTTCCGCCAGGAATGCCGCGCTTTTGCCGACGAGTGGGTGAACATCCAGCGCGAAGAATTCAAACGCCTGGGCGTTTATGGCAACTGGGACGATCCCTATTTGACGATGAATTTCCATGCCGAGGCGGTGATTGCCGACGAGTTCATGAAATTCTTGATGAACGGCACGTTGTATCAGGGCTCCAAGCCCGTGATGTGGTCGCCGGTGGAGAAAACCGCGCTGGCGGAGGCTGAGATCGAGTATCACGATCACAAGTCGCATACGATTTGGGTGCCGTTTGCTGTTCGATCCGCTGACGAATTTGCAAATACAGGGGCGTGCATGAACACGGACTTGCTATCGGCCCGCGTCGTCATCTGGACCACGACCCCTTGGACCATCCCGTCGAACAAGGCCGTCGCCTATAACCCGAAAATCAACTACGGCCTCTACGAGGTGAAAGCCACTGAGGACGAAAGCTGGACCGCCCCCGGCGAGCTTTATGTCTTTGCCGATGCTTTGGCAGAGGACGCGTTGGGCAAATCCCGTGTGACCGAGTTCACCCGTGTGCGCGATGTCACCTCCGAAGAGCTTGGCGGGCTGACTTTGGCGCATCCTTTCGCGGGGATCGAAGGCGCGGACGGCTTCTGGGACTATGACGTCCCGATGATTGACGGTGATCATGTCACGGCGGATGCCGGTACGGGCTTTGTCCACACCGCGCCGAGCCACGGTGCCGACGACTACGACTGTTTCGTCAAACGCAACTGGATCGACCGGATGACCCATAACGTGGGCGAAGAATCCGAGTTCCTGCCGCATGTGCCGTTCTTCGCCGGGCTGACCGTGTTCGATCAAAAGGGCAAAGAGGGCAAAGCCAACGGGGCCGTGATCGCGAAACTCGTTGAGGCGGGTGGCATCATCGCGCGCGGGCGGGTGACCCACTCTTACCCGCATTCGTGGCGCTCGAAAGCCCCGATCATTTTCCGCAATACGCCGCAATGGTTTGCCGCTGTGGATCGCAAACTCGACGATGGCATGGGCGAATATGGCGACACCATCCGCGAACGTGCGCTGCGCTCCATCGACGAACTGGTCAAATGGACGCCTGTAAGCGGCCGCAACCGGCTCTATTCGATGATCGAAAGCCGCCCGGATTGGGTGCTCTCGCGTCAACGCGCGTGGGGTGTGCCGCTGACCTGTTTCACCAAAAAAGATGCGCTGCCGACCGACCCCGATTTCTTGTTGAAAAACGCCGATCTGAACGCCCGCATCAAAGCCGCGTTCGACGCAAACGGCGCGGATGTTTGGTATGAGGATGGGTTCAAGGAGAAGATGCTCGATGGCATCGCCGACCCGGACGCCTATGACCAAGTGTTCGACGTGTTGGACGTGTGGTTTGATTCTGGCTCAACCCATGCGTTTGTGCTGCGCGACCGCGAAGACGGCACGCCCGATGGCATCGCGGATGTCTATATGGAGGGCACTGACCAACACCGTGGGTGGTTCCATTCGTCCTTGTTGCAGGCCTGTGGCACCAAGGGCCGTGCGCCCTATAAAAACGTTGTAACACATGGGTTTACCTTGGATGAGAAGGGCATGAAAATGTCCAAATCCTTGGGTAATACCATTGTGCCCGAGACCATCGTCAAACAATATGGTGCCGATATTTTGCGCCTTTGGGTGGCGCAGGCGGATTACACCGCGGACCAACGCATTGGGCCGGAAATCCTGAAAGGTGTGGCCGACAGCTACCGCCGTTTGCGCAACACCATGCGGTATATGTTGGGCTCGCTGAATGATTTCACCGAGGCGGATCGTGTCGATGTGGCGGATATGCCCGAGCTTGAGCGTTGGGTGTTGCACCGTTTGGCTCAGCTCGATCAGACCGTGCGCGAAGGCTATCGGACGTTTGATTTCTCCGGTGTTTGGACCGCGGTGTTCAACTTTGCCACCGTCGATCTCTCGGCCTTCTATTTCGACATTCGCAAAGATGCGCTCTATTGCGATGGCGACACTGCGCGCCGCCGCGCTGCGCGTACCGTGTTGGACATTCTCTATCACCGCCTGACCACATGGCTCGCTCCGATCCTGACCTTCACCATGGAAGAGGTCTGGTTGGAACGCTTCCCGGGCGCGGACAGTTCGGTGCATATGGTCGATTTCCCGGAAACCACTTCTGGCTGGTTGGATGGCGATTTGGCGGCGAAATGGGCCGACATCCGCAAAGCGCGCCGTGTCGTCACCGCCGCCTTGGAAATCCAACGTCAGGACAAGATGATCGGGGCATCTTTGGAGGCGGCGCCCACCGTGCATGTTGAGGATGCGGGCATACTTGCCGCGCTCAAATCCATTGATTTTGCCGATCTTTGCATCACCTCCGCGCTGACGCTGACCCAAGATGCTGCTCCGTCTGAGGCGTTCCGCCTTGGTGAGGTCGAGGGGGTTGGGGTTGTGTTTGAAAAGGCTGAGGGCGAGAAATGTCAACGTTGCTGGAAAATCCTGCCTGACGTTGGCACGCACAGCCATGCGGGTGTTTGTGCGCGTTGTGATGAGGCGCTGGGATAACCTAAGGCGTTGATCTAAATTGTTTAAAAGGGCACTCGATTGGGTGCCCTTTTTGTTGTGCCAAGGTGGTGTCGTTCAAGAATGCGCTCGCCCGTGCACTCTTTGATGGGGATTTAAGGGCGGTCATCCCGCGTCTTTCAACCCGTCCTCAACCCAGCGCCATTCTTCCTCGGTCAAAAGCCCATCCCTGTCCTTGTCATAATCGGCCAAAGCCCGCGACAGTTGCGCCAAGAAATCCTCTTGGGTGATGCGGCTGATCACGGCCACTTCGCGCAACTCCGGGCCGCTCTTTGTCAAAGGCGGTGCGGACGATCCGTCGGGGCTTTGGGAGAAAAACGTCGACACTTTGTCTGTCATGTACCATCCCCTTTTCGCTGTGACAGTCTTGGGCTGAACTGTCCCTCAGTCTAAAGCAGGGAAGATGAACAAAAGGTGGAGGAGGTTCAAGATAAGTCGATTTTTGCGCGCGGATGGGCGGCCTCGTACACTTGCAACAGACGCGCCGTATCCACAGCCGTGTAGGCCTGAGTTGTGGATAGGGAGGCATGGCCCAAAAGCTCCTGAATCGCCCGTAAATCCCCGCCTGCGCTCAGCAAATGGGTGGCAAAAGAATGGCGCATCGCGTGGGGTGTCACGCTTGAGGGCAGGCCAAGCTGCATCCGCGCGGCCTCGGTGACCTTTGAAATCAAACGCGGATTGAGTGGCCCGCCGCGTTTGCCGCGAAACAGGGGGGCTTTCGCCGCCAGTTCGTGTGGGCACACTCGGATGTATTCCGCAACGGCACGCCGCGCTATGGGCAAGACCGGCACAATCCGTTCTTTGTTGCCTTTCCCGATGATGCGGATCACCTCGCCCATTGGCACATCTGCGCCGGTGAGCGACAGCGCCTCGGAAATCCGCAAGCCACAGCCGTAAAGCAAAGTCATCACCGCCACATCGCGCGCCGTGATCCATGGTTCATCTGATTGCAATTCGACCGTCGAGAGCAACGACTGCGCCGCCTCAACGGTCAAGGGGCGGGGCAGTTTGCGTTGGAATTTCGGTGAGCGGGTGGACAGAATCGCGGTGGCATCAAACCCGTCGCGTTCGGCCAAAAAGCGGGTGAAGGTTTTCACCGCAGACAGCGCACGGGCCAGCGAGCGAGGGGCGACGCCGCGCCCGCGTTCATGTGCCATCCACGCGCGCATATCGGTCAATGTCAGTGTGCTGAGACGGGTGGGACCAAACCCTCCGCCCAGATGATTGGCCAGAAAGGCAAGCCAGCCGGTGACGTCATGGGTATAGGCGGTGATCGTGTGCTCAGAGGCATTTTTGAGCGCGCGTTCGCGATCAAGCCAGTCGGAGAGCGTCTCCCGCATCCCGTCTGTGAGTGCGAGACTCATCCGAGCCAGCGGCGCATCATGCGTTCGAATACGCCCGAGAAAAAGTTTAACAAATCCGTGCCCTGCGCCGGGCGGAACATATGCGGGTCTTCGGAGCCGAAAATCAACAGGCCGGGCAGGCGGCCCGCACCAAGGTCGAGTTTCATCAAGGCTTCGCAATGGATATAGCCCGCCGAGGTGCCGTAAATCAGGTCCGCCTCGGGCGAGACCTGCCGCAAGGTGACGGGCCGCACGGGGATGTTGCGGCCAAAGGTGACATAGGTGTCGATGAACCCCGGTTCGGCGGTGATCAACACATTGCCCAGTTTTTTGACGGCGGGATCGGCGTCTTCGACCTTGGTTTCCAACAAAAGCCGCACCGCATCGACGCGTAGTGTGTTGGCGACATCGCCCGACAATGCGGTGAGAAATGATTTGAAATCAGCAGGTTCCAACAGGCGCAACACGGCGCGGTGGATTTGGTTGGTGCCGGCAAGGTTTTCATAAGCGGCGGCAATCACCCCGCGATGCGTATCCTCTAAGCGATCCAGCCGATCCTCAAGCCGCTCCATGGCGATGCCGCGCAAATCCACGATATTGTCACCCGAGGTGCGTTCATTGGCGGCGATGAGCGCGCGCATCACGTCCAGATCGTCTAAAATCATATCCGGATCGGAAATAATTTTTTCGCGCAGGTCTTCAGCCATCGGCGACATCGCTCGGGGGAGTCGGGTGCTCATACTGCCTCTTTCGTTACCGCCGGTTTCCGGTCGTTGACTCCATTATGCCCAGCAAAGCAGTCCGGTTCAAGTCGCTTGGGGCCCCCGCGCGCATCTCTTCTGAACTGTGGCTTACTCGGCGGCGTCTGCGGTCGGTTGACGATAGGCTTCGGGGACCTCTGCGTCCCACGCCTCGCTGAAAATCCATTTTTTGCGATCTTCAAATTCCTTAACACCCGCGAGTGAAGCGATCCGTGCTTCATGCGCCGTGCAGCAGGCTTCGTGCAGGCTTGCCAATGCAGGATCAGACAGGAGGCGGTCATATTCCTTGCGGGCCAGCGCACCAAACCGGGTGAGATCAGAGCTGGTTTCGCCATGATAGTTGCGTGTGCGCCAATAGCGGTTGGAGACGCTTTTGTCGGCCACAACCACGTCCCCACGATGCATTTTAACCAGAAAACACTCCAGTGAGCGCAGCGGGAAATGATCCAGGGACACAAGATCATAGGCCCCGCGACAATCCCACCCGTTCATCTCCGGGTCTTTGAGAAAGCCAGGGCGCGCGCGTCCCGACCCATCGCGCCAAATTGCCTGACCCAAGTTTTGTGAAATG
The DNA here is from genome assembly GCF_900102315.1 of Celeribacter baekdonensis. Lineage (GTDB taxonomy): Bacteria > Pseudomonadota > Alphaproteobacteria > Rhodobacterales > Rhodobacteraceae > Celeribacter > Celeribacter baekdonensis. The sequence continues at coordinate 46,547 of NZ_FNBL01000018.1, forward strand.
TCCGGGCGGTGATTGCGGATCGCATTGACGCGGGGGCTGAGGCGGGTGATGCTTTTGACGCCGCGGTGCGCTTTTTGTTTGCCCGGTGTGGTGGACTGATGACCCGGATAGGCTTCGGTCACCCATTTGCGTTCGTAGGCCAGCTTGTTGTTGGAGCCGTGATTGATTTCGGACATCGACAACACGTCGAATTCCCCGGCGGCAGCAAACAAATCCTCTAAGCGACCCTCACCCACACGGATGTTGATAAACTCGTCCACATCCATGGAGATAACGTAATCGGCCTCCCGCATTTCGCGGGTGTAAGGCAAATAGCGCAGGGCCACGGGTTGGAAATTCGCCGTATCCGATCCCAGAGCCGGGTTGGCCATATGCCGCACAATCCCCATGTCATCGAGCCGGTCGAGCAACTTGTCCGTACCATCGGTGCAATCATTGGTGAACACCAGAAAATCCGTGACCCCAACGGCGCGATGCCACGCGATCCATTCAAGGATAAAGGGGCCTTCGTTTTTCATGCAGGTCGGGATCAGAATGCGCGGGGCCTCAGCCCCCCAAGGCCGGTATGGCCGCCGAGGCAGGGCCGCTCCTGCGATCATTTGCCCCTCGACCAAGACGCGATCAAAGCGTTTGACCGACGAGTCGGGTTTGGTGTCGGGAGAGGGTAAAAACCCTTTGGCTCCAAGCATTTCAACGATCTTGCGCAGCCCCTCTTGGCCATAGACCTTTGGATGCACTTCCATCACGATATGGCGCAGCCCGGACAGGTCCACCTCATCCAAAAGCCCAAGTTCCCCGCCTTCGATGTCACAGGACAATACGGTGGGGCGGAACTCTTGGAACAGCTCGTCCATACCCGCTGAGGGCACGTCTGCGATGCGCGAATAAGGCCGCGAATCCGGCTCCATTGAACTGGCCCAATAATTGTCGCGGATGTAAAATTTCACCGGATCGCCGGCCTTTGCCATCGCCACGCCATTGCGCAGCTCAGCGATTTCAATGCCATTAAGCCGCCAGGTTTCTTTGATCATCGGCACAAGGTTCGGGTCGGCCTCAATCGACAAAACCGCCTCGACCCCCTTAACAGAGGCCGCCGCGCTTGACACCACTCCGACACCGGCACCAAGTTCCAAAAGCCGATCTCCGGGCTGCAAAATGGCCCGCATGATCTCAACCTCCCCCTTTTCGTATTTGCCCTTTCGCATGGGTTTTTCGATCGTTGGGGTGATGATGTCGGTGACAAAGGCCACTTTTATACCGTGAACCGTCAGTGTCTCGTCATACGCGTACATGTGGTGCCTGCCGGTGACTGTTTAAGAAATACCCTCTCAGACTCGTCTATTTCTGGGAGTGTTTCAATGGGGTTAACGCTGATCCCACCGCAAAACATGTCTTTTTGCGCGACTTGGCAACAAAGACGCGCAAAGCTGAATTGTGGTGGAGGTGCCGGATGACACGCCTGTGCTGCCCGAGTTCTGAGATGCTATGGGATTTAAATGGTGCACCCGATCCAACTAAGGTCGAACGCGCCCAAAGGCCATGGGCCAATTTCGGGGACGGTCTGCACGTTTTCAAGGAAACGTGTTTGGTGCCCAAGGGCTGCAAGGAACCACCGACACGAGGATTTTTAATCCAGAACTAAATAAGATTTTTCACGAAGTTAACTCAGAACAAAATGTCAAACCGGCTGCCAAACATCAAAGGCTTGGTCGCTGTTTGTCAAACCCATCCACGGGGCAATCCGACCAAAGAAAAACTGCTGAGGGGGCGGCCACCCACCTCAACGGCAATGCAAATCTTTCTGCACAATCAGCTTATCAAGACGACAGCCTGACCGCAATCGCGGGAGGTGAGGCAATGGCCAGAAAGATGGATGATGCGACTCTGGAACAGGCTGCCGATGCACTTCGAAATTTTGCGCAACGTGAAAACGATCATATCAGTCGAGCGGGCGAAGTTAGATGAATTATTTTGCAGTAGAAAATGATCTAGATATTTTAGAAGAAGACGGTTTTGGCCCACTTGACCATCGTAGCGAAAGGGCTGTCGCGCTCGCATTTGAGCGTTTCCGGGGTGGCCAAGCATTAGATGAATGTGAGTTGTCGCTTTGCATCCCAAGCCTTCGCCATAAAGTAAAATGGTTTATACTCGGGGGGCGAAGCATTCTTTTTATAATTGACGACCAAATTGACGCGGAAGATAAACGAGTATTGGGTGCGTGCTTAGTCGCAACATGGAAGCTCAAAGAGTACAGGGGCATCGCCATGCGGTCATGTAAAACAGATCAGAGCTTCGCCGCTTTCATCTCACTCGCGGCAACAATCATTCAGCTCCGATGAACGTCAACAGGACCTGGTAAAATGAGTAAAAATTTTGTTGTTAACTCTAATCCTTACGGAGCTGTAACCCTTGAAAACGTGTTAGCGTTTGAGAAGCTAAATCGCTTCGTGCTTCCTGATGATTACCGTCACTACTTGCTTCACCATAATGGTGGAAAATTTTCTCGCAGGGATTTTGTGTCAAAAAGCGAGCCGGACGTAGATGGCGACGTTCATCACATGCTGGGGTTGCATCAAGGTCCAGAGCATGCGCGATTACAAGAAGGCTTCAGACTTTCTAAGTATTATGACTTAGATGAGTTTTCTATGAGCCTTGATAGATACTTTGTTTTTGCAGACACTTCGACTGGTAGCTTACTCCTTTTGGATTTGAAGACAAAAGGCGTTAGCGTTTTCCAGCCAGAAGATGTCGAACATGAAAGCTCGGAGCCGCTTCGCCACGCAATCCATGCATTGTCGGATAGCTTTACCCATTTTGTCGAAGATTTGGTCTTTCACAACGAAACTTATTCAAGCGCAGACGAGCTTGAAGAGTTTAAAAAAAAGGTGCGCCAAGCAAGGCTAGAAGCCGGATGGTCCATCAATGATGGAAATGACTAGCGTTTGTGTGAGCCCCAAGCGCGTTTCGCAACCAATGTCACCGTGCAGCCTTTTCTGATCCTGCTTCAACCTCAACGCGCGGTATTACGATCCGAGGTTGGGGCTGTTCATCCAGCCCGACTGGCTTGAAGCGACAAGAGCAGGTGAGTAGAAGAGTCGCAGAAGAGCAGAAGCAAGATGATGAGTGAGATCGATAAATGAGAAGTCGTTTCTTGCGGGTTAAGTGCAAAGTAAATCGTATCTTGGGAAGGTACTCAAAACCTCTGAGGAATATTGACCCACGGTTGTTGGGGGTGGGCAACGTGCAACTCAATCATATATTGCGCCAGCACATCCACTCAGTTTCATTTGAAATGTTTCTTCTCCGTATGAGCCGGCACACTGCCTATATAACGGATGAAGAAAATCCTGAACTACGCGTACAGCCGACAGCCTATTTTGCAGAGGTGATGCTATACTTTATCGTTGGTTGGACCTGTGCCGCAATTATGGTGAAGGTTGAAGGAGGTTTGTGGTCGGATAGCCTTCTTATGCTTGTTTGCTCCTGCCTTATGGCGATAACTTATGTCTTCATATTTATTTTTGCCTCTAAAAAACTGCTCAAAAATTGTGAAGCTTTTCTTAAATCCAAAGTATCGGAACTGTGACGTTTCAATCGCGGTCTCCTCACTCTTCAGGGATTCCAGCACGAGCTTGGCCTTGAACTCGGGCGCATGTTGTTTGCGTTTCGACATCTCTGATCTCCTTCTCGTCGAAGATCAGCAGACTGCAAATCATGGCTTAATTTACGACAGATCCTGTCCAACCGATGGGGAGTAGCTCACCTATGCGCGCGGGGCTGGCCCGGTTACGCAAACGGCTAACGGTGTCCTCGTGGCCGCTGTCCGTCGGCTGCATAGCCAGCATGGTAGACTAAAGATGTTAGACAAGCGTGAAAGACATGTCGATGAGGTTGACACTCCACTACCGCCGCAAGAGAAAACGGATAAAGCGGTAGGCATGACATAAGGACTGAATGATGAGTTTGAGCTTTGAACCCTTGCTTCACCTTGAGCCATCTGCACGCTTAGCCCATGGTACAATCATTCGCCTTAAGGGCGTTTGGCCTCATGAAGAATATGTAGATCTAATGGTTGCTGAGACTTTCCAAGAAAATGGAGGAATGTCGCTCATGGTGACGACTGGCCATAAAGGAGGCTTAATTCTAGTGAATTTGCCAGTTGAAGCTGGTGAGCATTGGATCAGTTCTGATTGGCTGAAAGAAAATTGGTCATCATGGGTATACCCAGACTGTCCGCTTGAAACTGTTTGGGTTTCGAAAGGGTATTCGCCACCTACAACACCAGAATGAAACCACTGCACTTGGGTTATTCATCGATTAATAGGAGCGACTATGACTTTATGGAAAGTATAAGTGCGGGGCTTGAACAGAAAAATTCGGCGGCTTTCTCTGATATTCTGAATGGCATGGAAACATTGTCCTGCCCAAAGCTTGATTCAAAAATGATCCGGATGGAACAGAATTACGTTCAAAAACACTTGGACAGCCTATTTGCAAAAGATCCTGTCGGCGCTCAAGCACTTGTAGACAAATTGAATGCTAAAATGAATATTGCAGGAGGCATGGGGAAACTTGTTGGGAGTTTTCTCGCCGTGACAGGCAATATTTGGAGACTTTGGCAAAGTGCGTGACGAACTTGGGCGCGATAGTGATTTCGCGCGACAATCTGATCGTGAGGCCAGAAGGGCTGCCCGAGACGCCAGAAAAGACAATCTGAGGCAGTGACTAAATGAGAGAACAAAGTAAAAAAACGAAGATGTCGTTGAGAGGACTATGGCGGTTTTTACAGCGATTATTGACTTTAGCTTTGGTCGATATCTTTTTGGCGCCGTTCATTGCAATCATTTTTATCTTTGGCTTTAATATCTCGGATCCATTTTCAAACGACATTCCCCCGGGCGATGGAGTTTGGCACTATTACAAATACTCCTGTGCTTTGGTGCTCCTGGCATACTTATTCGCTCTCTACGGCATCATATCCATCATTACGATTTTGTTATCTCGCAAACTGAATGTAAGGCGAAGGGCCGTTGTTCGTTTGGGCACTTTCATTTCGTGGCTAGGTCTCTTTGTTCACGTGGAGCTTATCGAAGCTGATTTTGATGTTCTGGTTTGGGTCAGGACTTCGATTTTTGTTGGTGCTCCCCTTGTGTGGGGCGGTCTTTGTTCGTCACTCTTGTCGGAATATGTTTGGGAGCGAATTTCCAAAAGAAATAAAAGTCGAACAGCGTAGTGGACACTTCACGCGGGCATGCTTTTGTAGAAATTTAGCTCATAGATCTCAATGGCTCTAACCGCAACCTTTGCCCGCCCCACCGCAAGCGTCACAAGGCACAATCACCAACTCCTGTGACTGCACTCCACAGAAAAAACTTCGGAAGAGAATTCCAGACGTCAAAGTGAGCGTAGTTCGGATGATGAAGGGAATTGAGGGCAAACCCAAATGACGAACATACAGAAGTTTGCCTTTCACTTGGAGGCCAAGGACGGCTGGCTACCTTAGTTATACTTTGAGATTCCCGGATGGCACTCGCCACCATGGGAAAGGTGATTATAGTCGCGCGAAACAGTCAGCCCGTGAACACGGTTATGAGGTCGCTGAAGCTGATATCGACTGGACCTCTGCGGATAGCCATCGAGAAGCCTTTGAAGCCTTTGAAGCCTTTGAAGCCTTTAAGGATGAACATGAACGCCTTGAAGCGGATGGGGGAAAAGAGAACGAAGATAATCATAATCGCATAAACTCACCGGGGGGAAAAAATATGAAGAACAGGATCGTTGAGCTAAAGAAGCGTCTCCAACCAGAAAATGCAGCTGTCTTGGCAAGATTTGCGGCGGATGGTGTTGACATATCGTCTGAAAAAGAAGTCGCATTTTTTATTGAAATGCCATCAAAAGACGATGTTTTTAAGTGTTCTTCTGAGATGCGGTGCCAATTCAAAAGAAAAGCCTTCCACGGAAGCGTTACACACACTGAACCACAAAAGACGGTATATTATCGTTATGACATAGTTCTACCAATGACCGCTGACGCAATTTCTCAAATTGAGGCGGAATTGCTGAGTGTTTGCGAAGAGCATGGCGGAACGCGTTCTTTTTGGGAATTTGCTGATTAACGCCAATCAACTACGGATAGAAACAACACAATAAAACTGATCACCGCAGCAGACGGCAGCCTGGTCAAAACCTCCAGCTACGCGCCGTTTGATGAGGCTTTTGACGAGATGCTCATAGGAATAGAAACAATCAAGGTGTCACACCACAAATGAGAGACAGTGACAGAAAAACGCACTGTTGGTACAGAGCGAGGGAAAAAGACGCGGACGAAAAGTATCCGGATGAAGTTTACGATGACTAGGGGGAAGCAGATGCAAAGAAGTGAGTTTATCAAAGCAGCGACAGACTTTTTTGAGAGAAAGCCGATGATGTTGGAAATGAGGTCATCCGATGAATTCGCTGATGACGAAAATATCTCACGCGTCGAAAGCGAACTTTCTGCAGTACTTCCTGATAGTTATAAGTTTTTCTTATCGCAATTTGGTGGTGGAGAATTCGGTGCTTCTGAGTTTTTCTCAGCAGATGCGGCCAGTGAGTACAGTTTAGTTAAGCAAAACCAGAAGTGGGCTCAGATTCTGCCGTCAGGCTTCCTAGTGTTTAACGATGACCAAAGTGGTGGATGGTATATGTTTAATAAATTGGGCGATGAGAAAGTGTTCTATTTTAATCCCGATGGTGAACTGGTTGAAATTCAAGGGAAAGGCATTTTGGACTTCATTTCTGAACAGGCTTTTCTAAGATAGAGTGTTTTCTGTCGAGACATTGAGTGTGACGCCAACGGCAATATGCTCACCTCGTTCGATGGGCGCACCATGGCCTATGACGGTGAAAACCGCCCGCTGAGCGTCACCGCCTCGGGGCAGACCACGGCCTATGGCTACTGGCCCGATGGATCGCGCGCGTTCAAAACCGAAGACAGCGGCGCGCCGACAGAGGCCAAAACCGTCTACTTCGGCCCGGTCGAAATCCGTGATTTTGGCACCGGCACAGGCGAAACCATCCTCACCTACCAACACCCCAACGCGCGCCGGGTGAACGGGGCGGTGGAATACCTGCACAAGGACCAACTCGGCTCGATCAAACTGATCACCGCAGCGGATGGCACGCTGGTCAAAACCTCCACCTACGCGCCCTTTGGTGAGGCTTTTGACGAGATGCTCAGCCTCACCCGTGCCGACGAGACCAAGGGCTTCATCGGCGAGCGTTTCGACGCCGACGCAGGGCTGCAATACCTCAATGCCCGCTACTATGACCCCCGCCTCGGCCTGTTCATCCAGCCCGACTGGCTCAATCCAACACAGCAAGGCGTCGGCACAAATCGGTACAGCTACAGCTTTAATGATCCGGTGAACCTCAGCGACCCGAATGGGAATTGTACAAATGATTCCAACTGCGAAGGTGATTGGGACAACCCAAGCAAAACTGCGGACGCCCGACAGTCCGAGGATGGAGTTGCCGACGCTTCTATTTATGACGGTAGAGATACCTATGTTCTGGATCCCAAAGATCTAAAGCTCGATGAGCTTCTTAATATCGGCAGCGCTTTACAAAGCTATATCTCTGCAAACGGGGACGCCTACCAAATAAGCGATCTAAACCGCGCTATGCAAGAGGCAAACCTTTCAGGCAAACCAGCCGCTTTTACTATCAAGGGATTGGGAATTGGTGTGAGCTTGCCAAATAAGGTGTTTACAGAAGCTGGAAGAATTTATGGAGATTTTCTCGTTGATGTCACAGGCACAGTATCGGTTGATGGAAACGGTGGGTATTCCATAGAAGACGCTACGGCATCAGTTGTCGGACAGCGATACGAGTTTGCACGTGATGCCCTGGGAGGAAGGGGCCGGAAGGACAAGTTCAGGCAGCGAGCTGTCAACTTCGCAATTGGCGTAGCTGCTGGTCGGCCAAACGAACAAGGTCCTAACGGACTGTGGGCAAATGGTCCAACATCTATGTACAATGACGCAAACATCATTACTGAAACAAACAGAAGTTATAGCTTCCGCGCTTGGGGGAATTATTGAGCAATATGACACGTATGAAGTTATTATACAGTATCGGATTTATTCTGGCTGCCCTGCTTGCAACCGATACAGCTGTTTCATATCTCCAGATCTCTCGGTTTCCAGATCAACAACGACTGATGGTTGAAAGTTGGGTAGAGACTGGAAATTTACCCAAGTGCGATCCATCAGGATTAACGGACGAAACAGGACAATCGCCGATAGATGATACACCGTTAGCAATTGGAATATGTTTTTCGCACACTTATATTGATGAGCAAATAATAAGCGCAAGCCCTAACAAACCTGAACTTGATCAAGTCTATTTCCACCTGAGCTGCGCGACAGATAACCTGTCGGCAAGATTTCAAATTATTCTTGGGCGTACTGACTACAGGGTATGGTGCCAGTATGCACTCGGAAGTCAGTTAGATGATGTTCCTGAGTTCAATATCCTAGACGCTGCAATTCCTCCCGAACCAGCAGGGCTTATTGATCGAATCCTTAGCAGAATAGCCGACTGACAGACACGGTGCCTTTAGCCGCTTGCCCAAACCGAAACCTATGACTATCAAAACCAAACCCGCAGACTCTCGTTACGAATGAGGGACCAGCGGGGGGCAGGTCACACCCCGCACGCTTCGACGCCGACGCAGGCCTGCAATACCTCAACGCCCGCTACTATGACCCGAGGTTGGGGTTGTTCATCCAGCCCGATTGGCTTGATCCTACTCAGCCGGGCGTCGGGCTGAACAGGTTCGCCTATTCCGCAAATGATCCGGTGAATTTGCGCGATCCGAGTGGGAATGCGTCAGCTGGAGTCGGTGCTAAAGTTTCGGCTGATTCCTATAGTGAAGATCATGACAACCATGAACTGCCTAATCACATAAAAAGGCTCACTGAAGAGGAAAGAAAGGAACGTTTTGGGGAAGGTCTAGTTTGGGATGACCCTAAGACAGGTTTTTACGCACGAGCGTATCTCGATGTTAAAACTGGCGAAATTATATTAGGCTACCGTGGCACTGATGATTTCGACGGTACAGACATGGATGACAATGTGGGCCAAGGTTTGGTGGGGAGGTCCTCACAATATGATCAAGCGATCGCACTTGCTCAGGCCGTTGCTGCATCCGGAGGAGTAGCAAGTCGGGCTGAGGGGCTTTCCTTTGCAGGTCATTCCTTGGGTGGCGGCTTAGCAACAGCTGCAGCACTGTCCTTTCCAAGCAAAGACCGCAGATACGCTCATGCATTTGACCCAGCAGGATTGCATTTGTCTTCAAATTTTAAATCGATAGTATATGGCGGCCTCGCGGGAAAAAATACGAACATTGTAACACATAGGGTTCATGGCGATCCTTTGGGGGCTTTGAATGGTGCTTCGATCATGTCGTCAAAATTGCCAGCTATGGTTTCCCCAGGCCGTCATATTTATTATGAAAGTGTTTCCGGCTGGAATCCACTTGCAAATCACAGCCTTGAGGCTTTTAGAGGGCAGATTGATGGGTTTGACTAGGATTTCTGGTGCGCTCTTTCTATTCTTTTTAACTGGGTGCTTGGCGCGGTCTGATCTTCACTCACGGATCATTTTTGATAGTTCTGGGGAAGCAGATAAAATATATGGTTACGGGCGAGCTTCTCTTCTTGAAGAAATGCCTGAAATTGGCGGCACTTGCATTGAACGGGAGAGCCATGTGGTTTGCCGTTTTCCTGAACAGAGAGGGAAAGCTTGCGCCACGGATATTGGTATCTATGTCAGACCAAGCGGGCTAAGCAGTTTAACTGTCCATACAGCATGTACTCATGGCCTAGGGCCTACAGAAAACGGTCTAAGAGAAGGACAATATATCACCGATTTCCACAAAGAGATGGAGCAATGGGGGGTTAAGAGGTTTGCACAATTCCAACCTCAAACGAGGGTGCGGAGTTACTCGAACGATCAGTTTGGGGAAATCGGTGGTTTTTAATGCGGCTGGGGCGAAGGCGAAACCATCCTCACCTACCAACACCCCAACGCGCGCCGGGTGAACGGGGCGGTTGAATACCTGCACAAGGACCAACTTGGCTCGGTCAAACTGATCACCGCAGCAGACGGCACACTGGTCAAACGCTCGACCTACGCGCCCTTCGGCGAAGCCACGGACGAAATGCTCAGCCTGACCCGTGCCGACGAGACCAAGGGCAACACCCGCGAACGCTTTGATGCCGACGCAGGCCTGCAATACCTCAACGCCCGCTACTATGACCCCCGCCTAGGCATGTTCATCCAGCCCGACTGGCTCGACCCAACTCAGCAAGGCGTGGGGCTGAACAGGTTCGCCTATTCCGCAAATGATCCGGTGAATTTGCGCGATCCGAGTGGGAATGCTTGGGGGCTTGCGTCAAAGCTTGTGAAGCTCGCGATCAAAGGCGGCGACATTGCGGCAACTTTTGCCGGAGCGGTTGCAGACTTTAAAACCGCTACAGGGAAAAGTGTATCTTTAGGGCGGCGCGCTGCAGCTACGGTATCCTTGGTAAGCGAAGTTGTATCGCCTGTCTCATTGCGTGATGCAAAAGCGGCTAAAAATGCTGCCAGCGATTTGCTTGGGAAAAATGCAGATGAAGCCTCTGAATTTTTAGGTGGAAAAATTAGCACGCTTCGAGGAGGGGGTAATGAAGCAAGGGGGATTGAATGCCATCATTGCTCATCAAACTCAGCGTCCCCTCTTAGTGACGGTTCTGGGCCAGGCATACAAATGGAAAAGCCTGATCACTCTGAGACTGCCAGCTGGGGTAGCTCTCGAGAAGCCAGACAGTATAGAGAGGCTCAGAGGGAGCTAATTGAAGGCGGCGATTTCAGAGCTGCGCAACAGATGGATATAGATGATCTGCAGGAGAAATTTGGAGACAAATATGATGATGCAATCCAAGGCATGAAGGATTATACGGATGAACTGGAGGATACTGCTAAATTATGATCTTTGAATTCCTGCCGCTCAGAGGAGTTGTTGATATCGAATTCGGCGCAGATAGGGACGCTGTACGAAACATCTTAGGTACCGCATACACTTCTTTCAAACGAACTCCCTTATCAGTCTGCCCCCTAGATCATTTCTCAGGGCTTGGTGTTTTCGTCTTGTATGATGCGCAAGAGAAAGTGGAAGCTTTCGAGTTTGACGATACCGGCACTGTAATGTTTCGAGGCTCAAATCTTGTTGCTCTAACCCCTTCTCTGTTCAGGGAGATTATAACAGATTCAGCCGCAGAATATGTGGAGGATGAAGAAGAGATTATATCGCGCTCACTGGGAGCATGCGGTTGGTTTCCAAGCAAAAGTACAGATCAAACGCAGACAGCGAAAAGTATTTTGATATTTAAAGAAGGCTATTTCGAATAGTTCGAAACCCAGTCGAACTGCGGACCCTCAGAGAAGAGTTAAAGCTGCAGCGTTTCACCTGTTTAGCACCGCAGTCCGAAACAACCTCAGCCCTTTTGTGCCGCTTCCCCCACACACCTCACATCCAGCCCCGCCACACGCCTCACAGGCCACAATCTCCAACTCCTGTGACAGCACCCCACGCAGCACGTCTTTAACAACGAAAAGCTCCACCCCAAGATCAATCAAACGCGGACGCGCGCCGGGTGAACGGGGCGGTGGAATACCTGCACAAGGACCAGCTCGGCTCGGTCAAGCTGATCACCGCAGCAGACGGCAGCTTGGTCAAAACCGCCACCTACGCGCCCTATGGTGAGGCTTTTGACGAGGTCCTCGACCTCACCCGCGCGGATGAGACCAAGGGCAACACCCGCGAACGCTTTGATGCCGACGCTGGCCTGCAATACCTCAATGCACGGTATTACGATCCAAGGTTGGGGCTGTTCATCCAGCCCGATTGGCTTGATCCAACGCAGCCGGGTGTGGGGACAAATCGGTATAGCTACAGCTTCAATGATCCCGTCAATCTAAGCGATCCGAATGGGAATTTTGTTCCCTTGCTGATTGCAGCCTACAAAGTCGCAAGTGTCGCGGTCACAGTCTACGACGCATATCAAACTGCGCAGGCGCTCACAAATGGTGATATGTCTTTGGGCGACTTCGCAAAAGATGTCGCCGTCGACGTCGCTATCTCGGCTGTCGCTGGTAAAGGAGCGGCGAAGCTTCTCAAGAAATGCTCTTTCGACGGTGCGACGCTTGTGGCGACACAGGAGGGCTTTGTTCAAATCCAGAATATTCGTCCAGGCATGTCGGTTTTGTCTGGCGACCCCGTCTCAGGTGAGACCAGCTATCAGACCGTGCTGGACCAATATTCCAACAGCTATGACAAGACCGTGTACATCACCTACGCGAGTGAGGCCGGGAACGAGCAGATCAGCTCCAACACGATCCACCCGTTCTTCGTGGTCTTTGCTGATGGCGAACCCCGTTTGATTGCGCAAGCGTCCGAGGGGCATGTATATGAAGGGCCGATCAAGGGTGGTGCCTGGGTTGACGCAGCCCACCTGCGCCCCGGAAATCATCTGCGTGGACCGGATGGAACATTGCGAGAGGTTCTTGCCGTCGAGATCGTGGATAAACCGCTCACGGCCTACAACCTCTCCGTCACTCAAACTGAGACTTTCTTTGTCGGGCGAGATGGGGTCTGGGTCCATAATTGTCGTATACCAAACCAAATCGCAGGTCAGAAGCGTGAGGCACTCACTGCAGATGAACTTAGAACAGAACATCCCGGAGCCAGTGTGCAAAACGAACAATACCTTCGGAGTTCAGATGGTAAAATTGCTAAGGATCCGGAAACTGGTACGGGAAGACGTTTGGATCATGTTGTTATTGAAGAAGATGGTACCGTTGCAAAGACAGTAGAAACCACCAGCTTAACGGCTGACAAAACAGCGCAAATAGCTAAGGAACAGCGTATTCGAGAGAACGGTGGTACCTATATACGTGATAGGCGGGATAGAGAGCTTCGTGATACTGGATCTGATCTTGCCGAAGAAAGGCGAAGACCGTAGAGGAAGATATGACAAACACATCGGAACGAGTACTAACCTGCGCTCGATGGTTTCTTGATCGAAAGAGAATAACAAACGGCGTTGCTGATCCTGTTAGCATTGAAGAAGTGTCTGCGACACACGTTGTGCCGTTCAGGTTCTTCGATCAAGAAGGCTTAACAACACGAACTCTTATTGGTGACAATGACCTTGTTGACGAGGATTTTATCGTGCGCGTAGAGGATCTTACGCCTGAGGGATATGAACTTTTTCGTACTGGTTACCAGAAATGGCTAAGTGCTTATGCGCGCCGAACACCTGAGAAGCGCAAGCAATGGTTGGCAGAAAACGATGTTTCGATTCTAAGCAAGTATCTTGAAATAATTCGGAATCGTGAAAATCAATGACCTATACGAGAGAACGCTTCGCTATGGACTTGCGCCACGAAAGTGTTGATCGTTTAGTGGACAGCTATGAGAAAACTCTTCGCAATCCGCCGGGTAGAAAACCTGCGTCACGGCTTGTCAGGCTATCCAAATGGTACTCTTCACTAGATGAGGAACAACAACAGACTTGCCTGTTACTGATGGAGTATATTGCAGAGGCCTCCCTTTTCTCTACATTAGCTGCTCTCGATGGCGCATCTCTTCTTAGCGAAGACCTGCGCGGTGCTGATATCCGCTTGACCATAGTTAAAGGCGATGATGAGCTCTTAATCTCAAGCAGTGAACATGGCGCAGATTTTGAATACGATCTACATGAATTGATGTTTCCTACACCAGATTAGCGGAATGCCGAAGATGCGCATATCACAAAGAAAGAACTGCGTTGCTAATTAGATAGGCCCGCAACCGCCGCCCCTTCGCCCCACTCCCCTCGCAGGCCTCACAACCCGCTCCACCACACGCCTCACAGGCCACAATCTCCAACTCCTGTGACAATACCCCGCGCAGAACGTCTTTCTCCACGAACGCCTCCACCCCAAGATCAATCAAACGCGGACGCGCGCCGGGTGAACGGGAAGGTGGAATAAAGCTGGCATCGAGGCTGCTCGAAGAGAAATGAAAGACGATAAGAATGAAAGCGAAGAAACGGACACAAAAGACGATAAGAGTGATGACAAATGAAGTCACCTGAACGGATAAAATGGAAATGGGTAACAATTTTCCTTGTGTTTGCGTGCTTGGCATCATGTGCGGACGCATTTTGGCGTGGATCACTTTCGTGGAACACCATTGTTAGGGCTCTTGGGGCGGGGCTTCTTTACTCGGGTTTAGCGGTCGGGTTTGGTGCAATTTATTTGAATACGCGAACTGTTCTTGTGAGTTGGGTCGCTATACTCATTGTATCGGTGGTTTCTGCATGGATTTGTCAAGACGCATTTTTACCTCAATCTTCGAACGTGTCGCTGATTGAAGTATTGTCAGATATGGGGATGAAGACCTATTTTTTGATGCTCGTCTGTATCCTGGTGATTAGAGGAGCCTATACTTTCAAGTAGTTTTGGACCCATTTGTGCCAAATGTGCTGGTCACCTCTCTGAGTGAAAATGGTTCCTCATCACACGCGGCACCTACGCACCCTATGGCGAGGCCACGGACTAGGTCCTCGACCCCACCCGCGCCGACGCAGGCCAGCAATACCTCAACGCGCGGTATTACGACCCAAGGTTGGGGCTGTTCATCCAGCCCGACTGGCTTGATCCAACCCAGCCAGGCGTCGGGACAAATCGGTTCGCATATTCCGCGAATGATCCCGTGAATCTAAGCGATCCGAATGGGAATGCTTGGTACAATGATTGGGATGATTTTAAGGATTTGTTTCGAGGTGCAGATAGCTCTGATAGCGGGGGCGCCTCAAATACTAATCAAGACAGTAAGCGACGCCCGCCACCCAATAATTCTTCAAATATTCTACTTGGCTCAAACAAACCGGGCGCAACTGCCCCATTTGGGAGGGTAAGTTCTTCGCAACAACCGCAGAAAATGCGGCAAAATGGGGGCAGAGTATGTCTGGAATGAAAGGGTTTAGAGTTGTTTCAGGGACATTGCCGAGCAAAGCTGTGCAAGGTTTCGAATATTTTAAACGACTAGACGGAATTGGAGCTGCATATTTTGCCCGCACGTCGGAAATTCCTCCTGCAATTATTAAGTTTATAGAAGAGAGGAATCCGATGAAAGTAGTGCCTATGTTGTTTCGCTGGAATGCTGGGGTCAACCGCAGTGTTAAAAAAGGGCAAGTGTACTCAACGGTTTGTCGCCTGCCGCATGTAAAACAAAATCATGAAGAGGATACATGGAGTTTTGTCGTGACTTTTGAGCAAGATGGAACTGCCGCTGAACCGATCAAAGCGATGGGTAACTTTCTGGTCGAGAGTGCGCCACAATACCTGCTGGAGAAGGGACAAGAAATCGAGCTACTTGAAGGAACTAAATTATGTGCTGTAGCTACGGTGCTCTAACTCAGAGTATTTTGGGTTCTGCACAATTTCCACCTTCTTTACAACAGTCAGCGCAGTAGGTCTTTCACAACAAACGGCTCCACCCCGAGGTCGATCAATCGCGCATAGGCCGTATCAGCGGAATTGCTGCGCAGGGAGGATGGGACCAGTCGACCGGCGCCGGCCTGCAATATCTCAACGCGCGGTATTACGATCCGAGGTTGGGGCTGTTCATCCAGCCCGATTGGTTCGATCCAACCCAGCAAGGCGTCGGGTTGAACAGGTTCGCCTATTCCGCAAACGATCCCGTGAATCTGAGGGATCCGGGCGGGAATGACTTTATTGCAACTTGTGTGGGGTGCGGACTGACTAGACTTGCTTATGAGCTAACGGCTAACTATCCAACCAAAGCGGAGCATTATGCACGAAATAACGGATACGATTTTCCCACCACAATGAGCGAATTTGAAGTACGTGTTGCACAAGGCGAATATGCTCTTGGAGATCCTGTACCCGCGAATGCGTATCAGATCGGCATGCAGCCAAATGGCCCTTCTCCTTTGTTCAATGAGAAATTTACGACACAAGATGGCGGTGAGGTAATTTATGATCAAAATGGAAACCGTGTGGATGACTTTGTTAATCAAGGAACCGCTAATTTTGGATTACCAGATACGGAACCTCTTAAACATGCAGTTGCAGATGTTGCGCCACACATAGCCTTAGGTACGCACCCAATAAAGGATCCGACAACCGTCACGGAACGTTTTCTGGGGCTGCTCAATCCTAGATGGGGCTATAATGGAGATGTTTCGCTTACTAAAGCAGAGCGAGCCAAGTTAGAAGAAAAACAACGTCAAGAGCAGAGGCGACAAGCGAACGAAGCGCGTCGGGATGATCGAGGAATAAGGAACGAGAGGGGCCATTTAGAATGAAGACTCTAGCTGGAATACTTGCATTTGGGTTAATAATTATTTTTTTGAACCCAGGCATGTCTCATAAAGTTGAGATTACATTGCGAGCACGAAATGAAGGCGGATATGAGATCTTTGCTGAAAAGCCACTTTTCTTTGAGACAAGTATCTTTAGGCAAGAACGCATTTCATATCTCTTTCCCGCGAGGCTTGGAAGGCCGTTATTTACGACGCCTTCAGTGGTGAGTTCTGTTGATGTACTCGAAATACAAACTTTGACAGACGGTGCACGAATATCGATTATTAATGATGACAAATCTGGCCTGATTTTACCGACACATGATAAGAAAGGAAGGGTATCTCTTCCATCAGTTCAGATTGATATCCCATTGGTTTCTAGGTTGGATTTTAACATTAGTCTTAATGTGTGCGGCACTATGTGTTCGATTGAACAATTAAGTGGTGAGGTGACACTTGAGGTTGAGAAACAATTTCGCCTCATGTCGATTTTTAATTTGCGCGGTGTTTAGTTGGCGACTTAACCGCTAGGTACTACAATACCCCGCGCAGCCTGTATTTCCCCACGAACGCCTCCACCCCAAGATCAATCAAACGCGGACGCGCGCCGGGTGAACGGGGCGGTGGAATACCTGCACAAGGACCAACTCGGCTCGGTCAAACTGATCACTGCGGCGGATGGCAGCCTGGTCAAAACCTCCAGCTACGCACCCTTTGGTGAGGCTTTTGACGAAATGCTCAGCCTCACCCGCGCGGATGAGACCAAGGGCTTCATCGGCGAACGCTATGACGCCGATGCGGGCCTGCAATACCTCAACGCCCGCTACTACGACCCCCGCCTCGGCCTGTTCATCCAGCCCGATTGGCTTGATCCTATTCAGCCGGGCGTCGGGTTGAACAGGTACTCCTATTCCGCTAACGATCCCGTCAATCTAAGCGATCCGGGTGGGAATTTATTCAAAGAAATCGGGGAATTTTTGGGTAGCGTTGCTGATGGAATGAAGCTTGGCCTTTCCAAGGGAACGGCTGGTGCACTTTCAGAAATTAGCGCAACGCCGAATACACCCGAGAATACTCCTATGGGCTATGCTATGGCGAACGCAGGCGCTAAATTGGATCATTTTCTAGGAATAGATCATTGGAGTTCGAGAGTTGGTATTGATAGCTCTGTTTTTGATTCGGGTCACCACACCCAATCTGTAACGGCTAGTGGGGTTTCGGCAGCTGAAATTCCTACCGCGATGACAGATATAGATAACTTTTCTCTTCGAGGGAAAACGATATTTTATCATTACACAGACGATGCGGGTTTGGCAGGGATTTTGTCCTCTCAATCACTATTGCCCTCGACGATTGCGGCCAATCCCAAAGACGCACGGTATGGAAATGGGCAATATGTGACCGATATCATACCAGGCACTAGATCGAATGCCTCACTGTCTCAAACGTTTATCCGAAACCGATTTCAAGGGCAAAAGTTCAAGAATTTTGTCGCTATAGATATAACTGGGCTACCCGTTGTGAATGGACGTCCTCACGTCTACGTTATTCCAAATGATGCTCCCCTTCCTTTGGCAGGGAGAATTGTGGCCGCAGGCCCAAACAACTTGGAGTAAGTCAATGTACTATCTGAAAGGCGTCTTCACGCAGAAATTTGACCCAAGATGTCACGTGCAATATTGTGAAATTGGTGATGATTTATTTGCACTAAGAAGTGTTGAAAAACTCTGGGATGGCCGATTAGGCTATTCTTCAGTTGAACAAACTGATGGCACTAATGGCGTGTATCTTCCGCAAGAAAAATTTCCTCATGCTAAAGATATTTGGGATTCTAAAAATGAGTTTCATTCAGAAATCATTTCAAAGGCTGAATTCGAAAAGATATGGCTGATAGCAAAAAACATGGGAGATTCTTCTTAAAACGAGAGATCTTTGCATACGATTTAGTGCTGGCGCGACCCCAACGAGATTTTGTCGCAACCAAACACGAACATATTCCCGACGCATGCGCCGAAGGGGCTTATATTTCTGAACGGAACCTATGTCAGCCTGACCTATGACGCCAATGGCAACATGATCCGCTCGTTTGACGGCCGGACTATGGTCTATGATGGCGAAAACCGCCCGCTGAGCGTCACCGCCTCGGGGCAGACCACGGCCTATGGCTACTGGCCCGATGGATCGCGCGCGTTCAAAACCGAAGACAGCGGCGCGCCGACAGAGGCCAAAACGGTCTACTTTGGCCCGATCGAAATCCGCGACTTCGGGACCGGCACCGGCGAAACCGTTCTGAGCTACCAACACCCGAACGCGCGGCGTGAAAACGGTGTGGTGCACTACCTGCACAAGGACCAGCTCGGCTCCGTCAAACTGGTCACCGCGGCGGATGGCACGCTGGTCAAAACCTCCACCTACGCGCCCTTTGGTGAGGCTTTTGACGAAATGCTCAGCCTCACCCGCGCGGATGAGACCAAGGGCTTCATCGGCGAACGCTATGACGCCGACGCAGGGCTGCAATACCTCAATGCACGGTATTACGACCCGAGGTTGGGGCTGTTCATTCAACCCGATTGGCTCGATCCGACGCAGCCGGGGGTCGGGCTGAATAGGTACAGCTACTCCGCAAATGATCCGGTGAATCTGAGGGATCCGAGTGGGAATGCTGTTGAAACTGTATGGGATGCGTTTAATGCATTATTTGGCGCAGCAAGCTTCGGAAGGAATATTGCAGCTGGCAATTATGGCGCAGCTCTTTTTGACGGAATAGGCGTTGCCGCAGATGTATCAGCAACCGCAATTCCTGGAGTGCCCGGAGGGGCAACGGCAGCTTTGAATATTGGGCGTATCGCCAAGGCGGGTTATGCGGTAAAACGAAGCAGCACCCGGCTTGCTGGCCTGGCTATCAAGGGAAAAAACGCTCAAACATTTACTCGTGCTCAGCGCGAAATTACCGGCGGACTTAATCAGCTCGGCGCAGATGACATCATGGGCGCGGTGAAAGAGAGCATGGGGATACAGGTCCGTGATCGTGCTGGAAAGTTACGAGACCACGTTAAAGAAGTCACACAAGGTATTGACGGTTTGAAAAAGGGCGCATATCGCCTTGAAAAATTGCTTGATGATCCAAGGATCACAGGGAAGGACAGAGAAATTATCCAAGAAGCTATCAATGATGCTCGACAACATGCACAGCGAGTTCAGGATACCCTTGACGCGGCGCGGGAAGCAGCTGAGAAAGTAAAGGATGCCTTGGACTAATGGATATCGAAACACGTTTGAATTACATTTGGCAGGCCCGCAAATCTGATCGGGACATTTCCGAGGAAGATAGAGCTCTGGTCCGTGACATGTTTTGGGGAGACTTGGAGCACCAATTTGACGCCGGCTTATACGCTTATGCCTTGCTGTTTGACTGTGACGATCAGGGCCTGCAACGCTACCGAACGGCATTTGAATATTTTCGCGAGAATGACATTTTCGATCAGAGAGCGGCAGCCGCGATCACGGCGGTCTGTAATTACTGGCATTCCGCACGTTATTTCGAACCGGAATTGAGAGCCGTTATGCAGGAATGGCCTTGGGAGGAAGAGGCGACTGTCTGTACCGCAGCAATCATATATTTCGCGACCTTAACATTTGATACAAAGTCTCAAGAACGCTTGAATTTCCTGAAAAAAATTGCGTTTGATCTGTATGGCAGTATGGAAATAACCGACGATGACTTTCTGAAGGATATAGTTATTAGCGCATGCTATGGGGTGCGAACTAACTACCGAAGATTGCGTCAGACGATTCATACCAAGGAAGATTTACTCGGATTTAAGTTTCAATAAACGCGATTTCTATGCGCTTTATGAGGCTTAATATAGAGGTAGGTATAGGAATTATTTCATATGTTGAGGCCGCAGAACTATCTCCACCACCTCCGGCTGCTTCGCCCGTCCCTTCGCCCCATCCACACCCGCCAAAGCCTCTAACAATTCCACAGGCATTGTCGCCGGATTGATCTGTGCGCGCCCGGAAGCTTGGGTCAAAACTGGTCGCAACGCGGGATCGAGCTCTAAGAGCGCCATGGACTGCTCCAAGCTCGCCGCGCGGCTGCCATTGGGCCAGTTCGACAGCATCTCTTCACGCCGCGCAAAAAAACCTCCGCATCGATCCCGAGTGCGGTGAGGACTTCCTCCGGGGCGTGATAGATGTCGACAAGGCCCGCGACGTCCTGATAGCGCAGCTCCCAAGTTTGGCCTTGGGAGGAAGAAGATAACGTCTGCATCCGGGCGATGAGCTATTTCTCAGGATTAACCTTTGAGACTAAGTCGCAAGAGAGATTGGAGTATTTGAAAAAAGTTGCATTTGAGCGGTTTGATAACGCTGATTGGTCCGAAGAGCTTGTGTTGAAAGAAACGATCATTGATGCATGTTATGGTATACGAGCCTACCGTCGCGATTTATGTGAGACTATTCATACCAAGGAAGATCTGCTCGGGTTCGAGTTTCAATAGCGCCATCGACTGTTCCAAAGCCGCCGGTCGGCGGTCGTGACCTGCCTGACAGTATGTCTTCTTGCCTCGTGAAATGGGCAAGGTTGAATACCTGCACAAGGACCAACTTGGCTCGGTCAAACTGATCACCGCAGCAGACGGCACACTGGTCAAACGCTCGACCTACGCGCCCTATGGTGAGGCTTTTGACGAGATGCTCAGCCTCACCCGCGCCGACGAGACCAAGGGCAACACCTGCGAGCGTTTCGACGCCGACGCAGGGCTGCAATACCTCAACGCCCGCTACTATGACCCCCGCCTCGGCCTGTTCATCCCGCCCGATTGGCTTGATCCTACTCAGCCAGCATAAACACAAGCAGATGAGATGTGGAGAGGGAACGCTCCAGATCAAGTTGAGCCAGGAATTACACATATACAACATGAGAAATATAATCCTCGCACAGGAGAGCTTGAAGTTTCTGATGCCGAATATGATCAATATGGCAGGCAAGTTTACCGTACTGACCATACTGATCACGGCTATCCCTCAGACCACAGCAACCCCCATTCACATGAAAGGGAATATGGTCCTAGATACGGTCCTAAAGGCAGAGAAACTCGCATAAACAAGCAAGACGATAAAATATCGAATTAGTGCGATGTAATGAAGGGGTAAAAGGAATGAATACAACGGTCGCAATGGAACTTATTAACTCTGGAGAAATAGATGATTTCTATATCGACAGATTTTCCCTCTCATGGGACGCGGAAAGCTATGGATATGATTTGAGTCTATGCGTGAGCGGTCCCGACAACCACTCAAAAAGGTATACATTTTTATTTGCAAGTGTGGTTGACGTCGCGGCCCCAAGTCTAGGAAAAGGACGAACTCAGGTTGGGTCTCCGCGAATGGAGGTGCACCACGACGGTTGGGATGGTCCTCGTTTCGACATGTTTGATGTCGAAGGTGATGGGCTAAGTTTCAGTTTCAAGAATATCCGGCTATTAAATAAAAACAGTTGATTGTGGTCATGTGCATACTGCTCTACGGGATTTGTTCAGTTCCAAGGAACAGAGATTGCGTAACAATCAAGAAAGGACCAGCTCGGCTCCGTCAAACTGATCACCGCAGCAGACGGCAGCCTGGTCAAAACCTCCACCTACGCGCCGTTTGGTGAGGCTTTTGACGAAATGCTCAGCCTCACCCGCGCCGACGAGACCAAGGGCAACACCTGCGAGCGTTTCGACGCCGACGCAGGCCTGCAATACCTCAACGCCCGCTACTATGACCCCCGCCTCGGCATGTTCATCCAGCCCGATTGGTTCGATCCAACCCAGCAAGGCGTCGGGTTGAACAGGTTCGCCTATTCCGCAAATGATCCGGTGAATCTGAGAGATCCGGGCGGAAATGACTTTATTGCAACTTGTGTGGGGTGCGGACTGACTAGACTTGCTTATGAGCTAACGGCTATCCCCAAGCCCTCCCGAATACCGAAAGGGCAAAAGTGGACGACTTTTACGCCGCCTGCGACAACACAATGCCGCCGCTACCGTGGCCGAGTATTGCTCCGCCGGTTACAGGCTGGAAGGTGTCGATGGGATGAAGGGTCGTTCGAGGCAGCCGGAAACCGTGGAGATCTCGGATGTTCGATTGCGGCGGGGAAATCCCGGCTGATCGACCTCAGGGCGGAACCCTTTGTGGTGAAAGACGTCCTCAGAGGTGTGTGGGGGGCGATCTGTAGGGAGTGTGGGAGAGCGAAGGTCGCAGGCAAACCTCTTCGAGGTAAATGTGACTGCCAAATCGCGTTTTATCTCCACTCTTGGTTTCCCCATGCTCTGGCAAACTCCTTAATATTAGGAGGCACAATTTTCCATATTGAGGAAGTCTCCGGAAGTAAAGCAACAAGGCTTTCAACAAAACCAACCGCAATCAAGTTCGATACATCATCATCATTTTGAGTATCAAAGCTGCTTTCCATCAGAGCCAACATAGATTTTGTACTTTCGCTATCTACGCCTCCTTCGGAGATGCACTTTGCCAACTCGGACATAAAGGCGTACGGAAAAATCTCTCCCTGATTGGCGTTCAAGTGATCGGCAAGTAACGGTCTAAGAGTTGGGTTTTCGAAGACAACCTTCCCAACGAAAGCCACTTGGATTTCTGACATAACTATTTGCCCCCTGTTGCTGTCAAGACTTTGTGGAGCAACGTTTCTGCCTCAAAGATGTCTGCGCTGAGAGTGCCGCTCGCTTCTGCTGTCTTAAGCCAGCGCTGAAGCCGCCTACCTGTTTCAACAAGTTTTTTGCCATGGCTGCGACCATGTACAAGTGTACCAGTCGCCTGTTCGTGAAGATATGCGCCCATAGTCGTACCGTCCCCAACGCGCTTAGGATTTGCCACTCCTTTGTAGACATTGTCAACGATTGACTGAAGTGTGCTATCTACGACTTTTGGCTTTGTAGCGCCAGGAACTTTTACTGCCGCTTCGCAGCTGCGCGTGTTAGGCCAAAGTAGGCTTGTGCTTCGCCAAACGTTGCAGCCGTTAGGGCCGCCTCAACAATCGTCAACCCTGCATTCAGTGCCGCCGATCCATATTCTTCATTGGTGACGTCGGAGCGAGCCCGATCCCAAGCGACCTGACCAGGTACAGTGGCTCGCAAAATAGGGGCGCTTCTGATTTCAGTTCGGCCATTGGGATCGATACTAGATGTCTGCTTGAATAGGTCTTTGAAGTCGTCCCAGTCGTTGTACCAAGCGTTGCCAAACGGATCCATGAGGTTCACCGGATCATTAGAACTGTAGCTGTACCTGTTCGTGCCTACGCCTTGCTGAGTAGGATCAAGCCAGTCGGGCTGGATGAACAGCCCCAACCTCGGATCGTAGTACCGCGCGTTGAGATATTGCAGGCCGGCGTCGGTCGACTGGTCCCATCCTCCCTGCGCAGCAATTCCGCTGATACGGCCTATGCGCGATTGATCGACCTCGGGGTGGAGCCGTTTGTTGTGAAAGACGTGCCGCGCGGGGTGCTGTCACAGGAGTTGGAGATTGTGGCCTGTGAGGCGTGTGGTGGGGCTGGCTGTGAGGAATGCGAGGGGAGTGGGGCGAAGGGGCGGCGGTTGCGGGCGGAGCTCCTGAATCACAATGATCTTTCGACCTGACAACCACAAAGGCTCTTGCGGTCCTACGGCACCCACTTCACCAATCCCGTTTCGTTGTCACAGGTTTAGTTCTCACGGCTATTTGCCAAAGCCGAATGGATCGCTCCCAAAGCACCTTCATCGTAAGTTGACAGCACAGCAGCCCCCTCAATGCTGCTTGAGCACGGTCCATACCTGACCTCCGCGCTCCAATAATAATCTGCACGTCGTGCTTGATCGCGAAAGTTATTAAGAATTTCATCTGCTTCTTCTTTTGAGGATGCGCCCATCACCTCGAAGTAAATCTCATTAGGGGGCAGTGGCTCGAAGACGGTCGAAAGCGCGTACTCGGAGAGAGGAGGCATAACGATCATGTTTTTTGGCGGCAAAACATATGCCGCAGCTTCATATCCGTCGCGAAACGCATACGCTGCATCAGCACCATTAGAAAATCTCGGACCAACACTCACAGCAATGACACACATAGTCTGAGGTGAGTCATTTTCTAGTCCTACGGCAGGTACATAGTCACCTTTAGGTTTCTTTTGAGATGCTGTGACTGAAACAGAGATAGACTGCTCACCCAACCCAGCTATATCCGTTTGCACACACGCCGCGAAAAACATGATCGCAAATAAGCTAACAGCCCTGAATGACACAGGCAAAACTGTCCGCATTGTTCCACTCCAATCCATTTTTTAGTGCATCCTGAATGCCGTCTGCACCATACCCCGATCCGGTCCAATCATGATGATCTGCGAGTCCTAAGAAGGCATGTGCTCCTTCATGTGAGAGTACCCTTAAAGAATTTGCCGAATTATAGCCATTGTCGAGCGCTATAGGTCCGTTCGAGCCCGGACTGGCCCAGCCAGCAGCGTTTGGATCTCGTGATGTATAGCTACCCAGTAAGCCGTTCCTATTCTTGAAGCGTTTCATCCCAAAGAGTTGTGACATTTGATAGTCAACTTTGTCATTGGTGACTGAAGCTCCTAGGGCCTCTCTAATAGACAGCTCGGCGATCCCATAGTGTTCAATCGTGACACCTTCCCCCCTTGGCCCCAATCCATTTGCTACAGAGTTTGCCATTTCTGCAAAACGATTTAACCCGTCAGCGGTGAAATTTCCAATGCCATAGCTCTTTTCAAAGCGTTTTTTAAAATTAGCTAATCCCGAAAAAAACCCGAAACCCCTTGCCTTGCTCGATTCGATCAATAGCGCGACGCGCCTTATTTGCGCTTGATATCAAATCGTTCCTTGCTTTATCGGCACCATCTAGTGCGTTTTCACAATCTCCACCTTTAAGAGAAGAACCACATGACGCATTCCCGTTTGGATCCATCAGATTCACCGGATCATTTGCGGAGTAGCTGTACCTATTCGTGCCGACGCCTTGCTGCGTTGGATCAAGCCAGTCGGGTTGGATGAACAGCCCCAGTCTCGGGTCGTAGTACCGCGCGTTGAGGTATTGCTGGCCTGCGTCGGCGTCGAAACGCTCGCAGGTGTTGCCCTTGGTTTCGCCTGCCGCGGTGAGGCTGAGCGTTTCGTCAAAAGCCTCACCATAGGGCGCGTAGGTGGAGGTTTTGACAAGGCTGCCGTCTGCTGCGGTGATCAGTTTAATCGAGCCGAGCTGGTCCTTGTGCAGGTATTCTCCTATTTCTCTCGATTACAGAGCGCGGACTTCGCTTATCAATTCAAAGAACTCAGATTCACTGAGTGCAAACTCAGGCCCCGCCTCCATGACCATTAACGTCAGCAATAGGTTGTTCATTTTTGAGGTCAAATGACGACCATGCTCAGTATAAATCTCGAAGGCCATTTGAGAAACGTCCTCGACAACATACCCGCCTGACACAGACTGCACCAGCATCTCAGCGAGTTCTTCTCCCGTCAGATTTACTCTTGCCATGATTCTAATTCCTTACCAGTGGGGGGAGGAATGCTGCCCCATGACTGGCTAACCGATAATGCTCTTAGGAGGGCCGCTCTTAACCATGACGACACCGTTTGGCGAAAGTGCTGTAGGGTTCGCTCCCGAGCTACACGGACTTGTACCCAATCAGAATTTCTGGGGAAATTTCCAATCAATAGTCTTTTTAGAACGTGCCAATCTTTCCTATCTGATTGTTTGAATAGCTTCGTACTCTTTCTTGTGGCTGAAACTGAGAAAAACTCCTCACGGCCCATTGTTCCCACGCTTTGTGTTCTTCTGGTACCATTTGTCCGGATTGAAATTTCTCATTTGATACAGGTAAGAGATGAGAGGTTGCAGTTTGAATAACTAGGAAAGCGTAGCCCGCAGAGTTTGTTCCAGCGAATACAACTATGGCCGGACCATTCCGCACAGGAAGACGACAAACTAAATTTGTTTCCCTAGTAATGCACTCACCTTCTTCCGTGGAAATTTTTTCGCGCAGTTTCATTTTGACGAATTGCGCTGCTTCTTCAGCTTGTTCGATGCTCAAAAACTCGATGCGTGAGCTTAAGTCCGCGCGAGACAAGCAAGCCGACAGCAAACCAAAAGAAAGTATCAATAAAGCAAAAAGCTTAGTAGCCATCTATCTGTCCCCTAAAATTTTGCATACTGTGAGTGTCCCACATCTGATGTTCATATGTCTCAAGTTTACCGGGGGAAATCATAACTGGGAGTTTTCGAGACATGGTCGAAGCAGCATTCAAAAGACCTAAAGGATCTCCAAGAACTCGATGGGTCACGATGTTCGTATTCTTCAAAGCGAGACCTCCGTACACTATGGACTTAAAATTCTCGGACAAGTGCAATCCAGCTGAGTTAAATGCATGAACATATCTGCGGTCTTTCGTTTGGAAGGAAAGTCCTGCGGCTGTTGCTAGCCCCCCGCCCAAGGAATGGCCTGCAAAAGAAAGACCTTCATTTCCACGTCGAACCCCTCCGGATGCTGCGACGCCCTGAGCGAGTGCGATAGCTTGATCATATTGTCTCGCCTTTCCGAACAAGCCTTGGCCCACATTGTCATCTGCGTCTGTGCCCCAAAAAGCATCCGTACCACGGTAACCTATGATGACTTCGCCAGTTTTATTATTGAGGTACGCTCTTGCGTAGAAGCCCGTCTTCGGATCATCCCAAACAAGGCCATCCCCGAAACGTTCCGTTCTTTCGTCTTCACTCAACCTGTGTAAGTAATCAGGCAGATCATGCTCTTCATCATCTTGTCTATACGCGTCGTCCGCAGCGTGCGCACCTTCACCAGCGGTCGCATTCCCGCCCGGATCGCTGAGGTTCACGGGATCATTTGCGGAATAGGCGAACCTGTTCAGCCCCACCCCCGGCTGAGTTGGATCAAGCCAGTCGGGCTGGATGAACAGCCCCAACCTTGGGTCATAGTAGCGGGCGTTGAGGTATTGCAGCCCTGCGTCGGCGTCGAAACGCTCGCCGATGAAGCCCTTGGTCTCGTCGGCACGGGTGAGGCTGAGCATCTCGTCAAAAGCCTCACCAAAGGGCGCGTAGGTGGAGGTTTTGACCAGCGTGCCATCCGCTGCGGTGATCAGTTTGATCGAGCCGAGTTGGTCCTTGTGCAGGTATTCCACCTTCCCGCTCACCCGGCGCGCGTCCGCGTTTGATTGATCTTGGGGTAGAGCTTTTCGTTGTGAAAGACGTGCTGCGTGGGGTGTTGTCACAGGAGTTGGAGATTGTGGCCTGTGAGGCGTGTGGCGGGGCCGGCTGTGAGGCATGCGAGGGGAGTGGGGTAAGGGGCGACGGTTGCGGACTGAGCTCCTGCAGAGTTCTTTACCGAGTTCAGGATGAACTACAACTTCATGTCTCGAATTACCTCATTATTTGCCTTCGAGAATCTGAAGATGAGCGCAATTATCAGGATTGGATAGCGAACAAATCCTTATGCGCTTTGCTACATTTAGTATGTTGAAAGTTTCATCCGAATCCTTGTTTGATTGTGACGCTTCAATGCCTCTGGCAAATATTATTAAGTAGTAAGAATAGGCGTTATCTCCCAAACCGGCAAATGGAAACGCAATTGTTTCGGGCTCTCCATAATACCTAAAACCATCATATACTTTGCCGTCAAACATCAATGTTTTGGGAAAATTTTCTGAATAGTCACCACCCAATCGAATTTTTACTATTGAAGAGCTTTGAGGAGGCGTAGCCTGAATAGCATAGTGTTGACCATGTGGCGTATCTTCACAAAAAGACACAATGTTTAAAGGCTTGTCGTCTAAGAAAATTGAGGCCGTTGGCTCCGGCATGTTGTCACAAAATCTGCTGGTAGAGGCCCTTTCATCAACGCATGCACCTAGCAGTAGACACCAGGATAATGAGAGTATCAATTCTTTCACGGGTGTATTGCTTACCATGGCCATGTTCTTACCGTTACTCCTGCGGCTAAATCTGAGGGACCGTATGGAGAGCTTATCATTTCGTTGACACTGCGAGCATCAAAAGTGGCTCCTGCCCCCATGATTTCTCCAGCCCAGCCCTTCTGAGGTCTAGAGCTAATAATCTCCTTAGTTCCATTAGGGAGAGTGCGAGCAACATTCTCGTAGTGGTCATTTGCACCAGCTAAATGCCCAAATTCATGCGCGACAGTCCAGTCTGATGCCTCAGGGGCAAGAGTAAGTAGTTTGTCATTTACGCCCATGCCACTTCGGTGCATGACATTCGACCGAGACCCACTCGGCCCAACGTGCATATCGTAGCTTGTGTCGGCATCGGGGACTATATCTAGGTCAAAGGTGACTACATATTTGCCGCCATTAGGGTTTTGTGGCGTTTTCACACCATCTATAATGTTACCGTGCTGCCTAACAGATTCCATAATTTCTTGGTCGCTCATGTGAAACCCTTCTCGATCATCATTGTCCCACGCTATTGTTGTCCGAATATGAATTCGGCCAATCGCGACACGATTATCAAGTTGTTTCTCGCTTTCATCAGCCTCGTGAATTGATATCGTGGTTTCATTCCCGCCCGGATCTCTCAAATTAACCGGATCGTTTGCGGAATACGCATACCGATTTGTTCCGACGCCTTGCTGAGTAGGATCGAGCCAGTCGGGCTGGATGAACAGCCCCAACCTTGGGTCATAGTACCGCGCGTTGAGGTATTGCAGGCCCGCATCGGCGTCATAGCGTTCGCCGATGAAGCCTTTGGTTTCCTCGGCCTTGGTGAGGCTGAGCATTTCGTCCGTGGCTTCGCCGAAGGGCGCGTAGGTCGAGCGTTTGACCAGTGTGCCGTCTGCTGCGGTGATCAGTTTGACCGAGCCAAGTTGATCCTTGTGCAGGTATCCCACCGCCCCGTTCACCCGGCGCGCGTCCGCGTTTGATTGATCTTGGGGTGGAGGCGTTCGTGGAGAAAGACGTTCTGCGCGGGGTGATGTCACAGGAGTTGGAGATTGTGGCTTTTGAGGCGTACGAGGGGAGTGGGCGAAGAGGGAAGGTTGTGGGCTGAACTTCGAAGTCATTTCTTGCATGCATGCATAGAATTTAGTAAATCAAATTTTATAGTACAATCCAAGTAATGGGTGTTCTACAAAAACGCTTGAAAAGAATGAGAACCTGTCAAGATCATTCCGAAGATAGAGCAGTTTTAGAGAACTTGTACCCTATAGGCGTCGTGCAGGTCTGTATTCATTTGATCCCAATATTCTTCTAGTCGGTGCCATCCATGGCTCTCTAGAATTTCACTTTCCTGTTTGATAATAGGAACAACCCAAATTGGCACAATATTATTTGCATGACTTTTTTTGCGAAACTCATCGCTCCTGAAAACGGGTATTGTAAAGTAGAAACCAACGGAATTGTCGTTGGGCCAAACACGATCTTTTAAGCTTGAAAATAAGATGTAACTGCCACGCTTAGGCTCAGGAATCTCACCGGAAAGATACATCGAAACATAATGATCCAAAACCGAGGCAGCTTGATTTGCAGACAAATCATCGGGGAATTCCATAAACCACTCACAGCCGACACCTCCCTTTTTCCTACTTTTGTCAGCCAAGCCAAGAGTCCCAACAAATGCTAATCGCGAAGAGCTATCACCTTTGTATTTCACGATTTGTACATCTGAATCTGCGCTTGAAAAAAGACCGGTCTCTATTCTTCCGAATTCATCTTCAAAAGCTTCAATTGTCTTCGTTTGTATCATCGAACCTCTCATCTCTGTTTCCCCCGCCTCGGTTGCAGCGAACACATTCTAAGCTAGTTCCTTCCTGATAATTATCGATAACGTCTTGACGTGAAGTATTTTGCGGATCGAACTGTCGATTTGTCCACGAGGGATTGTGGCTATTATCCCAATCTCTTTGTTGGCCAGTGCCTGGAGCAACTTTAACCTCCTCTCCACAAGATGGACACAATTTTCCGCCAGAGGGACCATCCGTCGCGTTGTCCCAATTATCTTGTGTTGTTTGATTTCGAAAGCTACTTCGGCTAGTTAACTGTCCTTTGGCATTAGTACCAGAAACTAAATTTGTTACAGGACCGGAAAGGCTTTCGCTAGACGCAGCACCGGACTTGCCTGCCCCCCCCATCAAAGCATCAGCAGCATTTTTAGCAGCTTTTGCATCTCGTATTGACACAGGAGACGCAATTTCACTCGCAAGGGATGCCGCCGCCGCAATGCGCCGGCCCATGGAAACACCTTTGCCAGTCATAGTCTTGAAATCGGCGACAGCGCCCGAAACCGTCGCCGCGATGTCACCGCCTTTGATTGCAAGCTTCACTGCTTTAACTGCAATGCCCCAAAAATTCCCGTTTGGATCGCTTAGATTGACGGGATCGTTTGCGGAATACGCGAACCGATTTGTCCCGACGCCTGGCTGGGTTGGATCGAGCCAATCGGGCTGGATGAACAGGCCGAGGCGGGGGTCATAGTAGCGGGCGTTGAGGTATTGCAGCCCTGCGTCGGCGTCGAAACGCTCGCCGATGAAGCCTTTGGTTTCCTCGGCCTTGGTGAGGCTGAGCATTTCGTCCGTGGCCTCACCAAAGGGTGCGTAGCTGGAGGTTTTGACCAGGCTGCCATCCGCCGCGGTGATCAGCTTGACCGAGCCAAGTTGGTCCTTGTGCAGGTATTCCACCGCCCCGTTCACCCGGCGCGCGTCCGCGTTTGATTGATCTTGGGGTGGCGCTTTTCGTGGTTAAAGACGTGCTGCGCGGGGTGCTGTCTTAGGAGTTGAAGATTGTGGCTTGTGGCGGGTATGCGGCGGAGGGACGACGGTTGCGGCCAAAGACTCTCCTTCGCGCCGATATTTTTACATTTATTAACAAAATTTTAGCATTCATCCATCCAATGTTGTGAGACCCATTTTGATAGGAAGGTTTTTCTTGCATTACACAAACCCTGCACGACTTCACTATCCTGATCGCTACCGAACTGTTTCATCGTTTGTTCGAATGCAGGGGTTTCAGAAGAGATTACGGCCACTTCACTTTTGCTGTCCAACGGCAACTCGATCGTCACAATTTGAAATGAACGATCGCCCCCTTTCGCGGGGGTCCATGCGCTTTTTACAAATCCGATATGGTTGCCAGCTTGACCTATGTAAAAGAGATCATCGCGATCCCCGGCGCAGACGAAACAAACATCGGGTAGATTATAAGAGATAACCTCTCCATGCACCTCTATCGCCAAAATTTGCTTTTGAAGTGAATTTCGAAATCTATAATTTATGGCAAATCCCTGCGCCTTGGCTTGGACGATCTCTTGACCCTCTCTCACTTGGAGCACAAGCGCAGTTGTGGCTCGAAAGTGCGGATCTTTGTAGAGAAATAGCTTGCTTCCCATGGTCTCGGGTAGCGCTATCTGACGTGGAACGAGATATCTGGGGAGCGAAACAGCAATATTGTTTGGGCGCTCTTCTGTCGCGAATGGATAGGTGCGATCGCCAATTGGCACAAGGCGCAACACGAATATCGTAGCGACACAAATAATAATGAGGAGGGCAAGGCGCCGTGGCATTTTTCAATTACCTATGGCTCTATTTAGTGTGGGATCGATATGTTGCTTCCATACTCCCGGAGACACAAGATCTCCATGCCCTATGGCAACCTTTGGTATTCCATTTCGGCCATGTTTTCGAGTTCCCATCGTGACCGATGCATCTACGTTCAAAGCATTTGGGTCAGTTGAGGCCGCAGGTGCATGTTTCGTAATATCTAGCACGTGACCATCTCCCCCACCTGCTCTTGGTACAACGAAGTCATGTGTTGAATATGCGTTCAAGTATGTTCCTACATTTTCTCTCTGGATATGGTAATCTTGAAACATCCCAGCGTGAGGCGTTCCTAGTGTCGCCAAATTATCAATAAAACGACTATCGTTAAGGCCCGAATAAATTTTTACCACGTTGCCACCGTGACTATGGGCAACGATATTTAAAAGTTCACCATCTTGAAAGTCATGCTGCAAAATCAAGTTCGCCAACGCCGCAGCCATAGCTCGCCGAGAAGCATCGTTGTTTTTTTAGCTCTCCATCTAAAACTACTGGGGCTTCCCCGAAGGTTTCTGATATAGTATCCAAAAATTCGGAGCCCTCTTGATATCTAGGATCATCGTCGGGCGTATTGGTACCTTTGACTGCCACCGTCAGGTTCCCATTCGGATCGCTGAGATTCACCGGATCATTTGCGGAATAGGCGACCCTGTTCAGCCCGACCCCCGGCTGCGTCGGGTCAAGCCAGTCGGGCTGGATAAACATCGCGGATGACTGCGTGGCGAAGATCGCGATCAGGGTTGCCAGAAAGAGCTGTTTCAAAATGCGGAATATCGTCATTCCTCGAAAACGTCTAAATACAGGGCGAGGCTAGCCTATCTTTGCAGCGGTCGCCAACCTAAAGATTCCGCGCGGTCGAAACTGCTTTGGTTGATCTGTTGCAGATAGGTCAGATAGGCGCGCTGATCCTCCGGGACCTCCTGCGCAGTCGGGTATTTGGCGTAGAAATTGCTGCAACAGGTGATAGGCGTCGTACCCGGACCGTTTATTCTAGCACCAAAAACAACCATTCGAGCTTCAGGTCCTGCCTGCTTGGGCATTTCTGTCGCCCAGATTGACCGGAACAAGAACGAAAGGTTCAACTAAAAAACGTCTCAAGCACACCTATGTCGCTGCTTCGAGATATTTTTCGATGACTTCTTTCGCATTTTGCATCTCTGCCCTCCTCATAATTTCTGCGATTATTTCGTCGTGAGTTTTCTCTGATGAAATTAGAGCGGGAACATTGTGGAAGATATCAGCCAATATCCTTGCCTTTTTCAAGTTTTCAGTCCCACGAATTTCGACAAGAACAACCCCAAGAACTTTAAGGATATGAATGTATTCACTTGTTTCGCTCATCGTCTGCCTCGTCTTCGTTATCATCCGCGTCATTTTCCCACGGTGCCATGTCTTCATCTTCAGGGAGTTCTTCCACAGGAACGAAATCATCGTTACCCAGCAAGCCCCGACGCAGAGCTTCTTTGATCCAGCCATTCCCGTCGAGTATTCTATTGCCCTTTACTTTGATCTGTTGTCCGTCTTCAGGATCAAAAATTGCACCAATTAAGTCCTCATCGGAAAGCTCTTCTAGCTCTGGTCGCGGAGCATTGCGGCCCGGAGCATCAATTGGTTCGAGGTCCCCAATTCGGTGCTCCGCAACCATAACCTGTCCCGCACCACTCTGCTCATTCATATGGTCTATCGCGCTTGACCCCACAATTGCTATGCCAGCGAGAGCACCTATTCCAAGAGCGATAATGCCGCACGGTTCGGCAAGAACACATGCCACCCCTGCGGCGCCACCGCCGATCACAGCGGCAGCGTCGGAATTGCCTCTTGGATCGTGGCGGTTCACCGGATCATTGTGGGAGTAAGCATACCTGTTCGACCAGTGCTGAAACGCCGTGGGCAGCGATTTTCCCGGCCGTTCCCCAAGAGCCACAAGCCTTGCCCCGAGCCGCCGGTTCAGCCGGACGTCACCCAAATCACACCCGGCGGTTTCCGTTTCCACCCAATTCTGCCCCATGCCCGCACCTCAATTATTTTGGTGCTACATGACGAATCACAACCAACTCTTCGGATGCAAGACCAAGTCTAGTAGGTGATCCACTTCGCCACACGCCTTATGGGTAACTGCAAGGATCTAAGCGGGAATTTGGGTGCTGGCGTGATTTGAAGGGCGGCGTATCGTGGCGGGTGATCAAGCCGGCCAGAACCTCACGATGAGCGATAGGCCATGAATGAAGAGACAACGATCCTGCCTTTTCGCCAATCGGAAACGATTGTGGATCCACTGACAGAGCTTGCACGGGAAGGAGCACGCCGGATGTTGGCGGAAGCGCTGAAAGCCGAAGCTGCTGCGTTTGTCGCCAGTTTTTCAGACGAACAGCTGGAGGATGGCCGA
>NZ_FNBL01000010.1 GCF_900102315.1 Celeribacter baekdonensis
CCGAGGAGACCGTCAGACCCGGTCACATCGCCCAAAAGGCCGCCGTTGCCGGTGATGTCCCCAAGCAAACCGCCGTCTGAAACCAGACCATCCAAAAGACCCGTCTCGCCGCCGTCCTGAACACCATCCCCGAGCAAGGGCTGACCCGTCAAAGCCGATCCCAGATCGCCCAGAGGCCCGCCGTCGCCGGCAAGACCGCCCAAAAGACCGCCGGACCCGGTCACATCCCCAAGCAAACCGCCATCGCCAGTCAAACCGCCGAGCAACCCGCCCGTTCCGATGAGAGGGTCAAGGAGCCCTTGATCTGCGTCGGCGTCGGCATCCGCATCCGCATCCGCGTCGGCATCGGCATCCGCATCCGCGTCGGCATCGGCATCGGCGTCAGCATCAGCGTCAGCATCGGCATCGGCATCCGCGTCGGCATCCGCGTCGGCGTCAGCATCTGCGTCGGCGTCAGCATCTGCGTCGGCGTCCGCATCAGCATCTGCATCGGCGTCAGCATCCGCGTCGGCGTCAGCATCGGCATCTGCGTCTGCATCCGCGTCAGCATCCGCGTCAGCATCAGCGTCATCACCACCGCCTGCTGCCAAAGCCGCAAGGCCGATCCCACCTAAAACGGCGGCTGCGATTCCTTCCTCAGAAAAGCCCATGCCCAGGCCAGCCGCTGCAGGATCGCCATCAACGATCATGTCGTTGCTGTAAACAATACTGTGCAACGACCCGTCTGCCGCAGGCACATAATAGCGCTGGACGGTGATCGTATCGCCGTTGCCCAGATCGATGATCAGATTGTCTCCAGACCGGCTGTATGTTTCCAAGCCCGTTTGATCGATACCCAAGTTGACGCGCGTCTCCGTGGCGGAGACTAAGATTGTTTTGTTAGCCATGGTTCCACTCCTGTTCCCATTTTTCACCCATCGGAATCATACCTGAAAGTATTGGTATCAGATATTCGAAAGACTTAAGTATGTATGTTTATATTCATTAGGATTGATGTCAATACGCCTCTGCAAAAAGAACAGCCGTAATTTGCATTAACCGTCGAGGGCAGGAGGCACGCCGAATTTACGCAAAGAGACGTACGCCTTATCGAATCAAAAACGCCCCACCGATTGGCAGGGCGCTGTCAAATTTCCAGTCTGCTTGCGATCAGATGAGAGCGTCTTCGCCGCCCAGCAGGCCATCAAGAAGCCCGCCGTCCAACAGACCATCGGTCAGGCCACCCAGAAGATCGCCGCCAAGCACGCCATCGAGCAGACCGCCTTCGCCACCCAACAACCCGTCCGTCAAGCCGCCCAAAAGGCCGCCGGACGCATCCGCGGTGCCATCCGTGACCAAGGCCAGACCCGTCAGATCCGACACCAGACCGGCATCGCCAATGACCTCACCCAAGACGCCATCATTGCCCGTCACATCGCCCAAAAGACCGCTGTTCCCGGTCAGATCGCCCAGCAGGCCACCATCCGACACAACCGGATCGAGCAGGCCATCGGTGCCCGTCAGACCACCCGTCAAACCGCCCAAAAGATCGCCGCCAAGCACGCCATCGAGAAGACCACCTTCGCCGCCCAGCAGACCATCAGTCAGACCACCGAGCAGGTCACCACCGAGCACACCGTCAAGCAGACCGCCCTCGCCACCCAGCAGGCCATCGGTCAGGCCGCCGAGTAGGTCACCGCCAAGCACGCCATCGAGAAGACCGTCCTCGCCACCTAACAGGCCATCGGTCAGGCCACCCAGCAGATCACCACCGAGCACACCGTCAAGCAGGCCGCCCTCGCCACCCAATAGACCACCCAGCAGGCCGTCATCGCCACCGACAAGTCCACCAACGAGGCCGTCATCACCAAGGAGGCCGCCAACCAAACCGTCCTCACCGATCAGACCGCCGACAAGGCCATTTTCACCAAGCAGGCCGCCAACAAGACTGTCCCCACCGAGGAGGCCACCCATAAGGCCATCTTCCGCCAAAAGTCCGCCCACAAGGCCGTCTTCGGTCAACAAGCCGCCAACGAGGCCATCTTCGGCCAAAAGACCGCCAACAATCCCATCGGACCCGAGAAGCCCATCCGTCAACCCCGTGCTGCCAAGCAATCCGCCAACGAGAGAGTTTTCACCCAAAAGGCCTTCGGTGATGCTGTTCAGCGGATCACCGGACCCAGCCTCATCGCCGATGAGGCCAGCGCCGAGGAGCGAGCCAACAAGGCCATCCTCTCCGGTGACCGCGCCGAGCAAACCTTCGTTGCCCACCAAAGTTCCAAGCACCCCATCCGATCCGGTGACAGCCCCAAGGCCGCCTTGGTTGCCCGTCAAAGTGCCAAGCAGACCATCATCGGCAAGAATGGAATCCAACACACCGCTTTCGGCGGCAGGCTCCGGTGTCGGCTCTGGCTCAGGTTCCGGCTCGGGGGTCGGCTCAGGCTCAGGTTCAGGGGTCTCGTCAGACCCGGACTCATCAGAAAGCGCCGCCGCTCCGAGACCCGCAAGAGCTGCAAGGCCGGCACCAATCTCATCAAGCGTAAAAGCACTGCCGAGTCCCGCGGCCGCGACTTCTTCCCCAAGAACGCCCTCAACACCACTGAACGTCCCATCCGCCAAAATAAGGCGGTGCACGTCACCATTCCCTGCTGCGGTGTAAAAATTGCTCACACGGATGCTATCGCCGTTGACCAGTTCAACAACCAGATCAGAGTTAGATTTCACATAGCGGCTAATGCTCTCCCTGTTCACATTGATTTGAACATCCACAACATCACCCGCAACCAGTCCACTCATCGCCATTGTTATAAATCCCTCTATGACGCAGCACCCAGGCGGCCACGAATAAAAACAAGGGGCTCACCCCTGCCTTTTGATTATCAAACGTATGTATCAAAATCAATACTTTGGTTCATCAATATCCTTTGGGATAGTTAACGGCGTCAAACCTGCACAAACACCCCAATTTCTGCGGAATCTGCTTTAAACACGCTGAAATTGTCGGCAAATTATCTCAACAAGATGCAAACGACCCATTGCGATGCCTCAACACAAGCATAAGGCGGCCCCGAAATGAAAGAGACGTCTGAATCGCCTTCTAAGGCTGCGTCCACATCTTCAGAGACTGCAGGCACGGCAATGCGTACCATCATCCACACCATCGCCCGGCTGATTGCGACAGATCGTCGACCCTCCGTCTTGGCCAGTGAAAGTGGCAAGATTCTCTTGGCCAATACGGCTGCACAGCGGCTGCACCTCGATCAACCGGGGATTCATGATGCGCTAGACTGGCCTGCCCTCTGTGTCCAAGCTCAACGGGCGGGCAGCACCGCAGCCTCTCTGTCTTTGGGCTCTGCAGAATTGGAGGGGGAGGTCGTGCACGTGTCGCTTTGCGTTGGAGAAGGCTATCTTTTACGCCTGTCCGAAAACGACCACGAAGCGACTTGGCTGCGCAATCGTGCGCGGGCTGCCACGCTCATGAGAGTGGCACATGACCTGCGCACGCCGATCCAGTCCCTGCTCGCAACCGCCGATAACGTGCTCAATGAGAATGCCCACAAGACGGCAGCGGATAAAGCTGTGGCCCGCCAAGAGCTTCATAACTCGGCCGAACTGGCACTGGATCACATCAGCAATATTTTAGGCGTCATTCGCGGCGAACAAAGTGTCACCGGCCTTCAACCGGACGAAACGTTCAACATCACCGAAGAGCTGCGCACTCTGCTTACGATGATCGCCCCGATTGCGCGCAAACAAAGTGTTGACCTCAAGCTGTGGCTTGACCCGCATGATGACATATGGGTGCATGGTCCAGTGCGTTTTGTCCGCGCCCTTTTCCAGAATATGATTGATAATTCAGTGAAATATGGCGGAGGCGCGGTTGAAATCGGCCTGTCCTGCCAGCCGCTTCCCAGCCCAACCGACGAGATTGATCGCCTCATGATCACACTCACAGTTTCGGATCTGGGCGGCGGCCTCCCCCCAGAACAAAAGGCGCGCCTGTTCGAGGCACTCGGTCAAACGGAGGCCCGCCAACCGGCCACAACATCGACCACTGCGAACACGCGCCCTTCAGCGGGAATGAATGTTTTGGCACATGCTTTGCGCCAACTCGGGGGTAAAATTGACGTCGCTGACAGATATGCCGAAGCGGGCTCGAGGCAAGACACCGAGCACCGGCCTGTGATCGGCACGACAATGCGCGCGACTGTGACACTGCAAAAAAGCGAGCAACCAGATCGGATGCAGACAGCCGCAACATTGCAGGATCTATCTGACGCGCCGCTTACGGGCATCTCTGTGATCCTTGTCGAAGACAGCCCCTCAAGTCGCGATTGGATTCGCCACATACTTGAAAGTGCAGGCGCGCAAGTTTGGGCAACCGGCAACGGAGTTGAAGCGCTCTCCCTTCTGGAGCGGCCAGAAATCGCTCACACCCTGGATCTGATCCTGACCGACATGACCCTCCCGTATATGTCGGGTATCGAATTTGCGCAGCGCGTCCGACAACAGGGCCAAACCCATTGGAACGGCCCCATCGTTGCGCTGACCGCACATGTTGCTGATTCGATACTGAAGGCATGTTCCAAAGTGGGCATTGTCCAGGTTCTTGAAAAGCCAATCCAACCGGCGGAATTGCGCAACGCGCTCCTGCGCATTCTGTCCGCGCGATCAGATAACGATGCCCCACACCAAACAGCACCCGCACCACAAGACGCGTCCCAAACGACAGACGGCCCTCTTAAGGCCCGCATCGTCGATGATCTGCTTTCGCAACTGGGGCGGGCTGGGGCGATCTCCTTTATGCAGCGCGCCCACAGTGAGGCGGTCAGCGTCCTCTCAAACCTGCAACAGGATGGCGTTGGCCCCGACACCGGTCGGATGCTTCATGCCGCAACAGGGGCTTGCAGCCTCACGGGTCTAGGAGAGTTGGAATCTTGCCTGCGCGCCATGGAACGCGCATTTGATGACGGCGCGCCCCTTTCCCCCTGTGAGGAGCGCCTCAAAGTGGCCCTCACTCGAACAAAGGATGCCATCGACGCCTTAAACTGACCCTCTGCGCCCGTTAAGCGTGCGGTCTCTTCTAAACTTGCAGTTCAGTGGAGATTCAATATAGTATTTTAAATGTAATTTACTTGTTTTTTGTGCATGTTACGCTAATTGCCCTCACGTCACGGGGAACACAGCAAGCACCAAATCCGGTGAAAGCAACAAGAAGGGAGAAGC
This sequence comes from Celeribacter baekdonensis, assembly GCF_900102315.1. GTDB lineage: Bacteria > Pseudomonadota > Alphaproteobacteria > Rhodobacterales > Rhodobacteraceae > Celeribacter > Celeribacter baekdonensis. The sequence continues at coordinate 5,206 of NZ_FNBL01000010.1, forward strand.
GCGCGATGGCAGCTCAATCCACAGAGTCGTCCAAAGCTACGGCAATTCGCGTTTTGATCGCGGACGATCATGCGATGGTCCTCGAAATGTTTGAACATTTTCTGTCAAATCTGCCGGAATTTGATGTCACAACTGCGCCTGATCTTAACGTGGCACTTTCGATCATGGAGAAGGAAGGCCCCTTTGATCTGGTTCTCGTTGACTTGAACATGCCCGGAATGGACGGTGTCTCGGGCCTTAGTAAAGTCCTTGAAAACAATGGTGGTCGGCCCGCCGCTCTGTTGACCAGCGCCCCGAGTGCACAGGTCATTTCGGAAATTTTGGAAAATGGCAGTGCAGGTGTGATCCTCAAGACCGCATCCCTGAAAGATCTCGCCAATGAAATCCGCTTTATGGCGGCAGGCGGTCGGTATATCCCTGTTGAACTGATTGATCACCAAAGACTAAAGGCACGCGACACCACCAAATCGCCTCTCTCCGGTCGGGAAATGGAAGTGCTTTCACTCCTGGCTGAAGGTCTGCCAAACCGCGAGATTGCCGAAGGTCTCTCTCTCGCCGAGGCCACAGTTAAAATGCATGTCAAATCAATCTGCACGAAACTGGGCGCCAACAACCGGACACAGGCTGTGATCGTCGCCCGCGACATGAATATCATGTAAGCGATAAAGCCCCACGAAAGACCTCTCAGTTCAACGTCTCAAGCTTGCCCAGAATTGCCCGCTGACCACATTTAGCGGGCAAAATGTCTTGGCATAGCCCAAAAGACGCCAAGACAGATTCGCCTTCCCACATTTCACTTTCAATCGCGATGATATGAATATCGGGTTGAAAGCGGCGAATCTGGGCACAGGCGTCCGCCGCAGCTTCTGGGGATCCAAAAAAATCCTCATCAATGATGAGAATATCCGGTGCCTTGTTGAGTCGAACCAGAATCTCAAGCGCACGATCACAGTCCTGACCCGCCAAAAGCGACACGCGAAATTTTTGATCCGGCTGGCAGAATTCGTGAGGCAGATGATCCCAGTCTAACAACGCAAGTACGCTCAGCCTCTCAGGCCCTACAGTGTGAGGAACAGCAACGGCGCGTGATGTTTCAAAACTCTGTTGCAGCATTTAAATCACCCCTTTTCCGTTTCGCCCGGACATTTGGAGCAACCGAATTGGCATCACGACACTGCGGATCGCGCCAAGATGGGCCCGCAATCCGAACAGAACGTCGAATATCATATGGTGGCGTGGTGCGTCGGTCGCCTCACACATCATCTTGCGGGGCAGGAACGCGGGTTCAAAGACGCGACGGTTCACACGTAAAAGGTCAATAACCTCTGAGTAGGTTCTGTCAGCCTGTGCCATTTCATCATCCAGACGTTGGAAGAGTCTGGTCTCGAGGCTGACACGTTTAGGGTTCACCAGGGGCTTATAGGGATGGCCATAAGAACCGTTAAGAATGCTCATCCCTGCCATCTCATCGCGCTCCCTGTTTTCACCACCGGCATATGCGGCGGCTGAAAGATATACATTGTTGGCAAACACGAGACGTTCCATGTCTGCGTCAGGTCACAGCAAAAGCAATGCCGACATACATACCTTAGGATGGAAAATATCAACAAAGCAATACTAAAGATTTCAATAATGGCAATAAGGATAATACTTTATATACCCTGAGACTGAGCCCGGCAGAGACGTGAGTTTTCAGTCATGGCACCATGAGCAACAGAGGCACCTGCCCTGAGGCGCCTCAGCTCATTATATTCGTACTGCCATGTTGCAAATTCAGCGCGCAGAGGAGATGGGGTTTCCAATGCTGGCATCTCGGCCTGCAGAAACTTTCACTGTGTTCTCATGCAGCGCTGAGTTTCGACAAACAAAGCGTGCCTCAAAACGCGGTGCTGAGACGGAGACCAAACACCTGTTCTTTGTCACCGTCTTGCTTGTCGATGGGCTTCGCCACAAAGAGCGAGACCGGTGCGCGACCCACTTCAAATGCAAGCGAAAGACCGACCGAACTGCGCCGGTGAAACCCATCATCAATCACACCACCAAGGGTGTCATCCAACGCCCAGGACGCACCGGTGTCCAAGAAAACTCCGCCAACCAATGGCGCATTCACAACGTCCTCGAAATTGCCCTGTATTTCGATCGAAGAAACGGCAAACGTGTTTCCACCAAGCGCGTCGCCATTGTCATGCGGCCCAACCCCACGTGGCGCAAATCCGCGAAAACTGCCCGCCCCCGGAGCAAAGCGGTCAATGACACGCGTGGCGTTCTTTCCATCAAGACTGGACACCCGCCCGGCATCCAAAGAGACAAGCATCCGCCACTTCTGACCAAGCGGCACATACGAGCGGCTTTCAAACCGGAAATCTGACAGGCTATCATCGGTGCCAAGGTTCCAAAAATATTGATCTACCCCAACGCTGTATTCCCACGTGCCCCAACCGTTTTCCCCCTCCGACAGGGAGCTATGGTTCAGAGCAAAACGTAAAAAGGGCGCCGAAATGCCCGGAGTTTGTTCGGCAACCAACAGAGCGCTCGCGCCATCGTCCACATCGAAAAGACGGTAATCCCGGTAGCCAACGCCCATTTCCAATTGGGTTTTTTGACTCGGCATCCATGCAAGATAGGTTTCAATCTGCTTCGTCTCTTTGGAATAAGAGCTGTCATCAAAAGACAACTCTTCCCAGCCCAGCTTCACCCCCAGATCAAAGTCACTCCCGAGGACATTGGTCCGATACAAGCGGCCACCCCCGCGCTTCACTTCTGGGTTATATTCCAACCTGATCGACCCATATGTGTCCGGCAAAAGATTATAGCGTTCAAAGAACAATCCGCCGATCAACCCATCCTGAGACGCATAGGACAGGGAAGCTTCGACACGGCCCGGCCGCGTGTTCAACTCTTTCACTGCGATCACCAGCGTCTCCCCATTGGGGATAAGTTTCACAGTTTCGAACACACCCGTCGACATGAGGCAATCCTCAATCGCGCGCAATTCAATCGTGAGATAAGGGACGCCTTCTACCGCGCCGCATGTCATTTGAATGTCGTGTTCTGGAATAAATTCCGCGCCTTGAACCTCGACCGTCTCAAAGGTTTGAACGGTTTGCGCCGCCGCCCCTGAAATCAGTAAAAGACCTGCGCACGGCATGATACACCGACGCATAAAAGCCCCCGTACATCGGGTGACACTCCAAAAATACTGCGGCAGCATGGTCGTCTTTCTCTTCCAAATCTCGGTTATTTTTGCGTTGAGTATGGTCTTTAAGGATGCCCCCACATCCTTGCCAACCTAGCGCAGCCTCGCGCGCATCAGGGGCCGTGTCAGGTAACTCAAAACGGAACGCTTTCCGCTTTCGATGTCGACCTGCGCCACCATCCCCGGACGAATGGCAAACTGCTCGTCAAAACGCTCAAGATAGCTGACATCCGTGCGGATCATAACCCGGTAAAAATCCTGCGGACCCTGCGCCGTGTCCTCTTCGACCGTATCCTCAGAAATCTGGGTCACAGTGCCCCGCAAGTCCCCGTAAGTGGCGAAATCATATGCTGTGATTTTCACACTTGCTGGCATCCCCGGCGCAACAAAAGCAACATCTTGCGGTTTCACCTTTGTCTCAATCAAAAGTTGATCGTCCGTCGGAGTGATTTCCATAATCGGTTCGCCCGGCTGAACAACCCCGCCAAGCGTGGTGATTTTGATATTGTTGACCCGGCCAGCCACAGGAGAGCGGATTTCCGTCCGTTGGAACTCGTCTTGTTTCTGGATCAATTCCTGTTGGAGAGTCGTCAGCTTCGCCCGTCGCGCGGCCAGGTCTTTGTAAGCGTCCTGCACATAAACATTTCGAACCTCATTGATCTTACCGTCCAGCTCCGCTTTTTGTTGGCGCAATTGCAACAGATCAATCTGGCTCACAGCACCCCCTGCGGCCAAAGGGCTTGTGATTTCAATCTGGCGTTCTATGGTGCTCCGCTCCTCTTCTAAAGACATCAAAGAGGCCTCCAACTTGGTGCGCCGCGCCTTAAACAAGCGCAATTCTCCGGCCTCCGCCTCGTTTGGCGTCGGCCCGAATTCAAGATGCGGTTGCTCCATCACCTCGGCTTCCAACCGCATGGTTTCCGCCTTAAGCGCCGTGATCTCCGCTTGCGTTGCATTAAATGCTGTCTCTGACCGTGTTGGGTCCAAACGCGCAATCAATTGACCTTCCAGAACAATATCGCCTTCACTCACATGCAGTTCCGCAAGAATCCCGCCTTCCAGACTTTGAATGGATTGCAAACGGCGCAACGGCACGACCCGCCCGTCACCACGCGTGATTTCGTTGATCTGCGCAATGGCCGCCCAACCGATAGCGATAAAGAGGGACAAAACAACGGTTTGAATGACCAAACGCGACCGTTTCAGAGTCTGACGACGATAGCTCCCGTCGATATGGCTTGTGGTGACCAAATCCGCGCTCGTCATTTTACGGCCTGAACAGGTTTTTGCTGAACCGAGTTCGCCCGCGCGGAATTCAAGATTTGAAGCAAATCCCCATCGCGGGCAACCCGCCCGTCATTCAGGACAATCGCGCGCTCTGTCAGCCCAAGCAATTCGCGCTTATGCGTCGAAATAATCGTTGTGCGCCCTTGGAGCCATAGTTTCAAATGCGCGATGACCTTTGCTTCGGTCACATGATCGAAGGCAGAGGTCGGTTCATCGAGAAGGACCACTTTCGGATCTTGCAACAGGACACGCGCCAAGCCAATAGACTGGCGTTGCCCACCGGATACGTTTGCATTGCTTTGAATCCGAAGGTCGAGACCTTTGACGTGCTGGCGGACAAATTTCCCAAGTCCGACCGCGTCGAGCGCCTGAAGCAATTCATCATCCGTATGAAGCCCATGGTCCAAAAGCAGGTTTTCCCGCAGCGTTCCCTGAAACAGTGCCACGCTTTGGGGCAGATATCCAATTTGTCGGCGCCGATCAATTGGATCAATTTGGCTGAGAGCAAGATTATCAAGCAGAACACTGCCCGCTTGCGGATCGGTCAATCCGGCCAAAAGCCGCAACATCGTCGATTTCCCCGCACCATTCCCGCCAAGCAGCGAAATCCGCTCACCTTGAGCGATTTTCAAGTCAGGGATCGCAAGAACGGGAGGGGCCAGCGGGTCATGGCGAAACACCACATCTTGCAGATGGTAGTCCCCAGCCATTTCAGCGGCACGCACAAAGTGACGATCCGAAGGGCGTTCAACCGAAAGCTTCATGATTTCGTTCAGACCTTCCATCGCCGCGCGGACATGCTGCCACTTGGCCAAAAGTCCAGCCACCTGCCCCATCGGCGACATCGCGCGTGTGGACAAAAGCGTACAGGCAATCAGGCTCCCGACCGTCAACTCCCCGGCACTGATCAGATAAACACCGGCAATGACAACGCCCGCATAGGCAAGCCTTTGCACAGAGCTGACGAGTTGGCTCATCAATGTCGTCAAATTCCGCGTTTTGATGGCCGTCGTAGCCATAGCAGCGGTCAATTGTGCATGCGCACGTTGCAACCGCCCTTCGGCACGACAGGCCTTAACGGTTTCAAGATTGGAAATGGTCTCCAAAAGGAGACCGTTCAGTGCCGCCGCTTCACGCGTGTTTTCCCTTGAAGCCCGCGCAAGCTTCTTCTGCATCAGCAGTCCGGGCACCACGCTTAAAACGACACCGGCGAGCACAACCCACGCAACGTTACCGCCGATAAACCAGATCACGCCAAGGAAGATGAGCACGAAAGGGAGGTCGCAAATGGCCGTGACCGTACTTGAGGTGAAAAACTCCCGCACCACGGCAAAATCTCTGACCTGATTGGCAAAAACCCCCGTCGACGCAGGTTGGTTGGCCAACCGCATGTTGGCAACTTTGTCAAAAAGCTGGGCCGACAATCGCAGATCAAGATCTCGACCGGACACATCAACAAGAGACGAGCGCATCAAACGCAGCACCAGTTCGAGCACAATCGCGATACCGACGCCACTCGACAGAATCCAAAGCGTATCGAACGCATTGTTTGGGACAACGCGGTCATAGACCTGCATCGAAAAAAGCGCCGTGGCGACCGCGAGAATATTGGCCGCAAAGGAGGCGATCATCACATCGCGATAGATCCACCAGTTTTCCCAAAGCGGGCCAAGCAACCAATGCTCGCGCCCGGCCTTCTTCCCGTCGAGTCGGTCCGAAACGATGTCGATCGGCTTGGAGATGAGGACCTTTCCGTCATGCAAACGATCGAGTTCCTCAAAGGTCCAAATCGCTTTTCCGCCTCCCGATTCAGGCAGAACGACTGTTGCCCGCTGCTCCGTCAGAGTTTCGAGAATGAGGGTGCGGCCATCTTTCAAAAAGAGCAGCACCGGAAAGCTGTGATCCGGCAAAGCGCGCAGCGGCTCACGGCTAATCCGGCAACTCATATTGGCACGCCGCAGGGCAAGTGGCGCCAGATCTGGCGTCAACAGCGCGCCAACATCGCGCGGCAACCCCGTGGTCAACTGCGTGACAGAGGTCGAAACGCCTTGCAAACGGCACAGTTCCAAAAGTCCGAGAACAAGAGGATCGTGAGACACGGTATCTTTCATTTCAGTACCTCTTTCCATCTCGCATCATTGCACCGTCGACCCAGCCAAAAGCATGGTGCCCAAGACACCAAGATCTTTGGCCGCTTCATATTCAGTGCGTTTACGCTCATCGTAAGTGTCGATCTTATCAATCTGTGCGTCGTAGAGGTCTCTCCCGGTGGTCAGAAGGTCGAGAATTTCCCGCTGACCAGCAACGAATTGCTTCTCATAAGTCTGCAAAACCTTTCCTGCTTCGACAAGCTGAACCTCTCTGGATTGTTCACTGCGACGCAACAGACTTAGACGTTCAAGCGCGCTGCTTGCGATGTTCATGAGCTGCCGCTCTTGCCCTTGAAGCGAGGCTTTTGCACCCTCTACGGCCAACTGCGCAGATTGTATTTTGCGTTGACCGAACCCTCGCGAATTCAGATCCACGCCGGCAGATATCCCAACTGCCGTCTGTGTATCGCCTCCGTTGAGGTCCATGCGACCCTGTGCCTGAAGGTTGATCGTTGGGAAACGTTGCGCCTTCGCGACCTGCACCCCAGCTTCGGCTTCGGCAACGGCAGCGCGTGCCGCGATGTAACCGGGCGCAATCCGGATCGCTGCGTTGATCTTATCTCGTGAGCCATAATGGTCCGAAAACAGAAGAGACGGCGGAAGTTGGACCGCATCCACCTTTTGACCAATCAAAAACTCAAGCTGCGCCATGGCAATCTGACGGTTTGCCATCAGCTGGGACATCTGCTCATCCGCACGCGAAATTTCCAACCGCGCCCGCGCCACTTCACTGTTGTCGCTCACCCCTGCCGCCGCTCGATCCTGCGTTTGACCGGCCAGACGACGCGCAAACGTCATGTACTCTTTTGTATAAGAAATTTTGCGATCCATCACCTCAACATCAAGGAAGAAGCCCGCAATCTCAAACGTGAGGTCTTCGACCGCCATCTTCAAATCCGAAACGGCTTGCACCCGAACTTGGGATGCCTCGGCAATCTGGTTTCGCGTCCGACCCCAATCAAACAGGACTTGCGTCACGCTCAACGTGACACCGGGCCCGTCACTGTCCGTCGTGCTGCTGTCTCCTGACAGGCTGATCGAGGGGAAATAGGCATCTCTGGCGGCTTGAATATCGACATTTTTGGCCGCTACTTTCTGGCGCAGCGCTTCGACACTTGGATCACTTGCCGTGGCGATCAGGACGGCTTCCTGAAGCGACATTTGTGCATGTGCGGGTGTCGACAGGGCAAAAATAAGCGGTGAAAGCCATAGCACCGCTTTCAGAGAGCGTTCGAAAAATGCGCCGATTTTCCTGATGTGGACTGGCATTACAGCAACTCCCCAACATCCAGACCAGCAAGTAAACCTTGCCCCTCTGGCATGATCATATCGAAGGAGAGCGCTGTGGTATCCGCTGTGGCATCTTCCAATGATGTCGAAAAAATACCTTTATTTTCATCCACCTCCGCCGTGAAATCCTGTATGTCAGCTTGATCAGGTGCTGCCAGATCGACGCCCTCCTCATGAGGGGTCTCATCCTCTTGGGTCATGGCAAAAAGCAAGCCTGCGGCCCCGATGCCGTAGCCCGTGATGACAAAGGGATCAATCGCATCGCCACCCTCATGGGAAAGCTCCGCACCACCCACGCCTGCGTCGACCGCCTGAGTGTTATGTGCCACGTCAACAGCCGGGTCATCAAATGCCATGTCGGCTTCAGGCACCATCAGGCCCGTCACAACCGGAACACCCGTTTCATCGGCAAACAGGCTGTACGCGCCGGCTGGGCCGATCACAAAGAAATTTTCGACCAGGATCTCGGAGCCATCGGTCAATGTCACATGCAAATCCGCTCCGAGTTTTTCAAATCCTGCGATCTCCGCCTGATCTTGCATCAACGTCAAACGACCCGGTGCCGTCAACGCAAGGCGCGACGCCGTCGTTGGGGCAACTCTGCCATCGCTGGCCTGAAAGAGGACAGATACGGTCATTTTTGTGAACTCAAGTTGTGAGTGGAAAAAACATGCCCAAACCTCATACCGTAAAAGCATGGCCATAGGATCACATCAATCATTTCAAATATCTTAAGGAGCCATCTGCTTACAAAAAGAACTTCAGGCACCCCATCCCCCCTATCAAACTCCATCATAATGATCTCACCATGTCCTTTTGATTAAGGCAACCGCCAACAGTTACCCATAAGGACTACATGAAAGAAATCGCCCAATAAAAGGCATATGGCAGAATATTCATTTATTCAAAATGAATATCAAGGCAAAGGATGTAATTATGTGACTAGATCACACTTAAACCTGATCATCTTGATCAAAGGAAAGCCCATCAAGCAGAGAGGTATCAGACTGAACAATGTCCGCGATGCCCGCAATAATGCCATCCGAATCGCCAAGAATCCCACCAATATCGGAAAAATCACCCAACGAATCCTGACCTGCGCCCTCAAGCAAAACGTCAAATGCGTCACCGCCAGCCAGAATATCACTGCTGGGGGGGCCAAGAATTTCGCTCAAAAGGGAGTCAACATCGTCATTCGCAACGCCCGATGCCACGGCACCAAGCAAGCCCTGCTCCACAAAAGAACCCGTCAGGCTATCTTCGCTCGCGAGGCCCGCAAACAAATCATCGAAGCCTCCGACATCGCCCTGTGCAACATCGAAACCCAACACATCGGTATCGCCGAGCAGATTCGACATTAAGTCATCGACAGTCCCAGACGACAGACCTTCAATAAGCTCTGACACCGTATCTGACGCCTCACCCAAGGGAGCCTCGACATCCATCAGAGACTCGATATATCCTTCATCAGGCACTGTGGAGGCCTCGTCCAGAGTCTCGGCGTTCGTGCTGCCAAGACCGAGTAGCCCACCAAGAAGACCATCACTCCCCAACACATCCCCCAGGATGCCATCAGACCCGACAAGATCTCCGACCACAGGGATGTCACCGACGATTTCATCGACCAGACCGCCGTCGCCAAGCAGGTCATCCACAACGCCAGACACAATGCCATCTTCACCGATCAGGTCGTCAACCACACCTGTTCCAAGGATTGGGTCCAGCACACCATCCAAAAGACCGCCATCCCCGAGCAGCGGATCAAGGAGGTCTCCTAAAAGCCCATCCTCACCAATCAAATCGGACAAAAGGCCGTCTTCGCCCAGAATGATTTCGACCACACCATCCAAAAGACCATCTTCGCCCAGAAGCCCTTCAAGAACCTCCAAGTCCAGGATGCCGCCTTCACCGATCAACCCGTCGAGCAAATCGTCCAGCAGCCCCTCATCCCCAAGAAGCCCGTCCAGCAACCCACCTTCACCAAGCAGAGCATCAAGGAGGTCGTCGACAAGGCCATCCTCCCCCAGCACGGGATCAAGGACAGACCCGACCAAACCTTCTGTGTCAGACCCAATAAAATCAATGGTTTGAGAGGGACCCTCTTCATCCGCAAGACGCGTACCGTCTCCCTCGACGTCGTCCTGAGACAACATTTCGGTCATCGCCTCCGCAGCGGCACCCGCATTTGCGATGCCTGCTGTTCGACCCGATGCCGCCACAGCAGCAGAAGGCGAAAACTCTGGCTCCACACCCACGCTTTCAGCCGCCTCGTCCACTGTGAGGGCAACAGGCGCCTCTGCGGCTACATTCTCCGCAGTCACATCCACCCCGTTCACATCATCATGTGTCACGGGCGCTTGCGACGGGTCAAAATCATCGTCGGTCGGTTCGACATCCACATCTTCCGTGGAAGAAGCCCACAGGCTGTTGGCAACACCGCTTTGCATCGCCAACCCCATACCAATCGCACTGGCGGCAACGCCACTCAGGCCAGATTTGGAGCTTAGGCGATCCGGTTCAGCCATATGGGAGGAAAGAGGCAATACATTTGCCAATTCCTGACGTTCTACCGTTTCATTTTGACTTTTTTTCGCCGACACGTTCGCCGCACTCCAATTCAACAAAACTCTTCAGCGCGAATACTAGCAAAAAATCCACCCACCGCGCGGCTACGATATCTACTTCTGCTCATAAAAGCAATTCTGTCGCATCCAAATCTACGCAGATTCGCCTCATGATTAGTCCGATTTACCTATTCATACCCTTAAGACACCTAATAGACAATATTTAGTATATATATCATATACTGGCGACAGTATAACGGTAACTTTTTCAAGCTTCATCATATATTAGCGGGCCAGCACCCCCCAACGTATAATGTTAGCGCCCCATATTGGGTTGAAAATGACATAGATCAAATAGCCCGGATGGAAAGGAACGTTTTTCATTTTAATCACTTCATGTCTCAAAGTCCCAAACGCCTGCATGATTTGCCAATACCAAAGCAACACTTGCCCTCGTAAAGCACCACATGCTGGGATTTTGGCACAAAATTTTTGCTACCTCTGAAAAACCGGATCGTTTGAAGCTGGAGTTTTCTGCTAAATCCCTGACTGGGGTAGGAGCGGAGGCGCAGACGGCGTTCATTCTGAAGCAGAGCGGGCAAGGAACGCTAGTCGCTGAGATCAGCCGCAAGGCCGGAATCAGCTAGACAATCTACTTCACAATTGGAAGAAGAAGCATAGGGGCTTGCGCCTGACGAAATGCACCGGCTGAAGGCACCCGAAGATGAGAACCCCCGACTGAAGAAGACCGTAGTGGATCTGTCTTAAACCGTGAGATGTTGCGGGACGTCATTCGGCGAAAGCTCTGAAGCCTGGCCGTTTGTGCACGGTTGTCACCAGGATGTGCGTCGATTGGATGTATCGATCAGGAAGCCGGGCGCGGCGCAAGAGTACCCTCATGTTTCCCTCGCTGATGCCGAGGATCTGACAGACTTCCACGGCGTCCAGCTCCTGCTGTCCGCGCAAGATAAGAACAGATCGCTGCGCCAGCGGCAGAGTTTCAATCGCCCCACAGACACCGACAGGGGCTTCCTATAATGCGAAACTAGAATGCGAAATTGGGCGCTTGCGGTGAACAAAAGCTCCCGGTCTTAAGTCTTCGGCTCATGTCTCATTCATTACCAGGCGGGCATTACCAGGCGGGCAAATCGGGCGCGAACCGGGCGCGTAGGTACTGCGTCAACTCGGTCAGATCGGCGTCAGAAAACTCACCGCGAAAAGACGGCATATCGCGCAGATCAAGACCTTCGGGGGCACGCAGACCCTCGTTGAGGACGCTCATCAACGCCTCGGATGTCGGCGCGCGCAAAGCCGGTGCCCGTGTCAGGGGTATCCGCGCCACGGTGAGGCTGTCGGCAAACACCGGATCGTGACAGGAAGCGCAAGCGCTTTCAAACAGGCGGCTGGCGCGGCTTGGCGGCAGATCGGCCTCACGCGGCAGGGCGCGCGTTTCCGGCAGCGACTCTGTTGCGGGAGCCATCAGCGAAGCCAAATAGACCGACATCGCACGGATGTCGGGATCGGGCACTTCTTGCAGGCTTTCGATCACCTCGGCCATTGGGCCAGAGGCGCTGGCATTCGGCGCGTGGCCTTTGCGCAGATAGGCAAAGAGGCTTGCCTCGTCCCAATTCATCTGTACGCTGGCCAATCCTTCAAGCGGCGGTGCATACCACCCCTCGACCACAGCGCCGGTCATATTGGGCATTTCCGCCCCTGCCCCATTGCGCGGCGCGTGGCAGCCGGAACAATGACCCGCCGCCTCAACGAGATATTTGCCACGATTCCAGACCTCAGATTGGGCCGGATTGGGCGCAAAGGGCGTGGCATCGTGATAGAGCCAATTCCACGCCGCAACCCCGTTACGCAGATTGGCGGGCGCAATCATTTGGGCCTTTGGCGTCGGCGCGGAGACGGCGGGCAGCGTTTGCAGATAGGCATAAAGCGCGTACATGTCCGCGCCGTCGATTTTGGCGAAAGAGGTATAGGGGAAGGCCGGGTAGAGAGTGTGACCCTCGCGGCTGATGCCGTGGCGCATGGCGCGCTCAAAGGCCTCAAACGACCATCTGCCAAGCCCCGTTTCGGGATCGGGCGTCAGGTTCGTGGTGTAGACCGTGCCAAAGGGGGTTGGGACCGCTCTGCCGCCCGCGTTTTTCACCCCGCCCTCGGCGGTGTGACAGACGGCACAATCGCCCAGAGCAAAGACCTCTTTGCCCCGCGCGAGGGTCTCGACAGAGAAGGTGGCAGGCGTGGGCGGCGTTGTCGGTGGAATGCTGCGATGCAGCGGCACTGAAACCGCACCCAACGTCAACACACCACCAAGGGCCGCCACCAAAGCCCCGATTTTGCGGCTTTTTCTGGCGGGGTGGGTTTGGGCAGCTGGCAGCATAACGCGCCCCCCGGCCTGAACCGCCAAATCCCGGCGCAGCTTTTCGGGCGTAAACGGCACTTCGCGCATCCGCACGCCCGTGGCGTCGAAAATCGCATTGGCAATGGCCGCAGCAGACGGCACCGCGGCACTTTCGCCCACACCCAAAGGCGGCTCATCGGGGCGCTCGATCAGCATCGTCTTGATGTCGGGCACGGCGGGGAAAGTTTGGATCGGATAGGCGGCCCAGCTTTGTGCCGTGGGCGCGATCTCGTCAAAGGTGATCTCTTCGGCCATCACCCGGCTGGCGGTCTGGATGACATTGCCATGGATTTGCTGACGCACACCGTCCGGGTTGATCACCAAGCCCTGATCCTGGCCGACAAACACCCGCGACAGGGTGGTCTCTCCGGTCTCAAGATCGACCGCAACATCCACCACCCAAGCGGCAGCGGCAGCGGCTGTGCCGGGGAAAGGCCCATGCACATAAGTGGCGTAGGCAAAACCCTGACCATAGGCCATCCGCCCTTCGCGCCGCAAACGCGGACCGTTATGCGGGACATAGCCCGCGGCCTCAGCGGTCCGGCGCACCAAATCCATTGCCCGCGGGTCTTTGAGATGCTTAAGCCGGAAAGCAACCGGGTCTTCGCCCGCCTCAAACGCCATTTCATCCATAAAACTTTCATGGGCAAAGGTGTTGGGCAAAGCCGAGACGCCACGCATCCAAGAGGCGCGCACAATTGGCGCCATGTCGTGAACGGTGATCCGCTTGTTGGCAATGTCATAGGGCGGCACGATGGTGCGGTCGCCCATATCGGCGGGACGCGGCGCGGGATCAACCCGCCCGGTCAGCAACAACCCAAGGTTCGGTGCCCGATTCGATGGATACCATGTGTCAATCGCATAGGCATCAAGGCGCGCTTTTTTCAGCCCGCCTTGCACATCCATCACCTGAGCCGCCCCTTTGGGTTCCCAAAGATGCTCCTGCGCCCGGGTCAGTTGCACCCGCACAGGCCTGCCCACCGCACGGGACAGCAAAAGCGCATCCGCGCCCACATCATCGGCACAGTTCCGACCATAACAGCCCGCCGCCTGATAGCGCCGGATCTCAACCGCCTCAGCGTTCAGCCCGACAAGCTCGGCCAGATCGCCGCGCAGCACATGCGGGTTTTGGGTGCCGGACCAGATGATCGGCTGTGCACCGTTCCAGTCGGCAATGGAACAGGACGGGCCGATGGAGCCATGTTCATGATAGGGCCAAACATAGCTGCGGGATTTCACATGATCCGCCTGCACCAGAGCGGTGTCAAAATCACCGGTCACATCCAGCACCCGCGGCGTGGCCGGTTGGTGGCGGATGGTGTCGGCAAGCTTTGACATATCGGGCAGGTTGGGCGGCATCCGCCAACGTGTCGGCAGGGCTTCAGCAATCGCTTGAGCCTGGGCAGCGGTTTCGGCCACGACACCGAGGAAATCAGCCTCGCGCACCACGGCAATAAAGCCCGGCATGTCCTGCACCGCGCGCTCATCATAGCCAATCAGGCTCCTGCCGACAAAATCCCCGCTGTCACGCCCGGCATAGGGTGGGCGCAGGACATGACCATGCACCATGCCCTCGACGTGCAGATCGTGGATATAAAGATGCGCGCCGCGCAGCTTGTCCTCAAGATCACGGCGCGGGGTCTTTGTTCCAACGATGGTATAGTCTTTGGGGTCTTTCGTGGGCGTGTCGGGATCATAGATCAGCGTCACTTTTTGGTCCAACAGCAGGTCGGCGTAGCTGCGCTGTGTGTCCTTCCAATGGACCACACCGTTTTTAAGCGCGACCTGCCCCAAAGGCGCATTCAACGCCCGCGCACCACGATCCGCCAACCAATTGCGCGCCTGAGCGGCCGCTTTGCGCAACGGGATCGCGGCGACTTGAATGGTCTCAGAGGCAATCGTCGGACCTTGGTCCGGGGTGCGCGCCGTGTCGCCGAGGACGATCTCGACGTTGGACAGCGGCAGGTCCAATTCCTCCGCGACAATCTGGGCCAGCGCCGTGGTGATACCCGTGCCCAAATCCACATGGCCGTTAAATCCGGTTGCCCTGCCCTTTGCGTCGAGGGAAATATAGGTTTGTGGTCCGTTTGGGCCTTCGATCACCACGGCCAATGCGGATGAGACGACGTCAGGCATTGGCACGCTTTCGCATCAATTCTGCGGCGCGTTTGACGGAGGCGATGATCTCTTTATGTGTGCCGCAACGGCACAGGTTATGACGCAAAGCTTGAACAATATCTTCGGTATTGGGATCGGGCCTACGCTTCAGCAGCGCGGTCGCAGTCATCACCATGCCATTGAGACAATAGCCACATTGCGCACCCTCACAGTCCAAAAAGCCCTGTTGCACCGGCGAGAGCGCGCCGGTTTCGGGATCAACCAGACCTTCGAGTGTCGTGACCCTTGCACCCGAAACCCGGCTGGCCATCAACACACAGGCGCGCGCCGGGACGCCATCCACAAGAACGGTACAAGCACCACATTGGGCCTTGCCACAGCCGTATTTCGGGCCATTCACACCAAAGGTCTCTCGCAGCACATCCAAGAGGAGTGCGTGCTCAGGCACCTCTGCGGTGACCTCGGCCCCGTTCAGAGTTATGGTAAGCGTGCGTTTCATTTTTGCCCCATGTTTGGCCATGAGTTTGCGACTTTGCGCAATTATGTGGCCCAGTGTGAGCAAGATATTCGTATGCATGCAAACGTTAATTACAAATTATTCGGGTGAATATTATAATTTAATAAATATGCCTTAATTTTAATCAACTTTTGATCAATAGACGGGCAGCCGTCAAAGCCATCCACACCGCCTCATACGAATTGCTAGGTTTCTTTTCCTAATGCGTGGAATACTTGGACCAAATGAAAAACGTCCACAGGCTTGTGCTTGCGCGTCCTGCGTGATTTTACACATTAACCCCACAGCACCCCCGCGGAGCTTTTAAAAACGTCGAAGGATTCTTCAGACCGATGACTGAAAGCCAGGAACAGCATTATGTGCTTGAAGAGCAAGTCGGCTATTTGCTCCGGCTTGCCAACCAACGCCACTTGAGTATTTTCGCCGAACATATCGTCGACGGCCTGACTTCGGTGCAGTTTTCAACCCTGTTTCGCCTGCGCAAAGAGGCCGGGCCGATGTCGCAAAATGCCCTTGGACGCCTTGTTGGCATGGATGCCGCCACCACCAAAGGCGTGGTGTCGCGCCTGATCAGCCGCGGTTTGATCCAGATGGAAAAAGACCCGACAGACAAGCGGCGCTATATGTTGTCCACAACGCAAAAGGGGCGTGCTCTGATTGAAGATACGCTGCCACGGGTGCGACAGATTTCCGAAGACACGCTTGCGCCGCTGACCCCGCATGAAGCAAAACAATTTGTCGCCCTGCTCAAAAAGCTCACCTGACTATACAGTTAGATAATTTTTACCGACCCAAACGCGTTAAAGGTTTACAGTATGGCAACGGCCTCCAAACTCTCTCAGAGCCGCAAACCCGGTCGCCCGTCCAAAAGCGAAGATTTGCGTGATGTGATTCTCGATCAGGCGGAACTGGCCTTTGCGGAATTTGGATTTGAGGGCGCAAGCCTGCGCGACATCGCCGGGCGCGCCAATGTGAACCAAGCTTTGACGCGCTATTACTTTGGGTCGAAAGCGGATCTGTTTGACGCCTGTTTCCTGCGGCGTGGCGGGTTTTTGGCCGGGCATCGCCATGTCAATCTCGACCGGCTTTTGGAAAAAACGCCACATCCCGAGGTCGAAGATATTCTCTTGGCCTACCTTAAGCCTCAGTGGGATATGAAATATTCCGGCCCCAACGGCGCGGCTTTCGTCGCGTTGCAAGCACGACTCCACGCCGAGCCCGAAGAACATGCCCTGCGTCTGCGCCGAGAGGTCTACGACGCCTCCGTTAAACGCTACATCAGCGCATTGTGCGATGCATTGCCACAGATTCCGCGCGATTTGATTTCGACTCGCATGGCCTTTTTGGTCGGCACCTATCTCTTCATGCTTAATGATTTGGGGCGTTTGGACGACCTGACTGACGGGCATCTGAATGGATTCGGAAAAGAAGACATGCTGCACCAACTGGTGACATTCCTGTCCGCAGGCATGCGCGCGGCCCCCTGATCCAAAGCTAACCCACAGCAGAATAAGTCCTATTTCTGCTCAATATTTAGACTTGTTATTATACATATGATTAATTTAACGTGCTCCTAACATCACAGCGGAGACACGCAATTGAAAAGCTTTCGTATCGGGCAAATCGTACCCAGTTCAAACGTCACCATGGAAACGGAAATTCCAGCCCTGTTGAAAGCCCGCGAAGCCATTGCGCCGGAGCGGTTCACCTTTCACTCTTCAAGGATGCGCATGAAGCATGTGACCAAGGAAGAACTCGCGAAAATGGACGCGGACAGCGACCGCTGCGCACTTGAACTGTCCGATGCCAAGGTCGACGTGATGGGCTACGCCTGTCTCGTGGCGATCATGTCCATGGGCAAAGGCTACCACTGCGTGTCAGGCCCGCGTCTGGCACAGCTTGCCGCCGACAATGACGCCCCCGCCCCGGTCGTGACCTCGGCAGGGGCGCTGATCGAAGGCATCCGGGCGCTCGGCGCAAAACGCATTGCCCTTGTCGCGCCCTACATGTTGCCGCTGACCGAAATGGTGGTGGAGTATATCCGCAACGAAGGCATCGAGGTCAGCGATTACATCGCGCTTGAAATCCAGGACAATTTGGCTGTTGCGGCGCATGATCCGATGAACCTGCCGGAGATCGTCAAGCGGTTGAAAACCGACGATGTGGACGCCGTGGTGCTGTCGGCTTGCGTACAAATGCCGTCACTGCCGGCCGTTTCCATGGCCGAGGCGATCACCGGCAAACCGGTTTTGACTGCCGCCATCGCCACGACATGGCAAATGCTCAAAGAGTTGAACCTCGACACGCGTGTGCCGGGTGGCGGGACGCTTTTGTCCGGCGCGTATTGAGGAGAGTTGAGATGGGATACGGATATAACGTTCACGCCAATGGCATTCGTCATCATTTGGTCCGCTATGAGGGCTCGGGTCCGACGCTTTTGCTCATCCCGGGGATCACCTCTCCGGCGCTGACATGGGGGTTTGTGGCCGAACGCCTCGCGGCGGCGTTTGATGTCCATGTTCTTGATGTGCGCGGGCGAGGTCTCAGTGAGACCGGCGATCTGGATTATACGCTCGACGCCATGGCGGCGGATGCGTTGGCCCTGGCCGAGATCTTGGATCAACCCATCGTCATGGGCCATTCGATGGGCGCGCGCACCGCGATCCGTGCGGCGGCCACCGTCACCGATGCGTTCAAAGGTGCGATCCTTCTGGATCCGCCCGTGTCCGGCCCAAACCGCCGCGCCTACCCTTCGCCTTGGGCCTGGTATGGCAATTCGATCAAAATGGCAGTGAAGGGGTGCACCAAAGAGGACATGCGCGCCTATTGCCCGACATGGAGCGACGACCAACTCGCGCTGCGGGCCGAATGGCTGCACACCTGTCATTGGGGCGCGATCCGCACCGCCTATGACGGGTTTCATACCGACGACATTCACGCCGATGTGCCGAAACTCACAATCCCCACCCGGCTTGTGATCGCGGGCAATGCGCCGGTCATCCAAGACGAGGATGAGGCGGAACTCAAAGCGCTCCTGCCGTCGATGGAGGTGCGCAGGGTCGAGGGCGCGGGACACATGATCCCTTGGGACAACCTTGAAGGCTTCCTTGCCGCCACCATGGATTTCACGGCCTGAGGCCGATCACATAAACAGACAGGACAGGGACGACAGATATGGATCACGCCAGTTTCACAGAAATCTGCCTGCATCAGCTCAAGATGTCGGGCGTGCAAAGCGATGAGCGCCTCATCGTACTGACCCAAGGCAATGAGCGGCTTGATTATGCCGATGCGTTTATGGCCGCCGGGCGGATGCTTGGCGCGAGCATGTATCACATGCGCCTGCCCGCACCACCGATCATCGGGGAATGGGCCGTGGGTCAAACCGGGCTGGCCGCCCTGCCCGATGCAGTCGAAGCGCTCAAAAATTGCGATATGTTGATCGACTGTATCTTTTTGTTGTTCTCGCCGGAACAATTCGCGATTCAGGCGGCTGGCACCCGGATTTTGACCGCAGTCGAGCCACCCGAACTTTTGGCGCGGATGTTGCCGACGCAGGAAATCAAAGAGAAAGTGACCATCGCCGGAGAGATGCTCTCGAAGGCCAAGGTCATGCGCATCACATCACGGCATGGCACCGATGTGACCTACAAACTCAACACCTACCCGGCGGTCACCGAATACGCCTGCACCGATGAACCGGGGCGTTGGGATCACTGGCCATCGGGTTTTGTGTTCACTGGCGGCGATGATGACGGGGTAGACGGGACGATCGTCGTGGCCCCAGGTGACGTGCTTTTGCCGCAGAATATGTATGTCAGCTCGCCGATCACCTACACGATCAAAAAGGGCTGGATCACGGATATGCGTGGCGGCTTGGATGCCGAATTGGTCAAATCCTACATGGATGCCTTTGGCGACAAACGTGGGCTTGGCATGAGCCATGTCGGCTGGGGCATGAACCCCAACGCCAAATGGCACAACATGGTGCCGGGGGCTTTCCCGGGCGGTATGGGTATGGAACCGCGCAGTTTCTACGGCAACGTGATGTTCTCGACGGGTCCAAACAACGAGCTGGGCGGGCCGAATGACACCGCCTGTCATCTCGACATCCCGATGCGCAATTGCTCTTTGTTCTTGGATGACGAACCGGTCGTGATCGACGGCGACATCGTGGTCAAAGAGATTCAGATGGAGCGCAACTGAGGGGTTTTCTGCCTCTCGCACTCCCCAGGGCGGCCTCGGTTCCCCCCCTTCCAGAGACCGCCCGAACCTCACAACACCCTTTCACACAAAGGACTGACGTCCATGTCGCAGCAAGACACCTATAAGGCCGCAGGCTTTGGCGCGTCGGTTCCGCGCGGGATACGCCCAGGCATCATCGTGGTGGATTTCTCCTACGGGTTCACGGATGTGCAATACCCGACGGCCTCGGATGCCACCGCCCAGATGGCCAAGACCAAAGAGATTTGCGATCTGGCGCGCACCAAGGGATATCCGGTGATTTTCACCACCATCGCCTATCACCCCGGCGAGTTGGACAAGCTCCCATGGTTGAAAAAGGCCACTGGCATGCGCGCACTGATCGAAGGCACACGGTTGGTGGAAATCGACGCCGCCACAGGCATTCAGCCCGAGGATGCGATTGTCACCAAGAAAGGCGCCTCATCGTTTTTCGGCTCAACGCTGAATGCGCTGTTGACCGGCGCGGGTGTGGACACGGTTGTGGTGACTGGAGCGACCACATCAGGTTGTGTGCGCGCGACTGTCGTCGATGCGGTGCAGGCGGGCTATAATGTGCTCGTGCCGCACGATTGCTGCGCGGATCGCGCCAAGGCACCGCATGAGGCCAACCTCTACGACATGGATCAGAAATACGCCGATGTCACCGACACGGCCGACATTCTAACTTGGCTGAACCACTTATAAATCGTCTCTCAGCCAGCCTGAAGACCGGGCACATCCCACAAGAAGGGTGGCCCCAATCGGACCCGAAACGGGCCATACCGCGCCATCTTGCGCGCTCCCTTCCCAACATGGAGATGAAAAACATGCACACTAAAGGTGTCCTTATCACAGGACTCATAACGGCGCAGTTATGCGCAGCAACAGGCGCATTTGCCTTTGAATGTTCGGTATCAGCCCTACAATCCTACGATATTGACGGGGTGACGGTCACCGAGGCAACTGCGACAGCCTCGGGAACCCCTGCCTGTCTGGTTGACGGTACGGTCGTTACCAGAGGCAATGACATCGGCGAAGGGCTTGCAAAATTTCAGATTCGCCTGCCGCAAAAATGGAATAACCGATTTTTGATGCTGGGCAACGGCGGCCTCGCGGGCACTGTCAAAGCTTCGGCCAACACGGTTGATGTGGCCTACGCCAATGACTCTGGCTATGTCACCGCCATGACCGATCTTGGCCATACTGTCGAAAGCGGTCTTGACGCAAGCTTTGCCCTGACCGAAGACGGCAGTCCGAATGCGCCTGCCATCGCCGATTACTACTACCGTGCCTCACATGTTGTGACCAACACGGCCAAAGCTTTTGCCCAAGCGGTTTATGGCGAGAGCCCCGGCTATTCCTATTTGAGCGGATGCTCGACAGGTGGTCGTATGGCACAAGTTGCCGCCTCCCGGTATCCCGACGACTTCGATGGGGTCATCTCTGGCGCGGCTTTCATGGATATCTCATCCATGCTGAAAATCCAGCATTTCCAGATCAATCAGCTTCTCACCGACGATGCCCAGATCCTCCCCAACACACTGCCCGCAATCCAGAACGCAGTCATGGCATCATGTGATGCGGTCGACGGGGTGACAGACGGTATGATCCAAAATCCGGCGGCGTGTTCCTTTGCGCCGGAAAGCCTGATTTGCGATGGCGCGGACAGTGACAATTGTCTGACGAAACCGCAGGCCGCAGCACTTCGCGCTTATTTCACAGCGCTTCATACCGACGATGGCCGTCTGGTCTATCCCGGCTATGCCCCGGTCCTCTTTGACGGCGGCTTCAGCCTGTTCCAAGGCGGAAGTGTTGCGGCTGACGACATCACGGCGGCGGAGCCTTGGGGCAATGACGGCAACCCGCCTGCGCCGATCGAATGGGCGTTTTCCGACCACATCATCCAGTATCTTGTGATGCAGGACCCCGATTACAATGTGCGCGATTTTGGCATTGATGCCGACGGCACCATCCCGTCCGATGCCCTCGCATATTTCATCAAGATGACACAGGATGGCAACGGTTCCGGCCTTGATGAGACAGAAGCCTTTTTCGATCAGGGCAAAAAGATGATCCTCTACCACGGTTGGGGCGATCATGCGCTCAGCCCGTTCCGCACCGTTCGGTTCGTGGATGATCTTGCCCGCCGCAAAGGCGGCTATGACGCACTCTCGCAAAGCGCGCGCCTCTTTATGGTGCCGGAAATGGGTCACTGTTCCGGCGGGACGGGCCCCGACAGCTTCAACACGCTGGCAGCCCTTGAGAACTGGGTGGAAAACGACGTGGCCCCTGCAACCATCGCCGCTGAAAAGCTGACTGAGGCCGGGGATGTCACCCGCTCGATGCCCCTGTGTCCCTATCCGGCACAGGCGCATTATTCGGGCGAAGGCGATGTGAACGACGCCTCAAATTGGAGCTGCCCCAGTGCGCCGGCCAAGGTGATTTTGGGAAGCGTCGGTATCTCAGCGGGCCTGCTGTCCGCCGGGGAACCGACCCAGTAAGCGATACAACTTTATACCCTGAAAAGACTTTGGTCGGGCTCTGCTCGACCAAAGCCCCTGACCGGAGTTGCTCCCGCCGCTCCACCGACCGAACGCGCAGGGGCCTGAGCCGACTAGGCTGTGCAGTTTCGCCCCTATCGCATAGGTGCCGAGCACGGGATAATTCCCTGAATATCTTCGACACAGGAGTAAAGTAATGTTCTACCTGACAAGAGATGGCTCCGGTCTGCCGCGTGATCCGTTTTCTGCCATTGTGTCCCCCCGCCCGATTGCATGGATATCCACACGCGGCAGCACGGGCGCAACCAACCTTGCACCCTATTCGTTTTTCAACGCCGTGGCCTATACGCCGCCGCAGGTGATTGTCTCATCCATTGGCGGCAAGCCGGATCGGGACAAGGGCAAGGACAGCTACAGTCATATTCTGGAAACGGGCGTATTTTGCATCAACATTGCCGGGCTTGCGGACCGCGACGCGTTGAATGCCTCCTCCGCGCCCTATGCGGCGGATCAAAGCGAATTTGAGGCGCTGGGATTGCCGATGGCGGAATGTGAGACCATAGATTGCCCAAGGCTCGCCCACGCCCCTGCGTCAATGGAGTGCCGCCTGACACGGGCGATTGATCTTGAGGGTGAGGGAAATCTGATGATCCTCGCGCGGGTCGAGGCCATCCATTTGCGCGACGATTGCCTGACCAAAGACGGCCGCTTTGACGTCTTGTCCTACGCCCCTCTGAGCAGGCTTGGCTATCAGGATTTCGCCGCGATTGAAACGGTGTTTCAAATGCGGCGGCCTAAGCTTTAATCCTCTGACTTAACTCACTGGCCCACATAAAAGCAGCCCCGTTTCCGGGGCCGCTTATGTCAGCTCAGTTCCGCCGTCATCGGATCATAGCCATAGACCCAGGCCGGGTCTTCGGGCTGTTTCAGCCATGTGTTGGCGTTGGAGATCCTTTGCACTTTGGTGGCGCGTTCGATGCGCGTGCTCTCGTAGGTTTTAAACGCGCTGGTGTAATCTGTCAGCCCCGTGATCGACAAAGCCCGGGTCAAAACGGCGGCATCTTCGATGGCCATACAGGCCCCTTGCGCCATATGCGGGCGCATCGGGTGGCAGGCATCGCCCAACATCACAAGACGGCCCTGGCTCCAAAGATTCATCGGATCTCGGTTCCAGAACGGCCATTTGGTGACCTCTTCCGTCGCGTCGATCAGCGCCTGCACCATCGGATGCGAGCCGCCAAAGATCGCTTCCATCTCTGCGCGCGAACTGTCAACAAAACTGGTGTCGTGATCCCATGTGTCGGCAGGCACGCCGGTGACATAATAATATTCGGACCCATCGCCCTTGGTAGCATAGGCCATGATGTGGCGCGAGGCTTCCCACCACCATTTCACACAGGGCTCAAAGTCGATCCCGGTCGATTTCAGCTTGTCCATATTGACCAGCGCGCGGTGGCCGATCCAACCGGAATAGCGCGGTTTTTCAACGCCCAAAAGCGTCTCGCGGATCATCGAATTGATGCCATCTGCGCCAACAACGATTTTGGCGGCGATCCGGTTGCCATTGGCAAAGGTCAAAAGCACATCCGTGTCACGCTCTTCGATCCCGGTCAGACGGTGGTCAAAATGGATTTTATCCTTGGGCAGAATGTTGATCTGTTCGGCGTGCAAATCACCTCGGTGGATGGTGATATAGGAGGCGCCGTATTCTTTGCGGCCATACTCGCCGAGCGGGATTTTGGACAGGTATTCGCCGGTGTTGCCATCACGCGAGAACCAGAAATCCGGATGCGATCCGATCTCAGACAGGCGCTGTTCAAGGCCGATTTCGCGGAAAATCTTCATCACGTTCGGGCCAACATGAATACCCGCGCCCAGACGGCTGAACTCGGGGGCCTGTTCAAACGTATGCACAGAAAAGCCTGCGTTCAACAAAAGTGCAGCGGCAGCGGCGCCCCCAAGACCTGCACCGATGACGGCAATGTCGATATGTTCGATCTCATCCATTTTTGGAATCCTTGTGCGATTTGTGGATGGTATTATTTGTTAGTATGCTAACAAATAAAAGCGGATCACGAAAGCATTTTCAAACGCGAAATGCAGAAATTTCACAGGCTTGCGCGAGAAACCCCAAAAATCCTCCGGCGGAAGACAGAGCATGACTTCTCCCCCCCCTCACAGACGCGGCGCGGCAAGCAGCCACAGCCCGAGCGAAGTATATCCGACCATCAAAAGCGCCAACGGCACCTGGCCCAAAACCGCATCGCGCGGGCGGCGATGAGTGTCCAAGGCGACGGCATGAGCCATGAACACGGCGACGATATGACCAAGCGTGATCACCCCGGTCTGAAACGCCCAGATCAGATGAATACCCGATTCGGTGTTGAACATGGATTGGCTCGGATGGCCGTGGGCGGTGCCGAAAATATCCCAGCCCTTGTGCAAAGGATCAGAGAGCACAATCCACAGATATTGCGCATCCATGATCAGGCGGGTGGCAAAATGCGACAGCATATAGGCCACATAGATCGGCACCAATGTATAGACACAGCGCCCGGCGAGCTCGGCAAAGGACACGGTGCTTTGGGCTATGCAACCGCCCAGCCAAATCGCACTGCAAAACACCAAAGCGACCAAGACAAAGGCCCCGACCAGTCCCAAAGAGTTGGGCCACATCACGCTAGAGCGGCCATGAAAATCAAGCGGGTTCACGCCCAAAAGCTGCAACCATTTAAACGTGGATGACACCCCATCGAACGTGCCGGAGGCCAGCATAAAAATGACAAAGGCGCTGGCACTCAATGAGAGCGGTGCGTCACGCAACACGCGCGCACCTGGGAACACCAAACGCAACTTACCGCCTTGAGTGCAGAAGGGCGAGAGGATCGCGAGCAGGGCAAAAAGCACATGCAAAGGCTCCGCGCGCCGTGTCCATTCCGCTGTGCCAAACAGGATCATGCCAAAGCCATTGAGCACCAAAAACCACAACACATGCACGAACAAGGCCTCTGGATCGGTGGCATAAAGCGAGATCAGATCAATCCAAACCAGATAGAACATCTGCACCAGGGCGACGCCAAATCCGATTTGTTTGGGCAGGGTCAAAATGGGCCGTTTGCCAAGCCCCAAAACCTGCAACAGGCCGGTCCATGGATTGAGCCAAGGCCAAAGAGTGCCAAACACGACCGTCGCCACAGACAGGACGATCCATCCCAAGGTCCACACCCCGAGGGTGATCGGATTGGTCAGCGGATCATCCGATCCCGCCAGTGCGGCATAGAGCAAAAACAGGGTAAAGCCGAGCGATAGGAGCGACAGCGGCGCAGTCGGGATGCGGCGTGGAGCGGTTGAGATCGCGCGGCCCTCTAAGGCAAACAGGCGATGAAACCGGGCGGCGGGGACGATTGCGAGGATCAGGAAACTGGCCAAAACCGCAAGACCCGCGCCGAAGATATAAATCTCCGTTGGCATCAACAGGATGAACCCACCCGCCGCCTCATGGGCCATGGCGGCGACAGGCATGGCCACGACAGGCATGGCGCAGAGAAACGCGGTCAAGACGGCGGTTATGGCGCGGGTCATGGCGCGTAAAAACCAGCGGTCAAACGACACGGGGGCTGTGTTCTGTGACCCACGAAGGTGCAAAAGGGTCATGGCTCTCATCCTATTGAAACAAAGGAAAGCCAGAGCGATCCGAGGGGAATCTAACGCCCTGACCTTAGGCCGGCTTAAAGCGCGGCGCAGACGGCTTTCACTTCGGTGAACGTGCGGATGGCTTCAGAGCCTTGCTCACGTCCCCAACCGGATTGTTTGTAATCGCCGAACGGCAAGGCCGGATCGTAAAAGTTGTGTTGGTTGATCCAAACGGAGCCCGCTTTGACCTTTTTCGCCAGCTTATGCGCGGTGGAAATGTCACGGGTCCAGATCGAGGCCGCGAGACCGAAATCGGTGTCGTGGGCTTTGGCAGCAACCTTATCGAGGGAGGCGTCGTCAAAGGCCTGACAGGCCAGAACCGCCCGCTTCAAGCAACAAGACCGAGACGCTTGGATCTCGGCCAGACGACGCGCGACCACGCTGCCGGCGGTGCCGCCGCCAAAGACGATAAAGTCATATGTAGAGCGGATCGGTTCCGACATAAGTTCGCGATCCGGGGACAGGTCGGCAGGGCTAAACTGGTTCATATTTTGCTCCCGTTTGGAGGACGGAGGGAGGACGGCCTAGCGACCGACCCCCACATAGTGGTGGAGAAGCTCCGGGTTGGCGCGCACCTCTTCGATATCGAATTCGGCTTTGATTTCGCCATGGTCCATAAAGGCGACGCGATTGGCGATGGAAAGAACGGCGTCGACACGCTGTTCTACCAAAAGCACGGCGACACCTTCGTCACGCAGCCTGATCACCGCATCGCGGATCCCGGCAATGGCAGAGGGCATCAGGCCTTCGGTCGGCTCATCAAGCATGATCACCGAGGGATTGATGCACATGGCGCGCGCCATGGCCAACATGGTCTGTTCGCCGCCCGACAAAGTGCCGGAGCGCTGAGTCATCCGCTCTTTGAGCACCGGGAAAAGTTCCAACGCATGATCGAGCGCGCTGACGTCGGTGTTGCGGGTCCACAGACCGATTTCGAGGTTTTCCCAAACCGTCAACTCGGTGAACAACCGCCGTCCCTGCGGCACATAGCCGATGCCCGCGCGGGGAATGTCCTTGGCTGGCACGCCGGTCAAATCCTTGCCGTCGAGCATCAGCGTACCCGCCGCCGGGCGCACCGTGCCCATGATGGTTTTCAGCGCTGTGGTTTTGCCCGCGCCATTGCGCCCCAAAAGGCAAAGCACCTCGCCACTTTTCAACTCAATCGAAAAATTGCGCAGCGCCTGACTGCGACCATAGAAGGCGTCAAAGCCTTTAACAGACATCATACTCATGCCGGTTCTCCCAAATAGGCGGCCTGCACGGCGACGTTTTCGACGATTTCATCCGGCGTGCCTTCGGCCAAAAGACGACCGCGTTCGAGCACGGTAATTCGGTCGGCCAACGCCAAAACCACGTCCATATTGTGTTCGATAATCAACACGGTGGCGGCTTCGTTGACCCGTTTCACCACCTCGATAAAGTTCTTGATTTCGGCATCCGAGAGGCCCTGTGTGGGTTCATCGAGGATCAATAACTTCGGTTCAAGACCAAGCCCCATCGCCACTTCCAGCAGACGCTGGTGACCATAGGCGAGGTTGCCCGCCGTGTCCCCGATCCGGTCGCCAAGCCCGACAGCCTGTGCGGCGAGGGCCGCCTCGGACTGAATTTGCGCTTCGCTCGCACCACCAAACAGCGACGGTTTAAGCCGGTTTTGAACCGCGATTTCGATGTTTTCCAACACGGTCAGACTGGGGTAGATGTTGGTGATCTGAAACGTATAGGCGATGCCGAGGCGCACGCGTTTGAACGCCGGAAGATTGGTGACATCTTTGCCGTCAAAGAACACCTGACCTGCAGAGGGGGGGATGCGCCCGGAGAGCAGGCTCACGAAAGTGGATTTGCCCGCCCCGTTCGGCCCGATGATGGCGCGGATTTCTCCGACGTTGAGGGTGAAATCCACCCCATCCACCGCTTTGAGCCCGTCGAAATGGCGCGCAAGACCTCGCGTTTCAAGAAGAGTTACTTCAGCCATGGGACCCACCTTTCACGAATGGTGCCAAGAATGCCTTTGGGGAACCACATGTTCACAACGATGAGGATGATCCCGATGATGATCAGATAGGCGGTGGTGATGCCGCTCAGACGGTCGATGAGCATGGTCATGATGCCGGTGCCCAAAAGCGGACCCAAAAGCGTGCCGGGACCACCGACGAGGGTGAACAAAAGCGCCTCGATCGAGTAGTGAAACCCCGCAAAGGCCGAGCCAATATAGCCAAACATCAGGGCGTAGAGTGCGCCAGCAAGGCCACAAACGGTGCCCGACAGGGTGAAGGCCGCAAGGCGCACGCGGTAGGTGTCAAAGCCCAACATCTGGGTGCGCGGTTCGTTTTCGCGCACGGCAGTGAACAGGCGGCCAAGTGGGCCTTGGGTGACGAAGAAAAAGAAAATCAGCACTACGGCAAAGATACCGAACGCCAGATTGAAACGCACCACATCCGAGGTCATGTCAAAATTGGCCCCGAGCAAGGAGAAGGAACGCGCGTCGGTCGGCAGGGTCAGGCCCTGATCGCCGCCAGTGATTTTCGAGAAATAGAGCGTCGCCAAATAGGCCGCCTGGGCGAACATCAAGGTGACGATCATAAAGGACACGCCCTCGGTGCGCAGCGCCAAAAGCCCGATGATGAAGGAGAACACCAAAGAGGTGGCAATCGCGATGACAAAGGACACGGGTAGGGATGTGCCGAAATAGTAGCTCGACAACCCGGCCGCATAGAGCCCAAAGCCAAAGAACATCGCATGTCCGAGGCTCAGGAGACCCGTGTAGCCCATCAACATATTATAACCCATGGCGAAGATCGACATGATCAAAATACGGGTCAAAGCGAGAACCAGATAGTCACTCAAGGCAAATTGCAACACAAAGAGCACGGACAGTGTGGCGAGAGACAGGGCAAATAACCTGCCATTGTGGATGATCATGAAGCGATCCTTCCCTTTCTCCGCCTCAGCCGCTTTCGCGGCCTTGACAGAGGAAATTTCTGTGGAGTGCAGGCTCATGCGCGCGCTCCTTTTCCGGAGAACAGGCCCTGCGGTTTGAACACCAGAACGATGGCAACGAGCAGTGTCGATACGATTTTGGCCAGTGTTGGCGAGAAGAACACAGAGAGCAAACCATCGGAGAGGCCGATGAGAACGGCGGCGGCAATGGTGCCCGGAATCGAGCCCAGACCACCGACGATGACGACCACAAAAGACAGAAGCAGCGGATCGGTGCCCATCAGGTAATGCGCCTGTTGGTTCGGAACCACGAGCACCCCCCCGATGGCGGCCAGCATGGCACCAATGGCGAAGACAGCGGAGTAGACCTTGTCCACGGGAATGCCAAAATTCTGTGCAGTTTCTTTGTCAAACTGGGTGGCCCGCATCAGCAAACCGACTTTGGAGCGGCGCAGCATGAACCACAGACCGGCGACAAGCGCCAAGGCGATCACAATGATAAAGAGCTTGTAACTCGAATACCCAAACCAAGGCGTGCGGATCGTGTAGTAGAACGGCGCATCGACGGCGCGCGCATCGGGACCAAAGGTCAAAAGCGCGAATTGTTGGATGATATAGAGCATCCCGATCGTCGAGACGATGGTGCCCTCGGGGTTGTAATTGATACGTTTGAGAACGGCCCAGTCGGCAAACCAGGCAAGCCCCCCAACGAACAGCGGCGCGACCACCAAGCCGATGACAAAGCCAACGGCAGGCGGGCCCGGGATATAGACCCCACAGGCCCAGGCGATCAGCGCACCGACCATGAAGAATTCGCCGTGCGCGACGTTCACAACGCGCATCACGCCAAACACCAGCGAAAGACCAAGCGCCGTCAGCATCAAAACGGAAGCCTGAACCAGCCCTTCCAATGTGGCGAGCAAGAGATATGGAGCGATGTCCATTGTGCGTACTCCAATCGGTTCGTTCCTGCCGATGAAAGCAAACCCGTCCGATTTTTTTGAAGTTTAAGGGGCGAAGGCCGTCATGAATCAGCCTTCGCAGAGAGATGAGATCAGAATGACATCTGCGTGTAGTCGGTCTCGTCCGGGTAGAGCGTTTCTTCGATCGTGGTGCGATACACCACGTCGAGTTTGCCATCCGTGACTTTGGAGATGTTCTGATGCCCGAAGGACTGGTGCGTTTTGCCGTTGAACAGCTTGTCACCCTGCGGGAACTCGTTCGATTCTTCGAAGCCGGTGATGGATTCCATCGCCTCCAAGAAGTCGATCTTTTGATCCGGGCCTTTGTAGTCGGCCTTTTCCATCGCCGCCTTCATCGCAAACAAGGTCTCCCAGACGGAGAACATATGCGCGTAGGTCGCGATGTCTTTCGGATCGTCAAGCGAGGCACCATTGGAATCCACGCCAACTTTTTCACGGAAGAACTTGTCAAACTCGGTTTGATTTGCCTGTGCATAGCGCGGCATGGCTTCCCAGAAGTAGGTGCCTTCGAGGTACTCAAGCTGTGGAATATTCATATCCACACCTTCGAGACTGTCGATAAAGCCGAAGATTTCCGGGCGGTTTTTACCAAGATGCTCGCCCAGTTCTTTCACAAAGGTCAGAACAGCCGGGCCCACCATCACGTGATAGATCGCTTCGGTGTTAAACGGAATTTTCGGCATGTAGCGGGTAAAGGAGGTCTCGGTCGGCGGAATCGCGATCGATGCCACAACTTCGCCACCCTGCGCTTCAATCGCGGCAGTCATGTTGTCGCGGTGATCATAGCCAAAGTTGAAATCCGGGTAGATCAGGGTGATTTTCTTGCCCAGATTGTTGGAAATCCACGGCGCCATCGAGACGACTTGGCTTTTCACATCGGTAATCGAGGGTTGAAAACAATAGCGGCTGAACGCGCCGGACGCGAGAGTGTGCGCCTCAGAGCAGAGGAAATACGGCATTTTCAATTCGCCCGCGCGCGGCGCTGTGGCGGCGACGACGTGGGAATAGAGGTGACCGAAAACAGCGTCGACTTTGTGTTCGGTCGCGAATTTCTCCATCACCTCCACGCCACGTTTCGGGTCGGTGCCATCATCCTCAACGATCATTTCGACCGGCATACCGTTGATGCCACCCTGTTCGTTGATCAATTGAAGGGCGGCGTTTGCTGTGCGTTCATACCAGCGCCCATAAGAGGCACCGATGCCGGTGCGGTGGAACGGGGCTCCGAGGCGAATAGCGTCGCCGGACTGTGCATGCGCGCGACCGATGAGGCCGGGCGCTGACAGCAATAGCCCAGCCCCGGCAGCACCGCGCAGCAGCGAACGGCGGGATAGGGAAGATTGGGAAACGATGTCCTTCTTCATAGTGCGCTCCTGTTGGATATGTACATCACTTGGCCAATTGAGACTGGCTGTGTTTTTGTTCGTATAACAACGATCTCTAAGCAAACTGATTCAGACAAGTAAAAATTACGGTTGCTTGTAAATAAATTATTCAGTCGACTAATAATTGGGCGAAAATGCCTCACATGTGGCTACTATTCACCCAAGCAACCAAACAATTTAAACCGGACTTAGCATTCACCGAACGCGATAACAGATCGCCAACCCTGATCCCCAACCTTGAGGGAGCCTGGGCTGCCGCGGGCCGAAGCCGGCATAAAATGTCCATGGAAGATATTGCCGTAAAAATATGACCGTATCCTACGGCCTATGTGACAGGGATCACGCGGCACCGCGTGCAAACAGCCTCTCGACAAAGGCCTCCGCCGCCAAAGAGAGCTTTTTTTCCTTCCGCCAGACCACGTGCCAATGGCGTATGATCGGGAAGGGTTCCACGGCCAGCTCCACCAAGTAGCCGTGCCGAAGCTCCAATGCTACAGTCCCACGGCTGAGGACCGCGAGGCCCAGACCCGCAATGACACCTTGTTTGACCGATTCATTCGCCCCGAGTTCCATGCGAACATTTGGCGCGGCACCCGCAGCCTCAAAGCTCCGCTCGGCCGCAAGCCGCGTACCCGAACCACTTTCGCGCATCAAAAACGGGTAGTTGGCCAGATCGCGCATTGTCAGCTCTGATCGCGCCGCCAGAGGATGATCCGGTGGCGCGATCACGACCAGGGGGTTTTCGGAGTACCGCTCAACCACCGCGTCCATGTCTTGTGGCGGAGTGCCCAGAATATAGAGATCGTCGGCGTTACTTGCGAAACGGGACAGCAGTTCCTCCCGATTTCCGACAGTCAAGGCGATCTCTATTCCGGGAAACTCGGTGTTATAGGCACCGATATGGGCAGGAATATCGTATTTGGCGGTCGACACGACGGCAAGGCGCAGCCGCCCTTTGGCCAAGCCCTGCAACTCGGCCAAAGCCATGTCCAGATTCTCGGTTTCCTCGATCAAACGCTGCGCGGATTTGAGGACGATCTCACCGGCTTGAGTGAGTGACAGAGACTTCCCCAGACGGTCGATAAGTTTCTGGCCAAGATGGTCTTCAAGCTGGCGGACCTGCGCGAATGTTGCGGGCTGGGTCAGGTTGAGGGCTTCAGCGGCGCGCGTATAAGACAGATGCGCCGCAACCTCCCGAAAAATCTGCATTTGTCTAAGCGAGTATCTCATGAATAGACGATTGCTTATTCTGAGGATAAAAACAATTCATTTTTTTATATTCATAGGATGTGGTTCCCTTCCTCAAAGCAATAGCCATCGGGAAGAGATCAAAAGACATGAACATGCAAGCAACCAAGAAAAAATATGACGCCGGGGTGAAGGACTACAGGTCCACGTACTGGGAACCGGAATATTCGGTCAAGGAAACCGATATCCTTGCTGTCTTCAAAGTCATCCCGCAAGACGGCGTCCCGCGCGAAGAAGCCGCGGCCGCCGTCGCCGCCGAAAGCTCGACGGGAACATGGACGACCGTCTGGACCGACCTCTTGACCGACCTCGACCACTACAAGGGGCGCGCCTACCGCATCGAGGACGTGCCGGGACAGGATGACGCGTTCTATGCTTTCATTGCCTATCCCGCCGACCTGTTCGAGGAAGGTTCGGTCGTCAACGTCTTCACATCGATCGTTGGCAACGTCTTTGGCTTCAAGGCCGTGCGCAGCTTGCGGCTCGAAGACGTGCGTTTCCCGATCTGGTTCGTGAAAACCTGTTTCGGCCCGCCGCATGGCATTCAGGTCGAGCGTGACAAGATGGACAAATATGGCCGTCCGCTGCTGGGCTGCACCATCAAACCAAAGCTGGGCCTGTCGGCCAAGAACTACGGCCGCGCGGTCTATGAAGTGCTGCGCGGTGGTCTGGATTTCTCCAAGGACGACGAAAACGTCAACTCACAGCCGTTCATGCGCTGGCGTGACCGCTTCCTGTTCTGTCAGGAAGCGATTGAAAAGGCCCAGGCCGAGACCGGTGAGCGCAAGGGGCACTATCTGAACGTCACCTCCGGCACGGTGGAAGAGATGTTCAAGCGCGCCGAGTTTGCCAAGGAGCTTGGCTCTCCGATCATCATGTCGGATTACCTGACCATGGGCTGGGCAGCGCACAACTCGCTCTCGAAATGGTGCCGTGACAATGGCATGTTGTTGCACGTCCACCGCGCCATGCACGCCGTGATGGATCGCAACCCGAACCACGGCATCAACTTCCGTGTGCTGGCCAAGCTTCTGCGCCTGCTGGGTGGCGATCACCTGCATTCGGGCACCGTTGTGGGCAAGCTGGAAGGCGACCGCAACGCAACCCTGGGCTGGATCAACCTGATGCGCGACAAATTCATCCCGGAAGACCGCTCTATGGGCGTGTTTTTCGATCAGGACTGGGGGGCCATGCCCGGGGTCTTCCCCGTGGCGTCGGGTGGCATCCACGTCTGGCATATGCCGGCGCTGGTTTCGATCTTTGGCAACGACTCGGTTCTACAGTTCGGCGGCGGCACGCTGGGCCACCCTTGGGGCAACGCCGCCGGTGCGGCCGCCAACCGCGTGGCGCTTGAGGCCTGTGTTCAGGCCCGCAACGAAGGCCGTGAGCTTGAGAAGGAAGGCAAGGAAATCCTGACCGCAGCCGCCAAACATTCACCCGAGCTGAAAGCCGCGATGGAGACCTGGAAAGAGATCAAGTTCGAGTTCGATACCGTCGACAAACTTGACGTTCAGCACCGCTGATCACTCGAACCCAGAGAAAAGGACCAAGACAATGAGCACCATTCAAGACTACCCGTCGCGTCTTTCCGATCCTGCAAGCCGCAAGATGGAGACATTTTCCTACCTGCCGGAAATGACCAAGGACCAGATCCGGGCACAGGTCCAATGGATCGTCGATAACGGCTGGAACCCGGCGATCGAACACACCGAACCGGAAAACGCCATGGACTACTACTGGTACATGTGGAAGCTGCCGATGTTTGGTGAAACCGATGTCGACGCAATCCTTGCCGAGATCGAAGAATGCCACACCGCCAATCCCAAACACCATGTCCGCCTTTTGGGCTATGACAATTTCACCCAAAGCCAGGGCGCGAACATGGTCGTTCACCGCGGCAAAATGGTTTGAAACAAGGCCCGGCCCGCGATCATGCGGGCCGGGCACAACAGTCGACGTGTCGCGAGGAGTCAGCCATGAAAGACGTACTTGAAGACTTTCGCGTGAGCGAAGCGCCTTACTGGCGTGAGACGGGGGACGAGATCACCCTGTTCACGGCGGCTTGGGACGCCCGCATCCCGGTGATGCTGAAGGGCCCGACAGGCTGCGGCAAAACCCGGTTTGTCGAATACATGGCCTGGAAACTGGGCCGCCCCTTGGTCACCGTGGCTTGCAACGAAGATATGACCGCCTCGGACCTGATCGGGCGCTATCTTCTGGATGCCAATGGCACGCGCTGGCAGGACGGGCCGCTGACCTTTGCCGCCCGTCATGGCGCGATCTGCTATCTGGATGAGGTGGTTGAGGCGCGGCAGGACACGACGGTTGCTATACATCCACTCACGGACGACCGCCGGGTTCTGCCTTTGGAAAAGAAGGGTGAATTGTTGAAGGCACACGACGATTTCCTGATCGTGATCAGCTACAATCCCGGCTATCAGTCGCTGATGAAGGACCTCAAACAATCCACCAAGCAACGCTTCGGCGCAATGGATTTCACCTGGCCCGGACCGGACGTCGAGGCCGAAATCGTGGCGCATGAAGCCGGAGTAGACGCTGACACAGCACAAAAGCTGGTCGAGATCGGCGCAAGGTCGCGCAACCTCAAAGGGCACGGTCTGGACGAAGGGGTGTCGACCCGGATGCTGATCCACGCGGGCCGCCTCATCAAAGGTGGAATCGCACCCAAGGCGGCCTGTTCCATGGCGCTGGTCCATTCGATCACCGATGACCCTGACATGCGGGATGCACTTGATGCTGCCGTCTCAACCTGGTTCTGAAACCCTCCCCGAAGGTCATGCGGATCTCGGGGACAGCCTTCCCGCGCCGGTCAAAAAAGCACTGTTCGCCGCCCTGCCCGATGCGCGACGCAAACTGTCGCCGAAAGCATTTGAGACATGGCTGCGCGGCGTGGCGGCACTGGCACGATTGGGCCGCGGGGACGATCCGGTCCTTGCCTGGATCGCGGCGGCTCCGGCCCTCGCGCATGATCTTGGCGAGGATGTTCTGACCGAACTGCTGCCGCTGATCCTCGGCTTTGCCTCGCGCACTTCGGGCACCGTCATTGCCCGACTGCTCGACACCGCACCCGTTGCCGCCCGCCGCCTTGGCGATGCGACGTTGTTCCTGCAATACCTGCGCTTTATCGAACATCTCTTGGCACGCGCTCCGCGCGCTGTCCGGCCCATGTTGGATCACCTGACGGAGCTTCTCGAAGTGCTCACTCTGGGCGGGCTGCGTCGTTGGGCGGATTGGGGCGTGGATGCCCACCGCACCGACTATAAGGAACTGCTGCGCTACTTCTCGCTGGACAGCGAGGAAACGCGCGCCGTCATCCAGCGCGAACGCAAGGGCACTCTTCTGGTCGACGTGCAGCGGCGGCTCATGATGTATCTGCGTGCGCTTTGGGGCCGGGATTTCATGATCACGCCCACCGCAGGCGATTTCGAGGATCGTACCGGACTGCGGCCCTATTACGAAAGCTTCAGCCTGCACCTGCCGGACGCGCTGGATGACTGGCACGGCCAACCGGCACTGGACCTGTTCCGCGCACAGTCCGCGCATTTGGCGGCTCATCTGGCCTGTCTGCGCAAACCGATACAGGGCGAAGGATTGAACGCGCTGCAATCCACCTGCATCGGATTGATCGAGGACGCCCGCGCCGAGGCCCTGGCCATCGCGCGTCTGCCCCGGCTGCGGGATCTGTGGGCGCGGTTCCACACCGAGACCGGCACTGGTATCGCGGGTGAATTCGACCGCATTGCGCGCGCGTTGCTTTTGACTGAGGCCCCCGCCGAAAGCGAACGGGCAGCGTGGGTTCAAAATGCGTTCGTGGCGCTCGACCTGACAGATATCGACGCCGCCCGCGATTTGGGGCTACAGCTTGCCGATCGTCTGCGTTCGACCCCCTATTCGGCCTATGCGGATCACCCGTCCTGCCCCTATCGCTGTGACAACCGGTTGCTATGGGCGTTCGAGGAGCTGGAATTTGACACGGGCTACATACCGCCGCCACAGCTGCGCAAATATGTCTCGGTGAGCGAGATGGTCAACGAAGTCGAGGTCGAAACCGCCGGCGAGGACGCGCAGGAAATCTGGGTGCAATCGGCGGAATTGTTCGACGACGATGGCCAGAGCGTCAACGAGAAAGAGGGCAAGGCACCCGTCGCGCCCCCTGTCCTTTATGACGAGTTTGACCACACCATCCAGATGTTGCGCCCCGCTTGGGCGACGGTACTGGAACGCCGTCCCAAACTGGGTGATCCTGCCGAGGCGGCGGCTGTCCTGAACAAACACCGGCCCGTGATGCAGCGGCTCAAGCACCGTTTGGACGCCATGCGCCCACAGGGTGTGCAACGTATCCGCAAGCTGGAGGATGGCGACGAAATCGACATCGCCGCCGCCATTGCCGCCGCCATTGATATTCGCATGGGACGCCAGCCGGACCCGCGCGTGATGATGCGGCAGGTGCGCAAGACCCGCGATACGGCGGTTATGGTGTTGCTGGACCTCTCGGAATCCACCAATGATCCGGTGGATGACGAAAGCACCGTCATGGATCTGACGAAATCGGCCTGTGTTCTACTGTCCGAGGCGATCAGCCGGGTTGGCGACGCCTTCGCCATTCACGGCTTTTGCTCGGACGGGCGCGCGCAGGTCTACTATGAACGCTTCAAGGATTTCGATCAGCCGTGGGACGCAATGGCAACGGCGCGCCTGATGGGGGCCGAGGGTCGGCTCTCGACACGGATGGGCACCGCGATCCGCCATGCGACCGCGCAAATGCGGAACGTGAAAGCGACCCGCAAGCTGATGCTGGTGCTGACCGACGGGGCCCCCTCCGACATCGACGTGCGCGATCCACAATATCTGCGTGCTGACACCCGCCGTGCGGTGGAAGAGGCGCAGCACGTCGGCGTCACACCGTTTTGCCTGACGCTTGATCCCGGCGCCGATACCTATGTCCGTCGCATATTTGGCCCGAACAGTGCCATGATCCTGGAGAGGGTGGAGCGACTGCCAGAACGACTGCCCCAGCTTTACGCGGCACTCACGCGCTGATCTGAGGCAGGAAGGTTCCGTTCAGGGATTCAATCTCCTTTGCACAGCGCCGCGCAGCCTTGGAGGGTTCGCTGCCCTCCTCGTTGCCGTACATCAGATACCAGTGACGCATGACCGGCAGGCCCTGTCCGCGCAACAGCTTCAGTCGCCCTTGGGCAAGCTCGTCATGGATCGTGTGCAGCGACAGAAATCCGACGCCCAAACCGGCAATCACGGCCTGTTTGATCGTTTCATTCGACGACATGACCACGCGTTTTGGCCTGTGACTTTCTGCCAGCCGATCAATGAACCGTTCCATCAGGATGCGTGTGCCCGAGCCGTCTTCGCGGCTTAGAAAGGTCTCGGCCAGCAAGGTGTTGGGATCAAAGCCGTCCTGCTCAGCCAATGGGTGATCGGGAGGCAGGACAATACCGTGCGGATGCGGTCCCAATGGGACCGCCCGGCTCATGGCGCTGCGCGGCGGACGGCCCATGATCGCCAGATCGTATTCGCCTCTTTCGATGGCGGCGATAACTTCGCTGCGATTGGCGACTCTCAGTTCGACATCAATATCAGGGACGGCATCTTGAAGCAGCCGCACCAGACGGGGCGCAAAATATTTGGCAGTGGACACCGTTCCGAGGACAACATTCCCGGCCATGCCTTGGGACAGAGCCTGCAACTGCCGCTCAGCATGCGACAAATTCGCCTCTATCCGGTGCGCCGCAATCAGTAGGGCCTCTCCGGCCCGAGTCAGGTAAAACCCGCTTCCATCGGTGGCCCGGCTCACCAGCTCCTGACCGGCGGCAACCTCCAAGTTCTTGATCTGACTGTGAATTGTGGGAGGTGTCTGATTCAGGAATCGTGCGGTTTGTGTCAGTGAACCGGTGCGCGCGACAGATATCAACGACCGCAATTGCTTTAACGTCATGGCGTCGGTGCGCATCTTCGATTTTTCCTAATCCAGATTACTATTTCTTAAATTCCATAAAAATTCGAAGTCATGCAAGTTATTTCCATTCTGGGAGGAATACCAAAATGGAAACGCTGAATCAGTTGCCAGACGGGCTCGACCCCAAACTTTGCGACCTACTGGATCGCTTGGCTTCGGTGTTCGTGGCCTTGTCGCATCGTATCGCGCGCGGCGGAATTGATGAGAATCTTGGCGGCGCCGCCGGCATGAACACCGATGGCGATGCGCAAAAAGCTCTGGACGTCATTGCCGACGAAGCTTTCATGAGTGCATTGGCGAACAGTCAGGTTCGACACTATGCCTCGGAAGAACAGGACAGCGTCGTTACCCTGAACGAAGGGGGTGCCTTTGCTTTGGCGATCGACCCGCTGGACGGGTCTTCCAACATCGACACGAATGTTTCCATCGGCACGATCTTTGGCATCTTCCCTGCCATGGACGACCCGAAAGCGTCATTTCTGCGCCCCGGACGGGACCTGCTGGCCTCTGGCTATGCAATATTCGGACCGCAATGCGCGCTGTTGCTGACGGTCGGCGACGGGGTTTTGAAGTTCGTCCTCGATCCGCAAACCGGGCGTTTCGTGTCCTTGGGCGTGATCGCATCCATCCCCCCGAACTCGGTCGAATATGCCATCAACTCATCGAACTATCGCCACTGGGATGTTCCGATCCGCGCCTATGTAGATGACCGCGTTGCGGGGTCCGAAGGGCCGACGAGGATCGACTTTAACATGCGGTGGATCGCCTCGCTTGTGGCGGAAACACATCGCATTCTCACCCGTGGCGGGATCTTCCTGTATCCCGGCGATTCGCGCCCCGGATACGAGCATGGACGCCTTCGCTATGTCTATGAATGCGCCCCCATCGCTTTCCTCATCGAACAGGCAGGCGGCAGCGCAACCGATGGTCAAGAAGCCATTCTCGACCGCGTTCCGAACGCTTTGCATGCTCGGACCCCCTTTGTCTTCGGTTCGAAGAACAAGGTTA
The DNA here is from genome assembly GCF_900102315.1 of Celeribacter baekdonensis. Lineage (GTDB taxonomy): Bacteria > Pseudomonadota > Alphaproteobacteria > Rhodobacterales > Rhodobacteraceae > Celeribacter > Celeribacter baekdonensis. The sequence goes on from NZ_FNBL01000010.1 coordinate 44,706, forward strand.
CACGCGTCGCAACCTACCACGACCTTCCTCATGAAGAGACCTCCGCACTCTTCGGAAAACGCGGCCTTTTCCGCGTCTGACAGTCAATTCTCAGGAGTCATCATGAGCAGCAAGTACCCCATCATCAGTGTGACCGGTTCTTCCGGGGCTGGCACGTCGACTGTGAAGAAAACATTCGATCAAATCTTTCGCCGTGAGAAAATCTCAGCCGTGTCCATCGAAGGCGATGCGTTTCACCGCTATAATCGCGCCGATATGCGCGCTGAGCTGGAGCGGCGCAAGGCCGAAGGCGACGAGACCTTTTCACATTTTTCCTATGTTGCGAACGAACTTGGTGAGCTGGAAAGGGTGTTTCGCGAGTATGGCAAGACGGGCAAGGGCCGCACGCGGACCTATGTTCATGATGCCGAAGAGGCCGAGAAAACCGGTGTGCCGCCGGGTGAATTCACCGCATGGGCACCGTTTCCCGATGAGTCTGACCTGTTGTTCTACGAAGGTCTGCACGGTTCGGTCGTCAATGACGAGGTCAATCTTGCCGCTCTGGCCGACCTCAAGATCGGCGTGGTGCCCGTGATCAATCTCGAATGGATTCAAAAGATACACCGAGACCGCGAATCGCGTGGCTATTCCACCGAGGCCGTGACCGACACCATCCTGCGCCGGATGCACGCCTATGTGCACTGCATCTGCCCGCAATTCACCGAAACGGATGTCAATTTCCAACGTGTCCCGATGGTCGATACCTCCAACCCGTTCATTGCGCGCTGGATTCCCACGCCGGACGAAAGCCTGATCGTGATCCGCTTCCGGAACCCGCGCGGCATCGATTTTCCCTATTTGACCTCAATGATCAACGGCTCGTGGATGAGCCGGGCCAATTCCATCGTGGTTCCGGGGAACAAACTCGATCTGGCGATGCAGCTTATCCTGACGCCGCTGATCGAGCGTCTGGTCACCACTGCACGCAAACAGCGCCGCTAAGGAAGAACACCATGAATGCTTATACCAAGACCGTTGATGAACGCCGGATGGCCAACGCCATCCGCGCACTGGCCATGGATGCGGTACAGGCCGCCAACTCCGGCCACCCCGGCATGCCGATGGGAATGGCGGATGTCGCCGCCGTTCTGTTCAACCGGTTCATGACCCTCGACCCGGCTGCACCGGATTGGGCCAATCGCGACCGGTTCGTATTGTCTGCCGGGCACGGGTCGATGTTGCTTTATGCCGTCAACCATCTGCTGGGCTATGACGACATGGACATGGATCAGATCCGCAACTTCCGTCAGTTGGGATACCGCACGGCGGGGCATCCGGAGTACGGCCATGCCAAAGGGATCGAAGTGACGACCGGCCCCCTTGGCCAGGGTCTGGCCACTTCAGTGGGCATGGCGCTTGCGGAACGGCTGGGCCACGCGCGCTTTGGCGATCTGATCGACCACTACACTTATGTCATTGCTGGTGATGGCTGTCTGATGGAAGGCGTAAGCCACGAAGCCATCGACTTGGCCGGGCATCTGAAATTGGGGCATCTGATCGTCCTTTGGGACGACAACAAGATCACCATCGACGGGGACACCAGTCTGTCGACCTCGACCGATCAACAAGCACGCTTTGCCGCCGCCGGCTGGCATGTCCTGTCGGTTGACGGCCATGACCCGGACAGTATCGCAAAGGCCATTGGAGATGCGCGCAAAGACCCGCGTCCATCAATGATTGCCTGCCGGACAGTCATCGGATTCGGGGCCCCGAACAAGCAGGGCGGTCACGACGTGCATGGCGCGCCGCTGGGCAACGACGAGATCGCCGCCGCGCGCAGGGAGTTGGCTTGGGATCATCCGGCCTTTGACATTCCCGCCGATGTGTATTCCGCGTGGCACAAGATCGCGGCCCGCGGCGCCGAAGCACGCAAGACATGGGAAGCATCGTTTGCGGCGTCGCCGGACCATGACGCATTGCAGCTACATCTCGATGCCGACATCGGCCCTCTCACCAAGGCAATGATGGATTACAAGGCCAAACTGGCGCAGGACCTGCCCAAAGTCGCCACCCGCAAGGCAAGCCAGATGGCGCTTGAGGTCGTCAACGCCGCCCTGCCTTTTACCATCGGCGGCTCGGCGGATCTGACAGGGTCGAACCTGACCCAGACCAAGGATATGACAGCGGTCAACGCGAGAGATTTCACCGGCCGTTACATCAACTACGGCATCCGCGAATTCGGCATGTCGGCCGCGATGAATGGCCTGTCCCTTTCGGGGCTGTTCAAGCCCTATGGCGGAACCTTCCTTGTGTTTGCCGATTACGCCCGCCCGGCGATCCGGCTGGCCGCCTTGATGGGCGTACCCACAACTTTTGTCATGACCCATGACAGCATCGGACTTGGCGAAGACGGCCCAACCCACCAGCCTGTCGAGACGCTGGCCAGCCTGCGCGCCATTCCTAACCTGACGGTTCTTCGCCCCTGCGATGCGATGGAAACGGCGGAAGCCTGGGAAGTCGCGATGGCGTCGACAAAGACACCGGTTCTGATGGCATTGTCACGGCAGGGCCTGCCCGCGATGCGCAAAACCGCGCTGCGCGAGAACCTGTTGGCCAGAGGCGCTTATGTCTTGCGCGAACCGCATGGCGGGCGTGACGTGACGTTGATCGCGACCGGGTCCGAGGTGGAAATCGCAATGAATGCCGCCGACGCCCTGGCTGAGGGTGGCATCAAGGCTGCCGTGGTGTCGGCCCCGTCCTTCGAACTGTTCGGCCAGCAACCCGACGCCTATCGCGCCGAAGTGCTGGGCAATGTCCCGCGCGTCGGTATCGAGGCCGCCATCCGCATGAGCTGGGATGCCGTATTGCGCGCCGAGGACGGCTTTGTCGGCATGACAGGCTTTGGTGCCTCAGCCCCGGCAGAGGCCCTCTATAAGCATTTCGGCATCACCGCCGGAGCGGTTGTCGATGCCGCCAAGGCGCGCCTCTGACCCTAGAAAACCAAGAAAGAGAGACAGTCATGACAGTGAAAGTTGCCATCAACGGCTTTGGCCGTATCGGACGGAATGTGCTTCGCGCGATCGTTGAATCCGGTCGCACCGATATCGAAGTTGTCGCCATCAATGACCTTGGTCCGGTAGAGACGAACGCCCACCTATTGCGGTTCGACAGCGTGCACGGGCGTTTCCCCGGAGAGGTCACGACGGGCGAGGACTGGATCGACGTGGGCCGTGGCCGGATCAAGGTCACGTCGATCCGCGATCCGAAAGACCTGCCTTGGGGTGACGTCGACATCGCGATGGAATGCACCGGCCTTTTCACCGACCGCGACAAAGCTGTCTTGCATCTTGAAAACGGATCCAAACGCGTGCTGGTGTCGGCCCCTGCGTCCGGTGCCGACAAGACCATCGTCTACGGGGTCAATCACAAAACGCTGACGGCGGCTGACACCGTTGTTTCCAACGCATCCTGCACCACCAACTGCCTGTCGCCGGTCGCCAAAGCCCTGAATGACGCCATCGGGATCTCCAAGGGTTTCATGACCACGATCCACAGCTATACCGGCGACCAGCCGACGCTGGATTACATGCGTGGCGATCTCTACCGCGCCCGCGCCGCGGCACTGTCGATGATCCCGACCTCGACCGGGGCGGCCAAGGCGGTGGGGCTTGTGCTGCCGGAACTGGCGGGCAAGCTGGATGGCGTGGCGATCCGCGTCCCGACGCCAAACGTCTCGGTCGTCGATCTGGTCTTCGAAGCCGCTCGTGATACCACGGTCGAAGAGGTCAACGCCACCATCCGCGCCGCTGCCAATGGTCCAATGAAGGGCGTGCTGGGTTTTACCGACCATCCCAACGTGTCCGCCGATTTCAATCACGACCCCCATTCGTCGGTCTTTCACATGGACCAGACCAAGGTGATGGACGGTCGCATGGTCCGCATCCTGTCCTGGTACGACAACGAATGGGGGTTCTCCAACCGAATGTCCGATACGGCGGTGGCGATGGGGGCGCTCATCGGATGACGATACCTTCAATCATGGATGTGGAGGTTTGCGGCAAGACACTTGTCGTGCGCGCCGATCTCAATGTGCCTGTCGAGGCCGGCAAAGTGACCGACGCAACCCGGATCACACGCTTTGCAGGCGGGATGAAACCTCTTCTGGAGCGTGGCGCGCGGCTGGTCATCATCACCCATTTCGGTCGGCCCACGCCAAATGTCCTCGACCCGGCCTTTTCCGTAAACACATTGCGCCCGGCCTTATCGGATGCTTTGGGCGTCCCGGTGAAATTCTCCGACACATGCGCCACGAACGCGGCCAAGGTCCGCGCCGACGCGTTGGCGAACGGTGAGGTGCTGTTGTGCGAGAACTTGCGCTACAACCCCGGCGAAACCACGAACGATCCTGGCTTTGCAGCGGCTCTGGCCGAACTGGGCGAATTCTATGTCAACGATGCCTTCTCCTGTGCGCATCGCGCCCATGCCTCGACCGAGGCGATTGCTCGGCTCATGCCGTCTTACGCTGGGCCTTTGCTGATGGAAGAGCTCTCCATGCTGGGCGCCGCGCTGGAAGACCCCGAGCGGCCGTCTGTCGCCCTCGTGGGGGGTGCAAAGGTTTCGACCAAGATCGCGGTTCTCAAGAACCTTGTCGCAAAGGTCGATCACGTCATCATCGGCGGCGGCATGGCGAATACCTTTCTGTTCGCGAACGGCGCCCCGATGGGCAAATCGCTGCACGAGGCCGACCAGATCGACACCGTGCGAGAGATTCAGAGCTTGGCGCAAAGAGCAAACTGCGCCCTGCACTTGCCCGAGGATGTCGTCGCGGCCAAAGATTTTGCCGCGCATGCCAGGCACGATATTGTGCGAAATGATGCCTGCCCGGCCGATGCGATGATCCTGGACGCCGGACCAAGGGCACTGACACGGTTTCAGTCGATCCTGGCGGAGTGCAGGACGATCCTGTGGAACGGCCCTTTGGGTGCCTTTGAAATCCAGCCCTTCGATCAGTCCACCATGCGTTTGGCCCAATCCGCCGCCGATCTGACCCGTCAAGGTCTGGCCGTCTCGGTTGCGGGGGGTGGCGATACTGTCGCGGCTCTGAACGTGGCCGGGGTCGCCGATGACTTCACCTATGTCTCCTCTGCCGGAGGCGCTTTCCTGGAATGGCTGGAGGGCAAGACGCTGCCCGGTATCGCCGCATTGCAAGACGCCGCGAAAGCGGCCTGAAAGGATTCAAAATGGCTTTGATTACACTTCGTCAACTGCTCGATCACGCCGCTGAAAAGGGCTACGGCGTTCCCGCCTTCAACATCAACAACATGGAACAGGGTCTGGCGATCATGAAGGCCGCCGCCGCCTGCGATGCGCCTGTCATCATGCAGGCCAGCCGCGGCGCGCGGTCCTATGCGGGCGATATCATGCTGCGCCACATGATCCAGGCATTGTCCGAAATGTATCCCGATATTCCGATCTGCATGCACCAGGATCACGGCAACAACGAAGCGACCTGCCTGTCCGCAATCCGCCACGGGTTCACCTCGGTGATGATGGATGGCTCACTCATGGAAGACATGAAGACCCCCGCTGACTGGGATTACAACGTTGCCATCACCGAACGCGTGGCCCGGATGGCGCATTGGATCGGAGCTTCGGTCGAAGGCGAACTGGGTGTTCTGGGTAGCCTGGAAACCGGCGAAGCGGCACAGGAAGATGGTTCCGGCGCGGAAGGCAAGCTGAGCAAGGAGCAATTGCTCACGGACCCGGATGAATCGCTCGATTTTGTCAAGCTGACCAAAGTGGACGCGCTGGCCATTGCCTGCGGCACCAGCCACGGCGCTTACAAATTCAGTTCCAAGCCGACCGGCGAGACGCTGGCGATCCAGCGGATCGAGGACATCCACGCCAAGATCCCCGACGTGCATCTGGTCATGCATGGATCAAGCTCGGTCCCGCAATACCTGCAAGACCTGATCAACGAAAGCGGCGGCGAGATGCCCCAGACCTATGGCGTGCCGGTCGAAGAAATCGAGCGCGGCATCAAGTCGGGTGTGCGCAAGGTCAACATTGACACCGACATCCGCATGGCACTCACCGGCCAGTTCCGCAAGGTCGCGAAGGACAAGCCGACCGAGTTCGACCCGCGCAAATTCACGATCCCCGCGATGGCGGAAATGGAAAAGCTCTGCCGCGACCGGTTTGAACGCTTTGGCACGGCGGGCAATGCCGCCAGTATCAAGGTCATCCCGATGGACGATATGGCGCGTCGCTACGCCGATGGCAGCCTCTGATTCCAGATCAACGATAGGTCGGCGCGTCTGCGCCGGCCCAGATTCCCTGACCGGAGAATGCAAATGACCCGACGTCGCTCCGCAATTGGCAACTGGAAGATGAATGGCCTGACGGCCAATCTCTCAGATGTCGACCAGATTGCCGCAGCGGCGGCGCAGGCCACCTGCGGCACGGGTCTGTGCTTGCCCGCAACCCTTCTTCATGTCGCGCGGGGCCGCGTGACCATGCCGCTTGGCGGACAAGACTGTCACGCGTCGGAATCGGGGGCGCATACCGGCGACATCTCAGCCGGGATGCTGGCCGACGCCGGTGCAAGCATGGTGATCGTCGGCCATTGCGAACGGCACGCCGATCACGGTGAAACCAATGAAATCGTGGCCGCGAAAAGCGGAGCCGCATGGAACGCCGGGTTGACCGCCATCCTCTGCATCGGAGAGACCGAAACCCAATACCATACGGGCCAGACGCGTGACGTGCTGGCCGACCAGATCGCGGGGTCGCTACCCGAAGGTGCCAATGCAGACAACACGATCATTGCCTACGAACCCGTCTGGGCGATCGGCACAGGGCGGACCCCCGGCATCGGCGAGATTGCACAGACCCACGCCTTCATCCGCTCCAGATTGCCCGATCCTTCGCTTTCGATCCTCTATGGCGGGTCGGTGAACGCCTCCAACGCTGCCGGGATTTTCGCCCTTGCGGATGTCGATGGCGGTCTAGTCGGTGGTGCATCCCTGACAGCGGAAAAATTCGTTCCCATTATCAAAGCCCTGGAGGCCACGTCATGACAGTCCACCGATCCATCAAGATCGCACCATCCATCCTGTCCGCCGATTTCGCGAATTTCGGGGCGGAAATCCGGGCCATCGAGGCCGAGGGCGCCGATTGGGTTCATGTCGATGTCATGGACGGGCATTTCGTGCCCAATCTGACGTTCGGCCCGATGGCGGTAAAGGCATTCCGCCCACATGTGAAAACCGTCATGGACGTCCACTTGATGATTGCGCCGGTCGACCCTTACATCGACGCCTATGCGGATGCCGGAGCCGATGTCCTGACCGCCCATGTCGAGGCGGGCCCCCACATCCACCGCACGCTTCAGGCGATCCGCGGCGCGGGCATGAAAGCGGGTGTGGCACTCAACCCCGGCACGCCAGCCGAGGCGGTGGCGCATCTGCTGGACCTGACAGACCTGATCTGTGTCATGACGGTGAACCCCGGTTTCGGTGGCCAGAAATACATCGACATGACCGACAAGGTGCGACACCTGCGCAAGATGATCGGCGACCGTGAAATCCATATCGAGATCGACGGCGGGATGGACCCGACGACCGCACCAGGAATGGCGCAGGCGGGGGCCGATGTGCTGGTCGCCGGGTCGGCCGTGTTCCGGGGCGGGTCTGTTTCCCAGCCTGGAGTCTATGGCAAAAACATGCGCGCGATCCGCGATGCGGTGGAGGCGATCTAGGATCGAGACCGCGCATATGATCCGCAAGGGCCAATTCGACAACAATGGCCTCACCGCGTTCCGGTAGTTTGCCTCCTCGCAGCATAACTATGTCCAGCGCAAGCCTACACTCAACCATGCGGAAAATTTGCGACAGCACCCAAAGCCTTGCCCGGGGGCGCTCAGGTTGAAATCGAAGCTGTCACCGTTCTAGATTGACCGCTCGCTGGATGGACCGCGAGACGGTTCAGAAACCCTGTCCATTGTGTACGGAACCACTAGCTTTCATCATGACGCGATTGCGGCATGGTCGTAGGGAGAGGCCTTGGTGGTCCAACTCAAGGTTTTGCCTTAAGCCTCTTGGCCGCCGATCGTTCCGGGCCGTTTAGCTCTGCACAATCATCTTTGCGACAAGTTCGGCTGCATTCTGTACACCGAGTTTTTTCATGACAGAACTGCGATGGACCTCAACTGTGCGCGGCGAAATGCCCATGGCCTGCCCTGTCTCTTTGCTGGTGTAGCCATTCACAATATACCGCGCGACTTCACGTTCGCGCGGGGTCAGTGTCGCCGATGTTGTGGGGCTATTTTCCAGATGTTCAAAGGTCCAGACCATGAACCGAAAGGGATCGGTCGGCGTCAGGGTGCGCGCCGCAGCGCGGGTCCAGATGATTTCGCCGCTGCGACATTGCATGAACCGTTCATCGGCATAGCGCGGTCGGCCCTTAAGCCACCTCTGCCACCGTGCGCCTGTCTTTTCGTAATCCACACTCGACGGGTAGAGGATGCGGATGGACTGCCCCTCAAGCTCGTCACGGGTCCAGCCAAAGATACGCTCCATCTCCGTATTGGCGCGTTGAATCACACGATTTGAAAGAACCATGAGGCCAATCGGGGCATCCATGAACCCGGTTAAATCGAGATCTGCCTCGGAAATTTGATCGTAATTCATCTAACCGCCCCTTTCGCTGCACGTGCATCTACGTAGTTCATACGTAGATTTATACGTAATTCTACGAATTGCTGCCATGTGTTTTTTGCATGACCCTTATGGCAGGAGGATATTTCATGACCACAGACATCTTTATCACCGGTTCCGGTCACACGCGTTTTGGCCGTTTGGAGCAAAGCCTTGAGGATTTGATCGTCGACACCGCCCGCGAGGCGATCGAGGAAGCCCAGATTCCTCCCGCGGACATTGATGCTGTGTTTCTGGGGCATTTCAATTCCGGGCTTGTGCCGGATGGTTTTGCCTCCTCCCTCATTTTGCAGGCCCACCCTGATTTGCGGTTCAAACCCGCAACGCGGTGTGAAAATGCCTGTGCGTCTGGTGCAGCGGCGATCCATGCCGGGTTGAACGCCATTCGGGCAGGACGCGCCCGCAACGTCTTGGTTGTTGGTGCCGAAAAGATGACCCATCGCTCGACACCCGATGTCACCACCGCATTGGCGGGGGCTGGGTATCAAAATGATGCGGCTGAAGCGGCATTGAGCTTTCCCCAAGTCTTTGCCGTCGCGGCGGAGCAGTATGCCGAGCGTTACGGTGATCCCATGGACACATTTGCACGCATCGCCGCCAAGAACCATGAAAACGCGATGAAAAACCCTTTGGCACATATGCATAAGGCGCTGCCCTATGAATTCTGCCGTGAGGTGAGCGAGAGAAACCCGTTGATCGCGCCCCCGCTTCGATTGAGTGATTGTTCGTTGGTCACGGATGGCGCAGCAGCCATTGTGTTGAGCGCAGGCGCGGCACATGCGAGCGATGCGACGGCACGGGTTTTGGTGGCCGCTGCCGAACATGTGTCCGATTTCCTACCGATGAACCGTCGTGATTTTGTAGCCTTCGAGGGCCCCGAACGCGCCATTCAAATGGCCTATAAGACGGCGGGCATCACCGTTTCCGATCTCGATTTCGCCGAGGTCCATGATTGCTTCACACCTGCCGAATTGCTGATCTATGAGGCAATGGGGCTTGCTCCCAAGGGGCAGGGCGTCCGTGCTTTGAGTGAGGGGACAGTCTATGCGGACGGTCGCACGCCGGTGAACCTGTCGGGCGGCCTCAAGGCCAAAGGCCATCCGGTCGGGGCCACAGGCGTTTCCATGCATGCGCTGGGGTTTCGGCAACTGACCGGACGCGCGGGGAGCATCCAGCGCGAAGGTGCGCAATGGGGGCTTGCCTTCAACATGGGCGGGGCGGCTGTCGCCAATTATGCGACGATTTTAAAGGCCGACCGCGCCTAAATCAGATGACCCCCTGACCCAGATGATCCAAGGACTGAAAAGACGATGAATATCGCGAATTGGCTGTATCAAACGGCCTTGTCTTGGCCAAACCGCCCTGCCCTGTATGAGGGCGACGTGTTGCGCCAGACCTATGCTGACCTCTTGCAGACGACCTGTAACCGCGCCGCGTGGCTGCGAACTGAACATGGTGTTCAGGCGGGGGATAGGGTGGCGGTTTTTGCCAAGAACGCACCCGAATATATTGAAGTGCTTCATGCCTGTTGGTGGCTTGGTGCCGTGGTTGTGCCGATCAATTGCAAACTTCACCCACGCGAAGCCGAATGGATCATTCGAGATTCAGAAGCCGCACTGGTGTTCACGCAAAGCGGGGCGTTGTTTGCAGAACAGGCCGACATTCACGAAGCAGCGCTCTGTATGCCCGTCACACAAGATGAAAAGGTCGCGGCCCCTGCGCAGGTAGAAGATCAGGATCTCGCGTGGCTGTTCTACACGTCGGGCACGACAGGAACCCCCAAAGGGGTGATGCTGAGCCATGGGAACGTGCGTCAGATGACGCTCTGTTACGCCTTGGACGTCGATGCCGCGCACCCCAATGATCACATGCTCTATGCTGCACCGATGTCGCATGGGGCGGGCCTTTATATGTTCGCGCAAATCCGTGCCGGGGGTGCCCATCTCATTCCCGCGTCGCACGGGTTTGACAGCGAAGAGATCATCGGCCTTGCCAAGACACGGGGAAATCTCGTTTTCTTTGCGGCTCCCACCATGGTGAAACGGCTGATCGCCGCCTCAAAAGCGCTGGGATATACCGGCGAGGGCATTCGCACGATCATTTACGGAGGCGGGCCGATGTATGCGAATGATATCAATGAAGCCCTCACCTGTTATGGTCCCCGTTTTGTCCAGATTTACGGTCAGGGCGAAACGCCGATGACAATTTCCGTCCTTGGTCGGGATTTGGTCGCGGATCAGTCGAACCCGCGCTGGCAAGCCCGCCGTGCCTCTGTCGGCATTGCGCAAGGTGCTGTCACGCTCGCGGTGCTTGGCCCCGATGGCTCTGTTGTGCCACCGGGAGTGACGGGAGAAATTTGCGTTCAGGGGCCAACTGTCATGCAGGGCTATTGGAAAAACGCGCAAGCCAGTGAACAGGCCCTAAATGGCGGGTGGCTTCATACCGGCGACCTCGGGCATCTGGACGAGGACGGGTTTCTCTATCTCACCGACCGCTCGAAGGATGTGATCATCTCCGGGGGGACAAATATTTACCCCCGTGAGGTCGAAGAAGCGCTGTTGTGCCATCCGGCCGTTTTCGAGGTTGCCGTGATCGGAGTGCCCGAACCGGACTGGGGCGAACAGGTGCTCGCCTATGTCGTGTTCGAACACGGGCAAAGCGCCAGCGTGCCGGAACTCGACCGTTGGTGCCGCCAACATATCGCGGCGTTCAAACGCCCAAAACGCTACGAATTCGTCAAGGATCTACCCAAGAACAGCTATGGGAAAGTTTTGAAAACGGACCTTAGAACCCAAGCTGCATCTGAGGCTGCGCCGGTTTGAACCGGAAAACAAGACAACCGGGCAGGAGGAGCTCGGGAACATTGGAGGAGACAATACAATGAAAAGACGTGACTTTTTGAAAACCACAGGCGCTCTGGCGGGAGCTGGGATGTTCTCGAACCTGCCTGGTTTTGCGCAGGCTGCAACTTCGCTGAAATTCGACAGCTACGTGAGTGAAACCGCCGGACCGTCTTGGGTTGATCGCTGGTTCTTTGAAGAACTGGAAAAGCGCACAAACGGTGACATCAGTATGAAATACTACTGGGCTGGGAGCCTCAACAAAGTGGGTGAACATCTTGGCGCTGTGCGTGATGGGACGAGCGAGGCAACTCTGATTGCTCCGGGCTATTATCAGGCCGAACTTCCAGTCACACGTGGGCTTGAGTGGTATTTCCGTATGGAGCGCGCCGACGAACTGCAATTGGTGTGCCGCGATGTCTACGAAAACTTCGCGCCACTGCGTCAGGAATGGGAAGACCGGCATCGCTCTAAGGTGCTGTACTGGACCAACTGGAACTACGCCCCCCTCATCATGCGTGAGCCGATCACCTCGCTTGCCGATCTCAAAGGCAAGAAAATCCGCGCCTATGGTGTGGCCACGGATGTGATCGAAGGCTTTGGTGGCATCGCCGTGCCAATGGCGGCGGGCGAAGTGTATCAAGCGCTTGAACGCGGTGTGCTCGATGGGGTCTACGGGTTCGATTTTGTCACCGCCGTGGCCTATAAGCTGCACGAGATTGCACCGAATTTCCATGACATCGGCGATGGTCCTCATGCCCCTGCGGTGACAGTGATGAACCGCCGCGTTTGGGAAGGCCTGCCTGCCGCGCATCAACAGGTGTGTACCGATCTCGCCAATGAGCTTTACGCCGGGAAATTTGCCGAAATCTACAACAAGGTGTTGGCCGAGTACGTGCAAAAGGCGATCTCAGAAGGCGTGACCCTGTCCTCTCTGTCCGACGCGGAAAAGGCCAAGGCCAAAGCCACGGTTCAACCCGCTCAGGTCAACAAATGGGTTGAGACAGTCGCCAAGCCGAACGGCATTGACGGGGACGCAATGCAGAAAGTCGTGGAAGACGCCATCGCACGCCACGCAGGGACGGGCACAATGAAGCGCCCGGTCGAAATCGCGGCAGGCCTGTAAGCGATGCTGGCGCGTTTGAACCGCCTGCTCGACGGGATTACCCGGATCACATCATGGGTGGCATTGAGCTTTCTTGCCTTCATGATGGTGGCCATCACATTGGATGTGGTGGCCCGCGCCCTCTTTGGACGTGCGGTGCCGGGGCTTTTCGAAATGACGGAAATGTCGATGGTGATGGTGGTCTTCATGGGGCTTGGCGCGACGTTGCTTGATGACGGACATATCCGTGTCACGATGATGACCGACGCGTTGCCCAGACCGTGGTCTCGCGGCTGCACATCTTTGGCGTGGCTGTTTGCCGGGCTTACGTTTGCCATGCTGGCATGGCCCGCAACTCGGGAAGCGATCTATTCGTTTTCGATCCGCGAATTCCGCTGGGGCTATTTCCAAGTACCGATCTGGTGGGCCAAAATCGCGGTCGCTGCGGGGCTATGGTTCGCCGCGCTCCAAGCCGCAGTCCATGCTCTGCGCATCGCGTTGAAACAAGTGGCCTTGCCGACGCTGGAGCGCGCTCACTCCGACATACACTGATTTACGGCGAGGTTCGCCTGCCTCGCTCGGCGTTGGTGCCGTTGCTTTCGCGACGGCTGCGCGCGCCACAACAACAGGACATAGATAATGGATGTGACACTCATCACCGCACTCGCCGTCGGATTGATCTTTCTGCTCATGGCGCTTGGCACACCGGTCTTTGCCGCACTGGCACTGTCCGGGGCTTTCGGCATCATCATGGTTGAAAATCTGGCCTTTTTGCTGGCCAGATTGAAATCCTTTTCGTTCGCCCATACCGCCAATTACGCGCTCACCGTGATCCCGCTGTTTATCCTGATGGGGGCGTTTGCGCATCACGCACAGGTCGGGAAACGGCTGTTCCATGTGGCCAATAAATGGGTCGGCCATTTGCCCGGTGGTCTTGCCATGGCAAGCATTTTGACCTCGGCTGGATTTGCGGCCACTTCTGGCTCCTCGGTTGCCACTGCGGCGACAGTGGGCGCGGTGGCCATCCCTGAAATGAAGGCAAAGGGTTATGATCGCCGTCTCGCGGCAGGGGCCGTTGCGGCGGGCGGCGTTTTGGGGGTGCTGATCCCCCCTTCCGTCCTGTTGATTTTCTATGCCGCCCTGACCGAAGTCTCTGCCGGCAAGATGTTGATTGCGGGTTTTGTGCCCGGCATCATCACAACGATTGCCTTTATGCTTGGCGTGGCTTTGATCGGCCACCGGGTTCAGGACCAGTCCACCCGCGCACCACGGGCAACATGGGGCGACCGGATATCAACCACGACACAGGCCTGGCAGGTTTTAGTGCTTTTCACGATTGTTCTCGGGGGGATTTACCTTGGGCTGGTCACGCCCACGGAGGCCGGTGCGATCGGGGCCCTCGCGGCATTTGTGATGCTGCTTTTTGCAAAATCCGCGCGCGGGAACCTCGGACGGAATCTATCTGAAAGTTTCCGTTCAACGGCCACAACCACTGTGATGATCCTTTTCACCATGATCGGCGCGGGCATCTTCAGCTATTTTCTCACCCTCGTTCAGGTGCCGCAAATGATTGCCGGTGCAATCACGCAAAGCGGCGTTCCGCCCCATGTTATCGTGGCTGTTCTGCTGTTGCTCTACATTCCGCTTGGGATGTTTTTGGACGCATTCTCGATGATGGTGATCACGCTCCCCATCGTCTTTCCGACCGTCTCAGGCCTTGGATTTGATCCGATCTGGTTCGGCATTCTCTGCGTGAAAATGTGTGAGATCGGACTGATCACGCCTCCCGTGGGTCTCAATTGTTTCGTGATTGCGGGGATTGATCGCGACACCCCCTTGCCGGACGTGTTCCGGGGGGCGCTTTGGTTTGTGGCCATCGAAATGGTCACCGTGGTGGTGCTTTTCGCATTCCCACAAATCGTGACATGGCTGCCCGATACGATGATGGCCCCGTGAGAGGGATGACACAGCAGACGCATATGACACACCGCAAAGACTATGGCACGGCGTTCCTCACCGGTGGCGGATCTGGGATCGGTCGCGCGAGCGCGATGCGACTGGCCGCAAACGGGGCGCGGGTGGCCGTAAGCGATCTTCGCCTCGATATCGCGGAAGCGGTTGCACAAGATATTCGGGCCAAAGGCGGCGACGCGGTGGCGATTGCTCTTGATGTCTCAGACGCAGCGATGCTGCCCGTAGCAATTTCGTGTGCCGATGCCCATGCCGGGCATCCGTAGCTGTAAGATCAGCCCGCTTCATCAGATGTTACTGTGCCCTTAATTCTTGGACGCTAATGTATTGGCAGGAAATTGGACGAGTTTTGTGCCCTTAATTACTGGATATCCACAGGTTTCTGTCGGCCGGAATGAATGTTCCCTCGCCGACAGGCGTACACTAGACGCCTCGCCCCTTCCCTAGCGCGTCGGCGCAGCCGCATGGGAATTTGCCCGGTGCCTCTGGATCACCGCGCAATGGCAATAGCTCGGACCAGCAGACGTCGCAGTGCAATGACCACGCGAAGCGCCAATGGCGCAATGATATCCCGGGCACCTTATGAAGGCATGCCCGACAGTGCTGAAAATCCGACCAAGAAACACACTCAAAAGGAAACTCAGCGCGTCGCTTGAGCAACATTCTGGCGAGCTTCTCGGGTGGCAGACGTACGTTGCACAGAACCTGTCAGTGTCCACGCCAGCCAGATCTGCTGGCGTTTCCGGTGGACGTTCTTGATCAAGCCCCAGATATCTACAAAGCTTGGGTAAAGAACAATAGTTGGCCCGATCCAGCTCGACAGAAGTTCATCCTGAAACGGTGGCAGGCACCTCGGCAGAGGTTTGCGGTTCACTGAAACGCCGGTTGCGGCTGGCTCCGAACGGTCCAGCTATGTTTGGCCCAGATCGGTTGCCAGGATTGAATCGCATCATCCGTGATCCGCTCTTCGCCGGTTTCGATGGCGTCGATTGCAAGGGCCCTGCCCCGCGACCGATCATCGGCGCGAAGGCATCGCTCCAATAGCCGATAGAAAACAGGTTGATCCCGGTCCTGCCTAGTTGGCGACGTCGATTGCAAGTGTCACCCATGGTCGCGCCAGTGGTTTACGCTCAACCTGATCAACGAGAATGATGTCCGCCAAGGTATGAT
The DNA here is from genome assembly GCF_900102315.1 of Celeribacter baekdonensis. Taxonomy (GTDB): domain Bacteria; phylum Pseudomonadota; class Alphaproteobacteria; order Rhodobacterales; family Rhodobacteraceae; genus Celeribacter; species Celeribacter baekdonensis. The sequence goes on from NZ_FNBL01000010.1 coordinate 60,488, forward strand.
CAATCTGAACAACCTCCAACGGGCGTTCCACATCCACCCCCCTGCCCTTGCCTCACATACTTGCCTGGCCGCCTTCGCAACACCTCGCGCTGGTCCATGGCGTCAAGGCGCGCTTTGATCGTACGGCGGGTTGGGCGACGAAACCCCGGGCGCCGCACTCGGTCTGTATCTCTCCCACAATCCGGAGGAAGCTAGGAGGCTCAGGCACCAAGGAGTGTCGACGCAAAACGCGCTCAATGATGGCTTCAACTTCTCGGCCCAAACACCGTGACCCACGCTTCGGCAGCAATGCGCACGACCGCCCGTCGCTTTGCTTCAACCGTCGATAAAACTCTCAAACAGAACTGCGGAAAACACCCATCTCTTCCGCCGCAGCCAACAACAGCGGACCCACATCGTTGCCAACTCGATCCAACTCTAGAATCGGACGCAAAATGCTGGCCCTCTCGATTGCGAGTTCACGATCTTCTGGATTCTCTGTTTCCTTCGCCAAGCGCCGCTGCCTATCTGACTTATCCACAAAACCAACCGTCCGGGAATGAAAGGCACAGTCCAGAAATTAACAGCACCCTGACAGCGCGAGACCCGCTTGGGCGGGTCTGGGTGATAACATTGAAGCCAATCTGGCTTTTTACGTGTGATATTGGGCACAAACTGGATTGCTGACCTTAGTTTTTTCGCGCTTGGCATCAGCGGCCAACCCAGCGAAAAACGTATGGCCGCACCGATGCCGCCTGCGGCACCGGTGACTAATACAACTTATCGGCGAACGCCTTCATGGCCTCAGATATCGAATGCCGTGGGTAGCACGATCATATCCCGGATTGTCACGTTGCGACCGCGCGTCAGCGCAAAAATTAGCGCGTCCGCTACCTCGGTGGGCTCGATGATCGAACCGCTGTCCTTCGCTTTTTGCAGCCTGTCGGCCGGCCAATCGGCCAGCAGCGCGGAAACAACGGGGCCGGGAGAGACCTGGCCCACGCGGATGCCGTGTTCGCGGAGCTGGCGGCGCATGGTCTGGACGAAACAGGTGATCGCCCACTTGGACCCGGAGTACACCGGTTCCCACGGAATGGCGGAGTGGCCGGCGACTGAACAGGTGACCCAGATGTCGCCTACGCCACGGTCTTTCATGTGCGGGATGATCGCATGGACGTTCTTCATCACGGCATTGACGTTGAGGTTCAACATGCGGTCGATGGTGTCGGGGTTGGTCTCGTCCAGATCGCCGCCGATATAGGTGCCGGCGTTGCAGTACAGGATATCGATGTGATCCACCTTTTGGAGAATCGACGGGATCATTGCCTTGCAGCTCTCGGCATCGAGCAGGTTTGTGACTTGAGCAATCGCCTTGTCGCCGAGCCGCTCGACGCAGGCATTGAGGGCATTTTCATCCCGGTCAACCATGACGACTGTTGCACCTTCGGCCAGCAGTGCTTCGGTGGCAGCAAGGCCGATACCAGAAGCAGCCCCAGTGACGGCTGCGATTTTTCCGTTGAGAGATTCGGCCATCTCGGCCTCCTTTTGTTTTAGGTTGAGACATTCAGACGGCAAGAAAACCGCCATCAATTGGGAGAACGGCACCGGTCACCATTGGCGCGTCGTTAGAAAGAAGCATGACGATGGATTTGGCCACGTCCTCGACCTCGGCAAAGCGGCCAATCGGGTGGCGGCCCATCATCGGGTCTTTCTTTGAAGGATCGGACCACGCGGCGGCGGCGAGCTCTGTCATCGTCACTGTCGGGGCAACCGCGTTGACGCGGATACCATGGGCACCAAGCTCCTTGGCCATGACGCGGGTCGCCCCTTCAAGACCGGCCTTTGAGGCGGCATAACACATGTGTTCATTGAAACCGCGATGCCCCGCGATGGACGTGACGTTGAGGATCGACCCGCCACCCCCGGCCGCCACGCGCGCACGCGCGAATTCCTGGGCACAGATGAGCGCCGCGCGCAGGTTGATGCCCATCACGGCCTCATAGCCCTCGTCCGTCATTTCGAGTACGGTTTCCAGGACATTTGTCCCCGCGCAATTGATGAGGAAATCGCAGGTTCCGGCCTCTTTCATGGCACCGCGCGCTGCCGCATTGTCCATAAGGTCGACGATGATCGAACGGCAGCCGGTTTCGCTGCTCAGACTGTCCAGGTCAGACTTGGTTCTGGCCATGGCGATGACGGATGCGCCACGCTTGGCCATTTCCACAGCGCAGGCCCGACCGATGCCTTTTCCGGCACCTGTGACGATGACAGTTTTTCCTTCGAATTGGGTGCTCATTGGTGTGTTCCTTAATGTGTGATGTATCCGCCATCGGCGACCAGAGTGGCCCCTGTGACGAAGGAGGCGGCATCCGAGGCGAGAAACAGCACACAATTGGCCATCTCTTCCGGGGTTCCAAAACGACCCATTGGCGTGTTGTCCGCCCAAACCTTGCTCATATCCGGATCTTCCATCCCGTCGATTGCCATGCGGGTGCGGATGTATCCCGGTGCCAGGGCATTAACCCGGATGCCGCGGGCGGCGTATTCAAAGGCCATGACAGATGTCATCTGATGAATCGCGGCCTTAGAAGAATTGTAGGCCACCTGAAGTTGCGGCTTGTTCGCGACATAGCCCGAGATCGAGCCGATATTGACGATGGCGCCGGACGACTGCGCCAGCATTGGACGCACGGCGGACCGGGCGACCCGGAACGGCGCGATCAGGTTCGTATCCATGATCCGGGCCAGCCGAGCGTCATCGAAATCGTGAAAATCGCCGCCATCAGCCACGCCGGCATTGTTGACCAGAATATCAAACCGGCCGAAGCGCTTGAGGGTTGCCTCGACCAATTCGTCAGGAGCGGCGGGGTCGGTTATGTCGGCGGCGTGAAAAGCGTGTTCGCCCGTTTCAGTCAGGGCACGGGAATCGTCCGTTTCGGAACGCGCCGTCAACATGCACCGCGCACCTGCTTCGGCGAAGAGTTGCGCGGTGGCAAGCCCGATGCCTCGGTTTCCACCGGTGATCAGGGCAACCTTTCCATCGAGGCGAAACTGCGAAAGCGACATTGTTCAGGCCTCTTCGAGAGCGCAGGCAGCATGATATTCTGATAGGGTATCACTGACGCGCCTGATCAGGAGGGCTTCGGGGTCGAGCGGTCGTCCAGCAGCTTCAGCCGCGCGTGGCAGATGTTGCCACATCAGGGGCAGCGGTACTGTTTGATCACGAAGTGCGGCCAGAAGATCCGCAACAGCGGCCCGCGCCTTCTGCTCAGTCCAGTAGTATCTAATGCGATCCGAAAGGGAGTAATGGCGCATGACGCGTAATTCCGTGTCCGTGCCATGATAGTGGCGGGCCCAATTCTCCGGTTTGGCCTGCATCAACTCTTCCATCGCGTGGTACAGAGGTCGGTCGCCGTAGTCGGGCAGCATGTCGCTGGCAATGAGGTCCAACGCGTAGAGCGCCTCGCGAAGAACAAAGGTCAACTCCGGCCCGACCTTGAGGATCGAAAACCCGTCTCTGACCAATTCCGATAAAGGGCCGGTGCCTTGGTAATCCGTGCTATGGGCCTCGAATACGAGACCTTCATGCGGTTCCAGAACTCGGATCAAGTCACGCGCCTTTGCAGTGTCATAGGGAATGACGTTGTGGTTTCCAAATTCGACACCGGGCTGGACAACCAGCCCGATGACGCGGCCCAGCATTTCCGAAAGACCGTGTTCCGTGAAAATTTTGTGGTGGACCGCGATCGTCGCGCGGGCGGCGTCATGCGCTGTCGGCGTGATCTCGTCCAGCGCATGATCTGCGCCGCCGGGCGGAGGAACCTCGGTTCCGATGATGTAAAGCGGCAGCGGCAGGTCGGATTTCGCGGCCGTCTCTTCGGCGCGTTTCGCAAGGCTTGCGGCACGCCGCGCTGTTGTTTCGTCATCCAGTGCCCCCGGTTCGTTTGCACATCCCATGGAGGCATCAAGGTGCAGTTTGCGAAATCCGGCACTGACATAGGCCTCCATCATTTCGCAGGCTTGCTCCATCGCTTCGTCCGCGGGCAGGTGCCGCCAAGGATTGGGTCCCAGGTGATCGCCGCCCAGCAAGATCAAATCACGTGGGCAACCTTCTTCACGGGCAAGGTCAAAGACCAGATCGGCGAAATCGGCGGGGGTCATGCCCGTGTAGCCGCCGTTATGGTTAACTTGATTGCAGGTCGCTTCGATAAGGACGGTGCTGTTATGCTCACGCCCGTGACGAAGCGCAGCGCGCAACACAATAGGGTGGGCGGAGCAGACAGACGTGATCCCCCGCGCTTGTCCTGAACGATGTAGCCGCGCAAGGTCGGTCAATTTAATCGCGGTCATTTTGCGCGTTCCATCTGCTGAATGAATGTGTCCAGTTCCGCCCTCGTTCCCGCGCCTTCCATCGGGCCACGAAACATCACGTTGCGGGCACCGGCGGCATTGGCATAGGTCAGGGATTGTTGGGCGCTCATGCCCAGTCGGCGTGCTGCAACATAGGCGCCGCCGAAGCAATCGCCGGCGCCGGTTGGGTCTATTTCTTCAACGATGAAAGCAGGAACGCGCGTGAGGGTACCGTCGGCTTCATGACAGCTCGATCCATCTCCGCCGCGTTTGATCGCGATCTCCGAGACGCCTGTGCCAAACAGGTGCTTTAGCGCAACTTCTTCGCCCACATCCGGAGACAGGCCGGCGGCGACAAACAGCTCATCGCCGGACGGCAGCAGCAGATCGGACATGGCCACCATCGCGGCTACGCGTGCGCCGGTTTCGGTGTCGGCCTGCAATTCCTTGCGCATGTTGGGATCGAGCGAGATGCTTCCGCCACGCCGAGATATGATTTCTGCCGCTCGCTCGATCATCGGCCAGACGGTTGAGTTTCCCAACAGGGTTCCCATGACATGCAAGTGCCCGGCACGCGATACGATGGCGTCCATCGCGTCGGTCCACACCAGCCTTCCGGCGGCAGACGTCCACATATTGAACACGAAATCCCGGTCTCCGTCGGGGCGGTACCGAACGAACGCTGTCCCGGTGGGCAGCTCCGGATCAACGCCGATCCCGGAAACATCGACGCCATCCCGCCGCAACCGGCCGATATTCATGCGACCAAAATCATCATCGCCAACCGCCCCGATCATTGCAGCCGATCCGCCAAAACGCCCGCACTGGTCGATGAAGATCGCGGGCGCGCCACTGGGATAGGGCCCGATCAGCGACAGCGGTTCGGAAAAGCCCGCCCCAACGGTTGTGGCGACGATTTCGGCAAGTATTTCGCCGATACAAACCGTTGGGCCAAGGCTGTCTGGGGCCAACGTCATTGCGACACCCTCGCATTGGTGGTGCGGCGACGCTCTGCCTCGGATGATTTCTTGAGAACAAATTCAAGCACCGCTGGGGCTTGACCTCTGGTCCAGACAAACGACTGAATTCCCAACCTTTGCATGCCGTGCTTCTCCGCTTATTCTGCAGCGCTGCTCTGGACGGAGTTGTCCTCAAGCAAAAGTCGTGCGGTCACGTCATCCGTGACCAGCGTATCGACGAGGCCGCGTTTGCAGGCCGCTTTGATTATCTCGACCTTGTGCGGACCAGCGGCCGCCATGATTTTTTCCGGGACAGACAACACCTGATCAAGCGGCATTCCGACGGTTCGGTTGTCCACCGCCTCGGACACAGAACCGCCATCCCGATCCAGGAATTGACCAAGCACATCGCCGATGGCGCCTGCCTCGATCAACGCCTCTGGTGTAAGTTCGTGCGGGAGCCCATGTTCAACCAAGAACGATTTTTCTGAAACGTTTGAACAGGTCAGGAGGACTGCATCGAGGGATTTGAATTTTTCGAAGTGCTCTTTCAAAGCGTATTGTGAGAGAAAGAGTTCGCGGTCGATACCCTCGGATAGGTAGATCGGAGCAGTCAGGACCGAGAAGCTCGCGCCGAGCACATTGGCAAAACCGGACGCGATTCCAAACGAGTTCAGTGTGGACCCTTTGGCCGTACCACCGAGAATTGACACAACCTCCAGATCTGGATGCGACTGACGTGTGAGCTTTCGAATCGCGGCGTCAAGCGTCAAACCCCAGGACACACCAAGCGAGGTCCAGCCGCCGACCGTCAGACGCTCAGCAAGCAGGGCCGCGAGCGCCGCCCCGACCGACTTGTGGTAGTCGTAATTCGCCTCGTTTGCTGGCCCCACGACCACGCGCTGAAGGCCTAGCGCCTCTTTCAGGTTCTCCTGCAATTCGACACGCGGCAGGAACGGCGACTCGATCTGAATTTTTACAAATCCCAACGATTTCGCCCTTTGGATCGCCTGGTTCACACGAAGCCTTGTGACACCCATGTGACGAGCAACATCGGCTTGGGTCATTTCGTTCACATAGTAGTGCCAGCACACCTCGGTCACGAAGGCGTCGCTGTCCTCAATTGGTTCGCGTCCCAAGTTGAAATCCTCCCAGACATGCAGGCGTCGCTCCCGACAGCACTGCAAGAAGGTTGTCACATATACATATGTTTGGCAATACATGCAGATGAAAATTTACACTTGCATGTGAGACGATGCAATTGCATTGTGGAGTTGGGAGATGGCGCGAGTTGATTCGCAAGGTACGTTCGATAGCTTGCGCTGCGCTCTGTCAAAAATGGGAGGAAAGCCGTGAAATTTGCATTCAAAATGGGCGCATCCGCGCTTGCACTTACCGTCGCTGCGACGTCAGCCTATGCCGAAATCGACGAGGCCTGGTGGAAAGCGGCCGCCGAGCCGTATCAGGGCGTCACCATCCGTGGCGTGACGGAATCGTCGCCACCGTCGCTGTACATCCGCGAAGTCCTCGCGCCGGAATTCGAAGCCCTGACTGGTATTCGGGTCGATGTCGAAACCACGTCTTGGGATCAGATGTTCGACAAGGCGATCAAGGACATGGAAGCCAGCACCGGCATCTACGACATGGCCTATATCGAACAGGACATCATCTATTCGTATCTGTCCCGCAACTTCCTGACCGATCTGACACAGTTCCTAGCCGACAACCCGGATTTGAAGGCGGCTACCTACGACGAGAGCAACTTCACCACCTTCGCCGATTACTTCAAGGACGATGCCGGCCACCTCTACGGCGTGCCGATGGAAGCCTTCCTGAAGGTCTATCTCTACCGTACCGACCTCTTCAACGACCCGGAAATTCAGGCCGAGTTCAAGGAAAAGACCGGCCGTGACCTCGTTCCGGCGAAAACCCATGCGGAATATGCCGAAGTCGCGCAGTTCTTTACCGCGTACGGCGAAGAAAATGACCTGGATCTGTGGGGCACCACTGCGCAGGCCCACACCGGACACGTGGCGTCCTGGTACGAATACTTCGAGTCGGTCGCACCGACCTTCGGCGTTTACAACTGGGGCATCGACGCGGACAACAACTATGGCGCTTCGGTTGCAAACGGCGGCGAAATGAACGGGCCGGAAGCCGTCGAGGCGATGACATGGTGGCTGTCCATGCGTGACATCGCTCCGCCGGAAAGCCCCGCGTCGACCTGGACCGAAGTGGGAACCACCTTTGGGGCCGGCCGTGCCGCGCAGGGTCTTGTATACGGTGAAAACGCTGGCTGGATCGCTGCAGATGAGAGCAAGTCGCTGGTCGTTGGCAAGGTCGGTGTTGCCCTGCCACCGCTGAAGGACGGTGTTATGGAAGAAGTCGAAGGTGGCACGGGCTACATCGGCTACTACGACGGCGGCGCCTTTGGCATGCCGCATTCGTCTAAGAACAAGGAAGCCACCGCGCTGTTCCTTCAGTACATCGGCCAGAACGAAGTTCAGCCCGACTGGGCGGTTGCCGCCCCGCGTGTGACCAACACTGCGACCTACGACGATCCGAAGGTGCAGGAGATGAACGAGAAGCTGAGCGGCTACTACGACCTGATCAAGGACAGGGGCTACCTGTTCGCAGGTGCGCCGGCCTATCCGTTCCACGCTCAGGTCCGCGAAGCGACCGCGCCGATCTTTTACCAGATCCTGACCGGAGACCTTGGTGTTCAGGAAGGTCTGGACCAGATGGCCGCCACAGCGGAATCCACTTTGACCGAACTGGGCTACCGCAAATAACCTGACCTCCTACAGGTTGCCGACAGGGTCGCCGCCGCTTTCAGGTGGCGACCCACGTCGAAAGCAAGAAATACTCCTTCAAGACTTGGTCGGTGTCATAGTCGGGCATCGACAACAGCAGAGGTGCGTCATGCAATCCAAAAGACTTGGCTGGATCCTTCTGGCACCGACACTGGTTATCCTTTTCTTCTTCGGCGTCCTGCCTTTCATCTACGTCGTCTACGTGTCCTTCCATCAATGGAACCCGTTCGCAGTCAATCCCGAGATGGTGTTCAACGGCGCGGACAACTTTCGTCAGATCGTCTTCGACCCGGCCTTCCTGAACTCGATTGGTGTCACGGTGATGTTCGTCTTCTTCGCCGTTCTGTCCGAACTGATCCTTGGCTATGTCCTGGCACAGGCGTTCATGCGCGATTTCCCCGGCAAGGCGATCTTTCGCACGATTCATACGCTTCCACTGATCATGGCGCCGATCATTGTCGGCTCTGTCTGGAAACTGATGACGACGCCCTCCATCGGGATCATCCCGAAATTCCTGGACGAATGGTTCGGGATCACCATGAACATCGGGACATCCGCCCCGGCCGCATTCGCAACCGTCGTCATCATGGATATCTGGCACTGGACGCCGCTGGTGACCTTGACGTTGATTGCGGCGCTGGTTTCGCTGCCGCCCGACCCGTTCGAACAGGCGCAGATCGACGGCGCGAACAAGCGCCAGATCTTCTGGCACATCACGCTGCCGATGATTGCACCCGCTGTCGTTGCGACCGTCTTCATCCGTCTCATGGACGCCTTGAGAACGGTTGACGAGGTCTGGATGCTCACAGGAGGCGGACCTGGCTCCGCGACCCGGTTCGTAGGTGTGCACATCTTCAAGGAGGTGTTTCCCAAAACAAACTACGGATACGGATCGACCATTTCCGTCATCGTTCTCTATCTCACCATCGTCGTTTGCTGGTTGCTCTACGTGACCATGCTTGCGCCCCGCAGCAAGAAGGACTGAAGCCATGAAAAAGCGAAGCCCAATCATAGGAATTGTTTTCTGGAGCCTCATCAGCTTGCTGACCCTGTTCCCGATCTACTGGCTGTTCGTCATTTCGGTGAAGCCTGCGGTTCAACTTTTCTCAACGCCGGAGCTGATCCTGTCGGATCCATTCTGGGGCAACTACGCCAAGGTCTGGGGCGACCGCCTGTTGCGCAGCTACATGCTGAACTCGGTCATCATCTCGACCGGAAATGCGGTGCTGTGCACGGTGCTCGGGTTCTTCGCCTGCTACGCCCTGTCGCGGTTCAACATGAGCGGCAAGGAGTCAATCTTCTTCTGGACCATCACCAACCGCATGGCGCCACCGGCCGTGTTTCTGCTGCCGCTCTTTCTGCTGATGACACAAGTCTATGCGGTCGGCGACTGGAATCTTCTGGACACACGGATCGGCATGATCTTGGTCTATTGCACATTCAACCTGCCCTTCGCGATCTGGACGCTCCGACCGACCGTGGACGGCATACCGAAAGAGCTGGATGAGGCGGCCTATGTCGACGGTGCCAGCGCGTGGAAGGTCATCACCGAGGTCGTCTTTCCGCTCTGCCGTCCCGGCCTTGCCGTGACCTTGATCCTGACTTGGGTCTTTGCCTGGAACGAGTACCTTCTGGCCGCGACCCTGACCAACTTCAATGCGCGCACCCTGACCACGGGTCTCTCTGAATACGTGACGTCGACCGGCACCGAATGGGGCATCATGGCGACAATCTCGGTCTTCACGCTGATCCCGGCTCTGATCGTGTTCGGCCTTGTGCAAAAGCACATCGTCGCGGGTCTGACCTTTGGCGCGGTGAAAGGATAAATACATGAGTGACCAGCACCACGCTCCGCTTGCAACGGCGCATCACGAAGAGGAACGCACGCCGACAACTCCCGAGAGGAAAGTAGGCTTCTTACCAATCGAGACGAACTGGTTCGACCGGCTTTTCATTTCTGTCGTGATATGGATCGCGCTGTCGTTGTTCTGGTTCCGCTTTCTCGAACCTGCCGGGCTTTCCATCTGGATCGCCAACGCTATCGCCCTGGTGGTGGCATTTATCATCATCAGAAAAGGCTGAGACATGAAATCTCTAGTTCTTGAAAAGAAAGAAGAAATCAACCTGCGGGACTTCCCTGCCATCGACCGGGTCGAAGAAACGCTAGGTCCGCGCGACGTCCGTATCAAGCTGCACACCGTCGGCATTTGCGGATCGGACGTCCACTACTACACGCACGGTCGTATCGGGCCGTTTGTCGTGAACGAACCGATGATCCTGGGACACGAGGCCTCTGGCATTGTGATCGAGGTCGGTGCCGAGGTGCAATCGCTGAAGACGGGCGATAGAGTCTGCATGGAGCCAGGCATTCCCGATCCCAACAGCCGGGCCACGCAACTGGGCATGTACAACATCGACCCGGCGGTGCGTTTCTGGGCGACGCCGCCCGTGCACGGCATCCTGCGCCCAACCTGCGTGCATCCCGAAGCGTTCACGTTCAAGCTCCCCGACAATGTCAGCTTCGCCGAAGCTGCGATGGTCGAGCCTTTGGCCGTCGGTGTCCATGCGGTCACCAAGGCGCGGGTAAAGCCCGGCGACAACGCGATTGTCATGGGGGCGGGCCCCATCGGCCTGGTCACTGCACTTTCGGCCTTGGCCGCGGGCTGTGCGCGGGTCTATGTGACCGACCTTGCCGAGAAGAAGCTTGAGATTGCAGGGGCGCTAAGCCCGGCCATTGTGCCTGTGAACGTCACGTCCGAGAATATTGTCGATGTCGTCAAACGCGACACGGACGGATGGGGTGTGGACCTTGTCTTTGAGGCCACCGGATCACCGCATGCGGCCAAGACCGTGTTCGAACCGCTCTGTCCTGGTGGCTGTGTCGTGATGATCGGCGGCCAGCCCGATCCGATCCAGTACGATGCGGGCGCGGCCATGGTGCGCGAGGCGCGGGTCGAGAACATTTTCCGCTACGCCCACGTCTTTCCGCGCTGCGTCGGCATGCTCAGCTCGGGCGCTATCGACGTAAAGCCGCTCATCACCAGAACATTCGAATTTTCGGACAGCGTAAAAGCGTTCGAGATCGCCGCCTCCGCCCCTCCGGCGGACGTGAAGATGCAAATCGTACTTCCGCAATAGGGGACCGCGACATGGCCACCGTAACTATAAAAGACGTCATCAAGCGCTACGGCAACGTGCAGGTCATGCATGGCGTCAGCGTCGACATTGAGGACGGCGAATTCGTCGTGCTGGTCGGTCCTTCGGGCTGCGGCAAATCTACGCTTCTCAGAATGCTTGCGGGCCTGGAAGAGATCAGCGACGGCACGATCTCGATCGGCGAACGCGTGGTGAACAACATTCCGCCCAAGGAGCGGGACATCGCGATGGTGTTCCAGAGCTATGCGCTCTATCCGCACAAGACGGTCTACGACAATATCGGTTTCCCGTTGAAGATGGCGAAGCGATCGGCGTCCGAGATTGATGAAAAGGTCACCAAGGCGGCCGATATCCTGGACCTGACGAAGTATCTCAAGCGCTATCCCAAGGAACTTTCGGGGGGCCAACGCCAGCGCGTCGCCATGGGCCGTGCCATTGTGCGGGATCCGCAAGTCTTCCTGTTCGACGAACCGCTGTCCAACCTTGATGCAAAGCTGCGTGTCACCATGCGCGTTGAAATCAAGGAACTGCATCAGCGCCTAGGCACCACCATCGTCTATGTGACCCACGACCAGATCGAAGCCATGACCATGGCCGACAAAATCGTTGTCATGCGCGATGGACGTGTGGAACAGATCGGCTCGCCGCTGGACCTTTACGACACTCCTGACAACACCTTTGTCGCGAGCTTCATCGGCTCACCGTCGATGAACTTCGTGCAAGGCAAGATCGCGTCCGAGGGCGGGCGCCGGGTTTTCCTGTCCGACAGTGGGCTCACGCTTCCGCTGCCGGAGACAACCGCGCAGGATGGGCAGGAGGTCACCTATGGCATCCGCCCCGAGCACATCCAGATTGGCGAGGGCGGCATGCCGATGGACGTGGTCGTGGTCGAACCGACCGGGTCGGAGACCCAGATTTTCGCGAAGTCCGGCAAGGACCTGATCGACGCCCTGGTCAAGGATCGCATCAGCGCGCGCCCTGGATCGAAATTGGATTTCATCATCAACCCAGATGACGTGCATCTTTTCGACCGGAAAACCGAGCAACGCATTTGAATATCCTTCGTCCGGAACACCCATGGAAGAAGGAACGCAAAATGCAAAGAAAACGGGCCGTCATATTCGACCTCGATGGTTGCCTCGTTGACAGCGAACCCTTGTCACTCGAGGCAATCGCCATCGAAATGCGAGCGCTTGGAGTTCGAGACGCGCGCGCACGTGAGATCGGCGACCGGTTCCTCGGGGTCGCGATGCCTGTCATCGTAGACTATGTTGCCAAGCGGCTTGGCGGCCCCGTTCCCGAGGGTTTCGCCCAACAGGTTGAGAACAGATTGCTTGCTTCATACGAAAGCAAATTGTTCAAAATCCCCGGTGCCGACACGCTGCTGTCCGGCCTCCAAAAGCAAGGTACTACCATGGCGATCGCGACTGGCGGGTCGCTACGGCGCATGCGGACAACGCTTGAATTGGCAGGGCTTGATCACTGGTTCGCGGACACGGCATGCAGCGCGGAAGAGGTCGCAAACGGAAAACCCGCTCCGGACCTGTTCTTGTTGGCGCTAGACAGGCTTGGTCGGAATGCCGCCGATTGTCTGGTCCTAGAGGATTCCCCGCATGGCATTCGTGGGGCGAATGCCGCCGGTATTCCGGCTATCGGCTTTGTCGGCGGGAAACATCTTGACGGCAAACGGGATCAGCATTCTGCTGTGCTTCGCGAGGCAGGTGCAATCGAGGTCTTTGAAGAACTCTCGTCAGTCGAACGGTTCATTCAATCGTACACGGAAGATGTGACAAAATGATTGCTCTTTCGAACGAAACGCTTGGATCCCTGCCAAAAGGCATCAAAAGGCCCCGCTATGACCGGAGCAAATTGACGGCTGGAATTGTCCACATCGGTTTGGGCAATTTTCACAGGGCGCATCAATCCTGGTATCTGCACCGTCTAATGCAAAGCGGTCTGGCGCAGGACTGGGCAATTATCGGAGCGGGTGTGCGCCCGTATGACAACCAAATGCGCGGCAAGCTGACGGCGCAGGACTATCTGACCACGCTGATCGAACTGGATCCATCGGGGATTTCAGCCGAGGTCGTGGGGTCGATGATCGGCTATGTTCCGATTGAGGACGGCAACGGCCCGTTGATCGAACAGATGGCGAAAGCCAATATCCGCATCGTATCACTCACTGTGACCGAGGGCGGGTATTATATCGATCCTGTCACAAAGGGTTTCGATGCGGCTCATGACGACGTCCAGCACGACGCCGCCAACCCCGGCACGCCGCGGACGGCTTTCGGCGCCATCGTCGCGGCGCTGAAGCTGCGCAGGGACCAGGGGACCGGTCCCTTTACCGTTCAAAGCTGCGACAACCTGCAAGCCAATGGTGCCATTCTGCGCCAGACGGTTGTATCGCTCGCCCGATTGAGCGACCCGGACCTGGCAGACTGGATTGACCAGAACTGCTCCTTCCCCAATGCCATGGTCGACTGCATCGTTCCGGCCACCGGGCCCAAGGAAATCGGGTTGGTCCGCGAGATGGGGATCGACGATGCCGCGCCGGTTACGCATGAGAATTTCCGGCAATGGGTCATCGAGGATGATTTCTGTGCAGGTCGGCCGGACTTGGATCAAGTGGGGGCGCAGTTCTCGGACAACGTGCATGGGTACGAATCGCAAAAGATCCGCATCCTGAACGCTGGACACCAGGTAATCGCCAATGTGGCCGAGGTTCTGGGGATCGAAACCGTCTCTCAGGCCATGCAGCACCCGCAGGTTGCGGCTTTCTTTCGAAAGGTCGAAATGGAAGAGATTGTACCACATGTCACGCCGGTTCCGGGGATGACGCCGGCAGCCTATCTGGACCTTATCGAAACGCGTTTCTCCAATCCCAGGATCGTCGATACCATCCGCCGCATCGCTTTCGATGGTTCGTCGCGCCACACCGGCATGGTCTTGCCCACGGTCCGCGACGCGCTTGACGCTGACGCTTCCTTGGACGGTCTGGCGCTGGTTGAAGCTGCCTGGGCTCGCATGTGCGAAGGCACCCGCGACGATGGTTCAGAGATATCGTCAAACGACCCGTTCTGGGAAGAGCTGAACGCCGCGGCGAAGAAAGCGAAATCGTCACCAACCGCCTGGTTGGAGCAACGGAAATTCTACGGTGACCTCGCCGATAATCCTCGCTTTGCTGACACTTTTGCCCGCTGGCTGAACCTTATGTACCGCGGCGGCATGGAAGCCACGCTGAATACCTACCTGAAGGGCGCCTAAATGACCTTTCTCGGCATTGATCTTGGAACCTCCGGCCTGCGCGCGTTGCTTGTTGACGGCGATGGAACACCCATCGGCGCGACCGAGCGTCACTATGAAGCCGTCCATCCACATCCCGGCTGGTCCGAGCAGGACCCGGCCGATTGGATCGCGGCGTTTGAGGCAGCAATCGACGAGATGCGCTACACGTATCCCGCTTTCGCACAGCTGCGTGGCATTGGCGTAGCCGGACATATGCACGGCGCGACACTACTGGATTCATCTGGCGACGTCTTGAGGCCTTGCATCCTGTGGAACGATAGCCGCTCGCATGCGGAGGCCGCACGTCTTGATGCCAGCGAGGGCGTGCGCGTGCTTTCGGGGAACATCGTTTTTCCCGGCTTTACCGCACCCAAGCTGGAATGGGTCCGCAAGCACGAACCCGAGATTTTTTCAAAAGTCGCGAAGGTGCTGCTACCAGCGGCCTATCTGAACTACTACCTCACCGGAGACTACGTTGCGGACATGTCCGACAGCGCAGGCACCTCCTGGCTGGATGTCGGCGGGCGAACCTGGTCAGACCGTCTGCTCGAAGCCAGCCACATGGACATCGATCAGATGCCGCGTTTGGTCGAAGGGTCGGAGGCCGCCGGAGAACTTCGGAGAGGACTGACCGAAAGATGGGGCCTCGCCGGACCGGTGACGGTCGCGGGAGGGGCGGGCGACAATGCCGCCGCCGCCTGCGGCATCGGGGCATTGGACGAAGGCCAGGGTTTCGTTTCGCTTGGTACTTCGGGCGTTTTGCTTGCCGCCCGTGACGGTTACCGGCCAGCTCCCAAAACTGCGGTACACACCTTCTGTCACGCGTTGCCGGGGCGTTGGTACCAGATGGGGGTTATGCTGTCTGCAACCGACAGTCTCAATTGGCTGGCCCGGATAGTCGGCAAAAAACCCTCGGAATTGACCAGTGTGCTTGGGGACTCCCTCCTACCCCCGTCTCCCAGCCGGTTTCTGCCGTACCTTTCAGGTGAGCGAACGCCACACAACGATGCGGAGATCAGAGGCGGCTTTACCGGGCTTTCAACAGGCACCACGCGCGAGGAGTTGACCCGCGCCGTCTTGGAAGGGGTGGCTTTCGGGCTACGCGACAGTTTCGACGCGCTTAAGGCGACGGACGCAAAGCTGGAAAGCCTCATCGCGATCGGTGGGGGAAGCGCGTCACGATATTGGCTTCGAATTATCTCCACTGTCCTTGGCATCCCGCTTCAACTACCGGCCTCAGGTGAATTTGGTGCCGCACTTGGGGCGGCGCGATTGGGCATGATTGCGACTTCAGGCCGGGCGCCAGAAAGCATCATCACGTCACCTGAGATACGCGACGAAATCCTGCCGGACAGGAGCAGAAGCGCCGCGTTCGAAGACGCATATAAGGGTTTTCGTGCGGCCTATCCGGGGCTCAAGGCCATTCAGTAAGTCGGCGGCGACCGTTTGCCGGAATACAGCAAATCGACCATTGTTCGGACTGACCGACAGCGCCGGACGGCAATAATTAAGTCAGGAAAACAGCATGTCCGAGAACGACCCCTCCAGCCTGAACCGCGCGCTCGCCAACTGTATTCGTGCATTGACGATCGATGCAGTGGAAACCGCGAATTCCGGTCATCCCGGGGCGCCCATGGGCATGGCCGATGCCGCAACAGTTCTGTTCCGCAGGCATCTGAAATTCGACGCGTCAGCCCCGGACTGGCCGGATCGTGACCGGTTTGTGCTGTCCAACGGTCACGCATCGATGATGCTTTATTCTTTGCTCCATCTGACCGGGTATCAAGACATGACGATGGAACAGATCCGGAATTTCCGGCAGTTGGGCTACAAGACTGCGGGACATCCCGAATACGGGCACGCCAAAGGGATCGAGACCACAACGGGACCGCTGGGGCAAGGCCTGGCCATGGCGGTCGGCATGGCCATGGCCGAACGGAGACTGGCGGCGCAATTCGGCGATGATCTGGTGGACCATCGCACCTACGTCTTTCTTGGGGACGGCTGTCTTCAGGAAGGCATTGGCCAGGAGGCAATCAGCCTTGCCGGGCATCTTGGGCTTGGAAAGCTGATTGTTCTCTATGACGACAACAAGATCACCATCGACGGGCCAACTTCTGTTTCATTTTCCGACGACATTCAGGCGCGCCTCGCAGCTTGTGGTTGGCATGTTCAATCCTGTGACGGCCACGATCCGGACGAAGTCGATATGGCGTTGAGCGCCGCGAAGGCGAATATGGCCCAACCATCGCTTATTGCTCTGAAAACCGTGATCGGCTTTGGCGCACCGAACAAGGCCGGTACGCATGACGTTCACGGCGCGCCACTTGGTGCCGCGGAAGCTCAGGCTGCAAAGGACGCACTCGGCTGGACGACAGCCCCGTTCGAAATTCCCGATGCGCTGGCCTCAGAGTGGCGTCAGATTGGCGCTCGCGGGCGCGGCGAAAGGGAAGCCTGGGAATTGAGACTATCCCAAGCGCCAGCGCGGGCCGAGTTCGAACGGCGCCATCAGCGCCTGTTGCCCGAGGACTATAATGCGGCTCTGAAAACGGCTCGCGATGCACTTTTTTCCGAACCGAAAAAGGTCGCCACCCGGAAAGGCAGCCAAATGGCTTTGGCGTCTCTGGCTCCCGTCGTTCCTGAACTTATCGGCGGCTCCGCCGATCTTACCGGGTCGAACCTCACCAGGGTCGAGGCAGTTGATGACCAGTTCACCCGCGCGCATGGCGGCAACTACGTGGGTTACGGTGTTCGAGAATTCGGAATGGCGGCCGCCATGAACGGGATGAGCGTTCATGGCGGACTTATCCCCTATGGGGGCACCTTCCTTGTGTTCTCAGACTATGCCCGCAGCGCAATTCGTCTCTCTGCACTGATGCAAGTCGGAACGATCTATGTCATGACACACGACAGCATTGGTTTGGGCGAGGACGGCCCGACCCACCAGCCCATCGAACATCTGGCCTCGCTGCGTGCCATTCCCGGTCTGAATGTCTTCCGCCCGGCAGACACGGTCGAAACGCTTGAATGTTGGGATATCGCACTGCGTTCGCGAACATCGCCGTCGCTCCTTGCCCTGTCTCGACAGGGGGTGCCGCAATTGCGCGATGAACCGGGCGACGAGAACTTGTCCGCAAAAGGGGCCTATGTCCTGCGCAGGTTCGGCGCCGGACGCGACCTCACATTGATTGCGACGGGGACCGAGGTAGAGATGGCGGTCAATGCCGCGGAGAGATTGGATAAACAGGGCATGTCGGTTGTGGTGGTTTCTATGCCTTGCTGGGAATTGTTCGACACCCAATCAGAATCCTATCGAGACGAAGTCCTTGGCAGCGCGCCACGTATCGCCATTGAGGCCGCCGCAAAGTTCGGTTGGACCCGCTATGTTGCAAGCGAAGCGGACGTTATCGGGATGGATGGTTTCGGGGCGTCAGGACCAGCCGATCAGCTCTACGGGCATTTCGGAATATCGGAAGAGGCGATTGTGACCCGCGCAATCGAGCTCGTTCGCGGACAAAAAGAGAATGAGGTACAGCAATAACAAGCGTCTTGAATCAATTGAGAGAGATGACCGTGGTCGTCGCTGACACCGGCGCCGTCGACGCGCGGCTTTCGTTCGACACCACCGCCTCGGTCGCACGGGCTCGTGAGATCACAGCCGATTATAACCAAACGCGGCGTCGGGAAAGATCGCATACTGATCAAACTTGCTTCGACCTGAGAAGGCATCCGTGCGACACAAATACTTCAGGGCGAGAGCGTAGACTGCAACCTGACACTTCTGTTCTCGATGGTGCAAGCTGCCGCCAGTTCGGACGCGGGCACCTTCCTTATCTCGCTCTTCGTCGGCCGGATCACCGACTGGTACAAGAAATCCGAGGGATATGACGGATATCTCGCCGAACAAGACCCCGGTGTTCGTTCGGTACGTGCGATCTACGACTATTACAAGTCAAACGGTATCTCGACCGTCGTGATGGGCGCGTCCTTCAGAAACACCGATCAGATCAAGGCGCTTGCCGGGTGCGACAACCTGACGATCTCACCGGCGCTCCTCAATGAAGTCCTCCTGCCGATCGAGCGCGGCCTCCCATTCCTTCGGCACGGCCGCATCCCGTTCAAGCGTCTCGGGCTCAAGCTACGTGTCAGATAAATATCTTGTTTTCTGACATTTTTTAAGCGGATGCTTGATTTGCACGCAATTTGACCGGCTCCATGGTTGGAAAAATCATTTTTCACGAAACTTACCCGTCCAAACTCAATTTTCATGTGTTAGGTACAAATTTCATGGAGGTCTGCCTCTCCAACAAAAATTCACGCCGAGGAAACGGGTTTCATGCCATCCGACCAACAGGTACATTTTTCGGGCCCGATGACCATTTTTCAGGAACGTCGTCCTCCGTAGACCGCCACTCTGGCAGGCTACGGCGCACTGATAGAAGCCTACGGATTGTCTGTGCCCCTGCCCCGCAAGCTGTCGGCGACGACCGGTTGAATCCGCCCAATACCTGTCCATCAAATACACCGAACGGCTGGTAGAAGCAGGAATCGAACCCTCGGTCGGAAGCGTCGGCGACAGCTATGACAATCCCCTGGCCGAGACGATCAACGGCATGTTCAAGGCGGAGGTCATCCACCGCCGCGGTCCTTGGCGCAGCTTCGAGGCCGTCGAATACGCAACCCTTGAATGGGTCGACTGGTTCAACAACCGTCGCCTTCTCGAGCCGATCGGAAACATCCCGCCCGCAGAAGCTGAGGCCAACTTCTATGCAGCTCTGGAAACTGAACCCATGGCCGCGTAACTAACCGAAATCAGCCTCCGGCAAACCCGGCGCGGTTCAATATGGCTCGCCCGAACCCTCCGATCCTGCACAAACGCGGCGGGTGCTGACCCCGCTTCTGCCTTCGGAATACTGACACCGACTCCTTTGCTGATGAGCCTTGGACCGCCCTTGCACAAAGGAGTGCTACACGGTCCCGCAAGTTCATGTCCGTGAGACGGACACGATGCGCGAAATATCACCACGCGATATATTACATTCGGAGGTGCGGAGAAAACATCTTGGAGCGGCGCGAGATTGCCAGAATGGGATGCCTGCCGATACGCAGGTCACGGGATGATCCGTCTCGCAAACATTCTGGGCCGTTCAATCGTTCTTTCGGAAAAGGGCGGCACCGGCAATGCCGGTACCGCCAGTCAGTCGTCCACAGGGAGTTAGTTTTTGTCGACCGCTTCTGATGGGCAGGTCAGTGGGTATTTCCCGGCTCAAGCGACGCTGTGGCCAAGTGTTTCTAAAGTAACGCCGAGGCAAAGCAGCCTCTGCCTCGACAAGCGAGGAGTCCAGTCTGGATTAACTGTGAGGCAATGGAGTCTGAATTTCGCCATTTCCAGACCCTATTCGACCTTTTACGTGGCCAGCCTGAGCTTCTCAACCAAGCTGGCGGGAAGATAAATTCCGTCTGAGATGGCGTTCTTCAGGTACCTCATCTCGCGCTCACCCGGCAGCATGACAGGAACCTGTGGGTCGGACGCAGGCGTTTCATGCAGGATCTTCTCAAAATCGGTCATGCGTGACTTGAGGTCCTGAGCAGGCATCATTTTTTTTGTGTCGATCAGGATGAAGGAATGTCCCAAGTTTTGAGCGGCATCGGGCGCATCGACCCAGCTGCTAACGTGAGTCAGATAGGCTGCGTTTGAAAGTACTCCTGCCAGCAAATCGACGCAGAGTGAGAGGCCGTACCCCTTGTAGCCTCCCATAGGTAGCAAAAAACCTTGAAGAGCCGTATTTGGATCGGTTGTGGGGCGACCCTCGGCGTCAGTTGCCCATCCTTCTGGAATCGGTTCCTTCGCGGCAGCCGCGTTTCGAATTTTGGCCCGCGCGGCGACTGACATAGCCATGTCAAGGATAACAGGGTCAGCTCCTGGCGTAGGAAACCCAAATCCGAGAGGGTTGTTGCCAAGGCGCGCTTCCTTGCCGCCGGTCGGTGCAATTGTTGTGGTCGCATTGGAGCAAATGAACGACGCGAACCCCTCTTGCGCTGCAATATAAGCGTAGGGCGCGATAGGACCAAAATGGTTGGAGCCGCGCACGAACACTCCCGCCATGCCGGTTTCTTCTGCCATTTCCATCGCTGTCTTGAGCGCGTGCATGCCGACTGCAGGCCCGAGCCCGTTGTCGCCGTCCATCAAGGCCATTGCTGGCGCAACCCGATCAACCGTAAACAGCGCATTGGCGTTGGTGCCGCCGACTTTGATGCGATCTCCATAGGGCTCCACCCGGTTTGCGCCGTGTGTGTGGACCATAGCAATCGCAAGGCCGATGGTGGCTGCAAAGACCGACTTGGCCTGATTGCCAGCAGAGATGCCTCCGAGCGTTGCGAAAGCCATCACATAGAGCACGAAATATTCCGCAGGTCCGAACAACAGAGCGATCTTCACGAGTTGCGGAGCAAGCAGGACGAGTCCGCAGGTGGCGAAGAAGGCACCGATGAAGGATGAAATCCCCGACAGGGCGAGTGCTTCTCCGGCTCGCCCCTGCTGTGTCATCGGGTAGGTCATGCTCTTGCCACCGCCTTCACCAAACACGTTTGTCCTGCTATCCGCTCCGGGCTCCAGCAGTATTTAAGAGATCCTTGGATGTCTTCGCGAAGGTCGAGGAGAAAGGCAAACTTTCTGCGACGATCCCCGCAGCCGAGAGCGAGTCTCTGCACAATCTCGTGGATCAGCATTTTGGCTTAAAGCCACTTGACCAGCTTGCGCCGTTCACGCAGGTTCAGCTCTGTATGTGCCATCCTTCATTCTCCTTGCTTTCCAGCAAGATAGGGGAAATTTCGCAACCCAGTTTAGAATGTGCCCCCTGTTGGCGAATTGATACTGATAAAATTTATTTATGTAAATTTAGTCGACCCTTAGTTGTTTTTGAGCCAAGCTGAAAATACTCTTGGCGACACTCTCTAAACGCCAATCTGATCAGCTGAATTACTGCGAGAACAATTCAGACTCAGTACACCAGTGGAGCCACCAGCTCCGCGAATGCACTGCCAGCTCCCCGATTTTCTATGACATGGCATGCTTTTTGGAATGCCGTTACGAATTCGTCGTTCTTTTGTAGAGTCAGAGACGCGAACGGCGTAATGCCAAGAAAATCTAGGGGGGTGCCATCTCTTACCACTGCTTCGTCCTGAACCGTCAATTTCGGCTCGATAACCTCAAACATCTCCTTTTTGTCATCCATGCCGAAGAAATAGGAGCGGAAACAAGCCAGATGATAGGCGAGAATGGTCGGATCGCCCCCTTTCTCAAGGGTCTCTTGGGTGGTTGCCGACAGAAAAATCGGCAGTTTCGAAACGCCGTCATGGCAAATGCGCAGCACCTGGTCGCCCACAGCAGGGTTCGAGAAGCGCCGTAAGATCATGTCCCGGTATGCCTTTAGCGAGACGCCGTCGGGTGGTGCAATCAGCGGGATTGCAACGCTGTCTAGGAACGCGAGAAGCAAATCGCGGATCCTGGGATCGGCGACGGCGCGGTCTACGACACGATGGCCCATAAGGACAGAGGGGTAACACATCATCATGTGCGATGCGTTGAGCATTCGTCCCTTGATCGCCTCGAAAGCGTGAACGTCGGATCGCAATTCCACACCGACTTTTTCAAATGCCGGTCGCCCATCAGCGAAATCATCTTCGATCACCCATTGGATGAAATCTTCGGCAATCGCTGGGAGTTTGTCTGCCAAGCCCGAGGCCGCGTTGGCGCGCTCGGCCTCGGCGGAACCAACTTTGGGGGCAATGCGATCCACCATGGAATTCGGGAAGCGGCAGAATTCTTCCATCCAGGCGGCAGTCTCGGGATCGTAAGCTTCGGCGAAGGAGAGGAAAGCCTTGCGAGTCACCGTCCCATTACTGCGAAGGTTGTCGCACGACATCAGCGTGACCCCACCAAGCCCGGCCCTGCGGCGGCGCTTCAAACCCTCAACGACGAAACGGAAGACGCTTTGCGGGCGGCCGCTCAGATCTGTGATGGTACCAAGCTCGAATTCGCCGGTTTCTTCGTTCAGGTTGTACCCGCCCTCGGTGATCGTAAAGGACAGGATCTTCGTCGCGGGTGCCGCGATGGCCGCCAGTACCGCTTCGGGTTCGGCCGGAGCATTCAAATAGGCCGTCATCGCTCCAATGACGCGACACGATACCCCGCTGTCGGACGCATATTCCGTTACCGTGTATAGTCCATCCTGTGCGCGGTAAGCTTCGGCCTTGGCTTCGCCGCCAGGCTTAAGACCGACGCCGATGATCGCCCAGTCCGTTTCGCCCCGCGCCAGACAACGGTCGACATAGACCGCAAGATGGGTGCGGTGGAAGTTGCCGACGCCGAAGTGGACTATGCCCGGGGTCAGTTTGGTCCGATCATATCCAGGTGCCGCTACATTCTCGGGCAAGTTCGGCAGTGTCAGGTTGGAAAGCGGAATCATGGCGGCTCCTTAGGGCGTTTGCTGGATGGCGCGGGTCAGGCTGCCCGTCGCGGGGTATAGAGGGATCAGGCAAGCTTGTAGGGCGTGGTAGATGTCGCCCTTGCCTGGGAAGATGGTGAAGGATGGCTTCATGTCCTCGGTCAGCTCTTCGCGCCACCCCCCATTCGCTCGATCGACAAAGGCCGAGGAAAGCACATCCCAGACCTGGCGATATGCTGCCTCCCACTCTGGTGCGGGACAAAGTTCGTTCAGGAAATGCGCCGCGCCGACGGCCTCGCAGGCGGGCCACCAGAGCTTCATGCATTTGTCCGGCTTGTCCTGCCAGTCAAGCGTGTAGAAGAACCCGCCGTGCTTGGCGTCCCAGCCGAGTAACATGGCTTGACGAAACAGGCCTTTAGCGGCCTCGACCATCCAGGTTTCGCGCTTTCCGTCCAGAACCCAAAGCTGCAGGATCAGTCGTGCCCATTCCAGCCAGTGGCCGGGCGTGGTGCCGGCCGGCCGGAACATCTCGTTCGGATGATAATAGCCGCGGTCAATGGACCAAACCCGGTCGAAATGTTCGGCCACACGCCATCCGACTGAGCGCGCAGCATGGCCGATGATCCGTTCGGCGATGCGTTTTGCCTTCTGGAGGTATTCGCTCTCGCCAGTTGCCTCATAGGCTGCCATCAGCGCTTCGGTCAGGTGCATGTTCGAGTTCTGGCCACGATATGTGCCGCCTTCAAAGGGTTGCCAGTCGGGAGCGAACTCTTCAGCGATGGCACCCGGTCCTTCCTCCCAGAAGCGCGTCTGGAGGATTTCGGTGGCATCGGCCAACATCCTGTCGGCCAGCGGATGTCCGACGAGTTTTGCTGATGAGGCCGCTAGCAGAACAAAGGCATGGCCATAGCCTTGCTTTGTCCCATCGACAGGCGCGCCGTCTTTCATCGACCAGAAATAGCCGCCATTCTTCCCGTCGCGGTGTTGAGACCAGAGCATGTCCATGCCGTGATCCACCACCGCGCGCGAACCCGGGCGGCCGAGCAAGTCGCCGATTGCGAAGCAATGCACGGCACGGGCAGCGATGTGGATAGGGTGAACCTGACCCCCCAGATCAAGCGCGCGCCCTTCCGGCGTCAGGTCGAAGAAGCCACCTTTAGGATCGATAAATCCATTCTGGAAGAAGTCCCAAAGCCCGTAGGCCTCGGCCCGAAGCCAGTCGCGGTGCATATGGTTTGTACTCCAGCGGGTTGTCATGCTGTCTCCTGTCGTCCTGCAATCCGGTCGATCAGGTCGCGCCGGGTTTTGGTTTCCGCAGCGTTGAGCCTGCCGATGCGCATCTCGGTCCGCCAGATTCTTCCGGGTGTCAGTTCCGGCACACGTCCCGCCGCTCTTTCGACTGAAAACCCTCCAAGCCAGGAGGTTGCCGGTTCGACAATGGCCACGGCGTCAAGATCGGGCTGCCGTGCGATCCAGCGTAGGGCGCGGGGGCAGTCTTTCAGCCGGTGCGAAACTGCATCCGACGTGCCGTTGGGATGGATTTGCAGCGTATGTGCCCAGCCGTCGCCGTCTGCCTGATAATCGACCTCGAACACCGCCTCGGGGTCGATGGCCTGCCCCGGAACGAACCGCGAATGGCGCATTGGATCGGAAGCGAGGGCTTGCAATAGGGCGTGTTGCGTCGAACCTTCCAGAGCCGAGGACGGCGGCGTATAAAGTCGCAGTGCCTCGGCGGTATAGTCTCCGGACCAGACAAGTTCTGCGCCATCAACGGGACGGAAGTTCGGATGCCCCATATACATGAACGGCAGAGGCGCGCGACCCAGGTTCTGCACCTTGATGCCGATGACAATCTCCGCAACGTCAGGAGAGAACCGCACGAAAGGCTCGGCACGATACCTGCCGCGGAAGGCCTTGGCATAATCCCGTCTGCCCTTGACGGTCAAGGAACGGGAGGCTTCCTCAATCTCAATCCAAGCCTGAGACATGGTGCCGACAGGCAATTCGCCGTGTTGCGGGTGGCTGTCGCCCGGCCCGGGCGCCGACGTTCCAAAAAGCCCGCAGTGGAAGAAGAATGCCCCAAAGGAGTCCAGAAGCCCCTGCCCTGCTGCGGGCGTCTCGGTCATCCCGTGCATGCCAACGGCTGCGCCGTTAAAGGCGAGGCTCCAGACTTGCTGGCCGCGCCAGGGCAGGATGATCGCTTCGACTTGCGCTCCCGTTACTTTCAGTGCTGCAATGCCGGACAGGTATTTGACTGCGCTCACGGTCCAATTCGGATGGCCGATCAGAACGGTTTCCGTCGGTTGGAATTGGCATGGCGACAGCTGAACGGTGAAGGTCATGGCCGGGCTTCAGAACGAGCTTGGCCGGAAAGCTTCTCGCCGATCAGCTCCAGTAGCTTACGGTGGTCAAGGTCGAATGACCGGATGCCTTCGGCTAGCTTCTCCGAAGCCATTGCATCCGCATTTATCTGCCATCGAAACTGCGCTTCACAGATCGGTTCGGGGGCATCCGCTTCCACCGGGCACGGGCCAAGAACGCGCGGCAGGCTAGACTGATCTGCTGCCAGTTCCGAAAGCAGCTCGGGAGAGATGGTCAGCCGGTCGCACCCCGCCAAAGCCCTAATTTGGCCTGTGTTTCGGAATGATGCGCCCATGACCACGGTATTGATGCCATGTGACTTGTAATATCGGTAGATCTGACGCACCGACAACACGCCTGGGTCTTCCTCGGGCGCGAAGACCTTCCCCTCCTTGGCAGCGTGCCAATCCGTGATGCGTCCAACAAAGGGAGATATCAGAAAAACCCCGGCATCGGCACATGCCTTGGCCTGGGCAAGGCTGAACAACAGCGTCAGATTGCAGCGAATGCCTTCGGCTTCCAGTTGCGCGGCCGCGCGAATGCCTTCCCAGGTTGCCGCCAGTTTGATCAGGATGCGCTCCGGGGCCACACCTTGAGCGGCGTAGCATGCAATGAGTGTCTTGGCCTTTCGCACCATTGCCGGGGTATCGAAGGAGAGACGGGCATCGACTTCCGTCGAGACAACTCCAGGAACGAGGCTGGCCAACTCTGCCCCGACTCGCACGGTTAGGTCGTCGGCAATTGCCTCGATCGAGGTTCCGTCGGTTTTGGCCCGCGCAATCGCTGAATCGACCAGCGACAACATGGAAGGGCTTTGGAGCGCCTTCAGCACAATCGATGGGTTAGTCGTGCAGTCCTGCGGCCGCGCTTGTTGAACCGCCCTCAAGTCGCCTGTGTCGGCAACCACGATGGACATTGAGCGCAAGTGTTCGAGGGTTGAGAGCATAGGTTTACCGCCGGTCTATCGCGAAGTTGACGAAGACTGCGCCGAGAATGAGCATACCCTTCACAACTTGCTGAGCATATGGGTTAAACCCCCAGAGCGTCATGGCATTTAACAGGACGCCCAGAAACAAAACCCCCACGAAGGTCCCCCAAATCGACCCCTTTCCACCGAACAAGCTAACGCCGCCGATGATGCAGGCCGAAATCACTTCCAGTTCGAGGCCACGCGCGATTGTCGAGTTGCCGGAGTTGATCAGCGACGAGTAGACAATGCCTCCGATAGCGGCAAACACGGACGTAATAATCAGACAGATTGTCTTGGTGCGCCAGACATTGATCCCTGACAACCTGGCTGCTTCGATATTCCCACCTACCGCATAAATCTCACGGCCGAGCGCGGTATACTTGGAGATGACGAACGTTGTCGCGAAGGCGGCGGCCAGCAAATAGACCGGAACAGGTATATGAAAGAGCCTGCCACTCCCGATGACGTAGTACCAGGACGGGAAGCTTTCGATCGGAACCCCGTTGGTGATTAGGTTTGCCACACCGGCAAGCGTGGCCATCATAGCCAGAGACGAGATGAACGTCGGCACGCCGATCCGGTGCCTGAGTATGCCATTGAACTGCCCAACGACGATTGCAAATCCGATCGCGCTGCACATGCCGAGGACGACTACGATAACCGAAGGCTCAAAGGCACCACTGGACAAAAATTTCACCATCCATGCCGTGATGCAGGCAGAAACCGCCACCATGGAACCGACCGAGAGGTCGATCTCGCCCACGATGATCAGCAGTGTCATACCGAAGGCAATCATTCCCGGAACAGCGATGGTGCGCAGGATGTTAAGCTGGTTGTCGAGCGTCATGAACCCACGACCGGTTAGTGCGACCAACACGTAGAAGGCCATGAGAATCAAAAGCATCGAGTGGCGGCGTAGGAAGTCTGCGTAGTGGTGCGGCTGCCTGGATGTCAAAGTCGTGGAAGTGTTGGTCATGTGCCCGATTTTTCCTGAATAATTCTTTGAAGTTAGGCCATTGTGGCGGCGTAGAGGCGCTTCGCGTCGATCTCGGAGCCCACAAATTCGGCAGTGACGGAGCCGTCGTGCAGGACGATTACCCGGTCGCAGCACTCGGCCAGATCTTCAAGCTCTGTCGATACGACGATGGAGGACAGGCCACGGCTCGCCTGTTCCCAGATGATCTGATAAATTTGGTGCTTTGCCTGTACATCGACACCGCGGCCGGGCTCATCCAGAAGGAAGATACGTGGACTGGTATTCAGCCAGTTGCCAACGACGACTTTCTGCTGATTGCCGCCCGAAAGGGACGAGGCTGGAAGCATCGGGTCCGAGACCTTGATGTGCAGATTCCCAATTTGTCGCGCGACGTGTGGACGCTCTAATCCAACCCATGTCAATCCGCGGCGCGCGATGGATCGCAAAGGCGCCGTCACAAGATTGGCATGTATCGAGTGATCGAGCACCAGTCCGGCATGCTTCCTGTCCTCGGAGGCATAGGCCAAACCCAACGCTTTGCGCTCAGCGAGCGATTTGTCGGTGATGTCCTGGCCAGCCATAACAAGTTGTCCCGCATCGAACTTTCGTGCTCCGAAGATGCCGTGCAATAGCTCCGTGCGACCTGCCCCGAGCATGCCGGCGATTCCAAGCACCTCCCCCTTCTTCAGTTTGAAACTTACATCGGTCAGCCATGGCGCCATCGACAGCCCCTTAGCCTCCAGGAGGACTTCGTCGTGAACTTTGCGAACTGCGTGTTCGAGCGGCGGC
Source organism: Celeribacter baekdonensis (assembly GCF_900102315.1). Taxonomy (GTDB): domain Bacteria; phylum Pseudomonadota; class Alphaproteobacteria; order Rhodobacterales; family Rhodobacteraceae; genus Celeribacter; species Celeribacter baekdonensis. The sequence continues at coordinate 88,576 of NZ_FNBL01000010.1, forward strand.
ATGTCGCCGAACATCATGTCGAGAATTTCGGTGGTGCCAGCCTTTTCCATGGGCAGCGAACCGGCAAAGGTACCGTCCCTGAGCGCGGTCACTGTGTCGGCAATTTCCGGCAGTTCGGCCAGACGGTGAGAGATGTAGATGATCGTGACGCCCCTAGCTTTCAGGCGGCGGATCAGCGCAAAGAGTTGCTCCACTTCGGATGCTGCGAGTGCCGACGTGGGCTCGTCCAGCAAAAGGACCTTCGGCGAAAGGCTCGACGCCTTGACGATCTCGACAACCTGTTGCCTTCCAACCGAGAGCGTTTCGACGGCCTGATGGGGGTCGATGTCGAACGCCCCCATTTCCGACAGAAGTTCTCCCGCGCGCCTGTTCAGCAGTGTCCAGTCGATGAGGCAGCCCCCCGCACGTCGCGGCAACCGGCCCAGAAATATGTTTTCTGCCACGGAAAGGCCCGGGACCAGGCTGAGTTCCTGGTAGACGGTGACGACACCGGCCTCCATCGCCTCCTGCGGCGTCCGGAATTCCACGTCTTGCGCGCCGACAGCGATCTTGCCGGATGTCGGCGCGGTCGCCCCCGAGAGCATGCGCACGAATGTGCTTTTCCCGGATCCGTTCTTGCCGATCAGGGCATGCACCTGGCCGCCAGCAAAACTGTGGGTGAAATTGTCCAGTGCGCGGACAGGCCCATAGTGTTTTGTCAGCCCTTCGAAATGCAAATCAATGCCAGTCACGCTTGCCTCCCCTAGCAAAGTCCGCACCGCCCGGTTTCGCCGGGCGGTGGAGTAGTCGCTTTTCCGCGCTCATTCCAGCGAAGCGAGGAAGGCTTCCACACCGGCCTTATCGTTCCGGTTCAAGGGAAGCGTCGGCACGATAGTCTCTGCCTCGACAGAGGCGCCCGCGATCACCTTCAGGGCTGCCTCGGCTCCCATGCGGCCCATCTCGACCGGCGACTGCGCGGTCACGGCCTGCAGCACGTTGTCGCCAGCGAGAAGGCCTTTGGCCAGCTGCGGCGAACCGTCAATACCGAAGACGAAAACCTGCCCTGCCTTGCCTGCATTGCGGACGGCCTGCATTGCGCCGATCGTGCCGCCTTCGTTGGCAGCGTAGATCACGTTTATTTCCGGGTTCGCGGTCATCATGTCGGTTGCTACGGTGACAGCTTTTTCCGGCAGCCAGGCGTCCTGTCGGGCCACGACGTTCAATTCGTTCCCGATCGCTGCAGTTTCTTCGAACCCGCCGGTGCGTTGGCCGCTCTGTTCGGGCAGAAGCGAGTCGAAGGCGAGGATGCCGACGTTCGCCTTGCCACCGAGGCGTTCGGCAATGAAGCTGGCGGCTGCTTCGCCGGTGGCTTTCCCGAGATCGATGTTCGGCGTGCTGAATGTCGCGTTCGGGATCGACTTGTCGTCCAAGCCGCCGTTCAACGCAATCACCATGATTCCGGCGTCGCGTGCACGTTGGACCGCCCCCGCAGATCCGCTCGTCGAAAGCGGAGCAATCACGATCGCATCGACACCGCGCGCAATGTACGTGTCGATCGCCTGTGACTCTTTGGTTTGGTCGCCGTCGATGTTGATCTCGAGCACCTCGGCGCCACCAGCTTCGGCGCCTTCTTTAATACCTTGCTGTAGCGATTTCATGAACTGGTCGCCCTGGAAAACGATGCTGGCGATGACAGGGCTGTCCTGCGCATAGGCCGGAACGGCAGCCGCCATAGCCAAGGCTGCGATGCTGCTTTTGAGCAGGTTTCGTTTGGTGATAGTCATTGGGTTCCTCCCTCGGTGATGAGTGCTTGGGCGCCACGGGTAAGTGGCTTTCCGCAAATTGCGACTCCAACCTTGCTTCGGGCGTCGGATGGAGTGATGGCCCAGAGTTTTTGGTTTCTGCGCTTGCCATCTGCGGTCCTCCCCGGCCGAGATAGTTTGGCAGTCTTTATTTATTACTTTTGTAAAGTTAATAAATATATCGCTTATAATTTGTCAACTTTAATTTGTTCCTTTAAGAAAGTAATGTGTCAATGGGAAGCGGTGAGGACGCTAGAACGTTCGAAAATCTCTTTCGTTACATTTAGTTAGAAACGCCCGTTGAGAGAGGCCGCGCCGTTCATGCGCGGTCAATTGATGCCTCCCGCCAAAGCGAAAGCCCTGATTTCGACTGCGATGGCACGCTCGCAGTCACGCGGCACGCCCATTTTGAGGCCCTGCGTCAAGCTTTCGATGATCAAGGTGTGACATGCGATGTCGCCGAAGTTCGAAAGATGCATGTCGCGCTCTTCCCGAACCTCCTCTCACGCGTACGCCCGGTTTTTGAAATCGTCGCCGTGGCGCGCACCCATTTTGGACGGTTGCCGCTTGCCGTCGCATCGTGCGGTGATCAGCTCATCGTCGAGATGACTCTCGAGCGAGTTGGTATCCGAACGCTTTTCGATCATGTGGTCGCGATTGGGACCGTCTGCCGTGGTAAACCCGCTCCCGACCTGTTTCTCGCCGCTTCAGAAAGGTTGGGCGTTGCGCCAGAGACCTGTCACGTCTACGAGGACAGCGACGAAGGGTTGGAGGCTGCCTCGCGGGCAGGCATGTCCGCCTTGGATGTCAGGGAAGTGCCGGGACTGACACGATAGGTCTCTTCGAAAACGCCGCCGATCTCAACGTTCGAAATATCAAACGAAACGTGATGCGAGATGCAGGCCGCTCCGATGGCACATTCATAAGCGCCGAGCGGCGAGATCAGAATGTCAGGCATGCGTGTGCCGGGAATAATGCGCGTGGCAACAGATGCCTTTACCTCCGCCAGAGCCCGGCGCAGGACAGGGATCATTGCGCCGCCAAGGACGACCTGAGCTGGATTGAAGACATTGATGAGCGACACAAGGCCAGTCGCGAGATGCTGGGCGATCGAAGATGTTGCGCCGATCGCCCGCGCATCCCCCCGATCGCACGCGCTTGCAACCTCATCCGGAAGCAAATTGAGATCAACCGGGCCAGGTTCCTCGCCCGTCCATGCCCGCGACAGGGCCGCCAGATTGACCCATGTTTCGAGGCAGCCACGCTGGCCGCAGGAGCAGACCGCGCCCATTTCGCCGACATGAATGTGACCCAACTCTAGCCCGGTACCATCTACGCCGCGCAAGAGACGGCCATTGACAATGGCGGCCCCGCCACAGCCGGTGCCAAGCTTCAAAAATACGGTGTAGGGCGCAACCAGGCCTGGTTGCGTGTATACCGCACCGAACGCTGCTGCATTGGCGTTGTTCTCGATCGTCACCGGCAGGTCGGTCGCGGACATCAGATAAGATCTGAAATCCGTGTTCTTCCAGCCGAGGATCGGAAGGTTGACGATGAACCCCTCGGACGTAACCAACCCGGGCACAGTCACCCCCACCCCGACGACACGCCCGCGGTAGGACGCCTTTTCGGCAAAGCGTTTGATTGTGGTCGCAATCGCATCAGCGGCGAGCTGTGGGGTTGGCTTCGACGCCAACTTTGTTTCTACCGCCTCAGCGACATTAGCGGAAAGGTCCAACAGAACGATGCGTAGTGTCGACACACCGATTTCGACGCCGACAAAATAGGCTCCGACTGGGTCGACCTCCAAGGCAATCCCAGGACGCCCTGGTTCGCGTTCCTTTCCAGGCATTGCCGCCTTGACCTCGCGCAAGTGACCCCGCTTGATCATCTGAGATGTCAGGCGGCTGATAGTCGCCTGCGTCAGGCCGAGGCTACGCGAGAGTTCGGCCCGTGACAACGCTCCCCTTGTACGCAAAAGCGTCAGGATTCTGCGTTGGTTCACGAACTTCGCGAGAGTTTGATCCGCCATAGGCCCTGCCCTGTCTGTAGAATGGTTTCTCAACAGTTAACCGAATTCCTTCCTCAACGGAAGAAACTCATTCTAATGATTCTGTTTAATTTGTTACTTTAGTAAAGTTAATAATTGAAGCAGTCGCGACGCTGTGCAAAACTGCCTTAGAACGCGATTCGTTAGACGACAGAGAGCAGATACATGACAACCAACAACAGAAAGCTGAACATAGGCATCCTCGGCTGCGGGCCGATTGCCCAAGCAGCGCATTTCGAAAGCGCGGCCAAGGCGAAGAACGCCGAGCTCTATGCAATATGCGACCTGGCAGACGACCTGCGCGAGCGGATGGCCGCGACCCACGCGCCGAAGAACAGCTTCGCCAATTACGAGGAAATGCTGGCCGATCCTGAACTTGATGCCGTGGTCATCGCCACAACTGACGCCTTCCACGTTCAGGCCTCCATTTCCGCGCTGCGGGCGGGCAAGCATGTCCTTTGCGAAAAGCCCTTGGGCATTTCCGTCGAAGAGGTGGAAGAGCTTCGGTCCGAGGTCGAGGCGTCGGGTAAGGTTCTCCAGGTCGGCAACATGAAGCGCTTCGATCCGGGTATCCAGAGCGCCAAAGCGTTCATCGACCAGGAAATGGGCGAAATGCTGGCTTTGAAAGTCTGGTACTGTGATAGCACCCATCGCTATGCGGTTACGGATGCGGTTCAGCCGCTGATGGTGAAATCCGCCAAAGCCAAGAAGCCACCAGTCAATCCGAAGGCCGACCTCGAACGCTACTACATGCTCGCGCATGGCAGCCATTTGTTGGATACCGCCCGGCATTTTGCGGGCGAGATCGTCGAGGTCGAGGCCCGTCTTCGCAATCGTTACGGCGCGTATTGCTGGTTCATAGATGTAGCCTTTGCCAATGGCGTCATCGGCCATCTCGACCTTACGGTCTCGGTGCGGATGGATTGGCACGAGGGCTTCCAGGTCTATGGCGAGCACGGTTCAATCCTCGGCAAGACCTACAACCCGTGGCTGTTCAAATCGTCAGACGTCGATGTCTTCCGTGAAAAAACTGGAACGACGACACGGGTTCTCGGTGCGGACGGACATTTCTATCGACGTCAGCTCGAAGCCCTCTCGGACGTCGTTCTGAAAAACGCGCCAATGGTCGGCGCGAATATTGACGACGGGGTAGCCTCGGTGCGCGGCATGGTGGCAATCGCCCAATCGGTGGCAAGCGGGCAGGCGGTGAAGCTAGCCGATGTGTCAGGGGGGCTATGATGCAACTCGGAATTTTTGCCAAGACATTTGCCGGGGCCACGCCGATGACTGTGTTGGAGGCCGCGCGCGGCGCTGGCTACGACTCCGTACAATACAACATGGCCTGCTCCGGCATCGGATCACTACCCCCCGAAGTACCGGATGCTGCATCTGGGGCCGTCCGGTCTGCATCGCAGGACACCGGCGTTGGCATTGCGGCTCTGTCCGCAACCTACAACATGATTCATCCCGACCTCGACAAGCGGGCTGCAGGTCGGGCAAGCTTCACGGCGATTGCAGCACAAGCGCACACCATGGGCACGCGGCTGATGACGCTCTGCACTGGCAGCGCCGACGCACAAGACCAGTGGCGGGACCACCCCGAAAACCGCTCTGCCGCCTCCTGGAACACCATGATGTCGGAGTTCGAGGCGCTCATCGCCATCGCCGAACGCCATGATCTTCTTCTGGGTGTCGAGCCGGAATTGGCCAACGTAATTGACAGTGCCGAGGCTGCGCACCGCCTGATCCGGGAGGCGCAGAGCGACCGCATCCGTATCGTGCTCGACCCTGCCAACCTCTGCGAGGTCGCCGCACCGGAGGAACGCCGTCGCATTACCGCCAAAGCCATTGATCTGCTGGGCGGGCACATTGTAATGGCGCACGCCAAGGATCGCCACGCCGATGGAAGTTTTGCCACCGCTGGAACGGGTGTGGTAGATTTTGCCGATTTTATCTCCCGTCTGAAGGCGGCGGGATTTGACGGGCCGCTGGTCACCCATGGTCTGGCGGCGGCGGAAGCCCCCGGTGTCGCTACTTTCCTGCGGGGGCTGGCATGACTTTCATCACCGCAGATGGCGTACGACTGAACCTCGATATCGGCGGTGACGGGCCGGATCTGATCTTTCAGCACGGGCTCTGCGGAGATCGCACCCAGGCGGCACAGGTGGTGCCCGATGGCGTGCGTCGTCTGACGCTGGAATGTCGCGGCCACGGACTTTCCGAGGCCGGGCCGCTCGAACGGCTGTCACTGGCACAGTTCACCGATGACCTTGCCAACGTGATCTTGCGAAAGGGCATCCGGCCGGTCGTTGGCGGCATCTCCATGGGGGCGGCGATTTCGCTCCGGCTCGCTGTAAGGCGCCCCGACCTGATGCACGCGCTGGTCCTGGCTCGCCCCGCCTGGGGAACTGAGGCCGCGCCAGCCAATATGGCTCCCAACGCCGAGGTGGGCGAGATGCTTGCGCGCGGCGAGTCGGTGGGCGAGTTCGACGAAACAAATACGGCGCGGATGCTGGCCTCATCTGCGCCGGACAACCTCGCCTCGCTGCGTGGATTCTTCTCCCGTGAACCGAGGCGTGTCACCTCTGCGCTGCTGCGGCAGATTTCAATGGATGGACCGGGGGTCAACGAATCCGATCTTTCGGCCCTGAACCTGCCAGTCCTGGTGATTGGCCATGAGCGAGATCACGTGCACCCTCTCGGCCTGGCAGAGGACCTGGTCCGCGCCATCCCGGGCGCGAGGCTCGCCCGAATCACGCCCAAGGCCGACCACCCCGAAGTCTATCGCAACGATTTCCGTGCGGCACTGGCCGCCTTCCTGAAAGGTCTCTGACATGACGCCCGCTGCCAACTGGCTTGACACCCTGCCCCGCCATCGACTGATGGCCGAATACTCGCTCTGGTCGGCCGATCTTCTGAATATCGGCGCCGAGATCGACCGAGTCGATCCATATGTCGACCTCTACCACATCGATGTCGCCGATGGGCATTTCTCACCCGCCCTGCTCTATTTCCCCGACCTCGTAGCGGCCTGCCGCAAGCGGACTGCGAGGCCGTTCCATGTCCATCTGATGGCGACAGATGATATCCTGCTCAACCAGATCGACCAGTTTGCCGAAGCTGGTGCCGACCTTATCTCGGTCCATGCCGAAAACGGCGATCCCGAAGCCGCATTGGCGCGGATCGAGAGCCATGGAGTCAAGGCCGGGATCGTTCTACAGCTGTTCACGCCCGTATCCGAAGCGGCCCAATGGCTCGACAGGATCGCGATGCTGACGCTTCTGGGGACGCGGATCGGGGTCAAGGGCCAGGGGCTCGACCCAGAAGCCGAACCGCGCCTGGCCGAAGCGCGCGCGTTGATCGCCGGACGCAATGTGGTCCTCGCGGCAGACGGTGCCATTCGCGATCACACCGTTCCGGGTCTTGCGGCGCACGGAGCCGAAACCATCGTCATGGGATCGCTCGCCTTCAATGCACCAGACCTTGCGGCGCGGATGGCCTGGGTCCACGGCCAAAAGATTGGCGGCTGAGATGCCAGCGGCACTCGGTTTCGACCTTGGCGGGACGCAGGTCCGGGCCGCGCTGGTGCAGGATGGCGCGGTGGTCCGCCGAGAAGCCCTTCGCACCGACGTGGCTGGCGGACCTGAGGCGGTCATGCGTCAATTCGTGAATCTTGCCAACAAGGTAACGGGCGGCATCGCACCCGCGGCAGTCGGGCTTGCGGCGCCCGGGCCTCTCGATACTGATGCCGGCGTCGTCGATCATATTCCGACGCTTCCCGGCTGGGACGGTTTTCCTTTGCGTACTCGCTTGGGAGAGACGTTCGGTTTGCCTGCCGCAGTCGAAAACGATGGTATCGCAGCGGCTCAAGGTGAATGGCAGCATGGCGCGGGCCGCGGGCTGCGCCACCTCGTCTATGTCACCGTGTCGACCGGCGTGGGGGGCGGCGTTGTCATGGACGGGCGGCTTGTGCATGGCCGTCGTGGTATGGGCGCGCATGTCGGACACTTCCGTATCGCAGAGAACGGTCCGACATGCTCGTGTGGTCGAACCGGTTGTTTTGAAGCCTTCGTCGCCGGTACGGCCCTTGGCCGCCGCGCCCGCGTGCAGGCCAATACCGAGACGTCCGGCCATCTGGGCCGGATTACCGGTCGTGAGGTCGAGGCCCGCGATGCCGTCGAAGGCGCGCTGCAGGGCGACGCGAGCTGCCTCGCGCTTCTTGCTGAAGAGGCCCGCCTGCTGGGCCAAGGCTTCGCCAGCCTGGCTCATCTTTATGGGCCAGAGCGGATCATTATGGGCGGCGGGGTCAGCCATGCCTTCGAACTCTTGGAGGACGAAATTCTGCGCGCATACCGCGCCGAGGCCATGCCTCCGTACAGAGATGTCGTTATCGTGCCCGCTCTATTGGGCGACAATGCCGGGCTGATCGGAGCTGCCGCTCTGGCCCTGAATGCAAGCGGAGGAAACCCATGAGTTATCTACAGAACTTTCGACTGGACGGACGGCGCGCCGTGGTCACGGGCGGGGCTGGCGGGATCGGAGCCGCCTGCGTCGATGCGCTTTTGGAAGCTGGCGCCGAAGTCGTCATCGTCGATTTCGCCGAGGACAGTCTAACCGCAGCGCAGGAGCGCCTTGCCGGGCAACCGGTCAGCTTCGAAAAGGTCGATCTGACCGATTGCAAGGCGGTGAACGCCCTGGCAGACCGGCTGGGCGCGATTGATATCCTTGTGAACAATGCTGGAATCGGTCGACAGACTGCCGCCGAGGACATCTCGGAAGAGGAATGGAACCAGGTCATTGCGATCAACCTCAACGCGGTTTTCTGGTGTGCCCAGGCTTTCGGGCGTGGAATGGTGTCACGAGGCAAGGGAGCGATAGTCAATATGGGCTCAATGGCAGGGGAAATTGCAGTCCGGCCGCAGAAGAACGTGCACTACAACGCCTCGAAAGCGGCAGTTCATCACGCGACAAAGTCGCTTGCCGCCGAATGGGCTCCGAATGGCGTACGGGTCAATGCCGTTGCCCCCGGTTTCATTGAAACGCCAATGAACGCCTTTGCATTGAAAAACGACAAGGTGACGTCCGGCATCTGGCTCGGAAATATCCCGATGGCGCGCTTTGGCAATCCGTCTGAAATCGCCTCGGTCGTTCTATTCCTTGCCTCTGATGCCTCCAGTCTGATGACGGGATCGATTGTGCTGGCCGACGGAGGCTACACTGTCTGGTGATCTCGCGGGCAAGCGGGTCCTCGTTGCCGGCGGCGCTAGCGGTATTGGGGCAGTCATCGCCCGGTGCGCGGCATTGAACGGGGCTTTCGTTATTGTGGCGGACCGTGATCTTGGCGGGGCGCAGGCCGTGGCAGGGGAGTTGCCCCACGCCTCGGCGCTCGAACTGGACGTGACCGATCCCACTTCTATCGAGTCACTGGTTGATTGCCTCGAAACCGATGGCCTGGTTCCCGACGCGCTGGTTCAGTCCGCTGGAATTTGGGAGATGGGGGGCGTTCTCGAAGCGGACAGGGCTTCCTTTGCACGGCTTTTCGCGGTCAACGTCGAAGGATGCTTCTTTACCCTTCAGGCCACCGCGCGCCTGATGATTAGGCACGGCAGGCCGGGCGCCATCGTCACTCTTGCCTCGCAGGCCGGACGCCGGGGCGAGGCGGCATCGCCATTTTACGCGGCGACCAAGGCCTCGGTGATCAGCCTTACCCAATCGGCGGCGCTGGACCTGATCGGCCGCGGTATCCGGGTCAACGCCGTGGCCCCAGGAAACATTGATACGCCCATGTGGACGCAAGTTGACGCAAGCTTCGCCGCGCGAGACGGGCAATCGCTTGGGGACAAGACCCGCTCGGTTGCCGCGATGATCCCGATTGCCCGCTTCGCTACCCCCGAAGAAGTAGCCGAAGTCGTCGTATTCCTCATATCCGACCGAGCGAGCTATGTCGTTGGTCAGACTTGGAACGTCGACGGCGGCAACTTCCTGAGTTGACCGTCCCAAAGGAGAACATAGCCCCGATGTCCATCCAAATTTGTGCCTTCGACGAAGTCGAGACTTTCCTCGTACACGCGCCCGTTCATGTGCTGTCGATCCGCGATCCTGCAACCGCTCGGCCGCTGCCACTGAACGGGCGGAACGATGTCTCGGAACTAGAGTTTCATGACAGGATCGCCCTCGAGCCGGGAATCGATTTGCCAAGAATGGAACACGTTGACGCGATCATCGCGCTTGGTCGCCGCCACCTGCCCCGTGGCACGGTGCTCGTTCACTGTACAATGGGCATCTCGCGTTCGGCAGCCGCCGCTGCCATCATGCTGGCAGCGCATGAGCCTGCGCGCTCGGAGACCGCGATCTTCGATCAAATCCTCTCAATCCGCCCGATAGCGTGGCCCAGTTCCCTCTTGATCACACTTGCTGACCAGCGACTGAATAGGGGCGGACGACTTATTGAAGCGCTCGAGGCCTTTCATACTCGGCAGGTGCAAGCTGCACCGGAAACCGCCGCCATCATTGCGAGGTCCGGACGCGCCGCCGAAGTGGCCGCCGCCAAAACCCGCGCCGGGGTTAGAAACGTCCCATGATGTCACCAAGAGCCGCGAAATCAGCCTACCGAAGGCGGGCGGCCTGCTCCTTTACACGACGGATCGGCACCGACGATTCGATCGACGCCACGCCAGGCATCCGGGTTAGCCGGCGGGTCAGGAACTGTTCATACTCGGCAAGGTCACTTACGAGCACGAGCATGAGATAGTCGAAACTTCCCGTCATCAGCCAGCAATCCACAATTTCGGGGCAATCCCGGATCGTCTTTTCGAACTCGACGAGGCGATTTTCCACCTGCTGGTCCAGTTTCACGGAAACAAAAACACTAAAGCCGAAGCCTAGCTTCCCAGCATCGATCCGCGCGCCGTAGCCCGTGATGATCTGATCCGCCTCGAGTTTGCGAATACGCCGTGCACAGGGAGTGGGCGACAAGCCCACCCGCTCTGCCAGATCTTGGTGCGACACTCGGGCGTCCACACTAAGGACGCGCAGAATCTTTCTGTCTAGCTCATCGATCGCCAACGCCGTTTTCCTTCACTATTTCCAAGTTATGCGCCGGATTTCTGCGAATACCTCGATTAAAGTTGAAGATATCGCAGGCAATTCGCACGATCAATGGTGTAATCTATGGAAACCTAGGAGGAGCGGATGACCATCGATTCACATCACCTCAAAATAGTCGAACAGCGGCTGCTTTGGCTGTCGCACTGGATGGTCCACCATGCGAACCACGTTCGGCCTAAGATCGACGGGATCAAGACCGGGGGTCACCAAGCCAGCTCAGCTTCGATGGTTTCGATCATGACGGCGCTCTACTTCCATACACTGCGCCCCCAAGACCGCGTTGCGGTCAAACCTCACGCCGCCCCGGTATATCATGCAATCCAGTACCTCATGGGCAACCAGACGCAGGAGCAAATGGCCGCGTTTCGCGGAATCGGCGGGGTTCAGAGCTATCCCTCGCGGACAAAAGACACTGACGACGTGGATTTTTCCACGGGTTCGGTCGGTCTTGGCGTGGCGATCACGGCCTTTGCTTCGTTGGTCCAGGACTACGTTGCTGCCCGAACCTGGGCTAAGACTGCCCCTCTGGGACGTATGGTAGCGCTGGTAGGCGACGCGGAGCTGGACGAGGGAAACATCTACGAAGCCCTGCAAGAGGGATGGAAGAACAACCTCCGCAATTGCTGGTGGATCATCGACTATAACCGTCAGTCGCTGGACGGAATCGTGCGCGAAGGTCTGTTCGCCCGGATCGAGAAGATATTTGATGCCTTCGGCTGGGACGTCGTGCGAGTCAAACATGGCGCCTTGCAGCGGGCGGCCTTCGCGGAACCGGGCGGGCTACGGCTGCGCGACTGGATAGACGCTTGCCCCAATCAGGAATACGCCGCGCTCACTTATATGGGCGGCGCAGTCTGGCGCAGGCGGTTGATGGACGATATGGGCGATCAGGGGGACGTGACAGCGCTGATTGAAAAGCGCAACGACGCGGAACTGGCCACGCTAATGGAGAACCTCGGCGGAAACTGCGTGCACACGATGGCTGAGGTTTACGACGGCATCGACCATGACCGGCCGACCTGCATCCTGGCCTATACCGTGAAGGGCTGGGGCACGCCGATCGCCGGCCACAAGGACAACCACGGCGGGCTAATGACTTCTGCACAATTTGCCGCGTGGCGGGAACACATGGGCATCCAGCCGGGGCAGGAGTGGGACCCGATGGCTGCGGTGCCGGATCGCGCCGCAATGCGGGATTTTCTCGCGACCGTTCCCTTCTTCGCCCAAGGACCGAGGCGGTTGTCTGATGACAGGCTCCCGGTGCCCGAAATAGCCGTTGACAGCGACCGGGAAATCTCCACCCAGATGGCCTTCGGCAAGATCCTTGATGGCATCGGCAAATCGGGGGGGCCTCTCGCAGACCGTATTCTGACGACTTCGCCCGACGTGACCGGTACCACCAGCCTTGGCCCTTGGGTCAATCGTCGCAAGCTGTTCGCACGGCAGGTGCAGAAAGATGCTTTCATCGAGCATCGGATACCTTCGACCGCGCGGTGGGAATTCACCCCGGAAGGCCAGCATCTGGAACTGGGCATTGCCGAGATGAACCTGTTCTTGCTGCTCGGTGCGGCAGGTCTTTCGCACAGCCTGTTTGGCAAGCGGCTGATACCCATCGGTACGGTCTACGATCCATTCGTGCATCGCGGTCTGGATGCCCTGAACTACGCCTGTTACCAGGATGCGCGGTTCATGATTGTGGGTACGCCCTCCGGCGTCACCCTTGCTCCAGAGGGCGGCGCCCACCAGTCCATCGGCACGCCGCTCACGGGCATGGCGCAGGATGGACTGGCCAGTTTTGAGCCCGCATTTGCCGATGAACTGGCCGTGATCATGAGTTGGGCCTTCGACTACATGCAACGCGACGGCGGCGGCGATCCGGACGAACGCACCTGGCTGCGCGACGAAACCGGCGGGTCGGTCTACCTGCGGCTCACGACGAAGCCGCTTGAACAACCGGGACGCCGCGTCGACGAGGACTTTCGGCAGGGGGCCGTCGACGGCGCGTACTGGCTGCGCAAGCCCGGGCCGAATTGTTCTGTCGTAATCGCCTACCAGGGCGCGGTGGCTGATGAGGCGATTGCAGCCGCGGGCGCCGTGGCAGAACATCGCCGTGACATCGGCGTTCTCGCGGTCACGTCAGCCGACAGGCTGAACGCAAGCTGGACCGCTGCGCAACGTGCTCGGGCGCGCGGGCGGACCGATGCCCGCAGCCATGTTGAGCGTCTGATGGAGGTTCTGCCGCGTGACTGCACGCTGGTGACGGTGATAGACGGACATCCCGCCACCCTGTCCTGGCTTGGCTCCGTTGCAGGTCATCGCACCATCGCGCATGGCGTGGAGCACTTCGGCCAATCCGGCAATATAGACGACCTCTACCGTCATTTCGGGATAGACAGGCATGCCTTGATCAACTCTATTAGCGCTCTGACCGCGGGGTGTCACATCTCAGTCAGCTGATGTTGCAGCCAAGCAATCAAGCCACGCCCCGGGCACTGCTGGCATAGCCCAAATCGCGGGAAATGCCCTGAGCTGCCAGATGGATTTCATGGGCGAGCTTTCTCAAACCCTCATCATCGATTCGGCTGGCAATAGAGGAGGCGCTGATAGCGGCGACTGGATGACCAGTATGATCGAAAACTGGAGCAGCCGCGCAGCGTATTCCGATTTCGCATTCCTCATCGTCGATCGCCCAGCCTTGCCGTTTCACTCGGTCCAGTTCCGCGCGAAATTGCACGGGATCGGTGATTGAGTTGGGGGTCGCCGCCACAAGTCCCTGTCCAACCAACGCTTCGACACGTTCGGGCGCGGACAACGCGAGGATGGCTTTGCCCAATGCGGTGGAAACTGCCTGCCGCCGCAGCCCGACAGAAGAAGCCAACCGGGCCCCTTTCAACGTTTCGTACTTGTCGATGTAGACGACCATATCGCCATCGACGACACCAAGATGTGCAGTCAGAGCAGTCCGCTCTACGAGGTCGGAAACTACCGGCTGAGCAACGCGGCGCAGATCCAAACCGCCAAAGCACTGCGCTGAAAGAAGCAAGATGCGTGGCCCTGGATTGTATTGCCCCGAAGCGTCGTCTTGCTCGGCAAAACCGGCGGCTGAGCACCGAAAACACGTCTTTTCAAACGATCAAAGACGGGCTGCGGCGGGATCTGGCGATCCGTGATCTCGCTGCAGGCAAAAGCATCAACGCGATTGCGCAGGATACGGGCTTTGCCTCAACTGCGAATTTTCACCGTGCTTTCAAGCAGTGGGCAGGCACGACGCCTGTCACCTATCGCCGAACCCTTGCTCGCCCATAGCAGCAAAACACTGCCTGATGCACAGCAACGGGCAGTGTCGGGCGCTCTCCACTCATGGTGCATCGCGCCTTGCGATCCAGTCGTGATCGGGATGGTTCTTGAACCGCCAGTTGCGGCGTGGGCCGGCCATGACGTTGAGATAATACATCTCGTAGCCGTAAGGCGCGCCGCAGGGATGATGGCCCTTGGGCACAAGTGTCACATCATGGCTGGAGACCGACATCGTTTCATCCAGCGATCCATCTTCCGTCCAGACGCGCTGGTGGCCATAACCCTGATCAGGGTTCAACCGGTGATAATAGGTCTCCTCGAGATAGGTCATATTCGGGAAGTCATCCTCATCATGCCGATGCGGCGGATAGGAGGACCAATGGCCCGAAGGGGTGAAGACCTCCGTCACCAGAAGGCTATCGGCGACATCCCGATCTTCCATCGCGATATTGTTGATATAGCGCGTGTTGGTCCCCTTGCCGCGCTCGGTCAGGCTGATCCCCTCCGGCCCCAAGCGCCGCGCTCTATGGCCCGAATGACCCGGCGCAGTGCAGACGGCAAGAGTACAATCGCTGGTGGCTTTTGCAGACCAATCCGAGCCATTGGGGATATAGGCGCAATGTGGCGGTGTCTTCTCGAACACGCTCATCCGCTCGCCCATCTCGCCAAAATCCTTGCCGCCGCCCGCGATCTCGGCCTTGCCCTCGACAAGCACCAAGATCACTTCGCGGTCACCGGTTTCCTCGGCCACGTTCTCACCCGCTTTCAGGCGGTAGAGACCAAAGCCGACATAGCCCCAATCAGGGCTTTTCGGCCCCTTGGCACTGGCAACGGTGATGTCATGCACCTTTCCTGCGGTGCCACTCGGGCGCCTGAGCAAATCCGACATGAAATCTCTCCTTCCTTGAGCCTGCCGATCAACCGATCAGGCCGACCTCTTTCGCGAGGGTTTTAAGGGTTTTGAGGCCCAGCGATTGATAGGTGAGCGGGTTGCGCTGATCGGGATCTTGCTCGGCTTCGATCACGATCCAGCCATCATAGCCATGCTCTGCCAGAACCCCGAGGCAGTCGCGGAAATCGACCGCGCCCTCGGTATCCCCTGGAACAGTAAAGACGCCGCGCCGCACACCCTCCAAAAAGCTGAGATGCTGCGCGCGGACCTCTGCCATCATCGCGCCGCGGATGTTCTTGGCGTGGAAATGGCTCACGCGGTCAATGTGCTTGCGCAGGTAAGGCGCAGGATCGGCCCCGTTCGAGCCAAAGTAGAAATGCCCCGCATCGAACAGCAGCCGCGTCTCAGGGCCGGTGGCGTCCATGAACAGGTCGATCTCGGCAGGGGTTTCGACGACGGTGCCCATGTGATGGTGATAGGTCAGCGGCAAGCCCTCTGCGGCACAATGCGCGGCGACGGCCTCGACCTTCGCGCCGAATGCGGCCCATTGCTCTGGGGCCAGCGCGGGGCTGTCCCGCAGAGGCGCATTATCATTGCCGTGGATCGCGTTCGAGGTCTCGCAGGCGATGCAAACCGTGCAGCCCATCGCCTTGAGCCGATCGAGATGCGGTTGGATCATCGCGATCTCTTCCTCGACAGAGCGCTCCAGCAGGTTGAGCGAATACCAAGCAGAGATGAAGGCGAGCCCGTGCGGCGCGAGCACCGCTTTCAGCTCTTGCGCATCCCATGGCATCTTATGGCCGTTCTCGATGCCGTCGAAGCCGATCTGGCCCGCCTCCGTGAGGCATTGCTCCAGCGAGATATGTGCGCCGAGGGTCTGGTCATCATCATTGGACCACGCGATGGGGTTTGTTCCGAAACGGATCATGGACTTTGTCCTAGTGTTAAGGGTCTGTGTGCGAAAATCTGGTTGGCAGGATCGGGTTGGGTGGGAGGGCAATGCTTCGCACCGCCGCAACCCGTTCTTTTGGAAAAGGCCTCAGCCCATCGCGCGGGCGCGCAACCGTGCCGCGTAGGCCGCGCGCTTTTCGCGCACCGCGTCCCGCTCGGAGACTTCCGGCACCGCGACATCCCACCACCAGCCGCCCTCTGCGGTATTGGGATAGGGATCGGTGTCGATCACCACGACATAGGGGCCGTTGATCTCAGGCGCCTTGGCCAGCGCGGCTTCCAGCTCCGCGATGGTTGTCACATGCAGGCTTGTCGCCCCCATCGCCGTCGCATGCGCTGCAAAATCAATCTTGGAATTTGCCCCCATATGCGAATGGGCCAAGAGGTTGTTGAACTCCGCCCCGCCCGTCCCCATTTGCAGCCGGTTGATGCAGCCATAGCCCCGGTTGTCCGTGAGGACGATGGTGAAGGAAATCCCCATCATCGCCGCCGTCGCCAGCTCGGAATTGGCCATCATATAGCTGCCGTCACCGACCATACAGATCACATCGCGCTCGGGCTGCGCCATCTTGATCCCCATCGCGCCTGCGACCTCATAGCCCATGCAGCTAAAGCCGTATTCCATATGGTAGCCGCCCGCGCGCGGCGCTTTCCACAGCTTGTGCAACTCGCCCGGCATGGTGCCCGCCGCGGACATCACCACTGTATCCTTGCCAGAGGCCCGTTGCACCGCGCCGATCACCTGTTGGTCGGTGGGCAAAGCATTCGCGTCCTTGCCCTGCGGCGCCGCAGTCAGCGGATCAACCGAGGCAAACCATTTCCCGCGCAGCGTCCAGTCCGCCTCAGGCGCTTTGAAGCCCCCGAGCGCCTGCGTCAGCTCGCCCAAGCCCCGCAGCGCATCGCATTGCAAAGGGGTCGCACCATGTTTCACCGCGTCATAGGCGGCAACATTAAGGCTGACGAGTTTACGCGCAGGGTTCTGGAACAGATGCCACGAGCCCGTCGTGAAATCCTGAAATCGGGTGCCAACACCCAGCACCAGATCGGCGGTCTCGCAGATCGCATTTGCGCTTGCGGCCCCCGTCACGCCCACCGGCCCGAAGTTCAGCGGATGATCCCATGCCAGCGCGGATTTGCCCGCCTGGCTCTCGACAACCGGAATTCCATGCCTCTCGGCGAAGGCTTGCAACGCCGCCGCAGCGCCCGAGAAATGCACCCCGCCGCCCGCGATGATCACAGGCGCTTTCGCCGCGCGGATCAGCTCCGCCACTTCGGCAAGTTCGGTTGCATCCGCGCCGATCCGGCGCTGACGCCAGATCTTCGGCGCGAAGAAGGCCTTGGGGTAGTCATAGGCCTCGGCCTGTACATCCTGACAGAAGGCAAGACACACCGGCCCGCACTCGGCAGGATCTGTCATCGTCGCAAAAGCGCGCGGCAAGGCGGTCAGCAAATGTTCGGGCCGCAGGATTCTATCAAAATACCGCACGACAGGTTTGAAGCAATCATTGGCGCTGATCGTGCCGTCGGTCCAATCCTCGATCTGTTGCAACACCGGATCCGGTCCGCGATTGGCAAACACATCACCGGGCAGCAGCAGGAGCGGCAAGCGGTTCACATGCGCCAAGGCGGCGGCGGTGACCATATTTGTCGCACCCGGCCCGATGGAAGAGGTCACCGCCATCGCGCGGCGGCGGCCCTGCTGTTTGGCATAGGCAATGGCGGCGTGGCACATCGTCTGCTCGTTATGGCCGCGATAGGTCTGGATTGCATCGCGCGACGCATAGAGCGCCTCACCCAAGCCTGCCACGTTTCCATGACCGAAGATCGCCCAAACACCGCCCAAGAACGGCACCCCGTCTTCGTTCAACTGGACCGAGATATATTTGACCAGCGCCTGTGCGGCGGTCAGCCGGATCGTGCTCATGCGGCTTTCTCCTGTGCAATCGCGCGCGCTTCGTCCCAATGGGCGCAGAGCCGCGCATAGGTTTGTGCCATTTGTGCTATGGCCACATCAGCAGCAATATCTCCGGTCATATAGGCTGCCGCCGCCTCCGCGAAAATAGTGCGGCCAACGGCAAACCCTTTGACAAGCGGGTAGCGCGCGGCCACTTTGAAACTGGCCACAAGTTCGGCCTCTTCTGCCGCCAACCCCAGCACGACGATGCCCCTGACATGGGGATCATTTTCCTTGATGGCAGCGCAGGCAAGCTGCCATGCCGCATCCGATGTCATCGGCTCGAGCTTCCACCAATCGGGATAGATGCCCAATTCATAGAACCGCCGGATGATCGCAGCATTGGTTCCATCCTTCACCTGTGCAACTTTGGAGGGGATCACTTCGAGGAGAAATTCCAAACGGTTGCGCCGCGCCGCCGTGAACAGCCGCAAGACGGTGGCTTCCTGTTGGGCTTTCATCTCGGCCGTGTCATCAGTGTGATAGAAGCACAGGCATTTGACCACGTGATCCAAAGGCCATTCCGACAGCCCTCCAAAATCGGGGCCCAGTTCCGGCTCCAGTTCCAGCGGCCGCGATCCGGGCCATTCCACCGGACGACCGATCCAAAGCCCCTGCCCCGCCGCTTTATAAAGCGCATCGCGACCCAAACGGTGATCGCACAATAGCCCGTAGCCCTGACGGCCTTTGGCCACGCGCGCGCAGGCGTCCAGACACAGCTCCTTGAACGCGCCGATCTTTTCAGGCGTGGCGCCATCCAACGCTTCCAACTGCATCCGGTGATCAAAGGCGAACACCCGCATCGTTGACCAATCGCCACTGCGGTTCGTGGCCCAATGGATCTGCTCCAAAGCCGCATCCTTGCGCAGGGCCTTCTCTTTCACGCCCCGTTTGAGGAAGAACTCCAGCTCCGTCCAAGACGGGTAAGCCGGCGCGCAGCCATGGCGCGAGACGGCGAACGCGCCACAGGCATTGGCATATTTCAACGCGGTCGGCCAATCCTCATCGTCCAGCCAGCCTTTCAGCAGGCCCGACATGAAGCCATCTCCCGCGCCCAGCACATTGAAGACCTCAATCGGGAAACCCTCGCCCCCCAGCCCGTCCTCGAGGTGATCGGGGATCGCACCCTCAAACGCCACCGCGCCATCCGCGCCGCGTTTGCACACCAGTGTGGCCTTGGATACGGCCCGCACCGCGCGCAGCGCCTTGATCGTATCGGTGGTGCCGCCCGCGATGTGGAACTCTTCCTCCGTGCCCACGATCAGATCGAAATGATGCAGCGTCGCTTGCAGCTTTGCCGTTACCGCCTCGGAGGCGATAAAGCGGTTCTCGCCATCGCCATGGCCGGAAAGCCCCCAGAGATTGGGGCGGTAATCAATATCGAGCGCGGTGCGCGCACCGTGTTTGCGCGCCAGCTCCAGCGTTTTGAGCACGGCCACTTCGGTGCGCGGGTGACTCAAATGCGTGCCGGTGGCGACAACCGAGCGCGATTGCGCCACAAAATCTTCCTCAATATCGTCTTCGCAAAGCGCCATATCGGCGCAGTTTTCGCGGTAGAAAATCAGCGGAAACTGTTCTTGATCGCGGATCCCCAGCAGCACCAGCGCTGTCAGGCGCTCCGGATCGGTTTTGATCCCGCGCGGGTCCACGCCTTCGCGCACCAACTGCTCGCGGATGAAACGGCCCATATGCTCATCGCCCACACGGGTAATCAGCGCCGATTTCAGCCCCAAGCGCGCCGTGCCCGCCGCCATATTGGTGGGGGAGCCACCGATATATTTCTGGAAGCTCCCCATATCTTCCAAACGGCCACCGATTTGCGCGCCGTAAAGATCCACGGAGGAGCGCCCGATCGTAATCAGATCCAGCGTCTTTTGCATCAAACCGTCCCTCCCAGAGACCCTTCGAGCTGGGCGAGCTCTTGCCCGCCTGCCATGAGATCTTGCAACTGTTCGGGCGTGATCTCGCCGCGTGCTGCCGTGCCCAAAGTCTGGCCGCGATTGAGAACGGTAAACCGATCCCCCACCGCCAAAGCATGGCGCACGTTATGGCTGATGAACACCACGCCCACGCCTTGCTTGCGCACGCGGTCAATCGTCGCCAGCACATTGGAGGTTTGCCGCACGCCGAGCGCCGATGTCGGCTCGTCCAAAATCAGCACTTTCGCACCGAAATGCACCGCCCGTGCAATCGCGACCGTCTGCCGCTCGCCGCCAGACAGCGTGCCAACCGCCTGATCCGGTCCGCGCAGATTGATCCCCATCTCGCGCATCGCGTTGACGGTGATCTCGTTCATCTTCTTGATGTCCATCCGCTTGAACGGCCCACGGCCCGTTGTCGGTTCGCGACCCATGAAGAAGTTCCGCGTGACACTCATCAGCGGGATCATCGCGAGATCCTGGAACACGGTGGCAATCCCCGCCTCCATCGCATCGCGCGGGCTGGAGAAATCCATCGCCTTGCCGTTGATGGTGATCTCGCCCTTGGTGGGCTTATGCACGCCCGACATGGTTTTGATAAAGGTCGATTTGCCTGCGCCATTGTCGCCCAAAAGGCAATGGCATTCGCCCGGCCGCACATCGAAGCTGACGCCTGCGAGTGCAATAATATTGCCGAAATGCTTTTCGATATTCTTCATCTCGATAATCGGCTTGGCGGATGCCACAGCAGAGCCGTGATGGAATGTGGTATCGTCCGTCATATCAACGCTCCCCCGTCACACGCTTGCGGATGTAATTGTTGAACAGAACCGCGATCAGCAGCATCCCGCCCAAGAAGACCTGAAACCAGTCCTGATCGAAGCTGGTGTAGCTCAATCCGATGACCACCATGCCGAAGATGATCGAGCCGAAGAAGGCCCCGATCGCCGAGCCGTAGCCCCCCGTGAGCAGACAGCCGCCGATCACCGCCGCGATAATCGCCTCGAATTCCTTCATGAATCCGCGCCGCGCATCGGTGGAGCCCGCATCCATCACCGTGATGATGGCGACAAGCGCCGCGCAGCAGGCGGTGAACATGAAGAGCGAGATTTTGATCTTGCGCACCGGAACACCGGAATTGGAGGCCGCATTGCGATCCCCGCCCGCCGCAAAGATCCAGTTGCCATAGGGCGTGCGCAGCAAAACGAAAGTGGCGACCAGCGTCAGCCCGATGAACCATAGAATCTCGACCGGAATACCGGGCACTTTCGGCGCGCCATTGTTGAATGTCTCGACAACGCCAATGCTTGCCAACCATGTAAACAGCCCGCCAAACGCATCGCCCGAAAACAGCGGGATCAGGAAATCCCCTTCAATCGCATCGCGCACGCCGCGCAGCTGCGTCGAGCCGCCCGTGGCCAGCTTCAGTCCGACGAGAGAGATCCCGCGCAGCACGAAGAGGAAGGCCAGTGTAACGATAAAGGATGGCAGACCGGTTTTGAGCACAATGGAGCCATTCACCGCGCCAACCAGTGCCGCAAAAACGAAGGTGAGCGGGATTGCGATGATCAGCGGCAGGCCAAATGTCACAACACAAGCGCCGAAGATCAGCCCCGCAAAGGCAACCATCGACCCGATGGACAGATCAAACTCGCCACCGATCATCAAAAGCGCCGCGCCAATCGCGAGGATACCCAGCTGCGAGGCTGGCGTCATGAAATTCATGATGCCGGACAGGGTGAACATCGCGCTATCGGCGGTGAACAGAAAGAAAATCGTGACAAGGATAACGCCAGCGATGGCCCCAAGCTCTGGGCGCTTCATCAAACGGGCACTGAAGGACTCACGCTTGAGCCGTTCGTCGGAATTGATTTGGGCTGTGTCGGCCATTGCCGGTCTCCCTCCCGGATGAGGTATGGATATAACAAGGCCGCGACGCGGAGCGCACCGCGGCCTCAATGCATTCAAGACCTGTCAGTCAGGTTTGGATCAGCGAATACCCTTGGCCGAGAGATCAACCACCTGCGCCGCTTTTTCCTGCGTGATCAAGTTCGGGCCGGAGGGCACGTTACCGCCCGGGATCAAACCATATTCCGCATTGAGCGCGAGGAAGATCACCGGAAGATACCCTTGCAGGAATTGCTGCTGATCGATGCCGAAAGAGGCGCGGCCATCGGCAACAGCTTCCAGAAAGCCCGCCGAAAGATCGAAGGTCGCGACATTGACCTCACCCGTGCGGCCAACCGCTTCCACGGCGGCAATTGACGGCTCGCCAACCAGCGATGCGCCAAGGCCCATGATTGTATCGATATCAGGGTTGGATTCGAGCGCGGCTTTCACCTTCGCTTGCACCTCAGCCGGATCATTCTGCGTCGGGATCACGTCAACCTTGCCGCCGAACCCTTCGGAGAAGCCCGCACAGCGCTGGTCAAGCGAGACGTTGCCCACTTCCTGATTCACACAGATGCCGGTTTTGCCGCCCATCGAGGCCAGTTTCTCGCCCGCAGCTTTACCCGCATCGAACTCATCCTGACCAACATGAAGCAGCGCACCCAGCGACTTGGAGACGTCAGAGCCGGAGTTCATTGAGATCACCGGAATGCCTGCGGCCACAGCGCGCTGGATCGACGGGGACAGCGCATCCGCATCGGGGATCGAAACCACAAGGCCGTCAGGCTCTTGGTTCACGGCCGCGTCAATCAGCTGGCTCATCGCCACCATGTCGAAGGTTTCGGGCGCACGGTAGTCCACCGTTGCGCCGGAGTCTTTTGCCGCCTTGTCGACGCCGTTTTTCACGACGGACCAGAACGGATCATTCGCCTGCCCATGCGACACGACGATGATATCTTGCGCGAAAGCTGGCGCGGCAAGTGCCAGAGCCATAGCGGTCGCAGTCACTTTAACGAATTTGGTCATGTTTCCTCCCTAGACCGTTTTGGGGCGTTCCTCTTCGCCCGACGACCAGCGTGATGCTGGAGCGCATCACCTCGCGGCATCAGCCGCTCAGCGCCTTTCAGCGGGATGATTCCCCCTCCCGCCTCGGTAATGGAATTAATATTCCATTTTTTTGAGAAAGGCAACCGTTCTATTCTTGAAGTTTCACGCGCCCGTTCCAAGCAGGCTGCCCGCGCCCACCGCGATCGTCGTCGCCAAAGTCATTGAGGCGATCGGCACCCGAAACGCACCGGAATCCACCTCCCGTGCAATCAGCTGGGCCGCTGCGAGCTTCGCCAAGGGGCAATCCGCCGAATCTGTCAGCAGAATCACGGGCACCCCTTTTACATGGGCGGCCTCTGCAATGCCCCGCGTTTCCTGTGCGAAAGGCGCGAAAGTCACTGCAAAAAGCACATCCCCTGATTGGATCGAGGCTGTATATTCAACGCCCGCTATGCCCGTATGCACAATGCAGGGGATCTCCATTTTTTGCAGCATATACCCCATATAACTCACTACCGGATAGGAACGCCGCACCCCGACCAGATGCACGACGCGCGCCCGCGCGATCTGCTCAATTGCGGCTGTCAACTGCTCCACGCCATCGTTATTCGATAGAGAAATAAGGGATTTGTGGCCCGCTTCAATGAAATCGGCCAGAAGTCGTGCGCCGCCATGCCCACCGCGTGCGCGCAGATCGCTTAGCCGTTCGGGATAGTCCGGACGCGATTGCGCATACTCCGCGCGAAACAGCGCCTGCATCTCGGAATAGCCAGAGAAACCAAGTGCCTGACAAAACCGCATGAAAGCCGAAGGGGCAACGCCCGCAGCGGCGGAAATCTCCGCCACCGTAGAGACGGCAATCAGGTTGATATTCGCGCGCAGATATTCCGCGCACTGCCGCAAGCGCTTGGGAAGCGAGCCGCCAATCCGATCCAGCCGCGCCATAAGCTGCGTGATCGTCTCTGGCGGGTCCTGCGGGCCGTCCGATATGCTTTCCATCTGTATACTCCCCCTTGACAGATATTAGTAATATAGCGAATAGAGAATTGGAATAAAAATTCTGATTTTTTCAAAATCCAAACGAGATCAGGATCTATTCGGGACGAATGGCAAGACGGTAAGCTAGGCCGTGCTCGGGGGAGGAGCAATCATGAAAACTCTAGGGCTTGCCCTAATCGGAACGGGTTACATGGGCAAGGCCCATGCGCTCGCGTATCGTGCGGCGCGGGCGGTCTTCGGCGATCTGCCAGAGGTGCGGTTGATGTGGCTTTGCGATCAGACGGACGATCTTGCGCACAAGATGGCAGATCAGTTTGGCTTTCAACATGCCACAACCGATTGGCGCGCAATGGTCCGCGCTGAGGAGGTCGATATCGTCTCGATCACCAGCCCCAACGCGTTTCACTATGAGATGGCGCTGGCGGCAATTGAGGCGGGCAAACATGTGCATTGCGAAAAGCCGCTCTCGCTGACGCTGGATCAGGCGCGCGCGATGGAAGAGGCCGCGCGCAAGCACGGCGTGAAAACCATGGTCGGCTATAATTACACGCATAACCCTGCCTTCCGGCATGCGCAGCGGTTGATTGCGGAGGGCGCGATTGGTGATCTTGTGCATTTCCGTGGCTGGGTCGATGAGGATTATCAGGCCGATCCCGATCTGCCATGGAGCTGGCGCGCCACCCGCACGCAGGCGGGGCTAGGGACGCTGGGTGATCTCGGCTGCCATCTGGTTTCGCTCGCCTACGGGTTGATGGGGCCAATCGACAGCCTGATCGCGGATACGCAGATCATCCATACCACCCGCCCCGTGGCCAATTCCGATACCCGCGCCGCGGTGGAGAACGAAGACACCGCCTCCGCCATCGTGCGTTTTGCCAGCGGGGCACAAGGCACTTTGTGCACCTCCCGCTCGGCTTGGGGGCGCAAGAACCGTCTGGATTGGGAAGTTCACGGCACCAAAGGCATGATTACCTTCGCGCAGGAACGCCTCAACGAATTGCAGATCTACCAGAACGAGGGGCCTGTCGCGCAGCAGGGCTTCCGCACGATCCTGACCGGCCCCGCCCACGCGCCCTACGGGGATTTCTGCCCTGCTGCCGGCCATCAACTCGGCTTTGGGGATCTCAAAACCATCGAAGTTGCCGCCTTCCTGCGCTGGATCGCGGGCGGGCCGCAAAGCGCCCCCAGCTTTACCGACGCCCTCCCGTTCGAGGCCGTCATCCACGCAATTGACGCCAGCGCCCGCAGCGGCCAGCGCATCACCCTCTAACTGTTCCCGAAAGGACCGTCATGACACTCAACGTCGCTCTCTTCGGCGCAGGCCGGATCGGCAAAGTTCACGCCGCCTCGATCAAATCCGATCCCCGCGCCCGTCTCGTCGCTGTCACCGATGTGATGGAAGAGGCCGCGCAAGCCCTCGCCACCGAGCACGGGATTGCCGTGCGCAGCGCGGAGGACATCCTCAACGACAGCAGCATCGACGCGATCCTGATTGCCTCCTCCACCAATACCCATGCCGATCTGATCGAGCGTGGCGTGGCGGCGGGCAAGGCGGTGTTCTGTGAAAAGCCGATTGATCTGGATCTGGCGCGCGCGCTCAAGGTTCGCACCTCTGTCGCGGCCAGCGGCAAGCCGGTGATGATGGGCTTCAACCGCCGGTTTGATCCAAATTTCGCCGCCCTCAAAGCCGCGTTTGCGGCGGGCGAGATTGGCAAGGGTGAGTTGCTTTCCGTCACCTCCTACGATCCGGCCCCACCGCCTGTGAGCTATGTGAAGGTCTCGGGCGGGCTGTTCCGCGATATGATGATCCATGATTTCGATATGTGCTGCTGGCTGTTCGGCCTACCCGAAAAAGTCACCGCGACAGGCTCGTGTCTTGTCGATCCGGCGATTGGAGCGGCGGGCGATGTGGATACCGCCGTCGTCATCCTGCATTACGCAGACGGGCGTATTGCCACGATCCGCAACTCCCGCCGCGCGGTCTTTGGCTATGATCAACGGCTTGAACTCCTCGGCTCTGAGGGCCTCCTCTCGGTCGAGAACCAGCTTGAGAGCACGCTGAGCAAATCCACCGCGTCGGGCGTCAGCTCGGCCAAGCCGCAGCTGTTCTTCCTTGAGCGCTACATGCGCGCCTATGAAACGGAATGGGCGGGCTTCCTTGACGCGCTTACTTCCGGCACGGCAACGCCCGCGACCGTGCAAGATGGCGTCAACGCTCTGGCGCTCGCCGAGGCGGCCAATATCTCGCATCGCGAGGGCCGCACTGTGACAATCACCGCTGAGATGGTCGGAGCCACGTCATGAAGATCGGCTGCTGCAGATGGATCTTCGGCGGTGAACCCCTCGCCCTGAGTGCCGCGCAGATGCAGCGCGCGGGGCTCGACGGGATGGAACTGTTCGGAGGGGATCGTCAAGTTATCGGCATTCTTGGCAGCGAAAGCCGGGACACGAGATATCAAGCAGCCTTTAGCTCACGTGTGATGTCGTCCCGGATCCAATGTGCGTCGGCTCTGGATTGACGGCAGCAAGCGGCAGACAGGGTGTGGCGGCGCGGGCGGAAGATATTTTGGACTTGATCATGAATGGAGAGAAATTGTTGCGCTTGGCCAGGCGATTTGAAACAGGCCATACATTTTTCTCGCCTTCAGGTCGGCCTGTGCGACCCTTCGGATCGATTGTTGAGACCTTTATGACTGCAATGCTCGATTCCCGGAGCAAGCTTCTTCAGGGCGGCTCCGTCACTTCGAAGTTTATCAGCGACAATCACCCGCGGCTCACCAAATGCCTTGAATAGCTTGCGGAAAAATCGACTTGCGGCCTGTTTGCTGCGCCGCGATTGGACAAGTATGTCGAGCACGTCGCCACGACTATCGACAGTGTTGTCACGTTAATGCCCTGGACATCGCTGGCTCATTGATCTGGGCGTAGGCGGTGTCGATGCAGACATTGAAAATCAACGACAAGCGCCACCGGTTTCCGCCCCAGATCATTGCTCATGTTGTCTGGCTCTACGTCCGGTTCAACTTGAGCCTGCGCGAGGTCGAGGAGTTGATGCTGAAACGTGGTGTGGACGTTTCGTATGAAACGGTCCGGCGCTGGACCGTCAAGTCTGGCCCCTTGATCGCCCATGGTCTACGGCGACGGCAGCCGCGCCCCGGGGATGTCGGACACCTGGACGAAGTCCTCGTGAAGATCGCGGGCCGATCATACTGGCTGGCGGGCGGTTGATCAACAGGGCGTCGTTCTTGAGGAAATCCTGCAATCGAAGCGAGACAAGCGCGCCGCCGTGCCGCCCTCACCATCCGCTACAATAGGCTCGAAGCACTCGAGGCCTGGAACTATGCGGAAAATGTCGCCTGAGCATCGACCACTACGCCCACTCACAAGCCGGTCGAGTTAATGTGACAACACTCTTAAAACCTCAGACAATCACAGAAAAGACGGCACCAATGAGGTGGTTACGTTGTTGTCATGGAATTGGGCGCCCCGTCTCGAGCACTGACTCTCAAGCCACATAAGCCGCGGCATCAATGGCCCGGTTACGGATCACGCAAAGCGGTGATGGTATCTCTCGTCATGTGACATATCCCTTTCTCTGCGAGAATTGACGGCGTCTTCAACACCGCCATGATATGCCACCCCTCAGGGGCCATCACCAACTTTTAGCTATAGCTCAGCATTCCCGCAGGCCCCTGCCGGAACGTATCCTTGCCCGCACCTGAGCTGCGATCCGCGGAGAGAATTTCACCTCCCTGCGGCTTCTCAGTCCGCCGCAGACATTTTTTGAACTTCCCTGTAAACACTGTACCAAAATGACACGCGTCGGCGAAGTTCTGCCGCATTCTTTTCGATCTCAACCAGCATGGTTCGAAGTGGTTCGTCGTAAACGTCAAAAATGTCATTTCGATATTTGAAATTTCGCCGTCCCGGAACAACCGTTGTAATCCATCCTTTTCCAGATATTTTGTTATATTTTCTACCTGTCATGCGCGACCAGACTATTCGGCCTTGGAACGGTGTGCTTGCGCCCTTAACTTGTAAAAAAATCGGTGGGCGCCTTTTGTTTACTTGGTCATGATCTTTTATGAATTCCCTTACGATGACCTGCAATTCGCGAGCTTGCTACATAAGCTCGATCTCTATCTCGGGAAGATTTTCGGTTAGCCCTACGTACATGTGAGCTTCAGCGGGCAAAGCTGTCGCATATATAAGTTCCCTAGCTGGCATATTGCCCGTCCTCAGATGATGAAGTTTCACACCAATAGATCATTTTGACGACCATAGTGAGAGGATGCGTTAACATTTTATTTGTGTTTTTTCTTAACTTAGGGGGGCGTTTTCGTACATACAGAGATCCCATAATTATGTTAATATAGGATGTTAAAGTGTACAAAATGACTATGGGATGTTAGGGTGTACGAAAATACTGCTGAAAGGTTACCGTTTCCCACGCGAGATCATCGCCTATGATGCCGTCTGGGCCTACAGTCGTTTTGCCCTCAGCCCAGCTGATGCCGGTGTTCTGCTCGCCAAGCGAGGCGTGACCGTGAGCCGAGAGACGGTTCGAAAATTTGGGCTCAAGATTGATACCTAAACAAGACACTAGCGACCAGCGCGATTGCCGATATCCTGCGTTCCGTTCCCGGGATATGCCCAGTTTCCAGCACGATGCCGATCGCAGAAATGCCGGAACTCGGTCAGATCTCTGGCGAGCAAGCTGCTGCTCTCACAGGCTTGGCCCCATTGCACATGGCAGAGGCGCGATGCGCGGTAAGCGCGCTATTGGCGACGGATGGCGGCTGCTACGGCATGCCTTGTTCCAGGCTGCTCTTGTCGCAAGACATCACAATCCAGTCCTAAAAACCTGAGCCGCTCGTCTGCGAGACGCTGGAAAGCCACACAAGGTCGTCACGACAGCCATGCCCGAATGCTCGTCACAATCGTCAACGCCCTCTACAAACCAAGACAGAAATGGGCTGTTCCAGAAAGTTGAAGTACAGCCCCTAGTTCAAGTCCACCGCAGCCCAAAGCGTACTGAGCGGCAGTGCGAAGTTGCCCTCTCCCATGGTCAGCTTTTCCTGCCCGAGGTAGAATACGATCCCTATGGTGCTACGCCCTTTTCCCGGCCCATCGTGGGCGAACCATTTCAGGTGCTTGAAATCGTCGGCGGCAACCGTGGTCGCGGCCTTGACTTCGACCCCAACCAGCCGATGTCCGCCATCGATCACCACGTCGATCTCTCGACGGTCAGCGCTGCGCCAATGATATAGTCGATAGTCTTCGTCCTGCATCGGCAAAGCACGCTGCAGCTCGCCGACAACGAAGCTCTCCAACAAACCACCCAAGGCTTCAGGACTATGGCCGATGTCAAACGATCTGTCATTCAGCCGGCGAAGCGCACTGGAAATTCCGGTATCCACGAAATGGAACTTCGGTTGCTTGATATTCCGTTTGCTCTCCCCTGGCATCCAAGCGCTCAGCTTGGTAACCAGTGAGAGACGCATGAGAATATCGAGGTACTGATCAACTGTCTCGCGTTTGAGCTTTGCCAGTTTGCCAATTCGGACGTGTTGATCTCTTGCGCAGTCCGTGCCGCCATTTGATCGATCAAAAATCGAAATGCATCGGGCTTCCGAACCGGCATGACGTCTGCGACGTCTCGATCCACCACTGCATCAATGTAGTCGCGATACTGCCGCTGCCGTGGTTGGGGAGGTAGCGCGCGGAGTTCGGGGTACCCGCCCATGAGAATGAGGTCTACATAGCCTTTGCGTTCCAAGTGTGCGGGATCAGATATCTGAGACAACGTTGGAGCGGACTGCATCGCCCAATCAATCAAACGGCTCGCCGACGCGCGATTGACCTCCGCGGTCGTCAGCGGCCAGAGTTTGAGCGTCTGCATCCGGCCCGCCAGCGAGTCCGCGACCTCCGCCGTTGTGAAGACATTGGATGACCCGGTAAAGACAAACTGCCCTTTCCGGCGGTTACGATCGACGATTTTCTTGATGGCCAAAGCGAGCTTCGGAGACCTTTGAGCCTCATCGATGATAATCGGCGCATCAGGCTGTTCTTTCACAAGACTTGTCAGCCTCCATCGCCGCCAGGATCGCTGTATCGTCCAGCGTGATGAAGCGGCCTTGCTTAAACAAGTCACGGACACGGGTCGTCTTATCGACCTGTCTTGGTCCGACAAGGTTGACAACTCGTGCAATTGTCAACGCTTCCTGCAGTTCAGGCGTCAGATGGCGCGGGAGGTATTCATCAATTTCGCTCATTTCACGAGATGCCCATTAGAACTTTCACTATCTGCTCCATACAGACCTCACCAAACAATCATCAGTCTCATCACTCTACGCTGCGCCAACCCCCGCATCCTGTAGCCCTTCGCGATCTGGGAGGTCGTGCAGGCTTTCCAACCCGAAGGCGACAAGAAACTGCTCAGTCGTGACGAAGGAATAGGGAGCGCCGCGCCGAGGCGACCGTGGCCCGGTTCCAATCAGATCGCGGGCATGCAGCCGCCCGATCAGATCGCGGCTGATCTCCTTGCCGAAGATGTCCTTGAGCCCGTCGCGCGTGATCGGCTGGTGATAGGCGATGGCCGCCAGGACCGCGACGTCGAATTCACTCAGGTCCAGCAGTTGATCCCCGACATCCGCCGCGGCGCGGATCGCGGGGGCGTAGGCGGGCCGGGTCCGAAACATCCACCCACCGGCAACCTTCGCCATTTCGAACGCCCGCCCCTCCAGATCGGCGGCAAGGTCCTCGACCAGCAGGTCCACCGAGGCCCCCTGCCCCACCACGCGGGCCAGATCCTCGCGCGGCACGGGTGAGGCGGATGCAAACAGCACCGCCTCGATCCGCCGCATCCATTCGCGCCAGCGCAGCTCGGGCGGCAGGTCGGCCAATTCGCGATCAAACCCTGACTCTGCCATTTTACACCCCGTACAGCCGGAAGGTGTCACGCCCGGTCAACTCGCGCACCGCGCCCAATTGGGGCCGCTTTGGGTAGGAGGCCAGATCGTATCATAAGGCGTTCTCCCTGATCTTTGCCCATCGATATTCGCCTGTGAGAAGGATGTGAGCCCATCCGAGTGGTGAGATGTGCGCGAGGAGGTCTGGTGGGCAGCCGAGCCGGGCCCTGCGGCGGGCGGCGACGGCGACGGCGTGGCCGAGATGCTTGGTATTCCAGTAGATGACGATGGCGACGAGCAGGTTGAAACCAGCCATACGGCAATGCTGCCTCTCGGCAGTACGGTCGAGGATTTCACCCTGCCGCCCGATACGCAGGGCGTTCTTGAGGGCGTGGTGCGCCTCGCCCTTGTTCAACCCGATTTGAGCGCGGCGCTGCATATCGGTGTCGAGCAGCCATTCGATGATGAAGAGCGTGCGCTTGATGCGTCCGATTTCGTGCAAGGCGATGGCCAGATCATGCTGCTGGGGATAGGCTGCGAACTTTCGTAGAAGCTGGCTTGGCGACATGATCTCGGCGACCATCGTGGCGGCACTACGCAGGATATCGAGCCAGTTGGCGATGATGGTTCCTTCCCTGACCTTGCCGCCGATGAGGGATTTCAGCTCTTTGGGCATGATGTTCGGATCGAAGACATTGAGCCGCTTTGACTGCAGGTCTCGAATGCAAGGAATGAACCGATAGTCGAGCAAGGCCGTCACGGCGAAGACGTGGTCGGTGAAGCCACCGGTATCAGCATACTGTTCCCTAATTTTCTTTCCCGTCTCGTTCATCAGCAACCCGCCGAGAATGTAGGGCGCTTCGTTCACCGTGGCCGGGATGGTCTGGGTGGCAAAAGGTCCAAACCGGTCGGAGACGTGAGTGTACGCCTTCAATCCGGGGTCATTGCCGTATTTCGCATTCACGAGGTTCATCGCCTCACCCTGCCGCCCGGCGGGAAAGAGCTGGCCATCGCTGGATGCGGTATCCCCTGCTCCCCAGAACTGCGCCATGGGCAATTTCGCCTGTCCTTCGATCATTGTCGCCAGCGCCCGGTTGATGGGTTCGCTTTCAACATGCCAGCGCGACAGGCGAGAGAGCTGGAAATAATCGTGGGTGTTTGCTGCTTCGGCCATTTTGCTCAAACCGAGATTGACCCCGTCGCCGAGAAGGACGTTCAGCAATCCGATCTTGTCCTTGCAGGGCGCGTCGGTTCGCAGGTGGGCGAAGGCATCGGCAAAGCCCGTATCCGCTTCGACTTCCAGCATGATGTCGGTGATCCGCGCATCCGGCATGCGGCGATAAAGATCCAGTACTAACTCATCGGCCTCGTCCGGGACGTTGGCGGCCAACCGCTCGGTTTTCAGGATGCCGTCGATAATGGGGCCGCCGGGGATTGCACCAGCCTTGGCGGCCTTTGCCAACCGGTCCAGCCCCGTGCTCATGCATGCCTTACGGTCTTCCAACCAATCCACCGCAGGGTTGAAAGGGGCGGTCAGTTTCGGCATGGCCTGCACCGCTGCAATAGGCACCGGTGCTTCCTTCAGATCGCCATGGCGCCGGGACTGGGCCAACCAGATATCCCCAGACCGGAAGGCATTGCGCAGGTGGGACAACTCCGCAACTTCCCAGAGCTTTTGATCACCGGCCTCCTGCATCTTCAGATGACGGTGCCATTTTGAGCGTGGGCCAAGAAAGCCCGTCGGGCGGTCCGCCCGCCTCGATCAACGGTCTCGCCACCGGTGCAGCGCTGATCTGAAGCTCTTCGAGCATACGTGGCGCATAGCGACGGAAACGATGATAGCCCTGTGCAACATGAGTGAGCGGATTTGCCTCCATGGTGTCGGTCAGGCGGGCAGAATGCGCCAGCCTTTCGAGGTCTTTCCAGCCACAGCTATCCGCGACCGCCTCTTCCAACGGTGCTTCATCATCTCGCACCCAATCAGGGCCGCACCCAGAGTGAAAAATGCCTGTAAAGCGTCCTGTACGGATGCTCTTGCATCGGTGATCTTGACGTCGCAAAGGCGTTTCGCCTCGCGCCAAGTCTTTCCCAAGATCCGGTCATGGGTTTCTCGACCGTGTCGGCGATGGCGGAACGCCACTCCACCGCACACACCGCAAGAATGGCATGACGGCGGTCACCGGATATATCCTGCAGCCCGTCCGTGAGGTAGCGCTCACCCCGACGGCGAAGCTGGGTAATTCTATGGGGTGCAATGTCGGCCAGGCAATCGGCATTTACGCCTATCTTCTGCAGGCATTCCAGCCGCTCCAGCAGACGGTTCATATCGGCAGAATTATTACCGACCTCGAACCGGCGCGACCAGATGAACCGGCTCACTCTTCCCTCTACAGAATCCGCCAGTAATTCGTCGAGGCGAGCGCGCGCGTCTCAATCCGGCGCTCAGCGGCGGCCAAAGTATCTGCACATAGCCGCTCAATGCGCGAGATGCCGGGAAGGATGGTTTGTGTCCGGCGGCATTGCTTGGCGAACTGGCGCACCAAGTCTGCACTCGATACCGCTGCTTCCGCTTCATCATCCAACCAGGCCTTCAAGTCGTGGACCCGTCGTCCGGAGAGCATCCGGTATCCGTCGTCGCCATTAGCGGCATGACTTTCGAACTCGAAACGCCGCATGGTCGCATGCTGGCAGGCATCGTCCAATTCGAGCGCGACCTCATCAGCGAGCGCACGAAGCTACCGCTGGATCGCACGGGATCTCGCCATCAGAAAAATACAATCCTCGACATCATGAAGCGATCCCGCGAAAAATCCTTATGATACGATCTGGCCCCCTATCCAAAGCGACCCCTCAAGGCCTCGGGCTATGACAGGTTTGGTGGCAAGATTGGGATTCCCCTATGTTGGCCCCCCGCTGATATAGAGGCAGCTTGCACGCTTTGGGGTGTGATCAATTGAGCACAAAGACCATACCCACGAGACTGCAACAGCGTTCTAAGGCGCTTTATCTCATCTCCTGTATGCTTTGAAAGCTCTCGCACAGCTTAAAATGCGGGCTTAGTTTTGTGCATGAAAGCGAATGATCGGCTTGATCGTCGCGCCAGATTTACTGTCGGCCAACGCCTGTTCCAATTGATCTATTTCGTAAAACTGGCAGATCTTATCAAAAGGAAATCGCCCCTCCATGTAAAGATCAACAAGTTTTGAGATAAACGCCTGTGCGTCGTGGCTTTCGCCTTCGATGATGCCTTTGACACTACGCCCGGCTAACAGAAAGGTCGGATTGATTGGCACTTCAAGAGCCGGATCAACGCCCGCAAGCCAACCGCAGGAACCACGCGGAGCCGTGGCGGCCAGCGCCTGTTGCATGACGGTGGGAACGCCGCTTGTGTCCAGCGAGCGCAACACACCGCCCTCGGTCACACTTTGAATAAAGGCGACGGGATCTCCCGTGCGGCTATTGAACACATGGGTCGCGCCAAAATCGCGGGCCATCTCAAGCCGCTCTTCGGAAATGTCGACCGCAATGATCGTGGGCGCGCCCGCCACATGCGCCGCCATGACGGCACTCAGCCCCACGGCCCCTGCCCCGAAGACGGCAAAATCCGTTTGCTCCGTGACCCCCAGCGCATTGAACACAGCCCCTGCCCCGGTCTGAATGCCGCAAGCGAGTGGCCCGAGCAGCTCAAGCGGCGCGTCTTTGCGCACCTTGATCACATTGCGATCATAACACAGCGCATAGGTGGCCAGAGAGGATTGGCCAAAGAAACTACCATGAACGATCTCATTTTTCGCGTCATGCAGCGTCGAACTTCCATCAGGTCGATCACCGAGGAAACACCGCTCCACCGCGTGATGACAATAGGTGTGATCGTGATCCCGACAGGCCCGGCAGTCATCGCAATAATCATAGGTCAGCACCACATGATCACCCGGTGCGACCTTGGTCACGCCCGCACCCACCGCCGCGACAATGCCCGCCCCTTCGTGCCCGGGCACCATCGGCAGGCGCGCCGGCAGGAGTTGCGTGATGGCGGACAGGTCCGTGTGACAAATCCCGGTCGCGACCACACGCACAAGGATTTCATTGTCGCGCGGCGTGTCGAGATCAAGGATTTCGTAGACGAGCTTTCCGGACTCGCGCGCGACAGCAGCTTGAATTTTCATCGCAGGTCTCCGGTTTTGGGATCATGTGTCAAAGGAATAAGATCGCACCCAAGTTTGCGCCGCGCCAATCCCCACAGACCTTTGGGGGCAAAGAGGACAACAACAATGGAAATCGCCCCGAGTGTGATCAGGTAGAGCGTGCCGTAGTCCTGAAGCACTTCGCGCAGAAGAAAGAACACTAGGGTGCCGATGATCGGCCCTTCGAGGCTCCCCAACCCGCCGATCACGACGATGAACAACACATAGATGGTCCAATCGAGCATCGAAAACGAGGCGACATGGGAAATCCGTCCCTTTTGCAGCGTGATGAGCACACCAACGAGACCAACCATCGGAGCCGCGAGGATAAAGCTCGCCGCACGCACAAGGCGGGTGTTCACTCCCGCAACGGCGGCACCCTCTTCGCTGTCACGCAACGCGGCAAGGCCAAGGCCGATCCGCGAGCGCATTAAGGCCCAAATCAAACCAAAAGCCAGAACCGCCATGCCCAGGACGAGAATGTAGATCGTCGAAAGCCGCTCCGGCGCGCGCACGCCCAAACTGCGCAACAGGCTCGTCGGGAGGCTCGCCCCCGACCCGCCGCCAAAGCCCGGAAGGCGGCTCGCGATCAGCATCAAAGTTTCGGCAACAACCCAGCTCCCAACCGCAAGATATGCGGTGCGCAGCCGGTAAAGCATGGCGTAAACCGCAATACCACACACCAAGGTCACCGCCATTGCGGCGGACAAAGCCACGGCCATGTGCCACCCTGCCAGCATGGCAAAGCCATAAAACGCATAGGCTCCGATCCCAACAAAAGCATGTTGGCCGATCACCATCACGTTGCCATAGCCGGCCACGAGATTCCAAAGCATCGCCAAGGTCAGCATGGTCAGCGCCTGTGTCAAAAGCACAAGCATCGCCGGAGAAAAAAGGACGGGCGCGGCACAGAGGCCAATCAGCCCGAGAGCCAATGCGATACGGCCGAAAAGAACGAGTCCGGATGTCATGGTGTCACCTTACGTCTTCGGGAAAAGGCCCTGAGGGCGGGCGAGGAAAAGGATGAGAAAGACGATGTGACCGGCAAGCACCTGATAGGCGCTGTCGACCATACCGCCGAAGGTTTGCGCCAAGGCGATGATGATCCCGCCCACGAGCACGCCCCAGAAACTGCCAAGCCCGGCCAACACGACGACCTCGAAGGCGATCAAAAGCCGGCTTGACCCAGAGGAGGGATCAAAGTTGGTCCAGATCGACATCAAGCCGCCGGAGACCGCTTCGGTGATCCCGACCAGCGCCATAGCGATGGCCATCAGACCCGCAACTTTGAGACCAACAAGACGCGCCGCTTCGGGGGCATCCGCGATGGCGCGGATTTTGACACCCAGACCGGTGCGATACAAAAGCTGTTCAAGCCCCGCAATCAACACACAGGCCGTGGCAAAAATGATCAGGGGGAGAACCCCGATATTGATATTGCCGAAGAGATGCAGCGAGGCGAGTTCGATGCCGCCCGCCGTCACCTTGCGCGTATCGGCGCCATAAATCCCCAAAAGCCCGTTTTGCAGGATAACCGACAGCCCGAAAGTGATCAGGATGATCTGTAGCTCGTTCTGACTGGCCGCACGTTGAAACAGCCCATATTGCAAAAGCCACCCCATCCCCGCCCCGATCGGGATCAAAAGTGCAAAGGCAATCGGCGCAGGCAAACCGAGACTTTCGGTCAGTGTCAGCATCAAGAACGACATAGCCACGATGAGGTCGCCATGGGCGACGTTGATGAATTTCAAAACACCAACAGAAATCGCCAGGCCAAGGGCGAAAATAGCGTAAAGACCGCCTAAGAGGCTGGCCTGAATGATCTGGTCGAGAAGGCCTGTCATATCAGTCTCCGAAATAGCTGGCGGCGATTTGTGCGCGGGTGACATCGGCCGGACGCCCAGCCAGCGAAATGCGGCCTTCGAGCATACAGACAAAATGATCTGCCATCGCGAGAGAGCGGGAGATGTCCTGTTCGACAAGGATCATACTGAGTCCGCGATCCCGAATGCGGGGCAAAACCTCGTAAATATCGCCGATGATCTTTGGCGATAGCCCAAGGCTGATTTCATCGAACAACACCAAACGCGGGTTCATCATCAGGGCGCGACCGATGGCAACCATCTGTTGCTGACCACCGGAGAGTTGCCGGGCGAACTGCTTGCGCCGCTCCAAGAGCACGGGGAAAATCGCGTACACATCTTTGAGGCCAATCGGCCCCGGACGCCCCGTATAGGCTCCGATCATTAGGTTTTCTTCGACCGTCAAATTGGGAAACAGGCGACGTCCCTCTGGCACCAAGGCAATGCCGGAGGCAATCCGGTCGGGGGTCGAACATTTTGACATATCCTCTCCGTCAAAACGCATCTCGCCGGTGATCCGCGGCACCTGTCCGATGATCGCGCGCAGGGTCGAACTTTTGCCCGCCCCATTCGCCCCGATCAGCGACACGATTTCGCCCTCCTGACAGGTGATGTTGATGCCATGCACCGAATGAAACGCACCGTAAAATACGTTCAAATCACGCAATTCCAAAAGAGCGCTCATGCCTCCACCCCCAGATAGAGGTTGCGCACCTTTGGGTCGGCCATGACCTCTTCGGGCGTGCCGTTTGCGATCAACGACCCTTCGGCCAAAACCACCAGCCGTGTTGCCACACGGATCAACGCATGAACGATATGTTCAATCCAGACGATGGTGACGCCCTCGGCTTTGATCGTATCGAGAATATCCAAAAGCGCACCGCACTCGCTGTCAGTCAACCCGCCAGCAATTTCATCGAGCAACAAAAGATCGGGATTTGTCCCAAGCGCCTTGGCGAGTTCGAGCCTTTTGAGATCCAGAAGCGGCAGTTCCCCCGCCGGGACGCGCGCCCGATGGGACAGATGGCACAGATCAAGAATGCGATTGACCTCGGGGCGGGCCGCCGCAACGCTTTGCCGCCCGGCCTGTGTCGCACTGACCAGCACATTTTCGAATACGGACAGATGCCCGAAAGGATGCGGCACCTGAAAGGTCCGACCAATACCGTCCCGCACGCGAGTCCATGGGTTGGCCTTGGTGATGTCCACTCCGTTCAGCCGTATGATCCCATTCGTCGGACGCAAATTGCCGGAAATGAGGTTGAACAGAGTGCTTTTCCCGGCCCCGTTGGGGCCGAGAATACCTAACACTTCGCCACGCGCCACCGACAGGTCGACCCCGTCGATGACCTTGAGCGCGCCGAAATGTTTCTTGAGATGAGAAACTTCGAGCATGTCGAATATGGTCCTGTGCGATCAGCTGTAGGGGATCGGGAACGGCGCACGCGCAATGGGCACGGTGGGATGAAAACTGTTTTCAACCACGGCCATGTCATAGGGGAACTGATAGTCCTCCGGTGCCTTGACCCATTGCACCGATACAAGGCCGAGCTTGGCACTGTTGGGCACTGGTCCGTTTGAAAAGTCGATCAGGCCACAGATCGTGTCGAGTTTGGTCGCGGCCAAAGCGTCACGTACACTGTCAGGGTCATCGAGGTCCGTTGCACGGCGCAGCGTATCGATAAGCACCTCGAACATCGCATGGCGCGACCCCACACCTGCGGTCCATTGCCGTCCAGTCTCCACCTCATAGCGGCGTGCAGTGTCAAAGGCGCTGGTGCCATCGAGAGACGAGACATACGGGAAATCAGGGGTCCACCAGATCGGCACGGACACCCCCACGGCCTTTTCACCCAAAGGCTGAACAGAGGCCGGATATTCCGAGGATTTGCCAGCAATCACCGCTTTTGGCTGAAAGGCCTGCTGGGCGCATTGGCTCCAGAACAGGGTGAAATCCGGCGGCGGCATGATGCCTTGGACGATGTCCACACCGCTGTCACGGAATTTTGCAATCTGGGTCGAGAAACTCGAAGTCGGAAGATCGAACCGCCCCGGATCAACGATGGAATACCCTTTGGCCCCAAAGCCCTCAGTGAAAGCCTTGGACAGCACAACGCCATCGGCATCGTTGGGCCAAAGCCCGCCCACGGTGCCCCCTGGCGCGATCTTGTCCATAAAGGCAAGCATCGCCCCGGAGTAGGTCGCAACATCGAAAAAGGCGCAGTAAGTGTAATCGAAACCGGTCTCAGGATCGCCGCTCCGACCAAAGAACCACGGTTCAATCGGCAGATCGGAGGCCAGACATGGCACACCATTCAGTTCACATTGATCCGAGGCGGGGTTGGCATTTTCGGGCCCGCCATAACACAGCACCACATCGACGCCCTCGGACAAGATCAAGTCCTGTGTGACCTCGGCAGCGCGGTTGGGATTCGACTGGGTGTCGCGTTCCACGATCTCAAGCGGGTATGTCACACCGCCATTTTCGATCACACCGCCCGTTGCCGCCAAAATGCGGGACATCACGAATTCGGTGGGTTCCGCAAAAGCGGCCATCGGGCCGGTTTTGGGTGAGACAACACCGATTTTAAGGGCGCGACCGGCGGCAAAGGCCGGACGGATGGACGGGCCGGTAATCGTAGCGGCAACAGCGCATGCACCGCCAAGCAGCGCCGCGCGCCGCGTGGGTCTAAATGTCATTGTAATCCTCCCAATACGACTCGTTTTAAGTTTGTGCGTTTCAGAGTCGCACTGTTAGGATTTGCAAAAAATAATTTATTAGTCAAACATAAAATACCAAATTTATCGAAATACGATAATATTGATAAATTAGAGTTTTGATTTTTGACATTCAAAGCCGAAACTAGGGGATGTGAGCGCCTGGCACAGAAAGCTCTGCCATAAAGCCTTCGATCATTCGTGCTGTAGAAGAAAGGGCAGCGTAAATGTGCGGTCGAATTTCAGTGGTGAGGTTGTGTTGCTCGATGATGACGGACAGCGAGGCATTGATGCCCAAATCCGTGCTGCGCACCGGCGCGGCAATTCCAACCAACCCGGGATCGACCTGTCCATGGGTCTCGCTGATGCCGATTTTACGGATGCCGGTGAATTCCGCGTAAAGTGTATCGGCATCTTTGGGCGCGTCGGACGCCTCTGACACCAGTTTCATGATCTGACGTTTCGGCAAGGTCGAAAGTACCGCCATCGAAGTCGCGCCGCGTAGCAATGGCATGGGGCGCCCAAGCTCGTAACTGGTGGCAAAACTCGCGGTGTTGGCGCGCTCTTCTGCGACACACATCACGGTCTTGCCATACAGGCGAGCCAAAATCGTGGTGCACGGACAAGGAATTTGTCCCAGCAGAGGCCGAAGAAATTTTGCCCCCGAAAGCACCAAAGGGTCAGTCAACCGAAGCCGACGATAATACTCAACGAAAAACGGGCCGAGCCGGTATCGGGATTCAACCGTGCTTTCCAAAAAATCCGCCGCAACCATCTCCCGGATCAGCCGATAAAGCGTACTGGCAGAAGTATCCAAGGCCGCCGAAATGTCGGCGACGGTCCAGGCCGGGTGCTCTTCATCGAACAAGGCAAGAATCCGTGTATAGCGCGTAATTCCCATCATCTTTCTGACCGTCCTGTCTACATTCTGCTATGTCTTTTGTTTTTCTTTTATCGATAGAACTGGAAAATAAACAATCCACAAATCCCGAATCTTAAGATTCGCATCTTTTGTGCATAGCCAGAACTTGATTCTAGCTATGCTCCGCACATTCTACGGAAAAGTTTTCATAAATTACTTATTTTATCGTTATTTGATAAAATATTAAAAAATAACTTGTCATTTTACTCCAAATGAACAATCAATTACAAAATACAAACGGGAGGATATAATGTCGCACAATGCTGTTCAGGCGGGGGCTTATTTGCACCACGTCGCCTTCGAGAGCTCCGACCCGGAGCGTCTCGCCAATTTTTACGCCGCCAATATGGACATGGACGTCGAAAAGATTTCTGACACCGAGTTCCGCTGCTCCGGCCCAATGCGCCGTTTCGTGGCGGTGAAAGGCCAAGACAAAAAACTCGCCTATGCAGGGCTGGCGTATCGCAACGCCGAGGTGCTTGCCGCACAGCGGACACAGGCCGAAGCGAACGGGGTTGAAATCCTTGACAACGTATCTCCCTATTTCGAGGACGGTGCATTCGCTGTGCGTGACAATGACGGTCATCTGATCTGTTTCGGGATCGCCACACGCCGCACCACCGCCTATCTGCCGGAGCGCGACGGCATCCATGCCCCGACCCAACACTTGACCTTTGCCACCCAGCACCTTGAAGGGTTCAAAGAGTTTTATGTCGATAAGCTCGGTTTTTTCCTGTCTGATCGGGTGCTGCATGAAAATGGCGATCTGGCCACCGTCTTCACCACGACGAACCACGAACACCACACCATCGCCTGTTTCAAATCTGATCGCACGGGCGTGGATCACCATTCCTATGAGGCCGCCACTTTTGAGAATATCAAAAAGTTTTGCGACCGCTTCGCCGCCAATGACGTGCTTTTGACTTGGGGGCCGGGGCGTCACGGGCCGGGCAACAACTTGTTCGTGTTCTATACCGACCCGGATGGCAACTGGATCGAAATTTCCGGCGAGTTGGAAACCATCTACGACCGCGAGGTGATCGATTGGCCGCAAGATCCGCGCACGCTTAACAAATGGGGCCGCGCTATTTTGCGCTCGTGATCAGGGGGATCAACAATGAAATTTATCAGCTTCTCCCGTCTGGGCGAAAGCGGCGTAGGCACCGTGGTTCCGGGTGGCATTGTCAATCTCACTAGCAAACTCAGCCCCAAGATCAAAAGTCTCAAAGCGCTGATCGCCGCCGATCTCATGGACGCGGCAACCACCTATGTGGAGGGGCGTGCGCCGGATTTTACCCTTTCGGATGTTACGCTGTTACCCGTGGTCCCGGATGCCGGAAAAATCCTCTGTGTCGGTCTCAACTACGAAACCCATCGGGCGGAAACCAAACGGCCTGACGCTAAATATCCGACCATGTTCACCCGCTATGCCGACAGTCAGATCGCCCATGGTCAACCGATGATCATGCCCTCTGTCTCAGACAGGCTTGATTATGAGGGCGAGATGGCCGTCATAATCGGGCGTGGTGGCCGCAACATTCCCGAAGACAGCGCACTGTCGCATGTGGCGGGCTATGCCTGTTACAATGATGGCACCATCCGCGACTGGCAACGCCACACCCATCAGTTCGGCCCGGGCAAGACCTTTCCCGGCACCGGCGGGTTTGGTCCCTATATGGTGAGTGCCGACGAGGTCGGGGATTACACCAAATTGCCGATCCAGACCCGTCTGAATGGCGAGGTGATGCAGGATGCGACACTGGCCGATCTGATCTTTCCGGTCGCGCGTTTGATTGCCTATATCTCCACTTACACCCCCCTCTCCGCTGGCGATGTCATCGTGACCGGCACCCCCGGCGGAGTGGGGGATCGTCGCGAACCGCCGCTTTATATGAAGCCCGGCGATGTGGTTGAGGTCGAGATCGGGATGCTCGGCACGCTCACCAACCCGATCGCGGCAGAAAGCGCGCTTTGAGATGAAGGGCACATCGCTGGACACCGATATTCTCGTCATCGGCGCGGGCCCCACGGGTCTTTTGCTGACCAATCTTTTGGGCGAAATGGGGATCAATACGATTCTCATCGAGCGCAACGAGACAACCGTAGAGGAGCCGCGCGCGGTGTCCATCGACGACGAGTCCATGCGGGCCTTGCAAGCCGCAGGTCTTGCCACCGAGGTCGCCGCCATCACGGCGAAGGGCTATGGCTCACTGTATCGCGGTCCTTCGGGTCGGCAATTTGCAGCAGTCAAACCCTTTATCAAGGAATACGGGTTCGACAAACGCAACGCCTTTGAACAACCCGAATTTGAATCCACCCTGCGCAGGGCCTTGAACCGTCATCCGTCCGTCGATGCCCGGTTTGGTGTGACCCTGACCGACTTTGAGCAGAGTGCGGATCACATCGCGGTAACGGTAACGGAGGCTGGCGGAACGCGGATGATCCGCACCCGCTACATGGTCGCCGCCGATGGCGGGCGCTCACATGTCCGTAAGGCGCTTGGCATTCAAATGGAAGGCTCCACTTTCGCGGAACCTTGGCTCATCGTCGATCTGGAAACCACGAAAAACCGGTGTTTCCACACCGAAGTTTTCTGCGACCCCCGCCGATCGGCCATCACCCTGCCCGGCCCGCGTGGCATTCGCCGCTATGAGTTCAAACTCAATCCCGGTGAAACGGCGGAAGAGGCCGAACGCACGCCATTTGCTCGCAAACTTCTGTCAGAAACGGGACCAGACGGCGACGAACCGATCCGCCGTCAAAAGGTCTATACGTTCCATGCGCGGATCGCCGAACATTGGCGGGCCGGGCGGGTCTTTTTGGCCGGGGACGCCGCCCATTTGACCCCGCCTTTCGCGGGTCAAGGCATGAACAGCGGCTTGCGCGATGCGCATAATCTGGCATGGAAACTGGCTGAAGCGCTGAACATGACAGACCCCGAGCACCTACTCGACAGCTACCAGACGGAGCGCAAGCCGCACGCTTGGTCGATGATCGAATTGGCGCTCAAGATGGGCAAAATCATGATGCCCGACTCTGTGCTGCGCGGTGTGGCGATCCGCACGGGTTTTCGTCTTTTGGGTCTTTACGGTCCGGCGCGCGATTACGTGGCCCAAATGAAATACAAACCCAAACCGAAGTTCTCCGACGGGTTGATCCGCCCGGTTGCAACCGGTGCTGGTGCCGGAGCTGTGGGCCGTATGATCCCGCAACCCTTGGTCAGTACGCTCAATCGTGAGGAGCGATTGCTGGACACCTGTCTGCCGGATCGGCCTGTTGTGTTGATCTTTGACGAAACGCCGGATTTGGCCATGGATGCAGCCCTCCTTGAGCGTTTGCGCAACGCCGGGGCCGAGGTCATCGGTCTCACACCGGAATGGATGAACCCGGTGGCGGCCTCATTCCCAATCCTGCGCGATCAAAGCCGCTTTTTCTCGCAACAACCATTCCGTGACTGTCTCGGACATGGGCTTTTGTTGCGTCGAGACCGCTATGTGGCGGCGATTGAGCCCATCGGACAGATCGAAAGCCTTTTGCCGATGATTGCACGTTTGACGACCCCGCTCGACACAGCGGACCACCAGTCTGTCGCGACAGAAGAGGAGCTGCGCGCGACGGCCATCTAAAACACCATAAGGGAGGAAAAAATGAAACGCACACACCGACTGATTGCGCCCGCACTGGCGCTGTGTCTTGCTCTTGGAGCAGGCGCGGCGACCGAAGCCAGAGAGCTGAAGCTCTCGACGCCCACCCCCGAACCGCACATCATGACCAAATCCGCGCGCCATATGGCAAAGGCCTTCGCCGCCGTTGGGGCCGATGACACGATTGAGGTTTTCCCGGCCAACAAACTGGGCGATGTGCCGACTGTGCTGTCACTGTTGCAAAGCGGTGCGATTGAATTTGCGATCATCCCGGTGGGCGATCTCGCCAATCGCGATCCCTCATTTCTTGCGTGGTTCCTACCCTATCAATTTGCCACGCTCGAAGAGGCCGGACAGGCGGCCAAAAGCACCCCGGCGCAAGAGATGCTCGCCCGTCTGGACGCACAGGGGATCAAAGGGCTGGGTTATGTCTTTCCTGGCCAACGCCATCTTTTGTCCACCCGCCCCATCACCTCGGTCGCGGAAATGTCTGGGCTAAAAGTCCGCGCCTTTCCCAATGACATTTTCAACGCCTGGTGGCGTGAACTTGGTGCGGCCCCCACGGCCCTGCCCTTACCGGAAATCATGCCCTCTCTGGTCACCGGCGTCATCGACGCGGTCGATGTCGACATCGACATCGTCATGGGGCTTCAGATGCAAAAACAAGCGCCTCATCTTGTGTTGACCAAT
Organism: Celeribacter baekdonensis; assembly: GCF_900102315.1. Lineage (GTDB taxonomy): Bacteria > Pseudomonadota > Alphaproteobacteria > Rhodobacterales > Rhodobacteraceae > Celeribacter > Celeribacter baekdonensis. Next base: position 133,394 of record NZ_FNBL01000010.1, read on the forward strand.
CACATGGCGTTTCCGGCGGCCATCCTCGCCTCTGGGCGTTGGTGGAACGGCCTAAGCCCAGAGAAACAGGCGCAGGTGTCCAAGATCGTGTCCGAAACCCAAGATTGGGCGATTGCGACCCAGACCACGGGAGAGACCGCGATTTTGGCAAAACTGGCCGCCGATGGGACGGACATCACAACACTCGACGATCCGGTTTTGGCCGAGGCCGGTGAAAAAGTCCGTGACGCCTTTCTTGATCGCGATCCTTTGATCCGTCGCTTTTATGAGGCCAATCAGAACTGAATGCTAAGACGCCCCGGACACAGCGTTCCGGGGCCCTGCTTTTGTTCAGGAGATTTCCATGACATTTCTCAAACTGTTAGACCGCTTTTTGGTGCGTCTTGAACTGACCGTCGCTGTGCTTGCGATGACAGGCGTGGCGGCGATCCTCATCGCACAGGTGATCTTTCGATACCTGCTTCAGTCGCCGCTTTTCTTTGCCGAAGAACTGGCCCTCGTGCTGATGATCATCGCCACCTTTGCAGGCTTTAGTCTTATGGTCGCGGAGGGGCGTTTGATCACCATTGATCTGTTCGGTGGTCGTATTAGCCCGCGCGCACACGCCCGTATCGCATGGGCGATGCGCGGGGTTGTGCTTGTGCTGGCCGCTGCGCTTGCGGTGTTTGCGCTCCGCTATCTCGCGGTGCCGTGGGTTTGGATCGAACGCTCTGCCACGCTGGGTCTGCCGCGTGCGCTGCTCTACGCCATCGTGACAACGGAATTGTGGTTTTTGGTCTTTCACCAGCTTGTTCAGCTTTTACAAACCTGGCCGGGACGCCCCCCCGAACCACAGGGGGGCACAGCATGATCACGCTCGCGGCCTTTTTTATCTTTTTGTGTCTTGGCCTCCCCATCGTCTTTCTGTTGTTGATGGCGGCCATTGTCTTTGCCTGGTCCAACGATGCCTCGATCCTGTTCGACAGTTTCCTTGTGCAATCGGTGAAAGGCGTTGAAGCCAACGGTTTTTTGGCCATCCCGCTGTATATGCTTGTGGGCGAGATCATGAACCGGGGCGGCATCACCGAGCGGCTGATCCGCTCTTCCATGCGCCTTGTCGGGCGGATGCGGGGCGGGTTGGCGTTTGTGAACGTTCTGACCAACGCCTTCGCTGCCGCCATCCTCGGTTCGGCCACCGCCCAGATTGCGATCATGTCGCGCTCTATCGTGCCGGAAATGGAACGTCAGGGGTACAAACGCCCCTTTGCCACCGGGCTGACCGTGGCCACGGGGCTTTTGGGTCCGATCATCCCACCCTCGATGTTGATGATCATTTATGGCGTTTTGGCCTATCAATCGGTGGCCGCTCTGTTCATTGCCGGTCTGATCCCCGGATTGCTTTTGATGTCCGCGTTTTTCGTCACCGTCTGGCTGTCGAAATCGCATTTGCCCGAGGTGGACGAAAGCCGCCTTCCCGGCGGCGCATTGCGCGAGGTCGTTGCAGACGCTTTGCCCGGTCTCATTCCGCTCACAATCATCTCCGGGGTTGTTTCCGGCGCGATGACTCCGACCGAAGCGGGGGCTTTGGCTGCCGTGGTGGCTTTCGTTTTGGCGGCGTTTGTCTATCGACGCCTCGGGATCGAAGACTTTGTACCGACCATGAAAAGTGTCGTCCTGTCGTCGGCCTCCATCATCATGTTGATCGGGTTTGCCACGCTTTTGGGCTGGACCTTGGCCTATGAGGCCGTGCCCGACATGTTGGCGCAGGGGATCGCATCGGTTGCCATTGGCCCCGTGAGCTTTCTCGTGCTGGTGTGCGTGGCCGTGTTCGTGCTCGGCATGTTTCTTGATGGCATCGGCGTGTTGATCGTGACGGTGCCGGTGCTTTTGCCGATTGCGACACAATTCGGCGTCGATCCGGTGCATTTCGGGGTGGTCTTGGCCATTTCAACCTTGACCGGGCTCGTTTCACCGCCCGTTGGACCGGGACTTTACATCGCGATGGAAGCAACGGGACTGAAGATGATGGAGGTTTTCCGTGGCGCTTTGCCGTTTCTTGGCGCCTTCGTCTTGGTGTTGATCATCGTCATCTTGCTCCCCGCCCTCTCCGTTTGGCTGCCTGCGGCGGTCGGTTTATAATCACATAACCCATCACGTCCAAGGAAGCCGGGCGGGATGGCCCCTGCGAAAGGCCAGAGAAAAACACATGGAAACGCACATGACATTGCCAGCTTATGACGGTTTTACCGGACAATTCATCAACGGCCAGTGGGTCTCCGGCACGGCCGGGCGCATGCTTGAGGACCGCAACCCCTATGACAATACGCTGTTGACCGAGATTGCTATGGCCGGGTGTGACGATCTTGATCGCGCCTATGACGCGGCGCGGATTGCGCAGCGCGACTGGGCCATGACCCTGCCGAAAGAGCGGGCCGGGATTTTTCATCGGGCTCTGAGCCTTCTCGACCAGCGCCGCGAAGAAATCATTTCCTGGGTCATTCGCGAATCCGGCTCAACTCGGATGAAAGCCACCGCTGAATTCGAGGCGATCCATGCGGGCATGGCAGAGGCGGCAAGCCTGCCGTATCTGATGCACGGATTGATCATGCCGGTTGACCGCCCCGGCAAAGAGGCGCGGGTGTACCGCAAGCCTGTGGGCGTGATTGGGGTGATCAGCCCATGGAATTTCCCGCTGCATCTGTCAAACCGCTCGGTGGCCCCCGCCATCGCGCTCGGCAATGCGGTCGTGCTCAAACCCGCAAGTGACACGCCGGTGACAGGTGGGCTTTTGTTGGCGAAGATTTACGAAGAGGCTGGCCTGCCCGCGGGTGTGCTCAACGTGGTGATTGGCGCGGGCTCCGAGATCGGAGACGCATTCTGCGCCCATCCGGTGCCGCGCATTATAAGCTTCACCGGCTCCACCGAAGTCGGCCAACGGATCGCCCGTGTTGCCGCTGGGTCGACCCGGCTCAAAAAGCTCGGACTGGAATTGGGTGGCAACGCGCCGCTGGTCATCTTGAATGACGCCGATCTGGGCATGGCGGTCGAGGCCGCGTTGGTCGGGCGGTTCCTGCATTGTGGGCAAATCTGCATGAGCACCAACCGGATCATTGTCGATGCGGCGCTGCATGACGATTTCTTAGAGGCCTATTGCGCCGCCGTGTCCGGGATCAAATACGGTGATCCGAACGCCCCCGACACCATGGTCGGGCCGCTTTGTAACACCGCACAGGTGCAATCCGTTGCCAGCCTGATCGAGTCCGGGCGGCAGCAGGGGTTCGACCTGCGTGTATCCGGCGAGATCGACGGTCGGATCGTTCCGCCCCATGTCTTCGCCAGTGTGACCAATGACTCCCGTCTGGCCCAGACCGAAATTTTCGGCCCCGTCGCGCCAGTGATCTGCGCCGCCAATGAAGCGCAAGCCCTCGCCTTTGCCAATGACACCGAATACGGGCTGTCCAGCGCGATCATCACCGGGGATGAAACGCGCGGCCTGCGCTTTGCCCAAGGGATCGAAGCGGGGATGACGCATATCAACGACATCACGATCCACGACTACCCGCATGTGATGTTCGGTGGCGAAAAAAATTCGGGGCTTGGGCGATTCAACGGTCATTGGATTGTGGAAGAGTTCACCACCGACCATCTGGTCACGGTCCAACGGTGATTTCGATCATTTAACTTCGAACATGCCGTGCCCTATGTAATATAGGGGCGGCAGTGTGATACTGAAGCGCCAAATCGCGTTTCATCCGCTCCCCAAATCTGAAGTGGTCCCAGAAAATCGGACAGTAAGCTAAGGTGTATCCCAAACCTTTGAAGGGATACGAAAATGGCAAAGCGCCGGAACTGTACAGATCAGTTTAAGGCCAAGGTCGCGTTGGAAGCGCTGCGTGGCGACAAAACCGTGCAGGAGATCGCAGCCAAGCATCAATTGCACCCAAATCACGTGAGCACGTGCAAGCGTCTGGCCATCGACGGCATGTCTGATGTATTTTTGGGCGGCAAGCAGAGCGGGTAATCCCCCATTCTCAACAGGGTGCATTCGTAGAAGTCACGCAGCCATTTTCAGTTTCTGGGCAAGAATGATGCCGCCAATGCCCATGTTGGGTCGGTTGTTGTAAGCCCATAACCATTGTGTGGCGTGGTCTTGGGCCTCCTCGATGGTTTCGATGATGTATTGGTCGAGCCATTCATGTCGGACGGTGCGGCTGTGGCGTTCGATATAGGCGTTCTGTTGCAGCTGGCCGGGTTTGATGTCTTTGACGATCTTTTCGCCAGGGCTTTTGCGGATTCCAGATGTCTGTCTCATCTTCCACTCATCAGTGGTTACGATGAGCCCGAAACACTCTCTTAGCAATTTACCCCATTTGGACTCACAAGTGCCAACGACGGACAAAACAGAACCTCATCGAGCCTCTCGGAAGCGAAGCAGCCGTACTCCGGCAAGTGGCAGACATAGCCCGCGCATGTGTTCGAGACTCAGATGATCATCGTCTGGCCACGGTAATGCAGTATTCAGGCCTGAAGCTGCCGTAACCTATGGTGCATTTGAATGGCTACACGCGATCCGAGGCGGGCATCTGACTGACAACATTGGTAAGCAGGGCTGATATCTCGGCAGCGGGCGCGCTCAACTTACCATCGACGTAGTGGAGAAATAACCGTGCCCGTGTTCGTAACGGTAAGACGCCTCGAAGTCAGCGATGTCCTCGTCGGCAGGTTGTACACCTACCTCGTTTCGCGCCTTGTAAGCCCTGACCATGAAATTGAAGACACATGGGTGAAGTTCACAGCCGAACCGTATCAGTGAAAAACAGTCAATCTGGCATGTTCACAACAGTCACCCCTTTGATGGAGTCGCGTGCCAACTCGACCAGATGGGCATGATGCGTGAAGAGGATTGCCTGCCCGTTTGTGCCAATCTCGGCGCAGAGCTGCAGGGCGGCCCGAGCGCGCGTATCGTCGAAGGTTTCCATGATATCGTCCAGGATCATCGGTAGCGGCCCTGGGTCGCGCGCAAAGCTGCGATATCCAGCAAGGCGCAGCGCAAAGTACAACTGGCCCATCGTGCCCGTCGACATCTGTTCAATAGGAACCGTACTGCCATCAGATTGGATACCAACAAGCTTTTCACCTTCCGCCTGGCTCCAGACGTCAACACCAGTCCAGGCGGGGGTGGTCATGGTGACAAAGGCTTCTTCAACATCGCGCAACATGCCACTGCGCCGCTCTTCAGCAAGGCGACGCAGCGCCCCGCGTGCCGCCAGAACCCCGAGCCGAGCCACCGCCGCCTGACGGGCACCGCTCCGGAGTTCCTCGAGCAGTGTCGCCTGTTCGGTTGCGAGATCGCTGCGGTCGGCGGCCTCAAAAGCGTCGCGGTACAGACGGGCACGCTCGAAGGGTGCGTGTATATGCCCGAGGCACCAGAGATCATACCCATACGCCATCAGGTCCCGTTCGGCGCAGGGTGCATAGGGATCATGACCCTGAGCACCGTCAAGCGAGGTATGCATCAGCCCGACGTTGCGCTTGCCCGGCACCGGTCGCGGATAATCGGGAAGAAAGCTCTTTGCCACATGTGCCGCATCAAAGGAGAGGCCATGGAAAGCCGCGCTACCGATCTCGACCGTTGGTGCGCCCTTGTGCAGCAGATGGATGTTCGGCCCCAAATCTCCATGCGCCTTGTGATCTAACAGCGCATCGTGGTTACCCCTGATCAGCACCGTGGGCACACCAGCTTCGGAGGCACGCGCCAATTGGGCAATCAGGAAGGCGCGGGATTTCAGGTCCGGGTAACCATTGTCAAAGATGTCGCCCGCCAGCACCAAAGCATCGACCTGCTCCGAAATCGCCAGGTCGATGATCTCGGCAAAGGTGTCGCGGCTGGTCTGTTTCAGCCGGTCGCCAAGATTGGGGTTGCGTAGCGCCACGGATCGGATGGGTGATCCGAGGTGAATGTCAGCTGAAACGAGAAAGCGCATCATTTTCCGTCCGTGTTTCCGCGAAAGATGCGGTTTTTCTTTGATACATCACAATAGCTATCAGTTGCTATTGAACATGTCTTTGTTCCTCAATTTGGCCGCCGCCTCTTAGCGCAGTTCGGTGGTGCCGCCCTCCTGCATCCCGATCGATGTTCGCAAGTATGTAAAACTGATAATCGTGAGTGCAATGTAATTTGAATTTTGGCAGCATGCCTAATAGGGCTTCCCTTAGGTTTGGGCCTGATCAACAAATGCATACATATAGAATTTTAAGTGATGGCTAATATGGCTGAAAACAGATCAAGGTTAGTTCGTATGTTTGTTCGTAACATTGGCTGCATTGGAAACGAAGGCGTCAGTATTGCCCTCGATGATGTTGTCTGCATCGTTGGCCGAAATAATTCTGGAAAATCGACTCTTGCATGAGGAAATTACATTTTCAAGTCCTTTTCTTTCTGTGCAACGCTGGTTTGGCTCCTCGATTATGCTCACTCCAGTGGCATCGACTTGCATACGGTGGGCGTGCTGCCCGAACCAAATTTCCGTTCACGTTCCCGGAATGGAGCCGCCTTGGTTGGGACCAAACTTCTACAGGGTTTGTGAAGACCATCAATCTTCTCGGTCACTCAACCATCCGGCGTTGCGCGTTATTCTGAAGTTTCAGTATCCCGTATTACACCTCCGCCTTCAGAACCGCGCCAGACGGGACAAGTCCCGTTTCCACATATCGCCACAAGGCC
>NZ_FNBL01000020.1 GCF_900102315.1 Celeribacter baekdonensis
GGCATGAAAGACTCCAAAGTCATCGTCGCCATCAACAAGGACGAAGAAGCCCCGATCTTCCAAGTCGCCGACTTCGGCCTCGTCGCGGATCTCTTTGACGCCGTGCCCGAATTGACTGAAAAGCTCTAAAAGGATTGTGCCATGACCTATCACGCCCCTTTGCGCGAAATTAACTTTATCCTTGAAGATCTGTGCAACCTGTCCGGGCTCTCCGCGCTGGACGGGTTTGAGGATTTCACGCCTGAAACCATCGAGGCCATTCTGCTTGAGGCCGGAAAATTCGCCAATGACGTTCTGGCGCCTTTGAACCATCAGGGCGATGTCGAAGGTCTTGGCTTCAAAGACGGCAAGGTCACCATGCCACGCGGCTGGAAGGAGGCCTACGCCAGCTTGGTTGAGGCGGGTTGGAACAGCCCCGCCGCAGACCCCGAATTTGGCGGTATGGGGCTTCCGGTGTTGGTCAACACCTGCATCCAAGAGCTGTTCAATGGGGCGAATATCTCGTTTCAGCTCTGCCCCTTGCTGACCCAAGGCGCCATCGAAGCACTGGCCGCCTATGCCAATCCGGCGCTTCAGGCGGTCTATCTTGAAAAGATGGTTTCGGGCGAATGGGCGGGTACGATGAACCTGACCGAACCTCAGGCCGGGTCGGACCTGTCGCAGGTGCGTTCCAAAGCGGTGCCAAAGGGTGATCATTATCTGATCAGCGGCCAGAAGATTTTCATCACCTATGGCGAACACGATATGGTCGACAACATTGTCCATCTCGTCTTGGCGCGTTTGCCCGATGCGCCCGAAGGCACCAAAGGCATTTCCCTGTTCGTGGTGCCAAAATTCTTGCCGGATGCCGAGGGTCAGCCGGGGGTCGCCAATGATCTGCGCTGCGTGTCGATTGAGCACAAACTCGGCATCCATGCCAGCCCGACCTGCACCATGGCCTATGGCGACAATGAGGGCGCTATCGGCTATTTGGTCGGTGAGCCGAACCGTGGCCTGCAGTATATGTTCGCGATGATGAACAACGCGCGGCTGAACGTCGGGCTTCAGGGCATCGGTGTGGCCGAACATGCGTTTCAAACCGCCGCCATGTATGCCTCCGAGCGCAAACAGGGCGCGGTTGCCCATGGCACTGCGCCCGCGCCGATCATCCAGCACCCCGATGTCAAACGCATGCTGGGCGTGATGAAAGCGCAGACAGAAGGCGCGCGTATCCTTGCCTTACGCGCCGCTTTGTCCATCGACATGGCCGAACACGCGCCTGACGCGGACATCCGCGCCCGCCACCAACGCCGGGTGGATTTGCTTATCCCGGTGGTCAAAGCATGGTCGACCGAAATGGCTGTCAGCGTGGCCTCGCAGGCCGTGCAGGTGCATGGCGGCATGGGCTATGTCGAGGAAACCGGCGTTGCGCAGTTTTATCGCGATGCCAAAATCACCACGATCTACGAAGGCACGACCGGCATTCAGGCGATGGATCTTGTTGGGCGTAAAATTTTGCGGGATCAAGGGCTTGCGGTGCGTGAAATCGTGTCGGACATCCGGGCCAGTGCGAATGCTTTGTCGGGTGAGGTGGTGGGGGCGCTTGACGTCAATCTCATGCGCCGCAGTGCCCATGAGGCCGCTGATCTGATCGAAAAATCCTGTGAATGGTTGCTTGCGGCTCAGGTCACGGATGCTGCCTTGCCGCTGGCTGCCGCGCAAAGTGTGATGGATGTGTTTGGCATGAGCCTTTCGGCGTGGTGCCTGATCGACAGTGCGGCGGCGGCGTCGCGCCATCTTGCCCTGGGGGATGGTGACGCTGCGTTCTGGCGCTATCGGATATCCTTGGCCGAATGTTTCATCCATCATATTTTCCCGATGGCACAGGCGCGTCTAACCACCATGCGCAATGGATCGTACAGTGTGATCGGGCTTGAGCCTGACATGTTGGCCCAGGCAAGCTGATCGGATTTCGGCCCCGCCGCAGCGATGGCGCGGGGCCTTTCACAAAAGGATAAGAGATGACGGATATTGTAATTCTGGGCGGGGCCCGGACCGCGATTGGCACCTTTGGTGGCGCATTGGCTGGGATGCCGCCGATTTCGCTTGCGGCGCATGTGACCAAGGCCGCTTTGGAGCGTTCAGGCACCACGCCGGACCAGATCGGCACCGTGGCCTTTGGCCATGTGTTGAACACCGAACCGCGGGACATGTACCTCAGCCGCGCCGCCGCGATCGAGGCCGGGATGGCGGTTGAGACCCCGGCGATGAACGTGAACCGACTGTGTGGCTCTGGCATTCAGGCCATCGTGTCCGTGGTGCAATCCTTGATGCTTGGCGATGCCGAGTTTGGCCTTGCCGGTGGCGCGGAATGCATGAGCCGCGCGCCCTATATCGTTCCCGCGATCCGCTGGGGGCAAAAGATGGGGGACACAGGTGCGACCGACATGATGCTCGGCGCGCTGACTTGCCCGTTTGGCACCGGACATATGGGCGTGACCGCCGAAAATGTTGCGGCGGAACACGGCATCACCCGCGAGGCGCAGGATGCCTTTGCGCTTGAAAGTCAAAACCGCGCCGCTCAGGCGATTGCCGAGGGCCGGTTTGCCAGCCAAATCACCCCGGTCGAGATCAAGACCCGCAAGGGCGTCACCCTGTTTGACACCGATGAGCACCCCAAACCAAGCTCCATCGAGGCACTGGCCAGCCTGCGCACCGCGTTCCAAAAAGACGGCACGGTGACGGCGGGCAATGCATCGGGGCTTAATGATGGGGCCGGGGCGATTGTTCTGGCGCGGCGCGGTGCCGCCGAAGCGGCGGGCCTGACCCCGACATTCCGCATCGTTGGCTATGGCCACGCCGGTGTGCGCCCTGAGGTGATGGGCATAGGTCCGGTGCCCGCCGTGCGCAATTTGATGCAGAAAACCGGCCTCTCGGCGGGGGCTTTTGATGTGATTGAATCAAACGAGGCCTTTGCGTCTCAGGCGATCGCGGTCAGCACGGAGCTGGGATTTGATCCCGCACGGGTGAACCCGAATGGCGGTGCCATCGCGCTTGGTCACCCGATTGGGGCCACAGGCGCGATCATCACGCTGAAACTGATGTACGAGCTTGAGCGCATTGGCGGCCGCTATGGTTTGGCGACGATGTGCATTGGTGGCGGGCAGGGCATCGCGCTTGCCATTGAGCGGCTGTAAAACACGCGCGGGGCCGGGGATCAAACTCCGGCCCCGCGTTTAAACGATCCCTTCGAAAGGCCTTTTGAGATGACCAAAGCAGAGCCCATCGCAGTCGAACAACGTATCGCTTTTGGCGACTGCGATATTGTCGGCATCGTCTACACCGGGCGTCTGCTCAACTATGGGGTTGAGGCGATTGACGAATTTTACAAACAGGTGGTCGGGGGCGGGTGGTTCGAATTTTGTACGGACCACAAACTTGCGACGCCCTTTGTGAATGTGACTGTGGATTTCCGCAAACCGGCAACGCCACGTGACAAGCTGATCTGTCACGTTGCGCCGACCCGGCTTGGACGCACCTCGATCGTCTTTTCCGTGGTCGGCAGGCAAAACGATGCGATCTGTTTTGAGGGCAGCTATACCTGTGTGTTCACCTCGATGGACACGCTGGAAAAACAGGCCCCGCCCGATTGGCTCGCCGAGGCGATTGCCCCTTGGGTCGGTTAAATGTCAGGCAGGGCTGTTTTTAGACGATAATCCGGTGATGTGGTGGGGCTGCCCGATGTTTGGCTTTGAGCATCCGCGCGTCAACAAAAGCCGACCGCAGCAGTGCGGTCGGCTTTATATGTCTGAGGCGCAATCGCGTGGGGATCAGTGCGCGACCATCACATGACGCACGACGGAATAATCTTCGAGCGCATAGGACGACATGTCCTTGCCATAGCCGGATTGTTTCATCCCGCCATGGGGCATCTCGTTGGTCAGCATGAAATGAGTGTTCACCCAAGTGCAGCCATATTGCAGACGGGACGCGATCTGCATGCCGGTGGAGACGTCTTTGGTCCAAACTGAGGACGCCAGACCGTAGTCGCTGTCATTGGCCCATGTGATCGCCTCCTCCGCATCCGCAAAGCGGGTGACGGAGACGACAGGTCCGAACACTTCGCGCCGGACAATTTCGTCCGTTTGCAACGCGCCCGCGACGACGGTCGGTTTGTAAAAGAAGCCGTCGCCATCGGGGATGTCGCCGCCTGTGGTGATCTCGATGTGATTGGCCTCGCGCGCACGGGCCACGAAACTGGCGACCCGATCCCGTTGGCGCAATGAGATGAGCGGACCCATTTCATTGAGGCTGTCATCCGGGTTGGCATATTCGATCTGCGAAATGGCATCGGTGAGTTTGCCGACGAAATCATCATAGACCGAGGCCTGTGCATAGATGCGGCAGGCGGCGGTGCAATCCTGACCCGAGTTGTAGAACCCAAAGGCGCGCAGACCCTCGACCGTGGCGTCAATATCGGCGTCCCCCATCACGATGACCGGGGCTTTGCCGCCGAGTTCGAGATGGGTGCGTTTGATTGTTTTATTGGCCGCATCCAGAATTTTGCGCCCGGTGGCGATGTCGCCAGTGAGCGAAATCATCGCCACTTTCGGATGGTTGATCAAGGCGGAGCCGACGGTTTCACCACGCCCAAGGATGATGTTCACCACACCTTCGGGCAGGACATCGGCAAAGATCTTGGCCATCGCCAGTGCGGTGAGCGGCGTTTGTTCGGAGGGCTTGAACACCACCGTGTTGCCCGCCGCAATCGCCGGGGCGATTTTCCACGCCATCATCATCAAAGGATAGTTCCACGGCGCGATGGAGGCGACGACGCCGATGGGATCGCGGCGGATCATTGAGGTGTGGCCTTCAAGATATTCGCCCGCAACCGGCCCGGTCATGCAGCGCACGGCACCGGCGAAAAAGCGGAAGCAATCGACAATGGCGGGCAATTCGTCATTGAGCGCCAAAGGCCCCGGCTTGCCACAGTTGAGCGCTTCGAGCCCGGCGAGGGTTTCGGCCTGCGCCTCGATCCGATCCGCGAGTTTCAACAAATATCCCGAGCGCGCGGCGGGCGTTGTGCGCGACCACTGTGCAAAGGCTTTCTCCGCCGCCGTCACTGCCGCTTCGACTTGGGTCAAAGAGGCCTCGGGCAGGGTGGTGATGATCTCACCTGTGCGTGGATTAAAGATGCTTTCTTCGGTTTCGGTGCCGCGGACGAGCGTGGCGCCGATCAGCATTTGGGTGTCCATGAGAGTCTCCCTGTTTTCGTTATTTATCGGAACCGGCGGTATGTTCGCCGTCGCGTGTGAGGTAATAGGCGGCCAAAATCGGCAGCACGGTGACGATCACCACCGCCATGGCAACCACATTGGTCACCGGGCGTTGACGGGGGCGGACAAGTTCTTCGAGCATCCAGATCGGCAGGGTGGTTTGGTTGCCTGCGGTGAATGTGGTGACGATCACCTCATCGAAACTGAGCGCAAAGGCCAACATCCCACCCGCAAGCAAAGCGGTGGCGATATTGGGCAGGATGACGAGCACAAAGGTCTGAACCCCATCCGCACCCAGATCCATCGCCGCATCAACCAGTGCGCCAGAGGTCCGGCGAAACCGCGCCACCGCATTGTTGTAGACGATCACGATACAGAAGGTGGCGTGACCCAAAACGATGGTCCATGTCGAAAACGGAATGTCCAAAAGCGAGAAGGCCGAGCGTAATGAAATCCCGGTGATGATGCCCGGCAAAGCGATGGGCAGGATCACCAAAAGTGAAATCGTTTCACGGCCAAAAAAGCGAGACCGCGCCACGGCAGCGGCGGTGAGCGTGCCCAGGATCAAGGCCAGCGTGGTGGAAATCGCCGCGACTTTGAGCGACAAAGCCAAAGCCTCCCAGACATCCGCACGCCCTAAGGTGACGCCAATCCATTTCGTGGTCAGGCCGGGCGGCGGCCATTGAAAGCTCTTTTCCTCGGTGGTGAAGGCATAGACAAAGATCAGCGCAATCGGGGCCAAGAGAAAGATCAGCCCGCCGATGGCCGCAAATTTCAGGCCCAATGGGGCGCGGGTGTTAGAGTGCATCGAAAGCCCCCATTTTGCGTGCGCCCCAGAGGTAGATCCCCATGATGACGATCGGAACGACGGTGAACGCGGCGGCCAGCGGGATGTTCCCGGCGGTGCCTTGTTGGGTGTAAACGGCTTGACCGATAAAGAGCCTTGAGTTGCCGACGATCTGCGGCACGATGTAATCGCCCAAGGTCAGCGAAAAGGTAAAGATCGACCCGGCAATGATCCCCGGCAGAGCCAGCGGAAACAACACCATGCGGAAACTTTGGCGCGGTGTGGCGCCAAGATCAGAGGCCGCTTCCAACAACGCCCCCGGCACGCGTTCAAGTGACGCCTGAACCGGGATGATCATGTAGGGCAGCCAAATATAGAGGAACACGAGGAAGGTGCCGGTATAGCTGACCGAGAGGGAATTGCCGCCGATGACGGGCAGGCTGAGCAGGCCGTCCAACAGCCATGTCAGATGCAGCTTGGCAAAGAGCCACGTCAGAATGCCCTCTTTCGCCAACACCAATTTCCACGCATAGACCTTGACCAGATAGCTCGACCAAAGCGGCAACATCACCCCGATGTAAAACAGCGCCTTCCATTTGCCCTTGGCATAGCGTGCCGCGAAATAGGCGATGGGAAAGGCCAGTACGGCGGCGGCGATGGTGACCGCAGCGGCCATGGAGACCGTGCGTAAGATGATGTCGAGGTTATAGGGTCGTAGCAATTCGCCGTAGGTCTTGAACGTAAACTCGCGCACGACGATGCCGGAGAATTCGTCGATGGAGAAAAAACTTTGGATCAAGAGCGCGATCAGAGCCCCGATATAGACGATGCCAAGCCAAAGCGTGATCGGCAGCACCATCAGGAACACGAACATGCGCGGGTGACGGATCACCCAATCGACCGTGCGCGACAGTGGTCCGCTTCTGGGCGTGAAAATCGCCGGTTGCGTGGTGTCAAACCCGCTCATGCCTCATGCTCCATGAGATGCGCGCGCGATGGCTCCCATGACACATGGGTGGTCTCGCCAATCTCGGGGGTGGTTTCATGCGCCGGGATGAGCGCGGTCAGGCTTTGACCGTTGACATTGAGCGACAGTTTGGTCACGCGCCCGTGGAAAAACTTGCCCGTCACCGTGGCCTCGCGCCCTGATGCATCCAGGATGATGTCTTCGGGACGTAAAGAGGCCCATTGGCCAGCGGCCCCAACCCCGGCCAGATCGGCGGGCACCACATTGGAGGAGCCAACGAAATCCGCGACGAACTTTGATGCGGGGCGGCGATAAATATCTTCGGAACTGCCGATCTGTTGGATTTTGCCGCCCGCAAACACCGCCACGCGGTCTGCCATTGAAAGGGCTTCGTCCTGATCATGGGTCACGAACACAAAGGTCAGACCCAGCGCGCGTTGCAATTTGCGCAGCTCTTCTTGCATCTGTTCGCGCAGCTTGAGATCAAGCGCACCCAGAGGTTCGTCCAACAGCACAACCCGAGGTTTGTTGATCAACGCCCGTGCCAAGGCCACGCGTTGACGTTGCCCGCCCGACAATTCGCCCGCCCGACGCGCGCCGTAGCCCGCGAGTTCAACCAGCTCAAGCGACTCTTCGGCGGCACGGTGACGTTCGGCGCGTCCCACGCCTTTGACGCGCAGGCCAAAGGCCACGTTGTCGAGCACATTCATATGCGGGAACAGGGCGTAGTTTTGGAACACCGTGTTCACATTGCGCAAATACGGCGGCACCCCCTCGGCGCGCTCGCCAAAAATCTCGATCCGCCCGGCGGTTGGTTGTTCGAACCCCGCAATCAGGCGCAGACAGGTGGTTTTGCCAGAGCCGGATGGGCCAAGCATGGCAAAGAATTCACCATCGCGAATGGCCAGATCGACCTCATCTACGGCTTTCACGGTTCCGAAATGGCGCGATACGCCTCGGAAGGTCACTGCATCAGTCATTGTCCGTCTTTCAGGGTCAGTCTTCAGGGAGAAAGGTCGGGCCGGCCCGAAAAGGCCAGCCCGTGGGGGGGGAAGGATCAGCGGCCGCCAATCACACCGATGTAGTCAGAGACCCAGCGGTAATACGGCACACAGGTGCCTTGGCTTTCGCAGCTTGAAACCGGAGTTTGCCAGAATTTGATCCGGTCAAAATCGTCCAAACCGTTCTCGGAACAGCCTTCGGCGGTCTGCATGCCAGAGCCATCGGTACAGGCCTCCGGCACAGACGGCACCGCGCCAAACCAGACGGAGAGATCCGATTGCAGGTTGGAGTTCAGCGAATGCTCCATGAACTGATAGGCGCAATTCGGGTGCTCGGAGTCCGCGTGCAACATCAACGTGTCGGCCCAACCGCTCGCGCCCTCAGACGGGATGGTGGAGGCGACCGGCACTCCGTCGGCTTTCAACAGATTGACCATGAACGGCCAAGACGAGGATGCCACCATGCCTTCGTTTTTGAAATCGTCGATCTGGATGAATGCATCATGCCAGTAACGCGATACCAAGGTGCGCTGGGTGCGCAACACGTTCAGCGCGGCGGCGTATTGATCCTCATTCAACTCATAGGGGCTTTCGATGCCAAGCTCCGGCTGATGCGTCATCAAATACATCGCCGCGTCGGCAATATAGATCGGGCCATCATAGGCCTGCACCCGGCCTGTGTTGCTTTCGCCATCGGGCAGGGTCATTTCTTCGAACACCACATTCCAACTGGTCGGAGCCTCTGGGAAAACCTCGGTGTTGTACATCAACACGTTCGGACCCCACATGAATGGCGTGCCATAATGGGTGCCTTTGACCGTGTGCCACGGCGCGTCTTTCAGACGGTCGTCGACGCGCGACCAGCTTGGGATCAGGTCAATATTGATCGGCTGGACCCGGCCGCCCGCGATCAGACGCAGCGAGGCATCGCCCGATGCGGTCACCAAATCAAAGCCGCCTTCGTTCATCAGCGCGACCATTTCATCCGAGGTGTTGGCGGTTTTGATCTCGACCTTACAGCTTGTGGCCGCTTCGAATTTGGTCACCCAATCAAAGGCCGCATCGGTTTCACCGCGCTCGATATAGCCCGGCCATGCGACGATGGAGACGGTGCCTTCGCCCGCGCCAAGTTCGGTCATCATATCGGCGGCAGAAAGCGGCACGGCGGTGGCGGCGACGAGTGCAAGACCGGAGGCACACCCTTTGAAAATCTTTTTCATCTTCGGTTTCCCTGTTGCTGCGGGAGTCAAAGCCCCCTTGGGCGACAGGGTGGGAGAACGGGTCCGATTTCACAAATTCAATTCTCAGGTTTTGGGTATCGGAAAAATTGATACCCATGAATTACTTCGTGTTTTTATGGGTTTGTGCCGCCAAAACAAATTCACGCGTCGGACGGGACAGCGGCGAGCCTTTGCGCCAGACGGTTCCAACCTGCACAACGGGGAGGCTTCCCGATACATCGCGCGACACAATCCGGTCACCTTCAAGCGACCAGCGACGATACACCATCTCCGGCAAAAGCGCGATTCCCGCACCCGTCGCCACCAAAGAGCGCACCGCCTCCACAGAGCGGGTGCGAAACGCGACACGCGGGCGGGCGCCAAAGGCCGAGAGCAATTTGCGCGTGGCCTCTTCGATCTCATCAATCCGCAGCATGATCATCGGCTCATCGGTCAGATCCTCGATCGACACCGAGGGCCGGGTGCTCAACTCATGCCCGTTGGGCAGCCAAAGCTGATAGGGGGATGTGTCGATGATTTCTGTCTGAAGCGCCATGCGGTCGCGCAGATTGGTGGTCACCATTACCGCCACATCCAACTCTCCGCCGATCAATAGATGCTCAAGATAATCGCCGCTGTCCTCGACCGCGGTCACTTCGACCTTGGGATTGGCGCGGCGAAACCGGGCCAGAATATCGGACAACACATAGCCCGCGACCAAGGAGGTCACGCCAACATGCAAAGTGCCGGACAGGGTTTCGGCCTCTTGCGTCAGGGCAAGGCGGGCATCCGAGACACCGGCCAAAATACCGGTCGCATGGCGCAGGAATTGATGGCCTTTGTGGGTGATGTCGAGGCCGCGCGGATGGCGGTCAAACAGGGACACGCCAAGGTCGGTCTCCAGCTCGCGAATGGCCTCTGTCACCGCCGATTGCGAGATCGCCAGGGCCTGTGCCGCGCCGGACACGGTGCCGACCTCCGCCACGGCGATGAAATAGCGCAATTGCTTGAGTGTGAACGCCATGTGTTTCCCTTCCGCCGGTCCGTTGTGGGACAGAACGCGCCTGTCGCCGCCCGTGTCACAGGTAGGTTGCAGGCGGCTCGGCTTGTCAAGCGATGAGGTGGCGCTGGGATGTGACGCAGGGGGCGATAGGGGGGGGGCGCGGGTTACTGCGGCACCACGACAAAGCCCTGACGTTCGAACGCGGCGCGGGCCGGGGCACCGTGCAGGTAATCCAAAAACGCCTGTGTCGCTTCATCGTCGTGCTCGGCAATCGCGGCGGCGGGATAGACAATCGGCGGGTGGGTTTCGGACGGAAACGTTGCCACAATGTGTACGTCATCTTCGGCCGCCGCATCCGTGGCGTAGACGATCCCAAACGGCGTTTCTCCCAAGGCCACAAGCGAGAGCGCGGCGCGGACATTGTCGGTTTGGGCAACAGAGGGGGAAAGTTGATCCCATAGACCAAGCGTCTCAAGTGCTGCTTTGCCATAGATCCCCGCCGGAACCGCATCGACCAGCGCCATCGCCAGCCGATCCTCGCCAAGCGCCTCTGGCAGATCAGAAATCGCCACTAGGGTGGAGTCTTGGCCATGGGCGATGAGGACAATCGAATTGTTCAAAAGATCAAAGCGCGAGCCTTTGGAGAGAAGCCCGTCGTTTTCCAAAACATCCATCCAGTCGGGATTGGCGGAGATGAACACATCCGCAGGCGCACCCTGTTGAATTTGCCGCGCAAGGGCGGAGGAACCGGCGAGCGAGACGATGAGGTCATGCCCGGTGTCGGTTTCAAACCCCTGTTCGATGTCGACCATCGCAGTGGTCATGCTGGCGGCGGCAAAGACGATCACCTCTTCGGCGTGGACGGCGAGCGGGGCGCAGGTGAGGAGGAGGAGGGCGGTGAGGCGGGCAAAGGGCAGGGACACAAGCAACTCCGTTCAATATGTTTGTGGAAACATATCGCAGCCCATCACTGATCTGGCAAGCGCTATTTCCCTTCGGACATATCGCCAAACAGCGCCGCAATCGCTTCGATCTGCTCAGACCCCGCCGCAAGTGCGCGCTGCTCAAGCGCACGATACTGGGCCAAAACCGCCTCTCCCGTCTCCGACAGATGCGCCCCACCGCCCTGTGCCCCACCCCGCGACGAAATCACCAGCGGCGCCCCAAAGGCCGCATTCATGTCTTCGACCAGCGACCAAGCCCGTTTGTAGCTCATCGACATGGCGCGCCCGGCGGCGGAAATCGACCCGGTGTCACGAATGCCCGCAAGCAAATCGGCCTTGCCGGGGCCAAGCATCAACCTGTCCCCGAAATGCAACCGCAGGCGCATCCTGACCTCTGTGATATGGTTTTGCTTTGAATTCATAACGTGACTGTGCCGTGTCTGCGGGGCAATCGCAACGCCAACCTACCCGGCGCTCACACCAAAAATCATCCCAACCCCTGCCGTGGCCACCATGGCCAAATCGGCTTGGTTCGTATCGGTTTGCGACCACACGGACACATAGTCCCCCGCCTACGCGGCGGCACTGAGGCCCTTGGGCGTGATGCGCAAGGCCCGCAGCGCATTCAAGATGACGGCGACGTCAATCACCTCTTGCAACAGCGCGCCTTGCACTGGCGTGAGGTATCCAAAGGCCGCCGCGATCATGCCCAAGACCGACAAGCCGATCCCGGCAATCACGCTTTCAACGGCAATGCGGCGGGCGGCGCGGGCAATCTCGATCCCCGGTCCAAGCCGGTCGATCCGATCCACCAGCAAGACCACATCGGCGGCCTCCGCCGAGGCGGCGGCCCCCCGCGCGCCCATGGCAACACCGACATCGGCGGCGGCCAGAGCAGGCGCATCATTCACACCATCGCCGACCATCATCACCGGGCCATTTTTGCGCTCGGTCAGAACCAAAAGCACCTTTTGATCCGGCGACAATCCGGCCCGAAGCGCATCAAGACCAAGCCCCTCGGTCACCCGTTCGGCCACGTCTGCACGGTCTCCGGTGGCCAACACGATCCGCACAATCCCTTGGGCGCGTAGCCCGGTCAGCATGGCCTTTGTGCCCTCGCGCAGCGGATCGGCCATGACGAGATGCCCGGCCATTTGCCCATCTATCGCCAAAGCCACAAGCACCGACCCCGCAGACCGCATGGGGTGTGGCGCAGGCCCTGTCACATGCTGGGCGATCAAATCCGTGCCACCCACGACGACGGCATGACCTTCGACCCTGCCGCTGACGCCTTCGCCGGGTGTTTCAACCACATTGGTGGGCAGGGGCAGGGACATCCCCTTGGCTTTCGCGGCGGCGACAACCGCCTGTGCGACCGGGTGTTTTGACGCCTGATCAAGTGCTGCGGCGAAGCGCAGGATGTCGGTGTCGCTGTGCGTGTTTTGACTGTCGATGCGGATGATTTGTGGCCGCCCATCGGTGAGTGTGCCGGTTTTGTCCAGGATCAGCGTGCGACTGCGCGCCATGGTTTCAAGCGGACCTGCGCCTTTGATCAACACGCCAAAATGCGCCGCACGCGACAGGCCTGCGGTCAGGGCAACGGGCACGGCAAGGATCAGCGGGCAAGGGGTTGCCACGACCAAAACCGCCACCGCGCGGATCGGATCGCCGGTCAGTCCCCAAGCGGCGCCGGCAATCATCACGGTGACGATCAAAAACCCCAAAGACCAACGATCCGCCAGCCGCGCCATCGGCGCTTTTGACCGCTGGGCCTCTTCGACCAGGCGGACAATCCCGGCATAGGTGCTGTTTTTGGCGGGCTGGGTTGCGGTCAGATCAAACGGCGCGCCCGCATTGGTCGAACCGCTCATCGCCTCCGCGCCTTGCGCCAAACGCACCGGAAGCGACTCGCCGGTGAGCGCAGAGGTATCGACAAAGGCGGTCTCGGAGGCAATCACGCCATCGACGGGCACCACATCGCCTTGACGGATCAGCAAAAGATCACCGGGGAGGATGTCGTCCAGCGGCACGTCTTCCAGCCCACCATTTTGGTGTCGGGTGGCTGTGCGCGGCACGCGGGACAACAGGTCATGCATCTCACGGCGGGCGCGGCCCTCGGCCATGCTTTCAAGAAAGGTGCCACCGGAATACATCACGGCAACAACCGCCGCCGCCATGGTTTCGCCAAAGCCAAGCGCCGCCGACATCGACAGCGCGGCGACAATATCAAGCCCGACCTCCCCGGCGCGCAGACTGCGCAGAATTTCGATCAAAAGCGCGATCAATACCGGAAGAACGCCGAAGGCCCAGACGAGGGCCGCGAGGTCTTTGAGACCCGCGAAAAACAGGCCAAGCCCGATCACAAGCCCGGCAATCGCCAGCCCCAAAAGTCCGGTTTTCATCCGCTCAATCCGCGCAAAGTCCATTATATGGCTCTCCCTGGGGCATTTGCCGCCGCGTCCTCATCGGCAAACACGCGGCCGACGCCAAGGCTGCGATATTCCGTTTGGCTCACGCGGAGCAAGAACAAGGCCTCCAAGCCTTGCGCACGGGCAAGGGCCGCGCCCTGTTCCGCGCCGAGCACCATCAATGCGGTGGCCCAAGCGTCGGCTTCGGCACAGGTTTTGGCCACAACGGTGACGGAGGCGGGTGAGCTCATCAGGGGCGCACCCCGGCGCGGGTCCATGGTGTGCGACAGGTGGCGGCCTTGGACCTCGACCCAATGGCGGTAATCGCCAGAGGTGGCCACAGCCGCGTCTTGCAGGGTCAGCACGGAATGGGCGCTGCGGCTTTCCGGGTCGGGGGCCTCGACCGCGATGGACCATGGCGCCCCATCGGGACGCAGGCCCATCGCGCGCATTTCGCCGTCAATGCCAACAAGCGCATTCATGATGCCAAAATCGCGCAGGGTCTCGGCCAATCGGTCCACGCCATAGCCTTTGGCAATGCCGTTGAGGTCCAATGCGATGGGCGCGGTTTTGCGCAGGCGTCCTGCCGCAACGTCCAGGTCAAGCGCATCAGAGGCGGGCACACGTTTGGTGTTCATCGCGGCTTTGATGCGGTCAGGCGCGGCCTCAGCGGGGCCAAAGCCCCAGGCCGTCACCGCATCACCCATGCCAATGTCGAACGCCCCCTTTGAGGCGCGCCCGATCTCTAGCCCAAGGGTGATCACGGTCATCAGCGAGGCGGGCACATCGCACCAGTCGCCCAGAGGCGCTGCGTTGAGGCGCATCAAATCGCTGTTGGCGGACCATGTCGACATTTGTGTGTCGACTTCGGTGACGGCTGACTGAAGCGCGGCTTGGATCACGGCTTGGATCACGGACGGGTCCACGTCCGGGGCCGTGTGAAATTGGGCCGACCAGCGCGTGCCCATGGTCGGGCCGTTGAGCGCGTGGCGGGTGAGATCAGTAGACATCTTCGACATAGCGCCCTTCTGACTTGAGCATGAGCGGGGTAAGCCCGGCAGGAGATAGTATATCCGCCAAGACCTCGGACACGCCTTGCGCCATGTCACGTCCGCCACAGACCATCACACGGGCACCGTCGCGGATCAATCGGATCACTTCGCTTCGTTCAGTGCGCAGAACATCTTGGACATATTGCGGATGTGCAGTGCGCGACACGGCGGTGGTGAGATGCGTCATCTGCCCGGCGTTTTGCCACCCCGGCATATCCGAACCATAAAGAAAATCGCTATCCGGGTGGCGCATCCCGAAGAACAGATGCACCGGGCGCTTGTGCGTGTTGCCCCGGATGATCCCGGCCAGCGGGCCGATGCCCGTGCCCGCACCAATCAAGATCAGCGGCGTGCTGTCTTTGTCCGGGTGAAACACCGTGTTGCGGCGCAAGAATCCGGTGACAGTCTCGCCCAGTTGCAGGTCGATGAGTTGGCCGGAGCACAGCCCGCCGGCATGTTTTTTGACCACGATTTCGATGAATCCGTCACGGTTCCCAGAGGCCAGCGAGTACAGCCGGGGCACGGCGGAGCCTTTGGGCAGGATGCCGATCAAATCGCCCGCTTGGAACCGCCCAAATCCGCGCCGCATCAGCCGGTGCATCAGCGAAGCCTTGGGCAAGGCAAAGCGTAGGATCGCAGTCGGGGCCTGGACCTCGGCGCCATAATCGCGGCGGCTGATCAAGATCAGGCTTTGTGTCGTGGGTTGGACCGGATGGTGGGCCAGTTCAAGCGGGAGTCCCATCGTTGTGCCAAGCGCGTGACCCCAACGCGCGAATTCTTGTGCCGATTGCCGGTCCACGGTGTGAAAGGCCAAAAGCTCGGGCCAGCCTTTGGCCCGCGCTGCCTCCGAGACCGCTTGCGCATAGGCGCAATAGGCCGGAAAGCTGCGATCGCCCAGGCCAAGCACGGCCAGCGGGACGTTTGGCAAGACCTCAGCGGTGGCGAGCTGATCAAGGAAACCCTTGGCGGAACTCGGTGCATCGCCATCGCCATAGGTTGCGGCCAAAATGAGGATGCGTTTGGCTTTGCTATAGCGGCTTGGATCAAAGGCGGAGAGGGCGGTGGCATGGACGGTTTGCCCGGCCTCGGTCAGGGCTTTGTGGAGCGTCGCGGCAAAGCCCCATGTGCTGCCGCCTTCGCTGCCAATGAGGAGGATCGTTTCGGCGCGACTGGCCGGGGCATTGTGGCGCAAACGCGGTCGACCACGACGCCCAGCCAGCCAGACCAAAACTCCGGTGATCGCCATCGCCGGAATGGCCAGCGCCATCAGCCCAAGCACCAGCCCCAACAGCGCGGCACCTTGACCGGTGTGCAGCATATAGATGGTCTCAGACAGGATTTGCATGGGGCTCAGATCGGCCCAGACCAGCATCTTGCCGGTGCCTTGGTCGATAAATCCCATGCCCTGATCGGTCGTCAGGGTGAACACGTCACTGGCATCATCGGGGTAGGGAAAGCTCAATTCGCGCAAATCAGACACCGGGGTGCTTGCAAGCCGCTCCATCGCGGCAAAGGCCGCACCCGTTTCGCCGCTGGTTTCAGTGGGGAAGGCGGGGATCACCTCGCCATCCGGCAAAAGATCAAAGGTCGAAGCGGTCATCCACAGCGCGGTCACGGACGACAGCGCAAGGCCCAGCACCGCGACGCGGGCCAATTCAACGTGAATGCGTCCCGCAAGGGGCCCGCGCAGAGGCGCAAACCACCGCCGCCAGCCACCCATGCGCCGCACCACCAAAAGCGTGCCAGAGATCGCAAGCACAAGCATCGCCAAAGCCCCAACTGCCATGGCAATGCGCCCGCCATCGCCCAAAAACAGCGAGCGGTGCAAATTGGTCAACCAGCGCAGCACCGGGTTTGGATCGGCGGAGGCGACCGCTTGGCCGGTGAGCGGATCAATGATGTCCGCGCCGGGGGTGCCGTCTTTGAACCAATAGGCGGTGATCCGCCCCGAAGGCGCGCGTTTGATTTGCTCGACACCGGGGAGGGCGCTTTGGATGCGCGTGGCAAGATCCGCCACGCTTTGATCGCTTACGGTTTGCGGCGCGGACAGATATTCAAGGCTTGGAAAGATCGACAAAGCCGCGCCACTGAGCGCCAGAAGGGTGACAAGAGCCAGAGCCAAAAGACCCGGCCAACGGTGGAGTTTGCGGATCATGGCTCTGTCCCTTTTACATGTCGTAGGTGAAATTGGCGATGTAGCCGCGACCCTTCACGGCGGTTCCGGCCCCGTCAGAGGTCAAGGGCACAGAAATTTCGTTCGGGCTGTCGCGGCGATCTTCGACGGCGGCGTCGATATGAAGCGTATAGCCAGCATCAAACAGCGCATCCGCCAGATCCAGAGAGATTTTCAGTGACCGCCCAGCGCCCACACTTGCGCCGGTGATGCCATTGATCTGCGCCGTGTCGCCGCCGGTGAACCGATACCAATCGGTCAGGTGTTTGTAATATTTCGACTTTCGACCCGCCATCCACAGGCTGCCGGCATAGGCACCTTGGGGGTCGGTGACATACACCGCCAGATAGGCCCCATCACCGCCATAGTTTTTGAGCTGTGTTGTGAGGGTCACGGGGCGCGCCATGGCGAGGCCGGGCAGGGTCAGCGCCGTGGTGAGCGCCAGAGTTGCGAGAACAGATTTCATCTTGGGTATTCCTTTTTTGTCACAGTTTATACGCGCTGCAGCGGTCGTCCCGGCGCAGCGCGGTGTCATTTAATTCACCTGAACTTGGGGTGGGGTGCCGGTGCCAAAGAGCCCGTTTTGCGGTGGGGCAACGGTGCCTGCGGGGGCAGGCGTGTCGATGGACCCGCTGCAGTCATCATCGTCGTCATCATCGTCGTCGTCGTATTTGTTTTTACGGCGGTCCTCCTCGTCCTCGTCCTCGTCCTCGTCATCATCCTCGCACTCGTCATCATCATCATCGTCGTCGTCATCCCCAAGCCAACGCAACCAACCGCGCCCCTCATCGTCGTCATCACTGACAAACATGAGAGAGGGTGTGTTTGAGGTGTCTGCACCTGCGGACACGGCGTCGAGCGGTATGCCATAAAGCGGAGCAGAGGGGCCGCTCCATGCGGGCAAGCCGAATGTGGCGGACAGGGCGGTTGAGGCGGCAAGAAGGGTTAAGGTCTTTTTCATGATACAGGTCCTTGGTTGTTTTGTGACACTCTGAGGTGCCAAGCTGAGCGTCTCCTGACGCGGAAAAGATTTTTGCTTCAGCTTGCTGTCAGGTGCCAAAATCAGATCCAAAAAAGGCCCCGCCGGTCAGGACGGGGCCAAGGGGGCCGAGGGGACACACGGCATGGGATACAAGGCGTGGGAAAACAGGGCGCTGGCCTTCAGTCATCATGACGTTCGTCACGTTCAACGTGGTGATGATCGTCGTCCTCCGCCTCGTCTTCATATTCAAATTCAAGCACTTGAAGCGTTGCGGGGTGTACCGTCACTTCAATTGGGCGGCCCTCGGTATCGCTGCCGATGATCTCATAACAGCCATCGTCGATCTTGATCCGGCGCACTGTCCAGCCGTTTTCTTGCGCCAGTTGGGCCACCGCTTCGCGCGGTTGCCAATCGGCCATGGGGACGAAACAATCGTCCTCGGCCAAGGCCATCCCGGCGGGCAAGGCCAGGAGAAAGCTCAGAATTGTCAATGGTGTCTTCATGGGCCAAACTCCGTTTTGCGGCCATCTTGGGAGGACTGTGCATCCCAAAGCTGACGGGAACCTGACGCGGGGCACATCTCTGCGTCAGCTTTGCGTCAGCCAGAAAGGTGATAGAAGGTCATCAAGAGATAAAAGGGAAAGCCATGCGACTCCTGTTGATCGAGGATGACACTGTTTTGGGCGCCGCGGTGCGCGACCAGATCGCGGCGGATGGCCATTCGGTGGATTGGGCCAACCGTCTTGATGCAGCTATGGATGCGATCCATGGCGCGGCGTTTGATCTGATTCTGTTGGATTTGATGCTGCCTGATGGGCGCGGGATCGGGTTTCTCAAAACCCTGCGTGCGCGGGGCGATGTCACCCCGGTGATCATCTTGACCGCCTTGGATCAGATTTCGGACCGGATCGAGGGGCTGAATGCGGGGGCGGATGATTATCTGGTCAAACCGTTCGATTTGGCGGAGCTTTCGGCCCGGATCGGATCAGTCGCCCGGCGTTATTCGGGCAATCCCAACCCGATCATCAGCCATGCCGGTCTCGACATTGATCTCGCGGCGCGCAGCGTGCATCGCGATGGCAAACAGGTGGCTTTAACCGCCCGCGAATGGGCCTTGCTGGAGGCGTTTCTGGCGCGCCCCGGTCAGCTTTTGTCAAAACCGCAGCTCGAAGAAAAGCTCTATGCCTTCTCGTCCGAGGTCGAAAGCAACACCATTGAGGTTCACGTCAGCCGCCTGCGCAAGAAACTCGGGGCGGGGGTGATCGAGACGGAGCGTGGCATGGGCTATCGTTTGGGAAAACCATGAGAATGCCGCGCAGTCTTCAGGCCCGGCTGGGACTGTCGCTCGGCGTGTTGTTGACGCTGTTGTGGATTGCGACGGCGTCGGTGACGGCGGTGATTTTGCGCCAGGAAATGGATGAGGTGTTTGACAGCGCATTGCAAGAAACCGCCCAACGGATTTTGCCACTGGCCGCCGTCGATATTGTCGGGCGCGATGACACCGGCGCGACCCAAAGGATCGGGGAGGTCCGCGAACACAGCGAGTTTTTCACCTATGTCGTGCGCGACAGCGAAGGCCGCATCCTGTTGCAATCGCACGCCGCTGATCCGGCGGTGTTTCCGGTCTATGATGGGCCGGGGTTTCGTCAAACCGCCACGCATCGCCTCTATAATGATGATGTGTTGCAAGGCAGCATCCGCATCACCATCGCCGAGCCTTTGGACCACCGCGCACAGGTTGCGCGCGAAATTCAGATGGGGCTTGGCCTGCCGCTTTTGGTGGTGATCCCGGTGGCGCTTTTGGCGATTGCTTTGGCGGTGCGGGCGAGTTTTGCTTCGCTGCGCCATTTTCGTGCGCGGCTTGAAACACGCAATGCGCGGGATTTGTCCCCCATTCCGGTGGATCATATGCCTGCCGAAGTCGCCCCGATCGCCGCCACGCTCAATGATCTGTTGCACCGTTTGAACGGCGCGTTTGAGGCCGAACGCAGCTTTGCCGCCAATGCCGCGCATGAGTTGCGCACGCCTTTGGCCGGGGCCATTGCGCAGGCGCAGCGGTTGCAATCGGAAACCGATGATCCGGCGGCCCGCGCCCGCGCTGGCGAGATCGAAGCGACGCTCAAACGCCTCACCCGCCTGTCCGAGCGGCTGATGCAATTGGCCCGCGCCGAAGGCGGGCGGTTGCGGTTGGATCAGGCCTCGGATTTGCGTGTTGTGGCACGGATCATCGTTGAGGATATTGCGCGCACCACCGCCCCGGATCGCATTGTTTTGACCCTGCCAGAAAGCCCGGTGATGTCTGATCTGGACCCGGACGCTTTTGGTATCCTGTGCCGCAATCTGGTTGAAAACGCGCTGCGGCACGGGTCACAAAGCGCGCCGATTTTGGTGGTGCTGACAGCCGATGGTCAACTGAGCGTGTCCAACGAAGGCCCCGTGGTGCCGCCCGAAACGCTGGCCCGCCTGACCGCCCGTTTTGAACGTGCGGGCACCCAAACCGATGGCAGCGGGCTTGGCCTCGCCATTGTGGCGGCGATTGCCGAACGGATCGGCAGTCCGCTTGTCTTGACCTCGCCGCGGCTGGGCTCGGCGTCCGGTTTCGAGGCCAGTGTGCGATTGATCGCGGCGGATTTGGTCACACCTCTGCGCTAGCTATATGGGCTAAGAGGGTCCACGCTGGCTTTGGGAGTGTTTATGATAGTCCAAGTGGATGGGAAGAGCCGCATAGATGTTTTCTCGCCTGTGGATCGGCCTTGTGAAAGCCTCGGTGGTTGTCGACCGCAGGGTGCCAGTCCCCGGAGCCAGTCGCCATACCGGCAAAACCGTTGGGTGTGGCCCACCTTATTGCGGACTGAACCGGATATGTGGCCGGTCGGCATCGGACGATCCGCTTACATGCGCCGTGACCCGGAAGACATCGCGCAGGATTGCCTGTGTCAGCACGGCGTCGGGCGTGCCGCAGGCGCGGACGGCCCCGGCCTCAAGCACCACGATCCGGTCGCAAAACATGGCGGCAAGGTTGAGGTCGTGCAGCGCGATGACACTGGTCAGATCGAGATCGCGCACCATGCGCAGAATCTCGATCTGGTGATGAATGTCGAGATGATTGGTTGGCTCGTCAAGGAACATCACCTGTGGTGTCTGCGCCAGCGCCCGCGCGATATGCACACGCTGACGTTCGCCCCCCGACAGGGTTTGCCAAGGTTGCGCCCTGCGGGACGTCATGTCCACACGCTCAAGTGCGTGGGCCACCGCGGTCTCGTCGGTCTCGGACCAGCCCGCAAGGGCCGAACGGTGCGGGGTGCGACCCAGCCTCACGACATCGCGCACCGTGACATTGGTGTCGGTCGCCGCGCTTTGCTGGACAAAGGCAATCTGTCGCGACAGCGCCTTGCGGGGCACCTGCGCAATGTCCTGGCCGTTGATTTCGACCCGCCCGGACAATGGGTGCCTCAACCCTGACAGCAACCGCAACAAAGACGACTTGCCCGATCCGTTGGGGCCAATCAGGCCAAGCGTTTCGCCCGGTGCGACTGTCAGAGATACGTCGGACACGATGGTCTTGCGCTTTACGCCCCATCTCAGGTTTTTCGCAACGACACTCATGCCTGAGGCCTCGCGCGGTAGAGAATGATCGCAAAGAACGGCACGCCGACAAGCGCGGTCACAACCCCGATAGGCACGGTTTGCTGTGTCGCGATCACCCGCGAGGTAATGTCGGCGATCACCATAAAGACCGCCCCCACGACAGCGCAGGCCGGTAGCAACCGCAGATGCAACGGCCCGACCACATATCGTGCCGCATGGGGCACGACCAATCCGACAAAGCCGATGGCACCCACCATGCTGACAATGGTCGCGGTCAGCAGGGCGGTCACCCCGAACAACACAAGCCGGATGCGGGCCACCGGCACGCCAAGCGCCGCAGCATCCTCGTCACCGAAGGTGAAGGCGTCAAGCGCCCGGCCCATCCAGATGCAGACGCCCAGGCTGACGATCACCACCACCAAAAGAAGCTGGACATCCGGCCAGCGCACGCCGCCGAAGCTGCCGAGAAGCCAGAACATCACGTCCCGTGC
This sequence comes from Celeribacter baekdonensis, assembly GCF_900102315.1. Lineage (GTDB taxonomy): Bacteria > Pseudomonadota > Alphaproteobacteria > Rhodobacterales > Rhodobacteraceae > Celeribacter > Celeribacter baekdonensis. The sequence goes on from NZ_FNBL01000020.1 coordinate 21,872, forward strand.
CTGTTGGGCATTGCCGGACGTCGTAACGATGTAGGAGGTCAGCGCGTTGAACAGTTGCGACGCCGCCACGCCGGCCAGGATCGTGTGGTTCGGGCCGCTCGTCGCTCCGTTGGACAAAAGCGCCACCAGCGCAAAGGCGGCGAAGGCCCCGGCGAAAGCTCCCAGTGACAGCGACAGGCCGCCCGCGCCGATGCCCAGCACAATCACGCAGACCGCCCCGGTCGACGCCCCTGCCGAAACGCCCAGCACGAAAGGCTCAGCTAAAGCGTTGCGCAACAATGCCTGTAGGATCGCGCCGCATATCGCCAGCCCGGCCCCGGCCAATGCGGCCACCAGCGCGCGGCTCAGGCGCAGGTTCCAGACGACGCTTTGCTCTATCGGTGCGATGTCGGCACCCGTCAAGCCGAGCTCGTTGGTGACCGACAGGAACACTGTCCTCAGATTGATATTATAATCACCAATCGCTGTCGCAGTGGCGACGGTGAAGGCAAGAACAATCAATGACAGACACAAAAAGAGGGCAAGGCGGACAGCCCCGCCCTCTGGTGCATCAGACGCCATCATGGAAGATCGAGCGCCTTGAGTTGTTCGGCCACCTGCTCGGCGCCGTAGAGCGTGCGAATACTCGGGTTCATGGCGGCGCCGCTCATGACGACGATCCGTCCGTTGCGAACCGCCTCCATCTGGCTGACGGTTGGATCGGATTCCAGAAAGTCGATCTTGTTGTCTGCGGTGTCCAGATCCCAGCGGTTGCGGTCGACCTGTGTCACGACAAAAACAGTGGGATCGGCGGCCATAATGCCTTCCCAGCCAACGGCCGGCCAGTCCGCTTCGGTTGTGATGGCGTTGGAGCCGCCAAGAACATCTGCGATGTAACCCGAAGGCCCGTTGCCCCCGCCAAGATAGGCATCATCGGCGGGTGATGGGCTGGAGAACCAGAACAGGAAGGTCAGGTCCTTGTTCTCGGAGAATTGCGCGCGCAGGGCGGCCTCGCGCGCCTTGAAATCCTCGATCAACGCCTGTCCGCGTTCGGCCACGTCGAATATCCGGGACAGATCCTCGATCTCCTTGTAGAGCAGGCCCATGCTCCAGAGCGCGTCGCGCGAGCCATAGGCGTCGCTTGCATCGAGCGTGGTCGAACAGGCACTCGGCGAAAGATATGTTGGGATCCCAAGGTCTTCGAAATCCGATCGCTTGGCGACCTTGCTGTCAGGGCCGAGCAGCGTCGTAAGCATTGCCGCCACGAAGTCGGGTTGCTTCGAAAGCACGGATTCCAGCGATGGAAATTCGACGGTGAGGAGATCGATCCCGCTATTGGCTTCCGCCACTTCGGGCAGCACCGCATTGGGCCAGAAGGCGGTTGCGGCCATCTGATCTGCCAACCCCAGAAGCAGCATGATTTCTGCGCTGTTCTGGCCCAGGGCCACGGCATTTTGGGGGGCCTGTTCGAAGGTGACGGTCTGGCCGCAGTTTTCGATCGCCAGAGGGTAGTCCGTTTCCGCCTGTGCGGCCACGTTGGAAAACGCCAGCGCAGCACTTCCCAACGCCAGAATCGACTTGAGTCGCATCAACAGTCTCCTAATTCTTGAGTAGTTTAGTCGGAAATTGAGTAAAGGCATGCGAAACCAAGTTCAAGAGTGTTTTTGTCAGGAATTCACTGATGGAGGTCACACCGCGTGTTTCTCCTCCCCTCAGCACCCCCGAACGCCTGATGGCCGTCCCCTTTTTCAGAAAAGAGTGCGGCCGCCAGAATCTGGAGTTGCGCAACCAGAGGGCCTGTATCCCGGAGCCAGCTTTCAATAAAAAATGGCCACTCATGGCGGGTCGCGCGTTTGACTGGGGAAAGGGCTGCAAAGCGATCAGCACGGCCCAAGGGAGCGGATCACAGCATGGGATTTTCGCAGGGAAAACAGCACCCGTCTGCGCGGCAGAGGAAAAACCTCTGACGAAAAAGGCAGAAATATCTGGTGCTTTTGAAGGGATGGGAATTGTCACGAAGTTCTGCCTCTGCTGGCGGAAATTTCTCTTTTATTTCAGTACCAAAAAATCTCGATGCTGAACTGAAGCTGCCTTTTTCGTCAGATAAGGTTGCCTCTGAGAAGACATGAAAAAAGCCGACACAGCGGCCGGCTTTCTCAAGGCTTTCGTGTTAGAAGGTGCCGGAGGTGAATTCACAGGCGGCCGCCCTACCAGGCAAGCGGCCCCACCCGCATTCCTGACCTCATCTCTCGTTCACATCACGGCGGCGAAAAATGATCCGGTTCTCGCCGTTGAAAACGAGTGGTTCGACGCCGTTTTTGTAGAGCTCGCGACAGAGATTGGCGGTATCGCGTCGCAGTTCGCGAGCAAGATCGGCAGCCGAAATATACCGTTCGCCGAAGGTTGTGACGGAGGCCTCGTCGACCACCAGCCAGCGTTCGGAGGACTTTGCGGTCTTCGGAGCAGCACTCAGATAGCCTGCGTTGACCAGGTTGCGGATTGTTGCGGTATCGACCCCGAGCTTACCGGCAGCTTCCGACATGCTGATCGCACCAACTGAGCTCTGGCCTATGGCCGTTTTCGCCCGCTCGACAGATATCAGGAAATCGTTGAACCTTGGGTCTGTGCCCGCCGCGCAGCGTAGCGGAATGTCGTGTTCGAAAACCAGATGCAGGAGTTCGAGGGTCGAACATTGGCACGCGGGCGTGGCCGCAATGAGCGGGATCTCATCATTGGCGGGTTCCAACTTGGGGCGTGTTTGGCGGTACAAGCGACCGAGAAAGGCGTCGAGATCTTTCTTCCGAAAATACGGCGCGTTTCGGGCCATCTCTCCGGCTTTCTTAATGAGCCCTTCCACGACGAAAGTGCGCAGCAGGTGGATGTCCAGCCCGAGATAGTCTGCCGCGTCAAACCCGCGGAGTAGCCCATTCGTTTCTTCGGCGAGTTGCTGCAGCGTCTCCCGCGAGGGGTAGCGACGATAAGTGATGGCACCGGATTTGCCCGATTTCGAGATGTCGCCACGCTCTAAGAGCTTATGGCGCAGCATCCGTTCGTCGATGCCGTAGGCCTTCGCGCCTTTTCGAAGGGAATATACCTGTTGCCTGTCGCACCGTAGCCGCAGGACGGTACTACCGACGAGCACGGGATAGGTCCGCAGGATGTAGTCGAAGACAATCTGGCGGATGTCATTGAAGGCGGCATCATCCTCACGTTGGGACAGCCAGGTCAGGAATGAACCGGCAATCGCACCGTAGGTGTGACAGCCAGGGCCTGCCTTCATGCGAAGCTCTTCAAGCGTTGCGAACATGTGATCTGGCCCGTTGCGCAGAATGTCGTAGCCAGCGGCACCGGCCTCAAGCCATTGTCGTTCGGTCGTTTCCGTTCGGCTGGCTTTGGGGCCGTTGGTCAACAACAGGCCGAAGTTCTCGCAGAGCTGCGCCGCGACGTGGAAATCCAGCGTGTCCAGCCAGCAACCACTGGAGGCGCCTTCCAATCGGCCAATGAGGTAGCGCTCCAAGGATCGCGCTTCCTCTGCAACAGGCTTGACGTCACTCAAGTTCATATTGTCGACCATCCGCGCGAAATCATAGCTGTGCTTGTGATGGGTTGGAGGCGGTACCTCGATCAGCATGCAAGAATGCTGGGCGCAGGTCCGGATTGATGTGAGTTGCCATATCCCGAGGTGAAATGGCCCATGGGCGCCATGTTTGGACCGGGATTCGGCGGCACATTTCGGGCATCCCCTGATCAAGCTTCGGCTGTAAGCCGTGAACCTCGGTGCTTCCGCTCCCAGTTGATAATTCGTCTTCGACGGGGCGTGGGGCGTCCAGTTGCGGAGTGTGGTGGGATCGCACCCGGCAAGTGCGGCAACCCGCTCGATCTCGATTGGATCACCGACCTTCAAGGCGCGATATGAAATGCTCATGTCGGCGCAGAAGGACTGAAGGCTTGCCGTCCCGTTCTTCCGAGCGATGCGGGACGCAAGCGACGTCGCGCTTTCGCCACGCACCGGGCTGACGTAGAGCGGAAGCGGCTTGAGGGGTGACAACATCATGTGCGGTTCTCCCGAGAAAACACCTGACGGGCGTCGATGCGCATAAAATCCGGCACGACAAACGGATTGAACTCGGCATCGCAGGATGTCCGGCGATGATAGGCCCGGATGAAATTGTGCCGGTTCAGTGTCTTCTGACCCTGCAGGTAGGCGTCTTCGATGGCGTCCAGGATCAGGACGATGGCGATGCCGAACTGATTGGCTGCGGCATGGACAACGCGTTCGCCGTGGGACAATTCCAGCACGTCGTCCTCTGGTTCGAGGTTTGCACGCTCACAGTAGCTGTCCAGGAGGTCGAGGATTTCATCGCCATATGCAGCGGGGGATAGGCTCTCAAACCGGACGGTCTTCATGCGGCGTGCGAGCTGGTAATCGTGGTTGAGAATGTCCTCCAGTTCGTTCGTTCCGGAAAGAATGATCCCGACGGGCCACTCCGGATCAGTCATCAGCGTCTTCAACATTGATGTCACTGAATCGAGCTCGTGCTTGGTGCCACGCGATGCGAGGTCCTGCGCCTCGTCCAAGTGCACAAACAAGACGCGGCGCTCTCTAAGGTGGTGTTGGACCAGATCCCAAATGTACCACGCGTGACGATCGGCACCGATGGGGTAGCCGAGCGCCCGCAAGAGCATTTGTCCGACGAACTTCAGCGTTGCGGGTGACGGCACCCGCAAGCTGACGATGGTGGTGTCGCCGTGCCCATGCTCGGCCAGTCTCTGGCCTTCCATAGCGAGCAGATGGGTGACCGCGGCGCTTTTCCCGGCCCCCGAATGCCCCGACAGGGCCAGCCCTTGGGCCTCACTGGTTCGTCCGGTCTGGATGTCCACGATGCGCTTTTCGGCGAGAATGGAGAAGCCTTCTGCCAACGGTACGAAGCGTTCGTGGTGGACGAAATGCCCCTTCAGAGAAGCGATCCGTTGGGCTGCCTGAGTGACCAAATCATTTTTCATCATCAAACCTCCAATGCTTGCGGCGTTCGCGTCTTTCACGGCGTTCGGGCGGGTTGGTTGTGTCGTTGCTGGGGGCGTCTAGTTTGCCTTTGCCGATGGGCGCAGTGATGGAGATTCCGTTACTAAGTGGGTCATCGCTGGGCTTGATGTGTCCCAATCGCATGGAATCGGAGCGGATCGGGTAATGCAGGGCAGCCTCTGAACGTGCCACATCGATATCCGTCATGTGGAATGGCGTCAGTTCGCGGAGAGCAAAGGCGCGACGGTTTATTTCGGAAATTCGCTGGATTGCTCTCTGGACCTTGGGTGCGTCCAGCAGGGCATCCCGTTTGTGCTTTTGTCGAATGGACCGCCTACCTTCACGGAGCTGCTCGAACGTGATGCCATCGAAGCCCGGCTGGTTGGCCAAAGCGGGATACCATGTCGCGCCAACACGGACGGCAACCCACCCGATGTCGCTTAGGTCAGCCCTAATCTCGGCCTGCCGTGTCGGGGAGTGGAGATAGGCCTCACGCAGCGCCTCGCAGCTATAGCTGAGGCCTGCAAACAAGACCCCGTCGCCGCGCAATTTGCGGACCATCGGCCGACCGAACTCCTTGCGCAATGTTAGCCCGTCAGGAACCAAGGGCGTACCATGCTCCACAACGAGGCGCTCCCAAGCTGCATTCGGTGTTTCGCCCTTAAGCGACCCATGCGGCTGGTTGTGATAGATGTCGACGATGAAGGTCAGCAGGATCTTGATCAGATCGTCGTCGCACAAACAGGCAAGCGTTTCCGAAGGGTAGTCGCCACGTTCCACTGTATCGAAAAACGTACGCCCCGCCAGAAGGGGCATCAATTGATGGCCGAGCGTACGGAAGAACGACTCGATATGTCCACGTAGCCAGGGCACTCCGGCACTGGGGAGATGAGCCGTCGTTCCAAGCGATGCCACCGTACCTTGAAAGGCATCCGACGTGAAAGCTGACCCCATGTCTGTGACCAGGGTTCCGATGCCGCCATGGTGATGCCAAGTGCTTTCGCATTCGGCTGCCTGCGCCAACGGCGTCTTGTCCTCAAAGATCTGACGTAGAGCCCGAATTGCATCATCGGAGTTGGGATTGTCGGCCAAACGCATCGACAGCACGCACTTCGTCGCACAATCGATCGCGATGTAGAGCCAGCGCCTACCGGACTCGAATTTCTTCTGGCGCTCTCGTGGCAGGTGGTCCCAGATGCCCGTCAGTGTCAGTAATGAGATCACATCGAGAAGGTTTTCATCCATCTCGACTCGCTCCATTGGCCGCACGACATCAGGACCGTTGCTGAACAGTGTAAAGTGCTTGGCCGCCGCTGCCGCCCCGTACCTTTTTGCATAAAGGTAGAATGGATCCGCCATGCTAAGGCGTCGTCGGATACTTGCCGCCGACGGCACGACAAGAGGAGGCGCCCCCCTTTCAGCACGCCGACGGTTCTCTTCGTCGAAACGTGCCTGTGTCTCCTTGATCGCCTGAACCTTGGTCGGGCGCTGCGTGTCAGCGTAGATCTCGACAACCTGATTCATCAGGGCTTCAGAGCGTGGGCACCAAAACCGTTCCCTATTTCCAGAGCGGTAGGTTTCCGGGATGAGTGCAAGCGGTGAACAACTTGCAGACTGATAGGAGCGAACCCACTGAAACGCCGTTCGACTTCCAGGGAGATTTCGAACTATGACGTCTTTACCTGGTCGTACCTTCTTGGGAGCCGCGGCACCTTCGCCGACGCGCCGCTGCGTTTCCGCGGCCAGTCTGGGGCGAGCATGATCATAGCCCTCCTGCGTGCGTCTGATGTCACCAGTTGCCTCCAAGGCAAGGAAAGCGTCGCAGACCGCCTTTCGCCAAATGACGAGCCGCCTGATCTGCTCCGGCAACTCGCTGATGAGGTCGACCGGCTTTTTCAGCCGCATCTCTTGGGCGGCGCGGTCGAAATACCCGGCAAAGTAGGTTGTGTCCGGCCGGCGCATCATCTCAGCCAGTTCCTGATGGGAGAAAGCTTCCGTGATCCCCGGCTGGCCGACGCGCTCAAAAGTGCCACCCGCATCGGTGATCTCAATCGGGCGCATGGCGACGCCCGCCGTGGTGATCATGTCAGATTTCGAAAAGCGAAAACGCAGGGTCATGCTGCCACCTCCGTAAGAGAGGGGCGTGACCAGGCCAGCGTCCTCGCCGCTTCGGCGGCTGCTTGCCGATCAATGTGCTGATCAGTGACGAGCAGCACACGGTCCGCAAAGGACTTGGAGACTGCGACCGACACAGATTCGAGCTCCGAGGCGAAGTTCAGCTTCAGAACACGCTGCATAGGTTTGATGGCCACCGCGATGCGCTCGCCATCCTTCTTGGTGACTAGGAAGTCGAAGATATGCCGCGCGGGACGGCCATCGGTACCGACATAAGAGATCGCCGGAGGCTGTTCGCGGATGTGGTGCACGTCGTCTCGCACCAGCATCAGGCAGAGGAAGGCATATTCGAGCGCACTCTCGAAGTGGATAAGGCGCGGACGCTGGAAACCAGGTAGCATGGCAACCATTGAGCCGCGCAAACTGCCCTTGGAGCGGCGTGCAGGAATTCGGGTCGCGTGGCTCGGTTCCGGCCCGCGGTAGATCAGATTGTTCTTCATGTTAATTGGAGCGCACCTCACCAGCGCACCGAACCAGACGGCTCGGAGCTGGAGAGGGGCGGCATCCCCCTATGTTTGGAATGAGTTGAGCAGCCCTGCCGAGAGATGTCTCGGCAGGTTGACTTTTCTTGAGACTCAGGGGATGAATAAGAAGTCGAGTCGAAACGACACTTATTCAAAAGGCCTTCCTGTTGACGCAGGAGGGTCTTTTCTTTTCCCGATGTCAGGTTTTACTTGCCGCGCTGTCCTCCTCTGCTGAGTATCGGTCAGGGAAAAGCTCTGCCGGTGTCGTTCCGACTGCATTGGCGAGGGCTTTCTCGATTTTCGAAGACCTGCGCAGGCCTTGGCTGACAAGCGTTACTGTCGAACGCAGCACATCAAGCTCTCGTGCGACTGAAGCAATGGATTTACCACGCAACCGTAGTTCCATCTTCAGGCGTTCATGAGCAGGTTTCACTTTGTGGGACATTGACGCTGTAACCATGATTGCTGGGACTTCGTGATCTGGAGAGAATCAGCTATGAACGAATCAGTCAAGGATAACTGTTTGAAATCAGATGGTTAAAAAATTCGGCGAAATTCTTGGGATATATGTCTGTGGAATTTTGCCGAAGTTTTTGGCCAGAGGGAGAGCGTATGGGAGCTGCCAGAAATTATCTGGATATCGCGGGCGATACCGTTTTTGTCTTCGCCGACGGAGAGGCAAAAGGCGTCCATCATTCTGAACTCCTTGATTTAATGAGGCGCAGCCGCTCGTTAGCAGAGGTTCGGAAGCGCTTTATGGCCAGCCGGTCCAATCTAATCGAGACGTTGGATCACTTCGGATACGACTTCGACACGCTGCTCGAAGAGCAGTTTCGGGAGGGGTATCGCGATGCTGCCTTGGCAAAACTTCATCGCGTTGATCCCAAATGGATTGCGGACAAGCGGCAAGCATTGGGCTTCCCGAATGCGCCAGGACGGACGCGTGTCGAGTTTTCAGTGGATGAAATCATGCGCGCTTACGATGCAGCCGGAAGTTTTGTTGGAGCGGCGGCGCTGCTTGGCATCAACCGGAAGACCTTCAAGAAGTTGTACTTATGGGCCCTTGAAAATGGCCTTCAGATCGAGCACCGATCTAGCGCATCGGCCGAACGCCTAGCAGCACTACAAGAGAAGGCAAGGGCACTCGGTATCACTACGACATTGACTGAAGCGGAGCTGAAGGCCTTTATGGACGACCAATGGGGCGAGGGCGACTAGCGCGATCATCGCTACAAGATGCCTCCCGAGAGCGAAGGTAAGAGGGCGACAAATTTTGGACCGCATAGAAGAATTTGTCGACGAGCGACAGCAAGCTTGGTGTATCCATTGCAGCCGTTGGCTAGCGGGTCTTGAGACAAATGAAGATCATGTGCCTACGAAGAGTTTCCTTTCAAAACCGCGCCCTCACAATCTGCCGAGCGTGACCATTTGCCGTGAGTGCAATAATGGCTTCTCGCGGGACGAGCAGTATGCTGTGATCTTTCTGAGTTGCGTGCTATCGGGCACTACTGAGCCAGACCGACAACAAAACGCCAGTGCTGCCCGGGCACTGGCAAAAAGTGCTCGGTTTCGGGCCATGATTGACCGGGCGAAAACAGAGTACCAAACACTGGGTGGAGAAACGAGGGTCGTTTGGCAGCCCGATGTTGAGCGGATCAACCGCGTAATTATCAAGAACGCCCGAGGGCATGCGTACTTTGAATATGGGGAACCTTTGATGGAGACGCCTTCCCATGTATGGGCCGCGCCGTTGGGAACGATGTCGGCGAGCGATCACGCTGACTTCGAAAGTGTCAACAATTGTCAAGAACTTGCCGCTTTGCCCGAGGTCGGAAGTCGGATGATGACGAGGGTCTTTACTGGCCAAGATCTGGACGATGGTTGGGTTGTCGTGCAAGATGGTGCCTACCGATATGCAGTTCATCAGACTGGCGTGCTTCGCGTGAGGTCGGTCTGGTGGGAGTATCTCGCGACGGAGGTGAAGTGGTGACGACAAAATCACCCAGTTCGGTATTGTCCGACGCGAAACGAAGCTCGCTCAATGCGCGGCTCGCTATGCTGCGCAATGCGGTGTCCGCCGAACGATCTCGTGCAAGTTGTCTTCGACGGTGGAGCGAATTTGTCCGCGAGCGTGACGGATTTCGCTGCGTGGACTGTCACTCGCAAGAGCGGCTATCTGCCCATCATATTTGTCGAAAAACGTTCCTCGGTGCTGCGCAATTCGACACGGGGAACGGGATTACACTTTGCCGTACATGCCATCGCGAGGCTCATGCAGGCTTCAATGGGCGTCCCGACATGTCACTGCCAGTTGACGCTCAGGGGGGCGAGAAGCTCGCCTCGATGGAACGACTATACAGCATACTTTTGGATGACGCGATCGAGCGCGGAAGAATGTGTGAGGAATACTATTTTCTCAGTGACGAAGTGCTTGGCTTTCTCAAAGTGTTGCAAGGCTTTGATCCGAAAACTTATTTTCCAGGTTCGCGTCTCGAACGAGCATACCTCATCTTGGCGGAACCTGAACTGCAAATGCGTCAGGCTATTGCTGGGGCGAATGGTTTCAGTTTTGGAGACCAACCTCTTTTGCCTGGTGGAGTGATGATCGTGTTCGATGACGAGAAAGATCGGTCGCAGAGTTCAATCCTGCAAGCACGCTGGGGCAGATTGTAGAAAATTGCGCACAGAACAACTCTGAAAGCATTTTCTGCGTCACTGAGTAAGCTGTTATCTGGCCACAAATAGTGATGGTATCGAAGCAACATAATAGATGATGGCATTGGCACAGGCATAATTCAAAGATAGCCTACCGCATGAAAAAATGCGGATCGAGTTATGCGCGAGTGCCTCGTGTGCACAAAAAAAGGCGGCAACAATAGTGGCAAAGTTTCACATCAGAGCGCGAACCATAGATCTTCTTGGTCGACAGCAAATCGCCAACATATCTACGGCAATAAGTGAGCTTTTCAAGAACGCGCATGACGCTTATGCCACTACAGCGGAAGTCGACTACTTTCGGGATGATGGCATGTTTGTCTTGAGAGATGACGGCCTCGGGATGACCAAACAAGATTTCGAAGACCGCTGGCTCACACTTGGAACTGACAGCAAGGTAGGATCGTTTTCAGGCCTGAAACGCCCCCCAGTGGATAGTGCACAAGACGTCCGTCCCCTTCTTGGGGAAAAGGGCATAGGGCGGCTAGCAATCGCTGTCATCGGCCGACAAGTACTTGTACTAACCCGCGCAAAAGTCGATGGGCAAACTGAGGATACCATTACGGCCGCTTACATCCATTGGGGGTTGTTTGAACTACCTGGGATAGATCTCGACGAAATCGTTATCCCACTTGAAACTTTCAGAGCTGACACCCTGCCGAACCTTGAAGACGTGCAAAAGATGGTAGCAAAAGCCCGGGACAGCCTCGAAACCCTATCAAGCCGGATAGACGATAAAACTGCTAAGACTATCCGCGAAGACATGGACGCCTTTAAAGTCGACCCTCGAGATGCATCAACCTACCTTGGCCAGCCTTCTTTTGATTTGAACGGTTCGGGCACTCATTTCTATATACTGCCTGCCGATGAAATCATCCAAGATGATATTGACGATCGGGATGAATCAACCAAGGCGACAAGGTTCGAAAAAAACCTCATTGGCTTCACAAACACTATGACGCCGGATTTCCGGAAGCCGAAGATCATAACCCGATTTAGAGATCACGTTGATGAAGGGGCGCCGTTGGAGCGAGTTGGGGAGAAAGCTTTCTTTAGCCCTGAAGAGTTCAAGCAAGTAGATCATCATATACGAGGACGCTTCGATGAATATGGCCAATTCCGAGGCAAGGTCGGTGTGTATCAGACATTGCCTTCGGAGTATGTACTCAATTGGTCAAACGCAGACAGCAGGCCGACTAGCTGCGGCCCATTTGACTTTTCAATAGCGGTGATTCAACCAACTCCAATGGACTCGTTGGTGGACCCTACAGAGCACGCCAAAATTCGGCGCAAGCTTGAACGCCATGGTGGTATTTACATCTACAAAGACGGTGTCCGAGTTCAGCCATACGGTGGTCCTGACTTCGATTTCCTCGATGTTGAACGCAGGCGGAACTTGAGAGCAGCAACGGCCTACTATTCCTTCAGAAACATTATGGGGGCAGTCGAACTGACATCTAGAGATAACCCCAACTTGGTCGAAAAAGCAGGGAGGGAAGGTTTCCGTGAGGATAAGGCTTATCGACAGTTTCGAAGTATACTGATCAATTTCTTCATACAATCGGCGGCGGACTTCTTTAGGGAAAATGGCGGCAAGTATTCAGAAGAATGGGTTGAAAAGCGTCAAGAACTTCAACACCTTGATAAGGTCCGAAAGACTCGAGAAAAACAGTCAAGGGGTAAGAAGAACAAGTTCGGTGAGCAGCTAGAGAAATTCTTCAAGGTAATAGACTCAGGACAGCTGCCCGAAACTATATCTGGTACTGTTTCTGATTTTGAAGCGAACGTGCTTTCTGAACTCAATAGCACGAAGACTCCACAATCAAAGGCGCTTGCAATTGGTCGTCTGGAGGCTGAAGCAAAGTTGCAATTGGACCAACTTCGCAAGGAGCATGCTATCTCAAAACCTCGAGGTGTAGGTCTTAACACTGAACTACGAAACAACTGGGAGGCCTACCAAACAGCAATGGGCCGGATAACGAGCGATCTTGTGTTGCCTGCCGAGAAGACGATCGAGAACATCGTTACAACAACCGTAAAGAACAACAAGCTGAACCTTGAGCCGGGGCTGCGACTGAATGCTGCTGTCCAAAAACACACAAAAGAGACCCTTTCATCTATGAAGTCTTTGCGGACGCAGACAGAAGAGACCCTCACCGACCTGACACGAATAGTAAGGGATACAACAAAAAACAGCTTTCGAAACGTATCGAAAGTCGTCGATGAAGTCCTTGCCGAACTAGAGGCCGTCAAAGGTATGAAGCAGGCAGAGTTCGATTTCTCAAAACAGCGTGAGGCTTTCGAAACCTTGGTGGCCGACGCCTTCGAAGAAGAGAGTGAAAAACTGCGGAGAATCTACAGTCAGCTCGAAGCTGTTCTCTCATCAACCCAAAACAGCGGTTCAGATATGGTCGAAGTCACTGAGGCGCTGGAAGAGGAAGTCGTCGCGCTTCGCGAGCGACAGGAGGCCGATTTCGAGCTTGCCCAGATTGGGATGGCACTTAACACGATCAATCATGAATTTGGTAAGACTGCTGGCAGCCTGCGAGATGGCCTCAGACGAATGAAGTCCTGGGCGCATGCCAATCCTGATATGAAGCGCCTCTACGATGACATGCGCGTCAATTTTGATCATCTGGACAGCTACTTGGCCCTATTCAACCCGCTCGACCGAAAGCTGCAGTCGACTGCTGTCGACATTAGAGGCAGTGACATATTTCGATTTGTGTCTGACTTGTTTGAGAAGCGCCTCAAACGTCACAACGTTCGGCTGGTCGCCGATGAGGGTTTTAAGGCCCATACTCTTCATGGGTTTCACGCAGACTTCTATCCTGTCTTCGTCAACTTGATTGATAACGCGATCTATTGGGCGTCTAGCGCTAGAAAAGACGCGGGCATTATTGAACTAATTGAAGACAATGGCGACCTTTGTGTCAGAGACAACGGTCGTGGGGTGAGTAGCATTGACGTCAGGAACATTTTTGAGCTCAACTTTACCCGCAAGCCGGGTGGTAGAGGTATGGGACTGCATATTTCAAGGCAGGCGCTTGGCCGCCTTGGTTATGAACTGAACATCGATCCACCAACGCCCAATTCTGGTGCCTGTTTCCGTATTTCAAAGATGTCCCAAGAGAAGATTTGATCAGATGAATTTTGCAGATGACCAATACAACGCTGCCAGCTCTTTCGCCTATACAATGATCGTAGTTGATGACGAACCTGTAGCTGACCCCATCGAAGCGGCGCCGACCGTTGATGTTAAAACACCCAGTAGGCGCGATGTTGTAGCCGCTAAAAAGGTTGACGAGAAACCTGAGGCACAACGTTCACATCCGCTAGACGCAAAAGGATTGATAAAAAGTGCCCTAGACTTGGGGCTTATCTGCTCGGTTGTTAATCCGAGTGGTGATGAAGGTAGTGTAGCAAAAAGTGTCGCTAAAGCCTCCTTGAGAGCTGATATCGTATCCTTAGACTGGCACATGGATCACGGTGATGATGGAGAGCTCGCATCCGAGATTATTCAGGAAATTCTTCGTGGAGATGAGGCCATTGGAGGACGCCTGAGATTGATTGCGATTTACACCGGCAACAAGGATCACGGAGCCATCCTTGAAAAAATCGCTGAAAGGCTCAACGCAGCTGAGGAAATCACTGGCAATGTTACTAAGACAGGTGATGTGCTTACCAACTCTTCAGGTCTACGTCTAATTTGGCGCGAAAAATCGATGGGCAATGAGAAATTAACTGGTGCCGTTTCCGAGACGCAACTTCCAAAAGAATTGTTGAAGGCATTCTCGGAGTTATCAAATGGTCTACTTTCGAACGTCGCGCTCGCAACGATTTCCTCGATGAGAGACACGACGCATCATGTTTTGAGCAAATTTTCATCAGAGCTCGATGGCCCATTCTTTCACCACCGAGCGCTTCTAAAAAATTCATCAGATTCGATGGATTATGCAGTTTCTGTTGTGATGAGTGCGTTGAAATCGGAGGTGGACAAGTCAAAAGTCACGTCGAAATATACAACGGTGGACGCAATAAAGCGTCGCTTAAGTCAGATGCCTCAGTGCCCTGAGAATTTCACACTCCGCTACTCGAAGAAAGATCAAGAAAAAGAGTTTAAGCTGCATGTTGATGATGTCATTTCAATTATGGAGCGTGGGTTCTCCGCTTGGCCAGAACCAGACAAGAAAGCAGCTCTTGGGAGGCAACAAGACCCGCAAGCCAGCCCAATGCCGTCAAAAGCTGAATTTTCCAAGAATTTTTCTACGCTGTTCTGCGATACCATTGAGACAGCAAGTTTCTCCATGCGGCAGTTCTCGTTCCTGACTAACTCTCAGTCAAGTGAGCTCAGTATGGTACACCGAAAAGCACCACCAAAATTAGGGCTAGGATCAGTCATTTTCTCGGATGCTGGCGGCTACTTTTTGTGCTTACAAGCGACCTGCGATACTGTCCGTGGGGCTGGATTGTTTTTCTTTGTTCCGCTCGAAATCGTTGATAGTGATACCCCTGATATCGTCGTGCCTCATGGAAAAAATGGGACGCTTATCAACTACGTGGGCCTTTCGGTTCCGCCAAAGTGTTACACCAAATCCCAGTCTCTTGATTTTGGTGTGATAAACGATGCCATAGGGCATATCCCAATATGCTACGATGAGCAGCGAGAGATTTACCATGTCCCGGATGCCAACAATACGGACTACCGCTGGCTCGCAAATCTAAAGTACAAGCGGGCACTTAGAATTGCGCAGAATATGAGCCAGGAAATCTCTAGGATTGGCTTCGATGAATTCGAGCCATTTCGCAAAGGTTAGCACCCCCTGATCTGGGGGCAGCCGTAAGACAACGATTTTGAAATCTGTACCGCGTGCCGCCTAATAAACTCTGGGGGTAACGCATTACCGATCATTAGAGCGACCTTGCCGCGACCTTCCGTGAGGTCAAACTGATAATCAGCAGGAAACGTTTGAAACAACGCGGCTTCACGTAGACTTATTGCACGGTCCTCTTCGGGGTGAAGATATCGCCCCTTTGAGGGATTTCCGCAGCCACCAGTCATCGTTGGTGAAACCTTGTCCCACGACATTCGTCCATAAACATCTCGAAAACCAGTGTTCTTCTTATGGCATTCCAATACCAAATGGTCGGGCAAGGATGTTCTTGAGCCCCCGTCCTTTGGTATATTTCGGATGATCTCTGCAACATGAGCTGCCCTGTTAGGAACATGATCATGCAATGGATCCCCTGCTTCACCAACTGGCGCCAGACGAACAGCTTCGAGGCATTTGCGGACAGTAATAGCTTCTGATTTTTCAGCTTGCTTGACTTGGCCAGTCTTGGACGCGAGCAAGATCATCCTGTAGCGGCGCTGAGGTACACCGTATTCCGCAGCGTCCTCCACCCTTACGTTCTTCCGCCCAACCTTGTAGCCAAGAACAGAGATACGCTTCAAGAACGTCTTCATCCGGATATCGTGTGCTAATGCAGGCACATTCTCCATCATGATTGATCGAGGAGAAAGAGCCTCAACTATGCGAAGAAACTCGAACAGAAGATCGTTCCGATCATCTGCAACCGCATTGGATTTTTTTCTGGTTCGGAGCGTGGAGAAGCCCTGGCAAGGTGGACAACCTGCTAATAAGTCGAGTTCGCCACGTTTTAAGCCAGTTGCTTTCAAGATCTCAACAGCACCAATTTTGCGTATGTCCTTGTCAAAGCAATGAACATCTGGGTGGTTGAGCTTATAAGTCGCTGCAGGTATTTTTTCAATTTCTATGCCAGCCAGCACGCGAAACCCGGCCTGCTTCAAGCCCAGCGTCAGGCCACCTGCGCCGCTAAACAGGTCGATAGCCGTCAGTGTCTTGCACATGCACGGTTGTGGCTGACTATGCTGATTTGCTTCTGTACTTTCCTCGCTCAAAGTAATGCCACCTAACGTGCTGATAGAAATGCGCAATTTTTGGGGCAATGATAGCCTTTTCTAACGCCCTTCTCAAGGCGCTATCTTCGCAATTTGGTGGCGTCGAGAGAACCGGAAAGCACAGTATCCAAGAACTGTTTTTCTGCTCCATCTATGGAATGCTTGCGGTATGTACTAAAAAGACCGTTTCTCAGTACGGGTTTGGATTGCGAGTCAATCGCAACGGAGGACTTTGTGCCGCCGTTTGTGACCCTCTTCTGGAGGTGTATGGTCTGTTAAATTCGAAGTATCCTCGGCGAAAGGTTCCATGGGGAAGGGCTGCAAAGCGATCAACACGCCAAAAGGCGCGGACCGAAGTAGCTTAGATTTCCGTAGGAAAATAAGCACCCATCTTCGCGACAGAGGCAAATCCTCTGGCAAGAAAGGCAGAACTATCTGCCCCTTTTCAAGGGAATATGGTGGAGCCTAGCGGGATCGAACCGCTGACCTCCTGCATGCCATGCAGGCGCTCTCCCAGCTGAGCTAAGGCCCCATTTGACCGATTTTACCGCTGTGTCTGGCGGGGTGCGAGGGGCGATTTCCGCCCGCTCGCGCTTCCTAGGGTGTCTCGCTTGGGGTTGCAAGCGAAAAAATCCGGCCCCGTGAACTTTTTTACGAGGCCACTTTCAACCCTCAATCGTCGTCGTCTGCGGCCACGTCAGCGATGTCGTCGAGCGAGACATTGTCGTCATCGTCATCCACGAGCAGATCGTCTTCGATATCGACATCTGCATCATCATCAATCAACAGATCTTCATCATCGGCATCGTCGTCAATCGGGGCGGTTTTTTCGGCAATGGCCACGCGCGACTTGTTGTTCATGTCAAACGTGACGGTTTCGCCGGTGTAGGGCGACACAATCGGAGTTTTGTTCAGGTCGTAGAACCGTTTGCCGGTGGTTGGGCATACGCGCTTTACGCCCCATTCCTCATTGGGCATGATAATCCCTTTCGTCATAACTGGTCCAGGTGCGGAGATTGACGCGCCATGCCATATCACGACGGGGGTGTCAAAGCCTTTCGCCCTAAACTAGAGTAAACACGGATATGAGGCGGACCCAGAGCTGGTCTGACCCTGCGGTCCTACCGGAGAAAAAGACGTTGTGAGCGAAACCATTTTGTTAGGCCAGCCGCCTGTACATATCACCCTGCGCCGCTCTGGTCAGGCGCGCAGGCTCTCGCTGCGTGTATCGCGGCTTGATGGTCGAGTGACCTTGTCGATGCCCAAGCGGGTGCCAGAACGCGAAGCCATGGCGTTTTTGCGTGAAAAAGAACTTTGGATCAGAAAACATCTTGATGCACGTACGCCCGATCGAACGGTGCGCTTTGGGCAGGCGATTCCCTTTTTGGGGCAACAGGTCGAGATCGTCCCCGGACAGGGGCGGGCGGCGCGTCTGATCGAGGGGCAATTGCATGTGCCGGGCGCAGAGGATCGCGTGGCGGCTCGGGTGCAGGCCTTTCTCAAACTTCAGGCCCAACTGCGCCTCAGAGCCGCCTCTGATCACTATGCTGCGGCGCTTGGGACCAGCTACGGGCGGATCACCCTGCGCGACACCCGTTCGCGTTGGGGGTCATGTACCAGCGCGGGCAATCTGATGTATTCGTGGCGGCTGGTGATGGCTCCGGTTGAGGTGCTGGACTATGTCGCGGCGCATGAGGTGGCGCATCGGTTGGAGATGAATCATTCGGACCGGTTTTGGGCGCAGGTTGCCAAGGTTTGTCCTGATCATGCCCGACATCGCGCCTGGCTGCGTTCAGAAGGTGAAGGATTGCACGCCTGGCGGTTCGAGACGGATTGACCTTGCGACATTTTGTGATCACATTGCTCCCATGATCACACCCATCCCACGCCCCTCTGATACGCTCGGTGCCGCCCATGATCGGGTGTACCGCACTTTGCGCACGCGCATCATGCATGGCGAATTTCGCCCCGGTGAGGCGCTGACCCTGCGTGGGATTGGCAAGATGTTTGACGTGTCGATGACGCCCGCGCGCGAAGCGGTGCGGCGTTTGGTGGCCGATGGCGGGCTGAATCTTAGCTCCTCTGGTCGTTTGAGCACGCCGGAACTGAGCAATGAGCGGATCGAAGAATTGGCGTCGATTCGGGCTTTGATCGAACCGGAACTGGCCTCTCGGGCTTTGCCGCGGGCGCATATGGCTCTGATCGAACGGCTTCAGACCATCAATGGTTCAATTGCGGAAATGGTCGCAAAACATGATGATGTTGGGTATATCCGCACCAATCTTGAATTTCACCGCACGCTCTATTTGCGCGCCCAAGCCCCGGCGATGTTGGCGTTGACTGAGACGGTTTGGCTGCAACTCGGCCCAACGATGCGCGCGCTCTATGCCCGCCTTAATCGCACCGAAGTGCCGCAAAACCACCGGCTGATTGTGGCCGCTTTGCGGGCGGGGGATGAGCCGGGATTGCGGCTTGCCGTGCGCTCCGATGTAACCCAAGGGCTACGGATGTTGGCGGTCTGAGGCGGGGTTTTGCCCAGACTTCGGTCCTTTTTGAGCCTGCGTAAAAATAGAAAACGTTCAAAAAATTCGTCGGAAATCCTGCGCTGCTGCGTTCCTGAAAGAGGCGTGTCCGATCTTTGGCGTGCTCAGACACGCGCTCTACGGACTCCGGCCCGAAATCACCCCCCCCGATGATGGGTCGGGCAGGAAGGGATCATTTTTGATGAATGATCCCTTCCTGCAATTCCGCCAATGCTTGACCTTTTCTGCTCTGCAGCGTCTTTTGGTGGGTAGGGTATTGAAGGGATCGCCATGGCACGTTATTTAGAGATGACCGAATTGATGACGCCGGATATGGCGAATTTTTCCGGCAAGGTGCATGGCGGCGCTTTGCTCAACCATCTTGATCGCGTCGCCTTCTCCTGTGCCTCGCGGTATTCGGGCAAATATGCGGTGACGCTGTCCGTCGATCAGGTGACGTTCAAAGAACCGATTGCCGTGGGCGAATTGGTGCATTTTCGTGCGACGGTGAATTACGTGGGTCGCACCTCGATGGAGATCGGCATCCGGGTCGAGGCCGAAGACATCCGCACCCAAACCGTGCGTCATACCAACTCTTGCTATTTCACCATGGTGGCGGTGGATGACGATGGCAAATCGGCCCCTGTGCCGCAATTTGTGCCGGAGACGGAGATGGATCAAAAGCGTTGGAATTCCGCCGAGCTGCGCAAAGTGTTGCGCCGCGAACATGCCGCGCGGATGGCCAATATTGCCGCCACGGGCGAAGACAAGAAATGAAAAAAAGGCGCCGGTTTGAGGCGCCTTTTTTTTTTGATTTTAGAACCGCTTAGGCGTGGATCGGACCGTCACCACAGGCCAAAGCCGCCTCCCGCACCGCTTCCGAATAGGTTGGGTGCGCGTGGCAGGTCAGCGCGATGTCTTGGGCCGATCCGCCGTATTCCATCGCCACACAGATCTCGTGGATCATGTCGCCCGCAGCCGGGCCGATGATCGCAGCACCAAGCAAACGGTCGGTGTCCGCATCCGCGATGAGTTTGACGAACCCGTCGCCTTGGAACACGGCCTTGGCGCGGGCGTTGCCCATGAAGGAGAACTTGCCGATTTTGACTTTGCGGCCTTCTTCTTTCAACTGTGCTTCGGTCTGGCCAACGGTGGCGACCTCGGGCGAAGTGTAGATCACGCCGGGGATCACGCCGTAGTTGACGTGGCCATGTTTGCCGGCAAGCACCTCTGCCACGGCCATGCCTTCGTCCTCGGCTTTATGCGCCAACATCGGGCCGACAATGGCGTCACCGATGGCGTAGATGCCTTTGACGTTGGTCGCCCAATGGGCGTCTGTTTTGACCTGACCGCGCGGGGTGAATTCGACACCCAGTTCCGCCAATCCAAGACCATCGGTGAAAGGTTTGCGACCCGTGGCGACCAAAACGACATCGGCGTCCAGCACATGCTCAGAGTCGTCTTTTTTGAGTTTATAGGTCAGTTTGGCTTTGGTTTTCGAGGCATCTACCCCCTGCACAGCCGCGCCAAGGATGAAGTTCAGGCCTTGTTTCTCAAGCAGCTTTTTGAAGGTGCGCTGAACGTCTGCGTCCATGCCGGGCGTGATGAAATCCATGTATTCGACCACGGTCACTTCGGAGCCAAGGCGGGCATAGACCGAGCCGAGTTCCAAGCCGATGACACCCGCGCCAATGACAGCGAGTTTTTTCGGCACTTTCGGCAATTCGAGCGCGCCGGTGCTGTCGACCACGATACCGCCGTCATTGTTGACCTCAACGCCCGGCAGCGATGTCGGCACAGACCCCGTGGCGATCACGATGTTTTTTGCCTCATGCACCTCGTCGCCGACTTTGACTTTGCCCGCGGCGGGGATGGTGGCCCAGCCTTTGATCCAATCGATCTTGTTCTTTTTGAACAAGAATTCGATGCCGCCGGTGTTCTGACCGACCACATCATCTTTGTAGGATTTCATCTGATCCCAATCGACGGACGGGGATTTGCCTTTGAGGCCCATGGCGGCGAAATTATGCTCCGCCTCATGCAGATGGTGGGTGGCGTTCAACAGCGCTTTCGAGGGGATACAGCCGACATTGAGGCAGGTCCCGCCCAAGGTGTCGCGGCCTTCGACCACGGCGGTTTTCAGGCCCAGTTGGGCACAGCGGATCGCGGACACATAGCCGCCGGGGCCAGCACCGATGATGATTACGTCGTAGGAAGCCATGGTCTTCTCCTTGGTCTTGAACTCTATGCGGGGCCGCTCAGATCAGAGCGGCAATGAAAAGAACGGCGATGGAGAGCATCGCCACCATCCAGATATAGGACCGCCACGGCGCCCATCCGAGGGCATAGGCGGGAATGTAAAGCGCGCGGGCAATGAGATAGGCCCAGGCCGCCGCCACGGTCACGCCGCTCGACTGACCCGTGACATGGATCAGGAGCACAGCGGCGGCGAAAAACGGGAACATCTGAATGTGATTGTCATAGGCCCGCAACATCCGCGCCGTGACCTTGCGCATCTCGCGCGACGGTGCCCGGTCGCGCGGGGAGGTGGTGTAGCCCGGCCCGACATCCTTATTCGCCATGTAAGACGCCACCACGAATTGCGCGATGTGCAAGAGGCCTGCGAGGGCGAGGGGGATGAGGGTTGGGGTCATTGGAACCACATTAAAGGTGGGCGGGCCATTGGCCCGCCCTAGTATTTTTACAGATCCATCAACAACCGACGCGGGTCTTCCAGCGCTTCTTTGACGCGCACGAGGAAGGTCACGGCACCTTTGCCGTCGACGATGCGGTGGTCATAGGACAGGGCCAGATACATCATCGGGCGGATCACAACTTGGCCGTTGATCGCCATCGGGCGGTCTTGGATTTTGTGCATGCCGAGGATGCCGGATTGTGGCGGGTTGAGGATCGGCGAGGACATCAAGGACCCGTACACACCACCGTTGGAGATGGTGAAGGTGCCGCCCTGCATTTCCGCCATGGAGAGTTTGCCATCACGGGCACGACGGCCTTTCTCGGAGATCGCTTTTTCGATCTCGGCGAAAGACATCGCATCCGCGTCGCGAATGACAGGAACCACGAGGCCCTGCGGCGTGCCCGCCGCGACGCCCATGTTGACGTAGTTTTTGTAAACCACATCGGTGCCGTCAATCTCGGCGTTCACTTCCGGTACTTCTTTGAGCGCATGGACACAGGCTTTGGTGAAGAAGGACATAAAGCCCAAACGTACGCCGTGCTTTTTCTCAAACTCGTCTTTGTACTGATTGCGCAGCGCCATCACCTCGGTCATGTCGACCTCGTTATAGGTGGTGAGCATGGCGGCGGTGTTTTGCGACTCTTTGAGGCGGCGGGCGATGGTTTGACGCAGCTTGGTCATTTTCACCCGCTCTTCGCGGGCGGCATCCGAGGGCGCAGACGGTGCGCGCGGCGCGGCGGCGGGTGCCGGTGCGGCTTTCGGCGCGGCCATGGCTTTGAGCACATCGTCTTTCATGATGCGGCCATCTTTGCCGGTGCCGGTCACAGAAGAGGCATCCACACCGTTTTCGGCCATCATTTTGGTGGCAGAAGGCGCGTTTTCAACGTCTTTGCCAGTGGACGCAGTAGCCGGAGCGGCAGCGGCAGCCGGGGCAGCAGCGGACGCACCCGCACCCGAGGCGATCACGGCGAGTTTGGCGGAGGCGTCGACGGTGGTGCCTTCGGCGGCGACGATTTCGGTCAACACACCGGCGGCAGGGGACGGCACTTCGACGGAGACCTTGTCGGTTTCCAACTCGCAGAGCATTTCGTCCTGCGCCACAGTGTCGCCCACGGCTTTGAACCATGTGGCAACGGTCGCCTCGGTGACGGATTCGCCAAGGGTCGGGACCATGACATCGACAGAGGCACCAGAGGCACCAGAGGCAGCGGCAGCAGGTGCTTCGGCTTTCGGTGCGGGGGCAGCAGCGGCGCCGTCGCCTGCGTTCAGCGTGGCCAAGAGCGCATCAACACCCACGGTGTCGCCCTCTTTGGCAATGATGTCGCCCAACGTGCCCGCCGCAGGCGAGGGGACTTCGACGGTCACCTTGTCGGTTTCCAATTCGCAGAGCATTTCGTCAACGGCAACAGCGTCGCCCGGCTGTTTGAACCAAGTTGCGACAGTGGCCTCAGTGACGCTTTCGCCAAGGGTGGGGACGCGGATTTCAACGGACATGTGATTATCCTTCGATGTTGAGCGCATCATTCACGAGCGCCGATTGTTGTGCTTTGTGTTGAGATGCGAGACCAGTGGCTGGCGACGCGGAGGCGGCACGACCAGCATAGACCGGACGCGTGTGTGTGGCATTGATCCGGGTGAGGACCCATTCGATATTGGGTTCAACAAAGGACCAGCCGCCTTGGTTTTTCGGTTCTTCCTGACACCATACGACCTCAGCCTCTTTAAAGCGCTCAAGTTCCTTGACCATCGAGAGCGCCGGGAACGGGTAGAATTGCTCAAGGCGCAGGATGTAGGTGTCGTCTTTGCCGGCCGCATCGCGGGCTTCAAGCAGGTCATAGTAGACCTTGCCCGAACAGATCACGACGCGTTTGATGTCTTTGTCGGCTTTCAGTTTCAGTTCCGATTTCGCGGTCCCGTAGGTGGCATCGGCATCATCCCAAAGGACGCGGTGGAAGGAGGAGCCTTCGATAAAATCAGCGGCCACAGAGGTCGCCAATTTGTGACGCAACAAGGATTTTGGCGTCATCAGCACCAGCGGTTTGCGATACGAGCGATGCAACTGGCGACGCAGAATGTGGAAGTAGTTCGCAGGCGTCGTACAGTTGGCCACGATCCAGTTGTCCTGACCACACATTTGCAAGAAGCGCTCAAGACGGGCGGAGGAGTGTTCCGGGCCTTGGCCTTCGTAGCCGTGTGGCAAAAGCATCACGAGACCGGACATGCGCAACCATTTGCTTTCACCTGAGGAGATGAATTGGTCGAACATGATCTGCGCGCCGTTGGCAAAATCGCCAAACTGCGCCTCCCAAAGCGTCAGAGCATTCGGTTCAGCCAAGGAATAGCCATATTCAAAACCCAAAACCGCATATTCGGAGAGCATCGAGTCGATGACCTCATAATGGGCCTGACCTTCGCGAATGTGGTTCAGCGGATAGTAACGATCCTCGGATTTTTGATCAATCAGAGCCGAATGACGCTGAGAGAAGGTGCCGCGCGTGCTGTCCTGACCGGCCAAACGCACCGGATACCCCTCGGTCAAAAGCGATCCAAAGGCAATCGCTTCGCCGGTGGCCCAGTCAAAACCCTGACCGGTTTCAAACATCTGTGCCTTGGCTTCAAGTTGACGGGCCACGGTTTTGTGGATGTTGAAATCAATGGGATGCGAGGTCAGCGACCGGCCGATTTGGGCCATCGTGTCTTGCGAAATCGCGGTTTGACCGCGCTGATACTCTTCGCCCTCACGGTTGATATGCGACCACCGCCCGTCAAGCCAATCGGCCTTGTTCGGCTTAAAGGTCTTGCCCGCTTCGAACTCGTCATTAAGCTGCGCCTGAAACGCCGCTTTCATGTCCTCGATCTCGCCCTCGGGGATGAGACCATCGGCCACGAGACGCTCGGTGTAGAGTTGCAGCGTGGTTTTGTGCCGCTTGATGTTGGTGTACATCTGCGGGTTGGTGAACATCGGCTCGTCGCCTTCGTTGTGACCAAAGCGGCGGTAGCAGAAAATGTCGATCACCACGTCTTTGTGGAACTTTTGACGGAACTCGGTGGCCACTTTGGCCGCGTGCACCACGGCCTCCGGGTCATCGCCGTTGACGTGGAAAATCGGCGCCTCAACGACCAGCGCGTTGTCGGTCGGGTAGGGCGAAGAGCGCGAAAAATGCGGTGCGGTGGTGAAACCGATCTGGTTGTTCACCACGATATGGATCGTGCCGCCGGTGCGGTGACCGCGCAGACCGGAGAGGCCAAAACATTCCGCCACAACACCTTGGCCCGCAAAGGCCGCATCGCCGTGCAGCAGGATTGGGATCACCGAGGTGCGGTCTTTGTCGTTATACTGATCGGTCTTGGCGCGGGCCTTGCCCAGAACCACCGGGTTCACCGCCTCAAGGTGCGAGGGGTTCGCGGTCAGCGACAGGTGGACCTTGTTGCCGTCAAATTCGCGATCCGAGGAGGCGCCGAGGTGATATTTCACATCGCCCGAGCCATCCACGTCTTCGGGTTTGAACGAGCCGCCTTGGAATTCGTTGAAAATCGCGCGGTAGGGTTTGGACATCACATTGGCCAAAACCGACAAACGGCCGCGGTGCGGCATGCCGATGACGACCTCTTTGACGCCAAGACTGCCGCCGCGTTTGATGATTTGCTCCATCGCCGGGATCAGGCTTTCGCCGCCATCAAGACCAAAGCGTTTGGTGCCCATGTATTTGACATGAAGGAATTTTTCAAAGCCTTCAGCCTCAACCAGTTTGTTGAGAATGGCTTTGCGGCCTTCACGGGTGAACTGGATTTCTTTGCCGTAACCTTCGATCCGCTCTTTCAGCCAACCGGCCTGTTCGGGATCGGAAATATGCATGTATTGCAGCGCGAAAGTGCCACAATAGGTGCGTTTGACGATGTCCATGATCTGACGCATCGACGCATGTTGCAGCCCCAAAACATTGTCGATGAAAATCGGGCGATCCATGTCGGCCTCGGCGAAACCGTAGGAGCGCGGATCAAGTTCCGGGTGCTGGGTTTCTTCACGCATTTTCAGCGGATCGAGATCGGCGGCCAAATGGCCCCGGATGCGGAAGGCGCGGATGATCATGATCGCGCGGATCGAGTCGAGCACAGCGCGTTTGATTTGATCCTCAGAGATCTCAACGCCTTTCTCAACGGCTTTCTCTTTGATCTTTTTCGCGGCAGCGACCGGTTCGGCCCATTGCCCATCCAACGCCTGGGTCAGATCGTCATGCGGCACAGGCGGCCAATCGGCGCGCGCCCAAGAGGGCCCTGCGGCCTCGGCGGTGACATCCGATGCGGCATCGCCCAGAGAGTTGAAAAACTCAGCCCAGGAGGCGTCCACGGAGGAGGGATCTTGGGTGTATTTCGCGTAGACCTGTTCAAGGTACTCGGCGTTGTGCCCCTGCATAAAGGAAGAGGCGTGAAGGATGTCGTTGGGACTCTGGTCGTTCATGTTACTGACCTTCTGAGGGCGTCTGAAATAGGGTCGCTTTGACGTTTGGGCCGTTTTTGCGGCAAAGCCTGCGTCCGATGAGACCACCGGGCGCAGGCTGTTTTTAAGAGCTGAGCGCCGTTGGCTTAGCCTTTGTTGATCGCTTCCATCACAGCTTCGCCAAGGGTGGCGGGGCTGTCGGCGACCACGATACCAGCGGATTTCATCGCTTCGATCTTGGACTCTGCATCGCCTTTGCCGCCTGCCACGATGGCGCCAGCGTGACCCATGCGACGGCCCGGAGGGGCAGTGCGGCCCGCGATGAAACCAGCGGTCGGTTTCCAACGGCCTTTTTTCTTTTGCTCGGCCAAGAATTCCGCAGCTTCTTCTTCTGCCGAGCCGCCGATTTCACCGATCATGATGATGGAGGTGGTTTCCGGATCATCCAGGAACATGTCGAGGATATCGAGGTGCTCCGTGCCTTTGATCGGGTCGCCGCCGATGCCCACAGCCGTGGACTGACCCAAACCGAGGTCGGTGGTCTGTTTCACAGCTTCGTAAGTCAGCGTACCGGAGCGGGAGACCACGCCGACGGACCCGCGACGGTGGATATGACCCGGCATAATGCCGATTTTGCAGGCGTCCGGGGTGATCACGCCGGGGCAGTTCGGGCCGATGAGGCGCGAGGTGCTGTCGATCAGCGCGCGTTTCACCTTCATCATGTCGAGCACCGGGATGCCCTCGGTGATGCAGATGATCAATTCCATTTCGGCGTCGATCGCCTCAAGGATGGAATCCGCGGCGAAGGGCGGCGGTACATAGATCACGGTGGCGTTGGCTTCGGTCACGGCTTTCGCTTCGTGAACCGAGTTGAACACTGGCAGGTTGAGGTGGCTGGAGCCGCCTTTTCCGGGCGTCACGCCACCGACCATTTTGGTGCCATACGCGATGGCTTGTTCAGAGTGGAAGGTGCCCTGCGAGCCAGTGAAGCCCTGACAGATGACCTTGGTGTTTTCGTTTACAAGAATTGCCATGGGTCTTAGCCTTTCACCGCTTTAACGATTTTCTGCGCGCCGTCTTTGAGGTTGTCGGCGGCAATGACGTTCAAGCCAGAGTTTTTGATGATCTCTTTGCCGAGTTCGACGTTGGTGCCTTCGAGGCGCACAACGAGCGGAACGGTCAGGCCGACGTCTTTCACGGCGGCGATGACGCCCTCAGCAATCACATCACAGCGCATGATGCCGCCGAAGATGTTGACCAAGATGCCTTTGACGTTCGGGTCAGAGGTGATGATTTTGAACGCTTCGGTCACTTTCTCTTTGGTCGCGCCGCCGCCCACGTCGAGGAAGTTGGCAGGCTCTGCGCCGTAGAGTTTGATGATGTCCATCGTGGCCATCGCCAGACCGGCACCGTTCACCATACAGCCGATTTCACCGTCAAGCGCGATGTAGTTCAGGTCATGTTGGGATGCGGCCAGTTCTTTCGGGTCTTCTTCGGTCTCGTCGCGCAGACCCACGATGTCGGGGTGGCGGTACAGAGCGTTGCCGTCGAAACCGGCTTTACAGTCGAGACATTTGATGTCGCCAGCCGGGGTCACGATCAGCGGGTTGATTTCCAGCATCTCCATGTCTTTTTCGACGAAGAGGCGGTACAGGTTCTGGATCAGTTGCGAACACTGTTTGATCTGTTTGCCCTCAAGGCCCAGAGCAAAAGCGACGCGGCGACCGTGAAAGCCCTGAAGGCCGGTCGCGGGATCGACGGAGAAGGACAGGATTTTGTCAGGGGTGTTCTCAGCCACCTCTTCGATGTCCATGCCGCCCTCGGTGGAGCAGACGATGGACACACGGGACGACTGACGATCCACGAGCAGGGCGAGGTAGAGTTCGCGTGCGATGTCGGAGCCATCTTCAATGTAAATGCGGTTGACCTGTTTGCCAGCCGGGCCGGTCTGGTGCGTGACCAGAGTGTGGCCGAGCATTGCATTGGCTTCTTTCGCGGCTTCCTCAACGGATTTCGCAAGACGCACGCCGCCTTTTTCACCAGCGCCAGCCTCTTTAAAGGTGCCTTTGCCGCGTCCACCTGCGTGGATCTGCGCTTTGACAACCCAAAGCGGTCCGTCAAGTTCGCCAGCTGCGGTTTTTGCGTCGGCCGCGTTCAAAACGACACGACCGTCGGAAACCGGCGCGCCGTATTCCTTGAGGAGGCGTTTGGCCTGATACTCGTGGATATTCATTAGAGATGTCCTCTCCCTGGTTCGATTGGCCCTGACATGACACACCGCTTGGCGCAAACGAAAGGATTTTTCGACCGTTAGCGATAAATAGCCGATGTTTTTGAAATTTGTGATCACAGCAATAATTCGTGTGATCACAAAACGCATTCCGTGTGGCAATGGAGGTCTGAAAAAAGAATCGACGCACTGATGTGTTTGCCTTTCATGTGCAATTGCCTGATGTCGCATGTCAGTGTGGTTTGGGCGCGACGCTTGCGCGCATCCGCACAGCTTAGGCTCGCGATATATACAGAATATCGTGTATGTAGAGACAAAGAGACTCACTTGCGAAATGAATTGGAAACATGATGCGCAGCATTGCACTGAAAGCCACATTGGCCGCAACCGTGGCGACCCTTGCCACACTGTCCGCGGCGCAGGCCGAAAATTTTACCATCTCTGTCTACTCCGGCTACCAAACAGCGCCACATAGTGGCGTGTCCGGCAACGATGGTGTGACAGATTTTGATTTCACCACCGGTTGGGATGGCAAGAGCTTTGAAATGCCGCCCTATTACGGCATCCGTGGCACCTGGTGGGTGCGGGATAATTTCGGCTGGATCGCGGATTTCAACCACACCAAGGTCTATGCTGACGAAGACGACATGGCGGCAAACGGATTTTCGACGCTGGAATTCACCGACGGGCTGAACAACCTGACGGTGGGGCCGATCTGGCGTTGGCCGGGGGCGTGGAACAAGCTCACCCCCTATGCGAGCGTCTCCGCCGGGATCGTCATTCCGCATGTCGAGGTGGTCACCGCCAATACGAACACCATCGAATATCAAATCGCCGGGCCGACCGTCGCCGTTGTGCTGGGGGCAAGCTATGCGATCAATGACACATGGGATATTTTTGGCGAATACAAAGGCACGTATAGCCAAGTCAAAGCGGACCTGAACGGTGGCGGCACGTTGGAAACCGACATCATCACCAATGCGCTCAACTTTGGTGTGGCCTATAATTTCTAAACGATCCTTGGATCAATGTCCTAAGCCGGGTCCGAAAGGGCTCGGCTTTTGCTTTGGGCTAAAGCTTTAACCCGGCTGTGGCGATCAGCGACGCTTCACGCTCACGCAGCATGGCGTTGAACGTGGCGGGTGACAGGTCCAGATCGGCGCAGGCTTTGGGCACAAAAGGCACCTCGTGCAACACACCCAAAATGCCAAGGATCGTCGTCTGATGCTCGGTCAGGCTTTGTACCCCGCGCACCAGTTGGAAGAGCGCGTTTGGATCACTGGCGTGATCGCGGATAAAGCGAAATTGCGCCGTGCGTTCTTGGCCGATTTTCCGTTTTGGCCCCGCGTAGTTCTCAAAGGCTTTTCGAAGCAATTTCAAAGCGTAATGCAGCTCCGTCAGCCCGTCGAAATGCAGCAAAAGTCGGGAGTCGGATTTGACCAGTTTGCTTTGATCAAATCCATTGGGGGTGTGAATCCCCATGGTCCAATCGCGCCCTGTGCGCACGATGGTTTTGCCGACACGATGGCCGGTCAGACCAAAGTTGAGAAACGTGGCAAACCGCCCAAAAAGCGCCTTGGCGTCTGTTTCGGTGAACCCGATTGGGCCGCGAAATGCGCCCTCGAAAATATGTACTCCGGGTTCTGAGGCACGGTGAACGCGCTCAAGATTGCCCAAGACGATGCCCTCTGCGCTCTGCTCGTGGGCCAACAGTGCCGATAAAGCTGCGCCATCCGAGATGAATTCATCAACGTCGCAATGCAAAAGCCAGTCACAGCCAGTGGTGCGATAGGCGCGGGTGGCATTGAATTTTTGCCGCCCGAGGTGACGACCGGGGCGGCGACCGTGATTGACCCTCTCCCAGTAGACCTGATCACAGAGGGTCAGGATGCACCCCTCAAGACCGTTGAGCAACGCTTCGGCTTCGGGATTGGGGCGATCGAGGAAAATATGCACTTCGCGCGCGCCAATGGCCAGGTGGTGCCGGACAAAAGCGGCGATCAGCGGCGCGGGTTCGTCGGCCAGCGCGGCGATTGCCCAAGACGGTCCATCCTGTGTCACAGGTTTGAAACTCCAACAAAAAACCCCGCGCCTCGGGGAGGCACGGGGTCCATTTAGTAAGCTCTCAAAGCATCAGGCAAGGTTGCTGTCGATGCCTTTGCACGCGTCGACGAGACCTTTGACGGCCTCAACCGACTTGTCGAACATGACTTGTTCGTCTTTGGACAGTTTGATGTCCACGACTTTTTCGATGCCGCCGGCGCCGATGATGGTCGGAACGCCAACATACATGCCGTCAAGACCGAGCTCGCCATCGCAATAGGCGGCGCAAGGCAACAGGCGCTTTTGGTCTTTGAGGTAGGCTTCGGCCATTTCAATTGCGGAGGTCGCCGGTGCGTAGAAGGCAGAACCGGTTTTCAGCAAGCCCACGATCTCTGCGCCACCGTCACGGGTGCGCTGAATGATCGCGTCGAGTTTTTCCTGAGTGGTCCAACCCATTTCCACCAGATCCGGCAGCGGGATGCCACCAACGGTGGAGTAGCGGGTGGAGGGGACCATGGTGTCGCCGTGACCGCCCAGAACGAAAGCGGTGACGTCTTTCATCGACACGCCGAATTCGACGGAGAGGAAGTGACGGAAACGGGCGGAGTCAAGAACACCGGCCATGCCACAGACTTTGTTGGCCGGAAGGCCGGAATATTGCTGAAGCGCCCAAACCATCGCATCGAGCGGGTTGGTGATGCAGATCACGAAAGCGTTCGGAGCATGTTCTTTGATGCCTTCGCCAACGGATTTCATAACTTTCAGGTTGATGCCCAGAAGGTCATCGCGGGACATGCCCGGCTTGCGCGGCACACCGGCGGTGACGATGCACACGTCTGCGCCTGCGATGTCGGCGTAGTCATTCGTACCGATCATGGTGGCGTCGAATTTTTCGGACGGGCCGGATTCAGCGATGTCGAGCGCTTTGCCCTGCGGGGTCCCTTCGGAGATGTCGAACAAAACGACGTCGCCGAGTTCCTTGATGGCTGCGAGGTGGGCGAGCGTGCCGCCGATTTGACCTGCGCCGATGAGGGCAATCTTGGGTCTGGCCATGGAAAGTCTCCAATCAGTTGGTAAGATTGGGGCATGGGTAGCCCTTCGCGGGCGTTCACGCAAGGCTGCGCTGCGGCAATGCATTAAGGTTTTCGCTGGCGTTAGCGATAACCGCTCTGTAATTTCGAGAAAAATCTCCTTTTGCCGTCTGGGCCCCCCGCATGACGTTTGATCTTCATTTCTTTCTCTTCGCTGTGCCTGCCGTGATTTTCGCGGGTCTGTCAAAGGGCGGATTTGGGTCTGCGGCAGCTTTTGCGGCGACACCGTTTTTAGCACTGATTCTCACTCCGGGACAGGCGGTTGGCCTGATGTTGCCACTGTTGATGGTGATGGATGTGACCGCGATCCGGGTGTTTTGGCGCAAATGGGACGGGTCGGCGGCGCGCGTTTTGATCGCGGGGGCTGTGCCGGGGATTGTGATCGGGGCCTTGGTTTATGGCATCGCCAAACCTGAGGTGTTCAAATTTTTGATTGGTCTCGTTGCCATTGGTTTTGTCGCCTATCAGGGTGCCAAGGCGAAAGGGTGGATCAAGCCGCCGAAACGCGCCATCGGCGCGTTTGGCGGCACGATGTGGGGGCTGGTGACCGGGTTCACCAGCTTCATATCCCACGCCGGCGGCCCGCCCGCGGCGGTTTATATGCTGTCGCAACGGATGGATAAAACCACCTATCAGGCGACATCGGTGTTGGTGTTTTGGGCGATCAACCTGATCAAGGTGGTGCCCTATTCCATCGTCGGGATTTTCACGCCTGAGACGTTAAAGGCCGACCTGATGCTCTTTCCCTTTGCCATTCTCGGCGTGTTGATGGGAGCATGGCTGCACCATAAAATATCGGATCGGTTCTTTTTCGCGCTGGCCTATGTGTTCTTGGTGATCACGGGGGTCAAATTGATTTGGGAGTCTTTGGGATGAGGGTCATCCGGTCTGCGACGGTGGATGATTTTGAGGTCTGCCATGTGCTTTACAAGGCGCTTGTGGGGGAAGTCGACGTGCCCGAGGGACCGTCTGGCCGCCAGCGGTTTGCCGAGGTCATCACCCATCCGGGCACCACTGTCTTTGTGGCCGACGTGGACGGGGTGGCGGTGTCTATGGCGACGCTCCACCTGTTGCCAAACATGACCTATGGCGGGCGCCCTTACGCCATGGTGGAGAATGTCGTGACCTTAAAAAGCCACCGAGGGCAAGGTACTGCACGCGCCGTTATGAACCATATTGCGGACGTCGTTTGGGCGGCAGATGGGTATAAAATCATGCTGTTGACGGGGCGGACCTATGGGGCTCGCGGGTTTTATGAGGCGCTGGGCTATACGGCTGAGGACAAATTCGGCATGGTCCTGCGCCGTGTGCCGTCGCGAAAGCCCTCCTAAAGCATTACGCGTCGTCGCCTTTGGCCTGTGCTACCTCGGCGGATGAGGTGGGTGGCTCCTGCTCCACCGGCATCGAATGTGCCAAAGTGCAGTTATCAATGACTGCTAGGAAAGGAGCCACCCAATGACAGTTAAGACAGTAGGCCTTGATCTGGCCAAGGATGTTTTTCAGGTTCACGGCATTTCGGAGAATGGTCGGGTCATCTTCAATAGGGCCATAAAGCGGGCGAAGCTGCTTGCCTTCTTTGAGACGCTGCCGCCCTGTTTGGTCGGCATGGAGGCGTGTGGATCGTCCCACCATTGGGGTCGCCAGCTGCGCAAATTGGGACACGAGGTGAAACTCATGCCCGCCGGATACGTCAAACCCTACGTGAAG
>NZ_FNBL01000022.1 GCF_900102315.1 Celeribacter baekdonensis
CATTCAATCCGATAAGGATGAACTACCCTCGAGATCCGTCACTTCTTACTGGCCCAGGAATATTAACCTGGTTCCCATCGACTACGCCTTTCGGCCTCGCCTTAGGGGTCGGCTCACCCTGCTCAGATTAGCTTTAAGCAGGAACCCTTGGACTTTCGGCGACAGGGTCTCTCACCCTGTTTGTCGCTACTCATGTCATCATTCTCACTAGTGATCTCTCCACGGGATCGCTCACGCGCCCGCTTCACAGAAAGCCTCTTGTGTCCAATGATCCCGAAGGATCGAAAGACACATGAGACTATGTCACACTACGCTCTGCTACCATGCCTTACGGCATCCTCAGCTTCGGCTCATGGCTTGAGCCCCGTTACATCTTCGCCGCAGGACAACTTATCTAGACCAGTGAGCTGTTACGCTATCTTTAAAGGATGGCTGCTTCTAAGCCAACCTCCTGGTTGTTTTGGTCGTCCCACCTGCTTTCCCACTTAGCCATGAATTAGGGGCCTTAGCTGGAGGTCAGGGTTGTTTCCCTCTTCACAACGGACGTTAGCATCCGCTGTGTGTCTGCCATCTAGTACTCCCGGGTATTCGGAGTTTGGTTAGGATCAGTAAGCCTGTGGGGCCCCATTACCCATCCAGTGCTCTACCCCCCGGGGTATTCGGATGACGCTCTACCTAAATAGATTTCGCAGAGAACCAGCTATCTCCGAGTTTGATTGGCCTTTCACCCCTAGGCACAACTCATCCCGACCTTTTTCAACAGGTGTGGGTTCGGACCTCCAGTAAGTGTTACCTTACCTTCATCCTGGTCATGCCTAGATCACTCGGTTTCGGGTCTGATCCCACGAACTCATGCGCCCTATTAAGACTCGCTTTCGCTGCGCCTACACCTAACGGCTTAAGCTTGCTCGTGAGACCAAGTCGATGACCCATTATACAAAAGGTACGCCGTCAGGGCTCAAGGCCCCTCCGACTGCTTGTAGGCGTCCGGTTTCAGAAACTGTTTCACTCCCCTCGTCGGGGTGCTTTTCACCTTTCCCTCACGGTACTGGTTCACTATCGGTCAGTAAGGAGTACTTAGCCTTCGGGGGTGGTCCCCCGATCTTCAGACAGAATTTCACGTGTTCCGCCCTACTTAATACGTCCCTCAAAGCTTCCTATACGGGGCTGTCACCCGCTATGGCCATGGTTTCCAACATGTTCTAGTCACTTATCAGGCTCGGCTGGTTCCCGTTCGCTCGCCGCTACTAGGGAAGTCTCTATTGATGTCCTTTCCTCCGGGTACTTAGATGTTTCAGTTCCCCGGGTTTGCTCTTATAAACCTATGTATTCAGTCTATAAGTACCTGGTTCAGCCGGATATAAGCTGCCGTCTCACTCGAAAGTGGTCAGGCAATTATATCAAACTGTCAGGTGGGTTCCCCCATTCGGAAATTCATGGATCAAAGCCTATTCTCAGCTCCCCATGACTTATCGCAGAGTATCACGTCCTTCATCGCCTCTTACTGCCTAGGCATTCACCAAACGCCCTTTTCGCGCTTGATTTGATCCAGAAAGAGCAAAACTGTGATCCCGAAGGATCACGCCATCTTGCAGGCCGACACAAGCTGGTAAGATGTGACGGCGCGCTTTCCAAACCAAAAGCATACATTTTCCCGCCAGACCTCTGAGGTCTGACATAGATCACATCCACCGTATGAAGCGGATGCGTCTTGGTTCAAGACCGTGCGATCTTGAACCGGTTAGTGTATTTTGACTTGGACAACACTGCGATTTCAGAAGGGATACGTCATTAAAGATCGAGGAAACAATCTTTAAAACGCCTCTTGCACCCGAAGGTGCAAGTCCATCTGAGATCATCCACTTACGCGTGGTGATCAACAGTGTTGCATTTTAATCTCTCTATACGATGTCAATTGGCAACTTCTTGCGAAGTCACCGCTGTCCAAATGGACGAGCAAACACTCTAAAAGTGCTTGCTGATACATTCAGACTGCTAAGGTCGAACTATGGCCATTCTCGTGACTGACACTTTCTTTCAGAAAGTGCAGAGTGATGGTGGAGCCTATCGGGATCGAACCGATGACCCTCTGCTTGCAAAGCAGATGCTCTCCCAGCTGAGCTAAGGCCCCGTTATCACAAAGTGATGGTGGGTCGAGGAGGACTTGAACCTCCGACCTCACGCTTATCAGGCGTGCGCTCTAACCACCTGAGCTACCGACCCAAGACAGACCGGTAGTGGCCTGTAAATTCTAGTGTTACGAAGAGATATGAGGACGGCCTGGTCCGAGTTTGATCAACTATTACGTTGATCTTATGCTACATTTTACTGTCCCACCGCCTATTCGGCTAAGTAAGGACATGTAGCTGCTAAGTGTATCACGAGAAGAACAAGTTCTTCTAACTAGATACATCCTTAGAAAGGAGGTGATCCAGCCGCAGGTTCCCCTACGGCTACCTTGTTACGACTTCACCCCAGTCGCTGAGCCTACCGTGGTCCGCTGCCTCCTCGAAAGGTTGGCGCACGGCCGTCGGGTAGACCCAACTCCCATGGTGTGACGGGCGGTGTGTACAAGGCCCGGGAACGTATTCACCGCGTCATGCTGTTACGCGATTACTAGCGATTCCGACTTCATGGGGCCGAGTTGCAGACCCCAATCCGAACTGAGACAGCTTTTTGGGATTAACCCATTGTCACTGCCATTGTAGCACGTGTGTAGCCCAACCCGTAAGGGCCATGAGGACTTGACGTCATCCACACCTTCCTCCCGCTTATCACGGGCAGTTTCCCTAGAGTCCCCGGCCAAACCGCTGGTAACTAAGGATGTGGGTTGCGCTCGTTGCCGGACTTAACCGAACATCTCACGACACGAGCTGACGACAGCCATGCAGCACCTGTCACTGATCCAGCCGAACTGAAGGAAAGTATCTCTACGATCCGCGATCAGGATGTCAAGGGTTGGTAAGGTTCTGCGCGTTGCTTCGAATTAAACCACATGCTCCACCGCTTGTGCGGGCCCCCGTCAATTCCTTTGAGTTTTAATCTTGCGACCGTACTCCCCAGGCGGAATGCTTAATCCGTTAGGTGTGACACCGAATAGCATGCTACCCGACGTCTGGCATTCATCGTTTACGGTGTGGACTACCAGGGTATCTAATCCTGTTTGCTCCCCACACTTTCGCACCTCAGCGTCAGTATCGAGCCAGTAAGCCGCCTTCGCCACTGGTGTTCCTCCGAATATCTACGAATTTCACCTCTACACTCGGAATTCCACTTACCTCTCTCGAACTCAAGACTAGCAGTATCAAAGGCAGTTCCAGGGTTGAGCCCTGGGATTTCACCTCTGACTGACTAGTCCGCCTACGTGCGCTTTACGCCCAGTAATTCCGAACAACGCTAACCCCCTCCGTATTACCGCGGCTGCTGGCACGGAGTTAGCCGGGGTTTCTTTACCTGCTACCGTCATTATCTTCACAGGCGAAAGAGCTTTACGACCCTAAGGCCTTCATCACTCACGCGGCATCGCTAGATCAGGCTTGCGCCCATTGTCTAAGATTCCCCACTGCTGCCTCCCGTAGGAGTCTGGGCCGTGTCTCAGTCCCAGTGTTGCTGATCATCCTCTCAAACCAGCTAAAGATCGTAGACTTGGTAGGCCATTACCCCACCAACTATCTAATCTTACGCGGGCCGATCCAAATCCGATAAATCTTTCCCCCGAAGGGCGTATACGGTATTACTCTCAGTTTCCCGAGGCTATTCCGTAGATCTGGGTACGTTCCCACGCGTTACTAACCCGTCCGCCGCTAGATCCGAAGATCCCGCTCGACTTGCATGTGTTAGGCGTGCCGCCAGCGTTCGTTCTGAGCCAGGATCAAACTCTCAAGTTGAAATGCATTACTGCATAACCTTGACGTTCGAACCTCTGCACATCGCCCTACCTTTTGCAAAGTAGGGACTTCTGTTTGTGTGCTTCAGTTAACAAAGTTAACAAAAAGCCGACAAACAGTGAAGCTGACACTCTATAATCGGTAGCGAGTAAAACCCATTCCCTAAGAGCGCGATATGCTGAGCTTCGTCAGTCGATAAGACCAAACCGCCCACATATCTCTTCGTTCAACCAAATTTTCAAAGAGCCAGAGACAAAAACCAGACCAGTGCGCCAAACCTCTTCAGCGCGCCCGCCCAGATCAAACCTCAATGTTATCGTCAACCTTCCAAAACAAACTTCCCTAAGTCACTCTCACGACCCCGTTCCGTCCGCCCCGTCCAGCGCCCCGTCAGTGACTGCGTCGCTGCCGGTGAAGTGGGTTTTAGTGTTACTACCCGACACCCGCAACCCCTTTTTTCAGTTTTATGACAGAAGATCCGATATTTTCTCTGAAACCCCTTATTTTATGGGCGATGCAGCATAATTTTTTTGCATCTGCGAAGGCTGATTTTGGCTTTTTGGGGCGATACGCAGGTGAATCACCGGGTCTTCTCAGGGTATCAAAGGGGTGAATCGGCAAATCACTCGCCCCATAGATGCAAACTTGGCCAACATGCCCCGACGTAAGGCGAGTGATTTTGTGAATCAGCGGGTGAATCGGGCGAGTCACCCGACTCGCGGGCCATCTGATGCGACTCGCCGAGTCGTCAAAACGAAAGCGATGCGCGATTCATTCGATGATCTGGTTGTTCACAGGAACCGGGAAAGCCTCAACCGTTGGCGCCAAGCAGAGGTCCGCCTCTTCGGCCTCCGCGTCACAGGTGGCGATGACATTCTTCTGAAAGATCACCACCTCGCTGTTATTGGCGTCACCGCTGTCGTTACGCGCATCCTCTTGGCTGCCATGGGGCATCGGACGGACGGCCTCCGTTGCGCTGGCAATGGTCGGCCCAACGCCGCTTGTCAGGACAGCAAAGGCCAGCGCCCTGCAAAGCGGTGAGAGAGGGAAAGGGGGATTGATATGCCTCATGCAGAACCTCGCTCACAGTCATGACTGAACCAAGCGTAAGGGCGTTTCACCAATTTCCTCATAAAATTGCCCCCGGCTTTTTCATCAAACCGGCCTGGATATTTTAAGAGTGCCTTTACCAAAGGACGCCAAACCATCCTGTCCCCAAAGACCATCACATGTGGTCGCATGAAAAAGGGCGAGGTCTCCCCCGCCCGTCTCCCTATACATATATATGTGCGCGCTCAGGCGTAGCGCACGTCATCGCCTTCGCTCTCGGGGGCTTTGAGCGCCTCAATCGCTGCATCAATCGTCACATTGCCACAGACCGAACCATCGGGTCGTTGCACCGGACAACATTTGCTTGGCGATCTGTGCAGCTTCGGCAGCGCGTCTTCGATAGAATCCGTGGTCAACACAGGTTTGCCTTGAGAGTTCGCCGGGGCTTTCATGATCGAACGAATGCGCACGACCTTGGCGCGGTTCACGTCCTTGATGAAATCCGTGATGTAATCATCGGCCGGGGTCATGATGATCGCTTGCGGATCGCCGGATTGAATGATCTCGCCATCCCGCAGGATCGCGATCCGGTCGCCGATGTTGAGCGCCTCATCCAAATCATGGGTGATAAAGATGATGGTCTTATGCAACTCCTCTTGCAGCTCCAACAGGATCGATTGCATATCGGTGCGGATCAGAGGATCAAGCGCCGAGAAGGCTTCGTCCATCAGCAGGATTTCCGCATCGGTCGCCAAGGCACGGGCCAGGCCCACGCGCTGTTGCTGGCCGCCGGAGAGCTGTGAGGGGTATTGATCCTCAAATCCGGCCAAACCGACCCGATCCAACCATTTGCGCGCCCGTTCCTCTGCTTCTTTGGCTTGCACGCCTTGGATCTCCAGCCCATACATCGCGTTTTCCAACACGGTGCGGTGCGGCAAGAGGCCGAATTTCTGAAACACCATCGACATTTTAAACCGACGCAGATCGCGCAACTGTTTGTCGTCCATGGCCAGAACATTCTCGCCATCGACCCAAATCTCCCCGGAGGTCGGTTCGATCAGCCGATTGAGGTGACGGATCAAGGTGGATTTCCCCGATCCCGACAGGCCCATGATCACTTGAATTTTACGCGCCGGGATATCGAGGTTGATGTCATTAAGTCCCAACGCGTGGTTGTGGAGGTCCATCAGTTCGGGCTTACTCATCCCGCCGTGGACATGCTCCAACACAGCTTCGGGCGTTTCCCCAAAGATTTTGTACAGTCCTTTGATGCGGACCTTCGGGGCGTCTTCACCCGCATCCGCACACGGCACCGTCTCTGTCATATGAACCTCAGCCATGCCCCGTCTCCCGATATGCTTGCAAGCGCTTGCCGTAAGTCTGGCTGACGCGGTCGAAAATAATCGCCAAAGCGACAATGGCGAGGCCATTCATCAGGCCCAAGGCAAGATATTGGTTGCCAATGGCACGCAGCACCTGTGTGCCAAGGCCACGCACGCCAATCATCGACGCGATCACCACCATGGACAGCGCCATCATGATCGTCTGGTTCACCCCGGCAAAAATATTTGGCAGCGCCAAGGGGATTTGTACGCCAAAGAGTTTCTCGCGGCTGGACGCGCCAAAGGCCTCCGCCGCCTCCATCACATCGCGGTCCACCAAACGAATGCCCAGATTGGTCAAACGCACGATGGGCGGAATGGCATAGATGCACACGGCGATCAGCCCCGGCACCTTGCCGATCCCCAAAAGCATGACCACCGGAATGAGATAAACGAAAGACGGGATCGTCTGCATCACATCAAGGATCGGGGTGACAAGCGATTGCGCCCTGTCACTGCGCGACATCAAAACGCCGATGGGAATGCCCAACGCCACGCATAAAGATGTGGCCACCGTGATCATCGCCAAAGTGGACATGGTGTCTTCCCACATCCCAAAGATGCCGATGAGCAAAAGCGAGATGACAGCACCCGTGGTGATTTTCCAACTGCGCGCACCAAACCATGTCAGTGCTGCGATCACAAAAATGACCAGCGGCCATGGCGCGCCGGTTAAAACATCCTCAAACCAGATGAGGAATTGAAGAAGGGGATTGAAGAAGGCCTCGATCGCCTCGCCATTGGCGCGCGAAAAGGTGCGAAATCCTTCATCAATCCCCTGCTTGAATGACGACAAATCCTGTCGGCCAAGAGAGGGGAATTCTGTTAAAAACTCCAGCATATGTGTGTTCCTTATATATGGAAGAAGGGCCCGCAACCAAGTTGCAGGCCCTCGGAATCCTTAAAACGCGGGCTTAAAGCGCGTCCTTGACCTTTTCGGCAACCTCAGGGGTCACCCACTGGGTCCACACCTCTTCATGCTTGGCGAGGAACTCATAAGCGGCATCTTCACCAATCGCTTGGTTGTCGGTCATGTAAACCAACATCTCGTTCATCACCTCACCGGGGAAAACGCGGGATTTGAGATAGGTGAGAACGCTCTCCGGCGCAATGTCCGACACATCGGCGGTGACAACCGTCGACACTTCGGATTTGGTCCAGCTCGACGGTTTCGGATCCATACACTCGGATTCGGATTTCACGATACATCCGTCCCAGTTCTCAGATCCGGCCCATTCGGTTTCAAACGCCAAAGGCACCAGCTTGTATTTGCCGATCACAGCGGTCGGGTTCCAGTAGTAACCGAACCACGGCTGTTCACGCTCGGCCCCTTTCGCGATGGAGCCTTCGAGGCCTGCGGCAGAGCCCGGATCGACCAGAACCCAGCCTTTTTCTTCCATGTCAAAGGCACGGAACATATTGGCATTGGCGGGCTGACAGCCCCACCCCGCCGGGCAGCCCATAAAGGCACCTTTGCTTTTGTCCTCAGAGTAGGGGAAAAGCTCCGGGTGTTCGATCAGCTTTTCAACCGTATCGAGTTCCGGGTGTTCGGCGGCAAAAGACGGTGTCACCCACCAGCCCTCGCCCAGACCCGTGATCGGGCCATCAAGCAGTTTGATCATGCGACCGTCTTCGACCGCTTTCGCCAAAGGCTCGCGCACCGCATTGGTCCAAAGCTCGGGCGCGATCTGCGGTTCGCCTTTTTCATTCATCGAGGCAAACAACGTGTTGGTGCCGCCATTGACCAGTTCAACGTCACAGCCAAAGCCTTCTTCAAGGATGATGGCATCCACGTTGGCCATCAGCTCGCCAGACGCCCAGTTGAACTCTGCCACTTTGAGATCACCACAGTCCTCAGCCGCGAAAGCGCCGCCAGCCATGGTGCCGAGTGCCAATACACTGGCCGCAAAAAATTTAGTTTTAGTCATAAGGGGGACCCCCGCTTACTTCGTGTGTGTTCCCCGGCCAGACGCGAACGAACGCGTCCCTCGGACCGGCCACCACCCCGAATTGGGCGATTTCTCCGCGCTTGCCGTTCGTAACCCATTAAAGAGCACCCAGAGCACGCCCCTATATATAATGTGTACAAAACACTCTCGTGACACACTCATATATAGAGGCCCCGAGGCACGAGGCGGCGGAGCGTGGCCCTAAACGAACACATCACACCTTGTGATGCAACCCGATAGCCCGGCTGATGTATCGGCTTTTGTCCGATATATCCGCAAACTCCGCATATCTCACACCATTGTCGGCCCTCACATCATCGTCCTTGTCGAACCTCACACTATCGTCGCCCTTTTCCACGTGTTGCAGCGGTTGCGTGGCCCGACGCGGAGGTCTATCTGTCAAAACGACCCCCACGACAGTCACGGGACAAAAGGATAAAGCATGGCCGCTGACCGCACCCTTACGGACGCCGCAGAGCGCGAAAAATCGAAACGGGTTGGCGCGCTCGCCGAGCTTTGGCCCTTTATCAAACCCTATAAGCGCCTGATGAGCGCTGCCTTCGCTGCCCTCGTGCTCACCGCCTGTATTTCCCTGATCCTGCCCGTCGCCGTGCGCCGTGTGGTCGATGGCTTCCAAGAGGCGGGAGGATTGCTTTTGGACAAATATTTTGGCGCGGCCTTGATGATCGCCGGGCTTTTGGCCCTGGGCACCGGGATGCGCTATTATCTTGTCACCCGTTTGGGTGAACGCGTGGTTGCCGACATCCGCAAATCCGTGTTTGACCGGATGATCCGCATGTCACCGGCGTTTTATGAAAAGATCATGACCGGCGAGGTGCTCTCAAGGATCACCACCGACACCACTTTGATCCTCTCGGTCATCGGCTCGTCGATCTCTGTCGCGCTGCGCAACGCTTTGATCATGATCGGCGGCTTGGCCCTGATGCTGTTCACTTCGGCCAAACTCACCGGGCTTGTCCTGTTGATCGTCCCCGTTGTGATCATCCCAATCATCGTCCTGGGTCGCCGCTTGCGGGTGCTGTCGCGCGAAAACCAGGACTGGATCGCGTCTTCGTCAGGCACCGCATCTGAGGCGCTGCTGTCGGCACAAACGGTGCAATCCTTCACCGCCGAAGCCCCACAGGCCGCCCGTTTTGATGAGGTTACAGAGAAAAGCTTCACCGCCGCCCACACACGGATCAAAACCCGCGCCGTGATGACCGTGATCGTCATTGCGCTGATCTTTTCCGGCGTGGTCGGCGTGCTATGGATCGGCGCGCGCGATGTGCGCAATGATGTCATGTCCATCGGCGAGCTGGTGCAATTCGTGATCTACGCCATCATGGTCGCCGGGGCCTCCGGGGCCTTGTCTGAAATTTGGGGCGAATTGCAGCGCGCGGCGGGCGCGACCGAGCGGCTGATCGAACTGCTCTCCTCCAACGATCCGGTGCACGATCCGGTCGATCCGAAACCCTTCCCGACCCCGGCCAAAGGCGCGATTTCCTTTGACAAGGTGCGGTTCTTTTATCCGTCTCGCCCCAACAGCCCCGCTTTGGATGGTGTCTCCTTTGACATCAAACCGGGAGAAACCGTGGCACTCGTGGGTCCGTCGGGAGCCGGGAAATCGACCATTATTCAGCTACTTCAACGGTTTTATGATCCGCAACAGGGCGTGATCTCCATCGACGGCCTGCCGATCAATGAGATGCTGCGCTCTGACTTTCGCCAACATCTCGCACTTGTACCACAAGACCCGGTGATCTTTGCCGCCTCTGCCGCAGACAACATCCGCTTTGGCCGTCCTGACGCCACGATGGAACAAGTCATCACCGCCGCCAAAGCCGCAGCCGCGGACGATTTCATCGCCAAACTGCCCGAAGGCTACGACAGTTATCTGGGCGAGCGCGGTATCATGTTGTCGGGCGGGCAAAAGCAACGCGTCGCCATCGCCCGCGCCATCCTGCGCGATGCGCCGATCCTGTTGTTGGACGAAGCCACCTCTGCGCTTGATTCCGAGAGTGAACAAGCGGTGCAAAAAGCGGTCGAAGACATGGCCCGCACCCGCACCACCTTGATCGTGGCGCACCGTTTGGCGACAGTGAAAAAGGCCAGCCGCATTTTGGTGTTCGAAGATGGTCAGATCGTTGCCACCGGCACCCATGAGGCTTTGGTGGCCGAAGGCGGGCTTTATGCGCGCTTGGCCAAGTTGCAATTCACCAACGGGGAATAACACGCAGATTTCCCGTTTTCATTTTGTCACGAAGCGCTGATACTTGGTGAAACCACCTGAAACATAGGAGTTGGGTATGGGGATCTGGAATTTTGTAAAAGGCGCCGGCAAGAAGGTCTTTAAGAAAGAAGAAGACAAGCCGAACGCGGATGACCTGTTGGCAGAAATCGCGGCACTTGGCCTTCAGGCTGATGGCATCGACGTGGCCGTGGATGGCGACAAGGTTGTCTTGGGCGGCACCGCTCTGTCTCAGGAAGCCAAAGAGAAAATCATCATGGCCGCGGGCAACATCGAAGGCATCGCCTCGGTCGAAGACACGATTGCGGGTGCCGATCCGGTGTTTCACGAAGTGAAAAAGGGCGACACGCTTTGGGCCATCGCCGCCACAACCCTTGGCAACGGCAGCCGTTACACCGAAATCTTTGAAGCCAACAAACCGATGCTGTCGCACCCGGACAAAATCTATCCGGGCCAGATGTTGATCATTCCGCAGGCCTAAGCCGCGCGCTCACACCGGCTTTGAGCATATCGACTTTGAGCGTCATGAAAGGTGCCCCTTTGGGTGCCTTTCATGCCTCATCGTAATAAGCCCAGGCACATCCCCGCGGCCCTTATCGCTGTCACACGAGATTAATGTGCCTAATTTTGCATTTTGGGCTGCACATTGTTTCTATGTTGGAAACAATGTCTTGGCCCGTGTCACACCCTGCTGTTAATCTTATCAGGTATTTACGAGGAATCGGGCCACAGGCAGTGGGTACGAGTGAAGATCAGGAC
Organism: Celeribacter baekdonensis; assembly: GCF_900102315.1. Taxonomy (GTDB): domain Bacteria; phylum Pseudomonadota; class Alphaproteobacteria; order Rhodobacterales; family Rhodobacteraceae; genus Celeribacter; species Celeribacter baekdonensis. Next base: position 11,276 of record NZ_FNBL01000022.1, read on the forward strand.
AAGCTGGAGGAAACAATCATTCAGCAACTGGTGTTTGACCGCCAAAACCCGGGCACTGTGGTGCGCGGGCTTTTATCTGGTCCAAATCCACCTGACCCGCTGCAAGCCGTCTTTGCCCTGACCACCATCGCCGCCGACCTGGCGGGGTGGCACGAACCCGACCTGCAAGACCTGTCATCACGCTGTTTCGAAGAGGCCACTTTGATGATTTGCGAACTTTGGGCCGAGGGGTTTCGCCTCACCAAACCCAAAGCAACCAAAGACCAGACGGCAGAGCAGGAGGAGAACCGAAAACGGTCTTAGACCTTTTCCACCACCACAGAGCCAACAGAATAGCCCGCGCCAAACGAACAGATCAGCCCCAGATCGCCAGCCGCCATGCCATCCGAATGTTTGGCAAAGGCAATGATCGACCCCGCCGATGAGGTGTTGGCATAGTCTTGCAAAATATTGGGTTGCTCGCCCGGCTCCGGCACCCGGCCCAGAACCTTTTTGCCAATGTAATCATTCATCGCCTTATTGGCCTGATGCAACCAAAGGCGCTTGAGCGCGGTCGCATCAAGGCCCTCCTCCTCCATATGCTGCGCAATATGGTGTGACACCAAAGGCAGCACCTCTTTGAACACTTTGCGGCCGTTTTGCATGAACTGCATGTCGCGGCGGTCGTCCATTTGATCATGCGCCCGGCGCAAAAAACCCATGTTGTTGCGAATGTTGTTGGAGAACTGCGTTGCACAGCGGGTCGAGAGAAGTTTGAACAGCGGCTTTTGCGCCACCTCCGCAGCCTCAAGCACCACGGCAGTGGCAACATCGCCAAAGATGAAATGACAATCGCGATCCCGCCATTCCAAATGCCCGGAGGTGATTTCAGGGCTGATCACCAGTGCCCGTTTCACAGAGCCCGCGCGGATCATATCGGACGCCGCCTGTATCCCAAACGTGGCCGAAGAACAGGCAACATTCATGTCAAAGGCAAAGCCGCCCGCACCCAAAACCTGTTGAATTTCAACGCCCATTGCCGGATAGGCCCGTTCCATGTTGGAGGCGGCACAGATGATCAGGTCGATGTCAGCGGCGGCAACCCCCGCCATATCGAGCGCTTTGGTCGCCGCGTCCAATGCCATTTCCGCCATCATGGACAGCGCGTCATCCGCGCGCGGCGCATAGCGCGGGCACATCCGGGTCGGGTCCAAAACCCCCTCTTTGTCCATCACGTAGCGGGATTCGATGCCCGAAGCGGCGGTGATGAACGCCGACGAAGACGGCGCCTTGGCCTCCACCGTTCCCGCCGCAATGGCATCGGCGTTTTCGGCATTATAAAGCTCAACATAGGCGTTAAAGGAGGCGACGAGTTCGTCGTTCGAAATGGCATAGGGCGGCGTAAACACCCCGGTCCCACTGATCACAACCTGTTGCATCATACCTCTCCCCTGTGGCGCTTTGAGTGCAGGCAACCTAGTCGCGCACATCCTTGCCGTCCAGCGTTCACACCGGGCACGGCCACAAACTGACGTTGCGTCGAGCCTGCGCAAGGTCTGATGAATAAACGATGACGCTGCGTTGCAGGCCATGGGCGGCGTCTTGCGCACGCTCCTGTTTCCCCGCATCATGGCCGTCGAGGAAGACATCCGGGCTTGGACCCGGAGGAGAAGGGGAGGAGACGATGCCGCAGGACTTTAGTTCGCTTGAGGCGCGCAATGCAATTGAGGCCGAGATGGAATGGGAGGCCCGTGGCGAGCCCGTGACCATCTATGAGCGGGTGACGAAAACGGCCGAGAAATTCGCCGACCGTCCCGCGTTTTCCTATCAAATCACCTCCGGTCCAAAAGACAAGGCGGAGACGATGAGTTGGCGCGAAACCCAGCAAAAGATGGTTCAGGCCGCCAATATGTTCCGCGCCCTTGGCATCGGCGAAACCGATGTTGTGGCGTATATTCTACCCAACGCCAACGAAACCGTCGTCACCTTTTTGGGCGGGATGGTGGCCGGGATCGTGAACCCGATCAACCCGTTGTTGGAACCGGAACAGATCGCCGCGATTTTGCGCGAAACCAACGCCAAAATTGTGGTGACGCTCAAGGCCTTTCCAAAGACCGACGTGGCCCAAAAAGTGGCCGAGGCGGTGCGCCATGCCCCCAATGTGAACACGGTGCTTGAAGTCGATCTTTTGCATTATCTCACGCCGCCGAAAAAATGGATCGTCCCCTTTATTCGCCCCAAAAATCCAACCGCCGTGGCGCATCACGCCGATCTCTTGGATTTCACTGCGGAGTTGGCCAAATATCCAGCCGATCGGTTGACCTTTGAGGACAGCAAAGCCGACCGCGTGGCGGCCTATTTCCACACCGGCGGCACCACAGGGATGCCAAAAGTCGCGCAACACAAATACTCGGGCATGATCTACAATGGTTGGCTCGGCAGCCGTTTGTTGTTCACCGAACAAGACAACATCATGTGCCCCCTGCCCCTGTTTCACGTCTTCGCCTGTCAGGTGATCGTGATGTCCCAGATCACATCTGGCGCGCATGGGGTCTATCCAACCCCTGCGGGCTATCGCGGCGAAGGCGTGTTCGACAATTTCTGGAAACTCTGCGAACGCTGGAAAATCTCGTTTATCATCACCGTCCCGACCGCGATTTCGGCGATGATGCAGCGCAAAGTCGATGCCGATATTTCCACCGTCAAAATCGCCTTTTCAGGTTCCGCGCCTTTGCCGGTTGAACTGTACAAACGGTTTGAAGCGGCGGCGGGTGTCGAGATCATCGAGGGCTATGGCCTGACCGAAGCAACCTGTCTTGTGGCCGTAAACCCGATCGGCGGGAGAAAGAAAATCGGCTCTGTCGGCATTCCTTTCCCGCACACAGATGTCAAAATCCTGCGCCATACCGCCGAAGGCCCGGTGGAATGCGATGTCGACGAGGTGGGCGAGATTTGTATCGACAGCCCCGGCGTGTTCCCCGGGTCGACCTATACAGAGCAAGACAAGAACCACGACCTGTTCCACCATGACGTCTATCTGCGCACGGGCGATTTGGGCCGGATCGATGCCGATGGCTATATCTGGATCACCGGGCGTGCCAAGGATTTGATCATCCGCGGCGGCCACAACATTGACCCCGCCGAAATCGAAGAAGCCTTGGCCGGGCATGAGGCGGTCGGCTTTGTTGGCGCGATTGGCCAACCCGACGCACATGCGGGCGAAATTCCTTGTGCCTATGTCGAACTGGTCGATGGTGCGAATGTGACGCCCGAGGCCTTGATGGCCTATGCCAAGGTCCATATCCACGAACGCGCCGCGATCCCGAAACACATCGAAATTCTGGACGAGTTGCCGAAAACCGCTGTTGGCAAAGTATTCAAACCGGACCTGCGCAAACGTGCAATCACGCGGATTTACAATGGCGCGCTTGAGGCGGCAGGACTTTCGGCTCGGGTGATCCATGTGGTCGATGACAAAAAGCGTGGCCTTGTGGCGCAGGTTGATCCGAAAGCCAAATCCGAGGAGGCAACGGTGTCACAAGTCTTGGGGCGCTTCACCAACCCGTGGGAATGGGCCGAGTAAACTCCAAACCTCAAAAGCCCGGCCAGTGCCGGGCTTTTTTGCGTGTTATTCACAGGGCGACGGCACGAAACGCCTGAAAACCCTAAAAATTTGAGTCAAATCATATCGAGTTAACCGAATTTCAACCCTTTATACGCCATGATTGTGCCCAGATCGCTGATTAGCGTGATCTCATTGCGATCAAAGCCCGAACAAAAGGGCCTCATGAAAGGCAAACCCATGGTTGTTGGACTTATCCTTTTCTCATCCTTAGTTGCAGCCCTCATGACGGGGCTGGGCTTGGCGTTTGGGATGCCCATTTGGGCAGCACTGATCACCTATGCCGTGGTCGGATCGCTCACATTGCTTTGCGCCGCGGCCGTTCTCTATGCCCGCGCGCCAGCGACATCAAATCAGGACTGCGACCACCACAAAGATCTCGCCACCGCCTGAATCGCTGTTTCAGAGAATAATTACGTGAGCGCCTTTAAGGCTGGCTCAACACCCTTAGAGTTGCGCCACAGTTTGTTGCGTCACAGTTAGAAGCTGCGTCACGGTGCCTCGAACCACACACTGACAAATGTTGATGTCACCTCACCGCAAGGTCGCCCAAACATCCGTTTTGGGCCAAGTCTACGTTGTCAGCAAGGCCCCTTATGCCGGACAAAGCCCGCAGTTCCTCGCACATCGCCTACAGTCCATCAATAGAACCAATCAGCGCTTAAACGCACATCCTGGTTGATCTGTATGCGAAGAGGCCTTTTGAACCAAAGCGATCTCACTCAACTCAGACAATCTTTTGAAAATGGTGCTGCTGGAGAGAATTGAACTCTCGACCTCTCCCTTACCAAGGGAGTGCTCTACCTCTGAGCTACAGCAGCGCCGATCGGCTGGGCAAAAGCCCCTCACCGTGGGCGGCTAATTAGACGTGATCGCGCGGCGGCGCAAGCGCAATTTCGTGAAAAATTTGACCTTGGGCGAAGTTTCTGATGCCGCATGCAAAACGGCGTGCGCGGGAAACAGACCACAAAGGACGCAAGGGCGTGCAAAGGCTGGACGTGACAGCGCGCTTTGGCTACATGAAACCCCATGGAAAACAAATCCGATCCCACCCGGAAAAGCGGCAAACCCGCGCCCAAAGGCCGCGAAGAGCGCCTCAAGGCGGCGCTGAAGGCGAACCTTGCCCGGCGCAAGGCCCAAAGCCGCGCGCGCAGCACTTCCGAGGGTACGGACAATAAAGACGAGTGAGGCGGCATGGATTCGATTTTGGTGCGCGGCAATGGGCCGGTGACTGGGGATATTGAGATTGCGGGGGCGAAAAACGCCTGTCTGACCCTCATGCCCGCCACTCTTTTGTCTGAGGAGCCGCTGACGCTGACCAATGCGCCGCGCCTGTCGGACATCAAAACCATGACCGCGCTTTTGACCTCCCTAGGGGTCGAAATCAGCGGCCTGCAAGAGGGCAAGGTGTTGACCATGTCGTCGCACGCCACACCCAACCCGGTGGCGGATTACGAAATCGTACGCAAAATGCGCGCCTCCAATTTGGTTCTGGGCCCACTCTTGGCGCGTCTGGGTCATGCGATTGTGTCGCTCCCCGGCGGCTGCGCGATTGGTGCGCGCCCGATGGATTTGCACACCACGGCACTTGAAGCGCTTGGCGCAGAGATCGAATTAAAAGACGGCTATCTCCATGCCAAAACCCGAGGCGGCTTAAAGGGCGCGGTGCATAAAATGCGCTTTCCCTCCGTGGGCGCGACCGAGAATTTCGTCATGGCCGCCACTTTGGCCAAGGGCACATCCGTGTTGGAAAATGCCGCGCGTGAACCGGAGATCGTCGATCTTGTTGCCTGTCTGAAAAAAATGGGCGCGCAGATTGAAGGCGAAGGCACGGACCGGATCGAAATTCAGGGTGTGGATCGTTTGCATGGTGCGACCCATCCGGTGGTGACCGACCGGATCGAATTGGGCACGTTTATGTTGGCACCCGCGATCTGTGGTGGTGAAGTGACCTGTTTGGGTGGCAAACTGTCCTTGGTCGAAAGCTTTGTCACCAAATTGAACGAAGCAGGCATCGAGGTGACAGAAACCCCACGCGGCCTGACCGTCAAACGCACAGGCGACCGGGTCAAGGCCGTCAATGTGACAACCGAACCCTTCCCCGGCTTTCCGACCGACCTTCAGGCGCAAATGATGGCACTGTTGTGCACCGCAACGGGCACATCGGTGTTGGAAGAAACCATCTTTGAAAACCGCTTTATGCACGCCCCCGAATTGATCCGTATGGGCGCACAGATCGAGGTCCACGGCGGTCATGCCACGGTGCACGGGGTTGAACGCCTCAAAGGCGCACAAGTGATGGCGACCGACCTGCGCGCCTCGGTTTCTCTGATCTTGGCGGGTCTGGCCGCCGAGGGCGAAACCGTGGTCAGCCGGGTCTATCACTTGGACCGTGGCTATGAATTCGTTGAGAAAAAACTGTCCGGCATTGGTGCTCATATCGAGCGGATCAAAGCGTAAAGGAAATCCCATGGTCGAAGACGCCCGGTTTGAAGACGGCGGCGAAGAGCCGATTTATCTCAAGGCCCTAGATGCAGAAGACCTGACCGTGATTTCAGCGCTGGCACAGGATGCCATCGTGCCGATGGGCGAGATTTCCTATGACGCGACCCAGCGCCGCTTTGCCATGTTGATCAACCGCTTTCGCTGGGAAGACGTCGAGACGGCCGCCAAACGCGGTCGCCCGGTGGAACGAGTCCAAGCTGTTTTGGTGTTTGACGATGTGATGACGGCGCGGTCCTCTGGCATCTCGACGACGGACAAAGACATGGTTCTGTCGCTCCTGAACATCGCCTTTATCGCCGGCCCGGACGGCACGGGTTGCGTTGAGGTCACACTCGCCGGCGACGGTCAAATTGCGCTGGACATCGAAACGATTGACGTCACACTTAAAGACGTCACACGCCCCTATATCGCACCCTCACATAAGGTTCCGACCCACGACAGCTGATCTCAATTACGACGATCACGCATTTTAAAACCGGTTTAGCGACCCTTATTTCATACCAACTATAGAAAGATCTTTCATGAAACAGTTTCTTTTGGCCTGCAGCTGTGCGCTTTCTCTCATGGCAACAACACTCCCCGCTCAGTCTGCTGGTAGCGGCGGTTCGGTCGCCATCGACAAAGATTTCGGCATGTACACCATCACATGGGACCCACGCGGCACGACGTTGGTGCGTTGGGAAGTTTACAACAATGATGGTCTCATCGCCATTTGCGGTGGCTATTCCAGCTCAGGCGGAAGTCTTGCCTATGAACTGACGGAAATGGCCATGAAGGACGCTCGGATCAAACTCAACGGCGAGGTGATCGCCAGAAATTTGACTTTCTTCTCCAAACTGAAAAATCAGAAACAAAAGGTTGAGCATGTCGGAGATCCGGCCAATTGCATTGTCACCGATGTGCCTTCCCCGAAAGGCAAAGCGGAGTTCGAGCTCTACTTTGTGAAAGACACCTACCGCTATTGACAGTGAGCGCGGGGCAGCCACTTGCGCATAGGCCGCCCTGCAACACACGCTGGCTCTGCCAGAGCCGCTTGAGCCGCCGAGCAAGCCGGGGTATGCCGTGTTTCGAAGGAGACCGACATGCCCCAGTTCCTGTCCACCACGGACCCCGACTTTGAGACCCGCTTTGCCGCCGTTTTGACGATGAAGCGCGAGGACAGCCCCGATGTGGATGACATCGTGGCCGGGATCATTGCCGATGTGCGCGCGCGCGGCGATGCGGCGGTGTTGGAGCTGACGGCCAAGTTTGATCGACTCGATCTGACGCCAGAGACAATGCGCTTTTCTGACGATGAGATCGCGCGCTATTGTGCGCAGGTCTCCCCTGCGGACAAGACCGCTTTGGAACTCGCCGCCGAGCGCATCCGCGCCTATCACGTCCGTCAAATGCCCGACAATGCGCTTTGGACCGACCCGGACGGGGCCACTTTGGGCTGGCGCTGGTCGGCCGTGTCAGCGGCGGGGCTTTACGTGCCGGGCGGCGTGGCCTCTTACCCGTCTTCGGTCTTGATGAACGCGATCCCTGCCAAGGTCGCGGGCGTGCCACGTCTGTGCATCACCGTGCCAACCCCGGATGGCGTGGTGAATCCTTTGGTCCTGATGGCCGCGCGCATCGCCGGTGTTGACGAGATTTACCGCATTGGCGGCGCACAGGCGATTGCAGCGCTGGCCTATGGCACCAAAACCATCCCGCCCGTCGACAAAATCACCGGACCGGGCAATGCCTTTGTCGCCGCCGCCAAACGCCGGGTGTTTGGCAAGGTCGGCATCGACATGATCGCCGGACCGTCCGAGATCCTTGTCATCGCCGACAAACACAACGACCCCGACTGGATCGCGGTCGATCTGCTGTCACAGGCCGAACATGATGAAAGCGCGCAAGCGATCCTGATCACTGATGATGCCAAATTCGCCCAGTCCGTCACTGACGCCGTTGAAAAGCGGCTTGAGACTCTGGCGCGGCGCAAAATTGCGGGCAAATCATGGGAGGATTTTGGCGTGGTGATCACCACGCGCGATTTGGATGAGGCAGCTCAGCTCTCCGACCGCTTTGCCCCCGAACACCTCGAACTCTGCGTCGAAGACCCGGATGCTTTGTCCGCCAAAGTCACCCATGCGGGTGCGATTTTCTTGGGCGCATTCACGCCTGAGGCCATCGGCGACTATGTTGGCGGGCCAAATCACGTCCTGCCCACGGCGCGTTCGGCGCGGTTTTCGTCGGGCTTATCTGTTTTGGACTTTCTCAAACGCACAACCTTGGCCAAGATGTCCCCGGCGGCTTTGGCGGCGATTGGCCCGGCGGCGGTGCGGTTGGCAACGTCTGAGAGCCTTGAGGCACACGGATTGTCGGTGCAAGCGCGGCTTGATCGGTTGAATGAGGGTGGCAATGAGTAAACTTTTATCTGTGGAGATCGACGAGGCCGGGCTCGCCCCACCGACACCCGAGATCGAACAAGAACGCAAAGTCGCGATTTTCGATTTGTTGGAAGACAACAGCTTTGCCCTGCCCGCCCGCGAAGACCGGACGGTGCCCACAGGCCCGTTCAACTTGCTTTTGGCCATTCGCGAACGCCGTCTGGTGTTTGATCTGACCTCACAGAGCGGCGATAAGGCGGCCGAATTTCACCTCTCGCTTGGCCCGTTTCGGCAGGTGGTCAAAGATTATTTCCAGATTTGCGAAAGCTATTTCGACGCAGTCAAGAAAATGCCCCCCAGCCAAATCGAGGCCATCGACATGGCCCGGCGCGGCATTCACAACGAAGGCGCGCGGGTGTTGCAAGAGCGACTTGAGGGCAAGGCCGAGGTCGATATCGACACGGCGCGACGCCTGTTCACCCTGATTTGCGTTTTGCACTGGGGATAGGCAGCATGGTGACAGACCTCCCTCATTCGGTTTTGTTCTGTTGCGATCACAACGCGGTCCGTTCGCCTATGGCGGAGGGCTTGATGAAGAAATTTTATCCCGGTGCCGTCTATGTTCAATCGGCGGGGGTGCATTCCGATCTTGAGGTTGACGGGTTTTCCGTTGCGGTCTGTGATGAAATCGGGGTCGAATTGCACCGCCATCGGGCGCGCTCCTTTGATGACCTCAAAGACTGGGGCGATGACATTTCCTCCTATGATCTGGTGATCGCGCTCTCTCCCGCCTCCCAAAGACAAGCGCTTGAACTGACCCGGTTTTACCACCTGGACGTCGAATATTGGCCGATCATGGACCCCACGGGCATCGGCGAAACCCGCGAGGCCAAACTTGACGCCTACCGCCAAGCCCGCGATCAAATCATCGCTCGGATGCTGGCCCGATTTGGCCCAGCCCAAACCTCCTAAAGGACCTCTCCCATGACTGCCGCACAAGACGCCACCCTTGCGCTGTTGACCCGCTATTACGCCGCTTTCGCCACGCAGGATCACGCCGGAATGCTTGATTGCCTCACCGACGATGTGGCTCATCACATCAACCAAGGGGGCACGGAGACGGGCAAAGCGGCCTTTGCGGCATTTCTTGACGTGATGGACACCGCCTATTGCGAGCGTCTCACCGACATGGTGCTCTTTGCCTCTGAGGATGGCACACGCGCCGCCGCAGAATTCCGGGTTTTGGGCACATATCTCAAAACCGCAGAGGGCTGCCCGGAGGCGCATGGTCAGACCTATGAGCTGCCTGCGGGCGCGTTCTTCAGCCTCAAAAACGGTAAAATCGCCCGAATTTCCGTCTATTACAACGCCGCCGATTGGGTCGAGCAAGTGTCATGAGCCTCACTTACCGCACCCTGCGCGGACCGGATGTGACGGCGGCTTTGGACGATTTGGCGCGGCTGCGGATCACGGTGTTTCGCGACTGGCCCTATCTTTATGACGGCTCTCTGGCCTATGAGCGCAGCTACATGGCCAGCTATGTCGGCAATCCGCGCGCCATTTTGGTTGCGGCGTTTGACGGCGATCGTCTGGTCGGGGCCTCCACCGGGTCGCCTTTGATGGATCACGCCGATGATTTCGCAAATGCCTTTGCACCCACCGATCTGCCCTTGGATCAGGTGTTTTATTGCGCCGAATCTGTGCTTTTGGACGCCTACCGTGGCCAAGGTGCGGGGCACAGATTCTTTGATGCGCGAGAATCCCATGCCCGCGATCTGGGCTTTGCCACTTCGGCCTTTTGCTCGGTGATCCGCCCAGACGATCACCCGCTACGTCCCAAAGGCGCGCGCAGCCATGATGCGTTTTGGCGTGGACGCGGCTATGCGCCCCTGCCCGGCGTCGTGGCGCAGTTTGACTGGAAAGATGTGGATCAGGCGCAATCGACACAAAAGCGGCTACAATTTTGGGGAAAAGCCCTATGAGATTGATCGCTGCGACTTGGGCGCCCGCATGGCATGACACCCCGGACCTTTGGCTGGCGCGGTATCGCGCGGCTCTGAAAGAGATCAAGGCAGACCGCGACACATTGGTGATCTTCCCCGAATATGCCGCGTTGGAAGCGGCGTTTTACGGCGATGTGTCATTGAACGCACGGGGCTGGATGCGCCGGGGGGCGGATCATTTCGCGCACTATTGCGACGGTATCAGGGCGTTGGTCGCAGAGACCGGGACGACAATTTTGGGTGGATCGGGCTTTGCCGCCTCACACGACAGCTTTGTCAATCGCGCGCTGTTTTGCGCCCCCGAAGGCGAAGTTTTCATCGAAAAACACATGCCCACCCCCTATGAACGCGCCCTCAACATGGCCGCAGGTCGCCCCGGTCCGGTGATCGACACACGCTTTGGCAAAATCGCCGTGTTGATTTGTTATGACAGTGAATTCCCGCTCTTGGCGCACAGATATGTCGAGGCGGGGGCAGAGATCCTTTTGGTCCCGTCCTGTACCGACACCGAACAGGGAGCAAGCCGGGTTGAAATCGGTTGCCGTGCCCGTGCGCTTGAGGGACAATGTCTGGTGGCGATGGCACCTTTGGTCGGTGAAATCAAACACTGCGAGGTGATCGACGTCAATCTGGGTCAGGCGCGGGTGTTTTGTGCCCCCGATGTCGGCGCACCCGATGATGGCGTTTTGGCCCATGGTCCGCGCAATGCACCGGGGTTTGCCATTTTGGACGGGCTGGAGCACCGACTCGGTGCGGGGCGCAAAGTGACACATGTCAGTGTCCCAGAACACTGGCCAGAGAGCGAATCCATCGCTTTGACGTGGGATTGTGCCCCCCTTGTGCTGAAATAACGCGAAATCCACCTTGAAAAGCGGCGGTTAAAGGCGCATTTACTGCGTCGCCCGTATACTGACGGGTGGAACAACTATGGAGTGAACATGGCCAAGGAAGAAATGCTCGAATTTCCCGGTGTCGTTAAGGAACTCCTGCCGAACGCGACATTCCTGGTCGAGCTGGAAAACGGCCATACGATCATCGCTCACACGGCAGGCAAAATGCGCAAGAACCGCATCCGCGTTCTCGCAGGCGACAAAGTTCAGGTCGAAATGACCCCCTACGATCTGACCAAAGGTCGGATCAATTACCGTTTCCGTTGAACGCGGGTTCAACGGGTCCCCTATGAAACTGATCCTCGGTTCAGCCAGCCCGCGCCGGAAAGAGCTTCTGGCGCAGCTGGGGCTTGTCCCCTTTGACGTGCGCTCCCCCGACATTGACGAAGACCCACACAAGGCCGAATTGCCGCGCCCCTATTGCGCGCGCATGGCCCGGGAAAAGGCAATGGCGGTGCCGCGTGCCGAGGACGAGATCGTGCTTTGCGCCGACACCACCGTGGCCCTTGGGCGGCGGATCATGGGCAAACCCGTTGATGAGAAACAATGCGCCGAATTTCTTTTGGCCATGTCCGGGCGACGCCACAAGGTGATCACCGCTGTGGCTGTGGCCTATGGCGATCGCGTGTGGGAGGCCGATGTGGTCACCACCGTGAAAATGAAGCGCCTGTCCGATGTCGAGTTGAACAGCTACCTCAATAGTGGTGATTGGCGCGGCAAAGCGGGCGGCTATGCCATTCAGGGGCCTGCGGGCGCGTTTATCCCGTGGATTCAAGGCAGCTATTCGGCCGTGATGGGCCTGCCCGTGGCGGAAACCGCAACCCTTTTGATGACGGCGGGCTATCCCGTTTATGGAGACCCGCGATGATTGGCAGTGTGATTGCGCTTGGCGAGATCAACGGACAAAAGGCCGCCGCATGGATTGTGGACGGTCGGTTGGAAGACCTGATTGTCGATGCGGGCGAAGATGCCCCCCCTGCCCCCGGTGCAATTTTTCGCGCCAAAGGCGGGCGGTCTTTAAAGGGCATGGGCGGCGCGTTGTTGGACCTGCCGAATGGCGAACAGGCCTATCTGCGCGGCAACAAGGGCCTCAAACCCGGCGCGCCGATGTTGGTTCAGGTCAGCCACATTGCAGAACCCGGCAAGGCCGTGCCAGTGCTGACCCGGCTGTTGTTCAAATCGAAATATGCGATCATCACCCCAGAGGCCCCCGGCCTGAACATCTCGCGTCAGATTGCGGATGACGACGCGCTGATCCGCCTGCATGAACTGGCCTTTGAGGGCATGGACGGTGCGGATGAGACGCTCGGCCTGATCCTGCGCTCCGCCTGTGAAGGCGCGACGGACGAGTCCGTGGCCGACGACATCGCCGCCATGCGGGCGCTGGCCGAAGCCGTTCTGGCCGATCTGCCCGGCGCTCCCGAATTGCTGGTCGATGGCCCGGATGCCTGGGAGGTCGCCTGGCGTGATTGGCCCGAGGTTGATGTGTTTGACGACAGTGAACAGGCGTTCAACAACCACGGCGTGCACGAATTGATCGACGCGGCGCTTGACCCGCGCGTGCCGCTCAAATCCGGCGCGTCGGCCTATATCGAACCGACCCGTGCGCTGGTCGCGATTGACGTGAACACCGGCGGCGATTTTTCTCCGGCGGCGGGCACGAAAGCCAATATCGCCCTTGCGCGCGACCTGCCGCGACAGCTTCGTCTGCGCGGGCTGGCCGGGCAAATCACCATTGATTTGGCCCCGATGGCCAAAAAAGACCGCCTTCCGTTCGAGCAGGCGCTCAAAGCCGCGTTCAAATCCGATGGCAATGACACGGTTTTGGCCGGATGGACGCCGCTGGGCCATTTCGAAATCCAAAAAAAGCGCACCCGCGTGCCGCTGACACAGGTGCTTTCATGAGCTGCCCGGTCTGCAAAGCCGAGGCGGTCGCCAAATACCGCCCCTTTTGTTCCAAACGCTGCGCCGATATCGACCTTGGCCGCTGGATGAATGGCACATATGCCGTGCCCTCAGGACGCGAAGAAGACCCGGAAGAAATTGCCGAAGCCTTGGAAGAGATGCTGCGGAGCTCTGAGGCGGATGAGGCCAAAAAGCCTCACTAATGCCTGCCATCTTTGCGCTAAGGCAGGGATATGGTGCGGTCTGAGTCGCTGATCCCCGTGGCACGCACAGAGAGCAAAATCCGAGAGTCAGTTTTTTAAAGAGACGCTTTAGAAACTTCACTTTCCCTCTGGACAGTCCCGCCCCCTCCGACTAGAAACCCGCTACCCGAACGACATGTCGTTCTCCGGTGCCCGGGTAGCTCAGGGGTAGAGCAGTGGATTGAAAATCCTCGTGTCGGTGGTTCGATTCCGCCCCTGGGCACCATTTAAACAAACAAATTCAATGTCTCGAACTGTGCTCGGGTGACTTCCCGTTTGCTTACCACGCTGCTGGGTGCTGATTGGGTGTCTGCGACACATTGGGGGATGTCCATAAGCTGTCACTGCGGAATGGCGCTCGGATGTGGTTATGAGAAGGCATCAGGCAAGACCAAGCGAAGGGCAAACGTTCCCTGCTCCGTAGGTCAGGACCGGAAGGCGCCAGTCTGAATATTGAGAGTTCTATTTTCTTTGGTGTACTCAGGTCCAACGATGTAGTCCTCGCGCTCCAGTTCGGGATTGAGCGTCGAGGTCGTTAAAATGATCTGGTGTGGTTGGCTTTCGTCATCCATGAGATCCGCAATGACCTTTTGGAAGTTTCGAACTCGGTCGCCGACCATACCCTTGTCTTCCACGTTGTCGAGCAAGAGCATTCTCGGATATCTCATTTGCTGATCCTGTAGTGACGACAGGAGCAAGCCTATGAAAAGGCTATTTTTTACTACAACCATACCACTCGCGCTTGTCGTGATGTTTGGATCACCGTTGATCGCAAACCAGTCGTCCTCGAAGCTGAAGTCAAAATTTTCGAGCTCTTCAAAATCATTGTGTTCTTCGAGGTCCATCTCCAGAACGCGCTTTGTTTGTTCAGAAATTCGGGTCTTCACCTGCCGCCGGCGCTTGTCTCGAGCCAGCCCCAGTGCCTCAATTTCGTTTCTTAGCTTTTCTACCGCGTTAGATGCGGCCTCTTTTGCTTCTTTGACCTCGTTGATCTGTTGCCTGAGGTCAGACAGCTTGCTCAACTCATCCAATCGGGAATCTGTCCTTCCAACTTCCCGGCTCTTTTCTGAAATCAGCGCGGTTCGCCCGTCGATGGAAGCATTTCTGACTTCATCGAATTGCTTCATCTGGCGCGACATACTTGTCTTTAGGCGGGTAGCTTCCTTTTTGAGAGTGTTTAACTTGTCCATACGCCTTTCTTGTAGGCGTAAGCTCTCAGAGATTTGTCCTTCGATGTCCATTCTGAGTTCAAAAAGCTTCGTGTCTTTTTCCTCTTTTGGAAGCTCTTCTTTGCATAGGTGGCATTGGTGGTCGGACGTATCGGTCAGCGGTTGTAGGCACGCAGGGCAAAGCTCAAAGGGAACTTCTCCAATCGCCATGTATGTTGCTGCGGTTCTATCGAATTCTTTTAGGAGTTGCTCAAGGTGCCCAACAAAATGATTGCTATCCGAGATTTCGAATTCCAAAGACGCAATTTCACGCTCTACACCCACCAACCTATCACGCACTTTGGTGATGTTCTCATAGAGCTTTCTACGCTCAATCTCAGCCGATCTTGCCATTTGCGAACTGTCAACGTCTGCACTATGGAGGTCTTCAATCTCCTTTTGTAGCATCTCTCTTCGCTGTGATAGATTTTTCCTCTCGACTTCAAATGCGCCATCATTAAAATTCTCGCCTAGATGCGCCGTGGCTCGCAGTAAATTTGTGAGCTTTGTGCTGAGGTCACTTTCTGTCTTTCTGCTCTCCCGAAAAGCAATGCGCTTCGAGTAAAGCTCGTTATTACCGATCCCACAAAGCAGCTCGGATACAGCTTCCCTGGTGTCACGGGGATCAAAGTCTTCGCTTCGGAAAATGCGTTGGAATGGTGTGTTCTGATCTACGTACATCAGTCTTAGAATCTGATGCATCGTGATGTTCGAACCCTCGTCTCCCGGTATCTCCGGAAGACCAAGGGCCTTGAACAAGACCTGACTGAACGTCTTGGAATGATCGTTCCGTGCGTAGGGATACCTCTGCCAACCGTCTGCTGCGGCTTCAAGACCATCCTGCAATTCTCCGAAATAGACGAACATGGGCCGATTGCTGTCGGTTGATACGTCTCTTCGAAGGGAGAGTTTGGTTCCGTTGGCTGAAACCTCAGCGAATACGGTGTCACACCTTTGGGCCACGGGTTTCCACTTGGTCAAGTTTCCGCCCAAGGCAAAGAATATGAAATCTAAGATCGACGATTTGCCCGATCCATTAGACCCGTGAATGATGTTCAAGCCAGCGTGAAACTTCTGATCATAGGCTCGCTGACCGCCTTTCATTACAATCAAGCGATTAAGTTTGAGGATAGACGACATTATCTAAACCTCCCTCCCAACTCCAAATTTGCGCGCCGGAGCAAACCGGTTGGGCCATCCAAGGGTATTTCACTCAGCTCGTCAGTGATAAACCAGAGTTGGCGCGAGTTTTCGGATACAAACGCTTGCAAAACTTGTTTCAACTCGTCGGGAATACCTTTTGAAGACAACGTGAGCTTCCCCTCCTTGAATGCGTCCGCTGATAGTATGTTCTTTGCCACCAATTGGCGTAGCGCTGCTTTTTGGAATACTTGCAACTCGCGAAACACCGTTCGAATATCTGGAAGACTAACAAAACTATCACTCGGCTTCGGAATCTCAAGGTCTCGTAGCGATGACCGAAGTGACCCAAAGCCTTTGTACTGAATTTCATGCAAGTACTCTGGGAACAGTAGGAACGTATCGAGAAGAGATGCTCTCGGAACAGATAATTGCCTCGTAGTCGCCAAGCGCAACGCCATCATTCGAAAACTGCAATGGTGAGGATCTCTCATTGGATGCCAAATTCTAATCATTTGGCTTGGTCCAATTTATGTGACAGTTGCCGGTCAAATAGTAGATTGCGCTGTGAATGTCAGCGATATTGAACAAGTCATTCGATGCCTGCTTTTCACTGAGCGGCGCTAGTACCTTCGAGTGAATGGCCGTGTTCACCATGACTTCGTCTGCACCCGAACGAATGAGAGGCGCTATGTGTACCCGGAAAAGCGTGAGAACTTCGCTCAGAAACTGCCGGTATTTTTGGCGAGCGCTGCCGGAAATAGCATTTCGCCTTACCATTTTATGGATTCGTTCTTTCTCAGCCTCGGCCTCGTCAATTTCTTGATCGCACTTTCCACCCTTTTCGAGCTTTTCAGCTAGCGAAAGCCGATCACCCTTCACGGTACCTATGTAGTATTCAAGGTCATCGACAGAGACTTGGCCATCAACGTCCAAACTCTCCAAATCAAAGAGCTCCTCAAGAAAATTTCTGATGCACAAGTAGCCAAATTCATCCTTATGACCAAATTTGCAAATGTCGCGATGGTTTGCATCAATTGGGATGGGGTCACAATCCGGAACGCCCGGGTTGGCAGAGCCTGCATCGACGACCATAGCGCCGTTAGTGTTCATCGTTTCATAGAAAGCGCAGGATCTTACTCCTGCCGTGGGCGCTTTATTTTTGTACCATGTGTTCAAGTCCACCAACAAGGCGCCGGCCTTCTCAAGTTCCTTCGTCTGTTTTGACGCGACACCAGGGATCAGTGACAAGATTGACGCCAATGGCGATCCAGAGTGTGGACTAGCAAGGAAGACTACCCCCTTGCAGTTGTCGAAGATTGCTTTCTTTGGGGGGGTGGTTGAGCTTTCGCAAGCGCGGAGCATCGCCTTAGCGATCACACCACCGAGGCTGTGACAAACTAGAACCAGTGGCCTTCTGCCAATCTTCTTTGCACGCAATAGTTCGGACAGGCTCGCCGCCACAGTAAGGAGAGAAAGGTCGGGTCCGTTCAGAAGTGCGCTATATTTTGATGTCGGGTAGTCCAAACCCCAAATCGAAATTCCCGGAAAGGCCTCTGACAACCACACGGGCCAGACATCGCCAGAACTACCGGATGGGTTTTCCCAACAGCTTTCGAAAGCATCTCCTAAACCATGCATAAATACGACATCTACGGTAGGCTGGCCGTTCGGAGGAGTGTAAATTTCATTTAATTGAAAAACTGACAAGTAGTACCTGCGCAGGTTGATTTCGTTCAGTCTGACAATGCGCAGATACCACATGTTGTGCAAGTCGTCAGTTACTTCATAGCGCTGAGGGTTTTGCGTGCCTCCTTCTCGGCAGCTGACCCCTTCACCCATTGCCACGGGGTGCGCGGCTTCCTCGCTTTCGCCAGTTCGGGGCTCGCCTTGGCGTCGCTGGCCGCTGCGCGCAGGCGTTCGCGGGCCTCGCGCGGGTCAATCTTCAGTTCTTCACAGAGCGTCTTCAGGGTGATGATGTCAGCCATTTTCGATCTCCTAAGTTGCTGATGCAGATCGATAAGACGAGATGAGCAGCCATGTCAGGGACAACCCTAGGCCCGGCCAAGCGCTCCCGTGGCCGTGCCATCAAAGGTTCTCAATCACGGAGTTCGGGGCTTGGTTGTTGACAGCCAGACATTGCCTCTAGCCATCCAACAAAAATCGCCGGACCTCATGAAAGAAGCCCGGCGACCTTTGGTGCATTTACATTAAGGCAGAAAGGATCTGAATGATCCTCTCCGTAAGGCTCCAGACGCTGTCAATGTTTCCGGCGACAGCTACTGCCCAAAGCAAAATGCGTTCAGTACTTCTCCTCATGGATCCGCTCCTGAGGGCGGAGGTGACCTCCTCAACAGGATGCGGATACAGGTTAGCCGTCGGCCTTATGTCAGGCGGTTGCAGCCAACACCGTTGTTCCCGACACGCCCTGATGTTTGGTCTTCGACCAGAGCCGGAGAAGCTGCTTTTGTCGATGTATGGGACCCTCGCAGCGCTTTCAAGGAACCCTAACCAAGCTCCGGCATATGCAGCGATAGGCGCGCGTGGCCGCGTTGTATTGAGCCAGCAGGACGTTTGACCGGCATTCGCGACATATCCAGCCCGACGCCATACCAAGCTTGACGCTGGCCCCTGCACGCTGCGCAGACGGCTTCCGCACCGGGAAATACCCTGACGACTGCCCACGCCCAATCTTATTGCGCTGTTGCGACTGCAATCAGTGAAAGGAGATCGAAATGGTCATTCGCGCAACTTGGAGCTTCAACGGACAGGAGAAAACAATCCTCGGCAATTGGCATCGCCTTTGGTGCCTGCTGTTCGGCCCATTCTACTATGCGTTCAAGGGCATATTCCTGTGGGCCATCTTGTCGCTGATCACGGCGAACGGCCTGTGGGTCGGCTTCCCCCTGTTCAATCGCGCCATCGTGCTGCGCCACTACCATCGCAAGGGATGGGTGCAAGAATGACGCCGTGGACACTCCAGCCGATGAGTAAACCCACCCCCACGGCACCCAAATCAGTGATTGCAGACGGTCGCCAACACGAGCCACTTGAAAAGACTCAGATATTTGGTTCCGCCTCACCTCCAACAGCCTGATCAATAGTCCGCGTGTCGGTCTCGGGTGTGTCTGCGCGATCCCGACGAGGCCAAGGCAAGATGTGACCACTGGGCATGGGGGAAGGCGCTTTTTTTATTGGCGCAGGCCCTTTGGGCTGACAAGGGGTCATGCATACTTCCGAGGTTTTCGGCCCCTAGCCGATTTCAAGAACGTCAAGAACGTCAAGGGCGTCACGCGTCATCGGGGCGAACTTGAAGAGTGAAATGCGCCAAAATCATCGATGGCGATGTTGGCGTTCTTGGCGCACTTCATATCCTACCTGTGGTCATTCTTCGTCGGGTAATGCGCGAAACCAGCTCTTTCCCTTCTTCTTCGACAAAACGCCCAAAGCTTTGTAAGCCCGCTCCAAGGTCTTGGGGGAGATGTCCCGTGTGGCAGCCTCCTTTTCGACCTTGGTAGATGGCTCTGACCCGTTCTTGAGAAACACGCGCAGAAACTGGGTCGCTTCGTCCAGCGCCGACATTCGCGGAGCGCCTTCGGAAGAAATCAAGTCGTCAATCGTGATGTCTGACGGCCCCAGCCAATTGAGGGATGCCCAGCCGCCATCTTCTCCGACGATTTCATAGCTCTGCGTTTGCCCGCGAACGGCAATATTGTGCTTGATGTGCACAATCAGCTTGGTCGAACTGTCGTTGGGGTGTTCGCACACCAGAAACGCCGATCTCGCCGCGCCGATCACATCCATGGAACCACCCCCCTGATATATGGCCTTGCTGTGCTTGGCCTTCGTCAGGTGCCGAATGATCACCACGGCCGTTTCACCAGCCTCCGCTATGTCTTTTAGGAAAGACAAAAGCTGCCGGATCACATTGGGCTTGTAGATATCCTGCCCTGCCGGAATGTAGGCGAACAAGGGGTCAAGGATCAGAAGGTCCGGTGGCTTGCGCTTCACTTCGCGCATTAGGGCATTCAGCCCCTTCTCGTCGAGCGACAGGAAATCACCCTGCACGCGAATTCGCGACGGGTCGCCCCCCATCGCATCGATGCGCGGCCGGATCGTGTAGGCTGCATCATCCTCGGCGCTCAGGTAAAGCACGCGACCACGCCCGACCTTTTGTCCATCTGGGAGTTCGCCGCCGATGCTGACCTGAACCGCGAGTTGCATGGCGAGGAAGGATTTACCCACGCCGGGGTCGCCCTCCATGATGGTGATCATGCTGAACGGGATGAACGGCTCCCAGAGCCAGACCACCTCTTTTGGGTCAATGGTGTCCAGATCGATGAAGAGTTCTTTTTTCTTAGAAGTCATTCGGCGTCCTCCACCTTCGCGATGATCGTGTAAATCTCGCGCTCTAGGCGCTTCACGTTGTCGCCGTGCTTCTCACGAAAATATGGACTGGTCCAAATGACGCTGGCAATTTCGTCCAACGATGCACCGGCCTCGAAGAGGCCAGCCGCCATCGCGAAAACTCGACCTGACCGATCAGAGGCACGAACTGAGTTGTGCCTGATCAACGAGCTTGCCGACGCATCCAGCTTTCGACGGTATCGTCTCCATACGTCCATTCTGTCATGTGCATACGGGTTTAGCCCGCGCTCCTCGACTTTGGCTGTTTTCTTTCTTTTTTGGCCGCGAAGAAGTTTTGGCCGCGCCTTTATCGGCGTGAGGTCGCATTTTAAGAGCGGAATGAACGGCTTGGCATATTTGGGCTTGTGGTTGAATGAGCCGGGCAACCTAAGAAGTTTGTTGGCCGCACTGCCGCCGCTGTCTCCCCCGTGCCGCTTCGTGAGAGCCATCGAAAATGCCGCAGCCTCATCGGGCGTGTGGGGGTTATCCCAGAACCATAGAGCCTGCGTGTGTCCCGGCGATGTCTGCCAAACGACTGAGGGGGCAGGCCTGAATGAAAAGGGGTCAGCAGCATCAACGTCACACCACCCCCACCAACACGTTTGAGACACGCTGCTGAGGAGGCGGTTTTTCTCGATGAAGGTGTTGGGGCTGAAAAACTGATCCCAGTTGTGCCGGTTGTATTTTCGCAAGATGCCGACAAAGTTCATGTCATCGGCAAGTTGGACGAACTCTTGAACCATTCTGGACGACCCCTTCTTGCGAAAGCAAAGGGAGCCAAAGGTCTCAGTGTAATCCTGCACCTGTGGTCCCCAGATCGCGAACAGGAACTCATCCTGCTCCTTCATGGTCGAGCGGTCCGGCCACCCGTCTTGCCAAAGCGTGGGCGTCAAGTAGTCATCTATGGGAGTTGTCATATTCTTCTCTTTCTGTGCACGCAGCTCTATGGCGCGTGCAAAATGCGCGGCACGTTCGTCTGCGTTGTGTTCGGGGGTGGAGGGGCGATTACCGCCCCACCGTCGCTGGTGTCAGCTTCTGCAGATGAGGATAGGAGGATGCATACCTGTAGTGAGCAAATACCACCGGTCGACTGCGTCAGCGTCCCATGTGGACGGGCCAATCCGAGGGGGAAATATGCCTCTAGCCTCAAGGCGCTTCAGGTGTTCCGGACTATTCTTGATGCCCAAAACTCTCAGGCAACGTGAGCAATACGTACGCGTGTGGGTAGGTTCCATAAGGGCTTACCTCGCATCCGCATAAGTCCACGAGGCGCGTTCAGCCTTGCGAGCTTCAATCCAAGACAAAACCTCTTCGCGATCCCAGCACACGCAAGCACCCGAAAGGCGAATGCGCACGGGAAAACGGCCAGCTTGTTCAAGTCGGATCAGTGTGGAATTCGACTGCCAAATTCCTAGTTCTTTCAGATCATCTCTCGACAAGAGAATCTTGTTGGTGCTTGTGGCGAACTTTGCCATTTGTGGCTCCTTCTCGGTTGGGGGAAGGAGAATGCGCATTCTCTAAGTGACGTCTGAGAGTGAAATAGCAGTGGCGCAGATCGCGAAATAGACGGCGAAAACCAGTTAGGTCATTGATTTATTTTGGGTCGGCCCGAGCGGAAAATATCGTGCTTCCCGGTCTGCTTGACGGCAGCAAGGCGCGCGCGCTTGATGCCAGCACCTGAAACGTTCTGAAACTTTTCTCTGGCCACCTTTTCGGTTTCGTTGACACTCAGCCGCGCTTGTTCAGTCTTGGAAATCAAATCGACGAACCACTCATGGCATTTTTTCTCAGCGGCAGATGTGAAGCTTGGCTGAGAGTCATCCAGATCAAGCAAGCAGCTTTGGAGTTGTTTAGCGTGGACTCTGCATAGCACGGGCTCGTTGACGCCAGCATGGAACTTGGTGTCTTCATGCAGACGGATCGAAAAGTATTCGTGATCGACCTCGACGGGCTGAAGTTGGCCAGAAACCTCGTGGTCAGACGTGTGCCAATGCGCGGCGACATCGCCAGACCTGAGAATGTTGCGTAAACGTGTTAGCACGACCTTGTGATTTGGGGCATCCTTCTCAAAAACGCTTTTGTGCCAAGCGTCTCCCAGCGAAGCCTTTCCCACGATTTCAAAAGCTTCACGGAGGCCGACGAATGGGCTCTTGTCGAAATCGTTTACTGGCAAGTCGTCACCCTCTCAAAATTTCGCCGATGTGCGCTGCCCACTGTGCCAGCGCCTCACGCTTCTCGTTGAAATACGTGTAGCGATTGTAGGTTGCGCCGACGCCTGAGACGACTCCTGATTTGTGGTTGGTCACGGCGTCGATCACATGGGGCATCACGCCAAGCTTCGCCATGCCTGTCGAGGCCGTGCGACGGAAGTCGTGGAAGCGCCAGTCAAGCGTTCCCTCTGGCAGAGCGGTATCGAGGCGTTCCTTTAGGCGTCCGAACCCAGATATCGCAGAACGCCCAGTCGTCGTGAACACGAAGTCGCTGTCGAGGAACCTGTGCAGTCCACGGAGGATGTCCAAGGCCTGATCGGGCAACGGTACTATGTGTAGGCGAGCGTTTTTCACACGGTTGGCTGGGAGTTCCCAGATACCCTCATCAAGGTTGAGTTCGGACCACCGCATCCCCGCGACTTCGCTCCGGCGCTGCCCGGTTATCAGTAGGAGCTTGAGGAAGGGGCCGAATGGGTAGCCCTCCGCATCGCTGTGCTGCCATATCGCGCGAATTTCGGCATCGCTCAGCACGCGATCACGCTGAACCTCACGCGTAGGCGGTCTGAGGAGAGCCACAGGCGACGTTTCGATGTCGCCGCGCATGATGCACCAGTTCATGAGCTTTTTGATCGCTGAGAGCGCCCGATTTGCCCGTGTCGGCGTGCCGTTGGCGATGATGCCGTCCAGCACTTTGCTGACATCCTGCCGCTTGATCTGGTCGATGGGCCGATCCTTCAAACCATCGAACTTGTGCAGAACACTTTCGGTGCGCTTCCAGTCCTTGGTGTTGGGCTTGGCATGAAGCTCGATGAACTTGGGGATCATCTCACCCAGTGTTTCGGTCGATACCTCTGAAACCTCAGGGGCCTTTTCGAACTCGCCCAACTCGACATCACGGGCGATTTCCATCGCGCGGCGTCTGGCGTCGGCTAGGGAGACCACAGGATAGGGGCCGATTTTAACGCGTCTGCGCGAACCGTTCGGTCGGACCAACGTGTAGAACACCTTGGCACCTGTGGTCGACACACGCACATGCAGGCCGTTTACTTTCTGGTCGCGGACCTCGTACCGTTTGATGGTCGCGGGGGGCATCGCGTCGAGCGATTTGGTTGTCAGCATCTGTTTCATGCAGACATCGTAAGACACCCAGAATCCGCGTGTCAGGGTATGGTTTGGTAGGAACAGCAACAAACTGAGATAGAGTTTGGCAGAATGCGTGCGTTAGGTAGAGAGGCGGGCCTCGCTTTGGCTGCTCTGTGGTCGCACAGAAAACCGGCCAAGTACGACAGCTGGGTGTGATGATGTCATTGCTGATACCAGCAAGATCGGTCAACTTGCACGTGCCCTCAAAGAGAGTTCCTCCATGTCGAATTGCGAACCAGAAACAGAAACAGAAACAGAAACAGAAACAACGACCAGCGCGCAATCTTCACTTGATGGGTATTGGTATCAGCTAAAAGTATCCGTTCTTTTCGCGTTAGACCTTTTGGCGAACAAGCAGCAAACGGATCAAATCACTCTTGAACCTGCGAGCGAAGAAGATCTCTACACAGAATTGACTGGTGAAGTCTGCGCACTGACGCAAGGCTTCAAGGTGAGAACAAAAAAATTGATTGTGCAGTGCAAACTACGAAGCACCGGGCCTTGGAAAATCAATGAAATAAAATCTTTGCTTGCTCACGGCAAAAGGCGGAAACCGGCGAAAGAAATGCTAAAAGACGCTGATGCACACTACTTGCTCGTGACATCAGCGGACCTCGATGGCGTCGCCCGAAAACTGTCAGTAAGTGGCCCGACGCAGTGGAGCCAACTGAAGCCGATGCCCCCGACGCTCAGGGGCGCTTTACCCAATGGAGCCGATGGTCGCGTCGCCGTCTGGAACAGTCTCGATCAGGAAAAGGTGGAGCATCGCATAGTCGACCGGCTAACAGAGCGGTTCCGTGTGCCGCGCAGTGGCGTCCAAGCATGCATTAAACAGTTGGAAGAGGGCGCATTAATACGCATGAAAGGTGCTCAGGCCGGTGTTTGGACGCGGCAAGAGATCATTGGCATCGTCGAAGCACATGGGGGTTATGATGGTGTCTCAAAAGACCTTAGTCAGTTTGTGCACCCTGCCAATTGGGACGACCTTCTGGCCCAACTGAAAGAAAGGAATGCGATTGTCCTCACAGGACCGTCAGGAACGGGCAAAACCACAGCTGCGAAGGCTTTAATCGCGACACTTCGTGAAGAAAATGCGGGAATTACACATGTAAAAATTGAAGGTGGTCCAGAACGTCTTAGAGATGACAAAACCATAGGGTCAGTTGTCTTTGAAATCGAAGACCCTTGGGGAAGGTACCGGGCCGAGCCAGGCAGCCTACCTTGGAATGACGCCCTAAATGAATTCCTTGGGTCTGCGTCACCTGACCGAATGTTCGTGATTACCAGCCGCAGCGACGTGATAAAAAGCGCAAACTTGACGTCGCTTGATCAGCGTTTTGTGGGTGAACTTCTTGCAGGGCATTACCGAGCCAACGAAAGAGGCAGGCTATTCGACTTGAGGCTTGGGGGGTTACCTAGATCGGAACAGGTATCGGCACTCAAGTATCGATCAACAGTTATCAAAAACCTAACTCTCCCGCTCGAACTGGATCGCTTCTTCGGTGCATTGGGCCTCGGGCCTGACGAAAACGAAAGTGAAGCCACCTACATGCATCGGTGCATTGATGATGCGCGAAAGCAGTCCATCGAAAGCGCACTAGTTCTTGCTATTGACGGACAAGAGATTTGGGAAGGGGCCGCAGTACTCTGGGCATTGCTGAAGGTGAGAAAAAAACTGACGTTTAATGCCCTTGGGGAAATCGAGTATTATCTCAGTCAGACGGTCCCAAAATTGGAAGATCGACTATCTGGCCTCGCGAGCTTTCTAGTTGCAGGGGGGAACTTTCGCCAAGACAAGACAGAATTTACTGTTGCGCACCCTCGCGTGGAAGCTGGCCTCGAACAAGCAATGCTGAACAAGCCGATTGCGGCCTCACGTACTCTGAGTTTCCTTCTCAATGCATTGGTCGGGATCGACGAACATAGTCAAACGGATTGGGGCACAGAAACGGCAGCCCAGATTGTTGCCGCGCTTCGTTCAACCAAGTTGACAAATTCCAAAATAACGCCCCCGACCCAGCAGCGCATTGATGATTGGCTCACGATCCGTCTCGCCGCCCTAGATAGCACATTTGGCGATGACCTCTCTACTGCGGCCAAAGCTGGGTCTCAGAAATGTGCTGTAGCTGAGCTTGCTCGTTGGCTCGAGGAGAGCCCCATCGACAAGCAATGGTTCAACATGACTTCATGGAAAGAACCCAAGAAGTCGGATGACTGGTATGAGTGGGTGTCTGGAGAACCTCATACGCATGCCATTTGCGACGCCTTTATTACTAGGATTGCACCTTTCAGAAATGGTTCATTTCAAGGAAGCTTCCACGAAGCAATCGGAAAGCTATCATTAAATTTGACCCCATCATTTTTGCGAGCGCTCCAAAAAATTATCGGCCATGGCTACAATCCCAACGCAGATGTCCTGATTGATGGTGCGCTGGTAGACGCTGAGGCGTTCGCTCAAGTCTTCACCGAAGCGGCGCAGTTTTTCGACGAGCAGCGAACTAGTCAAAACAGGGAAAAGCTGCTCCCGCTTTTCAATCGCGACTACGATGATGAAGCGATTGACCACTATTGGGAAAGCATGGGTGAGGACGGTTACACTGCGAGTGAGATACTACGCGCCTACATAGTGTTACTTCGAGAGCGTGATGAATGGTCGCTTTTGAAGGATCACCAAAACATTCGGGGGTTTATCTGGGAATGGGTCCACGTAGCGCAGAAAAGCGACCATCCTCCTTGTGCAGCAGAGTTATTAGCCCTCTATGAACTTACCAAGTGCGGTCGATACGAAAGCGATTTCTGGGAGCTTCTCGAGAAACACTATGACCCAGCTCTAGAGAGCTTGTTGCAAGAACGAGTTATCACCGGTTCTGAAAACGACGATGCGCGTGTGAGTGCTTCTCGTGCTGCCCTAAGGCACGCGCCTTTGTTGATAGAAGGGGCATTCTCAGCATCATCGGATTTGAAGCCACAACGGCTACTTGAATTGGCCCTCGATGTGCAAACTTGTTTGGACGATGAAAAAAGAGAGGGCGAGGTTTCGGACTTAGACTTCAGCAAGCTCACAAGCGAGCTTGAGCAAAACAAAAAAGACGCCATTTCAGCATTGCTCGAAGACAACGGTATCGGCATTTCGGCACCATGCCGTGAATTGCTGGCATCAATCCCCGAAGACACACATCACAGCCTCAACCTAGCTGTTTCTCGGACTTTGACCCAATGTGGACAAAACGTTGAAGGCAGATTGACGAACATACTTTCTGCAACGCTAGAGGTGGACGAAGGAAACATCGACATCGCAACCCAAGCGATGCAGCTGGCCACGACGATTGCAGCCAACAGTTTGGTCGACCTTGGATTGCAGCACGACTTTGCCAGAGTTCGTATAGAGGCAATGAATGCGGTCTTTGCTTCGTCAACCGATGCGTTGCCCGCTCTCCTTCTCGAAACTCATCGTGACGCAAGCAGCCTGGTGCGAAGACGTCTTGTCGAAATGCTCACGGAAAAGCAAGATCGCTCTCATATTCCAACGCTCATCCAGCTCTCATATGACACGTGGACGCCAGATCATCACCAGCATTACGAGGAAAACGTTTCCTTTCCAATTGCAGAAAGCGCAATCGAGTTGCTTCGCGAACAACCGTCTCTTTCAGACGAAGTGTATCAAGAGCTAGTGAAGTCCCTACGAGCAACAAAGAACTATGATGTTCGTTTGCAATTGCTTCGTACCATGGCACGGCATGGAGCAGTGGCACGTCAGGCGAAGCTTGTAAAAATTGCGATTGGTGAAGGCCGACCGACATTTCAAGAGTTGGTTGCACGTGCCTTATTTTTCGAGTCTGACAGCTTCGACAGTGGAAATTTGGATCTGGTCGACGACGACAAGCTTGCTTCGGTTGGCCCCGAAGTCTGCATCTGGCTTTGCATGCTGACAGCGTTGGTCGCACCTGAGGACCGCTTGATGCAAGCCACAAAGACTCTAGCCACCAACCCAGACAGGCAAGTGTTCGTATCGCTGATCTTATTGACCATTCCGAAACACCGCACCGAGGCGCAGTACGAAACGATAGCCAACTTTCTACCGAAGGATGTGGTCGCGAAACTTGAAAAGATGGTCGAAACTGAATGTAGTGAAGATCTGACTTTTCTTGACTCTCTGGGTGACGTCAAATCCGTCGAGCGCATCAAGTGGGCTTTCCGCATATGGTACAAAAAAACGCCTGAGTCGAAACGTAAGTCTCGAAGACGTAGAGAAAAATTGGCGTAAAAACCTCACACCTGCCTTTTTGCCCACGGATTTCCTGCTTGGCTAAAGCTGATCTCAATGTCGTCGATTGAAAACGCGTTGCACCTTTCGACCTTTGCATCATCCACGTTGAACAGAGCGACGTTGTAGCCGTGCTCTCCTCCAAATGAGCTTTTGTAAACAATGCCGTCGAAGCCTTCGCATTTAACTGCTTCGGCCAAAATCTGTGTCGGGGCGTACTCTGCACCTGTGTCTGTTCGTGTGGTTGGTTTGGAAAACGCACTATCGATATCGTTCCAAACGCACCTGTTCGCTTTTTCATGTGAGATCGGTGCGTCTCCCGTCAACTCGCTCATGGTCAGTTCAGAAAATATGTTTTTGCCGTGGCCAATGGAGAGGTTGACGATGCGGAGGTCTCTTACGATAGCAAGCCATGCAATAGAGATCGTTTCCCCAACCCAAGGCCTGACTTCAGACACTGCGGTCTTCTTTGAGGAAGCCAAATACAAGGTAACTACGCCGCTTGGATTGGCGCGCCCATCAAACGCGAACTGCCTTTTGGGGAGAATCCTTTCTTCGCTTGCACCGGTGATGTTTGTGACTTCTCCATATTCACCATAAGTTTCCTGATAGTCTCGAACGGCCCTAACAAGTTTTGATCCACCACGGATTGTCTCCTCTCGTTCATGGACGCTTTCACGAAATACCCTCACAAACTCGAGACTGGAATCATCAAGTGTATAGCGGTTGGAATTCCTTACTCTATTGGAGAAATTCCAATATGCCCGATAGTCAGTGAACATGTCTGATGCTCCAATATGTACTTCGGTCGAACTATGCCCAAGGCCATGCGTTCTTCAACAAATTAAACTAGTGAAGGGGTCAGCGGGGTGCCGTATGGGTGCAAGAAATCATGGGTTGAAACGATATACTTCGCTTCGTCCTGAAATGATATGCGGGACCCAGCAGTCTGATGTCATTGGGTAAATCGTTCAGAAAGCAACGGCGTGCTCTACTCTGCATAGCATCAAAGGAAAATTGAAAATCCTCGTGTCGGTGGTTCGATTCCGCCCCTGGGCACCATTTAAACTTTTAAAAATAAACAGTTTATTTCCGACAGAGAATTCTGCACATTTTGCATGATGTTTTCTAGGCTACATAATCGCATCCGTAGGAGAATATTCCTCAGAGCGTTCAGCGCACCGTTGCTTGCTCCCAAAAAATATTCGGTCTTCCCGTGCGACACTATCGAAGCTCCTCAGTATGACTAAGCATCAAAAAGTTAACTGAGATAGGAGCCTCAAATTGCAGCCTGAACAAGAAGCAAAACCCCAATTTTTGACCGTCGATCAGGTCGGAGAACGTTATGGAACGTCCAAAGCCTCGATCTGGCGTTGGCGCAAGAAGGTCAAGCATTTTCCAGCACCTCTCAAGGTTGGCCCGAACTGCACGCGTTGGAGAATCTCCGATCTCGAGAAATACGAGCAGGACCTCCATGACATCAGCAGGACCGCCTTTCCCTCACCATATGATGAGGGACTTTCGGAGCGCGTTGAAATGACTTGATCTCACGATATACACCTCATCCTGCGTCAAGCAGATCTCTCAGGTTGCGAATGCGGTCAGGTGTCGGACGTGGATCACTGCCGAGCTATGGTTGAATTTGGGTGACGCGCATCATCAGGCGGCGCGGTTTTCGGCGTCGTTGGTCACTTCGAGACCGTTATTGAATTTGATTCCTTCGATGACTTTTGGCAACTGATTTCTGCCCTTGAGGCGCAGCCATTTTTTCGATGCAGCCTGAATGAGGGTAAAGACCATCAGCTTTTCGGTCTTTTGTGACAGCGCGCCTTTGGTGCGACCTGTTCTGTGCCGAACAGTCGCGAAGACGCTTTCAATGGGGTTTGACGTGCGCAGGTGGCCCCAATGGTTCCGCCGGGAAGTCGAAGAATGCGAGCATCGCGTTTTGGTCTTTGGTCAGGCAAGCAACACCCTTTGGGTATTTGACGCCATACTTTTCGGAGAACACTGTC